>CAWJMY010000002.1:0-2123603 GCA_963844155.1 uncultured Solirubrobacteraceae bacterium
GTCTCCGCGGAGAACACCGGCACGGCCAGCCGGGACTTCGAGGTCTACGCCATCTGCGCGGCGCCGTAGCTCGAGCAGCACCCGGGGAACCCCGCCGCGCGCACTGGGCGCGCGGCGGGCTCCGGCCCCAGGCGATCCCCTAGGGTGCCGGGAGTCCTGGTGCGCCCGAAGATCGTCCTCTCCTCCCGCGAGCTGCATCCCATGGTGCCGACGAGCGTCGGAGTGCATGCGGCCGACCTCGCGCGAACCCTGGCGGCGGTCGCCGACGTCACCGTCCTCACCCCCGCGGCCTCCGAGGAGCCCTACCGGCGCCTGCGCGCCGCTGGCTCGCCGGACGTGGACTACGGCGGTGCGTCCGTGGCCTTCGTGGCCGATCCGTCCCTCGACCGTCGCGGCAGCTTCCACTGCGACGAGCACCTCTACGCCCACGACGTGGTCGAGCGGCTCCGGAGGCTCTTCGGCCAGGCAGGTCCGGACCTCCTCGTGCTCGCGGCCCACGCGGACGAGGGCTTCGTCGCCGCCCAGGCCCGGGCGGGTGGGGACCCGTTCTTCGCCCGCACGCGCTTCGCCGCGCTCGCCGGTCCCACCCGGGAGCAGCGAGCGGCCCGCAACGGCTTCCTCTCCCGGGACATGCCCGACCGGGTCGCGCGCGAGCTCGAGCGCCTGACGCTCGACGAGGTCGACGCGCTCGTGGTCGCCGGGGCGGAGGCCCCGTGCATCCCGCACCCCTGGTGCTCCTCGCCGACGGAGGCTCGCGGCTCCGGCGACGGGCCGCTGCGCGTGCTGCACGTCGGGCCGTACGAGCGCTCCGCCGGGCTCGAGGACCTCCTGGGGGCGCTCACCGGGCTCGCGGGTCCCTGGCACCTGACGCTCGCCGGGGAGGACACGCCGACCGCGCCGCTCGGCCTGTCGATGCGCCGCGCGCTCGAGCTGCAGGCGGCGGGTGACCCCCGCATCACCTTCGAGGGCCGCTGGACGACGCCGCGCTCCAGACGCACCTCGAGGAGCACGACCTCCTCGTCGCGCCGGCCTGGGAGCCGTGGGCGGCGGGCACGATGGCGGCGCTGGCGGCCGGGCTCCCCGTGCTCGCCCGCCGGGACGGCAGCGCCGACGGGCTCGTCGAGCCCGGGGTCTCCGGGTGGCTCGCCGGGGTCCGCGGCGCCGACGACCTCCGCCAGGCGCTCGAGCCGCTCGTGGCCGACCCTGCCGGCGCGCGGGCCGCGACGGAGCCCGCCGCGATCCGCGCGCGCTTCGCGGCGATCACGTCCCCGACGTGGTCCGGGCCGCCTACCTGGAGCTCGCCGCGAGCCGCCCGCCCCGGACGTCGCGGCCCGCGCGCCCGCGGCCCCTCGTCACGCGTGGTCGTCCCCTACTACCGCTCGGCGCGCTTCGTCGCCGACACGATCGCCTCCGTGGCCGCCCAGACCCACCAGCGCATCGAGCTGCTCCTGGTCGACGACGGCTCGCTTCGACCCGGAGGACGAGGTCCTGCTCGAGCTCCGAGCGCGCTTCGGCTTCCAGGTCCTCCTGCGCCCGAACGGCGGACTGGGGGCCGCGCGGAACTTCGGCATCGCGCAGTCCCGCGGCGCCTACGTGCTGCCGCTCGACGCCGACAACGTCCTCGAGCCGACCTTCGTCGAGCGGTGCCTGGCGGTCCTGGAAGCGGACGACGACGTCGCCTTCGTCACGTCCTGGAACCGCTACGTCGACGAGCTCGGCGTCCCCCACCCGGCGCCGAACGAGGGCTACCGGCCGCTCGGCAACCGGACGCCGCTCGTGGAGGAGGAGGGGCTCGCGGGCGACGGGACGGCGGTCTTCCGCCGCTCGGTCTTCGACCACCACCGCTTCGGCGAGGAGCTGACGAGCTTCGAGGACTGGGCGCTCTTCCGCAGCATGCACCGCGCGGGGCGGTTCGGGCGGGTCATCCCGGAGATGCTGTGGCGCTACCGGGTCCGCGAGGACTCCATGCTGCGCGCGGTCGGGATGCCGAACGAGCTGCGGATCCGCGAGGAGATCGACGCGCTGATGATCGAACAGGAGATGCGATGGGTGTCGACGAACGGCTGAGCCTGGAGGCGGTCAACGCCCACACGCTCATCGCGGTGGAGCACCGCCACCGCTACGCGTGGGCGCGCTCGGCCTGCGCGGGCAAGCGCGTCCTGGACCTCTGCTGCGGCACGGGGTACGGCAGCGCCATCCTGGCCGAGGTGGCGACGAGCGTCGTCGGGGTCGATCGCGACGCGGCGGCCGTCGACACCGCCCAGGCCCACCTCGGCGCCCCAGGGCTCGAGTTCGTCACCGCGGACGCCCTCGACCACCTCCGCCGCGTCGAGCCCGAGGAGGTCGACGTGGTCGTCTGCTTCGAGGGGCTCGAGCACCTCCCCGACGTCGAGGCCGTCGTGGGCCAGCTCGCGCGCCTCGTCGACGGCGGGGTCGCGCTGCTCGCCTCGGCGCCGAACAGCGCGACGTTCGAGGAGGAGAACGAGTTCCACCTCACGGACTTCGACCTGCGGTCCTTCCGCCGGCTCTTCGACGCCATCCCCGGCGCGGTCATCGCCTACCAGTCCCACGCCGAGGGCTCGCTCATCCGCGGGCGCTCGGCCGGCGAGGTCTCCGCGACGGTCCAGCTGAGCGGCGAGCAGGACCTCGACTGGGCGAACCACTTCCTCGTCCTGGCCGGCCTCGACGCCGAGGCGCTGCTCGACACGGCCGACGCGAACCTGCAGCTCGCGGTCGCGCCCGTGAGCCACCGCTACATGCGCCACCTCGAGCAGGCCAACCGCGCGCTGCTGGCCACGAACGCCCGGCTCGGGCGCGAGCGGCTCGGGCTCGGGGTGGGGGGCGCGGGGTCGGCGGTGATGCGGCGCGAGGAGGCGGCGCGCGTGCTGGAGGAGGAGTGCGCGAGGAGGTCGAGCGCTTCGGCGATGAGCTCAAGCGCCGGGGCGAGGAGCTCGAGCGGGTGCACGAGGAGCTCGGGCGCGTCCGGGAGTCGGAGCTCGAGCTGCGCCACTGGGTCGACGTGCACCGCGACGCGGAGCAGGTGCTCCGCCAGCAGCTCGCCGCCGCCCAGGCGCAGGCCGGCGCGCTGGAGGCCGCGGGGCGCCGGGCCGTCGAGCTCGAGGCCGAGCGCGACGGCCTGCGGGCCGAGCGCGACGCGTACCGCCGGGCCTGGGTGGCCGTCCGCAGCTCCCGCCTGACGAAGCTCGCCGCCCGGATCGCCGGCCACCGGTTCGACTGATGGCCTTCGAGCTCTTCGAGGACGCCGTCTGGCAGATGAGCTTCGGCGAGCGCGCGGCGATCGAGGGCATCCTCTCGGCGCTGGCGCCCGCCCTGGCGATCGAGGTCGGGACGGCCGAGGGCGCCTCCCTGCGCCGGATCGCCGCCCACGCGGGCGAGGTCCACTCCTTCGACCTGCTCGAGCCGTCCCTGCCGGACCTGGGGACGAACGTCCACCTGCACACGGGGGACTCCCACGTCCTGCTCCCGCAGGTGCTCGCGGCCTTCGCGGCAGAGGGCCGCAACGTCGACTTCGCCCTGGTCGACGGCGACCACTCGGCCGACGGCGTGCGGCAGGACATGGAGGCGCTCCTCGCCTCACCCGCGGTCGGCCGGACGATCATCGTCATGCACGACACGGGCAACGAGGAGGTCCGCCGCGGCCTCGACGCCGTGCGCTACGACGCCCGGCCGAAGGTCGCCCACGTCGACCTGGACTTCGTCCCGGGCCACCTGGGGCAGGAGCGCTTCCCCGGCGAGCTCTGGTACGGCCTCGGCCTCGTCGTCGTCGACCACACCCGCCAGGCCTACGGCACCCGCTCCGCGGTCCAGGCCGACCGCCACCACGGCGGCGAGCTCCTCGCCCTCGCCCGCGACGTCCTCGCGGGCCGGCCGGCCGAGCTCCACCCCTCCGTCGCCGCGGCTGCCGCACGCGACGAGCTCGTCGCCCTCCACCGCCGCGTGGACGAGCTCGAGCGCGAGGTCGCCCACCACCAAGGCGTCGTGCGGGACCTGACCAGCTCGGTGAGCTGGAAGGTCAGCGCGCCGCTGCGGGCGGCGAAGGGCGCGACCGGCCGGTTGGCGGCGCCGTCGCGACGCCAGGACCGCTGAACCGCTCGCCGTGGCCCGGCCGTCGATCGTCCTGTGCTCGCACGAGCTGCACCCGTTCGGCGGGGGCGGGATCGGGGCCTACGTCGCCCTGGCGGCGCACGCGCTCGCGCGCGTCGCGGACGTCACGGTCCTCACCACGAGCCAGCACGAGGCCGAGTACGGCCGCTTGTCCGCGCTCGGCGACCCGCGGGTCGCCTACGGCGGGGCGCGGGTCGTGTTCGTCGAGATGCCGGGCCGCGACGCGCAGCACGAGTACTACACCCCCTTCCACCTCTACTCGCACCGCGTCCTCGAGCGCCTGCGCGAGCTGTTCGGATCGCGGGGGCCGGACCTCGTCGAGTTCTCGGACTACCTCGGCGAGGGGTTCGTGGCCACGCAGGCCAAGCGCAGCGCCGATCCCTTCCTCGCCGAGACGACCCTCGCGGCGCGCCTGCACACCAGTGCCGAGATGGTCCAGGTGCTCAACGGGCACCGTCCCTCGTCCCTCAGCGACCGCCTGCTCCGCGACCTCGAGCGTCGGGCGCTCTTCGACGCCGACGTCATCGTGCAGTCCGGCGGCGACATCCTCGGCACCTACGAGCGCTTCTACGGCCCGGCCTGCCGCCGGCCGTGGAGGTCCGCTACCCGCTCGAGTGGCCTGACGGGCCCGTGGTCGCCCCGGCGTTAGCAGACGGCCCGCTCCGCCTCTTGTACACGGGGCGTTGCGAGCGCCGCAAGGGCGTGCACGACCTCATCGAGGCGCTGACGGCGTTCTCGGAGCCCTGGCACCTGACGATCATCGGCGGCGACACGCCGACCGCGCCCCTCGGGCTGTCGATGCGCCGGGCGTTGGAGCTCCTGGCAGACGGCGACCCGCGGATCGAGTTCCGCGACGCCGTCGCGCGCGACGAGCTGCCCGCGCTGATGCGCGAGCACGACGCGGTCGTCATGCCCTCGCGGTGGGAGTGCTGGCCGTACGTCGCCCTCGAGGCGCTGGGCGCCGGGGTCCCGGTGATCGGAACCCCCGTGGGCGGCCTGGGGGAGATGGTCGAGCCAGGAGTCACGGGGTGGCGGGTCGTCGGGCACCGGGCCGGAGGCGCTGCGAGAGGTGCTGGAGCCGCTCGTCCTCGATCCTGGCCTCGTCCGCGCCCCACGGGACGCTGAAGCCGTCGAGGCGGCACCTGCACCACCTGGCCGACGACGACCGCTTCCGGAGCGCCTACCTCGACCTCTGCGCCCGGCGTTCCCCGCGGCGGGCCACGAACGGTCCGTCGGGTCGGCCAGCGACGCCCCTCGTCTCCGTGGTGATCCCGTACTTCCGCCTTCACCGGTTCCTCGAGGACGCCGTCGCCTCCGTCGTCGCCCAGACGCACCCCCGCATCGAGCTCCTCGTCGTGTGCGATGGCTCCTTCCGGCACGAGGACGTCGTGCTCGCGGAGCTCGCCACCCGCTACCCCCTGCAAGTCCTCGTGCAGGAGAACGCGGGCCTGGGGGCAGCACGGAACTTCGGCATCAGCCAGTCCCGTGGCCGCTACGTGCTCCCGCTCGACGCGGACAACCTGCTCGAGCCGACCTTCGCCGCGCGGTGCGTCGCGGCCCTCGAGGCGCGACGACGACCTCGCCTACGCGACGACCTGGAGCCGGTACGTCGACGAGGCCGGCACCCCGGTTCCGCCGCCGTGGACGGGCTACCGGCCCGTGGGCAACTGGACGTCGGTCTCGAGCGAGCTGAACACCGCCGGCGACGCGACCGCGGTGCTGCGGCGCTCGGTCTTCGACCGCCACAGCTACAGCCTGGCCTGGTCAGCTACGAGGACTGGGGCCTGTACCGGAGCCTGCGGCAGGACGGGCGGTACGGGCTCGTCGTCCCCGAAGTGCTCTTCTCCTACCGGCTCCGCGAGACCTCCATGCTCCGGGAGGTCGGCCTGCGCCACGAAGCGCGGCTGCAGGGCGAGGTCGACGCAGCGGTCCTGGCACGTCCGCGCTAGCTCCCAGGTTCCGCTCAGGTTCAGGGAACCTCAAGCCGATATCAAGGGCAACGCGCGAAGCCTCCCGGAGTTGCGGAGTCCAGTTGCCTCTGGACTTCTCCGTCAGAACACCGGTGCTTGGCCAGCCGTGCCGCCTTGCTCCGTCGAGCAAGTGTGGTAGAACCTCGCCTCGAATGGGTGGCCGTAGCGGTCCCCGACGAACTCGAGACCCATTGAAAGGGGTTCCGTTACCAATGTTGTTCATCTCCAGCCGCGCCAAGGCGCGGTCCCTCGCGGTGCTGGCCCTCGCGGCCGCTCCGCTCGCGGTGCCGGTTGCCGCGAACGCCGCGATGGGCGGCGCTAACCCCGTCGTCTCGACGGCGACCCCGAACCTCCGTTCGGCCACGATCCAGAACGTCAACACGACGAACCAGACGCAGGACGTCGAGTACTGCTTCGACAAGCCCATCGGCAGCCAGCCGCAGCGCGGCCTGCTCCGCATCGGTGACTACGACCAGGGCGAGCTCGTCGCCGACTCCGCGCGTCAGTCCTCCGCCAACTGCGCCGTGGCCACGTACTCGAACCGGCGACATCGACATCCCGCAGTTCACCTACGGCACGGCCGACGGCACAATGCCGGCGCGCATCAACACCAACGGCAACCGAACAACATCGCGGACTCCGTCGCCCTCGTCGGGTCCACCTCCAACGCCGGTACGCGCGGCGTCACGACCGGCCCGGACCTCACCGGCATCACGGTGAACAACGCGAACAGCACGCATCACCTACACCTTCGACCAGAAGGTCGTCGCGCGAACGGCGCCGGAACGGCGCTCCCCGCCGGCGACTTCCAGTTCCAGAACCAGGACGGCGACTCCGGTGGACGGCCAGGCGGTTGCCGCACCGGGCAGCTCAGACGACCGACCGTCGTCGCCGGTCAGGGCACGACCGCCCTCGACGGTGCAGTTCCCGCCGGGCGGCCGCCCGCGGCCGGCAACCCGGGAGCGGCACCAACGTCGCGACCGCCGTCCGCGCAACGGTCGGCCCGGGCGTGCCGTCCGGTGTCCATCGCTAGCGGCACCAACACTGACGACCTCAACCCGGCGTACCAGTCGGCCGCCGCGTCCGGGCTCGAGCGGCAACACGAACCGTCCCGGATCTGCAGTCGTCGGCCAACGTCGCGGCATCGGGCACGACGGTGACGTTCGTGTTCGACGAGAACCTGACGGCCGCAGCTGCGGCCGGTGCGGCTCCTGCCGGTGGCGGTCGGCGCACCGCGACTCAGCGTCATCCAACGGCCGGCATTGAGCTCGGGCTGACCGATCGCTCAGGGCGACCGATGTCGCGCAGAACACCATCACCTGCGCCATCCCCAACGGCAACCACGCAGAACGAGTTCTTCGTGCGTCGTCGGCGACCCAGGCGGACCGTGGCGTCGTCCCGACCGGGCAGCAGCCGGCGGCCGCGGCACACGAGCACCCCGGCAACGCGCCGGTCGGTGGCAACGCCGGTGCTCAGTCCGCTGGCTTCACCACGGCCCCGGATGCGGTGTCGGTGACCTTCGACGCGGCGTCCAACACGGTGAACGTCATGTTCGACCAGCGCGTCGCGACGGTCGACGGCCGACGCGCTTCCGGCCTGCTCGACAACACGGGCGGCGCTGGCATCGCAGCCCAGCGAACGGCGCGTCGCGTCGTCACGGATCAGTCCACGCCGCAGCGGACACGGTCGTACCGTGACGTTCCCCGGCGGTGTCTCGGGTGCCCGTGGCATCCAGCTGCACCGCGGTGCGGTCACCAGCACCCTCATCGGCGGCGGCAACGGTAACCCGACGGGCACGCCGAACGCAGCTGGCAACGCCGCCGCGCGGGCAACACCTTCGGGTCGAACGAGATCGACGTCGTCAACGTCGTCCAGGCGCTGTCCCCGGCCGGGACGACGGTCCGCTCGATAGCGCGAGCTGCGTGACCGCGGCTCGTCCGCCCACTGCGGGCGAGCGGGTGCAACAAGCAACGCGGCGCCGCGATCGACGATCGCGGCGTCGTTTGTCGCGTCCGGCCGCCGACGGCGCGCCTGTCCGTCTCGACGGGGTACTGTGCCCAGCGATGTCTCGCGGAGTGCCCGCTCTGCTCGCACCGTCGGTTCGCGCTGACCGGCGCCGCCTCTTCGCGCCGGTCGTGCTTCATCCCGGCACCGGCGCTCGCCGCCGGAGAGCCGCTGGGAACCTCCTACTTCGGCGATCAGGTCTTCGGGGTCGCCGCTGAAAGGACCGGCAAGGCGATCGCGGTCGGCGCGCTCGGGCTCGTCGATGCTCGTCCAGCGCGTCGCTGCCGAACGGCAGCCTCGAGACGACGTTCGCCGCGACGCCGGGAGTTGCTCGTGCGGTGACGACGCAGTCCGACGGCAAGGTCCTCGTCGCCGGCGTGGACTCGGGAGCGGTCGTGCGGCGCTTCAACACGCGACGGCACGCTCGACACGAAGCTTCGGCTCCGGCGGATCTGCGCGAGTTCCCGGGACGGTCGGCAAACGCCGTTGCCTCGGGCCCTGCGGCACGATCGTGGTCGGGGGTGCAATCCCCGGTCGCGGACGGCTTCTCGCGCGTCGCCCTGACCCGTCTGCTGGCGGACGGCGTCGCCTGATCCGACGTTCGGCGGCGGCGGCTCGACCACGCATCGACCTCAGCTCAGGGTCCGAAGCGCGGGGGGTGGCGATCCAGCCCGACGGCAAGGTGGTGTTCGCCGGGCAGCAGATGCCCGGGCTCCAGGTGACGAACGCGCTCATCGGCCGCGTGAACGCCGGGCGGCGACTCGATCGGGCTTCGCGCGGCGGCGGCGTCTACTACTACTACCACCCTGATGGCGGAGCGGCGTCGACCTTCAACGCCGTGACCATCGATCCTCACGGGCGCATCCTCGGGGCTGGCGGTGACCGTCAGGACGACGACGACGAAGGCACTCTTCGTGCGACTCACCCCGAACGGAGCGCCGACCCGAGCTTCGGCACCAACGGGCTCGCTGCGCCCGATCTCGTCCCGGAACTACAACGGGCTCCGAGCCCGTGGGAGCCCGGAGCATCGCCGTGGCCGGCAACGGCCGCATCGTCGCCGCGGGCGCGTTCCAGGACTCCGGTCTGCGGTCGGCGGCGCTGTACGTCATCACTCCGAACGGGACGCTGGACACGTCGCGTAGGTCGCGGCGGCATCGTGACGTCGAGCCCGGGGAGAACGGCGGTCAAGCCCGGGGCGTCGCGGTGCGCCCGACGGAACGATCGTCGCGGGTGGCGACGCTGACCGGGCGCCGGACGAAGACCACGGGCTTCGTCCTGCGCTACGCAGGCTTCGGAGCGCCGCCTGCTCGCTGCCGACGTGCACCGTCGACGCCCCGCCGCGACGCCGCCGACCTCGCCGCCGCCGACCTCCCCGCCGGCGACGCCGACCTCCGGCTTCCCCGCCGCCGACGACCTCGACGCACGCCCGCTCCGCCGCCTCTCGGCGTCCGCCGCCGCCGACGAGCCGCCAGCGACCACCCCGATGGCAGACGCCCGAGCCCGGTCGGCACCCCAGCCGCCGCATCGCGTGTCCGGCTCACGAGGGTGAAGATCTCTCGAACGTCGCTGCGCCCGGAAGCGCAGCTCGACGCTGAGCTTCAGCCTCTCGCGTCACGGCTCGGTCAGCCTGCGCATGCAGGTCCTGCGGCCCGGGCAAGCGGGTCGGTGGGCGGTGCGTGGCGCCAACGCGAAGAGCGCGCGAGCCCGTCGTGCACCCGCTACGTCACGCTCACCGGGTCCAGACGCTTCGGCGCCGCAAGGGGACCAACCGCGTCAAGGTCAGCACGACGTTCCGGCAGCGCAAGCTCACGCAGGTCGAGTACCGGCTTGTTCTGCGGGCGACCGGCGGGAACACGCGATTGCTGAACGTCACGGTGCGCTCGCGCTGATGACGGGGCCGTGAGGGGTTCGTGAGAGCGCCGGGAGCGGCGCAGAGCCGTTGGTAGCTTGCTCGCATGACCCGTCGTGCTGTCCCTTCCTTGCTCGCCTGCATTGTGTCGCCGCCTGACTTGCCTCGTCGCGGCGCTGGTCGTCTTCGCCGTCAGGCGCTCGTCCGCGTCGAAGGTCCGCGTCGGCGCGGTGACCGTGGCGCCTGCAGACCATCCGTAGCACGCACCACGCGGCAACGATCAACTACTTCCTCTCAGGGAAGTCTCGCGTCGTCCGTGCGCGTGCAGCGGCAGCGCAACGGCCGCTACACCGCCAAGACGGGTTGCCACCTGCCGAGCTCGAAGAACCGCGGCGGCAAGCCGTGCACGTACTTCGGCGGCGACGGTGTGCGGCGAACGGCCACCGGCGCGCGCGGCAAGAAACAGCGTCGCTATGCGCAAGCGCTTCGCAGGTCACACGCTTGAGCGTGGCATCTACCGCGTCACCGTGCGAGCAAGCAGCGGCTCGCGTCGCCAGGCCGTCTTCGCCGTTCGCTGAGCGCGGACCGATAGGCGCAACGCTCCACCGAGGGCGAGCTGCGCCTCGTACCCGCGGACGCCGCCTCACGTAGGATTCGGCTCATGACGCGCAAGAACGCTTCCGCGCGGAGCTCCTGGGTGCCCTGCTGGCCGCCATCCTCCTCCCGTCGGTCGCTTCGGCAGCGGGTCAGCCGGGCACGCCAAGCTGCCGCGGGTACCTCGGTCCTCGGTATAGCCGCGGAGCCGGGCGGCTCGGTGCTGGCGGTCGGAAGCGCCGGCCAGCAGATGCTCGCCCAGCGCATCGCCCCGTCGGGCCAGGCCGGTGCGGCGTTCGCCGTCGGGTCCGGGGTTGCGCGCGCGGCTGCCGCGCAACCGGACGGCAAGGTCGTCGTCGTTGGCAGCGACGGCGCGGGCATCGTCGTCCGTCGTCTCAACCCCGACGGCAGCCTGGATGCTGCCTTCGGCACCGTACGGCCCGTCAGCGGCCAGACGAGCAGCGTCGCGAACGCCGTAGCCATCGCGCCGAACGGCACGATCGTCGTCGCCGGCGGCACGCCCGCCGCCGACGGCTTCCCGCGGGTGCTCCTCGCCCGGCTGCTTCCGTCCGGCGCGCTCGACGGCTCGTTCGGGGCCGGCGGCGTCTCGGTCCTGGACCTCGGGCGCAACTCGCAGGCCAACGGCGTCGCCGTCAAGGCGGACGGCACCATCGTGCTTGCCGGCCGTCAGGTCCCGGACCTGCAGGCCATCAACGCGCTCGATCGCCCAGGTGACCACCACAGGCGCGCTCGACCCCGCCTTCAACGGCGGGCAGCCCGTCTTCTACTACCACCCGAAGGGCGGCGCGTCGTCGTCGTTCAACGCGGTGGCGCTCGACGCGAGCGGCCGCATCGTCGCGGCGGGGTCGGATCGGCAGGACGACGGCAACTGGCACGCGCTCTTCGCTCGCGTGACCCCGGACGGGCAGGTGGACGCCAGCTTCGGCAGCCGGTGGCTTCCTGACGCCCGACGGCCTCGAAGAACTACACGGGCGCCGAAGCGGTCGGTGCCCGCGGGCTCGCGGTGGCTGGTGGCGGCGAGCTCGTCGCCGTCGGGGCCAAGCAGGACTCGGGCCTCCGGACTGCCGCGCTCTGGGCCATCACTCCCGGCGGGCAGCTCGATCCGGCGGTCGGCTCCGGCGGCGTCGTCGAGTCCTTCGGTGACGGTGACGGTGGCGAGTCGCGGGCCATCGCGGTGACCCCTGACGGCAGCGCTCTTCGCCGGGGGCGACGCCCGCGACAACGTCAACGGCACGAAGGGCTTCGTGCTGCGGTACGACGGCTTCGGGCCGCTTCCGGCGTCAGCCTGCGCCTCCGGCCCCCGGCCCGCGCCCGGCCCCGCCGGCCCCGCCGGCCCCGCCCGCGCCCACGCCGCCCGCGCCCACGCCGCCCGCGCCCACGCCGCCCAAGCCGGCCGTGGGCAAGGTGTCCAAGCTGAAGCTCAGCGCGAAGGCGCTGTCGGCGAAGACGAAGGCGACGCTGTCGTTCACCCTGTCGAAGGCCGCGAGCGTGAAGCTGACCGTGGAGCAGCGCAACGCGAAGAAGAAGTACGTGGCGGTCAAGGGCAGCAAGACCATCAAGGGCAAGTCGGGGTCGAACCGCCTCACGTTCACGCGGAAGTTCGGCAGCCGGACGCTCAAGAAGGGCAGCTACCGCATCGTCCTGAAGGTCACGGGCGGTGCGACGAGCACGCTGACCTTCACCGTCCGCTGACCCCGGAGGGCGGATGACGCCAACGGCGGAGCGCGCCGTGCCCTCGGGCACGGCGCGCGTCGGTGGGCTGGACATCGGCCGCGCGGTCTTCGTGGTGGCCGTCGTGGGGTGGCACACCCAGGCGCTCGGGCGGGCCCGGGTGCTCCGTCCCGAGGAGGCGGGGCGCACGTTCCCGGTGGACGTGCCGGGGGTCGTCTACTTCGACCTGCTGCTCCTGGCGGTCCCGTTCTTCCTCACGGCCTCCCTCGTCCTCCGGGCGCGCGCGTTCGAGCGGGACGGCGCTGCCCGGTTCCCCGCGCGCCTGCGGCGCCTGGCCTGGCTCGCGGCCTTCTGGGTGGGGGTGTGGACGCTCAGCCGGGGCCTGGGGGACATCCGGTGGTCGAAGGCGCCGGCGTTCGTCCTCAGCGGCGGCAACTCGATCTTCTACTTCCTCGTCGCGCTGCTCGGGCTCACCGCGTTCATGGAGCTCCTCCTGCGCCGCGGGCTGCTCGGACGTCCGCGCGCGACCGCGGCGCTCGTCGGCGTCACGACGCTGCTCCCGCTCTTCCGGGTGCCGCTCGCGAGCATCTTCGAGCGTGGTGACGACCTGCTGCTCGCCTACTGGAGCCCGCTCAACTTCCTCGTGTACCCGTTCCTCGCCATCGCCGTGGTGCAGCTCGCGCGGCGCCCCGGCCTGCTGACCGCACCGCGCCTCGCGGCCGCGGCCATCGTCTACGTGGGCCTCGCCGCCCTGCAGTGGCGCTTCCTCGTGGGCGGCAACGGGTTCCTCACGGACGGGACGGTGCTCTCGCCCTACGCGCGCCCGTCGCTGGTGCTCGGGGCGGGGGTGCTCTGCCTGGCGGCCCTGACGTGGACGGGAACGGCACCCCGGGGTGCGCGGCTGCTGTCGGACCTCTCCCTCGGCATCTACTGCGTCCACCCGTTCATGGTCGTCAACGGCGAGCGGGTCTTCGGCATCCACTGGACCTCGCTCGAGCCCCGCTCCTTCACCTTCTTCCTCGTCATCCTCGGGCTGAGCGTCCTGCTGGCGTACCCCCTGCGTCGCGGCCTCGTCACGTAGGCCACTCGGTTCAGCAGAACCTCCGCCGGGCAAGGCTCGGCCCGTGAGCTTCCCCTTCCTGCGCCCCCTCGGCGCCACCCCCGGCCCCGACGGCTGCACGTTCCGCGTCTGGGCGCACGAGGCGGAGGCGGTGGCGGTGGAGCTCCACGGGGACACCCATGACCTCGAGCCCGAGGGCTTCGGGGTCTGGAGCGCCACGCTGCCCGCCGCGCACGGCGATCCGTACCGCTTCGTGCTCGGCGACGAGGACGGGCTCCCGGACCCCGCGTCGCGCTGGCAGCCGGAGGGCCTGCGCGGCCCGAGCGCGGTGGTGGACCCGGGGACGTTCACCTGGACCGACCAGGCCTGGCGCGGCGTCCGGCCCGCCGACCTCGTCATCTACGAGCTGCACATCGGGACGTTCACCGCCGAAGGGACCTTCGACGCGGCCATCGAGCACCTCCCCGCGCTGGCGGAGCTCGGGGTCACGGCGATCGAGGTCATGCCCGTCGCGGAGTTCCCGGGCCGCTGGGGCTGGGGCTACGACGGGGTCTACCTCTCGGCGGCGCAGTCGAGCTACGGCGGCCCGGACGGCTTCGCCCGCCTCGTCGACGCCGCGCACGCCGCGGGCCTCGCGGTCATCCTCGACGTCGTCTACAACCACGTGGGCGCGAGCGGCGGCGGGGCGCTGAGCGCGTTCGGCCCCTACTTCACGGACAAGTACTCGACGTTCTGGGGCTCGGCGATCAACTACGACGACGCGGGCTGCGACCCGGTGCGCGAGTGGGTCCTGCAGAGCGCGGACGGCTGGATCCGCGACTTCCACGTCGACGGGCTGCGGCTCGACGCGATCCACGCGATCTACGACGGCTCGGCCCGGCCCATCCTGCGGGAGATCGCGGAGCGCGTCCATGCGCGCGACCACGACGCGATCGTCATCGCGGAGTCCGGGATGAACGACCCCGTCGTCACGCGGCCGGCCAACCAGGGCGGCCTGGGCCACGACGCGGCCTGGGCGGACGACTTCCACCACTGCGTCCGCACGCTGCTCACGGGGGAGAAGGAGGGCTACTACGCGGAGTTCGGCGAGATCGCGGACCTCGTGAAGTGCTTCCACCGCCCGTTCCTGCACGACGGCACCTGGTCGGCGTTCCGGGAGAAGCGCTTCGGCGCGCCCGCGTTCGACCGCCCCGTGACGGAGTTCGTCGTCTTCTCCGCCAACCACGACCAGGTCGGCAACCGGGCGCTCGGCGACCGCCTGCCGGACGAGCTGCGGCCGCTCGCGGCCTTCGCGACGCTCCTCTCGCCGTTCGTCCCCATGCTCTGGATGGGCGAGGAGCACGGGGAGCCCGCGCCGTTCCAGTTCTTCTCGGACCACATCGACGAGGACATCGCGACCGCGACCCGCGAGGGCCGCCGCCGGGAGTTCGCGAGCTTCGCGGCCTTCGCGGGCGAGGAGGTCCCGGACCCGCAGGACCCCGCGACGTTCGAGCGCTCGAAGCTCACGCGCGAGGTCAACCCGGAGCTGCTGCAGCTCCACCGCGACCTGCTGGCGGCCCGGCGCGAGCTGCCGCCGGGCGACGCGCAGGCCTCGGGCGACGAGACGGGGCGCTGGGTCCACGTCCAGCGGGGGCCGTTCGAGCTCTGCATGAACTTCGGCACGGAGCCCGTCCACGTCCCGGCCGCCGGGACGCGCGTCGCGCTGGCCACCCACCCGGACGGGACGACGCTCGAGCACGGCGGCGTCGTGGTCCCGCCGCGGGCGGGCGCGCTGCTGCGGACCTGAGTCACACGCGCCCGGGTTGGCCCCTCGGCGCCGCGGGCAGGAATGAGGGTCGATGAGCGCTCCCCTGATCCCCGTGGCCGTCAAGACCAACCCCGACCGCCAGGTCTGGCCGGGTGAGGCCTACCCGCTGGGCCCGGTCTGGGACGGCGAGGGCACGAACTTCTCGATCTTCTCCGAGAACGCGACGAAGATCGAGCTCTGCCTCTTCACCCCCGACGGCGTCGAGGAGCGCATCGAGCTCAAGAACGTCACCCACCACCACTGGCACTGCTACCTCCCGGGCGTCCAGCCCGGCCAGCGCTACGGCTACCGCGTCCACGGGCCCTACGAGCCCGACGACGGCCTGCGCTTCAACCCCTGCAAGCTCCTGATCGACCCCTACGCGAAGGCGATCGAGGGGGAGGTCGACTGGGACGCGGCGCAGGTGCTGCCCTACACGCCGGACGGCTCGGAGGACGCGGACTACGAGCCCGACGACGAGGACTCGGCCCCCGCGGTCCCGAAGTGCCTCGTGGTCGACCACACCTTCGACTGGGAGGACGACCGCCCGCCGCGCCACTCCTGGTCGGACACCGTCATCTACGAGACCCACGTCAAGGGCTTCACGATGCAGCACCCCGAGGTGCGCGAGGACCTGCGCGGCACCTACGGCGGCCTGGCCTCCGAGCCGGCGATCGACTACCTCTGCGAGCTCGGGGTCACGGCGGTCGAGCTGCTCCCGGTCCACCACATCATCGACGAGTCGTTCCTCTTCGAGCGCGGCCTGAAGAACTACTGGGGCTACTCCTCCATCGGCTACCTGGCGCCCCACGGCCCGTACGCCGCGACGGGGGACACGGGCGAGCAGGTCATGGAGTTCAAGGGCATGGTCAAGGCCCTGCACAAGAAGGGCATCGAGGTCATCCTCGACGTGGTCTACAACCACACCGCCGAGGGCAACCACCTCGGCCCGATGCTCTCCTTCAAGGGCGTCGACAACCCGAGCTACTACCGCCTCTCGCCCGAGGACCAGCGGTTCTACATGGACTTCACGGGCACGGGCAACACGCTCAACACGGTCCACCCGAGCACCCTGCGGCTCATCATGGACTCCCTGCGCTACTGGGTCATCGAGTGCCACGTCGACGGGTTCCGCTTCGACCTCGCCTCGACCCTCGCCCGCGGCCTCTACGAGGTCGACCGCCTCGGCGCGTTCTTCGACCTCATCCACCAGGACCCGGTCCTCTCGCAGGTCAAGCTCATCGCGGAGCCCTGGGACGTCGGCCCGGGCGGCTACCAGGTGGGCAACTTCCCCGTGCAGTGGTCGGAGTGGAACGGCATCTACCGCGACGAGATGCGCGACTTCTGGCGGAGCGAGACGCCCCTGAGCGCGTTCGCCGGCCGCCTGAGCGGCTCCGCGGACCTCTACAACGACGGCCGCGCGCCCCGCGCGTCGATCAACTTCATCACCGCCCACGACGGCTTCACCCTGCGCGACCTCGTCTCCTACAACGAGAAGCACAACGAGGCGAACCTCGAGGACAACCAGGACGGCACGGACGACAACCGCTCCTGGAACTGCGGGGCGGAGGGCGACACGGACGACCCGGCGATCCTCGAGCTGCGCGGGCGGCAGACCCGCAACTACATGGCGACGCTCCTGCTCTCGCAGGGGACGCCGATGCTCCTGGGCGGCGACGAGATCGCCCGCTCGCAGGGCGGCAACAACAACGCGTGGTGCCAGGACTCCCCGATCTCCTGGTACGACTGGGAGCTCGAGGGCCACCAGGAGCGGATGCTCGCGTTCACCAAGCGCGTCATCAAGCTGCGCCAGGAGCACCCCGTGTTCCGCCGCAAGGAGTTCCTCACGGGGACCGACGTGAACGCGTCGGGCCTCCCGGACTCCTGGTGGTTCCGCCCCGAGGGCCGGCGCATGACCCGCCGGGACTGGGAGCGCGACGACATCCCCGCGCTCGGCCTGTTCCTCAACGGCCAGGCGATCCCCTACCCCGACCGCCGGGGCGAGCGGATCGTCGACGACTCGTTCATCGTGCTGGTCAACGGCCACCACGAGGCCGTCGACGTCCGGCTGCCCTCCCCGCGCTACGGGGCGGAGTGGGCCATCGAGCTCGCGACCGCCGAGCCCGAGGTCGAGCCCGGCGCGTGGACCGCGGCGGCGCGGGAGACCGTGCGCTGCGAGGCGCGCTCGTTCACGGTGCTCAAGCGCGTCGAGGCCAAGACGGAGGGGCCGGCCGAGGAGGCCGAGGTGACCCCGGAGGTCGCCGAGGCGGCCGACGAGGTCGAGGCGTGACGTCCGTCCTGCGCTGCACCTACCGGCTGCAGCTCAACCCGGAGCTCGACTTCGCGAAGGCGCTCGAGCTCGTCCCCTACCTGCGTGACCTGGGGGTGAGCCACCTCTACCTCTCGCCCTCCTGCAGGCGCGGACGGGCTCGACCCACGGCTACGACGTCGTCGACCCGACGACGATCTCGAACGAGCTCGGCGGGGAGGAGGCGTTCCGCAGCCTCGCCGGCGCGGGCCTCGGGGTCGTCCTCGACATCGTCCCGAACCACATGGGCGCCGCGCCCGAGAACCGCTGGTGGGCCGACGAGGCCAAGCGGCCCGAGGTCTTCGACGTGGACCCCGAGACGGGCTTCACCCGGCGCTTCTTCGACGTGGACGACCTCGCCGCGGTGCGCATGGAGAAGGAGGAGGTCTTCCACCTCGCGCACGACAAGGTGCTCGCGCTCCTCGCCGAGGGCGTGCTCGACGGGCTGCGGGTCGACCACCCGGACGGCCTCGCCGACCCCGCGGGCTACCTGCAGCGCCTGCACGACGCGGGCGCGGAGCGCGTCTGGGTCGAGAAGATCCTGCACCCGGGCGAGCAGCTCCCGGACTGGCCCGTCAGCGGCACGGTCGGCTACGAGTTCCTCAACGACGTGCTCGGCCTCTACGTCGACCCGGGCGCCGAGCGCTCCTTCCTCGAGCTCTGGGCGGAGCTCACCGGGGACGACCGCGCGTTCGCCGCGGTCGCGCTCGAGGCGCAGCTCCAGCAGGCCGAGGGGACGTTCCAGCGCGAGGTCGACTGGCTCGTGCGGCTCTCCGGCGGCCGCTTCGAGGCCCACGACATCGCGCGCTCGCTCTCGCGGCTCCCGGTCTACCGGACCTACGTCGAGCCCTGGAGCGGCCGGGTGAGCGACGCGGACCGCGAGCACATCGCGGCCGCCGAGATGCCCGAGGACCTCGCGCGGGTGCTCCTGCTCGAGGAGGGCCGGGACGAGCTCGACGAGTTCGTCACCCGCTTCCAGCAGACCTCCCCGCCCGTCACCGCGAAGGGCATCGAGGACACGACGTTCTACCGCTGGATGCCGATGGTCGCCCTGAACGAGGTGGGCGGCGACCCCTCGCGCTTCGGCCTCTCCGTCGACGCCTTCCACGAGGAGAACCTCACGCGGGCCAAGCGCTTCGGCGAGGGGCTGCTGGTCACCCAGACGCACGACACGAAGCGCTCGGGCGACCTGCGCGCGCGCATCGCGGCGCTGACGACGATGCCCGGCGCCTGGGAGGAGCTCGTGCGCGCGAAGGTGTCGGCGGAGGCCGAGCCGACGCCCGCCGAGCAGCTCTTCGCGCTGCAGATCGCCGTCGGCCTCGGCGGCGAGATCACCCGCGAGCGGCTCGACGGCTACCTCGAGAAGGCGCTGCGCGAGGGCAAGACGACCTCGAACTGGATCGAGCCGGACGAGGCGCACGAGCGGGCGGTGCAGGAGTGGGCGTGGGGGATGGTCTCCGACCCGGACGTCCTCGCGCTGGCCGAGCGGGCGCAGGCGGAGGGCGAGCGCGCGGCGCTCGGCCACACGCTGCTGAAGCTCACGACGCCGGGGGTGCCCGACGTCTACCAGGGCGACGAGCTCTGGATGCTCGCGCTCGTCGACCCGGACAACCGCCGGCCCGTCGACTGGGCCGCGCGCCGGGAGGCGCTCGACGCGGTCAAGGCCGGCGCGGCGCCGACGCGGGAGACGGCGAAGCTCCACCTCCTGCACCGCGGCCTCGCGCTGCGCGCGCGCCGCGAGGACGCGTTCGGCCCGCACGGCGCCTACACGCCGCTCGAGGCGGGCCCGGGCGTGTGCGCCTTCACCCGTGGCATCGGCGAGGTCCTCGTCGTCGCCCCCGTCCGCGACTGGGACGACCGCGGAGCTCGTCGTGCCCGAGGGCCTGCGCGGCCTCTGGCGCTCCGCGCTCGACGACGCGCAGGTCGAGCTCGGCGAGACGGCGTCAGTCGCCTCGCTGCTCGTCGAGCCCTACGGCGCGGCGCTGCTCGAACGCGCGTGAGTGAAAGGTGCCAGGCACCTTTCACTCAGCAGGCCCGGCGGGTGGCGGACCGTGAAGCCGCCGACGGGGCGGCCCGCGGCCTGCCAGCGGGTGTCGCGCTCCGCCCGGCCCGAGGTGTCGAAGCGCAGGCCGGCCACGACCATGAACGCGTGGCCGGCGTTCGCGTAGATCGACACCCACTTGCCGGGGCCGGCCTTGCCGAAGGTCATGAGCGGCCCCGAGGCCATCGGGGTCTCGATGAAGCCGGCCGACGCGAGCGCGTAGGAGATCGAGCCCGAGCAGTCGTAGGCCGAGTCGGAGAAGGTGCCCTCCGGGCCGCCCGCCTCCGCCGTGCCCGCCGCCGTAGACGTAGGGCTTCCGGGCGACCTGGTTGCCGGCGAGGATCATGGCCCGCACCTTCGGCGGCGCCGTCAGCGGGACCGTCGCGAGGCCGTCCCCGCCGACCGTCGCGGTGTCCACCGCGCGTGAGCCGCCGCTGCCGCCCTTGAACGCCTGCTTGAGCTCCGCGGCGACCTCGGCGTCCGTGGGGGCGCCGGCCACGGGCTCGGCCTCGACGTGGCCGGCCTCACCGGCGCTGCGGCCCACGGGCTCGGGCGCGACGGTGGTGGAGGGCCGCGCAGCCGCGGGCGCCGCCGCGGGCGCGATCGGCGGCAGGTAGGCCTCGGGGAGCGTGAAGGCCGCGAGCTGCTCGCCGCCGCTCCCGGCGCAGCCCGCGACGAGCGCGGCCACCACGACGATCAGGAGCGCACGGACAGCGAACACTGGGCCCCAGGATGCCACGGGGCGCTCAGCCCTGCGCAAGCACCTCGCGGCGCACCCGCGCGTCGTAGACGAGCGCGAAGACCGGGATGATCGTCGTCACGACGAAGGTCCACTTCCAGCGCCCCTCCGACGCGCCCACGGCGGTCAGGAAGACCAGGCCGAGGAAGAGGACGCCGTGGATCGGGCCGAGGATCGGCGAGACCGCGTCGCTGCCGGCCACGAGGAAGACGACGAGCACGACGAGCATGGCGAAGTCCACCGCCGCCAGGATGCGGATCAGGTCGAGCTTCTTGAGGGTCTCCGCGCGCTCGGGCATGCCGGGCAGGGTAGGCGTCACCAGCCGCGGGTCCCCGGCCCGCCCTTGAACGGGCCCTGCAGGTCCTCCGTGATCCAGCCGCCGTAGAAGTCGCCCTCCTGGGAGAGCACGCGCTCCTCGTCGAGCCAGCAGGCCTCCATGCGCGAGGGGTAGAAGGAGACGTGGTCGCGCAGCTCGGCGTAGCGCGCGACGGGCGACGCGTACGCCCAGGCGGCGCGGGCCTCGACGCGCTCCCCGCCCACGACGTCGTAGTAGTGGGCGTTGCCCTTCCACTCGCAGAACGACGAGCCGGCGGCAGGCCGGAGCGCGCCCTCGACGATGTCGGCGGGCGGCACGTAGATCGTCGGCGGGTGGCTCGTCTCGAGCACCCGCAGCGCCGCGGACGACTCCGCGATGACGACGCCGCCGAGCTCGATGCGCACCCGCCGCTCGCAGGGCACGAGCGCCGGCGGCCGCGGGTAGTCCCAGACGTTCTCCATGCCCGGTCTACGGGCGGGGCGGTGACGGCGGCTCATGCGTTCATCCGGGCTTCAGGGGCGCCGCCGATCCTGGTCGCACCATGGCGAGCACGAACGACACCCCCTCCCGCGAGCAGCAGCGCGCCGCGGCCCGGGCGCACCGCGAGGCCCAGGAGGCTGCGGCCGCCCGCTCCTCCGCCCGGACCAAGCGCCTCGGCATCGTCGGCGGGGTGGCCGCGCTGGCCGCCGTCATCGTGGTCCTGCTGCTCGTCCTGAGCTCCCCGGGGGACGAGGGCGGCCCGACGGTCACCGCCACCGCCGGGGAGTCCGTGGCGGGCCAGACCGCCACGGCGGAGCTCCTCGACGGCATCCCGCAGGACGGCCGCACGCTCGGCCGGGCGAGCGCGCCCGTGACCCTCGTCGAGTTCGCCGACGTGCAGTGCCCGTTCTGCGCCGAGTTCGCCCGCAACGCGCTGCCGACCGTCGTGCGCGACTACGTCCGCACGGGGAAGGTCCGCCTCGAGTTCCGCCCCCGCACGTTCCTCGGGGAGGACTCCGTGAAGGCCGCGAAGCTCGTCGTCGCCGCGGGCCGTCAGGACAAGCTCTGGAACGTCCTCGACCTCTTCTACGCCAACCAGGGGCCGGAGGGCTCGGGCTGGGTCACGGACGAGCTGGCCACGAGGGTCCTGCGGGCCGCGGACGCCGACCCCGCCAGGGTGCGCAGCACCGCCGACGGCGCCGGGGTCACCCGCGACCTCACCGACGCGGACCTCCTGGCCACCCGCAACGGCCTCGACTCGACCCCGTCGTTCCTCGTGGGCAAGACCGGCGGGAAGCTCGCACCGCTGCCGGTGCAGGAGCTCTCGGGCTCCTTCTTCGCCCGGGCGCTCGACGAGGCCGGCGCGTGACGGCACGCGATCCGCTGCGCGGGGTCGGCGCGGTGCTCGCGGTGGTCGGCATCGCGATCGCCGGCTACCTGACCTACGTCCACTACGCGGGGATCGACCCCGTCTGCACGGGCGGCGGGGGCTGCGAGAAGGTCCAGGCGTCGCGCTGGTCCGAGCTCGTGGGGATCCCCGTCGCGCTGCTCGGCCTGCTGGGGTACGTCGGGATCCTCGCCGCGCTGCTCGCCTGGCCCGGCGAGACCGGACGCCTCGCGGTGCTCGTGGCGGCCTGGCTCGGCCTCGCGTTCTCCGCCTACCTGCAGTACCGCGCGCTGGTCACCGTCGACGCCACCTGTGTCTGGTGCCTGGGCTCCGCGGTGACGATGGGGCTCATCACGATCGTCGTGACCGCGCGCTTCGTCCTGGCGCCGCCCGAGGGGTGACAGCGAGCGACGTAGGGTGGTACCCTACGTCCCGTGGCGACGAAGAAGACCAGCATCTACCTCGACGAGGACGTCGACCAGGCGCTCTCGCTCCGTGCCGCCGAGGAGGGCATCTCCAAGGCGGAGTTCATCCGCCGCAACCTCGCCGTCGCCGCCGCCCGCCCCAAGCGGCCGCGGCTCTCGGTCGGCCAGGTCCGGAGCCTCCCCGGCTGGACCCCGCACCCCGACGGCATCCGCGGCGAGCTCGCCGAGCGTCTACGACGCGCGGGACCGCGCACGTCGCGAGCCCACCGGGTGACGGTCATCGCCGACGCGAGCGTCGTGGTCGCCGCGCTCCACGTCGACGACGCCTTCCACGAGCGCGCGGTCGAGTTCTACGCGGCCCTCGACGAGGACCTCGTGACGACCCCGCTGGTCCTGGCCGAGATGGACTACGTCCTCATGCAGCGTGCGGGCCCGGACGGGGTAGAGGTGCTCCGGCGCGACCTCGACTCCGGCGCGCTCCAGGTCCGCTGGTGGGCGACCGCGGTCACGGAGACCCTCACGATCGCCCGCCGCCATCCGGAGCTCGGGCTCGCAGACGCCTCCCTGCTCGCCCTCGCCCCCGTCGTCCGCACCACCCGCATCGCCACCTTCGACCGCCACTTCGAGGCCGCCCGGACCGCCGACGGCGACCCCTTCACGCTCCTCCCAACGACAGGACCCCCACATGCCTGAGCACCCCAACTCGTTCGACGCCCGCGACACCCTGAAGGTCGGCGACCGCGAGGTCACGATCTACCGGCTCGACGCGCTGCAGTCGAAGTTCGACGTCGCCCGCCTGCCCTACTCCCTGAAGGTCCTCCTCGAGAACCTCCTGCGCACGGAGGGCAACGGCGCGGTGACCGCCGAGGACATCGAGGCGCTCGCGACGTGGGACGCCAAGGCGCAGCCGTCGCAAGGAGATCGCCTTCACGCCCGCCCGCGTCGTCATGCAGGACTTCACGGGCGTGCCCGCGATCGTCGACCTCGCCGCGATGCGCGACGCGATGACCGCCCTGGGCGGCGACCCCGCGAAGATCAACCCGCTCGTCCCCGCCGAGCTCGTCATCGACCACTCCGTGCAGGTCGACTCCTTCGGCTCCGTGCAGTCCTTCGCGCTGAACGCGGAGCGCGAGTTCGAGCGCAACGAGGAGCGCTACCAGTTCCTGCGCTGGGGCCAGGAGGCCTTCGACAACTTCTCCGTCGTCCCGCCGGACACGGGCATCGTCCACCAGGTCAACCTCGAGTACCTCGCCCGCACGGTCTTCGTCAACGACGCGAGCGGCGAGGCCTACCCCGACACGCTCGTCGGCACGGACTCGCACACGACGATGGTCAACGGCCTGGGCGTGCTCGGCTGGGGCGTCGGCGGCATCGAGGCCGAGGCCGCGATGCTCGGCCAGCCCATGTCCATGCTCATCCCGCAGGTCGTCGGGGTGAAGCTCACGGGCGCGATGCCCGAGGGCGCGACCGCGACGGACCTCGTCCTCACGGTCACGGAGCTGCTGCGCCAGAAGGGCGTCGTCGGCAAGTTCGTCGAGTTCTACGGCCAGGGCATCTCCTCCCTGCCGCTCGCGGACCGCGCGACGCTCGGCAACATGAGCCCCGAGTTCGGCTCGACCTGCGCGATCTTCCCCATCGACGCCGAGACGATCCGCTACCTCACGTTCTCCGGCCGCCCGAAGGAGCTCACGGACCTCGTCGAGGCCTACGCCCGCGAGCAGGGCCTCTGGCACGACGAGCACGCGGAGGAGCCGACGTTCTCCGACGTCCTCGAGCTCGACCTCGGCACGATCGTGCCGTCGCTCGCCGGCCCGAAGCGCCCGCAGGACCGCGTGCCGCTGAGCGAGGCGGACAGCATGTTCCGCGAGGCGCTGAAGGCCTACGTGCCCGAGGACGCCGGAACGGAGGACCGCGCGCCGGGCGTCGCGCCCGAGCGCTCCGCGAGCGAGGAGGCCGACGTCGAGTCGTTCCCCGCCTCCGACGCGCCCGCCACGACGGACCCCGGCTCGACCGACGCCGCCGACGCGCCCGCGCCGGCCGGCCACGACGGCGGGGTCGCCACCCGCGCCTCGACGAAGGTCCCGGTCACCCTCGACGGCGAGTCCTTCGAGCTCGACCACGGGCACGTCGTCATCGCGGCGATCACCTCGTGCACGAACACCTCGAACCCGTCGGTCATGCTCGGCGCGGGCCTCGTGGCGCGCAACGCGGTGGCCAAGGGCCTCGTCCGCAAGCCGTGGGTGAAGACCTCCCTCGCGCCGGGCTCGAAGGTCGTCACGGAGTACCTCGAGCGCGCGGGCCTCACCGAGCCGCTCGAGGCGCTCGGCTTCCACCTCGTGGGCTACGGCTGCACGACCTGCATCGGGAACTCCGGGCCGCTGCCCGAGGAGATCTCCGCGGCGATCACCGAGGGCGACCTCGCGGCGACGTCCGTGCTCTCCGGCAACCGGAACTTCGAGGGGCGCATCAACCCCGACGTGAAGATGAACTACCTCGCCTCGCCGCCGCTCGTGGTCGCCTACGCGCTGGCCGGGACGATGGACATCGACCTCCTGAACGACCCGATCGGGCAGGACCAGGACGGCGGCGACGTCTTCCTCAAGGACATCTGGCCGAGCACGGACGAGGTCGCCCGGACGGTCGAGGAGGCCGTGCAGAGCGACATGTTCCGCTCGAGCTACGCGGAGGTCTTCGACGGCGACGAGCGCTGGCAGGGGCTGCAGATCCCGACGGGGGACACGTTCGCCTGGGACGACGCCTCGACCTACGTCGCGAACCCGCCGTACTTCGAGGGCATGACGAAGGAGCTCACGCCCATCGAGGACATCGCGGGCGCGCGGGTCCTCGCGAAGCTCGGCGACTCCGTCACGACGGACCACATCTCGCCGGCCGGCTCGATCAAGAAGGACGGCCCGGCGGGCCTGTACCTCCAGCAGCGCGGCGTGACCCCGGGCGAGTTCAACTCGTTCGGCGCCCGGCGCGGCCACCACGAGGTGATGATGCGCGGGACGTTCGCGAACATCCGCCTGCAGAACCTCCTGGAGGGCCCGAACGGCTCGAAGATCCCGCAGGGCGGGAACACGGTGAAGGACGGCGAGGTCATGTCGATCTACGACGCGGCCATGGAGCACGCGGAGGAGGGCACGCCGCTCGTCGTCCTGGGCGGCAAGGAGTACGGCTCGGGCTCCTCGCGCGACTGGGCCGCGAAGGGCACGAACCTCCTCGGGGTCAAGGCGGTCATCGCGGAGAGCTTCGAGCGCATCCACCGCTCGAACCTCGTGGGGATGGGCGTCCTGCCGCTGATGTTCCCCGACGGCGAGTCGGCCGACTCGCTGGGCCTGACGGGGACGGAGGAGTTCTCCATCACGGGCTTCGCCGAGGAGCTCAACGGCGGCGGCCTCCCGACCTCCGTGCACGTGACGGCGGGGGACGTGGAGTTCGACGCGAAGGTCCGCATCGACACGCCGAAGGAGGCGGACTACTTCCGCCACGGCGGGATCCTCCTCTACGTGCTGCGGCAGCTGGCCGAGCAGGACTGAGCGGCGGCGCCCGGGTACCCGCTGGGGTCCCCGGGCGCGACTAGCAGGTTCGAACGAGGCGCTGCGGCCAGGGTTTATGTGGCTTTCCGCCGGGCCGGCGTGCAAGACTGCCGCACTTCCGACCAACGTAGGAGGAGCACTCAACGTGAACAAGACCGAGCTGGCCCAGCACCTCGCCGAGAAGACCGGCCTTGCATCCGGCCAGGCCAAGGGCGCCGTCGACGGCCTGTCCGACATCCTGAGCGAGACCCTGTCCCGTGGTGGCGAGGTCAACATCGCCGGCCTGGGCAAGTTCTCCGTCGTCGAGCGGGGTGCCCGTCAGGGCGTCAACCCGGCGACCGGCGAGAAGATCCAGATCGCCGCGTCCAAGGCCCCGAAGTTCACCGCCGCCAAGGCGCTGAAGGACTCGGTCAACGGCCGCTAGCCCCGCAGCACCCCCCGCCGGATCGGCCGTGCGCGTGGCGCGCGGCCGGTCGGGCAGGGCTGCCCCGCAGGCGAGCCCCTAGGATCGAAGCCGAATGGCTCTCCCGGACGTCCTGCGCAACCTCCTCTCCGCCCACGGCACCTCGGGCTACGAGACCGTCCCCGCCGGCATCTGGCGCGACGCGGCCTCGGCCTTCGCCGACGTCCGCGTCGACGACATGGGCAACTCCTACGCCACGGTGAAGGGCACGGGCGACGGGCTCTCCCTGGCCATCATCGGCCACGTGGACGAGATCGGCCTGATCGTCACGCACATCGACGACAACGGGCTTCCTCTGGTTCGCCTCCGTCGGCGGCTGGGATCCCGCGATCCTCATCGGGCAGCGCGTCACGGTGACCACGCGCGAGGGGCAGCTCCCCGGCGTCGTCGGCAAGAAGCCCATCCACCTCATCAAGCCCGACGACCGCGACAAGGGCTCCAAGCTCACGGAGCTCCACATCGACATCGGCGCGCGCGACGGCGACGAGGCCCGCGGGCTGGTGCGCATCGGCGACACGGCGGTCATCACGGGCGAGCCCGTCGAGCTCCCGAACGGCCGCGCGGTCTCCCGGGCCATGGACAACCGCCTGGGCGCCTTCGTCGCCTACGAGGCCGCGCGCCTGGTCGCCGAGGCCGGCGGCGCGCCCGGGGACGTCGTCGGCGTCGCCGCGGTCCAGGAGGAGATCGGCCTCAACGGCGCCCGCACCGCCGCGTTCTCGCTCCGGCCCGACGTCGCGATCGTCGTCGACGTCACCCACGCCACGGACGCCCCGGGCGTCGAGGCGAAGGAGCTCGGGGAGCACAAGCTCGGCTCGGGCCCGGTCATCGAGCGCGGCGCGATCCTCAACCCGGCGATCTTCGAGCTGCTGCACGACGTCGCCGAGGCGGAGGCCATCCCGTTCACCATCGCGGCCTCCGGGCGCGGCACGGGCACGGACGCGGACGTCGTCCACATGAGCCGCGGGGGCATCCCGACGACGGCCATCGGCCTGCCGCTGCGCTACATGCACTCCCCGGTCGAGATGGTCGAGGTGGAGGACGTGCTCAACGCCGCGCGCCTCATCGCGGCCTTCGCGCAGAAGCTCACGGCCGGCACCTCCTTCGCCCGCTGAGCCCCGCCGCGCCCGCGCGGCGCGAGGCTTTCCCACGCGGGCGCGGCGGTGGGCGATGATCGGCCGATGCTGCTCCTCTTCGACATCGACGGCACGCTGCTGCTCAAGGCCTCCGGGGAGCACAAGGACGCGCTCGAGGAGGCGATCTGCACCGTCCACCGGATCGAGATCCCCGTCTGCCGGGTGGAGACCGCGGGGCGCACGGACGGCGCGATCGCGCGCTCCCTGCTGACCCTCGCGGGGGTGGACGCCAAGCGGGTCGACGACCGGATGGTCGCCCTGCGCGACGAGAGCTGCCAGGCCTACGCCCGCCGCTGTCCGGCGGACCTGCGCGCGACGGTGAACCCCGGGATGCCCGAGGTGCTCGACGCGCTGACCATGGCCGGCCACGTGCTCTCGCTCGTGACGGGGAACTTCGAGGCGATCGCGCGGCTCAAGCTGCGGCGCGCCGGCATCGGGGACCACTTCGCCCACGGCCAGGGCGGCTTCGGCTCGGACTCGGAGGACCGCGCCGCGCTGCCGGCCATCGCGCGCCGCCGCGCGGGCCGGCGCTGCACGCCGGTCGAGGGGCCGTGCCGCCGCAGCGAGACCGTCGTCATCGGCGACACGCCGCTCGACATCGCCTGCGCCCGCGCCGACGGCGTGCGCTGCATCGCGATCACCACGGGGCCCTTCCGCCGTGAGGAGCTCCTCGACGCGGACGTCGTCGTCGACACGCCCTACGAGCTGGCCGGCGCGATCGCCGCGATGAGCGCCGAGGGGGCTCCCGCCTAGGGGAGCGTCCAGAAGCCGTCGCGGCCGACGCGCTCCTCGACGGCGCCCGCGGCGGCCAGGCGCTCCCGCGCCTCGTCCCGCGAGGTGCCGCAGACCTCCGCGACCTCCTGGGTGGCCAGGGGCACGCCGGCCCAGGCGAGGACCTCCGCGACGTCCTCGGGCTCGGCCCGGCGCTCGAGGCCCGGCTCGACGTTGGCCAGCGCGGTCTCGTAGCCCAGGCTCGACTGCATGCCCGGGATGGAGAACGCGGCGCCGTCGGCCGTGTGGAGCTCGTAGGAGGGGCAGGTGTAGCGCCAGCCGCCGTCCGGGGTCTGCGCGAGCTTCTGCTTCAGCGCGAGCGCGGCGGGCGTGGGGTCCCGGGCCAGGAGCATGTCCTCGCGCAGCGCGCGCTCCGTCGCCTCCTCGGCCATCCAGCCCTCGAGCGCGGCCGGGTCGAGCCCGACGTCCGTCGCGGCCTGCGCGATCGTCGCCGGGTCGTCGAGCAGCGGGCCGGCGAAGTGCAGGTGGCGCAGGCGGCGCAGCAGCACCCACTCCTTGCTCGGGCGCGTGCAGCCGGGCCGCGACGACCGCGCGGCAGGCCAGGGCGGTCGCGGCGACGGCCGCCTTGGGCTCCTCGCTCATCGGCATGCCGAACTTCTCGGCCAGCCCGGCCGAGCCCGCGGCCATCTTCTCCGGGGTGAACCCCTTCGCGGTGTAGTCCTCGCGGCGCTCGGCCAGGACGACCATGCGCTCCCGCCACTCGAGCTGGTCGCCGAAGAGCCAGCGCAGCCGCCACCGGTGCGGCTCGGCGGAGAACGCGAAGGGGCAGGCGGGGTCCGTGAACTCCGTGATGGCGACGGTGGGCATCCTCCGAGGATGGCAGGGCGGCGCCCCGGGTCAGCCCGGGTGGTAGGTCCCGAAGCTCCAGACGTTCCCGTCGCGGACGCGGAACGCGGGGACGACGGCTGCGGGCCATGGCGCGACGCTACGCGCCGGCCCGCCCCGTGCCTAGCTCCGGGTCAGCTTCTTGTACGTGATGCGGTGCGGCCGGTCGACGTCGATGCCGAGGTTGTTGCGGCGGTACTCCTCGTAGGCCTCGAAGTTCCCCTCGAACCACGTGACCTGCGAGTCGCCCTCGAACGCGAGGACGTGCGTCGCGATGCGGTCCAGGAACCAGCGATCGTGCGAGATGACCACGGCGCACCCGGGGAACTCGAGCAGGGCGTTCTCGAGCGCGCGGAGCGTCTCGACGTCCAGGTCGTTCGTCGGCTCGTCGAGCAGCAGGACGTTGCCGCCCGTGCGCAGGAGCTTCGCGAGGTGCACGCGGTTGCGCTCCCCGCCCGAGAGCTTGCCGACCTTCTTCTGCTGGTCGGTCTTCTTGAAGTTGAAGCCCGAGACGTACTGGCGCGAGTTGATCTCGCGCTTGCCCACCTTGATGATGTCCAGGCCGTCGGAGATCTCCTCCCAGACCGTCGCGTCCGGGTTGAGGCTGTCGCGCGACTGGTCGACGTAGGCGAGCTTCACCGTGTCGCCGAGGGTCAGCGTGCCGGCGTCGGGCTTCTCGAGCCCGGCGATCATCTTGAAGAGGGTCGACTTGCCCGCGCCGTTGGCGCCGACGATGCCGACGATCCCCGCGGGCGGCAGGTTGAACTCGAGGTCCTCGAAGAGGAGCTTCTCCCCGAAGGCCTTGCTCAGCCCCTTGGCCTCGATGACCGTGTCGCCGAGGCGCGGCCCGGGCGGGATCTGGATCGTGACCTCGTCGAGGCGGACGTTGTCGGCCTCGTTGACGAGCTCGTCGTAGCGGGCCAGGCGCGCCTTGGACTTCGTCCGGCGGCCCTTCGGGTTCGTGCGGACCCACTCGAGCTCCGCGGAGATCTGGCGCTGGCGCGACTTGTCCTGGCGGTCCTCCTGCAGCAGGCGCTTCTCCTTGGCCTCGAGCCACGCGGAGTAGTTGCCCTCGTAGGGGATGCCCTTGCCGCGGTCGAGCTCGAGGATCCAGCCCGCGACGTTGTCGAGGAAGTACCGGTCGTGGGTCACGGCCACGACCGCGCCCTTGTAGTCGGCCAGGTAGCGCTCGAGCCAGGCGACGGAGTCCGCGTCCAGGTGGTTGGTCGGCTCGTCGAGGAGCAGCAGGTCGGGAGCGCGCAGCAGGAGGCGGCAGAGCGCGACGCGGCGCTTCTCGCCACCGCTGAGGTTCGCCACCTCGGCGTCGGCGGGCGGCAGGCGCAGGGCGTCCATCGCGTACTCGAGCTGGGTGTCGAGGTTCCAGGCGTCCGCGGCGTCGATCTTCGCCTGCAGGCGCGCGAACTCGTCCGCGGTCTCGTCGGAGTAGTTCGCCGCGAGGTGGTTGAACTTCTCGAGGAGGTCCTTCGTCTCGCGGACGCCGTCCTCCACGTTCCCGAGGACGGTCTTGGACTCGTCGAGGCCGGGCTCCTGCTGGAGCATGCCGACCGTCGCGTTCGGGCCGAGCTGCGCCTCGCCGCGGTAGTCGTCGTCGAGGCCCGCCATGATCTTCAGCAGGGAGGACTTGCCCGCGCCGTTGTAGCCCAGGACGCCGATCTTCGCGCCGAGGTAGAAGGAGAGCGTGACCTCGTTGAGCACCGTCTTGTCCGGCGGGTAGCGCTTGGTCAGCTTGTGCATCGTGTAGACGTACGAGGAGCTCATCGCTTGCCATGGTAGAGGCGATGACCCCCCACCTCTTCTCCCCGCTGTCGCTGCGTGACGTCGCGCTGGCCAACCGCATCGGGGTGTCGCCCATGTGCCAGTACTCCTCGGAGGACGGGCTGCCGAACCCGTGGCACCTCGTGCACCTCGGGGCGCGCGCGGTGGGCGGTGCGGGGCTCGTCTTCACGGAGGCGGCGGCGGTCGTCCCCGAGGGGCGCATCACCCCGCAGGACCTGGGGATCTGGAGCGGCGCGCACGCCGACGCGCTCGCCCCGATCGCGGCGTTCCTCGCGGCGCAGGGCGCGGTGCCCGGGCATCCAGCTCGCCCACGCGGGGCGCAAGGCGAGCACGATCCGGCCGTGGGAGGGCAACGGCGCGGTGGCCGAGGGCGGCTGGGAGCCCGTCGGCCCCGGCGACGCGCCGTTCCGCGACGACTTCCCCGTGCCGCGCGCGCTCACGACCGACGAGGTGCGCGCGCTCCCCGACGCGTTCGCGGCCGCGGCCGAGCGCTCGGTCGCCGCGGGCTTCCGGGTGCTCGAGGTCCACGCCGCGCACGGCTACCTCCTGCACGAGTTCCTCTCGCCGCTCACGAACGACCGCGAGGACGAGTGGGGCGGCTCGCTCGAGGGCCGGATGCGCCTGACGCTCGAGGTGACCCGTGCGGTCCGCGCCGCCATCGGCGAGGGGCTCGCGCTCTCCGTGCGCATCAGCGCGAGCGACTGGGTCGAGGGCGGCTGGAGCGCGGAGGACTCCGTCGTGCTCGCGCGCGAGCTGCGCGAGGCGGGCGCGGACCTCGTCGACTGCTCGAGCGGCGGGAACGTCCCGCGGGCGTCGATCCCCGTCGGCGCGGGCTACCAGGTCCCGTTCGCGGAGCAGGTGCGCCGCGAGGCGGGGATCGCCACGGCGGCCGTCGGGATGATCACGGCGCCGGAGCACGCGGACGAGCTCGTCCGCAACGGCCGCTGCGACCTCGTGCTCCTCGCCCGCGAGCTCCTGCGCGACCCGCACTGGCCGCAGCGGGCGGCCGTCGCGCTCGGGCACGAGGTGCCCGTGCCGCCGCAGTACGCGCGCGCCTACTGAGCGGCGGGCACCCGCCGCCAGAGCAGCGCCGCGGCCACCGCGAGCTGGACGGTCCAGCCCGCGGTGCGCAGCCAGTTCGTCTGCACGAGGTCGTCGATCGTGCCCGGGTCGAAGCCCTGTGCGAGCTGGTCGTGCAGCGGGACGGAGACGAGCGCCGTGAGCGCGCAGACGAGGACGACCAGGCCGAGGTTCACGCGCGCGAGCCAGCCCGGCGCCGTGCGCACGAGCGCGGCCGCGACCAGGACCTGCCCGACGATCGCCGGCCCGACGACCCAGGTGATGCGCCGGCTGTGCTCCGTCTCCCAGGCGGGGAAGGCGCGGGGCCCGGCGTCGAGGAACATGGGGTAGACGACGAGCTGGACGAGCCAGAGCACGCCGACCATGACCGCGGCGAGGACGACGTTGAGGAGCGGGAGCCGCATGGTCGGGGTACGGCGCGCCGCTTCCTCCCGGATGCCTGCGCAGGCCCGGCGGAATCCCACGAGAGGGCCGATGCGGGGCGTGGGGACCCGGATCGGCCCCCTCGCGCCGCATGCACCGCGGCGGAGTCCCGCGAGCGGGCCGATGCGGGGCTCGGGGGCCCGGATCGGCCCCCTCGCGCCGCTCCGCCCACGGGTTCGAACCGCGGGCGCGCCCCGCGGGCGGCGGTACCGTGGGAGAGCCGTGCCCCAGGTCCTCGACATCGAGCAGTCCCTCCTCCTCCTGGAGCTCGACGCGCCCTTCGACAAGCGCCAGGTGCAGCTCGCGCGGCGCAAGCTCGCGAAGGTCTGGCACCCGGACCTCGCCCCGCCCGGCAAGCAGTTCGAGCACGAGCGCCACCTCAAGGCGATCAACGAGGCGGCGGACACGCTCGAGAAGCTCGCGGAGGACTCCCGCGGCGGCCGCGTCTCGCGCAACGCGGTGAAGGTCTCCGCCCAGGCCGCGCGCCGCGCCCGCGAGGAGGAGGGGCGCCGGAACTACGAGCGCCAGGAGGCCGCCCGCGCCGCCGCGAAGGACCGCAAGGAGCACGACCCGTTCGGCGAGCGGATGCCCGACCACTCCGTCGTCCACCGCTACGCGCGCTGCCTCTCCTACCCCGAGTGGGGCGTCGGCTCGGTCACGGGGATCTACTTCACGGGCGACGGCGATGACGTCCAGCAGTGGGCCCGCATCAAGTTCCACGTCGGGGTCCGGACGGTGCCCGCGGGCTCCCTGCAGTTCGTCGACTTCTCGCGCCCGGACCCCGGCGCGGAGCGCGTGCAGCGCTTCATGACCGCCGCGCAGCACGCGATGGCCGAGGGGAACTACGGCCTCGCGGCCCAGCGCCTCATCTACGCGCGCGACGCCGAGCCGACGAACACCGCCGTGCTGCGGCTCATGACCCTCGCGTTCTGGCAGGGCGGGAACCTCCCGGCCGCCGGCCGCGCGGTCCGCGACTGGGCCCGCCACGAGCGCGACCGGCCCGCGCCCCACCGCTACGCCGCCCGCATCTACGAGGACATGCGCGCCTACGACCTCGCCGTCGAGGCCGCCGAGCGCGCCGCGCGCCGGGCGCCGGAGGACGCGGGGGAGTGGGAGCGCGTCGGGCGCCTGCGCCTGCGCCTCATGCACCGCGAGCTCGCGATCGAGGCGCTCGAGCACGCCCGCACGCTCCAACCGAGCGTCCCCGGGCTCCTCGACCTCGCGCTGGCCTACCACCTGGCCGGCGAGCTCGGCGGGGAGGTCACCGCGACGGAGCAGGCGACCCTCCTGGACCCCGACTCCGCCCCGGCCTGGTCGCGCTACGCCCACGCGCTCGCCCGCACCGATCGGATCTCGGACGCCATCGCGGCGACGGAGCGCGCCCAGGAGCTCGCCCCGGCCGACCTGGAGGTCCGCGACCTCCTCGCCCGCCTGCGCGAGCAGGCGCCCCGCGTGCTCCCCGCGGCCTGAGCGCCCGGGCGCCGCGCGCCGGACGGGTGTTCGGGCCCCGGCCCCGGAAGCTGTGGTCCGGACGGCTCCCCGCCGATCACGCGGACACCGGGCGCCTCGCGCGCGTCCGGCGTTCCCCTCCCGACCGGAAGCCACCGTCCAGTGCCCACGTCCGCCCGCATCGCCGCCGCCGCGGCGACGCTCCTCTCCCTGCTCTGCGCCGCCGCCGGCGCCCAGGCCGCCCCCTCCCCCGGGGTCAACATCAGCGCCTACGCCGACGCCGCGCACGTCCCGGCCGCGACGAAGCAGGTCCGCTTCTTCGTCCCCTGGCGCAACTTCGAGCCCGACAACCCGGCGCAGATGGACACGAAGGGCCCCAAGATCATGGGCTCGAACACCACGGAGCTGAAGACGGCGGTGAGCAAGGTCCGCGCCGCGGGGCGCACCCCCCTGCTCGTGGTCCTCGACGCGCCCGACTGGGCGGCGGGCGGCAGCGGCCCGCACCGGCACCCGCGCCAAGCGCGCGACCTCGCGCTCTTCATGGGCGAGCTCGCCGACTGGCTCGCCGGTCCCGGCAAGCCCATCGCCTACGAGGTGTGGAACGAGCCCGACGCCCCGCACTTCTGGGGCGCGGCGCCCGACCCTGACCTCTACGCCGCGATGCTCAAGGAGTCCTACGTCGCGGTGAAGGCCGCCGACCCGGGGGCGACGGTGCTCTCCGGCCCGACCACGGGGAACAACTTCACCTGGGTCGAGGGGCTCTACGCCCGCGGGGCCAAGGGCTTCTTCGACGGCGTCTCCGTGCACACGGACACCGCCTGCTCGATCGTGGGCCCCGACGTCTTCTACCGCGGCCCTGACGGTCGCCTGGGTCAGTACACGTTCCTGGCCTACCGCGAGGTCCGCAAGTCCATGCTGGCCAACGGCGACGACAAGCCGATCTGGATGTCCGAGGTCGGCTGGGCGACCACGAACGCGACGTGCCCCTCGGGCGAGAGCGCCGGCAAGAAGCCGGAGGGGGTCAGCGAGGTCGACCAGGCCGCCTTCCTGCTCAAGGCGTTCGCCTGCATGGCCAACGACCCCTACGTCGTCTCCGCGGACTGGTTCACCCTGCGCGACGACACGGGCAACCCCTACGGCCTCCGCCGCGCGAACGACACGGAGAAGCCCTCCTGGCTCGCCTTCGCCGCCGCCGAGGCGCAGCTCCCGGCCGAGTGCGGCGACTTCACCCCGCCGAGCATCGACGTCCAGTCGCCGACGGAGGGCCAGGTCTTCGACGGGCGCCTCGACGTGCGCGCCTCCGCGGCGGACGCCGGCGTCGGCCTCGGCCGCATCTCCTACGCCTACGACGGCGGCAAGGAGATCCGCAACTTCACCGAGGCGCTCACGAACGGCGGCGCCGTGGGGCTCGCACCCTGGTACGGGTCGAGCGCACTTGCCCCCGGCCCGCACACGATCGAGGTCATCGCCCTCGACAAGAACGGCAACACGGACACCCGGGTGGTGCACGTGACGAAGGTGCCCGCGGGGCAGATGAAGGCGACGCTCGCGCCGGCCTTCCAGCTCGCGAAGGGCGTCTCCTGCGGTCGCTTCAAGGCGGGCAAGGCGACGTGCAGGCTCGATGGCCTCCTCGCTCAGGGCGGGGCGGGGCGCCCGTCCATCGAGGGCAAGGTCGCCGTGGCGTGGGAGTGGAAGACGAAGGGGGGGAAGTGGTCGAAGCTCGTGGGCGGCCTCAAGCCGGCGAACAAGGCGTTCAGCTTCACCTCCGGGCTGAAGAAGCGCGGGGCCTGGCGGGTGCGGGTGAGCTACGCGGGCAGCGGCACCTACCTGCCGGCCACCTCGCGGACGCTGGGCTTCCGGGTGCGCTGAGGCCCGGTCGGTTGGGAGTTGCGCGCCGGCCGCATCGCTGCTGAAGTGCCAAGGCACTGTCGCCCGGTGCCTCGCCGGGCTCCCGATCACGGAGCGTCGAGTGCCCCACCTCCTTCGCCCTGCCCTCGCCGTCGTCGTGCTCGCGCTGCTCGCCCTCGCGGGCTCCGCCCGGGCGGCCGCGGTGCCGGGCGTGAACGTGAGCGCGTACCCCGACGCGATCGACGCGGCTGCCGGCAGCGCGAAGCAGGTGCGCTTCTTCGTCCCCTGGAAGAACTTCGAGCCGACGGGCGCGAACGAGATGACGGAGCGGGGCCCGCGGGCCCCCAGCCCGCTCACGAGCGGGCTCAAGACCTTCACGGACCTCGTCCGGGCGCAGGGCAAGACGCCGATCATGGTCATCCTCGACGCGCCGGACTGGGCGGCCGGCGCCGGGACGCAGCACCGAAGCCCGAGCCCGGAGCACGCCGACGAGCTCGCGGAGTTCATGGGGGAGCTCGCGGCCTGGCTCAAGGACGACGCCGCGGCGGCGCAGCCGGTCTACGAGGTCTGGAACGAGCCCGACGCGCCGACGTTCTGGGGCGGTCCGCCCGACCCGGACCTCTACGTCTCGGCGCTCAAGCAGGCCTACAAGGCCATCAAGGCGGCCGACCCCAAGGCGACGGTGCTCACCGGCCCGACGACGGGCAACAACTTCGCCTGGATCGAAGCGCTCTACGCCCGCGGGGCGAAGGGCTCCTTCGACGGCGTCTCGGTCCACACGGACACGGCCTGCTCGACCGTGGGCCCCGACGTCTTCTACCGCGAGCCGAGCGGCCGGATCGGCCAGTTCGCGTTCCTGGGCTACCGCGAGGTCCGGAAGTCCATGCTGGCCAACGGCGACGACAAGCCCATCTGGATGACGGAGATCGGCTGGAGCACGACGAGCAACGTCTGCCCGGAGGGCGAGAGCGCCGGCAAGAAGCCGGAGGGGGTGAGCGAGGCCGACCAGGCCGCCTTCCTGACGAAGGGCTTCCAGTGCATGGCCATCGACAGCAGCTACCTGGTCGCCGCGGCGTGGTTCACGCTCCGCGACGCCCCGGGCAGCCCCTACGGCCTCCTGCGCGGCGACGGGTCGGCCAAGCCGTCGCTGTCGGCGTTCCAGACCGCGGGCGCCCAGGTCGCCGGCCCCTGCGGGGACTTCGACCCGCCGGCCCTCCAGGTCCAGTCGCCGACGCCCGGGCAGCAGTTCGTCGACAAGCTCGACGTCCGCGCGGCCGCCACCGACGCCGGCTCGGGCCTGACCCGCATCGGCTTCACCTACGACGGGGGCAAGAGCATCCGCAACTTCGGGGACGCGCTCGCCGGTCCCGTGGGGCTCGCGCCCTGGCAGGGGTCGGGCGCGCTCGCCCTCGGTGCGCACACCATCGAGGTGTCGGCCACCGACCGCAACGGCAACGTCGCGAGCCAGGTCGTCCCCGTGACGAAGGTGGCCCCGAGCGCCCTGGGGGCGACGCTCAAGCCGGTCGTCACGTTGCCGAAGAAGGTCAGCTGCAAGGGGCGGAGCTGCACCTTGGCGGGGTCCCTCCGGGCCGCTCCCGGGCGCGGCGACCCCGAGCGGGAAGGTCAGCGTCGAGTGGCAGTTCCGCAACAAGAAGGGCAAGTACCGGACGCTCGTGGGTGGGCTGAAGCCCGCGGGCGGGCCGTTCGCGTTCAAGGCGAAGCTGAAGCTGCGGGGGCAGTGGCGGGTCCGAGTCGTCTACAAGGGCGTCCCGCCGTACAAGGGGGTGACGACGAAGTTCCTCTCCTTCCGCGTGCGCTGAGCGCCCGCGTCCGGCGGGCGCCGTACATTGACGCGCTCCATGCGTCTGATCGTCGCCCGCTGCGAAGTCCGCTACACCGGTCGGCTCACCGCCGTGCTGCCCGAGGCGCTGCGCCTGCTCATGCTGAAGTCCGACGGCTCGGTGATGGTGCACGCCGACACCGGGGGCTTCAAGCCGCAGAACTGGATGACGCCGCCGACGGTCGTCGAGGAGTCCGACGGCCGCATCGTCGTCCGCAAGCTCGCGGGGGCGACGGAGGACCGCCTCGACATCCGCATCGTCGAGGTCGTCTCCGACGTGACCCACGACATGGGCGAGGCCGCCGCGCTGGAGAAGGACGGCGTGGAGCGCGACCTGCAGGAGGCGCTGGCCGACGCCCCGGGCTGGTGCGGGGAGGGCTTCCGGCTCGTGCGGCGGGAGTGGCCGACGGACATCGGCCCGGTGGACCTCATGTGCCGCGACGACGAGGACGGGTGGATCGCCGTCGAGATCAAGCGCGTGGCGACCATCGACGCGGTCGAGCAGCTCACCCGCTACCTCGAGCGCATCCGCCGCGACCCGGCGATGGAGCTCTGCGCCGGCGTGCTCGCCGCGCAGCAGATCAAGCCCCAGGCGCGGGTGCTGGCCGAGGCGCGGGGCATCGCCTGCGTGGAGGTCGACCTGGCCGTGGTCCGCGGCGAGCGTGAGCCGGACTTGACCCTCTTCGCGTAGGAGCGCCCGATGGAGCGCGAGGCGCTGGGGTCCCGGCTCCTAGGCGCCTCGCGCAGCGGCCAGGAGCTCGGAGGCCGTGCCCTCGACCCAGTAGTCCGTGCCGCCGTCCTCGCGCTTGGCGGTGGCGATGGGCAGGGGGCGGCCGGCCTTGCGGCAGTAGCGCCCGGGCCAGGCCAGGACGCCCGCGACCCCGTGGGCGCCCTTGTCGAGCTGCAGGTGCTCGGCCAGCTCGTTGCCCGACCAGCGGCGGCCGGGCTCGTCGAGCAGGAGGTCGAGGAGCCGGCGGGCGGGCGGCGCGAGCTTGCGGTAGAGCCAGGCGGCGAGCTCCGCGTCCTCCGAGGTCCACTCCGTGGCCTCGTCGAGGCCCCAGCCGCCTGGCCCGCCCGGGCCACGACGACCGGGCCCGCCCGGGCCGCCACCGTGTGGTGGCGTGCCCCGACGGGCCCAGTCCCCGGGCTGCGAGCCGGCCGGGGCGGCGAGGAAGTGCGCGAACCAGACGTAGAACTCCGGGACGCGCTCCTCCGGCACCGCGACGGTGACCGGCTTGTCGGCCATCAGCTCGCCGGGCTCCCGGCGGGCTGGTCCTCGGCGCCGTGCTCCTCGTGGTGCGGGTGGCCGTGGTGGCCACAGCGGCCGCGCCCGGGGCCGTGCCCGTGGGGGCCGCCCCGGCGCCCGCCGCGACGGCCGCGGCCGCCGGCGAGGAAGTGCCCGTAGAAGGCGTAGAACTCGGCTACGCGGTCTGCGGGGACGTCGATGGTGATCTGCTTGTCCTGCTGGGTGGGGGTGTCATGGGGGTCCATGCGGTCTCTCCTCGTTCGGTTCTCGTGTCCGAACAAGTAAAGCACAAGCATCTACATAAGTAAACCATCGACACCCGTCACCGGAAAGGGGTCAGGCCCCTTTGCGGTGCGGGGGTGTCACATCGCCGCGACGAAGGCCGAGAGCTTCGGTGCGGCGTCGCGCAGGACGGGGCCGTGGCCGAAGCCGACGACCGCGGGCTCGAGCGCGGCGAGCTTGCGGGCGGAGGCCCGGTTCAGCTCCGGGTCGATCGTCACGAGGTTCGGGGGCAGGTGCAGGCCGACCGCCGTCGTGAGGAGGTTCATGTGGGTGAAGACGTCCCCGCACAGCAGCGTGCGGTCCCCCGCCCGCCAGTAGGCGATCTGACCCGGCGAGTGCCCCGGCGCCTCGACCACGACGAAGCCCGCGGCGACCTCGTCGCCCTCGCGCAGCTCCCGGGCGACGTCGACGCCGTCGAAGCCGCCCGCGAACTCCATGAGCTTCTTCGCGCGGCCCTGCGTGACCGCCGGCTCGCCCGAGCGGGCGTCTCCCGCATCGCCTGCCGAGACCCAGAGCGGGAGCTCGAGCATGTCGACGAGGCGGCGCGCCCCGCCGAGGTGGTCCGCGTGCGCGTGGGTCGCGGCGAGCGCCTGGATCGTCCGGCCCTCGACGGCCTTGGCGATCTTCTTCGCCGAGCTCGCCAGCCCCGCGTCCACGATCACGTCCCCGATGACGTACGCGTTGATCCCGTTGCGCGGGACCAGCGGCAGGTGGTGGACGTCGGGCGCGATCTGCTCCATGGCCGCAGGCTACTTCCCGGCCGCGGCCGCCGGACTAGGCTCGCGCCATGAGCGAGCCCGCCGTCCTGACCGAGCAGCGCGGCAGCGTGCTCGTCATCACCATCAACCGCCCCGAGGTCCGCAACGCGATCGACCTCGCCGCCGCCGAGGGGATCGCCGCGGCGCTCGACGCGCTCGACGCGGACGCGGCGCTCACCGTCGGCGTCCTCCAAGGTGCGGGCGGCGCGTTCTGCGCGGGGATGGACCTCGGGGCCTTCGCGAAGGGCGAGGCCCCCTGGGTCGGCGACCGCGGCTTCGCCGGCATCGCCCAGCGCGGCGCGCGCAAGCCGCTCATCGCGGCGATCGAGGGCTTCGCGGTCGCGGGCGGCTTCGAGATCGCGCTGGCCTGCGACCTCATCGTCGCCGCCGCCGGCGCGAAGCTCGGCATCCCCGAGGCGAAGCGCTCGCTCGTCGCCGCCGGCGGCGCCCTCCTGCGCCTGCCGCGCCGCATGCCCTACCACGTCGTCATGGAGCTCGCGCTCACGGGCGACCCGCTGCCCGCGGAGCGCTTCCACGCCTTCGGGGTGGTCAACCGCATCGCGGAGCCGGGCGGCGCGCTCGACGCGGCCCTCGAGCTCGCGGCGGCGATCGCCCGCAACGGCCCGCTCGCCCTCGAGGCCTCGAAGGAGGTCCTCCAGCGCCAGCAGGACTGGAGCACGGAGGAGATGTGGGCCAAGCAGGGCGAGGTCGACGGGGCCCGTCTTCGGCTCGAAGGACGCCATCGAGGGCGCCACGGCGTTCAAGGAGAAGCGCGACCCCGTCTGGCAGGGACGCTGAGACCTGGACACGGCGTACACCAGCTTGGGACCGCCGGACGAAGGCGCGCGCCCCTGCCGGGGGCAGACTCGCTGCCATGGGCCCTTCCCGGCAGATCATCGCGTTCGGCGGCGGCGGCTTCTCCATGGAGGGGGGCAACCAGCTGCTCGACGACCACGTCCTCGCGCTGGCCGGCCGCAAGCGCCCCCGGGTCTGCTTCGTCCCGACGGCCTCGGGCGACGCGGACCACTACGTCGTGCGCTTCTACCGCCGCTTCGGCGCCGTCGCGGACACCTCGCACGTCTCGCTCTTCCGGCGCGACCGCGGCGCCGGCGCCGTCGAGGGCAACCTGCGCGAGCACCTGCTCCAGCAGGACATCGTCTACGTCGGCGGGGGCAGCGTCGTCTCGCTGCTCGGCGCCTGGCGCGCCCACGGGCTCCACGACGTGCTGCAGGAGTGCTGGGAAGCGGGCGTGATCCTCTGCGGCGGCTCCGCGGGCTCCCTCTGCTGGTTCGAGGAGGCGGTCACCGCGTTCCACGGGCCGCCCGAGCGCGTGCAGGCGCTGGGCTTCCTGCCGTTCTCGAACTGCGTGCACTACGACGCCGAGCCCGAGCGCCGCGACGAGTTCCACGCGTTCATGGGCGACGGCATGGTCGCCGGCTACGGCGCGGACGACGGCTGCGCGCTGCACTTCGTCGGCACGGAGCTCCACGACGTCGTGACGAGCAAGCGCAAGGCGGCCGCCTACCGCGTCGAGCACGTCGGCGGTGCGACGGTCGAGGCCGAGCTCCCGGCGCGGTACCTCGGCCCGGTGGCCGCAGTGCCCGACGCGCCGGCGCTCGCCGCCTAGTCTGCTGCGGATGGCGGGGCCGACACGGACGATCTTCGCGATGGGCGGTGGGGGCTTCACGATGGAGCCCGAGAACCCGGCCCTCGACGAGTTCATCCTCACGCTCTCGCCCAGGCCGGTCCCGAAGCTCCTCCTGCTGCCGACCGCCTCGGGCGACGCGGAGAAGCAGGTCGCCGCGTTCCGCGCGACCTACGCCGACCGCCCGTGCATCCCCGCCGAGCTCTCGCTCTTCCGCCTGGGGGAGACCGGCGGGATCTCCCTCCGCGACCTCGTGCTCGCCCAGGACGTCGTCTACGTCGGCGGCGGCTCCATGCGCTCCATGCTCGCGATCTGGCGGGAGTACGGGCTCGACGCGATCCTCCGCGAGGCCTGGGAGCGCGGCACGGTCCTCGCCGGGCTGAGCGCCGGCGCCATGTGCTGGTTCGCCGGCGGCGTGACGAAGAGCACCGGGATCCCGCGCCCCGTCGAGGGCCTCGGCCTGCTGCCCCACTCGCTCTCCGTCCACGCGGACAACGACCGCGACCGCCTGCCGGTCTACGAGGCCGCCGTCGCCTCCGACGTCGTGCCCGCGGGGTGGGCCGCCGACGACGGCGTGGGGCTCCTCTTCCGCGACGACCGCCTGGAGCGGGTGGTGACCTCGCGCCCGGGCACGCGTGCCGTGCGCGTCGAGCGCACGGCCGAGGGCGAGCTCGTCCGCACGCCGATCCTGCCCACCGTCCTGGCCGCGGCGCCCTTGCCCGAGCGCGCCGTCGACGGCGACGTGCTGGAGTTCCGTCGCGCCCGCCACGCCGCCGTCCGCCGAGGAGCCCGCTGACCGTGCCCAGCCCGACCGACATCCGCCCGCCGTTCACCCCCGAGACCGCTGCCGCGAAGGTCAAGGCCGCGCAGGACGCGTGGAACTCGAAGGACCCCGACCGCGTCGCGCTGGCCTACACGGAGGACTCCGAGTGGCGCAACCGCGACCAGGTCCTGCGCGGCCGTGACGAGATCCGCGCGTTCCTGGCCGCGAAGTGGGAGCGTGAGCAGGAGTACGTCCTGGAGAAGGAGCTCTGGGCCTTCACGGAGGACCGCATCGGCGTGCGCTTCGAGTACGAGAGCCGCGACGCCGACGGGCAGTGGTGGCGCTCCTACGGCAACGAGATGTGGGAGTTCGCCCCCGACGGCCTGATGGCGCGGCGCTACGCCTCGATCAACGACGTCCGCATCGACGAGGCGGAGCGCCGGCTGGGCTAGGTGGCCCAGCGCTGGACGCCGGGCCAGACGACGTCCTCGAGGATCGCGTCGGCGAGCGCGTGGTCGATCCGGCTGCCCTCCGAGAGGTGGTAGAGCAGGAGCGCCGTCGCCGCGTGCGGCAGCTCCGTGTCCAGGACGCCGCGGCGCAGCTCCCCGGCCTCGACGGCCTGCTGCAGGACCTCGGCCAGCGCGGGGCGGCGCGTCCCGAGCCCCGCCTCCTCGGCCGCCCGCTTGAGCTCGGGCTTCGCGTTCCGCTCGGCCTGCACGGCGGCGCAGGCGCCGCCGAACGGCCCGGCGAGGAGGTCGGCGACCCGGCGCAGCACCACCTGGAGGTCCGTCCGCAGGTCCCCCGAGCGCTCCACGGGGACGATGCCCGCGCGCACGGTCTCCAGCGCGGCGGCCACGAGGTGCGCCTTGTCGGGCCAGCGGCGGTAGAGGACCGTCCGCGCGGTGTCGGCGCGCTGGGCGACCTGGTCGACGACCAGGCCCGCGTACCCCCGCTCGGCCAGGAGCTCGAGCGTCGCGTCGAGGATCGCGGCCTCGACCTCCGCGGAGCCGCGCCGGGTGCGCGTGGCCTCAGGCATGGGCCAGCTCCGGCTCGCGCTCGCCGACCCGCGCCAGTCGCCGCGCGGGGATGCTCAGCGCGGCGACGGTCGCGACGATCGAGCCCAGCGCGGAGATCGCCAGGGCGGCGGTGAAGGCCGACTCGGTCGGGAACCCCGAGCTCAGGACGTCGGAGGCCAGGATGGAGCCGCCGACGGCGGAGCCGAGCGACGCGCCGACGTTCCTGGCGATGGTGTTCACGCCCGTCGCCTCGCCCGTCTCGTGCTGCTCGACGGCCTCGATGACGAGGTTCGGCATCGCGGAGAACGCGAAGCCGACGCCGATGCCGAGCGTCGCGGACCAGACGAGCGTGATGAGCGGCGAGGTGTGGACGATCGCGAGCATCCCGAGCGCCACCGCGGCGATCGCGCAGCCGATGGCCAGGGGGACGCGCGCGCCGAGGCGGCCGCCCATCCGGCCCGAGAGCGGGGAGAGGAACAGGGAGATGAGCGACGCCGGCGCGAGGAGCAGCCCGGCCTGCAGCGCGTTGAAGCCGAAGCCGTAGCCCGTGTCCTTCGGCAGCTGCGCGAGCTGGGGGATGAGGACGAAGGAGCCGAAGAGGCCGAAGCCGACCAGGAACGTCGCGATGTCCGTCGTCAGGACGGTCCGCCGCGCGAGCGTGCGCATGTTCACCAGCGGCGCCGGTGTCCGCTGCTCGAGCCTCACGAAGCCCCAGAGGACGACGAAGCCGGCGGCGACGCAGCCCAGGAGCTTCGGGGAGCCCCAGCCCCACGTCGTGGCCTGCGAGACGCCGACGAGCGGGAGCACGAGGCCCACGCTCAGCACGAGCGCGCCCCGGACGTCCACGCGGCCGGGTGAGCGCAGGGGCGACTCCGGGACGAGCAGGACGGTGGTGGCCACCGCCAGGAGCGAGAGCGCGGTGCTCAGCCAGAAGATCCAGTGGAAGTCGACGTGGTCGGCGATGAGGCCGCCGAGCGGCAGGCCGATGCCGCCGCCGACGCCCGCGGTCGAGCCGAGCAGGCCGATCGAGGCCGGGACGCGGTCGGCGGGGAACTCGTCGCGGACGATGCCGAAGGAGAGCGGGAAGACGCCGCCGCCCAGCCCTTGGAGCGCGCGACCGAGCGACGACGACCTCGAGCGACTGGCCGAGCGCGGAGACCAGGCAGCCCACGGCGAGCAGGCCCAGGGAGAGCGCGAGCATCTTCCGCTTGCCGAACATGTCCCCGAGCCGTCCGGCGATCGGCGTGGAGATCGAGGCGGTGAGGAAGTAGGCCGTGACCATCCAGGCGGCGGCGCTCGAGGACGCGCCGAAGCTCGCCTTCATGTCGGGGATCGCGGGGATGATCAGCGTCTGGCCCAGCGCGAAGGCGACGGTGCCGAGGCTGAGGATGAGGAGGGTCCGCTGGGGTGCGGCGCGTTCCGGCTCGTGCATCCGCCACAAGCTACACCCCCGTAGCTCCAACCTTGTGGCTACATGGCTGTTGCTCCGCCAGGACCGCCGGTCCGTGGACGGATGACGGCGTTGTGGGCGCGTGGCAACTCCCCTACCTTCCGGCGATGCAAACCAACCTCGCGACCACCGCGGAGCTCGAGGCCCGCGCGCTGGCGGCGCTCGACGCGCCCCGCCTGACCGCGGACCTCGCCCGGCTGGTCCGGCAGCCGAGCGTCACGGGGGAGGAGCGCGCGGTCGTCGAGCTCCTCGCCGGGCTGGCCCGGGAGCACGGGCTCGAGGGCACGGTGGTCGAGCACGACCTCGCCGCGCTGCGGGCGCTCGGGGAGCACCCTGGCGAGGAGGCCGCGCGCACGGAGCTCGTCCACGCGGAGGTGGTGCTGCGCGGCACGGATCCCACGGCCCCGCGGCTCTGCCTCAACGGGCACGTCGACGTCGTCCACGAGGGCGAGGAGACCTGGCAGGAGGGTCCGTGGTCGGGCACCGTCGTCGACGGGGAGCTCCACGGCCGGGGCGCGGCGGACATGAAGGGCGGGGTCGCGGCGCTCCTGCACGCGCTCGCCGCCGTGCGCGCGGCCGGCATCCCGCTGCGGGGCGACGTCGTGCTGCAGGCCGTGCCCGGGGAGGAGGACGGCGGCCTCGGGACCTTCGCCGCGCTCGAGCGCGACAGCGCGTTCGCGGCCTGCCTCATCCCGGAGCCGACGGGCTTCGAGCTCGTCTGCGCGCAGGCGGGGGCGCTCACCTTCGGGGGCACGGTCAGCGGCCGCGCCGCCCATGCCGCGGTGCGCCTCAACGGGCGCTCGGCGATCGACCGCTACCTCCCGATCCACGCGGCGCTGCAGGCGCACGAGCGCCGGGTCAACACGGACGTCGCGCACCCGCTCATGCGCGAGCACGCGCTCCCCTACCCGCTGCTGGTCGGCCAGCTGCAGGCCGGGCGCTGGTCGAGCCAGGTGCCCGACGCGCTGCGCTTCGAGGGGCGCGTCGGCGTCCCCCTCGGCGGCGACGTCGCGTCGGCGCGCATGGCGCTCCAGGCCGCGGTCGACGAGGCGACGGGCGGGGAGGAGCGGGTCGAGCTGACGTGGACGGGCGGGCAGTTCGCCCCGGCCGAGACCGACGCGGCCCACCCGTGGGTCGGCCTGCTGCGCGCCGCGGCCGAGGACGAGCGCGGGGTGGCGCCGCGCGTCGCGGGGGCGACGTGGGGCGCGGACATGCGGCTCTTCTGCGCGAAGGGCGTGCCCTGCGCGATGCTCGGCCCGCACGGGCTCGAGCGGGCCCACGGGGTCGACGAGCGCGTCTCCGTGGCCGAGGTGGAGCAGCTCGCGCGCATCGTCGTGCGGGCGATCGTGCGCTTCTGCGCCTAGCTGCGCCGCCGCGGGAGCCGGCGGAGTGCGCGGGGGTACCGTCCCTGGGTGCCCTCCGTCGCCGCCCGTCTCGCCGACCTCCCGCTCCCGCCCGCCGTCAAGCGGGTGCTGCCGACCCCGGGGGCGAAGGTCGCGGTCGTCCGCCTGCAGGGCGTCATCGCCGCCTCGGGCTCCCCCCTGAGCCGCGGGGTCATCTCCCTCGAGGCGGTCGAGCCGGCGCTGAAGGCCGCGTTCGAGACCGAGGGCCTGCAGGCCGTCGCGCTCGCGATCAACTCGCCGGGCGGCGCGCCGACGCAGTCCGCGCTGGTCGCCGACCGCATCCGGCAGCTCGCCGCGAAGCACGAGGTCCCCGTCCTGGCGTTCTGCGAGGACGTCGCGGCCTCGGGCGGCTACTGGCTGGCCTGCGCGGCCGACGAGGTCCTCGCCCACGCGACGTCGCTCGTCGGCTCGATCGGCGTGGTCAGCGGCGGCTTCGGGCTCGAGGGGCTCATCGCGAAGGCCGGGGTGGAGCGGCGGCTGCACACCGCGGGGGAGAGCAAGGCGCGGCTCGACCCGTTCCTGCCCGAGAAGGCCGAGGACGTCGCCTGGCTGCGCGGGATGCAGGACGAGCTCCACGCGCTGTTCGTGGGCTGGGTCCGGGAGCGGCGCGGCGAGAAGCTCGCCGGGGGTGAGGAGCTCTTCTCGGGGGAGGTCTGGACGGGCGCGCGGGCGGTGGAGCTCGGGCTCGTCGACGGCCTGGGCGGCATGCGGGCCGTGCTGGCCGAGCGCTACCCGGACGCGGAGGTCGTCGTCGTGCAGTCGCGGCGGAACGTCCTCGCGCGGCTCGGCCTCGCGGCGGCCCTGGCCGACGTGGGCCCCGCGGTGGCCGGCTCCGTGCTCGCCGCGCTCGAGGAGCGCGCGGCCTGGGCGCGCTTCGGGCGCTAGGAGCCCTGGAGGGTGAGGACGAGGCGGCGCGGGCCGCCCTCGTCCCGGAACTCGCAGAGGCAGATGCCCTGCCAGGTGCCGAGCTGGGGCGCGCCGTCGCGGACGGGGATGCTCAGCGACGCGCCGGCCAGGAGCGCCTTCACGTGCGCGGGCATGTCGTCCGGGCCCTCGAGGTCGTGCTCCCAGCGCCGCCCCTCGGGCGCGGTGTCGTCGAGCCAGGCCGTCAGGTCGCGGCGGACCTCGGGGGAGGCGTTCTCCGTGAGCGTCAGGCCGGCGGAGGTGTGCTGGAGGAAGACGTGCAGGAGGCCCGCGCGGAGGTCGCGCAGCTCGGGCACGGCGTCGAGCACCTCGCGGGTGATCAGGTGGATGCCGCGCGGGCGGGCGGCGAGGCGGAGGTCACGCGAGATCCACGTCATCGGGGTGGAAGCGTGCCACACGGAGCTCCACCCGCCCCCGGGGGTCGAACGGCACGCCCTCCGCGTCGAGCAGCGCCCGCTGGCGCTCGCCCTTGGCCAGCGAGCCGTCCGCGCGGACGACCCGGTGCCAGGGGACCGCGACGCCGATGCGGTCCGCGTGCTTGAGCGCGTGGCCCGTGAAGCGCGGGGCGCCCGGGGAGAGGTCGCCGTAGGTGCGCACGAAGCCCTCGGGGATGGCGAGCACGCGGGCGATGATGCGCGCCGCCGCCTCCTCGCTCACCCGAGGCTCCGCAGGCGCGCGGCGCGCTCGACGGCTCCGTGCAGCGCGAGGGCGACCTCCGCGCCGACGCCCAGCGGGTCCTCCGTCGGGCCGAAGTGCACGCGGGGGCGGCCGAGCCGCCGGCGGCGCGCGTCGAGCGGGAGCGCGCGGGCCCCCGCGGCGCTCACGGTGATCGCCGTGCCGACGACCGTGCCGGGGGTCGTGCCGGCGACGAGCAGGCAGCCCGCGGCCACGGGGTCGAGCTCCCCGCTGATCGCGGCCAGGAGGCCGGCGTCACCGCCGGCGATCCAGCGGGTCGTCCCCGTGCGGTCGAAGCCCACGACGACGAGCGGCGCCTGCTCGCCCCCGGTGGCGCGCCCGAAGTCGTCGCGCACCGCCGCGCGGAGCAGGACCTCCGCGCGGGCGTGGAGGATGCGGTCGAAGAGCGGGGCGGCCTCGGCGTCCATCGCGTCGCCCCAAGGTACGGCCCGCGGTGCCGGGTAGCCTCCGGCCCATGGTTCGCCGAGGGACGTACTCCATCGTGGCCGCCGACGTGGAGACGGGCGCCGTCGGCGTCGCGGTCCAGTCGCACTGGTTCGCCGTCGGGCCCCTCGTGCCCTGGGTCCGGCCGGGCGTCGGCGCGGTGGCGACGCAGTCCATCGTCGAGCCGGAGTACGGCCCGCGGCTGCTCGACCGGCTCGCGGCGGGCGAGGCGCCGCAGGCGGCGCTCGACGCGGAGGTCGCCGGGGACGAGGCGGCGCGCTTCCGGCAGGTCGCGGTGGTCGACGTGCGCGGGCGGATCGCGGTGCACACGGGCGAGGGCTGCATCGGGCACGCGGGCCACGACGTCGGCCCGGCCTTCGCGGCACAGGCGAACATGATGAGCTCCCCGCAGGTGTGGCCCGCGATGGCCCAGGCCTTCGAGCGCGCCTCCGGGCCGCTCGAGCGGCGCCTGGCCGCGGCGATGCACGCGGCCGAGGCGCAGGGTGGCGACGCCCGCGGCAAGCAGTCCTGCGCGCTCCTCGTGACGCCGCCGGACGGCGCGGCCTGGCACGGGGCGGTGGACCTCCGGGTCGACGACCACCCCGAGCCGCTCACCGAGCTCGACCGGCTCATGGACCTGCGCGACGCCTACGCGCTGGCCTCGGAGGCCGACGACCTCGCGGGTGCGGGGGACCACGCGGCGGCGGGCGACCGCTACGAGCGCGCGAGCCTCCTGGCGCCGGACAACCACGAGCTGCTCTTCTGGGCCGGCCTGGCCGCGGCGCAGAACGAGGACATGCCGACGGCCGTCGAGCGCGTGGAGCAGGCCATCGCGCTGCAGCCGGGCTGGCGGGAGCTGCTCGGCCGCCTCGAGCCGGACATCGCGCCGAGCGCGGCCGCGGTCGCCGAGGCGCTCGCGGCGCGGGGCTGACCCTGCCCGGCGAGGGGGGGCTCGTCGGCGGCGACGCCGACCCCATCGTCGACGTCGTCGCGCTCGGGGACGGGCGCGACATCACGATCCTGCGCCCCCGCGACCTCGACGCGCTCCTCGACGAGGAGGCCTTCGAGGCGCGGGACGAGTACCTGCCCTACTGGGCGGAGCTCTGGCCGAGCGCGATCGCGCTCGCGCGCTTGGTCGCCCGCCGCCCGCTGCGCGGCCGGCGCGTGCTCGAGCTCGGCGCGGGCCTCGGGCTCCCCGGGCTGGCCGCGGCGATGGGCGGCGCGCGGGTGACGGTCACGGACTGGGCGCCCGAGGCCGTGCGCGCGGCGGAGGTCAACGCGGCGCACAACGGGCTCGAGGTCGAGGCGCTCGTCGTCGACTGGCGCGCTCCGGCTGCGCTCGTCGCCCGCGCGCCGTGGGACCTCGTCCTCGCCGCCGACGTCCTCTACGAGGAGCGCAACGGCGACGCGCTCCTGCCGCTCCTGCCCCGCCTGGCGCCCGAGGTCCTCCTCGCCGACCCGGACCGCGCGGTCGCGGCCCCCTTCCTGGAGGCCGCGGCCGCGGACTGGACGATCACGACGACGACGGACGCGCGCGTCCGCCTCCACCGCCTGCGCCGCTAGCGCTCGCCGGGCGTCTTGGCGGGGTAGAGCGACACGGGCACGTCGCGGTCGAGCGCCGTGCGGATGATGCGGTTCTGCTCCACGTTGTGCGCGGCCGGGTAGCCCTCGCCCGGGCTGGCGCGCTCGGGCCGGCCGACGTACCCGAAGGCGATGTGGTCCGGGAGGATCTGCATGAGCCGCGGGAACATGTGCGCGCGGGCGCCCATGTTGCGCGGCTCCTCCTGGGCCCACACGACCTCCTTGAGGTTCGGGTAGCTCCCGATGAGCTCGGAGATCTGCGCCTCGGGGAAGGGGTAGAGCAGCTCGACCCGGCCGATCGCGACGGCGGGGTTGTCCTGCCGCGCGGGGTGGCCGACGAGGTCGTAGTAGACCTTGCCCGTGCAGAGCACGAGCCGCTCGACCTGGTCGACCGGGACGCGCGGCTCCCCGAGCACGGGGAAGAACTGCGTCTCGGAGAGGTGCTCGATGCGGTTCGTCGCCTGGGGCAGCCGCAGGAGCGACTTCGGGGTCATGATGACCAGCGGCCGCTGCTTGGCCACGCGCGCCTGCCGGCGCAGGAGGTGGAAGTACTGCGCGGGCGTGGTGACGTTCGCGACGCGGATGTTCCCCTCCGCCGCGAGCTGCAGGAAGCGCTCGAGGCGGGCCGAGGAGTGCTCGGGGCCCGAGCCCTCGTAGCCGTGCGGGAGCAGGAGCGTCAGCCGCGAGGACTGGCCCCACTTCGCCAGGCCCGAGACGATGAACTGGTCGATGATGACCTGCGCGCCGTTGGCGAAGTCGCCGAACTGCGCCTCCCAGAGCACGAGCGTCTCCGGCGCCTCCTGGGAGTAGCCGTACTCGAAGCCGAGGCAGGCGATCTCCGACAGGGGCGAGTTGTGCAGCTCGATCGGCGCCAGGGAACCCGGCAGGTTCTGCACGGGGGAGACCGTCTGGCCCGTCTTGGCGTCGTGGAAGACGAGGTGGCGCTGGGAGAACGTCCCGCGCTCGACGTCCTGGCCCGTCAGGCGGATCGGCACGCCCTCCGTCAGCAGCGAGGCGAACGCCAGCGTCTCCGCGTGGGCCCAGTCGATGCCGCCCGTCTCGGTCACCGCGGTGCGGCGGCGCTCGAGCTGCTTCGCGAGCTTCGGGTGGACCGTGAAGCCCTCGGGCACCTGGAGCAGCTCCTCGTTGAGGACCTCCAGGCGCTCGCGCGACACGGCCGTCTTGACCTCGGGGGACGGCGTGCGGTCGAGCGTGTACTCCCCCGTCTGCTGGCCGACCCGGCCACCGTCGGCCTCCGCGGCGTCCTTGATCTGCGTCTTGAGGTCCGCGTGCAGGCGCGTGAGCTCGTCCCAGATCTCCTGCTTCTGGGCGTCGACGTCCTCCTTGGAGATGACGCCGGACTCGACGAGCTTCTCCGCGAAGAGGTCCGTCACGCGCTTCTTCTGCTTGATCTGCGCGTACATCTCGGGCTGCGTGTACGCGGGCTCGTCGGCCTCGTTGTGGCCGAAGCGGCGGTAGCCGATCAGGTCGATCAGCACGTCGTGGCCGAACTCCTGGCGGTAGGCGAACGCGAGGCGCACGGCCGAGATGCAGGCCGCGACGTCGTCGGCGTTGACGTGGATGATCGGCACGTCGAAGCCCTTGGCCAGGTCGGAGGCCCAGCGCGTGGAGCGCGAGTCCTCCGAGTCCGTGGTGAAGCCGACCTGGTTGTTCGTGATGAGGTGCAGCGCGCCGCCGACCTGGTAGCCGTCGAGGGCCTGGAGGTTCAGCGACTCCGCCACGACGCCCTGGCCCGGGAAGGCCGCGTCGCCGTGCAGGACGATCGGCACCGCCGCCGCGTTGTCGCGGTGCGCGTGCGGGCCCTGGCGCGTCGTCTGCGCGGCGCGGGCGGCGCCGAGCACGACGGGGTGGACGAACTCGAGGTGCGAGGGGTTCGACTCGAGGTTCACGAGGATCGACTCGCCGTTGGGGAGCTGGTAGCTGCCCTGCGCGCCGTGGTGGTACTTCACGTCGCCCGTGCCGCCCTGCGGGATCGTCGTGATCGCCTCGAGCGTCGAGGCGCCCTCGAACTCCGCGAAGATCGTCTCGTAGGGGCGGCCGAGGTTGTGCGCGAGCACGTTCAGGCGGCCGCGGTGCGCCATGCCGACGACGACCTCGCGGGCGCCGTGCGCGGCGCTGAGCTGGATCATCTCGTCGACCATCGGGACCGACATGTCGAGGCCCTCGATCGAGAACTGCTTCTGGCCGAGGTAGGCCTTGTGCATGAAGCGCTCGAACGCGTCGACCTCGACGAGGCGCTTCAGCAGCGCCTTCTGCTCGTCGTTCGTCAGCCCCGTGCGGAACGCGCCGGACTCGATCCGCTCGCGCAGCCAGGTCCGCTGGCGGTGCGAGGAGATGTGCTCGATCTCGTAGGCGATCGTGCCGCAGTACGTCTCGCGCAGGTGCGGGAGCGCGTCGGCGAGCGTCGCGCCCGGGACGTGCATCCGCAGGATCTTCGCGGGGATCTGCGCCATGAGCTCCGGCGTGAGGCCGAGCGGCTCCGGGTCGAGCGCGGGATCGCCCTCGGGCTCGGAGCCCAGCGGGTCGAGCTTCGCGGCCAGGTGGCCGTGGGTGCGGTGCGCCTTGAGCAGGGAGACCGCGGCCTGCACGGCCTGCAGGAGCTCCTCGCTCGGCATGACGCCGGAGGCCGACGTCGTCGCCGGCGCGCTCGCGGCGTCGCGCGCGGCGGCCGCGGCGGCGGCGGGCGCGGGCGGCTGCGGCGCCGGGCCCATCTGGACGCCGAGCGCGGAGAAGACGCCCTCGTAGAAGCCGTTCTCGCCCTGGAGGTAGTCCTCGACGACCTTCAGGAACTGCCCCGACTCCGCGCCCTGGATGATGCGGTGGTCGTAGGTGGAGGTCATCGTCATGACCTTCTCCGCGCCGATCATGTCCCCGATGGCGCCGAGGCCGACGGGGTAGGCGATGGAGCCCGTGGCGATGATCGTGCCCTGGCCCGTCATGAGGCGCGGGACGGAGGCGATCGTGCCGATGCCGCCCGGGTTCGTCGAGCGAGACGTTCGCGCCCTGGAGGTCGTCCGCGGTGAGCTTGTTCTCGCGGGCCTTGGCGATGAGGTCGTCGAAGGCGGCCTTGAAGTCCGAGAAGGACTTGCGGCCCGCGTCCTTGATGACCGGCACCATGAGGGTGCGGCCCTTCTTCGTGGTCACGTCGACCGCGATGCCGAGGTGCACGGCGTCGTCGTCGATGACGTGCGGCTTGCCGTCCACGTCGAGGAAGTGCTTGGCCATCCCCGGCATCTCCTGCTGGACCGCGAGGGCGATCGCGTAGGCGATGAGGTGGGTGAAGGAGACCTTCTGGCCGCCGGCCTTGAGCTGCTTGCGGCGGGTGTCCATCGCCGTGACGGTCAGGGTGCGGAAGGAGGTCGCGGTCGGGATGGAGCGCGACTCGTCCATGTAGCGCGCGAGGACCGCGGCGGAGCCCTTGATGAGCTGCGCGCCCTCGGGCTTCGCCCCGGCGCCGTTCGCGGAGGCGCCGTTGCCGTTGGCCGGGGCGGACGGCGCGGCGGCGCGGGCGGGGGCCGTCCCGGCCTTGCGCGCGAGGACGTCCTCCTTCGTGATGCGGCCGGCCGGGCCCGTGCCCGTGACCGTCGCGAGGTCCACGCCCTCCGCGGCCGCGACGCGCGCGGCGACGGGGGAGACCTTCTGGTCCTCGGGGAGCGCGGCGGCGGGCGCGGCCGGTGCGGGCGCAGCGGCGGCGGCGGGTGCCGGGGCGGCGGCCGGCGCGGGGGCGGCGCTCCCGTTCGAGCCGTTGGTCGCAGCCGGGGCGGAGCCGTTCGACGCGGCGGCGCCGGTCGTCATGCGGGCGATGACCTGCCCGACGGTGACCGTGTCGCCCTCCTCCGCGAGGAGCTCGGAGATCGTGCCCTTCGCGGGCGCGGGGAGCTCGACGTCGACCTTGTCCGTGGAGATCTCGCAGATCGTGTCGTCGGCCTCGACCTCATCGCCGACCCCCACGCTCCACTCGAGGAGCGTGCCCTCCGTGATCGACTCGCCCGCACCGGGGGTGACGATGTCGAGGGTCTCGCCACCGCTCGCCGCGGGGGCCGCCTCGGTCTGCGGTGAGGGATCGCCCTCGCCGACTGGGGCGTCGGCGTCAGGCGCCGTGGGCGCCGCACCGTCGTCGGGCTGCACGTCCGCGAGGACGGCGCCGACCGTGACGGTGTCGCCCTCCTCGAAGTAGCGCTTCACCACGGTGCCGGCCACCGGGGAGGGGACTTCGACGTCGACCTTGTCCGTCGAGATCTCGACGAGCGTCGCGTCCAGGTCGACGTGCCCACCCTCCTCGACAGCCCATTCGAGGATCGTCCCTTCGGTGACCGACTCGCCCGCACCCGGGGCGATCACCTGGACCGTCGTGTCTACTGCCATGACCAGGCACACTAGCGCGGCTCCGGGTCGGGAGCCGCGCCGTCTGTCGCGTGTGCTATCGGCGCTTCGCCGCGACCCTCGCCTTGTAGGTCGCACCCGACGTGCAGGTGCGGTAGCGACGGACGTCCGTGGCCTTCTTGCCGCTCTTGGAGACGGTCACGATCCGCACCGTGACGGTCCCCCGCGGACGCCCCTTCATCGAGATCCGCGCCGTGGACCCGGAGCTCTTCACGCGCTTGCCCTCGAGGTAGAACGCGGCGCTCCTCAGGGCCTTCCGGTTCGCCTTGGCGACGTGGACCGTGACGGTCCGCTTGCTCGCGCAGCTCTTCGCCGACGAGCCGGCCACGCGGTTCTGCCTGGCGAGCTTCGCTGCGTCGGGCCCGACCAGCAGCTGCTTGGCCACGGAGGGCACCGGACCCTTGTCCGTCTTGGCGTTGACGAACAGCATGTAGGGGCCGGCGGGGGCGACGTTCGCGTTCGGCGGCGCCTTGACGGTCACGGTCTGGCCGTCACGGCCCACGACCGGGAGCACGACCTGTCGCTGGTCGGCATCCACGATGTGGGTGATCGCCGTGTTGCGGGTGATGCGCACGGAGTCGACCGACGCCGCGTCCACGCCCGGGGCCAGGACGACCTTGAAGGTCTTGCCGTAGCCCAGTGCGTCCGGGGCGGTGGTCAGGACGGGGCGCGGCCCGCGCTCGAGGTACGGCGGCCGGTAGACCTCGAAGGACGGGTCACGGCCGTCGTGCGGCGCGAAGCCGCCCGGCACCGTCGTGTTGTTCGCGTAGCCCGTCGAGATCGTCGCGTGCCCTCCCACGAGGACCTCCCCGCTCGGCATCAGCACGGCGGTGTTGTGGTACGTCCGCGGGTTGTTGGCCGTGGCCATCGGGATCCACGTCCTCTTGGCGACGTCGAACATCTCGGCCTGCTGGGTGGCGAACTCGAAGCCCGGGGTGAGCACCTCGTCCTTGTCGGCCCCCGAGAAGACCATGACGTCGCCCGTCGGCAGCACGACGTTCTGGCCGAACCAGCGGCGCTGGTTCAGCGGTCCGGTCTCCTCCGTGGAGACCTTCTCCGCCTTGCCGGCGCTCGTGTCGACCGTCGTGATGTCCGAGTTGGCCACGGCGATCTCGCTGCCCGGCGAGGTCCCGAGGATGCCGCCCGCCGTGAGCAGGCGCGTCTTCGTGTACCGGCCGTCGGCGTCGGGCTCCAGCGGCAGCATCGTGCTCGAGGTCGAGCCGCGGAAGCCCGGGGTCAGCGTGCCCTGGTTGGCGAGCCCGAGGTCCGTCCAGGTCTTCGAGTCGGGGTTGAAGCTCGCCAGGTTGTTCCAGGTCAGCTCGCCCGTGCTCTGGCCGAACGGGTTGAAGACCTGGCCGTTCGCGTTGTAGAAGATGTTGCCGTTGGGCAGCAGGTGCATGCGCGGGTACAGCGGGAGGTCGCGCTGGGCCGCGTCGCCCTGGTCCGTCCACTTCTCCGTGCCCGGATCGAACGCCTCGACCTGCTTGACGTTCGTCCCGGACTCCTCGGGCCGGTCCTTGTAGACCGGCTTGAGCAGCTTCTGCACGCCGGAGAAGTCGTAGTACTTCCCGTTGCCGCCGGCCACGAGCGTGGGGTACCAGCGGCGCTTGTTCGTGTTCCCCGACTGGCGGAAGTCGTTGAGCTTCGGGTCGAAGATCCGCGTCGACTTGATGCCCGTGAGCTCCACGGTGCCGAACGGGATGCCGTCGGCGCCCGGGTCGGCCGAGTAGTCCGTCCCGCCCTGGACGAGCACGCTGCCGTCGGGCAAGAAGGACTGGTGCGAGCCGAAGAGCGCCCCGTCGTTGTAGGTCTCGGTGCTCTGGCCACCGGGCAGCAGCGGGTCGCCGGGATCGCCCTTGGGGTTGGCGCCGCCGTCGAAGGTGTTCGGCGTGCTGAACCGCGGGGCGCCGTCGCGCAGGTCGAGCAGGCGCGACGCGTCGTTCGTGAAGGTCGTGCCGCCTTCGGCGACGATCGAGAACTTGTTGTTCTCCGTGCCCTCGAGCGCGTCCCAGAAGAGGATCCGGCCGTCCGCGAGCTGGACGAGCGACCCCGCTGCGGGCTTGCAGAGCAGGCCCCCGTTCGGCGTCCCGGCCTCGATGCACTTCTCGCTCGTCGTCTTCCCGCCGACGGTGGGCTCGACGAACGGCTTGGAGAAGGAGCCGATGGCCGCCGGGCCGCCCGTGGTGGGCACGGGGGCGGGGGTGACGAGGTTCGTCAGCGGCGTGGCCTGCCGCGACGTGGCGCCCTCGTCGCCCCCGTGGGCGGACGCGGGTGCTGCGGAGACGGCAGAGGCGGTGGTGAGGACGGCGACGAGCGTGCCGTTCCGGATGCGGTGCATGTGATGACCCTTCGTGTTCGGCTGACCCGCGGGCCTGCGGACTTGACTTGGTGTCAAGGTCCTGTCCCAGGGGTGACCCGGGTGCCGGATCAGCAAACGTCGGGCGGTCAGGACGCCGTCAGCCGGGCGCGTCGGCGCGCCGACGGTCCTGGCGCACGAACTCGGCCGAGCCGATGAACGGGCCGACCGCGCCGAGCACCGCCACCGCGACCGCGAGGCGGATGTCCACGAGCCGCAGGCGCAACGCCGCGATGACGAGGGCGCACATGGCGAACCAGCCCAGGCCGTGGGCGAGGCCGAAGACCGCCTCGACCCCGGCCAGCCCCGGGATGGCCCAGGCGACGAGCAGGACGAGGTAGACCGCGGAGTGGGTGAAGGAGGCGAGCTTGACGAAGCGCCGGGTGAGGCGCATCACCGCTCGGCGGCGGTGAGCAGCGCCGCCATGCGCCGCAGGGGCTCGTCGGCCTCGGCGGGCCAGTCGGCCGGGTCCGCGGGCCACCAGGCGTGGGCGTCGTGCTCGTGGTCCGGGGTGACCTCCGCGCCGTCCGGCAACCAGGCCTGCCCGATGAACATGACCATCCCGTGGGGGAGCCGGACGAGCGCCTCGCCCTGCGCGCGCTCCGCCGTCACGCCCCACTCCTCCATGAGCTCGCGGGTGAGGGTGTCGGCGGGCGTCTCGCCCACGTCGACCGCGCCGCCCGCGCCCAGGGCCCAGCGCCCGGGCCAGGAGGAGAGCCAGGCCGCGCGGCGCCCGGCGAGCCAGCGGCCCTGCGCGTCGCGGGTGACCAGGAGGGAGGCCATGGAGGCGGACGCGTCGCCCTCCACCAGGCGCAGGGCCCAGCGCAGGGGCTGCAGGTCCATGACGATGCCGCCCGCGGTCTCCTCGAAGCCCATGAGGCGCGCGGCCAGGCCGTCGTGGGAGGGGGAGTCGCGGTCCTTGAGCGCCTGGATCGCCGCGTCGGCGGCCGCGGTGGTCGCCGCGGGCGGCTCGTAGTGCGCCTCGGACCAGCGCGCCTCGACGGCCTCGAGGGGCCACGGGCCGCGCGCGAGGATGCCGGGGGAAGGGGCCATCACCTCATGCTACGAAGCTCCCCGTAGGGTCGGCCCATGCGCAGCTGGTGGGGATGGGGGCTCGAGGCCAACGCGGTCGACCCGGCGGGGCTCGGGCCGCTCGTGCGCGACCAGCTCGGCTTCGGCGCCGATGCGGTCGAGGCACCCGCCCGACTCGAGGACGTCGTCCTGCCGCCGCCGCGCGTCGCCTCGCCGTACGCGACCGACGCGCGAGCCCGCATCACCCACGCGAAGGGCGCGAGCTACCGGGACACGGTCCGGGCCTTCCGCGGCCGGGTGGACCACCCGCCGGACGCCGTCGCCTACGCGCGGACGGAGGCCGACGTCGAGGCCGCGCTGGCGTGGGCCGCCGGGGCGAACTGCGCCGTCGTGCCCTACGGCGGCGGGACGAGCGTCGTCGGCGGGGTCGAGTGCCCCGTGCCCGCGGGGTTCGACGGCGTGCTCTCGCTCGACCTGGCCGGGCTGGACCGGGTGCTCGAGGTCGACCCCGTCTCGCGCAGCGCGCGCATCCAGGCCGGGCTGCCCGGGCCTGAGGTCGAGCGGCAGCTCGCGGAGCACGGCATGACGATGCGCTTCTTCCCGCAGTCCTTCGAGTGCTCGACGCTCGGGGGCTGGGTCGCGACGCGCGCCGGGGGCCACTTCGCCTCCCTCTGGACCCACGTGGACGACCTCGTCGAGTCCGTCCGGGCGATCACGCCCGTCGGCGCCTGGGAGAGCCGGCGGCTGCCCGGCTCGGGCGCGGGACCCTCGCCCGACCGGATGCTCCTGGGCAGCGAGGGCGCGCTCGGCGTCATCACGGAGGCGTGGGTCCGCGTGCAGCCCAAGCCCTCGCACCGCGCGGGCCGGACCGTGCGCTTCGGGGACTTCCTCGCGGGCGCGGAGGCGGTCCGGGCGATCAGCCAGAGCGGCCTGCACCCCGCGAACTGCCGACTGGTCGACGCGGCGGAGGCCCAGCAGTCCGGGGCGGGCGACGGCTCCCACGCGCTCCTGCTGCTCGGGTTCGAGAGCACGGACCACCCCGTGGACGCGGGGCTCGACCGCGCGCTCGCGCTCTGCGCGGAGCACGGCGGCCAGGCCGACCCGCCGCGCGGGGACGCCGCGGGCTCGTGGAAGGCCAGCTTCCTCGCGCTGCCCTACCTCCGCGACGCGCTCGTGCAGTGGGGCGTGCTCTGCGAGACCTTCGAGACCGCGATCACCTGGGAGCGCTTCCCCGCCTTCCACGAGGCCGTCGTCGGCGCGACGCGGGAGGCGCTCGGGGAGCCGTGCCGCGTCACGTGCCGCTTCACCCACGTCTACCCCGACGGGCCCGCGCCGTACTACACGGTCCTCGCGCCGGCCCGGCGCGGCGAGGAGCTCGAGCAGTGGGACCGCGTGAAGGCCGCGGCGGGGCAGGCCATCGTCGACGCGGGCGGCACCATCACCCACCACCACGCGGTCGGCCGCGACCACCGGCCCTTCTACGACCAGCAGCGCCCCGAGCCGTTCGCGCTGGCCCTGCGCGGCGCGAAGGCGGCCGTGGACCCGCGGGGGCTCCTGAACCCCGGGGTGCTGATCTAGGCTCCGGGCATGGCCAGTGCAGAGGGCAAGAACTTCGAGGCGATCGTCAAGGCCAAGGAGCAGCACAACAAGAACTGCCCCTTCCCGCCGCACACCATCCGGATGAACCCGTTCGAGATCGAGCGCATGAAGTGGGAGGAGGGCGACACGATCGCCGGCCTCGTGCTCGAGGGCGACGGGAAGGTCGGCACGGGCTCCTTCCGCCTCGATCTGCGACGGCATGGAGCCGCCGGAGCTCGACATGGAGGAGACCTCGGCGATCTCCGGGCCGGCCGAGCCGCTCGTCGTCCCCGTCGGCCCGATGGGCCCGCACGAGGACGAGGAGCCGCCCACGGGCCCCCGGTACTGAGGGGCGCGCGCGTGGAGCGCCGGGGCTAGGGCAGCGGCACGGCGGTCGCGCGGAAGCGCAGGGTCCCCGTGTCGCAGGTCCGCGTCCGCCGGCCGGGGGCCTTCACCTGGATCCGCACCCGCAGGTGCCCGTCGAGCTCGCGTCCCCGCGCGCGGCCGGCGAGGGTCACCGTGCGGGTCGTCGTGCCGTCGCGCTCACGCAGGACCTCGCGGTTGCCCGCGTCCCACGTGCCGTTCCCGCGCAGGACGACCGGTCCGACGCTCTCCCCGAAGCCGGAGGTGCCCGCCGCGGGCCGGCAGCGCAGGCCCACGCCGTAGAGGACGTGCCGCAGGGCCGTGCCGTCCGCGCTGGAGCGCAGGACGATCGGGGAGTGCGGCGTCGAGCTCCCGCGCCCGCCCGTGTCCCCGACGTAGAGCTGCGCTCCGGCCAGCCGCGGCGTCCGCGCCGGGCTCGTGGGCGCCGGCGCCCCGACCCGCCAGCGGGTGGAGGCCGTGCGGCAGCCCCCGCCATCGACCGTGATGCTGCCCGCGGCCGAGCGCTCCTCCACCGCCGTGCTGCGCAGGCGCACGCTCGTCCTGCGCCCCCCGGGGAGGCGCACGCGACGCCGGACGTCGAAGCTGCGCTGGCCGGCGCTCCGCGCCCGGAGCGTGAGCGGCAGGACCTCGCCGGCGCAGCGGGCGTAGGTCAGCGCGGAGAGCTCGAGCCCGCCCCGGGAGCGCTGGACGGAGACCAGCGTGCTGCCGGGCTGCTCGACGGTCCCGGCGGCCGGGCCGATCGCCCCGCCGCCGAGGAGCGCGGGCCGCGCGGGGGAGGCGAGGGCCGGGGCGGCCGCGGCGGCCAGGGCGGCGCAGGCGAGGAGGGTCCGGCGGACGCGCATGGGCGCACGCTAGCGGCGCGCCCGGCACGACGCCGCGGGCGGCTCAGACGACGAGCGTGCGGCCGAACGCGCGCTGGAAGAGCTCGACCTCGCGGCGGGCGGCCCAGCGGGGCACGGAGGCGTCCGTGGCCGAGACGAGCTCGAGGGTCGCGGTGCTCCCGTCGACCGCGAGGTGCGCCTCGCGGACGGACTGGTCGCGGGAGCGCTCGAGGTCCTCCGCCAGGCGCAGGAGGGTCGCCATGCGGTCCAGGCGGGCGAGCTGGTCCTTCGTCCGGAGCAGGCCCGAGAGCTCCCCCGCGTCGGGCATGCCCTTGCGGTGGTAGCGGGCGGCCTGGGCCACGAGCGCGAGCTCCTCCGGGTCGAAGCCCGGGAGGCCCGCGTTGAGGATGAGGTAGCGGGAGTGCTTGTGGTGGTCGTCGTAGTCCACGCTCATCCCGATGTCGTGGAGGGCGCTCGCGGCCCAGAGGAGCTCGCGCTCGCGCGGGTCGCCGGAGTGCAGGCCGGCCCTCGCGGTCTCGTCGAAGAGCCCGAGCGCGAGGCGGGCGACGTGCTCCGTGTGGGCCGGGTCGGCGGCGTACTGCCCCGCGAGGGTGAGGACGGACTGGCGGCGGACGTCCTCGAAGAGGCCGCCCGTCCCGGCGCGGTGCCGGGCGAAGAAGACCCCCTCCCGCAGGCCGGCCTCGGTCGCCTCGAGCGTCGGGAAGCCCCCGGCGGCCATCGTCGCCTGGATGACGGCGGCGCCCGCGAGGATGAGGTCCGCGCGCGCTTGCTTGATCCCCGGGAGGGTCGCGCGCTCCGCGGCGGGGAGGGCCGCCAGCCGGTCGACGAGCTCCGCGAGCGCCTCGGCGCTGACGCACTGGCCCTGGACGCCGAGGGAGGGCAGGCCCGCTGCGCGCTGCACGGCGTTGGCGAGGTTGCGGACCGTGCCGCCGACGCCGACCAGGCGCGGCCCGCAGCCCTCGAGCCAGGGCGCGCGCTCGAGCTTCGCGGTCACGTGCGCGCGGAGCTTGTCGAGCTGCTTCTGGCTCGCCGGGCCGGGGTCGGCGAGGAAGCGCTCCGTCATCCGCACCGCGCCGAGGCGCCAGGAGCCCGAGGCGACCTCCTGGCGGTCCTCGACCCGCACGAGCTGCATGGAGCCGCCGCCCAGGTCGAGCACGCAGCCGTCGGAGAGCGTCGTGGAGTTCACCGCGGCGAGGTAGCCGTAGTGGGCCTCCTCCTCGCGGGAGAGGACCCGGATCGGCAGGCCGGTGCGCTCGCGCGCGCGGGCGAGGAAGGCGTCGGCGTTCGTCGCGTCGCGGATCGCGCTGGTGGCCACGGCGTCGATGGCGTCGGGGCCGAGGCCCGCCGCAGCGCAGAAGTGGGCGAAGACCTCGAGGGTCGCCAGGGCGCGCTCCATGGGGGCGGCGCCGAGCTCCCCCGTGGCCGCGAGCCCCTCGCCGATCCGGACCGCCTCGTGGATCTCGTCCGTGCGCTTCCAGCGCTCCCCCTCGGCGGTGAAGACGACGAGCCGGAAGGAGTTCGACCCGAGGTCGATCACGGCGAGCTGCACGCCGCGCACTCTAAGCGCACGTTTCGGCGCTCGCGTACGTTGCAGCCGACGTGCCCTCGTTCCGATCCTCCCTCCTGGTGCTCCCGGCGTTCGTCGCCCTGCTCGCCGCCGCGCCCGCCCAGGGTGCCGACCGCCTCTCCGTGCGGAGCGTCTCCGCGCCGCCCGCCCGGGTGGTCGCGGGTCAGGCGTTCGTCCTGCGGGGGGTGGTCGCCAACAGCGGCACGCGCGCCCGGGGCGTGACGGCGACCTTCACCCTGCGGACGTCGCGGAGGGCCACGACGGCGCACCGTCTCGCCGAGGGGCGCGCGCTCCGGGTGCCCGCCCGGGGCAGCCGGGCCTACGCGGTGGGGGTGCGGGTGCCGAAGCTCCGGGTGGGCTCGCGCTACGTGCTCGTCGCGTGCGTGCGGCCGAGCGGGTCGCGGCGGTACGCCTGCCGCACGGCGACGCGCAAGGTGCTGGTCGCCGCGAAGCCCGGTGCGGGCGCGGCTCCCGCAGGGCCGTCGGGGCCCACGGGCGGCGGTCCGGCGCCTGGCCCGACGACCACGACCACGACCACGACCACGGGCACCGCGACGACGCCGCCCCCGCCCCCGCCGCCGCCGCCGAGCGGCACGACGGGGTCGACGGGTGCCACGGGGTCGACGGGGCGGGGTCGACGGGGTCGACCGGCGCCACGGGGTCGACGGGCGCGACCGGGTCCACGGGCGCCACCGGCGCGACGGGGCGCTTCACCCCGGGCGCGCGGAGCACGGGCGACGCGCTCTTCCCGAACATCGGGAACGGCGGGTACGACGCGAAGCACTACGACCTGGTCCTCAACTACAACCCGGCGACCCAGCTGCTCCTCGGCACCACGACGATGGACGCCGTCGCGACGCAGGGCCTGTCCCAGTTCTCCCTGGACCTCCAGAACGGCCCGAACGCGGAGATGCTCTCCGCGCCCGTGCTGACCGCCACGGAGGTGACGGTCGACGGCGTCGCCGCGAGCATCACGCAGGAGGGGACGAAGCTCATCATCACCCCGGCGGCCGGCATCCCCGCGGGCAAGGCGTTCGTGACCAAGACGACCTACTCCGGCGTCGAGCAGCCCATCAGGGACTCCGACAACACCTTCGAGGGGTGGGTCACGACCGCGGACGGCGCGGACGCGGTCGGGGAGCCCATCGGCGCCCAGGGGTGGTTCCCGAGCAACAACGTCCCGGGCGACAAGGCGACCTACGACTTCCACACGACGGTCCCGACCGGGTTCGTCGCCCTCGCGAACGGCAAGCTCACCTCGCGGGTGCCGGGGGCCGGCTCGGAGACGTTCAACTGGAAGGAGGAGTCGCCCATGGCGACGTACCTCGCCACGACGGTCATCGGCCTCTTCGACCTCACGACGGAGATGAACGCGCCGCTCGGGATCCCCTTCTACACGTCCATCGACTCGACCTACCCCCCGGACAGCAAGGCGACGGCGACGACGAACTCGGCGCGGGTCCCCGGGATCCTCTCGTTCTACAAGGGGCTCTACGGCCCGTACCCGTTCACCGCGGCGGGCGGGACCTTCGAGAACAACCCGGCGCTCCTGTACTCCCTCGAGACGCAGACGAAGCCCATCTACCCCACGGCCGACATCGACATCGACACGATCGCGCACGAGAACGCGCACATGTGGTTCGGCGACTCCGTGACGCTCAAGGTCTGGAAGGACATCTGGCTCAACGAGGGCATGACGAACTTCAGCTCGAACTACTGGAGCTGGAAGCAGGACGGGAAGACCTCGACCCCGGCCATCTTCGACGGCTTCTACAACGACACGACGCCGGGTGCGTTCTGGTCCGTGCCGCCGGCGGATCCGCAGGCCTCCGCGGACATCTTCGACTTCGACGCGATGTACAACCGCGGCGCGATGGTCTGCGAGGCGATGCGGCAGGTGCTCGGCGAGAGCACGTTCTTCGCCATCCAGCGGGAGTGGCAGCGCCGGCACTTCCACGCCAATGCCACCACCGCCGAGTGGATCGCGCTCGTGAAGGAGATGGGCGGCGTGTCCGCCGCGCGCCTCGACGAGTTCTTCAAGCAGTGGCTCTACACGAGCTACCCCAAGGGGGCCGTGACCAAGCCGCCGATGACCATCGCCAACTTCTCGACCTACCCCGTGCCGGGCGCCTAAGCGACCGCACCTGTTCTCGGGTAGGGGAGGAGCATGAGCGGCAGACCGCCCGACGAGATCTGGGAAGAAGGGCTCGACGAGGGCGAGCGTCGGCTGGCGCGCGGGGCCGTCGCCACGACGGCCACCGCGTTCGCGGGGGGCGTCGACGTCTTCTTCAGCGTGCTGGCCCTCGCGGTGGTCAGCGCCGGCCTGGATGCGGCGATGCCGGAAGCCAGCGCCCACGTGCTCGCCTCGCTGACGTTCGGTGTCGGCTTCGTCTTCATCACGCTCGGGCGCGCGGAGCTCTTCACGGAGAACTTCCTGCTGCCGGTGGGCGCGGTGTGGTCCGGTCGGAAGTCCTACGTGCTGCTGCTGCGGATGTGGGGCCTCACGCTCGTGGCGAACTTCGCGGGGCTCGCGCTCTTCGCCGGCCTCTTCTCGGTCTCGGGCGTCCTCGAGCCCGAGACCCTCGAGGCGGCGGGGAAGATGGCCGACGCGCTCGGGGAGCGCGACACGCTGGCGGCCTTCCTCAGCGCCGTCGCCGCCGGGACGATCATGACCCTGTTCACCTGGGTCATCGCCGCGGCGGAGAGCACGACGGCGCGGGTCCTCGCCTCGCTGGTCATCGGCTTCGTGCTCGCCGCGCCGACCCTCAACCACGCGATCGTCGGCTTCGGCGAGCAGGCGTTCGGCCTCTTCGCGGGGACGGCCACCACGAGCTGGGGCGACCTCGTGAGGACCGTCGGCCTGGCGATCGTCGGGAACCTCGTCGGGGGCGTGGGCCTCGTGTTCTCCACCCGGCTCGCCCAGGTGCGGGGCGAGCCGGACAGCGACTCGGGCGAGCGGGAGGAGAGCCCGCCCGCGGGGGACTAGCTGCGCTCGATGAGCTCGATGCGGTAGCCGTCGGGGTCGCGGACGAAGCAGAGGCGCGAGCCGCCGTCGCTCACCGTGTAGGGCGGGCGCTCGGGCTCGATGCCCTGTTCGGCGAGGGCGCTCGAGGGTCGCGTCGAGGTCGTCGGCGGTGATGGCGATGTGGCCGTAGCCCGTGCCGATCTCGTAGGAGTCGACCCCCGGGTTCTTCGTGAGCTCGAGGCGCGCCCCGTCGTCGGGCAGGCCCATGAAGACGTTCGTGGCGCCGTCGGGGAGGGGGAAGCGGCGGAGCTCCTCGAAGCCGAGGGCCTCGTAGAAGGCGACGGAGCGGTCGATCTCGCCGATGCGGTAGCAGGTGTGGATGAGTGCGGACATGGGGCGACCCTAGCCCGGTGGGTAGCCTCGCTCGCATGGTCATCGAGCGCTCGCTGCTGCCGAACTTCCTGACGAACACGTTCCTGGTGGGGACGCCGGGCGGGGAGGGGTTCTTCGTCGACGCGGGCGGGCCGATGGAGCCGCTCTTCGAGAAGGCCGCCGAGCACGGGATCACGCCGACCCATGTGCTGCTCACCCACCACCACTACGACCACGTCGCGGAGCTCCCGAAGGTCCTCGAGCGGTACCCCGGCATCGAGGTGCTCGCGCACCCGGAGGAGCGCGACGGCGTCTCCGGGGTCACGGGGGACATCGGGTTCGGGGACGTCGTGACGGTCGCGGGCTTCGAGGTCACGGCCCTCGGCTCGCCCGGTCACACGAAGGGGATGCTCAACTTCCTCGTCGAGGGCCACGTCTTCACGGGCGACACGCTCTTCAAGAACTCCGTCGGCGGCGTGCGCGCGCCGGGCTCGACGACCTACGCGGACCTCAAGCACTCCGTCATGGAGGTCCTCATGCAGCTCCCGCCCGAGACCCGCGTGCTGCCCGGGCACACGGAGTACACGACGGTCGGCGAGGAGTGGGAGTCGAACTCCTTCGTGCGCGTCTGGCGCGGCCTCGACCCGGAGGGCACGGAGCAGTGCACGGCCCTCGGCGAGCCGGCCACCCTCGTCCACTTCGGCGACGACTACGACGGCGGGCACAAGGCCTGGGTCCGCTGGCCCGACGGCCGCGACGACATCGTCCCGGGCTCGAAGGTGGAACGCACCGCCTGACCCGCGCCACCGCAAAGGGGCCTGACCCCATTCCGGTGGCGCTGTGACGGAAGGCGCGCGAACGCGCATGGAAGTGCGAAGGACGTGCGGAGGAGGAGTCGCGCTGCTTCGTGCAGGCGTGCTGGGAGCGGCGGAGGACCCCGGACCAGCATGCCCCGAGGACCGCGACTGCTCGCCCCAGGTGCCACCTACCACGTGACGTCGCGTGGGAACGAGCGGCGCCCGATCGCCCAGGACGACGCTGACTGGGAGCACCTCAGCGGACTCCTGTCGAAGGTGGTGGGCGAGCGTGGTTGGGAGGTCCAGAGCTACTGCTTCATGCCGAACCACCTCCACCTCCTCGTGCGCACACCAGAGGCCGACCTGAGCGACGGGATGCGTGAGGTGCTCGGGGACTACGCCCGTGCGTACAACCTCCGTCACGACCGCACGGGCCACCTCTTCGAGGGGCGGTTCTACTCGGGCGAGGTGACCTCCGACGCCCATCACGTCGAGGTCTTCCGCTACCTGGCGCTCAACCCGGTGCGCGCCGGGCTTGCCTCTGTGCCCGAGCGTTGGCGCTGGTCCGCGCACCTGCCCTGCCTTCGCCTCGCCGAGGCGCCGGCGTTCCTCGACACCGGGCTGGAGGCCTTCTCGGCGGACGTCGATCGCTATGCCGCCTTCGTCCGCGACGCTGCACCTTCCTACCTCGTGGACCTCCTCGGGGACGGAAGCCCGGTGCGCCTCCGGCTTGCGCGCGACGCGGGCTTCACCCTGCAGCAGATTGCCGACCAACTCGGCATCGGCGAGGGGGTGGTCCGGCGGCGACTCAGAGGGGTCTGACCCCGAAGCGGTGGCGGGCGTCGACGGAAAGGGGTCTGACCCCTTTGCGGTGGGCGGGGGTACGGTGGGGGCATGGCCCGCCGCGACAAGGACGCGATCCCGACGGGGCGGGTGGCCAGGAGTGCGAGGCTCGGTGGGCTGGCGGCCGGGCAGGCGGTGCGGCAGATGGGGACGCGGGCCGCGAACCTCACCCGCGACGAGGAGAAGAGCGCCGCCGCGATGAGCGCGCGGCAGCTGCAGGCGGCCGAGCAGATCGTCACCGCGCTGGGGACGATGAAGGGCGCCGCGATGAAGGTCGGGCAGGTCCTGAGCTTCCTCGACGTCGGCTTCGTGCCCGAGGAGCACCGGGAGCAGTTCCAGGCGAAGCTCGCCGCGCTGCGCGACTCCGCCCCGAAGGTCTCCTTCAAGGACATGCGCAAGGTCGTCGAGGGCGAGTACGGCGAGGGGCTGCGCGAGACGTTCGCCGACTTCGACGAGACGCCGATCGCCGCCGCCTCCATCGGCCAGGTCTACCGCGCGACCCTCCACGACGGCCGCGACGTGGCGGTGAAGGTCCAGTACCCCGGCGTCGCCGCGGCGGTCCGCGCGGACATGCAGAACCTCGGGATCATCCTGCGGCTCATGAAGTCCGTCGCCCCGGGCCTCGACGTCCGCGCCGTCGGCCAGGAGATCCGCGAGCGCATCGACGAGGAGCTCGACTACGAGCTCGAGGCGAGCAACCAGCGCGCCCTGGCCCGGGTCTACAAGAACCACCCGTTCGTCGTCATCCCCGACGTCGTCTCCGACCTCTCCCGCCAGAAGGTCGTCGTCTCCGAGTTCGTCCAGGGCCGCGGCTTCGAGGAGATGAAGGAGCTCCCGCAGGCCGAGCGCGACCGCCTCGGCGAGATCGTCTTCCGCTTCTACTTCGGCTCCATGTACCGCCACCGCCAGTTCAGCGGCGACCCCCACCCGGGCAACATGATCCTGCTCGACGACGACCGCATGGCCTTCCTCGACTTCGGCCTCTTCAAGCGCATCGCCCCCGAGGTCGCGGAGTTCGAGCTCCAGGTCGCCCGGCTCGGCGTCGAGCGCCGCGGCGAGGAGATGATCGACCACCTCCACGCGGGCGGGCTCATCGGGGATCCCGCCGACTACACGCCCGACGGCGTCCTGCAGCAGTTCGACGACTTCTCCCGCTGGCACACGCGCGACGCGGAGATCGCGCTCAGGCCCGAGGTCGCCACCGCCGTGATGCTCACGATGAGCGACCCGCGCTCGCCCTACTTCGGCCAGATGCGCAAGGAGACGCTCCCACCCGACCACCTCTTCGGCCGCCGCCTCGAGATGCTCACCCTCGCCGTCATGGCCCAGCTGCGCGCGAAGGGCAACTGGCACCGCGTCGAGCGCGAGTGGCTCTACGAGGAGGAGCCCGTCACCGAGCTCGGTCGTCTCGAACGGTCTTGGGCTCGGCCCACCTAGCGCCCACCTCGGGCAGCGTCTGCACCTGGAAGAGCGACGTGGAGCCCGGGCCGCCGCTCGGCAGCCCCGCGGTGATCCCGACCCGCGCGCCCGGCGGGAGCCACCCGAGCTCGACGATGCGCGCCGCCGCGTCCGCGATGAGGTCCTCCGTGATGTGGTGCCGGCGCATGGGCGCCGCCTGCACGCCCCACATGAGCCCGCAGCGCCGCACGGTCTCCTTCCCCGGGGAGAGCGCGAGGATCGGCACGTTCGGCCGGTGGGCGCTGACCAGCCGCACGGAGCGCCCGGACAGCGTCGGGATCACGAGCGCGTCGAGCTCGAGCTCACGCGCCGCCGTGCAGGCGTTGTGCGCCAGCGTGTAGGCCGGGTCGCGGGCGTCCCGTGACACCCGGTGCTCGTTCCAGTCCCGGTAGGGCAGCTCGCGCTCCGTGTGGGTCGCGATCGCGGCCATCATCTCGATCGCCTCGATCGGGTACTGCCCGACCGCGGTCTCCTGCGAGAGCATGATCGCGTCGGTCCCGTCGAGGATCGCGTTGGCGATGTCCGCGACCTCCGCGCGGGTCGGCCGCGAGGAGGCGACCATGGAGTCGAGCATCTGCGTCGCGGTGATCGAGGGCCGCGCGAGCTCCCCCGCCAGGCGCAGCAGGTGCTTCTGCACGAGCGGCACGGTCTCGATCGGCAGCTCGATCCCGAGGTCCCCGCGGGCGACCATCACGCAGTCCGCCACGCGCAGGATCTCCTCCGCGCGGTCGACGGCCTGCGGCTTCTCGATCTTCGCGATGAGCGGCGCGCGCGTGTGCTCGCGCACGAACGTCACGTCCTCGGGCCGCCGGACGAAGGAGAGGGCGACCATGTCGACCCCGATGTCCATCCCCACCTGCAGGTGCCGCAGGTCCTCCTCCGGCACCGACGGGAGCTCGGCGGTCTCCCCGGGCAGGTTCATGCCCTGGCGGCTGGCGACGGTCCCGCCGACCTCCACGATCGCGTCGACCTCGAAGTCCTCGGGGCGGACCGCCACGCAGCGCAGCCGGATGCGCCCGTCGGCGAGGTACATGACCTCCTCGGGCTCGACCGCGCGGACGAGCCCCTGCCACGGCATGGGGATCCGCCCGTGGGCGCCGGGCCGCTGGTCCGGCCCGCAGACGAACGTCACGAGGTCGCGCACCCGCAGGGGCATGGTCTCGTCCCGCAGCGCCCCGATCCGGATCTTCGGACCGGGCAGGTCCTGCAGGATCGCCACGGGCCGCCCCGCGCGCGCCGAGGCGTCGCGCACGAGCCCCGCCACCTCGTGGTGCTCCTCGTGGGAGCCGTGGGAGAAGTTCAGCCGGGCGACGTCCATCCCCGCCGCGACCATGCGGACGAGGACCTCGGGATCACGCGACGCGGGGCCGATGGTGGCAACGATCTTCGTGCGACGCATGCTGCCCGCAAGCTACAAGGCCGCGTGCCCCGACCCCGCGGGGCGTCCACCTACTGCCGCAGGTCGACGCCCTGCGGCAGGGTGAAGGTCGGGAAGAGCTTCGGGTTCCGCGTGGTCTTGCGCACCTTCGTCCCCAGGCGGTACACCGCCGAGGTGCGCCCCTTCGGCGCCCGGACCGTCACGCGGAAGCGCCCGTCGGCCCGCGGCTTGAAGCGCGCCACGACCTCGCTCCTGCGGCAGGAGACCCTGCGGGTGAGCGTGACGGTCTGCCGCGGGCTGCCCAAGGGCCGGGTGACGTGCCCGCGCACGGTGACCTTCCCGGCCGCGGCGGTCAGCCCGTCGACGTACATCCGCCGCTCGAGCTTGAGGTTGAGCGACTTCTCGCCGCCGAGCACGGCCTGGTAGCGCGCGCGGTTCGAGGTCCGCAGGCGCTTGGAGGGCAGCGCGGTCGTCGTCTTGAACGTCCCGTCGGGCGTCACGAGCGCCCGGCCCGCGGTGCGTCCGTCGCCCTCGAAGCGGATCGTCACGAAGCGGCCGACGAAGCGCTTGTCCGCGACCCCGAGCACCCGGACCCGGCTGCCCCTGCGGACGACGTCCGTGAGCACGAGGCGGCGCTTCGTGCACGAGAGCGACGCCTCGGCGGCCACCGCGGCCGCCGGCGCCACGGGGGCGGGCGCGGGCGGCGCCGTGACGGGCGCGGCGGGCGGCGCGCAGTCCACGCCGGCGGTCCCGACCTTCGCCTCGCCCAGCACGAGGTCGACGACGGGCTGGCCGAGCGCGGTGACCTTCACGGCGAGGGCGGACTGGGTCAGCGCGTCGGCGGTCTTGACCTGCGTGCCCGGCCGGACGCTGACCCGCAGGAGGTCGATGGGCAGCGCGATCGGCGGCAGCGGAGTCGAAGAAGGCCTTGAGCGCCGCGTTGACCTGCACGAGGGCGCTCGAGGCGAGCCCGCCCGTGAGGCCGTCGAGCGCCGGGACCTTCACCTTCGAGAGGTCGAGGTCCGAGAGGTCGATCTGCTGCGTGTCGACGATGGGCGCGTCGCTGAGCGTGTCGACGTCGATGGCGTTGCCGAGGACCGTCAGGCCCGCCGCGGAGCGCTGGCCCCCCGTCACGGCCTTGCCCCCGATGCACTGCGCGCCGGCCACGGCCTTCGCGGCCTTGAGCCCGAGGACGTCCGTCGTGGGGAGCTTGATGAGCTCGCGGACCGCCGCGGCGATGTCCACGGTGATCGACGTCGGCGTCGTGAGGGTCCCCGTGGAGGGGAGCGGGACGGGCAGCGGGATCGGGAGGGGGAGCGGCGGGACCGCGACGGGGACCGGGAGCGCCGGCAGCGGCACGGTCACGGTCGCCGTCTGGAGCTGCGGCGGCAGCGGGATCTGGTCCAGCGGCAGCGGGATGCCGAGCGACGCGAGGCTGCCGATCCCGAGGTCGGCGACGTAGGCGGTCCCGATGGCCTGCTGCTTGTCCGTGCGGCCCGGGTCGCCGATCCGCTGCGTCGTGGCGCCGAGCGCGCCCGAGCGCAGGACCGGCACGACGCCGGCGAGGCTCGCGAGGCCCGCGGTGGCGTCCTGGCAGGCCTGCCCCCGGTTGGCGACGACCGGCTCGATCGGCGGGGCGGTGAGGACCGTCCCGCGCAGCGCGGAGGCCTCGCAGGTGAAGGGCTTGCCGGCAGCCGCGGCGGGCGACGGCGCCAGGGCGGCGAGGAGGCCGAGGGTGGCGGGGAGGGCGAAGCGCCGGCGCGCGGAGCGGGGTGGGATGCGCATGACGACATGCATCGTCGCACGGGTCGTGGGGCGCGAGCGCCGGGAGCCGGTTCGTCCGGCGCGCCGGGCGGGCAGGGGGTGGCCATGCCGTCCGCTCCCGCCCCGCACGTCGTCGTCCTCTTCGGCGCCCGCGGGGACCTCGCCGCCCGCAAGCTCTTCCCCGGCTTCTTCCGCCTGATGGGCGAGGGCCTCATGCCGGAGCAGTTCCGCATCATCGGCTCGGGCCGCCACGCGCCCGACAGCCCGGAGGCCTTCGTCCAGCAGGTCCGCGACGCGCTCGAGGAGCACGGGCCCGACGACCTCGACGAGGAGCAGTGGAGCGCCTTCAGCGAGCGGCTCTCCTTCGTCGCCTCCTCCGCCGACGACGCGCAGGAGCTCACGGACGCGGTCCGCGCCGCGGAGGAGGAGCTCGGCGGCGACGGGGTCGAGCGGCTGCTCTACCTCAGCGTCCCGCCCGGAGCCATGCAGCCCATGGTCGAGCAGCTCGGGAAGAGCGGCCTCACGGAGCGCGCCCGCCTGGTCATGGAGAAGCCCTTCGGCACGGACCTCGAGACCGCGCAGGCCCTCAACTCGGCCCTGCACGAGGTCGTCGAGGAGCAGCAGGTCTTCCGCATCGACCACTTCCTCGGCAAGGAGGCCGCCCAGAACGTCCTGGCGCTGCGCTTCGCCAACGGCCTGCTCGAGCCCGTCTGGAACCGCGACCACATCGCCTCGATCCAGATCGACGTCCCGGAGGAGCTCGGCCTCGAGGGGCGCGCGGGCTTCTACGAGGAGACGGGCGCCTTCAAGGACATGGTCGTCACCCACCTCTTCCAGCTCCTCGGCTTCGTCGCCATGGAGCCGCCGGTCCGCATGGACGCGGGCGCGCTGCGCGACGAGAAGGCCAAGCTCTTCGAGGCGCTCCGCCCGCTGGATCCCGAGCGCGTCGTCTTCGGGCAGTTCGACGGCTACCGCGAGGAGGAGGACGTCGCGGACGACTCGGGGGTCGAGACCTTCGCCGCGGTCGAGGCCTGGGTGGACACCTGGCGCTGGGCGGGGGTCCCGTTCCTCCTGCGCACCGGCAAGGCGATGGCCGCGGGCCGCCGGACCATCACGATCACGTTCCGCGAGCCGCCCCTGCGGATGTTCGGCCTCGAGGGCGGCGGCCCGATCCGCCCGGGCTCCCTGGTCCTCGAGCTGAAGGACACGCCCGCGGTGAAGCTCGAGCTGCTGGCCAAGGCCCCCGGGCCGGAGCTCGACCTCGTGCCCGCGACGATGGAGCTGCGGTTCGGGAGCGAGGCCGACGAGGCCGACCGCCTGGAGGCCTACGAGCGCCTGCTCCACGACGTCATGCTCGGCGACCACACGCTCTTCACCCGCTCGGACGAGGTCGAGCGGCTCTGGACCGTCGTGGCGCCCGTGCTCGAGCACCCGCCCGAGGCGCACTCCTACGCCCAGGGAAGCTGGGGGCCCGAGGAGGCGGCGGACCTCCCGCCCGCCCCGGGCTGGCACCTGCCGACGACTAGGCGAAGGGCTTGACGCTCATGAAGAAGATCGCCACGACGACGAGCCCGAGGATCGCGAGCGTCCAGGTCTTGGCCTGGCCGAGCGCCGCCGCGTAGCCCGGCTCGTCCCCGGCGTCGGCGCTCGCGACGAGGGTCTCCTCGCTGCGCCGCAGGACCGTCGCGCCGAGGCCCGCGACGACGAAGAGCAGGATGAGCGGGACGGTCACCCAGGGCTCGGACCAGTAGTCGCGATCCGACGCGAGGTAGGCGCCCGCGAGGAGCACCACACCGATCGCCGGGCCCGTGACCTTCTTCGAGAACGCGATCTGCGCGCGGTGCAGCTCCCCGCGCCGGGCGATGGGCGCCGCGGCGTTGACCCCGAGGAAGACGGGGTAGGCGAAGAGGGCGCCGAAGGCCGTGATGACCGCCGTGATGTGGAGCCAGAGGACGACGTCGTAGAACTGGACCGCGAGCATGGGCCGGAGCCTACGCTCCGCGGGTGACGCACCTGCTGCTGGTCCCGGGGAGCCTCCGCGCCGGCTCCGTGAACGCCGCGGTGCTGCGCACGATCGCCGACGGCCCGGTCCCCACGCGGACCTTCGCCGGCCTCGGCGGGCTCCCGCACTTCAACCCGGACGACGACGTGGAGCCGCTCCCGCCCTCCGTCGCCGCGCTGCGTGGGGCGATCGCCGCGGCGCGGGCGCTGCTCTTCTGCACCCCGGAGTACGCGGGCGCGCTCCCGGGCGCGCTGAAGAACCTCCTCGACTGGACCGTCGGCGGCATGGAGACCGTCGACAAGCCCGCGGGGTGGGTCAACGCGAGCACCGCGCCGGGCGGCGCGCGGGGCGCCCACGCGGAGCTCGGGACCGTCCTGGGCTACACGGGTGCGCTCGTCGTCGACGCCGCCTGCGCGGACGTCCCCGTGCCGCGCGGCGCGCTCGGCCCCGACGGGCGGGTCGCCGATCCCGCGCTCGTCATCCGGCTGCGCGACGTCGCCGCGCGGCTCGCCGCCTAGCGGAAGGTCCCGCCCTCCTGCAGCACCTCGCCGTCGACCGTGATGCGGCCGCCCCGGCGCAGGTCGCAGATGAGGTCCCAGTGCAGGGCGGACGCGTTCGTCCCGCCCGTCTCGGGGTAGCTGCGCCCCAGCGCGAGGTGGACGGTCCCGCCGATCTTCTCGTCGAGGAGGATCGTGCCCGTCGGGCGGTCGATGCCGTAGTTCGTGCCGATGCCGAGCTCCCCGAGCCGGCGGGCGCCCGCGTCCGTGGCCAGCGCCCGCTCGAGGTACTCCTGGCCCGCGCTCGGCCGTGGCGGAGACCACCTCGCCGTCGCGGAACTCGAGCTCCACGCCGTGGACCTCGACTCCCGACGGGCTGCTCGGGATCCCGAACCGCACCCGCCCGTTCGCGCTGGTCTCGTGGGGCCCCGTGAAGACCTCCCCCGAGGGCATGTTCCGCTTGCCGTCCGAGTTGACCCACGTGCGGCCCTTGACGTCGAGGGTGACGTCCGTGCCGTCGGCCTCGATGCGGACCGTGCTCGCCTTGGAGAGCCGCTTGACGAGCTGGGCCTGGAAGGCGCCGAGCTCCTGCCAGGCCGCGACGGGCCCCGCGGGGCGGTCGAGGAAGAGCGCGCCGGCGACGAAGCCCGCGTACGCCTCGAGGTCCAGCCCGGCCTGCTCCGCGAGCGCCTCCGTCGGCCAGAGCGTGGAGCACCAGCGCTTCTTCATCGTCTGCTCCTGGATGGGCCGCCGCGCGCGCCGCGCGCGCGTGAGGCGCTCGGGGTCGATGCCCGCGAGCTCGCGCACGTCCCCCGGCGCCTGGATGCCGAGGACGGCCTCGCACTTCTTCGCCTCGGTCAGCGCCAGGGGCGGGAACTCCTCGAGCTGCCACTCCTTCGCGTGCTCGTAGAAGCCGCGGGTCTGCCCCGGGACCTCCACGCGCATCACGGGCCAGGCGTCGGCCTGGAGGATCGCCCGCTGGAGCTCGACGAGCAGGGGCGCGGCGAGGCTGGTCGAGCGGACGAGCACCTGCTGGAGGGGCTGGACCTCCAGGCAGTAGCCCACGAGGAGGTCCGCGAACGCGGCGGGGTCCGGGGCGGTGCTCATGGCCCCGATCGTCGCATCACGGGGCGTCGAGCTCCGGGAAGTGCGCGGGCAGGTGGGCGCGCAGGGCCTCGCGCACGGCGGTGCGCTCCTCGCGGGTCGCCGCGCGGAAGCGCGCGAGCAGCGCGGACTGGCCCTCCGTGGCGACGCCGCTGACGGTCCAGCGGATCGCGAGGCGCTCGAAGAGGAACTCCACGGCCCGCTGCCAGACGTCCTCGCGGGCGGCCGCGGCGCTCGAGCGGTCCCCGCGCAGCAGCGCGGCGTACTCCGCGCGGGTCCCGGGGGACATGACCGTGCGCAGCTCGAGCTCCCCCTCGCCCGCGGGGTGCGTCGCCGTCGGCTCCGGCAGCGGCTCGGCGGGGGCCGAGAGGTCGAGGTCGAGCCCGAGGTCGGCGAACGAGCCCGCGCCCGGGGCCTTCCCGCCCGCCTTGCGCCTGCGGTCCCGCTTGCCCACTAGGTCGTCGCCGCGGCGGTCTCGAGCTGGTCGGCGACGTCGCCGCGCAGGGCCTCCGCGTGCCCGGGCCAGCAGATCGCGGGAGCGTGGGTCGCGAGCTTGCGGATGGACGCGCGCGCCTCCTCCGTGTCCTGGTTGAACGCCTGGTGCGGCAGTCGCGGCGGCCCCTGGACCGTCGTGAGCGGGTCGACGGTGTAGAAGCAGTCGCTCGTCAGCGCCACCCCGTCCGCGCGCCGCAGCAGCGCCATCATCCCGGGCGCGTGGCCCGGGAGGTGGACCACCTCGAAGCCCGCGACGGTGTCGCCCTCCGCGACGGTGTCGGCGATCTGCACGGGGCCCGCGTCCCAGTAGGGCAGGAGCTTCCCGAAGGCGAACCGGCCGTGGGGCGGGAGCGTCCCGAGCGAGAAGTAGTGCATGCCGCCGTCCCCCTCGGCGTCCGCCCGGTCGGCCTCGTGGCAGAGCACGGGGACGCCGAGCTCGGCCGCCGAGCCGCGGTGGTCCGCGTGGGCGTGGCCGAGCACGACGCGCGTGAGCCCGCCGAGCCGCCCCGCGGCCAGCGTGATCCCGAGCGCCATCTGCTTGATGCCGGCGTCGAAGGCCAGCACGCCACCCTCGTCCTCGACGAGGTAGACGTTCATGGAGCGCTTCGGGATGCCGCCGCGCACGCGCCAGACGCCGTCCGCGACCGCCTCCGCGCCCGTGCACTCCAGCCGGGCGGCCAGCCGGCTCTTCGCGTTGAACGCCTTGAGGATCCGCTGGTCGGCCTTCGTCCCCTCCGCCGGGAGCATCCCGATCTGGCGGGCGAAGGTCATCGCGTCGGAGAACGCGTTGTTCTCCTGGATCAGCCCGTCGCGGATCGTCAGCTCGTCCATGCCCTCCAGGTGGATCCGCGCCCCCGTGGGCTCCACGCCGCCGAAGGCCGCGCCCGAGAACGTCCCGAAGAGCTCCCAGCGCACGACCGCGCGCTCCTCCTCGACGGTCTTCGCCAGCACGCGGAAGTCGAGGTCGGGGACCGCGGCGAAGAGCCCCGTGAAGTACTCGCGGACGCCGTCGGGCGCGGTGGTGTCGACCTGCCCGCGGATGTTCTCGCGGCCTCCCGGGGCCCAGCAGGCGACCATGCCCTCGACGTCCCGGGCGGTGATCGCCGTGAAGTAGGCGTCGGCGACGGCGGCGGTGTCAGCGACCATGGGCGGATCCTACGACGGCCGCCGCGGCCCCGGAGGCCCTGCGTAGAGTCCCCGTCCGATGCCCGACCACACCCGCAAGCGCGAGGTCGGCCGCGGGGAGCGCGTGCTCCCCGGGGTCTGGCGGCTGCGCCTCCCGCTGCCCTGGCCGGGCGTCCCGCACTGCAACGCGTGGGCCATCGCCGCGGGCGACGGGATCGTCATGGTCGACACGGGGATGCACGAGCCGGGGTCCGAGGGGCACCTCGACCGCGCGCTGGCCCAGGTGAACCTCCGGGTGGAGACGACGCGGCTGCTCGTCTGCACCCACGCGCACACGGACCACTACGGGCAGGCCGCGACGGTCGTGCGGCGGGCGGGGTGCGAGCTCTGGATGCACCCGAACCACGAGCACATGCGCGCGGCGGCCACGGATCCGGAGAGCGCGCTCGTCCGCCGGCTCGAGGTCGCGCGGCAGTCCGGGGTGCCCGAGGCGCCGCTCGAGGCCTACCGCGAGGCCCGCAAGGCCCAGGGCAACGGCGTCGCCGCGTTCGTCGAGCCCGACCGCGACCTCCTGCCGGGCGTGCAGGTCCAGACGGACCTCGGGGCCTGGGACGTCATCGAGACCCCGGGGCACGCCCCCTCGCACGTCTGCCTCTTCCAGCCCGAGCGCCGGTTGCTGATCTCGGGCGACCACCTGCTCGGGCGCGTGTCCATCTACTACGACTACGGCTGGTCCGACGACCCGGCCGGGGAGTTCCTGGCCTCCCTGGACCGCATCGAGGCGCTCGACGCCCGCCTGTGCCTCGCGGGCCACGGCCGCACGTTCTCCGACGTCCAGGGCCACATCGACGCGAACCGCACGCTGGTCCGCGAGCGCCTGGCGAAGGTCGAGCGGGTCCTCGCCGGCCACGCCCTGACCGCCTTCGAGGCCGTCCCACGGGTCTACGAGGAAGCCGTGACGCCCATGAACGCGGCCTGGTGGCTCCAGGAGACCCTCTGCTACCTGCGGCACCTGGAGGTGTCGGGCCGCGTGGCCCGGACCCCGGGTGAGGACGGGGGCCCCGAGCGCTGGACGAGCGCCTAGGCGCGCCGGGTCATAGCCTGTCCGCCGTGCGCATCGACGAGCTGCTCGCCAAGGAGGAGCGCCCGCTCTTCTCCTTCGAGTTCTTCCCGCCCAAGACCCCCGAGGGCGAGACGAACCTCAAGCGCGCCCTGCGCGAGCTCGAGCCCCTGGCCCCGGACTACGTCTCGGTGACCTACGGCGCCGGCGGCACGACCCGGGAGACCACGATCGACATCGTCGCCTCCCTCAAGGAGGACTTCGGGATCGAGGCGATGGCGCACTTCACCTGCGTCAACGCGACGACGGAGGAGCTCCGCCGGACGCTGGACCGCATGCGCGATGCGGGGGTCGAGAACGTCCTGGCCCTGCGCGGCGACCCGCCCAAGGGGCAGGAGCGCTGGTCGAAGACGGAGGGCGGCCTGGAGTACTCGCGTGAGCTCGTCGAGCTCCTGCGGGCGGAGTACCCCGAGTTCGTCGTGGGCGGCGCCGCGTTCCCCGAGACGCACATCCACGCCACCTCGCCCGAGGACGACATCCGCCACCTCAAGGCGAAGGTCGACGCGGGGATGCAGTTCCTCATCACCCAGCTCTTCTTCGACAACGCGCACTACTTCGACTTCGTCGCGCGCGCGCGGGAGGCCGGCGTCACCGTGCCGATCATCCCGGGGTCATGCCCATCACGAGCTACGACGGGGTCAAGCGCATGACGTCCCTCTCGGCCGCGGAGCTCCCCGCGGGCCTCGAGCGCGAGCTCGACGCGCGCAAGGAGGACCCGGAGGCGATCGCCGAGCTCGGCGTCTCCTACGCGACGCTCCAGGCCGCGGACCTCCTGGCCGGCGGCGCGCCCGGGATCCACTTCATCACGCTCAACCGCTCCCCCGCCACGCGCGCGATCCTCTCCGCGCTGCGGCTCATGGAGCCCTGGCGCTCCGCCGGCACGGTCTGACCACGGCGCGGGGCGACGCGGGACGGCGCCCGACCGGCCATCCTCCGACGCGGATGTCCAAGCCCGCCCGCCTCCTCCTGCCGACCGCCCTGCTGCTGCTGGCCCTGGCCGCGCCCGCGCAGGCCGTGGTCGGGGGTGCGCGCACGGCGCCGGGGCAGGGCCGGTTCACCGTCGCGCTCATCGACGTGAGCGAGGGCTCGAAGACCGTCGCCGCGCGCCAGTTCTGCGCCGCGACGCTCGTCCGGCCCGACGCGCTGGTCACCGCGGGCCACTGCCTCGTCGACGACGGCGGGTTCGCGATGCCGACGAGCACCCTGCGCCTCTTCGTGGGCCAGGTGCTGCCGCTGCGCAAGGGCAAGCTGCTCAAGGTCCGCTCCGTGCGCGTGCACCCGGACTTCGACGACGGGGCGGGGGAGACGAACGCGGACGTCGGCGTCATCCGGCTGCGTGAGCCCGTGCGCGGGATCGCGCCGCTGCCGCTCGCGGCGCGCGCCGACGCGGCGGCCTCCGCCCCCGGCATGCCGCTGCGCGTGTGGGGGTGGGGCAACCGTGCGCCGGGCGACGGGCAGAACTACCCGCGCCAGCTCCAGGACGGGACCGTCGAGCGGTACGCCGACGCGCGCTGCGACGACCTCTACGGCCGCTACTTCAACGCCGCCTCGCAGCTCTGCGCGGGCCGGGCGGACGGCAGCGTCGACGCGTGCGAGGGCGACTCGGGCGGCCCCCTGACCGCCACGCGCCCGGGTGGCGCGCTCGTTCTGGTGGGCGTCGTCTCCTACGGCGAGGGCTGCGGCGATCCCGGCGTTCCCGACGGTCTACACGAAGCTCTCGCGCTACCGCACGTTCCTGGCCGGCGCGCTCGCGCCGCGCCGGCACGGGCGGGGCTGACCTCAGTCCGCGGGCTCGATCGGGAGGCCCTCGGCCACGTGGGTGCGGCCGCCGCGCTCGTGGCGGACGTCGATGGAGTCGTGCTGGCGGTAGGTGCCGACGCCCCAGGCGCCGAGGAACCAGCGCCAGCCGCTGATCTTGTCCTTGCGCAGCTCCGCCTCGAAGACGAGCGCCCGGCCGTCCACGACGTAGTCGGTCCCCTCGACCTGCGGCACGCCGTTGCGGTAGACGGTGAACGGCGGCTGGACGTGGGGCGGGAGGGCCACGCGGGAGCCGGGCACGGGCGCGAGCCTACCCGCCGGGAGCGCCTCTACCGTGCGGGGCGCATGTCGCAGCCGCTGCACCAGGACCCGCCGCCGTACACGATCCGCCGCGCGCCGCGGGCGAAGCGCGTCCGGGTCTCCGTCGAGGCCGACGGGAGCGTCGTGGTGCTGCTGCCGCCGCGGGCCACGGAGCGCGATGCGGCGGCCGCGGTGCGCGAGCTGCGGCCCTGGATCGAGCGCCGGGTGCGCGAGGCCGCGGCGCGGACGGCCCGGATGGCGCGGGCGCCGGGCGTCGTCCCCTACCTCGGGGCGGAGCTGCGGCTGCTGCCGGAGGCCGGGCGCACCCGGGTCCACCGGCGCGGCGACGCGCTCCTGGTCCCCGGGGACGCTGCGCTCCACGCCGAGGCCATCGAGCGCTGGTACCGCCGCGCGGCGCGGGCGGAGGTCGCGCCCCGCCTGGACGAGGCGGTCGCCGCGCTCGGCCGCTCCTACACCGCGCTGACCATCCGCAACCAGCGCACGCGCTGGGGCTCGTGCAGCTCCACGGGGGCGATGAGCTTCAACTGGCGCCTCCTCCTCGCCCCCGAGGAGGTCCTGGACTACGTCGTCTGGCACGAGGCCTGCCACCTCGTGCACCTCGACCACTCCCCGCGGTTCTGGGGGGTGCTCGCCGACCACCGCCCGGGGTACCGCGGGCCGCAGCGGTGGCTCCGGACCAACGGCGCGGCGCTGACCCTGTAGAACCCCCGGCATGGTCGGGGTCGTGGGGCACACGGAGTGGGTCGACTTCGCGGTCTGCGCGCGGCTGCCCGTCCCGGGGGAGATCCTCGAGGGCCGCGAGGCGTTCTCCGTGGCCGCGGGCGGCGGGGCGGTCGCGGCGGTGCAGCTCGGGCGCCTGGCGGGCGGCGACGCCTTCTTCCTCACCGCGCTGGGCGACGACGACGCGGGGGGCTGGGCGCGCGAGGACCTCGGGCGCCGCGGGCTGCACGTGGAGGCGGCCGGGGTGCCGGGCACGCCGCAGCGCCGGGCGTTCACGTTCCTGACCGACGACCACGAGCGGACGATCACTGTGCTCGGGCGAGCGCCTCGCACCCTCGCGGGCGCGGGACGCCGCGCTCGACTGGAGCCGCTGCGACGGCGCGGACGCCATCTACTTCACGGGCGGGGACGCGGACGCGCTGCGGGCCGCCCGCGGCGCGCGGGTGCTCGTCGCCACCCCGCGCGGGGGCGAGGCGCTGCGCACCGCGGGGGTGCAGCTCGACGTCCTGGTCGCCAGCGGCAACGACCCGGGCGAGGCCGTCGAGGCCCTCGACCCGCCCCCGCGCCACGTCGTCCTGACCTCCGGGGAGACGGGGGGCACCTGGCGCGGCGTGGACGGCGACACGGGCGCATGGGCCGCCGCGGAGCTCCCGGGCCCCGCCGTCGACGCCTACGGCTGCGGCGACTCCTTCGCCGCCGGCCTGACCTTCGGCCTGGGCCAGGGCCTCGCGATGCCCGACGCCCTCGCCCTCGCCGCCCGCTGCGGCGCGCACTGCCTCACGGGCCGCGGCCCCTACGCGGCGCAGCTCTCGGCCTGAGCGCGCGACAGCGGGCGTCGAAGTGCGGGCCGGAGCTGCGGATCGACGCCGGCTGTGGAGTCGCGCGGGCGTGGATGCGGGGGCGGCGCGGCGCGCTGCGGCGCTGGGCGCGCGGGCGTGCGCGGCGCGTCGGCGGCAGCGTCGCGGCGACGCTGCGCGAGGGCGTCGCGGCGGCGTGCGCTGGTCAGCGGAGCGAGCGCCTGCGCGGCGTGCGCCGGTGGCGGGGCGAGCGTCGGGGCGAGCGAGCGTCGTCGCGGGCGCCGCGGCGGAGCGAGCGCTCGTGGCCGATCGAGCGCGGGCGGCGGCGAGCGCGCGCGCGCTGCGGCCCACGCAGGCCTTGCTTGGCGCGACATGGGGCGCGGAGCCCCAGTTCTCGCCACGCTGCGGCGGCAGGACGCCGGCGCTCGTCCCCACCCCCTGACCAGCGGCAGTTCCACCGCCCTGACGCACCGCGAACGCCTCGCGCAGCGCGCGCGGCGCCCGCGGCGCGCCCCGAACCCGCACTCCCACGCCGAACGCAGCCCCGCCCAACAGCCGGCGTGGAACCGCAGCCCCAGCCCGCACTCCCACGCCCGCTGCGCTCAGCGCGGTCGTGAGCTCCGGCAGGCCGAGGCCCGGGCGCTTCGCGACGAGGAACTCCGCGCCGCGCTCGCGCTCGACCCGCACGACGCGGGCGCGGGAGGCGAGGGCCTGCACGGCGCCGTAGGCCGCGCTGGCCAGGCCCGTGCCGAAGATGATCAGGCCGTCCGAGGCACCCACGACGACCCAGGCGGTGACCGCGACGATCCAGATCGCGGTCTCGACCACGAGGCGGGTGCGGAGACGAGCGGTCGGGAGCGCCTCGCGGCCGGCCGTCGCGCCGTCGAGCGGCCGCTCCGTCAGCCAGGCACCCGCGTCGAGCAGCCCGACGCCGCGCCGTGCCGCCGCGAAGCCGCCGAGCAGGAGCAGCACTCCCGGGACGAAGAGCAGGCCCCAGCCCGCGCCGTCCCAGGAGATCAGCAGGCCGGGGAAGCTCACGAGCGCGAGCGCGAGGCCGAGGACGATGGAGCAGGACCCTTCGAGGGCGAGGTAGTCGCGGTAGCGCATGCTCACCCTCCTACGGACGGACGGAGCACCCGGCCCAGCGCCGCGTAGGGCGTCTCGCCCGGCCGCGCCTCGACGAGCCGCTTCGAGATGAGCCCCGTCCACGCCTCGGCGGAGCCGTCCCCGCGCAGGTCGACGCCAGCGCGGCGGCCGCCGCGGCCCGCGCAGCTCCCCGCGGGCGACGACCTGCTGCACGGGCGCGTACTCGCGGCGGAACGCGCTGCGCGTCTCCGTCTCGGGCACCGACGCGCAGCGCCTCCTCGAGCGCCCGGAGCGCCCCCGCGAGCTCCGGGTGGGCGCTCTTGACGACCTTCGGCCCCCGCCGCACCACCAGCTTCCAGCCGGCCACGGGCGGCGGGGCTCCGGACCTGCTGCCTAGCGGTCGCCGATCGCGACGTAGTCCTTCTGGCGGTCGCCCGTGTAGATCTGGCGCGGGCGGGCGATCTTCTGCTCCTTGTCGACGACCATCTCGAGCCACTGGGAGATCCAGCCCGACGTGCGCGGGATCGCGAACATGACGGGGAACATCTCGACGGGCAGGCCGAGCGCCTCGTAGATGAGCCCGGAGTAGAAGTCGACGTTCGGGTAGAGCTTGCGGGAGACGAAGTAGTCGTCCTCCAGCGCGTGCTTCTCGAGCTCCGTGGCGATGTCGAGCAGCGGGTTCTTGCCCGTCACCTCGAACACGTCCTCCGTCGCGCCCTTGATGATCGTCGCGCGCGGGTCGAAGTTCTTGTAGACCCGGTGGCCGAAGCCCATGAGGCGCTCGTTGCCCTCCTTCACGCCCTTGATGAAGTCCGGGATGTTCTCGACGGTCTCGATGCGCCGCAGCATCCGCAGCACCGCCTCGTTCGCCCCGCCGTGCAGCGGGCCGTAGAGCGCGCCGATGCCGGCCGCCACGGCCGAGTAGGGGTCGACCTGCGAGGAGCCGACGGCGCGCACCGCGTTCGTCGAGCAGTTCTGCTCGTGGTCGGCGTGCAGGATGAAGAGGATGTCCAGCGCCTTCTCCAGGCGCGGGTCCGGCTCGTACTTGAGCTCGGTCATCTTGTAGAGCATCCCGAGGAAGTTGCCCGGGTAGTTCAGGTCGTTGTCGGGGTAGTTGTACGGCTGGCCGCGCGAGTGGCGGAACGCGAAGGCCGCGAGCGTCGGCATCTTCGCGATGAGCCGGATGGTCTGGATCGCCCGGTTGTCCTCGTCCTTGATGTCGTTCGCCTCGGGGTAGAACGTCGACAGCGCGCCGACGCCCCCGAGCAGCATCCCCATGGGGTGCGCGTCGTGGCGGAACCCGCCCATGAACTCCTTCACGTTCTCGTGCACGAACGTGTGCATCGTGATCTCGTGGGTCCACTGGTCGAGCTGGGGCTGCGTCGGCAGCTCCCCGTGCACGAGCAGGTAGGCGACCTCGAGGTAGGTCGACTTCTCCGCGAGCTGCTCGATGGGGTAGCCCCGGTACTCCAGGACACCGGCCTCGCCGTCGAGGTAGGTGATCGCCGAGCGGCACGACGCGGTGTTCGTGAACGCCGGGTCGTAGGTCATGAGGCCGAAGTCGTCCTCACCCGTCTTCATCTGGCGGAAGTCCATCGCCCGGACCGTGCCGTCCGTGATCGGGCACCTCGTAGGTCTGTCCCGTCCGGTTGTCGGTGACGGTGAGGGTCTCGCTGGTGCTCATGCAGGTGTCTCGCTTCCCGGGTGGCCTGGAGCGGCCAACCCTACCCGCCGTCGGGAAGCGGACAACCGTCGCGGGTCAGCCCGTCGCGATCGCTGTCGCCATCGCCGCGAGGACGAGCACCGCCGAGACGCCGTAGACGCCGCGGGCGGCGCCCTCGGAGGCCGGGAAGGAGGGCCGCGTGAGGCCGAGGAGCGAGAGGACGACGGCCCACACCGCGAGCACCCCGCCCCCGACGTAGAAGGCGACCTTCGAGGGCTCGGCCTCTTCGGCGGCGAGGACGAGCAGCGCGGTGACGGACATGGCGCGCGAGCCTACGCCCGGGCGCCGGGCGCGTGGCAGAACTTCAGCCCGCGGGGGGCGGGGCCGCGCCGTAGCGCGACTCCGTCGCGTCGACCTGGCCCGCGTAGTGCGAGCCGAGGTCGGGGTGCCCGTAGGGCCGCTCGGCCGGGGCGTCGAGCGTCATGAAGGAGAGCTGCGCGATCGGCTTGCCCGGCCAGAGGACGATGGGCACGCGCGTGAGGTTCGTGATCTCGAGCGTGAGCGTCCCCTTCCAGCCCGGGTCGACGAAGCCCGCCGTCGCGTGGACGATGAGCCCGAGGCGGCCGAGGGAGCTCTTGCCCTCGATGCGCGCCACGACGTCGTCGGGCAGCTCGACCCACTCCTCCGTGCGGCCCAGGACGAACTCGCCCGGGTGGATGACGAACGAGCCGCCCTCCTCGACCTCCACGTGCTCCGTGAGGTTCGTGGGCGGGTCGGCCAGGTCGATGACCGGGACCCGGTGGTTGTGGAAGACCCGGAAGGAGCCCCCGAGGCGCAGGTCGACCGAGGCGGGCTGGACCATCCCGGGATCCCAGGGGTCGATGCGCACGCGGCCCTCCTCGACGAGGCGGCGGATGGTGCCGTCGGAGAGCACGGAGGTGGCGGGCATGGCGCGGGAGTCTGCCAGCCGGGGCGGGCGACCCGTCCGCGGGGCCGGGAGCGCGCTAGCGCGTGCCGGTGCGCTCGCGGCGCCCGAGCGCGGCGGCCGCGGGCGGTGACGGGCCGGTGGCGCGCCGGGGCGGGGGTCCGCGGATCGCCGTGCGGGCCGCGGCTGCGGGGCCGCGGGCCGAAGGGCGCCCGGGGGCGCTTGGAGCCGCCGTCGCCGCCCTCGGAGGCGTCGGCGTCGTCCGCCCCGGTCTCCGGCTCGGCCTTGACCGCCCACCAGACGATCCAGAACATCCCGAGGATCGGGAGCTTCAGGAAGACCATCAGGTAGACGAAGGTCCAGTTCATCTCGGCCGAGCCTACCCGGGCGACGCGCGCTCCACCGGGAACTCCCGGGTTGGCGCGCCGAACCCCACCCCCCGTTCGAACGCCTCGGTGCCAACTCCACATCTCCGGGTTTGGGGTGATCCGATCGGAGACCGCCGGAGAAGGGGTGGGCATGACACACATCTCCATCGACGAGCTCGATCCCAGCGGCGACATCCGCCAGATGGCGGACGACGCCGGCGCCCTCGACCTCGACGGCACCCGCCGCGACATGCTGAAGAAGGCCGGCGTCGCCGGCGTCGGCATCTTCGGCGTCACCGCGCTCCTCTCCCCGCTCGACGCGTTCGCCGCGGCGAGCAAGAGCCAGAAGGGTGCCTACTCGACGAAGGTCGGCTCGGCCAACGTCAAGCGCCTCGTGCGCTCGAAGGGCCCGTCGGCCAACGACGTCAAGATCGGCAACTACGCCCTGACGCTCGAGTACCTCGAGGCGGCGTTCTACGCGGCCGCCGTCGGCAAGAACTACGCCGACAAGGACATCAACGAGGCCGCGATGATCCTCGCCGACCACGAGCAGCAGCACGTCGACGCGCTCAAGAAGGTCCTCGGCGGCGCCGCCGTCAAGGCCCCGAAGATCAACGGCGACACCGTCGAGATGCTCCTGAAGGACCAGGAGACGTTCATCAAGACGGCGGCCTCCATCGAGCCCGTCGGCACCGCCGCCTACGCCGGCGCCGGCCCGTACGTCACGAACCTCGCGATCGTCAAGGCCGCCCTCGCCATCCACTCCGTCGAGGCCAACCACGCCGCGTACACGGCGTCCATCGTGAAGTTCAAGGGCCTGGGCACCGACAGCCCCGTCCCGAACGCGTTCAACCCGGCGTTCAGCTTCGCGAAGGTCATCAAGACCGTCTCGGGCCTGAACCTGGTCGAAGGCCCGCTGCAGCCCTAGAGCGGAACCCGGGGCGCTGATCCTCATGCGCACCGCGACACGGGCCGCCTCCGGGCGGCCCGTGGTCGTCCGGGGAGCGGTCGCCGCCGCCCTCGCCGCCGCCGCGCTGCTCGCCCTGCCGGGCGCCGGCACCACCGCCACGGGCGACGCGAAGGTCTCCCTCGAGCACATCGCGTTCGTCAAGGCGAAGGTGACGATCCGTCGCGGCCACCGCGTGACCTGGACCTGGAACAACGGGCCCTACGTCGCCCACAACATCCACTCCGTCGGCAGACCACGGTTCCCGGGCGCCTCCGACAAGGTCAAGGGCACCCACACCGTCCGCTTCACCAAGCGCGGCACCTACCGCTACACCTGCACCCTGCACCCGGGGATGAACGGGCGGGTCGTCGTCCGTTAGCGTCGGGCGATGAGCCCCATCCAGACCACCGCCGGCCCCGTCGAGGCGGCAGACCTCGGCCGCACGCTCGTCCACGAGCACCTGAACACCGCCTCGGAGGGGGTCCGCTTCCAGTGGCCCCACCTCGTCGACCACGACGGGGAGACGGCGCGAGCCGTCGAGCAGGTCCGCAAGGTGCAGGAGCACGGCGTGCAGACGATCTGCGACCCCGCGGTCCTCGACCTCGCCCGCGACGTGCAGCTCCACCTCCGCGTCCAGGAGCAGACCGGCATGCGCTTCGTCCTGGCCACGGGGATCTACGGCCAGCACTACACGTTCCTGCCGCACTACTTCCAGACCCGGGAGCTCGACGCGATGGTCGACTGCTTCCGCCACGACCTCGAGGTCGGCATCCAGGGGACCGAGGTCAAGGCGCACTTCCTCAAGTGCGCGGCCGACGCGCCGGGCTTCACGGACGACGTCGAGAAGGTCCACCGCGGCGTGGCCCAGGCCTCCCTGGCGACGGGCGCGCCGATCATGGCCCACTCGAACCCGAACGAGCGCACGGGCCTGCGGTCCGTCGAGATCCTCCTCGAGGAGGGGGTCGACCCCGCGAAGGTCCAGGTCGCCCACACGGGCGACACGGCGGACGAGGGCTACGTCCTCGAGCTGCTCGGCAAGGGCGTCTTCGTCGGCATGGACCGCTACGGCCTCGACGACTTCTTCGGCCCGGGGCAGGACGTCCGCAACCGCATGGTCAAGACCGCGATCGACGCGGGCTTCGCCGACCGCCTCATGCTCGGCCAGGACAACTGCGCCTCCATCGACTGGTTCCCCGCGGAGGCCATCGCCCAGATGGCGCCCAAGTGGTCCTTCCACCTCGTCTTCGACGAGGTCATCCCCGAGCTGCTCGAGCTCGGGGTGACCCAGGAGCAGGTCGACGCCATGCTCGGCGCCAACGTCCACGCCTGGCTCGGCGGCTAGCCCCGCAGCGCGACCGGGCGGTTCTCGAAGCGGGTGATGCGCTCGAGGTGCGTGACGCGCTCCTCGATCTCGCCCTGGGTGAGCTGCGGCATCCGCTCGGTCCCGAAGGCCTGGACGTTGAAGGAGGCCAGCGCGGTGCCGTAGGCCATCGCGTTGACGAGGACGTCGTGGGTCGCCTCGCCGCCCGCCGCGGCGACGTAGCCCACGAAGCCGCCCGCGAACGTGTCGCCGGCGCCCGTGGGGTCCACGACGTCCTTCAGCGGGAAGGCCGGGAGCGAGAACTGGCCGTCGCCCGTGTAGAGCTGCGCGCCGTACTTGCCCTCCTTGGCCACGACGCTCGTCAGCCCCCAGCCCAGGAGCTCCTCGGCGGCCTCGAGCGTGCTGGCCTTGCCCGTGAGCATCCCGAGCTCCTCGTCGTTGAGGATGAGGCAGTCGACGGAGCGGATCGTCTGCTCGAGCGACTCGCGGGCGATGGTGATCCAGAGGTCCATGGAGTCCATCGCGACGAAGCGCGCGCCCGAGCACTTCTCGCGGACCTGGCGCTGCAGGTCGGGCTGGATGTTCGCGAGGAAGAGGACGTCGCAGGCCTTCGCGGCGTCCGAGAGCTTCGGGTCGAAGTGCTCGAAGACGTTGAGCTGGGTGTCGAGCGTCTCGCGCTCGTTGAGGTTCTCGGAGTAGACCCCGGACCAGAAGAAGGTCTTGCCGCCCTCGACGAGCTCCACGTCGTCCGTGTTGACCCCGCGGGTGCGCAGCGTGGCCCAGCTCGCCTCGTCGAAGTCGTCGCCGACCGGCCCGACGACCCGGACCTCGTCGAAGAACGAGGCGGCGAGCGAGAAGTGCGTCGCGGCGCCGCCGAGCATCCGCTCGCGCTCCCCGGCGGGGGCCTTGACGGCGTCGTACGCGATGGATCCGACCACGGTGAGGCTCATGTGCGTGAGGACCCTAGAGCCCGTGCCGCCCGCGTAGCCTCCCGGCGCATGCGTGCCATCCAGATGCGGGAGTTCGGTGGGCCGGAGGTCCTCGAGCTCGTGGAGCTCGACCGCCCCGAGCCGGCGGAGGGCGAGGCGCTCGTGCGGGTCAGCGCCGCCGGGCTGAACTTCGCGGACACCCACACGCGGGAGAACGCCTACGTCAAGAGGGCGGAGCTCCCGCTCGTGCCGGGCAGCGAGGTCGTCGGGATCCGCGAGGACACGGGGGAGCGCGTCGTGGCGCTCTGCGGCACCGGCGGCTACGCGGAGTGGGCGACCGCGCCCGCGCACCTCTGCTTCCCCGTGCCGGAGGGCGTGGAGGACGCGACGGCGCTCGCCCTCCTGCTGCAGGGCCTGACCGCTTGGCACCTCTACCGCACGCAGGGCCGCGTGGCCGAGGGGGAGAGCGTCGTCGTCATCAGCGGCGCGGGTGGGGTCGGCTCGCTCGCGGTGCAGCTCGGGCACGCGATGGGCGCGGGCCGCGTCATCGCGACCGCCTCGTCGGAGGAGAAGCGCGCGCTCTGCCGCGAGCTCGGCGCCGACGCCGCGCTGGACGGCGACGCCGAGGGCCTGACGGAGCGGATCCTGGAGGCCAACGGCGGGGAGCCCGTCGACGTCGTCTTCGAGATGGCGGGCGGCGCGGTCTTCGACGCCTGCAAGGGCGCGCTGGCGCCGTTCGGCCGGATGGTCGCCTACGGGATCTCGGGCAAGGAGGTCAACACGGTGCGCACGGGCTCGCTGCTCAAGCGCTCGCACTCCGTCGTCGGCTTCTGGCTCTTCCACATGCTCGACCGGCCCGCCTGGATCGACGACGCGCTCGCGGACCTCTTCGCCCGCGCGGCCCGCGGGGAGCTGCGGGTCGTCACGGGCGGCTCGTTCCCGCTCGCGCGGGCGCGCGAGGCCCAGGAGGCGCTGACGAGCCGCCGCACGTCGGGCAAGCTCGTGCTGACGATGTGAGGGCCCCGGCGGCGCGTGCGCTTGCACCTATCCTGTCCGGGAGATGACCACGTTCGCCGACCTCCGGCTCTCCGCTCCCACCCTGCAGGCCCTCACCGACGTCGGGTACGAGAAGCCCTCCCCGATCCAGGAGCAGGCCATCCCGCCCATGCTCGAGGGCCGGGACGTCATCGGGCAGGCGCAGACCGGCTCGGGCAAGACGGCCGCGTTCGGCCTCCCGATCGTCGAGTACGCCGACCCCGAGCTCCAGGAGGTCCAGGCGCTCGTCCTGACCCCGACGCGCGAGCTCTGCATCCAGGTCACCCAGGCCATCCGCGCGTACGCGAAGCCCAAGGGCCTCGACGTCGTCGCCGTCTTCGGCGGCGCGCCCATCCGCTCCCAGCAGGCGCAGCTCAAGGAGGGCGGCCACATCGTCGTCGGGACCGTCGGCCGCGTGCTCGACCTCATCTCGCGCCACTCGCTCGTGCTCCACGACTGCCGCTTCGTCGTGCTCGACGAGGCCGACGAGATGCTCGACCTCGGCTTCCTCGAGGACGTCGAGAAGATCCTCTCGCTCACCCCGAACTCCCGGCAGACGGCGCTCTTCTCCGCGACGATGCCGCCCCCGATCCGCAAGCTCGCGGACAACTACCTCTACGACCCCGAGCACGTGAAGATCGCCGCGGCGACGCTCACGGTCGACACCGTCGAGCAGTTCCGCCTCGAGGTCAAGCAGGCCGACAAGAACGAGAAGCTCGTCGAGGTCCTGGCCGCGGAGAAGCCCGACCAGGCCATCGTCTTCGCCCGCACGAAGATCCGCGTGGACCAGCTCTACAAGAAGCTGCGCGACGGCGGGATGAACGTCAAGGCGCTGCACGGCGACATGAGCCAGGGCTCCCGCGACGGCGTCATGCTCGGCTTCAAGGGCGGCCGGGTGCCGATCCTCGTGGCCACGGACGTCGCGGCCCGCGGCCTGGACATCTCCACGGTCACCCACGTCGTGAACTTCGACGTCCCGATCTCCCCCGACGTCTACGTCCACCGCATCGGCCGCACGGGCCGCGTCGGGCGCCAGGGCCGCGCGGTGACCTTCGTCGAGCCCCGCCAGCAGAAGGAGCTCTCGCGATCGAGGAGCACATCGGGATGCAGCTCTCGCCCTGGTCGCCGGGCGCGCGGACCCACGCGAGCAAGAGCGGCGCGAGCGAGGCCCCGGCCGAGCCCGCCTTCCAGCCCGTCGAGATCGCCTCGGAGGCGCCGGGCGCCGATGCGGTGCTCGCCGGCGTCGAGGCGCCCGTGACCCCGCCCGCCCCCGAGGAGGCCGAGGCGCCCAAGCCGCGCGCCCGCCGCTCCCGCGCCCGCAAGCCCGCGGCGGAGGCCGAGGTGGCCGAGGCCACGCCGGAGGCCGACGCGCCGGCCGAGCCCGAGGTACCCGCCGCAGAGGCTCCCTCCGCCGACGCGCCCGACGACGCCGAGGAGCAGCCCCGCCGCCGCGCCCGCCCGCGCCGGCACACGAAGCCGCAGCTCACCCGCCCGGCCGACGAGACCTACGTCCGCCTGCTCGCGGGGGTCGGGACGGCCTCCGGGGTGGAGGTCGCGGACCTCGTCTCCGCGGTGACGAAGGCCACGGGCCTCGACGGCGAGGCCGTCCGCGACGTCCAGGTCCTCACGCGCTTCGCGCTCCTCTCCGTCCCCGAGAGCGAGGCCGACCGCGTGGTCTCCGACCTCGACGGCGTGCAGGTCCGCGGGGCGCAACTTCGCGTCGCCCTCGCGCGTTCGTAGCGCAGGCGCGCCGGGGAGCCCCCGCGCGATGTGGCACCCTGGGAGGCGCACGATGGAGACCACCAGCCCGACACCCGACACCCCGGCGCGCTCCTGCGCCACCTGCGGCAGCGCCATGGAGCGCCACCAGGACTGGTGCCTGGAGTGCGGCACGGCGGCTCCCGGCCGGCTCGGCGCCGCGCGCCCGGGCTGGCGCGCCGTCTCCACCACCCTGGCGCTCACCCTCGTCCTCGTCGGTGGGGCCGGCGCGGCGAGCTACGCCGCGCTGAGCTCGGACGCCACGCGCGAGGCCATCGCCTCCGTCCCGGGCGACGGCACCCCCGTCGCCCAGGCGCCCCCCGCGGTGCCCGCGCCGCCCGCACCCGTCGTCCCGGCGCCCGCCGCCGCCACCCCGACGGTCAAGGCCCCGGCGCCGAAGCTCCCCGTCGCGCCGACGCCCGCTCCCGTCGCGACCCCGACGCCCGCCCCGGCCGTGACGCCGAAGGCCCCGGGCTCCACGGGCGGCTCGTCCACCGCCACGACGGGCTCGGACTCGACGACGCGCTCGACCGCCGCCGGCTCCCGCGGCGCGGGGACGAACGCGAGCGGCACGAGCTCGGGCTCGAACGCGAACCTGCAGCCGCTCGCCCTGGGTGCCGACGCCGTCGCGCTCTACGACCCCTACGGCCGGGCGCAGAACCCCGGCGACCCGGCCGACGCCTACGACGGGGACCCGGGCACCGTCTACCGGGTCGGCGCGCCCGCCGACGGGCGCGAGCTCCAGGTCGGCGTGGTCATCGACCTCGAGGCGGCCAAGCAGGTCCGCGGGCTCGACGTGCGGACCTCGACCCCGGGCGGCCGCGTCGAGGTCTACGCCACGGACAGCTCGACCCTCCCGCCCGACGTCCTCGACACGCGCTGGGACCACCCCGCGTCCCGCTCGAGCCTCGACCGCTCGGAGCGCATCACGTTCCCGAAGGGCGGCGCGAAGTACCGCTACGTCACGCTCTGGTTCACGACGCCGCCCAAGTCCGGGCGGACGGTCGGGCTCGCCGAGCTGAAGGTCCTGGGCTAGCCCGCGCGGCTAGCCTGCGGGGTCGTTCCCCACGAAAGGACCCCGCCGTGACCACGGCCACGATGAAGACGACGCAGGGCGACATCACGATCGAGCTGTTCGACGAGGATGCCCCGAAGACCGTCGAGAACTTCAAGAAGCTCGCCGCCGACGGCTTCTACGACGGACTGACCTTCCACCGGATCATCCGCGACTTCATGATCCAGGGCGGCTGCCCGCTCGGCACGGGCACGGGCGGCCCGGGCTACTCCTTCGAGGACGAGTTCAACCAGCACAAGGTCGTCCGCGGAGCGCTGGCGATGGCCAACTCGGGCCCGAACACGAACGGCTCGCAGTTCTTCATCGTCACCACGGGCGCGGCGCCCTGGCTCGACGGGAAGCACACGGTCTTCGGCGAGGTCACGGGCGGCATGGGCGTCGTCGACCAGATCGAGCGCCTCCCGACCGACCGCCAGGACCGCCCGAAGGACGACGCGAAGATCACGGCCCTCACCGTCGAGGGCTGACACCACGTCCACCGGCCCCTCCTTCGGGGTACGATGACGGCAACGTCACGTTCACTGGAGGAGAGGTCCGGCATGGCCACGACAGAGCAGGCGATCGAGGGATCGGTCGACAGCACGGTTCCCAACGGCGACGCGTCGCAGATCCCGGTCGAGAACCCGGCGACGGGTGAGGTCATCGCCCACGTCCCCGTGCTCGACGCCGCCGCGGTCGCCGCCATGGCCGAGCGGGGCCGCGCGGTGCAGCCCGCGTGGAACGCCCTGGGCTTCGAGGGTCGCTCCCGCGTCCTCTCCCGGATGCAGAAGTGGATGACCGACAACGCCGAGCGCGTGATCCAGGTCGTCATGTCCGAGACGGGCAAGGCCTACGAGGACGCGCAGCTCGCGGACTGGTCCTACGGCGTCTCCGCGTTCGGCTTCTGGGCCAAGAACGCCGAGCCCTACCTCGCGGACGAGAAGGTCTCGACGGCCTCGCCGTTCGTGAAGGGCAAGAAGCTCGTGCTGCGCCACACGCCCCTCGGCCTCATCGGGGTCATCGGGCCGTGGAACTACCCCGTCACGAACTCCTTCGGCGACTGCATCCCCGCGCTGGCCGCGGGCAACTCCGTCATCCTCAAGCCGTCGGAGATCACGCCGCTGACGTCGCTCCTGCTGCTCGAGGGGCTGCTCGAGTGCGGGATGCCCGAGGGCGTCCTGCAGGTCGCCACGGGCTACGGCGACACGGGCGCCGCGCTCGTCGACGTCGTCGACATGATCATGTTCACGGGCTCCACCGCGACCGGCAAGCGCGTCATGGCCAAGGCGGCCGAGACGCTCACCCCCGTCTCGCTCGAGCTCGGCGGCAAGGACCCCATGCTCGTCCTGGCCGACGCCGACGTGGACCGCGCCGCGAACCTCGCCGTGCAGTACTCCATGTTCAACGGCGGGCAGACCTGCATCTCCATCGAGCGCGCCTACGTCGAGGAGCCCGTCTACGACGAGTTCGTCGCGAAGGTCACCGCGAAGGCCCGCGCGCTGCGCCAGGACGTCTCGACGGGGCCGGGCTCCGTGGACGTCGGGGCGATGACGTTCCCCAAGCAGGTCGACATCGTCGAGCGCCACGTCAACGACGCGATCGCCAAGGGCGCCAAGGCGGTCGTCGGCGGCAAGCGCGGCCACGACGGCCAGGGCGGCTACTGGTTCGAGCCGACCGTCCTGGTCGACGTCGACCACACGATGGACTGCATGATGGAGGAGACCTTCGGGCCGACCCTCCCGATCATGAAGGTCGCCGACGCCGAGGAGGCCATCCGCATGGCCAACGACTCCCCGTACGGCCTGGCCGCGTCCGTGTTCTCCAAGGACGTCAAGCAGGGCGAGGCCGTCGCCCGCCGCCTCGAGGCCGGCGCGGTCTGCGTGAACGACGCGCTGATCAACTACCTCGCGCTCGAGCTGCCCATGGGCGGCGCGAAGGCGTCGGGCCTCGGCTCCCGCCACGGCAAGGGCGGCATCCGGAAGTTCTGCCAGCAGCAGGCGATCCTCGTCACGCGCTTCGCGCTGAAGGACGAGCCGCAGATGTACCCCTACAAGAAGGGGATCACGAAGGGCCTGCAGGGGGCCATCAAGTTCCTCTACGGCCGCGGGAAGCGCGGCTAGGCCCCCAGCCCGTCGACCAGCCGCAGGAGGTCCAGCGGCGAGAAGGGCTTCGTGAGGAAGAGGTCGGCGCCGGCGGCCCGGGCATCCTGCTCGGCCGCCGGCCCTGCGGCGGTGAGCATGACGATCGTCGCGCCGCCCGCGCGCGCGGAGCCGCGCAGCGCCCGGCAGGCGTCGATGCCGTCCAGGCGCGGCATGTTCACGTCGAGGAACACGAGCGCGGGCGGCCAGGCCTCCGCCATCTCGATCGCCTCCTGCCCGTCCTCGGCCTGGCGCAGCTCGAACCCCGCGACGTCCTCGAGCGTCGTGGCGATGAGCTTGCGGATGAACGGGTCGTCGTCGACGATCAGGACGGTCCGCGTGCTCACGTGTGCTCCACGCGGACGCGCTCGAGGTCGGCGTCGGGCACGTCGCCGAACGCCGCCACGACTCCCGGGTCGAACTGGGTCCCGGCGCCCGAGACGACGATGTCGCGCGCCTTGGCGAACGAGCTCCCGGGCCGGTAGGGGCGGTCCGTCGTGAGCGCGTCGAGCGTGTCGGCCACCGCGAAGATCCGCGCGGCCAGCGGGATGGCCTCGCCCGCGAGCCCGTCCGGGTAGCCCCCGCCGTCCCACCGCTCGTGGTGGTGGCGGACCACGAGCTTGGCCTCCGCGAGCCAGTCGACCCCGCGCAGGATCTCCCAGCCGATCACGGCGTGGCGCTCCATGAGCGAGCGCTCGACCGCGTCGAGCGGGTCGGGCTTGAAGAGGATCGCGTCGGGGACCGCGACCTTCCCGACGTCGTGGAGCAGGAAGCCGAACTCGACCTGCGGGTCGTCGGCCATGATCGTGCCGTGCGCGCGGGCGATGCGCAGGGCGTAGGCCGCCACGCGCTCCGCGTGCTTGCCCGTGTAGGCGTCGCGCGCCTCGACGGCGTTGGCCAGCGCGCGCACCGTCGCGACGTAGGAGTCGCGCAGCTCCTGTGCCCGCGCGCGTTCCTGCTTGAAGGTCTCCCGGAGGTCGGCGGCGTAGCGCTGGAGCTGGCTCTCCTTCTCCGCGGCCTCCGCGTCGCGCGCGCGCAGGAGGGCGCGCAGGTCCTCGAGCTCGCTCGCCGCCTCGTCCCCCATCGCCGGGGACCCTACCCCGCGGTCGCGTCGGCGACGTCGGGCGCGAGGAGCCCGAGCACCGCCGGGCCGACGTCCGCGAGCGCGACGGGCTCCGCGTCGAGGCCCCCCGCGTCGGGGCGGGCGGTCACGACCAGGACCGCCCGGCGCAGGCGGCGTCCGCGGAGGTCGAGCGCCTCGAACGCGTCGGCGGGGGCGGCGAGCGCGCCGTCGAGCAGCGCCACCTCGTAGTGGCGCGCGGCGCACATCGCGGCGACGTCGGCGGCGTCGGCCGCCCACTCGTGCGCGATCCCCAGCTCGTCGAGCGCCGCGTCGAGGTCCGCCCGGGCCCCGGGCTCCCCGACCGCCAGGACCCGGATGCGGTCCGCGGCGATCGCCGCGCCGAGCGCGTCGGCGAGCGCGTCGGCCTCCACGGGCGGCGCGACGAGCCACTCCCCGGCGAGCGCCTCGCGCAGGGCGCCGTCGGAGACCAGGACCACGGGCACGCGCCGCAGCCGCGGGTCCGCGCGGAGCCGGCGCAGGACCTCCAGGCCGCCCACCCCGGCCGCGGCCACGTCGAGGACCACGGCGTCGAACCGCCGTCCGGCGAGCGCGAGTGCCGCCTCCGTGCGGCCGGGCGCGTGCTCCGTGAGGACCCCGAAGCCGTCGAGGAGCGTCGCGAGCCCGGGCTCCGGGGCGACGAGCAGCACCTGCTTGCCCGGCAGCGCGGCGCGCACCGCGGCGCCCGGGGCGGTCGTCGCGCGCTCGAGGACCCGGGGGAGGCGCACGGTGAACGTCGTGCCGGCCCCGGGCTCCGAGGCCGCCTCGACCGACCCCCGGTGGAGCTCGACGAGCGAGCGCACGATGCTCAGCCCGAGCCCCGTGCCCGGGACGGTCCCGTGCTCCTGGCCGCGGTGGAAGCGGTCGAACGCGTGGGCGAGCGTGTCGGCGTCCATGCCCCGTCCCGTGTCGGAGACCCGCAGCTCCAGCGCGTCGCCGTCCGCGCGCAGCGCGATCCCGAGCCGCCCGCCCGGGCCCGTGTAGAGGTGCGCGTTCGTCAGGAGGTTCAGGAGGACCTGCCGGATGCGCCCCGGGTCGAGGATCGCCCGCGGAAGCCCCTCGGGCACGTCGAGCACGAGCTCCTGCCCCTCCGCGGCGATCCGCGGCGCGAGGAGCCGGGCCACCTCGGCGACCAGCTCGTCCACGCGGGTCAGCCGCCGCTGCACCTGGACCTGGCCCGCCTCGAGCCGGGTCACGTCGAGGAGGTCGTCGACGAGCTCGACCAGGCGGTCCGTCGAGACCCGGACGATGCCGATCCACTCCTGCTGGCGCGGGCTCAGGCCGTGCGAGGCGTCGAGGAGCTCCACGAAGCCCTTGATGGAGGTGAGCGGGGAGCGCAGCTCGTGGGAGGCCGTCGCGACGAAGTCGCGCTTCATGCGCTCCAGCCGGGCGCGCTCGGTCACGTCCCGGAGGGTCCAGACGTGGCCCGCGCCGTTCCCGAGCGCGGCGGCGGTCACGGCCAGGGTGCGCCCGTCGCGCTCCACGAGCACCTCGCCCGCGAGCGCGGCGTCGCGCGGCGCCGGCTCGGGGAACGGCGCGCCGGCCCGGGCCTCGGGGACCAGCGCCGCCGCGCGCGGGTTGGCGACCTCGACCACGCCCCGCGCGTCCGTGGTCACCAGCGCGTCGTCCAGGGCCTGGACGCTCGTGGCCAGCCTGCCGCGCTCGGCTTCCAGGCGGCCGCGCGTCGCCTCGACGTCGTCGGCCATGGCGTTGAACGCGCGGGCGAGCTGGCGCAGCTCGGGCGGGCCCTCGCCCTCGGCGACCCGGGCGCTGCCGTCCCCCGCCGCCAGCCGGCCCGCGGCGCGGACGAGCTCGTCGAGCGGCCGGCGGACGGCGGCGACGAGCCCGGCGACGAGCACCAGGGCGGCCAGCAGCGCCAGCCCGCCGCCCGCGACGATCGCCACGACCGCGCGACGTGCCCGGTCGCTCGCGTCGTCGCGGGCCCGGGCGATGCGGCCGGCCTGCCGGTCGGAGAGCTGCGCGAGCGGGAGCCGGGCGGCCAGGGGTGCCGCCCGGGAGCGCGGGCGGCGCCGGACGCGCTCCTGGGCGCGGCCCGCCCGGACGACCAGCGTGGCGCTCCGCGGGTCCCCCGCCGCCCGGGCCCGGAGGTCCCCGAGCGCCCTGAGGTACGCGGTCCGGGCGCGCGCGACGGCGCGGCGGTCACCCGGGGTCAGGCGCAGGGTGGCCTCCTCGACCACCCCGGCGGCCAGGAGCTGCGCGGCCCCCGCCTGCAGCCCGAGGCCGGCGGAGAGCTGGTCCTCGTAGTCCTGCCGGCTGGCGTAGAGGGCACCGACGCCCACGGCGGCGATGGCGGTCAGGGCGATCGTCAGGCCGAGGAGGGCCACCTGCACGGACCGGGCGATGGACAGGCGGCGCACGCGGGCCGGACGGTACCGGTCCCCCTGACGTTGCCAACCAACGGGTGCTTGACCATCCATGAGGGCAACGTCGTACGAGTCGGAGGTGAGCAGCCGCGCAAGGCGGTGCCCACAGGTCCAGCGCCGGAGAGGAGCCCCGACGATGAGTGAGAAGTACTGCCCCCACTGCGGGAGCGAACTGCCCTTCCACGACGACAGCCGCGGCGGTCGCTGCCCGAGCTGTCGCCTGGTCGTGGGCGTCGGCCGTGCCCGCGCCGAGGCCGACGAGGACGTGCGCACGGGGGGCTTCATGGCCAACGCCGCGCGCCGCGAGGACGCCGAGCCCGTGGCCGAGCACGAGGCCTTCATCGCGCTGCGCGCCGTCGCCGACGAGGTGGGCTGCGCCGTCGAGCGCCTCCGCATGACGGACTACGACCGCGCCGTCCGCGACGGCACGGAGGGCCCGAGCGTCGCCCAGGTCCTCGCGACGTTCGACACCTGGAAGGCGGCCCGCGCCGCCGCGGGCGCCGACCGCGGGCGCGTCGGCGCCCACGGCGAGGGTGCCGAGACGGCCGCCTCGGCCTGACCCCGCCCGGGAACGCCCCGGCAGGGGTACGCTCGCCCGGATGCCCCTCCGCACGTGGATCCGCGCGCTCGCCGGCGCGGGCGGCACCGCGCTCGTGGTCCCCACGGGGCTCGTGCTCGCCGTCGTCCTGGCCGCGGCCGTCGGGGGCTCGGGCGTCGGTGGCCTCGATCAGCTCCTCGCGGGCCCGGAGGCACCCCCGATGCCCGCGGCGACGACGGTGGCCGCGGACGGGGTGCCGCTGGTCCCCGCCCGCTCGCCTGCGCGGGGTGCGGCTTCAGGACCGCGCGCATCCCGGGCGGCGACCCCCGGAGCGGCCGCGCCGCGGCGCGCCGCCCGGCGGCCCGCGCCGGCGGTCGGGACGGCCCGCGGCCCGACGGCAACCGGTCCCGGCCGGTCGACTGCGTCCCCCGGCCCGCCCCGTGGTGCCGCCGGCAGGCGCTCCGGCGGCCCAGGAGGCGACCGCTCCGACGCCCCCGGCTCCCGCGCCGCGGCCGACCGAGGCGCTCGAGGGCGGCCTGCGCCCCGTCGCGCCGCCCGTCGGTCCCGCCGCCGCCGACGCCGTCGGGACCGTCGTGGACCTCCTGGCGCCCGGCACGCCGTAGTCCCTGCCCCTCGGGTGGGCGGGAGGGCTGCCACGATGCCGCCCTCGTGGCCGCCGTCCTCCTCGCCCTCTCCGCCTCGCTGTCCTGGGGCGTCGCCGACTTCGCGGGCGGCTTCTTCTCCCGCCGCCTCCCGGCGCTCGTGGTCGTGCTCGTGCTCGAGACGGGCGGCCTCCTGGGCGCCCTGGTCCTGCTGCTGGTCCTGCGCGAGGCACCGCCCGACGCGGGAGCGCTCGGCCTCGCGGCGCTGGGCGGTGTGGCGGGGACGGGCGGCCTGGTCTGCTTCTTCCGGGGCATGGCGCTCGGGGCGATGGCCGTCGTCGCGCCCGTCTTCGCGTCGGGGGCGGCCGTCGTGCCCGTCGTGGTCGGGCTGGCCACGGGGGACTCCATCACGACCGTCGTGGGGATCGGCCTGGCCCTCGCGGCGCTCGGCATCCTGCTGGCCAGCCTCGAGGGCGAGCACGAGGCGGCGCGGGACCGCCAGGCCGGCCGGGCGCTGGTGTTCGCGCTCGTCGGCGCGCTCGGCGCCGCGGTCTTCGTCGTCTGCACGGACGCGGCCTCGGACGACTCCGTGCTCTGGACGCTCATCGCGACCCGGGCGGCCGCCGTGCCGCTCCTGGTCGCCGGCGTCCTGGCCCTGGGCATCGCGCGGCCCGTCCGCGCGGACCTCGGGAAGATCGCGGTGGTCGGGCTGGTCGACCTCCTGGCGACGGCGCTCTTCGGCCTGGCCACGACGCGGGGAGCGCTCGCCGTCGTCGCGGTCCTCGGCGCGATGTACCCCGTCATCACCGCCGGCCTGGCCCGCGGGGTCCTGGGCGAGCGGGTGCGCGGCATCCAGCTCGTCGGCGTCGCCTGCGCGCTGCTGGGCGTCGCGTTCGTCGCGGCGGGCTGAGCCCACCCGACGCGGCGTCGCACCCGGCGGACTACGCTCGCGCCGTGCTCGCGCACGTCGGCTCCGGCGCCCTGGCCCCCCTGCAGCTCCTGCCCGCCACGGTGGCCGGGGTGCTCTACACGCTCCGGGTCCAGGCGCTGCGCGGCGGGCCGCGCGCCGTCCCCGGGTGGCGGCGCGCCTGCTTCTACGCCGGGCTGCTGGTCATCGTCACCGCGCTGGCCTCCCCGCTCGGGCACATGGCCGAGGAGCTCTTCGTCGCCCACATGGCCGAGCACCTCCTGATCGCGGACGTCGGGGCGCTGCTCCTCGTCCTCGGCCTGACCGGGCCGGTGCTCGCCCCGCTCCTGCGCGTCGGCCTGCTCGGGCCGCTGAAGGTCCTCAGCCACCCGCTCGTCGCCCTCGGGCTCTGGACGCTGAACCTCGGGCTCTGGCACGTCCCCGCGCTGCACGAGGCCGCCGTGCGCCACGAGGCGCTGCACGCGCTGCAGCACGCCGGCTTCGTCGGGGGCGGCTTCGGCGTCTGGATGGCGCTGCTCGGCCCGCTGCCCACCCCGGCGTGGTTCGGGAACGGCGCGAAGGTCGCCTACATCGTCGCGGTGCGCATGGTCGGCGCGGTGCTCGCGAACGTCTTCGTCTTCGGCGGCGGCTCCTTCTACGGCGTCTACGCGCCCGGGGAGGCCTACTGGGGGATCGCGCCGAGCGGGGACCAGGTCGCTGCGGGCTCCGTGATGATGGTCTGGGAGTCCGTGCTCACGCTGGGGCTCTTCTGCTGGCTCTTCCTGAAGACCGCGCGCGAGGCCGACGAGCGCCAGGAGCTGCTCGACCTCGCCCGGGAGCGGGGGGTGCCGCTGACGACGGCGCGCGCGGCCCGGGCGGTCGGGGCCGGCCGGGGCGCGGACCTGCGCCGGCGCATCGAGGGCAGGCCGGGTGGGTAGCTTCTAGGGCATGGGAATCGCACAGTCGCTGTCGAAGTTCGCCCGCAGCCCCCAGGGCAAGAAGGTCTTCACGGAGGCGCAGAAGCTCGCGAAGGACCCCAAGACGCGGGAGAAGATCGCCGACGCGCGCAAGCAGATGCAGCGCGGGCGCAAGCCCGGCGCCTGAGGCCGCTCAGGCGTTCGAGAGGAAGAACGCCAGCGCGAAGCCCAGCGCGGTGACGAGGCCCACGGCCTTGCCTCCGTGCTGGAAGCCCTCGGGCATCATCGTGTCCGCGAGCATCACGAGGATCGCCCCGGCGGCGAAGGCCTGGATGCCGGCGACCACGTCCTCCGAGGCGCCGCCCAGGAGCTGGTAGCCGAGCGCGGCGGCGAGTGCGCTCACCAGCGCGACCGCGATCCAGAGCCCGAGGATCCAGCGCTTGGAGTGCCCCGCCTTCTGCAGGCCGGTCGCCGCGCTGAGCGACTCGGGGACGTTCGAGAGGAAGACCGCCGCGACCACCGCGACGCCGACCCCGCCGCCCCCGAGCAGCGAGACGCCGATGGCCACGGACTCCGGGATGCCGTCCATGAGCGCGCCGAGGACGATCGCCAAGGGGTTGCCGCCCTCCTGCTCGCCCCCCGAGCGCTTGCGGTGGTTCCCACCGCGGCGGTCGAGCAGCTCGTCCCCGGCGAAGAAGCCGAGGGCCCCGAGCGCGAGGCCGGCGGAGACCGCGTCGGAGCCGCCGAGGTCGAACGCCTCGGCGGTCAGCTCGAAGGCCACGGCGGAGATGAGCACGCCGGCGCCGAAGCCCATGACCAGGCCGATGACCCGCTGTGAGGTCGGCACGACGAGGCCGACGACGGCGCCGACCAGGAGGGCGAAGCCGCCCACGAACCCCCAGAACGCCGCTTCGAGCATGGGACACTCCTACCCATGGACGACGGCGACGCGCCCGGGCTCCCGGCGCAGGACGGCCTCACCCGGCGGGGGGCGCTCGTCCTCGGGGGGTCCGTCGTGGCGGCGCTCACCGTCCCACGGGTGCTGCGGCCCGGCGCGGCGGCGGCGCAGGCGGGCGGCATCCCGCGCTTCGAGGACGTCAACGGCTTCGGGCTCGGGAGCCGCCAGGCGAGCGTCGCCCAGCTCGACGACTACGTCGTGCGTGTGGCCGCTGCCTCCGACCGGGTCACCACGGCGGTGCTCGCCGAGCCGACCCTCGCGGGGCGACCCATCCGCTACGCCGTCGTCTCGAGCCCCGCGAACCTCGCGCGACTCGCGGAGGTGGAGCGCCGCACGCGCGCGCTGCGCCTGCGCCCCGCCTCGGCCGCGGAGCAGGCGCGGGCCGCGAAGGAGCTCCCGGCGCTCGTCCACGTCTACGCGAACGTGCACGGCAACGAGCCCTCGGGCGCGGATGCGCTCGCCCAGCTGCTCTACCTCGTCGCGGCGGGGGAGGACGCGGAGGCGCGGCGCCGGCGGGACGAGCTCGTCTGCATCTTCACCTGCGTGCAGAACCCGGACGGCCGCGAGGCCGGGCGCAGGGTCAACGGCAGCGCGTTCGACCTCAACCGGGACTGGTTCGCCCTGAGCCAGCCCGAGACCGTCGGGAAGGTCGCGCTGCTCTCGCGCTTCCCGCCCGTGCTCGCGATCGACGCGCACGAGCAGTTCCTCTCCGCGCCCGACACGTTCTTCTTCCCGCCGGCGAACGACCCGGCGCACCACGAGTCGTCGGCGACGGGGCTGAAGGCGAGCGACGAGGTCATCACCCCGGCGCTGGAGGGCGCGTTCCGCGCGAAGGGCTACCGCTGGGAGCACCGCGGGATCTACGACGTCTTCTACCCGGGCTACGGCGACATCGCCCCGAACCACGCCTGGGGCGCGGCGGGGGTGCTCTTCGAGCAGGAGAACTCGGACGCCTACCCGAACAAGGTCGCCCGCCAGCTCACCGCGATGGACGCCGCGGTCGGCGCCGCGGCGGCGAACAAGGAGCGCCTGCTCGCGGCCTGGGCGGCGCAGTGGGCGCCCGCCGCGGCCGACGGGCGCGCGGGCCGCCTCCTCCCGAACCGCATCATCAACCCCGAGAACCCGCAGGGGCCGGCGAAGGTCGAGGACGAGCGCGTCTACGGCTACGCGCTGCGGACGAGCCGCCACGCCGCGGACGCCGCGCACCTCGTCGACCGCCTGCGCGCGTTCGACGTCGAGGTGCACGTGCTCCGGCGCACGATCCGCGTCGCGCGCCTGCGGCCGTTCGGGGCACGGGCCTTCGTCCCCGCGACCCTCGGCCGCGGGACGATCGTCGTGCTCACCGCGCAGCCCCTCAAGCGCTGGGTCCACATCCTGCTGGCGGACGACCCGTTCGCGGCGCTGCCGTACTTCTACGACGTCTCGGGGTGGAGCAACCCGGCGCTCATGGGGCTCGCGGGCGGGGCGATCGGCTCGCCGGTCGCGGCGCTGCTCAAGCGGCCGCGGCGGACGCCCGCGCAGATCCGCGCGCGGCGCAGGCCGCGGCTCGCGACGCTGCGGGCGGTCGACCGGGCGAGCGAGCTCCAGGCGCCGCTGGCACGCGGCGCGGCGGGCTACGCGTTCGCGCTCGACGCGGCGCTCGCGCAGGCGGCAGCGTTCGCGCTGGCGAAGGACGGTGTCGTGCTGCAGCGGGCGGACGGCGCCGTGGCGGGGCTGCCCGCGGGCGCGGTCGTCGTTCCTGCGGGCGCGCGGTCCGCGCTCGACGCCGCCCGGAAGCGCTACGGCATCCGGCCGGTGCCGCTCGCGGCGACACCCGTGGGCACGCGGCCGCTGCGACGCCCGCGGGTCGCGCTGCTGAACGACCCGGGCTCGGACGCGTCCGAGGCGCTCTTCGCCTCCTCGCGCGGCTTCGCGCGCTGGCTGCTCGGGCGGCGCTTCGGGCTCGACCTGCAGCTCGTGACGCCCGCGCAGGTGGAGGCTGGGGCGCTGCGCAGCGGCGTGGACGCCCTCGTGGTCCCGGACGGCCTCGCGACCGTCGTGCCCGCCGGGGTGCCGAACGTCGCGTTCGCGCCGCCGGGCGGCGGGTTCACTCCGGCGGGGCTCGCGGAGGTCCAGGCGTTCGTCGTGCGCGGCGGGACGTTCGCGGGCTGGCGGACCCAGGGCGTCGCGGTGGCGCGCGGGGCCGGGATCGCCGGGGACCTCGCGACGGTTCCCGCGCCCATGGGCTTCACGGTCCCCGGGCTGCCGGTCGCGGTCGAGCTGCGCTCGGAGGATCCGGCGGTGCGCGGGCTCGGCGGCACCGCCTTCGTCCACAACCTCGCGGACCCGATCCTGCGCGGCGGCGGCACGACGATCGCGCGCTACCCCGACCGGCTGAACCGGCTGGGGTACGCGGAGGGGCTCGAGGCCGTGAACGGCACGGTGGCGGGCACGGTCTCGGTCGTGGGGAAGGGCCGCGCGTACGTCCTCTCCTTCGACCCGGCGTACCGCGCCTACGTCGAGGGGACCCAGCGCATCGTCGGCGGGATCCTGCTCGCGGCGGGCCTGCCGGCCGGGGCGTCGGCGCGCGCGGCGATCGAGCCGCTGCCCGGTGTCGCTCGACCGCCTGCGCGACGTCGTGGCCCCGGCCCGCCTCGCGGTCGTCCGGGTCGCCGCGGCCGACGCGCCGGCCCTCCGGCGCGCCGCGGCGCGCCTCCCGGCGCTCCCGGCCGAGGCGGCCTTCCGCGAGCTCCCGCGACGACGGTGGGCTCGAGCTCCGCGCGATCGACCGCGACCCGCTCGAGGGCCACGCCGCACCCTGGGTCCGCACCCTCGTCGCCCGCCTCCACGCGGCCTCCGTCCGCCCGACGCTCGTCCAGGGGTGACTGGGAGGTGCCAGGCACCTCTCAGTCACGCCGCCGGGATCGCGACCCCCAGCAGCTCCTCGAGCTGGACGATGGTGGCGGCCGCGTCCGTGTGGTGGACGGTCGCCATGCCGAGCTCCCGCGCGGGCTTGAGGTTGCCCGGGAGGTCGTCGACGAAGACGAGCTCCTCGGGGGCGAGACCCATCTCGCCGCGCCGCGATCTCGTAGATCTCCGGCGTGGGCTTGCGCACGCCCGAGCTCGCCCGAGATGACGAGTCACGTCGAAGAGCTGCTCGAAGCGGCGACGGTCGTAGGTGTCCGCGCCCCAGGAGTTCGAGAGCAGCCCCGTCCTCACGCCCTGCCGCCTTGAACGCGATGACCGCGTCCTGCATGACGTGGTCGGCGGACATCCGGCCGAAGAGGCGCTCGATGAGCCCCTCGGGCTCCTGCACCTCGAGCACGGCGCCGAACTTCCGCTCGAAGTCCGCGTTCTCCAGCCGGCCGCACTCGAAGTCCGCCGAGCAGCTCGCGCGCCATGGGGTCCTTCATGAAGGCGTCGCGGACGGACTCGGGCCGGAGCCCCTCGTCGACGCAGAACGCCTGGAAGCTCTCGAAGACGTTCGAGGTCAGCACCCCGCCCCAGTCGACGAGCAGCCCGCGCCTCAGCCACGGGTGACCTCCTCCGCGCGCCGCGCGAGGTCGATGACGCCGTCGCCGAACTGTCTTCAGGAACGGGTCGTCGGAGAGCCCGCTCGTCGCCCGCTTGTAGTTGCCCTCCATGAAGACGATCGACTTCCAGAGCGCGAGCGCCGTGTACCAGCGGATGTCCCGCATGGTCCGCCCCGAGCCCTCCTCGTAGCGGGCGACGAGCTCGTCGCGGGTCGGGAAGCCCTCGGCGCGCGTGACCGTGTTGAGGTCGAAGAGGCCGCCGCTCGGGTCGTCGGCCTGGCTCCACATCATGCAGAGGTAGCCCACGTCGGCGAGCGGGTCGCCGATCGTCGACATCTCCCAGTCGAGGATCGCGTTCAGCCGCGCCGGCGCGCCGCGCTCGTACATGACGTTCCCGAGCCGGAAGTCGCCGTGGACGATCGTCGCGGGCGGGGAGTCCGGGAGGTTCTCCTTCAGCCACGCCCCGACGGTCTCGACCTCGGGGATCTCGCGCGTCTTGTTGTGCTCCCAGAGGCCGATGAAGCGCTTGAGCTGGCGCTCCGTGTAGCCCGTGGGCTTGCCGAAGCCCTCGAGGCCCGCGGCCTCCCAGTCGACGCCGTGGAGCTCGACGAGCGCGTCCACGAGCTCGAAGGAGAGCGCGCGGCGCTGCTCCGGGGTGTCGAGCGCGTCGGGCACCTCGTTCGTGATGACCTCGCCGTCCACGGCGCTCATGACGTAGAAGGGCTTGCCGATGATCGCCGTGTCGTCGCCCGTCGCGAGCACCTCGGGCACCCGCACGCCGTGCGCGCCGACCGCGGCGATCACCCGCGCCTCGCGCAGGACGTCGTGCGCGCTCGGCGGGAGCTCCCCGCGCGGCGGGCGCCGCACGACCATCCGGGCGTCGCCGCGGGTCAGCAGGAACGTGTGGTTCGAGTGCCCGTCGCCGATCGGGCTGCGATCTCCGGCTCGCCGCTTCCGAGGCCGTGCTCGTCGAGGAACGCGAGCAGCGGCTCGAGCACGAGCAGCGGCTCGCGCTCCTGCCCCGCCGCGTCCTCGTGGGTGCGGACGACGTCGTCCTGGGCCAGCGTGTGCGTGGAGCTCACGAGGCGAGGTCCCCCGTCGCCGCCTGCGTCGACTGGCCCTGCATCGCGAGCTTGAGGCACTCGCGGGCGATGACCATGCGGTGCACCTCGCTCGCGCCGTCGTAGATCCGCGCGGCGCGCGCGTCCGTGTACCACTGGGCGATGGGGAGGTCCATGGCGATGCCGGCGGCGCCGTGGATCTGCACCGCGCGGTCGACGATCCGCCCGAACGCCTCGGAGACGAACGTCTTGGTCATCGCGACCTCCTGGCGGTGCGGCAGCCCGTTCTCGATCTTCCACGCCGTGTGGAGGACCATGAGCCGCGAGGCGTAGAGGTCCATCGCGGAGTCGGCGATCATGAACTGCAGGGCCTGGTGGCGCGCGAGCTCCTTCCCGAACGCCTTGCGCTCGAGCAGCCGCTGCGAGGTCAGGTCGAGCGCGCGCTGCGAGACGCCGATCCAGCGCATCGCGTGCGCCAGGCGGCCGCCCGCCAGGCGCTTCTGGGCGATGACGAAGCCCTCGCCCTCGTTGCCGAGGAGGTTCGTCGACCGGCACGCGGACGTCGGTCAGCGAGATGGTCGGGTGGCCGCCCGGGGAGTGCGAGCCCATCCACTCCGGGTGGCGCTCGACCTCCCAGCCGGGCGTGTCCGTCGGGACGAGGATGAGCGAGTAGTTCCGGTGGCCCGCCGCGTCGTCGGTGCCCGTCTTGGCGACGACGATGGAGAACGCCGCGCCGTCGCCGCCGGTGATGCACCACTTGCGGCCGTTGATGACCCACTCGTCGCCGTCGCGGACCGCGGTGGTCTGCGAGGTTCGTCGGGTCCGAGCTCGCGACGTCGGGCTCGGTCATCGCGAAGCAGGAGCGCGTGCGGCCCTCGGCCAGCGGGCGCAGGTAGGTCTCGAGCTGCTCCGTCGTTGCCCGCGATCAGCAGCGTGTGCATGTTCCCCTCGTCCGGGGCCATCGCGTTCAGCCCGAGCGAGGCCAGGCCGGAGACGCCGCACTCCTGGGAGATCAGCGCCATGCCGAGCACGCCGACGCCCAGGCCGCCCCACTCCTCGGGCAGGTGCGGGGTGTAGATGCCGCGCTCGCGCGCCTTGTCGCGCAGGCGCTCCACGACGTGCCAGCTCTTCAGGACGTCGTGCGGGTCCTCGATCTCGGACTCCGCGGGGAGCACGTCCTCCTGCGACGAAGGCGCGGATGCGCCCGAGGAGCTCCTGCAGCTGGGGCGGGACGGTGAAGTCGATGACCGCCGTCGGTGGACGGGGGCGTGGCGTACGTGGTCATGTGAGGAGGTCCTCCAGGAGGGCGGTGAAGCGGGACAGGAGCGCGCGGGGTGGCCCGGGGCGGGACGAGCAGGCCGAGGACGCTCGCCCGCACCATGAGGGCGAGCGCTTCGGCGTCGAGGTCGGTGCGGATGGAGCCGTCGCGCTGCCCGCGCTCCACGGCCGCGGTGAAGTAGTCGAGCTGGTTGCGCTGGGAGCGCTCCGCGATCGCGGCCAGGGACGGGGAGCGGCTCGCGGCCTCGTGGAGGCGGCCGAGCAGCTGGTAGAAGGGCGTGCTCGAGGAGTAGAGCTCGAGGCTCGAGTGCGACGAGGCCGAGCAGGCGCTCGCGGCCCGTGCCACTGGAGCTCGCGGCGACGACCCGCGCGGCGTGGCGCTGGATCGCCTCGCGGTAGACGGCCTCGACGAGCCCGAGCTTCGAGGCGAAGTGGTGGTAGAGCGCGCCCTTCGTGACGCCGGCCTCGGCGGCGACGAGGTCGAAGCTCGTCTCCAGGCCGTCGGCCGCGAAGCGCGTGATCGCCGCGTCGATGAGCCGCGCGCGGGTCGCCTCGGCGGCCGCGGCGCGGGTGTGGACGGCGGTGTTCACGTACTAAAGGGTATGTGAGAGTGCTCCGGGAACGCAACCTCTGCCGGGCTGCGGCGTCTTTCATGGGCGAGATGCCCCACGTCAGACCCCGCTCCGTCCTCCTCGCGCTCCTCGCCCTCCTCGTGCTGGCGGCGCCGGCCTCCGCATCGCGGACGCAGACGACGAGCTTCGAGGCCCCGAAGGACCTCCTGAACCCGGACACCCGCCCCGCGAGCGCTCGACGAGATCCAGGGCCTGGGGGTCTCGAGCCTGCGCGTCGTCATGTACTGGCGCTCCGTCGCGCCGTCCGCGGAGTCCTCCCGGAAGCCCGACGTCGACACTCACGGACCCGGCCGCCTACGCCTGGGGCGCAGTACGACGCGCTGCTCGACGACGCGAAGGCCCGCGGGATGGACGTGCTGCTGACGGTCTCGGGCCCCGTGCCGCGCTGGGCGACGGAGGACAAGCAGGACAACTTCACGCGCCCCGTGCCCGCGGAGTTCGCGCAGCTTCATGACGGCGGTCGGCCGGCACATGGCCTCGCGCGTCGACGACGTGGTCGGTCTGGAACGAGCCGAACCAGCCCCAGTTCCTGCGCCCGCAGTTCGACTCGAAGCACCGGCCCGTCTCGCCGCGGATCTACCGCGGCGCTCTACAAGGCCGCGCTCAAGGGGCTGGGGGCGGCGAAGGTCGCGTCCCCGAAGGTCCTGCTCGGGGAGACCTCCCCGCGCGGCACGGGCAAGGTCGTCGCGCCGCTCACGTTCCTGCGCGGGGCGCTGTGCCTGGACTCCAAGGACCGCCTGCAGAAGGGCTGCGGGAAGCTCGCGACCGCCGGGTATCGCCCACCACGCCTACACGACGCGCGGCGGGCCCGCGGTTCAGGCCGCCCGGCCCGAACGACGTGACGATCGGCGTGCTGAGCCGCGCTGACGAGCGCTGATGGACCCGCGCCGGCACGGGCCGGGGCGATCGCGAAGGGAACGCCGCTGCACCTCACGGAGTTCGGCATCCAGTCCGCGCCCGACCCGATCTTCGGGGTGCTCGCTGCAGCGCCAGGAGGAGTACCGCGCGCTGAGCGAGCGGATCGCCTGGTCGAACTCGCGCGTCAGGACGTTCTCCCAGTACCTGCTGCGCGACGACGACCCCGGCAGCGGGGCCGGTCGCGCGTACTCGCGGCTTCGAGTCCGGGCTGCGGACGCGCGTCGGGCAAGGCGAAGCCCTCGCTCGACGGCTTCCGCCTCCCGCTCAGCGCGGTCGTGTCGGGCTCCGCCACGTCGCTGTGGGGGCTCGTGCGCCCGGCGGGCGCGCGGACCACGCGCGACCGTGCAGTACCGGTCGAGCTCCAAGCGCCCCTGGAAGGCGTACACGCGCGGTGACCACGAACAGCCGCGGGTTCTTCACCGAAGCGCGTCAAGCGCGTGAAGGACCGGCAGTACCGGCTGACCTGGACGTCGCCGCAGGGCACGCCGCTGACGCGGTGCCGCGATCCGCGTGCTCAGGTAGGTCACACCCGCGCGGGCGTGGGGGCGGTAGCGTCGGGCCGGATGGCCCGACAGCTCTGGTTCCTGCGCCACGGTGAGGCGGAGCCGCACGCGACGCGGCCCGACGCCGAGCGTGCGCTGACCGCCCGGGGCGAGCAGCAGTCCGTGCTCGCCGGGCGGGCGCTGGCCGCGCTGGGGTGCACGTTCGACAGCGGTCTTCACGAGCCCGAAGGTCCGGGCGCGGGACACGGCGCGCCTCGCAGCCGCCGCCGCTGGGCGTCGAGGTGGTCGAGCACGCCGCCCTGGCCCAGGGGCTTCTCCCGGGACGACGCGCTCGAGCTCCTGCTGGCCGTGGGCGCGGACGAGCGGCTCCTCGTCGTCGGCCACGAGCCGGACTTCTCCCAGGTCGTCCACGACCTGACGGGCGCGCGGGTGGACTTCAAGAAGGGCGGGGTCGCGGCGGTGCGCCTCGAGGGGACGCTCGGGGGGCGAGCTCGTCGCGCTGCTGCGGCCGAAGGAGCTCGCCGCCATCGCGGGCGAGCCGCCCGCGTAGCCTGGGCGGCATGGCTCGGGTGCGCGCGCCGCGGCTGCGCGGCGACGGGGGGTGGATCGGGGTCGAGGAGCTCTCGCTCGAGGCGCTCCGGGGCCGGGTGGTCCTGCTCGACTTCTGGACGCTGTGCTGCGTGAACTGCCTGCGGGTGGCCGAGGAGCTGCGCGGGCTCGAGCGGCGCTGGGCCGACGAGCTCGTCGTCGTCGGCGTGCACTCCCCGAAGTTCCCGCACGAGCACGACCACGAGGCGGTGCGGGCGGCGGTCGCGCGGCACCGCATCGAGCACCCGGTGCTCGACGACCCGGCGCTGGAGACGTGGGACCAGTACGCGGTGAAGGCCTGGCCGACGCTCGTGCTCGTCGACCCCGAGGGCTACGAGGTCGCGCGCTGGTCCGGGGAAGGGCACGCGGTCGCGATCTCCGCGGCGCGTCGAGGCGCTCGTGGCCGAGCACGACGCCCGCGGGACCCTGCGGCGCGGGCGCCTCGAGGACCTGGACGCGCTCGGTGCGGGGACGGGCGAGCTCGCGTTCCCCGGCAAGGTCGCCGCGCACGCCGACGGCCGCCTCGCGATCGCCGACACGGGCCACGACCGCGTGCTCGTCTGCGCGCCCGACGGCGAGGTCCTCGAGGAGCACGGCGGCCTCTACCAGCCCCAGGGCGTGCGCTGGGCACGGCGACGACCTCCTCGTCTGCGAGACGGGCGCGGACCGCGTCTGGCGCCTCACACCGCAAAGGGGCCTGACCCCTTTCCGTCGACACCCGTCACCGCAAAGGGGTCAGGCCCCGTTGTGGTGCCGCGTGCTCGTGACGGACCGGCTCGCGTCGCCGTGGGACGTCGTCGTGTGGCACGGGCACGTCGTCGTCGCCGAGGCCGGGCGGCACCGGATCTGGGCGATCGACGACGCGGGGGAGCCGCAGGTCATCGCGGGCTCGGGCGGCGAGGGGCTCTTCGACGGGCCCGCGCTCGGCGCCGGGCTCGCGCAGCCGAGCGGCCTGGCGGTCACCGCGGAGGGCGAGCTCGCGTGGGTCGACGCGGAGACCAGCGCGCTGCGGGTGCTCGACCGGCCCGGGCGGCACCGTGCGCACGCTCGTCGGCGAGGGGCTCTTCGACTGGGGGACCGCCGACGGCGCCTCCGAGCGCGCCTCCATGCAGCACCCGCTCGGCGTCGCGGCGGGCGCCGCGGGCGAGCTCTGGGTGGCCGACACGTTCAACGACCGCCTGCGCGTCTGGCGCGGGGAGCACCTCTGGACGGTCCCCGCCGACGGCCTCGACGAGCCCGGCGGCCTCGACGTCCTGCCGGACGGGGGACTCGTCGTCGCGGACACGGGGAACCACCGGATCGTGCTCGTCGACCCCGTCGGGGCCACGCCTCACGCGCCTCGACGTCGGCCGCCCGGGCTCCGTGGACGTCGCGGCGCCCGTCGTCGCGGAGACCCTCGCGCTCGCCGCCGGCTCCCGCCTCGACGTCGCGCTCGACCTCGACCTCGAGGGCGACGACCTCGACCCCGCGGGCGGCGCGCCCGTTCGCATCCGGATCGAGGCCGACCCGCCCGAGCTCCTCCGGGGGCCGACGGAGTGGACCGCCGTCGAGCTGCCGTTCACCGCCACGCTGCCCCTCGGCGGCGCCCCCGGCACCTCGGGCCGCATCACCCTCGAGCTCCGCGCCGCGACCTGCGGCCCCGACGCCTGCCGCCTGCGCCGCACCCAGCGCGCCTACGATCTCGTCCTCACCTGATGCCCGAGCTGCCCGGAAGTCGAGATCACCGCACGCCGCCTGGGCGAGGCGCTGGCCGGCGTCGTCGTCGAGAGCGCGACCTCGCCGGGGATCAACGCGCTGAAGACGTTCGACCCGCCGCTCTCCGCGCTCGAGGGCCAGGCGATCCGGGGCGTGCGCCGGATCGGCAAGCACCTCGTCGTCGACGTGGGGGAGGACCTCCACGTCCTCTGCCACCTCATGAGCGCCGGGCGCCTGCAGCTCTTCGACAAGCGGGCGACGATGCGCGACCGCACCTCGCGGCTGCTCCTGCGCCTGCCCGACGAGCGCGAGCTGCGCCTGCGCGAGTTCGGCACCCGCCAGCAGGCGTGGGTGAAGCTCCTGCGCGGCGAGGAGGCGGTCCGCGAGGACCCGGCGATCGCGACGCTCGGTCCCGAGGCGTGGCCCGACCCGCCCGAGGACCTCGCGGCGCTCCTGAAGCCGAGCGGCGCCCGCCCGCTCCACGCCGTCCTGCGCGACCAGCGCGTCATCGCCGGCATCGGGCGCTCCTGGGTCGACGAGGTCCTCTGGCTCGCGGAGCTCTCCCCGTTCAAGCGCGGGGACGACCTCAAGCCCGAGGAGGCGGCGAGGCTGCGCGAGGCGATCCTCGCGAAGCTCGGCGGCGCGCTCGAGCACTACGAGCAGGTCGTGAAGCTCCCGATCCCCGACAAGCTGCCGCTCCCGCTCGAGGTGCCACCGCCACGAGGGCAAGCCCTGCCCGCGCTGCGGCACGACGCTCGAGGCCGTCCACTACGAGAGCTACGTCATGGCGTACTGCCCCCAGGACCAGACGGGCGGGAGGGTGCTGAAGGACCGGCGCCTCTCCCGGCTGCTCAAGTGAGCCGGACGCTACGGCCTCGTCGTCCACCCCTCGCGCGACGTGAGCGGTCCGCGCGACGTCCTCCTGGCCTGGGCCGCGCGCAACGACGTGGAGGTCTGCGCGCTCGGGGAGCACGTCCCGGCCCACGACGACCTCGAGCTGCGCCGGACGACGGAGTGCGACGTGGTCGTCGCCATCGGCGGGGACGGCACCGTCCTCGGCGGCGCGCGCCTGGCCGCCGCGGCACCGAACTGCCCGCCCGTCCTCGGCCTGGCCTGCGGCAGCCTCGGCGCGCTGGCCGCGGTGCGCGCGGACGACGCGGAGCGTGCGCTGGACCGCCACGCCGCCGGGGACTGGCAGGCGCTCCCGCTCGACGGCCTCCGGGCCACGGACGAGGAGGGGACGAGCGTCGTGGCGCTCAACGACGTCTGCGTCGTGCGCAAGGGCGCCGGCCAGGTGAAGGCCTCCGTGCTCGTCGACGGGGAGCTCTACGTGCGGATCGCCGGCGACGGCGTCGTCGTCTCGACCGCGCTGGGCTCGAGCGCCTACGGGATGGCCGCGGGCGGGCCCGTGCTCGTGCCGGGAACGCAGGCGCTGAGCGTCACGCCGCTGGCCATGCACGGCGGCTCCGCACCCTCCCTGGTCGTGCCGTCGACGAGCCGGCTGCGCATCGAGGTCGAGCGCGGGTTCAGCGGCCGGCGCCTCGAGGTCGACGGCCAGCCCGGCACGCTCGAGGGCCTCGAGCTCGACCTCACCCTCGAGCCCGCCCACGTGGAGCTCGTGACCTTCGGCGACAGCGAGGCGTTCCTGGCCGGGCTGCGTCGCCGCGTCGATCATCACGGACTCCCCGCGGATGCTCGCCCACGACCGGCGAACACGGGCCGGCCAGTAGCACCTGACCTTGGGCGAGCCGGGGCGTCGTAGCCCTCGACGCCGCGCACGCAGCCCTTCCCCCCGACATCCCGACGCGCGCGGGCGCCGTCACCCCGACGGCGCTCCGGCGGCGCACACCCCGCGGGTGACACCCGACGCGTCACCGCGTGACAGAGGCCGGGTCCCCGAGAGGGGATCCGGCCTCGTCTGCTCCGCTAGGTTCGGCCCATGCTCGAGACGAGCACGACCGGCGAGCCACGCGGCTGGACCGTGTGGCTGACCGGCCTGCCGGCAGCGGGCAAGTCGACCCTCGCCGACCACCTCGCCGATGCCCTCACGACTCGTGGACGCCGCGCGGCCGTCCTCGACGGCGACGCGCTCCGCGCCGGCCCGAGCGCCGACCTCGGTTTCGGTCGGGCCGATCGCGCCGAGAGCGTCCGTCGCGCCGGCCTTGCCGCGCTTGAGACCGCGCGAACGGGGGCGGTGGTCGTCGTGGCCCTGGTCTCCCCCTTCGCCGTCGATCGTGCACGAGTGCGCGCGGCGCACGCAGCAGCGGAGATCGCCTTCGTTGAAGTCTGGGTGGACACGCCCTTGGCCGTCTGCGAGCGCCGCGATCCCAAGGGCTTGTACGCGCGGGCCCGACGCGGGCAGCTGCGCGAGATGACCGGCGTCGACGACCCCTACGAGCGCCCGTGGCGCCCGAGCTGCGGCTGGTCACGGCAGGGCGCTCGCCCGCGGCCTGTGCCGCGACGGTGCTGGCACTGCTCGAGTAGCGGGGCTCGATACCGTCTCAGGCGTGCTCGAGACCGGCGCCTCCGCCCCCGACTTCACGCTGCCGGACCAGGACGGGGAGCCCGTGACGCTCGTCGACCTCCGCGGCAAGCCCGTCGTCCTCTACTTCTACCCCAAGGCCGACACGCCGGGCTGCACGACCCAGGCGTGCTCGATCATGGACCACACGGCCGACTACGCCAAGCACGACGCGGTCGTCCTCGGGGTCTCGCCCGACCCGGTCGAAGAAGGTCAAGAAGTTCCACGAGAAGTTCGCCATGACCTTCACGCTGCTGGCCGACGAGGAGCACGCCGTCGCCGAGCAGTACGGCGTGTGGGCGGAGAAGAGCATGTACGGCAAGACGTACTGGGGGAACCTCCGCGCGACGTTCGTCATCGCCGCCGACGGGACGATCGCCGCCGTCTTCCCGAAGGTCTCGCCCAAGACCCACGACGAGGTCGTGCTGGCAGCGCTCGACGAGCTGTAGGCCCACCGTGCCCGAGCTCGATCCGGCCGATCAGGAGGTGCTCGACGCGTTGAGCGCGGAGGGAGCGGACCTCACGAAGCCCACGAGCTTCGTCTTCTTCGTGCTCCTCCGCGACGAGGCAGGGGCAACCAGCGCCGCGGAGCGGCTGTCGGCCGACGGGTGGGGCTGCGAGCTCGTCGCGTCCGAGGCCGAGGGCTTCGCCCGCACGCTCTTCGCCGAGCGCGACGAGGTCCCGAGCCCGGAGAACGTCGCGCGGATGCGCGCCGCCGTCGAGCAGGTGGCCGAGAGCTGCGACGGCGTCTACGACGACTGGGAGGCCGCGGTCACGACGTGACGCGGCGAGGTGCGCCTACGCCGCGGTGAGCCCGAGCACGATCAGGCGACTCGCCTCGGCGGCGACCCTCGGGAGCCGATCGTCCCAGTCCGGGTCGACGGCCCAGGTGCTCACGAGCCCGTTCAGCGTGCCGGCCAAGGCGACCGCGGTGAGGTGGTGGTCGCGCTCCGGCGGTCGCGGTCCGGGTGCGGTCCGCCTCCGCGTCACCGGCCGGACGCGCAGCGGCAGGCGCTTCGTGGACGTCCGGACCTACCGACCCTGCCAGCGGCGTTAGCCGGGACCGGCCCCGCCTCAGCTCGCGCTGATCCCGCCCGAGCGCACCCGCTCGGCCATCTCGCTCGACTCCGCGCGGTAGGCCGTCCCGTCCGCGAGCTCGAGGACCGGGAGCTTCTTCTGCCCGCTGAGGGCCACGAGCTCGGGCCGGGCGCCCTTCCCGAAGCCGTGCTTGACCACCTCGTACGGGATCCCCTGCTCCTTGAGCGCGCGCTCGACCTTCCAGCAGGCGTCGAGGTCCGTGTGGAGGAAGGTGTAGGAGCAGCGGTGGAGCTTGAGCGGGGGCATGGCGCGAACCTAGCGGCTAGCGTCCGGCCCCATGGCGACGACGGCTCCACCGGCACCCGAGGCGCTCACCGCCGAGGCGGTCGGACTCGACGTCGCGGGGCAGCGCCTGCTCCACCCCACGTCGCTCTCCGTCGCCCCGGGGGAGCTCGTCGCGCTCATCGGGCCGAGCGGCTCGGGCAAGACGACGCTCCTGCGCGCGCTCGCGGGCGTCTCGGACCCGACGACGGGCGTCGTGCGCCTCGGCGGCGACCTCATCTCGGCCCGCTCGACGGACGTGGGCTACCTCCCGGTGGGCGACACGGTCCACCCGCAGCTCACGGTCCGCGAGGCGCTCTGGTACACGGCGCAGCTGCGCCTCCCGGTCGAGCTCGGGCGCGAGGAGCGCGAGCGGCGCATGGCCGACGTGCTCGAGGAGCTGCGGCTGACCGAACGCGCCGACACGCGCGTCGGCGACCTCTCCAACGGGGAGCGCAAGCGCGCGGCCTGCGCCGTCGAGCTCATCGCGCACCCGTCCGTCCTGCTGCTCGACGAGCCCGCCAGCGGCCTGGACCCGGGCCTCGAGCGCGTGCTGATGACGACCCTGCGGCGCGTCGCCGACCAGGGTCGCGGCGTCGTGGTGGTCACCCACGCGACGAGCTCGCTCGAGCTCTGCGACACGGTCGCCGTCATGGGCCCGGGCGGCCACCTGCGCTTCACGGGCCCGCCCGCCGCGGCCCTCGAGCACTTCGGCGTCCCGGCCTTCGACCAGATCTACGACGCGCTCGGCGCCGGCGTGCCCGCGCACCCCGAGCGCCTCGAGGAGCTGCCCGCGCCGCCGCGCCGGGAGCGGACGCTCGTCATGGGCTCCTACGGCCGTCAGACGGGCGTCCTGGCCGGCCGGTACGTCCGCTGCCTCTTCCGGGAGGCGCGCACCCTGCGCGTCCTGCTCCTCCAGGCGCCGGTCATCGGCCTGTGCATCGGCCTCGTCCTGCCCCGCAACGTCCTGGCCTCGAGCTCGCTCGGCTCCTTCTACGCCGTGCTCCTGAGCTTCCTCCTGGTGACGGGGAGCACGTGGCTCGGAACGACCTCCTCCTGCCGCGAGATCGTCAAGGAGCGCGTGATCCTCGAGCGCGAGGCGGCCGCCGGCGTGCGCCTCGACGCCTACCTCACCGCGAAGGTCCTCGTGCTCTTCGCGCTCGCCCTCGTGCAGGTCGTCATCCTCGTGGGGGTCACCGTCCTGCTGCAGCCGCTCGGGCTCGCCCCCTCGGGCTACCTGGTGGTCGGCGCGCTCTGCGTCCTGGTCGCCTGGGCCTGCGTCGGCATGGGCCTGACGCTCTCCGCGCGCGTGCGCTCCGCCGACCAGGCGAGCTCCGCGGTGCCGCTGCTGCTGATCCCGCAGCTGCTCTTCGCCGGGGCGATCATCCCGACGAGCATCATGCCGGCGCCGGTCAAGGCCCTCTCGAACCTCACGTTCTCCCACTGGGGCCTCGTGGGGGCGGGCAACGAGCTCGGCCTCGACGAGTCGCTCTCCGGGGACGCGACCTCCGCCGCCGGGTACACCCGCGAGTTCTTCGGGCAGACGCCGACGGTGGCCGCCGCGGTGCTGCTGCTGTTCCTGCTCGTGATGCTGGCCTTCGCCGGCTCGTCCCTGAACCGGAGGATCGCCGACGCATGACCTTCACCTCCGAGCTGGCCGAGGAGCTGGCCCCGGGCCTGCTCGAGCGCTTCGTGCGCTACGCGCGGGTCGACACGCAGTCCGACCCCGCCGGCGCGGAGCGGCCGAGCACCCCGGGCCAGTGGGACCTCGTGCACCTGCTCGCCGACGAGCTGCGCGAGCTCGGCCTCGAGGTGGAAGTGGCCGACACGGGCTTCGTCTACGGGACGCTGCCCGCGACCGTCGAGGGCGCGGACGTCATCGGCCTCAGCGCCCACGTCGACGTCTCGCCCGACGCGCCCGGCGCCGGGGTCGAGCCCGTGGTGCACCGGGACTACGACGGCGGCGTCCTCGAGCTCCCCCGCAACGGCACGACCCTCGACCCGGCGCGCATGCCGGCGCTCTCGGCCTGCGTCGGCCACGACCTCGTGACCTCCAGCGGCGACACGCTGCTCGGCGCGGACGACAAGGCGGGGATCGCGGAGATCGTCACGGCGATCGCCCACCTCGCGGCCCACCCGGAGCTCCCGCGCCCGACGCTGAAGGTCGCCTTCGGCCCCGACGAGGAGATCGGCGACGGCGCGACCCGCTTCGACATCGAGGGCTTCGGGGCGCGCTGCGCCTACACGCTCGACGGCAGCACCATCGGGGAGCTGCAGGACGAGACCTTCTCGGCGCTCGAGGTCGTCCTGACGTTCACGGGGGTCGACGTCCACCCGGGCTTCGCCCAGGGGATCCTGGTCAACGCCGCGCGGCTGGCGGGCCAGTTCCTGGCGAAGCTCCCGCCCGAGCTGACCCCGGAGGCGACGTCGGGCCGGGAGGGCTTCCTCCACGTCACCGGCGTCCAGGCGACGGGGACCGAGGCGACCGTCAGCCTCATCGCCCGGGACTTCGACGACGCGGCGCTCGACGGGCACGTCGCGCTCGCGCGGCGCCTCGCGGAGGAGGTCGTGGCCGCGGAGCCGCGCGCCCGCCTCGACGTCGCCGTCCGCGAGCAGTACCGCAACATGCGCACGCACCTCGACGCGGTGCCCGAGGTGACCGAGGCCGCGGTCGAGGCGATCGGCCGCGAGGGCCTCGAGCCCGTCCGCACGGAGATCCGCGGCGGCACGGACGGCTCGATCATGTCCGCCCGCGGGCTGCCGACCCCGAACCTCTTCACGGGCGGCCACGAGTACCACTCCGTCCGCGAGTGGGCGTCGCTGCAGGAGATGGCCGCCGCCTCCGCGGTCGTCGTGCACCTCGCCGCGGTCTGGGCGGAGCGGGCCGGGAGCTAGGCGGCGAGCACGCGGTCGCGGCCGTCCTGCTTGGCCGCGTAGAGCGCGGCGTCGGCCCGCCCGGCCAGCGCGTGCGGCGGCTCGCGGCCGTCCCAGATCGCGAGGCCGACCGAGGCGGTCTGCGCGTCCGGGGTGCCCGTGCGGATGCGCTCGACGATCTGCAGGGGGGAGCTCGCCCCCGGGCCGCAGTCGGGGAGCAGGACGACGAACTCCTCCCCGCCGTAGCGGGCCAGCGTGTCCTGCGCGCGCACGCGCGCGCCCCAGGCGCGGGCCGCGCGGACGAGGAGCCGGTCCCCGGCGGGGTGGCCGTAGCGGTCGTTGTAGGCCTTGAAGTTGTCGAGGTCCATGAGCGCGAAGCCGAGCGGGGAGCCGCGGCGGGCGGCCCGGGCCATCTCCCGGTCGAGCTGGCGGGCCAGGCCGCGGCGGTTCCACAGGCCCGTCAGGGGGTCCGTGAGCGCCTGGTGCTCGAGCCGCTCGGCGAGGTCCGCCCGCTCCATGGACGTGGCGGCCTGGGCGACCATGAGCGAGACGACGCCGGCGACGAAGGGGTCGATGGCCCCCACGGGGGTCGTCCAGCTGACCACGACCGCGCCCGTGGGCTGGCCGTCCGTGTGGATGGGCTCGGCCAGGAGGGAGCGCAGCCCGAGCCGCTCGACGACGAGCTGGTGGGCGTCGGGGCTCCCGGCCGCGTCCGGGATGAACACCCGCGCGTCGTCGGCGATGGCGCGGCCCGCGGCCGATCCGGGGCCGGCCGGGATGCGCGGCACGATGACGGGGACGTCGTCGGCCGAGGCCGTGAGCTCGAGCTCGCCGTCGCGGAGCTCCCACAGGGCGCAGTGGTCGGCGCCGAGGAGGCGGGCGACGGCCCGGCAGAGGCCGCGCCGGGAGTCGGCGCTGCGCCGGAGGATGTCCGTGGCCGCGGCGAGCGCTTCGGGCGTGGGAGTCGGAAGGGTGCGCAAGTGGTGGTCGTCCATGTCCTTCCCCCGTTCCGCTCCTCGTGCACTACCCCCAACCCGCCCCGGCCGAACAGGTTGCGCCCGACTCCTGCCAGCATGCGCCGCCGTGAGCCGCTTCGACGCCGTGATCTTCGACAACGACGGGTTGCTGCTCGACACGGAGCAGGCCTGGTCGCGCGCGGAGGTCACGTTGTTCGCCCGCCGCGGCCGGACGTGGACCGACGAGCACAAGCGCCAGCTCATCGGCTCCTCCGGTGCGGTCGCCGAGGCGACCCTGGCGCGCATGCTCGACCGGCCCGACGAGGGCCCGGCCCTGCTCGAGGAGCTCGAGGAGCTCGTCTACGCGGAGGTGCTCGCAGGGGTGGAGCCCCGACCCGGGGCGCTCGCGCTGCTGGAGCGGCTCGGTGCCGCCGGCGTCCCGATCGGGCTGGCCTCGAACTCGCGGCGCGCCTTCGTGGAGCGGACGCTGGGCGGCGCGGGGCTGCTCGGCGCGGACGGGCCCTTCGGCGTCGTGGTCAGCGCGAGCGACGTGGAGCACCCCAAGCCCGCGCCCGACCTCTACCTCGCCGCCGCGGCCGCGCTCGGTGCCGACCCGGCGCGCTGCGCGGCGCTCGAGGACTCGGCGCCCGGCGCCTCCTCCGCGCTCGCGGCCGGCATGACCGTCATCGGGGTCCCGTACTTCGCCGACGGCGCGCATGCCGCGACGGCATCCACCTCCGGGCGGGCTCCCTCGCCGACCCGGAGGTCCACGCGCTCCTGGGCGTCTAGAGCAGGCCCTCGGCCCGCAGCCAGGCCAGCGTGCGCTCCATCCCGGCGGCCAGCCCCACCTCGGGGCGCCAGCCCAGGACACGCTCGGCCTTGGCGACGGAGTAGGTCCCCGAGCGCAGCAGGTACTCGACGGAGCGCGGGTTGATGTCGCCCGTGCCGCGGCGATCCAGCTTGGCGACGACGCCGGCGAGCGCCTTGGCCGCGGGCGTCGGCACGGTGGTGAGCCGCATCCCGAGCGCGTCGGCGTAGTGGCCGAAGAACTCGCGGTTCGGCACGCCGACGCCGCCCGAGAGCGTGAAGACCTGGCCCGCGGCGGCGTCCGTCGTGGCGGCGGCCACGACGCCCTCGACGAGGTCGTCGACGTAGACGGGGGAGAAGAGCCCGCGGCCGCCCGCGGGCAGGACGAAGCGCCGGGAGCGGATGAGCTCCACGGGCTGGACGGCCCAGGCCCGCGAGCGCGGCCCGTAGACGTCGCCGGGCCGCACGATCGTCCCGGGCACCCGGCCGTCGAGGTGGGCCTGCAGGACCACCTGCTCCGAGGCGATCTTCGTGTCGGGGTACGGCACGCCGGTCGTGCGCACGGGGTAGCGCTCGTCGACCCCGTCCGGGAACTCCATCCCGAAGACCGTGACGCTCGAGAAGTGCACGAAGCGCTCGGCTCCCGCGCGCTCCGCGGCCTGCAGCGCGTGCTCCGTGCCGAGGACGTTCGCCCGCCAGACCGCGTCGGGGTCGCCCAGGCGCAGGGAGACGACCGCGGCGGTGTGGACGACGAGGTCGCAGCCCGCGGCGTGGTCCTGCCACGCGCCGGGGGCGCCGACGTCACCGGCCACGACGCCGGCTCCCGGATCGGCCGTGAGGTCCACGCCGCGGACCTCGGCGCCGGCGGCACGGAAGCGCGCCGCGAGCGCGCGGCCGATGAACCCCGAGGCGCCGGTGACGAAGACGTTGCGCGGGGCGCTCATGCGGAGGAGCCTATGTGCGCAACGTCACCGCTCGTCGTGGTACCCGCCCGCCTACCGAACGTAGTTCAACAGCCAGCTCGTTCCCGTCCCGAGGAGCACCACCATGGCCGTCTCGTCCCGTCCCGTCGCCCCCGTCACCCCGCCCGAAGCGCGCGAGCGGCTCCAGCGCTGGCTCGACGGCCCGCAGGCCGAGGCCCGCGACCTCGTCCGCGCCTTCCTCGCCGAGCCGGCCCACGCCCCGCGACCGGACCTCGAGTGGACGGAGCACCGCAAGCAGGTGCTCGCCTGGGCGAAGGAGCTGGCCGACGCCGGCGGGACCGGCAAGGGCTTCCCGGTCGAGTACGGCGGCGAGGGCGACGTCGCGGGCTCCATCGCCGCCTTCGAGACGCTCGCCATGGGCGACCTCTCCCTGCTGGTCAAGTGCGGCGTGCAGTTCGGCCTCTGGGGCGGCGCCGTGCTCCACCTCGGCACGGAGCGCCACCACCGCGCGTACCTCGCCGACACCGTCTCGCTGGCGCTCCCGGGCTGCTTCGCGATGACGGAGAGCGGTCACGGCTCCAACGTGCAGGAGCTCGAGACCACCGCGACCTACGACCCCGCCACGGACGAGTGGGTCATCCACACGCCCACGACCTCCGCGCGCAAGGAGTGGATCGGCAACGCGGCGCGCGACGGGCGGATCGCCGCGGTCTTCGCGCAGCTCGAGACCCAGGGTGAGCACCACGGCGTGCACGCGTTCGTCGTCCCGCTGCGCGACGAGGAGGGGAACGTCCTGCCCGGGGTCGAGATCGAGGACTGCGGCCAGAAGCTCGGGCTCGACGGGGTCGACAACGGGCTCATCGCCTTCGACCAGGTCCGCGTCCCGCGCGACGCGCTGCTCGACCGCTACGCGAAGGTCGACGACCAGGGCGCCTACTCCTCGCCCATCGAGAACGCGAACAAGCGCTTCTTCACGATGGTCGGCACGCTCATCCAGGGGCGCGTGAGCGTCTGCGGCGCGGCGATCAACGCGACGAAGGTCGCGCAGGTCATCGCGGTCCGCCACGCGGAGACCCGCCGGCAGTTCGGCCCTCCCGGGGGCGAGGAGGTGCCGCTCATGGAGTACCGCACGCACCAGCGGCGGCTGCTCCCGGACATCGCCAAGAGCTACGCGCTCCACGCCGCGCAGGAGGGGATGGTCGACGAGCTCGACGCGATCTTCACGGGCAAGGACGACTCGGAGCGCCACCGGCGCGAGCTCGAGACGAAGGCCGCCGGCATGAAGGCGGTCGCGACCGCGCACGCCACCCACACGATCCAGGCCTGCCGCGAGGCCTGCGGCGGCGCGGGCTACCTGCGGGCCAACCGCTTCGCGGCGCTCAAGGCCGACACGGACGTCTTCACGACGTTCGAGGGGGACAACACGGTCCTGCTGCAGCTCGCCGCCAAGAACCTCCTGACGGACTACAAGATCCACTTCGGGGACCTCGACCCGCTCGGCCTCGCCGGCTTCTTCGTCGGGCAGGCCTGGGAGACCGTCGCGGAGAAGACCGCGGTCCGGGAGATCTGGGGCCGCCTGGCCGACGACCTGCTGCCCGGGCGCGGCGGGGACGAGGACGGCGACCTCATGGACCGCGGAACGCAGCTCGAGCTCCTGCGCTGGCGGGCGGACCACATCCTCAGCGGCGCGGCGCGGCGCCTGAAGAGCGGCATCGACGCCGGGACGGACCCGTTCGCGGTGCTCGTCGACTGCCAGGACCACGTGGTCGCCGTCGCGACCGCCCACGTGGACCACCTCCTGGCCAAGGCGTTCTCCGAGCGCATCGCCTCCTGCGAGGACCCGGAGCTGCGCGGGGTGCTCGAGGGGCTCTGCAGCCTCCACGCGCTCTCGGTCATCGAGGCCGAGCGCGGCTGGTACCAGGAGCACGGCCGGCTCTCCTCGACGCGCTCGAAGGCGACGATCAAGGCCGTCAACGCGCTCTGCGCGGACCTGCGCCCGCACGCGACGCTCCTCACGGAGGCCTACGGCGTGCCGGAGACCGCGTTCGGCGACGCCCATCGGGTGACGGTCGCCGCCGACGCGGGCTGAGCCGCGGGCGCTGGTGAAAGGTGCCAGGCACCTTTCACCAGCGGGCGCTCAGGCGTCGATGAGCGGCGTGTCGACGAGGTGCTCGGCGACGAACCAGATCTGCAGCTCGTTCGTGGGGGTGACCGCGGAGGACAGGAGGTCCTCCGTCGTCGTGTCCTTCGCCTCGCCGGCCTTGTCGGCCAGCTCGCGGGAGGCCTTGACGATCCGCTCGTGGGCGCTCAGGAGGCGGGTGAGGACGTTCGGGATGTCCTCCGCGCCGTCGGGCGCGCGCTCGATCGTCGTGAGCTCCGCGACGTGGCGGGGATCGCCGACGGCGATGGCGCCGAGCTGCTGGATGCGCTCCGCGACCTGGTCGATGAGCGCGTACTGGCCCTTCGCGTGCTCGTCCATCAGGAGGTGCAGCTGGTAGAAGGTGTGCCCCCGCATGTTCCAGTGGGCCTTCTTGTAGAGGTCGTGCAGGATCCGGGTGTCGGCGAGGATCACGTTCAGTCCTGCGGCGTGCTCGGCGCGGATCCCGTGGTCGAGGCCGATCGGGAGGTCGCGCAGCTGGTCGAAGCGCTGGATCTCGCGGGAGGTCGGGTCCAGGTGGGGCTGGCTCTCGATGGTGTCGGGCTGGGCTTCCGTGGTGCTCATGGCGGTCCTCTCGTGGTGGGGTCTGACGGAGCACGTACCCGTGCGGGGCGGTCCGTGCGCGTCGGTTGGCGCGCCGTCGGGGTCGCCCGGACGGCCCGGTAGCCTCGGCCGGGTGCCGTGGGTGAGCGCGTCGGTCGTCGACGACATCGGGAGCTTCTTCGACGCCGTCGGCGACTTCTTCTCGAACCTCGCGAAGATCCACCCGCTCTCCCTGCTGCTCGGGCTCGTCTGCTTCGGGATCTACCTGAGCTTCCGCGCCCGCGCCTTCTTCCACGTCCTGCAGGCCGCCTACCCCGCGGAGCGCATCGCCTTCCGCCGCATCTGGGGCGCCTACATCGCCGCCTACGGCTTCAACAACGTCATCCCCGCGCGCGGCGGCGACGTCATCAAGGCCTTCCTGACGCGCACGAGCATCCCGAGCTCGAGCTACCCCGCGATCGGCGCCGCGTTCTTCGTCGAGGCGGGCTTCGACCTCGCGATGGGCGTCCCGATCCTCGTGTTCGCCTTCACGCAGGGGGTGTTCCCCAAGCCGCCGGAGTGGGCGGACATCGGCGCCTTCGACCTCTCGTTCTTCGCGGGGAACCTGCGCCTGACGCTCTTCCTCATCACGGCGCTCGGGATCGGCGGGCTCGTCGCCTTCGCCGCGCTCAGCGTGCGGGTGAAGGCGTTCTGGGGCCGTGTGCGCCAGGGGCTGACGATCCTCCAGGACCGCGGGAAGTACCTCCGCGAGGTCTTCCTCGTGCAGTTCGCGGGCTGGCTCTTCCGCTTCACGGCCTTCTGGTTCCTGCTCGACGCGTTCAACGTCGGCGGCTCGGTGAAGAACGTCCTGCTGGTCCTCGGCGTCAACGCCGTCGCGAGCGCCCTGCCCCTCACACCGGGGGGCGCGGGGGTCCAGCAGGCGTTCCTCGTGAAGGTCTTCGCCGGGACCGCGAGCGGCGCGACGATCGCCGCGTACTCCGTCGGCCAGCAGATCGCGATCGCGGCGTTCTCCCTCGGGGTGGGCTTCGCCGCGATCGTCGTCATCTTCAAGTTCCGCTCCTTCAAGGAGGTCATCACCGCCGGGAAGGACGCGCGGGCCGCCGAGAAGGCCGCGGCGGCGGCGTGAGCCCGAAGGGGCCCCCGCGCGCCCGGCCACCCCGCGCGCCCTTCGAGCACGAGGCGCACGAGGACGACCCGTGGCGGGACCGCGCCTACACCGACGCGGACCTCGCGAACCTCGGGCTGCGCCGGGAGGTGCTCGAGCGCTGCACGTTCGAGCGCTGCCGGCTGACGGGCCTGCAGGCGCCGGAGGGCGCGCTGACCGACGTGCGCTTCGTCGACTGCCGGATGGACCTCGCGAACCTCCGCTTCGCCACCCTGACCCGGGTGCGCTTCGAGGGCTGCGTCCTGCGGGAGCTCGACCTCGTCGAGGCGCAGCTGCAGGACGTCGTCCTCGAGGGGTGCGACCTCCGCTTCGCCGACGTCTCGGGTGCGCGCTCCTCCCGCCTGGAGCTCGCCGGCTGCGAGGCGGAAGGGCTGACCGGCGTCGACGGGCTCCGGGGCGCGCTCGTGCGCTGGCCCGACGCGCTCGGCCTGCTCGGCGCGCTCGTGGCGGGGGCCGGGCTGGTGGTGCTCGGGGACGAGGAGTAGCGTCGGGCCGACATGGACGACGACGAGATCCGCCAGCTGGTCCAGCGCATCGCCCGGCGCACGAAGGCCGGCGGCGCCACCGTCGAGCGGGCGACGCTCCTGGCGGAGGGCTCGGACGTCGGGGAGATCGAGGCGTGGCTCGCCCGCGCGGGCGGCACGCCGGAGACGGCCGCGCCGGCGAAGGGCGCCGGCCTCTACGCGGACCGGGTGACGGAGCGCGAGGCCTCCCGGGCGCCCGCGCCCCTGCGCTGGAACCTGCCGCCGGGCGCGCTCGACGGCTGAGCGGCCGTGGCCGCGCGGAGCGGCCGACCGGCGCTAGTTCAGGCCCTGGCGCGCTTCGCGCACGAGGGTCACGGCCTCGGGGAACACGACGGCCATCACCGCGCGGATCTGCTCGCCCTGCTGCTCGGGCGTGCCCTGGACGTTCACGCGGTTGATCGCGGCGACGGTCATGTTCACCGCGAGCTGGATCGCGTTGTCGGCGACCGCCACGCGCTGCTGGCCCTGCATCGACTCCGCGAACTCCTGCATCCGCTTGTTGAGCTCTTCCGGGTCGCCGAACAGTCCTCCGAAGCCTTCCATGCCCAGATGGTAGCCAGCGGTAGGTCCGCCGCCGTAGCGGGCACGTACACGGACCATGGCGTCACTCGAGGGCAAGCGGATCTGGATCACGGGGGCCTCCAGCGGGGTCGGGCTGGCGGCCGCGGAGGCGTTCGCGAAGCACGGCTGCGACGTGGCGGTCTCCGCGCGCTCCGTCGACGGCCTGGAGAAGGCCGCGGCCTCCGTGCGGCGCTACGGGCAGCGCGCGCTCGTGCTCCCGCTCGACATCACCGACCAGGAGGCGCTCTACGAGGCGGTCGGCACCATCGAGGAGGAGTGGGGCGGCCTGGACGTCGTCGTCCCGAACGCCGCGATGACGGTGTGGGGCCCGTTCGTCGACGTGCCGAAGGAGGAGTTCGACCGGGTCATCGAGATCTCGTTCATCGGGACGACGAACACGGTCCGCGCCGCGCTCCCCGCACTCGAGCGGACCGCGGGGCGCATCGTCGCGACCGGCTCCCTGATGAGCAAGATCCCGCACCCCACCTGGAGCTCCTACTCCGCGTCGAAGTGGGCGGGACGCTCGTTCCTGCACACGCTGCGCATCGAGCTGCAGAGCTCGGGCTCGGACGTGACGGTCTCCATGGTCCACCCGGGCGCCATCGACACCCCGGTCTACGCGAACACGCCGAGCGCGCTGGACCGCGGGCCGCGCAAGCCGCCGGAGGGCTACCACCCGAGCGTCGTCGCCGAGGCCTTGGTCGGCATGGCCAAGGCGCCGCGCGCGGAGATCACCGTGGGCGCGGAGGCCAAGGCGCTCGAGCTGCTGTGGACGACGTCCCAGCAGGCCGGCGACCTCGTCATGCGGGCGATGTACCACTACTTCATGTCCGGCAAGCGCCCCGGCTCGGACGCCGGTGCGCTCTGGGAGGCGGCGGGCAAGGGCGTCGCGAGCGGGGACGTCCTCGGGCGCCCGTCGTTCACCCTGCCGCTGCGCCTGGCGACGCTGCCGCTGCGCCTCCTGCGCTGAGCGCCGCACTACGCTCGCGCCGTGGAGATCGAGGCGGCGGGCGCGCGGCTCGCGTACGAGGAGTCCGGGGAGGGCCGGCCGGTCGTCGTCGTCCACGACCTCGCGCGGGACCGGACGGTGCAGCACCTCCCGGCGCTCGGCGGCCGGGCGATCGCCTACGCGCGCCGGGGCTACGGCGGCTCGACCGCGCCCGAGGGCTACGCGGCGACGACGGTCGAGGAGCAGACGGAGGACCTCGTCGCGCTGCTCCGCGGGCTCGGCGCGGCGCCGGCGCTGCTGCTCGGGGAGGGGTTCGGCGCCCTGGTCGCGCTCGATGCCGCCAAGCGCCATCCGGCGGTGGTCGCCGGGCTCGTGCTCGTCGACACGCCGCTCTTCGCGTTCGTCCCCGAGGCCACGCAGGCGCTGGGCGAGCAGCGGTCCGCGCTGGAGGAGGCGCTGCGCGACGGGGGCCGGGCCGCGGCGATCACCGTCGCGACGGACGGGCGCGTGACGGGGGACGCCGATGCCGCGGGGTTCTTCGCGGACTACGCGGGCCTCGCGAGCTGGGCGGTCACCCGGCGGGAGCTGCGCGCGCTCGCCGTCCCCGCGGCGGTCCTCACGCGCCCCGGCGCCGCGCCGCACGTGCTCGCGGCCTCCGACGCCCTCGCGGCGCTCCTGCCCCTCGCGGAGCGCGTGCGCGACGGCGACCCCGTCGCCGCGGCGGCGGCGCGATGAGGCGCTTGTGGCACGCCGCGCGCTGGCGCTGGCCCTGACGCTCGCGCTGGCCCCGCCGCTCCTGGCGGGCTGCGGCGCCGCCGACACCCCGGGGGGTTCCGGCTCTAGCGCCCCGCCTTCCGGGTCACGGAAGCCGGAACCCCCCGGGTCCGCCGCGGCCGCCGGCGCCGGAGCCCGCCCGCGGGCCGGGCTCGACCCGAAGCTCGTCGCGGCGCTCGGCGACTCCATCACCGCCGGCTCGCCGCTGTGGGATCCCGATCCCGCGTTCCGGGAGCAGATCGCCGCGGGCCGCAAGAGCACGGAGACGTCCCAATGGGGCTACTGGTACGAGCGGGCGCACCCCGGCGTGACCGTGCGCAACTGCGGCGTCTTCGGCGAGCGGACGGACGAGATCGCCCGCCGCCTCGAGGAGTGCGAGCGCGGCGCCGCGACCCTCGTGGTGCAGGGCGGGATCAACGACATCGCGCAAGGCCGGGACGTCGCGGACGCCGCGCGCGACCTCGACGCGATGGTCGCCCGCGGTCAGGCCGACGGCCGCGCCGTGGCGCTGGTCGAGGTGCTCCCGTGGAACAACGGCTACCCCGACGCCGCGCCGCAGATCGACGCGCTCAACGCCCGCATCCGCGCGATCGGCAAGGCGCGCGCCGTCCCCGTCTTCCCCTGGTACGGCGCCCTGGAGGACCCCGCCGCCCCGGACCGCATGCGCGCGGACCTCACGGTGGAGGGCGACCACCCCTCCGTCGCGGGCTACCGCCGCCTCGCGGGCCTCGTCGACCTGCCGTGAGTGAAAGGTGCCTGGCACCTTTCACTCACGGCGCGCCACCACGGCCACCGTCCCGCCCCGGCGCGCGAGGCCCGCGAGGAGCTCGAGCAGGACCGCGAGCGGGAGCAGCGGGAGCGCGAGGAGGGTGACCAGGAGGTCGGGCGAGCGCAGCGGGGCGTTGCGCTTGAGCAGGTGGTAGAGGTAGCTCGGCCGGCGGGTCGGGGTGAGCGCGAGCCACATCCCGAGCGGGTTGTGCTCCGCGAGGACGTGGTGGGTGCGCTCGACCCCGAACCCCTGCGCCGCGAGCAGCGTGCGCAGCCCGCGGGCGGTGAAGTGGGTGCGGTGGCGTGGGAGGTCCAGGTGGTACCAGCGCGGTCCGGCGATCCGCGCCTGCAGCCCCGCGAGGTTCGGCACGCCGACGAGCAGCACGCCGTCCGGCGCGAGCCACCCGCGGATGGTCCCGAGCGCCGCCCCGGGGTCCTCGAGGTGCTCGAGCACGTGCCACAGCGTGACCGCGTCGAGCGAGCCCGGCGCGATCGCCGCGTCCTCGATCCCCGCACGGCGGAGCGTGACCCCGTAGGCCTCCCGCGCCGCGTCGACCCCGCGCGCGCTCGGCTCGAGCCCCTCCGCCGCCCACCCGGCCGCGCGCGCCGCGGCGACGAAGCGCCCGCGCCCCGCACCCGCGTCGAGCAGCCGCGCCGGCGGCGTCGCGGCCCGCCGCAGCAGCGCGAGGCGCCGGCGGTCGAACGCGCGCAGCACGGGCGCCGCCAGGGCCGCCCCGCGCGGCGCCCCCGGCGCGTAGTCGCCCGCCTCGTGCGCGTCCGGGAGCGGCGGACCCAGGGTCACGGCCGTCCCGCACCGCCCGCAGCGCGCGAGCGCGATCGCGCCGAGCCCCGGCTCGGCCGCGGGGGCCCGGCGCCACGGCGCGAGCGGACCACCGCACGCCGGGCAGGCCGCGGGTGCCCGGGCCTCCCCGGTCTCCATGCCCGCCACCCTAGGCCGTCACGGGCCGGGGACGACCCCACGGCGGCTAGGATCCGCGGGGTGCCGCCGACCCCGAACCAGCTCCTCTGGCGCCGGCGCATCGAGGCCGGCCTCCGGGTCGCCGAGCCCGGGCTGAACCTCGTCCTCACCGTGGGCGACCGCTTCTCCCGCTGGGTGGACCGCAACCAGCCCGACACCTACGTCCCCGCCCGGCACGTGATCGCGGAGCCCGCCGCGCGCCGCGTCGGCCCGGGCGCCGGAGCCCGCTGATGGCCGAGCCCGACCCCTCGGTCGCCGTCGGCGAGAACCTCGCCTGGGAGGCCGCCCAGCGCGGCAAGGCGGCCGCCGCCGCCATCGCCGCCGGCGTCCTGCTCTTCGGCACGTTCCTCTACGGGACGCTCGCCTTCGGGGACTCCCCGAACGTCACGCTGACCGACGGCTTCCGCGACGCGCTGGGGCGGCCGCCCGCCGAGGGGCCGAAGGGCCTGCTGACCTCGTCGGCGATGTGGTTCCAGGACCACGCGGCCGAGCTGCTCGCGGTCACGGCGCTCTCCGCGCTCGGGACGGCGCTCATCGCCTTCGCCCTCGGGTACCTCTTCCGCGCGCTGAAGGCCCGCCGCCCCGAGACGGGCCGCGCGATCCTCTACGCGGCGCTCGTCGGCCCGATCCTCTACGGCATCGGCCCGCTCATCTCCGCCGTGACGGCGGTCTCCAACGCCGGCAGCTACGTCGACAAGGGCGTCTTCTCGACCATCGGCGCGCACGACGCGCTGCGCACGGGCGGCGGCATCGCGGTCGCCCAGGGCTTCGTCGGCATCGGCCAGCTCGCGACGGCGCTGGCGATCGTCTTCACCTCGCTCTACGCGATGCGGGTCGGGCTGCTCACGCGCTTCCTCGGCGTCCTCGGGTGCATCGTCGGCGCCCTGCTCGTCCTCCCCGCGCTCTTCGGCCCGCCCGCGATCGTCCAGTCCGCCTGGCTCGTCGCGCTCGGCCTGCTCTTCGTCGGCCGCCTCGGGACCACGCCCCCCGCGTGGGAGTCGGGCCAGGCCGAGCCGTGGCCGACCCAGCAGGAGCTGCGCGAGCGCGCGGAGCAGCGCGACCGCGTCGCCACCCGCGGTGGTCGCACGGCCACGGGTGAGGCCGAGGCCGAGCCCACGGGCGGTTCCGTCGCCGTCGAGGAGGCCGACGCTCCGAGCGGCGCCTCCCCGGCCGCGAAGCGCAAGCGCAAGCGCCGCTAGCGCTCAGGCCTCGAGGCCGAGCCCCTCGGGCGCGTGCAGGGCGCGCATGTGGCCCTCGACGTCCCGCGGCCGCCGCGCGTGGTCGAGCCGCGAGGCGAGGACCATCGTCAGGAACGCGACGGGGACGGAGACCGCCGCCGGTTGCGCGAGGAGCGCGTCGCCGACCGTCGTCGCGCTCGTGTCCCGGACGAGCGTCAGCGCGATCCCACCCGTCGCGACGAGGGCCCCGAGCGCCATCCCGAGCGCCGCGCCGCGTGCGGTGAGCCCGCGCCACCAGATGCCGAGCAGGAAGAGCGGGCAGAACGTGCTCGCCGCGAGCGCGAACGCCCAGCCCACGAGCAGGGAGATGTCGAGGCTGCGCGTGCCGAGCGCGAGCGCCGCGGGGACGACCATCGCCAGCGGCGCCGCCACCCGGAAGCGCCGGGCGCGCACCGCGGGCCGCGCCTCGGCCCCCGCGCGGTCCCAGAGGTCGTAGCTCACCGTCCCGGCCAGGGAGACGAGCAGGCCGGACGCCGTCGACATGAACGCCGCGAACGCCCCCGCCGCCGTGCAGGCCGCGAGCAGCTCGCCGCCCAGCCCCGGCCACGCGGCCTCGGGCAGCCGCAGGACGACCTCGTCGGTCCGCCCCGTCACGTAGAGCTCCGGCGTCAGCGCCCGGCCGAGCAGGCCGTAGACGACGGGGAAGAGGTAGAAGAGCCCGAGCAGGCCGAGCACGCGGACCGTCGTGCGCCGCGCCGCCGGCCCGTCCCGGTTCGTGTAGAAGCGGACGAGGATGTGGGGCAGGCCCATCGTCCCGAGCACGGTGGCCAGCAGGAGGGAGTAGACGAAGACGGGCGAGGCGTTCCCCGCGTCGGTGACGGGCCGCGCCCAGTCCGCGCCGACCCGCGCGTCCGTGCCCTCCGCCACCGGCACGGTCGTCCCCGCGGGCAGCCGCAGCTCGCCCTCCGGGAGCGTCCGCACGTCGCCCGCCGCGGCGCGGTCGGCCACCCCGTCGACCGCGTACCGCGCGTCCCGCGGGAACTCGACGCGGGTCGGCTCGTCGAGCGCCACGACGAGCCCGGCGGCCGGCGCCCGGGGCAGCTCCTTCCCGAACAGCGCCGCCCGCTCCGGCAGGCCGCCCAGGTGGAGCAGCAGCACGCAGGCCGGGACGAGGATCGCGAACGTCTTGACCCAGTACTGGTAGGCCTGCACGTAGGTGATGCCGCGCATCCCGCCGAGGGCGACCACGAGCGCGACGACGAGCCCCACGCCGACGACCCCCACCCAGTACGGCGCGCCGACGACGACCCCGAGCGTCAGCCCGGCGCCCTTGAGCTGCGGCACGAGGTAGAAGCCGCCGATCGCGAGCACGACCCCGGCCGCCACCCGCCGCAGCCACGGCGCCTCGAGCCGGGCCTCCGCGAAGTCGGGGATCGTGTACGCGCCGAAGCGGCGCATGGGCGCGGCGACGAAGAGCAGGAGCGCGAGGTAGCCCGCGGTGAAGCCGACGGGCAGCCAAAGCGCACCGGCCCCGAGCTTCATCTGCAGGCCCGCGACCCCGAGGAACGACGCGGCGCTGAGGTACTCCCCCGAGATCGCGGCGGCGTTCCACCACGGGGTGATGGCGCGGGAGGCGACGAAGACGTCGGAGGTCGTGCGCGCGAGGCGGACCCCGAAGGAGCCGAGGCCGATCGCGCCGAGCGTGACGGCCCCCACGGCGATGATCGCGAGCACCTACCGGTCCTCGTCGTGCAGGAGCGCGCGGAAGCTCGCGTCGAGCGCGTCGGCCCGCCGCTGGTAGACGACGCCGATCGCGATGAGCAGCCCGAAGACCGGCGGCCCGAGCAGCACGAGCGGCAGCGGCAGGCCGAGCACGCCCGCGTCCTGCAGCCCGGGCAGCGCGTAGAGCGCGAGCGGCAGCGACCCGACGAGCCCGCCGAACGCGAGCAGCGCCGTGAGCGAGAGCACGAGCTGCGCGCGCACGAGGCGCCGCAGGTAGACGTTCCCCACCTCCGAGCCCGCGGCGAGCTCGTCCCGTGGGGTGGCGCGCGGCGGGCTCACACCCGCAGCCGCTTCCGCAGCTCGCCCACCTGGCGGCGCGAGATCGGCACGCCGTGGCCGTCCGCGAAGCGCAGGGTCGCCGTGCCGTTCAGGAGCGGGTGGAGCTCCACCGCGCGCCGGAGGTTCGCGAGGTAGCCCCGGTGCACGCGCACGAACCCGAACGGCTCCCAGCGACGCTCGAGCTCCGCGAGGGTCGTGCGCAGGAGGAAGCGCCCGTCGTCGGAGACGATCCGGACGTAGTCGCCGTAGGCCTGCCCGTAGAGGATCGACGAGCGTGCGAGGAGCCGTGTGCCGCCGCGCGCAGCGTCCACGGCGACCATGTCGTCGACCTCGTCGGGGGCGCCGGCCGCGCCGGCGCCGCCCGCCCGCTCCGTCGCGACCCGCTCCAGCGCCTCCTCGACCCGCCGCCGCGAGACGGGCTTCATGAGGTAGTCGAGCGCGTGGAGCTCGAAGGCCTGCACCGCGGCCGTCTCGTACGCCGTGACGAACACGAGCGCGGGCGGCTCCGCGAAGCGTGCGAGCACCCGCGCGAGCGCGACCCCGTCCATCCCGGGCATCCGCACGTCGAGGAAGAGCGCGTCGAACGCCGCCTCGCCCACCCGGACGAGCGCGTCGCGCGGGGACTGCACGAGCTCGACGCTGTCGACCCGCTTGCAGCCGCGGAGGATCCGCCCGAGGTCCTCGAGCGCGGGGCGCTCGTCGTCCACCGCCATGACCCTCACGCCGCGCGCACCCCCGCCCGGAACTTCGGGAGGGTCATGACGACCTCCGTGCCCGCCGGCGACGCCTCGATGGCGAGCCCGTAGCCCGGGCCGAAGCTCTGCCGCAGCCGCCCCTGGACGTTCGCGATCCCGATGCCGCCCGCCTCCCCGGCGAGCACCGCCGCGGGATCCGGCATGCCCGGGCCGTCGTCGCGCACGCGCAGCTCCACGTCCGCGCCGAGGTCGCGGCCGAGGAGCTCGAGCCGGCCGTGCCCGCCGTGGGCCTCGAGCCCGTGGCGCACCGCGTTCTCCACGAGGGGCTGCAGCGAGAGGACGGGCACGACGGCCTGCAGCACCTCGGGCGCGACCTCGATGCGCACGGTCAGCCGGTCGCCGAACCGCGCCTGCTCCAGGCGGAGGTACTTCTCGACGTAGCGGAGCTCGTCGGCGACCGTGACGTACGGGCGCTGGCCACGGAACGCGTAGCGGGTGAACTCCGCGAAGTCCGTCAGGAGCTCGCGCGCCTCCTCGGGATCCGAGTGGATGTGAGCGGCGATCGCGGCGAGCGCGTTGTAGACGAAGTGCGGCGAGATCTGCGCGCGCAGCGCCCGGAGCTCCGCCTCCGCGAGGCGCTCGCTCTGCGCCTCGAGCTCCGCGAGGGCGACCTGCGCCGCGACGAGCGAGGCGCACTCCTGCACCACGCGCGTCTCCTCGGGGCGCACCCGGCCGCCCGAGGGGTAGAAGGCCATGAGCGCGCCGACCGTCGCCTCCCCGACGACGATGGGCGCGACGACCGCGGCGCCGAGCGGGCAGCCCGGCACGCGGCAGCGCAGCCGCGGCTCGACCCGCAGGCGGTCCGGCGGCGCGGCGGGGACGCCCGCGAGCTCCGCCTCGCCCGCGTGGTGGTGGTCCGCGCCCGCGCCGTCGAAGGCGAGCACGCGCTCGCGGTCGCAGAGCGCGAGCGACGGGGCGTCCACGAGCGTGCGCAGCCGCGGCGCGGCGGCCGCCGCGGAGGCCTCGTCGAGGCCGTGGCGCAGGTGGGGGAGCGTCGCCGCCGCGGCGTGGAGCGCGGCCTGCCCGGCGCGACCCTCCGGGCTGAGGACGCGGCGCGGGCCCGCGGCCAGGCGGAAGCCGGCGGCCGCCGAGGCGACGACCACGAGCGCCAGCACGAAGCCGATCAGCACGTCCACGGGTGCACGCTACCCCCGGGCGCCGGAGGGGGCGAGCGGCTGCCGCTCACCCCCGTTCGACCACCGTTCGTCGCCCCGCACGGCCGCTCGGGTCCTCCGGACCTGACACCGCGTCGAACGGTGGTGTCCCATGGCGGGGTCCCCGAGTGGAGGAGAGCCACCCATGCAGGACCCGTCCCGTCAGCACCACGAGCACGTCGACTGGATCGCCGCGGAGCGCTCCCCGGAGTTCCGCGAGCTCATCAAGGCCCGCCGGAGCTTCGTCGTGCCCGCCACGATCTTCTTCCTGGCCTGGTACTTCGCGTTCATCCTCCTCGCGGGGTACGCGAAGGACTTCATGGGCTCCTCCGTCTACGAGGGCCTCACCGTCGGCTACTGCCTCGCGCTGACGCAGTTCGTCATGGTCGGCGTGCTCGGCGTCATGTACCTCAAGCGCGCCCAGGGCGTCTACGACCCGCTGGCCGCGAAGGCCGCGCAGGTCGCCCTCGACGCGGGCCGGGACCGGGGGGCGCGCTCGTGACCACCGTCCTCGCCGCGTCCGACGTGAACGTCGAGGCCCTCGCGATCTTCGCGGTCGTCCTCGGGATGACCCTCGGCATCACCTACTGGGCGTCGAAGAAGATGACGGGCGCCGACTCGTTCTTCGCCGCCGGCCGCTCCATCACGGCCTTCCAGAACGGCCTCGCGATCTCGGGCGACTACCTGAGCGCCGCGTCGTTCCTCGGCATCGCGGGCCTCATCTACATCTACGGCTTCGACGGCTTCCTCTACTCCGTCGGCTTCCTCGTCGCGTTCCTCACGGTCATGTTCCTGCTGGCCGAGCGGATGCGCAACGCGGGCAAGTACACGATCGCCGACGTGCTCTCCTTCCGGCTGAACGAGCGGCCCGCGCGCACGGCGGCCGCGGCCGGGACCCTGACGGTCGCGGCGTTCTACCTCATCGCGCAGATGGTCGGCGCGGGCGTGCTCATCCAGGCGCTCGTCGGCTTCGACTTCTCCGTGGCGGTGCTGCTCACGGGCGTGTTCATGCTCTGCTACGTCATCTTCGGCGGGATGCTCGCCACGACGTGGGTGCAGATCATCAAGGCCTGCCTGCTCATGGTCGGCATCGTGATCATGAGCATCTTCGTGCTCGGCAAGGTCGGCCTGAACCCCATCGAGCTCTTCAACCGCGCGGAGCGCAACACGACCGCGGAGTCGACGTTCTCGCTCGCGCCCGGCACGCTCTACTCGAACCCGATCGACACGGCCTCGCTCGGCCTCGCGCTCGTGCTCGGCACGGCGGGCCTGCCGCACATCCTCATCCGGTTCTTCACGGTGCCGGACGGCAAGGCCGCCCGCGGCTCGGTCGTCTACGCCATGTTCATCATCGGCGGCTTCTACATCCTCACGACGTTCATCGGCTTCGGCGCGCGCGCGTTCCTGGGCCAGGACGGCGTGGCGGCGGCGGGCGCCGGCGGCAACCTCGCGGCGCCGAACCTCGCGCAGTTCCTCGGCGGCGGGGAGGGCACGTTCGGCGGCGACCTCTTCCTCGCGGTGATCGCGGCCGTCGCGTTCGCGACGATCCTCGCGGTCGTCGCGGGCCTCGTGCTCAGCGCCTCCGGTGCGGTCGCGCACGACATCTGGACGTCGATCATCCGCAAGGGCAAGCCGCACAACGAGCGGGAGGAGATCACCGTCGCGCGGATCGCGGCGGCCTCCATCGGGGCGATCGCGATCGCGGTGGCGATCATCGGCGGCGAGGGCCTGAACGTCTCGTTCATGGTCGGCCTCGCGTTCGCGGTGGCGGCGAGCGCGAACTTCCCGGCGCTGCTGCTGGCGCTCACCTGGCGGCGCTTCAACACCACCGGCGCGGTGACCGGCGTCCTGGTCGGCGTCGTCTCCTCCGTGTTCCTCGTCATCATCTCGCCGAAGGTCTGGCCCGGCGCGGACGCGGAGGGCGGCCTGTTCTCCTTCTACGACCTCGCGAACCCGGGCATCATCTCGATCCCGCTCGGCTTCCTCGCGTGCTTCGTGGGGACCATGCTCGGCAAGGACGAGACGCGCGCGGACCGCTCCTTCGACGAGCTCTACGTCCGCTCGGAGACGGGGCTCGGCGCGGAGGGCTCGCTCCTGCGCGCGACGGAGGCGCAGCCGGGCGACCGGGCCCCCGCCGGGGTCTAGGATCGGGATGACCACGACGCAAGGAGCAGGCATGGCGGACGCGACGGACCTCGAGAACGAGCTCGGGCACCTGCTCGGACAGGAGCGGTTCGCGCCGCCCGAGGCGTTCGCCGCGGCCGCCCGCGTGACGGGGTCGGAGCTCCACGACGCGCCGGGCGAGGACGTCCCGGCGTGGTGGCTGGCCCAGACGAAGGAGGTGCTCGACTGGGCGAGCGAGCCGACCGTCGCGCTCGACGACGCGAAGAAGCCGTTCTACGAGTGGTTCACGGACGGCACGCTGAACGTCTCGCACAACTGCCTCGACCGGCACGTCGAGGCGGGCCTCGGCGACCGCGTCGCCTTCCACTGGCGTGGGGAGGAGGGCGAGGAGCGCGACGTGACCTACGCGGAGCTGCTCGCCGACACGCAGCGGATGGCGAACGCGTTCAAGGCGCGCGGCATCGGCGCCGGGGACGTCGTCGGGATCTTCCTGCCGATGGTCCCCGAGGCCGTCGTCGCGATGCTCGCCTGCGCGCGCATCGGGGCGCCGCACAACGTCGTCTTCGGCGGCTTCTCGCCGGGCTCGGTCCTCGAGCGCATGAAGTTCTCCGAGGCCAAGGCGCTCGTGACCGTCGACGGCGCGCGCCGCAAGGGCAAGACCGCGGCGATCAAGGCGGCGCTCGAGGAGGCGCTGGCGGACGACCCGCTCCCCGCCCTGGAGACGATCTTCGTCGTGCGCCGGACGGGGGACGAGGCGCCGATGGTCGAGGGCCGCGACGTCTGGATGGACGAGGCGATGGCCGCCGCGGACCCGGAGTGCCCGGCGGAGCCGTTCCCCGCGGAGCAGCCGCTCTTCATCCTCTACTCGAGCGGCTCGACCGCGAAGCCGAAGGGCATCCTGCACTCCTCGGCGGGCTACCTCACGCAGACCGCGTGGACGTTCCGCGAGGTCTTCGACTTCCGCGCGGGAAGCGACGTCTGGTTCTGCACCGCCGACGTCGGCTGGATCACCGGGCACAGCTACATGGTCTACGGGCCGCTCGCGAACGGCGCGACGAGCGTCATGTACGAGGGGGCGCCGGACTACCCGCACAAGGGGATCTGGTGGGAGCTCGTCGAGCGCTACGGCGTGACGACGTTCTACACCGCGCCGACGGCGCTGCGCGCCTGCATGAAGTGGGGCCCGGAGCACCCTGCCGAGCACGACCTGTCGTCCCTGCGGCTGCTCGGCACGGTGGGCGAGCCGATCAACCCGAAGGCCTGGCTCTGGTACCACAAGGTCATCGGGCAGGAGCGCTGCCCGATCGTCGACACGTGGTGGCAGACGGAGACCGGGGGCATCATGGTCACGACGCTCCCGGGCGCGCAGGACGCGAAGCCCGGCGTGGCCGGCACGCCGCTGCCGGGGGTCTCCGTCGAAGTCGTCTCGAACGAGGGCGAGCCCTGCGAGGCGGGCGCCCAGGGCCTGCTGGCGATCACCGCACCGTGGCCCGGGATGCTCCGCAACCTCTACAAGGACCCCGACCGCTACGAGGAGACGTACTGGAGCCGCTTCGGGCCGGACACGTACTTCGTCGGGGACGCCGCGAAGCAGGACGCGGAGGGCTACGTCTCGGTCATCGGGCGCGTGGACGACGTCATCAACGTGAGCGGCCACCGGCTCTCCACGGCGGAGGTCGAGAGCGCGATCGTCTCCCACCCGAAGGTCGCCGAGGCGGCGGTCATCGGGCAGGCCGACGAGGACACGGGCCAGGCCATCGCCGCGTTCGTGACGCTCGAGGGCGAGCTCGAGGGCACGGACGCGATGGTCGACGAGCTCCGGGAGCACGTCGCGAAGTCCATCGGCAAGCTCGCCCGGCCCAAGCGCATCATCTGGAGCGACGACCTCCCCAAGACCCGCTCGGGGAAGATCATGCGCCGGCTGCTGCGCGACGTGGCCGAGGGCCGCGCGCTCGGGGACGTCACGACGCTCCGCGACCCGGACGTCATGGCCCGCCTCGAGGCGCAGATCAAGGCGGGGGCGGTGCCCGCGGAGGACTAGGCGCCGCTGTTGCGGTTCCACTCCAGCCAGGCCCAGCCCTCGCGGCCGTCCTGCGCGGCGACCCGGCACATCGCGCGGGGGAAGCTCGTGGCGCGGCCGTCGGGGGAGACGAGCCGCAGCGGGCCGAACGCGATCGGGGTCACGGTGAGCTCGAGGCCCGCCGGGGCGAGCGCGAGCGTCGCGCCCGTGGGCAGGCCGTCGCCGTCGACCTCCTCCGTGGCGGTCACGCCGTCGAGCTCCTGCAGCTCGCCCTCCGGCGGCTGGACGTAGCCCACGCCGATGCGCGGCGCGTCGGGCAGCCGCAGCTCGACGCCGTGGAAGCGCGTGCCGTCGTCGAGGTGCCCCGCGCTCCAGACCCAGTCCATGGACCACCAGTCGCGGGTGCCCCACGAGTGGTCGCGCTGGCCGACCGCGGTGAGCGCGAGCTCCTCGCCGTCGACGGTGATCGTCCCCGTGACGCGGCAGGGGATCTCGTAGCGGGTCGCCAGCCGGTAGCTGTAGGGCTGCCCGTGGGTCTCCCAGGTGAGGTCGAGCGCGACGGGCACCGGGCGCCCCGGCTCCGCGCGCAGGAGCGCCGCGGCGTCGTCGTGCGCCTCGCCCGTCGCGTCGAGCGTGACCCGGAAGCGCTCGAGCGCCGCCTCGCGGTCGTGGCGCGCCGTGCCGCCGCATGCGGTCGTGGTGAGCTCCTCGCCGTCGGGGAGCGGTGCCTCGAAGTCGACGACCGCGACCGTCGGGCGGTCGGGGCCGCAGACGAAGGCCGTGTACCAGGCGACCCCGAGGTTCGGGTAGAGGCCGAGCCGCACGTAGGCGCCGACGGAGCCGTCCTCGGCCACGGCGTCGAAGTACCAGCTCTCGTTCCACAGCTCCTCGGGCCCGGCGGGGTGGCGACCCTCGTCCTCCGGCGCGGGCTGCAGGGCGGGCGGGCGGCCCGAGCCCGGCGCGGGCAGGAGCTCCGCCGCGTCGAGGTCCAGCGCCTGCTGCGCGTGGCGCGCGAGGGTCGATCATGAACATCTCGTCCCCGCGCTCCGTGCGCTCGACGAGCATGGAGGCGGCGACCGCCATGAGGATCCCGTGGAAGGTCTGGCGCCGGTAGTCCTCCCACGCCTGCTCCCAGGAGAAGCCCGCGACGCCCTGGGCGAGGAGCTCCTCGTGGTAGGCCCGGACGAGCTCCTCCTCGTGCGCGCGCCGGTCCTCCACGGAGAGGCCGCCGCCGAGGAAGTAGCTCGCGTCGAGCATCACCGGGCCCCAGGAGACGGTCTGCCAGTCGACCGCGGTGAACGGCCGGGGACTGCCCGGCTCGCCGAAGAGGAGGTTGTCGAGGCGGTAGTCGCCGTGGACGAGGCCGAGCGGCGGCACGTTCCCGTTCGCCCACCCGTCGAGGCTGGCCACGAAGGTCCGCACGAGCTCCAGGTGCTCCTCGGTGACCCGGCCCGCGTAGCGCTCCTCGAAGCCCGGGAGGAGCTGGGTCAGCAGCGCCTGGTTGAGCACGAAGGGCTGGTTGAGCCACGGGCTCGCGCCCAGGCCCGGGTCCGCGAAGACGGGCGCATGGAGCTTGGCCAGGGCGACCATCGCGATCCGCGCCTCCTCGACCGTGCAGCCGCGGATCTGGTCGCCCTGCTCGGCGGGCGCGACGTCCTCGAGCACGAGGGTGAACCAGCCCTCCTCGGGCTCGAAGCGCGCCGCGTGGCAGGCCGGCAGCGCGTCGCCGAGGCGCGGCGCGAGCTCGCGGTAGAAGCGGATCTCACGCTCGTAGGCCCCGAGGCCGACCCCCGTCGCGCGGCTCGTCGGGTCCGAGGCGGCGAACTTCACGACGACGCTCGCCGGGCCGGCGGCCGCCTCGTCCTCGTAGCGCAGCCGGCACCCGGTGGCTCTGGCTCATCTGCCCCGTCCCGACGGGCGCGACGTCGAAGGAGGCGACGGGGCCCGTGCCGAGGGCCTCGGCGAGCCAGTCCTCCGTCAGGTCCTCGGGGGTGCGGGCGACGGTTCCGGCGGAGGTGGCCATGGCTGACCCTTCCACGAACCTGACGGACGCGTCAAGTTCTCCAGTGCGGCCTGGGCGCCATCCGCGAGGGCGGCCTCGAGGTGCGCCACCCGCCCACGCCGTCCCGACCCCAGCGCGAGGCCGAAGGTCGCGACGCCCCCGCGGCGCTGCAGCGGCGTGCGGCGCACGCTCACCTCCTGCAGCCGGCGGCGCCGGGCCAGGAGCGTCACCCGCGCCGTGCCCCGGCGCGCGCGCAGGACGACCCGCTCCGGCCCCAGGTGGAGCCCGGCCGCGCGGAAGCCGGCGACGCCCTGCGCCGTGCCCGCCGCCAGGAGCGCCGGCGCGGCGAGCCAGCCCAAGCCGCCCGTCGCCACGCCGAGGCCGACGCCGACGACCGCGCCGAGCAGCGCCGGAGCCGTCACGTAGCGCCGCAGGCTCCGCGCGGGCGGCCGGTCCAGCAGGGGCAGGTGGCCGTCGAGCCCGGGGACCAGCTCGGCCAGCAGCCCCGGGACGTCGCGCAGGCGCACGAGGGGGAAGAGCGTCCGGGCCGCGGACTCCTCCTTGCGGGAGCTCGCCGTCTCGAGCCGGACGGTCGCCAGCCCGAAGGGCGCACGCAGGAGGCCCTCGACGATCGCGACGCCGTCGATGCGCGCGACCTGCACGGTCGCGACCCGCCGCTGGAAGAGCCCGCGGCGGATGCGCAGGCGGTCCCCCTCCCGCTCGACCTCGAAGCCGGCGAAGGCGACGAGCGCCGCCCCGAAGGACACCAGCAGTGCCAGGCCGAGCACCAGGGCGAGCGCTCCCACCGCCTCCCGCGGGGTGTCGAAGCGCTCGAGCAGTCCCTCGTCGAGGACGTCGCCGAAGAGGTCGTTCGCCCCCGCGAGGAGCGCGCCCACGACCGGGAGCACCACGCCGAACTGCGGCGCGGTGAGCGCGGCGAGCACGAGCGCCCCGCCGCCCAAGCGCCGCCGAGGGCCCGTGCGCCGCGGCTCGGGGTGGCCGAGCGCGGCGCGGAGCGCCTGGGCGTCCCGCGGGGCGATCGCACCGAGGACGACCTCGCCCTCGCGCCCCGCCGCCCGGCGTCTGCACGTGGAGCTCGACGACGCCGAACAGCCGCTGCACGGGGCCCTGGACCGTGTCGAGCGCCTGGATGCGCGCGACGGGGACGACCGTGTCGTCCGGCGAGAGGACCCCGCGGCGGAAGCGCAGCGCGCCGCCCGTCACGGCGTAGCTCGTCGTCCGCCAGCCCGCGACGCCGGCCGCGACGGAGAAGAGCCCGCCGAGCAGCGCGAAGGTCGTCGCGCGCGCCATGCCGCCGCCGCCCCCGACGACGATCGCGGCCACCACGGGAAGCGCCACCCCGCGCAGCGCGCGCAGCCCGTGGAGCACCGCGATCGCGACGTGCAGCCGGCGCCCGTCCGCGAACGTCGCCGCGAGCTCGGGGTCCGGCTCAGAGCTCATCGGGCGCCCGGGCCAGGTCCGCGATGCGGTCGCGGACCTCCACGGCGGCAGCCTCCGGGAGCATCGGGATGCGCGTCCGCCCCGCCGCCGTGTGGACGATCAGGTCCGCGGTGCCGGCGCGCTGGGCCAGGACGGAGCGGCGCACGTCCACGTGCTGCACCCGGGCCATGGGGACGATCGTGCGGACCTCGGAGAACGCGCCGTGGAGGAGGTCGACCTCCTCCGCGCGCACCTCCCAGCGCCAGCGCCGCACCCGCAGCGCGGGGACCACCAGGACGCCGACGAGGCCGATCAGGACCGCGAGCGCGATCACCGCGGCCCGGACCGCCGCGGCGACGTCGAGCTCCCCCGCGACGGTCGTGACCACGACGACGAGGGGCACCGCCCAGGTCAGCGCGCCGAGCGCCCAGAGCACGCCGGCAGCGTCGGCCAGGCGCCGGGTGGGGGCGGGCCGTGGCGCGGCGGGGGTGTCGGAGCTCAGCGCGGCGGACGCCGGCGGCGCGGCGTGCGCGGCTCCTTCGGCGGGTTCTTCGGCGCGAACTTCGCCTTCTCCTCGTCCGTCATCTGCCGCACGGTGAGGGTCCCCTCGTCGATCTGCTCCTTCATCGACTCGAGCTTCTCCTCGCGCTTGGCCTGCTCGCGTTGGGCCGGCGTGCTCATCGCTCCTCCTCTACCCCTCCCGCGTTCCCGTCAGTCGCCAGGGCACCCTCCTGACGCAGGATGCGCCGGAGGATCGCGATCGACGAGGCGTAGGTGGAGTCCATGCCGTAGTAGCTGAGTCCCCGCGCGCCGAGCGTGCGGGCCTGGGTGTAGGGCGTGTCGCTTGCGTAGTGGATGATGCCGAAGTCGACGGGGAGCTTCGAGAAGTTGACCTGCTCCCCGACGGGGTAGCGCTCCGGGTCCGTGAGCTCGTAGATCGCGTTGCAGTACGGGCCGGCCTCCATCTCGACCACCGTGTAGGCCTCGCGGTAGTAGCGGTCGAGGTAGCCCCGGTTCTGCAGGAACGTCGACTTGACCGTCACCGCACGCTGGTTGTCCAGGCCGGAGCCGAAGCGCAGGTAGGGCGTGATGTCCTCGATGCCGAAGGCGTTGTCGAGCCAGTACGTCGTCTGGGAGTGCTCGTCGAAGACGACGTTCGAGAGCATGACGTCGCCCACGTCGGCGTTCAGCGTCGCGGCCTTGCCCAGCACGTAGACGCCCCGGAGCGTGTCGCGGTCCTCCGTGACCTCCCGGAGGATGTTGTACGCCGCGACGCCGAGGGGGTAGTCGACGTTCACGATCACCGCCTCGGAGGCGGCGAGCCGGCCGGGGTCGATCGTGCCGAGCCGCGCGTCGAAGCGAGCGGGGTCGAGCTTCGCGAGCGGGAGGACCTGCGCCGCGACACGCAGCGCGGTGCGCGAGCTCAGGTGCGTGATGCCGACGTCCTGCTCGGCCCTGCGGCGGACCTTGTCGTCCGCGCCCGCCGCGTAGAAGTCCTTCACCGCGAAGTAGAGGAAGTTCTCCCAGGAGCCCTGGGAGGCGCCCGAGCGGAACATCGCGAGCTCGGCCTTGAGGTCCGTCGGGCCCTCGCGGTCCACCCAGGCGACGATGGCCTCCTCCTGGAGCTGCGCGTCGCCGCTCACGAGGTTCACGAGCGAGTGCGTGTTGCTCGAGACGACGTACATCGGCGCGTCGCGCAGGTGCTCGGCCTCGAGCTGCTCGCGGACGGGCGCCCACCAGCGGCGGGTCATGCGCGCGTAGCCGACCTGGGAGCCGCCGAGCATCCGGACGCGCAGGGAGAGGCCGCGGTCGGCGACGTCGCCGAGGCGCGCGGCGTAGGCGGTTCCCCAGACCTCCTGCAGCCGCGTCCAGTCGTCCGCGGCGCCGCCGAGCACCCGGGCGCACTCCTCGGCGCCCGGGAGGCCCTGGGCGCGCGGCCAGCCCACGCCGCGCAGGCGGCGCCGGAGCTTGTTCCACTCGATCTGGTAGGCGACGAGGGTCGGGATGAGGTCGTCGAGGTCCGAGGCGGACGCGAGCAGGACGGCCCACTCGCCGTCCGGGCCGGCGAACCAGCGCCGGCGCCGCGCCGCGGCCTCGACGGTGGGCCAGTCGCGCAGGGGCCCGACGCCCGCGCGCTCGAAGGACTCCGCCTCCTGGCCCATGATCACCACGCGCGCCTCCGCGATGCCGAGCGGGAGGCGCTGGGTCGCGTAGAGGAAGGCGCCGAGGTCGAGCTCCTCGGAGCCCGCGAGGGGGTGGAGCGAGCTCCGCATCGCCTTGTGGCCCGACTCGAGGATCCGCAGCCGCGTCTCCCCGCTCGAACGCAGGAGCGTCGTGTACGTCCGCTGGTAGAGCTCGACCTCCTCGGAGCCCGCCTGCTCGGCGGCACCGCCGGAGGGGCGGGGGATCTGGGCCATGCCGCGCCATCCTGCCACGTCGGGCATCCGTCCACTACGGGCGGGCTTGAGTGCGGCATGCGGCCCCCGTGGCCGAACAACGGGGCGAGCCTTCATCCCGAGCAGTGTCCGCGACGGCGGTGGGCCGACCCAGATCGGCCCACCGGCGCCGCCCATGAGTGACTAGTACATCCGTCCACGGGCTCATGGTGCGTGGGTCGGCTGCCGAAGGGATCCCATGGTCTCCCTTCGTCCCCTCCCGTTCGTCCTGACGGCCTCGGTGGCCGTCGCCCTCTCGGCTCCCGCCGCCTTCGCCGCGCAGGGCGCGGGGAGTTCGGAGCTAGGGAGGGTCGGCGGCCTCCCGGTCGCCCCGATTGCGGGCGCTGCGCCGGTCGCCCTCCCGGCTTCGGTCGACCTCGCAGCGGTGATGGCGCTGATCCAGACGATCCAGACCACGGGGGTCGCGCCGACCGCCGCGCAGCTCGCGCCGGTGATCACGGCGCTCGCGCCGCTCCAGGCGATGCTCCCCGCAGACGTGCAGACGCAGTGGCAGGCCGTCGTCGCCCAGGTGACCGGGGGCACGGTGACCCCGCCCGCGCAGCTCACGACGCTGCTGACCGGGATCGGCGGGACCCCGGCCCTGCCGCCCGCGGTGACCACGGCGATCGGCCAGCTCACCGGCGCGCTCGCCATGCTGCCGCCGGTCCCGCCCGTGGTCGTGCCGCCGCTGCCCGTCCCCGTCCCGGTCCCCGTGCCCGGGTCGCTGCCGATCCCGCTGCCCGTCACGCTCCCGGTGCCCCTGCCCGTCGGCTCCACCGGGACCACGGGCGCGACCGGGGCCTCGGGGACGACCGGGAGCACCGGGTCGACCGGGTCGACCGGCGCACGGCACAGCCCGCGGCCGGCCCCACGCCCACGACGACGTCGGCCAACTCGAGCAGCTTCCCGAGCCCCGCCGGGTCCGCGCCGTCGGGCCCCGCCGGTCCCGGGGGCGCGGCGCGCTCGACGGGTCCCAAGGCCTCGGTCGGCTCGATCGGCGTGGACAAGAAGCGCACGCGCCTCCGGGTCGTCGTGCGGTGCCCGGCGGGCGGACCGTCCTGCACGGCGGGCCTCTTCGCGGTCAAGGGCAAGAAGCTGCTGGCGCCCGCGCAGACCATCACCATCCCTGCCGGCACCTCCGTCGCCCAGAAGGTCAAGCTCAGCTCGGCCATCCGCAAGGGGCTGAAGGCGAAGGGCTTCCGCGCGACGATCGGGGTCATCAGCGCGGGCGGGACGGACACCCGCAAGGCCACGGTCAAGCGCCTCCCGAAGGCGAAGAAGAAGCGCGCCACCCGGCGCTGACGCGGCGCGCGGCCCCCGATCCCGGGGGCCGTCCGCTGCGCCCGGGCGCGGTGGCTAGGACAGACGTCCAGGTCGCTGAGGTCCGGCGAGACGGGAGTCGAAGAGGTCGCATGGCCTCTTCTCCGCGTCTCGCGCTCGCCCTCCTGGCCGCCGTCGCCGCTGCCGTCCCCGCTTCCGTCGCCCTCGCGGCGCCGGACGGGGGAGACGGGGGCAGGCACGCGCGGGGCCGGCTGACGCTGCCCCTGGTCCTCGTCCCGCTGCTCCAGGGCAACGGCGGGGTCTCGTCCCTTCCGTCGAGCCCGACGCAGCTCGCCCCGATCGCGGGTCTCCTCGGGACGCTGCAGACCGGCGCGACGCCGTCGACCGCGACGCTCGCGCCCCTCTTGGACGTCGTGCGGCAGGTCTCGGCGATGCTGCCGCCCGACCAGCGGGCGCAGCTCGAGTCCGTCCTCGTGCAGTTCGGTGGGGCGGGGGTGCCCTCCCCGGACGCCGTCGCCCAGCTCACGACGATGGTCGACGCCATCGCTGGCATCCCAGGGCTCCCGGCAGACCTCGCGGCGGCCCTGACGGCCGTCGCCGGGGCCCTGCCCATCGCGATGCTCCCCGACAGCCCGGCCGAGCTCGCCCCCCTGACCGCCCTGCTCGCGAGCGTCCGGGGCGGCGCCGCGCCGTCGGCGGAGGCGCTCGCGCCCGTGCTCCAGGCCCTCGCGCCGGTCCGCGGGCTGCTTCCCGCGTCCTCGCGGGACCAGTTCGACGCCCTCGTCGCGCAGGTCACCGCGGGTCAGCCGCCGTCCCCGGACCTGCTGGGCTCCCTCCTGCCCGGCATCGCCGCGACCCCGAACCTCCCCGCGCCCCTCGGGGACGCGCTCACGCAGCTCGCCGCGGCCGTCGGCGCGTTGCCGACCGGCTCGACGGGCGCCACGGGGCAGACCGCCTCGACCCCGGCGCCCTCCCCGGGTGGGCTCGGCGCACCCGGCCCCCTCCCCTCCGGCCCGGCCGGACCGGGCGGCCTGGTGCCCGGGGTGCCGGCCGGCGCGAGGGGCCCGAAGGCCACCGTCGGCGCCGTCACCGTCGACAAGCGGCGCACCCGGCTGCGGGTCGTCCTGCGCTGCCCCGCCGGCGGGCCGGCGTGCGTGGCGGGCCTCTACGCGGTGAAGGCGCGCAAGCTCCTCGCGCCCGCGCAGACCGTGAAGATCCCGGCGGGGAGGTCCGTGGCGCGCAACGCGAAGCTGAGCCCCGCCGTCCGCAAGGGACTGCGCAAGCGGGGCTTCCGCGCCACGGTCGGCGTCATCAGCGCAGGCGGGGTCCACACGCGCGGCGTCTCGGTCAAGCGGACCCCGAAGTCGAAGGCTGCCGCGAAGAAGCGCTGAGTCGGACCGTCCCCGGCCGTTCCCCCTTGCGTGGGGGGTGCGCCGCGGTGAGCATGGGCGCATGGACTACGAGAAGGCCTGCGCCGAGTTCACCTGGGACGTCCCCGCGCAGTACAACATCGCCGCGGACGTCTGCGACAAGCACCCGCGCGAGAAGCACGCGATGGTCTGGGAGCGGTGGGACGGCGAGCGGCGCGACGTCTCCTGGGGCGAGCTGCAGGACCTCGCGAACCAGGCCGCGCACGTCCTGCGCGAGGCGGGCGTGGGCCGCGGCGACCGGGTCGCGGTGATCCTCCCGCCGACCCCGGAGACGGCGGCGGTCTTCTTCGGGACGTGGAAGCTCGGGGCGCTCCTGCTCTCCATGAGCGTCCTCTACGGGGACGACGGGATCGCGTTCCGCCTCGACGACTCGACCCCGACCGTGCTCGTCACGGACAAGGCGAACGCGCCGCGCTTCGCGGACCGGCCCGAGCGCGTCCTCGTGCTGGACGACGGGCTGCTCGACGGCGCCCCGACGGAGCACGTCATGGAGGAGACCTCCGCGGACGACCCGGCGCAGCTCTACTACACGAGCGGCACGACGGGCACGGCGAAGGGCATCGTCCACGCGCACCGCTACCTGCTCGCCCACACGGAGTTCACCTGGTCGCACGACGTGCAGGACGGCGAGCGCTTCCACGGCATGGGGGAGTGGGCGTGGGCCGCGGGCATCGCGCCGCTGCTCGGGCCTTGGCGGCTCGGCGCGGTGCAGTGCGTGCTGCAGCGCGAGGCGGGCTTCGACCCGCGCGGGCAGCTCGACTTCCTCTCGCGCCACGAGGTCACGAACGTCTTCACGACCCCCACCGCGATGCGCTCGATGATGTCCATCCCGGACGCGGGGAAGGAGTACCCGCAGCGGTTCCGGATCGTCTGCAGCGCCGGCGAGCCGCTCAACCCGGAGGCGATCCGCTGGTTCCGCGAGCAGTACGGCGTGACGGTCCTGGACTACTACGGGATGACGGAGAGCTACCCCATGGTCGCGAACTTCCCGGGGATGGAGGTCCGCGAGGGCTCCATGGGCAAGCCCGTCCCGGGGTGGGAGATGGCGATCCTCGACGAGGACTCGCGGCCCGTCTCCAAGCCGGGCGAGCGCGGGGAGATCGCGCTGCGCGCCCGCTCGAACCCGCACTACCCGCTCGGCTACTGGAACCGCCCGGAGGACTCCGAGAAGGCGTTCGGCGGGGAGTGGTTCCGCACGGGGGACGCGGCGAGCGCCGACGAGGACGGCTACTACTGGTACGAGGGCCGCGCGGACGACCTCATCATCGCCGCGGGCTACCGGATCGGCCCCTTCGAGGTCGAGTCCGCCTGCCTCGAGCACCCCGCCGTCGCCGAGGCCGCCGCGGTCGCCTCCCCGGACGAGCGCCGCGGCCACGTCGTGAAGGCGTTCATCGTCCTGGCGGGCGGTCACGAGCCGAGCGACGAGCTCTCCCAGGAGATCTCCGCCCACGTCCGCGGCCGCCTGAGCGCCTACGCCTACCCCCGCAGAATCGAGTTCGTCGCCGACCTGCCGAAGACGCTCACGGGCAAGATCCGCAGGATCGAGCTTCGCCAGGCCGAGGAGGCCGCAGCGCGCGAGGCGTAGCTGGCGCGTTCGCGGGGGGCGAACTCCGGGGCTTGGGACCTAGTGGTCGTAGATGCGGTCACCAGCTCCCACGCCCCTCGCTCCGCTCGTCGCCCGCGCCGAGCGGCAGGAGGGCCTGCTCACCCGGGCAGACCTCGCGGAGCTCGGCGTCCACCAGCGACGCGTCCGGCGGATGGTGCTCGCGGGGCACTGGCACGAGGTGCTGCCGGGCGTCCTTGCGCTGGGGCACGGCGCCCTCTCCCGGCGCGGGCAGTTCTTGGCGGCGGCCCTGTGGGTGGGTGGCGACGCGGCGCTGTCGCACGACTCTGCTGCCGCGTTCTACGGCTGGCTGCCCGAGGACCCGAAGGACTGGCCGACGATCCATGTCAGCACGACGGGGCACCGCGTGAAGTCCCGCCCAGGCGTCGTCGTCCACAGGACGCGCCACCTCGACCACCGCGACGTCGTGGTCCACGGCGCCCTGCGGGTCACCGACCGCGTGCGGACGCTCATCGACTACGCCGACGGCCACACCTACGACGAGCTCCGCGCGGTGGCCGACGAGCTACCGTCGCTGCCCCGGGCGAGGTTGATCACCACCGCCGCACGGCTCCCGGGACGGGCGGGCGCCGGCAGGGTGGAGCGGCTCGTCCACTCGGAGGACGCCGAGGCGAGGTACGCCATGGAGCGCCGGTCCGTCGTCTACTTCGCCGCCCACGGCGTCCCGGAACCGCGCCGGAACGTCCGGGTCCACGGGGTGCTGGTCGACTGCTGGTTCGCTCCCGGCCTCGTGGTCGAGCTCGACTCTCGCGCCCACCACACCCGGCGCTCGCAGTTCGAGGCCGACCGGCTCCGGGACCGTGCCCTCGAGCGACACGGCATCCGCACCCTGCGCCTCGTCTGGCGCGACCTCGACCTCGGCGACCCGCTCGCCGCGGCCGACATCCTGCTCGAGCTCGGGAACTCGTGACCCACGTCGGGGTCGGCAGTTCCCAACCCCCCTACTCGTACTCGATGATGTCCGGGCGCGGCTGGAGCGCCATGACCGCCGCGGGGCGCATCCGGTCCGTGTCCTCGCGGAAGAAGAGCTTGAAGCCGTTGTGCGCGCCCCGCGGGGTCGCCTTCGTGAACTCGCGGTACTTCGAGATCTTGTTCGGCGGGGCGCCGAAGCCGTCGACGTTGAAGACGGTCGCCAGGCCCGGGCGGATCGCGACGGACTGCTTGTCGCGGACCATGTCGTTCGTGAACTGGTGGATGACGAAGAGCTTCTCGGGGAGGTTGCGCTCCTTCACGAGCGCGGCGAGGTCGATGCTCACCGCGTTGACCTCCTCCGCGCTCACGGAGCCGATGACCTGGCCGGGGACCTGCCCTGGCTGGATGCGCCACTCGGGGTCGAGGGCCAGGCCGACGTCGGGCTGCACGAGCCACTTCTTCAGCCGGCGCACCTCCTCGGGGAACGTCGCGATGCCGGGCTGGACGTCCAGCAGCAGCACGGCCTTGATCTTCCGCGCGGCGCGGAGGTAGCGGTCGATGACCTCCTCGGGGGCACGGTTGCGGTACTTCCCGTCGTCGCCCGGCGCGTTGGCCGCGATCGTCGCGATGAGCTCGAGGCAGGGGAGCACCGGCCGCGTCTTGCGCGTGTAGCTGCGCGCGACGCGCAGGAGCTTCGCCGCGGCCTTGTCGGGAGGCCCGATGCCGAGCTCCCCGAGCTCGTCGTCGGCGGGGTTGCCGTAGAAGGCGACGACCCGCCGGTCCGGGAAGATCCGGCGCCCGCCGCCCGGCAGCTGCGTCGCCTTCGGCCGCTTCGGCGCGGCGGCCCCCGCGCCGGCGGAGGTGCCGGCCGCCGCGGTCTGCGCGTCGTCGCCGCCGAGCACCGCGGACCCCAGCTTCACCACGACGAAGGCCCCGAGGAGCAGCACGGCGAGGGCCGTGAGGCGGCGACGCAGGAAGGTCTGCGACGACGGGCGCGACGACCGTGGGCGGGGCGGGCGGTCCATGGGGCGGGAGGGATCATCCCCCACCGCGCCGGTCCGCGTGCCCGCGGACACCCGGGGCACCCGTCAGACTGCGGGTGTGGATGACGGTCGTCTCCTGCTCGCACTGGGCGGGCTCCTCGTCCTGGCGCTCGCCGCGTCGCAGCTCGCGGGGCGCCTGCGGGTCCCGGGCCTGCTGCTCGTCCTGGCCATCGGGATGCTCGCCGGCAGCGACGCGACCGGCTTCATCGCCTTCGAGGACTACGAGCTCGCGCGCGACGTGGGCATCGTCGCGCTCGCCCTCATCCTCTTCGAGGGCGGCCTGGCCTCCGGGTGGTCGCCGATCCGCGAGGTGCTGCGCCCCGCCCTCGGCCTGGCGACGGTCGGGACGCTCGTCACCGCGCTCATCACGGGCGCGGGCGCGGCCTTCCTGCTCGGCATCTCGCTCCTCGAGGGCTTCCTGCTCGGCTCCATCCTCGCCTGCACGGACGGCGCCGCCGTGTTCTCCATCCTGCGCGGCTCGACCCTCCGCCAGAGGCTGGCGCACACCCTCGAGGGCGAGGCGGGGATGAACGACCCCGTCGCCGTCCTCCTCGTGCTCGGCTTCATCGAGTGGCTCGACGACCCGGGCTACGGCGTCACGAACCTCCTCGTGGAGTTCGTCATCGAGATGGGGGTCGGCGGGGCGGTCGGGCTCCTCGTCGGGCAGGGCGCCGCCTGGGCGCTGCGGAACGTGAAGCTCTCGACGGCCGGCCTCTACCCCGTCGCCTCCATCGCCGCCGCCGCCACCGCGTTCGGCGCCGGGCAGGTCCTCCACGGCTCGGGCTTCCTGGCCGTCTACCTCACGGGCCTGGCGCTCGGCTCCACGACCTCGCCGGCGGCCCGGACCGTGCAGACCTTCCACGACGGCCTCGCCTGGGTGGCCCAGATCGTCCTCTTCGTCTCCCTCGGCCTGCTCGTCTTCCCGAGCCAGCTGCCCGGGGTCGCGCTGGAGGGCCTGGCCATCACGGCGCTCCTGCTCGTGGTCGCCCGCCCCGTCGGGGTCGTCATCGGGACGCTGGGCAGCCGCTTCAGCCCCGCGGAGACGATCGCGCTCTCGTGGGCCGGCCTGCGCGGCGGCGTCCCCGTCGTCCTCGCGACCTTCCCGCTCATCGCGGGGATCCCGGACGCGCTCATCTTCTTCAACGTCGTCTTCTTCGCGGTGCTCGTCTCCACGGTGGTGCAGGGGACGACCTTCGAGTGGATCGCCGCGCGGCTCGGGGTGACCACGAACGAGGCGGCGCTCCCCGCGGTCCTCACGGACCCCGACACCACCCGGCGCCTCGGCGCGGAGGTCATCGAGTTCGGGGTCCGGCCGGCGGACGCGGCGGTCGGCCGCGCGGTGCGCGAGCTCGGCATGCCCCGGGCCGCGCTGCTCAACGTCATCATCCGCGGGGACCAGGCGATCCCGCCGCGCGGCTCGACCCGGATCGAGCCCGGGGACCGGCTGCACGTCCTCGTCCGCCAGGAGGTCGCCGTCGAGTTCCGGGAGCTGCTCGACCGCTGGCGCTCCGGCCCGCTGGAGACCGCGCCGCGCCCGCGCCCGGCCCGGCGCTCGCTCATCTTCTCCGAGCGGCCGTGGAAGGTCGGGGACGGCGACGCGTCGCGGCCGGACCACGTCGGCCCCGTCGCCGTGGCCGAGCGCCTGCGCACCCGCCGCGACAAGCCGGGAAGCGTCCTCGTGCTCGCCGACGGCCGCTACGCCTACGTCGGCACGACGGTCGCAGCGGGCTCCGCCCAAGCCGTGCAGCAGGCTGCGCGCCGCCGGCTCGGCCGGGCGACGGACGACGCGGAGCGCTCCTGGTGGCGCGAGGTCATCGGCGCCCTGGCCACCTAGGCTGCGGGCATGGGAACCGCCCCCGTCCTGCGCGGCGCCCGGGTCGTCCTGCGGCCGCCGCGCGAGAGCGAGGCCGCGGAGCTGCTGCGCCAGCACGGCACCCCGGAGGTCGCGCGCTGGTGGGGTGCCCCCGCGGCCGGGTTCCCCTTCGAGCAGGACCCGCTGACCCAGGGGTTCGTCATCGCCGTCGACGACCGCCCGGCCGGGTGGATGGAGCTCACCGAAGAGCCCGACCCGGACTTCCGCCACGCCGCCATCGACCTCTGGGTGGATCCGGCGCACCACCGCCGGGGCCTGGCCTCGGACGCGATCGCGACCGCCCTGCACCACCTGGAGGGCGAGCGCGGGCACCACCGCACGACGATCGACCCCGCGGCCGACAACCACGCGGCCATCGCGTGCTACGCCCGGGCGGGGTTCGAGCGGGTGGGGCTCCTGCGCTCGGCCTGGCGCGCGCCCTCGGGCGCCTGGCGCGACCTCCTGCTGATGGAGCGCGTCCGGCTCCCCTAGACCGGACGGACCATCGCGACCCGCGGCGCGTCCGGCGGCAGCACCCGCCCCTCCGCCGCAGCGCGGCACGGAGCTCCGGGCCCGGCGCGTCGAGCACCGTGAACCCGAGACGCGCGTAGTACGGCGCGTTCCACGGCACGTCGCGGAACGTCGTCAGCGAGAGCTCCGCCAGCCCGTGGGCGCGCGCCCAGGCGGCGAGCGCGTCGAGGAGCGCCGCGCCCCGGCGCTCGCCCCGGTGCCCCGGGTGCACGCTGACCTGCTCCACGTGGGCCCGCCCGTCGAGGACGAGGGCGACGAGGTAGCCCACGGGGCGATCGGCCGCGTCGACGGACACCCACGCGCGGCCCGCGACCCGGAAGGCCTCGAGGTGCACGAGCGGCGGCGGCTCCTCCGCGGCGACCGCGGCGAGCCCCACCCCGGCGAAGGCCGCGCCGGCCGCGACCTCGATCCGGCGCAGGGCGGGGACCTCGCGGGCCGTCGGGGCGCGGATCACGGCGGGCATGCTCGCAGCGGCGGAGCGTCAGCCGGGCGCCGCGCGTGCTCCGGCAGGCGCACCCGGCGGCGCGGCCTCCGGGGAGGCGGCACGGCCCCCGGCGTCGGGCCGGAGGGCGGCGACGACCTCCGCGTGGGGGACCGCACGGCCGTCGAGCGTGAGCTGCAGCTCGCTGCCCGGGCCCACCAGCGGGACGGCCTCCCAGCCGCGGCGACGTCGTGCCATCCCGCCGGATTCTACCCCTGAGCAGGGGTTCCTCCCTCCGGCTACTTCAGGCGCGTGGCCATCCAGCTCGTCGCGGCGGCCGCGCCGGCGGTGACGATGCCGCCGTGGTTGACCCCCTCGAGCGTGTCGTAGTCGATCCGGGTGCCGCGCCCGCGCAGCTCGTCGACGAGCTGGTCCGTGAACGCCTTGAAGACCGTCGTGTCCGCCGTGCCCTGCTCCACCCGCAGCGGGGTCGCGATCTTCACCGTCTCGGAGTCGTTGGCCGAGAGCGCGTCGACGAGGGGGGTCAGGTCCGTCCCCTCGCGGAGCAGGTCCGCCGGGGCGAGGGCCCCGAAGGCCGAGGGGCTCGTGAGCGCCGGCAGGCAGTCCGTCAGCACGCGGGGGTAGAGCGCCCGGGCGCGGTCCGTGAGCTTCGGGGCGATCGCGAGCGCCGGCTTCTGCACCTCGATCCCCGCGAGGATCGACGCGGCCAGGCCGGTCAGGGGGCTCGGGTCCTTCAGGGCGGAGATGAGCTTCGCCTGCTCGCCCGTGTGGGACTCCGGGGCGAAGCCCACCGTGCCGCGGACCCGGAGCTCCGGGGTGTAGCGCCGGGCCAGCGACGCCGCCCAGAGCACCGCGTGGCCGCCCTGGGAGTGCCCGGCCAGGATGACCCGCCGCGTGTCCAGGGCCGGCACCTGCTGCTCGGCCGCGCGCACGACGTCGAGGACGCTCTGCCCCTCGGAGCGCCCGACGAGGAAGGGGTGCACCCCGGCGGTCCCGAGCCCCTCGTAGTCCGTGCGGACGACGGCCCAGCCCCGCTTGAGCCAGCGGGTGAGGGTGGGGAAGGCGTACGCGCTGAGCTTCGCGCCGTCGGGGCGCGAGGGCGCGCACTGGTCCGCGAGGCCCGTGGTGCCGTGGGCCCAGGAGACCACGGGCCAGCCGCCCTTCGGGGCCTTGCCCTTCGGGACCGTGACCGTGCCGGAGATCGCGACGGGCTTGCCCGTCACGCCCGTGCCGCGGTAGAGGACGAGGGTCGTGCGCGCGCCGCCGGGCAGCGCCGCGGCGCCCTTGAGCGGACGCGCGCGGAGCAGGTCGCCGTGGCGCTTGCCGCCGAGGGGCGACGGGGTCTTGTAGAAGGCGGTGCCGGAGGGGCCGGCCGGCACGGCGGCGTGCGCGGCGGCGGGGGCGAGGAGGAGCGCGGCGGCCAGCGGGGCCGCGAGCGCGAGGCGGGGGGACATGCGCGCGACGGTACCGCGATGGCCGGGCACCCCCGGCCGCCATGCGTCCACTCAGACGGGCAGGCCGAGCCGCCGCGCGATCCACCCGAGGTTCACGCACCACCCGACGCCCCAGCCCTGCGCGCCGACCAGGGGCCGGGCCGGGTCGAGGTGCGGCGCCAGCACGCGCCGCAGCGTCGGTCGCCGCAGGTCGTAGGGTGCGCCGAGGGCCCGGCCGCGCCACTGCCGCTCTCCCGGCGCCAGCGCGAGCTCCCGCCGCACGGCGACCCCGAGCGCGAGCGCGAGGTAGGCGAGCAGGGCGCGGGTCGGCCGACCCGGCCGCCTCACGCCGCGGGCTGGCCGTCGAGCTTGGCCTGGGTGCGCATCTCGCTGAGGATGCGCTCCAGGCGCGGCTCGGCGCTCATGTCGACGTGGTGCATGGTGCCCGCCACGGCCGGGTGGACCGCCGCGATGAGCCGATGCATCTCGTGCGCCACCGCCCGGTAGGAGGGGTGCCCCTCGACCCCCGAGCGCAGCTCGATGAGCTGCATCGCCTCGCGCGCGTTGACGTCCAGGACGTAGCGGATGCGGTAGCCCAGGCAGAGCGCGTAGCTGGCCACGCGGCGGTCGTGGCCCGCGCCGACGAGGCGACGGTGCTCGCGCTCGGAGATCTCCAGCGCGCGGCGGTACTTGTCGCCGCAGCCCGCGAGGTCGACCTCCTCCGGGACCCCGGCGCCGAGGTCCGGCGAGAGCCGCTGCCACTGCACGGTGAGCATGCGGTGGCGTTGGAGGTCGCGGAAGGCGCCGTAGTCCGAGACCACCTCGAAGCGGTAGCGCAGCGCCTCGTAGCCCCGGCCGGGCCGGTGCCGGCGGTTCTTGCGCTCCCCGACGAGGTCCGTCAGCAGCGCGAGGCGCTCGTCGGGCGCGAGCGCCGTGAGGCGGATGCGCGAGTCCTCCTCCGAGACGCCCGCGGCCTCGAAGAGCAGCGCCGCCAGGAGCGCGTCCTCGTCGCCGTCGACGTGGAGGAGCCGCACGCTCGGCCGCGCGTCGGGTGCACCCGTGGGGCGGTCGAGGCCCAAGCGGGCGACCCAGGACTCCGCCGCGGCGTCGCGCTGCTGCAGGTAGCCCGTCCACTCCCCGCCGCGGTCCGGCCGCGGGACGCGGGCCACGAAGCTCGGCATGACCTGCTGGAGCGCCCCGAGGATCCGCCTGCCGTACTCGCGCGCCTCGGGCAGCGGGTGGGCCTGGAGGTGCAGGACGAGCTGCTCGTAGGTCTGCCCCGTCGCGTAGATGCCCATGTGCGAAAGGGAGGCGGCGGGCAGCAGCCCGCGGAGCAGGTCGAGTGCCTTGGCCGCGATGGCCCGGTCGCGCGCCGGCCCGGCCTCGCCGGGGAAGGACGAGTCGACCCACGCGCGCACCCGCGGGAGGGCCTCGGCGTAGATGCCGAAGATGGCGTCCATCGCCTGCTCGTACTCCGGGCCGAGCGCGGGATCGCGGAAGTAGCGGTAGCCCAGGCCGGGGACGTCGCCGTCGTAGGCGATGTAGCGCGTGGACTGCTCGAGGTAGGCGCCCAGGCGCGGCCGCTGCAGGACCTTCGTCAGGACGTTCGAGGTCCACTCGCAGGCGACGTGGGCCCCGCCGAGCTGGGCGACCGAGTCGTCGCCGTAGCCGAGGAAGATCCGCTCGTAGAGCTGCTCCGCGCGCGAGCCCGAGCCCGGGTCGAACGGTGCCGCGTCCGGGTCGAGCGAGTCGGAGAACTCGTCGAGCAGCAGGCGCCGCAGCGTCCCCTGGTAGCGCGAGTACCGCGCGAACAGCGCGCCCTTGACGGTCTCGGGCAGGTTCACGAGCGCGAAGACGGGACCGTCGAGGTGGGTCACGTACGGGCGGAGGAGCTCGCGCTCCTCCGGGGTCAGCTGGTCGTCGGGGTAGTCCATGGAGGGGGCGGGAGCCTACCCGGAGCCCCGGCGGGGACATGCTCAGCCCGAGGGCAGTGGCGGCGTCGCGCGGGCGGCGCCGGAGGCCCAGGCATCCGGGGCGCTGACGAGCTCCCGGACGTGGGCGGGGAGCTCCCCCCGCGCGATGTCGGCGAGGGTCGTCGCCTCGAGGACCGCCCGGAGGTTCGCCCGGACGGCGATCCAGACCTGCTGCAGCGCCTCGGCCGAGCCCGCGTAGGGGACGTCCTCGGGGCGCTGGCCGCGGATGGAGGCCATCGGCCCCTCCACGGCGCGGATGACGTCGGCGACCGAGACCGCGTCCGGCGCCCCGACGAGCCAGTAGCCGCCCTCCGAGCCGCGCTGGGAGCGCACGAGGCCGGCGTGGCGGAGGTCCGCCAGGATGTTCTCGAGGAACTTCAGGGGGATCGCCTGCGCCGTGGCGATGGCGTCGCCCTTCGTCGGCTTCCCGTCCGTCGCCGTCGCCAGGTGGACCGCGGCGCGGACCGCGTAGTCCGCCTTGGCGGAGATCCGCACGTCAGACCAGGTTCGTGAACGCTTCGCCGCAGCGCGCGACGAGGTCGAAGAGCGGCTGCGGGACGACGCCCGTGGCGACCACGAGCAGCCCGCAGACGACCGCGACCGCCGCGACCTCCCAGTGGGCCTTGCCGCTGCCGGGCTCGCCGCCGAAGACCACGGAGCCGGCGCCGGGGGTGCCGGCGTCGCCGGCGAGCGCCGTCGACCCGGTGGGCTCGTCGGCCTCCGGTGAGCCGCCGGCCAGCGCCGGGCCGCGGCCCGGCCGTGCGGGCGGGGACCTTCGCCACGCCGGGCTGGTCGCGCATCCACATCGCCGCGATGACCCGCAGGTAGTACGCCAAGGAGATCATCGAACCGATGACGATGACGACGCCGAGCCAGGCGTAGTTGCCCTCGACGGTCGCCTGGATGAGGAAGAACTTGCCGATGAAGCCGCCCGTGGCCGGGATGCCGGCGAGGCCGAGCATGGCGATGGTCATGGGCCAGGCCAGGATCGGACGGGTCGCGCCGATGCCCTGCACCGCCTCGAGGTCGTCCCCCAGGGCGGTCTCGCGCTCCCGGGCGATGATCACGGCGAACGCCGTGAGGTTCATCAGGAGGTAGACCGCGAGGTAGAAGACCGTCGCGCGCACACCGAGCGAGGAGCTCACGACGACGCCCGCGAGCATGTAGCCCGCCTGGGCGACGGAGGAGTAGGCGAGCATCCGCTTGAGCGAGCTCTGCCCCAGCGCGCCCACGTTGCCGACGATGATCGTGACCGTCGCGAGGACCGCGAGCGCGGGCGCCCAGGCCGTGGCCGAGTCGATGAGCGCGACGTCGAAGAGGCGCAGGAAGACGCCGAAGGCCGCGGCCTTCGTGGCGACGGCCATGAACGCCGTGACCGGGCTCGGGGCGCCCTGGTAGACGTCGGGCGTCCACTGGTGGAACGGGGCGACGGAGGCCTTGAAGCCGAGGCCGACGACGCTGAGCGCGATGCCCGTGAGCATCAGCGGGTCGCTCGCCAGCCCGTTGCCGCCGTTGGCGGCGGCGATGCCGGAGAAGTCCGTCGAGCCCGTCGCGCCGTAGATGAGCGCCAGCCCGTAGAGGAAGATCGCGGAGCCCAGGGAGCCGACGATGAGGTACTTCAGGCCGGCCTCGAGCGAGGTCGCGCGGCGCATCTCCGTCGCGCAGAGCACGTAGAGCGGGATGGAGAGCAGCTCGAGCCCGAGGAAGACCGTCACGAGGTTCGACGCCCAGGCGAGGACGAGCATGCCCGAGACGGAGGTCAGCAGCAGCGCGTGGTACTCGCCGTGGGCGGACTCCCGCGGCGCGAGCGCGCGCCAGGAGAGCAGCACGGCGACCATCCCGGCCGCGACGAAGAGGAGGTTCAGGACCGTCGAGAGCCCGTCGATCTGGAGCGCGCCGGCCACGAGCTCCTCGCGCGTGTCGAGCTGCCAGATCGTGAGCCCCAGCGACGTCCCGAGGGCGACGAGGGAGAAGAACGGGACGCCGTGCTCGCGCGCTGCGCGGCCGCGCAGGAGGCCGACCATCAGGACGACGACCGCGCCGCCGAGCAGCGCGATGAGCGGGGAGAGCCCCGCCCAGTCGATCTCCGGACCCTGGAGCTTCTGGTTCATGGCGTGGGCCCTCCGGCCTGCGCCGCGGCGCCGGGCGCCGACGGGTTGGCGATGTCGTGCGCGGCGGCGACGGAGCGCTGGACGGAGCGCTCCGCCTTCTCCAGCGGGAGCTGCGGGTAGACCGCGAGGGCGAGGATCGCCACCACGAGCGGGACCAGCACGAGCCCGTCGGAGACCGCGAGGTCCTGGGAGGTGACGTCCGGCCCGACGCGGTTGTGCATCGTCCGGATGAAGAGCCGGAGCGTGTAGACGCTCGCGAGCGCGACCCCCGTGAAGGCGACGATCGCGAAGACGAGCTTCGTCTCGAAGACGCCGAGGAGGATGTAGAACTCCCCGACGAAGTTCCCCGAGCCGGGGATCGCGAGGTTCGCTAGCGCGACGACGAGGAAGAGGACCGTGAGCACGGGCGCCTTCGTCGCGATGCCGCCCATGTCGCGGATGTCCTCCGAGCCGCCGGCGCGGGCCGCGAGCAGCGCGACGATGAAGAACGCGGGCGCGACGACGAGGCCGTGGTTGAAGGACTGCAGCACCGCGCCCTGCGCGCCCCGGTCGTTCAGCGCGAAGATCCCCAGGACGATGAAGCCGAGCTGCGCCACGGAGGAGTAGCCGAGGACGAGCCGCGCCTCCGTCGTCGTGAAGGCCATCGCCGAGCCGTAGAGGATCGACGCCAGCGCGATCACGAGCATGAGGTCCTGGAAGTGGACGGCCGCGTCGGGGAAGAGCGGGAGCGCGATGCGCAGGAACCCGTAGGCGGCGACCTTCGAGAGCACGCCGGAGAAGACGGCCAGCACCGGCAGCGGCATGTTCCGGTAGCCGTCGGGCATCCAGCCGTGCACGGGGAACATCGGCATCTTCACGATGAAGGCCGCCGCGAAGAAGAGGAACACCCAGTCCTGCGTGCCGGTCCCGAGGCGCGCCTGCTGCAGGTCCGACAGGGCGAAGGAGAGCTCCGTGCCGTTCTGCTGCGCGGCGAGCACGCCCGTGGCGATCGCCGCCGCCAGCATGAGCAGCGAGCCGACGAGCGTGTAGATCACGAGCTTCGTCACCGCCGCGACGCGCGTGGCGGGCGGCCCCCAGATCCCGGTCAGGAAGAAGAACGGGATCAGCATGAGGTCGAAGAACATCACGAAGAGCGCGAGGTCCTGCGCGAGCAGGGCGCCGAGCACCGCCGTGTGGCCGAGGCCCATGTGGAAGAAGAAGAGCTTGTCGCGCCCCCAGGTCCGGCCCGTCGCCCACAGCGTGCAGGCGGTGAACAGGCCCGTCGCGAGGAGCACGAGGAAGAGGTTCACCCCGTCGAGCCCGAGCTTGTAGTGGATGCCGAGCGCGCGGATCCACGGCTGGTCCGTGACGTACTGCAGGCCCGGGACCGCGCGGTCGAAGTCGACGACGGCGGCGATCGCGTAGGCGAACGCGGCACCCGAGCCGAGCAGCGCGAGCAGCCGCGCGGTGACGCGGCCCGGCAGCAGGAGGCCGAGCGTGCCCGCGATCGCGGGGAGCCAGAGCAGGAGGGAGAGGTGGAGGGTCACGACTGGAGGAGGAAGTAGAGGCCGACGGCGGCGAGGCCGACGAGCAGGAGGGCGGCGTAGGACCGCAGGTAGCCGGACTGCACGGCGCGGACGGCGGCCGAGCCGGCCCGGACGATCCCGGTCGGCCCCCCGACGAGCGTCCCGTTGACGAAGATGCGCTCGAAGGTCTGCTGGCCGAAGCGGCCGAACCAGCCGAAGGGGCGGACGACGAGCAGGTCGATCGCCTCGTCGAAGTACCACTTGTTCGCGAAGAGGGTGTGCAGCGGGCGCAGGCGCTCGAGCGCCTTCGCGCTCGTACCGGGCTTCTGCACCCAGATGCGGTAGGCGATGGCGATGCCCGCGAGGCCGAGGACCGCGCCGAGGACGAGGCCGAAGACGAGCAGGCCGTCGCTGGGGTCGATCTCGCGCTGCGAGTCCGCGAAGGTCGGGTCGAGGAAGGTCTCCAGGCCGTCGGTGACCTTCGGGATCTGGATGAAGCCGCCGACGATGGCCAGCAGCGCCAGGACGCCCATGGCGATCTTCATCGAGGGCGACTGCTCGGCGATGTGGTGCTCCGCGCCGGGGAAGCCGACCCCCGTGTCCTCCGTCTCGCCCGTCGCCGGGTTCACGTGCTCCGTCGGGTGGTGCAGGTGGCCGTCGAGCAGCTCCTGCGCCTCGGGCACCGGAGCGCCGAAGAACGCCCGGAAGATCATGCGCCAGGTGTAGACCGCGGTGAGCAGCGCCCCGACGTAGCCCGCGACGTAGAGCGCCCAGTGCCAGCCGCCCTCCGCGCCGAGGTCGAGCAGGATCTCGTCCTTCGAGAAGAACCCGGAGAACGGCGGGACGCCCGCGAGCGCGAGGCCGCCGACGCACATGCAGAAGAACGTGAACGGCATCGCCTTGCGGAAGCCGCCCATCTTGTCCAGGTCCTGCGTGCCGCCCATCGCACCGATGACCGAGCCGGCCGCCATGAAGAGCAGCGCCTTGAAGAAGGCGTGGGTCATGAGGTGGAAGAGGCCCGCGACGTACGCGCCGGCGCTGACGCCCATGACCATGTAGCCGATCTGGGACATCGTCGAGTAGGCGATGACGCGCTTGAGGTCCGTGACGACGATGGCGATCGTCCCCGCGACGAGCAGCGTGACCGCCCCGATGATCGCCCCGACGTCCGCGGCGGCCGGCGCCTGCTCGAAGAGCGGGTGCATGCGCGCGATGAGGTAGACGCCCGCGGTGACCATCGTCGCGGCGTGGATGAGCGCCGAGACCGGCGTCGGGCCCTCCATGGCGTCCGGCAGCCAGGTGTGCAGCGGGATCTGCGCGCTCTTGGCGAAGGCGCCGACCAGGAGCAGCAGGCAGCCCGCGGTGAGGTCGCCCTGCGAGCCCGCGAAGTCCTTCTCGACGGAGTCGAACGTCCCGAGGAAGTCGAGCGTCCCCGAGTGCTTGAAGAGGAAGTACGTCCCGAGCACGAGGCCGATGTCGCCCACGACGTTGATGACGAAGGCCTTGATCCCCGCCTTCGTCGCGGTCTTGCGGCGGTACCAGTACGAGATCAGCAGGTAGGACGCCGCGCCGACGAACGCCCAGCCCGCGATGAGCAGGAAGAAGTTCGCCGCGAGGATCAGCAGCAGCATGGAGAAGACGAAGAAGTTCAGGTACGCGAAGAACCGCGGGTACCCCTCGTCGCTCTCCATGTACTGGACGGAGTAGAGGTGGATCAGCGTCGAGACGCCCGAGACCACGAGGATCATCAGGACGCTCAGCGGGTCCACGAGGATCGAGAGCTGCGCGTCGACCCCGACGCTCTTCGCGTAGTCCCAGCCCACGAAGACGACCTGGCGGGCCTCCTCCGAGCGGTCCTGCAAGGAGAGGAACGTCAGGACGGCCGAGACGAACGCGCCGGCGATCGCGGCGGTCCCGAGGTAGCCCGCGACCTTGTGCGGCACGTGCTGGGCGAGGAGCCCGATGAGGATGGCGCCCGCGAGCGGGAACGCGAGGACGAGCCAGGCGGTGGTCTCCATGGCGGGGGCCTCCTAGCCCTGGAGCTCGCGGAGCTCGTCGACGTCGATGGGCAGCCGGCGGCGGTACATCGCGACGATCACGCCGAGGCCGATGCAGACCTCGCAGGCCGCGACGACCATGACGACGATCGCGAAGATCTGGCCGTCGCCGTTGCCGTGCATGCGCGAGAACGCGATGAGCGCGAGGTTCGCCGCGTTGAGCATGAGCTCGAGGCAGAGCAGGATCACCAGCGGGTTGCGGCGCGTGAGCACGCCGCCGGCGCCGATGGAGAAGATCAGCGCCGAGACGACGAGGTACCACTCGATGCTCATGCGCGGTCCCCGACCGGCGGGCGGTCCTCGGCCTCGGTCCCCGGAGGACCTGCCTCGGGACCCGCCTCGAGGCCCGCGCGCTCGCGCGTCGTGGCGTTCGTGCGCGTGCCGACGGCCTCGGCCATCGTGCCGGTGGAGAGCGGGCGGACGAGGTCCAGCGGCGTGATGCGCTTCTCCTCCCCGTCGTGCAGGCCGCCGCGGCGGCGCGCGAGGGTGACGGCGCCGACCGCCGCGATGAGCAGGAGGAAGGAGGCGATCTCGAAGGGCAGGAGGAACTTCGTGAGCAGGAGCTCGCCGATCTGCTCCGGGGTGCCGTACGCGGGCTCCCCGGCGCGCGCCACGCCGTCCGCACCGATGCCCGCGCCCTCCGTGCCGAGCGCCTTGAGGCCCGTGCCGAGGATCGCGATCGCGAGCTCCGCGAAGAGCACGGCGGCGAAGGCGATCGAGGCGATCCGGGTGGACCGCGGGCCGGCGGGGCTCATGACGAGCTCCGTGCCGCCGACGTAGGCCACGACGAACATGTAGAGCACCATGACCGCGCCGGCGTAGACGACGACCTGCGCGGCCGCGACGAACTCCGCGCGCAGCAGCAGGAAGAGCAGCGCGAGGCACAGGAGGTGGCAGACGAGCGCGAGCACCGAGTAGAACGGGTTGCGCACCGCCACGGTCCCGAGGGCGCCTGCGATGGCGCCTGCGGCGACGAGGAAGAAGAGGACTTCGGCCATGGGCAACGGGCAGTCTATGCAGCCACGCGGACCGGCAACCGCCCGCCTGGGTGCAGGCGCACAAGGCTGTCACGAGCCGATGGCCGTCCGCGCAGCGGCCCTGAGTGGTGTGCATCGCTCACAGAGCGCTTGCGCGCCAGCTTCGGCTGACCTACGGTGCGCCGGGGGAGCCACCGTGAGCCACGAGGACGACGAGCAGCGCACCGAGGCGACCGACGGGGACGCCGCGCCCCGCCTGCGCCTCACGGTCCTCGGCGGCTTCGGCCTCACCCGGGGCGGCGCGGACCTCGTGGTCCCCCTCGCCTGCCAGCGGCTCGTCGGCCTGCTCGCGCTCGAGCCCGTCGCGGTGGACCGGGCGCTGGCGGCGGCACGCCTGTGGCCGGAGACGGACGACGACCGCGCGCGCCACAACCTGCGCTCCGTCCTCTGGCGCCTGCGGCGCAGCGACGCCGGCGCGCTGCTGGCCCCGGGCCCCCGGCTCGGGCTCGCACCGACCGTGGGGATCGACCTCGCGGAGGGGCTCGCCCTGGCGCACCGGCTCATGGCCCATGCGGGCGGTGCTCCCGGGCCGGCCGAGCTGCTGCACGCCGACGTCCTCCCGGACTGGGACGACGAGTGGGTGCGCGCGAGCCGCGAGCACTACCGCCAGGCCCGGCTCCACGCGCTCGAGGAGCTCAGCGCCGGCCTGCTGGCCTCCGGGCGCTACGGCGAGGCGGTCGAGGCGGCGCTCGAGGCCGTCGCGGCCGACCCCCTGCGGGAGACCGCGCAGATCGCGCTCATCCGGGCCCACCTGGCGGAGGGCAACGAGCACGAGGCCCTGCGCCGGTACCGCGAGTGCCGCCGGGTGTTCCTGGCGGGGCTGGGCAGCCCGCCCACCCGCCGGCTCGACGACCTCATCGAGCCGGCGCTGGCACTGCGATGAGCTCGTAGCGCTCCAGGACGCCCTCGGGGCCGAGCCACGGCCGGCCGTGGCGCAGCCGGAGGGTCCCGGGGTGGGCGGCGACGACGAACACGTGGTCCGACGCGCCGCCGATGCCGCCCCCGGCCGTCGGCTCGTAGCGCTCCTCGAGGACCCGGGCGCCGTCCGGGAGGGCCTCGACCTCCCAGGTGTGCCCCGTGCCCGGGCGCTCCGGGAGGGCGATCACCAGCCGGTCGCCGGCCGCGACCTCGAGGGTGCGGCCGGCGTCACCGGGGCCCAGGGGGACGTCGGTCACCACACGTAGATGTTGTGCACGACGCTGCCGTCGTCCTCGCACTGCACGTTCATCCCCGCGTCGCGCGCGAGGCGGACGAGCTGCAGGAGCGCGTGGTGGGCGCCCGGGTTCGCGGGCCCGAGCCGCCGCCACCCCACGCCGTTGAGGTAGACCCACGCGTTCGAGCCGGCGCTGTTCGTCCACAGCCCACCGACCTTCGCGGTGGTCGTCGCGGCGATCCCCTCGGGCGGCGCGCCCACCGCGAGCCCCGCGGCCGGGGAGCCGGGCGGCTGCAGCGCGGGGACCCCGCCACCGCCGGCCGCGGCCTCGACCGGCGGCCCCTGCACGACCATCTCCGGGGTCAGCCGCGGCCCCGCCTCCATCGTCGTGGCGGCCGGCTGCCCGGCCCCGTTGCCCTTCGTCCTGGTGCTCATGGTCTCGATGTCCCCCTCTAGAAGACGTAGGTCTCGGTGACTTGGCCGTTGTCGTGGAACGCCCGCACGGCCTGGTTGCGGGCCCGGGCGGAGGTGAGCTCCGTGAGCATGGAGAGGTTCACGCCCGGGGCGCCCGAGCCGAGCCGCGCCCAGCCGAGCCTGTCGAGGTACGCCCAGGCGTTGTCCGGGCTCTCGTTGGTCCACAGGCCCTTCAGGAGCGCGTCGACCCACATCCGCAGGTTCACGTAGTCCGCGCCGTGCACCCGCCAGGTCTCGATGCCCGACTCGCCGTAGGCGATGCGGAAGAAGCCCTGCTCGCCCCACCCGGTGCCCCAGGAGTTCTTCGCGATCCAGCACCCCTGGGTGTCGTCGAAGCCGACGAGCGAGACGCAGTGGCCGCCGGCCTGGGCCCCCGAGACGTGGCGGTAGACGCCACCGCCGTAGGAGAAGAAGTCCTGGTAGACGATGAGGCACGCGCTCAGCGCGCCGTGGGTCAGCAGGTGCTGCTTCATCCCCGCGACGTTGCCCGTGAGGGTCTGGAACCCCGTGATCTTCGCCAGGCGGTTGGGCCAGTCGGCGTTCAGGGTCCCGCCGCCGCCGGCCTGGTAGGGCATGTAGTCCTCGAACGTGATCCCCGTGTCGCGGCACGCGGTGAACGCGTGCTCGGGCCACCAGCCGTTCGCGCAGGACGCGCCGCTGGCCTTCCCGTGGACGAAGAACAGCTGCTGCTCGGAGAGGTCGAGCTTCAGCTGCGGCTGGCCGCGCTGGAACGCGGCGGTCGTCTCGAGCGTGGCCACGGTGCCGAAGGCCACGCACGAGCCGCACGACCCCTGGTTCTTGACCGGGGTGACGTAGCTGCTCCCGCTCGCGTTGCGGGCGTCGAACTGCGCGCCGATCCCGCCGTCACCCGCGGCGCCCGGTCCGCCCGAGGTGATGAGCGGGTCGAGGGCGGCGGCGTCGGAGGTGATGCGCGCGACCTCCTCCTCGTCCGGCAGCGGCACGCCCAGCAGGACGCGCCGGTCGCGCTCCTGCAGCATCGCCGTCGTGGTGTCCACGGAGCGCCACGGGGCGCCCTGTCGCTCGAGCTCCACCCGCAGGCTTCGCAGGTCCACCGCACTCTCGGCCATCACGCTCTCCGGTCACTCGGGGTCTTGGAGCACGAGCGTCCCAGGGGCCCGTCACCGCCTCGTCACGGGAGCGTCACCGCGTCGGCGGCCCTACCGCAGCGCCCCGCGCGTGATCGTCTCGCAGCGCGTGAAGCGCGTCGCGGCGCGTGACGTCTTCGAGACGAAGACGATGTCCTTGCCCGGGCCGCAGTCGATCGTCCCGCGCATGAACGCGGGCGACGATGTAGTCGTCGCCCGTGCCCCCGACTGATCGTGTTGCGCCCGGCCGAGCCGTAGATGAAGTCCCGGCCGGCGCCACCGTCGATCGTGTCCACCTGCGAGCGCGGCTGGCCCGAGGGCTTGAAGTCGCCCCACAGGACGTCCGTGAACGGGCCGCCGTGGATGTCGTCGTTCCCGTGCCCGCCGAGCAGCTTGAGGTAGCGCCGCCGCGCGTCCCACATGCGCCCGCCCGGCTCGCAGGTGTCCGCGCGGCAGGGGACGAGGTAGCTCTCGCACTTCTTGTTGCACGCCGACGCCGGCGCCTTGCCCCCGAACGGGGAGTAGCCCGTGCGCCCGTCGAGCGGGCGGCTCTGGTCCGCGTCGTTCTGGATGAGGACCATCCGGGAGTTCGCGGGCCAGCGCCCGCGGTCCGGCCGCCCCGCGGCGGTGGCGAGCGGGACGAGGACGACCAGCGCGAGCAGGCTGGCCACGGCGAGGGGGCGGCGCATCGTCCGACGGTACCGCCGGGGGTGCCCGGCGGCGCCGCTACTCGCCCTCGGCGCGGATCGGCGCGCGCTCGAAGGGCTCCGCGAGGAGCATCTCCTTCGTGAAGATGAGGTCCGAGCGGTGGTAGTCGCTCATCTCGTAGTCGTTGCCCATCGTGATCGCGTCGAAGGGGCAGGCCACCTCGCAGTAGCCGCAGAAGATGCACCGCGAGAGGTTGATCTCGTAGACGGAGGCGTAGCGCTCGCCGGCCGAGACGCGGTGCTCCGGCGTGTTCTCCGCCGCGACGACCCGGATGCAGTCCGCGGGGCAGGCCGCCGCGCAGAGGGAGCAGCCGACGCACTTCTCCAGGCCCGTGTCCTCGAAGCGGTGGAGCTTGTGGCGCCCGCGGAACCGCGGGTAGACGGGGACCTTCTCCTCGGGGTAGGCGATGGTGTTCGTGCCCTCGACCACGCGTGCGAACGTCGTCTTCAGGCCGCGGAGCGTCTCGCCGAAGATGCGGTAGGCGCCGCCGGCGCCGCCCGGCTTCGGGCCGCGGACGACGTGGAGCTGGTCCTCGTCGGGACGCCAGTCGGTGCGGGGGGAAGTGGCCATGGGGTGCTCGTCCTAGTTGTTGTCGAGGACCACGACGACGATCGCCGTGACCAGCGCGTTGAGCGTCGCGAGCGGGAGGAGGACCTTCCAGCCGAAGCTCATGAGCTGGTCGTAGCGCAGGCGGGGGAGCGTCGCGCGGATCCAGATGAAGAAGAAGACGAAGCCCATCATCTTCGTGAGCACCACGATCGGATCGACCCACGTGGGCGGGTTGATGCCGAAGGGGAGCATCCAGCCCCCGAGGAACACCGTCGTGGTGATCCCGGCGACGACGAGGATGTTCAGGTACTCCGCGAAGAAGTACGAGGCGAAGCGCGCCCCGCCGTACTCCGTGTTGTAGCCCCCGACGAGCTCCGCGTCGGCCTCGACGAGGTCGAAGGGCGCGCGGTTCGTCTCCGCGAAGCCGGCCACGAGGAAGATGAGGAAGCCGACGAACTGCGGCACGATGTACCACATGCCCTCCTGGGCGTGGACGATCTCCGTGAGCGAGAGCGTGCCCGCGGTCATGATCACGCCGACCAGCGCGAGGCCCTGCGAGACCTCGTAGGAGATGAGCTGCGCCGCGGCGCGCATGGCGCCGAGGAAGGAGTACTTCGAGCCGGACGCCCAGCCGCCGAGCATGATCCCGTAGAAGGCGACGGCGCCGAACGCGAAGAGGTAGAGCGGCCCGATGGAGACGTCGACGCCGTAGAGGCCGACGGTGGTGCCGAAGACGTCCACGCCGTCCCCGAACGGGATGAGCGAGAACGCCGCGGCCGCGGTGAGGATGGAGATGATCGGGGCGATGGCGAAGAGCCAGCCGATCGACGTCCGCGGGCGGAAGTCCGCCTTGAAGGCGAGCTTGCCGATGTCCGCGAGGGGCTGCAGCAGGCCGAAGGGCCCGACGCGGTTCGGCCCGGGCCGGCCCTGGAAGCGGCCGAGGAGCTTGCGCTCGCCGAGCAGGACGATGGGGACGATCTGCAGGCCGACCGCGAAGATGACGATCGCCTTGATGATCTGGATCCACCAGGGCTCGTAGTAGTTCACCACGCCGAGGACGGAGGTCATGCCGGCACCACCTTGCGGATCTCGACGAGGGGACCCTCGAGGACGTTGGCGGCACCCGTCGGGATGCCGGACTGCAGGAACGCGGAGCCCGCGGGGGCCTCGTTGCGGAGGTGCACGACGGCCTCGACGCTCGCGCCGTCCGGGCCGACGACGACCCGGTCGCCCTGCCGCAGGCCGAGGTGCTCGGCGTCGCCGGGGGAGAGCTCGACCTTCTGGCGGGGGTGCAGGAACTTCAGCGCGGGGGAGTTCTCGACCTCCGGGGAGGCCCAGATCGAGCGGTAGGTCCCGAGGCGCAGTGCGCCGTTGGGCGTGGCGGCAGCCTCGTACGCCGGGGCGGCCGGGCCCGAGCCCGCCGCGCCGGCGGGGGCGGGGAGCTGGGCGGCGGCCTCCGGCCAGGCCGCGGCGCGCGTGGCGTCGTCCCACCAGCGCTGGCCCTTCGCCCCGATCGTGTCGATCGTCATGCCCGCGTAGAACGGCACGAGGTCGAGCAGCTGGCGGGTCGCGGAGTGGACCGTGTAGACGTCGTGCTGCACGCCCGCGTCGCGGATGAGCTCGTCGAGCACCTGCCACTCGGGGCGCACGTCGCCGGGCCGGCCGATCGCCGGGCGCAGGCGCTGCATGCGACCGTCGGGGTGCACGACGGTGCCCTCCTTCTCCGCGTAGGACTCCGCGGGGAAGACGATCGTCGCGTGCTCGCGGATGGCTTCCGTCATGAAGCCCGCGTGGGCGATGACGTGCGTGGCCTTGTCGAGCGCGCGGTCCCAGATCGCACGCTGGGGCTGCTCGCGCAGGGGGTCCGTGTGCAGGAGGTAGAGGACGGAGAGGTCGCCCGCGGCGAGCGCCTCGGCGATGGCGGTCGGGCCGACGGCCTTCGCCTGGTCGAGCGCCGCGAGGCCCGGGCCCGCGTCGCCGTTGACGCCGGCCTCGCGCAGGCCGCGGCCGTTCGTGGCGACGGGGATGCCGAGCAGCCCGGCGCCCGCGCGGCCCGCGAGCCCGAGGGCGCCCGTGAGCTTCAGCAGGGGCTGGGTCAGCGCCTCGCCCGCGGCGAGGATGCGCTCGGAGTAGAGGACGACGACCTCGCCCGGGGCGTCGCCGCCGCTCGTGCGCAGGAGCTTCGCGAGCTCCCCGACGGCGTCGGCGTCGGCGCCCGCGGCCCGGGCCGGCCCGGCGACGTCGCCGCCGTAGAACGCGGCGGAGAGCGCGGCGACGAACGCCGCCTCGGCCCCGGGCGCGTAGCGGACGGAGAGCACGGCGTTCGGGTCGAGCGAGGACGGCCGCGGGGTGGCGACCGCGAGCTGCACGCGGTTGCGGCGCACGCCCTTGCGGAGGCGCAGGTCGAGGATCGGGGCGTCGTCGACGGGCTCCGTGCCGAGCACGAGCACCGTGTGGGCGTACTCGAGGTCGGCGACCGTGGCCTGCAGGCCGGGGTCGCCCAGCGCCAGCAGCTGCTCCCGGGCGAGGTCCGTGCCCGAGGACAGCCAGGGGGAGCCGTGCGCGTCGCGGACGAGGCGCTGGAGGAGGAAGCCCTCCTCGTTCGTCGTCTCGCCGCCGGCCAGGCCGGCGATGCGCCCGCCGGACTTCTTCAGGGCGAGCTTCGCCTCCTCGAGCGCGCGCTCCCACGGGACCTCGCGCAGGACGCCGCCGTCGCGCACCATCGGGGCGGCGATCCGCTCCTCGGCGTGGACGGACTGGTAGGCGAAGCGGCCCTTGTCGCAGAGCCAGCCGTCGTCCACCTCGTCGTTGTCGCGCACGTTCACGCGCAGGACGCGGTTGTCGCGGACCGTGAAGGCGACGTTGCACTGCGCGGGGCAGAGGGTGCAGACCGAGCCCGCGTCCTCCGTGTCCCACGGGCGGGCGCGGAAGCGGTAGGGCCGCGAGGTGAGCGCGCCGACGGGGCAGAGCTCGAGGATGTTCCCCGAGAACGGCGCGACGTAGGGGTGGCCGTCGAAGGTGCCGACGAAGGTCGCGGCCCCGCGCTCGTGCAGGACGAGCTGGTAGTCCTCGCTGAGCTCCTGGGAGAAGCGCACGCAGCGGTAGCAGAGGATGCAGCGCTCGCGGTCGATCGCGATCAGCGGCGAGAGCTCGAGCGGCTTCTTGAAGTGGCGCTTGGGCTCGATGAAGCGGGTCTTGCCGCCGCCCCAGCCGAAGGAGACGTCCTGCAGGGGGCACTCGCCGCCCTTGTCGCAGACGGGGCAGTCGAGCGGGTGGTTGATGAGCAGGAACTCCAGGACGGACTCCTGCGCGTCCTTCACCCGCTTGGTCTGCGTGTGGACGACCATGCCGTCCTTGACGGGGGTGGAGCAGCCCGTCTGGAGCTTCGGGATGCCCTCGATGTCCACGAGGCACATGCGGCAGGCGCCGACGGGGGCGCCGAGCTTGGGCTCGTAGCAGAAGACGGGGATCTCGACGTCGCCGCGCTTGGCGGCGTCGACGAGCATCTCGTTCTCCGGGGCCTCGACCTCCCGGCCGTCGATGGAGAACGTGATGAGCTTCGGTTCAGGGCGCGGCATGGCTACGCCCCTCGGGCGGTGGCAAACGAAGATGTCATGGAACGGGTGCGCTTCATCGCCTAGACGGCGGAGCCTACGAGCGGGACGGCGTTCGGGTCGTCGAGGGCGGCGATGAGGTCGCGCTCGGCCTGCGCGCGCGCGTCCTCGATGACGGCCTCGAACTCGGGGCGGAACTTCGCGATCATCGAGCCGACCGGCATCGCCATCGCGTCGCCGAGGACGCAGAGGCAGTGGCCCGTGATCGAGTCCTGGACCGAGGCCATGATGTCGAGGTCCATGGGGGTCGCCTGGCCCGCGATGATGCGCTCGAGCATCTTCACGGTCCACTGCGTCCCCTCGCGGCACGGGGTGCACTTGCCGCACGACTCGTGCTTGTAGAACTTCGCGAGCTTGAGGCAGACGTCCACGACGGAGGTCTGGTCGTCCACGACGATGATCGCGCCCGAGCCGAGCATGGAGCCGGCCTTCGCGAGCGAGTCGAAGTCGTAGGGGATGTCGAGGTCGTCCTTCGTGAGGACGGGGGAGGAGGAGCCGCCCGGGAACCAGAGCTTGACCTCGTGGTCGCCCTCGATGCCGCCGCAGAGCCCGTAGATGATGTCCCGGGCGCTCATGCCGAGCTCGATCTCGTAGTTGCCCGGCCGCTTCACGTGGCCCGAGACGGAGATGAGCTTCGTGCCCGTGGAGTTCTCCACGCCGATCTCCGCGTACTTCGCCGCGCCCATCCCGAGGATGTGCGGGATCGTCGCGAGGGTCTCGACGTTGTTGATGAGCGTCGGGCCCTGGTAGAGGCCCTGGTTGGCGGGGAACGGCGGCTTCAGGCGCGGGTTGCCGCGCTTGCCCTCGAGGGAGTCGAGCAGCGCCGTCTCCTCGCCGCAGATGTACGCGCCGGCGCCGCGGTGCACGGCGAGCTCGAGCGAGTGGTCCGTCCCGAGGATGTTCTTGCCGAGCAGGCCCGCGTCGTAGGCCTCGACCACGGCGGCGTCGAGGATGTCCGCCTGCTGGGCGTACTCCCCGCGGATGTAGATGAACGCGCGGGTCGCGCCCGCGGCGTAGGCGCCGAGGATCATGCCCTCGATGAGCATGTGCGGGCTCTTGGTCATGAGCTCGCGGTCCTTGAAGGTGCCGGGCTCGGACTCGTCCGCGTTGCAGACGAGGTACTTGTCCATCGTGCCCTTCGGCATGAAGGAGGCCTTCTTGCCCATGGAGAAGCCCGCGCCGCCGCGGCCGCGCAGGCCGGACTCCACGAGCTCGGTGACCAGGGCCTCGCGCGGCATCTGCAGGCCGCGCTTGAGCACGTCGCCGTAGCCCCCGCGGCGCTGGTAGACGGCGAGGGTGTTGAGCCCCGGCTCGTCGATGTCCTTGAAGAGGATGGCGCTGCTCATGTCTTGCTCACCGCATTCGGGTCGACGGACAGGCGACGGATGATCTGCTTCTCCGGGAGCACCTCGGCCCCGGCGCGGACCTGCTCGACCAGTGTGGGCACCTCGTCGAGCGCGATCGGGCCGACGTAGACGTCGTCCACGGAGGCCATCGGGGCGATGTCGCACGCGCCCAGGCACTCGAAGGAGCGGACGTTGAAGTCCGGGTCGTCGCCGACCTCCTCCACGACGCGGTCGAGGAGCTCGTCCGCGCCGCGCAAGGAGCACGAGATGTTCGTGCAGACGTAGACGCGGTGCCTGCCGACGGGCTTCGTCTCGAGCATGTCGTAGAAGCCCGCGACCGCCACGAGGTAGCCCGGGGTCAGCCGCATGACGCAGGCGACCTGCTCGATGGCCTCCGGGGTGCACCACACGTGGCGCTTCTGCGCGGCCATGAGGGCGGGGATGGCGGCCGAGCGGACGTCGGGGTACTTCGCCATGTGCGCCTCGATCTCGGCGCGCAGGTCCTCCGGCACGGGGCAGGTGGAGGGGTCGGGGATCGTCGCGGGGTCCTTCGTGAGGTCGACCGCGTCGTCCCAGCCCGGGGTGCGCGAGCCGCCGCGGTAGCGCGGGATCTCCCCCGAGCCGACGTGCTGGCCCAGGGTGAGGTCCCCGGTGGGGACGCCGTGGGTGCCCGTCTCCTCCTCGAGCTCGCGGCTCATCGGTCGATCCCGCCGAGGACGGGGTCCATCATCGCGAGGGTGGCGATGAGGTCGGCGATGTAGGAGTCCTTGACCATGGCGTTGGTCGCCTGGAGGTTCACGAAGGAGGGGTCGCGCATGTGCACGCGCGCGGGCTTGCTCGAGCCGTCGGAGCGGACGAAGCAGCCGTACTCGCCGCGCGGGCCCTCCACGGGGAAGTAGACCTCGCCGGCGGGGACCCGGAAGCCCTCCGTCACGAGCTTGAAGTGGTGGATGAGCGCCTCCATGGAGGTGGCGAGCTCGTGCCGCGGCGGCAGCGCGACCTTGCGGTCGTCGACGATGACCGGGCCCTCGGGGAGGTTCGCGATGGCCTGGGCGATGATCTTCGTCGACTCCTTCATCTCCTGCATGCGCACGGCGAAGCGGTCGTAGTTGTCGCCCTCCGTGCCCACGGGGATGTGGAAGTCGAAGTCCTCGTAGGAGCAGTAGGGCATCGCCTTGCGCAGGTCCCACGGGTTGCCCGCGGCGCGCAGCAGCGGCCCGGTGACCCCGAGCTCGAGGAGGGTCTCCTCGTCGAGCGGGCAGACGTTGCGCAGGCGCTGCAGGAGGATCTCGTTCTTGTTCAGCAGCGCGCCGTACTGGTCGACGCGGGTCGGCATCGCGTCGCAGAACTCCTGGACCTTCGCGATCCAGCCCGGGGGCACGTCGTCGGCGACGCCGCCCACCTGGAAGTAGCGCGTGTGCATCCGCGCGCCCGTGGAGTACTCGAAGAGGTCCAGGATCGCCTCGCGCTCGCGGAAGCAGTACCAGAACATGCGACATGGCGCCGAGGTCGAGCGCGGAGGTCCCGAGCCACACGAGGTGGCTCATGATCCGGTTGAGCTCCATGTGGATGACCCGCAGGTACTGGGCGCGCTTGGGCACCTCGATGTCCAGGAGGGTCTCCGTCGCGCCGCAGAAGGCGTACGCGTTGAAGAAGTAGGCGAGGTAGTCCATCCGCTCGATGACGGGGATGGCCTTCCAGTACGGCTTGTCCTCCGCGGTCTTCTCGATGCCCGTGTGGACGTAGCCGATGATCGGCTTGAGGTCGCGGACGACCTCGCCCTCGAGGGTCACGAGCAGGCGCAGGACGCCGTGGGTCGCGGGGTGGTGCGGCCCCATGTTGAGCGTCAGCAGCTCGCTCTCGGGCTCCGCGCCCTCGATGACGTCGGGCGCCGTGCGCATGTGGGAGAGCTCGACGCTCTCCTCCATCTCGCGGTAGGCCGACTTCGTGCGGGGGGTGTCGATCGCGCTCATCGTGTGTCCTCTACTGCGTGTAGTCCGAGCCGAGTGCGCCGTCCTTCGTGAAGAGGATCGGCTCACCCCCGATGGGGAAGTCGCGGCGCTGCGGGAAGCCCTCGTAGTCCTCGGGCATGAGGATGCGGCGGAGGTCCGGGTGGCCGTCGAAGACGACCCCGAACATGTCGTAGACCTCGCGCTCCTGGTGGTTGGCCGTGGGCCAGTCCTCCACGACGGAGGCGATGCGGGCGCCCTCCGTGTGCAGGCGGACCTTCACCCGCACGCGGTCGCGGAGGGAGCGGCTCAGGAGCTCGTAGATCACGCCGAGGCGCGGCTCCTCGGGGAAGTAGTCGACCCCGTGGACGCTCATGAGGTGGTCGTAGCCCGCGTCGCGCAGGCGCGCGAGGACCTCGCGGATCGCCCCGGGCTCGGCGAGGATCGTCGCCTGCCCGCGGAAGTGCAGCGTCCCCAGCACGGAGGCCTCGTCGACGTCGCGCAGCTCGCCCGCGAGGAGCTCCAGGCCGGTCGCGTCAGGCATTCTGGCCGTGCTCCGTGGCGCCGGGCACGTTCTCGGCCAGGAGGCGCGCGCCCTCCTCCGGGAGCACCTCGACCGTGCGCTCCGCGCCGTGGCGCTCGCGCCAGCCCATCGCGGGGTCGGCCTGCACCATGGAGCGCAGCTTGAGGATCCCGTGCATGACGGACTCGGGGCGCGGCGGGCAGCCCGGGATGTGGACGTCCACCGGCATGAACTTGTCCGCCGGGACGATCGCGTAGTTGTTGAAGACGCCCATGGAGGACGAGCAGGCGCCCATCGCGATGGCGTACTTCGGGTCGAGCATCTGGTCGTAGATGCGCCGGACGATCGGGGCCATCTTGATCGAGACGCGGCCCGAGAGGATGAGGAGGTCCGCCTGGCGCGGGGAGGCGCGGAAGGCCTCGAAGCCGAAGCGGGCGATGTCCGCGCGGCCGGCGACGATCGACATCATCTCGATGGCGCAGCAGGCCAGGCCGAAGGTCGCGGGCATGAACGCGTTGCCGCGGGCCCACTGGGCCGCCTTGTCGAGCGTCGTCGTGATGACGCGGGACTGGACGTAGTCCTCGAGCTCCTGGCCCTCCAGGTCGCCGGTCAGCAGCTGCCGGGACGTGAGCTGGCGCGACGCGGAAGTCCTGCTTCGACTCGGGGGACAGACCCCCAGCCGGCTGGCGGATCACCTCCATTCCAGTGCTCCTCTTCTCCAGACGTACACGAAGGCCACGAACAGCAGGGCGATGAAGACGCAGACCTCGACGAGGGCGAAGGTCCCGAACGCCCGCAGCTGCACGGCCACGGGGTAGAGGAAGATCGTCTCGATGTCGAAGAGGATGAAGAGCATCGCGATCAGGTAGAAGCTGATCCCGAAGCGGAAGCCCTGCTGGATCTCCGAGGGCAGGCCGCACTCGTAGGGGTCGTCCGTGTTCTTGCGGACCTTCTTGCGGCTGGGGCCGAGCAGCCGGTTGAGGAAGGCGAACACCACACCGATCCCCCCGCCGAGGGCGAGGAACACGAGCGCGGGGAGGTAGCTTCGGAGCATCAGATGACAGGTATAGCGCGAACTTGTGACGCAATGCCACTAAGTGGCAGACGGTACCCGGAGCCGACGCGTTGACCCTCGCGCTGGCACTCCTCGTGGCGCTCGTCAACGGCCTCGTCGGTCTCTGGGGCGCCCTGCGCTGGTACCGGGTGCAGGGGGCCGAGCGGTTCTGGCCCGCGCTGCGCGTCGCGCAGGCGCTCGCGTTCGCGTACGCCTTGTACGGGTCCGTCGACTCGGTCTTCCTCGACGGGCCCGACGGGCTCTACCTCCTCTACGCCGCGCTGCCCGTCGGGGTCTACGTCGTGGCCGAGCAGCTGCGCATCGCCAGCGCGGAGACCGTCCTCGACGCGCGGGGCCTCGAGGACGCCGCAGCGCTCGGGGGCCGGCCCGAGGAGGAGCAGCGCTCCGTCGTGCGCCAGATCCTGCGCCGCGAGCTCGGGGTCATGGCCGCCGCGGCGCTCGTCGTCGCCTTCCTCGCGCTGCGCGCCGCGGGGGTGGCCTAGGGCCGCTGGGTCACCACGAGCTCGGCGTACTGGCCGAGGTTCTCGTGGTTGCCGATCGTGCAGACGAGGCGGTAGCGCCCCGGGAAGAGCGTGACCGTCACGCCGGGGGCGCGCTCACCCGGCTGCATGGTCTTCGTGCTGGCGTAGACGATGGGGGTCGCGCCCTCCTCGTCCGTCGCCTCCTCCACCTTCACGTTGTGGGTCAGCCGGCCCTCGTTGCGCGCGAGGATGCGGATCCGGCCCGAGCGCACCTTGATCGCGGCGGGCCTGATGCGGTACTCGTCCAGGCGGAGCCGGAGGGTGGCGTCCTGGTCGGTCACGGGGTCCGGGCTGCCGCCCCCGCAGCCCGTGAGCAGTGCCGCCGCGCCGAGCAGGGCGAGGATGGCGCGGGGAGCGGAAGGCGACACCCGCCCCATGATGGCCGTTTCGTATGCTCTGCGCCGTCATGCGCCGGGTTCTCGTCATCGTCCTCGCCCTCTCCGCCGCCGTGTCCGTCACGGCCTGCGGGAACAAGAGCAGCCTCCCGGGCAAGGAGACGGCGCTGCACCGCGCGAACATCTCGAACGAGAGCACGCCGTCCGTGACCCACGGCGCCCAGCTCTTCTCGCAGCGCTGCCAGGGCTGCCACACGCTCGACGTGACGGGCTCCGAGGGCGGCGCCTCCGAGGTCCGCGACCGCGAGCGCGTCGACGGCCCGAACTTCAACGTCCGCCTCGAGGAGAAGCAGAACGTCCTCTACGCGATCCGCAACGGCGGCTACTCGGGCGCGATCATGCCCGAGAACATCGTCGTCGGGAAGGACGCCGACGACGTCGCGAACTTCCTCGCCAAGTACTCGGGCCTCCAGGCCAAGGCGAAGCGCAACGACAGCGAGAACAAGGTGCAGGACAGCGCCCGCTAGCAGCGCGCTGCAGGACGCGGCGCCGGTCTAGGATCCGGCGCCGATGCTCGACCTCCGCCTGCTCCGCTCCGATCCCGACGCCGTGAAGGCGGCGCTGGCCCGGCGCGGTGACGTGGCGGCCGACGCCGTCGACCGCGTCCTCGCGCTCGACGCGGAGCGCCGCGGCGCGACGGAGGCCGCCGAGACGCTGCGCGCCCAGCAGAAGCAGGACGCGCGCGCCGTCGCCGCGGCGCAGAAGGCTGGGGAGGACGCGAGCGCCGCCATCGCCGCCGCGCGCGAGCTCGCCGAGCAGGTCAAGGCCCGCACGGCTCAGGCGGCGGACGCCGACCGCGGCCTGCAGGAGGCGCTGCGGGGGCTGCCGAACCTCCCCGACCCGACGGCGGCGCCGGCCGACGAGGTCGTCCGCGAGGTCGGTGCGCCGTGGGTGCCCGAGGGCTACGAGGCCCGCGACCACCTCGCGCTCGCGGGCGCGCGCGTGGACATGGAGCGCGGCGCGCGCCTCAGCGGCTCCCGCTTCGCCTACCTGCGCGGGGACCTCGTCTTCCTCGAGCTCGCGCTCGTGCAGTGGACCCTGCGCAAGCTGCACGGCAAGGGCTTCGAGCCCGTGGTCCCGCCCGTCCTGGTCCGCGAGGAGGCGCTCTACGGCACGGGGTTCCTCCCGGACACGGAGCAGCAGATCTACCACCTGCCGGCGGACGACCTCTACCTCGCGGGGACGAGCGAGGTCGCGCTCGCGTCCCTGCACGCGGGTGAGGTGCTCGACGCCGCGGACCTGCCGCTGCGCTACGCGGGCTTCTCGCCGTGCTTCCGGCGCGAGGCCGGCACCGCGGGGCGCGACACGCGCGGGATCTTCCGGGTGCACCAGTTCGACAAGGTCGAGATGTTCAGCTTCGTGCACCCCGACCGCAGCGGGGAGGAGCACGACCGCCTGCTGGCGATCGAGGAGGAGATCCTCTCCGAGCTCGAGATCCCCTACCGCGTCGTGAACATCGCGGTGGACGACCTCGGCGCGAGCGCGGCGAAGAAGTGGGACTGCGAGGCGTGGCTGCCCGGGCAGGCGCAGTACCGCGAGCTGACCTCGACCTCGAACACGACGGACTTCCAGGCGCGGCGCCTGAACGTGCGCTTCCGCGAGGCGGGCGGGAAGCCGCAGGTGCTCCACACGCTGAACGGCACGGCGGTGGCGGTCGGCCGCACGATGATCGCGCTGCTCGAGAACGGCCAGCAGGCGGACGGCTCCGTCGTGCTCCCCGCGGCGCTCGCGCCCTTCGGCGCGCCCGCGACGCTGCAGCCCGCCGACTAGGGACCGGGCGCGAGCACGGCCACGACGGGGTCGTCGCCGTTGATGACCTGCTCGTCGGGCTCGTCGACCGCCTCGCGCAGGACGTCGCCGGCCAGCGCGCCGCCGCTGCCGCCGAGGGACTTCAGGCGCTTGGGCCCGTCGCGCTGCAGGGCGCGCCGCTCGGGTGCGGGGTCGCGCGCGGCGTCGAGCGCCTGCAGGCGGGCCAGCGCCGGGGGCCGCGCCTCGGCGCTCCACCCGCCCGCCGCCCAGGCCTCGACGGGCGAGCAGAACCTCCGGGCCTGCGCGTAGCGCGCCCGGGCGCGCCGCAGGTCGCGCCGGAGCGCCGCGCGGGCCCGCCGCAGGACGACGTCCTGCGTCCGGATGCGCCCCAGGTCGCGGACCCAGCGCGCGAAGATCGGCTCGTCCTCCGTGAAGTAGCCCTGGCCGACCCAGGTGACGTAGAGGGCGAAGAGGTCGGGACGCAGCGCCGACGGCGCGTCCTGGAGGGTTGCCATGCAGGCCGTCGCCTGCCGGCGGCGTGCGTCGCCCCGGCGCTCCGCGCGCCCGATGGCGCGGCCCCGTGCGAGGTCGAAGGCGAGGGTCGCCCGCGTGAAGCCGCGGGCGTCCGCGCGGGCCGCCGCGGCACGCGGCGGGGCCAGCGCCGGGGACCCCAGCAGCGCGAGCGTGGCCAGGGCGAGCAGCCAGGCGGGACGGCGGGGGGGCACGGCCCCATGATCCCAGCCCGCGGCGCGGCCCGAGCCGGTCAGGCGGCCGCGGAGCGCACGCCGGGGCGCCACGCGTCCGCGGGCGCCGGGGCGGTCCTCAGGGCGAACGTGACGAGGTCGTCGACCCCGGTGATCCGCATGATCGGGTGCCCTGCGGCGACGGCGCGGTGGCGCACGCCGTCCGCGTCGAGGTCGCGGCGGAGCTCGGCGCCGCCCGCGACGAGCGCGCCGGCGAGGCGCTGGACCTTCAGGGGAACGGCGCGGTCCCAGGAGAGGATGGCGTGCACGGCCCGCGGGCGATGCAGGTCGTCCGCGATCAGCTCGAGCCCGCAGCGCGGAAGGGATCCGCACCAGGCCGGCGGTCGCGAAGCGGGCAGGCAGGAGCGCGCCGTCGCTCGGACGGACCACGAACACCACCCCTCGACGCTGCCCCATGATCAGCAGTGTTGACCAAATGGAACGACTTCGCAACTTCCGAAGAACGGACGAGCGTCATCCGACCGATCGGATGATGCTCAAAACGGTCGAGTGCGTGGCATGCTCGACCACATGGAACCCTGCCGTGACGCGGAGCGTGCGGCGGAGCATTGGGATTGGGGGCAGGTGCTGCGCTGGTGTGAAGTCGAGACGCGGAAGGTGCTCGGTTCCGGGTCGAGCGCCGAAGATGCCGCCCAGGAGGCGGTCCTTCGTGCGTGGCGACGCCGGCACCAGTGCCAGGCCCTGCCGGGCCGGCGGGCGTGGGTCGCGACGATCGCGCGCAACGAGGCGCTGCGGTCCCTCGCGAGGACGCGGCCGGAGGAGTCGATGTCAGATCGTGAGGAGCAGCTCCCTGCTTCGGGGGTGATGGACACGGCGGCGGCCGAGCGCCTGGACGTCAGGCGCGCGGTCCTCGCGCTCGATCCCCAGGAGCGGGAGCTCCTGGGGCTGCGGTACTGGGCCGACCTCACGCAGGCCGAGGCGGCGGAGCGCCTCGAGCTGCCGGAGGGGACCGTGAAGGTGCGGTTGCATCGCCTGCGCTCGACGCTGCGGGGGCAGCTCGCGCCGGCCTAGGCGGTGCGGCCGACCGTCACGGGCGGCAGATGGGGCGGCAGATCGGACGGCAGATCATCGCGACACCTCCTTCCGGGATCGGGCGACGACGACGACCTTCGCGTGGGAGGTCTCGTCCACGTGGGGTTCGAGCACGGCGCCGTGGCGCTGCCCCCGGACGGCGACGGGCTCGAGGCCGGCGTCACCGAGGAGGTCGAGGAGCTCGGGAAGGGGGTGGTTGCGCTGGTGGTGCTCCGCGGTGGTCCGCGTCCAGCCCGCGCCCGCGGCGCTGAAGGTGTCGACGACCGCCTGGGTGGCGCCGCCCGCCGGGAGGTCCGCCGGCCCCGTGCCGCGCCAGACGATGACGTGCTCGCCCGTGTCCGTGCTCCACGTGGACGAGAACGTCTCCCGATGGGTGAGCAGGGTGTTGACGTCGAAGACGAGCAGCCCGCCCGGGGCGAGCTGCGCGGCGATCCCGGTGAACGCCGCGCGGAGCTCCGCCTCGTCGAGGAGGTAGTTCAGGGAGTCGTCGATGCAGGTGACGAGGTCGAACGCGCCGAGCACCGGCAGCGCACGGAGGTCCGCCTCGTGGACCGTGACCCCCGGGGCCTTCTCGCGCGCGATGGCGCACATGGCCGGCGAGACGTCGGCGCCCGTGACCGCGAAGCCGAGCTCGAGCAGCGGCAGGAAGGAGTTCCCGGTGCCGCAGGCGAGGTCGAGCGCCCGGTGGCCCCCCAGCCCGTGCTCCCGGGCGACCTCGACGATGCGCTCGAGCCAGACCGCGTAGGGGTAGTCCGCCGTGAGCGCGTCGTAGGCGGGGGCGAGCGCGTCGTAGGCGGAGCGTGCGTCGTGGGCCGTCAGGGTGGGCACTACGAGGAAGACCCACCGCGGTCAGCTTTCGTTCCAACCCTTCTCATGCTGGCACGTGGGCGTTCTTCCCTGGGGCCGCTGCACCCGCGGTTAGCATGCTTGAACAACCAGGGGGGCTGAGCAATGAGGAACTTCCACGCGTGAGCATCACCAGCATCGACGACCCCAGGTACGTCAAGGCCCTCGGCCACCCGCTGCGCGTCCGCATCCTCGCGCTGCTGGAGGAGGAGACGTCGTCCCCGGTCCAGCTCTCGAAGAAGCTCGGCGCGTCGCTCGGCACCGTCGCCTACCACGTGCGCACCCTCCACGAGCTCGGGCTGCTGGAGGACGTCGGAACCACGCCGCGCCGCGGCGCCGTGGAGCACCACTACCGGGCGATCCCGCGGCCCCAGTTCTCCGAGGAGGCGTGGGAGGGGGCCTCCCCCGTCGCCAAGCAGGCGCTCACGGACGCGACCCTCATCCAGATCCTCGACTACTGCCGGATCTCCGCGGCGGCCGGCGGCTTCGACCGCGGGGAGGCGATCGTCACCCGCACCGCCCTCAAGCTCGACGAGCGCGGGTGGCGCGAGCTCTCCGCGGCCTTCGCGGAGGTGCTCGACCGCATGGACGAGATCGAGGCGGGGGCCGCGGAGCGCCTCGGGGACGCGGAGGGCGTCCCGGCGCCCATGAACGTCGGCGCGGTCCTCATGCTCTTCGAGGCCCAGCGCTTCTCCGACCAGCTCGCGGACGGTCCGCTGGCCTCAGCTCCGGGCCAGGCGCACGGGGCACACGCGTAGCTCACGCGGGGTGCCCGGGGCCCGCAGCCGCCGGCGCCGCCCCGTCGTGAACGTCCCCGGGTCCAGCCGGTCGGCGACGACGTCGGACACGAGGACCTCGCCGCCGCCCGCCGCGTCGGCGACCCGCGCCGCGATGTTCACGTCGACGCCGAGGTAGTCCCCGCCGAGCCGGCGGGGCCGGCCGACGTGCACCCCGGCGCGGAGCCGTGGCCGGTGCCCGTCCACCTCGACGAGGTCCACGACGTCCTGGGCGTCCAGGGCCGCCCGTGCGGCCTCGGCCGGGTCGAGGAAGGTCGCCATGAGGCCGTCGCCGAGGCGCTTGACGACGCGCCCGCGCCGGGCGACGACCGCGCCCTCGACGCCCTTGCCCACGGCGCGCAGCAGCTCGAGCGTGGCCTCGTCGCCGGCCTCGAGCGCCCAGCTCGAGAACCCGACGAGGTCCGTGAACAGCACGGAGACCTCCCGGTCGCCGCGGCCCCGGCCGCGCGACTCCGAGATGGCCTGCCACGACTGCAGGGCGCCCAGGCCGAGCTCGCGCAGGACGCTCGGGCGCTCCGGGCCGCGCTCACGGACCTGCCGGCCCACGAGGTGCGCGGGCTCCTCGCCGGCGGTCGAGAGCGGGTCGCCGAAGCGGTCGTCGCCCGGGAGGCGGCGCCGCACGGCGCCCGCGAGCCCCAGGAGCACGGGCTGCGCGTCCATGCGCTCGAGCGCCGCGCGGGCGCGCGCCAGCCGGGAGCGCTCCTCGGCCTCCGGCGACGGCCCCGTCACCGGTGGGTCCCACCGCGACGGGTGAGGGCGAGCGCTCCCGCCGCGTGGTCGGCGGCCGCGACGAGCGCGTCGAGCTCCGTGTCCGTCGGGCGCCGGCCCGAGCGCGGGCAGTCCATGGAGAGCAGGCCGACGAGCGCCTCGTCCGAGCGCATGGGGACCAGGAGGAGGTCGTCGGCCTGCCAGGCGTCCTCCACGCGGCGGGGCTCCCACTCGGGGGTGTGCATGGGCATGTGGTCCGGCAGGGTCTGCGTCCCGGCCGGGACGAACACGACGCCGCGCCGCGCGAAGCGGGGGTGGAGGTACGGCGCCCAGTCCGCGTCGGTGACGGGTGGCCCGGCGAGCGCCGCGGCGATCTCCGGCGCCGAGGTCCAGGCGATGTGCCACAGCCCCTCCTCGCCCGGGTCGCGGAGGTTCACGACGGCCTCCTCCCACCCGAGGTGGTCGACGAGCAGCCGGCCGAGGGCCTCGAGGAGCTCCGGGACCCCGCCGTCGACGGCGGTGAGCAGCGCGGTGAGCCGCCGGGTCGTCTCGATGGTCGTGCGCAGCTCGAGCTCCACGCGCTGCTGGGCCTCGGCGCGACGGCGCTCCGTGAGGTCCTTGATGGTCACGAGCATCCCGATGTCGTCGCCCGCGGGGTCGTCGATCCGCGCGCTGGACGCGAGCGCCGGGAAGCGACGGCCCGAGCGGTGGCGCAGGTCGACGACCTGCTCGAGGCCCCGCCGGGCGTGCGCCTCGTCGATGGTCGCGCGCATCTCGGGGCGGTCCTCGTCGAACCAGAAGGGGTAGTCGTCCGGCGTCGTGCCCAGCAGCTCGTCGCGGGTGAAGCCCGTCATGCGGCAGAACGCGTCGTTGACCTGGATCGTGATCCCGTCGCGGAAGACGACCAGGCCGTCCTGCAGCGCGGCCAGCAGCGCGGCCGACCACCGGCGCTCCTCGCGGAGCTCGTCCTCGAGCGAGCCCTGGGCGGCGAGCGCCCGCCGGGGCAGCCATGCGCTCGCGGTGGTCCCGCGGCCGTCGTCCGTCCCGGCGTCGACGGCGAAGCGCCCCCCGAGCTCGCGGACGCTGCGCTCGAGGCGCCCGAGCCCGAGGTGGCCGCCGCGCGCGGCCTCGACGCGGGCGCGCGGCTCGATGCCCTTGCCGTCGTCGGCCACCCGGATCAGCAGGTGGTCGTCGACGGCCGAGACCTCCACGCGGACGTGCGCCGCCGCCGCGTGCCGCGCCGCGTTGGCCAGCAGCTCCCGCGCGATGTCGCGCACGAGCGCGTCGTGGATGCCCGCCGCCTCCGGGTCGACCGCGAGCTCGAGCGCGAAGCGCCCGCGGCGGGCCGCGTCGGCGCCGATGCGGTCCAGGGCGTCCGCGAGGGGAAGGCGCTCGAGGACGTCCTCGTGCATCGCGGAGGTCAGCGAGCGCAGCGCCTCCGTGGCCAGGGCGAGGTCCGTCCCGAGCGCGTCGAGCGCCGTCGGGTCGCCCTCCCGCGCCTCCTCGAGCTCCTGCCGCGCGGCGAGCACGAGCTGCAGGCCCTCGTCGTGCAGGCGATCGGCGAGGCGCGTGCGCTCGGCGCGCTCGGCTTCCGCGATCTCGGCCACCAGTCGCGAGCCGGTGGTGGGCGACTCGCTCATCGGGCGGGAATGTAGCGGGGGGTCGAGGGTGCTGCGGGTTCGAAGCCCGCGACCAGGGGGTAGCGGCTCCGCGTCACGTCGAACGGAGCCCCCATGTGGAACTGGCTGTTGCTCATCCCCCTCGTCGGGGTCCTGGTTCCGACGATCTACAACACGCAGGACCCGGAGCTCGCCGGGATCCCGTTCTTCTACTGGTACCAGGTGCTCTGGGTGCCGCTGAGCGTCGCGGTCACGCTCCTGTTCTACCGCCGGACCCGGGACCGGGAGCACGACGGTGCGTGACGTCAACACGGTCGAGCTCGTCGTCTTCTGCGTCCTCTTCGCGGGGGTCAGCGTGCTCGGGTTCGTCGCCTCGCGCTGGCGCCGGGGGGAGACGCTGGACAACCTCGACGAGTGGGGCCTCGGCGGGCGGAGCTTCGGCGGCTGGATCACCTGGTTCCTGCTCGGCGGCGACCTCTACACGGCCTACACGTTCGTCGCGGTGCCCGCCCTGGTGTTCGGCGCGGGCGCGATCGGCTTCTTCGCGGTCCCGTACACGATCGTCATGTACCCCATGGTGCTCCTCGTGGCGATCCGGCTGTGGTCGGTCTCGCACCGCCACGGCTACGTGACCCCGGCGGACTTCGTGCGCGGCCGCTTCGGCTCGCCGACGCTGGCCACCGCCGTCGCCCTCACGGGGATCGTCGCGATCATGCCCTACATCGCGCTGCAGCTCGTGGGCATCGAGGCCGTCCTGCGGACGATGGGCATCCGTGGCCACGCGCCGATCATCGTCGCGTTCGTGATCCTCGCGGTCTACACGTACCAGTCGGGTCTGCGGGCGCCGGCGCTCATCGCCTTCGTGAAGGACTCGCTGACCTACCTCGTCGTGATCGTCGCGGTCGTCTACATCCCGACGAAGCTCGGGGGCTTCGACGACATCTTCGCCGCCGCGAAGGCGAAGTTCGACGAGAGCCCGCCCAAGACCGACGGGGTGCTGCTCGGCAACGCGCAGGTGCTGGGCTACTCGACGCTCGCGTTCGGCTCGGCCGCCGCGCTCTTCCTCTACCCCCACTCGATCACGGCGCTGCTGGCCGCCAAGAGCCGCAACACGATCAAGCGCAACATGGCGGCGCTGCCGGCCTACACGTTCGTGCTCGCGCTCCTGGCGCTGCTGGGCTACATGGCGATCAAGGCCGGGGTGACCCCGCTGACCGGCGCGAACGGCAAGCCGGACAACAACACGATCGTCCCGCTCCTCTTCGACCAGATGTTCCCCGACTGGTTCGCGGGCGTGGCGTTCGCGGCGATCGCGATCGGCGCGCTCGTGCCCGCCGCGATCATGGCCATCGCCGCCGCGAACCTCTTCTCGCGCAACGTCTGGTGCGAGTACGTCCACCGCGACGCCTCCCCGGCGGAGGAGGCGCGCGTCTCGAAGATCGCCTCCCTGGTCGTCAAGGCGGGCGCCGTCGCGGTGATCCTCGCGCTCGACCCCCAGTTCTCCATCGACCTGCAGCTCATCGGCGGCGTGCTGATCCTCCAGACGCTCCCGCCGATCGTGCTCGGGCTGATGCAGCGCGGGCTGCATCCGTGGGCGCTGCTGGCGGGCTGGACGGCGGGGATCGCCGGCGGGGTCGTGATGCTCTACGACACCGCGAACCCCGTGACGGGCAAGGCGCACTTCGGGGGCGCGCAGTACGCGCTCTCCAAGCTCGGCTTCGACACGACGGTCACGGTCTACACGGGGATCCTGGCGCTCCTGCTCAACCTCGTGGTGGTGGGCCTGGTGACGCTGGTGCTCCGCCTCACCGGCGTGGCCGCGCCGGCCGACGCCACCCAGGAGTCCGACTACACCGTGGAGGTCGGGGACACCGGGGTGCAGGCGCTGCCGGTCTGAGCCCGCCGCTCAGCGCCCGGCGCCGGCCGTGACGCCGAGCCGGGCGGGCGTGTCGTCGTCGGCGGTGGCGAAGAAGCCGCCGACGACGTCCATGAGGTGGCCCATGGAGTCCGCGGCGAAGAGGACGGGCTGGTAGTGGGTGATGTCGTACTCGAGCGAGGCCATCGCCGCGAGGTCGAGCGGCCGGACGTCCGCGCCCCGGAACTCCTCGATCTCGCCGTAGGAGGAGAGCAGGCCGGCGCCGTAGGCCCGCAGCTCGCCCTCCTCGTGCAGGACGCCGAACTCGATCGTGAACCAGAAGACGTCGGCGACGACCTGGAGGCCCTCGGGGGTCGCGCAGCGGCGGGCGGCCCGGCCCGCGAGGCGGTTCAGCTCGGCGAGCTGCGGGTCGGCGAGCAGGTGGCCGTGCCCGACGACCTCGTGCACGAGGTCGGGCTCGGGGGTGTAGAGCGGGGCGCCGCCGTGGCGGAGGTACTGGGTCGAGTGGAAGGTCCCGTCGGCCAGGGAGCCGTAGAACTCCTCGATGCCGACGATGCCCGCGGCCGGGACGTACCCGAAGCCCGTCAGGGCCTTCAGGCGCGCGTTGACCTCCTCGAGCTGCGGCACCTGGTCGCGCGGCAGGTCGAGCGCCGCGACCGCCTCGCGGAAGGCGCGGCAGGCCAGGCGCTCGTGCTTGGGCGCGAGCTCCGAGCACACGGTGCGCCAGACCTCGTGCTCGGCCTCGGTGTAGGCGATGTGCGGGGCGGGAGCGCCGGGCTCCCAGGCCAGCGCGGCGGCCGCGATCTCGTTGCGCCGCGCCTGGTAGGCGGGGTCGCCCGCGCCGGGGTGGTCCGCGGCGAGGTGGACCGTCACGGCGCCGTCCTCGGCCTGGGTGACGGGGGAGTAGAGCTGCGCCTCCTCGAACACGGTCAGGCCCCCACGAGCTCGTCGGACCACGAGAGCGCGTAGCCCGGCTGGTCGAGCTCCCGGCTCAGCGGCGTGAGCTTCAGGGGGTGGAACGTGTCCCACATGACCGCGAGCTCCTCCGTGCGGCGGACCCCCAGCGACTTCTCCACGAGGCCGGGCTGCGGGCCGTGCGGCAGGCCGCTCGGGTGGAGGGTGATCATCCCGACGTCGACGCCGCGGCGGGAGCCGAACTGCCCGTCGACGTAGTAGATGGCCTCCTCGGACTGCACGTTGGAGTGGTGGTAGGGCAGCGCGATCGCCTGCGGGTCCCAGTCGAGCTCGCGGGGGCAGAAGGAGCAGATGACGAAGTTCTGCCCCTGGAAGGTCTGGTGGACCGGCGGGGGCTGGTGGATGCGGCCGGAGATGGGCTCGAAGTCGTCCGTGTTGAACGTGTAGGGGTAGACGTAGCCGTCCCAGCCCACGACGTCGAACGGGTGGTAGTCGAGCGTGAACTGCTGGAGGCCGCCCCGGACGCGCACGGTGAGCTCGTGCTCCGCGCCGTCGGCCTCGTGGGTGCGCAGCTCGCGCGGCGGGTGGAAGTCGCGGTGGGAGAACGGCGCGCCCTCGAGCAGCTGGCCGTAGCGGTTGCGGTAGCGCTTCGGGGTCTCGATCTCCCCGGGAGTCGTGAAGCAGAGCCAGACCTGCTCCGCGTCGTCGTCGGGCTGGACGCGGTAGGTCGTCCCGCGCGGGATGACGACGTAGTCGTGCGGGCGGTAGGGGACGTCGCCGAAGATCGTCTCGACCGTGCCCGTCCCGCGGTGGACGAAGAGGACCTCGTCGCCCTCCCCGTTGCGGTAGAAGCCCGCGCGCTCCTGCGTCGGCTTGCAGATCGCGACCTCGAGGTCCGCGTTGAACTGCAGCAGGCGGCGGCCGGTCAGGTAGTCGCCGCCGGGCTCCGTGGCGTTCGTGTCGGTGAGGCGGTGCACGTGCGCCTCGGGCAGCCACTCCTCCTTGGTCAGCGGCGTGAAGGGCCCGACCGCGCTGACGCGGCAGGGCGAGTGGCGGTGGTAGAGGATCGACTCGTTGCCGCTGAAGCCCTCGAAGCCGAGGACCTCCTCGACGAGCAGCCGGCCGTCCTCGCCGCGGACCTGCACGTGCCGCTTGGCCGGGACCTCCCCGCGCTGGACGTAGCGCATCAGAGGTTCCCCCGCTTGTCCTGCTCGCGCTCGATCGCCTCGAAGAGCGCCTTGAAGTTCCCCTCCCCGAAGCCGCGGGCGCCGTGGCGCTCGATGAGCTCGAAGAAGACCGTCGGGCGGTCGCCGATGGGCTGGGTGAAGAGCTGCAGCAGGTAGCCCTCGTCGTCGTGGTCGACGAGGATCCCCTGCTCGCGCAGGTCCGCGAGCTGGCCGGCGACGGCAGGCACCCGGTCCACGACGTCGTCGTAGTAGTTCTCCGGGATCGGGATGAAGGAGACGCCGCGACGGCGCAGCTCCGCGACCGTGCCGACGATGTCGCGGGTGGCGACGGCGATGTGCTGCGCGCCCGCGCCCTCGTAGAAGTCGAGGTACTCGTCGATCTGCGACTTGCGCTTGCCCTCGGCGGGCTCGTTGATCGGGAACTTGATGCGCCCGTTGCCGCTCGCGACGACCTTCGACATGAGCGCGGAGTACTCCGTCGAGATCGCCTCGTCGGAGAAGTGGACCATCTCGGTCATGTCGAAGACGCGCTCGTAGAAGCCGACCCACTCCTGCATGTGGCCGAGCTCGACGTTGCCGACGACGTGGTCGATCGCGAGCAGGAGGTCCTCGGGCGCGTCCGGGTCGGGCTCGACCGCCTTGAAGCCCGGGGCGAACGCGCCGCGGTAGGCGCTGCGGTCGATGAACGTGTGCAGCGTGTCGCCGTAGGTGGCGATGCTCGCGCGGCGCAGGGTGCCGTCGGCGTCCGTGATGCTCGTCGGCGCCTCGACCCCGCGCGCGCCGCGGGCGAGCGCCTCGGCGTAGGCGTGCTCGACGTCCGGGACGCTCAGCGCGATGGAGCGCACGCCGTCGCCGTGGCGGGCGTGGTGCAGCGCGATGTCCGTCCCCGAGGTCAGGGTGCCGGAGAGGACGAGGCGGATGCGGCCCTGCTCGAGGACGTGGGTCGTGCGGTCGCGGACGCCGGTCTCCAGGCCCGCGTAGGCGACGCGGCGGAAGCCGAAGGCGTGCTCGTAGAAGTAGGCGGCCTGGGCGGCGTTGCCGACCCAGAGCTCGAGGTGGTCGATGCCGTTGAGCGGCATGCGGTCCACGGCCGCGGCGGGGGTGTCGGACGGGGCGGGAGCGGTCGTCGGCGTCATGGCTGAATGCTTCTCTGCTCCGGAGCCCCGCGCAACCGTGGTTCGTTGCGTGTGGGAGGCTCCCGGCGTGGAACTCGACGAGATCGACCAGCAGATCGTTGCGTTGCTGCGGGAGAACGCCCGGCGCTCCTTCCAGGACATCGGCGGGCACGTCGCGCTGAGCGCCCCGGCGGTCAAGCGGCGGGTCGACCGGCTCGAGGCCGGCGGCGTCATCCGGGGCTACACGGCGACCCTCGACCACGTCGCGCTCGGGCTGGAGCACCCACGCGGTCGTGTCGCTGTTCTGCGAGGGGCGGATGTCCGGCGCGGAGATCCTCGCGACCTGCGGGCGCCACCCGGAGGTCAGCGGCGCCTACACCGTCGCGGGCGAGGCCAGCGCGATCCTGCACCTGCACGCGAGGGACACGGAGCACCTCGAGGCGGCGCTCGAGCGCCTGCGCGACGCGCCGGGGATCACCCGGACGCAGACGCAGGTCGTGCTCTCGACGCTCTTCGAGCGGCCGATCGCCTAGCGGATCGGCGTGCTCAGCTCGCCGAGGCCGGGGGCCGCGAGCGTCACCGTGTCGCCCGGCTCGAGCCAGCGGTGGCCGTCGATCACCGGGCCGAGCTCGAGCAGGCAGCCGCGCGTGAGCGTCCCGGAGCCCAGGACGTCGCCGGCTCTGAGGCGCGTGTCGCGCGCGGCGTGCTCGAGCAGCTCGGGCCAGGAGAAGTGCATGGCGGCGGCGTCGGAGCGGCTCAGCTCCTCGCCGTTGACGGTGACGGTCGCCTCGAGCTGCAGGCGGCCGTCCGCGTAGGGGAGCTCGTCCGGGGTCACGAGCCAGGGGCCCAGCGCGGTGGCGAAGTCCTTCCCCTTCGCGGGGCCCAGGCCGACGGTCACCTCCGCGCGCTGCACGTCACGGGCGCTGAGGTCGTTCAGGAGCGTGAAGCCGGCGATGGCGCCGTCGCCGTCGACGACCGCCGCGAGCTCCAGCTCGAAGTCGAGCTCGCGGGTCGGCTCCGGGCGGGCGACGGGCTCCCCGGGGCCGCGGATCGACGCGGGGTTGGAGAAGTAGAACGCCGGTGCGGCGTACCAGGCGGGCGGGATGGGCTGGCCGCGCCGGGCCCAGCCCGTCGCGACGTGGCCCTCGTAGGCGTAGAAGTCGCGGAAGCTCGGCGGCTCGGGGACCGGCGCGAGCAGGGTGACGTCCGCGAGCGGGTGCTCCGGTCCGGCGTCGTCGCGCCCGTCGCCGCGGAGCCAGTCGAGCATCGTCGGCGCGCGGAGCAGGAGCGACGCGCTCGCCGTCGAGCCGGCCGACACCCGGGGCGCCCGCGGGATCGCGGAAGGAGACCAGCCGCACCTCAGCCGGCGCCGACCCGGGTCCCGTCGAGCTGGGTCAGCGCGCCGCGGTCGAGCTGCGAGGGGTCGGTCAGCCCGCAGAGCGCGAGCGTCAGGTCGAGCTCGGCCAGGAGGTTCTTCAGGACGTGCGCGACGCCGGCCTCGCCCGCGAGCGCGAGGCCCCAGAGGTAGGGGCGCCCGACGCCGACGGCGTCCGCGCCGAGCGCGAGCGCCTTCGCGACGTCCGAGCCGCTGCGCACGCCCGAGTCGAGCACGAGCGCGAGGTCGTCCCCGACGGCATCCGCGATGGCCGGGAGCGCGTCGAGCGCCCCGATCGCGCCGTCGACCTGGCGGCCGCCGTGGTTCGAGACGACCAGGCCGTCCACGCCGTGCTCGCGCGCCTTGCGGGCGTCGTCGGGGTGCAGGATCCCCTTGAGGAGGATCGGCAGGTCCGTCGTCTCGCGCAGGAACGCGAGGTCCTCCCAGGTGACGGTCGGGTTCGAGAAGACGCCGACGAACTGCCCGACCGCGGCCTGCGGGTCCTCCTCCGGCGGCTTGGCGAGCGTCGAGCGGAAGACCGGGTCGGAGAGGTAGTTCGCGATCCCGATGGACTTGAGGAACGGGAGGTAGGCGCCCTGGAGGTCGCGTGGGCGCCAGGCCAGGAGCCAGGTGTCGAGCGTCACGACGAGCGCGGAGTAGCCCGCGGCCTCGGCGCGGTGGACGAAGGAGGCGGCGAGCTCCCGGCCGCGCGGCCAGTAGAGCTGGAACCAGCGCGGTCCGCCGGCCTCCGCGATCTCCTCGAGGGTGAACGAGCTCGCGGTGCTCGCGACCATCGTCGTGCCCTGCGCGGCGGCCGCCCGCGCGACCGCGAGCTCGCCCTCCGGGTGGACGATGGACTGCACCCCGACCGGCGCGAGCACGACGGGCGCGTTGAGCTCCTGCCCGAGGACCGTCGTGGCGGTCGTGCGCTCGGAGACGTCGCGCAGCATCCGCGGCACGAGGCGGTGGCGACGGAACGCCTCGAGGTTCTCGCGCTGCGTGTCCTCCGTCCCGGCGCCGCCGAAGACGTAGCCCCGGGAGCCGTCGTCCATCGCGGCCTCCGCGGCGGCCTCGAGCGCCGCCCAGTCGATCGGGAGCTCCGGCACCTCCCCGGCCAGGCCCTTGAGGTAGATCTCGTACTGGTAGTTGCCGAACGGCACCGCGTCGCCCATGGCCCGACCCTACGCCCGCGCGGGGTCCGTGCGCAGCAGCGCGTCGCGGGCCGCGAGCTTCTCGAGCACCAGCGCCGTGCCGACCCGGCCCATGAGCGCGTGCTCGCCGGCGGTCACGCCGACGACCTGCAGCAGCGCGAGCCCGGGCACCGTCACGAGCGGGTCCTCCCGCACCCCGAGCGCGACGAGCCCCGTGGTCCGGCCGTCGAGCGGCTCCCCGGGCGCGAGCCGTGCTCCCGGGTGGAGCCCGCGACCCGCCGCGCGAAGCGTGCGCGCCACGCCCGCGAGGACCTCGAACGCCCAGGCGGGCGGCGGCGGCGCGTCGGCGGCGGTGGTCGGAGCGCCGGCCCGCGCGGCGGCCGCGCCCGGGGCGCCCGCCGGGGGCACGATCACCGTGAGCTCCTGCCCGAGCTCCTCGGCCAGCCCGTGGGTGACCAGGTGCCAGCCCGTGCCGCCGGCCAGCGGGTAGGCCGCGATGCCCGCGACGGCCCCGTCCTCCGGCCGCACGCGGTGCGCCGGCCCGGCACCGTGCACCGCCGTGAAGGCCCGCTCGACCACGTCAGCTCCCGGCGCGCCGCTCATCGCCCCGACGCTAGTGCGCGGGGCGCCCGGGCCGCGGCCGCGCGGGCCGCGCGGCCACCTCGGCGGCGTCGCGTGGGCCCGGGCGGGCCCACCGACCCCTGCGCGTCGACACCCGCTCCGGCACTCCGCAACAGCCGGCGTGGAATGGCGGCTCCAGCCCGCACTTCGACGCCCGATGCTGCGTCCCCCATGATCCGGCGTGGAGGTGCAGGCCGCTCGGCGCGGGGTCTCGGTCGGGCTTGTGGGCGCCGGCGACCCGGAAGACCGACCGAGACGCTTGGGGCGGCGCGACGCGGAGCCTGGCCTCGTCTTCTCGCGGCGCTCGCATCCCCAGGCCGCCTCGTCGCCGGGGCCCGCGCCGCCTCCCCGCCTCCCGCCTCGCCGCGGCGCTCATGGCCGCGCGCCCCCCGTGCCGCGTCCCCGCGGCCCCGCGCCCGCGCCGCCCCGCGCCGCCCCTCCGCCCACCAGCCGTCAGTCCCCCGCGTCCCCCGACCCCTCGAAGCCCTCGCTCGCGTCCCCCGAGAGGAGCCAGGGGGTCATGTCCTCGCCGCGGTGCAGGAGTGCCGCGCGCTTGATCGTGTCCGTCCCGTAGCGCTCCCGGACGGAGTCGAGCACCGCGTCGAGCGCGGGGCCGCGGCCGTCGAGCGGGAGCTCGAGCTGGCCCGCGCCGCCGTCGGCCTCGACGCCGCTCAGGGTCACCCCGACGAGCGTGATGCCCTTCTCCGCGATGAGCGGCCGGGCGTCCGCGAGCAGGGTGCGGAGCGTGGAGAGGATCGGCTCCGTGGCCGCGGTCGGCCGGGGCAGGGTGTGCGAGCGGGTCGCGCGGGTGTAGTCGCCGAAGCGCAGGCGGAGGGTCACCGTCCGCCCGACCCGGCCCGAGGTGCGCATGCGGCGCGTGACGCGGTCGACGAGGCCCAGCAAGCGCTCGTCGAGCTGCGCGTCGGTGACGGTCCGGCGCCCGAGCGCGCTCTGCGCCCCGAAGGAGCGGCGGCGCCGCCCGGAGCGCACGGGCCGGGGGTCGCGGGCGTTGGCGACGGCATGGAGGTGCCGCCCCGCCGCGACGCCGACGAGCTCCATGAGCACGGGGAGCTCCACCGCCGACAGCGCCCCGATCGTCTGGATGCCGGCCGCGCGGAGCTTCGCGCCCGTCACGGCGCCGACGCCCCACAGGGCCTCGACGGGCAGCGGCCCGAGGAACGCGGGCTCCGACCCTGCCGGCACCACCCGCAGGCCGTCGGGCTTCGCGGCGTTGCTCGCCACCTTCGCGACGGACTTCGTCGCGGCGACCCCGACGGAGATGGGCAGCCCGACCTCCTCACGGACCTCCCGCCGCAGCCGCGCCGCGATCTCCTCGGGGCTGCCGAGGATGCGGTCCAGGCCGCTCACGTCGAGGAACGCCTCGTCGATGGAGATGCGCTCGACGGTCACCGCCGTACGGGCGAAGATGGCGAAGACGGCCTTGCTCGCCGCGACGTAGGCGTCCCACCGGCCCGGCACGACGATGGCCTGGGGACAGCGCCGCTCCCGCTCCCGCCCGCCCATCGCGGAGCGGACGCCGAACGCGCGCGCCTCGTAGCTCGCGGCGAGCACCACGCCGCCGCCCACCACGACCGGCTTGCCGCGCAGCCCGGGGTCGTCGCGCTGCTCGACCGAGGCGTAGAACGCGTCGAGGTCCGCATGGAGGATGGAGGCCGACGGCACGAACGCATGTTCGCACGATGGACGGACGGCACGCCCGTCGTCGCGGAGCGCCGGTCAGGCGCGCTGCAGCGCCGGATCCCGCGCGCGCTCGCCGGCCCGCGTGGGCCGCGCGGGCGCCCGCACCCGCGCCCACGCGAGGCGCGCGCCCGCGAGGAGCGCGACGGCCAGGCCGACCAGCCCCCAGCCCGCGAAGATGTCCGCGGCGAAGTGCTCCCCGCCGTAGACCAGCGCGAAGGCCATCGCCGACGCGTAGGTCGCGAGGCCGGCGCGCACGAGCCACCCGGCGCCCCAGAAGAAGACGAGCAGCGCGACGGGGTAGGCGGCGTGCAACGAGGGCACCGCGGCCACCGTGTTGACGAGGCGGCCGTCCTCGTAGAGGGAGGAGACCGTGCGGACCCCGAGCTCGCCCCAGACCGTCGGCACGACGCGGTCGATGCGGGGCAGCACGCCGTTGTCCGCCGCCATCCACGGCGGCTGCGCGGGGTAGAGCCAGTAGGTGAGGAAGGCGCCGAAGGTCACCGTCACGACGAGCGCGCTCCACCGGTGGAACGTCGCCCGGGAGCGGCGCCAGAGCACCGCGGCGACGATCCAGACGACGAAGAAGTGGCTCATGTACACGCACCAGACGGCGTAGTCCCAGGCGTGGAGGTGCAGTGGATCCCAGAGCTGCTGCTGCAGCCAGAGCGTCGGGCCGTCGCCGCCGAAGAGCGCCCGGTCGAGGTCGAGCTGCGGCAGGAGGTGGGCCTGCGCCTCGGGGACGGAGACCGCGCCGCGCAGGAAGTCGTAGCCGACCAGCAGGCCGAAGAGCGGGGCCCAGTCGAGCAGGAGGCTCGGCCAGCGGCGGAAGCTCCGAACGGTCGAGGCCGCCATGCCGAGGGCGAGCCAGAGGAACAGCTGGTCCTTGGCCAGGGGCAGGCCCCAGGTCCAGATCGTCAGCCCGAGCGCCGCGAGGTACGCGACGGGCGCGGCGATCACCAGAAGTTGACGAGCTCCCCGGGGCAGGACCCGATCGTACGTGGGTCCTGCCCCGGGAGCGCCGCAGCGCTAGGCGGCGACGGGCGCCGCGTCGGGCTCCAGCGCGACCGCGCCGTCCTCCCCGAGCGTCGCCCGGACCCGCGTGCCGTCGGCCAGCGAGCCGGCGACGATCGCCCGGGTGAGCTCGCGCTCGAGCGTCCGGCGCAGGTGTCGCGCGAGCGGGCGGGCGCCGTACTCCTCGTCGAAGCCGTCGGTCGCCAGGCGCTCGACGAGCTCCGGCGCGACCTCGAGCGCGATCCCGCGCTCCGTCCGCAAGCGCTCGGCGATCCGCTCGACCATGAGGCCGGTGATCCGCGCGACGTGCTGCTCGGCCAGCGGCTCGAAGGTCACGACCTCGTCGATCCGGTTGAGGAACTCCGGCAGGAAGGCGCCCTTCGCGGCGGCGAGCATGCGCTCCTCGTCGGCCGGCTGACCCGAAGCGGCTGCCGTGAAGCCGAGGCCGCGCTTGGCCCGGCCCGCGCCGAGGTTCGAGGTCATGACGACCACGGCGTTGGAGAAGTCGACCGTGCGGCCCTCGCCGTCGGTCAGCCGCCCGTCGTCCATGAGCTGCAGCAGCACGTTCCAGACGTCCGGGTGGGCCTTCTCGACCTCGTCGAGCAGCACGACGGAGTAGGGCCGGCGCCGCACGGGCTCCGTGAGCTGGCCGCCCTCGCCGTACCCGACGTAGCCGGGGGGCGCGCCGATGAGCCGCGCGACCGTGTGCGGCTCGCGGAACTCGCTCATGTCGATGCGGACCAGCGCGTCCTCCGTGGCGAACAGCCGCTCCGCCAGGGCCTTGACGAGCTCCGTCTTGCCGACGCCCGTGGGGCCGAGGAAGAGGAACGTCCCGAGCGGCTTGTCGCCCTCGGAGAGCCCGACCCGCGCACGCCGCACGGTGTCGGCGACGCTCGCGACCGCGGCCTCCTGGCCCACGACGCGCTCGTGGAGGTCCTCCTCGAGGCGGCCGAGCTTCTCGAGCTCCGCGGCGACGAGCTCGCCCACCGGGATGCCGGTGCGCGCGCCGACCACGGCGGCCACGTCCTCCTCGGTCACCGTCGCCGGACCGACCGGCGCGGTGCCCTCCTCGAGCCGCGCGACCTGCGTCTTGAGGTGCGCCGCGCGCTCGTAGTCCTCGGCCGCGACCGCCTCGGCGATCTGGGCCTTGAGGGCATCGACGGACGTCGCGCCGGGGGTGCGCAGCCGCACGCGGGCGGCGGCCTGGTCGACGAGGTCGATCGCCTTGTCGGGCAGCCGCTCCTCGACGACGTAGCGGTCGCTCAGGCGCGCCGCGGCGGAGATCGCCCCGGGGGTGATCGTCACCGCGTGGTGCTCCTCGTAGGCCGCCTTGAGGCCCTCGAGGATCGCGACGGTCTCCTCGACGGAGGGCTCCTCGACCATGACGGGGGAGAAGCGGCGGGCGAGCGCGCCGTCGCGCTCGACCTTCTTGTACTCGCTCAGGGTCGTGGCGCCGACCATGCGCAGCACGCCGCGGGCGAGCATCGGCTTGAGCATGTTCGCGGCGTCCATCGCGCCCTCGGCGCCGCCGGCACCGAGCACCGTGTGGAGCTCGTCGACGAAGAGGACGATGGAGCCCTGCGCCTCCTCGACCTCCGCGAGGACGGCCTTCAGGCGCTGCTCGAACTGGCCGCGGTACTGCGCGCCGGCGACCATGCCGGCGAGGTCGAGCGCGACGATCCGCACGCCCTGGAGGAGCTCGGGGACGTCGGCGGCGGCGACGCGGCGGGCGAGGCCCTCGACGATCGCGGTCTTGCCGACGCCGGGCTCGCCGATGAGCACCGCGTTGGACTTGCGCCGGCGGGCGAGGATCTCGACGACCTGCTCGACCTCCTCGTCGCGGCCGATGACCGGGTCGATGCGGCCCTCGCGGGCGTCCTCGGTCAGGTCGTGGCCGAACTCGTCGAGCGCGGGGGTCTTGCTCGCCGGCCCGGGCTGGGTCCTGACGGCCTGGCCGGCGCGCGGGCCGCCGAAGCGCTCCGCGGCGTCGCCGAAGGCGGCGGCCTGGCCCGTGCTCATGAGCTGCTCGGCGCAGACCTCGCAGAGCGCGCCGGCCTCGCGGCCGCCGGGGGTCTGCGTGACGAAGGGGAGGGCGCCGGGCCGGGCGTGGCAGACGGCGCAGGTGGGAAGCTGGGGCACTGAGGGGTCTCCTGTCGGAAGATCTGAGTCCGTGCGACGCAGGATAGCTCCCCGAAGAGGAACCCCCGGGGGGTGTCTGCGGCGCGACGGCTACGGTCTCGGCGTGCCCCTCGCGACCCACGACTGCGACGTCCTCGTGGTCGGCCTGGGTCCGGTCGGGCAGCTCCTGACGAACCTCTTGGGCCGCCTCGGCGTGCGCGCGCTCGGGCTCGATGCGGCGCCGGAGCCCGTGCCGCTCCCGCGGGCGGCGGTCATCGACGACGAGGTCCTCCGGATCCTCCAGGGCATCGGGCTCGACGCGGCGGTCCTCGCGGGTTCCGGGGTCCACGACCGGGCGAGCTACGTCACCGCGGGCGGGCGCCGCGTTGCGGTGCTCGACGCGTCGCGGGGCCCGCTCGGGCACCCGCCGCTCGTCTCGATCCACCAGCCCTCGATGGAGCGCTCGCTGGTCGCGGGGCTCGCGGCGCTGGGGAGCGTCGAGGCGCGGTGGGGGGTGACGGTCGAGCGGCTCGTCGAGCGCGACGATGGCGTCGAGGCGCTGCTCGACGACGGCTCGTCGGTCCGCGCGCGCTGGGTCGTCGCCTGCGACGGCGGGCGCTCCCCGGTCCGCACGGCGCTCGGGATCGGCTTCGGCGGCTCGACGTTCGCGCAGCGCTGGCTCGTGGTCGACGCGCGGGTCGACCGGCCGCTCGCGCGCGTGCCGCACCCGCTCTTCGTCGGCGACCCGGCGCGGCCGATCGTGACGCTCCCCATGGGGCCGGGGCGGCACCGCTGGGAGTGGATGCTGCGGCCGGGGGAGGACGGCGCGCCGCTGCTCGCGCGCGCCGGGGAGCTCATGGCGCCGTGGCTCGAGGGGGAGCGCGTGGAGGTCGAGCGCTCCCTCGTCTACACGTTCCACTCGCGCACGGCGGAGCGCTGGCGCTCGGGGCACGTGCTGCTCGCGGGCGACGCGGCGCACGTCATGCCGCCCTTCGCGGGGCAGGGGTTCTCGAGCGGCGCCCGCGACGTCGCGAACCTCGCCTGGAAGCTCGACGCGGTCCTGCGGGGAGCGCCGGACGCGCTGCTCGACACCTACGAGGCCGAGCGGCGCCCGCACGTGCGCGCGATGCAGCAGCTCGCGGTGCGCTGGGGCGCCGTGGTGCAGACGACGCGGCCGCGGGCCGCGCGGGCCCGCGACGCGGTGATGACGACGCTGGACGGCTCCCCCGTGCAGGACTGGTTGCTGGCGAACGCGAAGCCGCCGGCCACCGCGCCGCGCGGGGCCTTCGCGGAGCGCCCGCGCCGGCTGCCGCCGCGGCGGACGGTCGGGGCGCTCTTCCCCCAGCCCCGCGTGGGTGCTCCGGGCGGCGCCGTGCTGCTCGACGACGCCCTGCCCGCCGGCTGGGTGGCCTTGACGCTTCGTGCCCCCGTTGCGGGGACGTTCCGCGCCAAGGGGGTGCCGGTGATGGTCGTCGGCGCGGACCTCGAGGACGTCGAGGGCGTGCTCGGCGCCTGGCTGCGCCGGGCCCGGGCCGACTGGGTGCTCCTCCGGCCCGACCGCTACGTCTTCGCCTGCGGCCGTGCGGGGCAGGAGCCGGCCGCGCTCACGTCGCTCGCGGCGCTCCTCGGGCGTGACTGAGAGGTGCCAGGCACCTTCCAGTCACCGCGCGCCGGGGCGCGTCACGGAGGCCGAGGCGGCGGCGACCGCGGCCTCGACCGCTGCGCGGAGCTCCGCGCCGCCCGCGAGGGCCGCGGCCAGCGCGCCCGTGAAGGCGTCGCCGGCGCCGGTCGCGTCCAGGGCGTCGACGCGGGGCGCCGTGACGAGGACGGGTTCGCTTCCCGGCGCCTCGAGCAGGAGCGCGCCGCGGGCGCCGAGGGTGAGGACGACCGGCGCGCCCGTGCGCTCCACCAGCGTGCGTGCCGCCGCGGCGGGCTCGCGCTCCCCGGTCAGCGTCGCCGCCTCGTGCTCGTTCGGCGTGAGCAGCGCGCCGCGCAGGAGCATCGGGTCGTGCGCGCGCGCCGGCGCCGGGTCGAGGACGACGCGGACCCCGCGCTCCCGCGCCCGGGCCGCGGCGGCGAGCGACGGGGCGTCGGGGACCTCGAGGCCGAGCAGGAGGACCGCTCGCGCCGGGTCGTCGAGCCCGTCGACGGCGCGCGCCGCCGCGGCGGGGTCCACGTGCTCGTTCGCCCCGCTCGCCACCGCGATGTGGTTCTCGCCGTCCTCGGCGACGGTGATGAGCGCCACGCCCGTGGGCGCGTCGACGACCGCGAGGTCCGCGACCTCCACGCCCTCCGCCGCGAGCGCTGCCCGGGCGCGCGCCCCGTGCGGGTCGTCACCCACCGCGCCGACGAAGCGGACCGTCGCGCCGGCCCGCGCGGCGGCGACCGCCTGGTTCGCGCCCTTGCCGCCGTCGCGCTCCTCGTACCGCCCGCCCGTGACCGTCTCGCCCGGGCCCGGCAGCGTCGGCGACGAACGCCGTGAGGTCGACGTTCACCGAGCCGACCACCAGGACCTGCGGGAGGCTCACGGCGCGCCGAGCGTCCGCACCGCGTCGGTCACGAGCGCCCAGAAGCGCGGCGCGTCGAGCTCGAGCGCGACCTCCGCGTTCGGCTCGCGGCCCGTGACGCCGTAGCGGTCGACGACCGTCGCGCCGCGGGTGTACGTCCCGGCGAGCTCGATCGCGACGTGCGCGGGGACGCAGCCGACGACGGTCGGGTCGATCACGCGGGCGACCGCGACGGGGTCGTGCACGGGCGCGGCGGGGAAGCCCCAGATGTCCCGGTAGCGGTCGGCGAAGAAGCCGAGCAGCTCGACCACTGTCGTGGCGAGCGGCGTCCCGAGCGCGAGCAGGGCGCCGAGGACCTCGCTCCGTCGCGAGCGCCTGGTGGGTCACGTCGAGGCCGCACATCGTCAGCGGGCAGCCCGCTCGAGAAGACGACGTGGGCGGCTTCGGGGTCGACCAGGATGTTGAACTCCGCGAGCGGGGCGATGTTCCCGGCGCCCGTCGTGCCGCCCATGACGACCACCTCGCCGATCGCGTCGCGGAGCTCCGGGTGGCGGCGCAGCAGCAGCGCGATGTTCGTCAGCGGGCCGACGGGCACGAGGGTGACGGGCTCCGTCGTGTCGCGGAGGACCTGCGCGAGGAGCTCCACCGCGTGCGCGTCGACGGGCTCGACCGTCGGCTCCCCGAGGTCCGCGCCGTCCATCGCCGACGCGCCGTGGACCTCGGGCGCCGTCAGCGCCGCGCCGACCAGCGGGCCGGGGCAGCCCGCCGCGACAGGGACGTCCCGGATGCCCGCGATCGTGCAGGTCAGCAGCGCGTTGCGGGTGGTCTGCTCGAGCGTCCCGTTGCCGGCAACGGTCGTGATCGCACGCAGGTCGATCGCGGGCGAGCCGGCCGCGAGGAGGATCGCGACCATGTCGTCGTGCCCGGGATCGCAGTCGAGGACGAGGGGCGTCGGCCGGGGCATCCCCGCGCATCCTGCCGCACGGGCGGCGGGCGAAGCGGAGGGGGCGGGATTCGAACCCGCGGAACCCTTGCGGGCTCATCGGTTTTCAAGACCGACGCATTCAACCGCTCTGCCACCCCTCCTCGGGGCCAAGGCTAGTCGGCCCCGCGCGACGGCCCGGTCAGCTCAGCGCAGGCGGGCGGTCCACTTCAGCACGCGGCTGTCGCACTGCTCCGCGGCACCGCCCTCGACGCCCTCGCCCTCGACGAGGGGCTGCATCCGGATGGTCCCGGACGCGGCGCGGGAGGAGCTGAAGCGCCCCGTGACCTTGCCGGTGCCGCCGTCGTCCACCTTCCCGGTCCCCGAGAAGCGGCCGTCCTTGACCCGGAAGGTCCCCGTCAGCGTGCCCGCGTCGTAGTCGACGGTGGCGCCCGAGGGGCAGGTCACCTTGTAGCCCACCTGCACCGCGCGCACCTTGCCGCCGCTCACCCGGAAGCGGAACGACCGGTCCTGCTCGTACTTCACGGTCTTGCCCTGGCCCTGCGTGGCCCCGACGAAGCGCCCCGGGCGGGGGGTCGCGGCGAGGGCGACGGCTGGGACGACGAGGGCGGCGCCGAGGACGACGGCGATGGCCTGCTTCCGGTGCATCGGCGGATCGTCGCAGGGTGCGCTTCACGGTGTCCAATCCGGACGGCCCTCCCGGCGCGGCGCCACGCGACACCACGCGGCGCGGCGCGGCCCAGCGCGGAACGGACAGCTCCCGTGCGGCACGGCCCGCCGGGAGCTAGCCCCGCGCGGGCGCGACGCGGAAGACCGTCGTCTGGATCTGCCGCTGACCGTGGCTGCCGCGGTAGACGGGGCCCGCACCCGTCACCCGGTCGCCGGGGCGGGGATCGCGCGCTGGGCGGACCTGCTTGCCCACGTCGAAGACCGTGATCCCGGGGAGCGTGACCGAGCCGCCCGTGGCGATGACGTGGAGGTCCCCGTCGCCGTCGGGGTCGACGGACTCGACGGTGATCACCCGGCCCGTGTGGGCCGTGCACGTGTCGGAGTCCGGGCCCGGGCAGCGGGCGGGGACCAGCGGCGGGGCGGCGCGCGCCGGCCGCGGGGGAGGCGTGGGCCTCGTGCGCGGCGACGAACTCGCCCCGGAGGCCGTGCTGCCGGGCGCCGCGACGGTGCCGGCGGACGCCGGGGTGGTGCCGCCGGGCGCCGGGGCGCTCCCGCCGCAGCCCGCGACCAAGAGCGCGGGGAGGAGGAGCAGCCGGCGCACCCCCGCATGGTGACGCCACACTGGGCGGGTGCGCCTGCTCTTCGTCTGCCTCGGGAACATCTGCCGCTCCCCGACGGGGGAGGCGGTCATGGCGCGGCTCGTGCGCGAGGCCGGGCTGGGGGACCGCGTCGAGATCGCCTCCGCGGGAACGGGCGACTGGCACGTGGGCTCGCCCCCGGACCCGCGCTCCACGGCCGCGGCGGCCGCCCGCGGGACGACGCTCACCGGCACGGCGCGGCAGACGACCGCCGCCGACTTCGCGGCCTTCGACCTCCTGCTCTGCGCGGACCGCCAGAACGCCCGGGACCTCCTGGCGCTGGCCCCGGACGGCGAGGCCGCCGAGAAGGTGCGGCTGCTGCGCGAGTTCGACCCGGTCTCGGTCGCCGCCGGTGCGCTCGACGTCCCCGACCCGTACCTCGGCGAAGGGGGCTTCGACGAGGTCCTCGACGTCGTCGAGGCCGCGTGCGCCGGGCTGCTGGAGCACGTCCAGCGCCGGCTCGCCGCGGAGCGCCTCCGCGGCGGCGGCCCGGCGTCCGCGTCGCCCACGGTGACGGGCCGATGAGCGTCCACCCCGAAGTCGCCGCCGCGCTGCGGGCCGGCGGCCCCGTCGTCGCCCTCGAGTCGACCATCGTCTCCCACGGCCTGCCGCGCCCGGACAACCTCCGCATCGCACGGGAGATCGAGGCCGTCGTTCGTGACGAGGGCGCGGTGCCCGCGACCATCGCGCTCGTCGACGGGGAGGTCCGGATCGGGCTCGACGACCTCGCGCTCGACGCGATCGCCCTGCGCGACGGCGTCGTGAAGTGCTCCACCCGCGACCTGGCCATCGCCGCCGCACGCGGCGCGACCGGGGCGACCACCGTCGCGGCCACCGCGCACCTGGCCGCCCAGGCCGGGATCGAGCTCTTCGCCACGGGCGGGCTGGGCGGCGTCCACCGGGAGGCGTCGGCGACCTGGGACGAGTCGGCGGACCTCGTCGGCCTGGCCCGCACGCCGATCACGGTGGTCTGCGCGGGGGTCAAGTCGATCCTCGACGTCCCGGCGACCCTCGAGCGCCTCGAGACGCTCGGGGTCTCCGTCGTCGGCTTCGGCACGGATCGCTTCCCGGGCTTCTACCTGCGGGACTCGGGCCACCCCGTCCCCTGGCGCGTCGACTCCGTCGCGGAGGTCGTCGGCATCCTGCGCGCCCGCGCGCTCCTCGACCTCGAGGGCAGCGCGCTCGTGCTGGCGAACCCCATCGAGGACGAGCTGCCGCGCGAGCTGCACGACGCGACGCTCCGCGAGGCGCTCGCCGCCGCCGACGCGGCAGGCATCCACGGGAGGGACGTCACCCCGTTCCTGCTCGGCCGCTTCCACGAGCGCACGGGCGGTGCGAGCCTCGATGCGAACGTCCGCCTCGTGCTCGCGAACGCGCGGCTCGCGGCCCGCATCGCCGTGGCCGCCTCGGCCGGGGGCTGAGCGCCCGTGGGCTCCCCGGGGCCCGGGGCGCTCGGGCGCGTCCCGCCGGCGTCGCGCGTCGTCGTGCTCGGCGACCTCATGGTCGACGTCGTCGCGACCGCGACGGCCCCGCTCGCCCGGGGCTCGGATGCCCCCGCGACCGTCCGGACCCACGGCGGCGGGAGCGCGGCGAACGTCGCGGCCTGGCTGGCGGAGGTCGGCGTCCCCGTGCTGCTGGTCTGCCGGGTCGGGGGACGACCTGCCGGGCCGCGAGGCGGTGGCGGGCCTCCGGGCCGCGGGCGTCGACGTCCGCGCGGCCGTCGACCCGGTGCTGCGGACGGGGACCTGCGTCGTGCTGGTCGAGCCCGACGGCGAGCGGACCTTCCTGCCCGACCGCGGGGCGAACGCCGCGCTCGCGGTGGAGGACCTCCCTGCGGACGCCTTCCGCGCCGGGGACCACCTGCACCTGAGCGGCTACGCCCTGCTCGACGCGGGACCCGCGCGGAAGACGGCGCTCGAGGCCCTCGCCCGGGCCGCGGCCGCCGGCCTGACGGTCTCCGTCGACCCCGCCTCCAGCGCGCCGCTGCGCCGCGTCGGCGCCGGCGCGTTCCTGGCCTGGACCGCCGGGACCGGAACCCTCCTGCCCAACGCCGACGAGGCCGCCGCGCTGACCGGCGAGCAGGAGCCGGCCCGCGCGGCGAACGTGCTCGCCGCCCGGACCGGCGCGGAGGTCGTCGTGACCCTCGGCGCCGCCGGCGCGCTCTGGAGCGACGGCGAGCGCACGGAGCGCGCCCCCGCCGCGCCCGCGCCCGCCCGGGTCGACAGCACGGGCGCCGGCGACGCCTTCAACGCCGGCTGGCTGGCCGCCCGGCGCGGCGGCGCGACCGTCCCCGAGGCCCTCGCCGCCGCGAACGCCCTCGGCGCCCGCGCCGTCGGGCTCCCGGGCGCCCGGCCCTGAGCGCCCGAGCCGCGAACGGCCGGGGCTAGCCTGCTCGCGCATGCGTCCCTTCCTGCACGTCGCCCGCGTCGAGGACTGGGAGGCGGCACAGGCGAGCGGGGCGTACGCGGTGCCCGCCGGCCCCGACCCGTTCACGCACGCCTGCTACCCCGAGCAGCTCCCCGGCGTCCTCGAGCGCTTCTACACGGGCGTCCCGCGGGAGGAGCTCGTCCTGCTCGAGGTCGAGCCCGACGAGGCGCTCCCGGTGGAGGTCGAGGCGGCAGCGGACGGCGCAGGCGACTTCCCCCACGTCTACGGCCCGATCCCCGTCGCGCAGGTCACCGCGACGCGCGCCGTCCCTTGAGCGCGATCGCGTTCGACCGCGCGGGCTCCGGCCCGACGGTCCTGCTTCTCCACGGCCTCGGCGGGGAGCGCCACGTCTGGGAGCCGATCTGGCCCGGGCTCACGGCGCGCTGCGACACCATGACCGTCGACCTCCCGGGCTTCGGCGCCTCCGACCCGCTCCCCGCCGGCAGCGACGTCACGCCCGAAGGGCCTCGCCCGCGCGGTCGCGGAGCACCTCGCCGAGCAGGGGATGGAGCGCCCGCACGTCGCGGGCAACTCGCTCGGTGGCTGGATCGCCCTCGAGCTGGCCCGCCTCGGCGTCGCGCGCTCGGTCACCGCGATCTGCCCCGCCGGCTTCTGGGCTCGCACCCTCGCGCCGACCGACCCCCGCGCCCGGCGGCTCGTCACGGCGGCGCGGCCGCTGGTGCCGCTCGCCTTCGCCTCCCCGGCCGTGCGCGCCCGCGTCCTCGGCGGCGTCATGGTCCACCCCGAGCGCCTCTCCTACCGCCAGGCCACGCGCATCGCCGGCGCCTACGCGGGCTCGCGCGGGTACGTCGACGTCCAGGCCGCGATGCGCGCGCACCGGCTCGAGGACGGCGTGGGCATCGACGTCCCGGTCACGCTCGCCTGGGCGGACCACGACCGGCTGGTGGGGCCGGCACGCACCCCGCTCCGGCCCACCCGGACCGTCACCCTCCGCGGCGCCGGCCACGTCCCCATGTGGGACGTCCCCGAGGAGGTCGAGCGCCTGGTCCTCGAGGACGCGTTCCTCCGCGTGGCCTGAGTAGCGTCCGGCGGCGTGAGCCTCGATCCCCGCACCCCCGTCCTCGTCGGCGTCGCCCAGGTCACCCACCGCGACGGCGCCCCGCCGAGCCCGCTCGAGCTCATGGCCCAGGCCGCGCGGGCGGCCGCGGAGGACGCCGGGAGCGCCGCGCTGCTGCAGCGCACCCAGGCCGTCGCCGTCGTCGACCTCTTCTCCTGGCCCGTGCCCGACCCCGCCGCCGCGCTGGCGCAGGAGCTCGGGATCGACGCCCGCGAGACCGTCGTGAGCGCCCGGGGCGGCAACGGCCCGATCGCGCTGCTCGGCGACGCCGCGGCGCGCATCGCCGCGGGGGAGCTCGACGTCGCGCTCCTCGCCGGCGGGGAGGCCGGCACCGCCTTCCAGACCGCCCTGCGCGAGGGCCGCGACCCGGGCTGGCCGACCCAGCCCGAGGGCACCGCCCCGACCCGCACGGTCGGCGCCGATCGGGACCCGGGCGACCCGGCCGAGCTCGAGGCGGGCCTCATCGCGCCCATCTTCTGGTACCCGCTCTTCGAGCACGCGGTCCGCGGAGCCGCGGGCCGGAGCCGCGAGGAGCACCAGGCGCACCTCGGCGAGCTCTGGCTGCGCTTCGCCGACGTCGCGCGGGAGAACCCGCACGCCTGGGCCACGGACCTGCCCCGCACGGCGCAGGAGGTCGCGGAGCCCGCGAAGGGCAACCGCCGCGTGAGCGATCCCTACACGAAGGCGATGAACGCGAACATCACCGTCGACCAGTCCGCGGCGCTCCTGGTCTGCTCCGTCGAGGCCGCGCAGGCCGCCGGCATCGCCCCGGAGCGCTGGGTCTTCGTCGAGGCCACGGCCGGCGCCCACGACCACTGGCTCTGCGGGACGCGCGACCGGTTCGATCGCTCCCCGGCCATCGCCGCCTGCGGCCAGGCCGTCCTCGCGCACGCCGGCGTCGCGATGGACGACGTCGCGCTGCTCGACCTCTACTCCTGCTTCCCCAGCGCCGTCCAGGTCGCCGGGACGGAGCTCGGCATCGACCTGCTCGACCCCTCGCGTGCCCCCACCGTCACCGGCGGCCTGGCCTTCGCGGGCGGCCCGGCCAACAACTACGTCATGCACTCCCTCGCCGCCCTGGTCGAGCGCGTGCGCGAGCGCCCCGACGAGCGGGCCTACGCGACGGCCGTCGGCTGGTACCTCACGAAGCACGGTGCGGCGCTCCTCGGCGGCAAGCCGCCCGCGCAGGCCTTCCGCCACCACGACGTCCAGGGCACCGTCGACGCGCAGCCCGCCCGGGCCATCGTCCCGCACACCGAGGCGGCGGAGGGCGAGGTCGAGGCGCACACCGCGATCTTCGACCGCGACGGCTCGGCCACCATGGGCATCGTGGCGCTGCGCACCGCCGACGGCCGCCGCGCCTTCGGCCGCACGCACGACCCCGAGACGATCGCCGCGCTCCAGGACGCGGAGCCCCTCGGCCGCACCGCCGCCACCGACGGTGCGGCGACCTTCACCCTCTGAAGCGGATGAGCGCACCTCAGGCCGCCCGCCGCCGGTGCGAGCGGCGCTGCGCGCGACGGAGCGGGCGCACCGCCGCGCCGCCCTCGGCCCGCGTGCGCTGCTCCGCGCTGCCGGGCAGCACGGTCGCGCAAGTCGGGCAGCGCGGCGGGGCTTCCGTGGCCGCCACGGACCGGACGACCCCGAGCGCCTCGGGCAGGGCGAGGAACGGCACGACGAGGCGGAAGTGCAGGGGGCGCGGCAGCACGACGAGCGCCTCCTCCTCGTCCAGCCGCGGGTCCTCGGCCCCGACGAGGTCGCGGAGGTGCACGAGGGCGAAGCACGCCGGGTCCGCACTGGCGGCGGGCAGCGGCGGCGGCCAGCGGTCCGGGGGGAGGCGGAGGACGCGCGGGTCCTCCCGCAGCGCCTCCGCGTCGGGGACCACGAGCGCCGTGCGGCAGACGAAGCACCGCGGTGGCGCGTGGGGGATCCCGGCCTCGTGCAGCAGCCGGCGGGTGACGCGCAGCCCGCCCTGCACCGCGTCGAAGGGCCCGTCGATCCGCCCGCGGTCGGCCTGGGTCCAGCGGAAGACGGTGGCCTCGTCGGAGGGGACGGCGCGCGAGGGATGGGCGCCGGGGGTGAGGAGTCCGAACCACATGGGGCCACGGAACCACGCCCTCCGGCGGCAACCCGGCCCTCGTGTGCCTTCGCGCGCGTCCCGTGGCAGAGTCGTGCGAATCCGCGCGCGTTCCGCGCAGAAGGAGCTCAGCTCGAGGCGCTGACGAGCTCCTCGGCCTGCTCCTCGTCCTCGAGGACGGCCATGAGCGCGTCGACCACCAGCGGGTCGAACTGGGTGCCCGCGTGCTCGCAGAGCTCGCGCAGCGCGAGGCTGCGCTCGAGCGCCGGCCGGTAGGGCCGGTCGGAGGTCATCGCGTGGTAGGCGTCGCAGACCAGGACGATGCGCGCACCGAGGGGGATCGTCATGCCGCGCAGGCCGTCCGGGTAGCCCGAGCCGTCCCAGTTCTCGTGCTCGTGGCGGACGATGGGAAGGACCTCCGCGAGGAACTCCACCGGGGCGAGGATGGACTCCCCCACCACCGTGTGCTGCTTGACGACCTCCCACTCCTCCGGGCCGAGCGGTCCGTCCTTGTTCAGGATGGCCTCGGGGACGGCGATCTTGCCGATGTCGTGGAAGACCGCGCCGTAGCGCAGGGTCCGCAGGGCGACGTGGTCCATCCCGAGCCGGCGGCCGACGGCCTCCGCCCAGGCGACGATGGACGTGGCGTGCTGCGCCGTGTAGGCGTCCTTGGCCTCGAGCGCGGCGGCGAGCGCCTCGGCCGTCCCGAGGTAGGCGCGCTCGAGCTGGGCGTAGAGCTCCGCGGAGCGCAGGGCGCTGCCGACCTGGTCGGCGACGGTCTGCACGAGGCGCGCGTCCTCCACGTCGAACGCGTCGACCCGGGCCTCCTCGATGTTCAGGCACCCCCAGAGCTGGTCGCCGACCCACAGGGGGACGACGAGCTCCGCGCGGGTCTCCGAGGTCTCCGTCGTCCCGCAGTAGTTCGGGTCCGCGCGCACGTCGTTGATGAGCACGACGGCCCGCTCGCGCAGGCAGCGCCCGATGATCCCCGCGTCGCGGGGCTGGCTCCAGCGGTTCTCGCCCCCGCGCTCGAACGTGGGGCCGCTCGTCGCCGCCGCGAAGACGTAGTCGTCCTCCCGGAGCTTCACCGCCGCGCAGAGGTAGTACCCGAACTCGCGGTGCAGCTCGTCCACCGCGGTGCGGGTGATGTCGACGGGGTCGGTCATCGCGAGCAGGCGGGCGCCGAGCTCGCTGGCCAGGGTGAGCTGGCGGGTGCGCTTGGTCAGCCGGGCCTGCTCGGGGCCCGTCAGCCCGGTGGCGCGGCGCGGGGGCCGGTGCGGGCGCGGGCGTCGGCCGCTGGGAGGGCACCGCGGCCACCATCCGCCCCGGGGTGCTCGGCGTCAGGCCGGCGGTCCGCGCGCGGTAGGAGTCCGGGACGGCGCTCGCGCGCACCGCCTGGCCCCGTCCGCCGACCTGCTTGCCGTAGAGCAGCGCGCGGTCGGCCTCCTCGAGGAGCATCGCCGGGCTCTGGTCCGCCGTCCGGGCCGCGACCCCCGCCGTCGCGATCGCTCCCACGGGGCGCCCGAGCTCCGTGAGCGCCTGCTGCGCCCGCTCGATGGCGCGGGCGGCGATCTCGTGCGCGAGGTCCTCGCCGGCCTCGATGGCGATGATCGCGAACTCGTCCCCGCCGTAGCGCGCGACGACGTCGTAGGGCCGGGTGGCGACCCGCAGCGCCTGGCCGACGCGGCGCAGGACCTCGTCGCCCACGAGGTGGCCCTCGCGCTCGTTGACCTGCTTGAAGTCGTCGAGGTCCAGCAGGATCACGGAGAGCTCGTGCTCCGAGCGGTCCGCGCGCTGCACCTCGCGTGCGAGCGCCTCCTGCAGCGCGGCGTGGTTCAGGCAGCCCGTCAGGCCGTCCGTGCGCGCGGCGAGCGCGAGGCCGGCGGCGGCGTTCGCGTTGCGGCAGGCCGCCGCCGCGATCTCGCCGAACGCCTCGAGCAGGGCGAGGTCCTGCGCGTCGACGAAGCGCGCGCGGGTGAAGCCGACGGAGAGGACGCCGCGCAGCGCGCCGTCCCAGTGCATCGGGACCGCCAGGCAGCTCTGCACGGACGCGAACGGCGAGTCGGGGCTCGGCTTGGCGATGCGCTGGTAGTCGTTCGTGAGCATGGGCCGGTCCGCGAGCGCCACGCGCCCGGACAGCCCCTCGCCCGGGTGCATCCGGCGCCCGACGTCCTCCTCGGCCAGGCCCGTCGCCGCTTCGATCGTCAGCGCCTGGTCGCGGCCGCCGAGGTAGGCCGCGGCGCTGTCCCCGGCGAGGATCGCGCGCGCCTCCGCGCAGATCGCGTCGAGGACCGCGGGGAGGTCGAGGGTCTCGTTGAGGGTCTTGGCCGCGCGCGCGAGCGCGGACTGCTGCGCGGTGCGCGCTGCCTGCTCCTCGACGAGGCGCAGCTGCGCCAGGCCGCTGGCGGCCGCGGCGGCGAAGGCGACCGCCAGCTCCGCGCGCTCCCCGCGGACGGCCCGCTCCGGCGCGGGGTCGGCGAGGACGAGCAGGTGGACCGTCGTGTCCCGCGTGCGCATGGGGACGGAGAGCGCGAACCCGGGCGGGCGGCGCATGCCGAGGGCGCGGCCGAGGTCCTCGAGCTCCGTGCCGAGCAGCTCGGACCAGGGGCGACGGAGGTCCTCCAGGGCGGGCAGGCCGGCGATGGCGATGCGCGTGGAGGCGGGGGCGTCGACCGCGTCGTAGGCCATGACGCGCGCGAGGCGCTCCCGCGGCTCGATCGAGAGCATGTAGGCGCTGGAGACGTCGAAGAGCTGGCGGGCCTCACGGACCAGGGCGGTCTGCACGACCGCCGGGCCCGCGGCGTCGAGCGCAGAGGCCAGCAGTCGCGAGACCGCGTGCATGGCGTCTGCTGCGCTTCCGGTGTGCACTGGGTTCGGGGCTCGCACGATCGTTCAGGATGACGCCGACGGCGCCATGGTCCCCCATCGGCGGCTGCAGGCATCGGCTTGACCCCCGGAAGGAGGGCGCCCTGTCTAGACTCCGCCGCGCACGGAGAGGTGGCCGAGTGGCTGAAGGCGCCCGCCTGCTAAGTGGGTATGGGGGTGAAACCCCCATCGAGGGTTCGAATCCCTCCCTCTCCGCCTCAGCCGCGGTGCTCGCCCCGGGTGAGCGCGTCGACCAGCGCGAGCGCCAGCGCCGCGGCCACGAAGGCGGCGATGACGACGACGCCGTGGCGGAAGGCCACCGCGAAGTCGCCCCGGGTCGAGGCGAGGGTCCCGTAGAAGACGCTTCCCGTGATGGCGATCCCGGCCGCGGAGCCGATCCGCTGGCCCGTCTGGATGACGCCGCCCGGCGCTCCCCGCCCGCCGGACGGGGACCTCCGAGAGCGAGAGGGTCTGGTTCGGGGAGATGACCAGGCCGCCGCCGAGGCCGGCCACCAGGAGCGGCAGCGCGGTCCACAGCGCGACGTCCTGCCCGGGCTCGGCCCGGACGGCGAGCCACACGCCCACAAGGCCGACGATGACCCCCGCGAGGCCGAAGGCGACGAGCTTGCGGCCGCGCCGCAGGACGGCGCGGCTGCCGAGCGAGGAGGTCAGGGCGCCGCCGAGGGCGAAGGGCGTCGCCGCCAGGCCCGCCTTCCAGGCCGGGTAGTCGAGCCCCGTCTGGAGGTACTGGGTGAGGATGAAGAAGGTCCCGGTGAAGCCCGCGAAGTAGAGGAGGCCGACCCCGGCGCCCAGGACGTAGGAGCGGATCGTGAAGAGGTCGAGGCTGACCACGGGCTCGTGCGTGCGGCCGTAGCGGCGCTCGTGCAGGACCCAGAGCACGAGGAGGACGGCCGCGACGGGGAAGAGCGCCGGGCGCAGGGGGCTGTCCCACGTGCGCTGCTCGATGAAGGGCAGCAGGATGCACACGACCGCCGCGCCGAGCAGCCCGACGCCGACCGGGTCGAGCTCCGTGTGCTTCCCGGGCGAGGGCTCGGGCGCCGGGAGGTACCGGCGCGCGAGGACGAGGGCGAGGATCCCGATCGGGACGTTGACGAAGAAGACGGCGCGCCAGCCGTCCTCCGTGCCGAACAGGGCGATGAGCCCGCCGCCGACGAGCGGCCCGACCGCGGTCGAGATGCCGACGGTCGTGCCGAAGAAGCCGAACGCCTTGCCCCGTTCCTGGCCCCGGAAGAGCGTCTGGATGAAGCCGCTGACCTGGGGCGTGATGAGGCCGCCCGCGAAGCCCTGCAGCAGGCGGCCGACGACCAGGAGCGTCGCGGTCGGCGCGAGGCCGCAGAGCACGCTCGAGAGGCTGAAGAGCGCGATGCCCGTCATGAAGACCGACCGCCGGCCCCGGGCGTCCCCGACCCGTCCCGAGGGCACGAGCAGGAGCCCGAGCGCGAGGGCGTAGCCCGAGACGATCCACTGCAGCGCGTTCTGGCCGGCCCCGAGCCCCTGCTCGATGCTCGGCAGCGCGACGTTGACGATGGAGACGTCGAGCAGGGTCATGAAGCCCGCGACGAGGCAGACGCACAGCGCCTTCCAGCGGTCCGGGTCCGGCGTCCAGTCCTCCTCGCCGGACGGGGTGCCGGCGCCATGCGGTCGGTCGGTCTGGAGGGCCACTCCGCGCGGGTGCCCGTCAGGTGGCCGGACGGAACGCCGGGAGCGCGCCTGGGCGCTCATGCGCTCGCGGGGCGACGCTCGCGCCGGGAGGGCTCTAGACTGCTCGCAGCACGCGCCCGTAGCTCAGCTGGATAGAGCGTCGGTCTACGGAACCGAAGGTCAGAGGTTCGAATCCTCTCGGGCGCGCTCCGCAGGTCCCCAGGTCTCGACCGCTTCGTCGGCCCCGCCGGACTTGCCTCGGCCCACGCGAGCAGGCAGGCTGCCCCCATGAGCACCGTCGCACCGATCTTCCACGGTCCCGACCAGGGCGAGGCGATCTGGTTCCTCGGCCAGCTCGTGACGATCAAGGCGTCCGGCGACGACACGGCCGGCCGGGTCGGGGTCTGCGAGACGCTCGCGCCGCGCGACTCGGGCTCCCCGCTGCACGTGCACCGCAACGAGGACGAGTGGTTCCACGTCCTCGAGGGCGAGCTGACGTTCTGGGTCGACGGCGAGGTCATCGTCGCGCCGGCCGGCTCCTTCGTCTACGGCCCGAGGGACGTCCCGCACACCTTCACCGTGACCTCCGACGTGGCCCGGTTCCTGCTGGTGGCCGAGCCCGCGGGGTTCGAGGGCTTCGTGCGTGCCGTGGGCGAGCCCGCGCAGGCGCTCGAGCTCCCGCCGCCCGCCACGGAGCCGCCGGACATGGAGGCGCTGAACCGCGCCGCCGCCGAGCACGGCATCGAGATCCTCGGCCCTCCCGGCATCCCCTCCTGACGTGGCCGGCGATCAGCACGTGACCGCGGACGGCGCGGAGCGCAACCGGGCCAACGCGATCGACTGGATCGACGCGTTCAACGCCGGGGACCACGCGCGGGAGACCGCCCTCCGGACGGCCGACTACACCGCCCACACGCCGGAGAGCCTCGGGACCGACGTGCTCGACTCGGCCGCCTGGGTCGCGTTCCTCGACGGGTTCCGCGCCGGCTTCCCCGACCTCCACCTCGAGGTCGTCGACACCGCGGCCGACGAGCACGTGGTCGCCCAGCGCATCCTCTTCACCGGAACGCACACCGGCCCGTTCAACGGGCTGCCGCCGACCGGCCGCAAGGTCCGCTTCGGCGGCATCGAGATGAACCGCATGGTCGACGGCAAGGTGGCCGAGCACTGGTTCCAGCTCGACGCCGTCACGCTGTTCTCGCAGCTCGGCCTCATGGTCGTCCCCGGCCCGAAGCTGCTCCCGCGGCTGCTCACGAGCCCGGTCAAGCGCTTGCTGCGGCGCGGGGGCTGACGAGGAGCGGACGAGGTGCAGCTCCCGTCCGTTCCGGCGTTCAGCGGGTGACGAAGGCGCTGTAGGTCGTGCCGCCGCCGCGCTGGCGCAGGCGCACGCGCAGGACCACCCGTCCGCGGCCGGCGGGGACGCGGACGCGGAGCAGGTACCTGCCGCTGCGGGGGTCGAAGCGCGGGGCCGAGGTCGGCTCGAGGGTCCCGGGTCGGTGGCAGCCCGCGAGCTCGCGTCCGCCGAGCACCCGCAGCTGCGGGTGCCCACCCCGGAACCGCCGGGCGACCCGGCCCGTGACCGTGATCCTGGTGCCGCTCCGCCGGACCTCGTCGAGCTGGTTCGAGCGCTGCAGGCGCAGGCGCCGCGACCGGACGCCGAAGCTCTGGGCGTAGAGCTTCGTCGTCTCGACCGGGCCGCTGAGGGGCGTGCTGACCGCGAAGCGCCCGTCCGGGCGCAGCACGGTGAGGGCGAGCGGGATGCTCCCGGCGTCCCGGAGCAGGATCGGCGTGCCCGGAGCGAAGCGCGCGACCCCGTAGGCGTGGACGCGCCCGTCGGCGAGGCGCAGGCGGGTCAGCACGAGGTCCGCGTCCTGGCAGCGGGCCAGCAGCGCGCCGGGGAGCGGCGGATCCGCCTGGGCCGGCACCTCGCCCGGCCCCGGCACGCCGGCGGGGCCTGGCACGCTCGTGGGCCCCGGCACGCCGCCGGGGCCTGGCACGCTCGTGGGCCCCGGCACGCCGCCGGGGACCGGCGCGCTCGTGGGGCCCGGTACGTCGCCGGGGCCTGGCACGCTCGTGGGCCCCGGTACGTCGCCGGGGCCCGGCATGCTCGCGGGGCCCGGCGCGCTCACGGAAGGGGGGTCCTCGATGGGGCCGATCCTCCCGGTGACGAGCTGCGTGGCGCTCGACCCCGCGGCTCCGGAGGTGCGCGCGCCGGACCCCGGCGTCCGCGCGGGAGCGCCCACGTCGGCCGGGCCCGCCACGGGGGGAGCGGAGAGGAACGCCATCAGCACGAAGGGGGCGAGCAAGGAACCCATCGCTGCTGGCGTCGGCCGGGATGTCGAGGGCTTCAGTCGTCGCGCCCGGGATCGGACGAACGGACGAGCCCGGCACGGGCGTCGACGGTCGGCGCCGACGGACGAGCTGCACCCGCGTGCTCTGGGTCGAGGTCACCGTCAGGCTGCGGTCAAGCGCACGCAGCCCCGTCCGATGACGCGGGGGTGAGCCCGTCCTCAGCACTCCTCTCCGAGGTCCGGGTCGCGCCGGACGCCCATCCGACGCCCCGTGGTGCCCGGGCCCAGGCCGTCGGCGTGTGGGTCGAGGAGCTGCAGGCGACGCCCGAGCTCCTGCCGGGCTGGGCCGCGGCGTTCGACGCCGACGACGACGTGACGCTCGTCGTCATCGTCCCGGCCGAGGACACGCGGGCGCTCGCCTGGCTCGAGCAGGAGGTGGACGCCACCGGGCTGGCGGCGGACGGCGCCGCGGACGTCCTCGCCGTGGCGCTCGGACCCGACGACGAGCTCCCCGCGGTCGACGCCATCTGGTCCTTGCGCCGCGACGCCGGGCGCTTCGGACGACCGGTCCTCGACGCGGTGCCCGACCGCGCGCGCCTCGCCGAGCTGCGCGTGGAGCTGCTCGAAGCGCGGCAGGCCCGCCTGGAAGCGGCGCTCGGCGCGCTCGTGGAGCTCGCGGACGACCGCGCTGCGGCCCTGCGGCGCGAGGTCGACGGGCGCCTGGCCGCCGCGGACCCCGGCGCGGCCGGTCGCTTCTCCCCCCTGCTGTGGCACGAGGTCGGCCGGGGACCCGAGCCGGCCCGTGCGTCGCCCGCGACCCAGCTCGCGGCCCTCGGGGACACCGCCGCCCAGCGCGAGGCGCTCGCGGCGGCCATCGCCGTGCAGCTGCCCTCGGTCCAGCGCGCGGCGCTCGAGGCCGAGCCGCTCGACGCCGTCCTCGCGCGTGGGCTGGCCGACGACCTCCCCACGCCGACGCAGAGCGACCGCGAGGGCTACTTCGACGACGACCTCGCCTACTGGGTCAACGGGCTCGGGGACGCCTTGACGCTGGCCGCCGTGGCGGAGGGACGTGGCCGGCCGCTGGCCGCAGGCCACCGCCTGCTCGACCTCGGCTGCGCGACGGGCCGGGTGCTGCGCCACCTGCACGCGAACCACCCGGGCCTCGAGCTGCACGGCTCGGACATCGGCCGCCACCACGTGGAGTGGGCCCGCCGGCACCTGCCCGCCGAGGTCCTCGTCGCCCAGAACACGGTGCTGCCCGGCCTGCCGCTGGCCGACGACTCGATCGACGTGGTCTACGCGGGCTCGGTCTTCACCCACACGGCGGACTTCGAGGAGGGCTGGCTGCTCGAGCTGCGCCGGGTGCTGCGGCCCGAGGGCTTCGCGTTCCTGACGATCCACCGCGAGCGCACCTGGCGGGAGATGGGCGATCCCGGCGCACTCCGTGACCCGCAACGTCATGCGCACGGAGCACCGCGCCGAGCCGCTCGGGATCGAGCGGGTCACCCCGGAGCTGTTCGGCGGGGGAATGCCGGCGCCGCGGGTCGTCCTGCGCAACCGCGCGGCGGCCTACAACGCGATCGTGGTCCACACCCATGCGTGGATCGAGCAGCGCTGGGGGCGCCTCTTCACGATCGAGCGCGTGCTGGAGCGTGCGCACGGTGACCACCAGGATGCCTTGGTGCTCCGCCCGCGCTGAGACCGGGGCGTCGACGCACCGGGAGGTCGTAGGGTCCCGCGCCATGCGCGCCCGCCGCCCCTTGCTCCTGATCCTGCTGCTGCTGCCGCTCGCGGCACCGGCCCACGCCGCCGCCGCGCCCGGCGCCTTCGGCGACGAGGGCGGCTTCAACAGCGTCCTGGCCGTCGGGCAGGGGCAGAACACCACCGCCGCGGACCTCGCGCGCTTCGAGGCCACCGGGGCGGCGCCGGCGTCGTTCACGGACCAGCTCGAGGGCTACTCGGGCGTCTCGCGCGTCGCCGACGGGCTGACCGCGGGCCAGCTCGGCCGCTACTGGAAGGCGTCGTCCTTCCGCCTTCCGGAGCAGGACGCGGGGACGACGGAGACGCCGCGCCAGGGCGTGACGATCGTCCGCGACCCCGTCCACCGCGTCCCGCGCGTCTACGGCACGTCGCGGCTCGACACGATGTGGGGCGCCGGGTACGTCACCGCGGAGGACCGCATGTTCCTCATGGACGTCCTGCGCCACACGGCGGAGGCGAGCACCGTCGAGCTCCTCGGGCCGTCGGCGACCGCCGCCGACGCCAAGCAGCTCACCCTCCAGGACGCCTCGCCGGCCGAGCTGCAGGCGCAGTTCGACGCCCTGCCGCAGAAGGCCGGGGCCGAGGGCGCGATGGGCCGCGAGGACTACATCGCCTACGTCGACGGCATCAACGCCTACTTCGACAAGGCGCGCAACGACCCGGCCCTGCTGCCCGCGGAGTACCCCGCGCTCGGTGTGACCCCGCGGCGCTGGGAGGTCACGGACTCCCTGGCGACCGCCGTGCTCCTGATCGCCCAGTTCACCTCCAACGGCGGCGGCGAGGTCGCCAACGGGGAGCTGCGCCGGGCGTTCGAGGGCCGCTTCGGCCCCAAGGCGGGCGCCCGCCAGTTCGCGACCTTCCGCGCCCGTCGCGACCCGGAGGCCGTGACGATCGTCCCGAACCGCTTCGCCCAGGACGACCCGGGGAAGGTCGACCCGCGCTCCGTCGCGCTCCCCGACCCGGGCAGCGTCCAGGTCCGCAACGCCGTCGTCGCGGGCCCCGGGGCCGCGGCGGCCGCCCGCGCCCGGGGCGGGCTCCCGGCCTGGGCCCGGAACCTCACCGAGGGCCTGAAGCTCCCGCACCACGCGTCCAACGCCCTGCTGGTCGACGCGAAGCACAGCGAAGGCGGCGTGCCGGTCGCCGCGATGGGCCCGCAGGTCTCCTACTACACGCCCGAGATCTTCACGGAGTACGAGCTCCACGGGCCGGGCTTCGACGCCAGCGGCGTCGCGTTCCCGGGCGCCGCGCCGTACATCCTCATCGGGCACGGCAAGGACTTCGCCTGGACCGGGACGACCCCCAACGCGGACACGGTCGACACGTTCGCCGAGCAGCTCTGCAACGCGGACGGCACCCCACCGACGTTCGCCTCGACGAGCTACGTCCACGACGGCCGCTGCATCCCGTTCGTCGTGCGCGACCAGACCATGCGGACGCCCGTCGCCCCCTCGAGCCCCGAGCCGGCGCAGACCATCACCCTGCGCGCGCTGCGCTCCGTGCACGGGACGGTCATCTCCTACGCGAAGGTCGCCGGCAGCCCCGTGGCGTTCACGGAGGCGCACGAGACCGCGGGGCAGGAGTTCTCGAGCCTCATCGCCTTCAAGCAGCTCGGCGAGGGCCGGGCGGTCGACGGGCGCTCCTTCCAGCAGGTCATGCGCAACTACGTCGGCGAGGAGAACTGGTTCTACGTCGGCAAGAAGGACATCGCCTGGCTGCGCTCCGGGCTCGTGCCCCGCCACGCGAAGGGCTCCTACGGCGAGTTCCCGATCTGGGGCACCGGCAAGTGGGACTGGCGCGGGGTGCTGCCCCCCTCGGCCAACCCACGGGCGGTCAACCCGAAGCAGGGCTACCTCGCCTCCTGGAACAACAAGGAGAACCCGGCGGACCCGGCGCCGCCCGGCGACCTGGTCCTTCGGGCCGGTCCACCGCCAGCAGCTCCTGCGCCGCCCGCTCTCGGTCGCCGAGGGGGGCGGGGCGAAGGTCAGCAAGGCCCTGCTCGGCCGGATCTCCGTGCGGGCGGCGACCGCCGACCTCCGGGGCAAGGAGGTCATGTCCTGGCTCGGGCGGGCGATGGGCACGCCGGCCGACCCGAAGGCCCGCCAGGCGCTCACGCAGCTGCAGACCTGGGCGCGTGCCGGGGCGCAGCGGCGCGACGTCGACGCGGACGGGAAGGTCGACGCGGGGGCGGCGGTCGGGCTCATGGACGCGTGGTGGCCGCTCCTGGTCCGTCGCATCTTCGAGCCCGCGCTCGGTGCCGACCTCGTCAGCCAGGTCGACGAGAAGGTCAACAAGCTGCCCGTCAAGGGGACCAGCACGTTCTTCTTCGACGGGTGGTGGGGCTACGTCCAGAAGGACCTGCGCCGCGTCACCGGGCGCAAGGTCCGTGGGTGGCCCGCGAAGGCCTACTGCGGACGCGGGTCGCGCTCGGCCTGCCGCAGGCTGCTGACCGCGAGCCTGCTGGACGCGGTGGCGGCGAGCGCCGGCAAGGAGGTGCGCTCCACCTGCCCGGAGACCGAGCCGCCCAGCTGCGACCAGATCGTGCCGACCACCGCCGGGGCGGTCGGCGTGGACCCGTTCCCGTTCCACAACCGCGGGACCTTCCACCAGCTCGTGCAGGTCGGCCGGCCCTAGCCCGCGAACGACGAGGGGCCCCACCGCGGGGCCCCTCGCCGACCTGCCCGACCTGCCTCCGCCGCTACTTCAGGCGGTTCACCGCGGTCAGGCGCTTCTGCTGCACGTCGCCCGTCGTCGTGGCGATCGCCGTGACCTGCAGCGTCCCCCGCTTGGGCAGGCGCGCTCAGGGCGGTCTTGGAGAACCGCACCCGGGCGCTGTCCACCGTGCCGCCGAGGTTCACCGTGCGGCGCCCGACGATGATCGAGCGCAGCTTGAGCCGGTTGGCCGTCGCCCGCGCGATCCGCAGCTCGATCGTCACCTTGCACACCGGCGAGCACGAGGTGCTGACCTGCACACCCCGGCTGCGCGCCGTGCGCAGGGTCTGGCGGTCGAGCCGCAGGAACTTCACCCCGAGCGCCTTGGCCGGCGGGACCACCGCGGGCGCCGGCGGGTCGACCAGCGTCGGCGTCACCGCCGCGATGGCCGGCTTCTTCGGGGTCCCGAGGTGCGTGAACACGTCCGAGAGCAGCGCCACCTGGTTCGTGGTGCCGTCCACCTGCTCGAGGCCGAAGCCCGTGTAGAACGTGTCCGGCGTCGTGACCCCGGGGGACTCGACGAACGGCGCACCCTGCGCCCGCATCCACCGCGGGGTGGTGAGCGCCGTCCCCGGAGGCGGCCCCGCGGCGGTCCAGCCGCCCAGGTCCGTCTCGAAGGACGTCGTGGCCACCTGCGCGCCGTCGGCGGTGATCGTCGCGTCATCGACCCACGAGCCCAGGCCCTGGATCGCCGGATCCGAGGCGACGGTGATCGAGATCTCGACCTGCTTGCCGGCGAACTTCGTCAGCGGGACCTTCCAGTTCTTGAAGCCCCCGGAGTTGCCGGTCTGGGCGTTCCACTCACCCGTGGTGCCCTTCGGGTCGCACGTCCCGTCGGCCTTGACGGTCTGGTAGTGCGCCAGGAACGGGTGGTCGGCCTGCCAGTTGGAGCCGGCCGCCGTCCCCGCCTCGCACGACGAGCCCGTGCTCGTCGAGGTCAGCCCGTTCTTGTCGGGCAGCGTCGTCCAGTCGTCGGCGCCCACCGTGTGGGCCTCGACGAAGACGAAGTCGTAGTTGGGCTCGAGGTCGAACGAGGTCCAGAAGGAGAGCTCGCCGTCCGCCTTGCCCGTCAGGTCCACCGTACGGGTCAGCCGCCGGTAGGACTGGTCCACCGCGCCGGCCGAGACGAACCAGCTGCCCGTGTGCGGCTCGAACGGCGAGCCCCCCGGGCGGCGGTAGTCCAGGGCCTTCTTCGAGCCGATCCACTGCGGGTACTTCACCGGGTCGTAGACGGAGCTCGTCACCAGGAAGGTGGCGGGATCCAGGGCCGGGTTGAGCTGGTTGAGCGTGTAGGGGCCCGGCTTGAACGGCGCGGTCGCGCCCGCGACGGGGTAGACCTTCCCGTCCTCGTCCTGGCCCGGGCCGGTGATGTACTTGTTCGCGCCGAGCCAGTACTGCAGGAAGTCGTCCTGCGAGGTGATGCACTGCTCGCTCGTGTTGCAGTACTCCCGCTCCTCCTTCTGGAACGGGTTGTACGTGTAGCCCTCGGCGAACTCGCGGCCCGCGGCCTGGCCCGTGAAGAAGAGCTTGCCGCCCTCGTTGAGGAAGTCGCGGACGCGGTTCTGCACGTCGACGGCCAGGCGGTCCATGCCCGAGCCACCCGGCGCGTCGGGCGCACGGGTCACGTAGTCCTCACCCGTGTACCAGACGACGTGGGAGTAGTGCGAGAGCACGCCGAGCTCGTCGGGTGCCGTGCGGCCCTGCGCGTCCACGTCGTAGACGTCGTAGGGGATGCCCGCCTTGTCGAGCAGGTCCTTGTAGGTGGCCAGGTACTTCGGCCCGGCGAGCGCGGCGGCGTTGGGCTGCTTGCCCGACCAGTCCTCGTTCGAGAGCAGCAGCACCGGCTTGTCCGACTCGACCTGCGCCGCGTAGGTGAAGTGCGCGGACTCGACGCCACCGGCGACGAACCACGCCTCGACCTTGTCCCCGGGCTGCGTGCCGGAGATGACGCCACGAACGCGGTGGTAGTAGACCGCGTCGTCCTTGTAGTAGCGCTTGCCGCCGTTCCACTCCGCGGTCGGCACCTTCTGGGCCGGGCCGCCGTTGACCCGGAAGCGCAGCTCGGCCGCGCCGAGCTTGCGCTGCAGGCTCGCCTGGACGGGCTGCGGGTCGCCGTAGGAGACGGGGAACTCGTCGACGACGATCGGCCGGGCCGCGTTGCCGAGGTGCGACTTGACCTGCGTCGGGTCCGCCGCCGTCTTGGCCAGGTCCCGCACGAACGGGAGGTGGCGCCGGAACTCCTGCTCGACCTGCTGGGGCGAGTCGGGGTACTCGAAGACGCTCACCTTCGGGTCCTCGGACGCCGTGCCCTCCGGGGTGTAGGACAGCGTCTTCTGGCTGCCGTAGGCCCAGTCGGTGAAGTCGCCGTTCGTGATGTAGAGCCCCGCGGAGAGCTCCGGGAGGAAGCCCTCGATGCCCGGCTCGAACGGATCGCCGGCGAGCGCCTTGAAGATCTCGTTGTCGGCGGTCTCCGTGTCCTGCTGGAAGCCCTGCGGGTAGAGCAGGAGCTCCGCGGCGGTGTGGTCGTTCTTCTGGAAGACCGGGTGGATCTCCTTGAAGAGCGCCTCCATCGCCTTCGTCTCGGGCTCGGACGCGGCGCTCGGCCCGCGGTAGGTCTCCCCGGCCGGGTCGGGCGAGGAGCCGTCGTCGTCCAGGCCCCAGTGGTTGGCGAAGTTGCGGTTCGGGTCGACGCCGTCGCCCGAGGTGATCAGCCCGTTGCCGTCGTTGTCGCGCAGGTTCTTGCGCCACACGCGGTGCCGGAGGCTGCCGGGGTCCGTGCTGTCCGGGACGAAGGTGAACTCGTAGCCGTCCGGGTTGTTCACGCAGACGAACCACAGCTCCGTGGAGTCCACGAGGGCCGTGACCTCCTTGCCGGAGGTCGTCGTCTTGCCGTAGTTGTCGAGCACCCAGTCGAGGGTGCGCCGGCAGGTCTCGCCCGCGAGCCACTCGCGGGCGTGCTGCATGGCGTTGTAGAGGACGGCGGGGCGGCCGGGGATGTCCGCGCCCGTCGCGCCCTTGGTCACCTGGAGGGCGACGATCTCGCGGCCGCCGTAGGTCGTGCCCGTGACCCGCTTGGCCACGAGGCCCGGGTTCTCGTCCACGGCGCGCTCGTACTGCTCCGTGTACTGCTCCTTGACGGGGATCTGGTCCGCTTCGGCCTTGCCGGCGTTGAACGCCTCCTCGTCGAAGGCGTCGTACTTCGTCCAGACCTTGTAGGGGACGTCCGTCGCGCCGTCGGTGGCGGCGCTGCCCGCGCGGGCGGCCCGCTTGGTCGCGCGCGTGACCGCGCGGGCGCTGTCGATGCGCGAGGCGCCGACCTTCAGGCCGCGCAGCTGCGCCTCGGTGCCCGCGACGTCGATGGTCTTGCCGTCCTTCGAACGGCCCTCGTTCGCGTCGAAGCCCGCCTCGGCGAGCTTCTTCAGGTTCGTGGGGGTCGCCTTGATGCGATACCCCGCCAGGCCGCCGGGGGCGGCTGAGGCGCTGGGGGCGCCGACAGCAAGGACGAGAGCGGCGAAGCCGGCGCCCGTCAAGGCTCGATGAAGCAACGTGATCCTCCGTCTTGGTGGTCGCCCGGTCCTCCCTGGGACGGGCGCGGCGCGAACCTACCGGCTTTGGTCAGATCTCGTGACCGGCAGTTCGTGGAGCGACACACCCGGAACCCGCGTCCGGGCCGGGCTCAGCGCCAGGCCATGCCGAGGACCGCGATGCGCCTGATGCCGCGCTCCCGCACCCCGGCGTCCGCCTGGTCCCCGGTTCCCAGGAGGGCCAGCGTCTCGCGGAGCCAGTCGTCCGCGAGGCGGGGGTCGATGCCGAGGAGGCGGGCGAGCGCGTCCGTCGCCGCACGGGGCGCGGGGACGAGGGGGGCCAGGAGCGCGGCGGCCTGCTCGAAGGCGAGCGGGTCGAAGACGGGGGAGGCCGCCTGGGCGTCGGCGATCGCGGCGAGCTCCGCGCCCACGGCCGCGTGCCGATCCGGCCCGGCGGGCACGGCTACGGGCGGTCCATGGCCACGGCGGTGCCCGTGACGCGGATGCCGCCCGTGGCGCCCACCGCGACGTCCAGGCGGCTCGGCCGGCCGAGCTCCACGCCCTGCTCGAGCCGGAGCTCCGCCGGGGGCGTGACGAGGCCGAGCTCACGCAGGTAGCCGCCGAAGGCCGCGGCCGCCGCACCCGTCGCCGGGTCCTCCACCACCCCGCCGGGTGGGAACGGGTTGCGGACCCGGAAGCTCGCGGGGCCCGTGCGGTGCACGAGCTGCAGCGTCGTCCAGTCCTCCCGGGCCATGAGCGCCCGGAGGCGCTCGAAGTCGTAGTCGAGCGCCGCGAGCCGCTCCGCCGTGGCGGCGGCGAGGACGAGGTGGTGGGCTCCCGCGTAGGCGACCCGCGGCGGGAGCGCGGGGTCGAGCTCGTCCTCGTGCCAGCCCAGGGCGGCGAGCGCCTCGGCGAGCTGCGCCGGCGCCGACCGGGGTCGATGCGGGGCGGGACGCTCGTGAGCGTCGCGGCCGGCGTGGGGCCCGGCCCGACCTCGACGCCGACGAGCCCGGCCTGCGTCCGCAGCGCGAGGGTGCCGGGGCCGTGGCGCTCGGCCCAGGCGACGCCCGTGGCGATCGTGGCGTGCCCGCAGAAGGGGACCTCCGCCTCCGGGGAGAAGTAGCGGACGCGGAGCTCCTCGGCCCCGGGGACGACGAAGGCCGTCTCGGAGAAGCCGACCCGGGTCGCGATCGCCTGCATCTCCTCCGCCTCGAGGCCGGACGCGTCGAGCACGACGCCGGCCGGGTTGCCGCCGGCCGGGTCGTCGGTGAACGCGGCGTAGCGGAGGACCTCGGCCATGGCGTGCGGCAGGCTAGCGGCGTGCCGCTCGTCGCCCAGCACCAGTTCGTCGCGATCCTGCGCGCCCAGGGCTGGCGCGCCGGGCTCATCGGGACGTGGACCCGCTCGGGTGCCGGGGAGGCGGTGCACCCCGACGGCGCCCGGGTGCGGTGGGTCGCCCCGCCCGAGTCCGACGACCTCAACGAGAAGGGGACGTGGAGCAGCGTCTGGCTCGAGCCTGACCCGGAGCCGCACCGCGACGTCGCGATGGCTGTCGAGGTCGCCGGGTTGGGCGATGAGGTGCTCACGGGGCCGCTCGGGCCGCAGGGCCGCTACCGCCGACGTGGGCTCGAGCTCTTCCTCGGCCGCGCGGGCGTGCTGGAGCTGACGCGGGTGCGCGAGCCGTGGCTCGAGGTCGCCGGCCACCGCATCCACCTCGCCTCGGGCGCGGTCGTCGACCCGGCGGGGCGCGTCCGCCCACGCGACCTCGGGCTCGCGCCGCTCGGGCTCACGGACGACCCCGGCCTCGGCCGCATCCTGGCCGAGGCGCAGCGCCTCGCGCGCGGTGCGCCCCCGCCCGGCGCCGGCGGGCCGGGCTGAGCGCCGGGGGGCGCCCCGGCCCTGGGGGGTTCCGGCCTCCGTGACCGCCCCCTGCGGTCGCGCGAGCCGGAACCCCACGGGTCCGCGCGGGGTGGGAGGCTCCCGGCATGCCCGGAACCGTCGCCTACGGCCCGTCCCCCGAGCAGGTCGGGGAGCTCCACCTGCCGCCCGGTGACGGGCCCCATCCCGTCGTCGTCCTGTGGCACGGCGGGAGCTTCTCGGCCGAGGCGGGGCGCGGGATGCTCGACGCGGCCGCCGCGGACCTCGCGGCGCTCGGCTGGGCCGCGTGGAACGTCACGTACCGCCGGCTCGGCTCGGGCGGCGGCTGGCCCGCGACCTTCGACGACGCGCGGGCGGCGCTCGCGCACCTCGGAGCGCTCGACGCGCCGCTCGACCTCGAGGACGTCACGGCGCTCGGCTTCTCTGCGGGCTTCCCCGTCGCAATGCACGCCGCCGCGGCGCCCGGCCCGGTGCGCGTGCGGCGCCTCGTGGACCTCGCCGGGGTCGCCGGCCTGGAGCTGGCGGCCCGCGCGGGCGGGCCGGGGTCGGGGAGCTGGAAGCTTCTCGGGGACCCGGACGTGGAGCCGGCGGCCTACGCGGGCGCCGATCCCCTCGCGGCGCTGCCGCTCGGGCTGCGGACGCTCGTCGTGCACGGGGACGCGGACGAGCTCGTCCCGCTCGCCCTGAGCGAGCACTGGGTCGCCGAGGCGCGGGCGGCGGGCGACGACGTGACGCTGCACGTGGAGCCGGGCGCGGGCCACTTCGACCTGCACCTGCCGGGCACACCCGGCTGGGCGGCGGTCACGGACTGGCTCGCGGCGGCGGCGCCATGACCTCCGGGGTCATGGATCCGCGGCGCGCGGCGCGGGAGCCTGCCGGCACACCAACCGACAAGGAGTCCCCATGACCGATGCCAGCACCGTCGTCGACACCCACCTCGCCGCCTACGCCGAGCCCGACCGGAGCCGCCGCGAGGAGCTCATCGCCCGGGCGTGGGCGCCCGCGGGCCGCCTGCTCGACCCGCCGCTGACCGGCGAGGGGCACGCGGGCATCGCCGACGCCGCCGACGCGCTGCAGGGGCAGTTCGCCGGCCACACGTTCCGCCGTACCTCGGGCGTCGACGAGCACCACGGGCAGCTCCGCTACGGCTGGGAGCTCGTCAGCCCCGAAGGCCAGGCCGTCCTCGCCGGCCTCGACGTCGCCGAGCTCGACGCGGACGGGCGCCTGGCGCGCGTGACGGGCTTCTTCGGCCCGCTGCCCGCGCTGGAGGCCGCCGCGTGACCCAGGTCGCGGCGGGCTCGGGCGTCGGCGCGCTGCTGCGCGGGTGGCGGCAGCGCCGGCGCCTGAGCCAGCTCGACCTCGCCCTGGAGGCCGGGGTCTCGACGCGGCACCTGAGCTGGGTCGAGACCGGCCGCGCGCGGCCGAGCGCGGAGATGGTCCTCCACCTCGCCGAGCAGCTCGGGGTGCCGCTCCGCGACCGCAACCAGCTCCTGCTCGCCGCGGGCCACGCACCCGCGTACTCCCAGCGCGACCTCGACGAGCCCGCGATGGGCCCGGTCCGCCAGGTGCTCGACCGCGTGCTCGCCGGCCACGACCCCTACCCCGCGGTCGCCGTCGACCGCCACTGGGGGCTCGTGGCGGGCAACCGCGCGCTCGGGGTCCTCATCGCGGGCGTCGCGCCGCACCTCCTCGAGCCGCCCGTGAACGTCCTGCGGCTCACCCTGCACCCGGACGGCATGGCGCCGCGCATCGCGAACCTCGCGGAGTGGCGCGCGCACCTGCTCGACCGCCTCGGTCGCCAGGCCGTCGCGACGGGCGACCCGGCGCTCGCCGCGCTCCACGCGGAGCTCGCCGCGCTGCCGGGCGGCGGGCCGACGCCGTCGGAGACGGACTGGACGGCCGGGGAGATCGCGGTCCCGCTCCGTCTGCACCACGCGGGCGGCGAGCTCGCCCTCATCTCGACCGTCGCGACCTTCGGGACCGCCGTGGACATCACGGTCGCCGAGCTCGCGATCGAGTCCTTCTTCCCCGCCGATGACGCGACGGCCCGGGCGCTGCAGGCCCTCACCCCGCCCGCCGGAGGTGGCACACTCGCGCCATGAGCGACGCGGTGACGGACGAGGACGGCCCCGAGGCGATCGACGCGGTCCTCGCGGAGCTCGGGGACTGGCGCGGGGAGCTGCTCGGGCGCCTGCGGGCGCTCATCAAGCAGGCCGAGCCCGGGGTCGTCGAGCAGGTCAAGTGGCGCAAGCCCTCCAACCCGCGGGGGCGTGCCGACCTGGTCCTCCCACGGGATCATCTGCACGGGGGAGAGCTACAAGGCGAAGGTGAAGCTCACGTTCGCCAAGGGCGCCTCCGTGCCCGACCCCGCCGGCCTGTTCAACTCGAGCCTCGACGCGGGCGTGCGCCGCGCGATCGACATCGCGGAGGGCGACCCGCTCGACGAGGAGGCGTTCGTCGAGCTCATCCGCGCCGCGGTGGCGCGGAACCGCGGCGGAGCCTAGGCGGCCGCCAGCGCCGCGCGCAGCGCGCGCGGGGGCTCCGGGTCGGCGAGCAGGAGCTCCCCCGCGAGCGTCCGCAGGATCCCGAGCCGCTCGTGCGGGCGGAGGGAGAACGCGTAGTCGTGCGCGTCGCCCTCGTCGCGGATGCCGAGCGCGCTCAGGCGCTCCGCGCTGGCGAGCTGGTCGAGCAGGAGGCCGAGGAGGTAGGCGTCGAGGTCCTCGGGCTCGAGGTCCTGGGCGGAGAGCCCCGCGCGACGGGCGATGGAGCTCGGCGCCGCGACCAGGCCGCGGTCGCGCGCGGCGCGCTCGGAGGAGTTCGCGTCCCAGTCCCTCTGGTCCTCGTCGTCGGGCCGCTTGTCCTTCGCAGCCCACCGCGCCTCGTCGAGCTTGCGCGACTGCTCCTCGTAGTCCTTCGGCTTCGGCGGGACGTAGCCCACGCCGAGCTTGAGGGAGCCGCCGGTGATCTTCCCCTCGGCGTGCTCGTCGACGAGCTCCTCGGCCTCCTCCGCGCTCACGTCGCCGCGGGCGATCCCGCGCCGCACGATCTCCGCGACGGTGAACGAGAGGTCGCCCTGCTCCACCCGCTCCACGATCGACTCGGGGAGGTCGAGGAGCTTCAGCGCCTTGCGGGTCCAGGCCAGCGGCGCGCCGACGAGGCGCGAGACGTCCGCGGCCGTGAGCGACTCGTCCTCGCCCATGATCGCCCGGGCGGCGCGGGCGAACTGCACGGGCTCCGGCTTGCTCTGGTGGAAGTTCTCGGCGAACTGCATCGTCAGCGCCTCGCGCCGCGAGATGCCGTCGACCAGCGTGAAGCGCCAGTCCTCCCGCGCGCCCTCGGCCTGGTCGAGCAGCTGCATCGCGGCGAAGCGGCGCCGGCCGGCCAGGAGCTCGTAGGGCTTCTCGGCGTCCCCGGTCTCGCGGACCAGCGGCGGGTGGAGCAGCCCGCTCTCCTTGATGGAGATCGCGAGCTCGTGGATGTCCGGGAGCGTCCCGACCCGCATGTTCACCATCGTGCGGATCTGCTGGAGCGGCGCCTGGACGGCGGAGTGCGCCTTCGTGGCGGTGTCCGAGAGCGGCGCCTTGCGGAGGTCGGCGGTGCGCGCCTCGCGCTCCCCGCGGGCCTTCTCCTCCTGCATCTGGGCGACGTCCTGCTCGGCGTCCTGGAGCTGATCCACACTCATGAGGCCGAGGATGGAAGCAGACGCGGCGGCGGCATCCCGGGGCCCCGGCCGCTCCTTGCGGGAAGTACGCTCGGGCCATGCCCGGACCCGGTGAGGAGCTCGAGGAGGCGCTCACCCGCGCCGCGATCGCCTGCGCGGAGCGGGCCCGTGCCGCCGCGGAGGGCGGGGGCCAGGGGACCGTCGCGGAGACCTGGGCGAGCGCGGCCGCGCAGCTCGCGGCCGCGGCGCGCGGGAGCGACGCCGCGCTGCCCGCACGCCCCGGCGTCGGCTGAGCGCGCGCCGGGCCGCGGGGGGCGTTCGGACCTGCGCCCGCTCAGCGGGCTCGGATCCGAACGCCGCGCCCCGCGCCCGGGCGGCTCAGCGGTGCCAGTCGATCGCGCCCGCCACGAGCGTGTGCGACCCGAGCGGGCGGCCGAGGACGCCCGCGACGTCGCGGGTGGCGGCCAGGAGCGCGGGGAGGTCGACGCCCGTGGCGACCCCCATCTCCTCGAGCATGGAGACGAGGTCCTCCGTGGCGATGTTCCCCGTCGCGCCCTTCGGGACGGGGCAGCCCCCGAGCTCGCCGAAGCTCGACTCGAAGCTCGTGCAGCCCGCCTGCAGCGCGGCGAGCGCGTTCGCGAGGCCCTGGCCGCGCGTGTTGTGGAAGTGCGCGGTGAGCTCGACCGCGTCGCCGAGCCGCTCGCGCGCGCCCGCGAAGAAGCGCCCGACCTGCACGGGGTTCGCCATGCCGGTCGTGTCGCCGAAGCCGACCTCCGTCGCGCCCGCCGCGGCGAGCTCCGCCGCCAGGTCGAGCACGCGCGCCTCGGGGACCTCGCCCTCGTAGGGGCAGCCGAAGCTCGTCGCGATCACCGCGGTGCACGGCGAGGCCCGCCTCCGCGGCGCGGGGGAGCACGCGGCGCAGGCCGTCGAGCGACTCGGCCACGGTGCGGTTGACGTTCTTCTTGTTGTGCGTCTCGCTCGCGGAGAGGAAGACGCTCACGCCGTCGAAGCGCTCCCGCACCTCGAGCGCGGCGTCGAGGCCGCGCTCGTTCGGGATGAGGACGGAGCGCTCGACGCCCTCCGGGGACGTCGATGCGCTCGAGCACCTCGCGGCCGTCGGCGAGCTGGGGGATGACGTCCGCGCGGACGAACGAGGTGACCTCGATGCGCGGCACCCCCGTGCGCGCGAGCGCGTCGATGAGCCGGACCTTGTCGTCCGTCGCGAGGACCTCGGGCTCGTTCTGGAACCCGTCGCGCGGGCCGACCTCGCGGATCCGGACGGCGCCCGGCAGCTCCATCGCTCAGGCCCCGAGCGCCCGCGCGATGACCATCTGCTGCACCTCGTCCGTGCCCTCGCCGATCGTGAGGATCTTCGCGTCGCGGTAGTGGCGGCAGACGGGGTACTCCTCGATGTAGCCGTACCCGCCGTGGATCTGCACGGCCTCCTCGGCGCAGCGCACCGCGAGGCGTCCGGTCTTGAGCTTCGCCTGGGCGGCGGTGAGCGTGAAGTTCCGGCCCTGGTCCTTCTCCCACGCCGCCTTGTACGTGAGCAGGCGCGCCGCCTCGATCTCCGTGGCCATGTCGGCGAGCTTCGCCTGGATGGACTGGAACTTCGAGATGGACTGCCCGAACGCCTGGCGCTCCTTCGCGTACTTCAGCGCCTCGTCCAGCGCGCCCTGCGCGAGGCCGACGCCCATCGCCGCGACCCCGATGCGGCCGATGTCGAGGATGTGGAGGAACTGCTTGAAGCCCTGGCCGCGCGGACCGAGGAGGTTCTCCTCCGGCACCTGCACGTCCGTGAACGTCAGCGGCCGCGTGTCCGAGGCGTTCCAGCCCATCTTGCGGTACGGCGTCCCCTGCTCGTAGCCGGGGGTGCCGTTCTCGACGATGATGTTCGAGATCTCCTTGCGGCCGTTCATCGCGGTCACGGCGGTGATCGCGACGTGGCCGCTGAGCTCCGTCCCGGCGTTGGTGATGAACTGCTTCGAGCCGTTGACGGTCCACACGCCGTCGGCGAGCGTCGCGGTCGTCTTGACGTTCCCGGCGTCCGAGCCCGCCTCGGGCTCCGTGAGGCCGAACGCCCCGAGCTTGCGCCCGCTCGTGAGGTCCGGGAGCAGGCGCTCCTTCTGCTCCTCCGTGCCGAAGAGGTAGACGGGCTGGGTGCCGAGCGAGGTGTGCGCGCACATCGTGATCGCGATGGAGGAGTCGATGCGGGTGAGCTCCTCGACGGCCAGCGCGTACTGCAGGCTCGTGCCGCCGGCGCCCCCGACCTCCTCCGGGAACGGGATCCCCATCCAGCCGAGCTCGCCCATCTTGCGGACGAGGTCCGCGGGGAACGTCTTGGTCTGGTCGAGGTGCTCGGCCACGGGGGCCACCTCGTTGACGGCGAAGTCGCGGACGGTGTCGCGGAGCGCACGGTCCTCGTCGGGCAGGTCGAAGAGCATGCGGGGCACGATACCGAAGCGGCGTTCGGAGTTCGAACGGCCGTTCGGAGTTCGGTAGGCTCGCGGACGTGGCAGCCGCGCCCACCCGCCCCGTCCTGCGCGAGCGCTTCGAGAGCCGCCGCGCCGAGCTCGTCGACACCGCCGCCCGGGTCTTCGCGGAGCGGGGCTACGACTCGACCTCCATGGCCGAGCTCTCCCGCCAGACGGGGCTGGCCGCGGGCGGGATCTACCACTACTTCGCCTCGAAGGAGCAGCTGCTCATCGCGATCTGCGACGAGCTCATGGACCCGCTCCTGGCCCGCGCGCGGGAGCTCCTCGCCGAGGAGCGCGGCCCGGAGGAGCAGCTCCGGGAGCTCGTCGGGGCGTGGGTCGAGCACGTCACGACCCACCGCGACCACATGCTCGTCTTCCAGCAGGAGCGCCACGCGATCGAGCACGGGCCGCAGTGGGCGGGGGTGCGCCGCGCGCGCAAGGCCTTCGAGCGGCTCGTGGAGGACGTCGTGGCCCGCGCGCTGCCCGCGCAGGACCGGCGGGTCGCGCTCGCCGCGCTCCTCGGGATGGTCAACCACACGGCGCAGTGGTGGAACCCGCGCGGGCGCCTGCGCTGGGACGAGGTCGCCGAGGGCTACGTGGGGCTCGTGCTGGGCCGGAGCTGAGCTGGTCGATCGAAGGGTCGCCTGACGACCCCTCGATCGACCAGGACCCTCACCGCCGGGGGGTGCAGGCCAGGAAGGAGCGCTTCACCGTCCGCGAGCGGCCGTCGCGGCCGCGGACCACGAGCTTCACCGCGACCCGGCCGCGCCGCAGGCCCTTGAGCGAGACCCGCACCCGCGAGCGCGAGCCCCGCAGGGTCTGCGAGCGGCGGCCCGTGATGGAGAGGCGGACGGAGCGCACCCCGGCGCGCCGGACCGCCTTGGGCAGGGTCACGGTGATGACCCGGCGCGACTGGCAGATGCGGCTCGGGCCGCCCGTGCCGGAGGAGCCGTTCCCACCGCCCGGGTTCGAGCCCCCCGAGGAGCCGCCGGAGCCGGAGCCGCCGCCCGCGGCGCCGCCGCCACCCGCTCCGCCGCCGGAGCCGCCGCCCGCGCCGCCGCCGGCAGCACCGCCACCGCCGCCCGCCGCGCCGCCGCCCGCCGTGCCGCCACCACCCGCCGCGCCGCCGCCGCTGCCCGCCGCGCCCCCGCCGGCCAGCGGGGCGCTCGCCGGCGCACCGAGGTTCGAGCGCTGCCCCGCCGGCCCGTCCGCCGCGCGCACGGTCAGCGTCTTGCCCGCGGGAAGCGCGAGCTCCCGCGAGAAGGCCGCGCCGCCCGCGACGACCGCGCCGAGGTCGACCGCGGTGCCGTCCACGTCCGCGACGTAGCGCGTGGGCGTGCCGCAGCGCCCGTCGTCCCCGGGCGAGACGAAGGTCACCTTGCGCTTCCCGTCGGCCCCCGGCGCCACCGCGAGCGACCCCGGGGCGCTCGGCGGCGTGCCGTCCGCGTCGTAGTCGCCCGTCCCGAGCTGGTCGTGGCGGAAGGAGGGCCACTCGGGCTGGCACGCGGCGGCGCCCGGGGCGGTCCACTCGAAGAGGTAGCCCTCCCGGGTGATCGCCGCGACCCGCTTGTCCGTCGAGAGCGCGGCGGGGGCGAAGAGCCACCCGCCCGTCGTCTTCGGGAAGCCCGCGACGTCCCGCCCGGTCGCGCCGTCGTAGGCGTGCAGGAGCCCGAGGCCCGTCCCGGCCAGCACCTGGTTCGTGGGCCCGTCGGCGACCTTCGCCACCGTCGAGCTCGAGAGGAACTGGTAGTCGTCCGTGATGACCGGGAAGCCCGGGACCTTCACGCCCGTCGCCGCGTCGTAGGCGCCTATCCGGTGGCTGTAGGGCACGTTCTGCCCCACGAGCAGCAGGTTCGCGGCCTGCCCGAGGTCCACCTGGTACTTCACGACGTCCGGGGTGCCGGCCCCCGAGAGGTCGCCGACCGCGGCGGACTCGAAGAGGTTCAGGGCCCCCTGGCCGCCCGCGCCCTGCTGCTGGATCGTGCGCGTGAGGGTCCCGTTCGCGCCGTAGAGCGCGAGGTCCCCGCCCGTCGTGGAGACCACGACCTGCGGCGCGCCCGCCGACCCGCACGAGCGCCGGGTCGTGCCCGGGCCCGATGAGCGGCAGGACGTTCTGGATGATGCCGGAGAGCTCGATGGGCCACCCGGCCACGAGGAACGGCGGTGCCGGCCGGCCCGGTGCCCGGTGCGGCTGGACCGCGTACACCCGCGAGGTGGTCGTCGGGGCCCCGGAGCGAGAGGGCCGGCGAAGGAGACGTCCCCGCCTCCGCGGCCCGCGGCGCCGTAGACCTCGTTCGTCGGCGCCACGACCTCGTCGCGGCCGTCGCCGTCGAGGTCCCCGACCGCCGGCGCGTTGATCGACTCCGCGGTCACGGGGACGGCGCGCGGCCGGGAGGTTCGTCTCGTCGCGCAGCCGCACGGGGAACCCGGGCTGCACGGAGCCGTCCGCCCGGTAGGCGCGCAGGCGCCCGTCGAGGCCCGGCGCGACGATGGACCGCGCGGCGGGCGGCGCGTCGAGCTGCGCGAGCGCCGGGGACGCGAGGAAGCCGCACTTGGGGTGCTTGACCTCCTTCTGCTGCTCCCCCGGGGCGCAGTTGGCCCGGGTCGGGTCGGGGTTCACCGGGAAGCCGGGCAGCGGCGTGCCGTCCGCCCGCCAGGCGTAGATGCGCTCGCCCGCGGTGGTGACGACCTCGGGCCGCCCGTCGCCCGTGAGGTCGCCGACGACCGGGCCGCGCGGCGGCTCCCGCGGGGCCTCGAGCGCCTTGAGCGCCGGTGACGCGCCGTGGCCGCGGGCGACGAACTGCGTCTCGGTCCTCACGGGCCAGCCCGCGAGCTCCGAGCCGTCGGGCTCGTACGCGTGGACCACGCCGTCCTCCGTCGGGAGCAGGAGCTCCTGCGTCTCGTCGCCGTTGAGGTCCACGTAGCGCAGCGGTGCCTCGCCGCCCGAGCCCAGGCGCTTGGGGAACCCGGGCCGCAGCGTCGGGTCGTCGAGCGCGGTGAGCACCTGGCGGTCCACGCCGAGCAGGGCCTTGCCGTCGGCCGACTTGACCGTCAGGCGCACCGTGAACTGCCCGTCGTAGGGGTCGCGGGCGGTCGGGTCGAACGTGGGACCGGCGGGGTCGTCGCGATCCGGGTGGGTCGTGCGGGCGGCCAGCGCCGCGCGGACCGCCGCCAGGTCGATGGTCCCGAAGTCCGTGACGGTGCCCGTGGCGGTGGCCTTGCGCACGGAGGTGAAGGACGTGGGCGCCAGCCCGACGCCGTACTCGAGCTCCCAGGTGAAGGCCCCGGAGCGCGAGCGGTCGCGGGCGAGGCCCCTGATCGGGACGCTCGGCCCCGTGACGGGCGCGTACCAGTCCGGGGAGGCGATGTTCGCCTCGGGCGGGAGCTTGCCGTCCTGCGCGGCGGCGACCGCGGCGCCGAGGTCCACGCGGCCGTAGCCGAAGTGGGTGTCGAAGCCCACCTGCGAGGGGTCGGGGACCCCCGTGCCCGCCGTGTTGCCCGGGATGACGTCCTCCGCGGTCTGCTCGAGCAGCTCACGGGTCTCGTCCGGGCGCAGCTCGATGCCCTTCTCGCGGGCGCCCGAGATGAGCAGCGCGGCGGCGCCCGCGGCCTTGCCCGTGTTCGTCGAGCCCGTGGGCCCGTGCATGGAGATGGAGGACTTGCCCCCGAACTGCGTCGTGTTCGCCCCCCGGAAGTACGTCGCGGTCGGGACGTTCGTGCCGACCACCCCGAGCGCGCGGATGAGCTGGATGATCCCCGCGCGGATGCCCGGGTCGCCGTCCTGCGCGGGCAGCTCCATCCCGAGCCCCTCCACGTCGTTGACCACGCCCTCCACGAGCTGGACGTGGTCGTAGGCCGCGGGGTAGTTGTGGTTGCCCGTGTTGAGGTCGTCACCCGAGAAGAGCTGCGCGACCCCCTTGTCGTAGGCGTACTGCGAGGCGGCCTCGGCGAAGGCGGAGTGGTAGAGCCCGCCGTCGGCGCCCTCGATGACCTCCACGCCGTTGTCGGCGGCGTAGGTCACCGCCATGGCGAAGGAGTTCTGGTCGGAGACGAAGGTGTCCCAGATGCGCAGGGGGACGAAGGTGCACTTGGGGCAGACGCCGAGGGAGCCCTGGCCGTCGTTCCCACGCTCGGCCACCTCGCTCGTCCGGCCCGAGCCGTGGTTCTCGGCCGCGAAGTAGCTCGAGGCGTCCTGGGGGTCGTTGTCGTCGTCGAAGAAGTCCCAGCCCGCGATGTCGTCCACGTAGCCGTTGGCGTCCGCGTCCTTCCCGTCGGAGAAGGCGCGGATGAGGTCCTGCCCCGTGGGGGTGCTCCGCGCGCGGCCGGCCGGGAGCGCCGGGTCGCCCGCGTAGTCGTCCACGTCGACGTGGCCGTTCCCGTTCTTGTCCTTCGTCGCCGAGCCCTCGGGCAGCGGCAGCTCGGCCGCGTTGAGCGCGACCTGCTGACGGAGGCCGCCGTTGTCCCAGTTGATGCCCGTGTCGAGGATCGCGACGGTCGACGCCGGGGAGGCCGCGCGTCCGCTTCCAGGCGCCCGCGGCGTTGAAGCCCGAGACCTGCGGCTTGCCGGCTCGCGGATCCCCGGGGCCGTAGAGCGCCGTCAACCGCGTCAGGGCCGAGGGGAAGCCGAAGAGGTCGTAGTCCTCCTCGAAGAGGTTCGTCGTCCGCGCGGCGCCCGGGGTCGGGTCGTCGGGCTCGGAGGAGTCGTAGGCCGGGTCGTTCGGGGTGTCCGACCCGCTGGACGTTGGGCGCCGGGGGCTGCTGGCCCGCGTCGGTGGACGTCGGGGCGTCGAAGCCCGCCGCCGAGGCGGCCGCCGGGAGCGCGAGCGCCACCGCGAGCGTGATGAACCAGTTCCCCGACCGTCGACCCATCCCGCGAGTCTGCCGGAACGCGGGAGCGCCGTGCGGCGGGGCGTCAGCCCGCTGCCACCGCGACCACGAACGCGACGCTCAGCGCCTGCCCGGGCAGCACGCGCCGCAGGCCGTCGCCGGAGCGCAGGGCGTTCGTCGGCGCGGTCATGGGCTCCCAGGCGACGAAGGCCTCGCCCTCCGGCGCCCAGAGGTGGCCCACGGGGTAGTCCTCCGGCGCCCACGTGACCCGGAGCTCGCGCCCGCCGCCGCGCAGGACGAACGCGCCGGGGCCCACGGGGTGCTCGGAGTCCGCGGTGCGGGCGCCCAGCGCACCGTCGGCGAACGAGCGCTCCCGGCGGGCGCCCGAGGGGATGCCGCGGGGGTCCAGGACGAGCTCTTCCGTGGCCGGGAGGGTGACGTCGAGCGCCTCGCGCGGGACGCCGGGGAGGGTGAAGAGCGGGTGCCAGCCGAAGGCGACCGGGACTGGGACGACGCCCCGGGCGGCGAGCTCCGTCGTCACCGTCAGCGCGGTCGGGGAGAGCTCGACCTCCACCCGCAGGCGGTGGGGGAACGGGAAGGCGCGCGAGGACCTCCGGGGTGGCCTCGAAGGCGGCGACGAGGCGGTGCTCGTCGGCGTCCTCGACGGTCCAGGCGCGGCCCGGCATGAGCCCGTCCTTCGGGAGGCCGTTCGCGTCGCGCTTGACCCGCTCCGGGTCGAGCTCGACCTGCCCGTAGCGCAGCCCGTCGATCCGGTTCGCCCACGGCGCCAGGAGCGGGATCCCGAACGCGGAGCCCTTCGCGAGGTAGGCCTCGAGGCCGCCGCGCTGGCCGAGCAGCTCCTCGCCCTCGTGGGTGAGCGAGGCGCCGACCATCCCGTGCTCGGGGTGCCAGGTCGACGTCAGGGGTCCGGCGCGCAGGACGTGCATCGGAGGGCCTCGCTAGGACGGTGCGGGGGCGGAGCGCGCCTGGCCGTCGTGGGTCCAGCCGACCACGCCGCCCGCGAGGGTCAAGGACGCCTTGGGGAGCGCGGCCGCGGGTGCCTCGTCGAGGACCGTCCGGGCGCCGGAGGGGGAGAAGGCGACGACCTGGCTGCTCCCGGGGGGCGGCGAGACGGAGCTCGAGTCCCCGGGGGCGGAGAAGATGGCCGCGAGGTGGCCGGCGGCGTCGAGGCGCTGGGCGACCGGGGGCGCCGGGTCCGGCGTTCCCTCCTCCCCCTCCGCGTCGAGGTCGTGGAAGAACGCGTACCGGCGGCCCGTCGCGACGTCGACGACCCGGGAGGTCCGCTCGGCGTAGGAGCCCGAGAGGTCCGCCTCGCGGGTGCGGGCGAGGAGGAAGGTGCCGGCGGGCTGGGCGAAGGACGTCAGCCCGCTGGCGACGGCGGTCTGGCCCTCGAGGGAGCCGGTCGTCGCGTACTCGCGGTAGGTCGCGCCGACCTTGAACGCGCGGGCGCCGGGGCGGCGCGTGCACCCGAAGTAGTCGCGGCCGCGCACGGTCGTCCCGCCCTTCCGGTAGACCCGCAGGACGGGCACGCTCACGATGCGCAGGCCGGGGGTGACCAGGACGGTCCGGGCCCGGGGCTTCCCGCAGCTCGGGGCCGCGGCCTGCGCGGGGGAGGCGCTCCCGGCCAGCGCGACCGCGGCCAGGAGGGGGACGGCGAGGCGCGGTGCGTGCATGCCTGCACCGTACGGGGCGCGGTGCACCCGGCGGCCCGCTCCTGGGTAGGACCGCCCCATGACCGAGACGCCGGAGCGCGACCCCGCCAACCCGACCCCCGAGGAGCTCGAGGAGACCGCCGCCGCGGAGGGCCTCATGGCCACGGAGGAGGAGACGGACCCCGAGTACGAGGACGAGGAGACCTAGGGCCGGGCGGCGACCTCGCGGACGAGCGCGCCGAGCTCCTCGAACGGCGAGGCCTTCGAGAGCGCGGCGTCCGCGCCGACGATCGCCGCCTCCGCCTCGAGCTCCGCGATGGGCATGCCGGCGTAGAGGATGACCTTCACCTGCGGGATCTGCGCGCGCAGCGCCGCGAGGTCCGGGGGCGTGGGCAGGACGTGGTCGAGCAGGACGACCTCCGGGTCGGCCGCCGCGATCCCCGCGAGGCAGGCCGGGCCGTCGCCGCCCTCCCCGACGACCTCGTGGCCGTGGCTCTCGAGCTGCACCCGGGCGACGGTGCGGAAGAGGGTCGAGTCGTCGCAGAGGAACACACGGGCCATCCCCGTGCACTCCCCCGAGACCGCCTGGTCCTACCCTCGGGGCCATGCCGACCTCCCCCGCGGACCCGAAGACCTGGCGCCTGCTCTCGACCCTCGCGCTCGTGGTCGCGGTGCTCGGGCTCGTCCTCTCCGCGGGCTGGGGCTGGATCGCGTTCCTGGTCAGCGGTGTCACCTTCGCCGTCGAGCTCGTGCTCGTGCGGCGGGAGAAGGGCCGCGCCCCGGCCTAGCTGGGGCGCACGTCCAGCACGACCTTCCCGGTCGCCGCGCGGCCGTCGATCGTCTCGAGCGCCTGCTGCACGTCGTCGAGGCCGAAGCGCGGGCCGACGATGGGCCGCACGTGGCCCGAGGCGATGAGCGCGTCGAGCGCGGCGCCGATCTCGTCGCTCAGCCCCGGGTTCGAGAGCGCCCACTCGCCCCAGCCCGCGCCGACGACCTCCGTGTTCTTCAGCAGGAGGCGGTTGACCTTCACCTCGGGGATGGAGCCGCCCGTGAAGCCGACGACCACCAGGCGTCCGCCCCGGTTGAGCGTGCGCAGGGAGTCGAGGAAGCGGTCGCCGCCGACGGGGTCGATCACGACGTCCGCGCCGCCGAGCGCCGCGACGGCGTCCTTGAAGCCCTCGACCCGGACGACCTCGTCCGCGCCCGCGTCCCGCGCGACCTGCTCCTTCTCGTCCGAGGAGACCACCGCGATCGTCCGCGCTCCGAGCCCCTTGGCGACCTGGAGCGTCGCGGTCCCGACGCCGCCGGCCGCGCCGTGCACGAGGACGGTCTCGCCCTGCGCAAGGCGCCCGCGGGTCACGAGCGCGAAGTAGGCCGTGTGGTAGTTCAGGACGAGCGCCGCGCCCTGGGCGAAGGAGAGCTCGTCGGGCAGCTTGAAGGTCATGTGCTCCGGCGCGACCGCGACCTCCGCGAAGCCGCCGAGCATGCAGAAGGCCGCGACGCGGTCGCCCGGGGCGAACTTCGAGCCCTCGTGGGCGGAGCGGACGACCCCGCCGACCTCGCTGCCCGGCACGAAGGGGAGCGGCGGCTTCATCTGGTACTCGCCCGCGGGTCTGCAGGACCTCGGGGAACGAGACGCCCGCGGCGTGGACGTCGACGACGACGCCCTCGCCCGGGGTCAGCATGTGGCTCGGCTCGGGCTCGGGGACGTCCACCTCACGCAGGGCGCTGGCGGGGCCGGTGAGCTCGACGATCTGGACGGCGCGCATGGCCGCGAGCCTACGGGGCACGACGCAAAGGGGTCTGACCCCTTTGCGGTGACGGGTGTCGACGGAACGGGGTCAGGCCCCTTCGCGGTGCGCTCAGTCCGTGAGCGCGCGGACCACCGCGTCGGCCGTGAGGCGGCCGCGCAGGGTGAGCGTCGCGCGGCCCCCCGCGAGCTCGAGCGCGCCGTCGGCGGCGAGCGCCTCCGCGGCGGCCAGGCCCGCGGGGGAGAGCAGCGCCGTGTCGAGGCCCTCGGCCAGGCGGACCTCGAGCATGATCCGCTCGAAGCGGCGGGTCGCGGGGTCGAGCTCCTCGCTGCCGGCCAGGGGCGACGCGCCCTCGGCGAGGCGGCGCGCGTAGGCCGAGGGGTGCTTGACGTTCCACCAGCGCCGGCCGTCGAGGTGGGAGTGCGCGCCCGGGCCGATCCCCCACCAGTCATGGGAGTGCCAGTAGCCCAGGTTGTGGCGGCAGCGTGCCTCGGGGGTCGCGGCGTGGTTGGCGACCTCGTACCAGTGCAGGCCGGCCGCGCTCGAAGGCGGCGTCGGCCTCGGCCTGGCGGTCGGCCATCGCGTCGGGGTCCGGGACCGGGAGGTCCCCGCGGCGCACGCGGGCCGCCAGCGCCGTCCCCGGCTCGACCTCCAGCCCGTAGGCGCTCACGTGGTCGGGCCCGGCGGCCAGCGCCGTGTCGAGGGTGAGCGCCCAGTCCTCCGCGCGCTCCCCCGGCGTGCCGTAGATGAGGTCGAGGGAGACGTGCTCGAAGCCCTCGGCGCGCGCCTCGGCCACCGCGGCGCCCGCGCGGCCCGGGGTGTGGACGCGGTCGAGCGTGGCGAGCACGTGCGGCGCCGCGTGCTGCATCCCGACCGAGACGCGGGTGAAGCCGCCCTCGCGCAGCACGGCGAACGTCCGGGGGTCGACGGACTCCGGGTTGGCCTCCGTCGTGACCTCCGCGCCCGGGGCCAGGCCGAAGCGCTCGCGGATCCCGGCGAGGAGCGCCACGAGGTCCTCCGGCGGCAGCAGCGTCGGGGTGCCCCCGCCGACGAAGACCGTCGCGACCTCGCGCGGCCCCAGCGCGTCGCGGGCCTGGTCGAGCTCGAGCAGCGCGGCGGCCGCGAAGCCCGCCCGGTCGCCGCCGCCCGGCAGCTCGGCGGCCGTGTAGGTGTTGAAGTCGCAGTAGCCGCAGCGTGCCGCGCAGAAGGGCACGTGGACGTACAGGCCGAGCGGGGTCAAGGCCCCAGTGTGACGCTGTAGCTTGCGCCCCATGCGGTCCCCCCGACGCCTCCTCGCCCTCGCCGGGCTGCTGCTCGCGGTCGCCGTCGCGGGGTGCGGCGACGACGCGGAAGCGAAGAACGCCTACGTGCAGCGCGTCGCCGGCGCCCAGCAGGTCTACCTCGACCGCTTCGAGCAGGTCCGCCGGCGCCTGACCGCCACGAGCACGCTCGCCCAGGACCGCTCGACGCTCAGGGCCTTCGGCACCGCGACCGCGACCTTCGTCAAGGCGCTCGGGCAGGCGCGCCCGCCCGAGGCCGTCGCCGACGAGCACGCCGCGCTCGTCAAGGCGGTGCAGGGCTACCAGCGCGAGGTCGAGGGGGCCGCGGCGAAGCTCGAGGGGGGCACCGCGGAGCAGCGTGCCCAGGTGCGCACGGACCTCTCCTCGGGCATCGGGGACAGCCAGCGCGCGATCACGGACGCCGTCGGTCGCATCAACACCGGGCTGCGCGACTAGTGCCGCGCCCCGGGCGCGGGTGAGGGGGGAGGCGGGGGAGGCCGCCCGGGCGACGGGTGGCCGGGTCGCCCGGACCATCGGCCTGCAGCTCGCGGGTCGCGGCGCGACGATCCTCGTCGGGCTCGTGACGCTCCCGCTCCTGGTCCGCACGCTCGGGCCCGAGCGGTTCGGGATCTGGACGACGGCGCTGGCCTACGTCGGGCTGTTCTCCGCCGTCACGGAGTTCGGGCTCGCGAGCGCGGCGACGCTCAAGATGGCCGCCGAGCCCGAGCACGAGGCGGAGTGGCTCGGCGCGCTGGCCGGGCTGCGGACGGCGCTCGCCGGCGCGGCGACGCTCCTCGCGGCGCTCGGGGTGCCCCTCGTGCTGCGGGCGGAGGGGAGCGCGCGGACCGTCGGGCTGGTGCTCTGCCTGACGATCCTCGCCCAGGGGAGCGCGGCGCTGCTGAGCGTCTTCCAGTCCCGGCTGCGCGGCGGGATCGGCTTCGGGGTGGCCCTGCTGCAGAGCGCCCTGTGGCTCGCTGCGGTGGGGGCTCTCGCGGCGCTCGGCGCGGGCCTCGTCGCGTTCGCGGCGGGGCTCGCCGTCGTCTCCGGCGTGGTCGCGGCGGCGCAGCTGGCGCTCGTGCGCCCCGCGATGACCGCGCCCAGGATCGCGGCCCGCCGCCGCGCCGCGCCGCTCCTGCGCCTCGCGCTGCCCATCGGCCTGACGGGGGTCCTCTCGACGATCTACTACCGGCTCGACGCCGTGCTGCTCTACCGCCTGGACGACGTGCGCGAGGCGGGCGCCTACGGGGCGGCGGTCCGGGTGCTCGACCCGCTCGTGCTGCTCCCGGTCGCCGTCATGTCCGCGTTCTTCCCCGTGGCCTCGGCGGCCTGGGGCCGCGACCAGGCCCGGGTGCGCCGGATCGTGCAGACCTGCCTGGACCTCCTGGTGGCGCTGGCGGTGCCGGCGGTGGCCACGGCCTGGGTCCTGGCCGACCCCGTCGTCCGCCTGCTCTTCGGCGCGGACTACGCCCGGACGGCGGAGGTCCTGCCGATCCTCGTCCTCGCGTTCGCGGCGATCTGCCTCGCGAACCTCGCGGCGGCGCTCGCGCCCCTGGCCGGCATCACCTGGCGGGTGGTCGGCTTCGCGGCCGTCGGCGTCGTGGTCAACGTCGGCCTCAACCTGCTCCTCATCCCGGAGCACGGGGGGGTCGGGGCGGCCTGGGCGACCGTCGCGACGGAGGTCCTCACCTGCGTCCTGGCGCTCACCGCGGGCCTGCGCGTCCTCGGCCTGCGGCCCGCCCTGGGTCGCGCGGCGGGTGCGCTGGCGGCCGGTGCGCTGATGGCCGGGGCGATGCTGGCCACCCGCGGGCTCGGGCTGGCCCCGGCGCTCCTTGTCGGCGCCCTGGTCTACCCGGCCGCGCTGCTCGGCTCGTGGCGCACGGGGCCGCGCGAGCTCCTCGCGCTGCGGGCGCGGGGGATCTGACCCGTGGGCCACGGGCTCCGTGCCGCGGCGCGGCCGCGTCCGCCGGCCGGGGCGGGGGCTAGGCTCGCCGCCATGGTCGCGAGGCTGCGGGCTGCGCCCATCACCGTCCCGATGCTCGCCGCGGCCGCCGTCGTCGCCTGGTGGGCGCTCGACCGGGGCGGCTTCCCCGTCGCGACCTGGGCGCTCGGCGGCCTCGCGCTGGTCGGGCTGCTCGCGGGCGCCGTCGTCGCGCTCGGCCTGCGGGTGCGGGAGGTCCCGCGGGCCGTCCTCGTCGCCGCCGGCGCGCTCGGGGCCTACACGGCCTGGTCCTTCGCCTCCATCGGCTGGGCCGACGACCCGGGCTACGCCTTCCAGGGCGCGGGCCGGACGCTCGTCTACCTCGTCGTGTTCTGCCTCTTCGCGCTCTGGCCGCAGCGGGGCGGCACGGGCGCCTGGGTGCTCGGCGCGCTCGTCGGGGCGATCGGGCTGGCCGCGGTGGTGACCCTCGTCCGGCTCACGGGGGAGCCCGAGCTGCTGCGCACGGGGCGCCTGCTCGCCCCGACGGGCTACCCGAACGCGACCGCGGGGCTGCTGCTCATGGGGGCGCTTCCCGCGCTCGTGCTCGCGGGCGCGCGCGAGGTGGCCTGGTGGCTGCGCGGGGTGCTCGTCGCGCTCGTGGTCCTCGAGCTCTGCCTCGCGCTCCTGGCGGTCAGTCGCGGCTCGGTCTTCTCCCTCCCGATCGTCCTGCTCGTGCTCTTCGTCGCGGTGCCCGGGCGCCTGCGGACGCTCGCCGTGCTCCTCCCGGTCGCCGCGGCCGTGGGCCCGTGCGCGGGCCGCCTCGTGGACCTCGGGGACGTCCTGAAGGGGCCGGGCGACCCCGGCGCGGCGACGGACGCGGCGCTGCACCCCGTGCTCCTCGCGGCGGGCTCTGGCCGGCGTCGTGACCGCGCTGGCGGTGCTGGGCGTGCGGGTCGCGCTCGCGCGGCGGCCGCCGGGCGCGGCGACGGTCGAGCGGGCGCGCCTGGGGGTGCGGATCGCCGTGGCCGTCGTGGTCGCGGCCGGCGCGGTCGGCGGCCTGGTCGTCGTGGGGAACCCGGCGGACCGCGTCTCGAGCGCCTGGGACTCCTTCAAGGGCGGCTACGCGGAGAACGACCAGGGGCGCAACCGCCTCGTGGCGGGCCTCGGCTCGAACCGCTACGACTTCTACCGCGTCGCCCTGCGGACCTTCCGCGACCACCCCGTGGCCGGCGTGGGGGCGGACGGCTTCTACCAGCAGTACCTGCGCGAGGGCCGCAGCTCGGAGACGCCGCGCTACCCGCACTCCTTCGAGCTGCGCGCGCTCGCCCAGACGGGGGCGATCGGCGCGGCGCTGCTGCTCGTGGCGCTGGGAGCCGCCTTCGTCGCGGCCTCGAGGGCCATGCGGGCGGGCGGGGGAGCGCGGACCGCGGCGGCCGGCGGGGCGACGATCGGCGCGGTCTACTGGGTCGTCCACGGGAGCCTCGACTGGTTCTGGGAGTACGCCGGGCTCGGGGTGGTGGCCTGGGCCCTGCTCGGGCTCGCCTGCTCGCTCGCCCCCCGGCGCGAGGCGCCGGCCGGGCCGGCTCCCGGGCGCGCGCCGCGGGCGGGGCTCGTCCTGGGTGCGGCCACCCTCGTGCTGGCGGTCCCCCTCGCGTGCCTCTGGGCGTCGGAGCGGTCGCAGACCCGGGCGGCGACGGCGTTCCTGGCCCATCCCCAGGCCTCCTACGAGCTCCTGGACCGGGCGGCGGGCCTCGACCCGTTCAGCTCCCGGCCCGCGACGCTCGAGGGCTCCATCGCGCTCCGCCTCGGCGACCTGCCCCGCGCCGACGCGGCGTTCGGGCGGGCGCTGGAGCGCGTGCCCGACGACGCCTACGCCACGCTCGAGCAGGGCGCGGTGGCCTCGGCGCGCGGGGACGGGCGCCGCGCGGTCCGGCTCCTGCGGCGGGCCGTCGTCCTGGCACCCCGCGACACCCTGGCCCGCGAGGCCCTCCAGATCGCCCGCAGCGGGGGTCGCATCGACGTGGACGAGCTCAACCGCCGCATCCTGGCGGGGGCGCGCCGACTGCTCGACTGAGCTGCCGCCCCGCTGGCGCGCCCGCGCTACCCTCGTCGGTCCGTGCGCCTCCTCCTGGCTACCGCCCTGGCCTTCGGTGCCCTCGTCGCCCCCGCCGCGGCGGAGGACCCGCTGCTGAGCGGCTACTCCGGCCCCGGGGGCGGGGACCAGGCGATCCTCGGCGCCGCCCTGCTCCCCGCCGCGGGCGGCGGAGGAAGCCTCCGGGCCCGTCCCGCGCCCGCACCGGGCCGCGCGACCGCGCCCCGCGGCACCGCCGCCGGGCCGCTCGCCCCCGCCGCGGCTGCCACGGCGACTCCGGGCCCCGCGACCGCGTCGGGTGCGCCCGCTTCGGCGACGCCCACCCGGGACGGACGCTCCGCCCGCGGCGGACGCCCCGCCCGGGACGGACGCCCCGCCCGGGACGGGCGCGGCAGGGCCGCGAGCCCCACGACCCCTGCAGCCGATCCGACGGCCCGGACGCCGCTGCGACCCGCGCCCGCGGCGCCCGAGCGGGCGGCCGACAGCGTGGCGATCAGCTCCTTCCCCCTGGCGGGCGACGACCTCGGCCGTGTGCTCCTCGGCCTGGTGGCCCTCGGCGGCGTCGCGTTCGCCGCGTCCCGTCTCGGTCGTCCCGGCGTCCGCCACCGCGTAACCTCTAGCGCGAGATCCGGCCACGTCGGCCGCTCCCGATGATCTTCCAGGCCCTCCTCGCCGAAAGGCAACCCATGCGTTCCCCGACACTGCTGCTCGCCCTCACCCTGGTCTCGGCGGCCCTCTTCACGGGCTCCGCGCAAGCGGCGCCCGCCGGCGGCCTGTCCGTCGTCGGCCCCCAGGGAGCCCCCGGGGTCGTCGCCTCGGACCTCGACGGCGCGCGGGCCGCCGGCGCCGCCCTCGTGCGCGCGGAGCTCCAGTGGTCCGCCCTGGAGCCCGACAAGCGCGGGCAACCGCGACCCGGCGGTCCTCGGCGCGGTGGACGCCTACATGCGGGCCGCGAAGCAGCGGGGCCTCCGCGTCGTGCTGATCGTCGAGTCCTCCCCGTGCTGGACCTCGACGGCACCCGAGGAGCTCCGCCGGGACTGCGGGCCCACCGTCGGGCGCTACCCGCCCGCGGACTACGCGGCGTACGGCGACCTCATGGCCTTCCTGGCCGTCCGCTACCGGGACGTGCTGGCCGGGCTCGAGGTCTGGAACGAGCCCGACCAGGCCAACGAGCTCTACTGGGCCGGGCCGGACAAGGTCGCGCGCTACGTGGAGCTCCTGCGGGCGACCTACCCCCGCGTGAAGGCCGCGGCGCCGACCGTGCCGGTCCTCGCGGGCTCGTTCGTCGGGACGAACGGCGCCTGGCTCGAGAGCCTCTACAAGGCGGGCTTCAAGGGCCTCTACGACGGCATCTCGGTCCACTTCTACGACCTGCCGCTCTTCGGCCTGCGCAACACGCGGGCGATGCAGCGCAAGTACGGGGACAAGGCGCCGCTCTGGCTGCTCGAGGCCGGCTGGAACTCGTGCAAGCCCGCCGCGCGCGGCCGGGAGGGGCAGCCCTGCACGACGCGGGGCTACCAGGCGACGAACCTGCGCCAGCTCTACGCGCAGACGCGCCGCACGAGCTACCTCAAGGCGATCGTCATCTACAAGCTGCGCGACGACGGCGACAACTTCGGCATCTTCGACCAGTCCGGCCGGCCCAAGCCCTCCTTCGCCGCGCTGCGCTCCTCGTTCGCCCGGGCCCAGCGCGTGCGGCGCGTGACGCTCCGCACGCGCAAGCAGCGCGGTGTGGTGCGGGTCAGCGTCGGCGGTCCCGAGGGGGACATCTACCAGCTGCGGGTCTCCAAGGCCGGGCAGCTGCGGTACATCCTGAACTTCCGCCTCAACGCGGCGAACGCCTTCACGGCGTCGCTGCCGGCGCAGCTCGGGACGTCGGGCCTGCGGCTCTCCGTCCGCAGCCTCTGGTCGGCGAAGCAGCGGGCCTCCGCGCGCCGCTGAGGGCCCGGTCGCCGGGCCTTCAGCGCAGGCGCCGCTTGAGGAGGCGGACCCGGCCCCGTGAGGCCGGGGCCGCCGGCCGCTCGGGGAGGTCCGTGCCGGCGAGCAGGGCCCGGGGGACCTCCGTCGTCGCCCAGGCGATCAGGGCGTCGGACAAGCCCTGGGCCCGGAGGTCGTCGCGGGACATGGGCGGCCGGCGGTCGACGGAGTGCGCGTCCGAGGCCAGGACGTGGACGAGGCCGCGGTCGAGCAGACCGTGCGAGAAGCGCTGGACCGTGCGGCCGAAGCGCCCCGTGAGCGAGCCCGCGGTGAGCTGGCAGAGCGCCCCGCCGCCGACGAGCCGGTCGAGCAGGCCGGGATCGCGCTGGAAGCCCGTGACCCGCTCGGGGTGGGCCAGGAGCACCTCGTGCCCGCGACGCATGAGCGAGGTCGCGGCCGCCTCGATCCCGTTGCCACCGCTGGCCAGCGGGCACTCGAGCAGCAGCCACGGCCCGTCCCCGAGCTGCAGGCGGACGAGCTCCTCGGGCGGGAGGTCCGTCGCGCGCGTGAGCGCCACCTCGGCGCCCGGGAGGACCGTCACGTCGATGTCGACGCGCTCGAGCTCCCGGTTGAACGCCTGGACCGCCGCGGCGACGGAGGCGCTCGAGTTCTGCTGGTGGTCCCAGGAGACGTGCGGCGTCGCGACGACCGTCGTCGTGCCCCAGCGCTCGAAGCTCCGCGCGAGCGCGAGGGCGTCCTCCAGGGTGGCCGGGCCGTCGTCGATGCCCGGCAGGACGTGCGCGTGGAGGTCGATCATCCGTGCCCCAGGGTACGCGGCGGGCGGGGGCCGGCCGCGGTCGCGCTCGCGCCCCGAGCTACCCTGGGGCGTCCATGAGCCCCTTCTGGATCTGGACGCAGGCCCTCATCGTGGTCTTCACCGTCGCCTCGATGGTGATCGCCGTCGTGAAGCTCGTCTGAGCCGCGTCCCGGTAGGGTCCCCGGCGTGTTCGGCTCGATCGTCGTTGGCACGGACGGCTCGGAGACCGCGCACCGCGCGGTCGCCCAGGCCGTCGACCTCGCCAAGTCCCTCGGGGCGCGGCTCGAGATCGTCTGCGCCTACGAGCCGGTCTCCCGCTCGCGCCTGCGCGAGGAGCGCGGGACGGCTCCCGCGGACATGCAGTGGATGGTCAACGCCCGCGAGGACGTCGAGGCGACCCTGCGCGAGGCGGCGGAGCAGGCGGAGCTCGAGGGGGTCAAGGCCGACACGTACGCGCGGCAGGGCGACCCGGCCGACGCGATCCTCGACGTGGCCGAGGAGCGCGGGGCGGACCTCATCGTCGTCGGCAACCGCGGGATGACGGGCGCCAAGCGCTTCCTGCTCGGCTCCGTGCCGAACAAGGTCTCCCACCACGCGCCCTGCTCCGTGCTGATCATCCGCACGGTCTGAGCGGACACTAGGAGGCGGGAGCCGCCGGCGGCGCAGGGGGCAGGGGCCGGCGCACCGCGGGCCCGGGCCGCGTCGCGGCCTCCGCGTCGAGCAGCCCCCAGCCGTAGCGGCGATCGCGCCCGGCGACCCCGAGGTCGCGCGCCGTCGCCTCCAGGCGCGCCTCGACGGCCTCGGGGGTGGGCCGGCGCCCGAGCACGCCCGAGGCGACGACGAGCGCCGCGGTCGCCGAGACGTGGGGCGCGGCCATGGAGGTCCCCTCGAAGCGCTCGGGGATCCCGAACGTCGGGCCCCGCGGATCCGTGAGCGTCACCTGGTAGATGTCGCGGAGCCCGTCGTCGTCGGGCGTCGCACCGGGGGTCGTCCGCGAGGTCCGCGTCCGCGCCGCCACCCGGGGCGACGAGGTCGAGGTCGCGGCCGACGTTCGAGAAGTTCGAGAGGCAGCCGTGCTCCGTCGTGGCCCCGACGGAGATCGCGAAGCGGGCGCCGGGCGGGGAGCGACGACGCGCGTCCCGCCCGTGTTGCCGCCCGCGGCGACGACGACCGCACCCTTGCGGTGGGCGTAGGGCGATCGCGCCGATGACGTCCTGGACGTCGGGCGCCACGACGTCGTCGCCGAACTCGATGGAGACGTTGATGACCTGCGCGCCGTGGGTGGCGGCCTAGCGGATGCCGCGGGCGATGTCCGTGGAGGAGCCCTCGTCGTGGCCGTCGAGCACCCGGATGGGCATGATCCGGACGCCGTAGGCCAGCCCCGTCAGCCCGACGTGGTTGTCCGTCGCCTCGGCGATCGTCGAGGCGACGTGGGTGCCGTGGCCCGACTGGTCGTCGGGGTAGGGGTCGTCGTCGACGAAGTCGTGGCCCCGGACGAAGCGGAAGGCCTGCAGGTCGGGAGAGCGCGCGAACGGCGCGTGGTTGCGGTAGGCCACGCCCGAGTCGACGACGGCGACGACCACGCCCGCGCCGCCGGGCCGGCCCGCCGCGCGCAGGTGGCGCCAGGCACCGAGCGCGTCGACGCCGTAGGGGCCGGTGAAGTTCCACTGGTCCTCCTGCCAGCCCCCGCGCGTCGTGCCCTTGCCCGGGTCGTCGGGGAGGAAGCTCGAGGCGCTCCCGCGCGGTGCCGCGCCCGCGCTCGAGCTCAGCAGCAGGAGGGTCGCGGCGAGCGCGATGAGCAGGCGGGGTGCGGGCAACGTGCGATCCTCGACGCCACGATGACAGGACCCGCGGCGGTGCACGCCGACGACGAGGCGGGCATGCGGCTCGCCCTCGGGGAGGCGGACCGCGCGCTGGAACACGGGGACGTCCCGATCGGTGCGGTGGTCGTGCGCTGGGCGGACGGCGCGGTCCTGGGCGCGGCGCACAACGAGCGGGAGCTCCGGGCGGACCCGACGGCCCACGCGGAGGTCCTCGCGCTGCGCGCGGCGGCGGCCGCGCTGGGCTCCTGGCGGGTCCTGGAGGCCACGCTCTACGTGACGCTCGAGCCCTGCGCGATGTGCGCGGGGGCGATCGTCCTCTCCCGGGTGCCCCGCGTCGTCTTCGGCTGCACGGATCCGAAGGCCGGCGCCGCCGGGAGCGTGCTCGACGTGCTCGACGTCCCGCGAGCTCAACCACCGCCCCGAGGTCCTGGGCGGGGTGCTGGCCCCCGAGTGCTCCGAGCAGCTCCGGGCGTTCTTCCGGGCCAGGCGTCGGCCCCGCGGCGTCGCAGGGGAAGCGTGACCTCCACGGATCCCTGAGGGATCCCCGGGTCACCCATCGCCCTGGACGGTCCCTTGCAGGCGCGAGGAGCGCGCGGGTCGCGGCCGAAGCCCGGCCCATGCGACGCGCCTGGGTCCTTCCCGTCGTCCTCGCCGGCTCCGTCGCGGCCCCGGCCGCCGCGCAGCAGCCGGCGCCCGACGAGGCCGCGGCGTCCTCCGCCGCTGTCCCAGCAGGCGCTCGTGCACGAGCCGCGGGCAGGTCGAGCACCTGCAGCGCGCGCTCGGCGTCCGCGCGGACGGCGTCCTCGGGCCCTCGACGCGCACGGCGCTGCGCCGTTGGGAGCGCCGGCAGGGCCTGCGCGGCCGACGGCCGCCCCGACCCGGAGGGGCTCGCGCGGCTCGGGATCGCCCTGACCCGGGGCGCAGCTCGCCGCGCTTCGCCCCGCGCCCGTCGGTGCCGCCGCGGCCGAGCCCGCCCGGCGCCCGCGCCGCCGGCCCCGCCGCCGCGCAGGCCGTCGCCGCGGCGCGCACGCAGCTCGGCACCCCCTACCGCCGGGCGGGCGACGCTCCCGGCGGCTTCGACTGCTCCGGCCTGACGGCCTGGGCCTACGGCCGGGCCGGCGTCGCGCTCCCGCACTCGAGCTTCGCGCAGGCCGGGCGCGGGACGCCCGTCCCGCCGTCGCAGATCGCGGCCGGGGACCTCGTCCTCTTCGACACCGCCGGCCCCGGCGCGAGCGACGTGGGGATCGCCACGGGGCCGAGCACCGTCATCTCCGCCACGACCCACGGCGTCCGGGAGCACGCGATCTTCGACGCGTACTGGGGCGGGCACCTCGTCGGGGCGCGCCGCCTCTGACCCGCGAGGCTGTCGAGGCCGGGCTCGCCCGAGGTTGAGGAACGGCTAAACTTCGCGTCGTGGCCCCGACGATGCGTCCCGTCCCCCTGCCGGAAGCCGCGTGGCGCGCGTGAACGCGACCGTCCTCGACCGCCCGGCGGAGCACCCGGCGCCCGACGGCCCGAGCGAGCTGCAGCAGCTCCGCGCCCGCGGGCGCCTGCGCGGGACCCTGCCGCTGCTCGGCCCCGCGTTCGTCGCCTCGATCGCCTACGTCGACCCCGGGAACTTCGCCTCGAACTTCGAGGGCGGTGCGCAGTACGGCTACCTGCTGCTCTGGGTGATCCTCGCCGCGAACCTCATGGCGATGCTGATCCAGAACCTCACGGCGAAGATCGGCATCGCCACGGGCAAGAACCTCGCGGAGCTCTGCCGCGAGCGCTTCCCCCGCCCGGTCTCGTGGGGGCTCTGGGTCCAGGCGGAGCTCATCGCCATGGCCACGGACCTCGCGGAGTTCATCGGCGCCGCGATCGCCCTGAACCTCCTCTTCGGCGTCCCGCTCTTCGTCTCGGGCCTCATCACCGCCGTCGTCTCCTTCGCGATCCTCGCGCTGCAGGCCAAGGGCTACCGCCGCTTCGAGACCGTGATCATGGGCTTCCTGGCCGTGATCCTCGCGGGCTTCCTCTACGACACGCTCCGGATCGGCTTCGACGCCCGGGGCGCGCTCGGCGGGCTGCGGCCGAACTTCGACGGGACGGACTCCGTCCTGCTCGCCGCCGCGATCCTCGGCGCGACGGTCATGCCGCACGTCATCTGGCTGCACTCCGCGCTGACCCAGCGGCGCATCCCCCTGCGCGACGACGCGGACCGCCGCACGATGCTCCGCTTCAACCGCATCGACGTGACGATCGCCATGGGCCTGGCCGGCCTGGTGAACATGTCCATGCTCGTCATCGCCGCCTCGCTCTTCCACACCCGGGCGATCGAGGTCGACGGCATCGAGGGCATCCACGAGCAGCTCGGCCTCCTCGTCGGCGGCGGCGCGGCGCTCGCCTTCGCGCTGGCGCTGCTGGCCTCGGGCTTCGCCTCGAGCTCCGTCGGGACCTACGCGGGGCAGGTCGTCATGGCGGGCTTCATCGCCAGGACGATCCCCCTGGCCCTGCGGCGGCTGATCACGATGAGCCCGGCGCTCGTCGTCCTCGCGCTCGGCATCGACCCGACCGACGCGCTCGTGCTCTCCCAGGTCGCTCTGAGCTTCGGCATCCCGTTCGCCCTGATCCCCGTCGTGCTCCTCACCCGGAACCCGGCGATCATGGGCTCGCTGGTCAACCGCCGGATCACGACGGCGGTCGCCTCGCTGGTGGCGCTCGTGATCGTCTGCCTGAACGTCTTCCTGATCTACGACCAGCTGCTGGGCTAGGAGCCGGGGCCGAAGACCTCGTCGAGCGTCGCGGGCGTCAGGCGGATCCCGAACATCTGCTCGAGGTGCCGCGCCGTCTCCGTGCGGCTGCGGCCCTCCCGCGCGAACTCCATCGCCAGCAGGCGGCCCGGGTCCTCCTGCGCCCGGACGGACCCGGCGGGGTCGGCGGCGCCCGCGCCCCGGGGCTCGAGCCGCCCGAGCGTGCGGCCGAGCTCCTCGCAGCGATCGACCAGGCGCTGCGCGTCGCGGAGCAGCCCCCGGGCCCGGAGCGTGAAGCCGCCGGCCTCCTCGAGGGCTGCGGGGTCGACGCCCCCGCCGGGAGCGGCGGAGGCGACGCGGCGCTCGACGGCCGCCTGCAGCTCGCCCAGGCGGAGCTCGAGGGCCGCGAGGGCGGGCGGGCCCTCGGCCACGACGGCCCGGACCCTGGCGCCCTCGTCCGTGGCCAGGGTGCCGGCGGTGGCCTCGGACGTCTCCTGGCGCAGCCGGGCACGCTGGGCCCTGGCCGACTCCGCATGGGGCGGCTCGGCCGGCGGCGGTGCCGCCGCGGCCGTCGGGGCGGCGGCGGGCGGACGCGAGAGGTCCCGGCGCTGGAGCGGCGGGAGCGCGATGGGCGCCGCCTCGCCGAGCTGCACCGCGAGCTCCGCGCCCTCGAGCGCCGCGGCATCGACGGGGAAGCCCCCGCGCCACTCGACGACGTCCCCGGCCCCGCCCGCGCCCGACGCCCCCTGGCCCGGGAGCGCCGCGACGCGGCGGGACGCGCCGTCGGCCCCCGTGAGCAGGAGCGCCGGGGTCGGGTGCTCCGCCCCGGCCCGCCCGGACCACCGCAGCGTCAGGCGCACGAGGGTGCGGCCCCCGCCCATCTCGACCCGCTCGGCCGCCGCGACGTCCGGGTTCGGGGCTCCGGGGGTCATGAGAGGATGTCGCGGACGGCTTCGATGACGTCGGAGACGTCGTCCTCGGTGAGCTTCGCCGACAGCGGCAGGGAGAGGGTCCGCGCGCCGATGTCCTCGGCCACGGGGAAGTCCCCGGCCCGGAAGCCGAGCGCCTCCGTGTAGTAGGGGTGCGTGTGCACGGGGAGGTAGTGCACGCCCGCGCCGATCTTGCGCTCCGTCAGCTTCCCGAGCACCTCGTCGCGGGTGAGGCTCGTGGCCTCCGTGTCGATGAGCAGCGAGTAGAGGTGGCGGGCGTGCCGGCTGCCCGGCTCGGCCGGGGCGGGCGTCTGGCAGGGGAGGTCGGCGAACGCCTCGTCGTAGCGCTCCCAGACCGCCTCGCGCAGCGGGAGCAGCTCCTCCACCCGCGCGAGCTGCGGGAGCCCGATCGCGGCCTGCAGGTCCATCATGTTGTACTTGAAGCCCGGGGCGACGACCTCGTAGTGGCGGTAGCCCGAGTCGCTGAAGCGCCGCCAGGCGTCCCGGCTCATCCCGTGCAGCGAGAGCACCTTCGCCCGCTCCGCGATCGCCGCCTCGGGGGTGATGAGCATCCCGCCCTCGCCCGTCACGAGGTTCTTGGTCACGTAGAAGCTGAAGCAGCCCACGTCCCCGAGCATCCCGGCCGGCGTGCCCTTGTAGGTCGACTCGATCGCGTGCGCGCAGTCCTCGATGACGCGCAGGCCGTGCTCGCGGGCGATGGCCCCGATGGCGTCCATGTCGCAGCACCGCCCCGCGAAGTGGACGGGGATGATCGCCTTCGTCCGCTCCGTCACGGCCGCCGCGATCGCCGCCGGGTCGAGGTTCATCGTCAGCGGGTCGACGTCCGCGAAGACGGGGGTCGCACCCGAGTGGATGATGGAGTTCGCCGTCGCCGCGAAGGTGAGCGGGGTCGTGATGACCTCGTCCCCCGGCCGGACGCCCGCCGCGAGCATCGCCACGTGCAGCGCGGCGGTGCAGGAGTTCAGGGCGAGCGCGTGCTGCGCCCCCTTGTAGCTCCGGAACGCGTCCTCGAAGGCGGCGACGCGCGGGCCCGTGCCGAGCCACCCGGAGCGGAGCGTCGCCGTGACCTCCTCGAGCTCCTCCTCGCCGAGGTACGGGCTGCCGAAGACGAGGAAGCTGTCGCGGGGCATGCGGGTCACCGGTACTCGTAGGAGATGGTCTCGATCGTGGGGTCGCGGTTGAACACGAGCCCCACGAGGTTCGCCCGGACGGCGGTGAGCTGGCGGACGGACTCCTGCACGCTGGCGCGGGTCGCCTGCTCCAAGTCGATCACGAGGATGACCCCGTCCGTCGCACCCGCGACGGTGGCGGCGTCCGCCCCGGCCGTCAGGGGCGGGAGGTCGAAGAGGGTGAAGTCCGCGGCGAGCGCCAGGTCCTGCACGAGCTGCTGGCCGCGGTCGGACTGCAGGAGGCCCGAGAGGCTCGGGACCTGCGGCCCGGCCGGGATGAGCGAGACGGAGGGGTAGCGGGTCCCCCGGGTGACGGAGCGCTGGTCCGCGCTGCCCACCACGAACGACGTGAAGCCGGGTTCCGTCGGTGCCTGGGGCGCCGAGAGGAAGAACCCCTGGAGGCCCGGGCGCCGGAAGTCCGCCTCGACGGCGAGGACCTCCCCGCCGGCCGAGGCGACCGCGAGCGCGAGGTGGGTGACCGTGGTCGACTTGCCCTCCCCCGGCGCCCAGCTCGTGATGGCCACGGAGCGCAGGGGGGCCTCCCCGGACGCGGGCTGCAGTGACGCGCGCGCGAGCCGCAGGGCCTCCGTCAGCATCTGGCGGTCCGGCCCCCCGCGGCCGCCCGGGGGCAGCCGGGCCAGGATGGGCAGCCCGACCTCCGCGGCGATGCGCTCGGGGGAGCGCACGCGCGCGTCGAGCCGCTCGCGGAGCATGGCCAGCCCGATGCCGAACCCGAGGCCCAGCATGAGCGCCACGAGCACGTAGAGCTTCGGCTTGGGCTTCGTGGGGGAGTCCGGCACGGACGGCACGGCGGCCACGGAGACCGCGACGTTCGTCGAGGGGAAGAGCCGGGTCTGCACGTAGCGGACGAAGGTCTGCGTGTAGACGTCCGCCAGGCGCTTGGCCTCCTCCGGCACGTGGTCGGAGACCGTGATCCGCAGGAGCTGCGTCTCGGGCACGGGGTCCGCGGTGACCTTCGCCGCGAGCTGGTCCCGGGTGTACTGGCCCTTGAGGTTGTCCGCGACGAGCTGCGCGATGGTCGGGCTCGTGATGATCGCGCCGTAGGTCCGGGCGGAGACCTGGGCGGCCTGGACCGCGTCGAAGGACTGGTTCGTGCCCTTCTGGATGATGAGCAGGTCCGCGGAGGTGACGTAGCTCTTGGAGACGGACTTGGCGACCGCGACCGCGGCCGCGACGAACACCAGGACCGTCGCGAGGACGATCCACCGGCGGCGCCAGAGGATGGGCAGGAGCGATTCGCCGGTCACGTGTCGCGAACCCTAGACCGTCCGCCGGTCGTCAGCAGGGCACTACGCTTCCCGCGCATGCGGCGGATCCTGCTCGTCTTCGAACCGCCGGACGGCGGGGTGGCCGAGTGCGTCCGCCAGCTGGCGCTCGGGCTGGGGGCGCGGGGATGGGCCGTGGAGGTCGCCGGGGCCGAGGGTGCGCTGCCCCTGCCGGAGCTGCGCGCCGCCGGCCTGCGGGTCCACACGCTCCCGCTCCGGCGGGGGTACGGGCGCCCCGCGTCGGACCTCGCGGCCCTGCGCGGGATCGTCCGACTGCTCCGTGCGGGCGGCTTCGACGCCGTGCACGTCCACTCGGCCAAGGCCGGCGTCCTCGGGCGGATCGCGGCGTTCCTCACGGGCGTCCCCGTCTTCTACAGCCCGCACTGCTTCCCGTTCATCGGCGACTTCGGGGCGCCCCGCCGGCTCTTCGCCACGACGATCGAGGTCGTCCTGGGGCGCATCGGGGGGACGATCGTCTGCGTCTGCGAGGCCGAGCGGCGCATCGCGCTGGCCGCCCGCGTCGCGCCGGCCCGCCGGCTGGCCGTCGTGCTCAACGGGTCGCCCGCCTGCGATCCCGACGTCCCCCCGGACCCGGCGCTCGTGGCCATGGGGCGCCGGGGGCCCGTGGCGGGCGCGGTCACCGTCCTGCGCGCGCAGAAGACCGTCGAGGTCCTCGTGGAGGCCGCCCCGCGCATCCTCGCCGCCGTTCCCGACGCCCGGGTCGTCGTGGTCGGCGACGGCCCGCTGAAGGAGGAGCTCGTGGCCCGGGCCGCCGCCCTCGGGCTCGACGAGGACGAGCGCTTCGCCTTCCTGCCCTACGGGGGGTCCGCGGCCCGGCACCTCCGCGCGCTCGACGTCTACGTGCTCCCCTCGGCGTGGGAGGCGCTGCCCATCGGGGCGCTCGAGGCGCTCGCCTGCGGCACCCCGCAGGTCGTCACGGACGTCGGGGGCTCGAGCGAGGCGGTGGTCCCGGGACACGGGCGTGGTCGTCCCGCCGCACGACCCCGAGGCGCTGGCCGCCGCGGTGGTCGAGCTGCTCCGGGCGCCCGAGCGCCGCGCCGCGATGGCGGCGGCCTCCCGCGAGCGCCACGCGGAGCTCTTCACGGTGGAGCGGATGGTGGCCGAGACCGCCGCGACCTACGACCGGGTCCTCGGATGAGCGCACCCGGAGCCGGCGGGCCGCGGGTCCTCTTCCTGGCGACGTACTTCCCCAAGCCCGGGATCGAGCTCATGGGGGTCTGGGCCATGCGCCAGGCGCAGGCGCTCGTGCGGGCCGGCGCCGACGTGCGCGTCGTGTCGCTCACCCCGTGGCTGCCCCGGGCGATCGCCGCGCCCGACCCGACCGCGGCGCCCGAGACGGGGCGCCGTGCGCTCGCGGACCGGGCGCGCACCTGGGCGGCCTGCCCGCCCACGGTCCACTGGGGCGACCTGCGGGTCGACTACCCGCGGTGGGCCCGCTACCCCCTGCCCGGGCCCCTGGGCCGGCAGGACTACGGCCACCCGCGGGCGCAGCTCGAGGCCGGGTGGCGCACGGCGCGCCGCGGGCTCCTGCGGCAGCGTCGCCGAGCACCGGCCGGACGTCGTCTTCGCGCACCACACGGCGATCAGCGGGTGGGTTGCCCACCGGTTGCACCGGGAGACCGGGCTGCGCTACGTCACCTGCGACCACGACTTCGGCGAGATCACGGACTGCGAGCACCTGCCCGCCCGCCGGGCGCTCTTCGCGCAAGTCGCCGGGGGCGCCCACGTCTCCCTGGCCGTCGCGTCACCCATGGCCGACGACCTGGCGCGGCTCTTCCCCGCCGCCCGCGCGCTCACGGTCCACAACGGCGCCGACCCCGTCCCGCCCGCCCTCCACGACGTCCCCCGGCCCGCGGAGCTGCGGGACCGGCTCGTGGTCTACGCGGCGTCGAACTTCTACCCGCGCAAGGGGTTCCCGCTGCTGGTCGAGGCCTTCGCGCGGGTCGCCGACCGGCACCCCACCGCGGTGCTGCGCATCGCGGGGGACGGGCTGGAGGCCTCGGCGGTGGACGCCGCGATCGCCCGCGCCGCCCTCGGGGACCGGATCCAGCGGCTGGGCCTCCAGCCCCACGACGCCGTGCAGCAGGAGCTCGTCTGGGCCGACGTGTTCGCGAACGTGGGGTGGGACGAGCCGTTCGCCACGGTGGTCACGGAGGCGCTCGCGGCCGGGACCCCCGTGGTCTGGGCCGCCGACGCGGGCAACAACGACGTGCTCGAGGACGGGGTCCACGGGCGCGTCGTCGAGCCCCGGGACGTCGCCTCGGCGGCGGCCGCGCTCGACGGGCTCCTGGCCGACGGGGCGCTCCGGGAGCGCATGGGCGCCGCGGCGCGCGAGCTCTTCGCGCGGCGGCTGACCTGGGACGCGAACGCCGCCCGGCTGCTCGAGGTGCTCCGGGCCGCGGCCGCCGACGAGCCCGTCGCCTGAGCGGCCCTCAGGGCCGCGGGTGGCCCACGCAGGAGCGGTAGAGCGCGGCGGTCTCCGCGACCATCCGCTCCACGCCGAAGTGCGCCAGGGCCCGGCGTCGGCCCGCCTCGCCCATGCGCTCGCGCAGCGCCGCGTCGCGGGCCAGGAGCCCGATGCGGTCCGCGAGCCCGGCGGCGTCCGCCCGGGCCACGAGGAGCCCCGTGACCCCCTCCTCGACGGCCTCGGCGGTGCCGCCGACGTCGCTGGCGATCACGGGCAGCCCGGCGTGCATCGCCTCGAGGACCGCGAGGGGCAGCGCCTCCCAGTACGAGGGCAGGACGAAGCCGTCGAGCGCGTGGAGGTAGCGCTCCATCGGCCCCTCGAAGGGCAGCAGGAGCGTCGTCTCGCGCAGGGGGCCGCCCTCGACCCGCTGACGGACCTCCGCCTCGAGCTCCCCGCTGCCGACGATCGCGAAGCGGACGGCCTCCCCGCGGGCATGGAGGAGCTCCAGGGCGTCGAGCAGCGTCGGGAGGCCCTTCTGGATCCGCAGCCCGGACACGAAGCCCAGCAGGGGGCCGGCTCCCCGGAACGCCTGCACCTCGGGATCCGGCGGCACGCTCCCGTCCGCCTCGACCCCGTTGAGGATCGTCCGGGTGCGGCGGGCCGGCACCAGGTGGTCCTCCAGCGCGCCCTGCCGCTCCTCCTCCGAGACGGCGACGAAGGCGGCGGTGACGGGTCCGAGCACCCGCTCCATGGACTTCGCCTTGAGCTGCTTGCCCCGCACCCCGGGCTCCCCCGCGTAGAAGTCCGTGCGGTAGTCGAGGCAGTGCGGCGAGTAGAGCGTGGGGACCCGGGCGGCCGGGCCCGCGAGCCTGCCGAGCAGCCCGGCCTTGAGCGAGTGGACGTGGAGGACGTCGAAGCGCCCGCGGCGCAGGAGCCGCCAGAGCTCCGTCGTCGCGGGCACGTCCCGGCGCAGCAGGACCATGTCCGGCACGAGCGGCAACGGGTGGTACGGGACGCCCGCCGCCTCGATCTCCGCGCGCGGTGCCGCCCGCTCCGGGCCGGCGACCTCGACCTCGAAGCCCTCCGCGCCGAGGCCGAGTGCCAGCAGCCGGACCTGCTCGGCCACCCCGCCGTCGGGCGGCTCGAAGACCTCGAGGACCCGCGGGCTCACGCGGCGAGGACCTGCTCGTAGAGCGCTCGGGTTCGCTGCACCATGTCCGCCACAGCGAAGCACGTCACGACGCGCTCACGCGCGGCAGCGCCCATCCGGGCGCGGAGCCCCGCGTCGCCGAGCAGGAGCCCGAGGCGCTCGGCCAGCGGCGCGGGCTCCCCGGGCGGGACCACGAAGCCGCTCACGCCGTCCTCGAGGACCTCCGGGACGCCGCCGACGGCCGAGGCCACGCAGGGCAACCCCGCTCCCATGGCCTCGAGGAGGCCGATCGGCATCCCCTCCCAGTACGAGGGCAGCACGAAGGCGTCGAGGCCGGCGAGGTGCACGGCGCTCGGGCCCGTGAACGGCAGCACCCGGGTCGTGGCGTCCAGCCCGAGCGCGGTCAGGCGCTCCCGGACCTCGTCGGCCATCGGGCCGTTGCCCACGATCGCGCAGCGCGCGGGCCGCCCCTGCCGCGCGAGCAGCGCCAGCGCGTCGAGCAGGGTCGGGAGGCCCTTCTGGTCGCGCAGGCCGGCGACGAAGCCCAGCAGCGGCCCGGTGCCCGGGACGTCGTGAAGGCGCGGATCCGGGGTGACGGCGCCGTGCAGCTCGACGCCGTTGGGGATCGCGTGCACCCGCTCGGCGGGGGCGAGGCCGTCGGCGATCGCGGCCTCGCGCTCCTCCTCCGACACCGCGACCAGCGCGGCCGTCCGGCGCCCGAGCGCGCGCTCCATCCCCCGGGTCAGGACGTAGCGCGCACGGCGGCCGCGGACGTCGCGGACCAGCTGCGTGCGGTAGACGAGCGCGTGCGGCGTGTAGACCGAGGGCGTGCCGGTGAGCACCGCGGCCGCGCGGCCGACCATGCCGGCCTTCTGCCCGTGGAGGTGGACGAGGTCGAAGCGGCCCGACCGCAGCGCGCGGCCCACGACGCGGGAGCCCCGGAGGTCGGCGCCCGGGGTCACCATGCCGCCCAGCAGCTCGAGGGGCAGCCAGCGCGCGCCCGCCGCCTCGAGCTCCGCCCGGGTCGCGGCGCGGGCGGGCCCGGCGATCGTCACGGCGTCCCCGCGGGCCAGGAGGCCGAGCCCGAGCTGGCGCACGTGCTCCGGCAGGCCGCCGTCGGGCGGCTGCATGACGTGCAGGACCCGCAGGGCGCTCACCTCGCGGGGCGCGGGAGCGCTCGGGGCCCTCGCGCTCCTCGCCCGCGCGCTCGAGCCCCACGAGCGCCCCGACGAGCACCATGACCGTGGCCATGATGACGTTCGTGCGGGGCGGGTACTCGCCCAGGCTCGTGACCAGCAGGGCGGTGAGCGCGGCGCCCGCCGCCAGCCCGAGGTGCCAGTCCGGCCCCCGGGCGCGCACGACCCGCCGTCCCGTCCGCGCGACCGTGCCGAGGAAGACCAGGAAGGCGGCCAGGCCCGTCAGGCCGAGCTCCGCGGCGATCGTCAGGAAGATGTCGTGCGCGTGGTCGTACGCGAGGTTGTTCGCGGGGTCGAGCAGCCCGTAGCGCGGGCCCACCGTCGGGAAGTTGCCCTCCCCGATGCCGAACGTGACGTTGCGGAAGATGATCCCCGGGGTCCGCGCCCAGATGTCCGCCCGCGGATCCCGCTTGACCCCCTGGAAGCTCGAGATCGTCCCGAGCCGCTGGGAGACCGTCGCGATCTCGCTCGAGCGGGCGATCGCGCCGAAGTTGAACGCGGCGAAGATCGTCAGCGCGACGAGCAGGACGCCGATGAGCCGCCGGAACTGCTGCAGGGCCAGCAGCATGACCAGGGCGACCGCGGCGCCGACGATCGCCGAGCGCGAGAGGGTGAGCAGCAGGCCGCCGAGGATCCCCGCCGAGGCCGCCCCCATGAGCAGGCGCCGCGGCACCGTGCGCGCGTCCGCGAGGATGACGAGCGCGCAGGGCAGCGCGAGCAGGAGGTAGAAGGCCAGGACGTTCGGGTGGGCGAAGCCCGTGTCCGCGCGCCCCGAGACGAGCTCCCCGCCGCCGCTGGACTGCTGCGGGCCCGTGGTCAGCAGCGCGAAGATCCCCACGAACCCGGCGGAGACGGCGAGGCTCAGCAGGACGCGCTCGATGGCCACCCGCGAGGAGCGCGCGACGACGATGGAGAGCACGAGGTAGGCGAACCACACCCGCGTGATGCGCCCCACGACGGCCGTGTCCTGCGCGTGGAGCAGGCCGATCGCGGAGAGCAGGACCAGGGCGCCGAAGGCCAGGTGGGGCGGCCGGATCCGCTCGACCTCGTCGTGGAGGAGGTGGCCGAGCCCGGCGACCGCCGTCAGCAGGAAGATGTTCTCCGCGAGCGTGACGCTCGTGATGCCGAAGCGGAGGTGCATGATCTCGAGCGGGAGCGCGAGGAGCCCGAGGCACACGCCGACGATGGGGCGCCGCAGCACCAGGACGACCGCCGCGGCCCCGACCGGGAGCACGAGCGCCACGACGGGCGACATGAGGTACTGCACGTAGGCGAGGACGAGCGCCGTGAGGGCCACCGCCAGCGCCGAGCCGGCCCACAGGGCGGCGTTGCGCCATCCGGCGAGCGGCATCGTGAGCACGCCGCGCATCCTAGACCGGACGGGGGCGGCCGGACGGACGTTCGATTCCCCGGGCGGGCGGTCGTGGCCGGATGCCCGGGGGCCGAAGCTTGGGCACCAAGACAACCGAGGACGTCACCTCGCGAAAGGGCAAACCCGCCGCAAGACGGGGACGCAAAGTCACGGGACCCCCTGGGTCAGCCGGACCGCCGAACGAGGACCAGGAGCGGGTGACGAATGAGAAGGAGCGTCACTGCCCATGTGCCCCCCGTGCACGTCCCGCGGCCCCGTCCGCATCGCCACCGTCCTGCTGACGGCACTGCTCGTCCTGCTGCTCACGGGCAGCAACGCGCAGGCCGGCCCCGCCTTCCGCGGCGTCCAGCTCCACGCCCTCTGGCCCGACGTGTCCGAGGCGGACATGGATCGCGAGCTCGACCTCGCCCGCGACGCCAACGCGAACGTCGTCCGCGTCGACGTGGGCTGGGCCAGCCTCGAGGACGAGGCGAAGGGCAAGTGGAACTCCTGGTACCTCCCGCGCCTCGACCGCCTCGTCAACGGCGCCGCCGCCCGCGGCATGCGCGTCCTCCCGACGGTGTGGGGCACCCCCTGCTGGGCGTCCTCGGCGCCGGCCACCGTCAAGGCCGGCTGCGCGAACCCGGACTGGTGGGGCGTCGGCGTCCAGTACCCGCCCACCCGCTCCTCCGACTACGCGGACATCATGCGCTTCGTCGCGGCGCGCTACGGCGCGAAGCTCGCCGGCCTCGAGGTCTGGAACGAGCCGAACGAGGGCAAGCGCTTCATCAACGCGCCGGACCACGCCGTCGCCTACGCCGCGCTGCTCAAGGCGGGCTACGCGGGCGTCAAGTCGGGCGACCCGAGCATCCCGGTCATCGCCGGCGCGCTCGCCAAGGCGGACGGCACCTTCCTCGCCCGCCTCTTCGCGGCGGGGATCAAGGGCAACTACGACGCGCTCTCCATCCACCCCTACAACGAGTGGCGCGCCCCGGCCGTCGACGGCACGACCTCCCTCAACTCCTTCAAGGGCGGCATCGCCGCCGTCCACGCCCAGCAGCTCGCCAACGGCGACACGACCCCCCTGTGGATCACGGAGTTCGGCTGGACGACCGCGTCGGGCACGAACTGGCACGTCAACGCGCAGCAGCAGGCGGACTACACGGCGCAGGCCTTCGGCGTCCTCTCCGGCCTCCCCTACGTCCAGGCGGCGACGGTCTACGAGCTGCGTGACCGCGACGTGGACCCCGCCGGGTTCGAGTCGAACTTCGGGATGGTCACGACGAGCTACGAGCCCAAGCCGGCCTACGCGGCGCTGAAGGCCGCGCTCGCCGCCCCGGGTGCCGCCGCTGCCGCCGCGTCCGCCGCCGCCGCGTCCGCCCCGGCCGCCACGCCCACCCAGGCCGCGGCGCCCGCGAGCAGCGTCGCGGGTGCCCCGGGCATCACGGCGGCTCCCGCCCCGACGGCGTCGGACCTGGCTCCGGTCGCGACGGCCACGGCGGCTCCCGCCAAGACGGTCGCGTCGGGTGCCGCTCCGGCGACGGCCGCCCCGTCCTCCGACGCGGCCCGGACCCCCGCGGCCCAGGCCGTCGCGAGCACCACCCGCAAGGGCGGGGTCGTCGCGCTCTCCGTCTCCACCCGTCGCGTCGCCCGCTCCGTCGAGGCCGTCGGCCGGGCGCCCCGCTTCGCCACGATCCGCCTCCGGGTCGAGGGCTGCGGCCAGGCCCAGAAGCGCGCCCTCCAGGTCCGGGCCAACGGCAAGGGCCGCTTCCGCCGGCACGTCGGCCGCGCGGCCGCCATCCGCAGCTGCCGCGTCGTGGCGTCGACGATGAGCCTCCGCGCGACCGCGCGCATCGCCTAGCCCCGTGCGAGGGCCCGCGTCGTCAGCCGCCGAGGCGGGCGGCGCGGTAGTCCTCGAGCCAGGCGGGCGTCGGGCCGGGAACCGGACGTTCCCGGTCCGAGAGCTTGAGGGGCGACCCGAGCAGGGCGTTCCCGGCACGGAGGACGTTGCCGACGTTGCGGTGGCGGCGGGCGCCGTGGAGGTAGGCGCGCAGCGCCCCGCGGTGGTCCCCCGCCCGTCGCGCGCTGCCCGCGACCCAGCGCGAGATGAGGACCCCGTCCGCGTCGAAGCCCCGGTCGCCGAACTTGCGCTCGAAGACCTCGAGGTCGTGCCAGATGTCCGCGCCGCCCTGCGAGCTCATGCCCGCCGCGTGCTCCACGTAGGCGATCAGCGGCTCCTGGACCGACGCGGCGGGGCCGGCGGCGGAGAGCCGCAGCCACATGTCCCAGTCCGCCGCGGTCAGCAGCTCGGGGTCGTAGCCCCCCACGGCGCGGACGACGTCCGCGCGGGCCAGGACGTTCGAGCACCCGCACGGGATCGTGTTGAAGCGCAGGAGGGTGCGGTCGACCGCGGCGGCCTCGGGTGCGGGCTGGCTGCCCACCACCTCGAGGTGCTCGTCGACGGAGAGCCCGCCCGTGAAGGCCCACACCGCGCCGGTGCGCTCGACCGCGTCGAGCTGGCGACGGAGCTTCGTCGGAGCCCAGAGGTCGTCGTGGTCGAGGAAGGCCATCCAGGGGGCACGTGCCTCCTCGATGCCCCGGTTGCGCGCCCGGGCGACACGGAGGGCGGGGTCGTTGCGGAGCACCCGGATCCGGGGGTCGGCCGCGGCCGCCTCGGCCAGGCGCTCCGGGGTCTCGTCCGTCGAGCCGTCGTCGACGACGACCACCTCGACCGAGACGCCCTCCTGCCGCAGCGCGCCGTCGAGCGTGACCGAGAGCAGGGGCCAGGCGCTGTGGGTCGGGATGATGACGCTGACTTCCGGATCCGGCGTCACCGTCATGTGGCATACCCTACCCCGCCTCCGGTCCCCCGACCCCGGACCACCTCGTGACCCAACCCATGCTGACCACGCTGGCCCGGCGCCTCCTCTTCACCTTCGCGCGGCCGGTGCACAAGCGGGTCGAGGGCTCACGACTGCTCGCCCCGCTGCTGATGCGGCCGTCCTTCCAGAGGCTCGAGGCGCAGCTCCGCGTCTTCCTCCCGGCGGAGGAGGTCGTGGCGGTCGTGGGCCTGCTCGAGGGCGGCGGCGTCCGCGCGTGGGTCATGGGGGGCTGGGGGGTGGACGCCCTGATGGGGCGGGAGACGCGCCCGCACGCCGACCTCGACGCGCTGGTCGCCCAGGAGGACGAGCAGCGCGCCCTCGCCCTGCTGGAGCGGCGCGGGTACCGCGTCGTCGAACGCGTGCTGATCGACAACCTGCCCCCGCTGCGCACCGCCGTGGTCCTGCTCGACGGGGCGCGCCACCGCCTGGAGCTCCAACCCATCGACACCGGCAGGCTGGAGGCGCTCGTGGCCGCCGCGCCCGCGGGCGGGAGCCCGTTCGCGACCGGGACGGTCGGCGGGCGGACGGTCCCCTGCCTCTCGGCGGCCGGGCAGGAGTTCTTCCACACGGGCTACCCCCAGCGGCCGCGGGACCACGCGGACATGGGCCACCTGCGCTCCGCGGACGACGAGGACTCCCCCGAGCCCGTCGCCCCCTCGGGGTTCCGCGGCAGGGTCGTGCCCGCGGCGGTGCGCCGCTCGCGTGCGGCGGTCGGGCTGGGTCCGAGCGCCCTGAACATCCACGTCCCCGAGCTCGAGGCCGTCCTGGCGGCGCCGCACATCACGCTGGTCAACCCGTGGATGCCGACGGGTCGGATCGCCCAGGCGGACGTCGACGAGCTCGGGCGCCTGGTCGGGAGCTTCCCGGAGATCACGTTCACGCTCGCGCGCACGGGGCGGTTCCCCGGCATCCTCTACCTCGCGCCCGAGCCCTCGGCGCCCATCGTCGCCCTCATCGAGGCGATCGTCGCGCGGTGGCCCGAGCACCAGCCCTACGGCGGCGCGTTCGACACGATCATCCCGCACCTCACGGTGGCCTTCGGGGCCGGCGTCCTGGAGGTGCCCGACGCGGTGGCCGAGCTCCTCCCCCTCACGGTGCGGGTGAGCCGGGTGGACCTCATGACGATGGGGCGCACGGGGCGCTGGACCATGCGGGCGAGCCTGCCGCTGAGGAGCTGAGCGTGTCCGCGAACCGTCTCCTCAGGGGCTTCGCGGTGCTCGCGGTCCTGACGCTGCTCACCCAGGCGATCGGGTTCGTCGCCGTGGCCGTCGCCGCCCGCCGGCTCGGCCCCACGGACCTCGGGGCGGCGAACTTCGCGATCGGCGTCGCGGTGTACTTCGGGATCCCGGCGAACTTCGGCTTCACGATCATGGGCATCCGCGACATCGCCCGCGAGCCCGAGCGGGCGCGCGAGATCGCCGCGGAGATCCTGGGCATCCGCCTGGTCCTCGGGGCGGCGCTGACGCTGCTCATGCTCCTCCTCACCCCCGTGCTGACGCTCGACGCCAAGACGTCCGAGGCGCTGCCGATCGCCGCGGCGACCATCCTCGTGAGCGGCGTCGGGACGGAGTGGATCCTGCTCGGCCGCCAGCAGGCGCTGCTCGTGGGGCTCGGGCGGCTCCTCGGGCAGGCCACCTACGCCGGGGCCATCGTGCTGTTCCTCTCGGGCGGCACCCACGGCGCGGCGCTCTTCTGCTGGTTCACCGTCCTGAGCATCCTCGTGACCGCAGGGCTCAACCAGGCCGGCGTCTGGCGGGTCATCGGCGCCCCGCGCGTGATCCTGGACCGCAAGCGGCTCGTGACCCGCGCGAAGCAGGCGCTGCCCTTCGGCGTGGCGGTCATCGCCGTCCAGATCTACTTCTCGATCGACTCCGTCATGCTCGGCTTCTTCGAGGGGTCTGCCGCGGTCGGCGAGTACACCGTCGCCTACAAGATCCCCCTGGCGCTCTACGGCGTGCTGAACCTGTGGTCCGCGTCCCTGTACCCGCAGTCCGCGCGGCTCGTGGAGGAGCAGCCGGAGGTGCTGCGCTCGCAGGTCGACGTCTTCACGACGCTCGGGATCGGCCTGGCCCTGCCGCTGGCCGCCGGGGCGACCGTCCTCGGCCCCGAGCTCATCGTGACCCTCTTCGGCAACGGCTACGAGCCCGCCGGCACCCCGTTCGTGCTGCTCACCTGGGCGCTGGCGATCGCGGTGGTGACCGTGAGCTTCGGGGCGGCGCTGGCCGCGGGCGGCGACGAGCGCCGGTACGCGTGGGGCGTGAGCCTGGGCGCCCTGCTCAACATCCTCGTGAACCTCTGGGCGATCCCCGCGTTCGGCACGACGGGCGCCGCCTGGGCGACCGTCGCCTCCGAGGCGCTCGTCGTCGTCTACATGGTCCGCCGGTACCGCATCGTCGTGGGCGCCGTGACCCTCCGGTGGGACCGGCTGACCCGGGCGGTGCTGGCGACGGCCGTCATGGTGGGGGTCCTCGTCGCCCTGCCCGACGCGGTCCCCGTGCTGGTCAGCCTCACGCTGGGCGGGGTCGTCTACGTCGCGGCGGCGATCCTCCTGGGCGCGGTGCGCACGAGCGAGATCGCCTCGCTGCGGGACCGTCGCGCGGCCCCGGAGCCGACCTGACGAACCTGCCGGGTCCCGTCTCGCTACCCTTCCGGACCCCGGAGGGATGCCAGAGCGGTTGAATGGGGCGGTCTCGAAAACCGTTGTGCGTCGGAAGGCGTACCGAGGGTTCGAATCCCTCTCCCTCCTTGTTGTCGTGAGTCGGGACATGTGTCGCGTGTGAGTCGCGGCATGGGTCTCACTTCTGAGAGCCCGGCCATCGGCCGGGCTCTTTGTTCTGGTTGCGCCAGTAGCTCTTGGCGGGCTCGATGAGATGGGTCGATAGGACTTCGCCGGTCTCGATCTCGATGACGGTGATGTGCTGGTCATCAGCGAGCGCCAGGACGCGTTTGCGGGCGTGCGCTCTGCCGATCGCGAGGTGGTGCATCCGTGCTGCGCGGCGGATCGTCATCTTGCCGGTGGCGTCGAGGCGGTCGTAGCGCAGGCGGTAGTGCTGGTGGGCGTGCGAGCCGGCGGGAGCTGCTTTGGGGATGGCTCGGTAGGCCTGGCCTGGGGCGCGGCGATCCAGGGCGCGGTGCGGGCGCTGCTCGTTGTAGTGCTTGCGGAACGCGTCGAGCTGGTGTTGGAGCCCGGGGAGGCTGGTGGCCGGTGGCCGGGCGCGGAGCCAGCGCTGCAAGGTCTGGTGGAAGCGCTCGACTTTGCCTTGGGTCTGCGGGTGGCCGGGTGATCCGTTCTTCTGACGGACCCCGAGCAGGGGCAGGAGGTATTCAAAGGCATTGCGGCCACCGCCGAACCGTGCGGTGTAGACGCGTCCGTTGTCGGTCAGGGTGCTCACCGGGGCACCGTGTTGGTCGATCGCGGCGAGGAACGTGTCGACGACGTCGTGGCCGCTGACGGGCCGGTGCGCGGTGCAGGACACCAAGAAGCGGGAGTGGTCATCAAGCCAGTTGAGGACCTCGACGTCGGCCCCGTCGGCCAAGCGCCAGTGCATGAAGTCCGACTGCCACATCTCATTCGGTTGGGCGGCCTGGAAGCGGACGTAGGAGCTCCTGGGCCGTTTGCGCGGCTGCGGCTCGATCAGCCCGGCCTGGTGCAGGACCCGGCGGATCGTCGAGGTCGACAAGGGCCGCAGCCCCTCCTGTTCGAGATGCCATCGGATGGTGACCGGCCCGGCATCGAGACCGTCGGCGCTCAGCGTGAGGCGCAGCTCCAGGACCCGGGCCCGCAGCTGCTCGCTGGCGGCGTTCGGCGTCGTCTTCGGGCGTCGCGAGCGCGGCTCAAGCCCGTCGAGGCCCTCCTCGCGGTAGCGGGCCAGCAGCCTCTGCAGCTGCCGGCGCGACATGCCGTGCCGGGCGGCGGCCTCGGTGACCGAGAGCTGGTTGGAGACGACCTGCAACACGGCGACGCGAGCACGAGACATGCCCGATCCAAACGCGCGGCGATCGCCGCTGCGGCTCGCCCTTCGGGCTTCGCCTCCGCAACGACCGCCGAGTGCGACCTATGCCCCGACTCACCAGCGACACATCACCTGCGACACATGTCCTGACACCAGACACCTCTCCCTCCTTGTCGTGGGTTCCGGGTCGTGGCCCGCGAGCAACGGAAGCTGTGGGGGCAGTGCTGAACGGCGTGCCCCGCCCTGGTCCTGCCGGAGTCGGTCGTCCGGGTCGACGCCGTGCTCCTGCCGTCGTAGGCTCCACCGCGTGGGTCCGGACGAGCTCGTGGGTGGAGCAGCGGATGAGTGAGGACTACCCGCGTGTGCCCGTCACGGACCGGGCCGCCTGGCGCGCCTGGCTGCGGGAGCACCACGCGAGCGCCCGTGGCGTGTGGCTGGTCAACGGCCGCAAGGGGAGCTCGAAGCCGCATCTCCCCTACGACGAGGTCGTCGAGGAGGCGCTCTGCTTCGGCTGGGTCGACAGCCAGCCGCGCAAGCTCGACGACGAGAGCTCCATGCTCCTCGTGACCCCGCGCAAGCGGGGCAGCCGCTGGTCGCGCCTGAACAAGCAGCGCATCGAGCGCCTCGAGTCCGCAGGTCTGATGACGGCGGCCGGAGCCGACGCCGTCGCCCGCGCCAAGGCCGACGGGACGTGGGAGGCCCTCGACCGGGTCGAGGAGCTCCACGAGGACGCCGACCTGCGCGCAGCCCTCGACGCCACGCCCGACGCCAGGAGGCATTGGGACGCCTTCCCGCCCTCGACCCGCCGGGGCATCCTCGAGTGGATCCTCGCTGCCAAGCGCCCCGAGACCCGGGCCAAGCGGATCCGCGAGACCGCCGACCAGGCCGCCCGCAACATCCGCGCCAACCAGTGGCGTCAACCGGGAGGCTGAGCGGTCGCGACACCCGGCGACCTCGAGTCACCCAGCGTCGTGCACGTGCGTCCGCAGCGGGTGGTCGACGGCGAGTGGCGTTGCGCGGTCGGACGCGAGATGGGCGCGCGCGCCTTCCAGTGCCCGGGCGACGAGGTCGTCGGCGCGGGAGAAGTCCAGGGGCTGGACGTGCAGGGGGCACGGCGGCGGGAGCACGATGAGGCGGGCGTCGCCCGTGTGACCTTCGATGTCGTGGAGCATGCGGCGGCGGATGAGGACGGTGACCGCCTGGATCATCATCGCCAGCGCCCCGTGCGGCGGTTCGGCGAGCGCGCAGCCGCTGCCCGTCGGCAGGACGTAGATGGTGGTGGCCCCGAGCTCGACGGCGTGCGAGAGCGGCGTGTTGTCGGCCACCCCGCCGTCGATGAGCTCCCGTCCGTGCCATGAGACCGGGGGCAGGACTCCCGGGATCGCGGCGCTGGCCAGCACGGCATCGGACGCGTCGCCGGAGGACAGCCGCACTGCTTCGCCGGTGAGCACGTCGGTGGCCGTCACGTGCAGCGGGATCGGTGCGTCCTGCAGGCGGTCGAACTGCAGATGGCGACGCAGGATGCGCTCGAGACCCGAGTCGGGGACCAGCGAATCGCGGCGCCCGATCAGGCCCAGGATCCCCGTCACGGGGTTCGTGGGGAAGACGGCCGAGCGGCGCAGCCCACGCCAGACGTCGCCGAGCTCCAGGGCGGTGGCGACGGTCGGCGGCCGCGAGGCGATGAAGGCGCCGTTGACGGCACCGACCGAGCTGCCGAAGATGAGGTCCGGGACGATGTCGCGCTCGTAGAGCGCCTGCAGCATCCCGGCCTGCATCGCGCCCAGGCTCGCTCCGCCCGAGAGGACGAAGGCGGTCGGGCCACCGGCCCTCATGGGTGGCACGGCCGCAGCCTCACCCGGCCGCCGTGACGTGCTCGCGGACGTAGCGCACGAGCCCGACGACGTCCTCGGGCACCAGGCGGCCGATGGCGCCGCTCGAGTAGACGCTGACGATGACGCTGCCGTCGGGGCCGAGCACGAAGCCGGTCGACTGGAGGTGACGGGGCTCGGCGTTGACGAAGGCGCCCACCGCGGCCGACACGGCGTCGGCATCGGCGCCATGTCCGACCGGGAAGGTCAGGTGGTGCTTCTCGATGGTCGCCCGGGTCGTGGCCTCGTCGTCGACCGACAGCGCCACGACCCGGACGTCGAGCGCGTCGAGCGCGTCGCTCGCGCGCTCGAAGGCGCGCAGCTGGGCGTTGCAGTAGGGGCACCAGGAGCCGCGGTAGAGCAGCACGACGCCGAAGTGCCCGGCGAGAGCCTCGGGGAGGGTGAGCGAGGCGGCATCCGGGACGGCCACCTGCAGGTTCGGGAAGCGGTCGCCAGGGCTGAGGAGGGTCATGCGCTCCTCGTCACCCGGCAGGACGCGGCGTTACGGCGACCCCTCCGGCGCGAGGCGCGAACGGCCCGCCGAACGACATGGATGGCCTGGTGATGGAGGACTCACCGGCGGAGCTCACGTTGACGTCGATCGTCGCTCCGGAGACGATCGTGTGCATGCAAGCGTCCATCGCGAGGTCACCCTGGGTGCTCGGTGCGCGGGTCGCTTGACCAGCTGCGCAACCTCGGGCCCGTCACGGCCCGCCGACTGGAGGCGGTCGGCGTGCGGGACCCCGACGACCTGGCACGCCTAGGAGCCGCGGCCGCGTTCGTCGCCGTGCGCGGGGCGCACCCCGAGCGCACCTCGCTGACCCTGCTGTGGGCCCTCGAAGGCGCGTTGCGCGACCGCGACTGGCGGGATCTCGGCCAGGACGACAAGCACCGGCTGCGCGACGCGGTCGACGTACTCGACGCGGACCCGTAGCCGGCCTGGAGGTCGTGCCTCCTCCGCCCGATCCGGGTCCGCGGTCATCGGCCGCGGGGGCTAGTCCGCAGGCACGTCCGGGGGAACCGGCTCGTGGCGGGCGCCCAGGCCGCGGGCGACGTCTGTGACGGTGCGGGTCGCCGGTCCGGCGGCGCGGGGGACCGCGAGGTGGAACGGCAGCTCGAGGGCCGGCTCAAGCGGGAGGAACGTCGAGCCCTCGAGGGTGGGGGGGAAGGCGCTGCGCGCGTAGACGACGACCCCGAGGCCTTCGCGGACGGCTTGGAGGCCGAGGTCGGGGTAGGGGTCGGCGAGCGTCGCGGGCGTGAGCCCGGCGTCGGTGAAGGCGGCGAGGACCCGGTGGGTGTAGCCGCCGGAGTCGCGGCTGGCGGCCACGAGGATGGTCTCGTCGACGAGGTCGGCCAGGCGCAGGAGGGGCGCGCGGCGAGCGGGTGGCTCGTGGGGAGGTGGACGATCGCGGGCCCGCCGGGAAGCGGGATGAGCTCGACGCCGTCAGGCGGGCGCGAGGCGCAGAACGTGATCGCGCAGTCCAGCGTCCCCCGCGCGACCCCGTCGAGCAGCGCGCCCGTGGTGTCCTCGGAGGTGTAGAGCATCGCGGCGGGAGCCTCGGCGGCGCAGGCGGCCAGCAGCCGCGGTGCGATCCCGTAGCGCGCTGTCGGCGTGACGCCCAGCCGCAGGCGCGCCGACGGCGTCGCGGCGGCGCCGGTCACGGCGTCGACCAGGGCGTCGGCGGCGGCGAGCAGCTCGCGGCCCTGCTGGTGCATGAGGGCGCCGGCCGCGGTGATCTCGACGCGACGGCCGCGGCGCGTGAGCAGCGCGACGCCGAGCTGGGTCTCGAGCTGCTTGATCGCGGCGCTCAGCGACGGCTGGGAGATGTGCAGGCGCTCGGCCGCGCGGGTGACGTTGCCCGTCTCCGCGACGGCGACGAAGTACCGGATGAGGCGGAGCTCCGGCGTCATAGGCGCAGGCTATCTGGACAGTGGCATCGAGTCTTGGACGCCAGGAGCTGCATCGCCCACGCTGGTCACCCACACGACCAAGAGGAGCACCACATGGCCCAGAAGATCCAGCGGGACGAGCTCGAGCAGGCGATCGGTGCCGGCGCGGTGACCGTCGTCGAGACCTTGCGCGCCGAGCACTTCGCCGACGGGCACCTGCCTGGCGCGATCCACATCCACTTCGAGCAGATCGCCCAGCAGGCCCCGTCGCTGCTGCCCGACAAGGACGCCGCGATCGTCACCTACTGCTCGAACACCGCGTGCCGCAACTCCGAAGCGGCGGCGAACCAGCTCACCGCGATGGGCTACACGAACGTCCGGAAGTACGCCGAGGGCAAGGAGGACTGGCAGCAGGCCGGCCTCCCGCTCGAGACCGCGGTGGCGGTCGGCTCCTGACGCGCTGGTGCAGCTCGCCCGGAGCCGCGAGGTGCGCCGCCAGCCCGGCTAGCGCACCGTCAGCACGCGGCTGCGCCGGACGACCGCCTCCTTCTCGTGGGTCCCGACGACCGTCAAGCGGTACGCGCCCGGGCGCAGCGACGCGCCGCGGACCGGTCGCAGCCGCAACCGGCCGACCCCACCACGGAACGTCCGCTCCATGCCGGTGGTCGCGACGACCCGGCCTGCGCGGCGCAGCTCGCCGCGCAGGCCTGTCGTCAGCCGGTCCGAGCCCGTCAGCCGGACCCGGAGCGTCACCCCGCGCCCGCCGAGCAGGCGGCGCAGGGTGGTCAGTCGCAGGCGCTTGGGCACCCCGGAGGCCACGCGCAGCCGCAGGGGAACGGCACGCCCGAGCGAGCCGGCGTCCCCGGGGGCGATCGGTCCCGGCATCGGCACGGGACCCGAGCCGGCGGGCGCCGGCGAGGGATCCGCGGGCGGGGGCGGGGGCGGGGGAGCCGGGGGCGGGGGCGGGGAGCCCGCCGGGCTCGCGGCGGGCCCCGCCGGTGGGGCCGACGTCGGGGGTGTCGCGGCTACCGGCGCCGGTGCGGGCGGGCGGTTGAAGACGTCGTCCCCGAAGGCCACGAGCCCGGGCTGGCCGGCGTAGCCGAGGTGCGTGGTGATGCCGAGGAGGTCCTCGAGCGACCGCAATGCGGAGTAGTGGTTGTACGGGGTGTGGGAGACGCTCCCCGGCTGGATGAACGGCGACAGCAGGACCGTGCCGATCCGGCCACCGCCGGGCCCGACCATGCCGGGCATCGCCGTGTTGAGCCCGGCCGGCTCGTTGCAGCAGGCCGTGGCGCCCGCCGGGGTCCCGATGTCGCCGGACTCGTCGATGGTCACCATGAGCAGCCCGTCCTGCTTGAACGCGGGCGAGTCGAGGATGAGCGGCACGTACTTCGCCAGCCACTTGTCGGCGGCGATGAGCCCGCCCTCCTTCGTGCCGTCGACGTTCGTGCCGACGCACGGGGTGGCGTCGTGGCCGTCGTTGCACAGGTTCGGCGTGATGAACGAGAAGTTCGGGGTCGTCGCGACGGACGCGAGGTCGTCGGCGATGGGCGGCAGCGGCTTGACGTGGGCCGAGCACCGGCCGGGAGGGTCGAGGATGGAGTGGAAGTAGACGAACGGGTTGTGGCGGGCGGCGTACTGGTCGTCGGCCGCGGCGCCCTGCGTGCCGTCGCGGGTGCCGAGGACCGGGTTGCCGCAGGTCGCGGGCTCCCGGGTCGGGTTCTTGCCCATGTCCTCCATGGCGGCGGCGAGGGCAAGGGGGAGCAGGCGCTTCATGCCCTGATCCTGCGCCGGATCACGCCGTTCCTGTGACGATCCGGTGACCTGGCGCGGCAGCGCTGCCCTCCGTGACCCCGCGGCTTGTGACCGGCTCGTGAAGCGCTTGGAACCGAGGTGTGAACGACCGCGGGCCGAGCACGACGGGGCCCCGGTCGACCTGGAGACCAAGGGCATCCCGGGCGATCAGGGCTCCACCCCGGCGATGGTCGTCCTCGAACGCGCCGGCGTGCGTCGCGCGCGGATCTCCCTCACGCCGACCGGCCGGAAGCTGCTCGCGACGGCACGCCGCCCGGTCGTGCTGCGCGTCCGCAGCCGGGTCGGCACGTCGACCCGCACGAGCTCGCTGGCTCTGCGGTAGCGAGCGCTGCGGCCCGCCCGGCCGTCACCCCGCGTCGTGCGTGTGCGTCCGCAGCGGGTGGTCGACGGCGAGTGGCGTTGCGCGGTCGGACGCGAGATGGGCGCGCGCGCCTTCCAAGGCCCGGGCGATGAGGTCGTCGGCGCGGGAGAAGTCCAGGGGCTGGACGTGCAGGGGGCACGGCGGCGGGAGCACGATGAGTCGTGCGTCGCCCGTGTGGCCTTCGATGTCGTGGAGCATGCGGCGGCGGATGAGCACGGTGACCGCCTGGATCATCATCGCCAGCGCCCCGTGCGGCGGTTCGGCGAGCGCGCAGCCGCTGCCGGTCGGCAGGACGTAGATGGTGGTGGCCCCGAGCTCGACGGCGTGCGAGAGCGGCGTGTTGTCGGCCACCCCACCGTCGATGAGCTCTCGTCCGTGCCAGGAGACCGGGGGCAGGACTCCCGGGATCGCGGCGCTGGCCAGCACGGCATCGGACGCGTCGCCGGAGGACAGCCGGACCGCGTCGCCGGTGAGCACGTCGGTGGCCGTCACGTGCAGCGGGATCGGTGCGTCCTGCAGGCGGTCGAACTGCAGATGGCGACGCAGGATGCGCTCGAGACCCGAGTCGGGGACCAGCGAGTCGCGGTGCCCGATCAGACCCAGGATCCCCGTCACGGGGTTCGTGGGGAAGACGGCCGAGCGGCGCAGCCCACGCCACACGTCGCCGAGTTCCAGGGCGGTGGCGACCGTCGTCGGCCGTGAGGCGATGAACGCGCCGTTCACGGCACCGACCGAGCTGCCGAAGATGAGGTCCGGGACGATGTCGCGCTCGTAGAGCGCCTGCAGCATCCCGGCCTGCATCGCGCCCAGGCTCGCTCCACCCGAGAGCACGAAGGCGGTAGGGCCGCCGTCCGTCACGGGTGGCTCGGCGTGGAAGCGCGGGGCGGTGGGGGCTGCGGGTGCACGTCCGCCATCACACGCGCCGTCCGGCGACCACCCACTGGAGCGGCACGGGGCGCGGGCGGGGACGCGGGCTCACCTTCACGTCGTCCCCGGCCGGTGGGGTGCGTTACGGACGACACCGCTCCCTCGGCGCCCTCCGGCACCTGCGCACCACGTCCCGGTGGTGTCCGTCGGCCGAGAACTCGATCGACGCACCCCTCCACTCGTCTGCACGGCTGGAACCGCGCTGACAGCCCAGGGCCTGCCACGTCGAGGCCTGCTCGGATTGCACCGGACCACCGGGCTCTGACATGGTCCCGAGGAGCCATGACGCCGCCCATCCGTCCGATCACCCGCGGCGCACGTCTGCGGCAGGCGGCCATCCTCGGCGTCGGGGCACTCCTGCTGCAGCTCTGGGTGGGCGTCGACGGAGCCCGGCTGCCCTTCTACTGGACGCCGGGGCTGATCGGCGCCGTCTACACCGCCGCCGCGGTGAGCGGCGGCCGGAGGGGGAGCTACTGGCCGACCGGGCTCGTGCTCCTGGGCTGGGGCGCCACCGTCGTGTACCTGGCGAAGGCGCGCCCGGACCTCGACGGCGCCGGGGCCTACGCGTTCGGCATCGGGCTCGGCGTCACGCTGGCGGCCGTCGCCGAGCGGCTCGGCGCCCGGGTCGATCTGCTGGCGGTCGGTGTCACCGCGATGGGCGCCGGGGCCGTCCTGGCCCTGACCACGAAGGTCGAGTCCCTCGACGACGCCACGACCTACGCCGCTGCCATCGCGCTCGTCGCCGTCGCCAACCTCGCGTTCGCCGCCCGGCCCGGCCGCGATGGCCGTTCGGCGCCCGACGCGCCGATGGACCGCCGCGCGGAAGCGGCGGTCTGACCTTCGCTGCTCGACTGCTGCCGCCGACGGCGATTGCACCCGCGCAGCCCCGCGCGGAGGCGCGGCGGCCCGGCGCGCAACCTCCGATCGCGCACCGCGTTGCGACGGCGATGGGACATCTCCTGGCTCCGTTCGTGGCGCTCGTCGCCGTGGCCCTCCCCGCGACCGCGTCGGCGCAGGAGGTCGTCCGCCTGGACCGCGCCACGCCCATCTCCGCGCACGCCGGGTGGCTGGCCTGGAGCGCGCGCGGACGGGACGGGCTGTTCCACCTGACGTTGCGCGATCCCCAGGGCGCGGTGAGCACGCCGGCGATCGCAGGACGCAGCACGTCCTTCGACGTGGACCTCGGGCCGGGGCCGGCCGGCGTGGTGGCGACCTACTCGCGCTGCGCCGAAGAGGTAGCGACCCCGGGCTCCTTCCTGCCGGCGGACTACGACGAGGGCGAGGGGTGCGACCTCCACCTGCTCGACGTCGTGACCGGCACGGAGCGCGCGCTGACCGGCGCGAGCACCGACCAGGCCGACGAGACCTGGCCCACCGTGTGGCGCGACCAGCTCGCCTTCGTGCGCTCGTACGACCGCGCGCCGACGCTGCCCTACATCTACGTGCGCCCGCTCGCGGGCGGGCACAGCGTGCGCCAGCCCGGCGGCGCCCGGCAGGTGTGCTCACGCTCGGGCTCCGAGACGACGTGCACCGACGAGCGCGTGAGCCGGCCCTACGCGCTCGACCTCTACGGGCGGCGCCTCGCCTTCGGCTGGACCTACGCCGGGCGTTCGGAAGGCCTGGACACGGAGGTCCGGCTCGACACGCTCGGCGCCGGTCATGCGCGGATCGCCTACCAGGCGGGTGGCGGCATGACCGGCCACGCGCTGGCCTGGCCCGCGTTCGCGGACGGGCGCGTCCTCTTCAGCGCGGCCTGCTTCGGTGACACCTCCGGATGCGGCGCCGGAGCCGAGCTCTACCGCTACCGGATCACGAACCGGGCCGTGGACACCGCGCAGGCCGACCGGGCGATCCTGGCCCACGACCGCGACGGCGCCACCACCTGGCTGCTCACGGACACCCGACCGGGGACCGACTGCATGGGCGATCCGGCCGTGCCGGGGGGACGTGCGTGCTGCGGGGCGTGCGACCGGCGTTCGGCTGACGCCCCCGGCGGACAGGAGCGCCGCGACGGCGCATCGGCTCACCCGGCGGTCGCGACGTGCTCGCGGACGTAGCGCACGAGCCCGACGACGTCCTCGGGCACCAGGCGGCCGATGGCGCCGCTCGAGTAGACGCTGACGATGACGCTGCCGTCGGGGCCGAGCACGAAGCCGGTCGACTGGAGGTGACGCGGCTCGGGGTTGACGAACGCGCCGACGGCGGCCGACACGGCGTCGGCGTCGGCGCCGTGGCCGACCGGGAAGGTCAGGTGGTGCTTCTCGATGGTCGCCCGGGTCGTGGCCTCGTCGTCGACCGACAGCGCCACGACCCGGACGTCGAGCGCGTCGAGAGCCTCCGTCGCACGCTGGAAGGCGCGCAACTGGGCGCTGCAGTAGGGGCACCAGGAGCCGCGGTAGAGCAGCACGACGCCGAAGTGGCCGGCCAGGGCCTCGGGCAGGGTGAGCGGTGCGCCGTCCGGAACGGCCACCTGCAGGCTCGGGAAGCGGTCGCCAGGGCTGAGGAGGGTCATGCGCTCCTCGTCACCCGGCGGGACGCCGCGTTACGCCGACCCCTCCGGCGGGCGAAGCGCGGAACGGCCCGCCGGGCGTTCGCATAGCCTGGCGCCATGAAGGGGATCGTCTTCAACCTGCTCGAGCAGACGGTCGTCGAGGCGCACGGGGACCAGACGTGGGAGGCGCTGCTCGACGCGACGGGGCTCGACGGGGTCTACACGTCCCTGGGCAGCTACGACGACGAGGACCTCTTCCGGCTCGTGGCGGCCGCGTCGGCGGCCCTGGGCACCCCGCCGAACGACGTGGTCCGCTGGTTCGGGCGCAGCGCCCTGCCGCTGTTCGCCGAGCGCTACCCGCAGCTCTTCGCGCAGCACTCCGAGGCGCGGTCGTTCGTCCTGACGCTCAACGCGATCATCCACCCGGAGGTGCGCAAGCTCTACCCGGGCGCCATCGTGCCCGAGTTCGCCTTCGACGCGAGCGATCCGGACGGCCTCGTCATGGAGTACTCCTCGCCGCGGAAGCTCTGTGCGTTCGCCGAGGGGCTGCTCCTCGGCGCCTCGGACCACTACGGCCAGAGCATCGGCATCGAGCAGCCGTCCTGCATGCTGCGGGGGGACAGCGGGTGCCGGCTGGAGATCACGTTCGATCGGTGAGCGAGGACGAGCTCGCCGCGCGGCTCGGGCGCGCCGAGCGCCAGCTCCGGCGGGAGCGCGCCATCCGCGCGGAGGCCGAGTCCATCTCCGAGCGCGTCACGCGCCAGCTCTACGACCAGCAGCAGGGCCTGATCCTGCTCGAGACCGTCGCGAAGGCGGCCAACGAGGCGGCCACCGTCGAGGAGGCCATGGCCGTCAGCCTGGGGGCCGTGTGCCGCTTCGGCTCGTGGCAGCTCGGCCACCTCTGGCTGACCGACGAGGCGGGCCGACTCGTCTCCACGGAGGTCTGGTCGGGAGCGGACGCGGGCGACGCCGCCGTCCTCGCGGCCTCGCGCGATCTCGTGCTCGACGCGGGCGTCGGCCTCCCGGGCCGTGCGCTGGCCGAGCGCAGGGCGGTGTGGTTGACGGGTGACGTGGAGATCGCCCGGCTGCCGCGGGCCAAGGCCCTGCAGGCGGCGGGGCTGCGGGCCGCGCTGTGCTTCCCGCTGCTCACGGGCCCGCGACGTGGTGGGCGCGCTGGAGTTCTTCGTCGGATCGCCCCTGACCCCCGACGCGGAGACGCTGGGGCTCATGACGCAGATCGGCACGCAGCTCGGGCGCGTCGTCGAGCGCGAGCGCGCCGCCCGGGAGCTCGCCCACCAGGCGACGCACGACGCGCTGACCGGCCTGCCGAACCGGGTGCTGATCGTCGACCAGCTCAGTCGCTCGCTCGCCCGCCAGCTGCGCCGCGACGGCGAGCGCGCGTCGCGGTGCTCTTCCTCGACCTCGACGGCTTCAAGGCCGTCAACGACACGCTCGGCCACGCGGCCGGCGACGAGCTGCTGCGCGAGGTCGCCCGCCGGCTCGGGCGCCGTCGTCCGCCCGCAGGACACCTCGGGCGCCTGGGCGGCGACGAGTTCGTGGTCGTCTGCGAGGACGCTGACCGCCGAGCGGCCCGTCGTGACGATCGCGGAGCGGCTCGGGGGCGTCCTGCGCCGAGCCCGTTCGAGCTCGACGGACGAGCAGTTCCTGGTCACGGCGAGCATCGGCATCGTCGCTCGCCGAGGCGGAGCCGAGGACGCCGGCACCCTGCTCGAGCAGGCCGACGCGGCGATGTACCGCGCCAAGGCGAGCGGCCGGGCGCGGTACGAGGTCTTCTCCGAGGCCTGCGCGAGCGCGATCGCCGCACCGAGCTCGAGCATCGAGCGTGCGCTGCGCCACGCGACCGACGCGGCGGCGAGCTGCGGCTCTACTACCAGCCCGGCGTGGACCTGCGCACCGGGCGCCGTGCGGGCGTCGAGGCGCTCATGCGCTGGCAGCACCCGAGCGCGGGCTGCTGATGCCCGGCGACTTCATCCCGCTGGCCGAGGAGACCGGCCTGATCGTCCCGATCGGGCGCCTGGGTGCTCGAGCGAGGCGCTGCCGGCAGCACGGCAGCGTGGGCGGCGACGCCGCGGATCGCCGACGTGCCCTGGATGGCGGTGAACCTCTCCGTGCCGCCAGCTCGCGGACCCGGGGCTCGTGGCAGCCGTCGCCGACGCGCTCGGCGAGCCGGGCCCGCCGCCGCCGCACGGCTGTTCCTCGAGGTCACCGAGAGCGTCATCCTCGAGGACGCGGAGGCGCGGCCTGACCGTGCTGACGGCCCTGCGGTCGCTCGGCGCGAGATCGCCATCGACGACTTCGGCACGGGCTACGCCTCGCTCTCCTACCTGCGGCGCTTCCCCGCCTCCGTGCGTGAAGGTCGACCGCTCCTTCGTCGCCGAGATCGAGCACGACGAACGCACCCGCTCGATCGTGGAGTCGATCGCCGGCATGGGGCGGGCGCTCGGGATGACCCTCGTGGCCGAGGGGATCGAGACCCCGGGCCAGCTCGCGATCGTCCGTGAGCTCGGCTTCGACATCGGCCAGGGCTTCTACTTCGCCCGCCCCGCGCCGGCCGACGACCTCACGGCGCTCCTCGCCGCGGATCGGCCCTTCCGCGCGGCGGTCGAGCGCATCTGATCGCGCGGCCGGGTCGCTCGGCCGACGTCAGGGCTCAGCCGCGGATGAGCACCGGCGTGCCGAGCGGCACTCGTGCGCGAGGCGGGTGATGACGGCGTTGCTCACGCGGATGCAGCCGTGGGAGACGTCGGTGCCGAGCGCCGAGGGCTGGTTCGTGCCGTGGATCCCGACCTGGCCGTCGCCGCCCTCGAAGCTCGTGTAGACGGTCGAGTGGGCGCTGAGCCCGAGCGCGTAGGGGCCGAAGAAGCCCTCGGGATCCTCGGCCCGGACGATGTCGGTGACGAAGTAGCGGCCGCGCGGGCGTCGGGGAGAGCGCCTTGCCGACGGCGACTGCGCGTGATGAGACGCGCTTGCCGTCGTCGAGGCAACCGCAGGCGGTGCCTGGCGCCGTACGACCTCGAGGCAGCTGGGTGAAGCGCAGAGCGCACGTCGTGGCGGCGGACCCAGCCGCGGCCTGGTTCGGGCGGGTCGGCAGCTCGACGTGCACCCAGCCCTTGCGCCGGCGACGGACGAGGAAGGTCAGCGGGATCTGCTGGCCGTTGAAGACGCGCTGTCGCACGGCTGGCGACGCGCCGCGCGCCCGGCGTCGGCGTAGGGCGCACGACTGCGCTTGCGCGCCGTGGCGATGGTGCTGGCGCCCTCGGGGATGACGTTGGCCGCGCGGCCGCCGAGGGCGAAGGTCTGGGCGGCGCTCGTCGCGCCGCGGCCGCGCCGGCCGGGAGCCCGGGCTGCGACGGCCCGCCGGCGGCGAGCGCGCCGCGGACGACGAAGGCGACCGCGGCCGACCAGCGAGGACGACTGCGAGACCGGTGAGCACGCGATGCGAGCGGGGCGTGGAGCATGGGGAAGGCGAACGGCGACGCGCGCCCCGCCGGCGGCCGGACGACGGCCGCGGGGTGCTCGGGGGTGGCTAGCCGGTCGACCGCCGGGTGCCGGAGACCGAGCTGCCCGACGGGGCCGCGGAGGCCGCCGTGAGATGAAGCCGGTGCCCTGGACGGCGGCGAGGATCGTCGCCATGTCGGCGGCGGGGTTGAACGCGTCCGGCGCCGGCGGCTGGCCGACGATGTTGCGGATCCACGCGGCGTGGCGCGCCTCGACCGGGTGGATCGAGATCGCCGCACGCAGGATCGCGGGCGTCTTGATGTTCGGCGCCTGGCCCTGGTAGGCCTTCACGCCGGTGTCCTCGAGGACGATCGCGGTCTGCCTGGAAGCTGCCCTGCGCGTCGGTCGTGCCCTTGAAGTCGAAGCTCGGCTTCTTGACCGCGGCGCCGCCGAGCGCCTTCTTGAGCGCCACGACGTGCGCGTCCTCGTGCTCGCTGGACGAGCGTGGCGAACCGCTGCGGTCTCGCCGCGTCAGCGCGCCGCGCGTTGTTGGCCGCCGCGTAGAAGGCGGACTCGAGGTACTCGAGCGTCAGCGCGTAGTTGAGGATCGCCACGTCGCCCTTGGGCGTCGCGCCGAACGCGCTGCTCGGGACGGCGCCGAACAGGACGCGGCGCCGCCGGCGGCCGCGCCCGCGCCGCGCAGGAAGCCGCGGCGGTTGAGCTGGTTGAGGCGGTCGGCGGCTCTCGGCGAGGGCGCCGTCGGTGTCGAAGGCGTCGAGGTGGCTGACGTCGACCATGGGGATGTCCTTGTGCATGTGGTCAGTTCTCCTTAGGACTTGATGAAGCCCGTGTCGCCGACGGCGGCGAGGACTTCCTTCATCGACATGGCCGGGCTGAACGCGTCGGGAGCCGGCTTGAGCTCCTTGCCCGCGCCGATCAGGTCGCGGACCCACGCGGCGTGGCGCGCCTCGACGGCGAGGATCGAGCCCGCGACGCCGAGGATGGCGCTCGCGTCGATCTTGTCCGCCTGGCCCTGGTAGGCCGAGACGCCGGTGTCCTCGAGGACCTTCGAGGTGCGCAGGAACATCTTCTGCGAGCCCGGTCGTGCCCTTGAAGTCGAAGCTCGGCTTCTTGACCGCCGCGGAGCCGAGCGCCTTCTGCAGCGCGGTGACGTGCGTGTCCTCGTGGGCGGCGACGACCTGCGCGAAGTTCTGGACCGAGCCCTTGAGCTTGCCCTTCGACAGCGCCTCGGCGTAGAACGCGGCCTCGAGGTACTCGAGCGTCAGCGCGTAGTTGAGGATCTTCACGTCGTTCTTCGACGTGCCCGACTGCGCGCGCGAGAGCGCCATGGGGACGATCCCCGCGATCAGGCCGCCGCCGGCGACCAGGCCGACCCGGCGCAGCAGGCCCGATCGCGTCGTCTGCAGTTCGGCGGTGGCCTCGGCCACAGCCCCGTCGCGATCGATGTCCTCGATCGCCAGTGCGTCGTGCATGTGCGGCTCCTCGTTGGGGTGCATCAGCGGACGACGACCGTCCCGTGCATGTTGGGGTGGTAGTCGCAGTGGTAGGCGAAGGTGCCCGGCTTGGTGAAGGTGAAGGAGACGGCCTTGCCCTTGGCCTGGTTGCCGAGGCTCTTCTGGGTGCCGGCGTCGAAGGTCACCGTGTGGTTCGCGGCGTCCGCGTTCGTCCAGGTGACCCTCGTGCCCTTGGCGACCTCGAGCTTGCCCGGGGCGTAGTCGAAGTCCTTGATGGCGACCTTCTCGGCGCCGGCCGTCGGGCTCGACGCGGGTGCCGGCGTCGCCGATGCCGCCGCGGCGGCGGTGGGCGGGGAGGGAGCTGCCGCATCGTCCCCGCCGCAGCCGGCGACCGCCAGCAGGACCAGTGGCGCGAGCGGGGCGAGGCGCCGGAAGGGGAGCATCACGTGTCCTTCGTCGTGCCGGGCCTCCCGGATCACGAGGAGGTGGAGCGATCGGTCGCCGAGGGCTGCACAGCCGCCGCGCGGTCGTGCACGATGGTGGACGCATGCCGCCCGCCGTGACCGTCCCCGACGTCGCAGCGCTCCTCGGAGCCGACGAGTGCCTGGGCGTCGTCGACGGGCACCTGCACGTCGAAGGGGTCGCGTGCGGGGAGCTGGCCCGGCGGTTCGGCACCCCGCTCCACGTGCTCTCGGAGCACCAGCTGCGCCGGAACGCCCGGAGCTGGCGGGAAGGGCTCGAGCGCGCCTGGCCGCACGGACCCACGCTGGTGATGCCGTCGCTCAAGGCGAACTACGGGCTGGCCGTCCGGGCGCTGCTCAACGAGGAGGAGCTGGGCAGCGACGTCTTCGGGGGCAACGAGCTGGAGATCGCCCTGGGCGCCGGGGTTCCGCCGTCCCGCATCTCGCTGAACGGGTCGACGAAGTCCGAGGCCGAGCTCGGGCGGGCCGTCGCGGCGGGGGTGCGCGTCACGCTCGACTCCGCCGACGAGCTCCTCACGGTCGCCCGGCTCGCGGCCGACGCGCAGCGGCGGGTCGACGTGCGCTTCCGCATCCGCCCCGAGCTCGACGCCCTGAGCGTGCCCTCGGACTTCGAGGCGGGCCGGAGCGCGGTCGACGCGCTCGGGGACTACCGCGCCGGCATGCCGTGGGCGGAGGTCCTGGAGTGCTTCGCGGCCCTGCCCGGGCTGCGGTGGGTCGCGCTCTCGGGCCTCATGGCGCACATGACCCGTCAGAGCACCGACCTGGAGCTGTGGGCGTCGCTCGGCCGCGCGCTCGGCCGGGCCACGGGGGAGCTGACGGCGCTCGACCCGTCCTGGCGGCCGCGCGAGCTGGACGTCGGCGGCGGGTTCGCGGTCCCGCGCGATCCGCTCGCGCACGCGCTCGCGGGCCGCTGGGACGGCGGCCTGGCCCCGTCCCCCGGTGCCTTCCTGGCGGCCGTGGCCGACGCGCTCGCCGGGGAGCTCCGGACCGCCGGCGTCGATCCTTCGGGCATCCAGCTCGAAGCCGAGCCCGGCCGGGCGATGTTCGCCGACGCGGGCCTCCACCTCGCCACGGTGCGCCACATGAAGCACGCGCCGGACCGCGCCTGGATCGAGACGGACACCTCCGAGGCCTTCCTCCCCGACACGATCATCGAGGGCAACCGCTGGCACGTCGTCCTCGTGGACGACCCCGGACGAACCGAGCGGCTCACGGCGGCGATCACGGGGACCAGCTGCGGCTGGGACGTCCTGGTGGGGCCGGCCGAGCAGCCCGCCCCGCGCGTGGGGGAGCGGCTCGCCTTCCTGGACACGGGCGCCTACCAGGACGCCGCCTCGAGCAACTTCAACGCGCTCCTGCGGCCGCCGACCGTGCTCGTGAGCGGCACGGAGGTCGACCTCGTCCGGCGCGGGGAGACGCTCGAGGACGTCATGGGCCGCGACGTCGTCCCGGACCGGCTGACGACGTGACCGTCGTCGGCCTCGACCACGTCGGGGTCCACTGCACGGACCTCGAGCGGACGCTGGCCTTCTACCACGGGCTGCTCGGCATCCCGATCCGGCAGCGCGGCGTCCTCGACGGCGCGGACGTCGCGGCGATCCTCGGCCGCCGGGAGGTCGACGTGGCCTACGCGGACCTCGAGCTCGGCGCCGGTCACACGCTGGAGCTGCTGGAGCTGGGCGCGGACGCCGCCGGCCGGGATGCGCTGCACGTGGCTCTGCGGGTCCGTGACATCCACGCGGTCCACGCACGGCTGACGGCGGCGGGGGTCGCCGTGCGCTCGGCGCCCGTGGTCCTCGAGGAGGCCGGCTTCTGGCAGGGGTCGATCGCGTTCTGCGCCGCCGATCCCGACGGCACCACCGTCGAGCTCATCCAGCGCCCCGGCCCCGAGGGCTCCGCTCGGGGCTGAGCGGCCCGTCACGCGGCATCGGCGGGGGTGGTAGGCATCACCCGTGTCCCCACGTCGCCGGACGAGCCGTTCCAGCACCCGACGCGCGGCCCTCGGTGCACTCGTGGCGCTCGCGGCGGCGGCACCGTCGGCCGCCCACGCCGACGAGACGGTGGAGGCCGGAGCGCTCCGCGTCCGCGTCGCCGAGCGCCCCTTCGCCCTGTCGGTCACGGACGCGGCGGGCCGTCCCGTGCTCACGGGCGGGATGCTGCGGGTGAGCGACGCCACCGGCACCCGGACCGCGCTGCGGGCCGAGCGGCTGCGGCGCGAGGGTGATGCGGCGCTCGCCGACGTGGTGCTCGACGGGGGAGCGCTCCTGCGGCTGCGCGTCGCGCCCGCCGCGGAGGGCGTGGTCGCCGTGCGAGCGGAGGGCGCGGACGCCGGCAGCCGGGTCGGCGTCGCCTTCGACCTGACCGCGGGCGAGGCGCTGACGGGCTTCGGCGAGCGCTCCAACGCCGTGGACTTCCGCGGCCTGGACGTCCTCGACTACGTCGCCGACGGCCCGTTCCGCGAGGAGGACCGCGCCTACGTCCGGGCCATCACCCCGCCCTGGGGCTCCATGGAGCGCGACGACGACACGTACTACCCGATCCCTTGGGCGCTCTCGAGCCGCGGCTACGGCGTCCTGCTCGACAACGACGAGACCAGCCGCTTCGACGTGGGGCGGGCCGCGCCGGGCCGCTGGTCGGCGGAGGTCGAGGCGCCGGCGCTGGCCCTGCGCATCTTCGGCGGGCCCCGCCCGGCCGACGCGCTGCGGCGCTTCACCGCGGCCACGGGCCGCCAGCCCGCCGCGGACGCGCCGTGGGTGTACGGGCCGTGGGTCCAGAGCGGGCAGCCCAACGTCGTCCCGCCCGCGGACGAGCTCGCGATCATCAAGGCGCTGCGCGACGCCGACGCGCCCGGTCTCCGCGCTGGAGACCCAGATGCACTACCTCCCCTGCGGCGCGCAGCGCGGGCAGGAGGCGGCCGAGCGCACCCGGGTGACGCAGTCGCACGCCAACGGGCTGGCCCACCTCGCCTACCTCAACCCGCACCTCTGCCGCAGCTACCAGCCCGTGTTCGACCAGGCGGCGGCCGCGGGCGTCCTGCAGCGTGACCGCGCGACGGGCCAGGCGTTCACCTACCCGGCCTTCGTCGGCGGCAGCGGCCCGGCCGGCTTCACGGACGAGCCCATCGCCCAGTTCGACTTCACCGCGCCGGGAACCGACGCGTTCTACGGACGCCTGCTGCGCGAGCTCACCGACGCGGGCAAGGACGGCTGGATGGAGGACTTCGGCGAGTACACGCCACCCGTCGTCGCCGCGGCGGACGGCACCCCCGCCGCACAGGTCCACAACCGCTACCCCCGCGACTACCACTGCGCCCTGCAGCGGATGGCCGCGCGCGTCGGCCGGCCGCTCACGCGCCACCAGCGCTCGGGCTGGACCGGCGCCGCGCGCTGCGCCTCGATCGTCTGGGGCGGCGACCCGACCACCGTGTGGGACTTCGACGGCCTGCAGTCCGTCGTGCGCCAGGTGCAGACCATGGCGCTCTCGGGGGTCGCGCGGTGGGGGACCGACATCGGCGGCTACAACTCCTTCGGGCCGCGCGAGCAGCTCTCCCGGGAGCTGCTGCACCGCTGGATCCAGCTCGGTGCGGTGCTGCCGACCATGCGGACCAAGCGCTCGGGGATCGCCGTGCCGTCCTACGCGCGCCCGCAGGTCTTCGACGCCGAGTCCCTGCCGACGTGGCGCCGCTACGCCAAGCTGCACACGCAGCTCTTCCCCTACCTCCAGGCGGCCGACGCGGAGTACCGCCGCAGCGGGATGCCGATCGTCCGCCCGGGGCTGCTGACCGACCCCGCCGACAGCCGGGTCGCACGCGCCTACGACCAGTTCGGCTTCGGGCCCGACCTCCTGGCGGCACCCGTGACGACCCCCGGGGCGACGTCCCGCAAGGTGCAGCTGCCCGCGGGCACCTGGGTCGACTGGTGGCGCAGCGTCGCCTACGACCGGGCGGGCGACGGCGCGTTCGCCCCCGGGCGGGCCGCCCTGCTCGCGGGCGGCCGGGAGGTCACGCTGCCCGCACCCGCCGCCGAGCTGCCGCTGCTGGTGCGCGCCGGCTCCGTCCTGCCGCTCCTGCCGGCCGACGTCGACACGCTCGCGCCCTACGACGGGCCCGGGGTGGTCACGGCGGCCGAGCGCGCGGGGCAGCTGACGCTCCTGGCCTTCCCGCGCGGCAAGCGCCGCGCGCGCTTCGGCGCCGCCGGCGAGCAGGTCCGCTCCTACGAGGGCCGCCGCCGGTGGACGCTCGTGGTCGACGGCGAGCGCCGCCGCCGCTACGACGTCCGCGCCGCCCTGAGCACCCTGCGCCGCCCGTTCACCCCGTGCCGCGTCCTGACCGGCCGCCGCCCGCTGCGCCGGACGGCCTGGTCCTACGACCGCGCGAGCCGGGTGCTCACCGCCCGGGTCCGGGCGACGGACGTGCGGCTGCGGGTGCTGCCGTGCGCGTCCTCCCCGAGGAGGTGATCGCGCTCACCAGGAGTCGACGGGGCGGCCGCTCCTCGGGGGCGTGCCCGCGGCGCGCAGCGTCGCCGCGAGGAGCCCGCGGGTCTCCGCGGGGTCCACGACGTCGTCGAGCTCGAACCACTGCGCGGCGTTGAAGGCGGCGGCGTTCTCCTGCGCCGCGGCGGTGACGTCGCGGACGCGCTGCTCGCGTTCGGCGTCGTCCTCGATCGCCTCGAGCTCCTTGCGCAGCCCGAGCCGCACCGCGCCCTCCAGGCCCATGGGCCCGAGGTGCGCGCTCGGCCAGGCGAGCGTGAGCAGCGGCTCGTGGAGGCTGCCGCCCATCATGGCCTGGGCGCCGAGCCCGTAGCCCCGGCGCAGCACCACGGCGAGGAGCGGGACGCCGAGCGCGGCGCCCGCGATGAGCATGCGCGAGCCCCGGCGGACCAGCGCGGTCTGCTCGTGCTCCGGGCCGACCATGAACCCGGGGGTGTCGACGAGCGAGACGACCGGGATGCCGAAGCTGTCGCAGAGGTTCAGGAAGCGCGCCGCCTTGTCGGCCGCGGGGGCGGTGATGGTCCCGGCGTAGAACTTCGTGTTGTTCGCGATGACCCCGACCGGGCGGCCCTCGATGCGGGCCAGCGCCGTGACCATCATGGGCGCGAAGCGCTTGCGGAGCTCGACGACGGAGCCCTCGTCGGCGAGGCCCGCGATGACCGGCACGACGTCGTAGGCGCGCCGCGGGTTCTCGGGGAGCAGCGTCCGCAGCGCCTCCTGGTCCGGCGCCGTGAACTCCGCCACGGGGCCCTGGAAGAGCCCGAAGAGCTGCTTGGTCACCGCGACGGCCTGCGCCTCGTCCTCCACGACGAGGTCCACGACGCCGTTGGGCTCCTGCATGCTCATGGGGCCGACCTCGTCGGGCGGCACGTCGCCCAGGCCGCCGCCGGCGATCATCGCCGGGCCGCCCATGCCCAGCGAGGCGCCCCGCGTGGCGACGATGAGGTCCGAGCAGCCCGCGATCACGGCGTTGCCCGCGAAGCAGCGGCCGTGGACGACCGCGATGCGCGGGACCTTCCCCGCGAGCTTCGCCCAGAGCGCGAAGGCGCGCGCGTGCAGCCAGGAGACGGCGGGGACGTCCGTGTCGCCCGGGCGCCCGCCACCGCCCTCGGCGAAGAAGACGACGGGCAGGCCCATGCGCTCGATCAGCTCGAAGAGCCGGTCCTTCTTCGCGTGGCCGAGCATCCCCTGGGTCCCGGCGAGGACCGTGTAGTCGTAGGCGAGCACCGCGCAGGGGACCCCGCCGATGCGTGCCGTGCCCGCGAGCATGCCGTCGGCGGGCGTCCGGGCCATGAGCTCCTCGACGGAGCTGCGGCCGCGCTGCGCGGCGACCGCGAGGCGGCCGTACTCCACCCACGACCCCGCGTCGACGAGGTCCTCGACGTTCTCCCGGGCCGTCCGCCCGCCGCGCGCCCGGCGCTTCTCGACGGCCTCGGGCCGCGCGGCGTCCTCCGTCAGCGCACGGCGGCGCGCGAGCTCGGCCATGGGGTCCTGCGCATCGCTCATCGCGCGCAGTCTGCCGGGCGGTCGCCGCCCACGGCGCCCCGCCATCCGGTCCTGGTCCGCTTGTACAACTGGTCCAGGCCGATCCTTGTCCACCCGTCCAAGGGGCCGTCCCCGGCGGTCCGACAGGGTTCCGGGGCATGAAGCTCGTCATCGGGATCGTGCGGCCGGAGAAGGCGAACGACGTGCTCGAGGCGCTCTTCCGCGCCGAGGTGCGTGGGGTGTCGCTCTCGAAGGTCCAGGGCCACGGCGGCGAGTTCGAGCGGGTCGAGACCTACCGCGGCACCCGCGTGCAGATGGGCCTCGCCGACAAGGTCCGCTTCGAGGTGGCCGTCTCGGACGCGTTCGTCGAGCCGACGGTCTCCGCGCTGTGCGAGGGCGGGCGGACCGGGGAGGTCGGCGACGGGAAGATCTTCGTCGTCCCGCTCGAGCAGGTCGTCCGCATCAGGACGGGCGAGACCGACCTGGGCGCCGTCACGCCCACGGGCGCCTGATGGTCGACGCGGGCGACACCGCCTGGATGCTCGCCGCGACGGCGCTCGTCCTGCTCATGACGCCGGCGCTCGGGCTCTTCTACGCGGGCCTCGTGCGGGAGAAGAACACGCTGAACACCTTCATGATGTGCCTCGGCGCGCTCGCCGTCGCGACCGTCATGTGGGCCCTGGTCGGCTACTCCCTCGCCTTCGACGGGGACGGGGGGCTGCTCGGCGGCCTCGGCCACGTCGCCCTGCACGACGTCGGCTTCGCGCCGCGCGACGGGACGAAGATCCCGCACCTGCTCTTCTTCGCGTTCCAGACGACGTTCTGCATGGTCACGGTCGCGCTCGTCTCGGGCGCGGTGGTCGAGCGCATGCGCTTCGTCCCCTTCCTGGCCTTCGCCGCGCTGTGGTCCGTCCTGGTCTACGCCGTCCTGGCCCACTGGGCGTTCGGCGGGGGCTGGCTGCAGCGCGGCGGGACGCTCGACTTCGCGGGCGGCATCCCCGTCGAGATGGGCTCGGGCTTCTCCGCGCTCGCCGCCGCGCTCGTGGTGCGGGCCCGCAAGGACTACGGCCGCCAGGCGCTCCTGCCGCACAACGCGGTCTACGTCCTGCTCGGCGCGGGGCTGCTCTGGTTCGGCTGGTTCGGCTTCAACGGCGGCAGCGGCTTCGGGGTGGGCGACGCCGGGGTGCTCGCGTTCGTCAACACGCTGCTCGCGCCCGCCGCGACCCTCGTCGTCTGGTTCGTCCTCGACCTCGTCGCGCGGCCGGCAGGTCACCGCCATCGGCGCCGCCACGGCGATCATCGTCGGCTGCGTCGTGATCACCCCGGCCGGGGGCTACGTCAGCCCGGGTTGGGCGCTCGGGGTCGGTGCGATCGCCGCGCTGCCCTGCTACGCCGCGATCCTCTACCGGCCCCGCACGCGCATCGACGAGACGCTCGACGTCCTCGCGGCCCACGGCGTCGCGGGCCTCACGGGGATCCTGCTCCTCGGGCTGGTCGCGCAGGAGTCCTGGAACGGCGTGAGCGACGGGCTGCTCTACGGCAACGCCGCGCAGCTCGCCGACCAGGCGCTCGCCGCCCTCGCCGCGCCCGCCTACGCGTTCGCGATGACCTGGCTGCTGCTCAAGGGCCTCGCGCTCGTCACGCCCCTCCGCGGCCCGGACCGCGAGGAGGCCCTCGGCATGGACCTCGTGCACCACGGCGAGGAGGCCTACGCCTCGGGTGAGGGCGCGCTGCTCATCCGCTCCGAGTCGTTCGCGGAGAAGCTGCCCCTCTGATCCGGCCGCGGGGCACGGCGGGCGTGGACGTGCGGCTCAGGGCCGCCATGCCACGCCGGCTGCGGAGCGCGGTGACAGCGGGCGTGGACGTGCGGGCGCCGCGCCGCCCCGCCGACGCGACCCGCACGTCCACGCCCGCTGTGGCCGACGCCGACAGCGGGTGTGGGACCGCAGCCCGCGGCCGCACTTCCACGCCCGCTGTGCGACGGGAGCGCCGGCGGCGTGCGACCAGCCGCAGGCATCGCGGGCGCGTTGCCGAAGCTCCCGGGCTGATCCGGCGGTGCCGCGCCGTCCGCACCCCTGGGGTGGATCGTCCGCCCTCGCCGGGGGCCTGGCCTGCCGCGCGCCCGGAGGACCGCGGGCTCGCGGGCTTCGCGGTGGCCCTCGCGCTCGCGCTGCTCGCCCACCAGCTCTGGTGGCGCGGGCTGCCGGCGTTCGACCGCCACGGCCTGGTGGTGCTCTGCGCGGCCTGGGTGCTCGCCCGGCCGGCGGCCCCGGCGCGCCTGGCGCTGCTCGCGGCCGCGGAGGTCCTCGCGATCGCCCGCGACCTCCCGAGCATCGGCGACCACACGCTCCTCGCGGCGGTCACCTCGCTGGCGTTCCTCACCGCCTTCGCAGCGGCGGCGCTCCGCGAGCGGGCGGTCCCGTCGGCCGCGGAGCTCTGGCGACGCCTCGCGCCCTTCCTCCGCGCGCAGGCCGTCCTGCTCTACGGCGCGGCCGCGCTCGCGAAGCTCAACGCGGGCTTCCTCGACCCCGCGACGAGCTGCGCCGGCCCGCTCACCCGGCAGCTCGCGTTCTTCGATCCCGCGCTCCTGGCGGGCAGCACGTGGCAGGTCGGCCCGGCGATCGCGGGAACCGTCGTGGCGGAGGCGGGCCTCGCGCTCGGCCTCGCGCTCCCGCGGACGCGGCGGGCCGCGGTCGTCGGCGGCGCGGGCTTCCATGCGGTGCTGGCGCTCGCGGGGAACGTCCCCTTCGCCGCCTACGCGCTCGTCCTCTACGTCGCGTTCCTGCCGCCCGGGGCGCTCGGGGCGCTGCGCCGGCCGCCGTGGCGTCTCGGGGCGCTCCTGCTCCTCGCGGGCGCGGTGGGGGCGGCGACGACGGAGCCCGAGGCGCTGCGGCTCGCCCTGCAGCCCTGGCTCCGCGTCGTCACCGCGGCCGGCCTGCTCGCCGTCGCGGTGGCCGTCGCGCGCGCGGCGGCCCCGGCCCGTGCCGCGGTGCCGAGCGGCCGGCTGCGGGCGATGGGCCCGGTCTACGCGCTCGCGACCGGGCTGCTCCTCGTCAACGCCGCGAGCCCCTACGCGGGGCTCAAGACGGAGGCCTCGTTCGCGATGTTCTCGAACCTCCAGACGGAGCCGGGGCACTGGAACCACCTCCTCGTCCCCGAGGCCGTCCGCGTCTTCGGCGCCCAGGACGAGCTCGTCCGGCTCACGGCCTCGACCGCGCCGGGGCTCGAGCGCCGCCGGCGCGCCGGCGCGCTCATGGTCCGCGCGGAGCTCGAGCGCTTCCTCCGCGAGACCCCGCGCGCGCGGGCGAGCTACGTGAGCGTGCGCGACCCCGACCGCCGGTGGACCGCTTCGGCCGCGACGCTCCCCGCGCACCCCGTCGCCGACCGGCTGCTGAACTTCTACGACGTGCGCGAGGGCGCGCGGGGGCGCTGCTAGAAGAGCCGCAGGACCTCGAAGCGCATCCCGGGCGCCGGGGCGGTGGCCGCGACGGGCTCGGGCTTCGGGCGGCGGCGGCGCCGGGGGCGACGCGGCGCGTGGAAGAGCGCGATGCGCCACGGGTCGTCGAGCCACTCGAGGTGCTCGATCTCCGCCGGGACGAGCATCCGGCAGGGCTGCCCGCGGCGCCAGGCCTGGTGCTCGGAGAGCTGGCCCACGCGGCGGGCGAACGGCGGCTCGAGCTCCGCGGCCAGCACGCGGTCCTCGCGGTAGAAGCGCTTGGGCGCCCGCCAGCCGTGGGGGTTCGGGCCGTGCGCGTCGGGGGCGCCGAGCAGCTGGGTGACCAGGCCCTCGGTCCAGCCGCGCTGCCGCTTCAGGTCGCTCGCGCTGATGAGCCGGTGGACCACCCGCCCAAGGCTAGCTCCGGCCGTCAGCCCCGCAGGGTCGCCCGCGCGCTCGCGACGCACGCCCGCACCAGCGCGTCGTGCTCCACGGGCAGCAGCGCGGGCCGTCCGTCCCGCGCGCGGCGGACCCCGACGCCGATGCGCCCGAGGTGCATCGCCCCGAGCATCTGCGTCCAGACGAGGTTCGCGGTGAGCTCGGGGTTCGCCACGCGGAACACCCCCGTGGCGCAGCCCGCGCGGATGACGTCGGCGACAGGACCCAGGCACCCGGCCATCGCCGTGCCCAGCTCTTCGTAGACCTCCATGGAGATCTGCGCACCGAGCTCGTCCGCGGGCCGGCGCATGAGGCCCATCTGGCCGTCGAGGAACGCGGGATGGCGGCGGCAGAAGCCCGTGTAGGTCTCCACGAGCGCCTCGACCTGCTCCTCCGGCCCGCCCGCGGCGGTCACCGCGAGCTCCATGAGGACGGCGAGCTCGGCGAGGTAGCCCGCGACCGTGAGGACGACGAGCTCCTCCTTCGCGACGAACTCGCGGTAGATCAGCCCGCGGGCGATCCCGACGGCGCGGGCGATCTCCTCCACGGGCGCCTCGGCCACCCCACGGGCGTCGAAGATCGCCCGGCACGCGGCGACGAGCTCACGGCGGCGCGCTTCGCGCAGTGCGGGGGAGGGAGCCGGCACTGCCGGAGCGTACCGCCTTACGCTTGGTGTTGACAGACGTTCTCAACCGCTCTACGGTCGGCGTAGCGGTGCGTCGTGCGCCGCGGGTCGAAGGGAGCGAGATGGTCGAGAAGGCGGCAGCACCGAAGGTCCCCATGCTGCGCAAGCGGCTGCTGAAGGCGGCGCAGGCGATGACGACGCCGCTGCTGCCCGACGACTACATCGGCCTGCTCGACCCGCGCTGGTCCACCCGCGAGGCGACGGGGACGATCAAGGAGGTCCGGCCCGAGACGGACGGTGCCTCGACGGTCGTCATCAAGCCGAGCCACGAGTGGTCGGGCCACAAGCCGGGCCAGTACCTGCGCATCGGCGCGGAGATCGACGGCGTCCGCCAGTGGCGCGCCTACTCGATCACCTCGGATCCGAACCACCCCGAGGACCTCGTCTCCATCACGATCAAGAAGGTCGACGGCGGCCTCATGTCGCCCTGGTTCCTCGAGCAGGCCAAGCCCGGCACGCTCGTGTTCCTCGGCGAGGTCGAGGGCACGTTCCTGCTCCCGGACCCGCTGCCCGAGAAGGTCCTGTCGATCTCCGCGGGCTCCGGCATCACGCCGATCATGTCCATGCAGCGCGAGCTCGACCGCCGCGACGCGATCGTGGACGTCATCCACATCCACTCCGCGCGCAGGCCCGAGCTCTTCATCTTCGGCGACATGTTCCGCGAGCTCCAGGGCCGCCGCCCGGGCTACCAGCTCCACGAGCGCATCACGAGCGAGCAGGGGCGCCTGACGCCCGACGAGCTCGACGACCTCGTCCCGGACTGGCGCGAGCGCCAGACGTTCCTCTCGGGTCCGCGCGAGATGATCGACGCGTTCGAGGAGCACTTCAAGGAGCACGGCACGGACGACACGGTCCTGCACGTCGAGCGCTTCCAGCCCGTCGTCGGCGACGGCTCGGCCGACGTCGGCTCGGGCGGCACCGTGACCTTCCGCGTCCAGGACAAGGAGGCCGAGTGCGACGTCGGCATCTCCATCCTGGTCGGCGGCGAGGAGGCCGGCGCCCTGCTGCCCTACGGCTGCCGCATGGGCATCTGCCACACCTGCGTCGGCAAGCTGAAGAGCGGCAGCGTCCGCGACCTCCGCACGGGCGAGCTCTCCGAAGCCGCCGGCCAGACCATCCGCACTTGCGTCAACGCCCCCGAGGGGCCAATCGAAATCGAGCTGTGATGCACGACACCCTGAAGCAGCAGGACCACCCGCTCCACCGCCTGACCGCCGAGGAGATCGACGAGATCGGCAAGGCCTTCCAGGAGATCGGCGACGAGGTCCGCGCGGACCTCGGTGACCGCGACGCGGTCTACATCCGCTCGCTCATCGAGTTCCACCGCCGCCTCGGCGCGCTCTCCCGGATCGTGCTCATGGCCAGCCGCTACCCGCCGGCCCTGGTCCTGGGGACCACGGGCCTCTCGGTCGCGAAGATCCTCGAGAACATGGAGATCGGGCACAACATCCTCCACGGCCAGTGGGACTGGATGAACGACCCGAACATCCACTCCTCCACGTGGGACTGGGACACGGCCTCGACCTCCGAGTCGTGGAAGCACTCCCACAACTACCTCCACCACACGTACACGAACGTCGTCGGCAAGGACAAGGACGTCGGCTACGAGATCATGCGGGTGGACCCGAAGCAGCCGTGGGAGCCGCGCTTCCTCGCCCAGCCCGTGATCAACGTGCTGCTCATGCTCTTCTTCGAGTGGGGCGTCGCGATGCACGACCTGGACCTCGAGGCGATCAGGAAGGGCGAGAAGTCCAAGGAGGCGCTCCTCGAGGACCTCAAGGGCATCGGCGTGAAGGCCCGGAAGCAGATCATCAAGGACTACGTCGTCTTCCCGGCGCTCTCGGGCCGCAAGGGCTTCAAGCGCACGCTGCAGGCGAACATCGCGGCGAACATGGTCCGCAACATCTGGTCCAACGCGATCATCTTCTGCGGCCACTTCCCCGACCAGGCCTACACCTTCACCCAGGAGGAGGCCGCGGACGAGAGCCAGGGCGCCTGGTACGTCCGCCAGCTGCTCGGCGCGGCGAACATCGAGGGCTCCGACACGTTCCACGTGATGAGCGGGAACCTGAGCTACCAGGTGGAGCACCACCTCTACCCCGACATGCCGAGCTCCCGCTACAAGGAGATCGCGCCGCGGGTCAAGGCGGTCTGCGAGCAGTACGGCCTCCCGTACAACACGGGGCCGTTCGGCAAGCAGTGGCGCATGGTGCAGCGCACGATCCTGCGCCTCGCGTTCCCGGGCGGGAAGGTCCGTCCGAAGGCGCCGCCCTACAAGGCGCCGCCGAAGGTCGAGAAGCAGGCCCCGGTCATCCACTCGGAGGTCGGGCCGGTCCCCGCCTTCCCGTAGGCCGCCTGACCCTCGGCGCGTCCGCGCGTCCACCCCTGGCTACCGTGGCCGGGGTGGACGCCGCTGACGACGAGGACCGTCGCTCGCCCGCCGAGAAGGTGGTCGCGGGCTCGCTGATCGACCGCACGGGCGTGGGCAAGCCGCTCTCCGAGCGGACCCTGCAGCGCCAGAGGACGGTCGAGTCCTACCTGCGCGGGGAGGCCATCCCGCGCTACATGCAGCGCGCCGCGGAGATCGAGCGCGGCATCGCCGAGCAGCGCCGCCGCCTCGCCGCCGTGCACCGGCGCCTGCGCGAGACCTGCGCCCCCGAGGACTTCGCGGCCGCATGGCAGGACCGCCTCAGCACCTGGGACTTCGAGCCGGTCAACGCGCTCATCCGCCAGCACAACCAGTGGTACCCCATCGAGCGCGACCTCCCCATGGACCCGCGCACGGGCGACTACGTCCTCGTGCACGGTCGCTCCTACCGGCGCGAGCCCATCGGGCCCGAGTGGGCCCTCCCGCAGTTCCCACCCGGCTGAGTCCGGCTCGCGGGAGGTCAGGGTGCCTCAGGGCGGCACGATCGCCGCGAAGCTGCCGCGGTTCGCGGGCTCGAGGTCCCTCCCGGGCGGCAAGGCCTGGGTGGCGCTCGAGCTGCCCCGCGTGGCCCGGGCGACCGGCCTGCCGACCCGCGGCCTCGGCAGGCTCTCGCTCGACCCGCCGGCCCAGCCCCGGGCGCTCCGCGCGATCGGGGCCTCGAGCGCGTTGGGAGGAGATCGGCGGCCCTCCGACACGGTTCCACGCCGGCGGTCGCGCGGACCGACAGCGGGCGTCGAATCGCGGGGCCGAGTCGGGCGGTCCGCCGGGGTCGACGCGGAGGACCCCACGCCGGAGGTAGGGCCGCGAGCGCCCCGCACGTCCCCGAAGCGCAGTTCCACGCCCGCTGCCGCGCCGGCTGCCAGCGGGCGTGGCATGGTCGCTCGGGGCCGCACTTCCACGCCGGCTGTGGGGCCGCGGTCAGGGCCGGGGCGATCGGGCTGCGCCCGCCCGCCCGCCGCCCCCGGCCTACAGCCCCACGTCGCGCCGGAAGAGCACGAGGCAGATGACGGCGATGATCCCCGCGAGGAGCGGGAGGCCGAAGCCGATGACGCCGACCGCCGCGAGGACGAAGCCGACGACGGCGATGGCGCCGGCCGTCCCGCCGGCGGCGACGAGGCGGAAGGCGCGCGCCTCGCGCTGCTTGCGGGTCAGGCGCTTGCCGGAACGGGGCTCGAGGTTGCTCACGCCGACATGGTGGCACGGGTGGGCGCGGCAGCCGGGCGGTCGGCGAGCGCCCAGGCCGCGAGGCCGACGAGCGCGCTGACGAGGGCCACGGAGCCCCAGGCGCCGAGGGCGTCCGCGATGAGGTGGGAGGCGACGAACGCCGCGAGGTAGAGCGCGACGAGCGCGACGGCGATCCCCGTGCCGCGCTCCTCGCGCCAGCGCAGCGCGCACCAGCCCGCGCCCGCGAGGAGCACGAGGCCGCCGAGGGGCCGGACGCCCGTGGCCTGCGCGACCCCGAAGCCGAGCGCGAGGGAGCCGGCGGCGACGGGCCAGGTGGGGAGCTTCTCCATGCCCTGAGGGTAGGGCGGCGCTCAGGCGCCGACGGGCCGCAGGAGCGTCCAGACCGGCGGGCCGCCGCCCCCGACGCGCAGCTCGTCGCGATCGGCGTAGCCGTGGCGCCGGTAGAGGGCGCGGGCGCGCTCGCGTCGAGGTCTCGAGGTAGAGCGGGAGGTGGCGGGCGTCGGCGCGCGCGGCGACGGCGCGCAGGGCCTCGCTGCCCAGGCCGAGGCCGTGGTGCTCCGGGTCGACGCCGAGGACGAGGAGCGTGAGGTGCGGCTCCCGCGGGTGGAGGTGCTCCAGGCGCAGCATCGTCCGCAGGACCGCCGGCAGGTGGCGCGCGCCCGTCGCCCGCGCGAGGCCCGGGAGCTGCGGCAGCGCGCGGGGCAGGGGCTGGGGCAGCGCGCCCGGCTCGACGAGCAGCGCGGCGCACGTCAGCGCGGGCGCGACGAGCACGGTCCCGTGGGCGGTGGCCAGCGCGACGGCCAGCTCGGCGAACGTCGCGCGGCGCTCCTCGTCGCCCCGGGTGACCCAGCTCCAGAAGGGCTCGTCGGCGAAGGCGCGGGTGAGCAGCTCGACGACGGCGGGGTGCTCGTGGGGGACGGCGGGCCGCACGGCGCCACCCTGCCAGACCGCGGCGGGGCTCAGGGCAGGAGGCCGTCGGCGAGCGGCTCGCCGTGGCGCGCCGCCTCGTCGGCGAGCTCCGCCCGGGGCACGAGCGGCACCTCGAGCGCGGCGGCGACCTGCTCCACCGCGGCCCGGCGCTCGGGCTCGTTGCGCGGCGGGTGGGCGAGCGCCTCGATCCGCGCGTGCGCCGCGCGCAGGCCGTCGCGGTGGGCCTCGAGGCGGCCCCAGACCGTCACGACGCCCTCCGTCCAGAGCCACTCGCCGTAGTAGGCCTGCACGCCCGGGCGGTGGTAGGCGTAGACGCCGCACTGGCAGTCGGCGTGCGGCGACTCGTGCGGCTCCGCCAGCCAGCCCACGCCCTTGAACAGCGTGCGGTTCGCGGGCCAGCACTCCGCGTGCATCACCCGGCCCTCCCACCGGCACGGGATGTACGGGCTCATGAGCCGCCCACCCACCATGCGCCAGGCGCGGAAGCCGACGACGGGGGCGATGAGGTCCGGCGCGCGCGCTCCGGCCGGGGTGCTCATGCCGGGACGGGCTCCCGCGGGGCCGGGGCGGGCGCCTCGCGGGCCGGGGCGGGCGGCGGCGGCGCGGTGACCGGCCGCGGCTCGCGCGCCGGGGTGGTCAGCGGCTCGACGATGATCGTGCGGGAGGGGCCCGGGTGCGCCACGGTCCCGCCCACGGTACCCGCGCGCCCGAGCGCAGCGGCGCCCGGCGCTAGCGTGCGCCGGGTGAGCCCGTTCGACGATCCCGAGACCCTCGAGCGCTTCGCCCGCCTGGCCGTCGGCTTCGCCGCCAACGTGCAGCCCGGGCAGCTCGTGCAGGTCAAGTCGGAGATCGGCAAGGAGGCCGTCACCCGCGCGGTGGCGACGGAGGCCTACCGGGCGGGGGCGAAGTACGTCGACGTGGAGTACTTCGACCTCCACGTGAAGCGCGCCCGGCTCGAGCACGCGGCCGAGGAGACGCTCGACTGGGTCCCGGCGTGGCTCGGCCAGAAGCTCAACGCGCTCTCGGACGCGCGCGCGGCGCGCATCGCGCTCAGCGGGCCGGCCGCGCCGCGGCTGCTCGAGGGCATCGACCCCGCGCGCTCGGGCAAGGACCAGCTCCCGGCGATCAAGGAGACGGGACCCGTCGTCAACGCGCGCACGACGAACTGGACGATCCTCCCGTGCCCGACCCGGCCCTGGGCCGAGGAGGTCCACCCGGACCTCGAGCCCGACGCTGCGTGGGCGAAGCTCGGGGAGCAGCTCCTGCACGTCTGCCGCCTCGACGAGGAGGACCCCGTGGCCGCCTGGCGGGAGCGGGCCGGCGTCCTCATCGGCGCCGCCGAGCGCTTGAACACCCGCCGCTTCGACGCCGTCCGCTTCCGGGGCGAGGGGACCGACCTGCGCGTCGGGCTGCTGCCCACCTCGAACTGGCTCGCGGCCCGCTTCGCGACCGTCGACGGCATCGAGCACGTCCCGAACCTCCCGAGCGAGGAGGTCTTCTGCTCCCCGGACCCCGCGCGGGTCGACGGCGTCGTGCGGGCCACGAAGCCGCTCGTGCTCGGCGGGAGCGTCATCCGGGGCCTCGAGGTGGAGTTCGCGGGCGGCGTCGCGGTCCGCATCGACGCGGAGGAGGGCGCGGACGTCCTGCGGGGCTACGCGGCGAAGGACGCGGGAGCCGCGCGCCTGGGGGAGGTCGCGCTCGTCGACGGCGAGGGGCGGATCGGGAAGCTCGACACGGTCTTCTACGACACGCTGCTCGACGAGAACGCCGCGAGCCACATCGCGCTGGGCAACGCGTACGCCTTCGGGGCGGGCAAGGCCGACGAGGGTCGCCTGAACCGCTCGGCGATCCACGTGGACTTCATGATCGGCTCCGACGCCATGGAGGTCGACGGCCTGACCGCCGACGGCGGGGCGGTGCCCGTCCTGCGCGCGGGTGCCTGGCAGCTCTAGTCGCTACGATTCGCCCCCGCAGGACCCCAGGAGAGGTGCCAGAGCGGCTGAATGGGCACGACTGGAAATCGTGTGTGCGTTTGCGCGTACCGAGGGTTCGAATCCCTCTCTCTCCGCTTGACGAGGCCAGGGGGTCGGCGCCCCGGACCCCGCCGACCCGGCAGCATGTCCGCCCGTGAGCTCCGGACACGACGACGCGGGGCCGCCTCCCGGCCCCTCGGGGCGGATCGCCGGAGCGGTCGTGCGCCTGCGCTGGGCGATCGTCGCGTTCTGGGTCGCTGCGACCGTCCTGACCACGGCGCTCCTGCCCACCATCCGGGAGGCGCAGACCGGCGCGCTCGGCGACCTCGTCCCCGTCGACGCCCAGGCCATCCAGGCCGAGCAGCGCTCCGCGGAGCTCTTCGCCTTCCCGCTGCTCTCCCGCGTGCAGGTCGTCGTCCGCGATCCCGGCGGCCTGTCCCCGCGGATCGTCGCCGCCGCCGGAACGCGCACCCTGGCCCTCAACCAGGCCCGGATCCCGGGGCTGCGGGCGATCGCCGGGGCCTACGTCGTGGCGAACGTCGCGGGCTCGGAGGCCTTCGCCCGGGAACGGGGGACGACGCTCGTCATCCCGCTGCTCTTCCGGCCGGACGTGGGGCCGACGGAGCGGACGGAGCTCGCCGACGGGCTCGTCCAGCGCCTGCGGCCGTTCGCCGACGGCGCGACGCTCGGGGTGACCGGGGCGATCGCGGCCCGGGAGGCCCAGGCGGACGTCATCGAGGACCACCTCCCGCTGGCCGAGGCCGCCACCCTGCTGTTCGTCCTGGTCGCGGTCGCGCTGGCGACCCGCTCGCTCGTGGCGCCCCTGGTGAACCTCGCGGCGGTGGGGATCGCCTACCTCATCTCGATCCGCCTCGTGGCCGGGGTGGGGGAGCAGGTCGGGATCTCCGTCCCCGCCGAGGTGCAGCCCGTCGTGGTCGCCCTGCTCTTCGGCGTGGTGACGGACTACACGCTCTTCTTCCTGTCGCGGTTCCGCCGCGCGCTCGAGCACCACGAGGGGGACGGGAGGGCCGCGGCGCGGGCGACGACGCGCGAGCTGCTGCCGATCCTGACGGCCTGCGGGATGGCGGTCGCCGCGGGCTGCGCCGCGCTCCTGGTCGCCCGGCTCGGGTTCCTCCGGGCCTTCGGGCCGGGCGTCGCGGCGTCCGTGCTCATCGCGCTGGTCGTGTCCGTCACCTTCGTCCCGGCGATGTGCGCGCTGCTCGGCGCGCGGATCCTCTGGCCGCGAGGCGCGGGGGTGGAGGAGCGGCCGAGCTCCCGGACCCAGCGCGTCATGACCCGGGTCGTCGCGCGCCCCTGGCCCGTCGTCGTCGGCTGCGGCATCGCGCTGGCGCTCATGGCCTCCGGGATCCTCGGGCTCGGCCTCGGGAACCCGCTCATCCGCGGGCTGCCCGGCGACAGCGGCCCGCGCGAGGCCTACCGCCAGGCCGGCGCCGGCATCGCCCCCGGGGTGATCTCCCCGACCGTCGTCATCGTGGAGGGTCCGCGCGTCGCGCGCCTGCGCCCGGCGCTCGCCCGGCTCCAGGGGATGCTGGAGCGCGAGCGCGGCGTCGCCGCGGTCGTGGGCCCGGGGACGAACCCGAGCGACCGCGCCTTCGGGGCCGTGCTCAGCCCGGGCCAGGACGCGGCGCGCTACGTCGTCTTCCCCGCCGCCGACCCGCTCGGCGACCGGGCGGTGACGGACCTCGACCACCTCGTGGACCGCCTGCCGCGGCTGCTCGCGGCCGCCGGCCTGCCGACGGCGCAGGCGAGCGTCGCGGGGGACACGGCGCTCGTGCGCGAGACGATCCAGCGGGCGGGCGGGGACGTCCCGCGGATCCTCCCCGCGGTGCTCCTGGCGGTCATGCTCGTGCTCGTCCTCCTGCTGCGGGCGCTCGTGGCGCCCCTGTACCTCGTGGTGCTCGCGCTCCCGGCGCCGCTGGCCGCGCTCGGGCTCACCGTGGCCTTCTTCGAGGGGGTGCTCGGGCACGGGGAGCTCACGTACTTCGTGCCCATCGCCGCCGGGGTGCTCCTCGTGGCCCTCGGCTCGGACTACAACGTCTTCCTCGTGGGCCGGATCTGGGCCGAGGCGCGCACGCGCCCGCTCCCGGAGGCGATCGTCGCCGGGGCCGTCGCGGCGTCCCCGGCCATCACCGCGGCGGGGGTCGTGCTCGCCGTCTCCTTCGCCGCGATCGCGCTCGTGCCCGTGCTCGCCTTCGCCGAGCTCGCGTTCATGGTCGCCACGGGGCTGCTGGTCGACGCGTTCCTCGTGCGCACGCTGCTCGTCCCCGCGGTCATCGCGCTCGTCGGCGAGCGCAGCGGCTGGCCGGGGCACGCGCTCCGGGGCGGCCGGGTGAGCGTGCCGCCGCCGACGGCCTGAGCCGGGAGTCAGGCCGAGGGCGTCCCGAGCCGCCAGCGGCCGCGCAGCGCGCGCTCCACCGCCTGCGCCTCGGCCCGCAGGGCCTCGCGGTCGGGGGCGTCGAAGGCCTGGTCCTCGACGGTGAGGCTCAGCCGCTCGAGCTGCGCGCGCACGGCCTCCCGGGTGGACGGGGCCTGCGCGCACCAGGCGAGCTCGCGCAGCAGCGCGGTCAAGCGCAGCAGGACGAGGGGGTCCGCGGCGCCGTAGCGGCGCACGGGCCCCGCGACCACCTCGAGGAGCGCCGCGAGGTCCGGACCGTCGAGGGCGAGGCGGACGCGACCCCCGTCGTCCCGGTGCACCCGGGGGCCGAGCCGACGGCCGGCCATGGCGCACAGGAGCGCCGAGGCGTGGCCCACGGCGTGGACGGCCGTGGTCGGGTCGTTCGTGCCCGGGGAGAGGGCGCGCGCCGCGATGTCCGCGAGCTGCTGCAGGCCGAAGCCGACGTCCGCCTGCTCCGTGCGCTCGACCCCGACCGCCACCCCGGCGCACACGGCGTCCGCGAGGTGCTCCGCGACCCCCTCGGCCCACGGGCCGTCGACGGGCCAGGCCACGCCGAGCGGGGTCCCGGCGACCACGGAGGCCCCCGGCGCGCGCTCCAGGAGCACCGTCGCCCCCGCGTCGGTCGCGGCGCGCAGCACGCGGGGCTCGTCGATCCCGAGGACGAAGCCCGACCGGGGGGCTTCGAGCACCAGTGCGTCCGGCGGTGGGGTCGGGAGCACGACCTCCCCGAGGCCCTCCCCGGCCGGGGCGACCCGGTCCAGGGTGATCGACGCGGAGGCCCGGACCGTGCGCAGCATCGTCTCCACGCGGATCTCCGAGGCGAGGTGCGCCAGGAACAGGACGAGCCCGAGGACGCTCAGGACGCAGGAGACGAACGCGACGCTGACCGCGATCTGCGGGACGAACACGGCGCCGTCGTCGGAGGCGCTGCGCACCGTGCGCAGCACCGCCAGGGCGTAGGTGAAGGTCCCCAGGAAGAGCGCGAGGGTCGCGTGGACGACGCGGTCGCGCGTGAAGGTGCGCAGCAGCCGCGGGGAGAACTGGCCCCCGGCCAGCTGCAGGGTCACGACCGTCAGCGAGAAGGTCAGCGAGGTGACCGTGATCAGCGAGCCGGCCACGGCGCCCAGGAGCGTCCGGGCCGCGCTCGGCCCGCCCCCGAAGAGGTACCGCGAGACGCCCTCGGGCAGCGAGGCGTCGAGGTGGCCGTCGAGCTCGGGCAGGGCCACCCCGAGCACGAGCCCGAGGAGGATCCCGGCGGCCGGCAGCGGCCACAACCGCGTCCGCATCGCGTCGAGGAGCGCGGCGAAGCGCCGGGCCGGAGCGGTCATCCGGCGGGCTTGGCCAGCACGGCGACCCCGAGCATGAGCACGGCCAGCACCCCGTAGCCCAGCCGGGCCGCGCGCCCCGAGCTGGTCCGCCACGCGACCACGCACTGGAGCGCGTAGTAGGCGGCGAAGCCCCGGGACGCGACGACGACGATGGTGCCCGTCCCGAGCGTCGCGGCGAGCGCCCCGGCCGCCACGCCGATCGCCACGTAGGCCGCGCGACCGCGCAGGAGGGGCAGCGGGAGGACGCGCAGGTTCCCCGTGGCGGCTTCCGTGTCGGCCGTCGCGGCGCTGAACTGGCTGAGCACCGCCGTGACCACGAGCGGCAGCGCCAGCAGCGGCGTCACCCGCTCGACGAGGGCGAGCAGGTCCACGTCGGCTCCCGCCGGGGTGCCGAGGCCCATGAGCGGCGTGGCGAGCACCACCAGGCCGACGTAGACGACCGACGCCGTGAGCTGCGCGAGCCGGCTGGCCGCGATGCGCGTGGCGGCGGGCACGGGCGCGAGGTAGCGGACCGTCTCGAAGCCCTGGACGGTGATCACGACGCCGCCGAGCACGAGCAGGACCGTCCCGACGTCGGTCGACGGGACGGGCGGGAGCTCGAGCCCCGCGCCCGTGAGGGCCTTGACGTCCTCGACGGCGAACGCCACGGCGACGACCACCACGAGGACCAGGACGGTGGCGAGCGCGATGCGCTCGAGCAGCTCGAGCCCGTGGAGGCCCCGGACGAGGCCGACGGCGGTGATCAGCGCGAGGACCCCGAGGGCCACGAGCTTCTCGGCCCCGGGTGAGCCGGACGACGCGTACTCGACGACGAACTGGGCCAGGATGCGCAGGTAGAGCGCGACGGAGATGACGTAGGCCACGACGATGACCAGGTCGGACGCCCGCTCGAGGCGCCGCGTGGTGGCGTCGAGCGTCCCGTCGTCCGCACGGGGCTCGACCACGCGGACGTTGTGGCGGATCGCGGTGCCCACGCCCCACGCCAGCGCGCAGACCCCGGCCATGCCGACCGCGGCCAGGCGCCCGAGGGCCCGCTCGAGGATCGGGACGATGATGAGGAACCCCGAGCCGAAGATCGACGCCAGCGGCGTGACCGTCGCGAGGACCAGGGGCGACCCCTCGCCCTTGTGCTCGCGCGGCACGGCCCGCGGGTCAGGCCGCGCCGTCGACGGCCAGGACGATGTGGCGGCGGGAGACGAGCAGGAACGGGTGCTCGTCGCTCCCGCCCCCGTCCAGGCGCTCCACGGTGACCTCCGTGAGCGAGACGAAGTCCCGCTCGCCCGCGTTGAGCAGGTCGGAGACCCGGGAGCGGTAGCCGTCCCGGGCGAGCGTCAGGAGGCCCGTGATGCGGTGGTGCTCGGTCTCGAGGAGGACGCGCTCCTGGCGGTGCTGACCCTGGTCCATGCCGCCATCCTGCCGAACGGGCCCGTCACCGGTCGGCTGCGTGGGACCCATCGTTCGTCCGCTCAGGGCCGATCAGGGGATGCGAAGTGCTCCAGGATCGGCGATGATGGGGCTCAACGACTGGTTCGGGGGTTCCCGTCTCGTGGCGACGGACGCGCACGCGGATGCGAGAGGAGAAGGTGCTGCACGCCTGGCCGCGGAGATCGCGGAAGCGGAGCGGCAGGAGCGTGAGCGCCTCGCCGAGGCGTTGCACGACGATGCCCTGCAGCGGCTCATGGTCGCCCGCCAGGACCTCGCGGAGGCGACGGACGACCCGACGCTCGTCCGCGCGGTCGAGCGCCAGCTCGCCGAGCTCACGGAGTCCCTGCGTGCCCTGACGAAGGCGATGCACGAGGAGACGCTCGCCGCCATGCCGCTCGCGGCCGCGCTCGAGCGCCTGGCCGAGGACGCGGCGCGGCGCGGCCGCCTGGCGGTCAGGACCCACGTCGTCCCCGGGGCCACGGGCGACCACGACCCGTTCGTCCTCGGGGTGGTCCGCGAGCTGCTCGTGAACGTCGTCAAGCACGCCGGAGCCAGCCGGGTGGACGTCGCGGTGACCGTCGAGGAGGACGCGGTGGTCGTCCGGGTCGCCGACGACGGTCGCGGCCTGGCCCTCGAGGACGTCGAGCGGGCGGGCCGCGCCGGCCACGTGGGCCACGCCCGCCTGCGCCGCCGCCTGACCGCGATCGGCGGCGACCTCGAGATCGACTCCGCGCCCGTCCGGGGCACGACGGTCACCTGCACGCTGCCCCTGGACAACCTGCAGGCCCAGCGCACGCTCGAGGACGCGCTGCGCCGGGAGCGCCGCTGGTCCGGGGCGCTCGTGGCCGCCATGCAGGACGGCTTCGTCGTCTTCCGCGACGGCGCCGCGGTCCAGGTCAACGACCGCTTCTGCGCGATGACGGGCTTCACCCACGAGGAGCTCGTCGGGGTCGGCGCGGCCGCCTCGGCGTTCTGGCCGCCGGAGGAGCGCGCGGGCTTCGACGCCCTCGAGCGCGACGCGCGGCTGGTCGGGGGGACGGAGCGCCGCGCGACGATCCAGCGCCGGGACGGCACCCGCTTCCAGGCGCTCCTCGCGGGCCGGTCGATGCACGACGACGAGGGCGCCCACGCGGGCCTGCTCGTCACCGTGAAGGACATCACCGCGCTGGAGCAGGCGGCGGAGCGACGTCGCCTCGAGCTCGAGCTGAGCGCGGTCGTCGCGACGACGAACCGCCTGCGCGGCCTCCTGGACGCCGCGCGGGCCGTGGTCGACGAGGACGGCCTCGAGGCCCTGCTGCGCGAGATCGCGCGGACGATCTCGGAGGACCTCGGGTGGGCGGTCGTCATCAACCTCTACCGCCCGGCCTGGGACGACTTCATCGTGGCCACGGGCCACGGGCTGGCCCCGGAGGGCTGGGAGGTCCTGCAGGACGCGACCTACGAGTGGGCGGAGTGGACCCCGCTCCTCGACGACCGCTTCGAGCGGCGCGGCGCGTACTTCGTCCCGAGCGGTGAGCCCGTCGGACGCCCGCCCGACGGGCGGGCCCGTCTGGCTGCCCGACCTCGAGGAGCTCGACGGGCCCGACGCGTGGCGCGTGGACGACGACCTGCTCATCCCCTTCCGCCACACCCACGGGCACTTCCTCGGGATCCTCTCGCTCGACGCGCCGAAGTCGGGCCGCCGGCCCTCCGACGCGGAGCTCGACGTCCTCGTCGCCATCGCGGCCCACGCCGCGCTCGCCGTGCAGCACGCCCAGACCGCGATCGAGGGCGCGCGCCACGCCGCGGCGCTGGACCGCCTGCTCCACGTCTCCTCGCGGATCGCGGCCACGCGCGAGATCGGCCCCATGCTCGACGTCGTCGCCCAGGCCGTGGCGGACGCGCTCGGCTTCGAGCGGGTGCTCGTCGAGGTGGCGGGGCCGGACGACATGCTCGCGCCCCGGGCGCTGCGCGACGGCGGGGTCCCGGCGCTCGACGCCGAGGCGCTCACGCCGCTGCGGCCCGCGGCGCTCGCGGGCCTGCTCGACCCGGGCTTCGAGATCGAGGGGTGCTTCCTGCTGGGTCGCGACGAGGCGGCGGAGCGCATGCCGGCGGCGCGGCGCGGCCTCCTGGGCTCGCGGATGAACGGCCAGGGGTGGCGCGCCTGGGACGACCACGTGATCCTCGTCCCGCTCTTCGGGATGGACCAGCAGGTCGTCGGGGCGATCTGGGTCGACGACCCCGTCGACCGCCTGCTCCCGGGCAACGACCGCCTCAAGGCGCTGCACGCGTTCGCCAACCAGGCGACCGCGGCGATGATCGCGGCGAGCCGGTACGAGCGCCTGGAGGAGGTGGTCGACGCCGACCCCGTGACCCTCCTCGGCAACCGGCGGGCGTTCCTGCGCGAGCTCGGCCGCGAGGCGGCCCGGGCGGCGCGGGAGGGCGGGTCGTCCGTGCTCGTCCTCGCGGAGGTCGTCGAGGCCGCGTCGCGCGGCGACGGCGCGGAGCCGGCCTCCGCGGTGCACGAGGTCGCCGAGGCCTTCGAGTCCGAGCTGCGCAGCCACGACCGCGCGTTCCGCGTCGACGGCTCGCTCTTCGCGATGCTCCTCACGGGCGGGCAGCGGCCGCCGGAGACGGCCGCGGTGACGCTCCGGGTGGCGGCCCGGCTGCGGGCGCTCGGCGGCGGGCGGCCGGGGGTGCAGGTGCACTTCGGGACCGCGACGGTCGGCCCGACGGCGGAGCCGGCGGACGCGATCTTCCGGCGGGCGGCGGAGGACCTGCTCATGGCCCGCAGCGGCCGCGTGGTGCCCATCGGCATCGTGGCCTCCTGAGGTGGCCGCCCCCGTCGAGTTCACGCCGGTCCAGACCCGGCGGACGTTCGAGGAGGCGGTGGAGCAGATCGCGGAGCGCATCTCGCTCGGGGAGCTCTCCCCGGGGGACCAGCTCCCCTCGGAGCGGACGCTCGCCCTGCAGATGGAGATCTCGCGCCCGACGGTGCGGGAGGCGCTGAAGGTCCTCGGCGACTCGGGGGTCATCGAGGTGCGGCCGGGCTCGGGCGGCGGGGCGTTCGTCACGAGCGAGTTCGTCCCCCGGGAGGTGCTGCGCCGGGCCGCGGTCCGCATCGGGGAGGTCGGCGGGGTGCTCGAGGCACGGCGCCTGCTCGAACCGCGGGTGGCGCAGCTCGCGGCGCTCCACGGGCGCGACGCGGACTACGCCGCGATGCAGCGGACGATCGACCGCCAGGCGGAGATCGCCCACTCCGACGAGCGCTTCGCGGCCAACGAGGACCGCTTCCTCGCGCTCGACGTGCAGTTCCACCTCGGGATCGCGCGGGCCACGGGCAACCAGACGATCGTCGGCCTCGTGCGCTCCCTCCTGCGCCAGCTCGAGATCGCGCGGGACATGGCGCTGCACGTCCCCGCGTCGGTCGAGCGCTCGCTCGAGCTGCACCAGTCCACGCTCGACGCGATCCGCGCGGGGGACATGCGCCGGGTCGACGAGGTCATGGACGTGCACCTCGCGCAGACCGAGGCGGCGTGGGAGGAGCAGAGCGGCCGCTCGCTCGTGCGGGCGGTCCCGGACTTCCTCAAGCCGGTCGCCGCGCGCGGCGCCAAGCGCCGCTGACGGAAAGGGGTCTGACCCCTTTGCGGTGGCGCTGACACGGTGTTGACCAAGGCTGGTAAGCTCGGCTGACCAAGGACCCTGAGGAGAGTCTTCGTGGCCACCGTCGCCCCTGCCCCATCGCTCGACGACAAGTACCTGCTGCGCGAGGGGCGGATCTTCCTCTCGGGGGTGCAGGCGCTCGTCCGCGTCCCGCTCGACCAGCACCGCGCCGACGCCGCCGCCGGCCTGCGGACCGGGACCTTCGTCTCGGGCTACCAGGGCTCGCCGCTCGGGACGTTCGACAAGGAGCTGCAGCGCAACCGCGCGCTCTGCGAGGAGCACGACCTCGTCCTGCAGCCCGGGGTCAACGAGGAGCTCGGGGCCACCGCGGTCTGGGGCTCGCAGCTCGTCCCGAGCATCAAGGGCGCGAAGGTCGACGGGGTCGTGGGCTACTGGTACGGCAAGAACCCGGGCCTCGACCGGGCGGCGGACGCCATCCGCCACGCGAACCTCTGCGGGGTCGGGCCGACGGGCGGCGCGGTCGCCCTCGTCGGCGACGACCCGTCCTGCAAGAGCTCCACGCTGCCGAGCGCGAGCGAGCCCATGCTCGCCTCGCTCCTGCTGCCGATCCTCTGGCCGGGGAACGTCCAGGAGGTCCTCGACCTCGGGCGCCACGCCGTCGCGCTCTCGCGCGCGAGCGGGCTGTGGACGGGCTTCAAGGTCGTCACGAACGTCGCCGACGCGGCGGGCACCGCGGAGGTCTCACCCGACCGCGTCGTGCCGGTCCTGCCCGAGGTGCTGCGCGGCGGCAAGCCCTACCGCCACAAGCCGAACCCCGTGATGCTCGCGCCGGACTCGCTCATCTCGGAGCGCAACCTCTTCGACGTCCGCCTGGAGATCGCGCGGGCGTACTCGCGGCTGAACGGCCTGAACCGCGTGACGGTCGACGGCCCGGGCGCCTGGCTCGGGATCGCCGCCTCGGGCAAGACCTACGCGGACCTGATCCAGGCGTTCTCCGACCTCGGCCTCGACGAGCGCGCGCTCAAGGCCGCGGGCATCCGCGTCCTGAAGATCGCGATGCCCTGGCCGCTCGAGACCCAGACGGTCCGCGAGTGGGGGGAGGGACTCGAGGAGCTGCTCGTCGTCGAGGACAAGCTCCCCTTCCTGGAGACGGCGATCAAGGACGCGATGTACGGCGTGAGCGAGCCGCCGCGCGTGGTCGGCAAGCGCGACGAGGAGGGCCGCATCCTGCTGCCCGCCGAGGGCGAGCTCGACGCGGACCTCATCGCCCGCGCGGTCGCGGGGCGGCTCAAGCTGCGCGGCATCCGGGTGGAGAGCGTCGTCGCCCGCATGGAGCAGCTCGAGCAGGCGCAGCGCGCGAAGCTCGTGCCGCTCCCCGTCGTGCGCACGCCGTTCTTCTGCTCGGGCTGCCCGCACAACTCCTCGACGGTCGCCGCGGACGACGCGCTCGTCGGCGCGGGGATCGGCTGCCACACGATGGTGCTGCTCAACCGCGACGGCCGCGGGACGATCACCGGCATCACGCAGATGGGCGGCGAGGGCGCGCAGTGGATCGGGATGTCGCCCTGGGTGGAGCAGGAGCACTTCGTCCAGAACCTGGGCGACGGGACGTTCCACCACTCGGGCTCGCTCGCGGTGCGCGCGTCCGTCGCGGCGGGGACGAACGTGACCTACAAGCTCTTCGCGAACGGGACGGTCGCGATGACGGGCGCGCAGCCCATCGAGGGGCAGATGAGCGTCGCGGACCTCACGCGCTGGTTCGCGCTCGAGGGCGTGAAGCGGATCGTCGTCACCGACGGAGGACGAGGGGCGCTACGACGGCGTGGAGCTCTCCCCGATCGCCTCGCTGCGCCCGCGCGCGGACCTCCTCGCGGTGCAGGAGGAGCTCGCGAAGGTCGAGGGCGTGACCGTCCTCATCCACGACCAGGCCTGCGCCGCGGAGAACCGCCGGCTGCGCAAGCGCGGGAAGCTCGCCGAGCCGGTGCAGCGCGTCGTCATCAACGAGCGCGTCTGCGAGGGCTGCGGGGACTGCGGCGTGAAGAGCTCCTGCCTCAGCGTCCTGCCCGTCGAGACGGAGTTCGGGCGCAAGACGCAGATCCACCAGGCCTCGTGCAACAAGGACTTCTCCTGCCTCGAGGGCGACTGCCCCTCGTTCCTCACGGTGATCCCCGGCAAGCAGGCGAAGCACGTGACGCCGGCGCCGCCCGCCGGACCTCCCGGAGCCGGAGGTCCTCGTCGACCCCGCGGACTTCACGCTGCGGATGATCGGCATCGGCGGCACGGGGGTCGTGACGGTCTCCCAGGTCCTCTCCATGGCCGCGCACGTCGAGGGCAAGCACTCCTGGGGCCTGGACCAGACGGGCCTCTCGCAGAAGGGCGGGCCCGTCGTCTCCGACGTGCGGCTCTCCACCCACCCCATCACGGGCTCGAACAAGGCGAGCGCCGCGCACGTCGACCTCTACCTCGGCTTCGACCTCCTCGGCGCCGCGAACCCGAAGAACCTCCAGACGACGGACCCGGGCCGGACGCTCGCGGTGGTCTCCACCTCCGCGGTGCCGACGGGGAAGATGGTCGTCGACACCGGCGTCGTGTTCCCGGGCCTCGACGAGCCGATGGCGGCGGTCGAGCGGCAGACGCGCTCGGCGTTCTTCCTCGACGCGCAGGCGCTCAGCGAGCGGCTCTTCGGCGACCACATGCCGGCGAACATGGTCGCGATGGGCGCGGCGTTCCAGCGCGGGGCGCTCCCCGTCTCGAGCGCGTCGATGGAGGCCGGCGATCCGCCTCAACGGCGCGGCGGTCGAGAAGAACCTCGCCGCGTTCGCGTGGGGCCGCGCCTGCGTGGCGGCGCCCGACGCGGTCGCGGCGCTCCAGCCCGCGCCCGTCGCCCCGACCTCCACGGCGCCCGACGCGACCTCGCGCGCGCTCATCGCCCGGGTCGGCGCGCCGAGCGGCTCGGAGCTCGAGCGCCTCCTCGAGGTCCGCGTGCCGGAGCTCGTGGCCTACCAGTCCGCCGCCTACGCCACGCGCTACGTCGCGTTCGTCGCGGAGGTCCGTGATCGGGCAGGGGACGGGGCGATCGTGGAGGCGGTCGCGCGCATGCACTTCAAGCTCCTGGCCTACAAGGACGAGTACGAGGTCGCGCGCCTGCACCTCGACGCCGCGGAGCAGGCGAAGATCGGCGCGGAGCACGGGGAGGGGGCGACCGTGAAGTTCCACCTCCACCCGCCCATGCTCCGCGCGCTCGGGATGGAGGAGAAGCTCGAGCTGGGGGAGTGGTTCGTGCCGGCCTTCAAGGGCCTCGCGCGGCTGAAGCGCCTGCGGGGCACGAAGCTCGACCCGTTCGGCCGCGCGGAGGTCCGCCGCGTGGAGCGCGCGCTTCCCGGCGAGTACGAGGCCGCGGTGCGGCGCGCGCTCGCGCAGCTCACCCCCGCGACGGCGCCGCTCGTGGCCGAGCTCGCCGCGTCGCCGGACACCGTGCGGGGCTACGAGGACATCAAGCTGGCGAACGTCGCCCGCTGGCGCGCGCAGCTCGCGGCGCTCGAGGCGCGCATCGCGGAGGGCGGCACGCCGGCGCGCGAGGCCGTCCTTCGTGCTGCCGTTCACCCCCGTGCGCTGACGCCCGCCCGGCGCCCGGGCGACCCCGGGGGTTCCGGCCCGCGTGACCCATCATGTGGGTCACGGATGCCGGAACCCAAGCCCCTTGCCGACCTCGTGGCCCCCGGCCTGCGGCTGCTGCTCGTCGGGATCAACCCGTCGCTCCTCTCCGCGGAGGTCGGGCACCACTTCGCGCGGCCCGGCAACCGCTTCTGGCCCGCGCTGCACCTCGCCGGCATCACCCCGCGGCGGCTGCAGCCCGCGGAGCAGGAGGAGCTCCTCGCGCTCGGGATCGGCATCACGAACCTCTGCGCCCGGCCGACCCGGCGCGCGGACGAGCTCTCCCCGGGCGAGCTCCTGGCCGGTGCCCTCGCGCTGGAGCAGCTCGTCGCCGAGCTGCAGCCCGGCGTCGTCGCCATGGTCGGCATCACGGCCTACCGCGCGGGCTTCGGCCGCCCGAAGGCGGCGCTCGGGGAGCAGCCCGAGCGCCTCGCCGGGCGCCCGCTGTGGGTGCTCCCGAACCCCAGCGGGCTCAACGCCCACCACCGCGTGGAGGACCTCGCGCGCCACTATGCGTCCGCCTGGGCCGCGAGCGCTCAAGGTGGGCCGCCGACCTGCCGATGAATCGGTGTGGTCATCCGTCGCTGCTCCCTCTTGGCGACGCTCCTCGTCGCGCTCCTCGTCCCCGCCTCCTCCGCCCAGGCCGCGGCGAAGCAGCCCCCGATCGACGGCGGCAAGCTCGCCAAGGGCGCCAAGCGGATGACGTTCAAGTTCGGCCCGATCCACATCACGCCGGGCCAGAACACGATCGAGGTCAAGCCGAACTTCGAGCGCCCGAAGGTCCCGGGCTACATCACGCGCTTCTCGCCCGACCTCAAGCGCGCGGACGGCTCGACGCCGCGGGTCGACGTCCTGCACCTCCACCACGGCGTGTGGATCGTCGACGGCCGGCCCACCTGGGCCGCGGGCGAGGAGAAGACGATCGTCACCTCCCCGCCGGGCTTCGGCGTGAAGTACACCCCGAAGCAGTCGTGGCTCATGAACTACATGGTCCACAACCTCATCACCTCGCCCGACACGGTCTACCTGACGTACACGATCGACTTCATCCCGCAGGGCAGCCGCGAGTACCGGAAGATCACGCCGGTCCAGACCCAGTGGCTCGACGCGGTCGGCGGCGCCTACCCCGTCTTCGACGCCCTGCGCTCCCAGGCCGGGTCCGACGGCAAGCTGACGTTCCCCGACGACGTCCCGGACGCCTACGGCGGCCGCCCGCCGGCCAACGAGTGGACCGCGGACCGCGACCTCACCGTCGTGCAGACCGCCGGCCACCTGCACCCGGGCGGCCTGGAGACCTACCTCACCGTCCGGCGCGGCGACCGCACCGTCCGCGCCTTCACCTCGAAGGCCTGGTACTGGGAGCCCGCGGGCGCCGTCTCCTGGGACGCGGCGATGACCGCGACCCCCAAGACCTGGAAGCTCGCGATCAAGAAGGGCGACGTGCTCGCGGTGCACGGCACCTACGACGTCTCGAAGGCCTCGTGGTACGAGTCCATGGCGATCATGCCGCTGGCCGTGACGCTCAAGCCGGCGGGCGGGACCGACCCGTTCGTCCGCAGCACGAACACCCCGGGGGTCATCACCCACGGCCACCTGCCGGAGAACGACACGCACGGCGGTGGCGCCGCGCCCGGCCTCGTCGACATGACGAAGGTCCTCGACGGCCCGGTCGCCGACACGCGCGTGACGATCGACTCCTTCGTCTACGGGCAGGGCTCCATGTCGCTCTCGGGGATGCCGGGCCGCCCGCCCGTCGTGCAGCGTGGCAAGTCGATCTCGTTCTACAACGCGGACGCGAAGAAGAGCCGGAACATCTTCCACACGATCACGGCCTGCAAGGCGCCCTGCAACAAGGCGACGGGCATCGCGTACCCGCTCGCCGACGGCCCCGTCGACTTCGACTCGGGCGAGCTCGGCTTCGGGCCGCGCGGCTTCACCGCCGCCTCGAACCTGCAGCAGTGGGACACGCCCGCCGACCTCCCGCAGGGCCTCTACACGTACTTCTGCCGCGTGCACCCGTTCATGCGCGGCGCCTTCCGCGTCAAGGACTGACCGCCCGGAGCGCGTCGAGGACCGCCGCGACCGCCGGGCGGGCCGCGGCGCCCGCGCGGGTCCAGGCGTCCACGTCGCGGTGGGCGCCGCCGCCCGCCAGGCGGCGGGTCGCGACGCCCTCGTCCTGCGCGGGGAGCGCGAGCTCGGGCAGCAGCGTCGCCGCGCCCGCCCGGCGGCAGAGCTCGAGCAGGACGATGACGTCGGTCGAGCGGTGGCGCAGGTCGGGCTCGAAGCCCGCCTCGCGGCAGGCGCGCACGAGCATCTCGTGGTGGCCGGTCCCGGCGTCGGAGACCGCCCAGGCCGCGTCGCGCAGCGCGCCGAGGCCGACCGGGCCGCGCCCGCGGGCGAGCGGGTGACCCGCGGGGAGCACGAGGCGGAGCTCCTCGCGCAGCAGCCGCTCGCGGTGGACCCCCGCCGTCCGCGGGCGCGGCAGGCCCGCGTACTCGTCGCCGAGCACGACGTCCACCGCGCCGAGCGCGAGCGCGGGCAGCGCCTCCTCGAGCTCGGCCTCGGCGACCTCCACCCGTACGCCCGGCGCGCGCTCGGCCAGCAGCGCCGTCGCGGGGATCGCGAGGCGCAGCACCGCGGACTGGAAGCCCCAGACCCGCACCGTCCCCGCGACGGCCCCCGACGCGGCGGCCAGCTCGGCCTCCGCCGCCTCGACCCCGGCGAGCAGCGTGCCGGCGTGCCGGGCCAGGACGCGCCCCGCGTCGGTCAGCCGCACGCCGCGGCCCGCGGGGACCGTGAGCTTCGCGCCCGCCTCGCGCTCGAGCACCGCGAGCTGCTGGGAGACGGCCGAGGGCGTGTAGTCCAGCGCGCGGGCGACCGCGCCGAGGGTGCCGCGGGCCTCGAGCTCGCGGAGCAGGCGCAGGCGACGGAGGTCGAGCACCAGCGCAGCATCGTGAAGCTGCGCTCACCGGTCAAGGCCAGCAACGGTCACTGGACGTGATGGGTCACCCCCGCCACCATGGGGCGCCGATGGGCCTCCTGCTCTGCCTCACCTCCGCCGCGAGCTTCGGCACCCTCGCGATCTTCGCCACGCTCGCCTACGAGGACGGCGCGAACGCCCCGGGGCTGCTCGCCGTCCGCTTCGTCGTGGCCGCGGCCTGCTTCTGGCTCGTGCTGCTCGTCCGGCCCGCGGAGCGCCAGCGGCTCGGCCGGACGCAGGTCCTCGGGGCGCTCGCGCTCGGCGGCGTGGGCTACACGGCGCAGTCCTGGCTCTACTTCGCGGCGCTGGACCGCATCGACCCGGCGCCGCTCTCCCTCGTGCTCTACACCTACCCCGTCCTGGTGACCCTCGCGGCGATCGCCCTGCGGCGGGAGCGCGCGAGCGCGCGGCGGGCCGGGGCGCTCCTGGCGGCCAGTGCCGGGGTGAGCCTCGTGCTGCTCGGCGCGGGCACGGGTGCCATCGACGGCCTCGGCGCGCTCATGGGCTTCGGCGCGGCGGTGACCTACACGGGCTACATCCTCATCGCGGACGGCCCGCTCGCCGGGATCCGGCCGCTCCAGCTCTCCGCGCTCGTGTGCACGGGCGCCGCCTCGGTCTTCCTCGTCGCGGGCGGCCTGGGCGGCGCGCTCGACGTCGGGACGGGCGCGGGGCCCGCATGGCTCGTGGTCACGGGCCTGTTCAGCGTCTCGGCGATCGTCTGCTTCTTCACGGGGCTGCGGCGCGTCGGGCCCTCCGCGGCCTCGATCCTCTCGACGGCGGAGCCCCTGACCACCGTGGCGCTGGCCTTCGCGGTCCTCGGCGACGGGCTCGCGCTCGCGCAGCTCGCGGGCGGCCTGCTGGTGCTCGCGGCCGTCGTCGTCCTCGCCCGCGCGCCGCGTGCCCGGGTCGTGGCCGTGCCGGCCTGAGCGGCCCTTGAGCTCCGCGTTGGGAAGCGCTGCCACCCTGCAGGGCATGGAGAAGCGCGAGCAGCAGAAGGACGGCCTCCTCGTCGTCGCCGCGATGGTGGCGCTCATGTGGCTCCTCGAGGTCGTCGACGTCATCGCGAACCACCGCCTGGACCGCTACGGCATCGAGCCCCGCTCGACCGACGGGCTGCCCGAGGTCGTCTCGGCGCCCTTCCTGCACCTGGGCTGGGACCACCTCGTCTCGAACACCGTCCCCTTCGCCCTCATGGGCGCCGCGATCGCGCTGGGCGGCGCGCTGCGCGTGCTGACGGTGACCGCGATCGTCGGCCTGGTCAGCGGGCTCGGCGTGTGGGTGACCGCGCCGAGCGGCTCCGTGACCCTCGGGGCCAGCGGCCTCGTCTTCGGCTACGCGACCTACCTGCTCTTCCGCGGGCTCTTCAACCGGAGCCTGCTCGAGATCGCCGTCGGGGTCGTCGTGGGCGTCGTCTGGGGCACGGCGCTCCTGGCGAGCCTCCTGCCGCAGGAGGGCATCTCCTGGCAGGCGCACCTCTTCGGCGCGCTCGGCGGACTCCTGGCCGCCCGCCTGCTGGCCCGCAACCGGGCGGAGCAGGGGCGCGCGCGGCTGCCGGGCCCCCACGTCCCGGCCTGAGCGGCCCGCCATGATGGGGGCCATGGCCGTCGGGTCCCCCTCCGCGCCCGTCGTCCCCGCCGAGGCGGTCGCGGTCCGCTCGCACCTCCCGGGCCGGCTGCCCGCCGCCCACGCCGCGCTGCTGGTCGCGGGGGAGCGGGACGCCGTCGCGCTGACGGGCACCTGGGCCGGCGTGCGGGCGATCGTCGCCACGCGCCCCACCGTGGTGCTCGGCCCGGGCGAGGACCCCTTCGCGGCGCTCGACCGGCTTCCCGTGCTCGATCCGGCCGGCGACCCCGGCGTCGTGGTCGGCGGGGGCTGGTTCGGCGCGCTGGGCTACGGCCTCGCCGGCCGGGTGGAGCGCGCGATCCCCCCGCCGCCGCACCACCTGCCGCTCCCGGACGCGCCCCTGGCCTGGTTCGACCACGTCCTCGTCTGCGATCCCAAGGGCCACTGGTGGTTCGAGGCGCTCGAGACCCCGGGGCGCGCCGCGGAGCTGCGGGAGCGCCGCGACGAGCTCGCCGCGCGCCTGGCCGCCGCGCCGCGCCCGCGTCCCGTGCGCCTCCACGACGCGCGGCTGCGCGCGCCGGGCGCCGCGGGGCACCGCGCCGCGGTCGCGGCCTGCCGGGAGCGCATCGCCGCGGGGGAGGTCTTCCAGGTGAACGTCTGCCTCCACGTCGACGCGCGGCTCGAGGGCCGCCCCGCGGACCTCGCCGTCGCGGCCGCGACGGAGCTCGCCCCGGCCCACGGCGCGCTCGTGCAGGGGCCGTGGGGGGCGCTGGTGAGCGCCTCGCCCGAGCTCTTCCTGCGGCGCAGGGGCCGCGAGGTCCTGACCGCGCCGATCAAGGGGACCGCGGCCGCGGGCCAGGACGTGGCGCTCGCGGCCTCGGCGAAGGACCGCGCGGAGAACGTCATGATCGTCGACCTCATGCGCAACGACCTCGGGCGCGTGAGCGCCTTCGGGTCCGTCGCGGTCCCCGCGCTGGCGCAGGCGCGCCCCGGCGCCGGGGTGACCCACCTGGTCTCGGAGGTCACGGGGACCCTGCGGCCCGGGGTGGGGGACGAGGAGCTGCTCCGCGCGACGTTCCCGCCGGGCTCGGTCACGGGGGCGCCGAAGGTGCAGGCGCTGCGGGTCATCGCGGAGCTCGAGGGGTCGGCGCGCGAGGCCTACACGGGCGCCGTGGGCTACGCGAGCCCCGTCGCGGGCCTGGAGCTCGCCGTGGCGATCCGGACCTTCGAGCTCGTGGGGGAGCGCGTGCAGCTCGGGGTCGGCGGGGGCATCACGACGGCCTCGGACCCGGCGGCGGAGCTCGCGGAGTGCCTCCTGAAGGCCCGGCCGCTGCTGGCCCTGGGCGGCGCCGCGCTCCCCGCGGTCGACGCCGCGCCGGACCCGACGGAAGCGCTCCCGCTCGCGCTCGCGGCGGGCCGCACGCGGCCCGACCCGCGATCCGGGGTCTTCGAGACGCTCGCCGTCCGCGGGGGGACCCCCGTCCGCGCCGACGCACACCTCGCCCGCCTGACCGCGAGCGCCGGCGCCCTCGGCATCGACGTCCCCGACGACCTGCGATCACGGGTCGTCGCCGCGGCCGCCGGCCTGGGCGAGGGCAGGCTGCGGGTGGACCTCGCCCCGGGGGGGACGGCCACGATCGCCACGGGCCCGTTCCCCGTGCAGGACGGCCCGGTGCGCCTGGCCCCGTGCCGCCTGCCCGGCGGGCTCGGGGCGCACAAGTGGGCGGACCGCCGCCTCGTGGACGGGCTGACGCGCGAGCTGGGCGCCGTGCCCCTGCTCGTCGACGGGGACGACGGGGTGCTCGAGGCGGCCTGGGCGAGCGTCTGGGTTCAGGAGGGCGGGCGGCTGCTCACCCCGCGCGCGGACGGCCGCCTCCTGCCCGGCGTGACCCGGGCGGCGCTGCTCGCGGAGGACCCGCGCTGCGCCGAGGCGGAGCTCGGGCTGGAGCGCGTGCGCCGGGCCGACGCCCTCTGGGTGAGCTCCGCGCTGCGGGGCCTCGTCCCCGCGCTGTTGGTGTCCTGACAGGCGGCAAGGAGCGGCGACGCCGCAGCGCCAGCTCGACCGGGGAGCGGCGCACGGGAGGCGGTCTCGTGGATAGGGTCCGCGCCTCGCACGGGTAGGGCCGTCGCCACGAGTCGATGAAGCACCGAGGAGCAGCATGCGCAGGGAGGTGGTGACGAGGGGTGCCGTGGTGGTCGCGCTGATCGCTGCCGTCGCGCTGCTCGCCTTCGTCCTGCTCCGCGGCGGCGGGGGCTACACCGTCGACGCGCGCTTCGTCAACGCGGGCAACCTCGTCAACGGGAACCTCGTCACGGTCTCGGGCGAGAAGGTCGGCAACATCAAGGACATCCGCCTCTCCGACGACGGGCAGGCGATCGCCCGGCTCGAGATCAGCGGGGACTACGCGCCGCTGCGCCGGGGGACGCGGGCCGTCGTCCGCAAGCGCTCCCTCTCCTCCATCGCCAACGACGTCATCGAGCTGCAGCTCGGCCCGGGCGGCGCCCCGGACGTGCCCGACGGCGGCGCGATCCCCGCGATCAACACGGAGTCGGCGGTCCCGCTCGACGAGGTCTTCAACACCTTCGACCCGCCCGCGCGCCTCGCGGTGGGGAACACCTTCCGCCTCCTGCGGGACACGACGCTCGGCAAGGAGGACCGCGCCCGGGTCGCCTACCAGTACCTCAACCCGGCCCTGGCCTCCTCCTCGCGCCTCTTCGCCGAGCTCGACCGCAACAAGCCCGACCTCGAGCGCTTCATCACCTCGACGGCGTCCCTGACGACGGACCTGAGCGCCCGGGACGACGACCTCGCGGGCCTCGTGTCGAACCTCGGGACGACCATGCGGGCGCTCGCGGCCGAGCGCGGCAGCCTCGGGAGCGCGCTCGACCAGCTCCCGACCTTCCTGCGCCGCACGAACACGACGTTCGTGAACCTGCGTGCCGCCCTCGACGACCTCGACCCGCTCGTCACCGCGTCGCGGCCCGTCGTGCGGGACAAGCTGCGGCCCTTCTTCGCGCAGCTGCGGCCCTTCGCCAAGGGTGCGGCGCCGACGGTGCGCGACCTCTCCCGCACGATCCGCCGGCCCGGCGCGGACAACGACCTGGTCGAGCTCCTGCGCCGCCAGCCCGCGCTGGACCAGATCGCCAACCAGGCCGCGGAGCGCAACGGGAGCCGGCGCGAGGGCGCGTTCCCGGCGATGCAGCGCGCGGCCCGCGGCTCCTCGCCGCAGCTCGGGTACTTCCGGCCCTACACCGTCGACACCGTCGGGTGGTTCGACGACTTCAGCTCCTCGGGCGCCTACGACGCGCTGGGCTCGTACTCCCGCGCGGGGCTCGCCCTGAACCAGTTCACGTTCACCCCGCTGCTCGACGCCCTGCTGCCGGTCCCCGGCGGCCTGCGGCCGCTGCTCGAGAGCTCCTCGCTGGCGACGGGCCGCAACAACCGCTGCCCCGGCTCGAACGAGCGCCGGGCGGCCGACGGCTCGAACCCCTACAAGCCGACGCCGGACTTCAACTGCGACACGACCCAGGTCCCGATCGGGCGATGAGTCGCGTCGCCGCCATCCTCCTGCTCGCCGCGGTGGCCATCGTGGGCGTCGTCCTGCTCACCTCGGGCGGGGACGACGGGGACCAGAGCGCCATGACCTACCGCGTGGAGCTCGACAACGCCTCGGGGCTGACGGAGGGCGCGGACCTCCGCGCCGCGGGCGTCCGCATCGGCGCCATCAAGACGCTCGACCTCGACGCGCGCACGGCCCGCGCGATCGCGACCGTGAGCGTCGACCGCCCGGAGTTCGGCGGGCTGCGCCGGGACGCGAGCTGCACCATCAAGCCCCAGTCGCTCATCGGCGAGTACTACATGGACTGCACGCCGGGTCGCTCGCCCCAGGCGCTCGGCAACGGCGGCACGGTCCCGGTCGAGCGGACCTCGGGGACGATCTCGCCCGACCTCGTGATGAACACGCTCTCCAAGCCCTACCGGGAGAAGCTGCAGGTCATCCTCACGGAGCTCGGAGCGGGCTTCGCCGCACGCGGCGGCGACGTGAACGAGACCGTCAAGCGCGCGATCCCCGCCCTGCGCGACACGGACGAGGTCCTGAGGATCCTCGCCGACGAGCGCGGGACGCTCACCCGGCTGACCCGGGACGCGGACACGGTCGTGGGCCGCCTCGACGGGGGCCGCGACGACCTCGCGCGCTTCGTCTCCGAGGCGCGCGACACGGCGCAGATCTCGGCCAACCGGCGGACGGAGCTCGCGGGGACGATCCGCCGCCTGCCCTCCTTCCAGCGGGTCCTGCGCCCGACCCTCCGGGACCTCGGCGTCGCGGCCAAGCGCCAGACGCCGGCGCTGCGCGACCTGCGGATCGCGGCACCGTCGCTCACGACGCTCCTGAACCGCCTCGGCCCGTTCACGGAGGCCTCGCGGCCGGCCGTCCGCGCGCTCGGTCGCGCCTCGACCACCGGCACCACGGCGGTCCGCGACGCGCGCGGCTTCGTGACCTCCCTGCGCTCCGTCTCCGCCGTGCTCAAGGAGCCCGTCAAGAACCTCCGCTTCGTCCTCGAGCACCTCGACGACCGCGGCAACGCCGTCGAGAAGAACCCGCTCTCGCCGGGCGGCGCGGGCTTCACGGGCCTCGAGGCGGTCCTGCAGTACTTCTTCACCCAGTCCCAGGCGATCAACCTCTTCGACAGCCGGGGCTACGTCCTCAAGCTCAACGTGCTCGTCAACGAGTGCTCGAACTACACGAACGGCTCCACGGCCCTGGCCAACCCCGAGCGCACGAAGCGCTGCTCCGCGGCGCTCGGGCCGGGCGGGAAGCTCGAGGCGACCCCCACGGCGGCGCAGACCCGCGCGGCGATGAAGGCCCAGGCGCCGGCCCGCACGGCGCAGCGCCCGGGGGCCACGCCGGCGCCCGCGACTCCCGGGGCCGCCCCGCAGGCCGGGGCGCCCGCCGCCCCGGGCAGCCCCCTGCGCGTCCCCGAGCTGACCCTGCCCGGCCTGGGCAAGGTGCAGGTGCCCGGCCTGACGGGCCCGACCGCCCCCCGTGACCCCGGCGCCGCCGGCGGCCTCCTGGACTACCTCCTCGGCTGATGAAGCGTCGCCGCCGCACCTCCTCCGTCGCCGCGAACCCGATCCTCATCGGGGCCGTGACCACCGTCGTCCTCGTCGTGGCGGTCTTCCTCGCCTACAACGCGAACAAGGGGCTGCCGTTCGTCCCGACCTTCACGCTGAAGGTCGAGGTGCAGAACGCGCAGCGGCTCGTGGTGGGCAACGAGGTGCGCGAGGGCGGCGAGCGCATCGGGCAGGTCGCCGCGATCGACCCGCTGCGCCTCGACGACGGGGACCTCGGCGCGCAGCTCGAGCTGCAGCTCGACCGGAAGTTCTCCCCCATCCCGGACGACACGAAGTACGTCATCCGCTCGAAGGGCACGCTCGGGCTGAAGTACATCGACCAGGTGCGCGGGACCTCCGGCAAGGCCTACCGGGAGAACAGCGTCGTCCCCGCCGGGCCGGACTCCACCACCCCGGAGCTCGACGACTTCTTCTCGACCTTCGACGCGCCGACGCGCGAGAACATCCGCCGCAACCTCGACACGTACGCCGCCGCGTTCGCCGGCCGGGGCGTGGACCTCAACCGGACGTTCGCGGCCCTGCCCGAGCTGCTCGGCGACCTCTCGCCCGTCATGCGCACCCTCTCGGCGCCCTCGACGGACCTCCGGGGCTTCTTCTCCGAGCTCGGGGACTTCTTCCGGGTCACCTCGCCCGTGGCGGGGCAGCTCGTCGAGGGCTTCCGCAGCGGCGCCGACACCTTCGAGGCGTTCTCCCGCGATCCGCGGGCGCTCGACCAGACCATCGCCGAGTCCCCGGGGACGCTCGACGTGGCCATCCGCGAGCTCCCCGTGCAGCGGCAGCTCTTCCGCGCCCTGGCGCAGATCGGCCCGCAGGCGTCGGGCGCCGCCGCCGCGCTGCGCACGAGCGCGCCCACGATCTCCCGCGCGCTCGCGGTCGGGACGGACGTCCTGCCCGAGACGACGCGGCTGAGCAGCGACCTGCAGGGCGCGCTGCGCTCCGTCGGCAGCCTGGGCCGCTCCCCGCAGGCGAAGCTCACGCTCCGCGGCCTGCGGAGCACCGCCGACACGCTCAACCCGACGCTGCAGTACATCGGGCCGCACATCACGGTCTGCAACTACTTCAACTACTTCTGGACCTTCTTCGCGGACCACCTCTCCGAGCGCGTCCCGAGCGGCACCCTGCAGCGGATCGAGGCGAAGATGGTCCCGTTCGGCCAGACCAACGGCCAGTCGAGCTTCGGCGCGACCGCGCCGTCGGACGGCACGGGCGTCCCGCTCGCCGAGCCCGGCGGCCCCGACCCGGCCGCGCTGCACGCGCAGCCCTACGGCCGCGCGGTCGACGAGCAGGGCAACGCGGACTGCGAGCAGGGCCAGCGCGGGTACCTCAACCGGGTCGCCGAGGGCGCGCCCGCGGGCCTGAACATCGCCGTGGACCCCCGCACGCCGGGGAACCAGGGGCCGACGTTCACGGGCAAGCCGCGCGTGCCCGCGGGCCAGACGTTCTCCGCCGAGCCGGCCGGCCGCGGCCCGAAGGTGGTCGCGCCGTGAGGCGCCGGACGCCCCGCAACCCCATCCCGGTCGCCCTCGGGCTGCTCGCGGTCATCGTCATCGGCTCCTTCCTGGCCGTGACGAAGGACATCCCCTTCCTCAACGAGCCCTACGAGGTCAAGGCCGCCTTCCGCGACTCGACGGGCATCAAGAAGGGCTCGCCCGTGCGCATCGCGGGCGTCGAGGTCGGGCGCGTCACGGCCGTCGAGCCGACCAGCGCGGGCGCGCGGTCGGCGGTCCTCACGCTGGCGATCCGCGAGCAGGGGCGGCCGATCAAGCGCGACGCCGCCGCGAAGATCCGGCCGCGCATCTTCCTCGAGGGCAACTACTTCGTGGAGCTCTCCCCGGGGCGGCCCGGCACCGCCGAGCTCGCCGAGGGCGCCGTGATCCCCGTGGACCGCACCTCCACCCCGGTCCTCCTCGACGACGTGCTCAAGGCGCTGAAGTCCGACGTGCGCGCGGACCTGCGCCAGACGTTCTACGAGCTCAGCAACACGCAGCTCCAGGGCGGCGGCAAGGCGCTCAACCGCTCCCTGCGCGACCAGCCCGCCGCCTACAAGTACTCCGCGATCGTCGCCGAGGCGCTCCTGGGGGAGAAGCCGCACGACCTCGGGAAGTACCTCCGGGCGCAGGGCACCGTCTCCGAGGCCCTCGACGCGGACCCACGGGCGCTGCAGGACCTCATCACGAACTTCAACCGCACGGCGGGCGCGCTGGCCGAGCGCGAGAGCGACCTGCGCGCGGGCCTCCGCGAGCTCCCGGTCACCCTGCGCACCGCCCTGCCGACGCTCTCGGCCCTCAACGCCGCGTTCCCCTCCGTCCGCTCCTTCGCGCGCTCCGCGCTGCCGGGCATCCGCTCGACGGGCCCGGCGATCGACGCCGCGCTGCCCCTCGTGCGCCAGCTGCGCGGGCTGGTCGGCGCGAACGAGCTGCGCGGGCTCTCGCAGGACCTGCGGGCCGCCACCCCGTCGCTCGCCGGCCTGACCCGGACCGCCGTGCCGCTGCTGGGCGAGCTCCGGGCCTTCGCCTCCTGCACGAACGAGGTCCTCGTGCCGTTCGGCAACTCGAAGCTGACCGACCCGAACTTCCCCGCCACCGGCCCGGTCTACCAGGAGCTCCCGAAGTCCCTCGTCGGCCTCGCGGGCGAGAGCCGCTCCTTCGACGCCAACGGCCAGTGGTTCAAGGTGCTCGGCTCGGGCGGCACGGAGACCGTCTCGCTCGGCAACGGGCTGCTGGGGCAGACGAGCTCCTCCTTCCAGGGCGTGAACCCGCCCGCGCAGATCGCCCGGCCGCCGCTGCGGCCCGACGCGCCCTGCGAGAACCAGGCCGCTGCCGGACCTGCGGACCATCCCGGGGCAGGCGCCGCAGCCCATGCGGATCGACCGGAGCTCGGCGCGGGTGCGCGCCCGCGAGGCCAAGGCGCAGACGACGGCGGTCGAGGTCCTGCGCGACGAGCTCGCGGCCAAGGGCTCGAAGGTGAAGGTGCGCGACGAGGCCGTCACCCGCGACGAGCTGCTCGGCGGCATCAAGGCCCTGAAGGCGGCCCGATGATCCTCACGCTCCGCAAGAACGTCCGCTACATCGTCGCGCTGCTCGGCCTGGCGGCGATCGCGCTCGCCGTCGCCTCCTACATCCTCAAGGAGCAGGGCGTGCGGATCCCGTTCGCCTCCGAGGGGCCCGTCCGGATCTCCGCCGTGCTCGACAACGCGCAGGCCGTGACGCCCGGCCAGGGCCAGACGGTCCAGGTGGCGGGCGTGCAGGTCGGCAAGATCGCGACGGTCGAGCTCGAGGAGGGCCGGGCGAAGCTCGGGCTGGACATCGAGCCGAAGTTCATGGACTCCGGGCTCATCAAGACCGACGCGACGGCGCTCCTGCGGCCCCGGACCCCCCTGAAGGACATGTACCTGCAGGTGTTCCCCGGCAAGCGCGACGGGACGCCGATCCGCAAGGGCTTCGAGCTGCCCCTGCGCAACACGATGACCGACGTCGACCTCGACGAGATCCTCTCGGCGCTCGACGGCCGCACCCGGGACTACCTCACGCTCCTGGTCAACGGCGCGGGCAACGGGCTCAAGGACCGGGGCGGCGACCTCGCGGAGGTCTTCCGCCGCTTCGAGCCGACGGTCCGCGACCTCGCCCGGGTCAACCGCTCCGTCGCCGGGGAGCGCGTCGCGCTGCGGCGCCTCGTGAGCTCGCTGGCCGGGCTCAACGGGAAGCTCGCCGAGCGGCCGCAGGACCTCTCGCAGCTCGTCACGGCGTCCAACGCGACGTTCGGCGCGTTCGCCTCGGAGGACCAGAACCTCAAGGCGACGGTCTCCGAGCTGCCCGCCACGCTCAGCGCGCGACCCGGACGCTCCGGGACGTCAAGCCGCTGGCCGACGAGCTCGGGCCGGCGACCCGGGCGCTCACCCCGGCGCTGCAGGCGCTGAACCGGGCGAACCTGCAGATCCGGCCCGCGGCCCGCGAGCTCGCGCCGATCATCCGCACGCAGGTCCGGCCGTTCACGCGCGCCGCCCGCCCGCTGGTGGCCGACCTCGCGCCCGCGGCGCGGGACCTCGCGGCGACCGCGCCGGAGCTCCAGCGCTCCGTCCGGGTGCTCAACCGCTTCTTCAACATGTTCGCGTTCAACGCCGACGGGCGTGAGGGGCCCGAGAAGGCCGGGCGGGACGAGGGCTACCTCTTCTGGCTGGCCTGGGCGACGCACCAGGGCGCGAACCTCATCAACACGGACGACGCGAACGGGCCGCTGCGCGGGATCTTCCTCACGGGCACCTGCACGACGCTCAAGGGGCTGGTCACGAACATGCCGCAGCTCGAGTTCGCCATGGGGCTCTCGCCCGTCCTGGCGACGGTGTGCGGCGACCCCGCAGACGACGTCGACGAACATCGCGAAGGTCCGTGAGACGCTCAAGGCGAAGGCCGCGGCGCGGGCGAAGGGCGACGGCTGATGCAGAAGACGCCGTTCAGCTTCGGGCGCCTCGCCACCATCACGCTCTTCGCGCTCTCGTGCTTCGGGCTGCTCTGCTTCCTCTGGCTGGCCTTCGGGGGCTCCGTGCCCCTGCAGCCCAAGGGCTACCGGGTGCAGGTCTCCTTCGACGACGCCCAGCAGCTCGCCGACCAGGCGGACGTCCGCGTCTCGGGCGTGCCGATCGGCAAGGTCGTCGGCAAGGAGCTCGACCCGAAGGGCAACCGGACGCTCGCGACGCTCGAGATCGAGCCGCAGTACGCGCCCCTGCGGGTGAACTCCAGGGCGATCCTGCGGCAGAAGACGCTGCTCGGCGAGACCTACGTGGAGATGACGCTCGGGGACAAGCGCGCCGCCGCGATCCCGGAGGACGGGCAGCTCAACACGGTCCAGGTCAGCGACGCGGTGGACTTCGACGAGCTGCTCGACACCTTCGACCCCAAGACGCGCAAGGTCTTCCAGCAGTGGCAGAAGACGCAGGCGGCGGCGGGGGAGGGGCGCTCGCAGGACATCAACGACGCGCTCGGGAACCTCCCGACCTTCGTCGAGGGCGCGCAGTCCGTCGTGGACACGCTCGGCCGCCGGCGCGAGGCGCTCGGGACGCTCGTCCGCGAGACGGGGCAGACGTTCGAGGCGATCACGCGCAACGAGGGGGCGCTGCAGGGCCTGGTCACGGACAACGCGGCGGTCTTCCAGACCCTCGCGGGCCGGCGTGAGCGCCTCGCCGAGACGATCCAGGCGTTCCCGACCTTCCTGCAGGAGTCGCGCGCGACCCTGCGCCGGCTCTCGCGCTTCTCGCGCGCCACGACGCCGCTCGTGCGTGACCTCGGGCCCGTGCTCGCGCGACGTGCAGCCCACGCTGACGTCCCTGCGGACCCTCTCGCCGGACCTGCAGCGGCTCTTCGGGGACCTGCGCCCGCTCATCGCCGCGGGCCGGACGGGCTTCCCGGCGCATGAGCCGCATCCTGCGCGGGCTGGACCCGACGCTCGCCTCGACGGGGCCCGTGCTGCAGCAGCTCAACCCGATCCTCGAGTACCTCGAGACCCAGCAGCCGACCCTCTCGGACTTCTTCGGCGACGCCCCCGAGCGCGTTCGGGCTGAAGGTCGCCCCGGCGAACCAGTCGCTGGGCCACGCGCTGCCGCAGATCATCGTCACGGGGGACCAGACGTTCCCGGCGATGGAGCGGACGGCGAACAACCGCGGCAACGCCTACTTCCCGCCCGGGGCGCTCGCCCTGCCGGCGATCAAGGACCCGACGAAGTTCACCCTGCCGAGCTTCGACTGCGCCAACAGCGGCGTGAAGGCCCCGGACGCCACGCCGGGCTGCTTCCTGTCCGGGCCCCAGACGTTCCAGGGCAAGACCCAGAAGTTCCCGCAGGTCGTGGAGGGCAGCGCCGGCGGCGTGTCGAAGCAGCCCGCGGTCGCGGGCACCCGCTAGGGGCGCCCGCTCACAGCCCGGGGAGGTGGCGGGTCGCGAAGCGCGGGCGCTTGCCGATGACCGGGCGCCAGCGGACGCCGGAGCGGCCGCCCCGGTCGCCGACGGCGCTCGTGTCGAGCCGGAGCCCGGCGACCTCGAGGTAGACGTGGCCCGCGTTGGCGTAGACGGAGAGCCAGCTGCCCTCGCCGGGGCGGGACCAGCGGGCGAGGGTCCCGCTCACCTGGGGCGCGGCGAGGAGGCCGGCGCGGATCAGCGCGTAGCTCACGGCGCCCGAGCAGTCGTAGCCGCGATCGACGAGCCGCGCGTGGCCGCCGCCCCACTTGTAGGGCTTGCCGACGATCTGGTTCGCGGCGGCGATGACGGCGCGGATGGCCTTCGGCGCCCCGCGCGGGATCGCGGCCTTGCCGTCCGTGCGCAGGCGGGCGACGCGGCCGGGGACGGTCGCGGTGGTCACGAGGGGGAGCTCGGGGACCTCGGGCGTGGCTGGCGCGGCGGCGGGCGGCAGCGCGGGGGGCAGCGCGCCCGTGGGCGGCAGCACGGAGGGGGGCTCGTCCTGGGCGGGGACCTCCGGCTCGGGAGCCACGTCGGTGGCGGGATCGTCCCACCCCGACTGCTCGGAGCCGGGGGCGGGCGGCGGGACGGGGTCCGCGGAGGCGACGGCGGGCGCGAGGAGGACGGGGACGAGGGTGAGCAGGAGCAGCAGGCGACGGGGCATCTCCCCCTGGGTCGGCCGTCGCGCCCGGGTCCTCCACTTCTCTGGACGCCCTCCCAGGGTGGTTACGGCGTGGTGACGGGCTCGCCGTGAGGCTCGCGGGATGCTCCATGACCCCGCCGACGCCCGGCGCCGACACCACGGGGTGGTGGGCGGCACGGCCGTCCTCGCCTTCCTCGCCCTGCTCGGCTTCCACGCCGGGAGCTCGGAGGGGGACCCGCAGCTCTCGCCCGTGCGGGGGGTCGTCGGCGCGCCGCCGGCCGCCGCGCCGCAGCTCGTCGTCCCGCCCGGCGCGACCCTGCCGCCCGGGGCGGTCCCGGGGGAGCGCCCGTTCGGTCGGCGCCGCTTCGGCCGTCGGTACGGGCGGCCGCCGGGTGCGCTCCCGCCGGGGGACGAGGGCTTCGATCCGGGCGGCGCCGTCGTGCCGCAGCTCGTCGCCCCGGGGGAGGCGCCGTCGTGAGCGCCCTGGACGTGATCGCGGACCTGCCCGGCGCGGCGGCGCAGGCCGCCGGGCCCGTGGCCTACGGCGCGGCCGCCGCGGGCCTGGCGGCGCTCGCCGCGGGCCGCCGTCCGCTGGCGGAGGTGCTCGGGACGTGGGCCGCGGGCTTCCTCGCGCTCCACCTCGTCCTCGGCCTGCTCACGGACGAGCTGCTCCTCTGGCCCATCCCGGCACTCCTGGCGATCGGCTGCGCGGGCGTGGCGGTCGCCGCGCTGCGCCCCGCCCCGCCGCCGCCCGCCCCGCCGCCACCACCTCGGGGCTGAACGTCGGTTCACCGCCACCCCCTGGCGCTGAACCGACGTTCACGGAGCCGCAGGCGCCGTCGACGCACCTCTGGTCCGTCGACGGTTACCGGGACGTGACGGGCCGATCGGCACCGTGAGGACCATGCCCCACCCCTTCCCGAGCCTGTGGACCGACCGCCCCGACCCCTGGGACGACGCGCCCGAGACCCACGAGACGCCCGCGGCGGCGCCGCGCCCGCCCGCCGCGCCGCCGCGCCGCGCCCGCGCGCGCGGCTGGCGGCGCTGGCCGTCGGCGCGCTCGCGCTCACGGGCGGCGGCGCCTACGCGCTCGGCACCGCCGGCGGCGAGGGCTCCGGGACGACCACCGTCACCGCCGCGGCCATCACCCCGACGCCCAAGACGGACGTCGGGAAGGTCTACGCGCGGGTCTCGGCCGGGGTCGTCTCCGTGCGGGTCGGCAACGGCTCGGGCACGGGGTTCGTCGTCGACACGAAGGGCACGGTCGTCACGAACGACCACGTCGTGGGGGAGAGCACGACCGCGCAGCTGCGCTTCGGTGACGACGACGCCCTCGTGCCCGCGACCGTCGTGGGCACGGACCCCTCCTCGGACCTCGCGGTCCTCCACGTCGACCCCTCCGCGGTCGGCTCGCCGCTGAAGCCGCTGAGCCTCGCGGACTCCGAGCGCCGTCGCGGTCGGGGACACCGCGATCGCCATCGGCTACCCCCTCGGCCTCGACCGCACCGCGACCGCGGGCATCGTCTCGGGCCTCGGGCGGGAGATCGAGGCGCCGAACGGCTACACGATCGCCGACGTCCTGCAGACGGACGCGCCGATCAACCCGGGCAACTCGGGCGGCCCGCTCCTCGACGGCCAGGGCCGCGTCATCGGCATCAACTCGCAGATCGCGACCTCCGGCACGAGCACGGGCAACCTCGGGATCGGCTTCGCGGTCCCCTCGGACACCGTGAAGGACGTGGTCCCGAAGATCCTCGCGGGCCAGAGCATCGAGCGGGCGTGGATCGGCATCTCGACCGCCGAGGGGGCGAGCGGGACCGGCGCGACGGTGGGCGCGGTCACGGACCAGAGCCCCGCGGCGCGCGCCGGCCTGCAGGAGGGCGACGTCCTCACGCAGGTCGACGGCGCCACCGTCACCGGCCCGGACGCCGTCACCGCCGCGATCGCCGACCGCAAGCCGGGGGACCGCATCAGCGTGTCGATCACCCGCGGCGGGCAGGCGCGGACCGTCGAGCTCACGCTCGGCACCCGGCCCGCCAGCGCCCCGTCCCGGACGACGACGCCGGGGGTGGCGCCGTGAGCTTCGGTGCTCCGGGCTGGCTGCTCGCGCTGGCCCTGCTCCCCGTGCTCCTCGGGCTCTACGTCCGGGGGAGCGGGCGCGGCGGCGGCAGCGCGAGGCGCTCGTCGCCCCCGGGCTGCTCCCCGCCGTCGCCCCGCGCCGCGCGGGCTGGCGGCGGCACGCCCCGCTCGCGGCCTACGGGCTCGCGCTCGCCGGCGTCGTCGTCGCGGTCGCCAAGCCCGAGCGCACGGAGGCCGTGCCGGTCGAGCAGGCGACGGTCGTCGTGGCGACGGACCGCTCGGGCTCCATGCTCGCGAAGGACGTCGCGCCCAGCCGGCTGGTCGCGGCGCGCAAGGCGGCCGGGACGTTCCTCGACGCGGTGCCCACGGACGTGCGCGTCGGGGCGATCGCCTTCAACCAGGAGCCGACCGTCCTCCAGAGCCCGACCCGCGACCACGCGGCGGTGAAGGCCTCGCTCGGGACGGTCGAGGCCGCCGGCACGACCGCGACGGGCGACGCGCTGAAGGCGGCGCTGCGGCTCGTGCAGACCACGCGGCAGCCCGGGACGAAGCCGGCGCCGGCGGCGATCGTGCTGCTCACGGACGGCAAGAGCGTCCGGGGCTCGGATCCCGTGGCCGTGGCGCAGGAGGCCGCGCGGGCGAAGGTCCCGGTCTACACGGTCGCGCTCGGGACCGCGGGCGGGACGATCCAGGGCAAGACGGGGGCACGCAGTCCGTCCCGCCGGACCCGGCGACGCTCTCGAAGATCGCGGCCGCGACGGGCGGCGAGACGTTCCGGATCTCCGACGCGAAGGAGCTCTCGAAGGTCTACGAGAAGCTCGGCTCGCAGCTCGCGACGGAGGACCGCAAGGTCGAGGTGACGAGCACGGTGGCCGGGGGCGCGCTCCTGCTGCTGCTGGCGGGGATCGGCGCCTCGCTGCGCTGGTTCGGGCGGCCGCTGTGACGCTCAGGAACCGCTCAGCCGGCTCTTAGGGTCCCTTGGCGAAGCGGCGGTTCAGTGTGGGCATGCGCTTCCTCCCGCCCGCCCGCCTCGCCGCCGCCGGGGCGGCCGCCGCCGGCGTGACGCTCCTCGGCGCCTCGCTCGGCGGCATGGCCCACGTCGACGGGGAGCTCGCCGCGGCGGTGCCCCCGCCCGCCGCGGCGCCGGCGCCCGTCCCCACGGACCGCGTCGCGTGGCGCGGGCGCCGGGTGCTCTACGACGCGGACGGCCAGGTCGTCGGCGTCGTGGAGCTCCGCCACCACCACCACGCGAGGAGCTGAGCCGTGCGCGTGCTGCTGGCCGAGGACGAGCCGCGGGTCGCCGCCGCGATCGCGAAGGGCCTGCGCCGTCACGGCGCGGCGGTCGACGTGGCGCCCGACGGCGCCGACGCGCTCTTCCACGCGCGGGTCCACCCCTACGACGTCGTGGTGCTCGATCGCGACCTCCCGGAAGTGCACGGCGACGAGGTCTGCCGCACGCTCCACGCGGAGCAGCCCGGGACGAAGATCCTCATGCTCACCGCGGCGCGCTCGACGGGGGACCTCGTCGAGGGGCTCGCGCTCGGCGCGGACGACTACCTCGCCAAGCCCTTCCGGTGGGACGAGCTCGTCGCGCGCGTCCACGCGCTGGCGCGCCGGGCCGGCGCGGCGCGGCCCGCGGTGCTGCAGCGCGGCGACGTGCAGCTCGACCCGGCGCGGCGGACCGTCACGCGCGCGGGGCTCCCGGTCGCGCTCTCGCCGAAGGAGTTCGGCGTGCTCGAGGCGCTCCTGGCCGCGGACGGCGCGGTCGTCTCGCTCGAGGAGCTGCTCGAGCGGGTCTGGGACGAGAACGTCGACCCGTTCACGAACACGGCGCGGATGACGATCATGAAGCTGCGGCGCAAGCTCGGCGAGCCGGGCGTCGTCGAGACGGTGCCGGGCGTGGGCTACCGGGTGCCCTGAGCGTGGCCCGGCTGCCGCTCCGCCTGCGGCTGACGCTGACCTACGTCGGCCTGCTCGTCGCGGTGCTCGCCCTCGTGCTCGGGGCGAGCTGGGTGCTGCTCGAGCGCCACCTGCACCGCACGCTGCCGGCGCAGTACGCCGACGCGGTCCTCGGGCAGCTCGGCTCCCAGTACGTGCTCGCCGGGCTCGGCGCGGCGCTGCTGGTGAGCGGCGCCGGCTGGGCGGCGGCGGGCAGCGCGCTGCGGCCGCTGCGGCGCATCGCCGGGACGGCGCGCTCCGTGGGCGAGGAGCGGCTCGACGTGCGCGTCGGCATGGGGGACGCCCCCGACGACGAGGTGCGCGAGGTGGCCGTGGCCTTCGACGCGATGCTCGACCGGGTCGCGGCCGCGGTGGCCGCGCAGCAGCGCTTCGTGGCCAACGCGTCGCACGAGCTGCGCACGCCGCTGACCGTCATCCGGACGGGCGCGGAGGTCGTGCTCGACGACCCGGACGCGAGCGTCGAGGAGCTGCGCGCGGTCGCGCGCGAGGCCGTCGAGACGACGGAGCGCACGGAGGAGCTGCTCGACGGCCTGCTCGTCCTCGCGGCGCTCGGCGGCGGCCGCGCGCTGGCCACGGCGCCCGTGGACCTGGGCGCGGTCACCCGCCGGGCGGTGGGGGCGGCCTCCGGCGAGGCGCGGGCCGCGGGCGTCGCGCTCCGCGCGTCGGTCGACGCCGCGCCCGTGCAGCGGGGACGCCGCGCTGCTCGAGCGGCTCGTCGGCAACCTCGTGGAGAACGCGATCCGCCACGGCGGCGGCGCGGGGCCCGTCGAGGTCGCCGCCTCCGCGCCGGCAGCGGGCGGCGCCCGCCTCCGGGTCGCCAACGGCGGCGCACCCATCGCGCCCGAGCAGCTCGCGCGCCTCACCCAGCCCTTCGAGCGCCTCCACCGCGCGGGCCGCGTGCGCGGCACGGGCCTCGGCCTCTCCATCGTGCGCGCGGTCGCCGAGGCCCACGGCGGCACGCTCCGCCTCACCGCCCCGACGACCGGCGGCCTGACCGCCGAGGTCGTCCTGCCGCCGGCCTGAGCTCCCGCGCTCGTGGTTACGGGCGGGTGACAGCGCGATCCGCACCATGGCGGCCATGGATCCCTTCTCCCGCGACCCCGCCCACCTGCTGCCGACCGCCGTCCCGGCGGATGCGGTGCCCGACGTCGCGGCGGAGGCGCGGCGCGCGCTGCAGAACGCGCTCTGGGAGTGCAAGCGCGTCGTCGTCGGGCAGGACGCGATGCTCGAGCGCGTCCTCATCGCGATGCTCTGCGGCGGCCACGTGCTCCTCGAGGGCGTGCCCGGCCTGGCCAAGACGCTGACCGTCCGCACCCTCGCCGACGTCGTCGGCGGCACCTTCGGCCGCGTCCAGTTCACCCCCGACCTCGTGCCGGCCGACCTCGTCGGCACGCGCATCTGGCAGCCGAGCACGGGCGAGTTCAAGACGGAGCTCGGCCCCGTCTTCGCGAACCTCCTGCTCGCCGACGAGATCAACCGCGCCCCCGCGAAGGTCCAGAGCGCGCTGCTGGAGGTCATGCAGGAGCACCAGGTCACGATCGGCGGGAGCACCTACCGCGTCCCGGAGCCGTTCCTCGTCCTGGCCACGCAGAACCCCATCGAGTCCGAGGGCACGTACGCGCTGCCCGAGGCGCAGGTCGACCGCTTCCTCTTCAAGCTCGTCGTCGACTACCCCGCGATCGAGGACGAGATCGCCGTCGCCCGCGGCATGGTCGGCGAGGGCGCCCGGTCCAAGCGCGTCCTCGAGCCGGCGGACCTCCTGCGCTTCCGCGCCGCCGCGGAGGAGGTCCACGTCGACCGGGAGATCGCCACCTACGCCGTCCACCTCGTCGACGCGACCCGCCACCCGGCGGAGCGCGGCGTCGGCGACATCGCGCCGCTCATCGCGTTCGGCGCCTCGCCCCGCGCCTCCATCGGCCTCGTGCAGAGCGCCCGGGCGCTCGCGCTGCTCCGCGGCCGCACCCACGTCACCGCGGCGGACATCCACGACCTGGCGCGGGACGTCCTGCGCCACCGCCTCGTGCTCTCCTACGACGCGCTGGCCGACGGCGTCACCGCCGACGAGCTCCTCGACCGCGTCCTCGAGCACGTCGCCCCCGTCGGCCGCGTGCCGCTGGCGGAGGCCGCATGAGCGCGCCGGCCACGCCACGCAGCCGCGGCGACGGGCGCGTCGCCGCACCGGGCCGCCAGGGTCCGGGCCACCTGCCGCCCGCGGTCGTCGCGAAGCTCGAGCACAAGCTCCGCCGCCGTGCGGCCGGGCAGCTCCCGGGGGACCACCTCACCCCGGGCGCCGGCGACGGCATGGAGCTCGCGCAGCTGCGCCCCTACGAGGCGGGGGACGACGTGCGCCGCCTCGACCCGGCCGCCAGCGCGCGCACGGGCGTCCCGCACGTCCGCCTCCAGGTGCCCGAGCGGGCCGTGACGACCTGGCTCGTCCTCGACGTCTCGGCCTCCATGGCCTTCGGCACCCAGGGCCGGCTGAAGAGCGACGTCGGCGAGGGCGTCGCCGAGGTCGTCGGGCGCATCGGCGTCCGGCGCGGCGGCCGCGTCGCGCTCGTCGTCGCCGGAGGCGCCGAGCCGCGGCTGCTCCCGCCCCGCCCGGGCCGCGGCGCGCTCGCGGCGCTCGGCGCGCTCGTCCGCGAGGGCGTGCAGCCCGACGCGCCCGCGGAGGGCCGCCGGAAGCGCCGAAGCGGTCCCCGTGCGCTCCGGACTCGCCGACGCGCTCGTCCGCGTCACCCGGGTCGCGCGCTCCACGGGGGTCGTCGTGGTCGTCTCGGACTTCCGCGACGAGGGCTGGCAGCCCGCGCTGCGCTCCGTCGCCGCGCGCCACACGGTGCTGGCGGTCGAGGTCTGCGACCCCGCCGAGGCGGAGCTCCCTGCCGCGGGGCTGCTGACGCTCGTCGACCCCGAGAGCGGTCGGCTCGTCGAAGCGGACACGAGCGCCGCGGAGCTGCGGGCGGCCTACGCCGACGCGGAGGCCGCGCGGCGCGCGGCGGTCGCCTCCGGCATCCGCGCGGCGGGCGCCGACCACCTCGTGCTCTCCACGCAGCGCGACTGGCTGCGCGACCTCGGACGGAGGATGTCGTGAGCTTCGCCGACCCCCTGAACCTCCTCGCGCTGCTCGCGCTCCCGCTCGTCGCGGTCGCGTGGCACCTCGCGCGCCGGCGGCGCCGCACCTACGCGATCCGCCACCCGGGCGCGGCGCTCGTCGCGAGCGTCGTCCGGCGCGTCCCCGCATGGCGGCGCGTGCTGCCACCGGCGCTGCTCGGGGGCGCGCTCGCCCTCCTCGCGCTCGCCTTCGCCCGCCCGCAGGCGACCGTCGCGGTCCCCGTCGAGCGCGCGTCCGTGATGCTCGTGACGGACAAGTCGGGCTCCATGCAGGCCGACGACGTCGCCCCGACGCGCCTGGAGGCCGCGCAGTCGGCCGCCAAGGCGTTCATGGACAAGGTGCCGGACTCCCTCCAGGTCGGCTTCGAGTCCTACGCCGGCAGCGTCGAGGGGCTGGTCGAGCCGACCCTCGACCACTCGACGGTGACCGACGCCATCTCCGCCCTCGACGCCGGAGGGCGGGACCGCGACGGGCGACGCGCTCGACGCGGCGCTCGACCGGCTCGAGGCCCGCAAGGGCGAGGACGGGGAGCAGGCGCCGGCCGCGATCGTGCTGCTCTCGGACGGCAAGACGACCGACGGTGCCGACCCGATCGCGGCGGCCGACCGCGCGAAGGAGCTCGGGGTCCCGATCTCCACCGTCGCGCTCGGGACGGCCGACGGCGTGCTCGTCGGGCCGAACGGCCAGCCCTTCGCGGTCCCGCCGGACCCCGAGACGCTCCGGGCGATCGCGCAGCGCTCGGGCGGCAAGGCCTACGAGGTGGACGACGCGGACCAGCTCGACGGGATCTACGAGGAGCTCGGCTCGCGCATCGGGACCCGGCAGGAGCAGCGGGACGTCGGCGCGTGGTTCGCCGCGGGCGGGCTCGTCCTGCTCGTCGGCGGGGTGGGCGCCGGCACGCGCCGGCGGCCCGTGCTGGCCTGAGCCGTCGCGCGGCCGCGGCGCCGGCTGGTCGGGCTTCTGGGTCCCCACGGCCCGGAAGTCCGACCGGCTTCGGCGCTCACTCCCGGCCGGCGTCGGCCGCCGCGAGCTCCTGGGTGCGCTCCTCGGCCCGGCGGCGCCGGACGACGAGGACGACGACGAGCGCGACGGCCACGAGCGCGACCCCCGCGATCCCGGCGACGCTGACGATCTGCTCCGCGTCCTTGCCCAGGTAGTAGGCGAGGAGGCCGAAGGAGGTCGCCCAGGCGACGCCGCCGAGGGCGTTCCAGAACGTGAACGTCGGCCAGCTCATGCGGTTGATCCCCGCCATCCAGGCGGCGGTGATGCGCAGGCCGCTCACCCAGCGGCCGAGGAAGACCGCCTTGGGTCCGTGGCGGTCGAAGAAGGGCTCCCCGACCTCGATGACCTTCATCCGGTGGCCGGCGAGCGGGCCCGGCATGGTGAACAGGCGCCGCCCGTAGCGGCGGCCGAGCAGGAAGCCGACGTTGTCGCCGAGGATCGCCGCGACCGCCGCGGCGACGACGACCTCCTCGATGGAGAGCCGCCCCTGCGACGCGAGCACCCCCGCGGTGATGAGCGCCGTCTCGCCCGGGAGCGGGATGCCCATGGTCTCCAGGGCGATCAGCGCGAAGAGCAGCGGGATGCCGACGTGCTCCGCGACGTCCAGGATGGCGGCCGGGAGGAGCACCGTGCCAGCCTACGGCCGTCCGGGCCGAGCCTGCTCCCGGCGAACGGGACGACCCGCACGCCGGCGTAGCCGCGGACCGCGCCGCCTGCCGTTCACAGGAAGGACAACTCGGGGTCACCCGCGGGTCACATCACCCGCCGCACCGCGCCGGAGGGTGGGAGCATGCTCCTCACGCCCCTCCGGACGGCTCTCGCCGCCGTCGCCGTCGCCCTGCTCATCCCCTCCATGGCCTCTGCCGCCCCGAAGCGCGACGCTCACGCCAAGGCCGCCGACCGCGCAGCGCCGCGGCTGCTGGTCATCGGCCATCGCGGCGCCTCGGGCTACCGGCCCGAGCACACGCTCGCCTCCTACGCGCTCGCCGCGCGCATGGGCGCGGACTACATCGAGCCGGACCTCGTCGCGACGAAGGACGGCGTGCTCGTCGCCCGCCACGAGAACCTCATCACCGACACGACGAACGTCGCCGACCACCCGGAGTTCGCGGCGCGCAAGACGACGAAGGTCGTCGACGGCGCCTCGCTGACGGGCTGGTTCACGGAGGACTTCACGCTCGCGGAGCTCAAGGGGCTCCGGGCGAAGGAGCGCATCCCGCAGATCCGCCAGCGCAACACGATCTACGACGGGCGGTACACCGTCCCGACGTTCCAGCAGGTCATCGACCTGAAGGAGCGCCTCTCGAAGGAGCTCGGGCGCGACATCGGCATCTACCCCGAGACGAAGCACCCGACGTACTTCCGCTCCATCGGCCTCCCGCTCGAGGAGCCGCTCGTCGCGACGCTGCGCAAGAACGGCCTCGACAAGAAGGGCGCGAGGGTCTTCGTGCAGTCCTTCGAGACGGGGAACATCAAGCTCCTCTCCCGCACCCTGAAGGTGCCGATCGTGCAGCTGCTGAGCTCGTCGGGCGCGCCCGCGGACCTCGTCGCGGCCGGCTCCACGACGACCTACGCGGACCTCTCGACGGCCGCCGGCCTGAAGGAGATCGCGAAGTACGCGGACGGCGTCGGCCCGTCGAAGGACCAGATCGTGCCGCGCAAGCCCGACGGCTCCTCCGGGACCCCGACGTCCTTCGTCCGGGACGCGCACGCCGCCGGCCTGCTCGTGCACCCGTACACGTTCCGGGCGGAGAACACGTTCCTCCCGCTCGAGCTGCGCTCGTCCGCGGTGCCCGCCGAGTACGGGAACCTCTTCGGCGAGATCGGGCAGGTCTTCGGCCTCGGGGTCGACGGGGTCTTCTCCGACAACGCCGACATCGCGGTCGAGGCGCGCGACGACGCGCTCGGGGAGCCGCGCGACCGCTAGGACCGTGCTAGACGTCCGCCGATGCGGATCGTCGTCACCGGAAGCGCGGGCCACCTCGGCGAGGGGCTCGTGCGCACGCTGCGCGGGGAGGGGGCCGACGTCCTGGGCGTCGACCTCCTCGCCTCGCCGTTCACGGACGCGGTGGGCAGCGTCGTTGACAAGCGATTCGTCGCCCGCTGCCTCGAGGGGGCGGACGCCGTGCTCCACGCGGCGACGCTCCACAAGCCGCACGTGGGCTCGCACACGAAGCAGGACTTCGTCGACACGAACGTCACCGGGACGCTGAACCTCCTCGAGGGCGCGGTGGCCGCGGGCGTCTCGCGCTTCGTCTTCACGAGCACGACGAGCGCGTTCGGCGAGGCGCTCAGCCCTGCGCCCGGTGCGCCCGCCGCGTGGATCACCGAGGCGGTCCCCAGCGCCGCGAAGAACGTCTACGGCGCGACGAAGACGGCGGCGGAGGACCTCTGCAAGCTCGTGCACCGCGACACGGGGCTGCCCGTCGTCGTCCTGCGCACCTCGCGGTTCTTCCCCGAGGGCGACGACGTCGACGACCGCCGCGAGGCCTACGAGGACGCGAACCTCAAGGTCAACGAGCTGCTCTACCGGCGGGCCGACCTCCAGGACATGGTCGACGCGCACCGGGCGGCGCTCGAGCGTGCGCCGGCGGTCGGCTTCGGCCGCTTCATCGTCTCCGCGACGACGCCGTTCACCCGCGACGACCTCGCCGAGCTGCGGGTCGACGCGCCCGCGGTCGTGCGCCGCCGGGTGCCGGAGTGGGAGGAGGTCTACGCCGCGCGCGGCTGGCGGATGCTGCCGACGATCGGCCGCGTCTACGACAACGGGGCGGCGCGCGAGGCGCTGGGCTGGGAGCCGCGCTGGGGCTTCCGCGACGCGCTCCGTCGCCTCGCCGCGGGCGAGGACTGGCGCTCACCGCTCGCCGTCGCGGTCGGCGCCAAGGGCTACCACGCGCAGCCGACGGGGGTCTACACGCGCTGAGCGAAGCGGTCCGGGTCGAAGGCGCCGAGCGGGAGCGTCGGCTCGCCGCGGAGCGCCTGGGCCAGGACGCGGCCCGTGACCGGGCCGAGCGCCACGCCCGCGCCCTCGTGGCCCGTGCCGACCCACAGGCCCGGGAGCTCGCGCGAGGGCCCGATCGCCGGCAGGTGGTCCGGGAGCCACGGGCGGAAGCCGACCCAGGTGCGCTCCACCTCGAGGTCGGTGAGCGCCGGCACGAGGCGGGCGCCGCGCGCGACCATCGCCGCGGAGGTCGCCGGGTCGACGGCCGGGTCGAAGCCGCAGCGCTCCCGCGAGGAGCCGAGGACGAGCGCGCCGTCCCAGGTCGTCTCCACGACCGTCGAGAGCTCGAGGGCCGTGCCGGGGCTCGTGACGCTCAAGAGGTAGGAGCCGTCGACGACCTTGTGGCGCAGGAACTGCTCGTCGGGCTCGGGGAGCGCGAGCTGCAGGAGCTGGCCCTTGCGCGGCTCGAGCGGGAACGCGAGGCCGGCGCCCTCGACGAGGTCCCGACTCCACGGCCCGGCGGTCACGACGACCGCCGGCGCGCGCAGCTCCTCGCCGCCCGTGAGCCGCACGCCGACGCACGGCGCCGGCCTCGACGAGGAGCGCGGCGACCTCCGTGCCCGTGCGCACCTCCGCGCCCTCCGCCGCCGCCCGCGCCGCGAGCGCGCGGGTGATGCGCCGCGGGTCGCACTGCAGGTCGGCGGGCACCCGGAGTGCGCCGTGCACGGGGCCGCGGAGGTTCGGCTCCGCCGCGCGGACCTCCTCCGGCCCGAGCAGCTCGCAGGGCACGCCGGAGGCGCGCAGGCGCTCCGCCCGGGCGGGCTCGTCGGCCCAGGTCCGCGCGTCGGGGTGGACGATGAGCGCGCCCTTGCGGCGGATCCGGGCCTCCGCGCCGAGCCAGCGCTCGACGTCGTCGTAGACCTCGAGCGCCGCGACCGTGAGGTCGAGCTCGGGCCCCGCGTCCTTGTCCGAGGTCAGGACGTTCCCCTCGCCCAGCCCCGTCGTCCCGCCGCTGACCTCCCCGCGGTCGAGCAGCAGCACCCGCGCGCCGCGCAGCGTGAGCTCCCACGCGGTGCTGACGCCGCAGATCCCGGCGCCGACGACGATCGCGTCGAGCATCACGACTGCGCCAAAGGGGTCAGACCCCTCTGGCGCGCGCACCGGAAAGGGGTCAGGCCCCTTTGCGGTGCGGGCCGGCTCACAGCGCGAAGCCCGCCGGGAACGGGTCGGAGGGGTCGAGGCCGTAGGTCGAGGTGCCCGTGATCCAGGCGCGGCCCGTGATCTCGGGGATGACCGCGGGGCGGCCGGCGACCGTCGTCTCCTCGACGATCCGGCCCGTGAAGCGCGTGTCGAGGATCGAGGCGTTCACGAAGGGCTCGCCCACCGCGAGCTCCCCGCGCGCATGGAGCGCCGCGAGGCGCGCGCTCGTCCCCGTCCCGCAGGGGGAGCGGTCGATCCAGCCCGGGTGGATGGAGGTCGCCGCGCGAGCGTCGGCGCCGTCGGCACCGGCCTGGTGGAAGACGACGTGGTGGCAGCCCGAGATGCGCGCGTCGAGCGGGTGGACGGGGCGCGCCACCGCGTCGATCGCCTCCATGACCGCCGCGCCCGCCGCGACGAACGCGTCGGCGTTCGCGGGCTCCACCGCCAGGCCGACGGCGGCGGCCGGCAGCATCGCGTAGAAGTTCCCGCCGAACGCCATGTCGTAGGTCAGCGCGCCGTGGCCCGGCACCTCGACGACCCGGTCGAGCCCGTCGACGAACGCGGGCACGTTGCGCAGGGTCACGGACGTCGCGTGCCCGTCGGTGACCGCCACCCGCGCCTCGACGAGCCCCGCGGGCGTGTCGAGGCGGATCACCGTCTCGGGCTCCGTGACCTCGACCATCCCCGTCTCCACGAGCACCGTCGAGACCCCGATCGTCCCGTGCCCGCACATCGGCAGCAGGCCGGAGACCTCGATGAACAGCACGCCCCAGTCCGCGTCCGGCAGCAGCGGCGGCTGCAGGATCGCCCCGCTCATCGCGCCGTGCCCGCGCGGCTCGCGCATGAGCAGGAGCCGCAGGTCGTCGCGCTCGGCCTCGAAGCGCAGCTTGCGCTCGAGCATCGTCGCCCCCGGCAGCGCGGGGACGCCGCCCGTCACCACGCGCGTCGGCATCCCCTCCGTGTGGGAGTCGACCGCGGTGACCAGGCGGGTGAGCCTCACGCCGTCGCGGGGACGCCGAGCGCCGCGACCGCCTCGTCGAGCAGCGCGCGCTCGGCCGCGTCGAGCGGCAGCCGCGGGGGCCGCGTCGGGCCGCCGACCAGGCCGACCGCGTCGAGGCCCGCCTTGAAGTGCTGCACGAGCTTCGGCGTCATGTCCAGGCGCGCGAGCGGCAGGAGCCGCTTGTAGACCGCGCGCGCCTCCGCGAGCCTCCCGGCCTGGGCGTGCTCCTGGAGCTCCACGCACTCGCGCGGTGCGATGTTCGCGACGCCCGACACCCACCCGACCGCGCCCGTCGCGTAGCCCTCGAGGGCCCAGTCGTCCCCGCCCACGAGGATCTCGAGGTCCGTGTCGTTCACGAGCGCGGCGATGCGGCGCGCGTCACCCGAGCACTCCTTCACCGCGACGATCTCCGGGACCTCCGCGGCGATCGCGGCGATCGTCTCCGGGAGGAGGTCCATCCCGCTGGCCTCGGGGTTGTTGTAGATCATCAGCGGGACCCGCGCGGCGGCCGCGACGGCCTGGAAGAACGCGACGAACTCGTCGGTGCGGCCGCGGTAGTTCAGCGGCGGGAGGCACATGACGCCGTCGACGCCGGCCTCGCGCGAGAGCTCCGCGTAGGCGACGGAGACCGCCGTGGTCCCGGAGGAGATCCCCGCGAGCACCGGCACGCTGCCGGCCGCCTGGGCGACGCACGCCTCGATGACGGTCCGCCGCTCCTCGAGCGAGAGCTGCCCCGCCTCGCCCATCGTCCCCGTGGCGACGAGGCCGCCGCAGCCGTGCTCGAGCACGTGGGCGACGTTGGCCTGCAGCGCCGCGACGTCCACGGTGTCGTCGGGGGTGAACGGGGTCATGACGGCGGGGATGACGCCGGAGAACGTGGGCATGGGGGTTCCTCTAGTCGAGCGCCATGAAGCGGCGCGTGCGGTCGATGTGGCGGCGCGCGAGCGCCTCGGCGGCCTCGGCATCGCCCTCGGCGATCGCCGCGGCGATCAGGCGGTGCTCGGCGAGCTGCAGGGTGGTGCGCCCGGGGACGGCGATCGCGTCGTCGCGCAGCCGCTGCCAGAGCGGCTGGTCCATGAGCTGGGAGACGTGGGCGCCGATCGCGGCGAGGACGGGGTTGCCCGTCGCGATGGCGATCTCGTGGTGGAACGCGCGGTCCGCGTCGCTCCACGCCCGGCGCTGGGCGGGGTCCTCGGGATCCCGCGCGCCCTCCATGCGCCCCAGGAGCTCCTCGAGCCCCGTCGGGAGCCCGCCGGCCAGCGCGGCCAGGCGCGCCATGGGCGGTTCGAGCGCGATCCGGGCCTCGAGCAGGGAGGTCGGCCCGGCGTCCGGGCTCGGGAGCAGCCCGGGGATCGGGGCGGTCGCCGTGATGCGCGCGAGCGCCTCGCCGGCGACGAAGGAGCCCGAGCCGCGACGGGTCTCGATGACCCCGCGCACCTGGAGGAAGCCCAGCGCCTCGCGCACGGAGGCGCGGCCGACGCCGAGCTGCGCCGCGAGCTCGCGCTCGCCCGGCAGCCGCTCCCCGGCGCGCAGGCGGCCGGCACGGATGTCCTCGACGAGGTGGTCCGCGAGCTGCTCGTAGCGTTGGCGGATCACGGGAGCAGCCCAGGACTGGTCCGGATCGGCGAGCGCTTCGAGATCAAGTGGTTCGGTTGGCAAACCGGTGGTAGCGTAGCGCCCGTGCCCACGACCTTCAAGGCCCTCGACCCCGCCACCGGCCAGGAGGGGCCCGCGTTCACCGAGGCCGGTGCCGACGACGTCACCGCCGCGGTGGCCGCCGCGGTCGCCGCGGCGCGCGACCCCCGGCTGGCCGATCGCGCGCGCCGCGTCGCGCTCCTGCGCGGCGCCGCGTCGAGGCTCCGGGCCCGCGCCGACGAGCTGGTCACCACCTGCGAGGGGGAGACGGGGCTGCCCGCCGTCCCGCGCCTGCGGGGGGAGCTCGAGCGGACCTGCCGCCAGCTCGAGGCGTTCGCGGTGGTCGTCGAGGAGGGCTCCTACGTCGGCGCGATCCTCGACCCGCCCGACCCGGACGCCAAGCCCATCCCCCGCCCGGACCTGCGCCGCATGCTCCACCCGCTCGGGCCGGTGGTGGTCTTCGGCGCGAGCAACTTCCCCTTCGCGTTCTCCACCGCGGGCGGCGACACCGCGAGCGCCTTGGCAGCGGGCTGCCCCGTGCTCGTCAAGGGCCACCCGTCCCACCCCGCCACGGGCGCGCTCGTGGCCGAGGAGCTCCTGGCCGCGGTCGCGGAGGCCGGGCTCCCCGAGGGGACCTTCGCCCACCTCCCGTCCGCAGGCATCGCGGTCGGCGAGGCGCTCGTCGACGCCACGGGGATCAAGGCCGTCGCGTTCACGGGCTCCGCGGGCGGGGGCCGCGCGCTCATGGATCGTGCCGCCGCGCGCCCCGATCCCATCCCGGTCTTCGCGGAGATGGGCTGCCTCAACCCCCTCGTGGTGACCCCGGCCGCGCTCGCCGCGCGGGGGGAGGCCATCGCCACGGGCCTGGTCGCCTCCGTCGCGACCTTCGGCGGCCAGCTCTGCACGAAGCCCGGGCTCGCGTTCGTCCCTGCGGGCGCGGCGGGCGACGCGTTCGCCGCGCAGCTCACGGAGGCGTTCGCGGCGCGCGGGCCCGAGGTGCTGCTCGGCCCGGGCATCCTCTCCCGCTTCCGCGCGGGGATCGACGACCTGCTCGCGCAGCCCGGGGTCGAGGAGCTCAGCGCACCGGGCGCCGACGACGGCCCCGGCGTGCACGCCGCGCCCGTGCTCGTCCAGGCCGACGCGGACGCGCTGGAGGGCGCGCTGCTCGAGGAGCACTTCGGGCCCGCGGTCGCGCTCGTCCGCTACGAGGCGCTCGACGAGGTCCCGGCGGCGCTCGCGACGCTCGGTGGCCAGCTCACGCTCACCCTGCACGCCGAGGCGGAGGACACGGACGCCGTCGCGCCGCTGCTCGCGGCGGGCACGGAGCTCGCGGGGCGCGTGCTCTTCAACGCGTTCCCGACGGGCGTCGCGGTGACCTGGGCGATGCAGCACGGCGGGCCGTGGCCCGCGAGCTCCTCGCCGCACACCTCCGTCGGGATGACCGCCATCGACCGCTTCCTGCGCCCCGTCACGCTGCAGGACGCGCCGCCCGCGCTGCTGCCGGAAGCGCTGCGGGACGGCAACCCGCTCGGGATCTGGCGTCGGGTCGACGGCGTCCTGGGCAAGGACTAGGGCCATGGACTCCCGCACCCTCGGCAAGACCCAGCACGTCGTCTCGGAGATCGGCTTCGGCGCCTGGCAGATCGGCGCGGACTGGGGGGAGGTCGGCGAGGACGAGGCGCTCGCGACCCTCCACGCCGCCGCGGACGCGGGCGTGACGTTCTTCGACACCGCCGACGTCTACGGCGACGGGCGCTCGGAGCAGCTCGTCGGCCGCTTCGTGCGCGAACGGGAGGACCCGGCGCTCGTCGTCGCGACGAAGATGGGCCGGCGCGCGGAGCAGACCGTCGAGAACTACTCCCCCGAGCACTTCCGGGCGTGGAACGACCGCTCGCGCGAGAACCTCGGGGTCGAGACGCTCGAGCTCGTCCAGCTGCACTGCCCGCCGACGGACCTCTACTTCCGCCCGGAGGTCTTCGCGGACCTCGACGCGATGGTCGAGGAGGGGCGCATCCGCCACTACGGGGTGAGCGTCGAGCGCGTCGAGGAGGCGCTGAAGGCGATCGAGTTCCCCGGCGTGGCGACCGTGCAGATCGTCTTCAACGCGTTCCGCCAGCGGCCGGCCTCGCTCTTCTTCCGCGAGGCGGAGGCCCGTGGCGTCGGGGTCATCGTGCGCGTCCCGCTCGCCTCGGGCCTGCTCTCGGGGCGCTACACCCGCGAGACGACGTTCGGCGAGGACGACCACCGCCAGTTCAACCGCAACGGCGAGGCGTTCGACGTGGGGGAGACGTTCGCGGGCGTGCCGTTCGAGGTCGGCCTCGACGCCGTGGAGGAGCTGCGGCCGCTCGTGCCCGAGGGCGCGACCCTCGCGCAGCTCGCGCTGCGCTGGATCCTCATGCACCCCGCGGTCTCCTCCGTCATCCCCGGCGCGCGCAACCCGGAGCAGGCACGCGGCAACGCGGCGGCCGCGGCGCTGCCCCCGCTGGACGACGCCGCGATGGCCGCGGTCGCGCGGGTGTACGAGGAGCGCATCGCGCCCCACGTGCACCAGCGCTGGTAGCTCCTAGCCCTCGCCGTCCTTCTGCACGAGCTTCTCGTGCACCTTCGCCTTGACGGCGTCGGGGATGAGGCCGGCCGTCTTGGCCTGCACCTTGTTCATGAGGTTCCCGCCGACGACCTTCTGGTCGCCCGCCATCATCGCCGTGAAGCCCTGGGCGGCGACCTGGTCGGCCGCATCGCGCATCTTGGCCATGTCCGCGTCGTCGATGTCCGCGCGCTCGAAGAACTCCGTGTCCGTCGGCCCGGGCATGAGCGAGGTGACGGTGACGCCCGTGTCCTTCAGCTCCTGGTGCAGCGCCTCCGCGAAGCTCTGGGTGAAGGACTTCGAGGCGTTGTAGACGGCCTGGTTCGGGCCGGGCATCGTCGAGGCGACCGACGAGGTGATGAGCACGCGGCCCTCGCCCCGCTCGACCATCTCGGGCAGGACGCGCTTCGCGAGGTGCACGGTGGAGCGGACGTTCAGGTCGACGATCGCGAGCTCGTCGTCGAGGCTCGTCTCCCCGACGAAGCGGCCGCCGGCCCCGCGGCCCGCGTTGAGCGCCAGCGCCGCGATGGGCCGGGCGCGCGCGGTGGCGAACGTCGCGACCTCCTCGACGCCGGCGGGGGTCGTGAGGTCGGCCCGCACCGCCTCGACGTGGGCGCCGAGGCCCTCGAGCTCGCTCGTCGCCTGCTCGAGCTCCGCGTCCTCCGCGGTGACGACGAGGTCGAAGCCGTTCTGGGCGAACTGCTTGGCCAGCGCCAGGCCGATGCCGCTCGAGGCGCCGGTGACGAGGGCGAGGGGTCGCTGCTCCGTGGTGCTCATGGCTCCCGGGTTCCCGGGCGCCGCGCGCCGAACCACGGCCGGTCCGCGCGCACGGGGCCGCGCCGTCGCCCGGCGGCGGAGCGCTTCAGCCTGGTCGGCCCGGAGGTCGACGCCGCGCTGCACGGATGACGGGTGCCGACCGTCCCCGGGGCGGAAGATGACGCCCCGTCGACGGAAAGGGGTCAGACCCCTTTGCGTCACTCGACCGGCACGCCGAGGCCGCCGAGCGCGCGAGCCAGGCTCCGCGCCATGATCGCCCCATGGAGATCCGCCCCGCCCGGGAAGACGAGGCCGACGCCGTCATCGCCGCCCTCGAGTGGCTCTTCGCCCCGCCCGGCGCCGAGCCCGCGCTCTGGGACCCGGAGCGCGCGCGGGAGACGCTCGCGTGGATCGCGCGGACCGACGACGCCACCGTCCTGCTCGCCCTCGCCGACGACGGCGCGGTCGCGGGCATGTGCAGCGTCGCGCTCGACCTGCGCTCCATCCGCTTCGGCCCGCGCGCGTGGGTCGAAGACCTCTCCGTCGATCCTGCCCGCCGCTCGCAGGGCGTCGGGAAGGCGCTGCTCGACGCCGCGAAGGCGTGGGGTCGCGAGCGGGGCGCCACGCACCTCGAGCTCGACTCGGGGGACGCGCGCACGGACGCCCACCGCTTCTACGAGCGCGAGGCGCCGAGCTGGACCTCGCGCCAGTTCGCCTGGCGGCTCTAGCCCACCGGCCGCTCGTCGGGCTCCGTGTGGACCACGACGTCGGCGATGTTCGCCCGGTCCCGGCGGATCTCCCGCTCGAGCCGGCTGGCGACGGTGTGCGCGTCGCGCAGGCTCAGGTGCGCGTCGACCGCCGCGGTCAGGAGCACGACCAGGCCCGAGCGCGTCTCGAGCACCCGCAGGTCGCGCGCCGGCCGCCCCGTGCCCGCGAGCACGAGCCCCTCGATCTCCCGGTCGAGCGCCGCGCCGACGGAGCGCTCCTCGGCCCCGCGGCCCGCGGGCTCGAGCGGCTCGAGGTGCGTCCGCGCGTCCCCGACCCCGGGGAGGTCGCGCAGCTGCGCCTCGATGCGGTCGGCCGCGCGGTGGGCCTCGACGTGGGGCACATCGCGGTCGAACTTCACGTGGAGGGCGACGATCGCGCCCTCCGCGCGCTCGAAGACGTTCACGTTGTGGACCTCGCGCACTCCGGGGCAGCCGAGCGCGATCGCGAGGATCTGCTCGCGGAGGGAGAGGTCGCGGCCGCCCGGCTCCACGTGCACGACGACGTCCGACCCCGGGAGCGCGACCTCGAGCGCCTGCTCGATCGCGTCCGCCGTGTGGTGGCTCTCCGCGACGGGCTGCCCGGCGGGGACCCCGACGACGACGTCGGCGAAGTAGCGCCCGCCCGACTCGCGCACGCGCAGGCGCTGGACGTCGGCCTGCGGCGCGGCCTCCGTGAGCGCGGCGAGCGCCTGGGCGCGGGCGCGCTCCGGGGTCGTGTCCATGAGGACGAGCGCGTTCTCGCGGATGAGCCGGCCCGCGGCGGCGAAGATGATCGCGGCGACCACGAGCGCCGCGATCGCGTCGCCCGCCCCCACGCCCGCGGCGACGAGCCCGAGGCCGCAGAGCACGGCGACGGAGCCGCCGAGGTCGGCCGCGAAGTGGAACGCGTTGGAGCGCAGGGCCGCCGAGTCGTAGGCGCGCGCCGTGCGCAGGGAGACCGTGATGCGGCTGACGTCGACGACGATCGCCACCGCGATGACCGCGAAGACCCACCAGCCCGTGCTCGGCTCCGCGTCGCCGTCGAGGAGCTGGCCGATCGCCTCGACGACGATGAAGACGCCGCCGCCCAGGAGGATCGCCGCCTCCCCGAGCGCCGCGAGGTTCTCCGCACGGCGGTGACCGTAGGGGTGGTCCTCGTCGGCCGGTCGCACGCCGAGCCGGATCGCCAGGAGGGTCAGGACCGCCGCGGCGACGTCCCCGCTGGACTCGATGCCCGCGGAGACGAGCGCGAGGCTGCCCGTCGCGATGCCCGTCCCGAGCTTGAGCGCCACGAGCAGCACGGCCGCCGCGATGGAGACCGCCGCGGTGCGCTGCTGGCCCGCGGGGCGTCGCTGGGCCTCCGGGGCGTCGGGGGGCGGCGCGCTCACGCCCTGCAGGATGGCCCATCCCGGCGACGGACGGCGTGGCGTCGCCCGCGTTGCGTAGCGTGCGCGCGGTGCGCGAGGACCCCGAGCAGGAACGAGCCGAGGCGCTGGCCGCCGAGCTGCGACGGCTGAAGGACCGCTACTACGCCGGGGAGCCCGAGGTCGACGACGCGACCTACGACGCGACGGAGGACGAGCTCCGCGTGCTCCTCGCCGCCCGCCCGGACCTCACCCCGGCCGAGAACCCGCTCGAGCAGGTCGGCGCCGCGCCGCAGAAGGGCCGCCGGGCGATCCGCCACGCCAAGCCGATGCTCTCGCTGGCGAAGGTCAGCCCGGACGCGCGGGAGGAGGGCGTCACGGAGTTCGCGGAGCGCTTCCCGGGCCAGCCGCTCCGGGTGACGCCGAAGCTCGACGGCGTCTCGCTGTCCGTCGTCTTCGAGGACGGCGCGCTCTCCTACGTCGCCACGCGCGGCGACGGGACGACGGGGGAGGAGGTGACCGGCGCGGTCCGTCACGTCGTGACGAACATGCCGGCCGAGCTGGCCGGGGTCGCGGGCCGCGCGGAGGTCCGCGGGGAGGCCGTGATGCTCGGCTCCGTCTTCGCCGCCTACAACGAGGCGCACCCCGACAAGCCGCTGGCCAACCCGCGCAACGCCTGCGCGGGGACGCTCCTGCAGAAGGACCCGGCGGCCGCCGCGGCGGCCGGGCGCGTCCTGCACTTCTTCGCCTTCGACGCCGACGGCCTGCCGGTCGACGCGCTCGCGACCCACGGCTTCGCCGTGCCCGAGCTCGCGGTCGTGACGGGCGCGGAAGCCGTGCTCGAGGTCATCGCGGGCATCGAGGAGGGCCGCGGCGCGAACGACTTCGACATCGACGGGGCGGTCGTCCGGCTGCACGACGAGCGCGCCTACGTCGCCGCGGGCAACCGCGCTTCGACCCCGCGCGGCGCGGTCGCCGTCAAGCTCGTGGCCGAGGAGCGCGAGACGATCCTGCGCGACGTCTCCTGGGAGGTCGGGCCCGGCGGGAAGGTCGTGCCGCGCGCGGTGCTCGAGCCCGTCTTCGTCGGTGGCACCACCGTCTCGAGCGCGACGCTCGCCAACCAGGAGGTGCTCCGCGCGCGCGGGGTGAAGGTCGGCATGCGGGTGCTCGTGCGCCGCGCGGGCGACGTCATCCCCTTCGTCTCCGGGCCGGCGCCGGGCAAGCAGCCCGACGACGTGCGCGAGGCGGAGATCCCGAGCCACTGCCCGTCGTGCGGCACGGAGCTCGAGGAGCGCGGCAACTCACGCGAGCTCCTGTGCCCGAACCTCGACTGCCCCGCGCAGACCCTGCGGCGCCTGGTGTGGTGGGCGGGCCGCGCGGCGGCGGACATGGAGGCGGTCGGCTCGACCTGGATCGCGCGGCTCTACGACGACGGGAAGCTCAAGAGCCCCGCGGACTTCTACGCGCTCACCCAGGAGGAGCTCCTCGCCTACGACGGGATGGCGGAGGTCTCCTCCAAGCGCTTCGTCGAGTCCATCGAGCGCTCCAAGGCGCTCGGGATGCGCCGGGCGCTCATCGGCTTCGGGATCCGCCACGCGCGGGAGGGCGTCGCCAAGCGGCTCGCGCTGGCGGGCTACGGGTCCGTCGAGGAGGTGGCGGCGGCGAGCGCGGAGGAGCTCGCGGCGGTGAAGGACATCGGCGACGTCGTGGCCGCCTCGCTCGTGGAGTACTTCGGCCGCGAGGACGTGCAGGAGATGCTGCGGCTGCTGCGCGAGCGGGGCGTCGCGCTCGACGTCCGCGACGAGGACCGGCCCGTCGACGCCGCGGAGGCGGGGGAGACGCCGCTGAAGGGCGCGACGGTCGTCGTGACGGGGGCGATCGTCCACCCGGACACGGCGGAGAAGGTCACCCGCCCCGCGTTCGTCCGGCTGCTCGAGCTCGCCGGGGCGACGAGCGCGACCTCCGTGAGCGCCGCGACCTCCTACCTCGTCACGGGCAACGACGTGGGGGCCGGGAAGACCGCGAAGGCCGAGAAGCTCGAAGTGCCGGTGATCGACCAGGCGCAGGCCTGGGCGTGGCTGCGCGAGGCGGGCGTCGGGTGAGCTGCCGCGCCGGCGCCGGGGTCAGTCGTCGTAGGTGCGCGGCACGCGGGCGGGCCCGTGGTGCCGCGAGAGGACGTCGAGGTTGCTCGAGCGCTGCGGCTCGGGCTCGGCGTCGAAGAGGGCGCGCGCCTCGTCGAGGGTGAGCGCGCCGGACAGGCGGTTGTGCTGGTCGCGCAGGAGGATCTCCTGGAAGCCGACGAGCACGACGCGGCCGTCGACGAGGGAGAGGCGGACATGGCGTTGCACGAGCAGCACTATGGCGTGGTGGGCGGCGCACCCGCATCGGTCCGGTAGCGTCGCCGGATGCTCGGCCCTCGCGCTCTCGTCCTCGTGCTGCTGGCGTCGTTCGGGGTTCCCGCAGCCGCGGGCGCGGCGACGCCGCCCAAGGCCCGGATCGTGACCCAGGGGCAGCGGACGCTCGAGCAGCGGGGGACGCTGCGTGTCGCGCTCGCGACGCGGACCGCCGGCCGCTACACCGTGCGCTTGACGGTGCGCCAGGGCTCCAAGGGCCGCCTGGTCGCCGCCGGGTCGCGCCCGGTCCGCCTGCGGGGCCGGGGCACGTCGATCGTCGCGATCCGCTTGAGCGGCACGGCCCGGCGGCTCGTCGGGCGCTGCCGCGCGCTCGAAGCGACGATCACGGTCCAGCGGGGCGGCCGCCGCGTCGCCCGCACGCGGCGGGTGCTCTCGAGCTCCGGGAAGGCCTGCCCGACGACGCCGGGCAGCGGTGGTGCGGGCGGGTCTGCGGGGCCGGGCTCGTCCGGCGGCGGGTCGGGGACGACCGGCGGCGGAGCCCCGGCGGGCCCAGGGGGCGGCTCGGGGTCCGGGTCCGGCTCGGGGTCCGGGTCGGGTCGGGCTCCGGCTCGGGTCGGGCTCCGGCTCGGGCTCGGGTCCGGCTCGGGCTCCGGTCCGGGTTCGGGCTCCGGTCCGGCTCGGGCTCCGGCGGCGGCTCGGGCTCGACCCCGCCCCCGGCCCCGGAACCCGCCGGGTTCGACACGAGCACCGCCGGGCGCTGCGACCCGCTCGACCCCGCGGTCTGCCTGCAGCCGTTCCCGAACGACCACTACACCGTCGCCGACCCGGCCTCCAAGACGGGCCGGCGCCTGGCCCTCCAGTCGGCCTCCATGCCGCAGAACGTCGCCCGCAAGCCCATCGACCCCGCCGACATCAACGTCTCCGACGGCTTCAGCCCGGGCTCGTCGCTCATCACGCGCGTGCCGGGCCTCGACACCCCCGCCGCGTTCAACGCGACCGACCCGCCGCCGATCGACGACCCGCGCGCGTCGCTGGACCCCGCGTCCCCGGTGCTGGTCATCAACACCCGGACGGGCAAGCCGCACCCCGTCTGGACGGAGCTCGACGCGAACCCGGCGGCCCCGGGCGACCGCAACCTCATCATCCGGCCCGCGGTGAACTTCGAGGAGGGGACCCGCTACGTCGTGGCGTTGCGTCACCTGCGCAACGCCGACGGCGCGCCGATCGCGCCCGGCCGGGCGTTCCGGGTCTACCGCGACCGCATCATCACGACCGACCCCGTCGCGGAGCAGCGGCGGCCCGCGATGGAGCGGGTGCTCGGGGACCTCGCGACGGCCGGGGTGCCGCGCGGCGACCTCTTCCTCGCGTGGGACTTCACGGTCGCCACCGCGCGCTCGGCCACCGCGCGCATGCTCTCCATCCGCGACCGCGCGTTCGCCGGCCTCGGCGACGCGAACCTCGCCAACCGCGTCGTCGAGGGCTCCTCGCCCTCCTTCACGCTCAACCCCGACCTCCCGGACGACTTCCCCGAGCCGCCCGGCGGGGGCGACCTCCCGGTCGGCGTGAGCTTCTCCGACCTCGACGGCGTGCGCGACTTCACGCCCGAGCAGGACCCGAAGATCGCCCGGGTCGTCCGGGGGACCTTCCGGACCCCCTGCTACCTGACCACCCCGGGTTGTGCGAACGGCGGCACGTTCACCTACGCCGCCGGCGACCCGTTCACCCCCGTGCAGGTGCCGGGCAACACGGCCGTCGCGCAGTTCACCTGCCTCATCCCGCGGCGTGCGCTCGACGCGGGCAGCACGGAGCGCCTGCGCCCGAACCTCTACGGCCACGGGCTCTTCGGCGGCCAGGGGGAGGTCTTCCAAGGGCAGCAGAAGAGCCTGGCCCAGGAGCACGGGTTCCTGCCCTGCGCGACGGACTGGGCAGGGATGGCGACCCAGGACGTCCCCACCGCGCTGGCCGTGCTCCAGGACCTCTCGCAGTTCCCGCAGCTCATCGACCACGTCCAGCAGGGCTTCCTGCAGCAGCTCTTCCTGGGGCGGCTCATGCTCAACGCCCAGGGCTTCGCCGCCAACGCGGCGTTCCAGCGGCCCGGCGGGCAGTCCGTGATCGACCCGGGACGGCTCTACTACGACGGCAACAGCCAGGGCGGGATCTACGGCGGCACGCTCACCGCGATCGCGCCGGACTTCGACCGCGCGGTGCTCGGCGTGCCCGGCATGAACTACTCGACGCTCCTGCCGCGCTCCGTCGACTTCGACACCTACGCCAAGGGGGAGGTCAACGGGTTCGACTCGCCCGCGGGCGGGCTGTACGACAACTACCCCGACCAGTTGCAGCGCCCGCTCGTCCTCGCCCTCATCCAGATCATGTGGGACCGCGGGGACCCGAACGGCTACGCCGCCCACATGACGGCGAACCCCCTGCCCGGCACGCCGCCGCACGAGGTCCTGATGCACTCGGCCTTCGGGGACCACCAGGTGGCCGACGTGACCGCGGAGGTCATGGCCCGCACGGCCGGCGCGCGCATCCACCGGCCCGTCCTGGAGGCCGGGCGCCACCGCTTCTCCTTCCCGCAGAACACGGCCGCCACCCCGAACGCCCGGCCCGACCGCCGGCCCTACGACCTCTTCGAGTCGCTCGGCGACCCGGGGTACAGCGCGACGGGCTCCGGCCTGGTCTTCTGGGACATCGGCCCGATCCGGGGTGCCGAGGGCGAGCCGCCGCCGCCGGCCGCGAACGTCCCGCCGCGGACGGGCCGCGACCCGCACGAGGCGCCGCGCAACCAGGCCAACGGGCGAGCGCAGAAGTCCGCCTTCCTGCGGCCCGACGGGCGCATCGTCGACCCCTGCTCGGGGCCGTGCTTCGCCTTCGGCTACACGGGGGGCGCGCCGCAGGGGCCGTAGGCTCCCGCCATGCTCGCCGCCTACGCCGCCCGACAGGATGCCGACGACCCGCTCAGCGGGCTGGAGGTCGGTGAGCTGCCGGCGCCCGAGGTGCCCGAGGGCTGGACGACGGTGAGGGTCAAGGCGGCGTCGCTGAACCACCACGACCTCTGGTCCTTGCGCGGCGTCGGGCTCCCGGCGAAGGCGCTGCCGATGGTCCTGGGGTGCGACGCGGCGGGCATCGACGCGGACGGCAACGAGGTCGTCGTGCACGCGGTCGTCGCCAGCGACGCGTGGCGTGGGGACGAGACGCTCGACCCCAAGCGCTCCCTGCTCTCCGAGAAGCACCCCGGCACGCTCGCGGAGGTCGTGGCGGTGCCGAAGCAGAACCTCATCCCGAAGCCCGAGGGGCTGTCGTGGGAGCACGCGGCCTGCCTGCCGACGGCGTGGCTGACGGCCTACCGGATGCTCTTCACGCGGGCGGAGGCGACCCCCGGCTCGACGGTCCTCGTGCAGGGCGCGGGCGGTGGCGTGGCGACGGCGGCGATCGTCCTGGGCGCGGCGGCGGGCGTGCGCGTGTGGACGACGAGCCGCTCGGAGGAGAAGCGCGCGCGGGCGCTCGAGCTCGGCGCGGAGCAGGCCTTCGAGCCCGGCGCGCGGCTGCCCGAGCGCGTCGACGCGGTCCTCGAGACCGTCGGCGAGGCGACCTGGGGCCACTCCGTGCGCGCGCTCAAGCCCGGCGGCGTGATCGTGGTGAGCGGCGCGACCAGCGGCGACGCACCGTCCGCGGAGCTCACCCGCACGTTCTTCCTGCAGCTCCGCGTCCTCGGCTCGACCATGGGCTCGAAGTCCGAGCTCGAGCGCCTCGTCGCGCTCGCGGCGAGCGGCGCGATCACCCCGGTCGTCGACCGCGTCCTCCCGCTCGCCGACGCCCGCGAGGGCTTCGCCGCGATGGCCGCGGGCGAGCTCTTCGGCAAGGTCGTGCTGACGACGTGACGGGGCGCTGGTGAAACGTGCCTGGCACCTTTCACTGGCGCGCGTCACTCGGAAGCGAGGGCCTTCCGGCGCATGGACCACATCTGCGACGCGCGCTCGAGGTCGAGCGCGGCGGGCCAGGAGACGGAGGGCGGGCCGGCGATCGTGCGCATGGAGCGGGCGGTGCGACGCGCGAGCTCCGGGTCGGCGCCCGGCGTGCGGGCGAGCTCCTGCGCCGTGGCGTCGACGTCCTCCGAGGGCACCGCCGCCCAGGCCAGCCCGAGCTCCGCGGCCCGGGTGCCGGTGACCGCGGCGCCGAAGAGCTGCATGGCGTTCGCGGTCTCGCGGCCCGCGGCGCGCGCGAGCAGGTGGGAGTGCCCGCCGCCCGGGTGCAGGCCGATCGGCAGGAAGCCCGAGGCGAGCTTCGCGTCGTTCGCGACCACCCGGAGGTCCGTGGCCAGCGCGAGGTTCGTCCCCGCCCCGACGCAGCCGCCGCGGATCGCCGCGACGGTCGGCGGCTCGAGGCGGCCGACGCGCGCGAACGCCTCGTAGATCGCGGTGAGGCCGGCGTAGGCCGTCGGGTCGGCGGGGTCGCGGCCCGCCGCGGCGAGCGTCGCGCGGTCGCCGCCCGCGCAGAAGTACGCGCCCTCCGCGGCGATGACGACGGCGCCCACGGTCGGGTCCGCGTCGGCCTCGTCGCACGCGGCGACCATCGCGGTCGCCATCGCGACGGTCAGCGCGTTGCGCCGCCCCGGCGCGCGGAGGGTGATGGTCGCGACGCCGCCGTCGCGCTCGAGCGTGATCTCCTCGGCCATGGCGCCGGACCCTACGTCAGGCCCGGCGCGGCCCGCTCAGTCGAGCTTGAAGCCGATCTTCACCGTGACCTGGAAGTGGGCGACCTGCCCGTCCTCGATGTGCCCGCGGGTCTCCGTGACCTCGAACCACTCGAGGTTGCGGACGGTCTCGCCCGCCTTGGCCACGGCGACGCGCACGGCGTCCTGGATGGAGTCCGTCGAGGAGCCGGTGACCTCGATGGTCTTGTAGACGTGGTCGGACATGGAGGGGCCTTTCGGTAGGGGGACGCAGGGTCCCTACCGCTCGGCGCCCCCGCGCGAACCTCAGGCCGCGAAGCGCTTGGCCGAGCGCGCGCGGGCCTTCGCGGCCTCGACCTCGCGGTCCTTGGGCGGCGCGCTGGTGACCATGGAGGCCAGGAGCTCCTTCGAGGCGTGGGTCACGGCCTCGACGGCGTGGGCGAACGCCTCCTCGTTGGCCTTCGACGGCTTCGTCGAGCCGCTGATCTTGCGCACGTACTGCAGCGCGGCGGCCTCGACCTCCGCGTCGGTGGCGGCGGGCTCGAAGTTGTGGAGCGGGCGGATGTTGCGGCACATGGGCCGGATCGTAGGCCCGCCTCAGCCCACGAGCAACTGCACGACGGCGGCGATCCCGACGAGCACGATCACCGCGCGCAGCGCGTCCTGCGAGAGGCCGCGGGCCAGGCGCGCGCCGAGCAGCCCGCCGGCGATCGAGGAGACGACGACCAGGCCGGCGGGGCCCCAGGCCGGATCGCCCACCACGACGAAGATCGACGCGGAGACGAGGTTCACCGTGCCGGCCAGCAGGGCACGGGTGCCGTTCGCGCGCTGGAGGTCGTCGGGGATCGCGGTGGCCAGGACGGCGAAGAGCATGATCCCCTGGCCCGCGCCGAAGTAGCCGCCGTAGACGCCCGCGAGGACGAGGGCCAGGAGGGCGAGCGGCCCGAGCTCCGCCGCGCCGGGGCGCCGCCGCGCGAGGACCCGGGCGGAGATCCGCGGCTGCAGGACGACGAGCACGACGGCGCCCACGATGAGCACGGGGACGACGGCCTCGAACGCCGACGCGGGCAGGGCGAGCAGCAGCGACGGCGCCGACCGCGCTGCCGACCAGGGAGCAGGTCGCGTAGCGCGCCGTCGTCCGCCAGTGGCCCCGGATGTCCGCGCGGAAGCCCCAGACCGCGGCGAACGCCCCCGGGAAGAGGCCGAGCGTGCTCGTCTGGTTCGCCACGACGGGCGGGTAGCCGAGCGCGACGAGCACGGGGAACGTGATGAGCGTCCCCGAGCCGATGATGCCGTTGATCGTCCCCGCCGCCAGCCCCGCCAGCAGCACGAGGACCACGTCGGAGCCGCTCACGCCGCGGAGTCTCGCGCAGGACCGCGCCGCCGCCCGCGCCGCCCGCGCCCGCGCCGCCCCGCCCCGCCCGCCCACGTCGAGTCGTCGGTTCATCCCGCATGGCGGGATGAATCGACGACTCGACGCATGGCGGGCGGCGGCCGGGGCGCTGGACCCGGGCGGTACGGGCGTGTACCATCGCGGTACGTCGGCGTACCGCCCAGGCCGCAGCTCGCGCCCGCGCCGACGACCACGACCCCCGGAGCCCGCCGCCATGACCCCACGAACGACCAGCCTCCCGCCCGGCCCCAAGGCCCCCGCCGCCGTCCAGGCCGTCGCCATGGGCCTGCGCCAGCGCCCGTACCTCGAGCGCCAGCGCCGCCGCTACGGCTCCATGTTCTCCATCAAGGCCATGGGGGTCGGCTCCTTCGTGGTCCTCTCGGATCCCGGCGCTGGTCAAGCAGGTCTTCACGGGCGACCCGAAGGCGCTCCACGCGGGCACCCACTCCCCGCTGCGCGCCGTCCTCGGGGAGCACTCCCTGCTCGGCATCGACGAGGAGCGCCACCTCGAGCAGCGCCGCCTCCTGCTCCCGCCGTTCAAGGGCCAGCGCATGCGGACCTACGAGCCGCTCATCGCGGAGATCGCCGCGGCGGAGATCGACGCGCTGCCCGTCGGCACCCCCTTCCCCGTCGGCCCCGCGATGCAGCGCATCACGCTCCGGGCCATCCTGCGCGCGGTCTTCGGCGCCACGGGCCGCGAGCTCCACGAGCTCGAGGAGCTCCTGCCGCCGTGGACGACCCAGGGCTCGCGCCTCTCGCTGCTCAAGCCCCTGCACCGCGACCTCGGCCCGCGCAGCCCCTGGGGCCGCTTCCTGCGCCTGCGCGCGCGGATCGACACGGTCCTCGACCGCCTCATCGCCATCGCCCAGGCCGACCCGGACCTGACGGCGCGCCCCGACGTCCTCGCGCTGCTCGTGCAGTCGACCCACCTCGACGGCACCCCCATGGAGAACGCGGAGATCCGCGACCAGCTCGTCACGACGCTCGCCGCGGGCCACGAGACGACCGCCCACCAGCTCTCCTGGGCCGTCGAGCGCCTGAGCCGCACGCCCCACGCGCTGGCCCGCCTGGTCGACGAGGTCGACGCGGGCGGCCGGGAGTACCGCGACGCGACCCTCCGTGAGCTCCAGCGCGCGCGCCCCGTCATCCCCGCCGCCGGTCGCTACACGATGGAGCCCTACGAGCTGGGGGAGCACCTCCTGCCCCAGGGCGTCCACGTCGCCTGCGCCGCGGCGCTGACCCACTTCGACCCGGAGCTCTTCCCCCGCCCGGACGCCTTCGAGCCCGAGCGCTTCCTCGACGCCCGGCCCGACACCTACTCGTGGATCCCCTTCGGCGGCGGCCTGCGGCGCTGCATCGGCGCGACCTTCGCCCACATGGAGATGGACGTCGTCCTGCGCACGCTGCTCGAGCGCGTCGAGCTGCAGCCCACCACCGCGCCCGACGAGCGCTGGGCGTTCCGCGGCGTCGCGATCGCCCCCGCGCAGGGCGGCGTCGTGACCCTCCGCCGGCGCACCCGCGCCGCGGCGCCCGCCGCGCCCGTGCTCGCGGCGGCGTGACGCCGCTCGGCGACCCCGAGGGCTCCCACCGCGCCCGGCTCATCGCGGGCCTGGCCACCGCGATCCGCGAGCACGGCTACGCCCAGACGACCGTTGCGGAGGTCGTGGCCAACGCGCGGACCTCGCGGCGGACCTTCTACCAGCACTTCGTGGACCGGGACGCCTGCTTCCTCGCGCTCTTCGAGCTGCTCTCCGTGCAGATGCTCGAGGCGATCACGGAGGCCGCGACGGGCGACGGCCCGTACCTCGACCGGGTCGACGCGGCGCTCGGTGCCTACCTCGACCTCGTCGCCGCGGATCCGGCCATCACCCGCAGCGTCATCCTCGAGCTCCCCGCGATCGGGGCCACGGGCGTGCGCCGGGACCGCGAGACGACGGACCGCATCGCCCGCGCCCTGCACGTCCTCGTCGAGGAGGCCGCGGAGCACGACCCGAGCGTCCGCAGCCTGCCCTTCGAGGGCTGGCTCGTCGTCGTCGCGGGCTTCCGGGAGCTCATCGTGCACGCGCTGGAGCACGGCCGGGAGCCGCGCGAGCTGCACGACGTGGCGGTCGACCTCGTCCGCCGCACCACCACCCGGGGGGCCTGAGCGGGTCCTACCATGTGCCCGTGAGCACGACCGTGGAAGGCCCGGGGCCCGTCGCCCGGCACATCGACCTCGCCGCCGCCGAGGAGGCCGCCCGCGCGCTGCTCGTCGCGCTCGGGACGGACATGGGCAAGGAGGGCATCGCGGAGACCCCGCGCCGCGTCGCCGCCGCCTACGCCGAGCTGCTGACCCCCGTGCCCTTCGTCGCGACGACCTTCCCGAACGAGGAGGGCTACGACGAGCTCGTGCTCGCGCGCGACATCCCGTTCCACTCGCTCTGCATGCACCACATGCTCCCGTTCCACGGCGTGGCCCACGTCGCCTACCTCCCCGGGGAGCGCATCATCGGGCTCTCGAAGCTCGCCCGGGTCGTCGAGTCCTACGCCCGCGACCTCCAGGTGCAGGAGCGCATGACGACGCAGGTCGCCGACTGGCTCGAGGAGACGCTGAGCCCGCGCGGCGTCGGCGTGGTGCTCGAGGCCGAGCACACCTGCATGTCCCTGCGCGGCGTGAAGTCGTCGGGCTCGCGGACCGTCACCTCCGCCTTGCGCGGGATGCTCCGCGACGACGCCCGCACCCGCGGCGAGTTCCTGGCGCTCGTCCGCCGCTGAAGGCCCGATGGCGCACGCCCACCCCCACGCCCACCACGGGCACGGCCACGCGGGCCACACCCACGCGCCCTCGGCCGACGCGGACCGCACGAAGCTCGCGATCGCCCTCGCGCTCATCGCCGGCTTCATGCTCGTGGAGGTCGTCGCCGGCCTCGTCGCCGGCTCCGTCGCGCTGCTCTCCGACGCGGCGCACATGCTCACGGACGCGGGCTCGCTCGCCCTCGCGCTCACCGCTGCGCGCCTCGCGACCCGCCCCGCGAGCGCCGGCTTCACGTTCGGCCTCTCCCGTGCGGAGGTCCTCTCGGCCCAGGCCAACGGCGTCGCGCTCCTGGTCCTCGGCGCGGTCCTGGCCTGGGAGTCCGTCGGGCGGCTCTTCGACGCGGGCCACGACGTCGAGGGCGGCGTGGTCGTCCTCGTGGGCGTCCTCGGCGCGCTCGTGAACGTCGCGGCGGCCTGGACCCTCGCGCGCGCGGAGCGCAAGTCCCTGAACGTCGAGGGCGCGCGCCAGCACGTGCTCATGGACCTCTACGGCTCCGTCGCGGCGATCCTCGGCGGCCTGGTCGTCGTGCTGGCCGGGGTCGCGCAGGCCGACGCGGTCGCCGCGCTCGTCGTCGTCGTGCTCATGCTCCGCGGGGGCTGGGGCCTCGTCCGCGCGAGCTCGCGGGTGCTGCTCGAGGCGGCGCCCGAGGGCGTCGACACGGGCGCCATCGGCCGCGCGCTCTGCCGCCACCCGGGCATCGTCGAGGTCCACGACCTCCACGTCTGGGAGCTCACCTCCGACTTCCCCGCGCTCTCGGCGCACGTGCTCGTCGCCCCGGGGACGACTGCCATGCGCGGCGCCGGGAGCTCGAGCTCCTCCTGCGCGACGAGTTCGCGATCGAGCACACGACCATCCAGGTCGACCACGAGCACCGCGGCCGGCTCATCGAGCTGGGCTGACGCACCCGCGGCCTTGCGCGGAGCGCCCGGATCGGGGTAGGTGTGGGGGGTGCGCCAGCTCACCTCCCTCGACACGCAGTTCCTCGCCCTCGAAGGGCCGCGCCAGTGCGGCCACGTCGCCGGCCTGGCGATCCTCGACACCTCCGAGCGCGCGCAGGGGCCGCTGCGCGGCGCGGACATCCAGGCGCTCATCCTCGAGCGGCTGCCGCTCCTGCCGCCCCTGCGCTGGCGCCTGAAGGAGGTCCCGCTCAACCTCGACTACCCCTACTGGGTCGACGACCCGGACTTCGACCTGGACTTCCACGTCCGCGAGCTCGCGCTGCCCGCCCCGGGCGACGACGGGCAGCTCGCCGAGCAGGTCGCGCGCATCGTCGGGCGGCCGCTCGACCGTGCCCGGCCCCTGTGGGAGCTCTACCTCATCTCGGGCCTGGAGTCCGGCCGGGTCGCGATGCTCACGAAGATCCACCACGCGCTCATCGACGGCATCTCCGGGGCGGAGATCACGGGCCTGCTGCTCGACCTCTCGCCCGAGCCGCGCGACCTCCCCGCGCCCGCCCGCTGGGGCGACGACGAGCCCGTCCCGAGCGACGCGGGCATGGCCCTGCGCGGCCTGCTCGGCGTGCCGAAGTACCCCCTGCGCGCCCTGCGGGCGCTCCCGTCCGCGATCCCGAACCTCGACGAGACGACGTTCTCCACGATCCCCGGGGCGGGCGCGGTGAGCGGCGGGGCGCGCTGGCTCAAGCGCACGGTGAGCGGGGAGGAGCAGCCCGTCCACCACCACGAGCGGCTCGCGGCGCCCAAGACGACCTTCAACGGCCGGGTGAGCGCCCACCGGCGCTTCGCCTTCGGCCAGCTCGACCTCGGGGAGGTCAAGCGGGCGAAGGACGTCCACGGCACGACGGTCAACGACGTCGTCGTCTCGATCTGCGCGGGGGCGGTGCGGCGCTGGCTCGTGGGGCACGAGGAGCTCCCCGACGTGCCGCTCGTCGTCCAGGTCCCGGTCTCCGTGCGCACGACGAAGCAGGCCGGCACCTACGGCAACCGCATCATCCTCATGAGCGCCCCGCTGTTCACCGACGAGGCCGACCCGGCGCGCCGCCTGGCCCGCACGCACGAGGCGCTGAAGGGCATGAAGGAGCGCCACCGCGCGCTCCCGGCCACGCTGCTGCAGGACGCGAACCACTTCATCCCGCCCGCGGTCTTCAGCCGTGCGGCGCGCCTGACGTTCCGCCTGGCGACGAGCTCGCCGGGCCGCCCGACCTGGAACCTCGTGATCTCGAACGTCCCCGGGCCGCAGTTCCCGCTCTACCTCGCGGGGGCGAAGCTCGTGGCCAACTACCCCGTCTCGGTCATCACGGACGGCATGGGGCTGAACATCACGGTCATGAGCTACTGCGGGAAGCTCGACGTGGGGATCGTCGCCGACCGCGAGCAGATGCCCGACGTGGACGAGCTCATCGGCTGGCTCGAGGAGGAGCTGCAGGCGCTGACGGCGGCCGCACCCGCGGCCGCCGCCTGATCCCGGCTAGATCCCGCGGCGCAGGACGACCCGCTTGGTCGCGGTCTGCTTGCGCCCCACGGAGTCGATGCCGCGCGCGACGACCGTCGCGCGGAAGCCCCGCTTGCCGCTGCGGCGCAGGAGCGCCTTGCCCGCCGCGTTCATGTCGACGTCGACCTTGAAGGACCGCGCGTCGCGCACGAGGCGCTCGCCCGACCCGACGACGACGGGCTTGCCGCCCTTCCGGGTGGCCGCCTTGAGCTGCACGATGCAGCGCAGGAGGCGCAGCCGCTGGGCGCCCGCCGCCCGGCACCCGACGTTCTCGTCGTCGCCCCGGACGCCGATCGGCCCCTTCTCCGTGAACGTCTGCAGCTTGAACGCCTCGCCCGGCGCGCCCTGCGGGAAGTCCTGCACGCGGACGACCGCGTTGCGCACGCGCTGGGGGTGGTAGCCCACGCCGAAGCGGGTGATGAGCTTCTCGGTCTCGTAGGAGATGACGGCGACCTCGTCGGCGCCGGCCGCCGAGACGTAGCAGTACTTCCCGTCCGCGCTGTTCGTGGACCAGTAGGGCTTGCTGATCCCCTCGATGATCGTCGGCTTGAACGTCACCCGGTCGACGATCGCCGCGTAGTCCGAGGAGGTGCCGGCCGCGCAGAGCTTCTTGCCCTCGCGGTCGATGGAGAGCCCGTGGTGCGCGGAGTCCAGGACGTACTGCTCCGGCGGCGTGTTCCGCGAGACGTCGTTGAGCGGGAGGTTCGCGACCCGGGTGACCTTGTCGTTGACGAGGTCGTACTCGACGAAGCCGTGGAAGAAGGAGACCTGGAAGTAGACGAACTTCTCGTCGGGGGAGAGCGCCATCGGCCGGACCGCGGAGGACATGCCCGGGTGCCCGGCTTCCGCGAGCTTCTGGCCCATGTCGATGCGCTTGAGGACCTTGTAGGTCTTCGCGTCGACCACCTCGAAGAACTCGCCGCCGCGCGACGGCTCCGCGGCGGACTGCGGGCGGTCGAACGGGAGGTAGACCCGCCCGATGGACGCGTGGTAGATCTTCGTCCCGTCCTTCGAGAAGACGCTCTCGTGGGGCGAGTCGCCCGAGGCGAAGACCCCGACGCGCTTGCCCGTCGCGGTGTCCAGGACGTGGACGACGTTGCCCGTGGAGGCCGAGACCAGCAGGAGCTTGCCGTCCTCGGAGACCGCCATGTGGTCCGAGCGGTTGCCGTCGACCGGCGCGCGCCAGCGGATCTTGCGGGAGGCGAGGTCGATGGCCACGACGTCGGCCAGGCTGGGCCGTGAGACGTAGATCTCCTTCCCGTCACGGGAGGCGAAGACGTCGTCGTTGAGCTGGTCGTGGCCCTCGCCGATGAGCGTCGCGACCGCGAGGAAGAAGCCCTGCTTGACCGGGTCGAGCGCGATCTCCCTCTTGCGCTCCGCGAGGTCGGGCACGACGTTCACGCGGCCGAGCCGCTCGAACGTGTCCGGGTCGACGATGTCCGTCGTCCCGTCCCAGTTGTTGCCGACGAGGATCGCCGGGCGCGTGACGCCCGGGATCGGGTTCGGCACGGGGTTCTCGGCCTGGGCGGTGCTGGCGCCGGCACCGGCGCAGAGGGCGGCCGCCAGGGCGGTGAACGCCCGCGTTCGGAGGGACATGGACCGGATCGTAGTCCGCTGCGCGCCGGGGTGGGCCCCACCCCGGCGCATCTAGGATGCCCCCGGTGCCCGAACGCCACGAGCGAGACCTGCGCGCCGCGCTCTCCTCCGCCCCCGTCGGGGTGGGGCTCTGGGACGCCGAGCTGCGCTACCGCTGGGTCAACGAGGCGCTGGCCGCGATCAACGGGCTCCCGGCCGAAGCGCACGTCGGGCGGAGCTTCGCCGAGGTCCTGCCGGAGATGCCGGAAGCCGCCCTCGCGCCCTACCGCGAGGTGCTGGCGACGGGGGAGCCCGTCAACGCCGTCGTCGTCCACGGCGTCACCCCGGCCGAGCCGGGCCGCACGCGCTGCTGGTCGGTGAGCGTCTTCCCGACCACCGGGCCCGACGGGCGCCAGGACGGCATCGGCTCGATCATCGAGGACGTCACGCAGCTCCACGACGCGCGCGCGGAGGCCGCCGCCCTGCAGGGCGCGCTGGCGCTCGAGCGCCGGATCCTCGAGGAGGTCGTCGAGCGCGTCCCGCTCGGCGTCACGCTGCTCTGGGGCCGCGCCCTGACCTACCGCGTCATGAACCAGGCGGGGCGGCGGATGCTCCCCGAGCGCGGCCCGCTCGTCGGCCGCACCCCGTGGGAGATGTTCCCGGAGACCGCGGAGACGTTCGCGGCGACGGTCCTCCCGCTCTTCGACAGCGGGCAGGAGCTCGTGATCCGCGAGTACCCGCTGCCCTTCGACGACGACCCCGAGGCGCTCGACGGGCAGCGCTTCTACGACGTGACGTTCACCCCCGTGAGCCTCGAGGAGGGTGAGGTCGTCGGCGTGCTGGTCGCCTACGTCGACGTCACGGACCCGCTCCGCCGCCGCCGGGACCTCGAGCGCGAGCTCGACGAGGAGCGGCACCTCAGCGACACCCTGCAGCGCGCGCTGCTGCCCCGGCGCCTGCCGGACGTCCCGCACCTCGAGGTCGCCGCGCGCTACCAGCCCGCGGGGGATCGCTACGACGTCGGCGGGGACTTCTACGACGTCTTCCCGGGCCGCGGCGGCCGCTGGCTGGCCGTCGTCGGCGACGTCTGCGGCAAGGGCCCGAGGGCAGCCGCGCGGACGTCCATGGTCCGCTACTGCCTCCGGGCCGAGGCCGCCCACGCCGACGACCCCGCGCAACTGCTCGAACTGCTCAACGACGACGTCCGGCGTGAGCTCGAGCAGGAGGGCGAGGAGGACTTCGTCACCGTCGTGCTCGCCGTCCTCGAGCCGGGCCCGGAGCGCACGCTCGTGCACGTCGCCACCGCGGGCCACCCCCCGGCGATCATCGCGACCCCCGGCGCGGGCTTCCGGACGCTCGGTGCTCCGGGCCTGCCGGTCGGCGTCCTGCCCGACCCGCGCTACGCCCAGCACCGGGACGCCCTGGCCCCGGGCGAGCGGCTCGTCCTGCACACGGACGGGCTCCTTGACGCGCACGCCCCGGGGGTCCTGCTCAGCACCCCGGAGCTCGCGGGGCGCGCGGCGCTGCCCGGGAACGCGGAGGCCGTGGCAGACGCGGTGCTCGCGCACGTCGTTGCGGGCGCGACGCCGGCGCGCGACGACTGCGCGGTGGTCGTCCTGGCCCAGCAGGAGCCCCGGACGTAGGAGAGGCCCCGGCGGGTGCCGGGGCCTCTGAGGAGGGACGTACGGTGGTGCGCCCCCGAGGGGGCGCGGGGACTACGCGCCGGTGTTGACCGTGATCTTCGCGACGCCGATGACGATCTTGTTGTTCAGCGCGTCGACGCCGAAGGTGTCGTTGAGCAGGTCCGCAGCGGTCTGCGTGAGGACGACCGTCGTGCCCTCGAGGACGGCCTTGGAGCCGTCGGCGTTCGCGCGCAGCGGCTGCAGCGTGCGACCGTCGAGGAAGAACAGCGGGGCGTCCGCAGCGGCCTCTTCGCCGTCGACGGAGACGTCACCCGTGAGGATGGACTTGCCCGGGTCGATGTTGAAGTTCGTGAGCTCGACCTTCTTGCCGCCGGCCTCGAGGCTCAGGCCCGAGCCGTCGTGGTTGATGATGCCCTGGACGTACGGGCTGACGGTGCCGGGGGTGTAGTACGTGACGTTGCCGCCCGTGATCGGGAAGCTGGCGACGCCGGCCTTGGAGATGGTCGCGTCACCGACGGGACCCGGGGTCACCTTCAGCGAGGTGAGCGCCTTGACGAAGCCCGCGTCGAGCGTGACCTTCGTGGACGTGCCCGTGAGGGAGTCGATCTTGGCGGCGGGCTCGGGCGTCTTCTTCGCCGAGGAGGAGGCGGCCGGCGTCGAGGTCGAGCTGGAGCTCGAGTTGTCGTCGCTGCCACACGCGGCGGCGCCGAAGGCGAGGGCGGCGGTGGCGAGGAGGGCGGAGGGGATCTTGACGTTCATGTCCTCTAATGACGCCCCGGGCGCCCTGGCGGATCACTGCGTGATGCGCCCCACACTTCAGGTGACCTCGCGGAGCTCCCCCGTGCCGACGTCGTAGACGAAGCCGCGGACGGCGTCGCGGTGGGGTACGAACGGGCTCGTCCGGATGCGCGCGATGGAGCTGCGGACGTCCGCATCGAGGTCCGTGAAGCTCTCCGCCGCCCAGCTCGGCTTGACCCCCGTCTCCTCTAAGAGCTCCGTGCGCAGCTCGTCCTCCGTGAAGGTGAGCATCCCGCAGTCCGTGTGGTGCAGCAGCACGACTTCCCGGGTGCCGAGCTTGCGCTGGGAGATCGTCAAGGAGCGGATGACGTCGTCCGTGGCGACGCCGCCCGCGTTGCGGATGACGTGCGCGTCGCCCGGGGCGAGGCCGAGGATCGTGGGCGGATCCAGGCGCGCGTCCATGCAGGCGACGACGGCGACGCGCCGCTGGGGCGCGGACGGGCGACCGGGCTGGTCGAAGGCGGCGGCGTGCTCGGCAGCGCTCGCGACGAGCTCGTCGATGACGGGGGTGGGGGCGGGCTCCTGGGCAGCGGTGTCCATGCCGGGCATCATCCCAAGCGTGCTCCTCCGTCGCGGTCCCGACGCCATCAGCCCCACCGCCCACTTCACGGGTGCGGTGTGGGCGCACCACGGGCTCGGTGCGCCCGGCCTGGCGACGTGGGAGGGCCGCATCGCCCGGACGGCCTCGGCGCCGCTCATGGCGGTCAGCGCGCGGCTCGGCGGGCCGACGCTCGAGGGCTTCCTCTTGGCGCGCCACCGCGTCATGGACCACCTGCTCGAGGAGGCGATCGCCGACGGGCGGGTGGGGAGCGTCGTCGAGCTCGCGGCCGGCATGTCGCCGCGCTGCCTGGCGCTGGCGGAGCGCTTCGGCAGCGACGTCACCTGCGTGGAGACCGACCTGCCCGCCATGGCCGCCCGCAAGCGCCGGGCGCTCGCGCGGCTCGGGGCGGGCGGGCCGCACCACGCCGTCGCGGAGCTCGACGTCCTGCGCACGGGCACGGGGCCCGGGACCCTGGCTGCGGTCACCGCGGGCCTCGATCGCTCCCGGGGCCTGGCGGTGGTGACCGAGGGGCTGCTGAACTACCTCCCGCCCGCGGCGGTGACGGACCTCTGGGCGAGGATCGCGGGGATCATGGGGGAGTTCGCGGGCGGCCTGTACGTCTCGGACCTCCACCTGCGCGAGGAGAACGGGCGCCTGGCCGACGGGCTCTTCACGGCCGGCCTGGGGGCGGCCGTCGGCGGGCGCATCCACTTCCACTTCCGGGGCGCCGGGGAGGCCGGGGCCGCGCTGCGCGAGGCGGGCTTCGCCCGGGCGACGCTCCACCGGACCGCGGCCTTCGCCGATCGGCTCCCGGGCGTCGACGGCCCGGGCAGCGAGAAGGTCCGGGTGGTGGAGGCGACGGTGCCGGCCGAACGGGTAGGAGAGGGGGCATGACCCGCAAGGCCGACTTCAACGCCGAGGAGTGGACGACGCTGACCGCGGCGCCCGCCCTGGCCGCCCTCGCCGTCGCCGCCGCCGACCGCGGCGGGAGGCTCAAGGAGGGCCTCTCGCTGGCCCGGACCTACCAGCAGGCCCGGGCGGAGGAGCACTCGGAGCTCATCACCGCGCTGCTCGCCTCGCCGCCCGGGGCGGATGCGGCCGGGCTCCGGGACCCTGCGGCGCTCACCGAGCGCGCGGAGGCCGCGGTCCTGGCCGCCTCGGACCTCTTGCGCGAGAAGGCGACGGACGCGGAGCTGCGGGAGTTCGGGGACTTCGTCGTCGCGGTGACCGACGCGGTCGCCCGCGCCCACAAGGAGGGGGCGGTGCTGGGGTTCGGCGGCAAGGAGGTCTCCGAGGCGGAGGCCGCCGTCATGGAGCAGGTCGCGACGGCGCTGGGGCCGCGTCCCTGATCGCTCAGGGGGCCAGCGCGGAGGCCCGGGGCCGGGCGCCCGCGTAGGCGGCGGGCCGCCGGTCCCCGAGGTGGTCGATGACCTGGCGGGAGGCCGCGATCGCCGCGGCCGGGTCGACGGTGGCCACGGCCAGCCCCGCGCGGGCGCCCGTCCCGGCCAGCACGGTGCCGTCGGGGTCGACGACCTTCGCGTGGCCGAGGAAGCGCAGCGGACCCTGCTTGCCCGTGAGGTTCGCGGAGACGACGACGACCTGGTTCTCGATCGCCCGCGCCCGGTCACAGAGGTCGAAGTGGTGGGTCTGCTTGTCGTCGGCGATGCGCCGCGCGGGCGCCAGGCGGTCCACGGGCCAGGCCGAGAGGGCGGCGATCGTCTGCGCGCCGTCGAGGGCCAGCGCGCGGGCCGCCTCGGGGAAGAGCTTGTCGTAGCAGACGAGCATCCCGAGCCGGCCGACCGGCGTGTCGAAGGCGGCGAAGCCGTCTCCCGGCGCGTAGGCGAAGCGCTCGCCCGGCGGCAGGTGGACCTTGCGGTGGTGGCCCAGCACCCCGTCGCCGCTGACGCAGACCGCCGCGTTGAACGGCCGGTCGTCCCCGGCCTCCGTGTAGCCCGCGCAGACCACGACGTCCCCGGCGATCCGTGCGAGGCGGGCGAGCTCGGGGCCGTCGGGCTCCAGGGCGGGCGGGCGGTCGAGCCCGGGCTCCTCGCCCGGCAGGGGCTCGCGGAGGTAGCCGCCGAGCGCGCACTCGGGGAAGACGACGAGCCGCGCGCCCCGCTCCCGGGCGGCCGAGACCGTGCGCTCCACCTGGTCCAGGCATGCGTCCACGTCGCGCCCGAAGGCGCCGGCGACCGCGACGAACGTCCCGTTGGCTTCCGGCATCCGGCCCGATCATCGGCAGCTGCGTCCGCGAGCCCAAGGGCCCGCGGGCCGAACCGGGCGCCCGCGGGGTGGACCGGTGGGCGGTCGCTCAGGCCGGCGGCGCGTCGAGCGACGCGCGCAGCGCCTCGAGCGCCGTGAACTTCGGGGTCCAGTGCAGCTCGTGCTGGGCCTTGCGCGTGTCCATGATCGCGGGGTGCGCGAGCGCCTCGACCCACTCCGCGGCGGGCGGGACGAACCCCGGCGTCGGGATCTGCGAGACGGCGCGGGCCGCGGCGTGCGCGACCCCGGCCGGGATCGACACGGGCGCGACGCCGAGCTCCCGCGCGACGTCGACCGCGGTCACCACGTCGTCCGCGGCGATGTTGTACGCCCCGGGAGGGCCCGCGGCCAGGACGCACTGCATGAGCGCGGAGCCCACGTCGTCCTCGTGGATGAGCTGCAGCGGCACGGCGGGCACCGCGGCGGGGAGGCGCACGGGCAGCCCGCGCAGGCGGTCGGCCAGCGCGCGGCCCAGGGGGGCCAGCGGGCCCGGGAGGATCTCCTTGCCGCCGACGAAGTTCGGCCCCAGGACCACGGGCGGGCGCAGGAGGTACATCGCGAGCTCGGGGTGGCTCTCGGACTCCTGGCCCAGCAGCTCCTCGAGCTCCGCCTTCTCCTGCGCGTAGAAGAGCTTCTCGGCCGGGCGGGTCGGCCACGACTCGTCCATGCCGATGGGGTTGTCCGGGTGGAAGCCGTAGGCCGCGACGCTCGAGGCGTAGACGAAGCGCTCCGCGCCCGCGGCGGCCGCGGCGCGGAAGACGTTCAGGGTGCCCTCGACGTTGATCGCGCGGGTCGCCTCGCGGTCCGAGGTCCCCGTGATCATGAAGGCGAGGTGGACGACGACGTCCGCGTCGGCGAAGGCGTCCTCGAGCGCGGCGGGGTCGCGGACGTCGCCCTGGCGGTACTCCATCTTCTCCCAGCCCTTGGCCGCCGGGTCGAACGGGCGGCGGGCGATGCCCACGACCTTCTCGACGCGGTCGTCGGCCTCCAGGAGCGGGAGGAGGCCGTGGCCGAAGGTCCCGGTGGGGCCCGTCACGGCGACGGTCAGGTTGCGGGGACGCTTCTGCTTCTTGGGTGCGGGCACCTCCTGCTCTTCTCCAGCCGGGGCGCCGGACGAACGTCGCGGTGTCGTCCGCTCCGTCCTGGGGAGGGTTCCGGGGGTGCCGTCGTCTCCCGCCGTCGTCCCCCCGCCGCCCGCCGGCCTCGCCGCGGTCGTCTCCCTCGGCTTCCGCGCCCTGAGCGCCGCGCGCGGCTCGCGGATCTTCCACCCGCAGGGCTTCTGCTGCGGCGGCACCTGGACCATCGAGCAGCGCACCCGGCTTTCGGGCGATGCGCCCGCGCTGCAGCCAGGCGCGCGCTTCGACGTCGAGGCGCGCGTGAGTCGCGGCGCCGGGCTCCCCGAGGCCATCGGCGACATCTACGGGATCGCCGTCCGCGTCCGCGACGCGGGCGGCCCGGGTCGCGACCAGGACGTCCTGGCCAACGCCTCGCTCGACCTCCCGCTCGTGCACCACGTCTTCCTCCCGGCCCCGCACTGGTACGCCCAGGCCTACTCGACCTGCCTGCCCTACGACGCGGGCGCCGGGCAGGTCGTCCTGGGCTGGCTGCCGCCGGCCGGGCGCACGGTCGGGCCGGGGCTGGACGCGATGCGCGGCGAGGTGCGGGGCGGCCACGCGACGTTCGGCATCGGGATCGCCCGCGCGCCCCTCGGCCGCTTCACCCGGGTCGGGACGCTCCGGCTCGACCGGCTCCTCCCGGCCACGGACCTCTCCTTCGACCCCGTCGCGCACACGGGGGGCGGCCTCGAGCCGACGGGCCTGCTCAACCGCCTGCGCGGACCGGCCTACCGGGCCTCCCAGCGCGGCCGCACGCTGCGCTGAGGCTCAGCGCTCCGCGGGGAAGCCGAGGTCCACACCGCGGTGCGCGGGGTCGGGCCAGCGCCGGGTGACGACCTTCCCGCGGGTGCAGAAGCGGACGCCGTCGGGCCCGTGGACGTGGAGGTCGCCGAAGAGCGAGTCCTTCCAGCCCCCGAAGGAGTGGTAGGCCATGGGCACCGGGATCGGGACGTTCACGCCGACCATCCCCGCGGTCACGTCCTGCTCGAAGGCACGGGCGGCCCCGCCGTCGTTCGTGAAGATCGCGGCGCCGTTGCCGTAGGGGTTGGCGTTGACGAGCTCGAGCGCCTCGGCGTAGGAGTCCCGCCGGACGAGCAGCAGCACGGGGCCGAAGATCTCCTCGTCGTAGACGCGCATGCCGGGCTCGACGTGGTCGATGAGCGTCGGCCCGACGAAGTGCCCGGGGCCGTCGGCGGCCTCGTGCTCGCGCCCGTCGACCACGAGGGTCGCGCCCTCCGCGGCGCCCGCCTCGACGTAGCCCACGACGCGGTCGCGGTGCTGGGCGGAGACGAGCGGACCCATGTCCGCGCCCGGGGTCGCGCCGTCGGTGACCACGAGCTTCGCGATGCGCTCCTCGAGCATCGGAAGCAGCCGGTCGGCGACGTCGCCGACGAGGACCGCGACGGAGACCGCCATGCAGCGCTGGCCGGCGGAGCCGTAGCCCGCGGAGACCAGGGCGTCCGCGGCGAGCTCGAGGTCCGCGTCGGGCAGCACGAGCGCGTGGTTCTTCGCCCCGCCGAGGGCTTGGACGCGCTTCCCGGCCGCGGTGCCGGTCTCGTAGACGTGGCGGGCGACGGGGGTCGAGCCGACGAAGGACACCGCCGCGATCCCCGGGTGCTCGAGCAGCGCGTTGACGCACTCCTTGTCGCCGTGCAGGACGGAGAGGACGCCGTCGGGCAGCCCGGCGCGCTGGAGCAGCTCCGCGAGGAGCAGCGCGGGGGAGGGGTCCTGCTCCGAGGGCTTGAGGATGAACGCGTTCCCGCAGGCCAAGGCGATCGGCGCCATCCACATGGGGACCATCACGGGGAAGTTGAACGGCGTGATGCCGGCCATGACCCCGAGGGGCTGGCGCAGGGAGTAGGAGTCGACGCCGTTCGACACCCCCGCGGACATCTCGCCCTTCAGCAGGTGCCCGAGGCCGCAGGCGAAGTCGACGACCTCCAGCCCGCGCTGCACCTCGCCCAGCGCGTCGTCGTGGACCTTCCCGTGCTCCCGCGTGATCAGCGTCGCGAGCTCCTCGCGGTGGGCATCCATGAGCGCGCGGAACGCGAAGAGGACCTTCGTGCGCTGCCCGAGCGACGCGCGACCCCAGCCCTGCGCCGCGGCCGCGGCCGAGGCGACGACCCGGTCGACGAGCGCCCGGTCGGCGAGCGGGACGCGCGCGACGACCTCCCCCGTGGCCGAGCGCGTGACCTCGACCGTGCGGGCGCCCGGCGTCGGCTCGAGCCCCCCGTCGATCCAATGGCCCAGCGTGGCGACGTCGACCGTGGCGCTCATGCGGCCGATGCTCGCAGACGCCGTCGCGCCCCCCGGGACAACGCGTCGCGGCCGCCTTGTCCGCCGGGATCGCGCCGTGGGGCACGCCGACCGTGCGCGTTCTACACTGCCGCGACCCCTGGGGCCCGTAGCTCAGCGGGAGAGCGCTCGCTTCACACGCGAGAGGTCGCTGGTTCGAAACCAGCCGGGCCCATGAAAAACCGGCTCTCGAGAAGAGAAGACCTCCTCGTCCCAGGCAATGCTGGCTGAAGTCCGCCGTGCTCCCGCTCGAGATGCCCGATGACAGGTGTCCACAGGCGCTCGGCGGCGTATGGCAGGCCGACAACGGTGATCCAGGCTCGGAAGCGCACCAGGCTCACACCGTGAGGATGAGGGTACGCCGCTGCGCCGCTCAGGCGCACCGGGCCGTCGCCTCCGTGTAGGCGCGGCGCGAAGTCGTCCGATCACACGAGATGCCGACGGCCCCGCCGAAGCGCCTGGCCAGGCCTTGACGTGACAGCGCTTCGGGACGTCGTAGCTGAGCTCGAGGGCGCCGCTGGTGACCGAGCGGGCGTCTCGGAGCTCGAGGTCGAGCTGCGGAAGGCGTCGAGGTCGTCGCGGTGCGCCCAGCGTTCCAGGACGTTGACCCGCTCCGGGTCGACGGGATCGCGGGCCAGCTCGGCGGGCTTGTCGGCGTCGATGGGGCGCATTCGTCCGGTGTCCGACGGCATCGAGACGACGAGACGGACGGTGGCGGCTCTGACGCGGTCGAACGCAGCGTCGACCGTCCTCGCGTAGGCCCGGACTGCCTCACGCCGGCGCTGGATGCCCAGCGCGCAGTAACGGCTCATCCCGACCGTCACCACGACCCTGCTGCGGTCGCCGTCCTCGACGATCTGCATCGGTCGCAGCGGCGGCTCGCCCAACTCGAGCGTCTCGACCGCGCGGGCGTACGCCGAGAGCGGTTGCACGCGACCGCGGGACTCCTCATCGACGGGCGGCACGAGCACCTCTGGCGCCTCGCGCGTCGCCGGACGTGGCGGCGGCTTCGCGCACGGACCTCCGCTCGCGCAGCGCAGGACGGCCGCCACTTCGGGCGCATCGGGCCTCGCCGTCTCCCCGAGCGACGCCACCACCAGAGATCGCCCCACCACCGGTTGTCCGAGCGTCTGCCCGTACTTCGGGCAACGGTCCGTGCGCCGCACTGCCTGGAACTACGAGCCCGCGCGCTTCTTGCTGACGCTGGCGGGGCTGGGGACAGGACGCTCGGAGACCAAGCTGGCCGAGCGGCCTCCTTTGGGTCCACTCAAGGTCGAGCGGTCAGGCTGACCGTGTGGATTCGGTGCTGCCCATCGTCCTGCTCCTCCTGATCGGGGCGAATGCGTTCTTCGTGATCGGTGAGTACGCCGTGGTGACCGCTCGCCGTGGGCCGCTGACGGCCCTCGCCGAGGCAGGCGACGCTCGAGCCGGCGTCGCACTGGGACTGATGGACGATCCGGTCCGGGTCATCTCGACGGTGCAAGTCGGCATCACCGCTGTGGGGATCCTCGCCGGCGCCATCTCAGAGCCCGGGGTGCGGGGTGTCCTCGGTGACGAGCTTCCGGGCTGGGTGACGTTCATCGCCGCGTTCGGTGCTGTGACGTACCTCAGCGTCGTCCTCGGTGAACTCGTCCCGAAGGCCGTGACGCTCGACCGAGCGGAATCGGTCCTGCTGCGCGTCGCGCGGCCTGTCGCGCTCATGGGACATGTGCTGCGCCCGGGGGTCTGGCTGCTCGAGCGCTCGGCGGAGGTCGTGCTGCGACCGTTCGGCATACGCGACGTCGTGGCGGGCGAGGGGGTCCGCTCACCCGAAGAGCTTCGTGAGGTCGTCGACGAGGCCGAGGGCAGCGGCATCATCGAGCGCGCGCAGGAGGAGCTCTTCTACCGCGTCTTCGACTTCGCCGAGCAGGAGGCCGCCGACATCATGGTCCCCGCCGCAGACGTCTTCTGGCTCGAGGCAGAGCAGACGTCCGCAGAGGCGTTGGAGACCGCCCTGTCGGCCGCGCACTCTCGGTTCCCCGTCGGCCGCGGGAGCGTCGACCACGTCCTCGGTGTCGTCCACCTTCGTGATCTCGCGAGCGCAGCCCCCGGGGCGCCGGTCGCCGACTTGGCCACGGCGCCGCATGTCGTCCCAGCATCGAAGGACCTCGGCGCCCTGTTTCGAGAGCTGCGCGAAGGTCGCCGGACCATGGCGTTGGTCGCTGATGAGTACGGGCGCACGCTCGGCCTGGTCACCCTCGAGGACGTGCTCGAGCAACTCGTCGGGGAGATCGACGACGAGTACGACCTCCCGGATGGTCGCATCACCCGCGAGGGATCAGGAGACCTTCTCGTCGCGGGGTCCATCTCCCTCGACGACCTCGCCGCGCAGACCGCTTTCGACCTGTCCCACGACCGCGTCCGCACCGTGGCAGGTCTGCTCTTCGACACCCTTGGGCGCAGCGCGAACCCTGGAGACTCGATCGAGCTCGACGGAGCGGTGCTCCGCGTCGAGGCCGTCGACGGGCATCGCATCTCGCAGGTCCGCATCATCGAGCGCGACTGAGCCTCCCGCGTCCAGTCCGCCGTTCGACGTTCGAGGCGGCGCGTGCAGCCCGGCGGGCCTACCGCCGCGGTGTGTGGCGTGCGAGCTGACGCGCGAACTCCTCTGCGCGGACGAGCTGCTCGCGGAGGTGCTCGCAGCGCTCGGAGGCGTCGCGGGCGAAGACGGCGAGCTGGTCCTCGGCCGCGCGGCGCCGCGCAGGTCCTGCATGGTCGAGGTCGTCCCGGGCGCCGAGCAGCTCGCGCATCTGCTCGACCGTGAAGCCGAGGGGCTTCATCTGCTTGATGAACAGGAGGCGGTCGACCTGCTCCTCCCCGTAGAGGCGGAAGCCGCCCGCCGTCCGCCCGGCAGGATCGAAGAGGCCCTGCTCCTCGTAGTAGCGGACCGTGCGCAGGGAGAGGCCGACGCGGTCGGCGACCTCCCCGATGTGGAGCGTCGCGTCGACCGGTGTCGCGCCCATCAGTGCGCCGCCGCCATCTGCCCCGAGAGGTTCCCGTGCAGCTCGGCGCTGTCCGGGTTGAGCCCCGTGATCTCGATCCGGGTGCCGTGGCGGGCGTAGTGCTGCTCGATGGCGTCGAGAGCGGCGACGGCCGAGGCGTCCCAGACGTGGGCGCGCGAGAAGTCGATGATCACGCGGTGGGGGTCGTTCGGGTAGTCGAACGCGTCGACGAGCTCCTGGTCGGAGACGAAGAACAGCTCGCCGCTGACGGAGTAGAAGGCCGTCGTGCCGTCGGGATCCAGGACGCGCTCGACGTCGAGAAGGTGGGCGGCCTTCCGGGCGAAGCTCGCCATCGCCGTGAGCACGCCGGCGCCGACGCCGATGGCGAGGTTGTCCGTCGCCACGGTCCCGACGACGGTGACGACCATGATGAGCGTCTCGGAGTTGGGCATCCGCTTGAGGGTCGTGGGCTTGATCGAGTGCCAGTCGAACGTCGAGACGGACACGAGGACCATGACCGCGACGAGGGCGGCCATGGGGATGACGGCCACGAGCGAGCCGAGGCCCACGACGAGCGCCAGCAGGAAGACCCCGGCGCTGAAGGTGGACAGCCGGGTCCGCGCGCCGCTGACCCGGACGTTGATCATCGTCTGGCCGATCATCGCGCACCCGGCCATGCCGCCGAAGAAGCCCGTGACGACGTTGGCGATGCCCTGTCCTCGGGCTTCCCGGTCCTTGTCGGACTTCGTCTCGGTGATGTCGTCGACGAGCCGCGCGGTCATGAGCGACTCGAGGAGGCCGACCGCGGCGAGGGCGATGGAGTAGGGCAGGACGATCGTCAGGGTCTCGAGCGTGAAGGGCACGGACGGTATGCCGAGGAGGGGGATGGTGCTCGGCAGCTCGCCCTCGTCGCCGACGTCGGGGAGGTCGATGCCGGCGGCGACCACCACGGCCGTGAGGACGACGATCGCGACCAGGGGAGACGGGATCGCCGGGAAGGCCCGCGGAACCGTGTAGATGATCGCCAGCCCCGCGAGCGTGAGCAGCACGCCGGTGCCGCCGCCCTCGCGGATGTAGGGGACCTGGGCGAGGAAGATCAGGATCGCCAGCGCGTTGACGAACCCCGTCATGACCGAGCGTGGGACGAAGCGCATGAGCCTCGGGATCCGCAGGATGCCGAGGCCGACCTGGATGACGCCGGCGAGGATCGTCGCGACGAGGAGGTACTCGAGGCCGTGCTCGTCGACGAGGCCGACGATGACCAGCGCCATGGCGCCGGTCGCGGCGGAGATCATGGCCGGACGCCCGCCGGCGATCGCGATGACGACAGCCATCGTGAAGGAGGCGTAGAGCCCGACCTTCGGGTCGACACCGGCGATGAGGGAGAACGAGATGGCCTCCGGGATCAGCGCGAGCGCGACGACGAGGCCGGCGAGGAGCTCGACGCGGAGGAGGTCGCGGGGCGGCAGGGCGGGAAGGGCAGGGCTGCGCGCGGAGGAGGGCATGGGAGGGTGGTTCCGTTCGTGTGCGGCCGTGGCGTTGCCACGGCTCGGTGGGCGTCGCGTTGGCCGGCGCCTCGCAGGGGCTCGTCGCTGCGATGGGACGCTGTGTGGCCCCAGCGACTCTACACCGACGTGAGGGTTGGGTTGCGCCCTGGTCGGTCTCGTCCGGACCCGGGTCCCGGAGCTGGCGGCCGGCCGGCATGATGGGCGCAGCACCCCATGGACTGGCCGCTGCCGCGGGGGGAGGCTCCGAGAGTGCCCGTCTTGACGTCCCGGCGCGTCCGCGCCGCATGGCTCGGTGCTCCCGTCTCCAACGAGGTGCCCGAGGCCGTCGGCCGGCGGTGGACTGTGATGCTGCTGGCGTCGAGGGTCGTCGCGCTCGTCATGGCGCTCGGGCTGCTCGCGCTCGGGGACTTCACGGACGAGGACGTCGTGCTCGCGTCGCTCGGGGCGGGGTACGCGACGGTGTCGACCGCCGTGCTCTTGGGTGGTCGCGGGCTGGCCCGGCGGCCGCTGGCGTGGGCGGCGGACTCCGCCGCCGCGCTGACGCTCGTGGCCGCGTCGGGTGACTGGCGCAGCCCGTTCTACCTCCTCTGGCTGACGACGCTCGCGCTGCCCGGGGTGCGGGTCGGGCTGCGGATGGCGGCCGGACTGAGCGCTGCGGCGGTCGGCGCCTTCCTCGTGGTCGCGTTCTTCGGCGGGCCCGAACCGCGGACCCTCGGCGCGACGTCCTCGGAGACGCTCGCCATCCACCTCGCACTTCCCGTCCTGCTCATCTTGTCGCTGGCCTACGCCGCGGACGTCCTGCGGCGCCTCGAACGAGCCCAGGCGCGCTCGGAGGAGCTCGTGCTGGTGGCCGAGCGCCAGCGCATCGCCTGGGAGCTGCACGACTCGGCGAAGCAGCGCGTCCACGTGGCCCACCTGCTGATCACGGCGCTTCGCGACCGCCTCGCCGGGCCGGAGCGCGAACTCGGGGCGCAGGCCATCGCGGAGCTCGAGAGCGCGACAGCCGAGATGGACACGACGCTCGCCGGCCTGCGCTCGCCGCTGGCCGGGCGCCTGCTCCACGACGCACTCGGCTCGCGCGCCGAGGAGCTGACCACCGGTGGCGGCCCCGCGGTCGTCGTCGAGGGAGAGGCGGGCCTGCTTCCCGAGCCCCTGGCCACGAACGCGTACCGCATCGGCGTGGAGGCGATCACCAACGCCGTGCGGCACGCAGGAGCCAGCCGGGTCCGCGCCGTGGTCACCGACGCGCCGGAGCGCCTCCGGCTCGAGGTCGTCGACGACGGTCGCGGGCTGCCAGGCGGGACGGATTGCGCCGGGACAGGCCTGCTGGCCATGCGCAGCCGTGCAACGACCCTCGGCGGGACCCTGGAGGTCGGGCCGGGACCCGGCGGCCGGGGCACCCGCATCCACCTCGAGATCCCCCGCCCCAAAGGAGCCCCCGCATGATCCGCATCCTCGTCGTCGACGACCACCCGGCCCTCCAGGCCGGGCTGACCACCGTGCTGCGCGCGGAACCCGGTCTGGTCCCGGTGGGGGCGTGCGACGGGAGCCAGGAGACGCTCTGGCCCGCGCTGGACACGACGCGACCCGACGTGGTCCTCCTCGACTACCACCTCCCGGGCGAGGACGGCCTTCAGCTCTGTCGGCGCCTCAAGGATCGCCTGCTCGCGCCGCGAGTCGTCCTCTACTCCGCGCACGCCGGGCGTGACCTGCTGCTGCCCGCGACGCTCGCCGGTGCCGACGCGCTCACCAGCAAGGCGGCGCCGGCCCGGGACCTGTTCGACGTCGTCCGTCGGGTTGCGCGCGGGGAGGTCGTGCTCGACGCCGTCGCCCGCGAGGACCTCGATGACGCCTCTCGCCGGATCGCGGTCGAGGACCTCCCCCTGATGGGGTTGCTGCTGGGCGGTGCCACCCGCGTCGACATCGCAGCCGTCCTCGGGGTCCCCGTCGAGGAGGTCCCGGAGCGGACGCAGCGGCTGCTGCAGGCGCTGCGGCCGGAGGTGCTGCACGGCGCCCGGTGACCCCGCCGCCGTGCCCCGGACGCGTGCCCGCCGCCGCGGGTGCGCGTCACGGTGCCGTCAGCCGGCGTGCGAGGCCGAGCGCGCGGATCCGCTGGTGATCGCGTCGTAGATCACCAGGAGGAGGAAGGCCCCGCCGATCGCCACGAGCCACGTCCCGAGGCTGAAGAAGCTGCCGAGCGCGCCGATGCCGACGGCGGAGGCGACGAGGCCGCCGAGGACGGCGCCCAGGATGCCGACGACGAGGGTCCCGAGCACGCCGCCCGGCTCGTCGCCGCGGTGCAGCGCCTTGGCGATGGCTCCGGCGATGAGGCCGAGGATGGTCCAGCCGATGATGCCCATGTGGTGCTCCTTGCGGTAGGGGATGGTGGTCCTAGGAGCGTGCCCCGGTCCCGAGGCGCCGCGCATGGGGCCGACGTCCCATCTGGTCTGCAGCGGGGCCTCACACCGGAGGTTGGTCCGGAGTCGGGATGCGGTCGGGGCCCCATGGCCCGATGGGCTGTCAGCGCGGACGATGGGTTCATGACAAGTGCTCTCGACACGATCCTCTGCGGCGTCGACGAATCGGCGCCGGGCCAAGCGGCCGTGCAAGTGGCGGCGGACCTGTCGCGCGCCGCCGGCGCCGAGCTCGTCCTTGCGCACGTCGCGTCGACGACCCCGGCGGCGGTCCACCTGCCGGCCGGGCCCGGAGTGGGGATGGCGACCGCCTCGGCGCAGTTTGCGCATGGCTCGTTCCTCACGCAGCAGGAGCTCGAGCACCGCGCCGAGCGCTGGCTCGCGGACATGGCGGAGACGGCCGGCGCCTCGGACGCGGAGCGGCTCGTGCTCGGCGCGGGCGACCCGGCCGCGCGGCTTGCGGAGCTGGCCGAAGAGCGCCACGCAGGCCTGCTGGTCGTCGGCAACCACGGACGGTCCGCCGCCTGGGACGTGCTCGTCGGCTCGGTCTCGAGCCGCCTTGCGACCGGCTCACCGGCGCCGCTGCTCGTCGTCCCGCCCGAGGTGGACGGCGTCCGGGTCCCGGACCGATGGGCCGGACGCTCCCTCATCTGCGGCTTCGACGGGTCGGAGGCCTCTGCGCGTGCCGCGCGGGCCGCCGCGCGTCTGGCGGCGGCGGTCGGCGCCCTCCTGCGCCTCGTGTGCGTGCTCCACGAGGACGACCGCGAGCCGCCGTCGGAGGACGCGCTGCGGGAGGTGGCGTTCGCGGCCGTCCCGGACGGGACCCGACTGGTCGTCGAGCGCGCGTGGCGGCGGGGTGACCCGGCCGAGCAGCTCGAGCTCGTGGCGGCGGCGTCCGACGCGCCCGCGATCGTCGTCGGAACCCGGGGTCGCGGGCCCCTGCGCTCGGCGCTGCTCGGATCGACCTCGCGGCGGGTCCTGAACGCGGCCCGACGACCCGTTCTGCTCGTCCCGCCGGCCTGACCTCCCGGCCGTCAGGGTTCGATGAGCCCGCGCCGGATGGCGTAGCGCGTCAGTTCGACGCGGTCGCGCATGCCGAGCTTTCCGAGGATGTTCGCCCGGTGACGCTCGACGGTCTTGGGGCTGATGACCAGCGCTGCCGCGATCTGCTCGTTCGTGTGGGCCTCGGCGATGAGCTTGACCACCTCGAGCTCCCGGGGAGAGAGGGGATCCTCGCGGACGGCCTCGCCCCGCTGCACGCGGTCGAGGTAGTCCCGGACGAGCGCCGTCACCGCGCCGCCGTAGACCACGGACTCTCCGCGCATCGTCGCCCGGCAGGCCTCGATGAGCTCGCGGTCGGCGGCCGACTTCAGGACGTAGCCGGCCGCTCCAGCTTTGAGCGCCTCGAAGAAGTACTGCTCGTTGTCGTGCATGGACAGCATGAGCACGCGGGTGCCGGGGCTGCGCTGGGCGATGTCGCGCGCCGCCGCGAGGCCGGTCTTGCGAGGCATGGAGATGTCCAGCACCGCAAGGTCCGGCTGCGTCTCGAGGACGAGCTGCACCGCCTCCAACCCGTCGACCGCCTCGCCGACGACCTCGAAGTCCGCCTCGGCGCCGAAGAGCGAACGTAGCCCGCGACGCACGATGGTGTGGTCGTCCGCGATCACGAGTCGCGTCTTCAGCGGCGTGGTCATCGCGCGGGGGTGACCGGGACGCGAAGCCGGACCTCCGTCCCGTGGCGCGAGGCGGAGGTGACGTGCACGGTCCCGTGGACGAGCAGTGCGCGCTCGCGCATCCCACGGAGGCCGCCGCGGTCCGGCGGAGCACTGTCGAAGCCGCGGCCGTCGTCGCGGACCGTGACGTCGACGCTGCCCCCACCCTCCTCGACCAGCAGCTCGACCCGGTCGGCGGCCGCATGGCGCGCGACGTTCGTCAGCGCTTCCTGCACGACCCGGTAGAGCACGAGCTCCTGCTCTGGTGAGAGCCCAGGGAGCGCATGGGGCAGCCGCCGCTGCAGGCGGACGCCCGTGTGCTGCTCGAAGTCCGTCGCGAGCGCGGAGAGGGCGCTGGCGAGTCCGAGGTCGTCGAGCGCCTCGGGGCGCAGGTCCCGCACGATCCGGCGAACCTCCTCGATGGACGCGCGAACGGCCTCGCGGCCCTCCTCGATGACGGCAGCGGCGGTCCCGGTCGCTGCACGGCTGGCCTCGTCGAGCAGCAGCAGGACCCCCGTGAGCACCTGCCCCAGCTCGTCGTGCAGCTCGCGGGCGACACGCTGGCGTTCTGTCTCCTGCGCGGCGAGGGCTCGCCGGGCGCTCTCGCGCCGCTCGTCCTCCAGGCGGTCGAGCATGGCGTTGAAGGCCCCTGCCAACGCCGCGACGTCCGCGTCGGCCCGACGCAGCTCGACCCTGCGGCCCGGCTCGAGCGGATCCACGCGCTCCATCAGCCGGCGCAGCTCATCCAGCGGCGCGAACGCCCGCTCGAGCAGCACGAAGTCCAGGACGAGCGTGAACACGACCGCCGCGACGAGCACCAGCAGTTCGGAGACCGCGACAGGCGAGCTGATCGTCGCCGGGCTGACGACCAGGAAGACCGAGACCCCGACGAGCACCGCGGCGTTCGTCGAGAACACCTTCCAGCCCAGAGCTCGCCGGGAGGGCAACGCACGCACGTCGTCGTGTCTACCACGCCTCGCCTCCGGGGACGCTGCGGGTTCGTGCGAAGATGAGGGGACGAACTCCACGGTCCGCCAGCTTCGAATCCGCGACCCGCCTCCACCATGGAGTCGCCACCCCATCGGGCCCGCCGCCGGAGCCGGGTTCCACGAAGCCGCAGGTCAGGGCTCCACGAGACCCCGGCGGATCGCGTAGCGGCAGCCCATGAGACCGGTGGCCGCAAAATGGCCTGAAGGACGTCAGAAAACGTTCACAATAGAGACGACCGCCCGAACGCAACATGCCTGTTTCCAGGGCTTTCGGTGTCACAGATGACGAAGAGCTTCCGCTTCACACGCGAGAGGTCGCTGGTTCGAAACCAGCCGGGCCCATGGGCACCTACGAGCCGCCGTGACGCGCGAGCGCGCACCACCTCGGACCCGGCCGGCGGGGCTTGTGCTCGACTCGGCGCCCTGCCGGTGCCCCGTGTCCCCGACGCCTCGAGCCGATGACGATCCTGGTGGTCGCCGTGGTCTCCGCCGCCCTGGTGGCCGGCGCAGCGTGGGGCGTGTACGGCAGTCTCTCGCCGGGCCTGGAGGGCTTCATCGTCGCCCTCGCGGGCGGGGCCCTGATCGTCTCGGCGGTCCTCGAGCTCATCGGCCCGGCGACGGACGTCGCGCCCCTCTGGGCCGTCGCGGCGGCCGTCCTGGCCGGGGCCGGCGTGTTCACCGGGCTCGACGTGGGGGTCAAGCGCAGGTTCGGCTCAGACAGCGGTGGAGGGCTGCTCGCGGCGATCACGCTCGACGGCATTCCGGAGAACCTCGCACTCGGCGTGGCGCTCATCGGCGCCGGGCCGCTCCAGGTCGCCGCGCTCTCGGGCTCCATCTTCCTCTCGAACCTCCCGGAGGCGGCGGGCGGGGCGCGGCGGATGGCCGAGGGGCGCTCCAAGGCGAAGGTGCTCGGCTTGTGGACGGCCACCGCCGTGCTGCTCTCGGCCGCCGCGCTCGCCGGGAACCTCCTGCTGGCCGGCATCCCGGATGCCGCGCTGGGGCTCATCCGCTGCGTCGCCGGCGGCGCCGTGACGGCGTCGCTGGCCGTCGAGGTGTTCCCCGGGGCCTTCGAGGAGGAGCACTACGCCACGGGAGTCGCCACCGCGCTCGGTGTCGTGCTGGCGATCGCCCTGGGCCAGCTCGGTTGAGGCCCGACGGCGGACGCGGCGGACCGCCGGCTGGCGCCACGACCTCGTCAGGACGATCCACGCGGGCCCGCCGGCACGTGCGCGCTGACGGTCACCCGTCCGGACTTCCGGCCCCGGGACTGACGCGCGGCGCAGCCGCTGGGGCCGCGCCTCCGCGCGCTCCCGGCGCGATCAGGACAGGCCCTCGTGCCCCCGAGGCCACGGTGTGGACGATGGAGCCCAGCAGTGCGCTGGCCAGCAGCCCGCGCTCCGGAGGTGGCAGGACGAGCAGGTCCGCGTCGCCCTCGGCCAGCGCCGCCCGAAGCTCCGCGGCCCGGTCGTCGCCCATCGCGCGGACCTCCGAGGGCGCGGGGCTGGTCCGCAGCTCCCCTCTCACCCGGTCCGCGGCGTCCGGGTCCGCCAGGAGCAGGAGCCCTCCGCCCAGCCGGTCGGCCAGCGTGGCCGCGAGGGCGAGGACGGGGCCGCTGCGCTCCGCATCCAGAACGGCCGCGGCAATGCGCAGGGGCCGGCGCGGCGGACGTCCCGCATCGCGCGGGACGAGCAGGAGCGCGACGGGCAGCTCGCGCAGGACCTCGCGGGTGCCGACTGGGCCGATGAGCGCCCACCCGGGGCCCTGTCCGTCGTCGCCGGCGACCACGAGGGCCGTGGAGGGCTCGCCGGCGAGCTCCTCGAGGACGCCCGCGCAGGGGCCCGCGAGCTCGCGCCGGGACGAGGGGTGCACGCCTGCGCGGTCCGCGACGAGGCCGAGGTCCACCGGTGGCTCCGGCGCGTTCGCGGGCGCCGTCATCGCCGCCACGGGCACGCCGGGCACCGCGGTCGCCAGCGTGCGGGGCAGCGGGTCCGTCGTGGCGACGAGCTCGAGGTCGAGGCCGAGGCCGTCGGCGAGGGCGCCGGCCCACGCGGCCACCGTCGCGGCGTGCTCTGCACCGTCCGTGGCACGGACGAGGCCCACGACACGGTTGGTCGCCTGCGCGATGCCGGCTCCTGGGTTCTGGTCCCCTGTCATCGTCCGAGGAGGGACTCGGCGGCCTTCTCGACCCGGTCCCGCGCGTCCTGCGGGAGCTGGTCTCCATAGCGCTCGAGCGCCGTGCGGCCCTGGTCGGAGAGCTTGCGCAGGGTGTCCTGGACCTCCGAGGTGCTCGGCACGTCCCCGGCGTCCGCGCGCTCGCGAAGGCTCTCGGCGGTGCTGCGGGTCTGCGCGGCGAGGTCCGCGATCTGCTTGCGCGCCGGGTCGCTCTCGGGCAGCTCCTCGGCCTTCTTGCCGAGGTCCTCTGCGCGGTCGGAGTAGCTGCCTAGGGTCTCGGACGCCTGCTCGGGCGTGATGTCACCCTGGGCGTAGTCGCGTGCGGTCCTGGCCGCGCGACCCGCGAGGGTCTCGACGTCACCCAGCAGGGTCCGCGCCTCGGGCGAGAGCTTCGACTCGGCCTGGGAGGTGGCCTCCTCGACCTGGGTGCTCACCGTGCCGGCGGACGGGACGGTGCCGGTTGTGGGGGTGTCGTCACTGCCGCAGCCGGCGCCCGCGGAGGCGAGGACGGCGGCGACGGCGAGGGCTGTTGGTCTTTGTCGCATGGTCCACGCATGCCCCGACAGCAGGCGCCGGGGCCTCGGGCGTCACCCCGATGACGCCCCGGGCATGAGTGTCGACACCCACCGGGGCCGGATGCGGGCCCCATGAGCGCCCCGCGGGTTCGGAACCGGCCACGAACCGGTAGTGCTCGGACCATGGCCCACGTCCCCCGAGCCCGCGCGACCGTCCGTGGCGGGTGACCGCACGAGCCGGTCCCTGTCGCTCACGACCGGCGGGATCACCCTGCTCAGCGTCCTGCTGAGCATCGGCGTGACCGTCGGCTTCGGTGTCTCGGGTCCTTGGTGGCTCCGCGTGGGCGCGGGCGTGGCGACGTCCGGGGTGCTCACGGTCGCGGTGAAGCTCGGCAGCGACGCGGGCCGTGGTCCGCTGGCCCGGCTGGCCAACTGGGTGATCTCCTCGCCAGGGGACGCATGACCGGTCGGCTGGAGCTGCCGCTCGCGGCGAACCTGGGCGAGTGGGGCCGCTTCGGTGCCGTCCTCGCCGGCGGGCTGCTGCTCGGGCAGCTCGTGCGCTGGGCGCTCGTTCGCGCCGAGCGGCGCCGGGGGGACCTGCGCGGGGCGCTCGTCCTGGCCCGCCTCGTGCGGCTCGGGGTCGTGGGACTCGCCCTGATCTACGCCTTGGCGCAGGTCGGGGTGCGCATCGGCCCGCTCGTGGCCGCAGCCGGGGTCGGCGGCGTCGCGCTCGCCTTCGCCGTCAAGTCGATCTTCGAGAACTTCCTGGCCGGGATCCTGCTGCTGCTGCGACGGCCCTTTCGCCCGGGGGACGAGATCGCCGCCCTGGACTTCGCGGGTACGGTCGAGGACGTGAACCTCCGGACCGTGGTCTTGCGCACGTACGACGGTCGACGGGTCCACCTGCCCAACGGGAACGTCCTCTCCTCGCCCATCGTCAACGAGAGCGCGTTCCCCGTCCGCCGCTCGGAGCTCCTGGTCGGCGTGGCCTACGCCGCGGACGTCGCCCGGGCGGCCGACGAGCTGCGCCGGGCGGCCGAGCAGGTCCCCGGCGTGGTCGCCGATCCGCCGCCCGAGGCCTACGCGTTCCAGTTCGGTGCCTCCTCGGTCGACCTCTGCCTGCGCTTCTGGCACGCCTCCTCGACCGCCGAGGGCTGGCGCGTCCGCCATGCGGTCCTCGCCGGCGCCAAGCGCCGCCTCGAGGCCGTGGAGATCCCTATCCCGTTCGAGCAGCTCACGGTCACCTGGGCCGGCGACGAGCCCGTGCCCGCGGCGGCCGGGGCGCGCGCGGGGCGGGAGGCCTGATGGCCGGCCGGGATCCTGCCCGCACCCGCGCCCGCTGGATCGACCTCGGCGTCGTGCTCTGGGTGATCGCCTGCGTGGCGCTCGGAGTCCGCCTGCACCACGAGGTGCAGGGACTCACGGGCCTGACGGTCACCGTCGACCGGGTGGGCGGGCAGCTCGAGGGGCTCGGGGGCGACCTCGCCGGCCTGGACATCCCGCTCGTCGGCGACCAGCTCGACGGCATCGGCGAGCAGGCCCGCGCGTCGGGCGCGCAGGCCCGGCAGCAGGCCGTCGTGGCGCGGGACAGCGTCAAGAGCCTAGCTTGGCTGCTGGCCGTCGCCGTGGTCGTCCTCGCGCTGGTGCCCGTCCTCCTGGTCTACGTGCCGCTCCGGGTGCGCAGCTGGCGCGAGCAGACCGCCGCGCGGGAGCTCGAGGACCGTGCGAAGGAGGACCCCGAGCTGCGCCGCCTGCTCGCCCAGCGCGCGATTCTCACCATGCCCGCGCACGAGCTGGCCGCCCGCCCGGGCCGGCCCTGGGCGGCGCCGCCGGCGCCCGGCCGCACCCGGGCGACGCCGTAGTGGCCGGCCTGGTCGTGCGGCTGCGGTGGCTCGTGGTCGCCTTGTGGCTGGCGGCGACGCTCGCGTGCGTCCTGTTCCTCCCGACGATCCGTGAAGCGCAGACCGGGGCGCTCGGCGACCTGGTCCCGGTCGACGCGGAGGCCATCCAGACCGAGCAGCGCTCCGCGGAGCTCTTCACGTTCCCCTTCATCTCGCGCACGCAGGTCGTCATCCGCGACCCGGGCGGGCTGAACGCCCGGATCGTCGCGGCCACCGGTCGCCGGGTCCTCGAGCTCAACCGGGGGCAGATCCCCGGCTTGCGGGCGATCGCCGGGGCCTACGTCGTCGCGAACGTCACGGGTTCGGAGACCTTCGCGCGCGAGCGCGGGACGACGCTCGTGGTGCCGCTGCTCTACGGGACCGACATCGGGCCGACGGAGCGCACGGAGCTCGCGGAGGGGCTCGTGCAGCGCCTTGAGCCCGAGGCGGCGGGGGCGCGGCTCGGCGTGACGGGCGCGGTCTCCGCGCGTGACGCGCAGGCTGACGTCATCGAGGAGCACCTGCCGCTGACGGAGCTCGCGACGCTCGTCTTCGTGCTCGTCGCGGTCGCGCTCGCCACCCGCTCGCTCGTCGCGCCGCTCGTGAACCTGGCCGCGGTGGCGGTGGCCTACCTCGTCTCGATCCGGCTCGTGGCCGCCGTCGGGCAGCAGGTCGGGATCTCCGTCCCCTCGGAAGTGGAGCCCGTCGTCGTCGCGCTGCTGTTCGGGGTCGTGACGGACTACGTCCTCTTCTACCTCTCGCGCTTCGGGCGTGCGCTCGCCGACGAGGACGGTGACGGCCCGGCGGCCGCGCGCAGCAGCCTGCGCGAGCTCGCGCCGATCCTCACGGCCTGCGGCATCGCCGTCGCCGCCGGGACCGCCGCACTCGCCGTCGCGAAGCTCGGCTTCCTCCGCGCGTTCGGGCCGGGTGTGGCCGCCGCGGTGCTCATCGCCCTGGCCGTCGCGGTGACCCTCGTCCCGGCGCTCTGCGCGATCCTCGGCCCACGGGTCCTGTGGCCGCGCCGCGCGCCCGTCGAGGAGGAGGAGGCGCAGCCGCGGACCCGCCGGGTGCTCGAGCTGGTCGTGCGGCGCCCCGTCGCGGTGACGGTGGGCTGCGCGGTGGTCCTGATGGTGCTCGCGGCCGGGGTGACGGGCCTGCACCTCGGCAACCCGCTCCTGCGCGGGCTGCCCGACGAGAGCCCGCCGCGGGCCGCGTACGCGCAGGCGGCCGCAGGGCTCGCGCCCGGGGTGATCTCCCCGACGATCGTGGTGGTCGAGGGCGAGGGGGTCGCCCGGGAGCGGGCGCAGCTCGCCCGGCTTCAGGGCCTGCTCGAGCGCCGGCCCGGGGTCGCCGCGGTCGTCGGGCCGGCGAGCAACCCGACCCAGCGGACCTTCGGGGCCGTGCTCAGCCCGGACGGGAACGGGGCCCGCTACGGCATCGTGCTGGCCGACGACCCGCTCGGGGCCCGGGCCGTCGAGCGCCTCGGGCAGCTGCGCGGGCGGCTGCCGGGCCTCCTGCGCCAGGCCGGGCTGCCCGGGGCGACCGCAAGCCTCGCGGGGGACACCGCGCTGGTCGAGGAGACGATCGACCGGGCCGGGCAGGACGTGCCGCGGATCCTCCCGGCCGTCCTGCTCGCGATCATGCTCGTACTCGTCGTGCTCCTGCGGGCGCTCGTGGCGCCCCTGTACCTGACGATCCTCGCGCTTCCCGCCCCGATCGCCGCGCTCGGCCTCTCCGTGCTCGTCTTCCAGGGGGTCCTCGGGCAGCCTGAGCTGACGTACTTCGTCCCCATCGCCGCCGGGGTGCTGCTCGTGGCGCTCGGCTCGGACTACAACGTCTTCCTCGTCGGGCGCATCTGGGCCGAAGCGCGTTCCCGACCGTTCCCCGAAGCGATCGTCGCGGGCGCCTCGGCGGCCTCCCCGGCGATCACGGCCGCGGGACTCGTGCTCGCCGTCTCCTTCGGCGCCCTGGCCTTCGTGCCGGTCCAGGCGTTCCGCCAGCTCGCGTTCATGGTGGGCGTCGGGCTGCTCATCGACGCGTTCCTCGTGCGCACGCTGCTCGTCCCGGCGGTCATCACGCTGGTCGGGGTCCGCAGCGGGTGGCCCGGGGCCGCCCTGCGCTCGGGCCGGGTCAGCGTCCCTGCGCCACGCGGGTGACACCCACTGGCTCGCCGCGCGGAACCCCAATCTGCGGTTCGCAGGCGGTCCTGCTCTCCGGGGTGTTCCCCGATGCCTGTCATGCAGGCATTCGGGAGGACACCGCGCGTGCTCGGGGCCTCAGCGGTGGGTTGGCTCGGGGAGGGCGCCCGGGCGCGCGGCCACCAACCCGGCGACCCGGCCGAGCCGCGCGACGCGGCGGCGCATGCCGAAGGCGCTCAAGGGCCGGGCGAGTCGCGTGAGCAGGCCCGCCGCGGGGCCGTCGAGGCGGGCGAGGAGCTGCACGTCGGTCCCGCCGCCGGGGGCGGGGCGGACGCGGTCCTCGTAGGAGAGCGTGTGGCCGAAGGCGCGGGAGTGCCAGGCCATGCCTTCACCCTCACGGACCCAGTCGACGACCATCGGCGTGACGACGGGGGAGAAGAAGGCGCGGGTGGCGATCGTCATCCCGTCCGTGCAGCGGCCCGTCGCCGGGTCGGAGGAGGCGACGTGCGGCGACCAGGCCGGCCAGGCCGCGATGTCCGTCAGGAGGTCGTGCACGACCTCCGGCGGGGCGTCGAGGTGCGCGCGGTGCTCGATCGGACGGGGCATGCGCCTGAGTACGCACCCAGGGCACCCGCCGTTCACCCCCTGGAACAGGCGCGGGCGCGGATCGGATTGTCATCCGGGTGACACATGTGGTCCGAAGCGCGCCCCGGGGGGTAGTGGGAGCGGCACAACCCCCGAGCAACGGAGTCCTCGCATGTCCCGATCCACCCGCAGCATCGTCGCGCTGACCACCCTGACCGCGAGCGCGATCGCCGCGGCGCCGGCCGGAGCGAAGATCACCGAGTACCCCGTGAACCCGTCGGCCACCCCGATCGCCAAGGCCATGGCGCGGAACCCCAGCCTCGTCAAGCGCGCGGTGTTCTCCGCGCTGCCCCCGAGCTCCAAGCCCGCGGCGGTCTCCACCACGAAGCTCGCAGGCTTCCCGACCAACGGCTCGAGCTTCGGCATCCTCAGCACGGGCAACGCCCGCCGTGCGGACGACCCCAACAACGCCCCGGACACGGGCTCGGAGTCCCGCGGCCCGTCCATCCGCGGCGCGCGGGACGTCCTGATCATGCGGATCGACCTGCGGGTCCCCAAGGGCGCGAACTGCCTGAGCTTCGACTTCCGCTTCCTCTCGGAGGAGTTCCCGGAGTACGTGAAGGACGACTTCAACGACGCGTTCATCGCCGAGCTCGGCATCTCGAACTGGAACGCCGCCACGAAGGACGACCCGAAGATCACCGCCCCGCGGAACTTCGCCCAGGACACCAAGGGCAACCCGATCCGGGTGAACTCCGTGGGCGACACGACCGTCACCGCGGAGGCGGCCAAGGGCACGACCTACGACGGTGCCACGCGGAAGCTGCGCGCTTCCACCCGCGTCACGCCTGGCCTGCAGCGCCTGTACCTCTCCATCTTCGATCAGGGCGACCGGATCTTCGACTCGGCCGCCTTCCTCGACAACCTGCGCACGAGCCGGGCGAAGAACTGCCAGACGGGCGCGCGCGCGGCCACCTGAAGCCGACCTGGGGGTGCGAGGGCCGCCGCGTGGTGGCCCTCCACCAAGGTCGTCGTCCCCCGGGTGGGCACCCTGGGGGACGTGCGACGTCTCCTTCCTGCCCTCATCCTCCTCGGCCTCGCGGTGCCTCCCGCGGCGCAGGCCGGGAAGGTCCCGATCCGCGTCGGCATCTCCGACCAGTCGGCGACGATGTTCGCCCAGCCGGCCTTCGTGCAACTTGGCGTCAAGCGCGTCCGGTACTTCATCCCGTGGAACGCGATGGGGGATCGTGGCCAGCGCCTGCGCGCACGAACCTACGTCAGGACGGCGCGCGCCGACGGCGTCCAGGTGCTCCTGCACCTCTCCACGGACGACTTCCGGATCAAGAAGGGCAAGCTGCCCAGCGTCTCCGCGTACCGCAAGGCGGTGCGGCGCATGGTCCCGTACTTCCGCAAGCTCGGGGTCCGCGACTTCGGCACCTGGAACGAGGCCAACCACGCGTCCCAGCCCACGTACCGCAGCCCGACCCGTGCCGCGGCCTTCTTCCGGGAGATGCACCGGGCGGTCAAGGGCCGCTGCCGCTCCTGCGGCGTCGTGGCGCTCGACGTGCTCGACCAGCGGGGCGTCGAGGCCTACATGCGCTCCTTCTACCGCGCGCTCTCGCCGACCTACCGCAGGCGCGCGACGATCCTCGGGCTGCACAACTACGGCGACGTGAACCGGAAGCGCACGAAGTACACCCGCGCGGTCATCGCGCAGGCCCGCCACTACAACCGCCGCACGCAGGTCTGGCTGACCGAGACCGGCGGCATCGTGAAGTTCGGCCGTTCCTTCCCCTACTCCGAGTCGCGCGCCGCCCACCGGCTGAGCACGATGTTCTCCCTGGCCAACCGCTACCGGCGCTCCGGCATCAAGCGCATCTACGTCTACAACTGGACGGGAGCCGCGCCGGGCGCGCGCTTCGACGCCGGCCTGACCGACCCGGACGGCACGCCGCGCGCGGGCTACACCTACCTGCGCAAGAAGCTGCGCTCCTACCTCCGCTAGCCCGTGGCCGCTGCACGCAGCCGGGGGCTGCTCCCCTTCCTGGTGCTGGTCGCCCTGGGCGCGTCGGCGCCCGCAGCGACGCAGGCATCCCCGCGCCAGCACACGCTCGTGGAGGCGCCGCGCGAGCTGCTCGGCGGTGATGCCGCGTTGCGGACCTCCACGCTCGCAGAGCTCCGCGCGCTGGGCGTCCGGGACCTGCGGGTCGTCATGTACTGGCAGGACGTCGCCCCGCATGCCGACGCCCGGGACGTGCCGGGCTTCCACGAGCGGGACTTCCGCGCCTACGACTGGGGCCGCTACGGCCGCGCGGTCGACGAGGCCGCCGCGGAGGGCTTCCGGGTGCTGCTCACCGTCTCGGGCCCCGTGCCGCGGTGGGCGACGGCCGCCCGGAAGGACCACCGGACACGCCCGAGCACGACGCACTTCCGCCGCTTCTTCGAGGCCGTGGCCGACCGCTTCGGCTCCCGGGTGCACCGCTACTCCGTCTGGAACGAGCCGAACCACCCGCGCTTCCTGCTGCCGCAGCACGCGCACGGGCGCCCCGTCTCCGGAACGCTCTACCGCAAGCTCTTCATCGCGGCGCGCCGCGGACTCAAGGCGGCAGGACAGGCTGATCGCGAGCTGCTCTTCGGCGAGATGGCCCCGCGCGGGACCTCGCGGGTGGTCGCCCCGCTGGCCTTCCTGCGCCAAGGCCTGTGCCTCACCGCGAACTACCACCGGCGCGCCGCGTGCAACCGCCTGCAGGTCGAGGGCATCGCCCACCACGCCTACACGACCCGGACCGGCCCGGGCTTCGTGCCGCCGCGGTACGACGACGTGACCATCGGCGTCCTGCCCCGGCTCGTGCGTGCCGTCGCGCGGGCGGAGCGCGCCCACGCGATCCCGTCGCGCACGCCCATCGACATCACGGAGTTCGGCATCCAGTCCTTGCCCGACCCGTTCGTCGGGGTCTCCTACACCAGCCAGGCCGAGTTCCGCTCCATCAGCGAGCTCCTGGCCTACCGCCAGCCCCGCGTGCGGACGTTCGCGCAGTACCTCCTGCGCGACGACGACCCCCGGCCGGGCCCGGCCACCAGCCGCTACGCGGGCTTCGAGAGCGGCCTGCGGGGCAGCGACGGGGAGGTCAAGCGCGCCTACGACGGCTTCCGGCTGCCCCTCGTCGCCCGGCCCGTCAGCCGGACGCGGGTGGCGCTGTGGGGGCTCGTGCGCCCCGCGCGCGGCGTCACATCCGTCGTGCTGGAGCGTCGGGACGGCGGAGGCTCCTGGCGGACGCTCAAGCACCTCGGGACGAGCGCACGCAGCACGTTCAGCACCAGGACCGTGCGGCGGAACGACCGGCGCTACCGCGTGCGCTGGGCCGCGCCCGCCGGGACGATCCGCACCGGGCCGCCGACCAGGGTGCGCCACGTGCGCTGAGGCCCGAATGGTGGCTGGCCCGCATGGCGCAGGGGGCGCCGGACCGCGATCCTCTGGGCATGACCCGCGAACGCCCGATCACCGTGCTGGTCGTCGACGACCACCCCGCGGTGCGCACCGGCCTCTGCGCCCTGATCGACGCGGAGCCGGGGCTCGTCGCGCTCGGCTCGGCGTCGGACGCCTTCGCGGTCCCGCCGGCCATCCAGCGCCTGCGACCGGACATCGTCGTGATGGACTACCAGCTGCCGGGCCGCGACGGCATCTCCCTGAGCCGGGAGCTGCGCCGTCGGCCTCCGTGTCCGGCCGTGGTCCTCTACTCGGCCTTCGCCGACCGGGCGATGGTCGTCCCGGCGCGGATCGCCGGCGTCCGGGCCATCGCCGACAAGGCCATCGAGCCGCGCGACCTCACGCTCCTCATCCGCCGCGTCGCGGCCGGGGAGGACCTCCTGCCCGCGCCGGACGCCGACCTGCTTCGCGACGCCGGTCATCGTCTGCGTCCGGACGAGCTCCCCGTGCTCGCGATGCTCATGAGCGGCGCGACCACGCGAGAGATCGCCGAGCTCAACGGCGTGACACCCGAAGGCGTCGAGGCGCAGGTCGATCGCATCCTGGCTCGCCTGGTCGTCTCGCCCACGGTGACCTGAGGTGGCGATCGCCTCGACGCAAGCGCCGGCGCGACCTCGGTGGCTGGCCCGCCGCCCCGCGCGCCGCTCCCTGCTCTGGCTGCTCTTCTGGGCGAACACCGCGGTCCTGATCGTTGCGCTGGTCCTGCTCGCCTCCACGCCGTTCACGGTGACCTGGCCCACGTCGGTCCGCGAAGCCGCGGTGCTGGCGGGGGTGGTCGCCGCGATGCTCGTCGCGAACCTCCTGGCGATGCGGCGGGTCCTCGGGCCGCTCGGGCGCCTCTGGGGCGTCATGCGCACGATCGACCCGCTGCGGCCCGGGCAGCGCCTTGCGGTGGAGGCGCAGAGCATCGAGGTCGCGGACCTGCAGCAGGCCTTCAACGAGATGCTCGACCGGCTCGAGCAGGAGCGCCGGGACAGCGCCCGCCGCGCCCAGGCCGCCCAGGACGCCGAGCGTCGCTGGCTCTCGCTCGAGCTCCACGACCAGATCGGTCAGGACCTCACGGCGCTCATGCTCACGATCGACGTGGCGGCCCGGACACCGGACGCTGCACGGCGGGAAGATGCGCTCGACGTCGCCGCCGCGACCGCACGCGAGTGCCTCGAGCGCGTCCGGACGATCGTGACGCAGCCTGCGGCCCCCCGGGCTGGACGAGCTCGGGCTCCCCAGCGCGCTGCTCGACCTCTGCGAGCGCATCTCGCGCAGCGGCGAGGTGCACGTGCGCCCGCGGGTCGACCCCGAGCTGCCCGGCCTCGACCCCGACACCCGCCTCGGGATCTACCGGATCGCGCAGGAGGCGCTGACGAACGTCCTGCGCCACGCGGGCGCGCGCAGCGCGGAGGTGGAGCTGCGCCGGGTCGACGACGGCATCAGGCTGCTCGTGACCGACGACGGCACCGGCCTGTCCGAGCGGGTCGGCAGCGGCTCGGGGATCCGCGGCATGCGCGAGCGCGCGCTGCTGCTGGGCGCCGAGCTCGAGGTCGGTGCCCGCAGCCAGGGCGGGACTCGCGTCTGCCTGCACGTCCCGGCGCATGAGCTCGGCCCCGCGCAGGGCGGCTCGCCCGGGGACTAGGGTCAAGCCCATGTCCGTGCCCGGCCGCAGCGTGCGCATCCTGCTGGCCGACGACCACCAGATGGTCCGCCACGGCCTGCGCCTGACGCTCGAGGCCGAGCCGGGCTTCTCCGTGGTGGCCGAAGCCGCCGACGGGGCCGACGCGGTCGCCGTTGCGCTGGCCGAGGAGCTCGACCTCGCGATCCTCGACGTCTCCATGCCGCGCCTGACGGGCATCCAGGCGACCCGCCAGATCCTCGAGCACCGGCCGGGGCTGCGGATCCTGATCCTCTCCATGCACGACAACGAGCAGTTCCTCTTCGAGGCGCTGCGGGCCGGCGCGTCGGGCTACGTCCTGAAGTCCGCCGCGCACGAGGACCTCGTGGCGGCCTGCCGCGCCGCGCTGCGCGGCGAGCCGTTCCTCCATCCGCGCGGGGTGGCCGCGCTCGTGCGCGAGGTCCTCGAGCGCGGGCCCGACGCCGCCGGGGAGGACCCGCTCTCGCCGCGGGAGTCCGAGGTGGTCAAGCTCATCGCCGAGGGCTTGACGAGCAAGGAGATCGGCGCCGTGCTCCACATCAGCGACAAGACCGTCGAGCGCCACCGCAGCAACGTCCTCGAGAAGCTGGGCCTGCGCGACCGGGTCGCGCTGACGCGCTACGCGATCCGTCGCGGGCTCGTCGAGCCCTGAGCGCCGCACGCGGGCGCGGGCTCTGCCAGGTCATCCGGCACGACCAGCCACGTCCCGTCGACGCAGCGCACGAGCCGGCCCGCCCGCTGGAGCGCGGAGAGCGCGGCCGAGGCCGTCGGGCGCGCGAGGCACCCCAGCCGGCTGATCGTCGCGTGGTTGAGCGTGAACGGGAGGTGCACCCCGTCGGGCGTGACGCGTCCCCAACGGTCGGCGAGCGCGGTCAGGACGAGCAGCACGCGATCCTCCGCGCTGCGCAGCTGCCCGATCGCCAGCCGGCGGGCCAGGTCGTCCAGCCGGTCCGTGCTCCGGCCCATGAGGTTCGAGACGACCTGGGGGGAGCGGGCAGCGGCGGACGCCACGTGGTCGTCGAGGACCGCGAGCTGGGTCAGGTGCAGGACGCACCAGCTCGTCTCCACCCCATCGCGGGGATCCCAGGGCCGCAGGACGTCCCCAGGGCCGAGCAGCTCGCTCGCGCGGCGGTCCGCGACCACCACGGAGCGCTCGACGAGCCCCTCGAGCACCAGCAGCCCCAGGACCTCGCCCCGCGCCGCGGCGGGCCGCTGCGGGGTCCAGGGCCCGCAGCCCACCCAGGCGCGGGGGACCACCACCCGGTGGCGGAGGGGGGTGGCGACCGCCTCCGGCACCCCGTCGAGCAGGCCCGGGTCCGCGTCGAAGACCCGGACGCGCGCGCGATCGGTCGCGACGTCCGCCCAGAAGCGGGAGTGCGCGTCGGGATCGCCGGAGTGGTCGAGCATCCAGGGCATCGTCCCCTCGTGCGCGCCCCGTGGCCATGGGGGGCTCCCGCCATGCGCCGGCCCTGCGCCACCCATCCGGGCCGGCCGGCGGGGTACCGCCCCATGTTGGTTGCCGACGCGCGCCGGGTTGCGTCAGCCGCTGGGCGCGAGGCGGCGTAGGTTCAGCGGACCGTGACCGCCGCAGATCCCTCGTCCTCCTGGTCGCGCGCCGACGTCGCCCTGCTCGACGTGCCCACCGCGAGCGTCGTCGTGGTGACCGGCGAGGCGGACATGACCGCGGAGACCCGGCTGCGCGCGGCGCTCGACGAGGCGATGGCCGCGGGCAAGCCCGTGCTCGTCGACCTCTGCGGGTGCACCTTCCTGGACTCCTCCGGCCTCGGCGCGCTCGTCGGGGGCGTGCGCGCGGCGCGGGAGGCGGGGCTGGCCTTCGGGGTGGCCAGCGAGCCGCAGGGCGCGGTCACCGCCATGTTCCGCCTCGTCCTGGGTCCCATCATGTTCGCCACGTGCGACAGCCGTGAGGCGGGGCTCGCCGCCCTGGCCGGCGCGGACGCCTGACCCGGCCCGCCGGTGGGCACGTCGCGGCCCTGAGCGGCGCTAGAGGCCGAGGAGGAGGTCGCGGACCTCTGCCGGCCGGGAGAGGAACGGGTGGTGGCCCGCGTCGACCTCCCGGACATGGGCCGCACGGCGGGCGAACCCCCGCTGGCGGTCCGCGGGCGTCCCCCGGTCCTGCGCGCACACGAGGTACGTCGTCGGCACGGTCTGCCACGCCGCCGACCGGACGGGCGCTTCGAGCACGGCGAGGCTCTGCCAGGCGCGCTTCGTCGTCGCCGCCTGCTGCAACTCCGCGTCGCAGTCCTGCAGGAACGTCCCCGCGAGCGCGTCGGCGCGGACGGTGAACGTCCCGCGTTCCGGGTCGACCTCGAGGAAGGGCGCCGGCTCGGGCGGGCCGAAGGACGAGAGGCTCTCGCCGGGCTCGGGCAGGTAGCTCGAGACGAGCAGGAGGTGGCGGACGGCCGCGACGCCCGCGGCCGCCTCGGCGGTGACGATGCCCCCGTAGCTGTGGGCGACCACGACGGTCGGCTCGTCCCCCGCCGTGAGCACGGCCCGGACCGCGGCGACGTCGTCGGCCAGTCCCGGCCCGGCCGCGCTGGGCGTCGTGCCGCCTTCGCCGCAGCTCGGCAAGGCGGGCGCGACGCTGGCGATGCCCTGCTCCGCGAGCAGCGCACCCGTCGGGTGCCACCACCACGCCCCGTCGGCGACGCACGCCCCGTGCACGAAGACGATCCGCATCGCGCGAACCTAGCCGGAGCCGTCCGGCCTACCCCACCCGGATGCGGAAGCTGACCACGCGCGCCGCGCGCCCGCCGGTGCCTGGGGGGTCGTAGGCCAGGACGAGCCGTCCCGTGCCGGCGCCCACGGCGCGCAGGACGTAGCGCTGGACCCCGGGCGTGCCCGGCCTGGGCGGGGAGCCCGCGGGCTGCTCGGCCGCGCGGTACCCGCTGTAGGTGATCCGGGCGACCGCCGCGGGCGGGCGCCGCCGCACGGACCAGCCGTAGCCCGTGGAGGGGTTCGCCCCGAGGTGGACGTCGAGCCGGTCGCCCCGGTGCAGGACGAGGGTGCGGCCCGTGTCCCGGCTGGTGACCCGCACCGTCCTGGCCTCGGCGATCGCCGGCGCGAGGAGCGCGACCAGGAGCGGGACGAGGAGCAGACGGGCGCTCATGGGGGGAGCCTACGTCGGCGCCGCGGGCCCGGGCAAGCCGGCCCGCGATGCGTCAGGCTGCGCGCATGACCGCACCCGCCGCGCCCATCCACGTCGGGGGCATGACCGTCACGTTCACGATCGACGCCGAGGCCTCGGGCGGGCGCGTCACGGCGTTCGCCTGCGCCGTCCCGGGTGGCTCCGGGATGCCGGTGGCCCACAGCCACGACGGGTTCGACGAGACCATCCACGGGTTGGAGGGCACCGCGACGTTCACCGTCGACGGGACGGACATCCGCATCGGCCCCGGTGACGGGCTGTGCATCCCGCGCGGCGCGGTGCACAGCTTCATGGCCCTCGAGGGGGACACGACCTTCCTCGCCGTCATCACGCCGGGCGTCTTCGGCCCGGACTACTTCCGGGAGATCGGGGCGATCCTGGAGGCGTCGGCGGGCGGCCCACCGGACCCCGCCGCGATCGGCGCGGTGATGGCGCGCCACGGCCTCACGCCCGCCTGAGGCCGCCGTGGCGGCGCCGGACCCCGTCGACGTCGAGGTCACCCACCCCGAGCGCGTCCTCTTCCCGGCCGACGGCATCACGAAGGGCGACGTCGTCGCCTACTACCGGGATGCCGCACCACGGATGCTCCCGCACCTCGAGGGGCGCCCGCTCTCCCTGCAGCGCTTCCGCGGGGACGTCACGGCGGGCGGCGGCTTCTTCCAGCAGCGCGCGAGCGGGCACTTCCCGCCCTGGGTGCCGCGCCTGGAGGTGCCGCGCTCCGACGGCACGCCCGTCGAGCACCCGGGCGCGGACTCGGCCGCCGCGCTGGTCTACCTCGCCAACCAGGGGACGCTGAGCTTCCACCGCTGGCCCGCTCGGCTGCCCGACCTCGAGCGGCCCGACCTGCTCGTGCTCGACCTGGACCCCGACGGGGACGACTTCGAGCCCGTGCGCCACGCCGCCTTCGTCGTGCGGGACGTCCTCGCGGAGCTCGGCCTCGTCGGCGCGCCGATGCTGACGGGCTCCCGCGGGGTCCACGTCCACGTCGCGCCGGAGGGCGCGGAGGGCTGGGAGGAGCTCTGGGCGCTGGCCAAGCGGGTCGGAGCGGCGGTGGTGACGGCCGGGGACGGCCGGCTGACCCGGGCGTTCTACAAGTCCCAGCGCCGGGGGCGCCTCTACGTGGACACCGCGCGCGCCCGGCGCGGGGCGCTCGCGATCGCGCCGTGGACGGTCCGCCCGCTCCCCGGGGCGCCCGTCGCGGTGCCCGTGACCTGGGCCGAGCTCGAGGACCCGGCGCTGCACGCGCGCTCCTTCACCCTCCGCGACGCGCTCGAGCGCCCGGCGTGACCGGCCGCGCACCGCGCACACCCGGGCGCTGCCCCTGCGGCACGGGCGCGGCCTACGCGGACTGCTGCGGCCCGCTGCACCGCGGCCGCGGCTCGGGCCGCGCGACCGCCCCGACCGCGGAGCGCCTCATGCGCTCGCGCTACAGCGCCTTCGCGGTGGGCGACCCCCCCTACCTCCTGGCGACCTGGCACCCGTCGACCCGGCCCGCGGCGCTCGAGCTGGACCCCGCGCTGGAGTGGCGCGGGCTCGACGTCCTCGCCACCACGGACGGGGGCGCGGACGACGCCGCGGGGACCGTCACGTTCGTCGCACGCTGGTGGGATCCGACGGAGCGGCGGCGCGGGGAGCAGCACGAGCAGAGCGCCTTCGTCCGGGAGGCCGGCCACTGGTCCTACGTCGGGCCGGCCTGAGCGCTCAGCCCGGGGGCCGGAGCGCCTTGCGCGCGGCGTCGACGAGTGCCCGGGTGACGGCCTCGAGCGACGCGGACTGCCGGCGCCAGCGCTGCCAGTGCAGCTCGACGTCCGTCGGGTCGTCCGGGGCGAGCTCCACGAGGTCGCCGCCGAGCTGGAGCTCGGGCAGCAGCGCCCACCCGAACCCGAGGCGCACCGCCGCGGCGAAGTCGGCGGAGGAGGGCACCCCGTGCGTCGGCGGCGCGGCGTCCGGGCCCGCATGCCGTGCGAGGAAGCGGTGCTGGAGCGGGTCGTCGCGGTCGAAGACGAGCATGGGTGCCGCTCCCAGCGCCGCGGCGTCCGCGCCGCCGGGGAACCAGCGCGCCGCGAACCCGGGCGCCGCGACCGCCCGGTAGCGCATGGCCCCGAGCGGCGTGGCGGCGCATCCCGCGACGGGTGCGGCCTCCGTGGTGACCGCGGCGACCACCTCGCCCTCGCGCAGGAGCTCGCCCGTGCGCCGCTCGTCCTCCCGGCGCAGGTGGAACGCCGTCCCGGCCGCGAGCGGCGCGAGCGCGGGCAGCACCCAGGTCGCCAGGGAGTCCGCGTTGATCGCGAGGGGCAGCGGCCGCCGGGCGGGCTCGCCGAGCGCCGCCGCGGCGTCGGCCTCGAGCAGCTCGAGCTGGCGGGCGAGCCCCAGGAGGGCGCGGCCGGCCTCCGTCGGGCGCACGGGCTTCGAGCGCACGAGGAGCACCCGCCCGGCGGTCGTCTCGAGGGCGCGCAGGCGCTGGGAGATCGCCGACGGCGTCACGTGGAGCTCGCGCGCAGCACCGTCGAGCGAGCCCTGGGCGACCGCGGCGCTGAGGGCCCGGAGCTGGTCCGTGTCGAGGCGCACTGAAGCGATGCTAACGCCGACGCAAGAACATGAACTGGACTGCACGGGCCGGAGCGCGCACGATGACCCCATGACCGACGCGCTCCTCGCCGCCCTGGCCGGCCTCGGCTTCGGCCTGACCCTCATCGTCGCGATCGGCGCCCAGAACGCGTTCGTCCTGCGCCAGGGCCTGCGCCGCGAGCACGTCGCGCTCGTGGTCACGACGTGCGCGGCATCCGATGTCCTGCTCATCGCCGCGGGCGTCGGCGGCGTCGGAGCGCTCCTGGCGAGCGCGCCCTCCGTGCTCACCGGCGTCCGCCTCGCGGGGGCCGCGTTCCTCCTGGGCTACGCCGCCCTGGCCGCGCGGCGGGCGCTGCGCCCGGCCACGCTGACGGCCTCCGCAGGTGGCCCGGCGACGCGGCCCGGGGCGACGCTGGCCACCGCGCTGGCGCTCACCTGGCTCAACCCGCACGTCTACCTCGACACGGTCCTCCTGCTGGGCTCCGTCGCCGGCACCCACGGCCCGCAGCGCTGGTCCTTCGGCGCGGGCGCTGCGCTCGGGAGCGTGACCTGGTTCACCGGCCTGGGCTACGGCGCGGCGCTCCTGCGGCCGCTCTTCGCCCGGCCGGCGGCCTGGCGCGTGCTCGACGGTGGCGTCGCGCTCGTCATGGTGGCGATCGCCGGCGCGCTGCTGCTCGCCGCCTGACGCTGGAACCGGCGAAGATGGCGGCCGGATGCCGTCCCCGTCGCCGATCCGCCTGGCCAAGGCGCTCCTGGTCCGCCCCGCGATGGTCGCCCTCGGGGTGCCGCCCTGGTACGGCGCCGGCGCGGCGATGCCGCCGCTGACGCCCGAGCACCGCTCCCGGCGCTGGGGCTTCGCGCACGTGAACGTCGTCGTGCCGGACCTCCCGGCGCCGCACCAGCTCCTGGCCTGTGCGGTCTTCGTCGGCCAGCCCGGCGCGCGGGCCTTCGACGTCGACCACGCCCTGGCGGGCTCCCCGAAGGCCACCGCGACGGTCGGCATCGGGACGGCGGCCACCGCGCCCGGCACCTTCGCGGCCTTCTCCGTCGACGAGGACTGCGACCTCGACCCCGGCGGCGCGCACCTGCGCTTCGGCGACCTCCTCACGCTGGCGGCCGAGCCCGACGGCGCCGTGCGGCTGCGGACGACCCAGCCCGGCTTCGCCGCGGACCTGCGGCTCGAGCCGTCGGCGCACCCGCGGTGGTTCGCCCGCTCGCCCGCCTACCAGCACGTGGGGGTCGCCGCGCCCTACGCCGGGACGGTCACCACGGGCGGGCGCACGACGCCGGTCGAGGGGCTCGCCAGCCTCGAGCACGCCCGCGGCGTGACCGCGCACCTCCTGCGCGACCGCCGGCTGCCCGGCGCCCTGAAGCTCCCTGTCGACCGCTTCGCCTACCACGTGCTCGACCCCGGGGACGGGACGCTGCTGCTGCTCACCTCGGCCGAAGCGCTCGGCACGCCCCTGCTGCGCTCCGCCCACGTCACGGCGCCCGACCGCCCGGCGCGCACGCTGGCCGGCGCGCCGACCCTCACGGCGGGGGCCGGGACCCGCGAGGCGGTCGCCCCCGACGGGCGCACCACCACGGTGCCCGAGCGCATGACCTGGCGGGTGGGCGACGAGCTCCGGATCGAGCTCCGCCGCGACACGGGGCTGATCTACGGCATCGGCCGCGGGTGGATGGGCGGCGCGACCTTCACGGGGACCCTCGCCGGCCGGCCCGTCGAGGGCCGCGCCTACCTCGAGCACATCGACGTGCGCTAACCCACGCCGACGAGCGCCTCGGCGAGGCGCACGCCGCCGAACATGTCGACCAGCCGCGGGGCCAGCAGCATGTCGCCCTCCACCCAGACCTCCTGCTGGACCCAGAGGGCGATGGGGTTGACCTCGCCGCTGATCATCCGCACGAGGGCGGGCACCTGCACGTGGACGACCATCGCGGGGTCCTTCGCGGGCCGGTGCCGCGCGACGGCCCGGCCGCCCGCGACCTTGAGGGTCCACCACTGCGGCGCACCCGGGTCCTCCGCGGCGTCGTCGTAGAGCACGAAGCCCATCTCGCCCTGGAAGTCGAGCGAGGCCCGGGGCTGGAAGGAGCGGGCCATCCCCGCGAAGAGCGCGCGCTGGGCGATCGGGTGGCCGAAGCGCCGCGCGAGGACCTCGTCGGGGACGTCGGCCAGCCGGCGGCCGAGCACACCCCGGCCGGCGCTCGACACCGCGGCGCGCGCCGCGTCGGTCATCGCGGAGGCGCGGTCGAGCAGCCCCCGGTTCGGCGTGATGACGTCCGGGACGACCGCCGGCAGCCCGAGGCTCCGCTCGAGCGCCCGCACGGCCGGCCACAGCGCGCGCAGCCCCTGCGCGACCACCGCCGGGCCCGCGGCGCGCACGAGCTCCCGCGCCCGGGCGTGGTCGTCGCCGGCCCCGCGCCGGGTCAGGACGCGGGCCAGGTCGACCCGGGCGACGAGCGCCATGGGCCCGAGGCCGAGGCGCTCGTTGCCCGCCACGGCCTGCTCGAGGCGGCGCACCGCCTCGTCCGTCCAGCCCGCGCACTCCGCCGCCAGCCCGACGCTGCGGGCGGCGAGCCCGAGCGGCGCCGACCACGCGCCCAGCACGACGTTGTGCTCCGCGTAGGGCGCGAGCAGCCCGTGCAGGACGCGCGCCCGCGGCGCGTCCCCGAGCTTCCAGCAGACCTCGCCGAGCAGCGTCGCGGCCGAGAGCCACATCCAGTCGCGGGGGATCGTCGCGAAGTCGTCCTGGGCCAGCACCTCGAAGCGCTCCCGGGCGTCGTCGAGGCGCTCGAGCTGGCAGTACGTCGCCGCGAGCCCCACCTGGAAGAGCTTGATCGTGTCGAAGTACTCCGTCATGTCCCGCGCCGAGCTGGCGAACTCGACGGTCCTGCCCGCGAGCCCGAAGGCGTGCAGGCAGTGCCCCGAGAAGATCTGCATCGCGGCGTAGTTCTCGCCGCCCTCCCCGCCGCGGATCGTCGCCCAGATCGTCTCGAAGGCCTCCTCGTCGATGGCCCGGCCGAGCGCGCGCACGGTCCGTGCCACGGAGGCCTCCCACAGGTGGAAGGGCTGGCTGGACTCCTCGGCGAGGGCCGTCATGCGGGCGAAGTCGTCGTCGGCGCCGGCCATGTCGCCCGCTTCCATGCGGTGCGCGGCGCGCCAGTTGCGGCCCTCGATGCGCAGGTGCTGCGGGCCCGTGGTGTCCGCCAGCGCGACGAGCTGGTCGGCGATGCGCAGGCGCTCCTCGAGGTTGTCGGGGCCCCACAGCGCCCAGCCGGAGTACCCGAGGACCTCCGCGAGCAGGACGGGGTCGTCCGCGCTGGTCGCCTCGGCGATGGCGCGCTCGCCCAGCTCGCGCTGGCGCCCGGGCTGGCCCTGGTGGGTCAGGGCGAGCGCGAGGCGGCTGGTGACCCGCGTGCGCATCGCCGACGGGGCGTCGCCGAGGAGCACGAGCGCGCGCTCGAGCAGGTCCAGCAGCTCGTCGTCCGGCGCGGAGGCCTGGAAGCCGAGCCGCCCGCCGAACGCCAGGGCCGCCTGCGCCATCGTCGTGCCGAGGCCGTGCCGCTCGGCCAGCTCCGCGGCCGCCGCGAGGGTCGTGCGCGACTCCTTGTAGGCCCCGGTGGACCACTGCATCTCCCCGAGGGCCAGCGCCAGCTCGCAGCGGTCCGGGCCGTCCTGCGGGCCGTCGAGGAGGGCGATGGCCGACGCGTAGAGCTGCGCGGCCTTCTCGAAGGCGAGGTCCTGCCGGGCCTGCTCCGCGGCGGCGACGGCGTGCACGACCGCGAGCTCCCGGCCCTCGCCCGAGCGTGCGGCGGCCAGGAAGTGGTGGGCGAGCTCCGTCTGGTGGCCGTCGGCGCGGGCGGCGGGCGGGACCTGCGCGAGGGCCGCCCCGACGCGCCCGTGCAGCGCCGCCCGGGCCCGGGGCGCCAGCGCCTCGTAGAGCGCCTCGCGGACGAGGCCGTGCGAGAAGACGAAGCGGTCCAGCGTCTCGCCCGCGGGCTCGACGACCTGGCCCACGAGCGCGGGCTCGAGCCCCTCGGCGATCGCGTCGTCCGACGCGCCCGTGACCGCGCCGAGGGTGTCGAGGCCGAACTCGAGGCCGACGACCGCCGCGGTGCGCAGGAGCTCGCCCGTGGCCGGCGGGAGCCGGCGCAACCGCTCCGCGACGACGTCGCGGACCCCCTCGGGGATCCCGCCCGCCAGCGCGCCGCGGCGCAGCAGGAAGGCCCCGCGGCGGTTGCCGAGGCCCTCGTTCTCCATGAGGTGGCGGATGAGCTCGCCGACGAAGAAGGGGTGGCCCTCCGTCGCCTCCCACAGCGCCTGGGCCACGGAGGGCAGGACCGTGCTGCCCGTCTGGGCCTCGGCGATCGCCTTGACGTCCTGCACGTCCAGCCCGCTGAGGCGCACGCGCTCCCACAGCCCCTCGCGGCGGAGGTCGGCCATGACGAGCGCCAGGGGGTGCTCGCCGTGGACCTCCGCGTCGCGGTAGGTGCCGACGACCAGCAGCCCGAAGGCGCGCGGCGCGTGCATGACGTGCCGCATGAGGCCGAGCGTCTCGCCGTCGGCCCACTGCAGGTCGTCCAGCACGAGGACGACCGGCCCGCGCTCCGCCGCGAGCTCGAGCAGCGCGACGACCCCCTCGAAGAGGCGGTAGCGGTCGGTCTCCGGGTCGTCGGCCGCCCCGCCCGGCCGCCCGCCGTCGGCCCGGCGCAGGTTCGGGAGCATCCGGGCGAGGTCGTGCTCCCGCGGCCCGAGCCGCCGGCGCAGCAGCCCGGGCTCCAGCGCCCCGGCGAAGGGGTCCAGGGCGCTGACCCACGGCTGGAAGGGGAGGCTCGCCTCCTCCTCGCAGCGGCCGAACATGACGACGGCGCCCCCTTCGTGCGCGCGCACCGCGAGCTCGGCCGCCAGGCGGGTCTTGCCGATGCCCGGCTCGCCCGCCAGCAGGAGCAGCCGGCGGTGGCCCGGGCCCGCCCGGCGCAGGTGGTCCGTGAGCCGCCGCAGCGGCGCGGCGCGCCCGAGGAGCGGGCGGGCCGCGATCTGCCGGACGATCGCGGGCAGCGGGAAGCGGGAGGTCGGCGTCGTCCGGGTGGGCGGGCCCGGGGCTCGCGGACGGATCGCCACGGTCGGCTGGGGCTGCTCGATGCCCTTGAGCCGCAGGAGGCCGACGGGGTCGAAGACGAGGTCGTCACGCGGCCCGACCAGCGCGGCCAGGTGGCCCGCGGCGAGGACCTCGCCGGCCTCGGCCTGGGCGCAGAGGCGACTCGCGACGACGACCGTCCGCCCGTAGAGGTCGTCGCCCTCGACGAGCACCTCGCCGGAGGTCAGGCCCACGCGGAGCCCGAGCACGACGCCGCCCGCCCCGGGGCGCGCCACGGCCTCCTGCATCGCCAGCGCGCACGCCGCGGCGTCCGTCGGCCGCGCGAAGGCGACCATGAGCCCGTCGCCCATGGACTTGACCTCGCGCCCGCCGTGCTCGGCGAGGACCGCGCGCAGCCGCCCCAGGTGCTCGAGCGCGACGACGGCCCAGGCCGCTTCGCCCAGGCGGTCCAGGAGGTCCGTCGAGCCGACGACGTCCGTGAAGAGCACCGTCGCGGTCGTGGCCGTCGAGGCGGTCGCCGCCGGGGTCTCGTGCACGGGGTCCACGGGCGCACGTGAGCGTACGCGCGCCGGGCTCTGGACGGAAGGGCAAGAGCCCGAACTGCGTCCAGGTCCCCCGCCGGGGACTACACCTCCTCGACCTCGAAGCGCCGCGAGGGGGCGACGAACTCGTCCTGGGCGGCGACGGTGAGGATCTCGCGCGAGCCCGCCTCGGCCGTCGCGCGCAGGAGCCCGTGGACCGCGGCGGTCGCCTCGCCCAGCGCGGTGGCGGCCGAGCCCGAGCGGAGGTGGTGCACGAAGAAGAGCGCGGCGATCGCGTCGCCCGCGCCGTTGACGGAGAGGGGGAGCTTCGGCGTGCGCACCCGGAAGACCCTGCCGCCCTCCGCCGCCAGGAGGTCCACCGCGTCGGCGGGCGTGCCCTCGACCTCCAGGCTGGTCACGAGCACCGTCGCCGGGCCGAGCGCCTGCACGGCCGCGACGGCGTCCTTCGCCGCCTCGAGGGTCCGGGTCTCCGCTCCGGCGAGGTGGTCGAGCTCGAAGTGGTTCGGCGTGATGAGGTCGGCGGCGGGGACGGCCTGCTCACGGAAGAACTCCGGGATGCCCGGCCGGACGAAGACGCCGCGGCCCACGTCCCCGATCACCGGGTCGCAGCACCAGCGCGCCGCGGGGTTGGCCGCCTTCACGCGCGCCACGGCGTCGAGGATGGCGTTGCCGATGTCCGAGGAGCCCATGTAGCCCGAGAGCACCCCGTCGCAGCGCCCGAGGACCCCGCGGTCGTCGATGCCGTCGAGCAGCTCCTCGATCGCCGGCCCGTCGAAGACGCGGCCCGTCCACGCGCCGTAGCCCGTGTGGTTCGAGAACTGGACGGTGTGGATGGGCCAGACCTCGACCCCGAGGCGCTGCATGGGGAAGACGGCCGAGGCGTTGCCGACGTGGCCGAAGGCGACGTGGGACTGGATGGAGAGGATGTCCATGGCGGGCCCCGACGCTAGCCCGTAGTGTCGCGCGATGAGCACCGACGCGGACGTCATCACCGAGCTCCACGAGGCCGTCGACCGCCAGCGCGCGGCCTTCCTGGCCGAGCCGCCGCCGGGGCTCGAGGAGCGCCAGGGCCTGCTCGTCGCCCTCGCCGGGATGGTCCTCGGGCACCGGACCGCGATCGAGGAGGCGATGAGCGCGGACTTCGGCGTGCACCCGGCCCTGGCGACGGACCTCATCGAGGTCCTCGGGGTGGCGGGCCGCGCGGGCTACGCCGCCGAGCAGCTGCCGACCTGGATGGCCCCGGAGCCGCGGCACGCGGACCCCGCCCTCTACGGGACGGGCCAGGCGTTCGTCCTGCCCCAGCCCAAGGGGGTCGTCGGGAACATCAGCCCGTGGAACTTCCCCTTCGACCTCTCGCTCGGGCCCCTGGTCGAGATGCTCGCCGCGGGCAACCGCGTGATCCTCAAGCCCTCGGAGCACACCCCGCGCTGCTCCGAGCTGCTGCGAGAGATGGTCCGCGCGACGTTCGAGCGCGAGCGCGTGGACGTCGTGGTCGGCGGGCTCGAGCTCGCCAAGGCGTTCACCCGCGTCCGCTGGGACCACCTGCTCTACACGGGCAGCCCGGAGATCGGGCGGCAGATCGCCATGGCGGCCGCGGAGCAGCTCGTGCCCGTGACGCTCGAGCTCGGCGGCAAGTGCCCGGCGATCATCGCGGACGACGCGGTCGACGCCGAGACGGTCAAGCAGGTCCTGGGGACGAAGTCGCTCAAGAACGGGCAGATGTGCATCTCCGTCGACTACTGCCTGGTCCCGCGCGGGCGGATCGAGGAGTTCGCGACGCTGGCGGCCGAGCACGTGCGCGAGCACATGCCCGGCTTCGCGGCGTCGGAGAGCAACGCCGGCATCATCACCACCCGCCACCTCGAGCGCATCGGCGAGCTCCTGGACGAGGCGCGGGAGCGGGGCTGCGACGTGCGGGCGCTCGAGGAGGTCGGCGCCGTCGACCCCGAGCGGCGCCAGCTCGCGCTCTCGCTCGTGCTCGACCCGCCGGAGGACCTCGCCCTCATGCGCGAGGAGATCTTCGGCCCGATCCTCCCCGTGGTCGCCTACGACGAGCTCCCCGAGGCGATCGGACGCGTGAACGCGGGGGAGCGGCCCCTGGCGCTCTACGTCTTCACCCAGGACGAGGCGGTGGCCGACGACGTGCTGCGCCGCACGACCTCCGGCGGCGCCTGCGTGAACGTCGCCGCGGTCCACGGGGCGCTCCCGTCCCTGCCGTTCGGCGGCATCGGCCAGAGCGGCTCGGGCCGCCACCACGGCGTGGAGGGCTTCCGGGAGTTCTCGAACCTCCGCGGGGTGTTCGTCCGGGGCGAGGGCGACCTCCTCGAGGCCTTCGTGCCGCCCTACGGGGAGACGGCGCAGGCGGTCGTCTCGGGGGCCCTGGCGCAGGCGGGGGGCTGAGCGCCCGCGGGCCGACCTCGCGGCCCGGCGACAGTTCGGGAGGCGGCGGCCGATCACCCGGCCATGTCGTGGCGACGAGCAGCCGCGGCGCCGTTGAGCCGGATCTCCTCGACGGCGCTGGAGCAGGAGGAGTGGGAGCGGCGTCACCGCGGCGTGGTCGGCCTGCTGCTGGTGCAGGTCGTGGCCGTCCTGGCCTGGTCCGTGTGGGCCGGGCACGGGCTCCTGCACGTCCTGGGCCACGCCAGCGGGCTCCTGGTCTGCACGGTCCTGGCGGTGTGGCCCGGCGGTGACCGGCGGCTCCGCGGCCTGGCCGGCGCGGTCGGCCTCATGACCGTCTCGGCGCTCGTGGTCCACCTCGCCCACGGGGCGACCGTCGCCCACTTCCACTTCTTCGTGATGGTCGCGGTCATCGCGCGCTACGAGGACCTCCTCGCGTTCACCGCGGGGGTGGGGTTCGTCGTCGTCGAGCACGGCGTGCTCGGCACCATGGCGCCCCACGCCGTGTTCAACGGCTCCGACGCCCGGCACCCCTGGGCCTGGGCGGCGGTGCACGGCGGGGCCGTCCTGGCCGCCGCGGCCGCGCACGTCTCCACGTGGCGCGCGAACGAGGACGTGCGCCGGCGGCTGATGGAGGAGCACGAGCGGGCGCTCGGGGCGCAGGACGCGGCGGCGGCGGCGGCCCGGCTGCTCGCGGACGTCCTCACCCAGGCGCCCGACGCGTTCCTCTCCGTGGGCGCCGACGAGCACATCCTGGACTGGAACGCCTCCGCCACCGCGCTCTTCGGGTGGTCCCGCGAGGAGGCGGTCGGCGCCCGCCTCAGCGAGCTCCTGGTGCCCGAGGAGCACCGGGCCGCGCACTGCCGGGGCTTCGGGCGCGTCGTCAGCACGGGCCGGCTCACGCTGCACCGGGCCTTCGAGCTCGACGTGCTGCGGCCCGACGGTTCGACGGTTCCCATCGAGCTGACGCTCGGGATCGTCGGCTCGGGCGCCGACCTGCGCGTCAACGCCTTCGCCCGCGACCTCCGCGAGCGGCGCGCGCGCGAAGCCGAGCGGGCCGAGGCCGAGGCCCGCCTCGGCGAGGCGAACCGCCGCTTCGCCCAGGCCGTGGAGCACGCGCCGATCGGCATGGCGCTGCTCGACCTCGAGGGCCGTTGGACCGAGGTCAACCGGGCGCTGTGCGCCCTGCTCGGCTACTCGCAGGAGCGGCTGCTGCAGTTGAGCTTCCAGGACATCACCCACCCCGACGACCTCGACGCGGACCTCGCGCTCGTCGACGACCTCTTGGCCGGGCGCCGCACCTCCTACGAGATCGAGAAGCGCTACGTCCGACAGGACGGCTCGCAGGCCTGGGTGCTGCTGACGAAGTCCCTCCTCCGCGACGGGCAGGGAGCGCCGCTGCACTTCATCACCCAGGTCCTCGACGTCTCCGAGCGCAAGGAGGCCGAGGCGCAGCTGCGGGCCCGCGCCGACGTCGACCCGCTGACGGGCGCCTTGACCCGCCGCCGCTTCGACGAGGTCCTGCGGGCCGCGGTCGGGCGGGCGCAGCGCTACGGCGACTCCTCCGCACTGCTCTACATGGACCTCGACGGCTTCAAGGCGATCAACGACCTCCACGGCCACCACGTCGGCGACCAGCTGCTGCGCCGGGTCGCGAGCAGCGTCGCGGCCCGGCTGCGCGTGAGCGACGTCCTGGGGCGCCAGGGCGGGGACGAGTTCGTCGTCCTGCTCGACGGGATCGGCCAGGCCGATGCGGACGCCGTCGCCGAGGAGCTCGCCAGGCTCGTCGCCTCCGCCGCGGTCGTCACGGAGCAGGGCACGGCGGTCTCCGTCGGGGTCAGCATCGGCGTGACGATGCTCGACGGGGAGCACCCCATGACGCCGGACGACGCGCTCCGCGCCGCCGACGAGGCCATGTACGTCGTCAAGGGCCGCCTGCCCGGCCGGCTCGCGGTTCCCGCCGCACCCGGCTGAGCGCCGCCGCCTCCTACCTTGTCGGCGGGATGCCCTCCGCCTCCGAGGATCGTGCTGTGCGCTCCGCCGACGTCGTGGTCGTCGGCGCGGGCGCCGCCGGGCTCATGTGCGCCATGACCGCCGCCGCGCGCGGACGCGAGGTCCTGCTGCTCGACCACGCGAACAAGGCCGGCAAGAAGATCCTCATGTCGGGCGGGGGCCGCTGCAACTTCACGAACATGCACACGGAGCCGACGAACTTCTCCTCGGCCAACCCGCACTTCTGCAAGTCCGCGCTGGCCCGCTACACGCCGTGGGACTTCCTCGCCCTCGTGCACAAGCACGGCGTGGCCCACCACGAGAAGAAGCTCGGGCAGCTCTTCTGCGACGGCAAGGCGAAGGACGTCCTCGAGATGCTCCTGGCCGAGTGCCGCGAGGCCGGGGTCGACCTCCGGCTCCGCACCCCGGTCGAGCAGATCACCCCGACGGGGGAGGGGTACGCGCTCGAGACGGCGATCGGGCCGGTCCTCACGCGGTCGCTCGTCGTCGCCACGGGCGGGCTCTCCATCCCGACGATGGGCGCGACGGGCTTCGGCTACGAGGTCGCCCGGCAGTTCGGGCACGAGGTGCGGGCGACGCGCGCGGGCCTCGTGCCGCTCGTCATCACGGACCAGCTCAAGGAGCTCTGCACGGAGCTCACCGGGACCTCCGTCGCCTGCACGGTCCGCTGCCGGGGCGAGGAGTTCCGGGAGAACCTGCTCTTCACCCACCGCGGCCTGAGCGGTCCGGCCATCCTGCAGATCTCCTCCTTCTGGGAGCTCGGGGACGCCGTGGAGATCGACCTGCTGCCGGACCTCGACGTGCCCGCCTGGCTCGAGGAGCAGCGGGCCGCGCGCCCCGACGCCGGGCTCGGGACCGTCCTGGCCGAGGTCTTCACGAAGAAGATGGCGGCGCTCCTGGCGGAGCGCTGGTTCACCCCCAAGCCCATGAGGCAGCACACCCCGGCCGAGCTGCGAGCGATCGCCGGGAAGCTCGGCTCGTGGCAGGTCGTCCCGGCGGGCACGGAGGGGTACCGCACCGCCGAGGTCACCCTCGGCGGAGTCGACACCCGCGACGTCTCCCCGAAGACGATGGAGTCGCGGAAGAGCCCGGGGCTCTACTTCGTCGGCGAGGTCCTGGACGTCACGGGCCACCTGGGCGGCTTCAACTTCCAGTGGGCCTGGGCGTCGGGCCACGCCGCGGCCCAGGCCGTCTGATGGCCGACGCGGCGCAGCTCACGGCGGAGCTCGTCGCGATCGACTCCGTGAACCCCAGCCTCGTGCCCGGGGGCGCGGGGGAGCGGGAGATCGCGGCCTTCGTGGCGGCCTGGGCGCGCGACAACGGCCTGGAGGCGGAGGTCCTCGAGGCGACGCCCGGGCGCCCGTCGGTCCTCGTGACCGCCCGGGGGAGCGGCGGCGGCCGGACGCTCCTGCTCTGCGGGCACTGCGACACGGTCAACGTCGACGGGATGATCGACCCGCACGTCCCGCGCCGTGACGGCGACCGGCTCCACGGGCGCGGCGCCTACGACATGAAGGGCGGCCTGGCGGCGGCGCTGGTCGCCGCCCGGGAGGCGGCCCGGCTCGGGTTGGCCGGCGACGTGGTCGTGGCCTGCGTCGCCGACGAGGAGCACGCGTCGCTCGGCGTCCAGGAGGTGCTCCGGCACGTCCGCGCGGACGCGGCAGTGGTGACGGAGCCGACGGAGCTCGAGGTCGTCGTCGCCCACAAGGGGTTCGTGTGGGCCGACGTGACGGTCGAGGGCGCCGCGGCGCACGGCTCCCGCCCGCACCTCGGGGTCGACGCGATCGTCCACGCGGCGCCGGTCCTCGCGGGCGTCGGGCGCCTCGACGTCCACCTGGCGGCCACGACGTCGCACCCGCTCCTCGGTCGCGCCTCGGTCCACGCCGGCACGATCGACGGCGGGGTCGAGCGCTCGTCCTACCCCGGCCGGTGCACCGTCTCCGTCGAGCGCCGGACCCTGCCCGGGGAGTCCCGCCGGACCTTCGAGGCCGAGCTCGAGCGCCTCCTCGAGGAGGCGCGGGCGACCGTCCCGGGCCTGCGGGTGGCCGCGGAGGTCGTCCTCGAGCGGGAGCCCTTCACGATCGACCCGGGGCACGACCTCGTGCGTCGCGTCCGCGAGGCCGCTGCCGCGACGCTCGGGCGCACCCCGGCCCTCGGCGGGGCGAGCTACTGGGCCGACGCGGCCTTCCTGGCCGCCGCCGGCATCCCGACCGTCATGCTCGGCCCCGCCGGGGAGGGCGCCCACGCGGACGTCGAGTGGGTCAGCGTCGCCTCCGTCGAGGCCGTCGCGGCGATCCTCACGGACCTCGCCGCCGGGCTCTGCGCTTGAGCACCTTCGTCAACCCCGCCCGCGACCCCGCGAGGGTCACGCCGCCGTCCCCGGACGCCACCGCGTTCCACCGCGGGCTGGCCGGCTACGCCCCGACGCCGCTGCACCCGTGGGCGGACGGCGTGCGCCTGAAGGACGAGAGCTCGCGCCTCGGGCTCCCCGCCTTCAAGGTCCTCGGCGTGTCCTGGGCCGTCGAGCGCGCCCTGCGGGAGCACCCCGGCGTGCACACCCTCGTGGCGGCCAGCGCGGGCAACCACGGCCGGGCCGTCGCCCGGGTCGCGCGCGACCGTGGGCTGGGCGCGACGATCGTGCTCCCCGCGCGGGCCGTCGCGGCCCGCCGCCGGGCGATCGCGGGCGAGGGCGCGGAGGTCGTCGTCGTCGCGGGGACCTACGAGGACGCCGTCGCGGAGGCCACCGCGCTCGCCGCGCGGCCCGGGTGCCTCGAGCTCGCCGACGTCGGCGACTCGGGGCCGGCCCGCTGGGTCATCGACGGCTACGCGACGCTCTTCGCCGAGCTGCCGGCCGACGTGGACGCCCTCGTGGTCCCGGCGGGGGTCGGCGCCCTGGCCGCCGCGGCCGCGCGCCACGGCGCGGCCACGGGCGCGCGGGTCGTCGCGGTCGAGCCCGAGGCGGCCGCCTGCGTCACGGCCTCGCTGCGGGCGGGCACGCCCACGGCCGTCCCGACGCCCGGCACCCGCATGGCCGGCCTCGACTGCGCGGAGGTCTCGCCCGCCGCCTGGCCCGACCTGCTCCACGGGCTCCACGCCACGGTGACCGTGGGTGACGCGGAGGTCCGCCGGGCGATGCGCGGCCTCGCGGAGTGCGGGCTCGCGATCGACGCCTCGGGCGCGGCGACCCTCGCAGCCCTCGACCACCTCGACACCGCGGCGCTCGGGCCGCGGGTCGTCGCCGTGCTCACGGAGGGCGTGACGGACCCGGCGGGCTACGCGGAGTGGTGCTCCCCGCGCCACGACCGCCCGCCGGAGGCGCCCGGCCGGTCCGGTGACGCCGCGCGCGGGTAGGCGGGGCCCATGAGCGGACACACGCTGGACGAGCTGCCCACCTGGCCCGAGAGCACCGCCAGCGTGCTGGCGACCACGGGCGCCGACGGCGCACCCCACGCCATCCCGGTCTCCACCGCGCTGCGCGCGGGCCCCAAGCGGATCGTCTTCGCGCTCGGGCCCTCACGCGGGAGCTACGAGCGCCTGGAAGCGGACCCGCGGGCGACGCTCCTGGTCATGGCCGCCGACACGGCGTTCTCGGCCGAGGGGACCGTCCGGCTCATCGCCGAGCCCCTGGACCCGGACGGGCGCGTCCACGGCTTCGAGCTCCTCGTGGAGACGATCTGGGACCACAACGGGCCGACCTTCGGGATGGAGGAGGGCGTGCGCTGGCACTGGACCGACGAGGACGCCAAGCGGGGCGACGACGCGGCGCACGACGCCCTCAAGGCCCTCGACGGCGTCGAGGCCGGCTGAGCAATCGAACGCCCCTGCGGCTAGCGTCCGCGCGATGGCCACCATCGAGTTCACGGGCGTGGTCGACGACATCTCCCGGGTCATCGACGGCGTCGGCGTCGCGGTGGTCGTGGTCGGGCTCGTCGTCGCCACCGGGACCTTCCTGCGCGCGCAGGGCCGGCCGCCGGGAACGCCGTCGTCCTACCGCCTCTACCGCCAGCAGGTCGGCAAGGCGATCCTCCTCGGCCTCGAGTTCCTCGTGGCCGCGGACATCATCCGGACGGTCGCGGTCGCCCCGAGCTTCCAGGGGGTCGGGGTCCTGGGGGTGGTGGTCGTCGTGCGAACGTTCCTGAGCTTCACCCTCGACGTCGAGCTCGAGGGCCGCTGGCCCTGGCAGCAGCGCCGGGCGACCTCGTGATGCGCGGCGTCCTCGACGCCGTCGGTGAGGTCGGCCGGGTCCTGCGCGGGGAGACGACGACCCACGTGCACTACCGGCAGCGCCTCGCGGCGATCGCGGTGGTGACCCTCGCGGTCGACGCGGTCTGCTCCGTGCTCGTGCTCCTCCTCGAGCGCCACGTGCACGGCACGCAGATCACGGGCTACCCGAGCGCCCTGTTCTTCTCGACGACCCAGCTGCTCAGCGTCTCGAGCTCGTTCACGAACCCCCTCACGGGCGGCGGCCAGCTCCTCGACGTCGCGATGGAGGTCTACGCGATCACCGTCGTCGCCGCGCTCGCGGGCTCGACGAGCGCCTTCCTGCACCGGCGCTCGACGGAGCGGCGCGACGCGGCCGCGCAGGCCGACGACGCGCCGCCGGCTGGGCGGCCGGGGTCATGAGCGTCTGGATGCGAGGCGTGCTGCCCACCTGGGAGGCACCGGACTTCGCAGACCTCGAGCGCTGGGTCGCGCGGGACGGCCGCTTCGTCGTCCTCCCGGAGCCCGCGCCGGGCTGGACGGAGTTCGAGCTCGGCCGCCCCGGGGGCACCGCGGTCGTCGCCGGGGACGTCGTCACGGGCGCCGGCGTGCGCGAGGAGGTCCTCGAGCTCGAGGAGGAGCTCGACGGGCTGGAGGGCGAGGCCGCGGCGCGCACCGCCGTCCGCGAGCACCTCGGGGCGGCGCAGGCCATCGTGGGCCTGCGGATCTCGCCGGACCACTACGACGACGCGGTCGCCGCCGCGAACGTCGTCCTGGAGCACTTCGAGCAGCGGCCCGGGATGCTCACCCAGGTCGACACCGTCGGGTGGTACGACGGCGCGACGCTCGTGCTGCGCGACCCGGGCTGAGCGCGCCGGTGTCGTCGGCGGCTCCCGCGGGGTAGGGGCGGGCCATGTCCCTCTCCGACGAGACCCTCGACGAGCTCGACCAGCAGGCGGGGGCGGCGGTCCGCGCGGGCTACGACCCGGACGAGGCGATCCGCGAGGGGCTGCTCGAGCTCATCGAGTTCGACCCGGCGACCGAGGCGGAGGTGGCCGCGGACCGCGAGGCGGCGGTGCAGGCGGTCGGCGGGGTCGTCGAGCGACACGCCGCGGCGCACGCCGAAGCGGAGCGGGACTTCCCCGACCCGACGGACCCCGAGCGGATCACGGCGCTCTTCGCCGAGCTGGAGGCGGACGGCGTGGCCGCCCGGGAGAACGTCGGGTTCACCCAGCAGGACCTCGTCGAGGAGATGCGGGAGCTCTTGGAGGGTGACCCCGCGCTGCGCGGCTGGGTGGCCTTCCACCAGCAGGACGTCGACCGGGCGGTGGAGGACGGCCTGCTCCACCTCGCCTTCGCGCACCGCACGGCCCGGGACGAGGACGTCGGGATCGGCGAGGAGGTGGCCGAGCGCGCGCGAGGGGCCGGCTTCGACGTCGACTGGGACGGCTCGCCGGAGCACCGCATCGCCCTGCGCGGGATCCGCTGGCAGCGGCGCCGCGCGCGCTGACGCACCCGCCGCGCGCCCGTCCGGGCTCAGGCCAGCTCGGGGACGGCCTCCGGCGGCGCGGCCTGCCGCGCGGGCTGGGTGCTGCGCGGGAGCACGAACGCCGCGACGAGGAAGCCGACGGCGAAGAGGATCGTCGCGAAGGTGAACGCCGCGGTGTAGCCGTGGACCTCGGCGCTGGCCCGCAGCCCCGCCTCTCCCGCGTGGCTCGTGGCGTAGCTCGCCGCGGCGTTCGCGAAGATCGTCGAGAGGACCGCCGTGCCGACGGCCCCGCCGACCTGCTGGCAGGTGTTGACCATCGCGGAGGCGATGCCCGCGTCGAAGCGGTCGACGCCGAGCGTCGCGGTCGCGAACGACGGCGCGAAGATGCAGGGCATCCCGATGCCGATCATGATCAGGCCGGGGAGCACGCTGCCCGCGTAGGTCGACGACGGGGTGAGCTGCGCGAAGAAGAGCAGCATGGAGAGCGCCCCGAGCGTCATGCCGGTCATGACGATGGGCCGCACACCGAACCGGGGGAGGATCCGCGTCTGGATCGTCGGGGCCATGATGAAGATCATCACGGTCATCGGCAGGAAGCCGAGGCCCGTCTGCAGCGGCGTGTAGCCCAGGTTCTGCTGCATGAAGAACGTGAGGAAGAGGAAGACGCCGAAGATGCTCGAGCCCGCGATGGCGATGGAGGCGTAGGCCCCGCCGCGTGCGCGGTCCCAGACGATGCGCAGCGGCAGCAGGGGCTGCTCGATCCGTCGCTGGCTGAGCACGAAGGCGACCAGGAGGACGACGCCGACCCCGAGCGAGACGATGGTCTGGGGCGCCGACCAGCTGTCCGACTCGGCCTTGGAGAAGCCGAAGACGACCGCGAAGAGCCCCGTGCAGGCAAGCCCGGCACCCACCAGGTCCACCCGCGGGCGATGCGGCTGGCGCTCGTTGACCAGCAGCCGCTGGGCGATGATCGCGGCGGGGATCGCGATCACGAGGTTCACGTAGAGGCACCAGCGCCACGAGAGGGCGTCGGTCAGCGCGCCGCCGAGCAGCAGGCCGACCGAGGCGCCCGCGGTCGCCACCGCGGCGAAGATCCCGAAGGCCTTCGGGCGCTCGGGGGAGTCGGCGAACGTGACGGTCAGCAGCGAGAGGGCCGACGGCGCCAGCAGCGCGCCGAAGAGGCCCTGCAGCGCCCGGGCGACGACGAGCACGCCGAAGGACGGGGCCAGCCCGCCCAGGAACGACGCGACGGCGAACCCGATCAGCCCGCCGATGAAGGTCCACTTGCGGCCGAAGAGGTCGCCCAGCTTGCCCCCGATGAGCAGGAGGCTGCCGAAGGCCAGCGCGTAGGCCGTGACGACCCACTGGCGGTTGCCCGTGGAGAAGCCGAGGTCCTGCTGCGCCGAGGGCAGGGCGATGTTCACGATGGTCGAGTCGAGGACGACCATGAGCTGGGCGACCCCCAGGAGGGCGAGGACCGCCCAGCGGTTCGACGCGGGGGCGGGGGTACCGGCTTCGGGCATGCCCTGAGCCTAGGCACCGCCCACCACGGGCCCTACGCGCCGGCCGCGATCGGCATGGACTGCACGATGCGGGCGTGGTTGCCCGAGGGGTCGCGGAAGCCGCAGTCGATGCCGTAGGGCGTCTGGGTCGGCTCCTGGACGAACTCGACGCCGCGGGCGCTGAGCTCCTCGAAGCGGGCCTGGCAGTCGTCCGTCTCGAAGAAGAGGCCGCCGACGACGCCCTTGGCCATCAGGGCCCGGACCGCCTCGGAGGTCTCGGGCTCGAAGACGGGCGGGCCCGGGACGGCCATGAGCACCACGGCGACGTCGGGCTGCTCGGGCGGGCCGACGGTGAGCCAGCGGAAGTTCCCCATCTCGGCGACGGTGACGTCCGCGCGGACCTCGAAGCCGAGCTTCTCCGTGTACCAGGCGAGCGACTCGTCCTGGTCGCGGACCCACAGGTTGAACGTGCTGATCTTGAGCATGCGGCGAGGCTACGTCGCGCCGTCGCCGCCGTCTTCTCCGAACGTGCGCACCTGCGGGCGGCCGCGGGCGAAGAGCAGGCACGAGGGGACACGGGCCAGGTGCGCGGCGGGGGCGTGGGCGGCGCGGTAGGCCGTCGGCGTGCTCCCCATGACCCGCGAGAAGCTCGAGGTGAAGGAGCCGACGCTGCGCAGCCCGACCGCGACGCAGACCTCCGCCACGGACCAGTCCGTCGTGCGCAGCAGCGCCGCCGCCCGCTCGAGGCGGCGGGTGAGCAGGTAGCGGTGCGGCGGCTCCCCGAACGCGCGGCGGAACTCCCGGCTGAAGTGCGCGGGGGAGAGGCCGGCCGCCCGCGCGAGGTCCGCGACCCCGAGCGGCTCGGCGTAGCGGCGGTCGGCGAGGTCCCGCGCGCGGAGGAGGTGCCGGTCGGGGTGCGTGGCGATCATGGCCGCGGGCGCTGCCGTCAGAAGACGTTCGCGCTCAGCCAGTCCTGCGCGAAGAACGCGGCGAAGAGCAGCCCGAGCCCCCACATGAGCGGGTGCACCCGGCGCGCGCGGCCCGCGGCGCTCATCGCCACGAGGTGCCCGAGGACCCCCAGCCCGATCCCGGCGGCGATGGAGAACGTGAGCGGGATGCCGGCGATGACGAGGAACGCCGGGAGCGCGTCCTGGGCGTCCGTCCAGTCGATCGCCTGGACGAGGCGCGTCATGAGGAAGCCGACGAGGACGAGCGCCGGCGCCACCGCGGGCGCGACCGTCGTGTCCCCGACGTAGGGCACGGCCTGCCCGACGACGGTGATGAGCGGCACGAACGGGATCGCGACGACGAAGCACGCCGCCGTGACCAGGGAGGCCAGCCCCGTCCGCGCGCCCTCCGAGACGCCCGCGCCGGACTCGACGTAGGTCGTGACGCTCGAGGCGCCCGCGACCCCGCCGAGCGCCGCGGCGGCGGAGTCGACGAGGAGCACGCGGCGCATCCCGGGCAGCTCCCCGCGCTCGTCCTCGAGCCCGCCCACCCGGCCGAGGGAGACCGCCGTGCCGACGGTGTCGAAGAAGTCCGTCATGAACAGGGCGAAGATGACGGGGACGAGCGCCCACGTCAGTGCGTCCTGCAGCGCGTCCGGGTCCAGGGCGTCACCCACGGTGGCGAACGCGTCGCTCCCGGGCCAGTCGGCGACGGCGCTGGGGCCCTCCATGACCCCCGAGACCAGGCCGAGGACGGTGCTGGTCGCGATCCCCGCCAGGATCGCGCCGGGCACCCCGCGCACGGTGAGCGCGACCCCGACGAAGATGCCCCCGAGCGCGACGAGCGGCGGCCCCGCGGTGAGGTCGCCCAGGCCGATGCCCGTCGCCGGGTCGTTGACGACGATGCCCGCGTCACGGAGGCCGACGAGCGTGATGAACAGCCCGATCCCGACGCCGATGGCGAGCTTCATGGAGGTCGGCACCGCACGGACCACCGCTTCGCGCAGCCCCACCAGGACGAGCAGGACGGCCACGAGGCCCTCGATGACGACGCAGGCCATGCCGACGGGCCACGGCACCTTGCGGCCCAGGATGATGTCGAAGGCGACCACGGCGTTGATGCCGAGCCCGCTGGCCAGGGCGAAGGGGTAGCCCGCGACCAGCCCCATCGCCGCCGTGGCGAGCGCGGCGGCGAGCGCGGTCGCGACGACCACGGCGCCGAACGGCAGCCCGGCCTGGGAGAGGATCGCCGGGTTGACGACGAGGATGTAGCTCATCGTCAGGAAGGTCGCCAGGCCGCCCAGGACTTCCGTGCGGACCGTGCTCCCGCGCTCGCGAACGGGGAACAGGCGCTCCAGGCGGCCGGGCGCGGAAGGAGTCGCGTCGACGCTCATCGGCGGCAACCTAGAGGGTCGGGACGACGGGACGACGGCCCGTGCACGGGGCCGCTCCTCAGGTCCGGGCCAGTGCCTCGAGCTGCGCCGCGAGCAGCTCCCGCAGGCGCCCTTCCGTGCCACCGTCCTGCGCGGCGAGCTCGACGAGGACCAGGCCCGTGCACATCGCGACGAGCGCCGTGCCGCCCGCGGCGGGGTCGGCCGCGCCCGCAGCGCGGCTGGCGGAGCGGCCCAGGCGGCGGTAGGCGTCGGCGACCCGGGTCGCGGCGGCGCGCAGCTCGGGGCGGCGCACCGCCATGAGCTGGAGCTCGAAGCACGCGACGTGGCGCTCGGGCGCCGTCCGCAGGGAGTGGGCGAGCGCGGCGGCGAAGGCTGCCGCCCAGGCGGCGGGGTCCCCCTGCTCGTCCTGCAGGTCGAGCGCGAGGTGCTCGAGCTCGGCCACGACCGCGGAGGCCCCGTCCTCGAGCGCGGCGACCAGGAGGGCGTCGACGGAGCCGAAGTGGTGGGTGATCGTCCCGGGGGAGACGCCCGCCGCCGCCGCGACCCGGCGCACCGTCACGGCGCCGACGCCCTCCTCCGCGACGACCCGGAGCGTGGCGGCGCGCAGCGGCGCCGGGCCGCCCGCGCGGGGTGCCGTCGCGGCGGCCACCGCCTAGCCCCGCCGGCGCTTGAGGGAGTTCACGCCGTCGCGCAGGAGCGCGTCGAGCACCGCGCGGCGGGCGCCGTAGCCCGCGTCGGGCTCCTTGCCCGCGCCCAGGCGTCCGATCTGGTGCTGCGTCCACCAGAGGTCCGCCGCGCCGTCGAGCCGCTTGATCCCGATGCGGTGCAGCTCGAAGGCGGCCTTCGTCGCCCCGGGCCGGCTGACGAGCGCCGCCGGCAGGTCGGGCTCCAGCGCGAGCGGGCGCGCGAGGCCGATGACGTCCGTGGCCCCCGCCGCGAGCGCCGCCTGCATGGCGGTCCCGGTCCGGAAGCCGCCCGTGACCATGAGGGGGAGCTCGGGCGCGACCGCGCGGGCCCGCTCGGCGAACGCGAGGAAGTAGGCCTCGCGCGCCACCGTGCTCTCCGACTGCGTCGTCGTGCCGGTCATCGCGGGCGCCTCGTAGGTCCCGCCCGAGACCTCCAGGAGGTCGATGCCCTCCGCGTCGAGCAGCCGGATGACCTCGAGCGACTCCTCCTCCGTGAAGCCGCCCTTCTGGAAGTCCGCGGAGTTGAGCTTCACGGAGAGCACCTTGTCCGGCCCGATGGCCGCGCGGGTCGCGCGGACGACCTCGAGCAGGAAGCGCCGGCGGCCCTCCGCGTCGCCGCCCCACCCGTCCGTCCGGACGTTCGCGCGGGGGGAGAGGAACTGGGAGACCAGGTAGCCGTGCGCGCCGTGGACCTGCACGCCGGCGAAGCCCGCCTCCGTCACGAGCCGGGCGGTCTCGGCGAAGCGCGCGACGAGCTCGTGCACCTCGTCGCCCGTGAGCGCGCGGGGCTTGGGGAACGCGCCCTTGTAGCTCAAGCCGATCGCGCTCGGCGCGACGACCCGCGAGGAGAGCCCGGCGGGCGTCTGGCGGCCCGGGTGGTTGACCTGGACGATCGCGGTGGTGCCGTCCGTGCCGGCGGCCGTGGCCCAGCGCCCGAGCGCGTCGGCGTGGCGCCCGTCCTCGACGACGACGTTCCGCGGCTCGCCGATGGAGCGCGCGTCGACCATGACGTTGCCCGTGATGGAGAGGCCGAGCCCGCCGCGGGCCCAGCGCTCGTAGAGGCGCACGAGCTCCGGCCCCGGCGCGCCCGCGAGGTCGCCGAGCTGCTCGCTCATCGCCGCCTTCGCGATGCGGTTGCGCAGCACCACGCCGCTGCGCAGCACGAGCGGGTCGGCGAGGGCGGTGGTCTGCTCGGCGGTCGTCATGGCTCATACCGTACAGATGTACGACGCCGCCGTTCATCCGAACAACGGAAAGGGGTCAGACCCCTTTCCGTCGCGCGGTGGTGAGGAGCTCCTCCGAGACGTCCCACAGGCGGCGCGCGTCGTCCGGATCGAGGGCGTGCGGCAGCACGCCGTGGAGGCCGTCGAGCTGCGGCACGACCTCGGCCTCGTGGCAGTCCTCGAAGTAGCGCCCGCCGATCCCCTCGACCTGCGGGGACGCGGCGAGGAACACGGAGGTCGCCGCGCCCTGCTCCGGGGTCTTCATCCGGAAGACCCCGGCGTCGGCGGCGCCGCGCGCCTGCTGCTCGGCCGCGGCGCGCTTCTCCGCGCTCCAGTGGCGCTGCAGCGGCGTCCAGATCCCGCCCGGCATCAGCGCGTTGGCCGTGATGCCGTCCCCGGCCCAGCGGCGCGTGGCCTCGACCGCGAACAGCGCGTTGGCGGTCTTGGACTGCCCGTACGCCTTGCCCGGGTCGTACGGGCGGCGCGTGAAGAAGAGGTCGTCGAAGACCACGGGCGACGCGGCGTGGCCCGCGGAGGAGACGCTGACGACCCGCGCGTCCCCGGCCGCCGCGAGCGCCGCGTGCAGACCCGTCGCGAGCGCGAAGTGGCCCAGGTGGTTCGTGCCGAACTGGAGCTCCCAGCCCTGGGCGGTCGCGCCCTGCGGCGTGTCCATGACCCCCGCGTTGTTCACGAGCACGTGGAGCGGCCCCTCCCAGGCGGCGACGAAGGCGTCGACGCTCGCGAGGTCCGCGAGGTCGAGCGGGGCGACCGCGACGTCGTCGCGGCCCGCGCTGCCGGCGATGTCCGCGGCGACCCGCTCGCCCGCGGCGGTGTCGCGCACCGCGAGCGTCACCTGGGCGCCGGCGTGGGCGAGCGCCCGCGCGGTCTCGACCCCGATGCCGGAGGCGCCGCCCGTGACGACGACGCGGCGGCCCGTGAGGTCGACCCCCGCGACCACCTCGAGCGCCGTCGTGGTGTCGCCGAAGTCGTTCGTGATGCGCGTCATGGCCCCAACGTACGCAGCTCGGGGCACCGCCCCACGTAGGCTCGCGCGATGCCCGAGGAGCTCACGCAGGTCGCCTACGCCGTCGACGCCGGGATCGCGACGATCACGCTCGACCGCCCCGACGCGCTCAACGCGTTCACGGACGTCATGGCCCGGGAGCTCCTCGCGGCCTACGACCTCGCGGACGCCGACCCCGACGTGCGCGCGATCGTCGTCACGGGGCGCGGCCGCGCGTTCTGCGCCGGAGCGGACCTCTCGGGCGCCGGCGACACGTTCAACGGCGCCGAGGAGGGCCACCGCGACAGCGGCGGGCTGGTCACCCTCCGCACGTTCCGCTGCACGAAGCCCGTCATCGGGGCGATCAACGGGCCCGCGGTCGGCATCGGGGCGACGATGACGCTGCCCATGGACATCCGCCTCGCGGCCGACACCGCGCGGATCGGCTTCGTCTTCGCGCGCCGCGGCATCACGCCCGAGGCCGCGTCGAGCTGGTTCCTCCCGCGCATCGTCGGGATCTCCCGTGCCCTGGAGTGGACGATGACCGGCCGCATCCTCCCGGCCGCCGAGGCGCTCGAGGGCGGCCTGGTCCGCAGCGTCCACCCGGCCGACGAGCTCCTGCCGGCCGCCTACGCCCTGGCCCGGGAGATCGCGGACAACGCCGCGCCCGTCTCCGTCGCGCTGACCCGCCAGATGCTCTGGCGGATGCTCGGCGCCGACGACCCCATGGAGGCGCACATCGTCGACTCGCAGGCGATCGCCTCCCGCGGCGCCTCGGCCGACGCCGTCGAGGGCGTGACCTCCTTCCTGGAGAAGCGCCCCGCGGCCTTCCCCCTGCGCGTCCCGGACGACCTGCCGGCGTTCTACCCCTGGTGGGAGGAGCGGCCCTTCCGGCCCTGAGCCGTGCGCCGCGCCCAGCGCTCCGCCCAGGCGTGGAGCGGGGGGTAGGCCTCCAGCAGGAGCCGGCCCTCGTCGGTCAGCGCGAGCGCCTCGGGTGCCACCACGCCCGCGTCGCGGAGCTCCTTCACGCGCTGGGCCAGGACGCTCGCGGACATCCCGTCGCAGCGCTCCTGCAGCTCCCGGAAGCTGGGTGGCTCGCCCTCGCGCAGCTCCCAGACGATGCGCAGGGCCCAGCGCCGGCCGAGGAGGTCGAGGAGGGCCATGATCGGCGCGCCGGTGCGCGAGCCGCGGACGGGTGAGCCTGGTTCGGGTGGGGGCATGGGCGGTCCTTGTGCTTCGACAACCGAAGCGCTACGGTCGGGCGCTCTGGAATCCGAAGCAGGAGCCTACCCCGTGCCCCCCGCCCCCGCCGCACCCCGCATCGCCGCCCTGGAACCGCCCTACGAGGAGGGCGTGGGCGCCATGCTGGCCAAGTGGATGCCGCCCGGCTCCGGGCTCGAGCCGCTCGCGCTGTTCCGCACCCTCGGCCGCCACGCGGACCTCGCGGGCCGGATGCGGCCGCTCGGCGCGGGCATCCTCGGCCGCGGCCTGGTCGACCCCCGGCTCCGCGAGGTGCTCATCCACCGCACCTGCGCCCGCACGGGTGCGGAGTACGAGTGGGGCGTGCACGCCGTCGCGTTCGGCGCGCCGCTCGGCCTGAGCGACGAGCAGCTCGCCTCGACGGTGCACGGCGGGCCCGCCGACCCCGTCTGGAGCGACGCCGAGCGCGCGATCCTCCGGCTCGCCGACGAGCTCCACGACACCGCGACGGTCGGGGACGAGCTCTGGGCGGAGCTGCGGCGGCACCTCGACGACGCCCAGCTGCTCGAGCTCCTCGTCGCCGCGGGCTGGTACCACGCGATCGCCTACGTCCTGAACGCGGCACGGGTACCGCTGGAGCCCTGGGCCGCGCGGTTCCCGCCCGCGTCTCCCGCTTGACACGGGGGCGTAGGCTCGCGCCATGCCGGCTCCCCCGCCCCTGCTCCACACGCGAGCCGCCCCCGCGGAGTTCGCCGCGGCGGTCGTGGTGCCGCTGGTCTTCGGCGGGGTGGTCGGGCTCACGCTGGGGTGGTCGGAGCCCGTCTACCTCGTGCTGCTGCTCATCGCCCTCCTGGGCGGAGCCGCCGCGGGCTACGAGCACGACGTCCCCGCGGAGGGGCTCTACCGGGGGATCCTCGGCGGCCTCGTGTTCACCACGGGGCTGCTCGTCGCCCACGGCGTCTCGGGCGCTGACCCCGAGGCCGACCTGCCCGACCCCGAGGCGCTGCTCCTGATCATCAACACCGTCATCAGCGCGGGCACGGGGACCCTCGGTGCCGTGCTGCGCCGGCGGCGCGAGGGGCGCGCTCAGTCGTCGTCGCCCGTGCCGGGCGCGGCGCGGACGGAGCGGCCCGCCGCGTAGGCGCGCACCGCCCGTGTCGCGCCGCTCCGGGCTCGCCCGCAGCTCGGGGTTCGAGCCGAACAGGAAGGTCGGTCCGGCCCCCATGAGCGGAGACGGACATGCCCCAGTGTCCGCCGCAAGTTCGGAACCAACCCAGGACCGGGCACGCCGACGTGCCGGCGATCACCCCGCCGACGCGTGCCGTAGGTCACGCATGGACCGGCCCGCCTGATGGATCTCCTCCACGACCCACGGCGGCTCGCCGACCTCCGCGCCCTGGCGATCCTGGACACCCCGCCCGAGCGGGACTACGACGACCTCGCCGCGATGGCGGCCGCGCGGACCGGCAGCCGGATCGCCGCGGTGAACCTCGTCGACGACGAGCGCCACTTCACGAAGGCGATCACCGGCTCCCCCGGGTCCGTGGGCCAGAGCGTGGCCGCCGACGAGTCCTTCTGCGCCGCGGCCCTGCGCGAGCCCGACGGCCTGCTCCTCGTCCCGGACACGACCTCCGACCCGCGGTTCGCCGACCACCCGTCCGTGACGGGCGGCGCAGGCGTGGGCTTCTACATGGGCGCCGCCATCGTCCTCGACGACCAGCGCGTCGGGGTGGTCTGCGCGTTCGGCCCCGAGCCCCGCGAGATCGAGCCGCGCGACCGCACCGCGCTCGTCGAGCTCGCCGACCAGGCGGCCGCGCAGCTGCGCCTGCGCAAGCACCGCGGCAGGTGAGCACGGCGCCGTCGGGTCGGTGGGGAACCTCGGACTGGCGCCGACCCCCGGCGTTCCGGTAGGAAGCGCCTCGTGCCCCCGGCGGCGGAAGCCGCCGGGGCGCCCATGGCTCGCGCGTCAGCCCGTGACGCCGGAGGTCCGCGGCCCTGCGTCGCCGAACGGGTCGTCGCGGTCGCGCACGGCCTGGCGGAACCCCGCGCCCGCCGCGTGCTGCTGGAAGGCGTAGCCCTCGGGGGTGTGGCGGGTGATGCCGTCGAGCAGCGTGCCGAGGACCTGCGTCTGGTGCAGGCCCTGCCCGTAGGTCTCCTGGTTGACCAGGAGCTTCATCATCTGGAGCTGGTTGCGGGGCATCCGCGCGATCCGGGCCACGAGCTCCTCCGTGCGCGCGTCGAGCTCCTCCGCGGGCGGCGCCTCGACGGCCAGCCCCCAGGCCACGGCCTCCTCCCCGCTGAGGCAGTCGCCCGTGAAGAGCAGGCGCTTGGCCCGCGCCGGGCCGAGGCGGTGCGTCCACATGGCGGTGGTCGGCGAGCCCCAGACCCGCGCGGGCGGGTAGCCGATCTTCGCGTCGCGGGCGATGACGATGAGGTCCGAGCAGAGCGCGAGGTCCGTGCCGCCGGCGACGCAGAAGCCCTGCACCTTGCAGACGACGGGCTTCGTGCAGTGGAAGAGCGTCATGAACGCCCGGACGTTGCGGGACATCATGGAGAAGTCGACCATGGGGTCCCAGGTGCCGGCGGGGTCGTGGTTCGCGGCCTGGGTCGCGGGGTCGAGGACCGTGCCCTCGAGGTCCGCCCCGGCGGAGAAGTCCCCCGCGCCGCTCTCCGCGCTGGCCACGAGGTCGTAGCCCCCGCAGAACCCCTTGCCGTTGCCCGCGAGCAGCAGCACGCGGACCGCGGGGTCGAGGTCCGCGCGCTCCACCGCGGCGGCGAGCTCGCCGATGAGCTGCGCCGTCAGCCCGTTGCCGCGCTCGGGGCGGTCGAGGGTGATGCGGGCGACGGCGCCGTCGACGGCGTAGGTCAGCGTGGTCGGTTCGGCCATGGCCCGGACCGTACGCCTCAGCGCGGACCCACCCAGCGCTCCACCTCCAGCGCCAGGGCGACCTGCAGGATGCGGCCCGCGAGCGGGGCGGGCAGGAGCTGCTCCGCCCGGCCGAGCCGGTTGAGGACCGTGTTGCGGTGGGCGAACAGCGCCTCGGCCGTGCGGCTCGTGCTGCACTCCTCGCGCAGGTAGGTCCGCAGCGTCTCCCGCAGCTCGGGCGGGGCCGAGGCGAGCGCCCCCAGCGTGCGCCGGACGAACTCGTCCGCGCGGCGCTCGTCCTGGGTCGCCAGCGCCACGACCTGCACCTCGTCGTAGGTCGCCAGGCGCACGTCCCCCGGGACGCGCTGCAGGAGCCGCTGGGTCGCCAGCGCGTCGAGGTGGCTGCGCCGGAAGCCGTCCATGCCGGGCAGCGTGGGCCCCAGCGCGATCCGCGCGGCCCCGAGCCCGGGCAGCCGCGCCCGGACCTCGGCGAGCGCCGGGCCCTCGGGCCCCGGGATCCACGCCCACAGCGACGACGCGCTCGCCACGACGGTGAAGGGCCGGCGCGCGCCCGCGCTGCGGGCCAGGAGCTCCGCGCCCTCCTCGAGGGCGACCTGGTCGGGCTCGTCCCCGTCGGAGAAGACGACGGCCGCCGTGTGCGGTCGATCGAGCTCGTACTGCAGGCGCAGGCTGGCGCGCTCCGCGCGGATCGGCGCGCCCTCCAGGACCAGCGTCACGACCTCCAGGCGCTCGGCCCGCGTGCCGCTCGTCAGCCGCTCGCGCTCCCGGTCGATCGCCTCGGAGATGCCCGCGATGGTCTCGTCGACGAAGCCGAAGATGGAGCGGGCGGTCACGTCGAGCAGCTCCCCGAGCACCCCGGGATCGGAGGTGAGGCTGAACGCCAGGGCCATCCAGAGCCGCCAGGCGGCGTTCTGCCCCGTGCGGTAGGCGTCGAGCGACGTCTGGTCGAGCCCGCGGCGCACGAGGTCGCGGGCGATGCCGAGCACGTCGGGCCCGAGGTTCGGGGCGACGGGGGCGCCCGGGGTCGTGGACGTTGGCCTGCGCCCAGTGGCTGAGGTTCGCCCGGTTCGTGCGCTTGATCGCCGCGGTCAGGCCCGGGTCGGCCAGCACGGCGGGGTCCGCGTTGGCCAGCGTGACCTGGTCGATCTCGTCGAAGACCTCCTCCGGGGTGGCCAGGAGCTGCTCCGCGGCGGTCCGGATGAGCTCGCGGACCGCGGGGGAGGGCAGCTCCCACCTGCCTGGCGTCGCCATGGGCGCACCGTACCGGCCTGGGCCGGGTGCACAACGAGCACCCGCAACTCTGTGCGCCATGACCTGTCCCGTGGTGCGCGGGGCGGGCATCCTGACAAGGCGTCCGATCCCGAGGAGACCGAAGCCATGAGCACCGCAGCCGCCCCGTCACCCACCCGCACCGCCGACGACGTCGCCCACGTCGACGTGCTGATCGTCGGCGCCGGCCTCTCCGGCATCGGTGCCGCCTGGCACCTGCAGGACAAGCTGCCGGGCAAGAGCTACGCGATCCTCGAGGCCCGCGAGGCCAGCGGCGGCACGTGGGACCTCTTCCGCTACCCCGGCATCCGCTCGGACTCGGACCTCTCGACCTTCGCCTACGCGTTCAAGCCGTGGACGGGGGACAAGGCGATCGCCGACGGCCCGGAGATCCTGCAGTACATCCGCGACACCGCGGCCGACAACGGCATCGAGGAGCACATCCGCTACGGCCACCGGGTCCAGCGCGCCTCCTGGTCGAGCGAGGACGCACGGTGGACGATCGAGGCCGAGCGCACGGACACGGGCGAGGCGGTCCGCTTCACCGCGGGCTGGTTCTTCTGCGCCTCGGGCTACTACCGCTACGACGAGGGCTTCACCCCCGACTTCCCCGGCCAGGAGCGCTTCGGCGGCCAGGTCGTGCACCCGCAGCACTGGCCCGAGGACCTCGACCCGGCCGGCAAGCGCTTCGTCGTCATCGGCTCCGGGGCGACCGCGGTGACGCTCGTCCCGGCGCTGACCGCCCAGGGCGCGCACGCGACGATGCTCCAGCGCTCGCCCTCCTACATCATGCCGCTGCCCTCCCGGGACATCATCGCGGACAAGCTGCGCGGCTGGTTCGGCGACGCGCGCGGGCATCGCCTGACCCGCAAGAAGAACATCTGGCAGCAGCGCAAGGTCTACGCCTTCTGCCAGAAGCACCCCAAGGCCGCCCGCAAGCTCATCCGGGGCATCAACAAGAAGATGCTGCCGGCCGACGTGGACGTCGACACGCACTTCAACCCGAGCTACGACCCGTGGGACCAGCGCCTCTGCGCGGTCCCGGACGGCGACCTCTTCAAGGCGCTGCGCTCGAAGAAGGCCGAGGTGGTCACGGACCGCATCGCGACCTTCACGGAGGGCGGCGTCCGCCTCGAGTCCGGCCGTGAGCTCGAGGCCGACGTCATCGTCACCGCCACGGGCCTGAACCTCCGGATCTTCGGCGGGATGGAGCTCGAGGTCGACGGGAAGCCCATCGCGATCCCGGACGCGCTCGCCTTCCGCGGGATGATGCTCAGCGGCGTGCCGAACTTCGGCTTCGCCATCGGCTACACGAACTCGTCCTGGACGCTGAAGGTCGACCTGGTCTGCGAGCACCTGTGCCGCCTGATCGCCCACATGGACCAGGAGGGCTACGCCTCGGCGGTCCCCGTGCACGAGGACCCGGACGCCCCGACGCGGCCGCTCATGGACTTCTCGGCGGGCTACGTCAAGCGCGCGCTCGACCAGCTGCCCAAGCAGGGTGCCGACGCCCCGTGGCACCTCGCGATGGACTACGCGGAGGACGTCCACCACCTCCGCCGCTCGCCCCTGGCCAACCCGGCGCTGCGCTTCGAGGCCAAGCGGCCCGCCGCCGGCACGCCGGAGCTGCAGGTCGCGGCATGAGCGCCGTGCGCGGGAAGGTCTGCGCCGTCACGGGCGCGGGCTCGGGGATCGGCCGGGCGCTCGCGCTCGGCCTCGCCCGCCGCGGCGCGCGGCTCGCGCTCTGCGACGTCGACGAGGCCGGCCTGGCCGCCACGGCCGAGCAGGCCCGCGCGGGCGGCGCGCCGGACGTCCACACCCAGCGCCTCGACGTGAGCGACCGCGAGGCCGTCGAGGCCTGGGCGGCCGCCGTGGTGGCGCACTTCGGCGTCGCCCACCAGATCTACAACAACGCCGGGATCGCCCACTCCCACACGGTCCTCGAGTCCGACTACGTCGAGTACGACCGCGTCCTGGGCGTGAACCTCTGGGGCGTCATCCACGGCACGAAGGCGTTCCTGCCGCACCTCATCGCCTCGGGCGACGGCCACGTCGTCAACGTCTCGAGCCTCAACGGCTACCTCGCGCAGAACGAGATGAGCCACTACTGCACCTCGAAGTTCGCCGTGCGCGGCTTCACGGAGACCCTGCGCGTCGAGATGCTCGCGGCGGGGCACCGGGTCGGCGTGACGGTCGTGCACCCCGGCGGCATCAAGACGAACATCGCCACCGCGGCGCTGGACTCCGCGCGGACCTTCGGCATGGAGGTCACCCAGGAGCACGAGGACCGGCGCAAGCTCTACAACGAGAAGCTCCTGAAGATGGACCCCGCGCAGGCGGCCGAGATCGTCATCGCCGGGGTCGAGGCGGGCAAGTCGCGCGTGCTGGTCGGCAACGACGCGCGGGCCGTCGACGTCCTCGTCCGCCTCCTCCCCGCGCGCTACCCGAAGGTCTTCATGGCGCTCGAGAAGCGGCTGGTCGGGGCGTAGCCCGGGCCGCTCAGGCCGGCTCGGCGACGACCCGGTCGCGGCCCTCGCGCTTGGCCGCGTAGAGGCGCCGGTCGGCCTCGGCGAGCAGCGCGGAGGGGTCGAGCGGCGCGCCGGGGCGGCGCGTCGCGACCCCGGCGGAGGCCGTGAGGCGCAGGCCGGGCCACACGTCGTCCCAGGGCTCCTCGCGGAGCGCCGCGAGCAGCCGCTCGGCCGCGCCCACCGCCTGGCGGCCGTCCGTGCCGGGCATGACCACCAGGAGCTCCTCGCCCCCCGTGCGCACGAGGTGGTCCGAGGCGCGGACGTGGGCGGCGAGGACCCCCGCGACCCGGACGAGGACCTCGTCCCCGACGGCGTGGCCCCGGACGTCGTTGACCGCCTTGAAGTCGTCGAGGTCGACCACCGCGACGCTCACGGCGCCCGCCGGCGGGTCGGCCTCCAGCTCGGCCAGCCGGGCGTCGAGGTAGCGCCGGTTGTGCAGCCCCGTGAGCGCGTCGCGGTCGGCCTGGTCGCGGAGCTCGCGGTTGGCCGCGGAGAGCTCGTCGGCCTCGCGGCGGGCCGCCCGCGCGTCGGCGGACGCGCGCTCGAAGCGCACCTGCAGCTCCGCGAGCTCCAGCAGCGCCTCGCGCTCGAGCGCCGCGCCCCGGGCCAGCGCGTCGTAGGCGGCGTCGAGCCGGCCGGCCTCCCGCAGGGCCGCGGCGACGCCCTGGAGGATCATCCCCCGCGCCTGCGGCACGCGGTCCCCGAGGCGGGTGAGCGCCGCGTCGCCGCAGCGCTCCGCCTCCGCCCCGCGCCCGAGCGCGAGGAGGGTCTGGACCTGGAGGCGGACGGTCATGCCGAAGAGGTAGGGGTGGATCTCCGCACCCGCGGTCATCCAGCCCAGGGCGCGCTCGACGTCGGCCAGCGCGCCGTCCTGGTCGCCCTCCACGAGCCGGAGCTCCGCACGGGTGCAGGCGAGCACCGCGAGCGCGAAGGCGTGGTGCTCGAGCGTCGTCGCGACGGCCACGCCGCGCTCGAGCTCGGCGGCCGCGGCCGCGCGGTGCCCCTCGACCATGAGGTGGTGGCCCAGGTCGTTGCGGGAGATCGCCTCCTGCCAGGCATCGCCGAGCGCGACGCTCAGCCGGACCATCTCGCGGATCTCCTCCCCCCAGCCCGGGACGCCGAGGTTGCCCATGACGACGCAGCAGGCCCGCCGCGCCGCCAGCCGGGCGGCGTCGGAGCCGCTCGCGTCGGCGTGCGCGATCGCGGCGCGCGCCGCCCGGGTCGCCTCGCCGTAGCCGCCCGACCAGAAGTGCAGCTGCGCGGCCAGGGCCGCGGCGTCGGCGCGGGCGTGGGGGTCGCCGGAGCGCTCGGCCGCGTCCTCGGCCTCGGCCGCGAGGCGGAAGGCGCCGCGGACGTCCCCGCGGTTGAGCGAGATCGCCCCCAGGAGGGCGACGGCGCGCGAGCCGAGCGCGTCGGCCCCGGCGCGCGCCGCCTCGTGGCGGACCCGCAGCGCGGCCTCCTCGGCGGCGGCGGGGCGCTCGTAGTAGACCGCGGCGGCGGCGTCGAGCGCGGAGGCCGGGTTCGGGGCGCGGACGGCTCCCACGCGGCGCAGCGTAGAGGAGCCGTGGGACGAGCGAACCCCGGGCTGGACCGCCGGTCGAGCCGTTGTCCGGGTCGGCGTACCGGCGGCCCGCGAGCAGGACGAAGCGGCGCAGCCACGTCTGGTGTGGTGCGCCGAAGTGGCCGACCACCCGGACATCCGCCTCGCCGGCCTGCGGAAGGAGTACGACGGCGTCGTGGCCGTCGCGGGCATCGACCTCGACGTCGCGGCGCGGGAGTTCTTCACGATGCTCGGCCCCTCCGGCTCGGGCAAGACCACGACGCTGCGGCTCATCGCCGGGTTCGAGGCGCCCACCGCCGGGCGGGTCGAGCTCGGCGGCGTCGACGTCGCGGCCAAGCCCTCCTACGAGCGCGACGTCACGACGGTCTTCCAGGACTACGCGCTCTTCCCGCACATGACCGTCGCGGAGAACGTGGCCTACGCGCTCAAGGTCAAGGGGGTCGGGCGCGGGGAACGGCGCACGCAGGCCCAGGAGGCGCTCGAGCTCGTCCGACTGCCCGACGTGGGCAAGCGCAAGCCCGCGCAGCTCTCGGGCGGCCAGCGCCAGCGCGTCGCGCTGGCGCGGGCGATCGCCGCGCGGCCCCGGGTGCTCCTGCTCGACGAGCCGCTCGGCGCCCTCGACCTGAAGCTCCGGGTGGAGATGCAGCGCGAGCTCAAGGCGATCCAGCGCGACGTCGGGATCACGTTCGTCTACGTCACCCACGACCAGGACGAGGCGCTCTCCATGAGCGACCGCCTGGCGGTCTTCGACCAGGGGCGCCTCGCGCAGGTCGGGACCCCCGCGGAGGTCTACGAGCACCCGGCCAGCGCGTTCGTCGCCGGCTTCGTCGGGACCTCGAACCTCCTCGAGCGCGACGGCCGGCGGCTCACGATCCGCCCCGAGAAGATCCAGCTGCTCGCAGCCCGACGCCCCCGCCGACGGCATGCACACGGAGCGCGGGGTCGTGCGCGACACGCACTACACGGGCCTGGCCACCCGCTTCGACGTCGTCCTCGACGGCGGCGGCGAGCTCCAGGTCACCCGGCAGAACCTCGAGACCTCCCACGACGAGGCGCGTGACCTGCGCGGCCGGGCGGTCGCGGTCGCCTGGCGCGCGGAGCACGCCGTCGTCGTCGCCAGCCCCGATCCCATCCCGCACCCGAACGGAGACCACCCATGATGCGCATCCCCGCGGCCCTCGTCGCCGCGTACCTCGCCCTCGTCCTCGTCGCCTGCGGCGGGGACGACGGCGGCTCGACGAAGAAGGGCGCCGCCGGCTTCTCGGTGCCCGACCGGCCCATGGTCACGAAGGTCGGCAAGGGGGAGGGCGCGGTGAACCTCGTCGCCTGGGCGGGCTACGCCGAGGACGGCTCGACGGACAAGAGCGTCGACTGGGTCACCCCGTTCGAGGAGAAGACGGGCTGCAAGGTCTCCACGAAGACCGCGGCGACCTCCGACGAGATGGTCACGCTCATGCGCACGGGCCGCTACGACGGCGTCTCGGCCTCGGGCAACGCGTCCGTGAAGCTCATGGCCGGCGGCGACGTCGTCCCGATCGACACGAAGGTCCTCGAGCACTGGGCCGACCTCGACCCCATCGTCAAGAACCGCGACTACAACTCCGTCGGCGGGAAGATGTACGGCGCGCCCCACGGCTACGGCGCGAACCTCATCATGTGGCGCACGGACGAGGTGACGCCCGCCCCCACGACGTGGGACGCGATCTTCGACCCGGCCCAGGCCGCGAAGTACAAGGGCAAGATGACGGGCTACGACGACCCGATCTACATCGCCGAGGCCGCGCTCTACCTCTCCAAGAAGCAGCCCGAGCTCGGGATCAAGAACCCCTACGAGCTCGACCAGAAGCAGTTCGACGCGGCGGTCACGCTGCTGAAGGAGAACCGGAAGCTCGTCGGCCAGTACTGGTCGGACTACACGAAGGAGCAGGCGGCCTTCACCCAGGGCGACTCCGTCATCGGGACCACCTGGCAGGTCATCGCGAACCTCCTCGAGGCCGACAAGGTGCCGATCAAGACGATCCTGCCCGAGGAGGGCTCGACGGGCTGGTCGGACACCTGGATGCTCTCGGACAAGGCGAAGCACCCGAACTGCATGGTCGCGTGGATGAACCACATGGAGTCCCCGGAGGTCCAGGCGCAGGTCGCCGAGTGGTTCGGCGAGGCGCCCGTGAACCCCAAGTCCTGCGACGAGACGTCGGACAAGGCCTTCTGCGACACCTACCACGTGGGCGACACGGCCTACTACGACCGCGTGAAGTTCTGGGCGACGCCGACGCGCAACTGCCGCGACGACCGCGGCGACACGTGCGTGGACTACACGAAGTGGGTCCAGGCCTGGACGGAGATCAAGGGCTGAGATGGCCGGCCCCGGGCGCCGGCGCGCACTGCGCGCCGGCGCGCTGCTGGCAGCACCCGTCGGCTGGCTGGGGGTCGTCTACCTCGGCTCGCTGGCGGTCCTGCTGGTCGCGGCGTTCTGGAGCCTCGACGAGCTCAGCGGGCTCGTGGTCCGGGGCTTCGACCTGGGGAACTTCGACACGATCCTGACGGAGCCCGTCTACCGCACGATCGTCCTGCGGACGCTCTCCATCGCGGCGCTCGTGACCCTGACGGACATCGTGCTCGCGTTCCCCATCGCGTTCACGATGGCCTTCCTGGTCACGCGCCGCACCCGGGCGATCCTCGCCGTGGCGATCCTCGTCCCGCTCTGGGCCAGCTACCTCGTGAAGGTCTACGCCTGGCGGACGATGTTCGCCAACGAGGGGATCCTCAACTGGCTCGGCGACCCCCTCGGGCTGAGCGTCCCGCAGTCGGGCTACATCCGGGTGTGGATCGTCCTGGCCTACCTCTGGCTGCCGTACATGATCCTCCCGATCTACGCGGGCCTCGAGCGCCTGCCGACCTCCCTGCTCGACGCCTCGGGCGACCTGGGCGCGCGGCCCTGGCGCACGCTGCGCAGCGTCGTCCTGCCCTCCATCGTCCCCGCGGTCGCGGCGGGCTCGATCTTCACCTTCTCGCTCAGCCTCGGCGACTACATCACCCCGGGGCTGGTCTCCTCGACGCAGTTCATCGGGAACGTCGTCTACGCGAACGTCGGCATCGCCGACAACCTCCCGCTGGCCTCCGCGTTCGCCACGGTGCCCGTCGTGATCATGCTCGTCTACCTGCTCGGCGCCCGGCGCGCCGGCGCGTTCCGGGCGCTGTAGCCGTGCAGGTCCCGCCCGCCGTCCGCCGCCTGCTCCAGCTCTTCACGGGGCTGACGCTGCTGTTCCTCTACCTGCCGCTGCTGGTCGTCTTCGTCTACGCCTTCAACGAGACCCGCGTGCAGTCCTGGCCGCCCAAGGGCCTGACCCTGCACTGGTTCTCCGACGCGCTCGACAACCCGGGCGCGCGCGAGGCGCTGTGGACCAGCGTGCAGGTCGGCCTCGGGGCGACGGCGATCGCGCTCGCTGCTCGGCTCCCTGGCGGCCTACGCGCTCTCCCGCTACGACTTCTTCGGCAAGGACGCGTTCTCCCTGCTGGTCGTCCTGCCCATCGCGCTGCCCGGCGTCGTGACGGGCATGGCGCTCAACGCGACGTTCACCCAGGTGCTCGACGTGGACCTCGCGCTGTGGACCGTCGTCATCGCGCACTCGACGTTCTGCATCGTCCTGGTCTTCAACAACGTCGCCGCGCGGCTGCGGCGGACGTCCGTGACCCTCGAGGAGGCGGCCGGGGACCTCGGCGCCACGCCGTGGCGCGGCTTCGTCGACATCACCTTCCCCCAGATGCGCTCCGCGCTCATCGCGGGCGGCCTGCTCGCCTTCGCGCTCTCCTTCGACGAGGTGATCGTCACGACGTTCACCGCCGGCAACGACGAGACGCTGCCGATCTGGATCCTCAACAACCTCTCGCGGCCCCGGAACCTCCCCGTGGTCAACGTCGTCGCCGTCGTCGTGATCCTCCTCTCGATCATCCCCGTCTACGTCGCCCAGCGCCTCTCGAGCGATCCCGTCGGGACCCCGGGCGGCGGCACCCCCGCCGCCGCCCCCGCACCATGACCCCCACCAGGAAGTAGGCACCCACCGTGGCCCGCACCCCCCTGCTCGACGGCCTGCAGCGCGCGATGGCCCACGTGGCCGACGAGGAGGGGGGCACGACGCGCCGCGGCTTCCTCGACCCGGGCCGGCGCCGCCGGTGCGGGCCTCATGGCCGCGGGCCTGCCCGTCGGCCCGGCCCTCGCGGCGACCCCGCCGCGGATCGTCGTCGTCGGCGCGGGCCTGGCCGGCCTGAACGCGGCCTACCGCCTGCAGCAGGCGGGCTACGCCACGCAGGTCCACGAGGCCTCGCAGCGCGCGGGCGGCCGCTGCTGGAGCATCCGCGGCGCGTTCGCCGACGGCCAGGTCGCCGAGCACGGCGGCGAGCTCATCGACACGAACCACATCGCGATGAAGCAGCTCGTCTCCGAGCTCGGCCTCAAGCTCGACAACCTCTTCCAGGCCGAGCCGCAGGGCTCCGAGCCCCTCACGTCCTTCGACGGCCGGCCCTACTCCTGGGCCGACGCGACGACGGACCTCAAGGGCATCTACCAGCAGATCCACTCGGACGTCTCGGCCGCGTCGTACCCGACGACGTACACGTCCTCGACCGCCCGGGGGCGGGAGCTCGACGCGCATGCCGCTGTCGACCTACCTGGCGACCTACGTCCCGGGCGGCGCCGCCTCGAGGCTCGCCCAGCTGCTCGACGTGGCCTACACCATCGAGTACGGCGCGGAGACCTCCCAGCAGAGCTCCCTGAACATGCTCTACCTCCTCGGGTACGCGGGCCAGGGGAACCTGCGGATCTTCGGCCGCTCGAACGAGAAGCTCCACGTGCGCGGGGGCAACGACCAGGTGGTCACCGGCCTCGTCTCGCGCCTCGCGCGCGGGACGATCACCTACGGCTCGCAGCTGACCGCCATCGCGCGCAACGCCGACGGGACGCACGGGCTCACCTTCCAGCAGGGGAGCCGCACCGTGCGCCAGACCGCGGACCGGGTCGTGCTCGCGCTCCCGTTCTCCCTCCTGCGCTCCGTCTCGTTCGCCAAGGCGGGCTTCTCCCGGGAGAAGACGTGGGCGATCACGGAGCTCGGCATGGGGACGAACTCCAAGCTGAACGTCGGCTTCAGGAGCCGGGCGCCGTGGGTGGGCGCCGGGGGCAACGGCGACACGTACGCCGACACGGGCTACCAGGCGACCTGGGAGGTCTCGCGTGCGCAGCCCGGCGCCTCGGGGATCCTCGTGGACTACACGGGCGGGCGGATCGGGACGACCTTCGGCGCAGGGCAGACGCCGCAGGCGCTGGCCAAGCGCTTCCTCGCCCAGCTCGAGCCCGTGCTGCCCGGCGTCACGGCGCAGTGGACGGGCCGCGCGACGGTCGACTCCTGGCCCGACCACCCGTGGACGAAGGGCTCCTACAGCTACTTCAAGCCGGGGCAGTACGCGCGCTTCGCCGGGGCGGAGGCCGAGGCCTCCGGCACGTGCCACTTCGCCGGGGAGCACACCTCGCAGGACTTCCAGGGCTACCTCAACGGTGCGGTCGAGAGCGGGGCCCGCGCGGCCGCGGAGATCCTGGAGGCGTTCAAGCGGGCCTGAGCGCAGGCGGGCGTAGGCTCGCTGCGTGCCCCACGACCCGCCCGTCTTCGACGGCCACAACGACGCACTGACCCGGGAGGACCACGCCGGCCTCGCGGAGGGCCGGCCCGGCGGGGCGGTCGACCTGCCGCGCATGGCCCGGGGTGGTGTCCGCGGCGGGATCTTCGCGGTCTACGTGCCCTCGCCGGGGGACAGCTGGCGCGTGGAGACCGAGGCGGACGGGTCGGTCGCGGTGCCGCTCCCACCCCCGGTGCCGCACGCGGAGGCCGCCGCGTACGCCACGACGGCGGCCGGGCGGCTGCTCGCCCTGGAGCGCGCGGGGCACGTGCGGATCGCGCGCGGGGTGGAGGACCTCGACCGCGCCCGCGCCGGCGAGGGGCCGCCCGTCGCGGTCCTGCACCTCGAGGGCGCCGAGGCGATCGACCCGGACCTCGAGGCGCTCGAGCTGTGGCACGCGGCGGGGCTGCGCTCCCTCGGCCCCGCCTGGAGCCGACCGACCGCCTTCGCCTCCGGGGTCCAGTTCCGCTTCCCCTCCTCGCCCGACACGGGGCCCGGCCTCACCGATGCGGGGCGGGCGCTGGTGCGGCGCTGCGCGGAGCTCGGCATCCTCGTGGACGTGAGCCACCTCGACGCCGCGGGCTTCCGGGACGTCGCCGCCCTCGACGCCGGCCCCGTGGTCGCCAGCCACTCGGGCGCCCACGCGCTCTGCGCGGCCTCGCGGAACCTCACGGACGCGCAGCTCGACGTCGTGGGCTCCACGGGCGGGCTCGTCGGGGTCGTCTTCGCCACGAAGTTCCTGCGTCCCGACTTCGCGGAGGAGCCCGACACGCCGCTCGAGCTCGTCGTGCAGCACGTCCGCCACATCGCGGACCGCATCGGGGTCGCGCACGTCGCGCTCGGCTCGGACTGGGACGGGGCGCTCCCTCCCGCGGCGCTCGCGGACCCGACCGGCGTCCCGCGGCTGCTGGCCGCCCTGCGCGACGACGGCTTCACCCCGGACGAGCTCGAGGCCGTCGCCTGGGGCAACTGGCGCAGGGTCCTCGCAGCCTGGTGGGGTCAGGGATCGGACCGGAACCTGCGTCCGTGACCCGCAGATCGTCCCCGGGGGCCGCTTCGGGGCGCCGACAGGCGTACCTTGCGGCCATGGCCTCCGACGCCCGCCGCACCGCGACGGCCTACCAGGCGCCCCCGACCCTCGGGCGCTCCGCCCCGGCGACCGCAGCGGCGGTCGCGGAGCTGCGCGGCGCGGTCGTCGCCTTCGCGCGGGAGAACGGGGTCCCGGACCTCGTCGTGCGCGACGTCGCGCTCTGCGTCTCGGAGGCGGTCACGAACGCCGTGCGCCACGCCTACCCGCACGACGGGCTCGGCCTCGTCAGCGTGGTGGCCGACCTGCTGGACGGCGCCCTCGAGGTCCTCGTGGCCGACGCGGGGACCGGCCTGCGCGTCGAGCACGAGGCGCCGGGCCTCGGGCTGGGGCTCGCGCTGATCGTCCGGGTCACCGACCGCTGCAGCATCGACACCGGGACCCCGTACGGGACCGAGGTCTGGATGCGCTTCCTCCTGCCCTAGGGGCTCTACTCCGTCGCGTGGACGGCGGCGCGCGCCGTCAGCGCGAGGACCTTCAAGTCGAGCAGGAGGCTCCACTGCGTCGATGTACTCGTTGTCGGCGGCCGCCCGGGCCGCGATGCTCGTCTGCCCGCGCAGGCCGCGGACCTGGGCCAGGCCCGTGATGCCGACGTGCATGCGGTGGCGCTGCGACGTAGCCCGGGACCTCGTCGGCGAAGAGCTGGACGAACTCCGGGCGCTCGGGGCGCGGGCCGACGAGGCTCATGTCGCCGCGCAGGACGTTCAGCAGCTGGGGGAGCTCGTCGAGGCTCGTCCTGCGCATGAGCCTCCCGACGGCCGTCCGGCGGTCCACGCCCTCCACGCCGCCGGGGGCGCTGCCCGAGGCCAGGGCGAAGCGGGCGTGGGTGTGGACGCGCATGGAGCGGAACTTCAGGATGGCGAACGCCCGGCCGTCGCGGCCGATCCGCCGCTGCCGGTAGAGCACGGGGCCCGGGGAGGAGGCCTTCACCGCGACGGCGAGCACGACCAGCACCGGGACGAGGAGCAGCACGAGGAGCAGCGCGACGACCCGGTCGATGCCGTGCTTGACCGTCAGCGCGCGGGAGGCGGGGAGGGCGCCCGGCGCGAGCGCGAGCCGGCGCGTCGGCTGCCGGACGAGCTCGCGCACCTGGGCGTGCGGGTGCCGGAGCTCCTCCTCGAGGGTCTCGCTCAGCTGGGCGCGGTCGATGGTGCTCATGGTGTGGTGGTCCGTCTCCGTCGGGTGGAGGTGGAGTGCGGCAAGCCCCCTTGCCACTGTCGGGAAGGATCGCGAGCCGCGGCCACATGCCACGCCGTCCAAGGGTCCAGTCCTCTCCTACGCAGTGGGTGGACGAATGGACGACACAGCATGACCGATCGGAGGGAACTTGTCTTGTCGGACGCCGCGTCCGCCCGCGGATGCACGCTCGCGCCCGCGGGGAGGGTCAGGCGGGGGCCCGCAGGCCGGCGTCCTCGGCGAGCGCCGCGACCAGCCGCTCGTGGCGGCCGGCGGCCAGGTCGCCCATGGGGTCCGGGGTGTGGCGCAGGAGGGTCGCGTAGGGCAGGGCGAAGGCCGCGCGCATGGCCAGCAGGCGCGCGTGCTCGGGCTCCCGCGCGGCGTCGAGGCGCAGCGCGCGGCTCGCGGTCCCGAGCATGCGGACCTGGGCGACACGCGGCGGGAGCACCCGGCTGAGCAGGAGGCCCGTGGGGATCAGGAAGGTCAGCCACCCGAGCAGACGGGCCGCGGCGTGCGCCGCATCCTCACCGGCCATCCCGGCCTTGACGGCTTCGCCGCCCGTGCCCGCGCCGGCGTCGCGCAGGGCGCCGGAGAGGTCGCCGCCGACGACGGGGACGCCGTCCACCGCGCCCGCGGCGGAGTCGAACCCGCGCTGCACGGAGCGCCCCGCGTCCTGCGCGCCCCGGCCCGCGGCGCTGAGGGCGTCGACGCGGTCGTGCACGCGGACGGCCAGCACGGCGAGGAGGACGATGGCCGCGAGCGTGGCGACGTCCCGCAGGATCGTCGCGGTGCGGCGGGCGGGGAGCTCGGGGTACAGGCGCATGGACCCCCCATGCCCGGGCGCCACCGCGCCCGACCCGCTAGCCTCGACGGCGGATCGTGCTAGGTGGGGGAGTAGCGGCGCCCTGTCGCTCGCAGTTCCGCTCTAGCGAGGCCGAATCCCCGGTTGCGGGGTCACGCCTCGGGGTCAGCGCGCCGAAGGCGGTGTCGATGGCCCGGGTCCCGCGCAACGTCGGTCTGTGAACCAGGTCAGGTCCGGAAGGAAGCAGCCTTAAGCGGATCCCGGCGTGTGCAGCGGGGTGGCCCGGACCGGAGCCGTCGCTCGGCGAGAGCGTCACCGAGGTGCGACCACAGGGCCGGGTGCACGATCCGCTCCTTCAGCAGGACCGCCCTCAGGCGCCGGGCCCGCCGGCCTGGCGCCCGGCGTCGAGGACGATCTCGCAGAGCAGCTGCTCCCACTCCGTCCCGAGCGCGATCGCGCCCGTGACCTTCCCCGTCGCGGCGTCCGTCGTCAGGAGCACGAGGTCGGGCTCGGTGCCCGGGGCGGGGGAGGGGGCGCCGTCCATGGCCCGGGACGGTCCCCCATGCGGGTGTGGAACCCGGATGAGCCGGGTGGGCCGGCGGGTGCCCCGCGGGGTCAGGCCACGAGCACCGCCTCGGCGGGGAGCTCCTCCGCCGGCGCGGGCTCGCGGACGAGGCCGGGGACGAAGAGCGCGGCGACGGCACCCAGGGCCAGCACGGCGGCCCCGATCGGCAGCGCGGCCACCAGCCCGTCCGTGAAGGCCTGCGGGCTGGCGTAGGAGCCCGCACCCGCGAACGCGCTGGCCAGGACGGCGACGCCCATGACGCCGCCGAGCTCCCGGATGGCGTTCGTCGCGCCGCTCGCCTGGCCGGCCTCCTCCGGGCGGACGGAGCGCAGGACGGCGTTCGCGCTCGGGGCGAAGACGAGGGCCATGCCCGTGCCGCCCATGACGAACGCGGGGACGAGCGACGCGTAGGCCACGTCGACCTCCGTCACGAGCGCCAGCCAGGTGATCGCGACGGCCTGCAGCGCGAGGCCGGCGGCCATGAGCGGGCGGGAGCCGATCTTGTCGCTGAGGATCCCGGCGACGGGCGCGACGAGCATCGGCATGCCCGTCCAGGGCAGCGTGCGCAGCCCGGCCTCGAAGGGCCCGTAGCCCTGGGCGCTCTGGAAGAACTGGCTCAGGAGGAAGATGGAGCCGAAGACCCCGAAGAACATGGAGAAGCCGACGAGGTTCGCGGAGGCGAAGCCGCGGGAGCGGAAGAAGCGCAGCGGCAGCATGGGCGTCGGTGCCCGGCGCTCCCAGGCCAGGAAGGCGGCCAGGAGCGCGACGCCGGCGGTCGCGGAGGCGAGGATCGGCGTGCTCGTCCAGCCCTCGGACTGGCCGCGGACGATCGCGAAGGTGACGCCGAAGAGGCCCGCGGCCACGAGGCCGACCCCGGGGAGGTCGAGCGCCCTCGCCGGTCCGTGGGACTCCGTGAGGTAGCGCAGCGCGAGCGGGGACGACGCACGACGCCGGTCGGGACGTTGAGCCAGAAGATCCACTGCCACGAGATGCCCTCGACGACCGCGCCGCCGACGAACGGGCCGAGCGCGACGCCCAGGCCGCTGACCCCGGCCCAGACGCCGAGCGCGAGGCCGCGCTTCTCGGCGGGGAAGGCCTCGGAGAGGAGCGTGAGCGTGAGCGGGGTGACCATCGCGGCGCCCAGGCCCTGCAGGGCGCGGGTCGCGACGAGCGCGTCGATGCGAGGGCGCGAGCGCGGCGAGCGGCGCTCGAGGCGGTGAAGAGCGTGAGGCCGATGGTGAACATGCGCTTGCGGCCGAAGCGGTCGCCGAGCGCGGCGCCGAGGATGAGGAAGACGGCGAAGCTCAGCGTGTAGGCGTTGACGGTCCACTCGAGCGACTCGAGCGAGCCGCCGAAGTCCTGGCGGATCGAGGGCAGCGCGACCCCGACGACGAGGTTGTCCAGGGCGGTCATGAAGAGCGCGACGGAGACGATGGCGAGGGTCCACCCGGAGCGGGTGCTGGTGGGCATGGTGGTCGGCTCCTTTGGTGTGTGAGTGGTTACTCATCCGGTGGTCAAAAAAAGAGGGGTTCAGCAGCCCGGCGCGTGCTTCTCGCCGACGAGGGTCTGGGCCCAGGGCTCGTCGAGGTCCCAGATGTCCATCGCCGCGATGACGTTCAGGAGCATCCCCTGGGCGAAGAAGCGCCGGACCTCGAGCTCCTCCTCGCCCGAGAGCCGCGGCGACGAGCGCGTGCAGCCGGGCGAAGCACGACGCGCATCGCGTCGCGGATCTCGGGCGAGCTCGGGGGAGGCGGCGTGCGCGTGGAGCGTGAGCAGCAGGAGGTCGCGCTCGTCCTGGAGCAGCTCGGCGTAGGCGGCGCCCATGGCGGGGATGACCTCCTCGCCGCGGGCCTTCGCGGCCTCGCCGGCCCCGGCCATCGTCGCGACCATGCGCTCGTTCATGCGCTCGACCAGGGCGACGGCCAGGTCGTTCTTCGTCGGGAAGAGGCGGAAGAGGTAGGCCTGGGAGATCCCGCTCGCCTTGGCGACCGCGAGGGTCGGCGTGCCGGTGATGCCGCGCTCGGCGAAGAGCGGCAGCGCGGCCTCGAGGGCGGCCTCGCGGCGGGCGTCGGCGGTGGAGAGGGTGCGGGCGCATGCGGCAGTGAGTGTGCACTCACTCCCTGCGCTTGTCAACCCCTCAGCGGAGCCCCGGCCCGGGGGAAGCTGAACGTCGGTTCAGCGTCAGGGGGTGGCGGCGATCCGACACTCACGGGTCAGCAGGCGCCAGCTCGCGTTCCCCGCGGCCTGCCGGAAGCCCGCGGGCGGCGGCGCGACGCGGCGGTCGCGGTCGCGCGGGTCGAGGATGTAGTCGCTGGCGACCTCCGGCGTGGCCGGCTGGAGGTACGCCCCGCGCGCCGGCGCCCCCTCCTGCGCCGTCGCGAGCTCCTGCGGCCGGCGGTCGAGCCACAGGGCCAGGAGCGGGATGGGCCGCCGGTTCGGGACCGTGATCGCGCAGGGCACCCGGTCGCCGGCCACGAGGTCGGAGAGGTCGCCCTGGATCTGCTCCTGGCGGTCGAGGGCGGCCCGCAGCCAGGTGATCCGGTCGACCTGCCCGGGGGCGAAGACCACGAGCGTCACCGCGACGAGCGCGCCGAACGCCTGCCAGGGCCGGCGGCGCGGGTCGCCCGCGGGGAGCGCGAGCCAGCCGAGCACCCCGGCGGCGCCGAAGATCGCCAGGACGGAGGCCGGCAGCAGGAGGTAGCGGCCGAGGATCGGGAGCCCGGCGGCGGCCAGGACGCAGAAGGCCGCGAGCCCGAGCACGCCGATCGCCACGCCCACCCGCACGCGCTCCCGCAGCCAGAGCAGCGCGAGCACGCCGCCGCCCGCGGCCCCGAGGAGCACGGGCTCGCGGAGGATCTCCCCGAGGCGGCGCGGGACGGTCCCCGGCACGTTCGCGATGCCCGTGACCCGATCGAGGGCCTCCGCGTTGTCCTGCGTGTCCGTCAGGGAGTGCAGCGGGTTGCCGGTGATGAGGAGGTCGTAGAGCGCCCAGCCGAGCGGGCCGATCGCGGCGTAGGGGAGCAGCCGGGGGTCGCGGCACCACAGGAGGTAGGCCGCCGCGAAGAGCCAGGCCTCGGGGCGGATGAGCCCCGCGGCGCCGAGGAGCAGCAGGACGTCGCGCCCCGCCCTGGGCCGGCGCGACTCGACCAGGGCGGCGCCGAGGACGAGCACGAGGTAGGGGAGGTCCACGTAGGCGCGGGCGCCGAAGTCGAGGACGGGGCGCCGCGTGAGCAGCAGGACCGCGGCGAGCACGCCGACCGCGGGGTGGAACCAGGTCGCGCCCAGCCGGTAGACGACCCAGCCGAGCAGCGCGAGGAAGACGAAGGCCAGCGCGAGGGCGGCGCTCGCGGCCAGCTCGCCCTGCACCCCGCCGCTCGTGACCTGCGTCAGCGGGGTCGCCAGGAGCGCGAGGAGCGTCGCCAGCGGGTGGGGCGTGGGGGCGAGCGGGACGTCGTAGTCCGGGAGCTCCCCGTGGGCGAGGTCCCGCCCCCACACGAGCGTGTAGAGCGTGTCGTAGTTCACGAGGCCGTGGCCCACGACGACCCAGAGGAGCGCGGCGAGGGCCCCGATCCCCGCGGCGAAGCGGGCGCGTGCCATGCGGGCGGCAGGCTACGCCACCCCGGGGCGCCCGGCCCCCGGGGGCTCGCCGTGGCCTGTGCGAGACTGGCCCGAGACGATGTCGACCGCCCCCTCGCTGTACCGCCGCCACCGCCCGCGCACGTTCGACGACGTCGTCGGCCAGGAGCACGTCGTGCGCACCCTGCGCAACGCCGTCGAGCAGGAGAAGCTCCACCACGCCTACCTCTTCGTGGGCTCCCGCGGCACGGGCAAGACCTCCATGGCGAAGATCCTCGCCGCCTGCCTGAACTGCTCGGGGACCCCCGAGGACCCGCGGCCGCCCGGCCCCACGACGAACCCCTGCGGCAAGTGCGACTCCTGCCGCTCCATCCAGGGCGCGCACCTCCCTCGACGTCATCGAGATGGACGCGGCCTCGAACAACTCCGTCGACGACATCCGCGAGCTGCGCGACTCCGTCCAGTTCGCGCCCGTCAGCGGCCGGTACAAGGTCTACATCCTCGACGAGGCGCACATGCTGACCACGCAGGCGTGGAACGCGTTCCTCAAGACGCTCGAGGAGCCGCCGCCGTCGACGATCTTCGTGCTGGCCACGACGGAGGCCGCGAAGGTCCTGCCGACCGTCGTCGACCGCTGCCACCGCTTCGACTTCGCCCGCCCGACGGTCGAGCAGCTCGCCCGCGTCGTCCAGCGCGTCGCCGACCAGGAGGCCATCCGGGTCCCGGCCGACGCCGTCGCGCTCCTCGCGCGGCACGCCACGGGCTCCTTCCGCGACGCGCTCGGGACCCTCGAGCAGCTCGTCACCTACTCGGGCACGGAGATCCACACGGAGGACGTCCTCGCCGTCCTCGGGGTCGCCGATGCGGAGCTCCTCTTCGGGGCGCTCGACGCGGTCGCCTCCCACGACCCGCGGTCCGCCCTCGGCGCCGCCGCGCAGCTCGTCGAGACGGGCCGCGACGTCGTCGGCAGTTCATCCGCGACCTCGAGGCGCACGCGCCGCGAGCTGCTCATCACCCAGACGCTCGGCGGCGTGCCGCCCGAGCTGGCCGTCACCCCCGACCGCGACGCGCGGCTGTCCGAGCAGGCCAAGCGCGTGCCGGCGACGGACGTCGTCCGGCTCATCGACCTCCTCGCGCTCGCCCTCCGCGCCTACAAGGACGGCGCGGACGCCCGCACCCAGCTCGAGCTCGCGCTCGTGAAGGCCGCGACGCCGGAGGTCGACGCCTCGACCCAGGCGCTGCTCGCCCGGCTGGAGCGCCTCGAGCGCGCGCTGGCCGCGGCCGCCGCGGTCGCGCCGCCGCCCGAGCCGCCGCGCCCCGTCGAGCAGGCGCCGCAGCCCCCCGCGCCGGCGTCGCCCGCCTCGCCGGCGGCCCACCCGGAGCACGCGGGGGAGCCCATCGCCGCCTCGGGCCCGAGCCCGGTCGTGTCCCGCTCGCCGCTCGCGGCGGCGTTCGGCGGCGGGGAGCCCGAGCGTGCTGCGCCGGTCTCCCAGGGCGAGAACGGGACAGCACGATCGACGCCCGCGCCTGCTCCCGTGCCCGCGCCGGCGGCCGTCGACGACTGGGACGGCCCACCGCTCGACGTCTACGACGACCTCCCGCCGGCCCAGGAGGGACAGCGCGCCGCCGCGCCTGCCCCGCCCGCCGCGCCGCCCGCCCCCGCCGCGCCGCCCGCGCCCGTCGCCGCACCCGCGCCGCCCGCCCCCGTCGCCCTCGCCGAGCCGCCGGCGGCCCCCGTGGTCGATCCTGTGGTTGCGGAGCAGCCCTTCGATCGACCAGTGCCCGCACCGGCCCCGCCCGCCGCGGCCGCGCCGGCACCCGCCGCCGCGCCGCCCAGCCTCGACGCCCTCAAGGCCGTCTGGCCCGCGGTCCTGGACACGCTCGCGCAGCAGAACCAGCTCCTGCACTCCGTCATCGCCCCGGCGCACCTGAGCGCCCTCCGCGACCACGACCTGACCCTCGCCTACGACCCGGGCCAGTCCTTCTTCCGCCGCAAGGCCGAGACGGCCGCGAACCGTGCCGCGCTGGCCGAGGCGATCCGGAGCCTCGCGGGCTTCCAGCCCCGCCTGACCTTCGAGCTCGCCGACCCCGCCACCCTGGCCGCGGTGCCCGCCGCCCCCGTCGTCTCCGAGGCGGAGTGGGTCGAGCGCTTCAAGACCGAGTTCGACGCCCAAGAGATCGACCCAGAGGAGAGCCCCTGATGCCCCAGCCGAACATGCAGCAGATGATGAAGCAGGTCCAGAAGATGCAGGCCGACATGGCCAAGGCGCAGGAGGAGCTCAAGCACGCGACCGTCACCGCGACGGCCGGCGGCGGCATGGTCACGGTCACCGCGACGGGCGACCAGCAGGTCACGGGCATCGAGATCAAGCCCGAGGCCGTCGACCCCGACGACGTCGAGCTGCTCCAGGACCTCGTCCTCGCCGCGGTCAACGAGGCGCTGCGCTCCTCCCAGGAGATGGCCGCGAGCAAGATGGGCGGCCTCACGGGCGGCATGGACCTCGGCGGCCTGGGCCTTCCCGGCTTCTAGGCACCGCCATCTACGCCCCGCCCGTCCAGCGGCTGATCACGGAGCTCGGCAAGCTGCCCGGCATCGGGCAGCGGACCGCCCAGCGCCTCGCCTTCCACCTCCTGCGCGCCGACGCGGAGGACGCGCTCGGCCTGGCCGACGCGATCCGCGAGGTCAAGGCGAAGATGGGCCTCTGCGAGATCTGCTTCAACCTCGCCGACGAGGCCCGCTGCCCCATCTGCCGGGACGAGCGGCGCGACACGGCGCTGATCTGCGTCGTGGAGGAGCCCGGGGACATCGTCCCCATGGAGCGCACCCACGAGTACCGGGGCCGCTACCACGTGCTCGGTGGCGCGCTCTCGCCCGATCGACGGGATCGACCCGGAGGACCTGAAGCTCGGCGAGCTCTACGCCCGGGTCGAGGCCGGCGGCATCACGGAGGTCGTCATCGCGACGAACCCCACGACCACGGGCGAGGCGACCGCGCTGCACATCGCGGCGCACCTGCGGGAGACGGCGCCGGCCACGTCCGTGACCCGCCTGGCCAGCGGCCTGCCGGTCGGCGGGGACCTCGAGTACGCCGACGAGGTCACGCTCGGGCAAGGCCTTCTCGGGCCGCCGCGCGCTCTAGGCGTAGTGTCGGCCCATGCGCCGTCTCGCCGCCGTCCTGACCCTCGCCGCCGCGCTCGCCGCCCCCGGGGCGGCCCACGCGCAGGAGCCCGAGCGCACGCTCGGGGTCCAGGGCCTCGGGGAGGTCGAGCTCGCACCCGACGTCGGGACCTTCGAGGCGGTCGTCCGGCGCACCGCCGCCACCTCCGCGGCCGCCCGGGGCAGCGCGAACGTCCGGCTCGTCTCCATCGTCGGGCGCCTGCGGGCCATCGGCGTGCCGCGGACGGACATCACCACGACCTCCGTCTCGCTCTTCCGGGAGCGCTACCGGCTGCGCAAGGGCGGTCCCCTGAAGGTGCGCTACACGGCGTCGGGGGCCTTCGCGGTGCGCGTCCAGGACGTCGAGCAGGTCGGTCGCGCCCTCGACGTCGCCGCCGATGCGGGGGCCACGGGCATCGACGGGCCCCGCTTCTCCTTCTCCCAGGCCCGCCGCACGGAGGGTCGGCTGGCCGCGGAGCGCGCGGCGCTGGCCGACGCGCGGCGCCGCGCGGACGAGGCCGCGGCCTCCCAGGGGCAGCGGGTGACCGGCGTGCGCTCGATCGAGCTCGACCCCGGCAGCGCCCCGGGGCCCCAGCCCGTCGACTCCGCCGGCCAGGAGGCGTCGGTCAGCGCGGCCGCTCCGTCACGGCCCGTCGCGCCGACCCCCGTGCTCCCCGGGCGCGAGACCTTCTCGAGCACCGTCCGGGTCGTCTACGTCCTGCAGCCCGCCTAGCCGGCGACCTTCCGCAGCCGGTCGACCCGGATGAGCGCCTCCCGCACCCGGCTGACCGGGATCGTCCCGACCCGCACGGCGCGCACGACGGCGCGGTAGGCCTCCTCCTGGTCGCGCTGGTCGCCCGGGACGTAGAGCAGGTCGCACCCGGCCTTGAGCGCCGCGACCGCCGCGGCGCCGACGCCCCCGCCGGTCGCCAGGGTCGCCGCGGTGAGGTTCGCGGAGACGATCGCGCCGCGGAAGCCCGTCTGGCGCAGCGTCTCGACCACCCCGGGGTCGAGGGTCGCCGGGGTCACCGGGTCGAAGTCCGCGTAGAGCGCCCCCGAGAGCTGCACGGCCGGCGCCTCGGTCTTGACGGCGTCGAACGGACGCTGGTCGGCCTTGCGCAGCGCGTCCCGCGACGAGCCGACCGTGGCCACGCCCACCTCGGGGTCCTGCGACGCGCCCCCCTCGCCCGGGAAGTGGCCGACGACGGGGGCGATCTTCGCCTCACGCCAGCCCCGCACGGCGGCGTCGACGAGCTGGCCCGCGGTGCTCGGGTCGTCGGAGAAGCTCCGCTCGGCCCAGGGCCCGCCGGCCGCCGCGAGGTCCGCCGACGGCGCGAGGACGACGTCGATGCCGAAGCGGTGGAGCGAGCGCCCCGCGCGGCGCGCCTCGTTGCGCGCCTGGGTGGCGCTGCCCGTCGCGGACGCCTTCGAGGGGCCGATGTCCGGGACGACGACCTCCTCGCCGCCGAGCTGCTGGGCGACCAGGAGCGGCGGGACCTGCTTGGCCTCCCGGGCCACGACGCTGACCTCGCCCGTCAGCGCGTTGAGCTGCGTGCGGTCCACGACGTTCTGGCGCTCGAGCAGCACGGCGCCCCACTCGTGGCGGCGCAGGCGCTCGAAGAACGGGGCCTCGGAGGTCGTGCCCGAGAAGCCGACGAGGAAGAGGCGCGCCGCGGCGCGCACGAGCGGGACCGGCAGGCTCTCGTCGGCCTTGCGGGCCTGCTCGCGCTCCTTCGGCGTGTCGGGGGCGAGCGGCTCCCCGATCTGGCCCGGGGAGGGCCGGAAGCCCGAGCCGCCCTCGGGGAGCGTCGCGACCCCCGCGGGCTCCGGGGCGTCGACGGCCAGGGCGATCCCGCCACCGGCCAGCGCACCCACCGCGGCCACGAGCGCGAGGAGCCGGCGCCACGGGGTCACGCGCGCCCCTCCCGCGTATCCTGGGGCTCACGCATGCCAGGCACCGTCGTCATGAAGTTCGGGGGCACCTCCGTCGCCGACGCGGAGCGCATCAAGCGCGCCGCGGCCCGGATCGTCGCCAAGCGCGAGTCGGGGGCGCAGGTGGTCGTCGTGCTCTCCGCGCGCGGGAAGGAGACGGACCGCCTCATCGCCGACGCGCTCGAGGTCTCCGCCGTCCCGGACCCCCGCGAGATGGACATGCTCCTCTCCACGGGCGAGCGCGTCTCGTGCGCGCTCTGCGCGATGGCCATCAACGACTTGGGGCACAGGGCGATCTCGCTCACGGGGTCTCAGGCGGGCATCGTCACGGACACGTCGCACACGAAGGCGCGCATCCTCGACGTCCGGGCCGACCGCATCCGGGCCGGGCTCGCAGAAGATCGCATAGTTCTCGTCGCGGGGTTCCAGGGGGTGTCGACGACGAAGGACGTCACGACCCTCGGCCGCGGCGGCTCGGACACCACCGCCGTCGCGCTGGCCGCCGCCGTCGGGGCGGACGTGTGCGAGATCTACACGGACGTCGCCGGGGTCTTCTCCGCCGACCCCCGCATCGTCCCCGACGCCACGAAGCTCGACCTCGTCTCCTTCGACGAGATGCTCGAGATGAGCGCCTCCGGCGCCGGCGTCCTGCAGCTGCGCAGCGTCGAGTACGCGCGCAACCACGGCGTCCGCATCCACTGCCGCTCGAGCTTCGAGGACGCTCCGGGCACCGTCGTCGTCCCTCCCGAGGAGATCGTGGAACACCCGCTCATCACCGCCGTCACCCACTCGACCGGGGAGGCCCGCGTGACGCTCAAGGGCGTCCCGGACACGCCCGGCATCGCCGGGAGGGTGACGACCGCGCTGGCCGAGGCCAACGTGAACATCGACATGATCATCCAGAACGAGCCGGTCTCCGAGGGCCAGCTCGCGGACATGAGCTTCACGATCCCGAAGGACGAGGTCGACGCCGCCCGCGCGGCGCTCGGGCCCATCGGCGAGGAGCACGGGATCGAGGTCCTCACGGACGACGGGATGGGGAAGGTCTCCATCGTCGGCGCCGGGATGAAGTCGCACCCGGGCGTCGCCGCGAAGGTCTTCACGACCCTCGGCGAGCAGGAGATCAACATCGAGATGATCTCCACGAGCCCCATCCGCATCTCCTGCGTCGTGCCCGTCGACCGCGTGCCGGACGCCGTGCGCGCCCTGCACTCGGCCTTCGAGCTCTCCGGGCCGGACACGATCCGCCCGGAGCAGCCCTTCGGGGAGTTCGCATGAGCCGGGAGCGTCAGTACCGGGTCGCGGTCGTCGGGGCGACGGGGGCCGTCGGCACGCAGATGCTGGACCTGCTGGAGACGCGGGCGTTCCCGGCCTCCGAGGTCGTGCCGTTCGCCAGCGAGCGCTCCGCGGGCCGGGACCTCGGCAAGGGCCGCATCGTCGTCGGGCTCGCCGACGACGCCATCGAGGGCTTCGACGTCGCGATCTTCTCCGCGGGCGGCTCCATCTCGAAGGCGTGGGGGCCGAAGTTCGCCGCCGCGGGCGCGATCGTCGTCGACAACTCCTCCGCGTTCCGGATGGAGGACGACGTGCCGCTCGTCGTCTCGGAGGTCAACCCGGACGAGCTCGCCAACGCGAGCCGCGGGATCGTCGCGAACCCGAACTGCACGACGATGGCGATCATGCTGCCGCTCAAGGCGCTGCACGACGCCTTCGGCCTGACCGCGATCGTGGCCACGAGCTACCAGGCCGCGGGCGGCGCGGGGCAGAAGGGCATGGACGAGCTGGCCGAGCAGGTTCCCGGCATGCTCGTCCAAGCGCGAGCAGCTCGTCGAGGACGGCGCCGCGGCCCTCGAGGGCGTCGCGCACGAGGTGTTCGCCGCGCCGCTGGCCTTCAACGTGGTCCCACTGCTCGGCAGCGTCGGCGAGGGCGGCTACACGGACGAGGAGCTCAAGCTCCGCAACGAGTCGCGGAAGATCCTCGGCCTGCCGGACCTCGCGGTGTCGCCGACCTGCGTCCGGGTGCCCGTGATGGTCGGCCACGCCGTGCAGGTCCGCGCGACGTTCGAGCGCGAGCCGAGCGTCGAGGCGGCCCTCGCGGCGCTCGAGGCGTTCCCGGGCGTGGTGCTCGACGACGTCCCGACCCCCGTGAAGTACGCGGGCCGTGACGAGGTCGCGGTCGGCCGGGTCCGGCTGGACCTCTCGGATCCCATGTCGCTCAACCTCTTCGTCGTCGGGGACAACCTGCTCAAGGGCGCGGCGCTGAACACGGTCCAGCTCGCGGAGCTGCTGGCGGAACGCGGCCTGCTCGGGACCTCGACCGCGGCGGCCTAGCCGCTCAGCGGGCCGGGGGCGCCCCGAGCCCCGTCAGCTCCCGCCGGGTCCGGACGCCGAGCTTGCGGTAGATGTTGCGCCGGTGGGTGCGGACGGTCTCGATCCCCACGCAGAGCGCGGCCGCGACCTCCGCGTTCGAGCGGTCCTGCTGGAGCAGCTCGAGCACCGCCGCCTCGCGCGGGGTCAGCAGCTCCGGGCCGATGGGGACGGGCGCCGGGCCGGCGGCCGGCGTCCGCCGCGGGAGGACGACGAGGCCGCGGGAGGCGAGGTGGATCGCGTTGAGGACGTCGCGACCCTGCGTCTCCTTGGCCAGGCAGGCGGTCGCCCCGAAGGCGAGCACCTGGTTGGCCTCGGCCGGCGAGGGCCGGTTGGCCAGGACGATGAGCCGCGTCGCGGGGTGCGCGGCGCTGAGGCGGTGGACGTCGGCGGGGGAGCGCAGGGAGCCGAAGTTCAGGATGGCGACCGTCGGCCGGAGCGCCTCGAGCCGTGCGTCGAGCGCCGCCAGCTCGACGTCGGAGGCGACGAGGGAGAGCGCGCCGTCCTCGCCGACGAGCGCCTGGAGGCCGCGGGACACGAGGTCCTCGAAGCGGGTGAGCAGGACGGTGATCGGCGTCGTCGGCGGCACTGCGGCTCCATCGGCAGGAACGGGGCGAAGGGTGAGGTCCATCTCACCCGCCCGTCACCCGCACGCTACCCCGAAGACCACCCGCCGGGGGTGATGACCGTCGCGCGCGCCGCTGCGAGGCTGGTGCAGACCTTGGACGGGACGTAGGGGTACGGACCACGGGACGGGGTGAGCAGCAGACGAAGGGGTCCTGGGAGGGCCCCTTCGTCGTTCTGCGGCCGAAGGACTAGGGTCGGCCGATGCCCGGGCCGCAGCAGACGATCGAGCAGCTCTACGCCGGCCTCGCGGCGGGGGACGGTGAGGCCATGGCGGCGTGCTACGCGCCCGGCGCGACGTTCGAGGACCCGGCGTTCGGGCGGCTGGAGGGTGAGCGCGTCGGCGGCATGTGGCGCATGCTCACCTCGCGCAGCACCGGCGTCTCCCTGGATCTGCGCGCCCACGAGGCGTCCGGGGCGACCGGGAGCGCGAACTGGGTCGCCACGTACGCCTTCGGCCCGCAGCAGCGGCCCGTCGTCAACGACGTCCGCTCGACGTTCCGCTTCGCCCCGGACGGGCGGATCGCGCAGCAGGTCGACACCTTCGACCTCGCGCGCTGGGGCGCGCAGGCGATGGGCCCGGTGCAGGGCGTCCTCGGCCGGACGCCGCTCCTCGGCCTCCTCGTCCGCCGCAAGACCGCGGCGCAGCTCGACGCCTTCCTCGCCGCGGGCTGAGTCGGCGCGCGCCGACGCCGCGGGCCGACGCCGCGGGCCGAACGTCGAGTCGTCGGTTGATCCCGCATGGCGGGATGAAGCGACAACTCGATGCGCTGGTGGGTGGCGCGCGTGGCGCGGCGGCGCGCGCGCGGCGCGGCGCGCGGGCGCGGCGGCGCGCGCTCAGCGTGGGGTGCGGCGCGCGCCGCGGGACGCGCGCAGGCGTGCCTGCGCGGCGTCGAAGCGCCCAGGGTCCACGGCGACCGGGGTCGCCGCCGGGGCGTCGGCCGGCGCGGCGGCCGCCCGCAGGCGATCGCGAGCCGCGTCGAGGCGCGAGGCGTCCAGCGGCGCGCCGGACGGCGCGGGCGCCCCGAGCTTCGAGAGCGCCGCGGCGCGCTCGGCCGGCGTCAGCTCGGGGGCCAACGCCGGCCGGACGGGGCGCTCCGGCAACGGCGGGGCTACCAGCCGCCGGAGGAGGCCGCGGCGACCGAGCCGCCGCGCACCTCACCGTGCTGCGAGCCGACACCCGCGACGACCGTCGTGGACCAGTCGACCACGGAGGTCGGCTTGACGACGTGGCGCTGCAGGCCGAGCTCCTTGGGCTCCAGGCCGAGGGCGAGGCCCACGAGCTGGGGGAGGTGCAGGACCGGCATGTCCAGCGGCCGCCCGATCTGGCGCTCGGCCAGGGGCTGCTGCAGGTCGAGGTTCAGGTGGCACAGCGGGCACGGCGTGACGAGGCAGTCCGCGTCGGCGTCGGCCGCGTCGGCGAGGTGCTGGCCGGCCTGGGCCAGCGACGCCTTCTTGTTCATCGTGATGATCGGGAAGCCGCAGCACTTGTGGGAGCCCGCGTACTCGATGACCGTGCCGCCGAGCGCCTCGATGACCAGCGCGAGGTACGTGTCGCGCGGGTTCTCGTCCGTGATCCCGATCCGCTCTGCCGGGCGCACGATGTAGCAGCCGTAGAACGGGCCGACCTTCAGGTTCGTCAGCGGCCGCTTGACCAGGGAGGAGAGCTTCTCCAGCCCGATGTCCTCCACGAGCATCCAGAGGAAGTTCTTGTTCGTGATGCCCGCGCTCGTAGGTCAGGCCCTCGGGCGCGAGCGTCTCGTTGACGAAGTCGCGGTACTCCGCGTTGTTGTCGAGGCGCTCCTGCGACTCGCTCTGCGCGCCCTGGCAGGTCGAGCAGATGTTCATCATGAGGTCCGCGCCGTTGCGCATCTCCTCCTGCGCGAGCGCGAACGTGCGCCCGTTGAGCGTGTCCGCGAGCTCCTGGGAGTGCTCCGCGATGACCCCGGCGCCCGTGCAGCACGCGCGGTCGAGCTCGACGAGCTCGATCCCCAGCAGCGGCGCGACCTTCGCGACGCTGCCGTGGAGCTCGGGGGTGAAGCCGCGGGAGACGCACCCGGGCCAGTAGGCGACCTTCATGTCAGGCAAGTCCCTTCGCGTTGGCGCCCGGGGCCGAGGGCATGGACTGCCCGTCGACCTCGCCGTCGACGGCCTCGAGGTTGGCCTCCTGGGCGGCCTCCATCTCCTCGTCGGCGCCCGTGATGTAGAGGTTCAGCTCGTAGCGCTCGTCGCGACCCTCGACGGTGTCGTAGATGCGCTGGATGTTCTTGAGGTCCTGCTTGGGCAGCTTGTGCGGCGCCAGGGCGCCCTTGAGCGTCACCTTGCGGCGCAGGAGCGCCTTCGTGATCGACGGCAGGGAGCTCGCGAGCTCCGCACCGGCGGACGGGGCGAACTTCGCGAACCACGAGTCGCCGCCGTAGGAGCGCGGGAGCAGCTCGGCCTCGTGGAGCAGGCCGCCCTGCTTGACCAGCGAGACGAACGCGCGCTCGTGGCGCTCGCCGTTGTTGCGGTCGACGATGTGGTGGTCGTTGCCCGCCCGGCGACGCAGCCGCATGATCTGGTTCATCGGGGCGACGCCCTTGGGGCAGGCCTCGATGCACTTGAAGCAGTGGGTGCAGTCGTACATGCCGTGCGGGTCCTCGGCGAGGTCCTTCAGGCGCTCGAACTGCTGCACGTCGCGGGGGTCGCCGACGAAGCGGTAGGCCTTCGCGAGGGCCGCGGGGCCGATGAACAGCGGGTCGACCTCCATGGAGAGGCAGTCCGAGACGCAGGCGCCGCACTGGATGCAGGCCATGGACTGCGTCACGTCGACCATCGCCTCGCGCGGCACGATGTGCTCGCGCTCGGGCAGCGGGTCCTGGGCCAGGAGCCAGGGCGTGACCCGCTGGATCTTCTTCCAGTGGACCGCGTCCATGTCGACGATGAGGTCCTTGATGATGGGCATGTTGCCCATCGGCTCGACCTCGATGACGCCGTCCTTCGAGGACTTCAGCGCCGCGTCGAGGTGCGTGTGGCAGGCCAGGCCGGCCTGGCCGTTGACCCGCACCCCGCAGGAGCCGCAGATCGCGGCCTTGCACGAGCAGCGGATGCCGATCGAGCCGTCGTACTTGCCCTTGGCCTGGAGGATGCCCTCCAGGACGGAGCGGTGCGGCTCGAGGTTGATCGTGTGCTCATCCCAGTACGGCGCCTCGCCCGAGTCCGGGTCGTAGCGACGGATCCGCAGGGTGAAGTCCTGCGAGGGCTTCCGTGTCTCTGCCATCTAGTACTTGCGCTCCTCGGGCTGCCACTGGGTGATCGTCACGGGCGAGTAGGAGACGTGCGGCTCGCTCCCGCCGTTCTTCGTGGTGTTGATGTGCTGCATGAACTCGTCGTCGTTGCGCTCGGGGAAGTCCGTGCGGAACTGCGCCCCGCGCGACTCCTTGCGCTCGATGGCGGCGATGACGGTGCACTCCGCCGCGTCGAGCATGTACCCGAGCTCGATGGCGCCGAGCACGTCCTGGTTGAAGACCGTCCCGCGGTCGTCGACGTAGGCGCTCTTGGCCTCCTCCTTGAGGCGCTGGACGACCTCCTTGGCCTCCAGCAGGCCCGCCTCGTCGCGGTAGACCGCGACGTAGCGGTTCATGACCGTGCCGAGCTCGTCCTTGATCTCCGAGATCCGGCGGCCCGTCTTCGGGCGCTGGATGATGTCGGCGATCTGCTCCTCGTCGCGGCGCGCCTGGGCGTCCGTCGTCTTCGGCATGGACATGGCCTTCGCGCGCTCCGCGGCGTGCTCGCCGGAGCGGCGGCCGAAGATGAGCGTGTCGAGCAGGGAGTTCGCGCCGAGGCGGTTGCCGCCGTGGACCGAGACGCAGGCGACCTCGCCCGCGGCGTAGAGGCCCGGGATCGGCGTCGCGCCGTTGATGTCGGTCTTGACGCCGCCCATGATGTAGTGCTGGCCCGGCCGGATGAGGATGGGCTCCTTCGTGATGTCCACCCCGGCGAAGTCCTTGCCGATGTTCACGATCTCGCGCAGCGCCTCGTGGACGCGCTTCTTCGGGACGACGGTGATGTCGAGGTAGATGCCCGACCCGTCCTCGCCGACACCGCGGCCCTCGTTGATCTCCGTCTGCTCCGCGCGGGAGACGACGTCGCGGGAGGCGAGCTCCATCTTGTTGGGCGCGTACTTCTCCATGAAGCGCTCCCCCTCGGAGTTCAGGAGGTGCGCGCCCTCGCCGCGGGCGCCCTCCGTGATGAGGAAGCCGTTCTCGACCAGCGTGGTCGGGTGGTACTGGATCATCTCCATGTCCATCAGCGGCGCGCCCACGTGGTAGGCCTGCGCGATGCCGTCGGCCGTGCAGATGAGCGCGTTCGTCGTCGGCTTGAAGCACTGGCCGGCGCCGCCCGAGGCGAGGATGACGTTCTTGGCGGTGAACGTCTCCATGGCGCCCGTGCGGATGTCGCGCGCGACGCAGCCGACGCAGGCACCCTCCTCGTCGATGAGCAGGGAGGTGGTGAACCACTCCTCGTAGCGGTCGACGGTCTCGTGGTACTTCATGAGCTGCTCGTAGAGCACGTGCAGGATGGCCTGGCCCGTGATGTCCGCGACGTAGGCCGTGCGCTTGACGGAGGCGCCGCCGAAGGCGCGCAGGTCGAGCTCGCCCGAGTCGTTGCGGTGGAAGGTGACCCCGATGTGCTCGAGGTGCATGACCTCCTTGGGCGCCTCGGAGCACATGACCTCGATGGCGTCCTGGTCGCCGAGGAAGTCCGAGCCCTTCACGGTGTCGTAGGCGTGCGAGCGCCAGTCGTCCGTGACGGACACCGCCGCGTTGATCCCGCCCGCGGCCGCGACGGAGTGCGAGCGGACCGGGTGGACCTTGGAGAGGATGGCGACCGAGACTCCGGCATCGGCCGCGGCTACCGCAGCGCGCTGGCCGGCGAGTCCCGCGCCGATGATGAGGACGTCATGTGAAGGCATGTGGGTTCTTCTGCGCTCGAGACGGTTGGGTGGTGTCGGACTGTATACGTGCGCCCCGGCCACCCGGCTTGCGGGGTCAGGGTCCTGGCGCCGCCGCGGCCAACGCCCGGTGGACCTGCTCCAGGGTCACGACCCCCGCCAGGCCGCCGGCCTCGTCGAGGACGAGCAGCGCGCCCCGGTGGCGCAGGGGGCCGGAGCCCAGGAGGTCCTCCAGGGGCGTGGCGCCGTCGACCGCCCAGGCGGCCCGGTCGGCGTCCGCGGCCTCGCCGGCGGTCCCGGCCGCGTGCGGGGCCTCGTCCGCGGTGAGGACCCCGACGTAGCGGCCCTCCTCGTCCACCACGGCCGACCACGGCCAGCCCTGGTGGGCCAGCCGCGCCCGCGCGTCCTCGAGCGGCATGCCGCCCGGCAGCGCGAGCGGGTGCGGGTCCATGACGTCGGCCGCCGTGACGCCCTCGATGGCCTCCGTGAAGCGCGAGCCCGTGATCGCGCCCGAGGCGCTCTGGCCGAGGAAGAAGCCCATGACGGCGAACCAGGCGCCGTTGAACGTGTCGCCGCCGAGCGCGACGTAGACCCCCAGGCCGAGGAGGACGAGCCCGAAGAGCTGGCCCAGGCGCGCGGCGATCCGCGTGGCGCGGTGGCGGTCCCCCGTGAGCTTCCAGGCGACGGCCCGCGCGATGCGCCCGCCGTCGAGGGGGAACGCGGGCACGAGGTTGAAGAGCAGGAGGAAGAGGTTGATCGTCGCCAGCCAGCTCAGCAGCGCGACCGCGGGGGAGACGTCCGCGTCGGAGAACCGCGCGGAGTCGAGCACCTCGTCGGGGGAGCTCACCCCGATCGCGACGAGGGTCGCCGCCACGACGATGAGCGCGGTGACCGCCGGGCCCGCCGCGGAGATCCGGAACTCCTCGCCCGGGGAGGCCGTGTCGCGCTCGAGCTTCGCGACCCCGCCGAAGAACCAGAGGTCGATGCCGCTGATCGCGATGCCGTTGCGCTGCGCGACCCGGGCGTGGCCGAGCTCGTGGAGCAGGATGGAGAGGAAGAAGAGGAACGCGGCGAGCACCGCGACCCCGAACGCCCCGCTCCGCGAGCCACCCAGCGCGTCGTCGAAGTACCCCGAGAGCGCGTAGACCATGACGAAGAGCACGACGAACCAGCTCGGGCTCGCGCCGATGCGGATCCCGTAGACCCGCCCGAGCTGGAAGGAGCTCCCCATGGCCCCCATCGTGGCAGCGGCCGCGCCCCCACCCGCCGGCGGGGGCCCGGCGCGGCCGTCAGGCGGGGTGCTGCGGCGGGGGCCCGACGATCGTCATGCCCCACTCGGGCGCGGCCGCGACGAGGCGCTCGATGTCCGCGGGCGTCGCCTCGGGCGGGAGCGTCGCGCTCGACGCCGGGTCGCTCACGGCGCGGAAGAAGCCCTCGAAGCCGCCCGGGGTCCGGATGTCGAGGAACCGCGCGGTCTCCGAGCGCACGGTGAAGCCGTGCGGGACGCCCGTCGGGATGAAGGCGAAGTGGCCGGGGGAGGCGCTCACGACCTCGTCGCCGACCTGGAAGGTCACCTCGCCCTCGATGAGGTAGAAGGCCTCGCAGTCCCCCGCGTGGGTGTGCAGCGGGACGGCCATCCCCTCCGGCCCGTAGGCCTCCATGACGGTCATCGCGCCCCCCGTGCTCCCGGCGGTCGCCTTGAAGGTCCCGAGGCTGCCGACCATCCAGCGGGCCTCCCCCTCGTCCCTGGCCAGCGCGAAGGGCTTGGCCGCGGTGTCCTGCACGTCGTCTCCCATGGTGGTCATGGGCGGCAGTCTTCCTCGCGCGACCGGGCGACTGCAAACGGCGTTACGTCGCGGGCAGCGCCCGGTCGATGATCGCGCCGAAGTCCGTCGTGGCCGGGAGCGTCCCGTAGTTCAGGCCGCGGTCGCCGCCCAGGCGCGCGGCGCAGAACGCGTCGGCGACGGGGTGGGGCGCGTGCTTGAGCAGCAGGGACGCCTGCCAGGCCACCGCCATGTCCTCCACGACGCGCCGGGCGCGGACCTCGAGGGACTCCGGGTCGGCGAAGGCGCCCTGCAGGCGGCCGGCGAAGGCGTCGTAGCGGGCGTCGGCGCCCAGGGCGGAGGAGAGCTCCGCGTGGAAGACGTCGAAGGCGCCCGGCTCCTTCACGAGCGTGCGCAGGACGTCGAGCGCGTTGACGTTCCCCGAGCCCTCCCAGACGGAGTTCAGCGGCGCCTCGCGGTAGAGGCGCGGCATGCCGGACTCCTCGACGTAGCCGTTGCCGCCGAGGCACTCGAGCGCCTCGAACGCGACGCCGGGGGAGCGCTTGCACACGTGGTACTTCGCCACGGCGGTCCCGAGGCGCTTGAGCGCGGTGTCGCCCTCGTCGTACGCGCGGGCCAGGCGCATCGCCAGCGCCGTGGCGGCCTCGCTCTCCAGCGCGAGGTCCGCCAGGACGTTGCGCATGAGCGGCTGGTCGACGAGGTCCTTGCCGAACGCCGCGCGGTGGCGCGCGTGGTGGATCGCCTGCGCGACCGCCATGCGCATCCCGGCCGCGGAGCCGATCGTGCAGTCCAGCCGGGTGTGGCCGACCATCTCGATGATGGTCCGCACCCCGCGGCCCGGCTCGCCGACCAGGCGGCCCCAGGTGCCGTCGAACTCCACCTCGGAGCTCGCGTTGGAGTGGTTGCCGAGCTTGTCCTTCAGGCGCTGGAGGAAGAAGGGGTTGCGCGAGCCGTCGGGGAGGATCCGCGGCACGGCGAAGCAGCCCACGCCCTCCTCCGTCTGCGCGAGGACGAGGAAGAGGTCGCACATGGGCGCGCTCGTGAACCACTTGTGCCCGCGCAGGACGTACTCCTCGCCGGGCCCGCCGGCCCCGAGCGGCGTCGCGGTGGTCGTGTTGGCCCGGACGTCGGAGCCGCCCTGCTTCTCCGTCATGGACATCCCGCACTTCGCGGAGCCCTTCTCGGCCGCGGGGACGAGCCGCCCGTCGTAGCTCGCGGCCGTCAGCAGCGGCTCCCACTCCGCGGCGAGCTCGGGCTGCACGCGCAGCGCGGGCACGGCGGCGAAGGTCATCGTCATGGGGCAGCCGTGGCCCGCCTCGACCTGCCCGCCGAGCAGGGAGATCGCCGTGCGGACGGCGTGGGCGCCCTCGCGGTCGGAGGTCCAGGGCAGCGCGTGGACCCCGGACTCGCTCGAGAGCCGCATGAGCTCGTGCCAGGCCGGGTGGAACTCGACCTCGTCGATCCGGTGGCCGTAGCGGTCGTGCGTCTTGAGGACGGGCGGGTGGTCGTTGGCCTGCACGGCCCACTCGAGCGCCTGCTCCGAGCCCCACTGCTCGCCCAGGGCGCTCGCGCGCTCCCGGCCCCAGCTCCCGCCCTCGCGCTCCAGCGCCTCGACCAGCGGCGCGTTGGTCTCGAAGAGGTTCGACGGCGCGAGCGGCGGCGCCTGGTTGGCGACGTCGTGCGTGACCCGGCCGGCGCTCGGCCGCGGAGGGGAGATGGCCATGGGCGGATGCTACGCCGCCCCGAGGTGCGACCCTGGAGCCGATGCCCGCACGGACCCCCCGCACCGCCCTGGCCGTCCTGGCCGCCACGCTCGCCCTGAGCGCCTGCGGCGGCTCCGACGACCCTGCGGGAACCAGCTCGCGGCCCGCCTCCTCGACCCCCGCGGCCACGGCGCCGACGACGACGACCGGCGAGGGGTCCTTCACGGTCCGCCTTCCGCCGCCCTCCGTGCCGGCCTCGACCCCGACCGCTCCGCCCCCGGCCACGACGCCCCCGGCGACGACGCCGCGCACCCCGCGGGCGCCGGCCACGGGCGGCGCGGACGCCGACGCGCCCGCGACCACCACGCCCGCTGCGCCCACGCAGGACCCGGGCTGCCGCCCCGGCACGGGCCCCGGGTTCCCGGACCGGCCGCAGTGCGAGCCGGTCACGGGCCCCGACGCCAACGAGGACGAGGGTCCGTAGCTAGGAGCCGAAGACCCGCCGGACCTGGATGACGATCGTGCCGCTGCCGGCCGCGATCGTCTTCGACCCCCGGTAGGTGAAGCGCAGGCGGTACTTGCCGGTCCGCCGGGCGGTGAAGCGCTTCGAGATGGTCCCCGTCTTCGAGATCGTCGCCGTCCCGAGCGAGCGGTACTTCCCGCCCTTGGTCCCGCGCGCGAGCGAGATGCGGACCGTCCCGCGGGCGCTCGCCTCGCGCAGGGTCGCCCGCACGCGGTAGCTCGGGCCGCGGCTGTCGGTGAAGTCGATGCCGGGCTTGAAGTCGAACGGCGCGCGCACGACCACCGTGACGGGCGGGCTCCACGGGCCGCCGACCTCGCCGGCCGAGCCGTAGCGGGTCGGGCGGGCGACGAACGTGTAGACGCCCGGGCCGTCGAAGCTCGCGCGGGCCATGCCGGTCGAGGCGTCGACGTAGGCCGTGCCGGCGCCGCCCACGATCGAGCCGTCCGGGGCGAGCCGCGCGTCCTTCGCGAAGCGCACCTCGTGGTTCGTCGCACCCGGGTTGAGGTTCACCGCGAGCAGGAGCGGGTTCGTCACGAAGCTGCCGAAGGCGCGCAGCTGGTGGGGGCCGGCCGGCGGCGCGATGGAGGTCGAGGCGCCGATGACGAAGGTGAAGGCCTCGGTCGTGAGGGCCTTCGTGCAGCTCGTGTCGTCCGCGGCGTAGGTGCTCACCGTGGCGGTGTACGCACCGTTGCCGGAGTAGGCGACCCGGTCGGGCGAGAGGAAGGTGGTCCGGAAGCACTTGAGGCCGCTGCTGGCCGCGGCGCCCGCGGCGTTCGTGACCTGCAGGGAGTAGCGGGCGTCCCCGGGCGGGAACGCGACCCCGACGTCGGGGCGCATGTTGCGGATGGTCGGCGGCGCGCCGGGCGGCACGCCGACGGGGTTCCCGTCGTCACCCGTGACGCTGACCGTGGCGGCGCCGGCGACCGCGGGCGCGGCGGCGGCGAGGGTGCCGAGCGCGGCCACGACGGCGGCGCTCCGGCGGATGCGGGGTGATGGCACTTCGGTCCTTCCGGGTCGATGGGTGCGGCTCGAACGCCCAACTCCCAGGGCGCGCCGCAGTTGCGATGTCGCCGGGCGTCGTCGGCGACCCCGGCGCCGATAGCCTCCCACGCGCTCCCATGAAGATCATCTACACCCACACCGACGAGGCGCCGGCGCTCGCCACGCACTCGCTCCTGCCCATCGTCGAGGCCTTCGCGAAGGCGGCCGGGGTCGAGGTCGAGACGCGCGACATCTCCCTCGCGGGCCGCATCCTCGCCGCGTTCGGCCTCCAGGACGACGCGCTGGCCGAGCTCGGCGAGCTCGCCAAGACCGACCAGGCGAACATCATCAAGCTGCCGAACGTCTCGGCGTCGGTGCCGCAGCTCAAGGCGGCGATCGAGGAGCTGCGTGCGCAGGGCCACGACCTCCCGGACTACGAGGGGGCGAGGGACCGCTACGACCCCGTGAAGGGCTCCGCGGTCAACCCCGTGCTGCGCGAGGGCAACTCGGACCGCCGCGCCCCCGCGTCCGTGAAGGCGTTCGCGCAGAAGCACCCGCACTCCATGGGCGCCTGGTCGAAGGACACGAAGTCCCACGTCGCGACGATGACCGACGGGGACTTCCGCTCCACGGAGACGTCCGTGACCGTCGAGCAGCCCGGCAGCGTGCGCATCGAGCACGTCGGCCGAGGACGGCTCGGTCACCGTCCTGAAGGAGGCGACGAAGGTGCTCGAGGGCGAGGTGCTCGACGGCAGCGTCATGCGCGCCGCGGCGCTCGACGCGTTCCTGGCCGAGCAGGTCGCCGACGCCCAGGAGCAGGGCGTGCTCTTCTCCGTGCACCTGAAGGCCACGATGATGAAGGTCTCCGACCCCATCCTCTTCGGCCACGCGGTCACCGCCGTGGTCGGCGACCTCTTCTCCGACGTCCCGGACGTGAACCCGGACGACGGCCTGGCGACGCTCCTGGCCGCGCACCCCGAGAAGGCGGAGGCCGTGCAGGCCGCGCTCGAGGCCGGCCCCGGCATCGCGATGGTCGACTCGGACCGCGGCATCACGAACCTCCACGTCCCGAGCGACGTGATCATCGACGCCTCCATGCCGGCGGCGATCCGCACGAGCGGGCAGATGTGGAACGCCGCGGGGGAGCTGCAGGACACGAAGTACGTCATCCCCGACCACTCCTACGCCGCGCTCTACGCCGAGACGGTCGACCACTGCCGCGAGCACGGCGCGTTCGACCCGGCGACGATGGGCACGACGCCGAACGTCGGGCTCATGGCCCAGAAGGCCGAGGAGTACGGCTCCCACGACAAGACCTTCGAGGCCGAGGCGGCCGGGACCATCCGGGTCGTCGACGAGGCGGGCACGACCCTCATCGAGCACGAGGTCGCCCCGGGGGACGTCTGGCGCATGTGCCAGACGAAGGACGCGCCCATCCAGGACTGGGTCCGCCTGGCCGTCGACCGCGCCCGGGCCACGGGTGCCCCGGCGGTCTTCTGGCTCGACGAGACCCGCGCCCACGACGCGGAGGTCCTCGAGAAGGTCCGCCCGGCGCTCGACGCGCTGGACACGGACGGGCTCCAGATCGAGGTGCTGCCGGTCGCGGAGGCCACGCGCTTCACGCTCGAGCGCGCGCGCCGCGGGGAGGACACGATCTCCGTCACGGGCAACGTCCTGCGCGACTACCTCACGGACCTCTTCCCGATCCTCGAGCTCGGCACGAGCGCGAAGATGCTCTCCATCGTCCCGCTCATGAGCGGCGGCGGCCTGTTCGAGACGGGCGCGGGCGGCTCGGCCCCGAAGCACGTCCAGCAGTTCGAGCGGGAGAACCACCTGCGCTGGGACTCCCTCGGGGAGTTCCTCGCGCTCGCGGTGTCCTTCGAGTTCCTCGCGGACAAGACGGACAACCCGCGCGCGCGGCTGCTCGGGCAGACGCTCGACCGTGCGACGGGGACCCTGCTCGAGGAGGGCCGCTCGCCCTCGCGCAAGGTGCGCGAGCTCGACAACCGCGGCAGCCACTTCTACCTCGCCCTCTCCTGGGCGCAGGAGCTCGCGGGGCAGACGGACGACGCGGAGGCCGCGGAGCGCTTCCGCCCCCTCGCGGAGAAGCTCGCCGCCGAGGAGCAGACCATCGTCGCCGAGCTCGCCGCCGTGCAGGGGGAGCCCGTCGACCTCGGCGGGTACTACCACCCCGATCCGGCGAAGGCCGCCGCAGCGATGCGTCCCAGTGCCACCTTCAACGCGGCGATCGACGCCGCCTGACACCAGGAGCCCCTCCCCATGTCCAAGACCGTCACCGTCACCGGCGCCGCCGGCGCCATCGGCTACGCCGTCCTCTTCCGCATCGCCTCGGGCCAGCTGCTCGGGCCTGACGAGAAGGTCAAGCTCAAGCTCCTCGAGATCGAGCCGGCGCTGAAGGCCGCGGAGGGCACCGCGATGGAGCTCTTCGACTGCGCGTTCCCGCTGCTGGAGTCCATCGACATCACCTCGGACGCCAAGGAGGCCTTCGACGGCACGAACGTCGGCCTGCTCATCGGCGCGCGCCCGCGCACGAAGGGCATGGAGCGCGCGGACCTCCTCGAGGCCAACGGCGCGATCTTCAAGCCGCAGGGCGAGGCCATCAACGCCGGCGCCGCGGACGACATCAAGGTGCTCGTCGTCGGCAACCCGGCCAACACGAACGCGCTCATCACGGCGGCCAACGCGCCCGACGTGCCCAAGGAGCGCTTCACCGCGATGACCCGCCTGGACGAGAACCGCGCGGTGTCGCAGCTCGCGACGAAGCTCGGCGTCTCCGTGACGGACATCGAGGACCTCGTCATCTGGGGCAACCACTCCCCGACGATGTTCCCCGACCTCTTCAACGCGAAGGTCAAGGGCCAGAAGGCCGTCGACGCCGTCGGCGACATGGACTGGTACGAGAACGAGTACCTCCCGAAGGTCGGCAAGCGCGGCGCGGCGATCATCGAGGCGCGCGGCTCCTCCTCCGCGGCCTCCGCGGCCAACGCGGCGATCGACCACGTCCGCGACTGGGTCCTCGGCGCGAGCGGCCTGCGCTCCATGGCCGTCCCGTCCGACGGCTCCTACGGCGTCGAGGAGGGCATCGTCTCCTCCTTCCCCGTCCGCGTCTCGGGCGACGGCACGTACGTCATCGAGCAGGGCCTCGAGGTCGGCGAGTTCGCGCAGTCGAAGATCGACATCACCGTCGAACGAGCTCAAGGAGGAGCGCGACGCGGTGAAGGGCCTCGGCCTCATCGGCTGAGCGCCCCGCCGCGCGAGTGCGGCTCCTTCGCGGATCCGGCGTGGAAGTGCGGGCCCAGCCCACGCTTCCACGCCCGCTGTTCCCCGCACGCCCAGCCGGCGTGACCGTGCGGGTCCCCTCGGCGCCCGAGCACGTGCCGCGGCGTGGCGCCTGCGGAGCCGCCCGCGGCACCCGCACGTCCACGCCCGCTGTCGCACCTCGCGCCGGCGGGCGTGGGAGCGTGGCCGGGAGCCGCACTCCCACGCCGGCTGCTCGCCACGGCCGGCTCCCGCCGTGCGCCCCTCACGGCCTAGCGTGGGGCGCATGGGAACCATCTGCATCACCGGCTCCACCGACGGCATCGGCCTGGCGGCCGCGCGCATGCTCCTCGCGGGGGGCCACCGCGTCCTCGTGCACGCGCGCACGGAGGAGCGCGGGAGGCCCGTCGTCGACGGGCTCGAGGGGGACGTGGGGCTCGTGGTCGGCGACCTGAGCGACCTCACGGAGCTCCCCGCGCTGGCGGAGGCCATCGGCGACGTCGACGTCCTCGTGCACAACGCGGGCGTCTGGGTGGGGGAGGGGGCGCCCGCGAGCGCGCAGGGCCACGAGCTGACCTTCGCGGTCAACGCGCTCGCGCCGCACGCCCTCACGCGACTGCTCGCGGAGCGGATCGGCGAGCGGCTCGTCTTCCTGGGCAGCGGGATGGTCGGCTCGGGGCGCGTGGACCCCGCGGCACTCGGCACCGCGACCGAGCCGAGCCGCGCCTACGCCGACTCCAAGGCGCTCGACGTCGTGCTCGCCCTGGGCTGGGCGCGGCGGCTGCCCGGCCTGCGCGTCGGGGCGGTCGACCCCGGGTGGGTCAAGACGAAGCTCGCGTCGGCCGGCGCGCCCGGCGACGTGGAGGACGGCGGCGAGCGCGTCGCCCACGCGGCGGCGGCGCCGGACTGGACGGGCGGCTACACCGCTGGCGCGCGCCCCGCGCGGACCCCGGCGGCGCTGGAGGACGAGGCGCTGCAGGACGCCACGCTCGCGGCGCTCGACGCGTTGAGCGCTGCCTAGTTCTCCCAGGGCGAGAACTGGACCGCACGCGCGGCCCGGTGCTGCGAGATCGGGCTCCTCGGCCGCGCTCGCAGCGGCGGACGCGGCTCAGGCCGCGTCGAGCGCGTGCCAGCCGCGCCCCTCCTTCTTGACGAGGCCCTCCTTCTGGAGGTCGGGCATGACGCGGTAGAGGTAGTTCTGCTTGATGTCCATGGCCTCGGCGATCTCCGGGATCGTGATGCCGGGCCGCTCCTTCACGAGCGCCAAGGCCTCCTTCGAGCGCGAGCCCGAGCCCTTCGGGCGCCCGCGCCCGCGGCCCTCGCCGCCCCCGGAGGAGCTGCGGCGCGACGTGCTCCGGCTGCTCGCCGCCGCCCTCCAGCGCGCGGAGGGCCGACTGGAGCTCGCGCTGCTCGGTCTCGAGCGGCTCGAGCTCGCCGGCGATGCGTGACTTCAGCTCCTCGACCAGCGCGTCGAGCTCATCGATGCGCTCACGGATCTCACGCTTCTTCTCCTGCAGAAAATCGCTCATGGGACCAGCGTGTCAGAAAAGACTTCCTGATGTCCGTCGGCCGTGGTCACTTCTCGAGGAGCGTCTTGAGCGCTTTCAGTGAAGCGATCGCCTCTTTCTCCGGAATACCACCCACCAGCGCGTTGCCCGCCACCTTCCCGAGCGGCCCGAGCGGCCCCTTGAAGTCGTTGCGGTAGTGAAAGCGCGTGCCGCCGTCGGGCAGCGCCTCGAGCGTGTACTCCGTCTCGGCACGCGAGCGCGCGGGGCCCCTGCCCTTCCACTCCGCGTGCAGCGGTCGCTCGCAGGCCACGAGCTCCCAGGTGACCTTGAACTGCGCGCCGCGCAGGCTCATCCGCTGCTGCATCTCCATGCCCTCGCGGGGCTCGCCCTCGTCGGCGGAGAGCAGCTCCTTGTGGATCGTCACCCAGTCGCCGAGGCGCTTGGGGTCGAGCGCGACGTCGAAGACGTCCTCGGGGGAGGCGTCGATGTCGATGCTGGTCTTGACCTCGCTCATCCCTGCTCCACCAGCTGCTTGAGCTTCTGCAGTGACGCCGTCGCCTCGCGCTCGGGCAGCCCGCCCATCAGCGCGCCGGCCGCGACCTTTCCCAGGGGGCCGAACGGCGTGACGAACTCGTTCGTGTAGGTGAAGCGCGTGCCGCCCTCGTGCTCCTCGAGGCGGTTCTCCGTGATCGCCTTGGAGCGCGCCGGGCCCTTGCCCTCCCAGCGGGCGAAGTAGGGCGCGTCGTACTTCGTGAGGTGCCACTCCACGGTGAACGGGAACCCGCGCAGGCACAGCCGCTGCTTCATCTTGTAGCCCTCCTTCAGCTCACCCGCGTCCTTGCCCTCGACCCGCAGGACGATGGAGACCCAGTCCGGGGTGCGGTCGGGGTCCATGGCGGCGTCGAAGACCTCCGCGGGCGGGGCGTCGATGTCGACGGTGGCTTTGACTTCGGACATGGCTAGGGCCCTACCCGCCGGCCGGCCGTGGGCAACAGCGCGCTCATCGGGCCGCGAGCGCCTCCGTGCGCTCCCACTGACCGAGGGCGTGCTCCACGGCGCTGTCGAAGGAGTGCATGCGCACCCCGAAGAAGGCGGGCGCGGCGTCGTCGCGCGGGAGCAGGTCGCTCTCGAGGCTCTCCATGAGCGGCTCGATCAGCCCGACCTCCTCGCCCGCGATCGCCGCGGCGACCTTCGCCGCGATGGGGGTCATCGTGATGGGGAGGCGGAGCGCGGGCCGGCCGACGAGCAGGTGGTCGCGGATGCTCTCGACCATCTCGCCGTAGCTGACGATGTCGGGCCCCGCGATGTCCATGGAGAGCGGGCCCGTGACCCGCTCGGAGGACGCGGCGGCGACCATGAGCGAGAGGACGTCGCGCTCGTCGATGGGCTGCGTGCGGTTCTGCGACCAGCGCGGGAGCGGCAGGAGCGGGACGCGCTCGACGAGGCGCACGAGGAAGCGGAAGGAGCTCCCCTTCGCGCCGACGACCAGCGACGCCCGGAAGGCGACCGCCTCGGGCGTGGCGCCGCCGAGCAGGACCTCCTCGACGGCCAGGCGCGAGGCGAGGTGGCGCGAGGCGGCCTTGTCCGTCGGGACCAGGCCGCCGAGGTAGAGCACCCGCCGCACGCCCGCCCGCTGCGCGGCGGTGGCGAAGTTCTCCACGGCGCGCCGCTCGAGCTCCTCGAAGCTCGAGGTCGCCGCGGCCCTCCATGGAGTGCAGGAGGTAGTAGGCGACGTCGATGCCGTCGAGCGCCTCGTCGAGCCCCGTGCCGGCGATCGCGTCGCCCTGCACGACGGGCACGCCGGGGGCGACCGCCTCGGGGCGCCGCGCGTAGGCGCGCACCTCGTGCCCCTCGCGCTGGAGGCGGGGGATGAGCGCGGCGCCGAGGAAGCCCGTGGCGCCGGTGACGAGGACGTTGGCCATCGGAAGGACCCTACGGCCGCCCGGGCGACGCCGATCGCTCGCGTAGCGTGACCCGCACCATGGAGCTCCTGCGCCGCCAGCACGACGAGGCCCGCGCCCGGCTGCCCGAGCCGGCCTACGACTACTTCGCCGGCGGGGCGGGGGACGAGGTGACCCTCGGGGAGAACGAGGAGGCCTGGCGCCACGTCTGGCTGCGCCCACGGCAGCTCCGCGGCCTCGACGCCGCCGATCCGCGCACGGAGCTCCTCGGCACCCCCATGGCCGCGCCGATCGTCCTCGCCCCCGCCGCCGCCCACGGGCTCCTGCATCCCGACCGCGAGCTCGCGGTCGCCCGCGCCGCGGCCGCCGCCGGCCTGGTGATGTGCCTCTCCACGCGCGCGACGACCGACCTGGCCGAGGTCGCTGCCGCGACCCCGGCGCCCAAGTGGTTCCAGCTCTACATGGACCGCGACCGGGAGCGCTGCGCCGCGCTGCTGCAGCGTGCGGCCGCCGCGGGCTTCGAGCAGCTCGTCATGACGATCGACTTCCCCGTCGCGGGCCGCCGGGAGCGCGAGCTGCGCCATGCGGAGCTCCCCTTCCCGCCCGGGATCGCGCTCGCGGTGCAGCTCGGCGACGAGGCGCCCTCGGAGAAGCCCTCCGTCGGCGGCTGGTACGCGCCGACCTGGGAGGACGTCGCCTGGGTGGCCGAGACGAGCGGCCTGCCCGTCGTGCTCAAGGGGATCCTCACCGCGGAGGATGCCGCGCTCGCGGCCGAGGTGGGCGCGAGCGCCGTCGTCGTCTCCAACCACGGCGCCCGGCAGCTCGACGGCGTCGTGCCGACCGCCGTCGCCCTGCGCGAGGTCGCCGCCGAGCTCGCGGGCCGCCTGCCCGTCCTGGTCGACGGCGGCATCCGCTCGGGCGGCGACATCGTCCGCGCGCTCGCCCTCGGCGCCGACGCCGTCATGGTCGGCCGCCCGTACCTCTGGGGCCTGGCCGCCGGAGGGGAGGCCGGTGTCCGGGCGGCGCTCGCCGCCCTGGTGGAGGACACGGCCCGGACCCTCGCGCTCGTCGGGGCCGCCACCCCGGCCGGGGTCGAGCCGGGCCACGTCCGCCTCAAGGGCTGGTGAGCGCCCCGCAAACAGCGGCGAAACGTGCGTCCAAACCCCCTGGATGCAGGGGAAGTTCACAAATCGTCGGCATTTGCGGGAAGCCCGGGGAAGATCCGTGCGCTTTGCGGGGATCGACCCTGCACGGGCCGTCGGCGGTGTGGTTGGTTCTCCTCCTCGCAGGGTCCAGGCAACCGCAGGCAGGGAGGGCGCAGCACACATGGCGAAGGGTCGGTCGGCAGTCAAGAAGGTCTCGTGCGAGCAGTGCTACTTCCACTGCAACACGCTCTGCGCCCTGGCGCTCGAGGAGCCGTGCGCGACGTTCCGCCCCGACACCCCGGAGGGGCTGCGGCCCCCGAGCCAGCTGCACTTCGTCTTCCGCTCCGAGCGCCGCACCCGCGCCGCCTGGGCCTTCCCGAGCGCCCAGGAGCAGGCCGCGCTCCACTCGGCCTAGGCTGCGCGCGCGGCCTCGAGCGCGGCGGCCAGTCGATCGGCGTCCGGCCGGCCGCCCACGCGGCGGCCGCCCACGAAGAAGGTGGGGGTAGCGGTCGCGCCGCTGAGGGCGGCACCGGCCAGGTCCTCTTCCACGCGCCCGACGTACCGCGCGTCTGTCACGTCGGCCAGGAAGCGCTCCCGGTCGAGCCCGAGCTGCTCGGCGTACCCCGCGATGTCCTCGAGCTCCAGGGCGTCCTGGTGGGCGAACAGCAGATCGTGCATGGGCCAGAAGGCGGCCTGGGCGTGGGCCGCCTCGGCGGCCTGGGCGGCGAGGGCCGCGTGCGGGTGCACGTCGCGGAGCGGCAGGTGCCGGAAGACGTGGCGGAGGTCGGCGCCGAAGCGCTCGCGCAGCTCGGCGACGGTCTCGATCGCCTCGCCGCAGGACGGGCACTCGAAGTCCCCGTACTCGACCAGGGTCAACGGCGCGGAGAAGGAGCCCCGGATGTGGTCGCGGGCCGGGTCGACCGGCGGGTCGAGCAGGGCCGGGCCGCCGGGCAGGGGCTCGCCGCCGGCGCTGCGTGCCCACCGGAAGAGCGCCCACCCCAGGCCGGCGGCCAGCGCGGAGCCGACCAGGACGCCGACCTTCGCCTCCTCCTGCAGGACGGGGTCCTCGAAGGCGAGGTCCGTGACGAAGAGCGAGACGGTGAAGCCGATGCCGGCCAGAGCCGCGCCGCCCATGAGGTGGCGGGTGCTGACCCCGCTCGGGAGGCTTCCCAGCCCCAGCCGCACGCCCAGCAGGGAGGCGAGCGTGATGCCGCCGAGCTTGCCGAGCACGAGCCCGGCCACGATCCCGAGCGTCAGCCGGGAGCTCGCGGCGTCCCCCAGCGTGTCCCAGGAGAGCGCGACGCCCGCGTTGGCCAGGGCGAAGAGCGGGACCACGACGTAGCTCGTCCACGGGTGCATCGCCTCCTGCAGCCGCTCGTTCGGCGACAGGACGCTCCCCACCTCGAGCAGCGCGGACCTCCCGGCTTCCGCGGTCGGCGCCTGGCGGAAGGACCGTGCGGCACGGGCCGCGCGCTCGACGGCCTCCCGCTCGGGAGGGTGGACGGCGGTGAGCATCCCGAGCAGCACCCCCGCGATCGTGGGGTGCACACCCGACTTGACCATCGCGACCCAGAGCGCGAGCCCGGCCACGAAGTAGGCCGGACCGCGCCAGACGCGCAGCGGACGCAGCAGGAGGATCGCCACGAGGATCGCGGCGGCCAGCCCGAGGGCCACCACATCGATCGACGACGAGTAGAAGACGGCGATCACCGTGATGGCGCCGATGTCGTCGACGATGGCCAGGGTGAGCAGGAACACCCGCAGGGAGGAGGGGCAGCGCGGCCCGAGCAGCGCCAGCGCGCCGAGCACGAAGGCGATGTCGGTCGCCATCACGATGCCCCAGCCACGCGAGGCGTCGGTTCCGGTGGTGAAGGCCAGGAAGATCACCGCGGGCACGGCCATCCCGGCGAGCGCGGCGACCGCGGGCACGGCCGCTTCGCGCTTGTCGGTCAGCTCGCCCATGGAGAGCTCGCGGCGGATCTCGAGGCCGACGACGTAGAAGAAGAAGACCATGAGCCCGTCGTTGACCCAGTGGCGCAGGTCCTCGGAGATCTGGCCCCCGCCGACCTCGACGGTCAGCTTCGTGCCCCAGAGGTCCTCGTAGGCGCCGGACAGCGGCGAGTTGGCCCAGACGAGCGCGATGACCGTTGCCGCGAGCAGGAGCACCGCTCCCCCCGCCTCGGTGTGGAGGAACTCCTGCAGGGACCGGGAGGGCGCGGGGCTGCTCCGCACGTCAGAGCTCGCCCAGCCGTGCCGCGAGCGCACGGAAGAAGTCCGAGCGCCGCACCACGCCCACGGGGCGCCCGTCGCGCAGGACGGGGACGATGAGCACGCGGTGGTGCAGGAAGATCTCGGCAAGCTGCAGGTCCGAGACGTCCTCGTCCGCGTCGACGTGCTCCGTGGTCATGTGCTGGGCGACCCGCTCGTCACGACACGGCTTGCGCCGCTCGAGCGCATCGTCCAGCGATGCGCGCACGAACGCGGCCGAGCGCAAGGCGCCGAGGTAGCCCGGGAACAACGCCGCGATGAACTCGCGCTCGCCGAAGATGCCGGCCAAGCGGCCGTCCGCGTCCACGACGGGAAGCGCCGGGAGCTCCTGGGCCGCGAGCTCGCCGACGGCCTCGCCCACGGTCGCGTCCGTGCCGAGCAGCGGCGCGCGGATCAGGACGGACCGCATGATCGACTGCGACATCAAAGGTACCTCACGGCGATGTAGAGGGTGGCGATGACGATCGACGCAAGGGTGGCAGGGATGCCGATCTTCAGGAACTCGACGAAGCCGACGGGTCGCCCCGCACGCTTGGCCATGCCTGCCGCGGCCACGTTCGCCGCCGCGGCGACCAGCGACGCGTTGCCGCCGAAGCACGCCCCGAGCGACAGCGACCACCAGTACGCATCGTCCTTGGACTCGTTGAGCTGCTCGACCACCGGGATCATGGCCGCGGTGAACGGGATGTTGTCGACGATCCCCGAGGCGATCGCCGAGACCCACGTGATGCCGAGCAGCTCAGCGGTCCGGTCGCCCGCCGTCACCGAGGCGATCCCGTCCGCGACCTCCTGCACCGCTCCCGTCTCCTCCAGGGCGCCGACCATGACGAACAGGCCGATGAAGAAGAAGAGCGTGGCCCATTCGATGCCGCTCAGGGCGTCCTCGACGCTCGTGGAGCTCAAGAACAGCATCACCACGGCGCCGGTCAGGGCCACCGTCGCGGGCTCGATGTGAAGGGCTTGGTGGACGAAGAAGCCCAGGAAGGTCAGGCCGAGGACCGGGAGCAGGCGCCGCAGCTCCTCCGGCTGCTCGATCGACTTGGCCGCGTCGAGCTCCATGACGCGGTCGCGCGCCTCCGGAGCTATCTGCAGGCGCTTGCGGTAGAAGAGGTGCAGCCCGCTGACGACCACCACGAAGGTGACCACCACCACCGGCGCGAGGTTGACGATGAAGTCGACGAAGCTCAGGCCCGTCGCCCCCGCGATCAGGATGTTCGGCGGGTCGCCGATCAGGGTGGCCGCCCCGCCGATGTTCGAGGCGATGACCTCCATGATGACCAGGGGGATCGGGTCGATGTCCAGGGCGTCGGCCAGCAGGAAGGTGATCGGCACCATCAGCAGGACGGTCGTGAGGTTGTCCAGGAAGGCCGACAGCAGCGCGGTCGAGCCGGCCAGGGCCAGCACGAGGGCCCAGAGCCGGCCGCGGGCGAACTGCCCCGCACGGATGGCGATGTAGGTGTAGACGCCGGTGGGCTCGGTCAGCCGGACGACCAGCATCATCCCGACGAGCAGCCCGATCGTGTTGAAGTCGATCGCCTCGATGGCCTTCTCCTGAGCGATCGTCTGCGTGAGCAGCACGAGGACGGCGCCCGCGAGGGCGACCTTCGTCCGATCGATGCGCTCCGAGGCGATGAGGCCGAGCGCCCCGACGAAGATGACGACGGCGGCAGCCATCAGGTGGCCGAGAACGCGGGCGGGGTCAGGAACATGGGTCCTCTCGAGGTCGTTCGGGCAGGGGGCAGCGGCCGCCGACCAGTCTTCCCGGCTCCCCTGCGGCGAGCCTAGCCGCTTCCCGGTACGTTCCCCGCGGGTCACTCGAAGGAGACGCGGTGCGCATCACGGTTCTGGGCAAGTCGCCCGCCTGGCAGGACGCGGGCGGTGCGTGCAGCGGCTACCTCGTCGAGGAGGGGGGGTTCTGCCTGCTCCTGGACTGCGGCAACGGCGTCTTCGGGAAGCTCCGTGAGGTCGTGGACTACGTCGACGTGGACGCGGTCGTCATCTCCCACCTCCACGCGGACCACTTCCTCGACCTCGTCCCCTTCGCCTCCGCGCTGGCCTACGCGCCGCGCCAGCAGCCCGTCCCCGTGGACCGCTGGCCGGGCACGGACACGCCCGCGCGGCCCGCGCTCCACGCGCCCCGCGGCGCCGCGGAGGCCTTCGACCTCGTCTGCCGCGGCGGCGGGATGCCGCCCGAGCACCTCGTCGAGCGCCTTCGGCCTGCAGGAGTACGACCCGGAGGACGAGCTGCGCGTCGGGCCCTTCGGCGTGCGCTTCCGCAGCGTCCCGCACTACCTGCCGACCCACGCCGTCGAGCTCACGGGGAGCACGGGCCGCATGACCTTCGGCGCCGACCACGCGCCGAGCGACGACCTGGTCGCCTTCGCGGAGGGCACGGACCTCCTGCTGCTCGAGGCGACGCTGCCGCGCCCGGAGCGCGACGGCGTCCGCGGGCACCTCACGCCGGGGGAGGCCGGGGACCACGGCGCGCGCGCGAGGGCCGGCCGGCTCGTGCTCACCCACATCTCCGACGAGCTCGACGCGGGCTGGGCCCGCGACCAGGCCGCCGCGGCGTTCCCGGGCCCCGTCGAGGTCGCGCGGGGCGGCTCGGTCTTCGAGGTCTGAGCCCGTCGGGCCGCGCCGGGCCCCGGGTACGCTCGGCCCATGCGACCCGAGCGCGACCTCTTCGCGAACTTCGAGCGGATGCGCCGCGAGATGGACGAGCTGTTCGGCGACGTCTTCGGGCCGGGCCTGACCGCGCGCCGGGGCGGCGGCTTCTCCCCCGCGGTCGACGTGTTCTACGAGAACCCGCCCGCGCCCGAGGTGCCGCGCGCGGTCGTCTGGGCCGAGCTGGCCGGGATCGACCCCGCGGAGATCTCCCTCGAGATCGAGGGCCGCGAGCTCGTGCTCAGCGGGCACCGGCGGCCCGCGGAGAGCGACGACCGCGTCTACCAGCAGCTCGAGATCGACTTCGGCCCGTTCCGGCGGGTCATCCCGCTCGGCGCCGACGTGCTCGCCGACGACGTCCGGGCCACCTACCGCGACGGCATCCTGCGCGTCGAGCTCCCGCTCGCGCAGCCCGAGCGGCGGATCCGGCCCATCCCGATCGACGTGGACGGCGACGCATGACGATCGAGATCGCGCAGGACTCCGCGGACCAGGACGTCCTCGTGGGCGCCGGCCGCGCGGCGATGCCGACGCGGCTGCCCGTGCTCCCGCTGCGCGAGACGGTCCCGCTGCCGGACACGCTCATGCCGCTCGCGGTCGGGCAGGAGCGCTCCGTCCAGCTCGTCAACGACGTCCTGGCCGGCAACCGGATGCTCGTCATGGTCGCCTCGCGCGAGCCCGAGGACGAGACGCCGGGCCCCGAGCAGCTCTACGAGGTCGGGGTCGTCGGCTCCGTCGCCCGGATGCTCAAGGTCCCCGACGGGACCCTGCGCATCCTCGTGCAGGGCGCGCAGCGCGTGCGGCTGGACACCTGGGAGCAGGAGGAGCCCTACCTCGCCGCGAGCATCTCCGAGCTGCCCGACGTCGTGCGGGAGTCGCCCGAGCTCGTGGCCCTGCAGCGCAACGTCCTGCGGACCTTCACCCAGATCGTCGAGGAGGTCCCCTACCTGCCCGAGGAGCTGCAGGTCGCGGTGGCCAACGTGGAGGACCCGAGCGCCCTCTCCTACCTCATCGCGGGCGCCCTGCGCCTCAAGACGGAGGAGAAGCAGGAGCTGCTCGAGGAGCAGGACGTCTCCTCCCGGCTGCGCAAGCTCGTCGAGGCGCTCGCCCGTGAGCTCGAGGTCGTCTCCATCGGCTCGAAGATCCAGTCGCAGGTCCAGAGCGAGATCGACAAGGGGCAGCGCGAGTACGTCCTGCGCCAGCAGCTCAAGGCCATCCAGGAGGAGCTCGGGGAGTTCGACGAGAGCGCGGAGGAGGCCGGGGAGCTGCGCGAGCAGCTCCACGCGATGGACCTCCCGGCCGACGTCCGCAAGGCCGCCGACCGCGAGCTCAACCGCCTCGAGCACCTCCCGACCCAGGCCGCGGAGCACGGGGTCATCCGCACGTACCTCGAGTGGCTCGCATCGCTGCCCTGGGATCGCTCGACGGTCGACGTGCTCGACCTCGACCACGCCCGCGCGGTCCTCGACGAGGACCACTACGACATCGCGCAGGTGAAGGACCGCATCCTCGAGTTCCTCGCGGTGCGCAAGCTCAAGCCGGACGCCCGGGGCAGCATCCTCTGCTTCGTCGGCCCGCCCGGGGTGGGCAAGACCTCGCTCGGGCGCTCCATCGCCAAGGCCCTCGGGCGCGAGTTCGAGCGCATCTCCGCGGGCGGGGTGCGCGACGAGTCGGAGATCCGCGGCCACCGGCGGACGTACATCGGCGCGATGCCCGGGACGATCGTCCGGGCGCTGCGCGACGCGGGCTCGAACAACCCGCTGTTCATGATCGACGAGATCGACAAGATGGGCTCGGACTACCGCGGCGATCCGGCCAGCGCGATGCTCGAGGTGCTCGACCCGGAGCAGAACGGCGCGTTCCGCGACCACTACCTCGACGTGCCGTTCGACCTCTCGAACGTCATGTTCATCACGACGGCGAACACGCTGGACACGATCCCGGGCCCGCTGCGCGACCGCATGGAGGTCATCCCGCTCGCGGGCTACACCGCGGACGACAAGCTCCAGATCGCCAAGCGCTACCTCGTGCCGCGGCAGGTCGAGCGCAACGGCCTGAAGAAGTCCTGGATCTCCGTGTCCGACGCCGCGCTGCGGGCGATCATCGCCGACTACACGCGGGAAGCCGGCGTCCGCGGGCTCGAGCGCGAGATCGGGACGCTCTGCCGGAAGGTCGCCTTCGAGATCGCCAGCAGCGCCGGACCGCGGCCGCGTGAAGAAGACGACCATCGGCGAGGCCCGGGCCCGCGAGCTCCTGGGCCGGCAGAAGTTCTTCGCCGAGACGCGGCGGCGCACGCAGCAGCCCGGGGTGGCGACGGGCCTGGCGTGGACCCCCGTCGGCGGCGACGTCCTCTTCGTGGAGGCGACCGCGATGCCGACGCGCGGGGAGGAGCCGCAGCTCGTCATCACGGGCCAGCTCGGCGACGTCATGAAGGAGAGCGCGATGGCGGCGCTCTCCTACGTGCGCGGCCACGTGGCCGAGCTCGCGCCCGGGGTGGGGGACGGGTGGTTCGCCGTCCACGACCTCCACATCCACGTGCCGGCCGGCGCGATCCCGAAGGACGGGCCGTCCGCGGGCGTGACCATGACCACCGCGCTGGTCTCCCTCCTGACGGGCCGCTGCGTGCGCGAGGAGGTGGCGATGACGGGGGAGATCACGCTGACCGGGCAGGTGCTGCCGATCGGCGGCCTGAAGGAGAAGGCCCTCGCAGCGCAACGCCACGGCATCTCGACGATCGTCGCCCCGGCCCGCAACGAGGGTGACGTCGACGAGATCCCCGAGGCCCTCCGCTCGAAGCTCACCTTCCACTGGGTCGAGGAGATCGACCAGGTGCTCGCGGTCGCGCTCGAAGGCGGCTAGTTCGGGTATAGGGTCTCGGAGCAGTGCCATCGACCCCCCTCACGAGAGGTGAGCTGAACTCCCCATGAGCAAGAAGAAGAAGGCGGCCGCCGCCGGCGTCAGCGCCGTCGAAGCGGTCGACGCGGTGAAGTCCAACCCCTACCTCCAGAAGGTCGCGACCGACGCCGACCTGCACGACAACGTGCGCGTCGCCTACGAGTCCGCCCGCACCGCGTACGAGCGCCTCGCCTCGGGCAAGTCGCCGTCCAAGGCCGTGCTCGAGGACAAGAAGCTCCACGCGAACGTCGCGACCGCGGTCGAGGCGCTGAAGGACGTGGGCTACGCGCTGGCCGACGCCCCCGCGAAGAAGAGCCGCAAGAAGGGCGGCCTCGGGCGCAAGCTCCTGATCCTCGTCGTGGGCGCGGGAGTGGCCGTCGCGGTCTCCTCCGACGTCCGCAACAAGCTGCTCGACCTGCTCTTCGGCGCCGAGGAGGAGTTCGACTACACCTCGACGACCGCCCCGGCCACGCCGGCCCCGTCGCCCGCCCCGGGCGCGGCCACGACCTAGCCGCCAGGCCCGGCACCACCTTCGGAGGGCGCCGCGAGGCGCCCTTCGTCGTTCTGGGAGGCGGCGCGCGGGCGCCACGCGCGGCGCTAGCCTCGCCCCGTGCGCCCGTCCCGGCTCCTCCCTGCGCTCGTCGCCGTCCTGGTCGGCGCGGTCCTCGCACCGGGCACCGCCCCCGCGGCGACGCCCAAGGCCTTCTTCGGCGTGAACGTCGACGGCCCGGCGATCGGCTCCGACGGGGGCTTCCCCGACGCGGGGCGCGTGCGCGGGACCGGCACGCGGACCGTCCGGGTCGCGGCCTACTGGGGGCTCATGGAGCCCGAGCAGGGCAAGCTCGACTACGCGGGCTTCGACCGGGTCGTCCTCGACGCCGCGCGCAACGACCTGGGGGTGCTCCCTGTCGTCCAGGGCACGCCGGCGTGGGCCGCGAAGTTCAAGGGGCGGCCGCTCTACACGCCGCCCCCGAAGGGCACGCGGGACTTCGCGCGCTTCGTCACCCGGCTGGTCGGCCGCTACGGCCCGAAGGGCAGCCTGTGGGCGGCGCACCCCGAGGTGCGGCGCCGGCCCATCCGGACCTGGCAGATCTGGAACGAGCCGGAGATCAAGGTCTACTGGGACGAGCAGGACTGGTCCCCGGGCTACGCGAAGCTCCTCCGCGCCGCGCACGACGCGCTCAAGAAGGCCGATCCGAAGAGCGTCGTGGTCGCCGCCGGGCTCACGAACCAGTCCTGGTCGGACCTGAAGGTCCTCTACTTCCACGGCGCGCGCGGGGCCTTCGACGTCGCGGCGCTGCACCCCTACACGGCGCAGGTGGGCGGGGTGCTCACGCTCATCAAGCGCTTCCGCGCGGTGATGAAGGCGGTGGGGGACCGGCGACTGCCGCTCATGATCACCGAAGCGGGCTGGTCCTCCGGCCAGGGAAGCTCGACCTTCAACTACGGCTGGGAGACGACGGAGGCCGGGCAGGCCGACCGCGTCCGCCAGCTCATGGGGCTCCTCGCGAAGAACCGGCGCGAGTTCCGGCTCTCGGCGGCCTACTGGTACACGTGGATGACCCCGGCGATCGGCGAGGCGGACTCCTTCAAGTACGCCGGCCTGCGCCGCGTCGGCGACGGCGGCGCGCCCGTGGACAAGCCGGCGCTCGGCGCCTGGCGCGAGACGCTCGCCCGCCTGACGCGGTAGGCCGGCCTACTCGGCCTGGCGGCCGAGCGCGGCGACCCAGCGGTCGATCCGGCGCCGCTCGTCCTCGGGCAGCGGGCCGTCGACCTCGACCAGGAGCGTGAGCGGCCCACGGCGCACGGCCCACTCCCGCGCCTCGGCGCCGAAGCCCGGGGCGAGCCAGAGCAGCGGCATGCTCTCGGCCCAGCGCATGACGGTCGCCTCCTGCGCCTGCGGGGTCGGCTCGCGGCGGAAGAGCCGGACCGTGCTGATGTCGAGCGCGCGCGCGACGGCGTCCACGGCGTCGAGGCCGCCCGCGTCGGGCAGCAGCGCGACGTTGCCCTCCCGGAGCAGCTGCGGGGGCCACTCGGACGGGGCGGCGGCCAGCGCGGCGGGCGGGGTGGCCATGCGGAAGAGGGGGGCGTCCATCGGCCGGGCAGGCTACCGGTCGGGGGTACGCTGGAGCCCATGGAGGCCGCCGCCACCCCCCGCCCGATCGACGGCGCCCGGGCCCAGGCGATCGTCGACGCGATGCGGGTCTCCGTCGCGCGGCGCGGCGTCGCGGGCTCGACGTTCGACCACGTCGCGCGCGAGGCCGGCGTCTCCCGCGGACTGCTGCACTACTACTTCGGGACGAAGGAGCGGCTGCTCACGGAGGTCGTGCGGCGGGACTGCGACCTGCGGATGGCCCTGCTCGACCAGCAGCTCGCCGTGGCCTCCAGCGCGGAGGACTTCGTCGGCCTCCTGCGGGTGACGCTCGAGGAGCTCGTCCGCGACGAGCCCGACTTCATCACGGTCGTCTTCGAGCTCTTCCTCCTCTCCCGGCGCAACGAGGAGGTCGCGGTGGAGTTCGCGGAGCTCATGCGCCGCACCCGGCAGGCCGTCGCCGACATCCTCGCCCGCAAGAGCGACGAGGGCGTGCTCGTGCTGCGCGCCACGCCCGAGGCGGTCGGGGAGGTCCTCTTCGGCCTCGCCGACGGGCTCGCGCTGCGGATGCTCGGCGAGCCCGACCGCGACTGGGGGCCGACCATCGGCGCCTCGCTCGTCGCGGTGCGCGCGCTGCTCACCGACCGCTGAGATCCGGATCGGCCCCACCCCTGGGGCCGATCCGGATCTCACGGTGTGCGGGAGCGCACACACGGCGCACGCTGCGACTGCGACCTTGACTGGCCAGCCAGCCAGTTCGAACGAGGGACCCGCCCGTGCAGTCCGCCATGCTCCGCCTCGACGCGCTCCTGCGCCGCCGCCATCGCCTCGTCCTCGCGGCCTGGGCGGTCGTGCTCCTGGCGGCCGTCCCGTTCGCCCTGCGCCAGTCGGAGAACCTGACGGGGGGCGGCTTCTCCGTCCCGGGCTCGGAGTCGCGGCAGGTGGAGGACGCGCTGGCCCGGGACTTCCCCGCCGGCGCGAGCCGCGCGTCGCTGGCCATCGTGGCGATCCCGCGCCGCGACGCCCGCCCCGCGGACGTCCGGGCCGCCGCACGGCGCGTCGCCGAGGCCGCCGCGGCCGTCGACGACGTGGCGCTGCCGGGCGAGGGCCGCCGCGCCGTGGCGGCCGCCCGGCCCGGGCAGCCCGTCGTCGTCCCGCTGCGCCTGGGGGTCGACGAGTTCGGCGCCTCGGACGTCGCCACGGGCCTGCGCGAGGAGCTCGAGCCTGGCCGACGCGGACCCGCGTGCACCCGTCGCGCTGCACCTCGTGGGGCAGGGCGCGCTCTACGCCGGCCTGCAGGACCTCACGAAGCACGACCTCGAGCAGGCCGAGGCGACGGGCTTCCCCCTCGTGCTGCTCATCCTCCTCGCGGTCTTCGGCTCCCTGGCCGCCGCGAGCCTGCCGCTCATCCTCGGCGTCGTCTCCGTCCTGGTGACGGGGGCGATCATCTTCGCGCTGTCGACCGTCATGGAGATGTCGGTCTTCGTCACGAACATGGCCTCCATGATCGGGATCGGCGTCGCGGTCGACTACTCGCTCTTCGTCCTCGCGCGCTACCGGGAGGAGATCGCCGAGGGCGCGAGCCCGGACGCGGCCCGCGCGACCGCGCTGGCGACCTCGGGCGTCGCGGTGCTGTTCTCCGGGATGACCGTCGTGGTCTCCCTGGCGGGCCTCTACCTCGTCGACACGACGGCCGTGCGCTCCATGGCGCTCGGGGCGATCCTCGTCGTGCTCGTCTCCATGCTCGCCGCCGCGACCCTGCTGCCCGTGCTCATCCGGGCGCTCGGGCCCCGGACCGTCGCGCGCGGGCCGCTCTTCGGCCTGCTGCACCGCGCGACCGTCGCGCGCCGCCGGCGGCGGGGAGCCACGAACCCCCTCGCGCGCGAGCCCTTCTTCGCGCGCCTGGCCGTGGGCGTCATGCGCCGCCCGCTGCGCTCGCTCGGGGTCGCGGGCGCGGTGCTGCTCGCGCTCGGCGCGCCGACCCTCGCCCTGCGGACGGGTGACGGTGCCCTGGAGCAGTTCCCGGCCGGCGACCCGACCCGCGTCGGTGTCGAGGCGGCGGCCGGCGTCGGCGGTCCGGGGGCGTCGTCCCCCGTGAAGGTCGTCGCGGACGCGGGCGACGCCGCGGCCGCCCGGCGCGTGCTGCGTGCCGACCCCGAGGTCGCCCGCGTCGCGCGGCAGACGTCGGCGAGCGACGGCAGCGGCCGTGTGCTGCTCACCGCCTTCCCGCGCCACGACGGGGAGAGCACGGAGGCCAAGGCGCTCGTCGGCCGGCTCCGCGCGGCGCTGCCCGCCTCGGCGCAGGTCGGCGGCGGGCCCGCCGCCCAGCGTGACTTCAAGGCGACCGTCGACGGCTCCATGTGGAAGATCGTCCTCTTCGTCGTCGCGCTGAGCTACCTCGTGCTCATGGTCCTGCTCCGCTCCGTGGTCCTGCCGCTCAAGGCCGTGGTGACGAACCTGCTCAGCGTCGGCGCCGCCTACGGCGTCCTGACCGCGGTCTTCGTCTGGGGCTGGGCCGACGGGTTCCTCGGCTTCCAGTCCCCGGGCTACGTCGACACGCTCACCCCGCCGCTGGTCCTCGCGGTCGTCTTCGGGCTCTCCATGGACTACGAGGTCTTCCTGCTCTCCCGCATCAAGGAGCGCTTCGGCGCGACGGGCGACACGCGTCGTGCGGTCGCCGAGGGCATCGCCACGAGCGCCGGGACGATCACGAGCGCGGCGCTCATCATGGTCGCGGTCTTCGCCGTCTTCGTCGGGACCGGCGTGCCGTCGATCAAGCAGATCGGGCTCGGCAACGCGACCGCCATCGCGGTCGACGCGACCCTCGTGCGGCTCGTGCTCGTGCCCGCCGCGATGGAGCTCCTCGGGCGCTGGAACTGGTACATGCCGCGCCGGCTGGGCCGCGTGCTGCCCCAGGCCGACCTCGAGCGGCTGCGGCCCGCGACGGGCTAGGAGCGCGGGGCGGCGCTCCCGTCGCCCCCGGCGTCCTCGAGCGCCGCGGAGCGCACCATCACCGCGATGCGCCACGGGACCACCGCCAGGAGCACCGCGAGCGCCAGCCACCACGTCCACGCCCCTACGCCGAGCGGCTTGTAGGTGCCCGCGCCGGTGAGCGCCGCCGGGACGCGTGCGAGCAGGGAGGCCGGGGCGTCGCGCAGCAGGTCGACGTGCAGGTCCCCGGGGAGCTCGTCCCTGCCCTGGAAGATGAGGGCCTGCTGCGGCGGCGTGGTGTCGGCCGGGGTGGCCGGCAGGGTGCCGTAGAGGTCCAGGTCGCCCCCGCGCCGGGTCCTCACGCAGATCCCGAGGGGGGCCGGAGCGCGCACGGGGCGGTCCAGGCGCACGACGAAGGGGCGCAGGCCCTCGGCGAGCGCCGGAGCGTGGCCCCGCGCGATGGTGTCCGTCGAGCCCACGCGGTGGACGAGGACGTCGAAGGGCGGGTTGCGCCGGCCGACCCCCGTGCCCCACAGCCGCACGCTCCTCGCCTCGCCGGCGAAGACCAGTCCCTCCTGGCAGGTGAGCTGCGCCGGCGACGACAGCCGCACCACGCCCTCCCTCTCCGGGACGCCGTTGGCGACCAGGACGTCGGACCGCACGGAGGTCGCGTGGAGCACCAGGGCGGCGAGGGCGACGAGGACGACGCCGACGGCGGCGAGCCAGAGCCGGCTCGGGCGATCAGGCATAGAAGCGGCTGACGACGAGGGCGAAGGAGGCCAGCTGCAGGGCCACGAGCCCGCCGAGCCACGTCGCCGCCGCGACGTGGCGCCGGGGTCCGGCGAGCTCGGCCGCCCCGGCGACGACGAGCCCGCCCAGGGGGAGGAGCGGCAGGAGGTAGCGGCCCTGGGCGAACGTCCTGTGCGGCCCGACCAGGAGCTCGTAGTCCTTCAGGTGCACGCCCGCGAGCAGGAAGAGGACCATGAGCCCCAGGAAGCCCGCCGCGAGGACCAGCCTGCGGTCCGGTCGGCGGCCCGCGCGGACGAGCCGCGTCAGCCACCAGGCGAAGCCGCCGCCGACGCCGACGGTGGCCGCGGCGAAGATCGCGTACACCCACCGCGGGAACCAGACGTTCGCCCACCCGAAGCTGCCCCAGCTCATCCCGAGCCAGGTGTTGTAGAGCGGCAGGTGGGAGATGACCGGGATCAGGGAGCGCTGCTCCTGCATGAACGGCAGCGCGGCAGGTAGAACTGCCACAGGTAGCTCACGAAGCCCGCGGGGGAGAAGGCGGAGCCGGCCTCGGAGCGCACCTGCCCGTAGGCGGCCCGGCCCGTCTCGTGCGAGAGGACGAGCCAGCCGCCCTGGAGCAGGACGAGCGGCACGGCCAGCGCGGCGAGGGCGAGCACGGCCGTGCGGCGATCCCGGCGCCAGACCTCCACGACGCCGACGAGGGCCACGAGCAGGACCGCCGGCAGCAGCGCGAGGCTCGTCGCCTTCGTGACGAGCGCGAGCCCGGTCAGCACGCCGAGCGCCAGGGAGGGCCACGGCGTGAGCCCGCGGCGCACGCAGCGCACCCCGAGCCACGCGACGAGCGACCACTCCGCGCAGAGCGCCCCGTCCACGCTGACGGAGGAGGTGACGAAGGTGAGCATGGGCCACAGCCCCACCGTCCCCGCGCAGAGCAGCTGCGCGGAGCGCCTGCGTGCGAAGAGCTCCCCGGCCAGCAGCCAGGCGCCGATCGTCGTGACGAGGACCAGCAGCGACGAGACGAGCCGGGCGCCGTAGAGCCGGTCGTAGATCGAGCCGCCCGTGAGCTCGTAGCCCGCGGCCAGCAGGCCGTAGGCGGCCGGCGGGTTGCGCGAGACGTTGCTCTCCGCCTGGCCGTCGTCGGAGCGCAGCCCGGGGAGCAGCGCCTCGGCCTGCGGCTCGGCGGCCGGGCCGCTCGTGGGCTTCGTGTTCCCGTGGAAGATCGTGTCCCGCGCGTTGGAGAGGCCGAGGGCGACGGAGAGCTCCGCCGAGAGCTGCGGCCCCGTGCGCGTGTTGGGCGGGAGCTCGTGCCGCTCGGCGAGCGACTGGACGTAGGCGAGGTGGACGTCCTCGTCCGGCGCCTGGAACGGCGGGACCAGGAGCGCCCACGCGACGGCGAAGAACGCGACGACGACCAGCAGCGACCGCAGCGCGGGCGGGACGTGACCCAGCATCGCGCGCCGGCTCCGGCGGGCCGTCACACCGCGAGCTTCGGTGAGCTCCATGGGGCGGCCAGCCGGCCGACGAGGTGGGTGAGCAGGTCGTCCTTGTGCAGGCGCTCCTGGGTCAGCGAGTCGCGCTCGCGGACCGTGACGGTCCCGTCCTCGAGCGACTGGTGGTCGATCGTGACGCAGTAGGGCGTGCCGATCTCGTCCTGGCGGCGGTAGCGCTTGCCGATCGCGCCGCCGTCGTCGTACTCGGCCTGCAGGGTGCCGCGCAGGCTCGCGAAGACCTCACGCGCGAGCTCGGGGTGGCCGTCCTTGCGCAGGAGGGGGAAGACCGCGACCTTGATCGGTGCGAGGCGCGGGTGGAGCTTGAGGACCGTGCGCTTCTCGCCGCCGACCTCGTCCTCGTCGTAGGCGTCGGCCAGGAACGCGAGCGTCGCGCGGTCCGCGCCGGCCGCGGGCTCGATGACGTGGGGGACGTAGCGCTCGCCCGTGGGCTGGTCGAAGTACTCGAGCTTCTCGCCCGAGTGCTCCGCGTGGGCGGAGAGGTCGAAGTTCCCGCGGTTCGCGATCCCCTCGAGCTCGGACCACTCCATGCGCGGGAAGAAGTACTCCACGTCCGCCGTGCCGCTCGAGTAGTGCGAGAGCTCGTCCGGGTCGTGCTCGCGCAGGCGGAGCTTGTCCGGGCGGATGCCGAGCCGCTGGTACCAGTCGAAGCGCTCCTGCTTCCAGTAGTCGTACCAGCGCGGGGCCTCGGCGGGCGGGACGAAGAACTCCATCTCCATCTGCTCGAACTCCCGCATGCGGAAGACGAAGTTCTTCGTCGTGATCTCGTTGCGGAAGGACTTGCCGACCTGCGCCATCCCGAAGGGCGGCTTGACCCGCAGGGAGTTCAGGGCGTTCTTGAAGTTGATGAAGATCCCCTGCGCCGTCTCGGGGCGCAGGTAGGCGACGGAGCCCGTGTCCTCCACGGCCCCGATCGTCGTCTTGAGCATGAGGTTGAAGTCGCGCGCCTCCGTGAGGTCGCAGTCCGGCCCCTCACCCGGGAGCTTGCTCGGCTTCTTGGGGCAGACCAGGCCGTCCGCGCGCTCCTCGAGGTGGTCCGCGCGGAAGCGCGCCTTGCAGGTGCGGCAGTCGACGAGGGGATCCGAGAAGCCCGCGAGGTGGCCGCTCGCCTCCCAGACCTTCGGGTGCTGGACGATCGCGGAGTCGAGCGCCACGACGTCGTCGCGCTCCGTGAGCATGGAGCGCCACCACTCGTTCTTGACGTTCGTCTTGAGCAGGACGCCGTAGTGCCCGTAGTCGTAGGACGCGCTCATCCCGCCGTAGATCTCGCTCGAGGCGAAGATGAAGCCCCGTCGCTTGCAGAGGGCGACGATCTTGTCCATGGTCACTGCGTCCTCGGCCATCGCGCCAGCCTATCGACGGACCTGCGCCTGGCACTCACTGCTTGAGAGTGCCAAGGGCGCTCGGCTAGACTGCGGCTCCCATGCCGATCTACGAGTACCGACGCCCCGACGGCACCACCTTCGACGTGCTGCAGAGCTTCTCGGACCCGACGCTCACCCATGACCCGGAGACGGGCGAGCCGGTGGAGAAGGTCTTCCACGCGCCCGCGATCCACTTCAAGGGCAAGGGCTTCCACAACACGGACTACGGGACGCGCACCCGCAACCGCGAGCTCGAGAAGTCCGCGGAGAGCGGCGCGAACGACCACTCCGACAAGCAGCAGGAGAAGCGCGAGAAGGCCGCCTCGGCCTCGTCCTCCGACGGCGCCTCCTCGAGCTCGAGCAGCACGGAGAGCAAGCCCGCCGCGGCGCCCAAGGCCGACAAGCCCGCGGCGCCCAAGGACTCCAAGACCACGTCGTAGCCCAGGGGTGGGCGGCGGCAGGGTCCGCCGCCCTCCCCGGCTCCTAGCCGACCCGCGCGGCGCTCGTCCGCGTCACCCGGGCCAGGCGCGCCGTCCCGCCGAAGCGGAAGCTCACCCGCAGCGCCCCGCGCCCGCGCGTCTTGCGCGTCGAGGAGAAGGTGAACGTCGTCGCGAAGCGGCAGGTGCTCGAGAGCCCTGCCGTCCTGCGCGCGATCGTCCTGCCGCCGCGGGAGAGGCGGATCGTCACCCGACCGCCCTTGCAGGCCGAGGCCCCCGTGCCCGAGGGCAGCAGGAGGCGGCCGCTCGTCCGGAAGCGGAACGGGGCCTTGCGGTCGCGCTTCGGGCCCACCGTGAGCTGGAGCCGCGGCCGGGCCTTCGCCCCCTGCGTCAGCGGAGCCGGGCCCGCGGGACCCGCGGGCGATCCCGTTCCGGGGGTCGCGCCGCCCGAGGGTGCGCCGCCGGCCGTGCCGCCGCCGGCCGTGCCGCCGCCGTCCGAGCCGCCGCTGCCGCCGCCGCTCGTGCTGCCGCCGCCGCTCGTCCCGCCGCCGTTCGAGCCGCCGCTGCCCCCGCCGCTCGTGCCGCCGCCGTTCGAGCCGCCGCTGCCGCCGCCACCCGTTCCGCCGCCGCTCCCGCCACCGCCCATGGGGCCGGAGTCGGTGCCCCCGCCGCCGCCCGAGCCCCCGCCCGAGCCGCCGCCCGTGCTGCCCGTGCTCGCCCGTGCTGCCCGTGGTCCCCGTGCTCCCCGGCGCGACCGTCACCGTCTCGCAGTCCGTCGCCGTGTCGAGCGCGTCGACCGTCCCGACGTCCGTGCCCGCGCCGCAGTCCGCGACGTCCGCCACCGCGTCACGGGTGGAGAGCTCATCGTTCCCGGCCCGGCCCTCGAGGCGGTTGACCCCAGGGGTGTCGCTCATCTTGTCCGCGCCCGCGCCGCCCACGGCGTTCTCGAAGCCGGCGAGCGTGTCGCCCTCGCCCGAGGCGCCGTTGCCCGCCGGGGTGGCGAGGGCGATGGTCAGGGCGTCCATGCGGTTCGCGTAGCTCACCGTGTCGCCGGACCCGGCGGGGTTCGTGCCGCCGTCCAGCGCGTCGGCGACGACGCCGGCACCCCCGTCGAGCACGTCGACCCCCGGGCCACCGCTGAGCGCATTCGCCTTCGCGTCACCGCGCAGCGTGTCGTCGCCCGAGCCGCCCGTCACGTTCTCGAGGGTCGCGTCGACCGTGTCACCCGCGCCGTCGAGGGCGCCGCCCGCGACCCGCTGCATCGCGCCGAGGTCCACGACGACGCCCTCGCCCGCGGTCCGCTCGTCGTAGGTCAGGGTGTCCGTGCCGGCGCCGCCGGCGATCGTGTCCGCGTCGGGCCCCCCGCGCAGGGAGTCGTTGCCCGCGCCCCCCGTGAGGTCGTCCTCACCGGGGCCGCCGGACAGCACGTCGTTGCCCGCGGCATCCGTGCTGCTGGCGTCCAGCTGGTCGTCCCCGGGCCCACCCGCCACGAGGTCGTCGCCCGCGCCGCCCGTGAGGATGTCCCGGTCGTCGCCGCCGTCGAGCGCATCGTTGCCCGCCTCGCCGAAGAGGGAGTCGAACCCCCCGAGCCCCTGCAGGACGTCGTCGCCGCCACCGCCGTTGATCGTGTTCGACCTGACGGAGCCCACGACGACGTCGGCCGCCGAGCCGCCGATGACGTCGTCCACCAGGCTGTCGAGGCTGTCGCCCTCGCACCCGGCGGCGGCGGGACCCGTCGTCGAGCAGCCGGTGCCGTCGGCCGGGGTGCCCGTGCCGATGGTCAGCGCCGTCGCGGCCGTCTTGTCCGAGTAGTCCGCGACGTCCTGGCCCGCGCCGCCGCGGAGCTCGTCCGCCCCCGGACCGCCCTGCATCGTCGTCTTGGTGCCGCCGCCCGTCAGGAGGTCGTTCCCCTCGCCGCCCAGGAGCGTCTGCACCCCGAAGCTGCCGGTCGGGCTGGTCAGCGTGTCGTTCCCGGCCCCGCCGGTCAGCGTGCTGCCGAGGTTGCGATCGACCCCTGCCACGTAGCTGACGCGCACGACGTCGTCCATGCTGCCCGCGTCGACCGCGATGCCGAAGATCGCCCGGGCCGGCGTCGCCTCGGCGCAGGTCACGGTGCTCGTCGGGGCGAGCCCGGCCGGGACGGAGGAGCACCCCGGGCCGGCGAGGATCGTCGCGCCCGAGGAGTCCACGAAGGTGACCGTGTCGTCCGAGCTGGCCGCGGACGTCCCGGGGTCGACGGTGACCTCGAGGCGGTTCGCCTCGTCCGTGCCCATGGACTGGCTGTAGGTCGCGGTGTCCGTGGTGCCGCTCGGGACCAGCGAGACGGTGCCCTGGGCCAGGGCGGGGGCGACGCCGACGGTGGCGCCGAGCGCGACGGCGGCCGCGAGGGCGGGCACGGCGCGGCGGACGACGCGCGGGGACTGGGGGCGCAAGGAGTTCTCTTCCGTGAGGGGACAGGCCGCGGGCTCGCGGCTCGACTGACCCTCCAACGGTCGCGGTCTCGGGAACTTGCGCCAACGGCGCGGGCTACTCGCGCGCGAAGCGCGACGCGGCACGCCGGCGGTGCGCCTCGTCCACCGTGAGCCCCGCGCCGCCGTCCGGCAGCGTCGTCGCGCCGGTCGGCTTGAGGATGCGCGTCGGCGGCGTGCCGCTCGTGGCCAGGCCGGCGAACAGCCCGAGGAGCGTCGGGCCGCCCATGTCCGAGCGCAGGGACTTCGGCGCGGCCCAGGAGATGAAGGGCAGGCGGAGGAAGGCCCCGGGGGAGACCAGGCGGGACTTCATGGCCGAGAAGAGCTTCTGCTGGCGCCGGGCCCGGGTGAGGTCGGACTCGCGCGGGTTGCAGGAGTTCTTGCGCGTCCGGGCGAGCGCCAGCGCCTGCTTGCCGTCGATCCGCGTCGTGCCGCTCTTGAGCCGCAGGGTGTACCCGCCGTTCTTGAAGCCGCCGTTGATCTTCGAGACGACGCAGCCGCCGGAGTAGTCGATGCCGCCCATGGCGTCGATGAGGTCGGGGAAGTTCCCGAAGCTCACCTCGACGACGTGGTCGACGCTGATGCCGAGGTTCGCCTTGATGGTCTCGGCCATGAGCGCGGCGCCGCCGAACGCGAAGGCCGCGTTGACCTTGTTGCGCCCGCGCCCCGGGATGTCGACGACCGTGTCGCGGGGGATGGAGAGCCGCGCGGAGTGCCCGCCGCCGACGCGCATGAGCAGGATGGAGTCGGCCCGCGCGCCGTTCGCGGCGGCGCCGGGCTCCTTCGAGCCGGCCTCCCGCTTGTCCGAGCCGAGGACCAGGACGGTCGTGGGGCTGACGGGCGGGAAGCCCGAGCTGCCCAGGCTCGTGCCGAGGTCGTCGCGGTGGACGAAGGCCGAGACGAGGAAGACGACGCCGCTGAGCACCACCCAGGCCACGACGGCCTGCACGACGCGCAGGAGCACCCGGCCGGCCGTGGGCCGGCGGCCGGGGAGGCCGGGAAGCCGCAAACCGCGCCGCTCCCGGCCGCCGCCGTCGCCCCGCCCGCCCGCGCGGTGGACCGTGTACGGGCGCGGCTCGCCCTCCGCGGGGGTGGTGCGGCGGGAGGGATCCGCGTCGCCGCCGCCCCGCGAGAAGGGGTTCCGGCGGACGCGGTAGGTCGTGTAGGGCGCGGGCTCGTCCGCGCCGGGCCGCTGGGGTGGATCGGGCGCCAAGGCGCTGAGTATGGTGACGGGTCTTGGCTCCCGGCTGTGTCATCGGCGTCGACCTGGGGGGGACCAAGCTGCTGGTGGGCGCGGTCGATCGCGGCCTCGGGGTCCACCACCGCACCCACCGGATGGCGCAGGCCGGCGACCTCCCGGCGGTGCTCGACGCGGTCGTCTCCGCCGTGCAGGAGACCCGGGAGGCCGTGGGCGGCGACGTCGAGGCGGTCGGCTTCGGGATCCCCTCGCTCTTCGACCACGCGCGCGGCATCGCCGTCTCGACGGTCCACCTCCCGATCCGCGACGTCCCCTTCCGCGACGTCATGGCCGAGCGGCTCGGGCTCCCCGTCGTCGTGGACAACGACGCGAACGTCGCCATGCTCGCCGAGCACCGCTTCGGCGCCGCGCGCGGGCACGACCACGCGCTCCTGCTCACGCTCGGGACGGGGATCGGCGGCGGCATCGTCGTCGGGGGCGAGCTGGTCCGCGGCGCGCTCGGCTCCGCGGGCGAGCTCGGCCACATGGTCATCGACCAGGACGGGCCGCGCTGCCAGGGCACCTGCCCGAGCCGCGGGTGCCTCGAGGCGCTGGCGAGCGGGAGCGCCCTCGGCCGGGACGCCCTGGCCGCGGCGCACGCGCACCCCGAGAGCGGGCTCGGGCGCGCGCTCGCGGACGGGCGCGGGATCACGGGGGCGCTCGTGACGGAGCTCGCCCACGCCGGCGACCCCACCGCGATCGCCGTGGTCCGGCGGGTGGGGGAGTTCCTCGGCGTCGGCATCGCCTCGCTGGCGAACGTCTTCAACCCCTCGGTCGTCGTCATCGGCGGCGGGGTCATCGCGGCGGGCGAGCTCCTGCTCGAGCCCGCGCGCGAGGTGCTCGCCCAGCGGGCGCTCTCGCCCTCCCGGGAGTGCGCCTCGATCGTCGCCGCGCACTTCGGCGCGGAGAGCGGGATGCTCGGGGCGGCCGTCCTGGCCTGGGAGGCGGTCGGCGGGTGAGCGGGCGGCTGGTCGTCTGCCCGACGCCGATCGGGAACCTCGACGACGTGACGCTCCGGCTGCTCGACGTGCTGCGCAGCGCCGATGTCGTCGCCTGCGAGGACACGCGCCACACGCTCGGGCTGCTCAAGCGCCACGGGATCCGCGCGCCGCTCGTGAGCTACCACGAGCACAACGAAGCAGCCCGGTCGGCGGAGCTCGTCGAGCGCATCCGCGCGGGGGAGGTCGTCGCGCTGGTGACCGACGCCGGGACGCCGCTGGTCAGCGACCCGGGGCACGTGCTCGTGCGCGACGTCGTCGCCGCGGGCCTGCGCGTGGAGGTGCTCCCGGGGCCGAGCGCGGCGCTGACCGCGCTCGTGGCCAGCGCGCTGCCGGCGGACACGTGGCGCTTCGTCGGCTTCCTGCCGCGCAAGGCGGGGGAGCTGCGTGCGGTGCTCGCGGCCGCGACGGAGACGCTCGTCGCCTTCGAGTCCCCGCACCGGACCGCCGCGTCGCTGGCGGTGCTCGCCGAGCTCGACCCCGCGCGGCCCGTCGCGGTGTGCCGGGAGCTCACGAAGCTCCACGAGGAGGTCGTGCGCGGGAGCGCCACGGAGCTCGCGGCGCGCTACGCCGAGGCGGAGCCGCGCGGCGAGGTGGTGCTCGTCGTCGGTCCGCCGCCGCCGCGGGAGGCCGACCTCGACGCGGCGCTCGACGCGCTCGAGCGCCTCGTCGCCGCGGGCGCGAAGGCCCGCCCGGCGGCCCAGGTCGTCGCCGACCTCACGGGCGCGCACGCGAACGAGCTCTACAAGGGCCTGCTCGCGCGCAAGTAGGCGGCCGGGGCGCCGGGGGCACGCCGCGGTAAGAACGCGAGAGGGCCGATCCGGGGCCCCGAGCCCCGCACCGGCCCCCTCGCGGCGCTCCGCCGGCCCGCGGGAGCGCCTGGGGACCGCGGTGGACCGCGAGGGGGCCGATCTGGGGCCCTGGGCCCCGCATCGGCCCTCTCGCGGCGCCCTCTCGCGGCGCTCCGCGGCTCGCGGCTGCCAGGGGCGGGAGCCCCGCGGACACGCCACTAGCCTCACAGGCCGATGTCCTTCACCGTCACGACGCCGATCTACTACGTCAACGGCGCGCCCCACCTGGGCCACGCCTACACGACGATCGCGGCCGACGTCCTGGCGCGGCACCACCGCCAGCGGGGGGAGGAGGTCTTCTTCCTGACGGGGACCGACGAGCACGGCGAGCCCGTCGCGCTGGCCGCCGAGAAGCAGGGCAAGACGCCGCAGCAGCTCGCGGACGAGAACGCGGAGCGCTTCAAGGCGCTCGCCCCGCAGCTCGACGCGAGCAACGACTTCTTCATCCGCACGACGGACGAGCAGCACAAGTCCGGCGTGCAGCAGGTGCTCCAGACCGTGAAGGACAACGGCTTCGTGGAGCTCGGCCGGTACGAGGGCTGGTACTGCCCGCGCTGCGCGGACTTCAAGACGGAGCAGGAGGTGGTGGATGGCGACCAGTGCGCGATCCACCACATCACGCTCACGCGCGAGAGCGAGGAGAACTGGTTCTTCAAGCTCTCCGCCTTCCAGGAGCGGCTCGAGGCGCTCTACGCCGGGCAGCCCGACTTCGTGCTCCCGGCCGAGCGCTTCAACGAGGCGCTCGCCTTCATCAAGGGCGGGCTGCAGGACGTCTCGCTCTCCCGCGGCGCGAAGCTCCAGTGGGGCGTGCAGGTGCCGTGGGATCCCGAGCACGTCTTCTACGTCTGGTTCGACGCGCTGCTGAACTACTAGACGGCGCTCACCTACGCGACGCCCGGCGAGGACCTCACGGAGCGCTTCTGGCCCGCGACGTTCCACATCGTCGGCAAGGACATCCTCAAGTTCCACTGCGTCTTCTGGCCCGCGATCCTCATGGCCGCCGGCCTGCCCGTCCCGCGGCACGTGCTCGTCCACGGCTACCTGCTGATGGGCGGGCGAGAAGATGAGCAAGTCGCTCGGGAACGTCCTGGACCCGTTCGAGATCATCGAGCGCTTCGGGGTCGACGCGCTGCGCTTCTACCTCCTGCGCGACGTCCAGTTCGGCGGCGACGGCACGGTCTCCCCGGCCGCCTTCGAGCAGCGCTACGAGACGCGAGCTGGCCAACGACTTCGGGAACCTCGCCAGCCGCGTGAGCGCGATGGTCGTCAAGTACCGCGACGGCGCGGTGCCGCAGGTCGACGCGCTCGACCTGGCCGAGGACTTCGACGGCCTGGCCGACGGGGTCGCCGCGCACCTCGACCGCGGGGAGCTCACGCAGGCGCTCGAGGCGATCTGGGTCCGCGTGCGGCGGCTCAACCGCTACGTGGAGGAGCAGGCGCCCTGGAAGCTCGCGAAGGACGAGGCGCTGGGGCGGCAGCTCGACGTCGCGCTCGCGACGCTCGTCGAGGGGCTGCGGACCGTCACGGTCCTGCTCGCGCCGTACCTCCCCGGGACCTCCGAGAAGCTCCTCGGGGCGCTCGGCGCGCCCGACGCGAGCTGGGCGGCCGCGGACTTCGGCTTCGGCGGCGTGACGCGGGTCGAGAAGCTCTCGCCGCTCTTCCCGAAGCACGATCCCGCGCCCGCGTGATCGACTCCCACACCCACCTGGACTCCTGCGCGCCGCCGAACGCGGAGCTCGTGGCCGCGGCGCGGGAGGCGGGGGTGACGAAGCTCCTGACGGTCGGCACGGACGAGCAGTCCAACCGCACGGCGCTCGCCGCGGCCGAGGAGTTCCCGGAGGTCTGGGCCGCCGTGGGCCGGCACCCGAACAGCGCGACGGGCTTCGACGAGGCGGCGCTGGAGGACCTGCGGGAGCTCGCGCGGCACCCGCGCTGCGCGGCGATCGGCGAGACGGGGATGGACTTCTTCCGCGACGGCGCCGCGCCCGAGGACCAGGAGCGCGCGTTCGTCGCGCAGATCGCGCTCGCGGGGGAGCTCGACAAGCCGCTGGTCATCCACACGCGCGAGGCCGACGACGCGACGATCGGGCTGCTCCGCGAGCACGCCGACGGCGTCCGGGTGCTCCTGCACTGCTTCTCCATGCCCTCGCGGGTGCGCGAGTGCGTCGACGCGGGCTGGTGGTTCTCCTTCGCCGGGAACGTCACGTACCCGAAGAACGCCGCGATCGCGGACGCCGCGCTGCGCGTGCCCGCCGACCGGCTGCTCGTCGAGACCGACGCGCCCGTACCTCACGCCGCAGGTGGTCCGCAAGCACAAGAACCAGCCCGCGTTCGTCGCGCACACCGCGGCCTTCGTCGCCGACGCGCGCGCGACGCCCTACGCGGAGTTCGAGGCGCAGGTCGAGGCCAACGCGCGGGAGCTCTACGGCTGGTGAGCACCTCCGAGGAGCTCCCGACCCAGCCGTCCCTGCGCCGCCTGCGGCAGTTCGGCGTGCGCCCCAAGCGCGACCTGGGCCAGAACTTCCTCATCGACTCGAACATCCTCGGGGTCATCGCGCGCGCGGCGCAGCTGACCCCGGAGGACGTCGTGCTCGAGATCGGCGGCGGCCTGGGCGTGCTCAGCGAGCACCTCGCGCCGCTCGTCGCCCACACGCACGTCGTGGAGCTCGACCGCTCGCTCGAGCCCGCGCTGCGCGACGCGCTCGACCCGTTCGGGGAGGCGGCGACGCTGCACTTCTCCGACGCGATGCAGCTCGACCTCACGGCGCTCGCGCCCACGCCGACGAGGGTGGTGGCGAACCTCCCCTACGGCATCGCGGCCGGCGCGATCCTGCGCACGGTCGAGGACCTCCCGCACGTGACGCGCTGGGTCGCGATGGTGCAGAAGGAGGTCGGCCAGCGCTTCGCCGCGCAGCCCGGCTCCGCCGCCTACGGCGTGCCATCGGTCCTCGCGCAGCTCGCCTGCGACGTCTCCGTGCACCGCAAGGTCGCCCGCACGGTCTTCCACCCCGTGCCGAACGTCGACTCCGTGCTCGTGCTGCTCGAGCGCCACGGCCCGGCGCCCGAGCCGGCGCTGCGCAAGCTCGTGCAGCAGGCCTTCGCGCACCGCCGCAAGGCGCTCGCGCGCTCCTTGCAGCTCGGCCCGCAGGCGACGCCCGGGCTCCGCGACCGCGTCCGCGAGGCGCTCGTCGCGATGGGCCACCCGGCCGACGAGCGCGCGGAGCGCCTCGAGCCCGAGGAGTTCCGGGCGCTGCACGGGGCGCTCGCGGCGTGACCGAGCGCGCGCCGGCGAAGGTCAACGTCTGCCTCTACGTGGGGGGGACCCGTGAGGAGGACGGGCGCCACGAGCTCGTCTCGGTCATGCAGTCCGTCGACCTGGCCGACGAGCTCCGCCTCACCGTCACGGGCGACGCGGACGAGGTGCGCTGCCCCGGCGTCGAGGGCCCGAACATCGTCGCGCGACGCCATCGCCGCCTTCCGCGAGCGCACGGGCTGGGACGGGCCCGCCCGTCCGCATCGACGTCACGAAGCGCATCCCCGTCGCCGCGGGCATGGCGGGCGGCAGCGCGGACGCCGCGGCGACCCTCCGCCTCCTCGCCCGCCTGCGCCAGAGGGGTCAGACCCCTTTGGCGCACGACGAGCTCCGCGGGATCGGCGCGACGCTCGGCGCCGACGTCCCCGCGCAGGTCGCCCCGGGCCGGTACCTCGCCACGGGGGCCGGGGAGCGCGTCGAGGCGCTCGCGCCGGCCTGGCCGGGCTACGCGATCCTCGTGCTCCCGGCCGAGGGCGCGCTCTCGACCCCCGCGGTCTACCGCGAGTTCGACCGGCTCGGCCTCCAACGCTCCGCGGAAGACCTCGCCGCGCAGCTCGACGCCGTCCGCGCGGCGACCGCGCGCCGCGGCGGCGGCCTCCCGCGCGAGCTCATGGCCAACGACCTCGAACCCGCGGCGCTCTCGCTCATGCCCTCCATCGCACCCGTCCTGGAGCGCGTCGCGGGGGTGGGCGCCGACCGGGCCATGGTCTCCGGCTCGGGCCCGACCGTCCTGGGCTTCTTCACCGACCGCACCGTCGCGCGGACCGCCGCGCAGGCCCTCCGCCGCGAGCACCCCCGGCTCGTGCTCACCGAGCCGACCCACCTCGCATGAAGCCGCTCTGGCTCGTCGGGGCCGTCGTCCTCGCCGCCTACCTCGTCCTCCGCCGGCGCAAGCTCGAGCCGACCCTCCTCGTCGGCGGTGCCATCGCGGTCGTGGCCTCCTTCGTCTACGGCCTCGGCGTCGTGGAGTTCCCGAACGTCGAGAAGCTCCTCGAGGACCTCGGCCAGTCCCTCGGCACGTGGACGTACCTGCTGGTCGGCGGCCTCGCCTTCCTGGAGACGGGCGCGTTCATCGGCCTGCTGGCCCCGGGCGAGACGGCGATCCTCGTCGGCGGCGTCGTCGCGGGCCAGGGCGAGATCGACATCGTCGCGCTGATCGCGGTCGTCTGGGGCTGCGCGGTCGCCGGCGACCTCACGAGCTTCTACCTCGGTCGCAAGCTCGGCCGGGGCTTCCTCGAGCGCCACGGCAGGAAGGTCTCGATCACCCCGGAGCGCCTCGTGAAGGTCGAGGGCTTCTTCGAGAAGTACGGCGGCCGGGCGATCCTCATCGGCCGCTTCGTCGGCCTCGTCCGCGCGATCGCGCCGTTCCTGGCCGGCTCGAGCGGGATGAAGCTGCGGCGCTTCCTGCCCTACGACGTCATCGGCTCCGGCCTGTGGGGGAGCGCGTTCTGCCTGCTCGGCTACCTGTTCTGGCAGAGCTTCGGGACCGTCCTGGACTACGCGAAGACCGGGACGTTCGCCCTGGCCAGCACGATCGTGGTGGTGGTCGGGATCGTCACCGCCGTGCGCTTCCTGCGGGAGCCGGCGAACCGCGCGAGGGTCCGCGCGGCGGTCGAGCGCGCGGAGGCCGTCCCCGTCGTCGGCCCGGTCCTGCGGGTGCTCGTGCGGCGCGGGGAGCGCCCGGCGCGCTTCGCGTGGAACCGCGTCACCCCGGGCGACCTCGGCCTCGAGCTCACGACGCTCCTCGCGATCGCGGGGGTCGGCGCCTTCGCGGTCGCCGCCCTGGCCGCGGGCCTGCTCGCCCGGAGAGGTCCCCGGGACGGACCGCACCGCGCTGCGCCTCGCCCGCGAGGTCCACCCGGGCACCCTCACGGACGTCGCGAAGGTCGTGACCGTCCTCGGCTCCCCCTGGGCCACGCTGATCGCGACCGCCGTCGCCTGCGCGGTGCTGGCCGCGAAGCGGGAGGTGCTCGAGGCCGCCGCGATCGCCTCGGGCTTCGCGCTCATGCTCCTCGCGGAGGAGCTCGTGCGCGGCGCGGAGGACCGCCCCCGCCAGGCCGGCGGGCTCGTGGAGGTGACCACGACGAGCTTCCCGAGCGCGCACGTCGCCCACAGCGTCGCCTGGGTCGCGATCGCCGTGGCGGTCGCCCGGGTGCTGCCCGGGCTGGGGCGCCCGCGCCGGCGTGGTCGTCGCCTCCGTCCTCGTCGTGGTCCTCGTGGCGCTCACCCGGATGGTCCTGCGCGTCCACTACCTCAGCGACGTCGTCGCGGGCGCCGGGCTCGGCGCGGCGTGCTTCGCGCTCTGCGGCGTCCTGGCCCTCCTCGTCGGCCACGTGCGCCACAATGCGGCGGCCCGATGAGCAACGAGACCATCACCATCGTCGTCGCCGTGGCCTGCGGGCTGCTCGCCCTGGCGGCCTACGCCGGGCTCATCCTCGTCCCGGCGGTGACCTCCTACTCCCGGTGGTGGGAGCGCATCGGCGCGGCCTTCCTCAGCTTGTACGTCCTGGCGGCGTTCGTGATCGCCGGGGTCGGCGGGGGCGCCGGGGTCGTCTGGTTCTGGGACCGCTTCCAGGGCTGAGCCGCCCCGGCGGGGGCTGCCGCGCCCAGGTGCCGCCGTACACTCACGGGGTCCATGCCCCCCGTGGCCAAGCCGATGCCTGACTTCGCCGCGCTCGACGCGATCACCGACGCCGTCGAGTCCGGAGCCGGGCTGCCCGACGTCGTGCGGGCCGCCGCGCGGGCGCTCGACGCCAGCCTCGTGCTCGTCGACCGCACGGGCGCCGTCCTGGCCGTCGCCGCCCGCTCGCCCGCCGACGAGCGCTCCCTCGCGGCGGACGGCCCGGGGGTCGAGGTCGTCGAGCTGCGCGTCGCCGACGAGCCCGTCGGCGTCGCTGCGCATGCGCCTCCGCGACCCCGACGGCGGTGGGGCGCTCGTGAAGCTCGTGACGACCCTCGTCGCCTCGGAGGTCGAGCGCCTCCGCGCGCCGCAGCGCGCCTCGCAGGAGGCTGCCGCCGCCTTCGTCCACGCCGTCCTGGATCGTGTCCTGGTCGAGCCCGGGGAGATCGTCGAGCGCGCCCTGGCCGTCGGCGTCGACCTCGAGTTCGGCGCGAGCGTGCTCGTCGCCCGCGCGCACCCGCAGGTCACCGTCGACGACGGCTGGCGTGCCCGCGTGCGTCGCGGTCGCCGAGCGGGGCGCCCGCGCCGTCGTGAGCGCCGCCCTGGCGGTCCCCGCGCCGCCCGAGCGCTCGGAGACCCCGGCCGCGGAGGTCGTCGTGCTCGTCCCGGGCGGCGACGACGCGGTCGCCCAGCGCGCCGCCGAGGGCGTGCTGCGCGAGCTGCAGGCCGGCCTGCCGGGCCACACCTTCGCCGTCGGGCGCTCCCGCGTGGCGCCCGGACGCCGGCGAGCTCGCGCGCGCGGGCAACGAGGCGCTGCTGGCCGCGAACGTCGCCGAGGGCGACGCGGAACGGCCGCATGCTCGCCTTCGACGACACGGGCGCCTACCGGCTCCTGCTGCCCGCGATGAGCGAGGACCCCGCCGAGCTGCAGCGCTTCTACGCGGAGACCGTCGAGCCGCTCGTGGCCTACGACGACCAGTACGAGACGGACCTCGTGCAGACCGTCGAGGCGTTCCTCGAGGCCGACGGGAACGTCGCCGGGACCGCGCAGCGGCTCTTCACCCACCGCCACACGATCCGCTACCGCCTCGAGCGGGTGCGGGACCTCTCCGGGCTCGACGTCGGCTCGACGGACGGGCGCGAGAAGCTCTCGCTCGGCCTGAAGGCGATGCGGGTGCTCGGGATCGCCAAGCGCGGCGGGCCGGCCACGGAGGCCGGCGCCGGCGGCGGCCGCGTGCCGCGGCGCTGACCGCCCGGCGCGCCGCAGGCCGTAGCCTGCCGGGCATGCGCATCGGCATCATCACGGGCTCGGGCACCTACGCGCTGCCGGGCCTCGAGGCCGGGGAGCCGGCGCCCGTCGCGACCCGCTTCGGCACGGTCCCGGTCACCTCCGGGACCTTCGCGGGCGCGGACGTCCTGCACGTCTCACGCCACCGCGAGGGCCACGCGCTGCTCTCCTCCGCCGTCACCCACCAGGCGAACATCACCGCGCTCGAGGAGGCCGGGGCCGACGCGATCCTCGCCGCGACGGTCTGCGGCACCTGCGACCCCGACATGGAGCTCGGGTCGCTCATCGTCTTCGACGACCTCTTCTTCCTGCAGAACCGGCTCCCCGACGGCTCGATCTGCACGCTGCACACCGAGCCGGGCGCGCCGGGCCGCGGCCACTGGGTCTTCGAGGACCCGTTCTCCGAGCCCCTGCGCCAGGCGCTCCTGGAGGGCGCGCGCGCCTACGGCCACCCCGTCCGCGACGGCGGCACCTACGGGCACGTCGACGGCCCGCGCTTCAACACGAAGGCCGAGATCCGGATGCTGCGCAACGCCGGCGTCACCGCGGTCTCGCAGACCGCCGGGCCCGAGACGGTCCTCGCGGGGGAAGCCGGGATCCCCCTCGCGCTCATCGGCTACGCGACGGACTACGCCAACGGCGTCAAGCCCGAGGCGCCGACGCCCATGGAGGAGCTCGTGCGGCTCGTCGGTGCGAGCACGGAGACGTTCGCCGGCGCGCTCGCCGCGACGCTCCCGGCGCTCGTGGACGGCCGAGGTCACGCCGACCGGGACGCACTTCTCCTGGGACTGACGGGCCCACCCGCGGCCGTCGTCCTGGCCAGCCTCGGCGCCGCCACCGAGCCCGGAGCTCGACGCGTTCCTGGGTGCCGCGGCGGCGGAGGCCGTCCGCGAGGAGCTCGTGGCCCGCGCGCGGCGCTGGGTCGCGGCCGTCGCGCCCGGCATCGCCTTCGAGGCCACCTCGCCCTTCATGGCCGCCGCGGCGCTGCGGGAGCACGAGGGGCCCGTGCTCCTGGTCGCCCACGACGTCCCGGCACTGCACGCCCGCCCACGCGGCGGCGGCGCTCGAGGACCTCGCGGAGGGCCTCGACGTCGTCTTCGCCCCGACGACGGACGGGACGCCGTTCCTCCTCGCGCTGCCGCACCCCGACGCGGAGCTCCTCGACCACCTCGACGACGGCTTCGAGGCGCTTGGCGCAGGCCGCCGGCGCGCGGGGTGGCGGGATCGGCATGCTGCGCTCCGAGCGGCGGCTGGTCACCCCGTCCGACGCCGAGGCGCTCGCCGCGGACCCCGTCGCGCCCGAAGCGCTCCTGCGCCACCTGCGCCACGCCGTCCCCGTGCGGCGCCCCGTGGCGCCGCACGTCCCTGACGCCTAGGCCGGGACCTCCTCGATGTTCGCCTTGACCGCGTCGACGACCTCGGCGGGGACGTCCTCCATGCCGTGGTCCTCCTTCGCGTGGGTCGCGACCTGCCCGAGGATCTCGTCGTCGGTCTGGCCGGTGAAGGTCGCGGTGCAGCCGGGGACGACGGCGCCGCAGGAGAACTGCTTCATGGTGGTGCTCCCATCGAGTCGGATCGGGTCGCCGCGAGCCTACTCGCGGCTCTCGGGCGGTGGCGTGGGTACCCTTCGCTTCGCGTCAGTGGGGAGTGGTGTAATTGGCGAGCACGGGGGCCTTTGGCACCCCAGGATCCGGTTCGAGTCCGGCTCCCCATCTTCCGTCCGGCAGCGAACGTATGTTCGTGGCATGCCGAGGTACACGGAATCGGAACTGCGCGAAGCAGTCGCGACCTCTGACTCCTACTCGGAGGTCCTGCGGCGTTTCGGTCTCCGGCCAGTCGGCGGCAACGGCAAGCTCCTCCGCGGGTGGATCGACACCTGGGGCATCTCGACGGCCCACTTCACCCACGGTGGGAGCAGGTTCGCCCGCCCGTGGCACCAGGTTGACTCCGCTCGAAGACGTCCTCGTCGTCGGTAGCAGGTACCACCGAGGCGACACTCAAGAGCCGGCTGTACGCACCGGTCTGAAGCAGCGTGCATGCGAGCTCTGCGGCACCGGAGAGCAGTGGCGCGGCCGGAAGATGTCGCTGATCCTCGACCACGTCAACGGTGTCCCCGACGACAACAGGCTCGAGAACCTCCGGATCCTCTGCGCCAACTGCAACGCAACGCTGCCGACGCACTGCGGTTCCAATCGTGCCGACGACGCGGACCCGGCGGCCGTGCGCGCGGTGCAAGACGGAGTTCATCCCGAGCTACGGGACGCAGCGCTTCTGCTGCGCGACTGCTGCGCGTCGCTGGTGACGCAGAGAGCGCGCCGCAAGGTCGAGCGCCCGCCCTTCGCGCAGCTCATGCACGAGATCGAGACGTCGAGCTGGTCGGCGGTCGGGCGGCGCTACGGCGTGTCGTGCAACGCCGTGCGCAAGTGGGTGCAGGCGTACCAGACCGAGGCCTTCGAGGCCGGGCGGGGAGGTGCCCGGGGTCCCGCGTAGGATCGCCCCCGTGTCGTTCACCGCCGTCGTCATGGCCGCCGGGCAGGGGACCCGGATGCGCTCGAAGCTCCCGAAGGTCCTGCACCCCGTGTGCGGGCGGCCCATGGTGCACTGGCCCGTGCTGGCGGCGCGGGAGGCGGGGGCGGCCGCGGTGGTGGTCGTCGGTGGGGCCGACGGGGTGCTCGAGGGCAAGCTGCCCGACGGCGTGCAGCTCGCGGTGCAGCCGGTCGCCGACGGCACGGGCGGGGCGGTGCGGGCCGCGATGGCGCACGTGGCCGCCGGAGCTGCCGGTCGTCGTGCTCTCGGGGGACGTGCCGCTGGTCTCGGCGGAGGTCCTGCGCGAGCTCGTGGCGCACCACGCGGCGGAGGGTGCCGCGGCCACGATGGTCACCACCCGGCTCGACGACCCCTCGGGCTACGGCCGGGTCGTCCGGGACACGACGGGCGGGGTGCTGCGGGTCGTCGAGACGAAGGCGCCGGGGGACGCGACGGAGCGGGAGCTCGCCATCCGTGAGGTCAACACGGGGATCTTCTGCTTCACCCGGAGCGCGCTGGAGCGCGCGCTGGAGGAGGTGCGCGCCGACAACTCCCAGGGGGAGTACTACCTCCCGGACACGCTGCCGGCGTTGCGGGAGCTGGGCCTCGTGGTGGCGGCGCACGCCGTGGACGACCCGGGCCTCGTGCTCGGGGTCAACGACCGCGTCCAGCTCGCGCGGGTGCAGGCCGTCGCGCAGCACCGCATCCTCGTCGGGCTCATGGAGGAGGGGGTCACGATCATCGACCCGGCGAGCACGCGGGTCGACGCGGGCGTGGAGGTCGGGCGCGACACGGTGCTCGAGCCGGGCTGCTCCTTGCGGGGCGCGACGCGGATCGGCGCGGGGTGCACCGTCGGCCCGCAGACGACCCTGACCGACACGGTGCTCGGCGACGAGGTCCGGGTCGTGCACTCCTACGCCGACGGCGCCACGGCCGAGGCCGGGGTCTCCGTGGGCCCGTTCGCCTACCTGCGGCCGGGCACGGTCCTCCGCGCGGGGGCGAAGGTCGGGACGTTCGTCGAGGTGAAGAACTCGGACATCGGCCCGGGCACGAAGGTCCCGCACCTCTCCTACATCGGCGATGCGGACGTGGGGGAGGGCTCGAACCTCGGGGCCGGCACGATCACCGCGAACTACGACGGGCGCACGAAGCACCGCACGACGATCGGCAGCGGCGTCAAGGGCTCCGTGCACACCTCGTTCGTGGCGCCCGTCACCGTCGGGGACCGCGCCTGGACCGCCGCGGGCTCGGTCATCACGGAGGACATCCCGGCCGGGGCGCTCGGCGTCGCCCGCGCGCGGCAGCGCAACGTCGAGGACTATGCTGCCCGCTCGGAGCCGCCGACCCCGTGACGACGACCCTCACCATCCCGATCCGCCACCCGAGCGAGGGCTCCATGTCCGCGACGAGCCTGCCCTTCGAGTCCCCGAAGCGGCTCATGCTCTTCACGGGCCGCGCGAACCCCGAGCTCGCCGGCCGCATCGCCGACAAGCTGGGCCTCGACCTGGGGCCCGTGACGCTCAAGACGTTCTCCTCGGGTGAGGTCTACTGCCGCTACGAGGAGTCCATCCGCGGCGCGGACGTCTTCATCGTCCAGCCCACCTGCGGCAACCCCGTCACCGGGGTGACGCCGAACGACGCGCTCATGGAGCTCCTCGTGATGATCGACGCGGCCGTCGGCGCCTCCGCGCACCGCGTCATCGCCGTCATGCCCTGGTACGGCTACTCCCGCCAGGACAAGAAGTCCGCGCCGCGCGAGCCCATCTCGGCCCGCCTCGTCGCGCGCATGCTCGAGTCCGCCGGGGCCGACCGGGTCCTGACGATGGACCTCCACGCGGGCCAGGTGCAGGGCTTCTTCCAGGTCCCGCTGGACCACATGACCGCGACGATGATGCTCACGCAGTACTTCCGCGACATGCACCTCGACGACCTCGTCGTCGTCTCGCCGGACGCGGGCCGCGTGAAGCTCAACAAGAACTTCGCCCAGAAGGTCGGGGCCGGCCTGGCGATCCTGAACAAGGAGCGCCCGGCGCAGCAGGTCGCGGAGATCACCTCGGTCATCGGCGACGTCGCGGGCAAGACCGCGGTGATCGTCGACGACATCATCGACACGGCCGGCACCCTGCGCGCGGCGGGGGAGACCGTCAAGGCCTACGGCGCCACCCGCGTCTTCGCGGCAGCGACCCATGCCGTCTTCTCGGGGGCGGCGTTCGAGAACCTGGCGGCCAGCCCCTTCGAGCAGATCGTCGTGACCGACACGATCCCCCTGCGCCCGGGCGCCCCGGACAACATCCGCGTGCTCTCGTGCGCGGACCTGCTGACGGACTCGATCCGCCGCATCTTCACCGACGACTCGGTCTCCGAGGTCTTCGGTGGGGAGAACCAGCTCTTCTGAGCGCCCGGCCTCGCCGGACGCACCGGCCGGCGCGAACCGGCCGCTGTTGCTTCCCAACCCGATCGAGGGCTGCGCGCCCAGATGCATCGGCGCAGTCGCTCCTGGTGTCGATGAGCCTCCGTGTCCCCCCATGTGCACCGGGTCACGCCCGGGTGGCCCATCCGTGCGTTCGGAGCGCTGCCGAAGGGGCGCACGCTGCCACCCGAGTCGTGGTCGCGGAGGCACGTCGGGCTCTGCCTCCTGCTCTGGGCGCACGTCCCGGCGATCTACGCCTTCGCCCTGACGCAGGGGAAGGGCGCCGGTCACGCGCTCCTCGACACGGGTGCCGTCGTCGTGCTCGCCACCGCGGCGTCGTGGCTGCCCCGCAGCCATCCGCGCGCCTCGTCGTGCCTGCTCGCCTTCGGCCTGCTGACCTGCTCGGCGGTCATCACCCACCTCTCCGGGGGCCACGTCGAGGCGCACTTCCACTTCTTCGTCGTCGTCACGCTCCTGGTCCTCTACGAGGACTGGCTGCCGTTCCTGCTCGCGATCGCCTTCGTGGCGGTCCACCACGGGGTCGGCGGGGCGCTCATGCCCGAGTCGATGTACAACCACCCGGACGGCATCGCGCACCCCTGGAAGTGGGCGGGCATCCACGCGGGGTTCATCGCGGCCCTGAGCGCTGGGAGCATCCTCTCCTGGCGGCTGAACGAGGACGGCCGCGAGGAGGCCCGCCTCGCGCACGACGCGACGGAGCAGGCGCTCGAGAGCGCGCGACTCAGCAGCGAGCGGTTCGAGAACGCCTTCGTGCACGCGCCGATCGGCATGGCGCTGCTCGGCCTCGACGGCCGGTTCCTCAAGGTCAACGGGGCCCTGTGCTCGCTCCTGGGTCAGGCGGAGCCCGACCTGCTCGAGCGCACGCTCCAGGACGTGACCCATCCGGACGACCTCGCCGCCGACGCCCGCAGCGCCGCGGAGGTCGTGGCGGGGACCAGGGACTCCTACGAGGTGGAGAAGCGCTACCTCGATGCCTCCGGTCGGGCCAGGTGGGCGCTCTCGTCCGTGTCGCTGGTCCGGGACAAGGACGCGCAGCCGCTGCACTTCGTCGCCCAGGTCATCGACATCGCGGATCGCAAGCGCGCCGAGGTCGACCTCCGGCACCTGGCCGACCACGACGCCCTCACCGGCCTGTGGAACCGCCGCCGGTTCGAGGAGGAGCTGGGCGCCGCCCTGGGACGCGGGAAGCGCTACGGCGGGAGCGCGGCGCTCCTGGTCCTCGACCTCGACCGCTTCAAGAGCATCAACGACGCGCACGGGCACCGGGCCGGCGACGAGGCGCTGCGGCACGTCGCCCGAGCCCTGCTCGGCCGACTGCGCACGACGGACTCCGTCGGCCGGCTCGGCGGGGACGAGTTCGCGGTCCTGATGGCGCAGCTGCCCACGGAGGGTGCCGAGGAGGTCGCGGCGAGCCTCGTCGCGGCCATCCAGGACACGGGGTTCGCGTTCGCCGGCCACGAGATCCACGTCGGGGCGAGCGTCGGCCTGACGTTCCTGCCCGTGGACAGCCTCGACACCGTCGACGAGGCCATGAGCCGAGCGGACACGGGCCTCTACGCCGCGAAGGCGGGTTCGGGCCCGCACAGGGAGCCGCGGGCGGCGGTCCGCATCGTCGCGGGACACCGGATGGCGCCGCCGGTACCGTTGCGGTGATGACCTCGACCGCCGCGGCCGTCCTCATGCAGCGCCTCGGCCTCACGGAGGACGAGCTGCTCACGGTGCTCGGGGCCGACCCGCTCTCCGTCGTCTCGGGCGACCTCGACGACAAGCCGCAGCTCCCGATCCTCCTCACGCTCACGGAGGAGGCGGCGGAGAAGGTGCAGGCCGACGCCCTGCGGCGTTGGGTGCGCACGGCGGGCCCGGCCGGGCGCCCGCTCGACCACCTGCTGGCGCAGGACTACCCGGCCTTCGAGGACGCGCTGGCCGCGCTGCAGGAGCGCGGCTTCGTCGTGCGCGCCCGGCGCTGAGCTACCGGACCGCCTCGGCGGCCTGGCTCTTCTCCGTCGTCTTCGGGCCGGGCCACGCGCCCGTGAGGAAGTGGAAGCCCTTCGCGCCGCCGCGGTCGACCACCGCGCGGGTGACCTTGAACGTCACGCCCTGCACGGCCGCCGCGCCGACGACCTTCGCCCACGAGGTGTCCCGGGTCGTCGGCTTGGGCGGCTCCTCCTCGTCGAAGATGCCCCAGATCGCGTTGAAGACCTTCGAGGCGACGAGGCCGGACAGCAGCCCGATGACGATGCCGAACGGCTTGTAGATCAGCTTCATGTCGCCCGAGGGTACACCCGGTCCTGCTGGTCTTCCGCCGCCCGGTCGATCACTCTGACCAGACCCGAAGAGGAGGATGTCCGGATGGGAGCCCCGCACGAGCACGACCCCAGCGACGAGCTGCTCCAGCGCGCGCTGCTCGAGCCCGAGGCGTCCGCCGCGGTGGCCCTCCGGGTCGAGGGGCTCTCGCTCAGCCGGGCGCTGACCGTCGTCTTCCACGGCCGTCGCGACCTCGGCACGATCCAGACCTACGTCGCCCACGGCCCGCGGGGGGCCGGGGACGCCATCGGCGCCTCGGAGATGCTGCGGGTGCCCTGCGACCTCGACCTCGCGGACGCGGGCTCGCGCGAGGAGGCCGAGCAGCTCTACGCCGAGCAGGCCCGCGCCCTGCGGGACGCGATCCAGGCGGCGGACACGGTGCTGGCCGTCTGGCGCGACGCGCTCGTCGCCCTCGCCGACGCCCCCGTGGGGGTGGACCGCTCCATCGAGCTCCACCTCGACCTCCCGGCGCACCGGCTCATGCCCGTGGCGCTGGTCGACCCCGAGCACCACCTGACGATCGCGCCCGTCTGCTCCGCCCGGACGCTCGCCGCGGGGCTGCCGCCCATGGGCATCGCCATCGCCCAGCAGGACGTCGCGCACGTCTACGCGCCTGCCCGACGACCCCGAGCGCTGCCTCGACGACTTCGCCGAGCGCGCGGCGGAGCACGCCCGGCGCACGGGCGCGCGCCTGGACAAGCAGGAGGCCAGCGTCCGCCGCTTCCTCGAGATCAACGAGCCCGAGGGCTTCGGCCAGACGGGCTGACCGCGGGCGCCCACGCGCGCGAAACTTCCCTCGCGGCGCGGGGTTCCGCTCCCCGGTGCGTCGCCGCAGGGTCCTCATCGCGCTGGGCGTGGTCGTCTTCCTGGCGGTCTCCTTCCAGCTCGCCCGCTTCCTCACGGCCGAGAACGCCGAGCGCGCCGCGATCTTCGCGCTGCTCGAGGACCAGGCGCGCGGCGACGTCGCCGGGGTCGCCTCGCGCCTCGACGGCTGCGACCCGGCGCTGCGCCGACGGCCTGCAGTCGACGGTCGCCCGCGCCAAGCGCCCCGGGGACGTGAAGATCCTCCGCCTCGACTCCGCCGGCAGCTTCACGCTGGGGGAGCGCACGGGCCGCTCGCGGGTCGCCTGGGCGGCCGACGTGGCCGCGGGCGGCGTCGCCGTCGTCCAGTGCGTGACCGTGCGCCGCGAGTGGGGCCTGCTCGCCGGGGCCTCCGTTACCCTCCTGCGCCTCAGCGCGCCCCTGCCTCCCGAGAAGGGCTGCTGACCCACCCCATGATGCCCTCGCTCCGCCCCGTCGTCCTGCTCACGCTGGCCTGCGCGCTCCTGGGCGCCGCCGCCGGCCCCGCCGCCGCCCAGAGCCCGGCGCCCCTCACCGAGAAGGCGCTCTACCAGTCGGGCCCGAACGGCCGGTTCCTCATGGACGGCGAGTGGCTCTTCCGCCTCGACCCGGGCAACGTCGGCCTCACGCAGGGCTTCGCGAAGCAGACGACGCGCGCCGGCTGGACGCCCACGAGCGTCCCGAACGCGTGGAACGCGACGGACCAGAGCGTCGAGTCCTTCATGGGCAGCGTCGGCTGGTACCGCAAGGACTTCAAGCTGCCGTCGGCGAAGGCGGCGCTGGCGTGGGTCATGCGCTTCGAGTCGGTGAACTACCGCTCCCGCGTCTACCTCAACGGCAGGCTCGTCGGCTCGAACAAGGGCGCCTACCTGCCCTTCGAGGTCCGCATGCCCCCGTCGCTGCTGAAGCGCGCGGGCACCAACCGGCTCGTCGTCCGCGTCGAGAACAAGCGCCTGGCCACGGACTTCCCGCCCGCCGGCCTCTCCGTGAGCGGCACGCCGACGGGCGGCTGGTGGAACTACGGCGGGATCCTGCGCGAGGTCTACCTCCGGCGGGTCGACGCGCGTCGACTTCTCCACGGTGCAGGTCCGCCCGGACCTGCCGTGCGCGAGCTGCGCCGCGACGGTCAACGTGCGGCTGACGGTCCGCAACTACGCGACGACCGCCACCCGGGCGAAGCTCACGGGCACGCTTCGGCACGCGCAAGCTCGACTTCGGGACCGTCGCGGTCGGGGCGAAGAAGTTCGCGACGGTCACCCGCTCCATCCGCATCGCCGACCCGAAGCTCTGGTCGCCGGACAGCCCGTACCTCTACGGGGTCGACCTGCGCGCGACGGCGAAGGGCGGGCGCCAGCTCCAGCGCTACCAGCTCAGAACGGGCATCCGCTCCGTCAAGGTCGTCAACGGCCAGTGGCTGCTGAACGGCAAGAAGCTGGACTTCCGCGGGGTCGGCCTCCACGAGGACGACCCGAAGCTCGGCTTCGCGATCACGAACCAGATCCGCGACCGCGAGATCGCCGAGACGAAGGAGCTCGGCGCGACGCTCATCCGCTCGCACTACCCCCTGCACCCCTACACCTACGAGCAGGCCGACGAGAAGGGGATGCTGGCCTGGTAGCGAGATCCCCGTCTACGCGCTCAAGACGCCCGAGCTCGCGAAGCTCGAGGTGCGCAAGCTCGCCGCGCACGAGCTCGAGGACAACATCCTCACGAACCAGAACCACCCGTCGATCATCGTGTGGTCCATCGGCAACGAGCTCTCCTCCCGGCCCGGCCCCGTCCAGGGCTTCTACATCGCCCGGGCGGTGCGCGCGGCCAAGGCGCTCGACCCGACCCGCCCGGTCGGCTACGCCGTGGCGGGCTACCCCGCCGCGGGCTGCCAGTCGGAGTACGGGCCGCTCGACATCCTCGGGGTCAACGAGTACTTCGGCTGGTACCCCGGCCCCAACGGCCAGATCGCCGATCGCGAGCTCCTCGGCCAGTACCTCGACTCCGTGCACGCCTGCTACCCGCAGAAGGCCGTGCTCGTCTCGGAGTTCGGGGCGGAGGCCAACCGCCCCGGCCCCGTCGAGGAGAAGGGCACCTACGAGTTCCAGGAGGACTTCGTGAACTACCACCTCGGCGTCTACGCGACGAAGCCCTGGCTGGCGGGCGCGATCTACTGGGCCCTGCAGGAGTTCCGCGTGCGGCCGGGCTGGGAGGGCGGCAACCCGCGGCCGCAGGCGCCCATCCACCAGAAGGGGCTCATCGCCTTCGACGGCACGAGGAAGCCGGCGTGGGCCGACGTGCAGCGGCTCTTCAAGGGCGTGGACCAGGTCGCGGGCCGCTGAGGCGCCTCCCCCCGCTACCATCGTCCGTCGCTCATGGCAACCAAGACCGACTCCACCACCCTCAAGATCAACGCCCGCGAGGTCGGCCACTCGCGGTCGACGCGCCGCCTGCGTCGCGAGGGCAGCGTCCCCGGCGTGCTCTACGGCCGTGATCGCGACAACCTGGCGTTCTCCGTCGACGCGCTCGAGCTGCGCCACGCGCTCGCCGCGACGGGCGCGGTGCTGGAGCTCGACCTCGACGGGCAGACGACCAACGCGGTCCTGAAGGAGTCGCAGGTCCACCCCGTCCGCGGCGAGATCACGCACATCGACCTCGTCCGCGTCGACATCAACAAGCCGATCCAGGCGCAGGTCGCCATCGAGCTCACCGGCACCGACGACGCGCCCGGCATCATCGAGGGCGGCGTCCTCGAGCAGCCCACGCGCGAGGTCACGGTCGAGGCGCTGCCGAACGAGATCCCCGAGGCCATCGAGTTCGACGCCTCGGGTGCCGCCATGGGCGACACGGTCTTCCTCGACGCGCTCACCGCGCCGGCGGGCGTCACGCTCATCCTCGACGAGACGGCCGGCGAGACGCCGCTGCTCACGATCACCGCACCGCGCAGCCTGGCCGAGCTCGAGGAGCTCGAGACGGAGACCGCGGTCGTCGGCGAGGACGACGCCGCCGAGGCGCAGGCCGAGGGCGACACCGCCGACGAGGCCACGGGCGAGGGCGACGGCGACGCCGAGTAGGTGAGGTTCGGGGGCGGGAGCGCTCCCGTCGACTGGCTCGTCGTCGGCCTCGGGAACCCCGGGGCCAAGTACGACGGCACGCCGCACAACGTCGGCTTCCAGGTCGTCGCCGCGCTCAGCGCACGGTGGGGGCTCGGCAAGCCGCAGAAGAAGTGGGCCGGGCTCTACGCCGACGGCCGGACGATGCCCGGCGGGCCCCGCGTCGGCGTGCTGCTGCCGCAGACCTACATGAACGAGTCGGGCAGGTCGGCCGGCCCGGCGCGCGGCGCGCTGAAGGTCCCCCTGGACCGTGTCATCGCGGTGCACGACGAGATCGACCTGAAGTTCGGCGACGTCCGCACGCGCCTGGGGGGCGGGCTGGCGGGCCACAACGGCCTGAAGTCGCTCAAGGCCGGCTTCGCGTCCCCGGACTTCCAGCGGGTGCGGATCGGCGTGGGGCGCCCGGACTCGACCGATCCGGAGATCGTCGCGGCCTACGTGCTCGGGCGCTGGCAGCAGTCGGCCGCCGAGGTGGCCGACCTGGTCGACCGCGCGGCCGCGGCGGTGGAGCGGGTCATGGACCCGCCGCCACCGCCGCCGGCCTAGCGGCCGTCTCCTCCTAGGAGATGGACAGCGTGTTCACGTCCGGGTCGACCGGCGTGCGCTTGGAGACCTCGTCGTAGTCGAACGCGGTGCCGGGCTTGTTGCCGGGCTTGCCGAAGCCGAAGCCGACGGACTCGAGCGCCGCGACGTGCTCCGGCGCGGTGTACAGGCCGGGCTGACCCGTCGTGGGCAGACCCGTGACGGCCTCACGCTGCGCGAACTTCGCGTAGGTGCGGTCGTTGCCGAGCTTGCCGAGCGACTGGAGGGCCAGCGCACGGTGGACGGACTCGACGGCCATGATCTCGGCCGTGTAGCGGGCGAACTTCGAGCCGCTGAGGGTGCCCTGACGCGCGAAGACGGTGCACGCGAGCAGGTAGGCGTTGACGAAGAGCTGATCGCCCACGACGAGGGTCGTCAGGAAGGACGGCACGTCGGCGACGGCGTCGTTCGGGACGTAGATCGTCTTCGTGGCAGCCTTGCCGCCGACCGCCGACGAGGTCAGCAGCTCGTAGTGGTTCTTCTCCTGCTGGGCCGCCGCGCGGATGTTGCGCAGGGTCGTCTTGTCCATCTTGGGGCCGAGGACCTCGGCACCGACGGTGTTGACGATGGTCGCGAGGACCTCGGCGGTGGCGGCGACGGTCACGAGCGTCTCGACGGAGTTCGCGTCGTTCGTGGCGACCTTCGCGTCAGCAGCACTGGCGGCGAAGCCGAGGAGGCCCATGGAGCCCAGGCCGGCAGCCGTCGTCTTGATGAGGGTGCGACGGGTGTGCGCGCTCTCGTGCTTGTGCTGCCGGTCGATGGTCTCGAAGATGAGGTTGTTGACTTCGGACATTGGTTCTCCTTGACGCCTGCGGCGCCGGATCGTTGCGGGGAGTCTTGACCCCTTGCCGAGTAGCAACGTGCGAGCGGGCCGATCGGATGCCTCCAGCCCCGACTTGGCGCGCTGGTTCGTCAGGTCGCACACAGCCGTGTTTGCGTCGTGGGTGAACGGGGGAGGCTGCGGTCCCCCGGGCGTGAGGCCGGCCTCCGGGCCGCGGCTACAGTGCCTGGCGCCCCACGGCCGCGAGCTCCTCGCGGCCTTTCGGCGTCCCTCGAACCTTGTCGCTGCGCCCCCTCCTCTCCCTGCTCGACCAGGACCCCAACGGGGTCCAGCTCGCCCGCGACGGCGGGCGCGCGTTCGTGTCGCTCTCCATGCGGCCGTTCATGGTCGGCGCCCTGCTCGACGGCGTCGACGGGGCCGCGGCGCTGGGCCGCCCGGCGATCGTCGTGGCCGGCGACGACCGGCAGGCGCGCGACCTCGCGGCCGACCTGAAGGCCTGGCTGCACCCGCGGCCCGTGCGCTTCTACCCGAGCCGTGGCGTCGCCTACGAGTCGCACCTGAGCCCGCCGCCGCACCTCGTCGGCCTGCGGGTCGCGGCGCTCGACTCGCTCATCGCGGAACCCAGACGAGACGTCCGAGCCGCCCGTGGTGGTGGTCAGCGCCGTCGCGCTCTCCGAGAAGGTCCCGGACCCCGCGCTGCGCCCGCACTCCCACACGCTGAAGGTGGGGGAGCTCATCGACCTCGAGGAGGAGGCCACGGAGCTCGTCGCCATGGGCTACGAGCGCGTGGACCAGGTCGAGGACCGCGGCCAGTTCGCGATCCGCGGCGGCATCCTCGACGTCTACCCCGCCACGGAGGACCGCGCGGTCCGCGTGGACCTCTTCGACATCGAGATCGAGTCCCTGCGCTTCTTCTCGACCTTCACCCAGCGGTCCCTCGGCGAGGCGACCGCCGTCGAGATCGCACCCGCGGCGGAGCTGGCGCTCGAGCACCGCGGCGGCGAGGGCGCCGGCTCCTGACCGACGAGGACGAGCGGCCGGACATCACCGAGCTCCTGCCCGTCGACCGCTTCCACGCGTTCCTCGACCTCGCCCCGAAGGACACCGTCGTGCTCGTCGCCGCCGAGGAGGAGATCAAGCCCGCGCTGGCCGACCACTGGCAGGACGTCTGCGCCGCCTTCCACGACGCGGAGGCCCACTCGCTCTACGTGCCGCCGAAGGAGGTGGAGGCGCGCCTCGACCGCGCGCACATCCAGCTCTCCTCCATCTCGGGCGACCAGGCCATGCAGTTCCGCGCGCAGGCCGCCGACGTCGCCGCGACGGGCCTGAAGAGCGCGGAGCCCGAGCTCGAGAAGCTCGTCCGCGGCGGCTACCGCACGGTGGTGGCCTGGCCGCGGCGCGGCGAGGGGGAGCGCGCGGCCTACAACCTCGCGCGCCTCAAGGCCCGCTGGATCGGCGAGAGCGAGGCGGGCGGCAACCGCCTCGTGGAGCCCGAGCTCGTCTTCACCCAGGCGAACCTCCGCGACGGCTTCGTCGCCGCGGGCATCCGCGTCGCGATCGTCCCCGAGCACCGGCTGTTCCGCCGCAAGCGCGCGGAGCGCACGGGCGGCCAGAGCGCGGGGCAGCGCAAGCGCGGCGCGCTGCGCTCCTTCGCCGACCTGCGCACGGGCGACATCGTCGTCCACGAGGACCACGGCCTCGCGCGCTTCGCGGGCTTCGAGACCAAGACGGTCGGCGGGGTCACCCGGGACTACCTCGAGCTCGAGTTCGCCGGCACGGACAAGGTCTTCATGCCGGTGGAGCAGCTCGCGAAGATCTCGCGCTACGTGGGGGCCGGTGGCGCCCATCCCCCGCTCTCGAAGCTCGGCGGCAAGAGCTGGGAGACGATGAAGACGCGGGCCCGCAAGGCCGCGCAGGAGCTCGCGGGCGAGCTCATCACCCTCTACGCCGAGCGCCGCCGCCGCACGGGCTACTCCTTCGAGGCCGACGGGGACTGGCAGCGCGAGTTCGAGGCCAAGTGGCCCTACACCGCCACGGCCGACCAGCACGAGGCGATCGAGGTCGTCAAGGCCGACATGGAGCGCGCGCAGCCCATGGACCGCCTCATCTGCGGGGACGTGGGCTACGGCAAGACGGAGGTCGCGCTGCGCGCCGCGTTCAAGGCCGCCGCCGACGGCAAGCAGGTCCTCGTCCTCGCCCCGACGACGATCCTCGCCCAGCAGCACTTCGGGACGTTCTCCGAGCGGATGAAGGACTACCCCTTCACCCTCGGTCAGATCTCGCGCTTCCGCTCGCCCAAGGAGCAGAAGGCGACGATCGCCGCCTACAACGAGGGCAAGATCGACATCCTCGTCGGCACCCACCGCGTGCTCGGCCGGGACATGCGCCCGAAGGACCTCGGGCTGCTGATCGTCGACGAGGAGCAGCGCTTCGGCGTCAAGCAGAAGGAGCTGCTGCGCCAGCTCAAGCTCCGGGTCGACGTCATCGCGATGAGCGCGACGCCCATCCCGCGCACGCTGCAGATGTCGCTCGCCGGCCTGCGCGACATCTCCGTCATCGAGACCCCGCCCGAGGGCCGCCGGCCCGTCAAGACCTACATCGGCGAGTACGACGAGGAGCTCGTCAAGCAGGCGCTCAAGCGCGAGAAGGGCCGCGGCGGGCAGGCGTTCTTCCTGCACAACCGCGTGGAGACGATCGACGAGACCGCCGAGCGGCTCCGCGGCCTCTGCCCCGACATGAGCTTCACGGTCGCCCACGGCCAGCTCGAGGAGACGGAGCTCGAGGAGCGCATGCTCGAGTTCCTCCGCGGCGAGGCGGACGTCCTGGTGGCCACGAGCATCATCGAGTCGGGCATCGACATCCCGCAGGCCAACACGCTCATCGTCGAGCGCGCGGACATGTTCGGCCTCAGCCAGCTCTACCAGATCCGCGGGCGGGTCGGCCGCAGCCGGGAACGCGCCTACGCGTACCTCCTCTACCCCTCCGCGGCGGCGCTGACGGAGGACGCGCAGAAGCGCCTGAGCGCCCTGAGCGACTACACGGAGCTCGGAGCGGGCTTCAAGATCGCCATGCGCGACCTCGAGCTGCGCGGGGCCGGCAACCTCCTGGGCGACGAGCAGTCCGGGCACGTCGCGGCGCTCGGCTTCGAGCTCTACATGCAGATGCTCGACGAGGCCGTCACCGCGGCCGGGCCGGCCGACGCGGAGTCCGACGCGACCGAGCCCGTCCGCCTCGACGTCTCCGTCGACGCCTACATCCCCGCGGACTACGTCCCCTACGAGCAGGCGAAGATCGACGTGCACCGGCGCATCGCCTCCGCCCGCGAGGTCGCGGACCTCGGCACCCTCCGGGAGGAGCTCGAGGACCGCTTCGGCGCCGTCCCCGAGCCCCTGGACAACCTCCTCACCCTCCAGCAGGCCCGCATCAAGCTCGGCCAGGCCGGGGCCCGCGCGGTCTCCTTCCGCCAGGGCCGGCTCACGGTGACCCCCGTCGAGCTCGAGGCCGGGCCGGCCGCCGAGCTCAAGGCGCGGATCCCCGAGGGGACCTACGAGCCCGGGCGCTCGCAGTGGAGCGTGAAGGTCCCGGACACGCCCGAAGCCCGCTTTCCCGCGGTGGTCCGGGCCGCGGACGAGCTGCTGGCCCTTACGCGCCGTTGAGGGTCGGTTGTCTACCCTGCCCCCCGTGCCGCAGAACTTCCGTCGATCCGTCCTGGCGCTGAGCGCCGCCTCCATCGCCGCCGCGGGCTTCTCCGCCTGCGGTGGGGAGTCCATCCCCGGCAACGCCGTCGCCCGCGTCGGGGACGCGGCCATCAAGAAGGACGCCTACCAGCACTGGCTCTCCGTGGCCGCGCTCTCCCAGGCCTCCCAGACGAACCCGCAGGCCGCGCAGGCCGGGCAGAAGCCGAAGGTCTCCATCCCGGAGCCGCCCGACTTCAAGGCGTGCGTCGCCGAGAAGGCCAAGACGGCGCCCAAGCCGGCCAAGGGCCAGCCCAAGCCGACCGACGCCCAGTTCAAGTCCCAGTGCAAGCAGGAGTACGAGGGGCTGCGCGACCAGGTCCTCCAGTTCCTCATCTCCTCCCAGTGGATCCAGGGCGAGGCGCAGGACCGCGACGTGAAGGTCACCGACGCGGAGGTCAAGAAGCAGTTCGAGACGACGAAGAAGCAGAGCTTCCCGAAGGAGGCGGACTTCAAGAAGTTCCTGACCTCCTCGGGGATGTCCGAGGCGGACCTGCTCTTCCGCGTGAAGCTCGACACGCTCTCGAACAAGCTGCGCGAGAGCATCGTCAAGGGCAAGGACAAGGTCTCCGCCGCGCAGATCAAGGCCTACTACGACAAGAACAAGGCGCGCTTCGCGCAGCCCGAGCGCCGCGACCTGCGCATCGTGCTGACCAAGACGAAGGCGAAGGCCGACCAGGCCCGCGCCCAGCTCGCCGGCGGCGCGTCGTTCAAGACGGTCGCGAAGGACTTCTCCATCGACCAGGCCTCCAAGGGCCAGGGCGGCGTGCTGCTCGCGGTGGCCAAGGGCCAGCAGGAGAAGGCGCTCGACGACGCGGTCTTCGCGGCGAAGAAGGGCGCGCTCTCCGGTCCGGTCAAGACGCAGTTCGGCTACTACGTCTTCAAGGTCCAGAAGATCACGAAGGCCTCGCAGCAGTCGCTGAAGCAGTCGACGGAGACGATCAAGCAGCTCCTCGCCTCCCAGAACCAGCAGAAGGCGCTCGACGCGTTCGTGAAGGACTTCCGCACGAAGTGGAAGGACCAGACGAACTGCAAGGACGGCTACGTCACGCAGGACTGCCAGAACGCCCCGAAGCCGAAGTCCGGCGCCACGGGCCCCACGGGCGCCTGACCTCCCCGTAGGCTTCCCCCATGGCGACGACCATGGGGGAGGCGCCCGAGGCGGACATCGCGCCGGGCGCCGAGCAGAAGGTCACGTCGCTCGAGCTCTTCTTCGACCTCGTCTTCGTCTTCGCGATCACGCAGGTGACCGCGTTCATGGCCGCCGAGCCGACGTGGCGCGGACTGGCCCGCGGCGCACTCATCCTCGCGGCGGTCTGGTGGGCGTGGGTGGGCTACGCCTGGCTGACCAACGCGGTCAACCCCGACGAGGGGATCGCGCGGCTCGTCGTCTTCGTCGCGATGGCGGGGATGCTCGTCTGCGCCCTGGCCATCCCGGGGGCGTTCGGCGACGACGCGCTGCTCTTCGCGATCGCCTACGCGGTCGTCCGGGTGGCGCAGCTCGGGCTCTACGCCCACGGCGCGGACGACCCGCACCTCAAGCACTCGATCCTCACGCTGGCCCGGAGCACCGTCATCTCCGTCGGGCTGCTCTTCGCGGCCGCGGCGTTCGACGGGACGGGGCAGGGGGCGTTCTGGGCGGCCGCGCTGCTCGTCGACTTCGGCGGGCCGGCGCTCTTCGGCGTCGCGGGCTGGAAGGTCGCCCCGTCGCACTTCGCCGAGCGCCACGGGCTGATCATCATCGTCGCGCTCGGCGAGTCCGTGGTGGCGATCGGGGTCGGGGTGGGCGGGCTCGAGCTGACCGCCGGCCCCGTGGTCGCGGCGCTGCTCGGGGTCGTCGTCGTGGCCTGCCTCTGGTGGGCGTACTTCGACGTGGTCGCGCTCGTGGCCGAGCGCAAGCTGCACGAGCGCCAGGGCGTGGAGCGCAACAAGATGGCCCGGGACAGCTACTCGTTCCTCCACCTGCCGATGGTCCTCGGGATCGTCCTCCTCGCGCTCGGGGTCAAGAAGGCGCTCGGGCACGTCGACGAGCCCCTGACCGACCAGACGGGCTTCGCGCTCCTGGGCGGCGCGGCCCTCTACCTGCTGGCGCACGTCGCCTTCCGCCTGCGCAACACGGGGACGCTCAGCCACCGCCGCGTGGTCGTCGCGGTGCTGCTCCTCGCGCTCGTGCCCCTCGCGCCGCGGGTCGACGCGCTCGTCTCCCTGGCCGCGACCGCCGCGATCCTCTCCGCGCTGATCGCCTACGAGGTGGTCCGCTTCGCCGAGGCCCGGGAGCAGATCCGCCACCAGGGGCTCTCCGCACCCCCGCGCTAGCGTCGGGCGCATGGACGCCGTCGACCGCCTGGACGCCCTCACGCACCGCCTCCGCCAGGAGTGCCCGTGGGACCGGGAGCAGGACGAGCGGACGATCGTGCCGCACACGGTCGAGGAGGCCTACGAGCTCGCCGACGCGGCGAACTCCGGCGACGACGCGAAGCTCCTCGACGAGCTCGGCGACGTCCTCTTCCAGGTGCACTTCCTCGCGATGCTCCTCGAGGAGCGCACGGGCCGCGGGCTGGCCGACGTGGCCGAGCACGTCCACCAGAAGCTCGTGCACCGCCACCCGCACGTGTTCTCCGATGTGGAAGTGAGCAGCGCCGGCGAGGTGCTCGCGAACTGGGACCAGATCAAGAAGGGCGAGGCGGGGCGGCAGCCCGGGATCTTCGGTGAGGTCCCCGAGAACCTCCCGGGGCCGCTCTACGCCCGGAAGGTGCAGCGGCGGGCGAAGACGAGCGGGCTCGAGCTCGAGCCCGAGCCGGTGGGGGAGACGGCGGCCGCCCTGGCGGCGGCGGACGGCGCGGACCGCGACGAGGCGTTCGCGGCGGTCGGCGACGCGCTCTTCGCGGCGGTCGACGCGGCCCGGCGGCTGAAGGTCGACCCGGAGCTCGCCCTGCGCGCGGCGGCCGGTAGGTTCCGGGGCCGGGTCGACGCGGCGGAGCGCCTCGGGGAGGCGGCCGGCACCGCGTGGGACGACCTGACGCCGCACCAACGAGCCGAGTTCTACGCGCAAGCGAGGGAAGCATGAGCAGCATCGAGACGGTCCACGCCCGGCAGATCCTCGACTCCCGGGGCAACCCGACGGTGGAGGTCGAGCTGACGCTGGCCTCGGGCGCCTTCGGCCGCGCGGCGGTCCCCTCGGGTGCGTCCACGGGCGAGTTCGAGGCGACGGAGCTGCGCGACGGCGGCTCGCGCGTGGGTCGGCAAGGGCGTCGGGCTGGCGGTCGGGAACGTCAACGGGGAGATCGCCGACGCGATCAAGGGGCTCGACGCCGGCGACCAGGAGGCGCTCGACCGCGCGCTCATCGGGCTCGACGGCACCCCGAACAAGTCCCGCCTCGGCGCCAACGCGATCCTCGGCGTCTCCCTGGCCAACGCGCAGGCCGCGGCGGCCGAGGCCGGCCAGCCCCTCTGGCGCTACCTGGGCGGCGCGGGCGCGAACGTCCTGCCCGTCCCGATGATGAACGTCCTCAACGGGGGCTCCCACGCGGACAACTCCGTCGACTTCCAGGAGTTCATGGTCATCCCCGCCGGGGCGCCGAGCTTCTCCGAGGGGCTGCGGATGGGGACGGAGGTCTTCCACGCGCTGAAGAGGACGCTGCACGACAAGGGCCTCGGCGGCGGCGTGGGCGACGAGGGCGGCTTCGCCCCGAACCTCGGCTCGAACGAGGAGGCGCTCCAGTTCCTCGTCCAGGCCATCGAGGCCGCGGGCTACACCCCGGGCGACGACGTCGCGATCGCCCTGGACCCGGCGACGAGCGAGATCTTCCAGGACGGGGTCTACGACCTCGAGCACGAGGGCCGCAAGCTCTCCTCGGACGAGATGGCCGCCTACTGGGCCGAGCTCGCCGGCAAGTACCCCATCCTCTCCATCGAGGACGGGATGGACGAGGAGGACTGGGCGGGCTGGAAGACGCTCACGGACAAGCTCGGCGACACGGTGCAGCTCGTGGGCGACGACCTCTTCGTGACGAACACGGAGCGCCTCAAGCGCGGCATCGACTCCGGCACGGGCAACTCCATCCTCGTGAAGGTCAACCAGATCGGGACGCTCACGGAGACCCTCGAGGCCGTCGCCATGGCGCGCGCCGCGGGCTACACGGCGGTCATGTCCCACCGCTCGGGCGAGACGGAGGACGTCACCATCGCCGACCTGGCCGTCGCCACGGGCTGCGGGCAGATCAAGACGGGCGCGCCCTCCCGCTCGGATCGCGTGGCGAAGTACAACCAGCTCCTGCGCATCGAGGAGGCGCTGGGCTCCGCGGCGACCTACCCCGGCCGGTCCGTCTTCCGCTCGTAGGCCTCGACGCGTGAAAGGTGCCAGGCACCTTTCACTCGCGGACATCCGCTTGCGGCGGGAGGAGCGGGCGCTCGCGCGTGGAAGGCGACACGAGATGGCCGCTCCCGCCCGCCGCACGGACCCCTACGCGATCACCTCCGCCCCGCGCGCGCCGCGCCAGCGGCCCGTCGCGCTCCAGGGCGGGGAGCAGCGGATCCGCTGGGATCGCGTCGGCCGCACCGCGATCCTCATCGTCTTCGTCGTCGTGGCCCTGCTCTACGTGGGGCCGGTCTCGAGCTTCTGGAGCGCGCGTGGCGAGGCGGCCACCCGGCGCGCGGAGGTCGAGCAGCTGCGCAAGGAGAACCGGGACCTCCGTCTCGAGCGCGAGGCGCTGCGCGACGGCGGGGCGCTCGAGGTCGAGGCGCGGCGGCTCGGGATGGTGCGCCCCGGCGAGCGGCCGTTCGTCGTCGAGCACCTCCCGAAGGGCCCCTGAGCCACCCGGGCTACCGTGGGGCCGTGGCCTCGTTCGAGCTCGTCGCGCAGGAGTGGAAGCAGGGGGAGCGGCGCGCGGCGGACCTCCCCGCCCAGCAGCGGGTCGCGGTCGACGCGGTGGTCGACGAGCTCGTGAAGGAGCTGCGGCGCCGGCTCGGCGGCCCGTTCAGCGTCGACGAGCTCGTCGAGCTCTACGACCGCGGGACCTCGTGGTGCATGGACGTCGCCTACGCCGTCGCCCCCGGGGCGCCCTGGGCCTGGGATCCGCGGACGACCGCGGACGCCGCGTTCGCGCGCTACGCCCGCGAGGCGCGCGACTTCGCGGGCGGGCGGCGCTTCCAGGAGGACTGACGGCTCAGGCCGGGTCCTTGACGAACGCCCACACGGCGCCGATCGGGTCGAAGCCGAGCTTCGCGTAGAGCTCCTTGGGCCAGTCCTCGTCGTCGGCGACGAGGAAGACGAGCTCCGCCCCCGCCGCGGCGTCGACCGCCGCGCCGACCGCCGCCCGGGCGAGCCCGCGGCCGCGGTGGGCGGTGAGCGTCGCGACGTCCTCCACCTGGGCGACGCCCGGGCCCCGGCGCAGCAGCGCGTTGCCGGCGTGCGCCCCGCCGTCGACGCCGACCCAGAAGCGCGTGCCCTCCGGCGCGGCGGCGTTGAGCGCCGCGCGGGCCCGCAGCAGCTGCTGGACGACCTCCTCCTCGGCGATGTCGGGGAACTCGCGGGTGACCGCCGCCTCCACCGCGGCGTGGGTGGCCTCGTCGACCTCCAGGGCGCGAGCCGTCGCCTCGCGGTCGCGCGGGCGCCGGAGCGCCATGTAGAGGTGGCGCTCGGCGCGGTAGCCCGCCGCCCGCAGCGGCCCGGCCAGGGCGGCGCCCAGCGCGTCGTCGTCGACCTGCGCCTTGCGGTGCGCGAGGCCCGCGTGCGTCTCCTCGAGCGCGGTGAGCAGCTCCTCCGGCGTCACCGCGGTCGCGGTGACCCAGAGCATGTTCTGCACGTGCGCCCGCGGCACGGCGTCGTCGCGCACGAGCAGCCCGAGGGGGTGCGGCGCGGCGGATGGGGCGGCGCGGGCGTAGTACCCGCGCTCGAACTCCAGCGCGGCCGCGAGGGCGGCCGCGTCGTCCACCTCAGCCTTCGTCGCCGTCGGACGGCGCGGCGTCCTCTTCCCCGGCGCGGCGGATGACGATCTGGTCCTCCTCGACGGTCACGACGACGGGGCGGTGGCCGGCCCAGTGCTCCGCGTAGACCGGGTCGTCGGCGACCGCGGGGTCGAGCCACAGCCCGTAGCCCTCGTCGCCGTGGTCGAAGGTCCCCTCGAGCGGCGCGGCGGCCTTGCGGGCGCGGCCACGGCCACCCCGGCGGCCCCGGCGGCGCGGCTTGGCCTCCTCGTCGATGTCCTCCGGGTCCTCCCCGGCGTCGATGCGGCGCTGGCGCTCCGCGGCCTTCTCCTCGTCGGCGACGCGCTTGGCCTCGGCCTCGGCCGCCTCGCGCTCCAGGCGCTCCGCCTCGGCCTTCTCGAGCTCCGCCGCGATGAGCTCGTCGTCCTGGGCCCGGAGGTCGATCTCGTCGTCGAAGCCCGCAGCGTCCGGGGCGCCGCCGTTGGCGTCCGCTTCGGCCGGCGCGAGGTCGTTCTCCTTCTTGAAGGCGTCGATCTGCTGGACGGTCACCTCGAGCTGGTGCGCGATCCAGGCGTCGGTCCGGCCCTGCTGGACCCAGGTCCGGATCTGGTTGAGTTGCGGGCGCAGTGAGCGGCGGGCCATGTGGGCGGACCCTAACGCAAAGGGCCTGCACGGCAGCACGTTCCCGGCCCGTCCCGGCGCCCGTGCGCGGGTCCGCGGTTGCATGTCCCGCTCCTCGCTGCCAGAGTGGCCGCTCGCCTGCGTGCCCCCGCACGCGCGTCACAGGGAACCAGGGACCCAGGAGGCAGTTCCGTGCTCGTTCTGACACGCAAGTCCAACCAGAGCATCATGATCGGCGACGACATCGAGGTGTCCGTGCTCTCGATCATGGGGGAGAAGGTGCGCATCGGCATCCAGGCGCCGCGCGACATCCCCGTCTTCCGCAAGGAGGTCTACCTCGAGATCGCGCAGGAGCGCACCCAGGAGCACGCGGGCGGCGAGGGCTCGTTCCGCTCCGAGGTCGACGCGGCCCTGTCGCGGATGGGCACCCCCGAGGACTGAAGGGACCGCCGGGGTGGGCGGTCAGCCCATCACGATGTAGAGCGTCTCGAACATCGCGACCGTCACCAGCACGGCGGTCCCGACGAGCACGAGGAGCAGCAGCCCGAAGCGCAGCGAGCCGCGGCGATGGACCTTCGCGCGGCGGCGCTGGTCGGCGCGCGCGGCGACCTGGCGCTCGACCGCCTCGCGCTGCTCCCGGTGCGCGTGGGTCTCCTCGACGAAGGCCTGCTCGAACTGCGCGAGGCTCTCTCGAAGGGCCATGGGGCCCGATGGTACTCCAGCCGCACGGCTCAGCACCGGCCCCACAGCCCCACGCGGGCCGCGCGGGCCTGCGCCTCGACCTCCCCGAAGCGCCGCGCGTAGCGGTCGTTGGGGCGGATCGTCAGCGTCCGCGCGTAGCCCCCGGCGAGCAGGCGCTCGTTGACGAAGAGGTCGTCGCGCTCCCGCCGGACGTAGGCGAGCAGGCGCCCGTAGCGGTCCCGCGGCTCCTCCCCGACGTCCAGCCGGACGCGCTCGCCCTCGACGAGCCGCTCGTTCGCCGCGGACGCCGCCTTGCCGAAGCACTGCACGGGGGTCTCCGGCTTCTTCGTCTCCGGCGTGTCGACCCCGATGTAGCGCACGGTCTCGTCCTGCCCGTCGAGGCTGACGTGGATCGTGTCGCCGTCCACCACGCGGGTGACGCGTGCGACCCCCGCGGCCTCGGAGGTCCCGGCGCCGAGGTGGTCCAGCACGTCGAGCTGGTCGCCGAAGCCGGCCGCGGCGGCGGCCAGGCCGAGCAGCACGAGGGCGGTGCGGAGGTCCATCCCGGCGACGCTACGGGCGCCGCCGGTCGGCGTGCACCGGCCGTTGCAGCTGCCGCGCGCCTCCCGCGCGGGAGGCGCGCGGCCCGCGTGCGCGTCCCTACGCGATCGTGACCTCGGGGGAGAGGTAGACGTCCTGGATCGCGTTGAGCAGCGCGATGCCCTCGGGCAGCGGGCGCTGGAAGGACTTGCGGCCCGAGATGAGCCCCATGCCGCCCGCGCGCTTGTTGACGACCGCGGTGCGCACGGCCTCGGCGAGGTCCGTCTCGCCCGAGGAGGCGCCGCCCGAGTTGATGAGCCCGGAGCGGCCCATGTAGCAGTTGGCCAGCTGGTAGCGGGTGAGGTCGATCGGGTTGTCCGTGGTCAGCTCGGAGTAGACGAGCTTCGAGGTCTTCCCGTACGCCCCGTCCTCCTGGAGGAGGTTGTAGCCCCCGTTGTTCTCCGGGAGCTTCTGCTTGATGATGTCCGCCTGGATCGTCACGCCGAGGTGGTTGGCCTGGCCGCTCAGGTCGGCCGCGAGGGCGAGGTCCTGGCCGTCGACCTTGAAGGCCGAGTTGCGCAGGTAGCACCAGAGCACGGTGAACATGCCGAGGCGGTGCGCCTCCTCGAAGAGCTCGGCGACCTCCACGATCTGGCGGCGCGACTCGTCCGAGCCGAAGTAGATCGTCGCCCCGACGCCCGCGGCGCCGAGGTCCCACGCGCGCTGCACGGAGGAGAACCTGATCTGGTCGTAGGCGTTCGGGTAGCTCAGGAACTCGTTGTGGTTGAGCTTCACGATGAACGGGATCTTGTGCGCGTACTTGCGCGAGACGGCGCCGAGCACGCCGACCGTCGAGGCCACGGCGTTGCAGCCGCCCTCGATCGCGAGCTTCACGATGTTCTCGGGGTCGAAGTACGCGGGGTTCGGGGCGAAGGACGCGCCCGCGGAGTGCTCGATGCCCTGGTCGACCGGGAGGATCGACACGTAGCCCGTGCCGGCCAGGCGGCCCGAGTTCGCGAGCCAGTTGAGCTTCCCGAGCGTCTGCGGGTTGCGGTCCGAGTCGGCCCAGATGCGGTCGACGAAGTCCGGGCCCGGCAGGTGGAGCTGCTCGGACGGGATCGTCTGGCACTGGTGGGTGAGCAGGGCAGCGTCGTCGCCGAGGAGCTCCTCGAGGCGCGTGCTGGACATCTCGGCGGTCGTCATTCGGGCGATCCTACCCGGGCAGCCGGGCTTCTGACGGCCCCCGCTGGGTAGGCTCGGGCCACATGGAGCACGCCTTCTCGCCGACGGCCCACGGCCGGTACTCGATCGGGATCGAGGAGGAGCTCATGATCGTCGACGCCGAGTCCTTCGACCTCGTCAACGCGATCGAGGGCCTGCTCGCCGCGGCGCCCCACGACGAGATCAAGCCCGAGCTCATGGAGAGCGTGCTCGAGATCGCGACGAAGCCCTGCCGCGACGTCCGCGAGGCCGGCGTGGAGCTCCGCGGCCTGCGCCAGCAGGTGCGCGGGATCGCCGAGGGCGAGGGCCTGCGGATCGGCTCGGCCGGCACCCACCCCTTCGCGATGTGGGAGCACCAGCGCATCGTGCAGCGCCCGCGCTACCGCGACCTCATCAACGCGCTGCGCTTCGTCGCACGGCAGGAGCTCATCTTCGGCCTCCACGTCCACGTGGGCATCGACGACCCCGAGAAGGCGATCCACGTCGCCAACGGGATGCGCGTCCACGTCCCGATCCTCCAGGCGCTGAGCTGCAACTCGCCCTTCTGGCGGGGCGACCGCTCGGGCCTCATGAGCACCCGGACGCCGATCTTCCGCGCGTTCCCCCGCGTGGGGATCCCGCCGGCCTACGAGGACTGGGCCCACTACGAGCAGGAGATCGGCTTCATGGTCGACTCCGGCGTGATGGAGGACTACACGTACCTCTGGTACGACGTCCGCCCGCACCCGCGCTTCGGCACCGTGGAGATCCGCGCGTGCGACGCGCAGACCCGCGTGGAGCACACGCTCGGGCTCGCAGCGCTCATCCAGGCCATGGTGAAGGAGCTCTCGGAGCACTACGACGCCGGGACGCCCCTGACGGACTACCCCTGGCAGATGCTCGACGAGAACAAGTGGCTCGCCGCGCGCCACGGGATGGACGGGGAGCTCGTCGACCTCCCCACGACGGAGCGCATCACCTCCAAGGCGCTGGTCAAGCGGCTGCTCGAGCGCCTGCGCCCCCACGCGGAGGACCTCGGCTCGGCCGACGCGCTCGACGGGGTCCAGGACCTCCTCGACCGCGGCACGGGCGCGCACCGCCAGATCGTCGTCTACGAGGCCAACTCGGACCTCAAGGAGGTCATGCGCGAGGTGGTCGAGGCCACGACCGCGGGCTGACGCGGCCCACACCGCGGGCCGTTCGGATCCCGGCCCGCTCAGCGGGCTCGGATCCGAACGCCCCCCGCCGCGCGGGTCAGACGGAGCCCGAGCGGCGCTTCGGGGCGCCCGAGCGGCGCGAGCCGCCCGACCCGGAGCCCGAGCCGCCCGGCCGGCCGGCCGAGGCGCCGCGGAACGTCGTGCCGCCGCCGTTGGCCGAGCGGCCGCCCTGCGTCCGCGGCCCGCTCGCGTTGGAGGGCCGCTTGGCCGGCTGGTGGCCGACCTGGCCGCGGTGGGCCTTGTTGCGCACGTCGTAGGGGTGCTCGAGGCCGAGCGCCTCGGCGATCGCGACGACGTCGCGGATCTCGTCCGGGCGGGCGAACGTCGTCCCGATGCCCGTGCGCCCCGCGCGACCCGTGCGGCCGATGCGGTGCACGTAGGCGTCGCGATCCTCCGGCGGGTCGAAGTTGATGACGTTGCTCACGCCGTCGACGTCGATGCCGCGCGCCGCGACGTCCGTGGCCACGAGGACGCGGACGTCCCCGGCCTCGAAGCGGGCGAGCGCCTTCTCGCGCTGGCGCTGGGACTTGTCGCCGTGCATGGCGACCGCGTCGACGTGCTCCTTCGCGAGGCGCTGCACGAGGCGGTCCGCGCCGCGCTTGGTCCGCACGAAGACGAGGCAGAGGTCCTCCGCGGCCATGAGCTCCTCCTTCAGCGTCTTGAGCTTGTGCTCGTGCGCGACGGTGAGGAAGCGGTGCTCGACCTTCGCGATGTGCGAGACCGTCGCGACCTGCTCGTGGGTGCGGGGGTTCCGCGTGAACTGGTTCGCGATGCGGCCGGCCTCGCCGTCGAGCGTCGCGGAGAAGAAGAGCGTCTGGCGCTCGGCGGGGCAGAGGGCCACGATGCGGTCGACCGCGGGCTTGAAGCCCATGTCGAGCATGCGGTCGGCCTCGTCGAGGACGAGCATCTTCACGTTGCGCAAGGAGAAGGCGCGGCGCTGGAGGAGGTCCTCCAGGCGGCCGGGCGTGGCGACGATGATGTGCGACTTGGCCGCGGCGCGGGCCTGCTTCTCGAGGCCGACGCCGCCGTAGACGGCGGTGATGCCGAGCGCGCGGGCGTGGGCCAGCGGGCGGAGGTCGTCGACGATCTGCGAGGCGAGCTCGCGGGTCGGGGCCAGGACGAGCGCGCAGGGGCGCTTGCCCACCGCGACGTTCGCCTCGACCCGGTCGACGAGCGGCACGCCGAAGGCGAGCGTCTTGCCCGAGCCCGTGGGGCTCTTGACGAGGGTGTCGTGGCCGGCGAGCACGTCGCCGATGACGAGCTCCTGGATCGCGAACGGCGCTTCGATGCCGTCGGCGAGCAGGGCCTTGGAGACGACCTCGGACACTCCGAGGTCGGAGAACGACTTGGGCACTTGTGGGTCCTTCGTGTTGCGGGAGAGGGCTCAACCTGACCCGAACCGCAGCAGGGAAAGAACAAGGCCTCACGGAGGCAGGGTGCCTCGACGTGCGGACCACGGTAGCAGCGCCCCCGGCGCCCCCATGGGCCGCGGCGTGCAGCCCCGGCGCCTATGCTCCTCCGTGCATGGCCGGTGCCCCCGATCTCTTCGTGGTCTGCAAGAACTGCGGTTCGGAGGTCAGCCCGTACATCACGGAGTGCCCCTACTGCGGCAACCGGCTGCGCAAGCGCGCGCCGAAGATCGAGCGGGACGCCTCCGGGGAGTCCCGGCCGCAGGAGCGCCGCCGCGGCTCCGGGGCCGCGAAGGCGCCCAAGCCGCCCAAGCCCCCCCGGCCGGCGAGCACCCGGCGCAGCCTCCCGGGCTTCGGCGCCCGTGAGCTCGAGCGGCCCTGGGTGACCATCGCCCTCGTCGTCCTCGGGGCGGTCGGGTTCCTCGTCCTGGCCTTCGTCGGGCGCGGCGACATCGCGCTGGTCGGCCCGGTCGGCTCCGACGTCTGGCGGGTCTTCACGACCCCGTTCGTCGACGTCGGCACCTGGAGCCAGCTCGCCGCCCTGGGCTGCGTCGCGATCTTCGGCACCCTGCTCGAGCAGCGGCACGGCTCCGTCGTCGTCCTGCTCCTCTGGCTCGTCGGCGCCTCGGGCGGCGCGGCGCTCGTCGCGGCGCTCGAGGCGTTCCCCGTCGTCCTCGGGGCCAACGCGGGCGCCCTGACGCTGCTGGGCGCCTGGACGGTCCCCGTCCTGCTGGCCCGTCGCGCCCGGCCCGGGGAGGACGACGACGCGGACCTCCTCGGCGTGCTGGTCGTCGGCCTCGTCGTCGCGGCGCTGCCGCTCGCCTCGCCGTTCGTCTCGGGCCTCGCGGGCGCCTGGGGCATCGCGGCCGGCGTCCTGGCCGGGCTGGTGCTCGCCCGCGCCAAGCCGCGCTGAGCCCCGGCCGCGGCGGGCATAGGATCCCCTCGTGGCCGACCCCGAGTTCACCGCCGAGCAGGTCGACGCCGCGGTCGAGGTCCTCTCGGACCCCGAGCGCCTGAAGCACGCCCAGGAGGTCGTCACGCACGCGGCCCCGGCGCTGCAGCGGATCCTCAACGAGGCGCTCGACGACGGCGGCTACCTCACCCAGTCGGCCAACGCCGTCGAGCAGGCCGCCGCGGCGGAGCCCGTCGCGGACCGCGTCCTGGCCCTGCGCCAGCTGCTGGCCGAGGAGTCGCGGCTGGCCATGCTCGTGGGCGCGACGGTCGGCTTCGAGCTGGCCCGCATCCTCACCGAGGGCCCCTTGTCCACCCAACCCACCCAGGAGACCTAGACCACCATGGAGATCCGCTGGCTCGGCCACGCCGCCTTCGAGCTCAAGCACGACGGCGTCACCGTCCTCATCGACCCGTTCATCACGGGCAACCCCGTCGCGACCGTGAAGGCCGAGGAGCTCGAAGCCGACGCGATCCTGCTCACCCACGGCCACCAGGACCACTTCGGGGACACGGTGGAGATCGCGAAGCGCACGGGCGCGACCGTGCAGGCGATCACGGAGATCGCCGGGGAGCTCGGCGAGGAGGGCGTCGAGGCCATCGACACGAACATGGGCGGCACCGCGACCTACCCCTGGGGCTCCGTCCGCCTGACCCCCGCGTGGCACACCTCGACGACGCCGAAGGGCACCGTCACGCCGCCGGCCGGCCTCGTCATCGAGTTCGGCGGGAAGGTCATCTACAACGTGGGGGACACGGCGCTGTTCTCCGACCTCGCGCTCCCGGGCCGCCGCAAGGCGATCGACATCGCGATCATCCCCATCGGCGGGCACTACACGATGGATGCGGAGGACGCCGTCGTCGCCGCGGAGCTCGTCGGCGCGCCCGTCGTCATCCCCCAGCACTACGACACGTTCCCGCCCATCGCCGCCGACGCGCAGGCGTTCAAGGCCGCCGTCGAGGCCGGCGGGAAGAGCACGGTCGAGGTCCTCGAGGTCGGCGGGACCTACTCCGCGTGAGCGTCACCCACGCCATCGTCCTCATCGAGGTCGAGCGGGACGCGATGCCGACCTTCGGCGGGACGCTCGCGGACCTCGAGGGGGTGCAGGAGGCGTGGTCGGTGACGGGGGACTGGGACTTCGTGGCGATCGTGCGCGTGTCTCGGCACGAGCTCTTGGCGGAGGTCATCACCGGGCAGCTCCTGCAGCTGCCCGGGGTCTCCCGGACCCAGACGATGGTCGCCTTCGAGGCCTTCAGCCGCCACGACCTCGACGCGATGTTCTCCGTCGGCGGGTAGGGGCGCGGCGCCCGGCGTCGAAGGACCGGGAGTGCTCCGCGCCCGCCCGCTGCTCGCCCTGCTCGCCTGCACGCTCGCGCTTGCGGCGTGCGGCGACGGCGAGCCGGCGGCGGAGGTCCGCACGACGCCGTCCGCGAGCACCGCGACGCTCACCACCGCGCCACCGACCGGGCCCAGCGGGGCCACGGGCGCGCCGGCAGCGCCGTCCCCGTCTCCCGGCACCACGGGCCCGAGCGGTGGCGGCGGCGCAACCCCGTCGAACCCCGGCGGCGCGAGCGCGGAGGAGGCGAACCCGGGCGGGGCCGGCGACGAGGAGCCCATCCGCCAGCCCGCGGCCTTCGAGCTGGGCAGCGTCACCCTGCGGCCCGCCTCCGTGCGCGTCTCGCCCTTCCTCCCCGTGGAGCTCGAGGTCCGCAACGTCGACGAGGGCGTCCACCGCGTGAAGCTCATCGGGACCGACGTGGCCTTCACCGTGCAGGGCGGGCAGACGGAGACCCGCCGCCTTCCCGGCCTGGCGAAGGGCACGTACACCCTGAGCGTGGACGCCGGGGACCAGGCTTCCGTGCTCGTCGTGGGGGACGAGGTCGGGCCCTAGGCTCCTAGACTGCGCGGCGCATGGCCCTCCTGCGCCCAGAGCTCGGCCCCGGCCTGCCCGAGCTGCTCGCCCCCCGCACGGGCTGGCCCGTCCGGCGCCTGCGGATCGTCCTGGTCGCCGGTGCGCTCCTGCTCGTCGCCCTCCAGGCGCTCCGCGTCGTCACGTCCGACAGCTCGGGCCTGGTCAACGACGTCCTCGTCCGCGAGCCCGTGGCCTTCACGCTCGGCTACCGGGCCCAGCTCGAGCGCGTCGCACCCCAGGGCGACGAGGTGCTGCGGCTGCAGTCCCGCCCCGGCGGCAAGACGGCCGAGCGGTTCACCGTCGCGCCGCTCGAGCTCGCGCCCTACCGCGGGGAGCAGTCCGGCGTCCTGCCGATCGTCGCGGTCCGCGAGGTGGACGCGCTGCGCCGGCAGTTCCCGGACGGCTTCCGCTTCAGGGGCGACGGCCGCGCCCGGATCAACCTCATCCCGGGCCACCAGGTGCTCTTCCAGACCCGGATCGGCGGGCGCCTCTGGTACGGGAAGCGCTACCTCCTGCTGCCCGACGAGCCCGGCGCGCGCGCCGGGGTGAAGATCACCGTCCTCTCGCGCTACTCGACCGCCACGCCCTCCGTGCAGGCCATCGGGGTCTTCGGCCTGACGAAGGGGCCGCTGCGCTCCTTCCGCTTCGGGACGGAGCGCCCGTGAGCGAGGCGCCGCTCGAATGGGCGGAGTTCGCCCGGGTCGACATGCGCGTCGGGCGCATCGTCGAGGTCATGGACTTCCCGGAGGCGCGCCGCCCCGCGTGGCGCCTGCGCCTCGACTTCGGATCGGAGATCGGGGAGCGCCGGTCCTCCGCGCAGATCACGAACTACCCGCGCGAGGAGCTCGAGGGGCGGCTCGTCGTCGCGGTGGTGAACTTCCCGCCGAAGCAGATCGGGAAGTTCATGAGCGAGTGCCTCGTCCTCGGGACGTACTCCGACGGCCTCGTGCTCCTGCTCGACCCGGCGCCCGACGCCGTGCCCGGCGACCGCGTGGGCTGAGTCCTAGGGCGCGGGGGTGTCCGCGGCGCGCTCGGAGGGCGCGTCGGCGGGTGCCTGGGACCCGGGCCGCGGCGCGGGCTCGGCGGCCTGCGGCTCGGCGCGGCTGCTCCGCGGCGGGCCGCGGCTCGGCCGGCTGCGGCTCCGTCGGGGCGGGCTCCGCGGGAGCGGGCTCCGCGGGGCGTGCGGTCTGCGCCGGCGCCGGAGCGGGCTGCGCCGGGGCGGGCGCGGACGACGTGGGCGTCGTGATCGGCGCGGGGTGCGCGCTCGCCGAGGTGGTGCTCGTGCTCGGGCTCCGGCCCCCGGGCAGCGCGGTGACGTCGGATCCGGTGTCAACGGGGCCGGCCGCCGGGACCGCAGTGCCCACGTCGACCGCCTCGAGCACGGGCACCGGGAGGGCGGGGGCGGGGGCTGCGGCGGCCCGGGCGATCGCGTCCGGCGCGACCGGTGCGGGCGCGGGCACGGGCTCGGCCTCCTCCGCCTTGGCCGCGCGCTCGGTGGGCGCGGGCTCGGCCAGCTCCGCGGAGTGGACGACGGGCTGCGGCGTCGTGGCGAGCACGCGCGGCGCGAGGGGCACGGCGGCCACCGGGGCCGCGGCCGCGAGCGCGGGCCGGGCGGCGCCGGGCGCCTTGCGCGAGTGGTCGACCTCCACGGCGCCCGCCGTGACGATGGCGGCGCCCGCGACGACGGCGGCGGTCTTCGTCGCCAGCGTGGCGAGCCCCGCGCTCAGCGCGCCCCCGGCGCCTGCGCCCGCCGCACCGGCGGCCGCCGTGCCGCCCGCGGCGCTCGCCGCACCCGCGGCGCCGCTGGCGCCCTGGGCGACGAGGAACTTCTTCAGCAGCAGGAGCGGCCCGACGGGGAAGACGGCGGCCAGGGCGCGGTTCGTCTGGTGGAGCTTCTTGTCGAAGCCCGCGCAGCGATCGCAGCCGCGCACGTGGCGCCGGACGGGTGCCGACCGGCGCTTGAGCCCCTCGGCGACCTCGCCGAGCTCCGTGCGGACCTCGTCGCAGGAGAGGGCGCGGGCCTCGGCCGCCTCGGCCAGCCCGACCCGCGCGCGGACCAGCAGGGACTTGATCGCGGGGACCGTCGTCTCCATGGCCTGGGCGATCTGGTCGTAGCTCAGCGCGTCGATCTCGCGCAGCAGGAGCGCCGTGCGCTGGGTCTCCGGGAGCTCCTGCACGTCGCCGACGAGCTGGCGGAACTCCTCGCGGGAGTGCACCTCGTCGGCGGTGGAGGCGCCGTTCCGCGCGAGGTGGATGTCCATGGAGTCCACCCCGATCGCCGTCTGCTTGCGCAGGTGGTTCAGGGAGCGGTTGCGCGCGATGCGGTAGAGCCACGGGCGCACGTTGATCGGCCGGTCGTCGGCGACCATCGCGTTGAACGCCGCGGCGAAGACCTCCTGGAGCACGTCCTCGGCGTCCTCCTTCGAGCCGAGCATGTGGCGGCAGAAGCCGAGCAGGCGCGCCTGGTAGCGCGCGACGAGCACCTCGTAGGCCGACTGGTTCCCGCGGCGGGTGAGCGCGACGAGGCGCTCGTCGCCCTGCAGGCGCAGGAACGGCGTGGGGCCGCGCAGGGCGGGCCGGTGCTTGAGGGTGGCGACTTCCATGTGGCGGTGTCCGAACTCGTTCGAACGTGCGGCGGGGCCTCGAGTTGCGCGAACGAGCGCCCTGAGCACGGTAGCGACGGCCCGGCGCACGCCCGGCCGGTCTCACGGTTCTCTCACGCGGCCTGCAGCACCCCGTGCAGGACGCTGCGATGCCCGGGGCGGGACTCGAACCCGCACGCCCTCGCGGACGGCGCTTTTAAGGCGCATCGTGTCTCACCGATTTCGCCACCCGGGCGAGCGACGCCGCGAACGCTAGCCCAGCGCGAGGCGGGCGATCTGGAAGGCCTCGCCCTGCAGGCCGTGCTCCGGGTGGTCGAGCGCCCACTGCACGGCCTGGCGGGCGACCCCCTTGGGGTTCGCGGTCGCCCAGCACGTGCCGCGATCGCTGCCCGCGCCGGGGTCGGCGCTCGCGGGCAGGACGCCCGTGGCCACGAGCGCGTGCAGGGCTCCGAGCGCCTCGGCCTCGACCTCGGCGGCCCGGGCCATGAAGGCCTCGACGTTGTAGCCCGTCACCGCGGGCCCGCTCGCGCGGACCGCGACGAGCGGGAGGTCGACGGGCGCCGCCGCGATGAGGTCGCGGGTCGTCGCGGGCGCGCCCTGCCGGCCGCCGAGGCGGTTCAGGGCGTCGAGCAGGGCGGTCTCCGAGGCGTGCACGGGCCCATGGTCGCCCATGGGCCGTGCCGCGGCTCAGCGGTCGAAGCTCGCGAGCCCCTTCTTGAAGGCGTCGTAGGACGCGCGCGGGCTCCCGTCCAGGCGCACGAGGCCCGCGTCGAAGCGCGTCGTGCAGTCCGTGCCCTGCCAGTTGTAGGAGTAGAGGCGCTTGACGCTCGAGCGGTACTTCTTCGCCAGGGCGAACATGTAGGAGATGCGGTTCGCGGCCCGGGCCTCGTCGCAGGGGAAGGAGCCGCCGAAGGAGACGACGCCGCCCGTCTCCGTGAACCACACCGCCGTCTTGGTGACGTCGCGGCGGCGGATCTCCTTGAGGATCTTCGCCGTGCCCGAGGAGCGCCGGCGGTTCGTGTCGGAGTAGTTGTGGATCCCGACGACCTTCACGTACTTGCGCTGCGCCTTGGGCACCGCGGCGTAGAAGCGGCCGACGTAGCTCGCGGCGTTGCCCTGGTCGAGCACGTCGAGCGCGACGATCGTGCAGCCCTTGCAGAGGCCGCGCAGGGTCACGAAGTACTGCGCGACGCGCTTGGGGTCCTTGAAGGTCGCCTGGGAGTCGTGGTTGGCCTCGTTCCAGGTGCCCCACTCCTTCACGCCGAGCTTGCGGTAGCGCCGGACGAGCTTCCCGACGGCGCTCTTGTACTGCTTGACGGAGGGCAGCTTGCCCCGGTTGCGACGCAGGTCGGGGTCCGAGATGTGCATGAGGACGCTGACGCGCGCGGCGCGCGCGGCCCGGACGAACGCGTCGGCGCGGGCGAGCTGGTCGGGCTTGGAGGCGGCGTCCCACCCGAGGAAGTAGCGGGTCTTCTTGAGCTTGAGCGCCTTGTAGGCGTCCGCGGAGAACATGGAGGCGTTCTGGTCCCCCAGCCCGACGGCGACGTGGGTGCGGGCGGCGGCGGTCCGAGCGGTCGCGGAGAGCGCGACGAGGGTCAGGGCGGCGGCCAGGAGCCGGCGGAGGGGGAGGTCCATGACCCGGCAACCGGCGCGGGCGGGCGGAGGTGCGGTGCGGCCCCCGAAGTGAACGGCGTCAACGATGCACCGTCCGGTAGCTCTTTGACTTTGCCACAAGGCCGCGGGTAGGTTCGGCCCGCCTTGCGGAACTCGCGGACCATCGGGCGCATCGCTGCGCTCGTCGCCCTCCTCATGACGGTTGCGCTGGTCGCCGTCGTGCTGCTCGGCGGCTCGGGGACGGACTTCGTCGTCAAGGCGCGCTTCCAGTCGGCCGCGCAGCTCGTCAAGGGCAACCTCGTCCAGGTCGCGGGCCGGTCCGTCGGCGAGGTCCAGGAGATCGACCTCACGGACGACGGGCAGGCCGAGGTCGAGCTGCACATCACCGACCCGGACTACGCCCCGCTGCGCCAGGGGACCCAGGCGACGATCCGCCAGGCCTCGCTCTCCGGGGTCGCGAACCGCTACGTGGACCTCAAGCTCCCGCCCGGGGCACGCTCCGCCATGAGCGAGGGGTCGGTCATCACCCAGGCGGACACGACCACCGCCGTCGACCTCGACCAGCTCTTCAACGTCTTCGACCCGAAGGCCCGCCGGGCGCTCCAGGGGTTCATCAAGGGCCAGGCGACGAGCTACGACGGCACGTCGCGCGCGGCGAACGCCGGCTTCATGTACCTCAACCCGAGCCTGGCCTCGACCTCCCGGCTCTTCGCGGAGCTCAACCGCGACACGCCGCTCCTGCGCCGCTTCATCGACGCGAGCTCCCAGCTCGTCACGGACGTCGCGGAGCGCCGCACGGACCTCTCGGGCCTCGTGTCGAACCTCGCGGACACGACGGGGGCGATCGCGGACCGCAGCTCCTCGCTCGACGTGGCCCTGCAGCGCCTCCCGCCCTTCATGCGCCGGGCCAACACGACCTTCGTGAACCTGCGCGCGACCCTCGACGACCTCGACCCGCTCGTCGAGGACTCCAAGCCCGTCGCGAAGAAGCTGCGCCCGTTCCTCGCCTCCTTGCGGCCCCTGGCCCGCGACGCGCGGCCGACGCTCCGGGACCTCTCGCGCCTGACCAGCAGCCCCGGCGCGGGCAACGACCTCATCGACCTCAACCGCTCGGCGCCCGCCGTGCGCGACGCGGCGCTCAAGAGCGTCATGGTCGGCGGGAAGTCCCGCGAGGGCTCCTTCCCGGCGACGTCCCGCGCGCTCGGCGACGCCGCCCCCGAGCTCGGGTTCGTGCGCCCCTACGCCGTCGACCTGACGGGCTGGTTCGACGACTTCGGCCACTCGGGGATCATCGACGCGCTCGGCGGCGCCAGCCGCGCAGCGCCGCACGTCAACGCCTTCGCCACCGTCAACTCCGCGGCGGGCGGCCTGCTGAGCATGACGCCGCTGCTGACCCCGGAGGCCCAGCAGCAGAACCTCGCGAAGGTCGCGTCGCTGGGCCAGCGCAACCGCTGCCCCGGCGCCGTCGAGCGCGGCTCGGTCTGGAAGCCGACCCCGGGCTACAACTGCGACGCGACCCAGGTCCCGATCGGCCCATGAAGCGCGTCGCCTCCCTCTTCGCGCTCCTCCTGGCGGCCGTGACGTTCCTCGTGGCCGGCGGCGGCGCGTCCGAGTCCGACCCGGGCAACGAGTACGTCGTCGAGCTCGACAACGCGTTCGGCCTCATCGAGGGCGGCGACCTGAAGGTCGCCGGCGTCCGGGCGGGCAAGATCACGAAGCTCGCGCTCGACCGCCGCACGAAGCGGGCGCTCGTCTCCTTCAAGGTCACCCGGGACGGCTTCGGCTCCCTCCGCGACGACGCGACCTGCGCGACGCGGCCCCAGTCGCTCATCGGGGAGTACTTCCTCGACTGCCAGCCCGGCACGGCGCCCGGGAAGCTCGGCGACGGCGGCCGCATCCCCGTGGCGCGCACGCAGGTGACCGTCGGGCCCGACCTCGTCAACACGATCCTGCGGCGCCCGTACAAGGAGCGCCTGAGCATCATCATCAACGAGCTCGGGGCCGCCGTGGCCGGCAACGCGGACAACCTGAACGACGCCGTGCGCCGGGCGAGCCCCGCCCTGCGCGAGACGGACGTCGTCCTCAAGAAGCTCGCGGACGAGAACCGCACGCTCGTCCAGCTCACCCAGAACGCGGACAAGGTCATCGGGGACCTCGACGACCGCCGCGAGGACGTCGGGCGCTGGATCGTCGAGGCGCGCGACACCGCGAAGGTCTCCGCGACCCGCAAGCCGCAGATCGCCGAGGGCTTCCGCCGCCTGCCCGGCTTCCTCGACGAGCTCAAGCCCACGATGGTCGCGCTCGGGCAGACCGCCGACGCGCAGACCCCCGCGCTGCAGGACCTCCGGGCCTCCGCGGGCCAGCTCACGGAGTTCCTCGGCAAGCGGCTCGGGCCGTTCGCCGACGCCTCGCGCCCGGCCGTCACGGCGCTGGGCAAGGCCTCCACCACGGGCCGCGGGGCGCTCGGTCCGCTGGCGCCCGTCGTCACCCAGCTGCAGAAGTCCACCCGCGGGGCGCCCGAGCTCGCGAAGAACCTCGCGATCACGCTCGAGCACCTCGACGACCCGAAGAACGCGCTCGAGGCCGACCCGCGGGCCGCGGCGGCGACGGGCCGTGCGGCCCCGACGGGCTACTCCGGGCTGGAGTCCTTCCTGACCTACGTCTTCGACCAGACGATGTCGACGACGATCTACGACCAGAACAACCACCTGCTGAAGATCGGCCTCATCGCCGGCACGGAGTGCGCGGACTACGCCGACGCCCCGCGGGCGAAGGTCGCGGGCAAGGAGTGCGCGGCCGCGCTCGGGCCGAGCGGCCCCGGGCTGACGACCCCGGACACGACGAACCCGGGCACGACCGCGAGCCGCTCGGCCGGCAAGCCGATCGACCCGGAGCGCGGCCCCGGCCTGCCGGCGACGCGGCCCGGAACCGACGCGCCGTCGGGCGGGGACGCGAAGGGCGACGCCCCGGGCGCCGCGGCCCCCGCCACGCCCGAGCCCGCGCGCGTCGGGCCCATCGAGATCCCGAAGCTGCCCCAGGTCCCGCCCGCGCCCGAGCTCCCCGGCGCGACGCAGGACCGCCTCCTCGACTTCCTCCTCGGCGCATGAAGCGGCGCAGCCAGGGCTCCATCGTCGCCAACCCCGTGCTCGTCGGCGCGGTCACGACCCTCGTGGTCGTCATCGCGGTCTTCCTCGCCTACAACGCGAACAACGGCCTGCCCTTCGTCCCGACGAGCCAGCTGCGGGTGCAGATCGCCAACGGCGCGAACCTCGTGAAGGGCAACGAGGTCCGCTCGGGCGGCTACCGGGTCGGCGTCGTCACGGACATGGCCCCGAAGCGCCTGCCCGGCGGGAAGGTCGGCGCGGAGCTCACCCTCAAGCTCGACGCGGCCTTCGGCGACACGCCCACGGACACGACGGCGAAGATCCGGCCGCGCTCGGCCCTCGGCCTGAAGTACGTCGAGCTCGAGAAGGGGACGAGCCGGAGCACCATCCCCTCGGGCGGCCTGCTGCCCGCGAGCCAGGCCTCGGTCCCCGTGGACATCGACGAGGTCTACGACACCTTCGACGCGAAGACCCGTGCCGCCTCGCAGGAGAACCTGCAGGAGTTCGGGGACGCGTTCACGGGCCGCGGCGCCGACCTCAACACGACGATCCGCGAGCTGCCGAGCCTCTTCGGCCACCTCGCGCCCGTCATGCGCAACCTCGGCTCGGACGCGACGGACCTCCAGGGCTTCTTCCGCGAGCTCTCCGACGCCGCGCGGATCGTCGCGCCCGTGAGCGAGACCCAGGCGCGCCTCTTCGGGACGATGGCCACGACGTTCGACGCGATCGGCCGCGATCCGAAGGCGCTGCAGGACACGATCGCCAAGGGGCCGGAGACGCTCCGGGTCGCCACCTCGTCCCTGCGCACCCAGCGCCCGTTCCTCGTCCGGACCGCGGCGTTCTCCCGCGACCTGGAGACCGCGACGCGCGAGCTCCGCGGGACGCTGCCCACGCTGAACCGCGCGCTGGCGGTCGGCACCCCGGTCACGCGCCGGTCCGTCGAGCTCTACGAGGAGCTCGGCCCGACGTTCACCTCCTTGCGCAAGCTCTCCGAGGCGCCGACGACGGCCGGCGCGCTGCGCGGCCTGGGCGCGACGGTCACCACGCTGCAGCCCCAGCTGCGCTACCTCGGGCCGTACATCACGGTCTGCAACTCCTTCACCTCCTTGTGGACGTTCGCGGCCGAGCACCTCTCGGCCCCCGACGCCACGGGCTCCCAGCAGCGGGCGCTGTCGAACCAGGGTCCGCCGGCGATCCCCGGCGTCGACTCGAACGACGGGGTCGACTCGGACACCGCGAACGAGTTCGCCCACGGGAAGGTCTCCTCCGAGCCGGGCGCGATCGAGCAGCAGCTCCACGCGGGGTTCCACGGCGACGCGATCGACGAGCAGGGCAACGCGAACTGCGAGACGGGCCAGCAGGGCTACATCTTCTCCGCCAACCCCTTCCGCGACCGGTCCAACGGCGACCCGTACCGCCAGGTCGTCGTGGACCACCCGAGCAAGCCGAACGTGAAGGTCGGCCCGGCCTACTCGCGCTTCGACGAGCAGGGCAAGGGCGTCGCGCTGGGGCTGGCCCGCGTGCCCGCAGGCCAGACCTTCACGGTGCGCCCGGGCGGCCTGGGCCGCGACACGCCGGACCCGACGACCTACTCCACGGACGGTGGCAAGTGAGGCGCAACCAGAAGCGCAGCCTGCCGAACCCGCTCATCGGGCTCGTGCTCTCCGTCCTGGCCCTCATCGCGCTGGCCCTCGCCTTCCACGGCGAGCTCCCGTTCCGCAACCACTACACGGTGGACGCGGTCGTCCCGACGGCGAACAACCTGCGCAAGAACTCCCCCGTGCGCATCGCGGGCGTGAACGTCGGCAAGGTCACGAAGATCGAGGACCTCGGTGACGGCTCCACCGCCGCGCGCATCGAGATGCGGATCGACGATTCGGGGCTGCCCCTGCACGACGACGCGCAGGTCCGCATCCGCCCCCGGATCTTCCTCGAGGGCAACTTCTTCGTGGACCTCGCGCCGGGCTCCCCGAGCGCCCCGGTCGTCGACGAGGGGCACACGTTCCCGATCAACCAGGCCAAGGCGCCCGTGCAGATCGACCAGGTGCTCACCGCGCTGCAGAGCGACACCCGCGCAGACCTGAAGAAGCTGCTCGTCTCGCTCTCGACGGCCTACGACGGGGGCGGGGCGAAGGGCTTCAACCGCTCCATCCCCTACTGGGAGTCCGCCTACAAGAACTCCGCGCTGGTCAACGACGCGACGCTCGGCACGGCCGAGCACGACCTCTCGGGGTACATCAAGGGCGCGGGCGCGGCCGCGGAAGCCCTCGATGCGGACCCGGGCAAGCTCAAGAGCCTCATCACGGACCTCAACCGCACCGCAGGGGCGTTCGCCTCCGAGGACGACGCGCTGCGCGACACGCTCGAGGAGCTCCCGCGGACGCTCGGCGCCGGCCTCCCGGCCCTCCGCGCGCTGAACACGGCGTTCCCGCCCGTGCGCCGGCTCGCGGTGGCGCTGCGCCCCGGCACGCGCTCCTCGGGCCCCGCGCTCGACGCCAGCGTGCCGCTGGTCCGCCAGCTCCGCGGCCTGGTCTCCAGGCCCGAGGCCCGCGGCCTGGCCGCCGACCTGCGCCCGACCGTCAGGAGCCTCGCGGCGCTGAACGGGGCCACCCCGCCGCTCCTGCGCGAGGGCCGGGCGCTCTCCTCCTGCAACAACGAGGTCGTCCTGCCCTGGACGAAGGACACGATCGAGGACAAGCAGTTCCCCGCCTCCGGCCCGGTCTTCGAGGACTCCGTCAAGACGCTGCCCGGCCTGGCCGGCGAGAGCCGCTCGGGCGACGCGAACGGCCAGTGGTTCCGGGTCCTGGCCAACGCGGGCAACTACGCGACGCCGAACGGCGCGGGCCAGGTGCTCCTCTCGGGCCAGCCCCTCATGGGCTACAACCCGCGGCCGCCGAAGGAGCGCTCCGCCATGCGCCACGACGTGGCCTGCGAGACCCAGCAGCCGCCGGACCTGCGCTCCATCCCGGGGACCATGAACGGGCAGAAGCGCGCGCAGGTCCCGGCCTCGCGGCAGGGCGACTACCTCAAGATCCAGGGCGACGCGATGGCCTGGCTCAAGCTCCAGCTCGACGCGAACCCGCTGACGAAGGACGTGAAGGTCGGCTCGCCGGCGATCCCGGCCGCGAAGGTCGAGCAGCTCGCGGCCGGCATCCGGGCGAAGGCGCGGGCCAAGGCGCGGAGCGGCGGCCCGATGATGAAGGTCATCCGGAAGAACCTGACGAACTTCGCCGCGGTCATCGGCCTGATGGTCATCGCGGCCGGGGTCGGGGGCTACATCCTCTCCAACCAGCGGCTGCGCTTCCCGTGGGAGGGCAAGGTCTTCAAGCTCGAGGCGGAGTTCTCCACCGCCCAGGCCGTCACCCCGGGGCAGGGCCAGACCGTCCGGGTCTCGGGCGTGCGGATCGGGGACATCGGGAAGGTCGAGCTGGTCAACGGGCGCGCGGTCGTGACCATGGACCTCGAGCCGGAGTTCAAGGACCTCGTGCACACGGACGCCACGGCGCTCCTGCGCCCCAAGACGGGGCTGAAGGACATGTTCATCGAGCTCGACCCGGGCTCGGACGGCGCCCCCGTGGCGAAGGAGCGCTTCCGGATGCCGGCGGCCAACACGCTGCCCGACGTCAACCCGGACGAGATCCTCTCCGCGCTCGACGCGGACTCCCGCGACTACCTCAGGCTCCTGGTCAGCGGCGCGGGCCGCGGCCTGGAGACGCGCGGGACGAGCCTGCGCGAGGTCTTCAAGCGCTTCGAGCCGACCCACCGCGACCTCGCCCGGGTCACCCGCGCGGTGGCCACCCGCCGCGAGAACCTCCGGCGGCTGATCCACTCCCTGAACGGGCTCAACGGCGAGCTCGCCTCCAAGCGCGGCGACCTCACGGAGCTCGTCTCGACCTCCGCGGACGTCTTCGAGGCCTTCGCCTCCGAGCAGGCGAGCATCTCGGACTCCGTGCGCAAGCTCCCGGCGACGCTGCGCCAGACGACCCAGACCCTCGGGAAGGTCGAGCGCTACGCGAACGTCCTCGGGCCGGCGGCGGAGGAGCTGCGCCCCGTCGGGCCCGCGCTCGAGATCGCCAACAAGGCGGTCATCCCGTTCGCGAAGGAGGCCACGCCGACCCTGCGCACGAAGATCCGGCCCTTCGTCCGCGAGGCCCGCCCCGTCGTCCGCAGCCTCAGGCCCGCGACGGCGAACCTCACGAGCGCGACCCCGGACCTGACGCGGACCTTCAAGGTCTTCAACTCCTTCTTCAACATGCTGGGCTACAACGCCCGGGGCCGGGAAGCGCCCGAGGACCCCAACCGGGACGAGGGCTACCTCTTCTGGCTGGCGTGGCTGCAGCACAACGGCTCGGCGGTCTTCTCGACCTCCGACGCCAACGGGCCGCTGCGCGCGCTCACGGTCGCGGGCACCTGCAACACGATCCGCAACACCGCGCAGAACAACCCGCCGCTGAACATGGTGATGGCCCCCGCGCTCCTGGACCCGACGATCTGCGCGGCGGAGGGCAACGGCTGATGGTCAAGCAGGCGCCCACCTTCGGCCGGCTGCTCACGATGGTGCTCTTCGCGCTGTCGTGCTTCTGCCTGCTGCTCTTCCTCTGGCTGAGCTTCGGCGGCAGCGTGCCGCTCAAGCCGCAGGGCTACCGGGTCAAGGTCGCGTTCCCGCAGGCCACGCAGCTCGGCCTCGAGGCCGAGGTCCGCGTCGCGGGGGTCGCCGTCGGCAACGTGCGCAAGAAGGGCCTGGACCCCGCGCACCCCAACCGGACGGTCGCCACGCTCGAGCTCGACTCGAAGTACGCGCCGATCGCGGCGAACTCGCGCGCCATCCTGCGCCAGAAGACGCTGCTCGGCGAGACCTACGTCGAGCTGACCCCGGGGACGAAGGGGTCGCCGCGGGTGAAGGAGGGCGGCTGGCTGGCCGACGCGCAGGTGAAGGACACCGTCGAGCTCGACGAGGTCTTCCAGGCGCTCGACCCCGCGACGCGCCAGGCGTTCCGCACGTGGCAGCAGGAGCTGGCCAAGAGCGCGCGGGGCCGCGGCCAGGACATCAGCGACGCGTTCGGCTCGCTGCCGGCGTTCGCCGCCAACGGGGACGACCTCCTCACGGTGCTCGACATCCAGAAGGGCGCGGTGCGCCGGCTGGTCAAGAACACGGGGGTCGTCTTCGGGGCGCTCACCCAGGACGAGGGGCAGCTGCGCGCCCTCGTCGAGAACGCGGGCAAGACGTTCGACACGACCGCGCGCCGCCAGCAGGCGCTCGCCGACACCTTCAAGGTCTTCCCGACCTTCCTCGACGAGTCGAAGGTGACCTTCACGCGGCTGGACCGCTTCGCGAAGGACACGGACCCGCTCATCCGCGACCTGCGCCCCGTGGCCCGCGACCTCGGGCCGACCCTGCGCGACGCCCGGGCCCTGGCGCCCGACCTCGAGTCCTTCTTCCGCGACCTCGGGCCGCTCATCACCGCGTCGAAGACCGGGCTGCCCGCCACGCGGCAGGTGCTCGACGGGCTGAGCCCCGTGCTCGGGAAGGTCCAGCCCTTCCTCGAGCAGCTCAACCCGATCCTCCAGTGGCTCGAGTACCACCAGCGGACCACCGCGGACTTCATCGCCAACGGCGCGGGTGCGCTCTCGGACACCATCCCGGTCGCCGGGGCGGACAAGGCCGGCGGCGGCCGCGGCCACTACCTGCGCCAGTTCAGCCCGAAGGGGCCGGAGACCGCGGCGATCTACTCCGACCGCAAGCAGGTCCCGAGCGCCCGCGGCAACGCGTACATGCTGCCCTCCTCGCTCTCGGGGCCCGACCGCGCGCGCAAGATGATGTTCCCGAACTGGGACTGCATCAACACGGGCGGCCCGCGCATGACCCAGACGCCGAACACGTCGGACACCCCCTCCTGCTGGACGCAGGAGAAGGCGCAGGTCCCCGGGGTCGGGACCGAGAAGTTCCCGCACGTCGCGGCGGCGGACTACTCGAAGTAGCGCCCGCCGCCGCGCGGAGTGGAAGGGGTCAGACCCCTTCCACCACGTGGCGGCGGGGGCTCAGGCGACGGCCGCGTCGCGCACGGCGACGGGCGCGAGGCCGCTGAGCAGCGCCTCGGCGATGCGCGCGGAGCCCGTGACCTCGAGGCCGGAGCTGTCCGCCTCGGGGCCGAGTGCCGCGATCCAGGCGGCTTCCGTGCCGGCGATGCGGGCGTCCGCATCCGGGCGCGCGTGCTCCTCGACGCTCATGGTGCCCTCGCCGGCCGCGACGACGTAGCGCTTCTGCTGGCCGTCGCCGCGGTGCACGGTGAGCTCGGCCTCGCCCCCGAAGCCCGCCGGGATCGCCAGGCCGGGCACGGAGCGCAGGACGGCGCCGATGTCGATGAGCTCGTCCGTGCGTGGCGGGCTCCACGCCCACTGGTAGCCCCAGCGCGAGAGCGCGCCGATGACGGGGAGGAGGTCCTTCGCGCGGTCCGTGAGCTCGTAGTCCACGCGCGGCGGGACCTCGCGGTAGCGCTGGCGGGTGAGCAGGCCGTCGGCCACCATCCGGTTCAGCCGCGACCGCAGCTGCTCCGTGGAGATGCCGGGCAGGGTGCGCTGGAGCTCGACGAAGCGGCGGGGACCGCCCACGAGGTCGCGCACGATCAGGAGCGTCCACTTGTCGCCGACGAGGTCGAGCGCGCGGGCGTCCGGCGCCCACTGGTTGTAGGGGTGCCGCTTGGGGGGTGGCGTGGTGGGAATGACGCTCCTCCTTCGACTAGGGGGTGGGATGGAGATGCGGGTGCGAAGCACCATACCTCGGGAGTTCGGGCACGAACCGGCCCCTCCGGGTTCTGGACGTTCGTACGAGCCACCCGGAATGCGACGGACGGTCCGAACTTCGCGCAAGTTCCCGCCGCGCGTGTCGTTCACGTAGGCGACGGCAGGAGCCGGGGGCTGGTCCCCACCGGCACAACGGACGTGAGCGGAGGTCGGCGATGGGTGAGGTCATCTCGTTGGAGCAGCGCCGCAGGGCACGCACGGGCGTGCGCGAGCTGCATGGCGCCGGCCGCCGCCCGCCCGCGGGCACGCCCCCGCGCGCGACCTTCTGGTTCGACCTGGCCTCGCCGGGCACGTACCTGGCCGCGGAGCGCGCGGACCGCCTGTTCCCGGGGCTCGTCTGGCGCCCGGTGATCGCGGCGCCCGGCCCCCCGGCCGACGCCGCCGCCTTCCGGGCCCACGACGCGGAGGTCCGCGCCGCGACCGCCCGCGCGCTCGAGCTGCGCATGCCGCTCGTCTGGCCCGAGGGCGCGCCGGGCGGCGGCCGCGCGGCACGCCGGGTCGCCGCCTACGCCGCGGAGCGCGGGCAGGCCTCGGCCTTCGTGCTCGCCGCGAGCCGCCTCGCCTTCTGCGGCGGCTTCGACCTGGACGACCCGGAGATCCTCGCGGAGGCGGCGGCCGCCGCCGCGCTCCCGCTGCAGGAGTGCCTGCGCGCCGCGGGGGACCGCGGCCGCGACGTCGCGCTGGAAGCCGCGGGGCGCGAGATCGCCGCCGCGGGCGCGGACCAGCTCCCGGCGATCAGCGTCGGCTCCCGGCTCTTCAGCGGCGAGGAGCGCCTCGGCCAGGCGGCCGCGGCCGTCCGCGATCCCTGCCTGGTCCACCGCGGGTCGCTGGACGACGCGGGCTGATCACCGCCTGGTGCCACACGGCGCCGACCCACCGTGTACAAGAGCGGCATGCGTCGCTCCCGCGCGATCCTCCTCGCGCTCCTCACCCTGTCCCTGACGGCGGCCGCCGCCATCGCGGTCGGCCAGGCCGTCACGGACAGCGGGCGGATCGGCCCGGAGAAGAAGCTCCTGGGCAACGGCCGCCGGCTCGAGCCGTTCGGGAGCCTCGTGAAGCTCGGCAACTTCCCCACGGGCGGGGCCGTGACCCCGAACGGCCGCTGGTACTGGACGGTCTCCTCCGGGCGCGGGGAGAACGACGTGCGGATCGTCTCCGTGCGCTCGGGCCGGGTCGTCCAGACCCTCCGGCTGCCGGGGGCCTCGGGCGGCATCGCCATGGACCCCGCGGGCACGCGCGTGTACGTGTCGGGGGTCGCGGACTCGAAGAACCGCAAGCTGCAGGAGACCCCGGCGGGGACCCCCGGCAAGGCGGGCGACGTCATCCACGTCTTCTCCTACCGGCCGGGCACGGGGAGCGCGCGCTTCGAGGAGGTCATCCCCGTCCCGCCGCCCGGGAGCGCGCGGGCGCCGCAGAACTTCCCGCCGACGAACGTGAACCAGCGGACCGCGTGGCCCGACCGCCTCGCGGTCGCCCCCGACGGCAAGCGGCTGCTCGTGCCGCTGAACCTCGCCGACGCGGCGGCGATCGTCGACGTCGCGAGCAAGCGCGTCCGCTACGTCGAGACGGGCAACTACCCCTACGGCGCGGCGATCCTGCGCGACGGGAAGACCGGCCTGGTCTCGAACGAGACCCCCGGGACGGTCTCGGTCATCGACCTCGACGCGGGGACGAAGGTGAAGGACATCCAGGTCGGGCCGCACCTCTCCGCACCCGGAGGCGATCGCGGTGGACCCGAAGGCGGACCGGGCCTACGTCGCGGTGGCGAACTCGGACCAGGTCGCGGTGATCGACACGAAGGCCATGGTGGTGGAGGCCACGCTCTCCGCGGGCAGGCCCGAGGGGCTCGGGGCCAGCCCCGTCGACCTCACGGTGCAGCCCGACGGCAAGCGGCTCCTGGTGGCCCAGGCGGGGACGGACTCCATCGCGGTCTTCGGCCTGCCGGGCGCGGGCTCGGCCCGCTCGCGGGCGCAGCGCGCGGGCGAGCGCGTGCTGACGGAGGAGATCACGCGCGCCTCGGCGCGCGCGGGTGGGGGCGAGGAGGACGAGGAGGAGCGCGAGGGTGGCGCGGTGCTGCGCCGGGCCGCCGGGGACTTCCCGCTGCTCGCCCGCATCCCCACCGCCGCGTACCCGACGGACGTGGAGGTGGTCGGCGCGGACCGGGGCAACCCCTGCGGGCTCCGGGGCCCGAGCTCGAAGCGGCGCCCGAAGGGCGCGAAGCGCTGCGCGAAGCTCCTGTGGGTCAGCGGGAAGGGCCTCGGGACGGGGCCGAACCCGAAGGGCCCGCAGCCGAACTCCCCGGACGACACGGACGACGCGATCAACCGGACGCAGTACCTCCCGCTGATCAACATCGGCGCGGCCGGCATCGCGGACTACCCGAGCGAGAAGCGCCTGCCGCGCCTGACCCGGGCGGCCGATCGGGCGCTGCGGCCGACGAACGCCCAGGCGCCGCCGGCGGACACGGTGCTCAAGCCCGGCGGCCCGATCAAGCACGTCTTCTACCTCGTGCGCGAGAACCGGACCTACGACCAGATCCTGGGGGACGACCCGCGCGGGGACGGCGACCCGAAGCTCGCGCTCTTCGGGGGCAAGACGACCCCGAACGCCCACGCGCTCGCGCGGCGCTTCCCGCTCCTCGACCACGTCTACGCGAACTCCGAGGCCTCGATCGACGGCCACTTCTGGACCAGCGCGGCGAAGGTCTCGGACTACGTGAACAAGGCGTGGTTCCAGAACTACGGCAACCGCGGGCCGGCCCTACGACTTCGGGGTCTACGCCGTGACCTGGCCGGGCAACGGCTTCCTCTTCGACCAGGCCGAGCGGCAGGGGATCTCCTACGCGAACTACGGGGAGGCGATCGCGGGGACGGTCCCCGTCCCGGACAAGGACCGGACGGCCGAGGAGAGCCAGGAGGTCTCCAAGAAGTTCGCCAAGAGCGACCTGGGGCCGAACGGCTGCTACTCGAGCGACGCGTCCATCGGCTACGACGAGGTGACGGAGAACCAGGTGTGGGACACGGTCGTGCCGGCGGGCGCGCAGCCCGGCGCCTCCTCGCGCTACAGCTGCTTCGAGGCGAAGCTGCGCGCCCAGCTCGCCGCGGGGACCGTGCCGGCGTTCAACTACCTGGTCGCGACGAACGACCACACGAACACGCTCGCCCCTGGCTCGTCGAGCCAGCCCAACCGCACCCCGCGGGCGATGATCGCCGACAACGACGAGATGCTCGGCCGCCTGGTCGACCTCATCTCGCACTCCTCCATCTGGAAGGAGTCCGCCATCTTCGTCATCGAGGACGACTCGCAGGACGGCGCGGACCACGTCGACGCGCACCGGATCCCGGCCTACGTCATCTCGCCGTTCGCGAAGCGGGGGGCCGTGGTGCACGCCCGGTACGACTTCCTCTCGGTCATCAAGTCCATGCAGCTCATCCTCGGGATGAAGCCGCTCGGCCTCTTCGACGAGCTCGCGACGCCCATGTACGACGCGTTCTCGGCCAAGCCGGACAACGCGGAGCCCTTCGCCTTCCTGCCGGCCCAGGTGCCCCTGCTCGAGTACAACCCGCGGGGGACCGCGAGCGCCCGCGCGGCGGCGAAGCTCCCGACCTGCCTGGACTGCGCCTCCCAGCGCGACCTCGACGCGCTGCTGTGGAAGTCCGTCCACGGGGAGGGCGCGGTGCCGCCCCCGCCCGGGCCGAACGCGGAGGGCATCGACCCCACCCGGCTGGACCACGACGGCTGAGCGCTGGACCCGGCCGGGTCCGCCCGGCAGGATGGCGGCGTGCTCCGCGCGCCGCTCGACTGGCTGCACCGCCGTCTGGGCCGGCACTACCTCCGCGTCGTCCTCGCGGCGCAGCTCGGGCTGGCCCACCTCGTGGCCCTGGGCGGCCTGGCGCTGCTCACGGTCTTCGTCGCGGTCCCGCGGGAGGACCTCTGGCGGATCGGCGTGGTCGCCGAGGCGCTCGTGGCCCTGGAGAACGTCGTGGTGCTCCACGTCCTCGGCCGGCTGCTGCGCCCCGCGGACGCCTGGCTCGACGGGGACCGCTCCCCCGAGGCGGCGTGCCGCGCCTGGCGCGCGGTGGCGGGCCTGCCGCGCGACTGGGTCGCCCACCGGGGCGCGTCGGTGGCGGTCTTCTTCAGCGTCGTCCCGATCTCCGCGTTCATCGTCGCGCAGCTCGAGCTGCCGTGGTGGCCGAACTTCCCGCTGCTGGCGCTCGGCGCCGGGGTCGTCCTGCTCTACGGCGTCCTGCTGCGCTTCTTCGGCTTCGAGCTCGTCGTCCGGCCCGTGCTCGAGGCCCTCGCGGGCGACGTGCCCCCGGACGCGGACCTCGAGGAGGCGTCGGTCGGGCTGCGTGCGCGCCTGCTGCTGGCGCTCCCGGCGATGAACATCATCGGCGCGGTGGTCGCCTCCGGGCTCTCCAGCCCGGAGCGCTCGCTCGAGAGCCTCGGCATCGGCGTGGCCATCGCCATCGCGGTCGCCTTCACGGTCTCCCTCGAGCTCACGCTGCTGCTGGCGGGCTCCATCGTCGAGCCGCTGCAGGCGCTGCGGCGGGGGACCGACGCGGTCCGCGACGGCGACCTCGACGTCCGCGTCCCCGTGCTGGGCACGGACGAGGCCGGCCGGCTCTCCGCGTCGTTCAACACGATGGTCGCGGGCCTGCAGGAGCGCGAGCGCCTGCGGGAGGCGTTCGGCGCCTACGTCGATCCCGGCCTCGCCGAGCGTGTGCTCGAGGAGGGGACGGAGCTCGCGGGGGAGGAGGTGGAGGTGACGGTCGTCTTCGTGGACATCCGGGACTTCACCGCGTTCGCGGAGCGCTCCAGCGCGCGCGAGGTCGTCGGCCTGCTCAACGGGTTCTACGCGCGCATCGTGCCGGTGCTGACCCGCCACGGCGGCCACGCGAACAAGTTCGTCGGCGACGGGCTGCTGGCGGTCTTCGGCGCCCCGACGCGGCACGAGGACCACGCGGACCGGGCGCTCGCCGCGGCCCTGGAGCTCGTCGAGGTCGTGCGCGCGGAGTACCGCGGGGAGCTGCGCGTGGGCGTCGGGATCAACTCGGGGCCCGTCGTGGCCGGGACCGTGGGCGGCGGCGGCCGCGTGGACTTCACGGTCATCGGCGACGCGGTGAACACCGCCTCCCGGGTGGAGGAGGTCACGCGGCAGACGGACGACGACGTCCTGGTGACCCAGGCGACGCGGGCGCTCCTGCGGGCCGACCACGGCGGCTTCGAGGAGCGGCCGACCGTCGCGCTGAAGGGCAAGCGCGAGGTCGTGGCGCTCTTCGCGCCGGTGCGCGCGGCGGCCCGCACGCTGGCGACCCCGGCCGACCGAAGCTGAAGCCGTTTCAGCTACGCTCGGCGCCGATGTCGGCCGAGCCCTCCCTCACCCGTCGCGGCGCGGCCACCCGCGAGCGCCTGCTGGAGGCGGCCGAGGCCGAGCTCGTGGCGCGCGACGGCGTGCTCGAGGTCGCGTCGGTCGCTGCCCGCGCGGACGTCTCCGTCGGGCTCCTCTACCGCTACTTCGGCTCGAAGGCGGGCCTGGTCGCCGCGGTGGTCGAGGGCTTCTACGACCGCTTCATGGCCGAGGCGGCCGACACGGACCCCGCGCCCGGAGCCGACTGGGCCTCGCGCGAGCGCGCGCGCCTGGAGCTCTCCGTCGCCTTCCACTACCGCGAGCCCATGGCGGCCGTCGTGCTCTCGCGGCTCTCCCGGGAGCCCGAGGTCGCCGTGGTCGAGGTGCGCCGCATCGAGCGGCTCGTGGAGGACGCGGCGAAGAACGTCACCGCGGGCCAGCGGCGCGGGGAGCTGCCCGCAGGGCATGGACCCGCGGACGGTCGGCGCGTTCATGATCGGCGGCTTCCGCGTCGCGATGGGCGAGGCGCTGACCCGGCGCCCGCGGCCGGACGCCCAGGTCCTGATCGAGGACGTGTGGCGCTTCCTCGTGCACGGCGCGCAGTACACCGGCTCCCGGGTCTGAGCGCGTCCCCAGTTCGCGGGCCCGGGGTGGACGGACGTCGGATGGTCCCGCGCGCGCCCGGGGCGCATAGTGGTCCGTGCCGGGCGGGGCCTCCCACTCCGTCCTGGTCATAGGCCGGGCGTTCGCCGCATCGGATCGGCGCCTCCCGCCGCTCGGCCACCCAAGAAGGACCCTCGGTTCTGTGCATGGCACGTACCCCTGCCCGTCCTGTCAGACCGAACTTGGAAGCCGTCCCTCGGGGCGGCTTCCGCGTTTCTCAGCGCGCGGCGAGGGTCAGCGCGGCGCCGCGCAGGATGTCGTGCTCGGAGACCTCGACGGCGTCGAGGCCGAACGCACGCATCGCCTCGAGCATGAGCAGGGTGCCGATGACGATGGTCGGCGCGCGGGCCGGGTCCAGGCCCGGGACCTCCCGGCGCTCGGCCTCGGGGAGCTGCGCGAGCTGGGCGAGCATGCGCTCGCAGGCGGCGCGGTCGAGGCGGTAGCCGTGGACCCGCGCGGGGTCGTAGGGCTCCAGCGCCTGGTCGATCGCGGCGAGCTGGGTCGCGGTGCCCGCGACGGCCACCGCGGCGCGGACCGTCGCGCGGACCTCCGCGGGCACGCCCGCCGCGTAGATCCCGCGGACCTCCTCCGCCAGCGCCGCCAGCTCCTCGCGGGCGGGCGGGTCGGCGCGGACGAAGCGCTCGCCCTGGCGCACGGCGCCGGCCTGGGTGGAGACGAAGAAGGCGACCTCGCCGCGGGCGCCGACCACGAACTCCGTCGAGCCGCCGCCGATGTCGATGACCACCACGGGGCCCGGCGCCGTGGGGTCGCGGGAGCTCGTGGCGCCCAGGAAGGTGAGCTGCGCCTCCTCGTTCCCGCTGAGGGTGCGGGCGTCCAGGCCGTAGTCCTCGCGGACCCGGGCGGTGAACGCCGCCCCGTTGCTCGCGTCGCGGACCGCGCTCGTGAGGACCGCCGTCGTCGTGGTCGCACCGTGGTGGTCGATGCGCTCGCGGTAGCCGGCGAGCGTGTCGAAGACGCGCTGCATCGCCTCGGGGGCCAGCGCGCCCGTGGCGTCCACGCCCTGCCCGAGGCGGGTGACCGTGCTGATGCCGCTCGAGCTCCTCGACGGTGCCGTCGTCGTGCACGTCGGCGACGAGGACCCGGGTCGAGTTGGTCCCGATGTCCACCACGGCGACGCGCATGGCCGGGCAGGCTACCCCGCGGGGTGCGGCAGGGGCCGGCCTTCCAGGCCGGCGAGGAGGTTGTCGACCGCGAGGTCGGCCATGCGCGCGCGGGCCGTCCGGGTCGCCGACCCGACGTGGGGGAGCACGAGGAGGTTCGGCGCCTCCAGCAGCGGGTCGTCGGGGGGCAGGGGCTCCGGGTCCGTCACGTCCAGCGCCGCCGCGGCCAGGCGGCCCTCGACGAGGGCGGCGCGCGAGCGCGACCTGGTCGACGACCCCGCCGCGGGCGGTGTTGACGAGGATCGCCGAGGGCTTCATCGCCGCGAGCGCCGCGGCGTCGACGAGGTGCCGCGTCTGCGGGGTGAGCGGGCAGTGCAGCGAGACGACGTCCGCGCGCGCGAGCGCCGCGTGGAGGTCGTCGTGGCGTCCGACGCGCAGGACCTCCATGCCGAAGCCGGCCGCGCGCCGCGCGACGGCCTCGCCGATGCGGCCCGGCCCGACGAGCGCGAGCGTCGCGCCGTGGAGCTCGAGCCCGAGCCAGCCCCGCGGCTCCCAGGTCCGCCACTCCCCGGCCCGGACGGCGTCGTGGCCCGCGACGAGGTTGCGCGCCGCGGCCAGGATGAGCGCGAAGGCGAGGTCCGCGGTCGCCTCGGTCAGGACGTCGGGGGTCGTCCCGACCACGATGCCCCGCCGCGCGCAGGCCCCGAGGTCGACGTTGTCCGTGCCCACGGCGTAGTTCGCGACGACCCGCAGCCCCGGCGCCGCGTCGAGGAGCGCGTCGTCGACGCGGTCGACGACGGTGCGTCAGCAGCCCCTCGCACGCCGCCGCGCGCTCGCGCAGCACGCGGGGCTCCGGCGGCAGCGCGCCGTCCCAGACGTCGACGGTGTGCAGCGCCGCGAGGCGCTCGAGCGCTCCGCCGGGCAGCTGCCGGGTGACGAGGATGCGACTCATGGGTAGCCCCGGAGCATGACCGAGACCGAGCGCCCCGAAGAGCCCGCCACGGACGACGACGCCCTGACCCAGGACGGACCGCTCACGCAGGAGGAGGTCGACCACGATCCCGCCTACGACCCGGACGACGAGGAGCTCAAGCGCGTGAAGGGCGGCTGAGCGGACCACCACTTCCGACGGCGGTTGCTAGCATCGTCGTCACGCCGCGGGGTGGAGCAGTCTGGTAGCTCGTCGGGCTCATAACCCGAAGGTCGCAGGTTCGAATCCTGCCCCCGCTATGTCCCTAGGGGCAACCCGAAGGACTGTTGGAAGCCCGCTCTCGCCAGCGGGCTTTCTTCGTTCTGCAGGAAAGTTGCGCCGATTGCCCTGCACCCGTAGGTTCGAAACATCGAGTCGCAGGCATGATCGATCCCCCAGAACGACGGAGGTGGCGCGTGCGCCCCAAGTGCTCGCTCATCGCCGCGGTCGTGACCGCCGCCGTCGCCGTGTCCGTGGGTGCCCCCACGGCGGGCGCCACCGTGCTCCCGACCGGCTTCCAGGAGGACGCCGTCGCCACGGGCTTCAGCGGGCCGACCGCCATGGCGTTCGCCCCCGACGGCCGGAAGTTCGTGGTCGAGAAGGCGGGTCGCGTCCGGGTCGCCAAGCCCGACGGCACCGTGGCGGTGCTGCTCGACATCAGGGACCGCGTGAACTCCTACAGCGACCGGGGGATGCTCGGGGTCGCGACCGACAAGGACTTCGCGACCAACGGCTACCTCTACCTCCTCTACGTCTACGAGCTCCAGCCGCTGAACCCGGACAGCGACGCCCCGATGGTCTCGCGCCTGACCCGGGTGACGGTCAAGTCGGACAGCACGCTCGTGAACCCCTCCGCGCCCGAGACGACGATCCTGGGAACGGACGTCAGCAGCCCGTGCCCCGCGCCGGACAACGTGCGCGACTGCATCCCGGCCGACTTCTACTGGCACACGATCGGCACCGTCCGGTCCGATCCGGTGGACGGGACGCTCTGGGTCGGCACGGGTGACACGCACCGGCACGCGATCGACGGGGACTCCTACCGGCCCCTCGACGAGCGGACCTTCGCCGGCAAGCTGCTCCACATCGACCGGGACGGCCGCGGGCTGGCGAGCCACCCGTTCTGCCCGACGGACGCGGACCTCACGCACGTCTGCACGAAGCTCTACGCCAAGGGCTTCCGGAACCCGTTCCGCTTCACCCTCCGCCCGAACCAGGGGCCCGTCGTCGGTGACGTCGGCGCGAACGACCGCGAGGAGATCGACCTGCTCAAGCCGGGCAAGAGCTACGGCTGGCCGTGCTACGAGGGCGACGTGCGCACGCCCCTCTACGACCAGGAGACCCGGTGCCAGCAGGAGTACACGAAGGAGGGGACGGCGACGGCACACGTCGCCCCCAACTGGAGCTACCCGCACGGGGCCGGGGCGTCGATCATCGCCGGGCCCGTCTACAGCGGCACGGGCTACCCCGCGGAGTTCCGCGGCGACGTCTTCGTCGGGGACTACGTGCAGGGCTGGGTCAAGCGGCTGAAGTTCGACGCGAACGAGAAGCTCACGTCCGTGATCGACTTCGCCACGAGCTGGCCGACCGCGGTCGAGCTCCAGGCCATGCCCGGCGCCGGCGACGTCGGGTACGTCGACCTGGGCTACGGGGGAACGACCCCGGCGCTGCGCAGCGTGCGCTACACGGGCTCGCTCAACGGGCCGCCGGTCGCGCGCTCGACCGCGACGCCGACGTCCGGCACCGCTCCGCTGCTGGTCCAGTTCGACGGCACCGGCTCGACCGATCCCGACGGCGACGCGCTGACCTACGACTGGGACTTCGGGGACGCCACCGCCCACGCGACGACGGCCAAGCCCTCCCACAGCTACGCGGCGAACGGCGCCTACACCGCCCGCCTGACGGTCGCCGACGGCCGCGGCCACACCGCGAGCACCACGCTCCCGGTCACCGTCGGCAACCGGGCACCGACGGCCACGATCACCGCCCCCGCGGCCACGGCGCTCTACCAGGGCGGCAAGCCCGTCGCCCTCCAGGGCTCGGGAACCGATCCGGAGGACGGGACGCTGACGGGGACGTCGCTCTCCTGGGTCGTGCGCGTCTTCCACGGCACGCACATCCACGCCCTCTCGACGGCCACGGGGCCCACGGCGAGCTTCACCCCCCTGGTCGACCACGATGCCGACGCCTACTACGACATCAGCCTCACGGCCACGGACTCCGGCGGCCTGGTGAGCACGAAGACGATCCAGGTGCGCCCGCAGACCAGCCGCCTGACGCTGGCCAGCACCCCACAGGGCGCCCCGATCGCCTACGCGGGCCAGGTCGCGGCCGCCGCACCGTTCACGAGGACCGCGGGGGTCGGCTTCCGCGCCTCGGTCTCGGCGGCGGACACGTTCACGAGCGGCGGCGGGACCTACAAGTTCCAGAGCTGGTCGGACGGCGGCGCGCGTCAGCACGAGGTGTCGGTCCCGGCGACCGACACGACCCTGACCGCCAACTACGTCCCGACGACGAGCCCGGGCGTGGACACGTTCGTCTTCACCCCCGAGGCCGACACCTGGGTGGACTCGAGCCAGCCCTCGACGAGCTTCGGCACGTGGTCCTCCGTGCGCGTCGACCGGAGCCCCCAGAGCCAGGCGTTCATGCGCTTCCGGCTCACCGGGCTGGCAGGGCGCAAGGTCGTGGGCGCGAAGCTGCGCCTCGCCCAGCGCGACGCCTCGCCCGTCGGCGGGCGGGTCTTCGCGATGAGCTCCAGCGCGTGGAGCGAGTCGATGACCTGGTCCACGAAGCCGGCCATCGACGGCCGTCTGCTCGCCTCGTTCGGTGCGGTGGAGACCGGCCGGTCCTACGAGGCCGACCTCGGGGCCGCCGCGATCCCGGGTGACGGTCCGCTGCCGCTGGCGCTCGACTCCCCGGACGACGACGGCAGCGTCTGGTCGACGCGCGAGTCCACGGGGGGCCAGCCGCAGCTCGTGGTCCAGGTGGAACGCGTCCCCGGTCTGGTCCGCGACGGCCTCAGCGAGGTCGCCAACCCCTTCGCTGGGTCCTACAACCCCACGTACTACGCCGGGAACCGCCGGCTGGCGCGCACCGCGGGAGGGCGGCTGCTCGCCCTCCACGGCCGGGTCGACACGGGCGTGCAGCTGGCCTGGCGCGACGCGGGCGGCGGCTGGCAGACGCAGACCACCGGCGCCACGGACGAGGGGCTCATCCTGTCCGGGGCGGGGAACGGCGACTGGCCCGCCTCGATCGCCACCGCGAAGGACGCGGCGGGCGTCGAGCACGCGTGGGTCGTCTGGAGCGGGCCCAGCACCGGGGCGGCGGCGGCCGTCAAGATGGTCCGGCTGGACGACCTCGACGCCGTCACCGGGCCGAAGGTCGGCGCCACGAGCACCGTGGACGCTCCCGCGCTCGGTGCCTACCGGGCCGACGTCGCGTTCGAGCGGGCCTCCGACGGCACCATGAAGGGCGCCCTCGTCTGGACCCGGCGGACCGGGGACGCGTCCTGGGCGATCGTGGCGGGGTGGTTCACGGACCTGGCCTCCAGCACCCCGGCCATCGAGGGCGTCACGACGCTCTACACGACGACGTCCAGCTCGGACCGCTTCGCGACCCTCGTGCCCGCGCCGAGCGGGATGCGGGTGCTCACCCGGTCGACCTCGAGCTCCTTGCGGGTCTGGTCCCACGGCCAGAGCGCGCCCCTGACGACCTGGACCTCCGGCGGCAGCGGCATGCCGACGAGCGGGGGAGCGTCCCTGACCGGCGTCGCCCTGGACAACGGCGAGATGGTCGCGGCCGCCGACGTCGAACCGAGTGGCACCGTGCAGGTCCAGCGGTTCTCGGCCGCGGGTGCGCCGGGGAGCGTCGAGCTGACCCTCACGGGCTACGAGCACCCGACGCTCGCCACGAACGGCACGGACGTCTGGCTCGTGGCGGTGCGCCGCAGCGACGGCTTGATCATCTCGCGCACGCTCACCAGCGCGGGGTGGAGCACGTCGGACCGGGTCGAGGTCGGTGCCGCGGGCGGCGGGAACCACGCCTGGCCCAACGCGCTGCGGACGACGGACGGGAGGCTGCGGTTCATCGTCCGGGGGCCGGCCGGCACGACGAGCCGCAGCGGGGTGCTCGCCTTCCAGCGCCCGCTGTAGCCGGGACGGCCGTGGCCTGCGAGCTGGCGCGGTGCCGACGCCCCTGCACCGTCCGCGTGGCGTTGCTTCTGCAGGGCGGACGTGACACGTTCGGGGGATGCGCGGCCCTTCGCGACTCCTTCCGCTCGCGCTCGCCACGGTGACCGCGGGACTCGCGATCGCCCCGGGCGCCGACGGCCGGGAGCGCCGGGCGACGTGCGCGCGACCCGGCTCGCACACCGTCCTGGCGACCGCCGCGGTGCGGGTCTACGAGCTCCGCAGGAGCGCGGCGACGACCCTGCACGGGTGTCGGAGGAGCACGGGTCGCCGCATGCTGCTCGACACGAAGGGCGGCGACGGGTACACGACGGACGACACCTACGACCGGGTCCGGATCGCGGGCGACCACGTCGCCTGGGTGTCGACCGTGACCGACCAGAGCTGCAAGGCGGACTGCCCTCCGGGCTTCGGCACCCCCCGGGTCCGGATCGCGGTCGCGGATCTCGCCTCGCGGAGGACCCGCTCCCTCGCCGCGACGCCGATCGGGCGGGCGATCGTCCTGTCGCGGGAGGGCGGCGTGGCGTGGGCCCAGCAGGGCTCGGCTCCCGGGGTGGTCGAGATCCGCGCCTCCGCACGGCGGGGGAGCGAGCGGGTGGTCGACTCGGGCGCCGTCGAGCCCGCGTCGCTCGCCATCGAGATCACGATCATCTCCTGGGTGCGGGATGGCGTCGAGCGCTTCGCCCGGCTGCGGTGAGACGCCTTGCGGGCGAGGCGGTCGCGCCACGGGCCGCACGACTCGCGGGCACCTGGTGAACGCTCCCCGCATCGTGTCCGTGGCCGTCCTGGTCCTGGGGGCGCTCACGCTCGCGCCGGCTTCCGGTTCGGCTGCCACGCAGATCATCCCGACGCACGCGGAAGCCTCGCCGCAGACGTCCGTGGCCCCGATCGACGAGCTCTCCGGGCCGTCGATCGCCGGGGAGCTCCGTCGTGTGGGCCGAGCAGCGGCTCACCGGCGGCTACCGCGTGATGGCCCGCGGCCCCGCGGGCACGCGGGAGCTCGCGCGCGGTTCCGGACGCGAGGAGCTGACGCTGGCGGCCTCGGGCGACAGGGTCGCCGTCCTCACCGCGCGGGAGGTCCGCGCGGGAACCCTGACGAGCCCGTTCCGACGGCTGGCCGACTGCACGAGCGCCGCGGTCTGCACCGGCGCGACCAGGGGCGTCGCGGTCGCCGAGGACGCCATCGCGTTCCAGTGGGCTCGCGGCGGCCGGCTCGGTGTCGACGTCGTAAGCTTCCTGCCGGACGGGACGACGACGACCCGGACGTTCGCCGGAGCGACCGGGCTCTTCGCGCTCGCGGGCCGGTTCCTCGCCGCCGGCAACGCCGACCAGACGACCCTGGACGTCTCGGACCGCCTCACGGGCGAGCCCGTCTACTCCGTCGCCCGGGGCGGCGGCCTCTTCGACGTCCAGGAGGACGGGACCGTCGTCTTCCAGGCCTCGCGGACCGAGCTGGCCTACGCCTCGGTCCGCGAGCCGTCCGCCCATCCGCTCGGCTTCGGGGGAGCCGGTCCCGGAGCGCGGAGCGACGCGGCGACGCTGATCGCCGGGAACCGCGTCGTCATCAGCGACGGCCGGCGCTTCGCCGTGGAGACCCTCACCGGCGCCATCCGCGACTCCCCGCGGGTGGCCGGCCTTCGCGGGGGCTTCGACTTCGACGGGCGGCGCCTGGCGTTCGCCGTCAAGCCGTGCCTGGTGACCTCCGTCGTGACCTGGGACGTCGACGGCGGGCCGTTCCCCACCACGCCCCGGGGACCGTGTCCCGCGGCGAGGCCGTCGATCGCGGGGCGCCGGGTCGCCCGCGGCGGACGGGTCGCGGTCCGCCTGCGCTGCCCGGGTGACCCCCTGCTCGGCTGTCCCGGCTTCGTCGACCTCGGCGGCGGCGCAACCCGCTTCTACGACCTCCGGCCCGGCGGCGCGACGACCTTGCACGTCCCGCTGGACGCCGACCAGCGACGCCGCCTGCGTGGTCGGGGCACGCTCACCGTGACCATCACGAGCGCGGGGACCTCTTCGGCCGTCGGCAACGAGAGGGAGGTCCGCCGCGTCCGGCTGCGGCGCCCGTAGGGGCAGTGGCACGACCTTGACCGGAGCGGCTCGCGCGGTCGCCGGCCGGTCTCACCGGGAGGCGTCCGGGGCCTCCCGACCGGCTAGCGCGTGATGCGCACCCGGGCGACTCCGGAGCTCAGCCCGGCGGCCCGCACCCGCACCCGGCGCGTCGCGTCCGGACCCATCGCCCGGTAGGTGATGCGGGCGACGCCGCGCGCGTCGGCGACGACGCGGGCCGCGCCGAAGCGCACGACCGCGCCGGCCGCGGGCCTCCGCGTCCCGTCGTCGCGCACGGCGGTCACCCGGACGGTGAGCCGGGTCGGTCGGCCGCGCCTGAGGCGCTTCGGGCTGACCCGGGCGAGCAGGCGCCCGCAGGTCGGTGGCGGGAGCAGCTGCTCGGCCGGGAGCGTGGCCGTGGCGGTGCAGCCCGTGCGGACGTCCGTCGCCGTCACGGCACCCGTGCCGCCGCTCGCGCGCAGGCGTCCCGGCTCGCGGGCGAAGGTCACGACCGCCTCGGGCGGGGCGGCGAAGTCGTAGCGCACGTCCCACGCGCGGCCGTGCCGGCGAACGGTCTGCAGCGTCCACCTCGAGGGCGTCTCCGGGACGTCCTCGAACAGCCCCCACGCGATCGCCTGCTTCAGCGCCGCCCGCCAGTACGGCCAGTCGTGCACGCCGATGCCCGGGCGGTAGTCGAACGGGACGCCCGCGGCGCGGAGCGCTACGGCGAACTCCTCGTTCTCCTGGCGCAGCTCGAGCTCCTCGATCCCACCGCCGACGACCGACGTGGGTGAGCTCCCGGCGGCCGGGTCCGCCGTGCCGTCACCGACCGTCACGAAGACCCGGGAGGAACGGAGGTTGCCCGCCGTCCGCGTCGGGTTGTGGCCCGTCGCGTAGGCCCCGTCCATCGGGCCGTAGATCGAGGTGTAGTCCACGCCGCCGAAGGCCTTCAGGCCCGCGTCGATCTGCGGGCGCTGGTGCTCGACGAAGCCGCTGAAGGAGGCGACGGCCCCGAAGAGGTCCGGACGCTGGCCGCCGAGGTAGGCGGCACCGAAGCCGCCCATCGAGAGGCCGGCGATGGCGTGGTTCCGCCGCCCGGGCGCGATCTTGAAGCGCCGCTCGAGGAAGGGCATGAAGGTGTCGAGGAAGTACGTCTCCCACGACGGGCCCGCCCGGCGGCCGCCGTTGTACCAGTCCGTGTAGAAGCCGCGGTCTGCCTCGGGCATGACGACGATCGCCTGAAGGCCCGCGGCGGTGCGCGCGATGTCGCCGCTCTCGGGCCGTCCCCAGGAGGGGTAGTTCGGGACGTCCCCGACGCCGTGCAGCAGCAGCAGGAGCGGGTAGGCGCGGCCGGGGTCGTACCCGTCGGGCAGCAGGACGTTCGCCTTGTAGGGGCCCGGCACCGGCCCGGTCGGGGTGTCGATGGTGCGCAGCTCGCCGGCGCTCGCGACCGCGGGCGACGCCAGCACGACCGCGGCGAGGAGCGCGCACAGCGCGGGTCCGAGGTGCGGGCGAGAAGGCGTGCGCATGTGCCCTTCTACCGCAGCGCCGGCCCGCCGAGGCCACCGGGGTGGGGCGTTCGACGTCGTCCGTCGCCGGTCCTCGTCGGTCCTGCACCGTGGTAGAAGCGCGCCGTGCCCCGCCTGCTCCCGCTCCTGGTCCTGCTCGCGCTCGCCCTGCCGGGCGACGCCCGGGCTGCCGGCGGCTTCACCGCCGGCGCCCGGCTGACGTCGACCAGCGGCACGAGGGCGCTCGCCGCCGGGGCGCTGCCCGTGCGCGTCACGGCGGGGCGAGCGGGCCGGGTCCGGGTCGTCGTGGTCGCCGCGGACGGCCGGGTGGTCGCCGGGCCGACGAAGGTCCGCTTCGCGCGCGCGAGCGCCCGCCTCACGCGCCTGCCGCTGACCGTCGCCGGCCGGGGGGCGCTCCGCCGCTGCCACCCGCTGCCCGTGACGGTGCAGGTCGCCGCGCACCTGCCGCACCGCGTCGGCACCGCGGCCCACACCCGTCGGCAGCGGGCCCGCGCGGTCCTGAGCGGGAGCACGGCCTCCTGCTACCGCGTCGGCTTCGGCATGCGCTCGATCAACCCGGACCCGGACGGGCGCTACCGCGGCGAGCCGGTGCACCTCGGCGGCTACGGCTTCGGCGCGAACCCGATCACGGGCGAGCGCGTGGCCACCGGTGTCCTCGGCGACGGGGTCCAGGTCCGGGCGATGACGATCAGCGACGGCACGACACCCGTGGCCCTCGCGGACATCGAGGTGCAGGGGTGGTTCGTCGCGAACAAGGACGGGCTCGGCCTCATGGACATGCGCAAGGCGGTGGCCCGCGCGACGAACGGCGCGCTGACCGCGGAGCACGTCGTCATCCAGTCCGACCACACGCACGGCGGTCCGGATCCCCTCGGCGTCTGGGGCGGCATCCCGCAGGCCTACCGCCGGTTCGTCTTCGACCGCACGGTCGAGGCGATCGTCGAGTCCTACCGCAGCGCCGTGCCGGCGGAGCTCCGCTACGGCGCCGTGGACGGTCGCGACCTGCAGACGAACCAGTTCGACTACGACGCCGCGAACCGGGTCATGGACTCGGAGCTGCGCGTCATGCAGGCCGTGCGCCCCGACGGCCGGGTGCTCGCCACCCTGCTCAACGGGTCGATCCACGCGACGGTCCTCGGCGCGGGCAACACGCACGCCACGGGCGACTGGGTCTCGCGGGTCAACCCCATGCTCGAGGCGAAGCTCGGCGGCCGCGTCCTGACCATCGTCGGGACGCTCGGCCGGACGCAGCCCGACGACAAGGCCTGCCCGGACGGGACGGCGAAGGGCGACGCGGAGTCCCTCTGCCGCCTCGACGGCTTCGCAGGACGGGTCGTCGAGCGGGCACGACAGGCGGTCGCGGCGGCCGAGCCGCTGCCGGAGCGGCCCGTCGTGGCGGCGCACACCTACTACGTCCAGGACCCGGGTTCGAGCGCCCTCATCCTCGGGCTCGACTACGTGGGGGACCCCGCCGGGGCGCCCGTGGTCCGTTCGACGTCGCCGCCGTGGCTGGCCGGGGACGTCGTGGGGACGGTCGCGGGCTCCGTGCGGATCGGCGACGTGCTGCTCTCGACGTTCCCGGGCGAGGCCTACCCGCAGATCCCGCTGGCCGTCCGGGCGGCGGTGCCGGGACTCCGCGGCTACCTGACCGCGGGCCTGGCCGACGACCAGCTCGGCTACCTCATCGCGCCCTACGAGGCCTACCCCGAGCCCATCCGCCGCTCCTTCTTCACCCAGCGCGGCGACCAGGTCTCGCCGATCGACAACGACACGTACTTCTTCAACGTCTCCCACACGATGGGCGAACGGATCATCTGCGCCGCCCTGCGCGGCGCCGGCGAGGTGCTCGGGCAGGGCCTGCGCTTCCGCGCCGCGCGCGACCGCTGCGCGCTGTTCCCGAACGACCTGGGCTACGGCCCGGGCGCCGACGTGGAGCTCGCCGGGAGCTGAGGGCGCCGGCCGCTCAGCCCTCCGGCACGGTGATCTCGCGCTTGAGGACCTTGCCCGTCGGGCCCTTGGGCAGCTCGTCCACGAGCCACACGCGGCGTGGGTACTTGTAGCCCGCGACGCGCTCCTTCACGAACGCCCGCAGCTCGTCCTCGCTGACGGACTCGCCGGCCTTGAGCGCCACGGCGGCGCCGACCTCCTCGCCGAGGGCGTCGTCGGGGACCCCGACGACGGCGGCCTCCATGACGGCGGGGTGCTCGTAGAGGACCTCCTCGACCTCACGCGGGTAGACGTTGTAGCCGCCCCGGATGATGAGGTCCTTCTTGCGGTCGACGATGAAGACGTAGCCCTCCTCGTCGAAGCGGGCCATGTCGCCCGTGTGGAACCAGCCGCCGCGCATGACCTCCTCCGTCGCGTCGTCGCGGCCCCAGTAGCCCTTCATGAGGTGGGGGGACTTGAGCACGACCTCGCCGACCCCGTCCTCCCCGACGTCCTCGTCCTGCTCGTCGACGATCCGGAGCTCGACCCCGCGCACGGGCAGGCCGATGGACCCGGGCTTGCGCTCGCGGTCGCGGGGGTTGAACGTCGCCATGCCCGTCGTCTCGCTGAGGCCGTAGCCCTCGAGGACCTTGCAGCCGAACGCCTCCTCGAAGCCCTTGAGGACCTCGACGGGCATCGCGGCGCCGCCCGAGACGCAGATCTCCAGGGTCGTGATCGTCCGCCCCTCGCGCGACGGGTCGTTCAGCAGCGCGACGTACATCGTGGGCACGCCGAGGAAGCTCGTGACCGCGTCGCGCTCCAGCACCTCGAGGACCTTCGCCGCGTCGAAGCGCGGGACGAGCGTCAGCAGGCCGGCGCCCTTGACCGTCGCGTTCAGGCCGGAGTTCATCCCGAAGACGTGGAACAGCGGCAGGGCCCCGAGCGTGACGCTGCCCGGCCCGAGGTCGGCGAGCTGCGCCCCGACCTCCGCGCCGTCGAGGAGGTTGTGGTGGGTGAGCGTCGCGCCCTTCGGCGTGCCGGTCGTGCCGCTCGTGTAGATGATCACCGCGGCGTCCTGGTCGTCGCGCTCGACGACCTCCTCCAGCGGCTCGGCCCCCGCGAGCAGCTCACCGAAGGAGTCGGCGCCGACGGAGGTGAACCCGATGCCCGCCGCCTTCGCCCCGGCGGCGGCGTCCTCCGCCATCCCCTCCCAGGCGAAGAGGTGCTGCGCCCCGGAGTCCGTGACGTGGAACTCGACCTCGCGCGCCTTGAGCAGCGGGTTCATCGGCACGAGGACCGCGCCGGCGCGCAGCGCGCCGTAGTAGATGATCGGGAAGAACGGCAGGTTCGGCATGACGAGCCCGACCCGGTCGCCCGGCGCGACGCCCATCCCCCGCAGCGCCCCCGCGAAGCGCTGCGTGGCGGCGTCCAGCGCGGCGTAGTCCAGGACGACGTCGTCGAGCCGGACCGCGGGGAGGTCCCCGTGCTCCGCGGCGGCCGTGGTGAGCAGGGTGGCGGCGTTCATGGTCCGATCCTGCCTGAGCGGTGCGGCTCGCGTCCACTGCGGAGCGGCCGGCCGTCGGCCACCGACTGCGGACCGCGGGCGACCCCGAGCACCCAGGCCGTCAGCCCGAGGGTGAGCACGGGGGACACCGCGATGGCCCGCGGCAGCTCGCGCGGGTTGCGGGCGAGCCGGCGCACGAGGGCCGCCGCACGCAGCACGCCGGTCAGGGGAGCGAAGTGCCGGCGCCCCACCCAGCCGTGGGGGAACGGGACTTGCGAGCACACGAGCACGAACGCGCCGCCCAGGATCCGCTGGTTGGCGACGAAGGCCCGCACCGAGGTCCGGTTGAGGTGGCGCACGGCCGCCTCGGGGGCGAACCCGAGCCGGCCGAGGCGGCCGAACGGGAAGGTGAGCATCGTGTCCTCGCCCGCACGGGCACGGTCGTCGAAGCCGCCTTGCCCCAGGAACGCCTCGCGCCGTACCAGGAGGTTGCACGTCGCGGCGTGCAGCAGCGGGCCCCGCCGGCGCGGCAGCCACTCGGAGAACTCCAGGAGGTAGCCGCCCGTGCCGACGAAGCTGCGCGGCGTGCCGTTCAGGATGGCGCCCGCGACGGCGTCGAGGCCGGGGGCGAGTGCCGCCTCGAGCCCGTCGAGCCACCCGGGCACGGGCACGGCGTCCGCATCGAGGAAGGCGATGCGCGCCCCCCGGGACTCGGCCACGCCCACGTTGCGCGCGCCTCCAGGCAGCGTCCTGTGGTCAAGGGCGACGACCCGCAACCAGGCCCGGGCCTCCGCGATCCGCCGCGCCGTCCCGTCACCCGAGCTGTCCACGACGATGGCCTCGCGGTCGGGCCGGCCCGCGACCTGCGGCTCGAGCGCGTCGAGGACGGCGTCGAGCTTCGCGCCGGGGAGGTACGCGGGGATGACGACGGACGTGGTCGGCGCGTCGGAGGGCATCCCGCCTCAGCCGTCCGACGGGGTCGCGGCCCGCGCCGCTCGGACCTGCGCGGGACGCGCGGCCCGGCGGAGACGCAGATCGGACAGCCAGGACCGGACGACGGGGGGCAGGACGCGACCAAGCAGGACGTAGATGCCGTGGCCCGCCATGCGGGAGAGGTCCTCCCGGAGCTCGCGGGTCGTCGTGCGCGGAGCTCGCGCTCGTAGGCCGGGCATACGGCGAGGACGTCGGTCGCCGCGCGTCCGAGCGCGCGGGCGTAGGGGTCGTAGAGCAGCCGGGCGTCCTCGGCCCTGGGTCTCCAGCCGCGCTGGGCGCGGACTTCGAGCCCGTCCTGGCCCGTCGGCCGTCTGTGCGGGATGCCGCGCAGCACCCGGGACGCCGGGCTCGTGCGCCGCAGCCGCAGCGACTGGAAGTGATGGAGGACGAGCGGCTCCTCGTCGAGCAGCAGCTCGTCGCCGCGCCGGTGCACGCGGTGCGCGCCCAGGTTCCATGGTGCAAGCGCGAGCCGGGGGTCCCGGGCGACCCGCACGCCGTCGAAGCGCTGGACGAGCCCGGCGAGGTGCGCCTGGTCCCCGAACCCGGCGACGGAGCCGTTCGGCTCGACGGAGCACCAGGCCACGCAGCGGTCGCGCCACCACCGCAGCGCCGCCCGCCCCTGCGCGTCGCAGCGGAACGCGACGACGCCCGAGTTGTAGACGCCGAGGCGGAGCACGTCCTGCTCGTACTGCTCCCGGGCGCCCTCGGTCCACGCCGCCGGCGGGACATGGTCGTGTGGGATGACCAGGGCCGCGGCGCCCTCGAGCTCCTCCAGGACCAGCGAGGCCGGATCGGCGAAGAAGGCGACGTCAGCGTCCACCCAGGCCACCACGTCGCCGGGCGCCGACCAGGCGGCCACGTGCTCCAGGGCCACAGGCTTGAGCGTCCAGGCGTACTCCCGGGCGGAGCGCCCGGCGCGCGTCGTGGCCGCCTCCGGGTCCTGCTGCTCGAGCTCCTCGACGGCAATGTGCCGGACCGACGGCGGGCAGAGCGCGCGCAGCGCCTCGCCCGCCTCCTCATCGAGGGCGACGACGTGGAGGCGGACGTCGGGCGCCACGGAGGTCAGCGACCGCTCGAGCGCCAGCGCGAGCCCCAGGTGGGAGAGCCCGGTGCTCGTGACGACGTGGATGGCATCGGACCCGACGATCAGCGCATCCTTGCGGACGCGGCGCCCGTCGTGCGGCGTGGTTCGCCTGGTCCGGACGCGCCCTCGCGCCGAGGCGGCACGCCGGGCGACCCGAGGGCCGTCGTGAGCAGGGCGGCGCACCGCATCCGGTCGAGCGCCCCGGCCGACACACGTGGATCGGGGCTGTCGGGCGGCGCGTAGGGCTGGTCGACACCCGTCACGTCGCGCTGCTCCCCGCGGCGCGCCCGGCCGTAGAGGCCCTTCGGGTCACGACGCTCGCACTCGGCCCCTCGACGACACGCCGCCTCCGGCCGGCGTGCCCGGAGGTGCGGCGCCGGCAGGGAGCCTCGGCGCGTGTCGGGTCAGGGCGAGCAGGACCTCTAGGGACTTGGCCCCCGGGCCGCGCCGATCTTCGTCGTCGGCGCCGGGCATTCGGGCACGACGTTGCTGCGGCTCATGCGCGACAGCCATCCCGCGTTCGTCACGCCGCGGGAGTCGCACTTCATCCCGGTCTTCGAGCGAGCCCACCGCCGCGGGGGCCCCAGGCCGCGCTCGAGCGATCGTGGCCGATCCGCGGTACCGCACCTTCGGCGTGGAGGACGCGCTCGTCCGCGCGCAGTCCGCGCGCGCGGCCCCCCGCTCCTACGCCGACGTCAACGCGTCGTCTACGCCGCCCTCGCGGCGCACCAGGGCAAGCCGTGGTGGGCCGACGGACGGACGCGGACCTCCTGTCGACCCCTCCGGTGCCCCCCGCAACTGGCGCGCCGGGCTGGGCCGGGGGAGCGAGACGCCGTGGAGGCGGCCTGCCGACGCCAGCTCGAGGCGTTCGGCTTCGCCGTCGACCGTCCGCCAGCGCACGCCTACGGCTCGGCCGCGGTCCGCCTGGCGGCGCACCGCGTCGGCAGCACCCTCGAGGCGGGCGTGGCCGCGGGCCGGCGGTTCTCGCGCGAGGGCGGGTGACCTCGCGCCCCGGAGGGCCGGACGTGCCCCGCGCCCTGCCGTTCGACACGACTAGGGCAGCCGGTAGGCGACGAGCCCGCCGGGGCTCTCCGGCGCCCCCGCGACGTCGGTGAGGCCGCCGGCGTCGCACGGCGCGAACACCGTCCCGCGGGCGACGGCGACCCCCGCGCCCGCGCCCGTGCACTGCGTGTGGCCGCCGTCGAGGGCGATGGAGCGGTCGGCGAGCGGGACCCCCGTGGAGGCGTCGTAGGCCAGCAGCGAGCCCACGTCGTTGATGGCGTAGAGGACGCCGTTGGCCGCGGTGAGCGGCTGGTAGGCGAAGGCGTCGGCGCCCGTCTGCGACGCCCAGTCCAGCCCACCGGTCGCGGCGCCGAGGCCGAAGAGGAGGTTCGGCGTGGCCCCGACGGCGATGCGGTTCCCGGTGAGCGCGGCGGTGCCCGAGTCCTGGAACGCGCCGCCGGGCCCGACGAAGAACTTCCACCTCGGGGTCATCGTAGGGCCACGGGTGTCGTGCCGTCGCTGATCGTCATCGCCCGGACCTGGACCCCGTCGTAGGAGATGATCGGGAAGAACGGCAGGTTCGGCATGACGAGCCCGACCCGGTCGCCCGGCGCGACGCCCATCCCCCGCAGCGCCCCCGCGAAGCGCTGCGTGGCGGCGTCCAGCGCGGCGTAGTCCAGGACGACGTCGTCGAGCCGGACCGCGGGGAGGTCCCCGTGCTCTGCGGCGGCCGTGGTGAGCAGGGTGGCGGCGTTCATGGCCGATCCTGCCTGAGCGGTGCCGGCCTCGTCCACATCGAACGGGCGGACGCTGACGACGCCGCGCGCGTCGCCCGGTTGTCGGCGCATCGACGGCCGCAGCTCGCCTAGGCTCCGCCGGTGCCCAGCCTCCGCCGCCTGTCCGTCCTCCTCCTCGCCACGGGTGCCGGGGTGATCGTCGGGCTTCCCGGCAGCGCCCCTGCGGCGGTCGACCCCGGCGGCCCGAGCGTCAGCGCGCAGCTGCAGTACGTGGCGCTGGGTGACTCCTTCTCCTCGGGGGAGGGCCTGGACACCTACGACCGGTCGAAGGCCTGCCGCCGTGACTCGAAGGCCTACCCGGCCCTCTACGCGGCGCGGCGCCCGCGGACGAAGCTCTTCTTCATGGCCTGCTCCGGCGCGACGACGGACGACGTGCGCAGGAAGCAGCTCGGGCCGCTGGACGCGACGACGCAGCTCGTGTCCATGAGCATCGGCGGCAACGACGTCGGCTTCGCGAAGCTCGCGAAGGACTGCGTCTTCGGCGGGTGCCAGGACGGCATCGACGCGGCCGAGGGCCGCATCCGACGCCTGGGCCCGAAGCTCGACGCGCTCTACGCGGAGATCAAGCGGCGGGCGCCGAAGGCGCGCGTCGTCGTGCTCGGCTACCCGGAGCTCTTCGGCCCGAAGGGCTGCGGCGGGACCCGGGGCATCCAGGTCCCCGAGCAGAAGCGGCTCAACGGCCTCGTGAACCTCCTGGCCAACGTGGTCGGTGCCGCGACGGTGCGCGCGAAGGTCAACGCGATCGACCTGCGCACGGAGTTCCAGGGCCACGCGGTCTGCGAGACGGAGTGGCTGCGCGGCCTGTCCTCGGACCGCAACGAGTCGTTCCACCCCAACGCGAAGGGCCACGAGGCCTACTACGCCAAGCTGCGCCGGTTCGCGCCCTGAGCCCGGGCGTGCCCGGGACACCGGCCATCCGTCGGGTCAGCCGCGGCGTGCGGCTGCGGCAGGCGGCGATCCTCGGGTTCGGGGCGGTGCTGCTGCAGCTGTGGGTCGGCAGGGACGCGGCGCGGCTCTCCTTCTCCTGGACGCCGCTGCTCATCGGCGTCACCTACACCGTCGCCGCCGTCAGCGGCGGCCGACGGGGCAGCTACTGGCCCACGGGGCTCGTGCTCCTGGGCTGGGGGGCGGCGGTCGTCGCCTTCAGCGAGGTGCGCCCCGACCTGGACGGCTCCGGGGTCTACGCGTTCGGGATCGGCCTCGGCGTCACGCTGGCTGCCGTCGCCGAGCGCCTCGGCGCGCGCGTCGACCTCCTCGCCGTGGGCGTCACCGCCATGGCCGCGGGCGCGGTGCTGGCCCTCGCGGTGAGGGTCGAGTCCCTCGACGACGCCACGACCTACGCGACTGGCCATCGGGCTCGTGGCCCTCGCGAACCTCGCCTTCGCGGCGCGGGCCGGGGGAACGGACCCCGCCTGACGGGTCTTCGACCACGGTGGCCCCGGCGCACCTCGGGGGACTACGCTCGCGCCGTGTCGCTCGCCCGCAGGTCCCGCCGGCTGCTGATCGCGCTCGTCGTCCTCGGTGCCGGGCCCGCCGCCACGCCCGCCGCCGCGCGCACGCCGCTCGGCCTGACGGCCTGCCGGGCCATCGGCGGCACCTACCAGTGCTCGGGCGTCGTGCGCAGCTGGGACGGGGTCCCGCTCGACACGACGGTGACGCTGCCGTCCCAGGGTGCGCTCGCCGCCGGGGCCCTCCCGCTCGTCGCGGAGCTCAACGGCCTGGGCAACTCGAAGTGGGAGTACCTCGACCCGGCGTCGAAGGCCTACACGGACAACGCCTACGGCTGGGCCCGACGGGGCTACGCGGTGCTGACCGCCACCGCCCGCGGGTTCTGGGGCTCGTGCGGGACCCCCGAGTCGCGTTCCGCCGACCCGGTGGGCTGCGCGCGAGGGTGGATCCACCTCGCCGACACGCGCTACGAGGTCCGCGACGCGCAGGAGCTCATCGCGCGGCTCGTCGACGACGGGGTCGCAGATCCCCGGCGGCTCGGCGTCACCGGGGACTCCTACGGGGGCGGGCAGACCATCGCCCTCGCGGCGCTCAGCGACAGGGTCATGCTCCCCGACGGCTCGCTGGTGCCGTGGCGCACCCGGGCCGGCGTCCGGCTGCGCCTCGCCGCGGCGGCACCCGTCATCCCCTGGACGGACCTCGTCGGCGCCATCGCCCCCAACGGGCTGACCCGCTCCGTCGGCATCACCCCGTCCGAGGCGATCCGCCGGCCCGTCGGCGTCTTCAAGGCCTCGATCGCCAACGCGATCTTCGCGGCGACCACGGCCGCGATCGGCCCCGGGCAGCCCGTCGGGGAGCCGTTCGTGCCCGGTCGTCCGATGGGCTACCTCGCCCCGCCTGGTGCGGACCCCTCGGCCGACGTCGCCGCCTACGTCGCGCGCGCCGACGCGGGGAGCCCTACTCCGACCCCTACATCGCCGGTGTCATCTCGGACCTCCAGCGCTTCCGCTCCGCCTACGGGATCGACGCGCGCTCGACCCCGCCGCCGCTGCTGGTGGGCAGCGGCTTCACGGACGACATCTTCCCGGTCGACGAGGCGCTGCGCTACGTCAACCGCCTGCGCCGCGACCACCCCGGGGTGCCGGTGCACCTCCTGCTCGGGGACTTCGGCCACCAGCGCGCCGGCAACAAGGAGCCCGACCGGGCCCGGCTCATCGCGGCGATCCACGCCTGGATGGACCACCACGTAAGGGGGAAGGCGCAGCGCCCGCCGTCGGCGTCGAGGCGCTGACGCAGACCTGCCCGCGTTCGGCGCCCTTCGGAGGGGCCGTTCCGCGCGCCGGACTTCGCGGCGCTCGCCACCGACGAGCTGCGCCTCGTCGCGCCGGAGCCGCAGACCGTCACGTCGGGCAGCGGGGACCCCGCGGTCGCCGCCGCGGTCGACCCGGCGGCGGGGGGAGGCAACGGCTGTGCGACCACGCCCGCCGCGCGCGCCCCGGGCACCGCGACCTACGTCCTGCCCGCCGCGCCCGTGGGCGGCACGCTGCTCCTGGGCGCGCCCGAGGTGACGGCGCAGCTCGCGGTGACGGGCGAGCCCGCGGGCGCGCAGCTCGCGGCGCGCCTGTGGGACGTCGCACCCGGCGGGGCATCGCAGACGCTGGTCGCCCGCGGCCTGCTGCGCCCGGGCGGGGGTGCACGCGACCGCTGGGAGCTCCACCCGGCCGCCTACCGCTTCGCGCAGGGCCACGCTGCCAAGCTCGAGCTGTCGGGGGCCGACGCGCCCTACGGCCGACCGTCGAACGGTGCGTTCTCCATCGCCATCCGCGGCCTCGAGCTGCGGCTCCCGGTGCACGGGCAGGCGGGCGCCCGCGCCTGCACGAGCCGCCGGCGCTTCGTCGTGCAGCTGCCCGCCCGCCTGCAGCGCGCTCGCGCACGGCTCGCCGGGCGCACCGTGCCGATGCGGGCCGGTCGCGTCGTCGTGGACCTGCGCGGGAAGCCCCCGGGGCGCTACCTCCTGCGCATCGACGGACGGACGCGGGCCGGCTCCCGCGTGGTCGTGCTGCGCCGCTACCGGACGTGCGCGCGGAAGCGACCCGCGACGCGATGATGCTCAGGGCAGCCGGTAGGCGACGAGCCCGCCCGGGCTCTCCGGCGCGCCGGCGACGTCCGTGAGGCCGCCGGCGTCGCAGGGCGCGAACACCGTCCCGCGGGCGACGGCGACCCCCGCGCCCGCGCCCGTGCACTGCGTGTGGCCACCGTCGAGGGCGATGGAGCGGTCGGCGAGCGGGACCCCCGTGGAGGCGTCGTAGGCCAGCAGCGAGCCCACGTCGTTGATGGCGTAGAGGACGCCGTTGGCCGCGGTGAGCGGCTGGTAGGCGAAGGCGTCGGCCCCCGTCTGCGACGCCCAGTCCAGCCCGCCCGTCGCGGCGCCGAGGCCGAAGAGGAGGTTCGGCGTGGCCCCGACGGCGATGCGGTTCCCGGTGAGCGCGGCGGTGCCCGAGTCCTGGAACGCGCCGCCGGGCCCGACGAAGAGCTTCCACCTCGGGGTCATCGTCGCGGTGCTCACGCTGTGGAAGACGCCGGCCTTCTGCAGCGCGCTGATCCGCAGCTCCCCGCCCGCGTCGTGCAGCAGGGGCGAGGCGCCGAAGTCGAGGTCGAGCTCGAGGCACTCCGCGGACGCGGAGGTGTCGAAGAACGTCGGCAGGTCGATCGCGGGCGCTCCCGCCACCTGCCCGCACGCCGGGTTGTTCGGGTAGCCGACGACGGCGTCGAGGTCCGCGTGCTCGCTGATCCCCTTGTAGCTGTCGAGGACCGTGGCGAACGTGGACCGGCGCGGGTCGGCGTCGACCTTGAGGATCGCGTTGTTGTACGGGTGCTGCCGCGTGTGGCCGTCGGAGTCCGCGGTGCCCGGCGTAGAGGTGGCGGCCGACCGGGTCGTAGGCGGCCGTGGACCAGATCCCGGTCCCGCCGAAGCCCTCCCGGTACTCCGCGTCGGTCAGGGAGTAGGCCTTGCGGACGGTCCTGCCGGTCTTCGCGTCGAGGAACCACATGGGCACGCGGGCTCCGTCGCCCGAGCCGCCGGACATCGGCACGAAGAGCAGCCCGCGCCCGCCGGCGCCGTAGGCCACCGGCGTGGCGTTGATGAACGTCCCGTTCGCGGCGTTGCCGTCGTCGAGGCGGGTGCTCGTCCAGCGCAGCCGGCCGGAGGCGGCGTCGAGGGCGATCGCGTAGCTGCCCGCCGGGGCGTAGCTGTCCGTCACGACCGGGAGCGCGACGTCCCCGCGCGTCCCGGTGCTCGGGGCGGCGTAGACCTTGCCGTCGGCGACCGTCAACCCGAGCACCGAGGCGTTGAGGTGGACGTGCCAGACCAGCTCGCCCGACGCGACGTCGAGGGCGACGATGTCCCCGCGCTCCCCGAGGTAGCCCTGGCCGAAGCCGAGGTAGACGCACCCGCCCGCGACGACCGGCGTGGAGCGCATGCCGCCCGTCGCACCGATGCTCGCCGCGGAGAAGGACCAGGCGGGCCGCAGCCCGGCCGCCTCCCGCGGGCCGATCCGCCGCTCGTCGGGCTGCGACCGGGTGTTCGAGAGGTCGTGGTTGAGGCCCGGCCAGTCCCCGCCGGGCGTCCGGTCCCCCGCCTGGCACGTGCCCCCGCCCGGAGCCTGCGTGACCTCGAGCCCGGCGGCCCGGGCGTGGGTCGGCGTCATCACCGCCCACAGCACCCCGGTCGTCAGCGCTGCCCTGAACCCCCGTCCCCGTCCCATGGCGCCATCAGACTCCTCCGACGCACGGCGGTGTGTGCGGTTTGTCACGACATGGCGGGGAGCGGCCTCCTCAGCGGCGGAAGTCCCAGCCGAAGAGCAGGTCGATGCCGGACATGGCGTAGCCGTCCACGCGCGGATCGCCCTTCGCCGTGGCCGGCCAGAAGCCCGTCAGCAGCGGGGTGCCGGGGGAGAAGGAGCCGACGTCGGGGCGGACGGCCAGCGGGAGGGTGCCGGCGCCCTGGGCGCTCAGGCCGACGACGTCCGTCGCGTGCGTGCGGTTCTGCAGCCGGCCCGAGCGGGTGTCGAAGACGCGCACGTTGACCCGGCGGATCGTCGTCCGGTTGGCCCGCGGCCGGAACGACGGACCCACGTACCGCGCCGTGCAGCACGTGTAGGTGCCCGAGATGTCCTGCCCCGTCGTCGTGTCGATCCGGCTCGAGCCCGTGAGGATCGTCAGCCGCAAGCGGGCCGGGCGCGGTCCGGACTTCACGCGGATGCGGGTGATGCGGCCGGTGGCCGGGACGAGCGACCCGGGCCGGTTGGACTGGAAGTAGCCGCCGTGGCGGTACGTGCACGAGGTCTGGTTCGTCGGCTGGAGCTCCGCGCCACCCAGCGGGCCACGCACCAGGGCGGCCTCGCAGCCGTAGCCCGTGTTCGGGCGCGCGGTCATCGTGCTCCCGTACCAGCGCGCCTCGGCGACGGAGGTGGTCAGGGCCAGGGCCGCAGCGAGCCCGATCGCGGGGCGGAGCACCGTGGGGACGCTACGGAGCCTGGCGCGTCACCGCTAGCGAACGTCCGTCCAGGGCGCGCGAGCCGCGAGCGTCCGCCTCCCGGCCCGCGCGCGCAACGCCTCCGGTACCGTCCCGGCCGTGCTGCGCCGCCTCGGACTCCTCGCGGCCGTCTGCGCGCTCCTGCCCGGGAGCGCCGCGGCGTCCGTCGGCCAGGAGTCGCAGTTCCAGGACGACAACACGCTCATCTTCAACACGACCCAGGGCACGACCGCGGCGCTCGACACGCTCGCCCGCCTCGGTGTCGACCGCATCCGCGTCTCCGTCTTCTGGGCGACGGTGGCCCCCGACGCGAAGGCCGAGGCGCGGCCGGCCTTCGACGCGACGGATCCCGCGGCCTACCCCCAGGGCAGCTGGGACCGCTACGACCAGGTCGTCCGGCTGGCGACGGCCCGCGGCATCGCCGTGAACTTCAACATCACGTCGCCCGCGCCGCTGTGGGCGACGGGCGACGGGGCGCCGCGGCCCGACATCGCGAACACCTACGAGCCCGACCCGGCGCAGTTCGGGCAGTTCGTCCGGGCGGTCGGCACCCGCTACAGCGGCACCTACCGGGCGACGGTCCTGACCCCGCAGGAGCCCAGCGGCCTCTGCGAGACCTTCCAGGACTGCCCGGGGCCCGTCCCCGTCCCGACGGGGGAGCCGCTCCCGCGCGTGGCCTACTGGTCCATCTGGAACGAGCCCAACCAGGGCGGCTGGCTGACGCCGCAGTGGGTCGCCGCCCCGGACGGGCGCGGCGTCGTCGAGGCCTCCCCGCGCCTCTACCGGGGCCTCGTGGACGCGGCGTGGGGCGCACTGCAGGGCAGCGACCACGGGAAGGACACGATCCTCGTGGGGGAGACCGCGCCGAAGGGGATCGCACGCCGGGACGCGACGAGCGCGATGAAGGCGCTGACCTTCGTGCGCGCCCTCTACTGCGTCGACGCCGCCTTCAAGCCCCTCGTGGGCACCCCGGCCCGTGTGCGCGGCTGCCCCGAGGACCCCGCGGCGTTCCCCGCGGAGCACCCGGCGCTCTTCGCCTCCTCGGGCTGGGCGCACCACCCCTACGAGCTCGCCACCGCACCCGACGTCAAGCCGAAGGACCCGGAGTTCCTGACCATCGCGAACCTCCCGCGACTGACCGCCGCCCTGCGGCGCATCCACCTCGCCTACCGCAAGGGCGGGACCGCGCCCCCGCTCTTCCTGACGGAGTTCGGCTACACCACGAACCCGCCGAACCCGGCCGGGGTGAGCCTCGCCCGGCAGGCGGCCTACCTCGACCACGCGGAGTTCCTCGCGCGCGAGAACCCCTCCGTGCGGACCCTGACGCAGTTCCTGCTCTTCGACGACGCGCCGCGCCCGGGCCGCAACGGCGTCACCGCGGGCTACGGCGCGACCTCCCAGACGGGGCTGCGCTTCCTCGACGGCCGGGACAAGCCGTCCCTGACGGCCTACGAGCTGGCGCTCCACCTGCCCGCGACCCGCGTGCGCAGGGGGCGGGCGCTGCGCGTGTGGGGCCTCGTGCGGCCCACGCGGCGCATCGGCAAGGCGCAGCGGGTCGCGGTCGAGCTGCGGTCCGGGGGCCGGACGCGGACGCTGCGGACGCTCACCTCGCGGGCCGGTGGGGTCGTCGACGCCCGGGTGCGGATCCCGGCCTCCGGCTCCCTGCGCCTGGCCTGGCGCGATCCGCGGGCCGGCGGCGGCCGGGTCGTGAGCCGGGCGGTCGCCGTGCGGGCGACGCGCCGCTGAGCCGAGGGCTCCGCGTTGGACCAATGGGCGAGCGCCCGGAGGCGGCCTTCGACCTTCCGGCGCTCGCATCCGGCCGGGGCCGCGCGTAGCGTGCGCCCTCGTGAGCCCCTCCCAAGCCCCGACCACCAAAGAGACGGCGTACGCCGCCGAGCAGAAGCAGCACCTCGTCAAGACGCTCGGCCGCTTCGACATGGTCTTCTTCACCGTGGCCGTCATCGTCGGCCTGGACCTCATCGGGCAGGCCGCGTCCAACGGCTACGAGGCCTTCACCTGGTGCTTCGTCCTCGTCGTCCTCTTCCTGCTGCCCTACGGCATGGTCATGGCGGAGGTCGGCAGCGCCTTCACCGCCGAGGGCGGCCCGTACGAGTGGGTCAAGCTCAGCCTCGGGCGCTTCTGGGCCTCGCTGAACACGATCTTCTACTGGGTGACCAACCCGCTCTGGGTCGGCGGCTCGCTCGCCTTCATCGGCACGGAGGCCTGGTCGAGCGGCGTCTCGAACATCGACTCGGGCTCCTTCTTCGACTACGTCTTCAAGTTCGTCTTCATCTGGCTGACGATCATGAGCGCGATCATCTCCTTCAAGGTCGGCAAGTGGATCCCGACGCTCGGGGCCATCCTCAAGGTCGCGCTCGTCGCCTTCTTCGCGATCACCGTGGTGATCTACGGCATCGACAACGGGGTGGAGGGGATCGACACCGGCTCGCTGAAGCCCTCGACCGCCGGCCTGCTGGCGATCGTCCCGCTGATCCTCTTCTCCTTCGTCGGCTTCGAGGGCCAGAACGGCGCGGCGGAGGAGATGAAGGACCCGCAGAAGGACGTGCCGAGCTCCATCCTGCGCTCGGGCGCGCTGGCCGCCTTCTGCTACCTCACGCCGATCTTCCTCGTGCTGCTCGTGCTGCCGCAGGACGCCATCACGGGCCTCGGCGGCTTCCTCGACGCGGTGAAGGAGAGCTACACGATCTACGGCGGCGCGGCGGACTTCATGTACGGCGCCACCTGCATCCTCTTCGTGCTCACGCTGATGAACTCGGGCTCGGCCTGGATGATGTGCGGCGACCGCGTCCTGGCCGTCACGGCGGCCGACGGCGGCTTCTTCCCCTACTTCGGCGCGTTCAACGCGCGCTTCGGCACGCCGCTGCGGGCGAACGTCCTCTCGGGCGTCATGGCCACGGCCTTCTCCTTCGCGGCGATCGAGCTGCTCTCCTCGGGCGCGGCCGACACGTTCGGCGTCGTCCTGAACATCGCGATCTCCACGACGCTCATCTCCTACATCCTCATCTTCCCGAGCGTCTACCTCCTGCGCCGCAAGTACCCCGCCGTGCCCCGGCCCTTCCGGCTCGGGCGCCAGGGGAACGGGCTCATGCTCGGGGCCTCCGCCCTGATCACCTTCTGGGTCCTGCTCGGCTCGTGGACGGCGGTCCTCCCGGGCACGCTCGACAAGCTCTTCGGCCTCGACTACGACTTCAAGGACGAGTGGGGCGTCAGCCAGGGGACGTTCCTGGCGTTCACGCTCGGGACCCTCGCGGTGATCGTCGTCATGTCGCTCGTGGGCTACGCCGCCGGGGCGAAGGTCCGCGAGGACGAGGTCGACGTCCTGCTCGGCCCGGCCGTCGAGGAGGAGCGCTCCGAGCCGATGGCGATGGTCTAGGGGGCGGCGCCGGCCGGTGCGAAGCCGGCGACCAGGACGTGCACGATGCGGCGCAGGCGCTCGGAGAAGCGCGCCGGCGTCGTCCCGGCCGGCTCCTCGCCCTTCGCGCCGTGCGCGCAGTCGAAGAGGACCCCGGCCGCCCTCGGCGCGCTGAGCCCGAGGCGCTTGAGGTCGACCTCCCCGGCGCGGGCGGCCTCGCGGAGCATCCCGGCCAGCAGCCCTTCGGAGCGCTGCTGCGACGCGGAGGCGACGTCGCCGCACAGGCGGCTGTGCTGGTCGTAGAGCTCGGCGGCGTGGGGGGAGGTCGCCGCGAGCGCGACCCACGTGCCGAAGCGCGCCTCGAGGACGGCGACGACGCGCCGCTCGAAGTCCAGGCCCGGCGCCGCGAGCGCCTCGGCCATCGCGGCGAGGTGGTCCTCGTGGAGCTGGGCGACCAGCGCGCGGAAGAGCTCCTCCTTGCCGCCGTGGTGGGTGTAGAGCGTCGCGCGCGAGACGCCGGCGCGGCGGGCGACGCCCTCCATCGAGCCGCGTCGGAAGCCGAGCTGGGCGAACTCCTCGAGCGCCGCGCCCAGCAGCGCGGCGCGGGTGGCGTCGGCGCGGGGGGAGGAGGCGGTGGCCATCTGGACGAGCTTGACAGTTCGTGCTCGAAGTGTCTAGTTTGACCGCATGCCCTCCTCCGCCGTCCTCATCACCGGCTGCTCCACCGGCATCGGCCGGGCGACCGCCGAGCGCCTCGCGCGCGCCGGCCACCCGGTCTACGCGACGGCCCGCAAGGTCGAGGCGATCGCCGACCTCGAGGCCGCGGGCTGCACCCTGCTCGCGCTCGACGTGACCGACGAGGCCTCCATGCAGGCCGCGGTCGACCGGGTCGTCGCCGACCACGGGGCGGTCGGCGCGCTGGTCAACAACGCGGGCTACTCGCAGTCGGGCGCGATCGAGACCGTCGCGATGGAGGCCCTGCGGCGCCAGTTCGAGACGAACGTCTTCGGCCTCACCCGCATGTGCCAGCTCGTGCTGCCCGGCATGCGCGAGCAGCGCGCGGGGCGCATCGTGAACATCTCCTCCATGGGGGCGAACTTCACGTTCCCCGGCGGCGGCGTCTACCACGCGACGAAGTACGCGGTGGAGGCCCTGAGCGACGCGCTGCGCTTCGAGGTCTCGGGCTTCGGCGTCGAGGTCGTCCTCGTGCAGCCCGGCCTCATCCGGACGGAGTTCGCCGCCACCGCCGCCTCCGAGGTCCGCTCGGGCGACGGGCCCTACGCCGCCTTCAACGCCGGGGTGGTCACGGCGACGAAGGAGGTCTACGAGAAGGGCCCGCTCGCGAAGCTCGGCGGCGGCCCCGACGCGGTGGCGAAGGTCATCGAGACCGCCCTCACCACGAAGAAGCCGAAGATCCGGTACCGCGTGACGCCGTCGGCCCACCTGCTCATCACCCAGCGCAAGCTCATGACCGACGGGATCTGGGAGCGCTTCCTCGGCACGCAGTTCGAGGCGCCGGGCAAGGCCTGAGCGCACCCTCGGCCGCACCCTCGGCCGCAGCGTCGGCCGGCAGAGCGCCGCGAGAGGGCCGGTCAGGGGCGTGGGGCCCCGCATCGGCCCCCTCGCGGTCGCGGCGGGCCGGCGGAGTGGCGCGAGAGGGCCGATCTGGGGGTCGGTGCCCCGCATCGGCCCTCTCGCGCCCGCCCGCCCGCCCGCGGCGCTCAGCCCTCCTGGCGCACCGCGAAGACCGCCCGGGCGCGGGCGACCTCCTCGCCGTCCGCCCGCACGGAGCAGTCCGCGAAGGCGAGCTTGCCGCCGAGCTGCTCGACCTCCGTGTGCGCCTCGAGCCACGCGCCGGCCGGGCCGGGGCGCAGGAAGTCGACGGTCAGGGAGACCGTCGCGGCCTGCGCCTCGCCGTCGGCTCCGTCGCGGATCGCGATGCCGAACGCCGCGTCGGCGAGCGTCGCGAGCAGGCCGCCCATGAGCTTGCCCGCGCGGTTGAGGTGCCGGTCGTCCGTCTGCAGGCCGAGGACCCCGGCGTCGCTCGCCAGCAGCGGCCCGAGCAGCGTCAGGAAGCCCCCCGGGTCACTGGGCAGGGGGTGGAAGCCGTCAGGGATCGCGGGCATCACCGGGGCCTACCCGGAAGCGCGCGCCGCGTCGCGGCTCAGGCGGGCGCGAGCGCGAGGCGGCTGCCGAGCAGCGCGGCGAGCGCGCGGGCCTCGGCGGCCGAGACGCCACCGCTGCCGTTGACCCGGCGGACCAGGGCCTTCGGCGAGAGCAGCAGGGTCCCGTCGAGCGAGAGGGTCCCGAGGTGGGGGAGGTCCGCGTCCGGGAGGCAGAGGACGCCGCGGACGGGCGTGCCCGGGAGGTGCTCCTGCACGGTCTTCTCGATGACGGCCGCCTGCTCGTCGAGCTCGCGGACGAGCGTCGTGCGGTCCTGCTCGCCGATCCGCAGGGAGGCGGGGGCGAAGAGCGGCTTGCGCAGCTCGATGCGCCCGTGGTCGTGGTGGACCCCGACGACCCAGACGCCCGAGGGGGCGATGACGAGGTGGTCGACGCCCGGGAGCCAGATGTCGTGCAGGAGCTGCGTCCCCTCGCGGCGGCCGGCCTCCAGCGCGAAGGCGACGGGGGTGGAGGGCGGGGGGTGCTGCGCTGGAACGGCCATGGCCGGGTGAACGGCCGGGCGGGGCGGGAACGCGACACAAGTCGACGGGTGGACGAGCGGGGCCGCCCCGAACTGTGGTGGACGGGGGGCTTGGAGTCGTACGAACGTCCACGGCTTCTGGGTATGGGGCCGCCCGCCGCGTGGAGGGGATGAAGCGTCCCACCCTCCCGACCGAAGGACTCCCATGACCTCTCGTCCCACCCTCACCGCGTTGGCAGCGACCCTCGCCGGCGTGGTCCTCCTCCCCGCCCCGGGCGCCCAGGCCGCCGGCGGAACGTTCACCTGCTCGGCCCAGGCCCTCGGCGGGGCCGTGCTCGGCCAGGCCCTGCCGCTCGGCGGCGTGGCCGGCGGCTCCGGCGCCTGCCGCGACGCCGATGCCACCACCGCGGTCCCGGCGCTCCTGGGCCGCGGCGCCGCGACGGCGGCCACCCGCTCCAACGGCGCGGGCCGCCAGGCCGTCGCCTCCGCGGACGTCGCCGAGCTCGCGCTCGGGACCCTCGACGGCCTCAAGGGCCTCCTGCCCGTGCCGGCCCTCCCGGCGGGCCTCGATGCGGTCAAGGTCCCGCTGCCGAAGCTCGCCGAGCTCCCGGCGCTCCCCGCCCTCCCGGTCGACCCTGCCGAGCGTCCCGACCCTCCCGGTCGCCGGCGGCCTGCCCGGCCTCGGTGGCGCGACGCGGCCCTCCGCCCGGGAGACCCTCCCGATCGTCGGGAGCGTCCTGCCGACCCTGCCGAGCGAGCTCACGCTCGACCTCCGCGACGCCGTCGCCGCCCTGGTGCCGCAGCGCCTGCTCCCGGAGCTCGACGTGCTCCGCGTCGGCGCCGCGCAGACCCGCGCGAGCGCCACGTGCAACGGCGCGACGCCGCTGCTCGAGGGCGCCTCGCAGCTCGCCGGGGTGAAGGTCCTCGGTCAGGACCTCGGCCTCGGCGCCGCGGTCGACAAGGTGGTCGGGCTGCTCCCGGCCGGCCAGGTCCCGCTGACGGGCATCGACCTCGCGAAGGTCGCGCTCCCGGCCGGGCTCTCCTTCGCCACGCCCGGGGTCGGCCCCGTCCTGACCCAGGCGGTGCAGAGCGCGCTGGCCGCGCTGCCGCCGCTCGACCTCGACGCGATCGCCGCGCGCGTGCAGGTGACCCCCGGGTCGCAGGAGCGCACGGGTGACGCGCTCGTGCAGCGTGGGCCCCGCATCACCGTCAGCGCGCTCGGGCGTGAGCTCGTCGACGTCGCCCTCGGGGAAGCCCGCGTGAGCTCCGCGGGCGTGGACTGCGCCCCGGCGGCTCCCGCTCCGGCCAGCCAGCTCGCCGTCGCCTGCGCGGACCGCAAGGTGACCCTCGTCGACGTCGCGATGCACGACGGCCACGTCTCGCTCCTCGGCGCCGCCGCGGCCAAGGACGTCGGCCGGACGGTCTCCATCGTCTTCGGCAAGGGGGGCAAGCAGGTCGCGACGGGCGTCGTCCGCCCCGACGGCTTCTTCCGCGCCCAGGCGCCCCTGCCGCCCAAGGCGGTCCGGGGGACGAACGCCGCGCGCTACTCCGCGGTCCTCGACGGCTCGAAGTCCGTGGCGCTGAAGCTCACCCGCCGCATGCGGATCTCGAAGCTCAGCCACCGCGGCGAGCGGGTCCTGATCACCGGCAAGATCGCCGGCCCGCTCGTCCCGGGTGAGGAGATCGTCATCCGCCGGAAGGTCTCCTGCACGAAGGACGTCGTCGCCAAGCGCTTCACCCCGACGAAGGCCGGCACGTGGAAGGTCTGGCTCCCCGCCCCGGAGGAGGGCCAGGCCGCCGCGTACCGCGCGACCACGCAGGTGTTCGGCTCGGACGAGTCCACCCGCCGGTTCCCGACGTTCACGCTGCCGGGCTATGTCTCCCTCTAGCACGCCCAGCTGCGGCGCCGGCCTCGTGCCGGCGCCGCGGCGTGCCGATGGGGTCCTGATGGGTGCCGACGCGGACTTCGGGGTGGTGTACGGGCGCTGGATGCCCGAGCTCACCCGCTACTGCCGCCGGATCCTCAAGAGCGACGCCGACGCGGAGGACGCCGCGCAGAACGCGATGCTCAAGGCCATGGCGGCGCTCGAGACGGGGCCCGCGCCCCGCGAGCTCGCGCCCTGGCTGCACCGGATCGCCCGCAACGAGGCGATCTCGCTCCTCCGCCGCCGCGGGGCCGGCACGGAGCTCCTGGAGGAGCTCCACCCCGCGGGGCCCGACCTCGAGGAGGTCGCCGGCGTGCGGGCCCGCCTGGCGGAGCTCCTCGGCGACGTGCAGGCGCTGCCCGAGCGCCAGCGCGAGGCGCTCGTGCTGCGGGAGCTCGACGGGCTCCCCTACAAGGCGATCGCCTCGCGGCTCGGGGTGACGGAGGGCGCCGCGCAGCAGGCGGTGCTCGACGCGCGGCTCTCCCTCCAGGACTGCGACGCGGGGCGCAACCTCGCCTGCGACGGGGTCCGGGGGTGGATGAGCAGCCACGAGCACGCGCGGCTGCGGACCCGCCGGGTGCGCGCGCACCTGCGCGACTGCGACGGCTGCCGCGGCTTCCAACGGGCGCTCACGACGCGGCCGCGCGAGCTCGCGCTGCTGCTCCCGGTCGTCTCGGGCGCGGGAGCGCTCGGTCGGGTGCTCGCGCTCCTCGGCGGGGGCGGGAGCGGCGCCGGCGCGGTGAAGGCCGTCGTCGCGGCGGGGCTCGTCGCCACGGCCGGCGTCGGCTTGGCGGAGCGGGCCTTCGACGGTCCGCCGGCGCGCGAGCGCGGCAACGCTCCGGCGCGGCGCCCGGCGGTCACCACGGCCGCTCCGGTGGCGACTCCGACGACGCCGCAGGCGCGGTCCGTGGTGGTGGCGCGGACGGCCGCGGCGCGCATCACCGCCCGGGCGGCCGCACGGCGATCGGCCGCGGGCGGGCGCTCGCGCAGCGGTGGTACCAGCACCAGGACGGACCGCCGGTCCAAGCGCGGGAGGGTCCCCTCGGGCGGCACGCCTGGCGCGGCGGCAGAGCCCACGCGGGAGGGGGCGGGCGCGAGCCCGGAGGAGCGCGGCCCGGCCACGTCGAGCGCGGCGAAGCCCTCGCGTCCGACGACGACCCCGAGTGCGGCTCCTGGGAGCACCGCTCCGAGCAACGCCTCCGCAGCGCCCGAGGCCCCGGCGGCGGTCGCACCCGTCACGGACGCGGTCGCCCCGGCGGTCAGCGCGGCGACGGGGGCGGCGCAGGGCGCGGTCGACGCCGCGGCGGACGCCGTCGACCAGGTCACCGAGGCGATCGGGGTCCCGAAGATCAGCCCGCCCGTGCGTGACGTGACGCACGGAGTCCTCGGGCCGTAGGGGCGCAACCTTCGCGCGGGAGCGGTGTCCTGCTCTCGAAGGCCGAACCGCTCCCCGTCAAGGCGGGAGCGGCCGGGGGACCCACTCGCGTCGCAGGCAGCATGGGCGCACGGGGCGAATCGCCGCTAGTGCAGCGGTGTAGCGCAGTTCCAGCGCGAGCCCGTCAGCTCACCTCGGAGGCACCGGAACAAGGAGTTCGTCATACCCCGCCGCGTCCCGTCAGGGGCGCTCCGCACGCTGGCACTCGCCGGCGTGCTGAGCCCCATGGCCCTCAGCACCTCCCCGGCCGAAGCACGCTTCGGCGACCACGCGCTCCGCGCGGGCGACAGTGGCCGCGACGTCCGCGTCCTGCAGCGCTGGCTCACCCGCGTCGGCGTCGAGACCGCCGTGGACGGGGCCTTCGGCTCCGCCACGAAGGCGTCCGTCCGCCGCTACGAGCGCCGCTTCGACCTCCGCGTCGACGGCCGGGTCTCCACGACCCAGGCCGACGGCCTGCGCAAGCGCGCCGCCGCCGCGCCCGATCCCGTCGCCGCCACGCCGCGCGCCGCGGGCGCCACGGCGCCCGAGACCACCGATGGGGCTGAGGCGGTCATCGGCCCCGACGGCCGCACCGCCCTGGCCCCGGCCTCCGCGCCGCAGGCCGTGAAGGATGCGATCGCGGCCGCCAACGCCATCACCCGCAAGCCCTACGTCTACGGCGGCGGGCACGGCTCGTTCGAGACGAAGGCTGCGGGCTACGACTGCTCGGGAGCCGTCTCCTACGCCCTCCACGGCGCCGGGCTGCTCAAGACCCCGCGCGACTCGAGCGGGCTGACGACCTTCGGCAAGGGCGGCGAGGGCAAGTGGATCACGATCCACGCCAACGGCGGTCACACGTACGTCGTCATCGCCGGCCTGCGCTTCGACACCTCGGGCAAGGGCGAGGAGGGCCCGCGCTGGCGCACGGACGAGCCCTTCAGCTCGGAGTACACGATCCGTCATCCGTCCGGCCTCTAGGCCGAACGGCCTGGACGCACGACCCAGCGGGGCCGCCGTCGCGTCAAGACGGCCCCGCGCAGGGTCGAGTCGGGGCGTGTGAGCCCCGACCGCCCGCATCGCACGGCCCCCGGCCGCCCCGCGTCGCCCGACGCGGCGGCCGGCACGCCGCTCACGGAGCCCGTCGCCCCCGAGCGCCTCGAGCAGCTCCGCGCGATGCCCTTCGCGGAGTACCGCCGCACCGCGGAGTGGCACCGCACCCGCATCGCCGCCCTCACCCGCGCCGACCACCGCTGCGAGCGCGACCCGGCCCACGACGACCGCGGGCTCGAGGTCGTCCACACCACGCGCGAGCGCATCGGAGCAGAGCTCGCCGCCGACGTCGTCGTGCTCTGCGCAGCGTGCCGCGAGGCACGCCGCGACGGGGCGTTCACGGTGCCGAGGAGCGAGCGGCCGTCGGCACCCGAGCCGATCTTCAGGCTGCACGCCGAGGTGGTCCACCGCCCGCCGCTGCTGCATCGCCTCCTGCGCCACGTGGCCTGACGCATGAGCACCATCGAACGCACCGCATCACTGGGTCCCCGGTGCCGCGACGCGGTCCTTCGCGCCGTCGAGGAGCTCGGCGGCGAGGGGAGCCGACGGGACATCCTCGCGCGCGCCGAACGACTGGCCGCCTTCACGGCGGAGGAGCAAGCGTTGCTGCCACCGGAGAAGGCGCGCAGAAGTACGAGCGGCTGATCGACCACCAGCTCTCCTGGGCGCTCACGGACCTCAAGCGTCAAGGCAAGCTCGAGAACCCGCGCTGGAGCCACTGGCAGCTTCCGAAGCCGAAGCGGGTTCCGGCGCCGGATCAGCTCGCCGAGGCGGTGAGCGTCGAGCGGTTGGCAGAGCTCAAGTCAATGCCCTACGCCGAGTACCTCAAGACGCTCGAGTGGCACCACACGCGCCTTGCAGCGCTTGCCCGCGCCGGGCATCGGTGCCAGCTCGACGCAAGCCATGACACCGGCCGACTCGACGTCCATCACAGCACCTACGACAACCGCGGCCAGGAGCGCACGGCCGATGTCGTCGTCCTCTGCTCTGCTTGCCACGAGAAGCACCACGCGCCCTCCGATCTGCGCATCTCGGTCGCCCCACCAGCAGTGCCGCTAGTGCGGTCCGAGCCGTCGCGGTCGCTTCTGCGACGTCTTCTCCGCAAGCGCGGCTGAGCGGCGGCCGTCCACACGGATCGACCGCTCGCCAGCAGCCCGCCGAGCTGCCGCGAGCTCGTCCGCAGTGAAGGTCCCGAACTCGGCCTCGTATCCCGAGATGAACTCGTCGAGCGCCTCCAAACGACGAAGGACGAGGGAGGCTCGTTCGTCTGGCATGCCGCAAACGTACCGTCGGCTGCAACGGCCTCGACGACTGCGACCATCCGCGCGGTGTCCCGCCTGCTGCTGCTCTCCGAGCTCCACCCGGAGCTCGACGCCTTCGTCGCCGGCGCCGGCCTGGTCGGCGTGCTGCCGGACGCGGGTGACGCGATCGGCGAGCCGGAGATCGCCGAGCAGGCCCGCGGGCACCTGCGCCGCGCCGGCGCGCACCTCGTCGACCTGGATCTCGATGGCGACGTCGCCGCGCAGCTCGCCCGCATCGAGGTGCTCGTCGTCACGGGCGGAGACCCTGCGGCGCTGAACGTCCGGCTCAAGCGCACGGGCGGCGGCGCGCTCATCGCCGACGCCGTGCGTTCCGGCGCGCTGCGGTACGTGGGCCTGAGCGCAGGCTCGATGGTCGCCGGACCGTCGCTCGCGCCGCACATGGACGTCGACCTCGAGGACCTCCCGCCCGGCGGCTCCCTGCAAGCGCTCGGGCTCACGGAGGTCGAACTCCTCGTCCACCACGGTCGTCGCGGTCGCGACGGCCTCCACGCACGGGCGCTGCAGCGCCACGGACGGCACTCGTACGTCGTGCCGATCGCCGACGCCGACGGACTCCACGTCCGCGACGGCGTGCCGGAGCTCTTCGGGCCCCAGCGCGGCGACCGGCTGCGCAGCGCCCTGCCGCAGGACGTGCCGGCGCTCGACGCGCTCCTCCCCGATGTCGGGTGGTCCCGACGCCTGGCCGCACCCGGGGTCCTGGTCGCGACGCGCGACGGCGTCGTGCGCGGCGTCGTCGACATCGACGCGCCCGAGCGTCTCGCTGCCGCCCCGGACGCGGCGCGCGTCGCCGAGCGGCTGCAGTCCCTCGTCTGAGCGGCGCCGTCCCCGACCTGCGAGCCGAGGACGACGCGTCAGCCTGCGACGAAGGCGAGCAGCGCGTCGACGTCCACCGTGACGTCGGCAAGCTCGAGCGGGCGCAGCGTCTCACCGGGTCCATGGACGCTCCGCGCGCCCCAGAACTCCCCGTCGGGGTCGCGCAGCACCTCGATCGACCCGTCCTGCACGTTCACGATCCAGTACTCCGGCACGCCACGGCGGGCGTAGAGCCGGGCCTTCGTGATGCGGTCGTAGCGCAGCGAGGAGTCGCGAGACCTCGATCACGAGCAGCGGGAGCGGCTCCGCACCGCCGACGTCCGCCTCGCCGAGCACGGCGATGTCCGGTTCGGGCGCCGATCCGAGCGACGGCATGACGAGCGTGCATCGCGGCGCGACCATGAGGGCGCGATCGAGCTGGAGGACGAGCTGCTTCGACAGCCAGGCGACGGCGCGCACGTGTGACGTGCCGGTCGGGGCCATCTCGACCATCACCCCGTCGATGAGCTCAACCCTGGGGCCCTCGTCGAAGACACCTGTCGCCGCGCAGCGCATGTAGTGCTCGACGGACAGCCGGTGCACGGGTGCGAGGAGGTCGATGGACGTCGTCGACATGCCGCGAGTCTGCCGCGCCGGGCTCAGAACGCAAGGTCCTCGGACGGGTCCCACGCCGGCTCCTCGTCCTCGACCCAGCGGTCGAGCGGATCGATGGGCTCGAAGCCGCCCATCTCGAGCCATTCCCAGCGATGCGGCAGGACCCGCTCGACCGCCCACTCCGGAGCATCGACGACCTTGTACCGACGCGCGGGGGTCAGGCAGAAGACGGCGCCGTCGTCGCCGAGCAGGAGCTCCCGCTGGGTCCACAGGTGGACGAAGACGTCGATGCGCGTGCCGTCCGTCTGCCGCAACGCGGGCGGCACCTTCGCGTGCAGCGACGCCCAGCGGGCTTCGGCGTCCGGGATCGGCTTGGCGACGCGGGGGAGGCGGGGCATGACCGAAGGCTCCCGGCGCCCGGTGTGACGGAACAACGCGCGGGTGTGACGGAACTGCGGTCGTCGAGCCTCCCAACCGCCGCGCGGCCCGGCCTTCTACCCTCCGCCCGGCATGGAGACGCTCGATCCGACCGAGGTGGGCATCGACCCGGCCCGCCTGGAGGCGGCGCTCGAGGTCCTCGCCGAAGCCGAGCGCCTGCCGCTCGACCACCCCGACGCGCTCGCCGTCCAGCGCGCGACCGCCTCGCTCTACAAGACCGTGAAGGTGCGCCGCCGCACGGAGCGTCGCGAGGCGATCCTCGCCCACGACCGCGCAATCACCGCGGCGACCGCGACGGGCGCGCCCGGCCGCATCGACGACGAGACCGAAGGGCTGCCGCTCGTCTCGAGCGTCAAGGGCGCGACCGCAGGCGAGCTCCTCGAGTCGCGTGCGTGCTACGTCTGCAAGCAGCGCTACACGGTCGTCGACGCCTTCTACCACCAGCTCTGTCCCGAGTGCGCGGCGAAGAACCACGCGCGCCGCGACGCGCGCACGGACCTCACCGGCCGGCGCGCGCTGCTCACGGGCGGGCGGGCGAAGATCGGGATGCACATCGCGCTGCGGCTGCTGCGCGACGGTGCCCACACGACGATCACCACGCGCTTCCCGAACGACGCGGTGCGGCGCTTCTCGCAGATGCCCGACAGCGCCGACTGGCTGCACCGGCTGAAGGTCGTCGGCATCGACCTCCGCGACCCGGCGCAGGTCGTCGCGCTCGCCGAGCAGGTCGCCGCCGACGGGCCGCTCGACATCCTCATCAACAACGCGGCGCAGACCGTGCGCCGCAGCGCCGCCGCCTACGCGCCGCTGCAGGCCGCCGAGCGCGAGCCGCTGCCGAGCGGCGTCCCGCTGCCGGAGCTCGTCGTCCTTCACGCGCGAGGGGCAGCCGTCGACCGCAGATCGGCCACACGGACCACTGGGCGCCGACGCCCGAGGTGCTCACCGCGATGGCGCTCACCGCGGGCAGCGCGAGCCCGGCGCTCGCGGCGGCCGGCCAGGCGATCGACGCGGGCGGCCTCGTGCCCGACCTCCACGAGACGAACTCGTGGATCCAGCCCGTCGAGGAGGTCGACCCGGTCGAGCTGCTCGAGGTGCAGCTCTGCAACATGACCGCGCCGTTCATCCTCATCTCGCGCCTGCGCCGCTCCCTCGCCGCGAGCGCCGCGCGCCGCACCTACGTCGTGAACGTCAGCGCGATGGAGGGCCAGTTCTCCCGCGGCTACAAGGGCCCGGGCCACCCGCACACGAACATGGCCAAGGCCGCGCTGAACATGCTCACGCGCACGAGCGCGGAGGAGATGCTCGCGAAGGACGGCATCCTCATGACCGCCGTCGACACGGGCTGGATCACCGACGAGCGCCCGCACCCGACCCGCATGCGCCTCGCCGACACCGGCTTCCACGCGCCGCTCGACCTCGTCGACGGCGCCGCCCGCGTCTACGACCCGATCGTGCGCGGCGAGCTGGGCGAGGACCTGCGCGGCGTGTTCCTCAAGGACTACGCGCCGGCGGCCTGGTAGATGTCCGACGTCTCGTCGTCCTCGGGGGGCGGAAGCCGCGGGTAGTGATGCTCGACGTACGGTGACCGCCCGTCCCAGTCGTCCTCCGGGCCCGGGTCGATGCCGTAGGTGAGGTAGCCGCCCATCTCGAGCCACTGCCATCGGTGCGGCAGCGCGGCTTCCACGGCCCGGCGCACGTCGTCGCACTGCTTGTAGCGGTAGGTCGGCGTGAGCCGGAACACCGCGCCGTCGTCGCCGAGCAACAGCTCCCGTCGCGTCCAGGAGTGGGCGAAGACGTCGACGCGCGTGCCATCCGTCAGCTGCATGGCGACGACCCACTCGAAGTCCCGCCGATGCGCCTCCGGCACCAGGGCGTTCAGCCGCGCCGTGTCGGCGATGGCGTTGCGGATCGGCTTGGCGGTGCGGGGCAGGCGGGTCATGCGTGCAGGTTGGCCGTCCGGGTGCGCACGAGACAAGACGCGGTCGCCACGGAAGTGCAGCCGAAGAGCGCACGGTCGCGCTCGTCGTTCACCAGTCGATTGCAGTCGCCGCGAACCGCCTCAGCACGTCGAGCCGTCCAAGCGAGGCGAAGACCAGCCGATCGTCGATCTCGAGGTCCAGGTGAACGAGGAGGTTGCGCTGACGGGCCGCGTCGGCGAGCGCTTCGGCGTGCTCCCCGTCCAGCAGACCGGCCGAGGCGAGCAGGTCGAACGCCTCGGCGTAGCCCGCGGGGGCTCCGAGTCCTCGCTCTGCGACGACCTGAGCAGCGAGGTCCACGACGATCTGCTCGGCGACGGTCAGGGCTCTCTCGGTCGCCAGCCGGGTCGGTGCGTCACCGAGGTAGGCGTCCAAGCCCGCGCCGGCCACCGCGTCGAGGTAGGCCAGGAGGCTGTCGAGCCGAGCGAGCCGGAGTGCGATGCGCTCAGCGTCGACCAAAGCGTCCTTCTCGCAGACGCCGCCGCAACGCCTCGGCCTGCCGCTCGCGCAGGGGCGCCGTGTCCCAGTAGTGGACCAGCGTGTCGCGGTCGAAGCGCACCCGGGCTTCGTGGTCTCGCTCGATGAGGACATCAGCGTCACGCAGCGCGCGATGGCGGACCACGGGGCCGGCACGCCGGAGGTCGACGAGGTCGACGACCAGGTGGGGGCCGACGGCCGCCTGCGCGTCCCGGAGGAGGTCCGAGCAGAGGCGGAGCGCTTCCTCGGCGCCGAGGTCCGGAACGAGCCACACCGCGACGTCGAGGTCGGAGCCTGTGCGCTGCTCGCCGCGCCCGAACGACCCGATGATCGCGGCCTGCACGACACCCGGCCGGTCCAACGTCCGCGTGAGCGCAGCACGCGCGGACGGCGGCAGCGTCACTGGGGTGAGGGGCGGAACGGCCACAGCTTGGGATCATGACCACCGCAGCGGCGCCTCGCGCTGTCCGGCGAGCACCGGCTCCGAGCTGAGACGAGTCGTCGGCTCGTCGTCCGCGAAGCGGCCTCGGACCACGAGCACGACCTCGCCGGCGGTCACGCCGGTCAGCCGAGCACCGGGACGTTGAAGCGCGGGCCCCTCCATGACCCTGTTGATCCTGCGCAGCTGCTCGGCCGCGAGCGCCGCGCGCCGCACGTACGTCGTGAACGTCTCCGCGATGGAGGGCCTGTTCTCGCGCGGCTACAAGGGCGCGGGCCACCCGCACACGAACATGGCCAAGGCCGCGCTGAACATGCTCACCCGCACGAGCGCGGAGGAGATGCTCGCGAAGGACGGGGCGGACGGTCGCCCACGAGCGATACCGCCCGCCAACGCCTCGACAGCTGCCGGACGGGAACGCTCGTCGCGCGACCGAGCTCGCGGGCGAAGCGGCGGACGCGCTCCGCGTCAGCGTCGCGCCGCATGCCGCGCCGCGCGGACGTAGCTGGTCATCCGGCGCAGCAGGGCGTGGTGACGCCCGTGAGCCGTCGCGACGTCCTCGGCTTCGAGCAGCTCGTAGAGCCGGTGCGACGGGCGTTCCACCGCCGACGCCGGGACCTCGAGGCCGAGCGCCCGGAGCTGCGGCCGGGCCTCGAGGACGACGAGCGCGGCCGCCGTCTGGTGCCCCCGTCGCAGGTCCTCGAGACCTGCGTCGACGAGCTCTTGGCCGGGCAGCGCGGTCACGTGCGGAGCGTACCGGCCGTCAGCTGGGTTCCCGCACGACTACCGCTCAAGCGGAGGGCAGTCGAGCGCCGATGGCGGCGACCACCGCGCGGACGTCATCCGCGCTCGCGTTCCCGCCTGCGTTGACGCGTTTCGCGAGCCCGCGCCGGGAGAGGACGAGGAGGCGCTCGATGCTCAGGGTCCCCAGGAGCGGGAGCTCGCTGTCGACGAAGCAGAAGGCGCCTCGCACCGGCACGGCGGGTCGTACGTCCTGGACGATCCGCGTCACGAGCTCGACCTGCTCGAGCAGCCCCTTGACGAGTCCGGTCTTGTCTCGGCCGGCTATTCGCAGGGAAGCGCTGCCCAGCAGCGGCTTGTGGACCTCGACCTTGCCCGTGTACCGCTTCGCGTCGACGACCCACACGCCCGAGGGGGCGACGGCAACGTGGTCGATGTTCGCGCGGGTGCCCGGCACCTGGAGGTCGTGGAGGACGACCACGCCTGCATGACAGCGCTCCGCCAGGGACGCGGCGACGAGCTCCTCGCCGAGCGCGCCGCGCTCCCAGGCCCGCTCGTGCTGCGGCTTGTCGCTCAACGCCAGGACGACGCCGCCGAGGCGCGGGAAGCGCTTGCGCGTGCGCTGCTCGCGTCCGTCCCTCCGGCGGGCGTGCTCCCGTCGCGCGCTTCCGCCCGGCGTGCCGTAATGCGTGGAGCCGCCACCGGTCATGCCGCCGCCTCCGCGGTCGCTGGCACTGCGACGCACCTCGCCAGCGCGAGCGTTGCGCGTTCGCACTCCTCCCGATCATCGCGGGAGCCCTGAGGACGGCCTTGGTCTCGCGGCGGAGCAAGTGCACTGAGGCGGAAGGATCGGGCGGAATGCCGGACACGCAGCACGGCGAGCGGTATCGACCCTGGCGTTCCGGCTCTTGATGCGGCTGGCCACTTCTCTGATGGGAACAACGTCGGCTCCTGAAGAAGGCAGCAGTCGTCCTCCTCGTAGGGCAAGCGGTGCCAGGTCGACCGACGGAACGTCGACGATGCGCCCATGGCAGACGACCCACTTGCTGAAGGACTCCGCGAGGAACTGATCACCGAGCGCCTCGCGCGACTGCTCGAGACCTTGTCTCAGGAGCGTGTCGAGCGCCGGAGGGTTGAGGCTGCAGAGGGGCCGGAGCTCCTCCGCAGGCACGCCGCCTCGCTTCTGCGGGAGGCCCTCTCGGCAGCTGGCGGTGGGCCGGCGCAGCAAGGGGACAGGCTCAACGAGATCGTTCAACTCCTCGCGCTCCAAGACGGCGATGCGCACCTGCTCCTCAGTCCGCCGGAGATCCTCACTGGGGTTGCCCCCGAGCCGACGGCGCTGTCGCCCGCTTCACTTCCACCGCGTCCGCAGGTCCCGCTCACGTCCAACGAGCTGCTGGTCAACGATCGCAAGCAACCTTCGATCGGATCGCAGCTCAAAGTCGAGCTCGCCAGCGCGCAGGACGTCGATCTGATCTGCGCCTTCGTGCAGTTCAGTGGCGTGAGCACGCTGCTGGACGACCTTCGGTCTGTCGTCCGTCGCGGCGGACGCCTGCGCGTCATCACGACGACGTACATGGGAGCGACGCAGCGCAAGGCGCTCGACGCGTTGGTTGACCTCGGAGCCGAAGTCCGAGTCGCGTTCGATGCTCAGCGGACGAAGCTGCACGCCAAGGCCTGGGTCCTGGAACGACCCCACGGGCTGGCGACGGCGTTCATCGGCTCTTCGAATCTCTCGGTGACGGCCATGCACGTGGGGCTCGAGTGGAACGTGCGCCTCGCTGAGGCGGAGGCCTCGTCGGTCATCGAACGCATGCGGGCGACCTTCGAGACGTACTGGCTCGAGGACGCCTTCGAGGCGTACGACCCAGCCATCGACGGCGACAGGCTCGAGACAGCTCTGGCTCGTCAACGAGGCGGTGCAGGGTCCCAGGTCACGGTGCCCTTCGCCGGCCTCGACGTGCGGCCGCTGCATCACCAGCGCAAGATGCTCGAGCAGCTCAAGGTGGAGAGGGAGCGCCATGACCGTCATCGCAATCTCGTCGTGGCAGCCACCGGCACAGGCAAGACGGTCGTCGCAGCGCTGGACTACAAGGCGCAGTGCGATGCGGCGGGCCGAACCTTGAGCCTCCTCTTCGTCGCTCACCGACGAGAGATCCTCGACCAGAGCAAGGCAACGTTCGCCCACGTCATGAAGGATCCGAGCTTCGGCGAGCTCTTCGGCGGAGGACACCGCCCCGCGGACGACGCACAGGTCTTCGCGATGGTGCAGTCACTCAAGCGCGACGTGGTGGCTGACCTCGATCCGGCGCACTTCGACGTCGTCATCGTGGATGAGTTCCACCACGCTGAAGCACCCAGCTACAAGGCGTTGCTTGAGCACCTGGAGCCGAAGGAGCTGCTCGGGCTGACAGCCACGCCGGAACGCATGGACGGTGGCGACGTCACCAAGTGGTTCGGCGGACGCATCGCCGTTGAGCTGCGCGTGTGGGAGGCCATCGAACACGGCTACCTGTGCCCGTTCCAGTACTTCGGCGTCCGGGACACCGTCGACTTCGCGAGCCTGCGGTGGCAGCGGGGCGGGTACGTCCCGGCAGAACTTGCCGACGTCCTCACGGGCGACGACGTCCGCGTCAAACGGGTGAGCGATGCACTTGAGCGGTACCACCCAGATCCGACTCGCATGCGTGCGCTCGGCTTCTGCGTCTCCGTTGAGCACGCGCACTTCATGGCTCAGCGCTTCGACGCTGCTGGGCTGCCGTCTCGATCGCTCACGGGCGACACGCCGCAAGCTGAACGCAAGGCGACGCTCGAGCAGCTCAAGCGCGGAACCCTGCGGTGCGTCTTCTCGGTGGATGTCCTGGGCGAGGGTGTCGACGTCCCGAGCGTCGACACGGTGCTGCTCCTGCGCCCAACGCAATCAGCCACCGTCTTCTCGCAGCAGCTGGGCCGAGGCCTCCGACTCAGCGACGACAAGTCCCACCTGACCGTCATCGACCTCATCGGCCAGCAGCACCGGCAGTTCCGCTTCGAGGATCGCCTGCGAGCGATCGTCGACGAGCGCAACGGGACCGTGCGTGATCAGGCACAGGCTGGCTTCCCGTTCATGCCCTCTGGCTGCAACCTCGTCCTCGACCGCGAGAGCGAGAAGATCGTCCTCGAGAACCTGCGCGATGCGGTTGCGCGTCCTCAATGGCGAACCCTGACCAACGACCTCCGGGACCTCGGCGACATCGACCTGAGCGAGTTCTTGCGCAGGACTGAACGCCGGCCGGAGGACCTCTACCGCGGAGGCGATCGGTCCTGGACTCGCCTGCGGCGCGACGCCGGGCTGCCGATCGCGCCACTCGGTCCCGGTGGAGAGGACGCTTTGCGTCCGGTCAACCGGCTCGGGCACATCGCTGACGCTGAGAGGACGATGACCTACCGCGGCGTGCTGACAGCGCCGACGTTGCCGCGCGCCGCGGACTTCGACCGCCGCCACCAGCGGATGCTCGCGATGCTCCTCGACAACCTCGGCATGGCGAAGGCCGGGGACCACCTCGATGCGGCCCTCGGCCGGCTGTGGCCGCACGAGGCGCTGAGGGCTGAGCTCGACGAGCTCTTCGCGGCGTTGGACGATCGTGACACCCGCGTGCACCCCGCGCTCGAGATCCCGAAGGACGTCCCGGTGCAGCTCCATGCTGCGTACACCCGGAAGGAGGCGCTCCTAGCCTTCGGCGATGGAGATGTAGGGCGGCCGCCGACGGCGCGTGAGGGCGTGCGGTACTTGCCTGAGCCGAACGCGGATCTGCTGTTCGTCACCCTTCGCAAGTCCGAGAAGTCGTTCTCACCAACGACGATGTACCGGGACTACGCCCTCTCGAAGACGCTGTTCCACTGGGAGTCGCAGAACGCTGCGCACGAGCAGACGGCGACCGGGCGTCGCTACATCGACGGCTCATCGACGGTGATGCTCTTCGTCCGCGAGATGGAGAGCCGCGCCAACGGGACCGGCGCACCGTTCACGTGCCTCGGCCCCGTCACGTACCTCCGGCACCGGGGTGGCAAGCCGATGCAGATCGAATGGCAGCTGCAACACGCCCTGCCAGAGGAGCTCCTGGAGGCATCCCGGCTCGTGGCTGCGGCCTGAGGCAAGGTTCGACCGCAAGGCGGGCGCCTGAGCTTCGCTCACTCAGGGTAAGCGCCCCGCCATGCCTTCCAAGACGTGGTTCATCACCGGCACCTCCCGCGGCTTCGGCCGCGAGTGGGCCGAGGCGGCGCTCGAGCGCGGCGACAAGGTCGCCGCGACGGCCCGGGATGCGAGCAGCCTCGACGAGCTGACGCAGAAGTACGGCGACGCGGTGCTGGCGCTCGCGCTCGACGTCACCGACCGCGCCGCGTGCTTCGCGACGGTCAAGGAGGCGCACGACCACTTCGGCGGCCTCGACATCGTCGTCAACAACGCGGGCTACGGCCAGTTCGGCTTCATCGAGGAGCTCTCGGAGGCCGAGGCGCGCGACCAGATGGAGACGAACGTCTTCGGCGCGATGTGGGTGACGCAGGCGGCGCTGCCGTTCCTGCGCGAGCAGGGCAGCGGGCACATCCTGCAGGTGTCGTCGATCGGCGGCATCTCGGCGTTCCCGGGCATCGGGATGTACCACGCGTCGAAGTGGGCGCTCGAGGGCTTCAGCCAGGCGCTCGCGCAGGAGGTCGCGGACTTCGGCATCCACGTGACGCTCATCGAGCCCGGCGGCTTCTCGACGGACTGGGGCGGCTCGTCGGCCAAGCACGCGGAGCCGCTGCCGGCCTACGAGGAGACGCGCAAGAAGATGCAGGAGCAGCGCGCGAGCCGCGTCGGGGACCCGGGGGACCCGGGCTCGTCGGCCGAGGCGGTGCTGCGGGTCGTCGATGCGGAGGAGCCGCCGCTGCGCGTGTTCTTCGGCAAGGCGCCGCTCGGCATCGCGGAGAAGGACTACGAGTCGCGGCTGGCGACCTGGCGCGAGTGGCAGGACGTCGCCGAGCTCGCGCACGGCGCGGCCGGCTGACCCTCGCTCAGTCGGGGCCGGGGAGCGCCGCGTCCTCGCCGGAGGACGCGGCCGCCTCGACCGCCGCAGCGGCGTCGCTCGTCCCGCCGGCGGCCGGCGCCGGCTTCGGCGCGGCGGGCCGGGGAGCGGGAGCGGCGTGGACGACCGGCGAGGGCGCGGGGCTGCTGCGGCGGCCCGCCAGGAAGCCGGCGACGCCGCCGAGGAGGGCGCCCAGGCCGAGCAGGCGTGTCGCGCGGGCGGGCTGGCGCTTGACCTTCGACGCCGTGCCGTGGGCGGTGTGCTTGACGACGGACGTCGCGGCCTTGCGGGCCACGGTGCTCTTGACGGACATCCCCACGTCCTTCCCCCTCGAGGCGGATCGCACGCTGCTCGGCTCGGTTACGCACCGTTAACCGCTGCCCCGTCACGACTCGACCGCCTCCCACTCGGGGAGGATGGACCGGGTGAGCACCGCCGAGTACCTCCTGCCCGACGAGATCGCGGGCGCGCCCGAGGGCGTCGTGCCGGCCGAGGCGCCGAACCGGCGGGAGTTCTTCGCAGGGCCGATCGTCGCCGCGCTCATGGTGCCGGCGGCGCTGCTGTGCACGAATGCGGCGGGGATCTCCTTCCGCGACCCCGACCACGTCGTCGGCAAGCGCCTCGCGCTTGTCGCCTGCTTCTGCGTGCTGCTGGTCGTCGTCGACGTGCTCGTCCGCGCCGGCGCGCGCACGCGGACGTGGCGTCCCTCGCGGGCGGCGATGCGCGCGGTGCGGATGGAGCGCTGGACGCGCTCGCGCGGCGCCGCGGTGGCCTGCGCGCTGGTCGGCTTCTACCTGAGCTACCTCGCCTACCGGAACCTCAAGAGCGTCGTGCCGCTGCTCGAGCCGGGCGTCTCCTACGACCGCCAGCTCACGGACGTCGACAAGGTGCTGTTCCTCGGCCAGCACCCGGCGGAGGTGCTGCACTCGCTGCTCGGCTCGGGCCTCTCGGCGCACGTGCTGAGCGGCGTCTACGTGAGCTTCATCGCCTTCCTGCCGGTGTCGCTGGCGGTCGCGCTCGTGTTCTCGAAGGACCTGCGCGGCGGCATCTTCTACGCGACGGCGCTCTCGCTGAACTGGGGCGTCGGGGCCGCGAGCTACTTCCTGCTGCCGGCGGTCGGGCCCATCTTCCACGCGCCGCAGCTCTTCGCCGGCCTGGACCCCACGGAGGTCACGCGGCTGCAGGGGCTGATGCTCGACGAGCGGGCCGACTTCCTGCGCAACCCGCAGGTCGCCGACGCGACGCAGAACATCGCCGCCTTCGGCTCCCTGCACATCGCGATGCTGCTGACCGCCGTGCTCGCCGCGCACATGCTCGGCGCGCCGCGCCGGCTGCGGATCGCGCTGTGGTGGCTCTGGGTCGTCTCGGCGGTCTCGACGATCTACCTCGGCTGGCACTACGTCGTCGACGACATCGCGGGCCTGGCCATCTGCGCGATCTCGCTCCTGGTCGCACGGGAGCTCACGGGCTTCGCGCCGCGTGGCCTGCAGTGGCTGCGCCTGCCGCTGCCGCGCCGCGCCCACGGCGTCGCCTCCGCCCCGTAGCCTTGCGGCCATGAGCGCCGGAACCCACCGCGAGCGCCGTGGCTGAGCAGGCCCCCGAGCCGCGGCGGCCCAACCGCCTGGAGGTCGACGCGAGCATCGCGGAGGCCGTGACGCGCCGGGCGGGGGAGTGGGTGACGGTCGGCGGGATCGTGAGCGCCGCGACGACGGTCTCGACGGTCGAGGGCGGGCGCATGTCGATCCTCACGCTCGCGGACTTCCACGCGTCGATCGAGGTGCTCTGCCACGCGCGGGTGCTCACGACGCTCGAGCCGGAGGTCGACGACGTCGTGCTCGCCGGCGGGCGCCTCTCGCGGCGCGGGCAGCGGACGGTCCTGACCGCGCAGGTGCTCGAGCGGTTCGAACTCGACCTGTCAAGCGGACCGTAGTCCGCTAAGCTGGGGACCATGAGCACGAGCACCGCTCCCGTCCTTCCCGCCGCCCTCGAGCTGGGCGCCGTCCACCTCGACGTCGCCGACCTGAACCGCGCCGTCGCCTGGTACGAGCGCGTCGCTCGGCCTCCACGTGCACGAGCGCGGCGAGACCCTCGCGATCCTCGGCGACGGCCTCACGAACGTCCTGCTGCTGCACGAGGACCCGCGAGGCGACGCCGCCCGGGCGCACGAGCGGCCTCTACCACTACGCGCTGCTCTACCCGAGCCGCGAGGAGCTGGCCCGCGCGGTGCTGCGCCTGGCCGCGACGCAGACGCCGATCGAGGGCGCCTCGGACCACGAGACGCACGAGGCGATCTACCTCCCCGACGCGGACGGCAACGGCATCGAGCTCGCCGCGGACCGCCCGCGCGCGGAGTGGCCGGCGAGCCTCGGCTACGCGGGCGGGCCGAAGGCGCTGGACTTCGAGGCGCTCATGGCGACCGTCGAGGGCGAGGCGCCCGAGCCGCTCATGCGCGCCGGGCTGCGCGTCGGCCACCTGCACCTGCACGTCGGCGACCTCGACCGGGCGCTCGCGTTCTACCGCGACACCCTCGGCTTCGAGGTGCAGGCGAACCTCGGCTCGGCCGCGTTCGTCTCGGCCGGCGGGTACCACCACCACCTCGGCCTGAACATCTGGAACGGCAAGGGCGCGCCCGCGCCGCCGCCGCACTCGACGGGCCTGCACGCGTGGACGATCGTGCTGCCGGCCGAGGAGCTCCCCGCGGTCCGCGCGCGCCTGGAGGCCGCGGGCCACGCGATCCGCGAGGACGAGCGGATGCCGCCCGGGGCGTTCCTGGTCGACGACCCGTGGGGCACGACGCTCATGGTGATGTCGTGAACGTCGCAGGGCAACGTCGAGCCGCTCGAGCGCGCGGCCGCGCCGATCGACCCGCGGGTGACGATCGGCCACGTCCACCTGCGCACGACGGACATCGCCAAGCCGCGCGCGTTCTACGTCGACGTGCTCGGCTTCGACGTCGTCGCCGAGGCGCGCGACGTGCCGGGCTGGGGGACGACGGGCGACCTGCTCTTCCTCTCCGCCGGCGGCTACCACCACCACCTCGGCTTCAACACCTGGAAGTCCGGCGGCGGCGGCCCGATGCCCGACGGCGTCGCGGGCCTGCACCACGTCGCCTTCAACTACCCGACCCGCGCGCTGCTCGGCGACGCCGTCAAGCGCCTGCGCGCGATCGGCCACCCGCTGCGGCAGGTCACCGACCACGGCACGCACCTGGCGATCTACGTCACGGACTTCGACGGCAACGACGTCGAGCTCGTCTGGGACCGCCCGCCGGAGGAGTGGCCGCGCGACGCCGAGGGGCACGTGCAGATGGCGCATGAGCGGCGACATCGACCTCGACGCGCTGGTCGCCGAGGCGGGGTGAGCGAAGCGCGGCTCGCGAACGCGCGCGCCTGCTTCGAGGCGTTCGCGAGCGCGGACCGCGAGCTGGTCGAGCGCCTCCTGGCGCCCGGGCTGCGCTTCTCCGCGCCGCCCGACCCCGACCTCGACCGCGCGGGGTGGTTCGCGCGCTGCTGGCCCGGCGCGGGGAGCGTGCGCGACTTCGCCTTCGAGCGGCTCATCGCCTCGGGCGACGAGGTGGTCGTCACCTACGAGGCGACGCGGGCGGACGGCACGCGCTTCCGCAACACGGAGGTCCTGACCTTCGACGCCGAGGACCGCATCGCGCGCATCGAGGTGTACTTCGGCTGGGAGCTCCCGGGGTGAGCACGCCGACGCTGCGGCCCGCGACGCCGGCCGACATCCCGCGCATGTGCCGCAACGTCGCCGAGGGGGTCGGGAGCTACCGCGAGTGGGCGCCGGGGTGGGAGCCGCGGGCGTCGCTCAGCGACCCGCGGGAACTCGAGGAGTGCTGGCAGCGCCCGGGCTTCACGGCCCACGTCGAGGCGGACGTCGAGGGCCACGTCGCCGCGCACTGGGCGCTCGACGAGGCGGACGCCTTCCACCTCATGCACCTCTTCGTCCGCGAGCACCGGCAGGGCACCGGCCTCGCGGCGGCGCTGCTCGACCTGGCGGTGGCCGACGCGCGCGCTGCGCGGGCAACCGGGTTGCGGCTGCGCACGCCGATCGGCAACACGCGCGGCATCGCGTTCTACGAGCGCGAGGGATGGCAGCGCGTGGGCGAGCCCATCACGGACTCGCCCTTCGGGCTCGACCTCACCTGGATGCGGCGGGCGCTGTAGCGATGGCGGTCACCTGGGAGGACGTCGTCGCGGTCGCGCTGCGGTGGCCGGCGGTGGAGGAGACGACGAGCTACGGGACGCCGTCGCTCAAGCTCGGCAAGAAGCTGCTCGCGCGGGTCAACGAGAAGGACCACGCGCTCGTCCTCAAGACGACGGACCTCGAGGAGAAGGCCGCGCTGCTCGAGGGCCGGCCCGACGTCTTCTTCACCACGCCGCACTACGAGGGCTACCCCGCCGTCCTCGCCCGCTGGGACGCGCTCGAGCGCCCGCTGCTCGAGGAGCTCGTCGAGGACGCGTGGCGGACCGCCGCGCTGAAGAAGCACCTCGCGCTGCTCGAGCGCCTGAGCGGCCTCAGCGCAGCGTGATGCGCTTCGCCGGCGGCCGGACGAGCTTGCCCGCGGCGTCGCGGATGATGATCCGGTAGCTGCCCGCCCGGCGGATGCGGAAGCGCGAGATGCCGGCGCCCGTCGTCGTCGAGGGTGAGCGTGCGGCGCGAGAGGTAGCACGTCGCCGCGCAGGAAGATGACCTGCACCTCGGAGCCGGCCGTGCCGCCGACGCGGACCGCGAGCTGGCGGATCCCGCTGACCGTGCGGCGGGCGCTGAGGCGCGCGGTCGTCGGGCGCGGCGCCTTGCGGGCGTACGCGGCGGCCTGGCTGTCGACGACGCGCAGGAGGTCGCCGAGCGGGAGGTTCAGGTCGACGAGGTGGACGCCCCAGCTCGCGTCGGGCGAGGGGGTGAGCTTGCGGGCGGCGCCGACGGGCGAGATGCGCAGGACGCGCGCGCCGTTCTCGCTGACGCAGGCGCTCGTGTAGCGGTCGGCGGGCTGGAGCCACGGCGTGTCGGGCGAGCTCGGCGGCGGGCCGCCGTAGAGGCGCACGAGCAGCGCGGCGATGACGCCCGGGGCGAACGGCGCGCTCGGGATGAGGCTCTCGAGCGGCTGGCCGGCGCGGCCGGCGAGGGCGGCCGGGTCCGTGCACAGCGTCTCGAGGTTGCGCGGGAGGTCGAGGGCGGAGCCGACGGGATCGGTGTCCGTGCGGCCGAAGCGCGCGTTGTCCGGCGGCGTCTCGTTGAACGTGTGCCAGGACATGACGCAGCCCGTCTGGTCGCCCGTGTCGCACGCGGGGACGTTCTGGAAGTCGCCGCCCACACGGGCGCCGGGCGCGACCTGGACGTTCGCGCCGGGGATGATCGCGCTGATGAGCCGGCGGCGGACGTCGGCGACCGGGTCGACGTCGCGGCGGATGAGCGCGCGCAGGATGCGGCTGCCCTGGGAGTGGCCGACGAGGACGAAGCCGCGCCCGCGGTTCTCCGTCGCGAGGTACGCCCTGAACGCCTCGCGCACGTCCTCCAGGCCGACGCTGTACGGCGCGGCGTCCTTCGTCTGGGACGCGACGTCACGCCGGCCGCGGTCACCTGGCGGTAGAGCGGCGCGAAGACGCGGCAGCGCGAGGAGAAGCGCTGCGCCTGGTAGGTCGCGATGGACCGGACCTCGGGCGCGGGCTCCTTGTTCGCGTTCGTCGTCGTCTGGTTCGAGACCGTCGGGTAGACGTAGAAGCAGTCGATCGCCGGGTCCTTCGCGCCCGCGGCGGGCTCGACCTTCGACGATGCCGTCCTCCGCGTAGACCCGGGTGGTCAGGTCCCCGCGGCAGGGGTCGCTCGCCATCGCCGGGTTGCAGAGCCAGGAGACCTCCGCGTGCGCCGACGGGACGGCGGCGGCCAGGACGAGGAAGGACGCGATCAGCAGGGCGCGCAGCATGGGCGCCGCGCACCCTCCCACATCCGGTGGATCAGGCGCGCAGGCGGTAGCCCGTGGTGAACAGGCGGAGGTTCAGCGCGAAGAGCGCGGCGGTCGCCCCCGTGAGGAAGAGCAGCGAGAGCTCGACGTTCGCCCCCTGGTAGTCCAGGAACCCGTAGCGCACGAGGCTGATCATGTAGTAGACGGGATCGAGCTTCGTGAGCGTCTCGAACGGCTGGTCGAGCAGCTGGGCGGAGTAGAAGACGCCGCCGAGGAAGATCAGGGGCTGCAGGACGAACTGCTGCGCGAAGGAGACGTCGTCGAACTGCTCCGCGCGCACGCCGACCAGCACCCCGAGCTGGGCGAAGAAGAACCCGACGAGGAAGAGCGACGGGATGAGCACGAGCGGGTGCTCGATCGGGATGCCGACGAGGATGTCGGCCGCGGTGAACGTGAAGCAGCGCGACCAGGCCGCCGCGCAGGAACCCGCCGAAGGAGAACGCGAGCAGGAGCTCGCGCGGGCTCGAGGGGGAGGAGAGCTGGTCGTCGATCGCCCGCTGGAACTTCTGCTGCAGGATGCTCGAGGAGTTGTTCGAGAACGCGTTGGTCGACCAGGCCATCATGATCAGCCCGGGGACGATGAACTCGACGTAGTCGATGCCCTCGATCTGCTTGATGCGCGAGCCGAGCGCCGCGCCGAAGACGCTGATGTAGAGGAACGTCTCGAGCAGCGGCGCGCCGATGGTCTGGCGCTTGATCTTCAGGAAGCGGCTGCACTCGCGGCGCAGCAGCGAGAAGAAGCGGATCTGCGCGGCGCTCATGCGACGGTCTCGCTCATCGTCGCGCGCGAGAGCTCCTTGCGGCCGACGAGCTCGAGGTAGGCGTCCTCGAGCGAGGAGACGCCGTAGGTCTTCGCGAGGTCGGGGCTCGTGCCCTCCGCGACGATCTCGCCCGCCGTTGATGAAGGCGATGCGGCTGCAGAGCTGCTCGGCCTCCTCGAGGTAGTGCGTCGTCAGGAGGATCGTCGTGCCCTCCTGGTTGATGCGCTGGACGTAGTGCCAGAGCTCGAGGCGCAGCTCGACGTCGACGCCCGCGGTCGGCTCGTCGAGGATCAGCAGCTCGGGGCGGTGCATGAGCGCGCGCGCGAGGATGAGCCGGCGCTTCATGCCGCCGCTGAGCGTGCGGGTGCGCTCGTTGCGCTTGGCGGTCAGGCTGAACGCGTCGAGCAGCTCCGCGGCGCGCTCCTTGCGCTCCCCCTTCGGCATCCCGAAGTAGCCCCCGTGGAAGTCGAGCGTCTCCTCGAGCGTGAGGAAGTGGTCGAGGTTCAGGTCCTGCGGGGCGAGGCCGACCCGGGCGCGCGCCTCGCCGTAGTGGTCGATCGCGTCGTGGCCGAAGATGGAGATCGCGCCGCTCGGTCGGCGCGGCGAGGCCCGTCGTGCAGTGGATGAGCGTCGACTTGCCCGCGCCGTTCGGGCCGAGCAGGCCGAAGAACGCGCCGGGCTCGATCGTCAGGGACACGCCCTTGAGCGCCTCCATCCCCGTGGGGTAGGTCTTGCGGAGGTCCGTGATCTGCAACGCGGCGGGCATCCCGTACGTTCTAGTGCCCCGGGCCCCCGGGGCCGCGCATGCCCGAGTCCTACACCGACACCCCGCTGCTGACCGCGCGCTTCGAGGCGGCCCTGGCCTACGCGCTGACCCACCACGCGCGGCAGCTGCGCAAGGGCACCCCGGTGCCCTACGCGGCGCACCTGCTCGCCTGCGCGTCGCTCGCGCTGGAGATGGAGGGCGGGGAGGACGAGGCCATCGGCGCCCTGCTGCACGACGTCGTCGAGGACGGCGGCGGGCCCGCGGCGCTCGAGGAGATCACCCGCGAGTTCGGGGAGGCGGTCGCGGCGATCGTCCTCTCGAACTCCGACCGGGTGGAGCAGGACGAGCCCGAGGGCCGCGCCTGGTACCACCGCAAGCGGGCGTACGTCGAGGCGTTCGCGGAGAAGTCGCCCGCCGCGCTGCGCGTCTCCCTCGCCGACAAGCTCCACAACGCCCGCTCGATCCTCCTGGACTACCGCACGCACGGCGACGCGCTCTGGGCCCGCTTCAAGCAGGGCCAGGGCATCGCGACGCGCATCTACTACCGGGAGCTCGCGCTCGCCTTCGAGCGCGAGCAGCACCGCATGGGCGCGGCGGCTGCGCCCTACGTCGGGGAGCTGCGCCGGGTCGTCGACGCCATCACGGCGCTGGCCGAGGAGCACCAGGGGCCCGACTCCCGCACGCTCTTCGACGCCTGAGGCTCACCGCGCACCCGATTCGGGCAAGCTGGCGGGCCGCATGCCCTCCGACGCCGCCCGCCACCCAGGCCGCCCCCACGCACCACGCCGGCCGGGCCGCGCTGACGCTCGGGGCGCTCGGCGTCGTCTTCGGGGACATCGGGACGAGCCCGCTCTACGCGATGAAGGAGACCTTCGCGGGCCACCACAAGCTCGAGGTGGCCGAGGCGAACGTCTACGGCGTGGTCTCCCTCGTCTTCTGGGCGATCACGATCATCGTCACGCTGAAGTACGTCCTGCTCATCATGCGCGCGGACAACGGCGGCGAGGGCGGGATCATGGCGCTCATCGCGCTCGTCCAGGGCCTGACGATCCGCTCGGCCGCGGGCGAAGTACGGGCTCATCCTGCTCGGGGCGTTCGGCGCCGCGCTCTTCTTCGGCGACGCGATGATCACCCCGGCGATCTCCGTGCTCTCCGCCGTGGAGGGGCTCGAGCTCGTGCAGCCGGGGCTCGAGGACTTCGTGGTCCCGATCACGCTCGGGATCCTCACGGCGATCTTCGTCATCCAGCGCTTCGGGACCGGCGTGGTCGGCCGGCTGTTCGGGCCGATCATGGGCCTGTGGTTCTCCACGCTGGCGCTCTGCGGCCTGGTGAAGGTCGTGGGGGAGCCGTCCATCCTGCGCGCGCTCTCCCCGCACTACGGCGTCCAGTTCTTCTTCGACAACGGCGAGCAGGCGTTCCTCGCCCTCGGCTCCGTCGTGCTGGCGGTGACGGGCGCCGAGGCGCTCTACGCCGACATGGGGCACTTCGGGCGCGGGCCGATCCGCCGCGCCTGGTTCTGGCTCGTGCTCCCCGCGCTGCTCCTGAACTACATGGGCCAGGGGGTGCTCCTGCTCGACGACCCGGGGGCGATCGAGTCCCCGTTCTTCCGCCTGGTGCCCGACGGGCTGCTCGTGCCGCTCGTGCTGCTGGCGACCCTCGCCGCGATCATCGCCTCGCAGGCCGTGATCTCCGGCGCGTTCTCCGTGACCCGGCAGGCCGTGCAGCTCGGCTTCCTGCCGATGCTCACCATCCGCCACACCTCCCGGCAGGAGGCCGGGCAGATCTACGCGCCGGCGATCAACTGGGGGCTCTTCGCGATCATCGTCGCGCTCGTGGTCGGGTTCGGGAGCTCCTCGAAGCTCGCGAGCGCCTACGGCATCGCGGTGACCGGGACGCTGGCCATCGACACGATCCTCTTCTTCGTCGTCGTGCGCCTGCTCTGGCGCAAGCCGCTGTGGATGGCGCTGGGCGGCGCCGTCCTCTTCCTGGTGGTGGACCTCGCGTTCTTCGCCGCGAACCTCACGAAGGTCATCTCGGGCGGCTGGTTCCCGCTCGTCATCGCCTCCCTCGTCTTCACGGTGCTCATCACCTGGCGGCGCGGCCGCGACGTCGTCGGCCACCAGCGCGCGGACGAGGAGGGGCCGCTGCTCGAGTTCGTCGTGGGGCTCGAGGAGCACGACGAGCCGCCGGTGCGCGTTCCCGGGACCGCGATCTTCCTCAACGCCGACGCGTCCAAGACGCCCCTGGCGCTCCGGTACAACGTCGAGCACAACCGGGTGCTCCACGAGCACGTCGTCGTCTGCTCCGTCGAGACGCTGCAGGTGCCCTACGTGCCGCAGGAGGAGCGCATCGAGGTCGACCTCCTGCAGATCCCCGACGACGGCATCGCGCTCGTGAAGCTCAAGTACGGCTTCCAGGACGAGCCGAACGTCCCGGAGGCGCTGCGGCACACGGCCGAGCACGGGCTCGAGGTCGACGTGGACGGGGCGACGTACTTCCTCTCGCGGGTGACGATCGCGCCGACGAAGGGCGGCGGGATGGCGCCGTGGCGCAAGCGCCTGTTCACCGTCATGAGCCGCAACGCCGCAGGCCGCGTGCAGTACTTCTGCCTCCCGGACGACCGCGTCGTGTCCTTCGGCTCCCAGCTCGAGTTGTGAGCCCCGGGCCACCTGGGTAGCTCCCGGGACATGGCTTCGACAGACCTCCAGGGCAAGACGATCGCGATCCTCGCCGCCGACGGCGTCGAGGAGGTGGAGCTCGAGCAGCCCCGCCAGGCGGTGACCGAGGCGGGCGCGACCGCGCGCCTGGTCTCCCTCGAGGAGGGCGAGATCCAGGCGATGAACGGGGACATCGAGCCCGCGGGCACCCACGCGGTCGACGAGGTGGTCGCCACGGCCTCCGTCGACGCGTTCGACGCGCTGCTGCTCCCGGGCGGCACGGTCAACCCGGACAAGCTGCGCCTGGACCCCGACGCGGTCGCCTTCGTCAAGGCGTTCGCGGACGCGGGCAAGCCGATCGGCGCGATCTGCCACGGGCCCTGGACCCTCGTCGAGGCCGGGCTGGTCAAGGGCCGGACGCTCACGTCGTGGCCGTCGCTGGCCACGGACATCGAGAACGCGGGCGGCACCCGGGTCGACGAGGAGGTCCACACGTCGGACGGCATCACCACGAGCCGCAACCCGGACGACCTCGACGCCTTCTGCGCCCGGATCGTCGAGGAGTTCGCCAAGGCCTGACGGAGTGCCGCGGCGCCGGGGCGCCCTAGGCTGGGAGGCATGTCCACTCCTCCCGGCCAGCGCAGCGTCAAGATCCCCAACGACGAGCGGCTGGGGTGGTCGTCGGACCGTCCGCGCGACGACAACCGCCCGCCGCGGCCGGCCGACATCTCCGTCCGGGGGCGCGTGCTCGCACCGTCGGATCGCCTGCGCTACTCGCCCGGCAGCCTCCTGCTGATCGTCTCGCCCTCCCTCGCCGAGCGCGACCGCTTCGCCGAGCGCCTCATCGAGGACCGCTCGGCCTACTTCTCGCTCGGGAAGGTCCGCGAGCTCATCCGGGGGCGCGTGCCGGACGAGGTCCTCGACGAGAAGGCCGCGGAGCTCATGGCCGCCGCGGTGCAGAAGCGGCTGGGCTCGGGGGAGACCGTCGTGGTCGCCCTCGAGGGGCTCGACCCGGAGGAGCGCGCGAAGTTCGTGCGGCCGGCCGCCGCGCTCAAGCGCCCGCGCCACCTCATCCTGCTCGAGGGGCCGAAGGACACGGTCGCCGAGGAGGACCGCCAGCCCCTCAACGAGCTGCGCCGCGCGCTCGACGCGGGCGACCTCGGCGCGGAGGGCATCCAGACCTCCTTGCGCCTCGGCGGCGCGACCATCGGCGAGGTCAAGAAGGTCCTCTTCCGCCCGCCGCCGCGCGACGACGACTGATCCGCGGGCGCCGCGTTCCTAAGAAAGCCCTTAGGAACGTGACCCGCCCGGGACCCGGGGCCGCAGGGGAGGGCAGCACCCCTCACGACCCAAGGAGTTCCCTTGAAGCGCATCAGCACCTCGCACGCCTCCGTGGCCATCGCCGCCACGTCGCTCTTCGTCGCCCTCGGCGGGCCCGCCCAGGCCGCCTCCATGATCACGGGCTCGTCCGTCAAGAACAGCTCGCTCACGGGCGCCGACGTCAAGAACAACTCCCTGACCGGCCTCGACATCAAGGACATCAAGGGCGGGGACGTCAGGAACGGCTCGCTCACCGCCGCGGACTTCGCCAAGGGCCAGATCCCCGCCGGCGCTGCCGGGCCGGCCGGCGCTGCAGGGCCCGCGGGCCCGAAGGGCGACACGGGCGCCCGGGGCCCCGAGGGCCCCTCGCGCTGGCTCCTGGTCGGCAGCGACGGGAAGATCGAGGCGCAGTCCGGCGGCTTCCGCATCGCCAACGCCTACCCCGCCGGCTCCCCCGGCGAGGCGAACGTCTACATCGAGACGGGCGACAAGGACCTGCTCGAACAACGGCATCGTCGCCACGATCGCGCTCGAGAACCAGTACACGCAGAAGGGCAACGGCGAGACCGGCACGCTGAACAACGGGCGCAACCCCGGCTCGGACAACAACCCGGAGTTCTCCGGCGAGATCTCGGCCACGCGCTGCGCGATCGCCGGCGTCGTCGCCTGCGCGCCGCTGGACACCGCCGCCAACGGCGGGGACGGCATGTCGGCCAACCGCGCGAACTACCTCGTGGTCAGCCCGCGCAACTCCGACGGCTCGTTCACGGGCGCGACGGGGGCGACCGGCCCGAGCGGCACGCCGCTCACCGCGAACACGCACAAGCGGTTCTACGTCGTGCTCTCCGGCCCGCAGGACTGAGCGACCGACGCACCTCCGCAGGCCCCGAGGGCCCCGCTCCGGCGGGGCCCTCGGCCGTTGCGAACCGGCGCTGTGGCACTCGTGCGACCCACTACGGTGGTTGCTTAGTGACCTCGAACGACACCGCCGCCCGCAGCCTCGCCCACTGGAGCGAGGCCGGCCGGCGCGAGATGGAGGCGTTCTACGCGCTGGCCCGGTTGGACTACGAGCTGCTCGCGGGCGTCATGGACTGGAACGCGGTGCTGGGCGGCCGCGGGACGCTGCTGGACGTCGCGTGCGGCTCGGGGAAGTTCCCCGCCGCGCTCTTCCGCTACGCCGGCCTCGAGCTTCCCGCACCGCTGCGCTACGACCTCCTCGACCCGAGCGCGTTCTCGCTGGCCGAGGCCGCGGCCGTCCTCGCGCCGCCCTTCGAGGAGGGCGTGCGCTACGAGTCGACGCTCGAGGAGCTCCCACCGGCCGCCGGGCCCTGGGACGTCGTCTGGGCCACCCACGCGCTCTACGCGCTGAAGCCCGAGAACCTCACCGCCGCCGTCGAGCGCTACCGCTCCGCGCTCGCGCCGGAGCGGCTTCTCCTTCCTCGCGCAGGGCGCCGCCGACGGGCACTACCTGAAGGTCTACGCCGCCTTCCTCGAAGGGGTCCGCGGCGGGGAGGGGACGCAGTACGTCTCCTCGGACGACCTCATCGCGGAGCTCCGCGCGCAGGGCGCCGAGCCCGACGTGCGGCGGATCTCCTACGACCACGTCGTCGCCGCCGACGACACCGCGGTGCTCGAGGGCTTCCTCCAGCGCTGCGTCTTCGACGACACCGTGCCGCTGGCCGAGCTGCTCGAGGCCCCCGTGATCGGCCCGTACCTCGAGAGCCAGCGGGATGGCGACGTCTACCGCTTCCACCACGAGGTCGACTGCGTCGTCCTCAGCGAAGGAGAAGTCCCATGGACAGCCGCATCCTGAGCGCCGAGCACGCCAAGGAGTCCGGCGTCGACGAGCAGTGGGAGCAGAGCAACGAGGACTGGTGGGACTGGTACCTCTCGCTGGCCGCCGGCGACGGCGCGCCCGTCGAGCTGACGGAGGTCGCGCCGCCCGCGCCCGTCGCGCTGCCGTCGCTCGAGGAGCTCCGTGAAGAGCTCGCGACGCCGTTCGAGCTCGCGCCGGAGCAGGCGGAGCGCTTCCAGGCCGAGGGCTACCTGAAGGTCAAGGGCGTGCTGAGCGCGGGCGCGCTCGCCGCCGCGCGCGCCGAGGTCGAGCGCCTCGCCGCGGCCGGGGACGGGCCCGGCCGCTCGGGCTTCCTCTCCCTGGACATGATGTGGCAGGGCGACTCGGAGGTGCTGCGGCTCTTCGCGCTCTCCCCGCGCCTGGGCCGCCTGGCCGCCGACCTGCTCGGGGTCGCCGACGCGCGGATCTACCACGACAACGTGCTCTCCAAGACCCCCGGGTGCGGCCGCACGCCGTGGCACTTCGACGCGCACCACTTCCCCATCGCCTCGAAGGGCATCGTCACGAGCTGGATCCCGCTGCAGGAGATCCCGGCGGCGATGGGGCCGCTCGCGTTCGCCGCGGGCAAGGACACCTGGCAGCTCGCGGAGGGGGTGGACTTCAACGCGAAGGACTCCTCCTACGACGCGGGGGTCGCCGAGGCGTTCAAGGCCGCGGGGGTCACGGTGGACGACGGGCCGTTCGACGCTCGGGGAGGTCTCCTTCCACCACGCGTGGTGCTTCCACTACGCGCGGGGGAACGCGACGACGCAGCCGCGGCAGGTCATGGCCACGACGTACTTCGCCGACGGCGCGAAGCTCGTCGACAGCCCGACGATGGTCTCGGGCGACTTCGAGAAGTTCCTTCCGGGCGCCCAGCCCGGCGCGGTGATCGACACGCCGCTGAACCCGATCGTCTCGCGCTGATGGCGCCCGGCACGCCCCCGGCGCTGGCGACGGGCGGCGGCGTGGCGTACTGGCGCGAGCGGGCGCGGGCGCTGGGGGAGCGCGCGGTGCTCTCGACGGACCACGACGCGCCCGTCGACGAGGTCACCGCCACCCATCGGGAGCTCCTGCTGCCCGAGCTCGCCGCGCTGCTGCCGCTCGCGCCCTCGGGGCCGGATCGCACGGTGCTCGACCTGGGCTGCGGCATCGGGCGCCTCACGGGCGACCTCGCGGCGCTGGCGGGCCGGGCCATCGGCGTCGACCCCGTGCGCGAGCTGCTGGCGCTCGCGCCGACGGCGCCCGGCGTGGAGTACCGGGAGCTGGAGGACGTGGGCGGGCCGCTCCCGCTCGCCGACGGGGAGGCCGACGTGGCGTTCACCTGCCTCGTGCTGGGCGGGATCCCGGGGGCCGCGGCGCTCGCGGCGCTGGGTGCGGAGCTCGAGCGCGTGCTCGCGCCGTGCGGGATCGTCGTGCTGGCCGAGTCCGTCTCCGACCAGGACCCGGCGGGGCACTGGACCTTCCGCTCCGTCGCCGACTACGCCGCGGCGCTGCCCTGGGCGGGGCTGCAGGAGGTCGCGCGCTTCGACGACGCGGGCGACGCGGTGAGCGTGCTGGCGGGGCGCAAGCCGGCCACGTAGGGTCGGCCCGTGTCGGCCCCCACCTCCGCGCCGGCCCAGGTGGCCGTCGCCCCGCTCATCCCGCCTTCGGACCCGCCGGGCAAGCGCGCGCTGAACATCGCGCGCGGGATCGTGCTCGAGGCGGTGCTCTTCGTCGTCCTCACCGTCCTGCTGCCGGTGCTGCTGGTGGTGGGCGGGCTCGTCGACCTCGTGCTCTGGGTGCGCACCCGCAAGCCGTGGATGGCGGTGCGGCTCGTGCTCATGGGGTGGTGGTTCCTGCTCGGCGAGGTGCGCGGGTGGATGGGGCTCTCGCTCGTCTGGGCTGCTCGCGGGCGGCCGCGACACGCCCACGCGGCGGCGGCGCGTCTTCTACCTCCAGCGCACGTGGGCGGCCGGGCACCTGCTCGGGGTCACGAAGCTCTTCGGGCTGACCTACGAGGTGGAGGGGGACGAGCTCGTCTCGCCCGGGCCCGTGGTCTTCCTCATCCGCCACGCGAGCATCATCGACAACGCGCTGCCGCAGGCGTTCGTCTCCGGCCCGCACCAGATGCAGCTGCGTTGCGTCCTCAAGGACGAGCTCAAGGCGCTCCCGACGCTCGACATGGGTGCGCGCTGGGTGCCGACCGCGCTGGTCAAGCGCGCGTCGAAGGATCCGGAGGCCGAGGCCGCGCGCGTCGGCCGGCTCGGGCTCTTCCTGCACGGTCCGGGCGAGGCGGCGCTCATCTACCCCGAGGGCACGCGGATGACCCCGGCGAAGCTCGCCAAGGCGCAGGCGAAGATCCGGGAGAGCGACCCGCAGACCGCGGACCTCGCCGACCGCCTGCACCACCTCCTGCCGCCGCGCCTCGGCGGGCCGCTCGCGCTGCTGGAGACCGCGGACCGCGCGGACGTCGTCGTCTTCGGCCACGTGGGGCTCGACGGCTTCGAGAAGGTCTCGGACATCTGGAGCGGGAAGCTCAACGGCACGACGGTGCGCATCCGCTACTGGCGCCACCCACGCTCCGAGGTCCCGCAGGGCGAGCGCGAGCGCATCGCGTTCCTCTACGCCTGCTGGCAGGAGCTCGACGACTGGGTGGGCGAGCAGCGCCTGCGTGAGTGAAAGGTGCCAGGCACCTTTCAGTGCACGCGGCGGCTGGCAGGCCGGGCAGGCGTACATCGTGCGGGCCGCGAGCTCGTAGACGTCGACCGGGCCCTCGCACCGCGCGCAGGCCGAGCGGCGGTAGACCCAGACGGCCTGGTCGCGGGGGACGCGGCCCTTCAGGCCCCGGCGGCGCGGGCGGGTGACGATGCGGTTCGCCTTCACGCCCGCGGTGAGCAGGCGCTTGCTCTCGTCCCACAGCGCCCGCATCTGCTCCGGCGGAGAGGTCGCGCGCGGGGGTCAGGGGGTCGATGCCGAGGAGGAGGAGCACCTCCGCGCGGTAGACGTTCCCGATCCCCGCGATGACGGACTGGTCCATGAGCGCCGCGCCGATGGGGATGCGCCGGCGGCGCAGGTTCGCGGCGAAGCGCTCCGGATCGCCGTCGCGGCGCAGCGGGTCCGGGCCCAGGCGGGCGAGCAGCAGCGCCTCCTGCGCCGGGTCGAGCAGCTCGCAGGCGATCGGGCCGCGGAGGTCCGCCGTCCACGGCTCGCCCTCCATGCGCAGCCGCAGCGCCCCCTTGGGCTCCGGCGCCGGCGTGGCGAGCTTGCGGAACTTCCCGTAGAGGCCGAGGTGCACGTGGAGCGTGTCGCCCGTGTCCCACCGGTAGAGCAGGTGCTTGCCGTGGGCGTCGACCTTCCGGATGCTCCCGCCGTCGAGCGCCGCGGCCGTCTCGGTCGCGCGGCCCTGCGGGGAGCTGACCGCGAGGGGCTGCCCCGCGAGGTCGCGGGTGTGGTCGCGGGCGAGGCGGTGGATCGTGTGGCCCTCGGGCATCGACAGGGGTACGGGCGTGCACCTACGCTGGGCGCATGGCCGACGAGGCAGACGAGCTGGCCGCGCTCAAGGCCGACGCGCGCTACGCGAAGGAGAAGCTCGACCTCTACCGCGCGAAGGCCTACGGCGGGCGCGAGACGAGCCCCGTGCGCATGCGCGAGCTGCAGCGCCACGCGGACGAGACGCTCGAGCGGCTGCGCTTCGCCCAGCGCGAGCGGGCCGCCCGCGCCGACGGGACCTAGGCCCCGACGAGCTCCTCGTCGGACCGCTGGGCCCCGACGCGCTTCTTGGCCTGCTGCGCCGCGCTCGGGCGCTTGACGTCCCACACGAGGCCGACGCGCTCCATGAGGTCGATGACCTCCGCGCTGATGTCCCACTGGCGCGGGCCGAGGCCGTGGCGCGCGGAGGTCGGGAACGCGTGGTGGTTGTTGTGGAAGCCCTCGCCGAAGCTGAAGGCCGCCACCCAGGCGATGTTCCGCGACTCGTCGTCGGTCTCGAAGCGGCGCTTGCCGAAGACGTGGCAGAGCGAGTTGATCGAGTACGTCGCGTGGTGCAGGACGAGCATGCGCACCGCGCCGCCCCACAGCAGGCCGGTCCAGGCGCGGTCGATCGAGCCGCCGATGAGCCAGCCCAGGCCGAAGGGCACGACGAGGCCGGCGAGGACCCAGAGGAAGAACGTCCGGTTGACCCAGGCGATCGTCGGGTCGTTGATGAGGTCCTTCGCGTAGCGGTCCTTCGCGGCGCGCTGCGTGTGGATGAACAGCCACCCGACGTGCGCGTGGAAGAGGCCCTTCAGGATGCCCTTCACGCCGTGGCCGTGGTCGACGTGCGGGGAGTGCGGATCGCCCTCGCGGTCCGTGAACGCGTGGTGCTTGCGGTGGTCGGCGACCCAGGAGACGACGGGACCCTCGATGGCGGCGGAGCCGAGGATCGCGAAGGTCGCCTTGAGCGCCTTGCTCGTCTCGAACGCCCGGTGGGTGAGCATCCGGTGGAAGCCGATCGTGATCCCGAGGCCCGTCGCGAAGTACATGATCAGGAAGACGACGACGTCGGACCAGTGCAGGCTGTGGTTCCAGGCCTGCACGCCCACGACGACGAGCGCGAGGAACGGGATGACCGTGATGCTCCCCGTCAGGAAGCGATCGAGCTTCTCGTTGGCGGTGGGCTGGATGTCCGCTTGGGTGACGCCGGTCATGTGCCAGCGAGCGTACCCCCGCACCCCAGGGCCCGGAACCCTCCGTCAGACGGGGGGCGCCGCACGCGCCCGGGCTTGACGCAGCCGCTATTCTGCGCTTCGTTCAGGTCGGGTGCCCTTTTGAAGGAGCTCGGCAGCACGCCGTTCCTTTAGGAGGAAACATGGCAACAGGTACCGTGAAGTGGTTCAGCGACGAGAAGGGCTTCGGGTTCATCACGCCCGACGAGGCCGGCAAGGACCTCTTCGTCCACCACTCCGCGATCCTCGGTGAGGGCTACAAGAGCCTCGCCGAAGGCGCCAAGGTCTCGTACGACGCGGAGCAGGGCCCCAAGGGCCCCGCCGCGGCGAACGTCCAGACGCTGTAGCACCCGGCTCTCTCAACAGAGCCTTCGCAGGTCACGCGGCCCGGTCATCGACCGGGCCGCGCTGCGTTCCGGGCCGTCAGCGGCAGACGCCGTAGACCGTCCCGGACGTGCTGCCCCGGCCGTCGAGGCTCATGACGTTCGTCGCGCTGCGGCCGAGGTACTTCTGCGTGAGCTGCAGGCCCGTCCTGCCGGTGGCGCCGAGCGTCTGCAGCACCTTGCCCGACGGGCAGCTCAGGCGGATCGCGGCGCCCGCGGAGCCCCTGCCCGCCTTCGTGGCGACGGTGCGGCCGACGAGCACGTAGCCCGCCGGGATCGCCTTGCCCTGGCGGATCGCCTTGACGCCCGGGGCGTCGAAGGGCGCCGTGGCGCCGGCCACGAGCTGCTTGGGCGGGCCGACCGTGGAGGTCGTGTCGCCGTCGAGGGCCCCGGCGGTGCCGGCGGCCGCGCCCGCGGAGAGGGCGGAGACGGCGAGGAGGGTGGTGAGTGCCTTGGTGGTCGTCATGGGAGGAACCCTCCCGCCGCGCGGGTGCCGCTCCCAGCACCCCTAGGTGTGGACCTGCGTCACCTCGCGAGCACGGCCTGCGCGGCGTTGTGGCCCGGGATCCCGGAGACCCCGCCGCCGCGCTGTGCTCCGGCACCGCAGACCACGACGTTCGCGTGGTGGGTCTCGACGCCCCAGCTGCCGACCGCGGCCTCGTCGGCCGCCCAGGGCCAGGAGAGGTCGCGGTGGAAGATGTGGCCCGCCGGCAGGCCGAGCGCGACCTCCAGGTCGACGGGACTCGAGGCCTCGAGGCACGGCCGGCCGTTCGCGTCGCGGGCCAGGCAGCCCTCGAGGGGCTCGGCGAGGTGCTCGTCGAGCGTCGCCAGCGTCGCGGCCAGCGCCTGCTCCCGCGCGCCCGCCGGGTCGTCCGCGAAGAGCCGCGCGGGCATGTGCAGCCCGAAGAGGGTGAGCGTCTGGTGGCCCGCGGCCTGCAGCTCGGGCCCGAGGATCGTCGGGTCCGTCAAGGAGTGGCAGTAGAGCTCGGAGGGCGGCGCGCTGGGGATGCGACCCGCGGCGGCCTCCTCGCGCGCGCGCTCGAGCGCGGCGTAGCCCTCCGCGACGTGGAAGGTCCCCGCGAAGGCCTCGCGCGGGTCGACGGACGCGTCGCGCAGGCGCGGGAGGCGCTCGAGCAGCATGTTCACCTTGAGCTGCGCGCCCTCGGGCGGCGGCCCGGGCGGCTCCTCGCCCAGCAGGCGGGCCAGGACGTGCGGGGCGCAGCCGGCCAGGACGTCACGGGTGCCGACCGCCCAGCCCTCGCCGCGGACCTCCGCGCGCTCCCCGTCCGTCCCGACGCTCGTGACCTCCGCGTCGGTGATGAGCTCCGCGCCGGCCGTCGCGGCGGCCTCCGCCAGCGCGTCGGTCAGCGCGCCCATCCCGCCGACGGGCACGTCCCAGTCGCCCGTGCCGTTGCCGACCACGTGGTAGAGGAAGCAGCGGTTCTGCAGCAGGGAGGCGTCGTGGGCGCCGGCGAAGGTCCCGATGAGCGCGTCCGTGAGCACGACGCCGCGGACGAGGTCGTCGGCGAAGGTCGCCTCGACGACCTCCCCGAGCGGCCGCTCGCAGAACGCCTCCCAGGCCGCGTCGTCCGCGACCCGCGCGCGGAGCTCCGCCTTGGACCGCAGCGGCTCGGTGAGCGTGGGGAAGAGCGCCGCGGCGAGCCGCTCCGTCGTCGCGTAGAAGCGCTCCCAGGCGGCGAACTCGGCGTCGGAGCCGGTCAGCGCGTGCATCGCGGCCTGCGTGCGCGCGGGGTCCGCGGCGTCGATGAGCAGCCCGCCCGCGCCGTGCGGGGTGTAGGAGGAGATCGTGCGGCGGCGGGTCGCGAAGCGCAGGCCGAGGTCGCGGACGAGGGCGTGCGGGAGCAGCGAGACGAGGTAGGAGTAGCGCGAGAGCCGGGCGTCGACCCCGGGGAACGCGCGGGTGCTGACCGCGGCGCCGCCCGTGGTCGCGCCGCGCTCCGCGACCAGGACGGAGCGCCCCGCGCGCGCGAGGTACGTCGCGGCGACGAGGCCGTTGTGGCCACCCCCGACGATGACGGCGTCGTACTGCGAGCGGGACGGACGGGCGGGCACGGCCGCAGCCTAGAGCGCCCGATGCGCCGCGCCGGACAGCCCTGGGTCGCGGGCGGGCCAGGGCGAGGCGGCAGCGCCGGAGGAGCGCGACGACGAGGCCCCGGCGCCCGCCGCGCCGTAGCGCCCACGTCGGACTACGATCGCCCCATGGCACGGCGGGGTGTCGCCCACTACGGCTGGAAGGACGACTGGTGGGTGCTCATCGCGCTCATCCCCGTCGGGTTCGTCGCCTGGATCGGCCCGCTCTACGCCGGCGTCCGCGCCCGGCGACCGTGGTGGGTGGCCGTCGGGCTGCTCTGGACCGCCGTGTGGTGGGTCGGCGCGTTGATGGACGACGTCGTCGGCCACGACACGGACCTCAGCGGCGGCCTGCTGCTCCTGGGCTGGACCGGCGCGCTGGCCACCTGCCTCGTCATGCGCCCGGCGTTCAAGCGGCAGCTCACGGACCCGGGGCGCGCGGCGCTCGAGCAGGCCCGCGAGCGCACCCGCCGCCAGGCGGAGCTCCGCGCGCTCGCGGCGGCCGAGCCCGCGGTCGCGAAGGAGCTCGGCACCCGGGGCACGGGCCTGTGCGACGTCAACAACGCCCCGGTCGGCGCGATCGAGCGGCTGCCGGGCGTCGACCGTGCGCTGGCCCGGCGGATCGTCGAGGTCCGCGAGGAGGTCGGGGGCTTCACGAGCCTCGAGGAGCTCGGCGCCGTGCTCGAGCTCGACGGCGCGCTGGTCGAGCGGCTGCGCGACGACGTCGTGCTCCTCCCGCGCTGAGCCCGGCCCCCGGGCGACCCGCGTCGGGGGCGGATGGGCGCCGGTGGAGCCCAGTCCGAAGCTCGGGGACGGTCGTGCGGTGTCTGACAGGATGCGGGCGTGACCCCATCGATCGAGGATCCGCAGGTCCTCGGTCGCGACGTGCTGCTGGACCGGCTGGCGGGGTGGCTGGACATCGAGCCGCCGCACGTGCGGGTGGTCTTCGTCCACGGACCCGCGGGGGTCGGCAAGAGCACCACGTTGCAGGCGCTCCACCGGCACGCGACGTCTGCCGGCATGGCCGTACGACGCGTCGACGGCCGCGATGCCGAGCACGCGCCCGAGGCGACGCACGAGGCGCTCGAGGCCCTTCGCGCCGACGGTGGCCTGCTCCTGCTCGACACCTACGAGCAGGTCCCGGTGCTCGGGGCGATGGTGCGTGCCGCGCTCCTGGACACCCGTGCCTCGCTCCGGGTCCTGGTCGCCGGGCGCGCACCGCCGGAAGCGGCGTGGCGCTCCGACGAGGTCCGGGGCGTCCTGCTCGAGCTGGAGCTCGAGCCGCTCGGCGAGGCCGATGCCCGAGCCCTCGTGCGCGCCCGCGGCGTCGACAGCGCCAGGGCCGGCAACGCCGTCACGGCGCTCGCGGGCGGGCTCCCGCTGACGCTGACCGTGGCCGCCGACGCGCTGGCCGCGAACCCCGGCCTCGACCTCGCGGAGACGCGGACGGGTGGCCCCTTGTCCCTCGCCGCCTCGGGGACCGTTGCCGGGGCGGAGCTGCTCGGGGCCGACCGCGAGGTCCTCGCGGTCGCCGCGATGGCGCGGGCGGTCGACGCCCGGCTGCTCGGCGCGGTCCTCCCCGCGACGAACGGCGACCAGGCCGAGACGTGGCTGCGCCGGCTGCCCTTCGCCGAGGCGCTGGGAACTCGGGTCACCCTGCACGAGAGCGTGCGCTCGGCGCTGCGAACGACCCTCGCGGAGTCCGATCCGGAGCATGCGCGCGAGCTGCGGCGGCGGATCGCCGACCACCTCTACGCGCGCGCGGCCCTGGGCGAGCTGCGTCTGATGGTCGACCTCGTCGAGCTCATCGAGGACCCGGCCATCCGCTGGGCGGTCGCGCCGTCGCCTGCCGTCGACTTCCACGCCGCCTGCACCCGGCCGGGAGACGCCGAGGTCGTCGCGGACCTGTTGGGGGCAGCGGAACGTCCCTGGTGGCCGGCGACCCGCCGGTGGTTCGACGAGGCGCCCGACCGGGTGACCCTCGTGCGCGACGCGGCCGGTCGCATCGCGGGGTACGGCATAACGTGCACGCCGGCCACCGCGCCCGCCTGGGTCCACGAGGACGTCGTCGTGGCCCCGATGCTCGCCGATGCTCTGCGCCGGGCTCCGGACGGCAACGCGCTGCTCTTCCGCGAGGGGGACGACCTGCGCCCCTTCGACGCGGCGGCGGGGCCGTCACCCGTGAACGCGGTCGGCAACTACGCGATCTTCTTGCGCTCCGAGCTGCGCTCCGTGCGGGTCGTCTACGCCATGTTCGACCCCGCACGCCCGGCGTGGGACAGCCAGGAGGGGTTCCTGAGGGCCTTCGGCTATGAGCCCGTTCCCGCGCTCGATGCCGAAGAGCACGGACGGGAGCTCCGCTGCTTCGTCATCGACCACGGGACGGGAGGGGTCATGCGTGGGGTGCGGGACACCGTCTACCGCAGCATGGGGCTCGAGCCACCCCCAATCCTCGCGCCGACCGCGCTCGCGGCGGACGCGGTCCGCGACGCGCTGCGCTCCTTCCACGACCCGGTGGCGCTCGCCGCCAGCCCGTTGGCGATCGGGCCGACCCCGGACGACCGCGCCGCGATGGTCCGGCACCTGCTGCGCTCCGCCTGCGCCGCCGCGTTCGGGGACAGCGTCGAGGAGCGGCTGCAGCGCGCCACCGTCGAGCGCGGCTACCTCGACCCGGCCGGGGGTCACCACGTCGCCGCGAGCGAGCTGCACCTCGGCCGGACGACCTACTTCCGCAGGCTCGGAGAGGCGTCGGCGCGCGTCTCGGCGTACGTCCTGGCGCGGCTGGCCTGAACGGTCCCGGATCAGTCCCACGTCGCTCGCGATGCCGGCGTGGTCGGACTACGTTCGCGTCCATGCCCATCCGCCGCGTCGCCGTCGCCGCCGTCCTGCTCGCAGGAGCGCTGACGGCGCCGGCCCACGCCGGGACGCTCGTCCTCGACAAGAGCCTCGCGGGCTCAGGGATCAGCCGCGTTCCAGTGGGCGACCGTGGGAACGCAGGGGCGGGCGGCGTGGCGGTGATGCCGGACGGGCGCATCGTGACCGGCGGCTACGCCAAGCAGGGTGACCGGACGCTCGGCGCCGTGGAGCGGCTCTCCGACGCGGGCGAGCCGGACAAGACCCTGGCCCCGACCACGAGCTTCCCCGGTACCGCGCTCGTCGACGCCGCTCCCGACAAGCCGGACGAGGCGACGCTCATCAGCGACGTCGCGCTCGCACCGGACGGCTCGATCTACGTCAGCGGCGCCGTGGGTGTCCTCGACGAGGCGGGCGGCGGGCTCGACCGGAGCACCCAGGCGTTCGTCGCCCGCCTGAAGCCCGACGGGTCGCTCGACCCCGCGTTCCGCGGTGGGGGCGGGGCGCCGGGCGTCGTCCGGCTCGCGGGCCGCGACGGCAAGCGCGTCGTGCTCGGGCCGGACGGCGTCGTCCACGTGCTGGCCGAGTACGGCCAGGGCCTGGGGCCCGACGGCAGCTACGTCCATGCGCTCACCGCGACGGGTGCCCCGGCCCCGGGTTACGGGAGCGGCGGGAAGGCCACGCTCGGGCTCATGGGCACCGGGTCGGACGAGCGCGAGCTCGTCGCCAACGACATGGCCCTCGACGGGCAGGGGCGGATCGTCGTGGCCGGCTTCGCGCAGACCACGTCGAGCTCCGGTTCGGGCGTCGGGGTGATGGTGGCACGCTTCACGGCGCAGGGCGCGCTGGACACGAGCTTCGGGGGCGAGCCGGCGAAGCGCGGGGACAGCCGGTTCAACCCCGCCTTCCCCGGGGTGTCGCTCGCCCGGGCCGATCGCAGCAACCCCCAGAGCTTCGACCCGGAGACCATGGACGGGGTCGCCAACGGCTTCGAAGCGCTGACCGCGCTCACGCTCGCCCCTGATGGGGGGATCGTCGTGGTGGGGCGGAGCAGCGGCGCGTACGCGGCGCTCGGGATCGTCGGCCGCTACACGGCCAACGGCCTGCTGGAACGTGGCTTCGGCGTCTTCGGCGGTTACACGGCGTTCCGGGCCCAGGCCGAGCCTGACCGCCGCGGGCGCAACCACGACACGCGGCTGGACTCCGTCGTGCTGGCCGGGGGCCGCATCATCGCCAATGGCATCGTCGACACCCTCGGGTCGGAGGCGGCGCTCCAGGCCAACGCACCGGTCCCCGACCTCCTCGTCGCGGCGCTCACGCCCGGCGGGCAGCTCGACCCGTCGTCCGTCAACGGCGGCCCGGCCCCCGGGTTGCTCACCACGCCCATCGGCGGCGGCCGCGTCCCGGTCGTCAGACGGGCCGTCGCCGTAGGGGACAAGGTCCTGATCGCCGGACGGGCCACGAGCCGGGCGCGCTTCGGCGGCGACTTCGTGCCAGACCGCAGCCCTGCGGACCTGCTGCTAGTGCGACTCACGCAGGACGGCCCGCCCGTGCCCCCGCCCGGGGCGCCGCCGGCGCCCCCCGCCCCGCCGCAGGGCCCGACAGCAGGGTGCGGGAGGGTCGTGAAGGTCCGCAGCGCGACGCTCGTCGGGTGCTTCGCGACGAAGGACGGCGTCTCCAGCGCCGAGGGCGTCGTCCTGATGAACGGGACCACGATCGACGTGGCCAACGGGAGCACCCTGGTGGCCGATCCGGCGAAGGGCACGATCAAGACCGCCGCGGCAGACGGGAAGGCGGGCCGGGCACGCCTGCGCGCCGTCGTGCCCGGCGGAGCGCTCGTCGCGCTCTCCGACGGGCCGGTCTCGTTCACGGTGCCCTCGGGCGGCGCCTCGACCCGGGGTCGCGCAGCGGAGGCCGGCGGCTGCAAGACGGGCGGGCGGAAGATCGGGACCGTGTCGACGGCGGGCGTCGGCAACCTCCTCGGCTTCCCGATGCCGGGGACCGCGCAGGTGAGCACCGCGGAGGGGATGACCTTCATCGAGGTGAACGTCGAACTGCCCAAGCCGGCGTTCGTCGACGCCGGCGGCTGCGCCACCCTGGTGACGACCTCCGCGGGGGGCCTCAAGCTCGACTCGCTGCACGTGGAGGTCGGCACCGCGACCTTGGGGCCGCTCGAGCTCGCGAAGGTCGTCATCGACTACACGGGCAAGTCGGACACTTGGAAGGGCGTGCTCAGCGTGAACCTCGGGCTGCCGGGGGCGGTCAGCCTGACGGGCACCATCACGTTCGTCGGCGGGGAGTTCGGCGGGGCGACGATCGCCGCCGACTTCCCGACGGCCGTCCCCATCCTGCCGCCGTCCATCGGCGCTCGCCGGCGTGAACGGCGGCTTCACGATCAAGCCGACGACGACGATCAGCGCGGGAATCCACCTCGTCGCGGGCCCGACCCTGCTTGGGGGGCGCGGCGATCGACGCCGACCTCCAAGGGACGGTGGCCTTCCCGGGCACACCGTACGCGGTCTCCGTCGACATCACGGGGGAGCTGCGCGTGGTGACGATCCCGGTGGCGACCGCCAACGTCCACTACGACACGGGCGGCACCTTCTTCCTCAAGGGCAACGCCGGCTTCAGCCTCTACGTCCTGGACGTCAACGTCGACGTCGAGGGCGGCGTCCAGGGCACGAACTTCTACCTCTACGGCGCCGCGGAGGCCAACTTGGGCCTGGGCAGCATCAAGGTCGCCGGGCTGATCTCCGACAAGGGCGCAGCTGCCTGCGGCGGGTTCACCAACCCCGTCAAGGACGCCGCGCTCGGCTTCTCCATCGAGTGGCGGGACCCGATCCCGGAGTTCTTCACGAACTGCGACCTGAGCCCGTTCAAGACGTTCTTCGCGCCCCCGCCCCCCATGACGCGGAGCTTCGCGGACGGGACCGCTGACCTGCGGCAGGTCGGGGGCGAGAAGACCGTCACGGTGGCACCGGGTACGAAGGCGATCGGCCTGAAGGTCAGCGGCGGGAGCGGTCCCCCGCTCGTCGGCCTCGTCGGCCCCAACGGGGAGCGTCTCGACGGTCCGACGGCGTCCACGAACGGGCCGGTGCGGCCCGAGGAGATCGCGCACAACCAGGTCGGCTCGATCATCTCCTACCGGCCCCGGAACGCCACCTACGTCGCGCTGACCAGGCCGGCCGCGGGGACCTGGCGGATCGTGCCGCAGCTGGGCACCGCGGCCATCACGAAGGTCGAGCGGAGCACCGTCCTGCCGCAGCCGAAGATCACCGCGAAGGTCGGCGGTCGCGGACGCAGCCGGATCTTGCGCTACCGGCAGGCAGCCCACCCGGGGGAGAAGGTGACGTTCGTCGAGCGCGCCAAGGGGCTCGAGCACGCGCTGCCCCGCGTCCGTGGGCGCACAGGCACGTTGCGCTTCGCCCCGGGCGGTGGGCGTCCCGGCCGGCGGCAGATCGTCGCCAACGTCACGCAGGACGGGTTGCCCCGAAAGAGCTACGTCGTCGCGAGCTACGTCGCACCGCGACCGTCCAAGCCCGGCCGCGCCGGCCGCGTGCGGTTGCGGAGGTCCGGTTCTTCGGCCGTGACGGTGACGTGGCGGCCCGCGGCCCGCGCCGCGCGCTACGTCGTCAAGGTGCGCCTGGCCGACGGCCACCGCTCGACCACGATCGTGCCGGCCCGCTCGCGGCGCTCCGTGCGGGTCGCCGCCTTCCTGCCCAAGAAGGGCGGACAGGTGCGGATCACCGCCGTCGACCGCGCCGGGCTCGCCGGGCCCGTGGTCACCGCGAAGCTGAAGGCATCGAGGTGAGCTAGGCCACCGGGCGCAGGTGCTTGTAGGGCTTCCCGCGCAGCTCGCGCACGACGGAGGCCACGAGCGCCTCGCCCTCGTCCCGGGTCCCGTCGGTGACCGCCCCGACGAGGCCGCGCTTGCGCTGCAGCATCTCCGAGATGGTCTCGTCGATCGTCCCGGCGGCCAGGAGGTACCAGGCCGTCACGGCGTCGTGCTGGCCGATGCGGTGGCAGCGGTCCTCGGCCTGGTCGTGCATCGCCGGGGTCCACTCGAGCTCGAGGAACGCGACGTTCGAGGCGCGGGTGAGCGTGATGCCCTGCGCGGCGACACGGGTGGCGCAGACGATGAGCTGCGGCCCGTCGGGCTCCTGGAAGGCCTGGACGGTCGCCTCGCGGGCGGTGGTCGAGTCGCGGCCGAGGAGGTGCGCGGCGTCCGGGAAGCGCTCGATGACCGCCTCCTGGACCTCCTGGTGGTGGGCGAAGACCACGAGCGGCTCGCCCGACTGCAGGAAGTCGTGGATCCAGGACAGCGCGGTCTGCAGCTTGCCCTTCGCGGCCAGGCGCTTGAGCACCCCGAGCTGCACGAGGCGCTCCGTGCGCAGGGTCGCGGCGATCTTCGCGTCGAGCTCGCGCAGGTCGAGCGGCTGCTCGCGCAGCCAGGCGACGACGTCCTCCTCGGCCAGCCGGTACTCCCGCTGGTTCGAGAGCTCCATGGGCACGACGACCTGCCGCTTGGCCGGCAGCTGCGGCAGCACCTCGCTCTTCAGGCGCCGCACGAAGCAGCGGCGGCGCAGGTGCCAGTGCAGGCGCTCCTCGGCGGAGTCGCCCTGGAACTGGCGGGCGAACTTCGCCCCGGAGCCGAAGTCCTCCAGGCGGCCGATGATGCGCAGCTGCGGGATGAGCTCCTCGGGGTGGTTGAGGACCGGCGTGCCGCTGAGCGCGAGCTTCAGCCCGTGCTCGGGCACGGCCTGCGCGAGGCGGCGGACGGCCTGGGTGCGCTTGGCCTGCGGGTTCTTGCAGTAGTGGCTCTCGTCGAGCACGAGCGCGCGCGGCTTGAGGCGTGCGAGCTGCTCCTTGTGCGCGGCGACCAGCTCGTAGTTCAGGACGGTGATCTCGCCCGTGCGCTGCCCGACGCCGCGGCCCTGGAGGACGACGACGTCGCGGTGGGGCAGCCAGCGCGCGGCCTCGCGCTCCCAGTTGAGCTTCAGCGAGGCGGGGCAGACGACGACCGCGGGGTACGCGTCGTCGACCTCCATCGCCGCGAGCGCCTGCACGGTCTTGCCGAGGCCCTGCTCGTCGGCCAGGAACGCGCGCCGCTTGTGCAGGAGGTACTCCACGCCGGCCCACTGGAAGGGCTCGAGGCTGATCGCCTCGTCGCCGCCGCCGAGGCGCGGGAGCGGGTCGGGCGGCGCGGCCTCGCGGGCGCGCGAGGCGGCGATGTCGCGCTGGGCCTCCTCGTGCTCCCGGTGCAGCTCGGCGAGCTTCGGGGCGGCCGCGCCGCTGACCTCCACGCGGTGCAGCGCGATGAACGCGTCGAGGCGCTCGACGAGGTAGGGGTCGACGGGGATGGAGCGCGAGCGGTCGCCCGCTCCCGGGAGCGCGTCGAAGGCCTTGCCCGCATCGGAGTCCCAGAGGACGTCGAGCTTGAAGTGGGTTCCCGCCACCCCCTCGACGAAGCCGAGGATCGCCGGGGGCGGGTCGAGGCCCGCGCGCAGGTGGGTGATGCAGCGGTTCGCGGGGGAGTCGAGCCGCGCGGCCTTGATGTCGAGCAGGAGCTCGGCGACCTCCTCGGAGAAGGGCAGCCAGTGCAGGCCGTCCTGCTCGTCGGCGACCGCCGCGAGCTCCTCGGGGAGCTGGCCCGCACGGGTGCGCAGGGTGAACCAGCCCTTCCCGTTGCGAACGCCCGTCGAGATGGAGCCGACCCAGCGCTGCTCGATCCCCGAGAGCCAGGCGTCGACCTCCCCGGAGGTCTCGAGGTCGGGGAAGCGCTCGAGGATGCTCGAGACGTGGACGCCGACCCAGTCGTCGACGGGCGCCGCCCACTCGCGCGAGTCCCAGTCGAAGCGGCGGCCCGGGATGCGCCGGACCGCCTCGACGATGCTCGAGTCGTAGGGGAAGGCCAGGACGACCTCCATGCCGTTGGCGCCGTCGCGCAGGACGACGTTCGGCTGGGCGGGGACGAGCTCCATCGGCCCCTGCAGGCTAGGGCCCGCTCAGTGCGTCGGATCGCCCGTCGCGTGGCTGCGGCCGGGCTGGGAGCCGGGCTCGCCGGGCTGCGGGGAGTTCGCGTGGACCTCCGTCGTGTCGCCCTCCTCCTCGGCGATGAGCAGCTGCGTGAGGTCGCCCGGGAGCTGCGCACCGAGCTTGTCGACGACCTCGCGGTCGACCGTCGTGGCGATGCCGCGCATGACGGCCACGAGGACGTCGGCGGGATCGGCGTCGACCGTGGGGGCGTCCGGGCGGGTGAGCAGGTCGCCCACCTTCGCGGAGAGCTCCGCGGTTCCGCCTGCATGCGCCTCGCCCGTGCTCCCGCGACGCAGCGCGGCGGCCAGGGAGGTCGGGAGCTCGACGGCGAGCGCCTCGACGTTCCCGCCGGCGATGCGGCCGCCGAGCGCCTCGAGGGCGGCCGCGGCTGCGGCCTCCGCGGTGGCGTCGTCGGGCAGGCCGGCCTGGGTGCGAACGGTCTCGATGAAGTCCATGGGGGGTCCCTACCCCAGGATCGTCCGGACGACCCTGGGCTCCTGGCGCGCCAGCCACGCCTGCAGCCGCGCGGCGCTCCACGGGCGCCGGCGGCGGCGCTCGGCGCCTGCCCCGAGTGCGTGGCGGGGAGGGGGCGGTGGTCGATCGGATGGTCGCTCGGCAGCCCTTCGATCGACCACGGCACCACGGGCGGGGCCGGCGCGATGATCTGCACGATCCGCATGGCGTCGAGCCCGCGCCGGACCGGGCGTGCTGGCGCACCTCCGCCGGGTACCCTTTGGCTCCTCCCCTATTGAAAGGTGTTCAGCGTGGCGACGACCGAGCAGGAGCAGTCCGCAACCGAGGCCCCCGAGGTCGTGTTCACGCTCGAGCTCAGCCAGGACCAGAAGGACATCCGCGACTGGGTCCACGGCTTCGCGAAGGACGTCATGCGCCCGGCGGCCGCCGAGTGGGACGAGCGCGAGCAGACCCCGTGGCCCATCATCGAGGAGGCCGCGAAGATCGGCCTCTACGGCTTCGAGGGCCTCGCGCAGTTCTTCGCCGACCCCACGGGCCTGACGATGCCGATCGCCAACGAGGAGCTCTTCTGGGGCGACGCCGGCATCGGCATGGCGATCATGGGCACGAGCCTCGCCGTCGCCTCCATCGTCGGGCAGGGCACGGGGGAGCAGATCGGCGAGTGGATCCCGCGCTGCTTCGGCACCCCGGGCGACCTCAAGGTCGCCTCCTTCTGCGCGTCCGAGCCCAACGCGGGCTCCGACGTCTCGAACGTCCGCACCACCGCGAAGTTCGACGAGGCCACGAACGAGTGGGTCATCAACGGGCAGAAGGCCTGGGCGACGAACGGCGGCATCGCCGACGTCCACGTCGTCATCGCCTCCGTCGACCCGACGCTCGGCTCCCGCGGCCACGCCGCGTTCCTCGTCTCGAAGGACGAGCACAAGGGCATCGAGCAGGGCGCGAAGGTCTCCAAGCACGGCATCCGCGCCTCCCACACCGCCGACGTCCACCTCGACGAGTGCCGGATCCCGGCGGAGAACGTCCTCGGCGGCAAGGAGAAGCTCGACGAGCGCCTCGCCCGCGTCCGCGAGGGCAAGCGCTCCAAGTCGCAGGCGGCGATGCAGACGTTCGAGGCCTCGCGCCCGACCGTCGGCGCCCAGGCGATCGGCATCGCCCGGGCCGCGTACGAGTACGCGCTCGACTACGCGAAGGAGCGCGAGCAGTTCGGCAAGAAGATCATCGAGAACCAGGCGATCGCGTTCGCCCTGGCGGACATGAAGCTCGAGATCGACGCGGCCCGCCTGCTGGTCTGGCGTGCCTCGTGGATGGGCCGCACGGGCCAGCGCTTCGAGAACGCCGAGGGCTCCATGAGCAAGCTCAAGGCCGGCGAGGTCGCCACCTGGGCGACGGAGCGCGCCATGCACATCCTGGGCGGCAACGGCTACACCCGCGAGTACCCCGTCGAGCGGTGGCACCGCGACGCGAAGATCTACACGATCTTCGAGGGCACGAGCGAGATCCAGCGCATGGTCATCGCCCGCGCGATCTCCGGGATGCAGATCCGCTAGGCGGCACGGGGCCGCGCATGCCCGGGGCTACTGTCCCGGGCATGCGCGCAACCTGGAACGGAACGACCATCGCCGAGTCCGACGCGACCGTCGTGGTCGAGGGCAACCACTACTTCCCGCGGAGCTCCGTGAAGGACGAGCTCGTCACGCCGTCCTCCAAGACGAGCCACTGCCCCTGGAAGGGCGACGCGAGCTACCTCTCGCTGACCGTCGACGGCCAGGAGAACGCGGACGCGGCCTGGTACTACCCCGCGCCGAAGGACGCCGCGGCGGAGATCAAGGACCACGTCGCCTTCTGGAAGGGCGTCGAGGTCACCTCCTAGGGGGCACCTCCACGGTCGGGCGCGACCCTAGGATCGGCCCATGGCCGACCGTCACGTCGCACACCTCCTGATCGGCGGCGGGGTCGCCTCGGCGACCTGCGCCGCCACGCTGCGCGCGGAGGGCGCCGAGGGCGGCGTGCTGCTCGTCGGTCGGGAGCTCGACCCGCCGTACCACCGCCCGCCGGCCACGAAGGGCTACCTGCAGTCCGGGGGCTCGAAGGCCGACGCGCTCGTCCACCAGCCCGACTGGTACGCAGAAGCACGACGTCGAGCTGCTCACCCGCACCTCCGTCACGGCGCTCGACCCGGCCGAGCGCGTCGCGACGCTCTCGACGAAGGAGACGGTCTCCTACGACACCGCGCTGCTCGCGACGGGGGCGATGGTCCGGCGCCTGCAGCTGCCGGGCACGGACCTCGACGGGCTGCACTACGTCCGCGCGCTCATGAACGCCGACCTGCTCAAGCGCGACCTCGAGGGGGTGAAGGCGCAGCAGGTCGTGCTCGTCGGCGGCTCCTACCTCGGGTGCGAGCTCGCCGCCTCGCTCACGAAGATGGGCTACCGCTGCACGGTGCTCATGATGGAGGAGGAGCCCATGGAGCGCGGCTTCGGCCCGGGCGTCGGCAGGCACGTGCGCTCCATCCTCGAGGCACGCGGCGTCGTCGTCCGCGGCGGCGTCGACGTCGAGGGCTTCGCGGGGGAGGAGCGGATCCAGCGGGTGCTGTTGGCCGGGGGCGAGGAGCTCCCCTGCGACGCGGTCGTCGCGGGCGTCGGCGCGACCCCGGACGTCATGACCGCGCGCAAGGCGGGGCTGACCCTCGGCGACTTGGGCGGCGTGGCCTGCGACGCGGGCCTGAGGACCTCCGCCGAGGGGCTCTGGGCCGCGGGCGACATGTGCGAGTGGGACTCCGTCCTGCACGGCCGGACGGTGCGCATCGAGCACGAGGAGGTCGCCACCCAGCAGGGCGCCCACGTCGCCCGGGCGATGCTCGGGGCCGACGCGCCCTACGCGCAGGTCCCCTACTTCTGGACGGACCTCGCCGACTGGGGCTCCTTCGAGTGGGTCGGGATCGCCTCGGACTGGGCCAGCGAGGAGTGGGAGGGCGACCCGGCCGTCGAGCCGTTCTCCGTGCGCTACCTCGACGCGGAGGGCCGCCTGGTCGGCGCGCTGTCGGGCGACGGCGGCGGCGACCTCATGGCCGCGACGGAGGAGCTCGCCGCGCGCCGCGGGTGAAAGGTGCCTGGCACCTCTCACGCACGCGCGGTCAGCTCGTGAGCTCGGCGCTCGAGGCGAGCGTCGCGTAGGCCGAGCCGAGCGCGGCCATGAAGGAGGCGTGCACCGCCGGGCCGGGGACCTCCGTGCCGCCGAACTCGAGGCCGGGGGCGGCGCAGGCGTCGTGGACGACGGTGACCCCGAAGCCCTTGTCCTTCGCGGCGCGGACGGTCGCGTCGACGCACATGGAGCTCATCATCCCGGCGACGACGAGCTCGTCGATCCCCTGGGCGCGCAGCTCGGCCTCGAGCTCCGTGCCGAGGAAGCTGTTCGGCGCCGCCTTCTCGACGACGAGCTCGCCCTCCGCCGGCTCGACCGCGGGGTGGAACGCCGTGCCCGGGGTGCCGCGGACGAGGAAGCCGCCCTCGGGTGCGCCCTGGTGCTGGACGTGGACGACGGGCTCGCCCGCGTCGCGGAAGTGCTGCAGCACGCGCCCGGCGGCCTCGGCGGCCGCCTCGGGCTCCGAGAGGGGGAACGCCCCGCCCGGGAAGTAGTCGCGCTGCACGTCGATGATCAGGAGGCCGCGGGGCATGCGGCACATCATCCCCGACGGGGACTGCGGGGCCGCGCCAAGCGGCGCGGCGAGGGCTAGACCCGCGACTCCTCGTCCTGCATGAGGCCGGCGGCGTACTTCTGGTTCTCGGCCCGCTCGCCGAGCGCCTGGGCGACGGCGAAGCCGATGAGGCCCTGCGCCAGCGCCGGCATGATCACGAAGAAGATGACGACCAGGCCGAAGGTCGAGGAGAAGGCGGTGAGTCCGAGAGCCATGACGCGCTGAGCATACCCGGGCACCCAGGACGCCCGTGCGCCGCCTCCACGTGCTGCAACATTCCGGTTGAACGTTCGTGTACCGTCGACCCATGCGTCTGAGACGAGCTCTGGCGGCGGTCGCGCTGCTCACCTGCGCCGCGGCCCCGACCGCGCACGCCGCGTTCGACCCGGTCTACGAGGCCAAGAACTTCTCGAAGACCTCCGAGCGCTTCCGCTTCGTCGTCTCGACCCCGGCCTACCAGCAGCTCCTGCGCGAGAAGAGCGCGCTGCGCGAGGGGCAGGCCGCGCAGATCCAGGCCGGCGACCCCGACCGCTTCTTCTACGGCCAGCTCTGCTGGCAGAAGATGGACGGGTGCGCCGGTGAAGTGCGCGCCTACGACTGGAGCACGCGCGGCGCCGGCCTGGCGACGCCGGTCTCCTGGGTGGCCCGCAACGGCTCCGTGATCTCCGGGCACGTCTGGGCCACCGCCGACGGGCCGGCCACCCGGCCCGGCGCGGTGCTCACCACGGGCTCCGTGCAGGCCCCGGAGGAGCTCTACTGGACCGCGGCGCAGGCCCTGGCCAAGGCGGGCTACGTCGTGCTGACCTGGGACGTCCAGGGTCAGGGCTACTCCGACACGCGCGGCGAGGGCGCCGACCAGCAGGACGGCGTGCCCTCCCAGGGCGGTCAGCCGTTCTACGACGGGACGGAGGACGCGCTGGACTTCTTCTTCTCCTCCCCGACCCGGCCCTTCGCCCCGCGCAAGTCCTGCTCGAGCGGGACGGACCACACCCCGAAGCAGGCCGCGCGCGTCATGGCCGGCAAGGCCTCGGCGTTCAACCCGCTCGGCGGGCTGCTCGACACGGGCCGCGTGGGCATCTTCGGCCACTCGCTCGGGGCGGGCGCGGTCTCCTACGTCGGCCAGCTCGACCCGCGGGTGAAGGCGATCGTCGCCTACGACAACCTCGGGGCGACCGCGCCGACCGCGACCGCGCCGCCGTTCACCTGCACGTCGAAGAGCTCGCAGCGCCCGGCGGTCGTGCCGTCGACGAAGCCGGCGCTCGGCATCTCGAACGACTACGGCCTGACCCCGCAGCCCAACACCTCCGAGCCGAACGTCGACGGCAAGACGGCGGCCTCCAAGCTGCTCTCGAAGGCGGGCACGGACACGATGCAGCTCGTCGTCCGCGGCGGCACGCACTACGAGAGCTCCGTCATCCCGAACCCGGCGTTCGGCAGCTCCCTGCGCGGCAACGACCTCGAGGTCTTCTACACCGTCGCGTGGTTCGACCGCTACGTGAAGGAGGACAAGGCCGCGACCGCGCGCCTGCTGACCCAGCGCTGGCGCGACGACGCCGCGGCCAAGGCCGTCGACCCCGACGGCGATCCGAACGACCTCTCGCTCTACTACCGCTCCCGCGTGGACATCGCGGGGAGCCGACGGCAGCCGTGTGGTGTGCGAGGACCTGCGCAAGGGCTGCTCGGCGCTGGCCGCCGAGGGTGATCCGAAGTCCTACGACGCGATCGCGCTCGTGCAGGCCAAGGGCGCGGCCGACGGCCCGGCCGCCAAGGCGCTGAAGGCGATCTGCGCGACGAACACGACCGACCCCGTGGGCGCGACGGGCGCCCCGCCCGCGGCGACGAAGCAGACCCCGCCCTGCGCGGCGGCCGCTTCCGCCCCGGCCGGCTCCCCGTCGTCCGGCGGCTCGCAGCCCTCTGGCGGGTCGCAGCCGTCGGGTGGGTCGCAGCCCTCCGGCGGCTCGCAGCCCTCCGGCGGGTCGCAGCCGTCGGGTGGGTCGCAGCCGTCCGGCGGGTCGCAGCCGTCCGGGGGCTCGCAGCCGTCCGGCGGGTCGCAGCCCTCCGGGGGCTCGGCTCCGGCCGCCGCCCCGCCCGCGCCCGGGAGCGTCGCGCCCTGCCGCGACGTGAAGGCGCCCGTCAGCCGCTTCACCCGCGTGCGCATCACGCGTCGCGGGCTCTCGCTCCGCGGCACGTCGTCCGACCTCGCCTGCGGGACCGCGGTGGGCGCGCCCGTCGGGGTGTCCCTCGCCGTCGCGCGGGAAGTGGGCAAGCGCTGCCGCTTCCTCACCGGGGCGGGCACCTTCGGGCCCGTCACGAGCTGCCTGCGGACGCCGTACCTCCCGGCGAGCGGCACGAAGGCCTGGAGCTTCACGCGGACGGGCACGTTCGCCCGCGGGCGCTACAAGGTGTTCGTCCGGGGCGTCGACGCCTCCGGCAACGTCGAGAAGAAGGCCGGCACGCGGACCTTCCGGCGGCTGCGCCTGAAGTAGGGGGCGGAGGGGTGCGCGCGATCCTCTCCGACCTCGACGGGACCCTCATCGACTCGACCCCCGCCGTCCTGCGCGTGTGGACGGCGTGGAAGCGGGAGCACGGGCTGCCCGTGGGCGCGGACGCGGACCACCCGCACGGCATCCCGGCCCGGCAGGTCGTCCGGATGCTCGCGCCGCACCTCGACGCGGCGGCGGAGGCGCGGGACCTCGAGCGCCGGGAGGTCGCGGACGTCGACGGGGTCGTCGCGCTGCCCGGCGCGCGGGAGCTCCTGGGGGCGCCGCCCGACGGCGTGGCGGTCGCGATCGTCACCTCCTGCACGCTGCCGCTCGCGCTCGCGCGGCTCGCCGTGGTGGGCCTCGACGCCCCCGCGACGCTCGTGACCGCGGAGCGCACGGAGCGCGTGAAGCCCGATCCCGACCCCTACCTGCTCGCCGCCCGCGAGCTCGGGGTCGACCCCGCCGACTGCGTGGTCCTGGAGGACGCGCCGGCCGGGATCGCCGCGGGCCGCGCCGCCGGCATGCGCGTCGTCGCGGTCCGCACGACGCACCCCGACGCCGCGCTCGCCGCCGCCCACGACGTCGTCGACGACGTGGCGGCGTTCCTGCGGGACCCGTGACCCCTGGGGAGACGCCACGACTCCCCACGGGTCACGGGTCCCGCGGCGGCGTCGTCGGGGACGGCGCGTGACCACTGGGGCGCGGCGGGCGACGCCGCAGAGCGGCGCGAGAGGGCCGATCCGGGGCGAGGCGCCCCACATCGGCCCTCTCGCGCCGCGGCGGTGCCCGGGGGAAACCGCGAGGGGGCCGGTCCGGGGCCGTGGGCCCCACATCGGCCCTCTCGCGGCGTTCCGCGGGGTGGGCGCGGCGGCTCAGGCGCTGGTGCGCGCGGCGGCGCCGGCCTTCATCGCGCGCGCCTGCTTCACGCGGTCGACGCTCTTGAGCGCGACCTTGCGCAGGCGCACGTGCTCCGGGGTCACCTCGACGCACTCGTCCTCGCGCAGGAACTCCATGGCCTGGTCGAGCGACATGACCTTCGGCGGCGTGAGGCGGATCATCTCGTCCGCGCCCGCGGAGCGGATGTTGTTCAGGTGCTTCTCGCGGACGATGTTCACGTCGAGGTCCTCCGAGCGCGCGTTCTCGCCGACGATCATGCCCTCGTAGACCTGCTCCGTCGGGTGCACGAAGAGCGCCCCGCGGTCCTGCAGCGTGAAGCAGGCGTTCGGGGTCACGACGCCCTGCCGGTCGGAGACCAGCGCGCCCGTCGGGCGGGTGCGCAGCTCGCCGAACCACGGCTCGTAGCGGTCGCTGACGTGGTGCATGAGGCCCGTGCCGCGCGTCTCGGTGAGGAACTCCGTGCGGAAGCCGATCAGGCCACGGGCCGGGACGAGGTAGTCCATCCGGACCCAGCCCGTGCCGTGGTTGACCATCTGCTCCATGCGCCCCTTGCGCAGCGCGAGGAGCTGGGTGATGACCCCGACGTAGTCCTCGGGCGCGTCGACCGTCATGCGCTCGACGGGCTCGTGCTTCTTGCCGTCGACCTCCTTCGTGACGACCTGCGGCTTGCCCACCGTCAGCTCGTAGCCCTCGCGGCGCATCATCTCGACGAGCACCGCGAGCTGGAGCTCGCCGCGGCCCTGGACCTCCCAGGTGTCCGGGCGCTCCGTGTCGTTCACGCGCAGGGAGACGTTGCCGACGAGCTCGCGGTCCAGCCGGTCCTTCACCTGGCGGGCCGTGAGGTACTTCCCGTCCTGGCCGGCCAGGGGGGAGGTGTTGATGCCGATCGTCACGCTCAGCGACGGCTCGTCGACGGAGATGACCGGCAGCGGGCGCGGATCCTCCACGGAGGTGAGCGTCTCGCCGATCGTGATCTCCGGGATGCCGGCGACGGCGATGATCTCGCCCGGGCCGGCCTCCTCGGCGTCGACGGAGGTGAGGTTCTCCGTGATGTAGAGGTTCGTGATCTTCGCGTTGGCGATCGTCCCGTCGAGCTGGGACCAGGCGACGGTCTGCCCCTTCTTGACGCGCCCGTGGCGCACGCGGCAGAGCGCGAGGCGGCCGACGTAGTTCGAGGCGGCGAGGTTCGTCACCAGGGCCTGGAACGGGTGGTCGGGGTCGTAGGCCGGCGGCGGGATCGTCTCCACGAGGAGGTCGAGCAGCGGCTTGAGGTCCGTGCCCTCCTTGACCACCTCGCCCTCGATCTCCATGGACGCCCAGCCCTGCTTGGCGTTCGTGTAGACGATCGGGAAGTCGATCTGGTCCTCCGTCGCGTCGAGGTCGAAGAAGAGGTCGTAGACCTCGTCGATGACCTCCTTGATGCGCGCGTCCGGGCGGTCGACCTTGTTGATGACGAGGATGACGGGGAGCTTCCCGGCCAGCGCCTTGCGCAGCACGAAGCGCGTCTGGGGCAGCGGGCCCTCCGAGGCGTCGACGAGCAGCAGGACGCCGTCGACCATCGTCAGCCCGCGCTCCACCTCGCCGCCGAAGTCCGCGTGGCCGGGCGTGTCGATGACGTTGAGCTTCACGTCGCCGTGCTGGATCGCGGTGTTCTTCGCCGAGATCGTGATGCCCTTCTCGCGCTCGAGGTCCATGGAGTCCATGACCCGGTCCTCGACGCTGGCGCCCTCCCGGAAGGCGCCGGCCTGGCGCAGCATCCCGTCGACGAGGGTGGTCTTGCCGTGGTCGACGTGCGCGACGATGGCGACGTTGCGGAGGTCCTCGCGGACGGCGGTCATGCGGGCTGGAGCGGTCTGGGGCACGCGAGCAGGGTAGGGCCCCGCCACCCGCTCCCCGGTGGGCTACCGGTTGCCGGGGTTCCCGCGGGGCGCCGGGCAGCCGCGCGCGCCGCGCCCCCGCCAGGGCAGCCGGACGACGGTCGCGCCCGCGTTGTTGTCCTCCCGCAGCTCCTCGAGCTCGTCCTTCGGGTCGGCCTTCAGGACGTAGAGGAAGCAGCCGCGCAGGCCGCGGACCCCGATGCCGTTCTGGGGGTAGCTCCAGGGGTAGATGTCCGCCCAGCCGACGCTCGTCCCCAGGGTCAGCAGCCGCGCGCCCGGCGTCGTCGAGCAGGCGCCGAACTGGCGGCCCTGCGGGGAGCGCGCGTAGGGGCGGCCGTCCGTGAGGCGCGCGACGCGCCGCAGGTCCCGGAAGCAGTAGTCGATCTTCGGGCCCGTGCGCCGGATGGGGCCGACGGTGCCGTCGGCGGCGATGGGGCGCAGGGTGAAGCTCGCCGCCCCCTCGTACTTCCAGTAGGTCCCGCGGCTGCCCGTGTCGTAGAACTCGACGGAGCCCGTGGCGGGCAGGACGGCCGGGTCGCTCCCCGGGCGGCGCGGGCGCAGGACCTGCCGGGTCGGTCATCTCGTCCCGGGCGGCGCTCGAGCGCCGGGCGCGGATCTCGAGCGGCCCGTCCCCGACGTTGACGATCGCGTTCGTCGCGGCGAGGAAGCTCCCGCCGATCAGACGCAGGCCGTAGGGCTTGCGCATGACGAGGTCGGGGCAGGCGTAGGTGCTGGCCGGGTCCGTGCACGGCGAGGCGACGGCCGCGGCGGCGAGGGCGGCGGTGAGGAGCATGCGGCGCGGAGCCTACGAGCCCTCGCGGGCCCTCGTGCCGATCATGGCGCGGGCTCGTCCTGCCCGGCCGCGACGGGCGGGGCTACTTCCCGCGGCCCGTCTTCTCCTGCAGCGCGTCGATCTTCTCCGACGCCTGCGCCTTGTTCAGGGACTCGTCGAACTCCTCGCCGGCCTCCTGGGAGAGGGTCTGCAGGTAGCTCGCCTGCGCGCCGGTCATGGGCTCGTCGCCCGTGACCCAGTCGCTCGGGTCCTTCTCGGCGTTGCCGGTCGGGTTCTGCTTGGGATCCTGGTCGGCCATCCCCGAGGCCTGCCCGGAACGGCGCTCGGGCTACCCGACCGGCCGCGCCCGGCGCGCCCCCGTTCAAGGTTCGGGCCCGGCTGCCGACTGCCGGGGCGTGGCCGTGCGCGCACATCCGGCAGTCCGGTGGGTCCTGGCGCTCATGACCTCGTGGTTCGTCGCCTACGAGGCGAACGTCGTCTTCCGCGTCCTGCCGCGCGAGGGCCTCGTCTTCGGCCGGCCGGCGAACCTCGTGATCTCCTTCGCCGCCGCCGCGCTCTGCCTGGCCGGCGCGGCGCGCCGGCGCGGCACGGAGCGGATCGCCTGGGCCCTCGTCGCGCTGGCCATCACCGCCTGGAGCGCGGGGGAGACCTACTGGTCCGGGGTGCTCATCGACCAGCCGTCGATCCCCGTCCCCTCCGCCGCGGACGTCGGCTACCTCGCGTTCCCGGTGCTCGTCTTCGCCGCGATCGCGCTGCTCGTGCGGCCCGCGGTCCACGTGGGCTCGCGGCTGCTGCTCGTCGACGGCGTCGCGGCCGGGCTCGCGATCGGCGCGCTCGTCTCCGCGACCGTCCTGGGCTACATCGTCGACGCGAGCCCCGAGAGCGTCGCGATCAACCTCACCTACGCGCTCTCGGACCTCGTGCTGCTCGGCCTGGTCGTCGGCGCGGTCGCCGCCCGGGGCTGGCACCTCGACCGGATGTGGGCGCTGGTCGGCGGGGCCGTGCTCGCCTTCTGGATCGCCGACACGAGCTACCTCATCACGATCGCCAACGGCTCCTACCGCTTCCCGGACCCGGCCGACGCGGGCTGGCGGGCGTGCTTCCTCGCGCTCGCGGCCGCCGCCTGGCAGCCCGTGACGCCCGTCGAGCGCCCCGAGCGCCTCGGCCGCCGCACGACGGTCCTCCCGCTCGCCTTCGCGGCCCTCGCGCTCGCGGTCCTGGCCCACGGCGCGTGGTCCGGGGGCGCCCGCGGTGGCGTCCTGCTCGCCATCGCGTCGCTCGTGGCCGTCGGCGTGCGGATGATGACGACGGTCTCCGCGCACGTCGTGATGCTCGACTCCTCCCGGCAGGAGGCGCTCACGGACGCCCTGACCGGCCTGGGCAACCGCCGGGCACTGCTCGACGACCTGGGGCGGGCGGTCGCCCGGGCCCGGAGCGGCACGCCCGGGCTGCTCGTGCTCTTCGACCTCGACGGCTTCAAGAGCTACAACGACGCCTACGGCCACCCGGCGGGGGACGCGCTGCTGACGCGGCTCGGCGGGCGGCTGGCGCGGCAGGCCGAGGGGGCGGGTGGCCGCGCGTACCGGATGGGCGGCGACGAGTTCTGCGTGCTCCTGCCCCTGGGGGGCGCCACCGCGCAGGAGCTGTGCGCCGTGGGGGCGGTGGCCCTGAGCGAGACGGGCGGCGGCTTCTCCATCACCGCCTCCTTGGGCGCCACCGTCCTCGAGGGGGACGGGGCGGACGTCGACGCGGCGCTGCGGACCGCGGACCGGCGGATGTACGAGCAGAAGCACGGGGGTCGCGCCTCCGCCGACCGCCAGGTCTCCGACGTGCTCGTCCGCGCGCTCGTGGAGCGCGACGGGGAGCTCGGCGCCCACGTGCGCGACGTGGCCGCGATGGCCGTCGCGGTCGCGCGCGACCTCGGGCTCGACCAGGAGCAGTGCGGGCGCATCGGCCACGCCGCGATGCTGCACGACGTCGGGAAGGTCGCGATCCCGGACGCCATCCTCGACAAGCCGGGTGGCCTCGACGAGGCCGAGTGGGCCTTCATGCGCCGCCACACGATCATGGGCGAGCGGATCGTGGGTGCCGCCCCCTCCCTGGCGGACGTCGCCGCGCTCGTGCGGGCCAGCCACGAGCGCTGGGACGGCCGGGGCTACCCCGACGGCCTGGCGGGCGAGGCGATCCCGCTCGGCTCGCGCATCGTCGCGACCTGCGACGCCTACGACGCCATGCGGACGACGCGGCCCTACAGCCCGGCGCGCACGGAGGCCGAGGCCCTCCAGGAGCTGCGCCGCTGCAGCGGGACGCAGTTCGACCCCGCGGTCGTCGAGAGCTTCACCCGGCTGCGCGCCGCCGCGGGCCGGCCGGACCCGGCGCCCGGGGCCACGCTCCCGGTCCCCGTCACGCACTAGCCTGGCCCGGATGCAACCGTCGCGTCCGCGGGTCGGTCTGGTGCTCGGCGCAGGGGGGATCCTCGGCGCCGCCTGGCTGCAGGGCGCGCTGGCCGCCCTGGTCGACGAGACGGGCTGGGATCCCGGGAGCGCCGAGTTCGTCGTCGGGACGAGCGCCGGCTCGGTCATCGGCACGCTGCTGGCCTGCGGCATCCCGCCCTGGTACATGGTCGCCCACTCCGCCGGGGAGAGCTTCGACGGCCTGCTCGACGCGGCCGGCGACCGCGCCTCGGAGGTCCCGCGCTCCGCGGGCGGCGGCTACAGCCTCGGCGGCTTCCCCGTCCCGGGCCCCGGCTCCTGGCGCCTGGCCCTCGGCGCGCTGCGCGAGCCGCGGCGCCTGCCGCCCGCCGCGCTCTTCGCGGGCTGGATCCCCCGGGGCTTCATCTCCACCCAGCCCATCCAGGACGTCGTCACCGCCGCCTGCACGGACGACTGGCCGCCGCACCCGGGCCTGCGGATCGTCGCCTGCGACTACGGCTCGGGCCGCCGGGTCCCGTTCGGGGCGCCCGGCACGCCGCCGGCGACGATCGCCGAGGCCGTGGCCTCGTCCTGCGCGATCCCGGGCTTCTACGTCCCGCCGCGGATCGGCGGGCGCACGTACGTCGACGGCGGGCTCTGGTCCGTCTCGAACCTCGACCTGCTCGCCCGGGAGGAGCTCGACCTCGTCATCTGCCTCAACCCCACGAGCTCGCGCGACGACGCCGGTGCGCTCCCCGGGCGCGTCCTGCGGGCGCAGGCCGGGCGGCGGCTGGGTCACGAGGCCAAGCGCGTGCGGGCCGGCGGGGCGGAGGTCGTGCTCGTCCAGCCCCTCGCCGAGGACCTCGAGGTCATGGGGGAGAACCTCATGAACGGGCGTCGCCGCCACGCCGTGATCGAGCGCGCGCACCAGACGACGAGGTGGCAGCTGCGCGAGGCGCGCGGCGCGCTCGCCGGCCTGCCCGAGGGGGCACCGCCCTTCACGGGCCGGCCCGCGGGGGACCCGGCGACCTGGCCGCGCTTCGTCGACGCGGCGCGGGAGCGCTGGGCCGCCGCGTAGCCGCGCGCCGCCGTCGAGGTCCTTCCCGCCCGGCGGGCAGGATCGCGAGCGGCCGGCCCGGCGCTCAGCGCCGGCGCTCGAGCAGCCGGCGCTCCGCGGCGTCGTGCGTCAGCGCCAGCGCGCGCGCATCGGCGTCACGCGCCTCGTCGCCGCGGCCGAGGCGGCGCAGCAGCTCCGCCCGGGTGGCGTGGAAGTAGCGGAAGCCGTCGAGGGCGAGCCCGTCGACGAGGGCCAGGCCGGCTGCGGGGCCGTCGGCCTCCGCGACCGCCACGGCGTGGCTGAGGCGGACGACGGGGGAGCCCGTGCGGCGTGCGAGCTCCGCGTGGAGCGCGGCGATCCGCGCCCAGTCCCGCGGCTCCTCCGCGTGCAGGGCCGCGATCCGCGCCTGCAGGACGTACGGCCCCGAGCCCCGGAGGGCGAGCGCGCGATCCAGCGCGACGCGGCCTGCAGCCAGGAGCGCCGGGTCCCAGCGGGCGCTGTCCTGGTCGGCCAGGAGCACGAGCTCCCCGTCGACGACGCGCGCGGGACGGCGCGCCTCGTGCAGCAGCACGAGCGCGAGCAGGCCGTGCACCTCGGCCTCGTCGGGCATGAGCTCCGCGAGCGCGCGGGCGAGGCCCAGCGCTTCGGCGGCGAGCTCCCCCCGGGTCCCGTGGCCCTCGTTGGCGACGAGGTAGACGACGGCGAGGACCGCGGCGAGGCGCTCCGGGAGCAGGTGGGCGGGCGGCACCCGGAAGGGGATGCCGGCCACCGCGACCTTCCGCTTGGCCCGGACCAGGCGCTGCGCCATCGTCGCCTCGGGAACGAGGAAGGCGCGGGCGATCTCTGCGGTGCTCAGCCCGCAGAGGCTGCGGAGGGTCAGCGCGACCTGCGCGTCGGGGGCCAGCGCGGGATGGCAGCAGGTGAAGAGCAGCTCGAGGCGCTCGTCCGTGAAGGGGGTGTCGTCGTCCATGTCGGGGTCTCCCGTCGCCTCGGGCATCGCGAGCAGCCGCGTCTTCGCGGCCAGGGTGCGCTCCCGGCGCAGGCGGTCGATCGCCCGGTGGCGCGCCGTGGCCACGAGCCAGGCCGCCGGGTGGGCGGGGGTGCCGTCGCGCGGCCACCGCTCCGCGGCCGCCGCGAACGCGTCCTGGGCGGCGTCCTCGGCGAGGTCGAGGTCGCCGAAGGCGCCGACCAGGGCCGCGACCACGCGGCCCCAGTCGGCGCGGAAGCTCTCCTCGAGCGCCGTCACCAGACCTTCACGGGGCGGATCTCGACCGATCCGCCGTGGGCCACGGAGGGGACCTGCGCCGCGACGGCGATCGCCGCGTCGAGGTCCTCGCCCTCGAAGAGGAACATGCCGCCGATGGCCTCCTTGAGCTCCGCGAACGGCCCGTCGGTGACGAGCACCTCACCCGCCGCGTCGTCACGGTCGTGGCGGTGTCCGCGGGCTCCATCCCGTAGCCCGGCGTCACCCCGGGCAGCGCGTTCAGGGCCCCCCAGCCGGCGTAGAGCGCCTGCTGCTCCTCCGGGCGCAGCTCGGCCCACCCGGGCTTGTCGGGGGTCGGCGCGTCGCCGTGGTGGATCATCATCACGTACTGCATTCGGGCCTCCTGGATCGGTGTCCTGTCCCAGACGAACGGGACCCCGCGTTCTCGACAGCGGACCCCGGATCCTGCCCCGATCATCTCCGACCCCGTTGGTAGGATTGGAGTCCATGATCTTCACGACGAAGGCCGAGTACGGGGTCCGCCTCATGGTCGAGCTCGGGCGCCAGGACGGCGTTCGCGGGGCGTCCGCGACGTCCCTGAAGGCGATCGCCGAGGCCGAGGCCCTGCCGCTCGCCTACCTCGAGCGCATCGTCGCGCTGCTCAAGAAGGCCGGCCTCGTCGAGAGCACCCGCGGGGCGCACGGGGGCTACCGCCTCTCGCGCCCGCCCGCGGCGATCACGATGGACGACGTCATCCTCGCGCTCGAGGGGACCGTAGCCCCCATGAACTGCTTCGTGGACGACACGGACGGCACGAGCCGGGTGCTCTGCTCCCACGAGGCCGACGCCGGCCACGCGTGCGCCACGAAGCTCCTGTGGCTCCGCGTCCAGGGCGGCGTCATGGAGAAGCTCCAGCAGACCACCCTGGCCGAGCTCGTCGCGTTCTCCCACCGCGACCCCGTCACGGCTTCCGCACTCACCACCACCCCCGAAGAGGACCTGACCCATGCCTGAGCTCGAGATCCGCGACCTGCACGTCCAGGCCGACGACAAGCAGATCCTCAAGGGCGTGGACCTGACCGTCAAGCAGGGCGAGGTCCACGCGCTGATGGGCCCGAACGGCTCGGGCAAGTCCACGCTCGCGAACGCGATCATGGGGCACCCCTCGCTCGAGGTCACCCAGGGCCAGATCCTCTTCGACGGCCAGGACGTCACGGAGATGGACACGGACGAGCGCGCCCGCCTCGGCCTCTTCATGGCCTTCCAGTACCCCGTCGCGATCCCGGGCGTGACCATCACGAAGTACCTCCGGATGGTCATGAACGCGCACCGCGAGGCGCGTGGGGAGGGCGAGGTCTCCCTCAAGGACTTCCGCAAGACCGTCGAGGCCGCGATGGAGCTCACGGACGTGCCGCGCGCGTTCGTCTCCCGCTACCTGAACGACGGGTTCTCCGGCGGGGAGAAGAAGCGCCTCGAGACGCTGCAGCTCGCGCTGCAGCAGCCCCAGATGGCGATCCTCGACGAGACGGACTCCGGCCTGGACATCGACGCGCTGAACGTCGTGGCCAACGGCGTGAACGTCGTCGCCAAGCAGAGCGGCATGGGCGTCCTGATCATCACCCACTACCAGCGGATCCTCCACATGGTCCAGCCCGAGCGGGTCTCCATCCTCTTCGAGGGGCGCATCGTGAAGGAGGGCGGGCCCGAGCTCGTCACCCAGCTCGAGTCCGAGGGCTACGGCTGGATCCGCGACGAGGTCGCCGCGGGCGCGGAGGCCTAGCGCCATGGCCATCGCCACGGTGTCCGACCTCCGCGCGGAGTTCCCGACGCTGGAGCGCGAGGGGATCGTCTACCTCGACAGCGCCGCGACGTCGCAGACCCCGCGCGCGGTCCTCGCGGCGATGGACGACTACTACGGCCACCACCGCGCCTCCGTGCACCGCGGGGTCTACGCCGTGGCCGCCGAGGCGACGGACCTCTTCGAGGGCGCGCGGCACCGCATCGCGCGCTTCGTCGGCGGCGAGGCCAAGACGACGGTCTTCACGAAGAACGCGACGGAGGCGCTGAACCTCGTCGCGCGCGGGGTCGCCGGCCCGGGCGACAAGGTCGTCCTCACGGACATGGAGCACCACTCGAACCTCGTCCCGTGGCAGCTCACGGGCGCGGAGCTGCTCTGGGTCGGGCTCGACGAGCAGGGCCGCCTGCGGATGGACGAGCTCGACGCCCACCTCGCCGCGGGCGGGGTCAAGGCCGTCGCGGTCGCGCACGTCTCGAACGTCGTCGGGACGATCAACCCCGTGGCCGAGATCGCCGCGAAGGCCCGCGCGGCCGGCGCGCTCTCCGTCGTCGACGGCACCCAGGCCGTGCCGCAGCTGCCCGTCGACGTCGCCGCGATCGACGCGGACTTCTACGTCTGGACGGGCCACAAGGCCTACGGGCCGACGGGCGTCGGCGTCCTGCACGGCACCCGCGCGGCGCTCGACGCGCTCCCGCCCCTGCTCGGCGGCGGGCACATGATCGCCTCCGTGACGAAGGAGGCCGTGCGCTTCGCCGAGGTGCCCACGAAGTTCGAGGCGGGCACGAGCGCCATCGCGGAGGTCATCGGCCTCGGCGCCGCCGTCGACTTCCTCTCCGGCATCGGCATGGACGCCGTGCGCGAGCACGAGCGCGACGTCACGGCCTACGCGCTCGAGCGGCTCGCCGAGCTCGAGGGCGTCTCGATCGACGGGCCGCGCGAGCGCGGACGAGCGCGGCGCGCTGGTCTCCTTCACCGTCGACGGGGTCCACCCGCACGACGTCGCGGAGATCATCGGCTCCCGCGGGGTCTGCGTCCGCGCCGGCCACCACTGCGCCCAGGTGCTCATGCAGGCCCTCGGGCACTCGGCCACGACCCGCGCGTCGTTCTCCGTCCACTCCACCCGCGAGGACGTCGACGCGCTCGTCGCGGGCATCAAGCGCGTCCAGGAGGTGTTCGCCTGATGGACGACATGTACCGCGAGGAGATCCTCACCCACTACAAGCGGCCGCGGAACTGGGGCACGATCGAGGCCCCGGACCTCGAGTTCGAGGACACGAACCCGCTCTGCGGCGACGAGCTGAAGGTCATGCTCAAGGTCGACGACGCCAGGCGCGTGACCGAGGTGAAGTTCGACGGCCACGGCTGCGCGATCTCCCAGGCCAGCGCCTCCATGGCCTCCGAGGAGCTCGTGGGCAAGACCGTCGACGAGCTCGTCGCGCTCGACAAGTCCTTCGTCCTGGACCTCCTGGGCATCGACATCTCCGCCACGCGGATGAAGTGCGCGATGCTCAGCTTGAAGGTCATCAAGTCCGCCGGCCTCGGCGGCGCCGTCGACTGGGAGCCCGAGACGCCGCCCAGCGAGGCCGAAGCCCGCTAGATCCCTCCCGCGTGGGGGCGCCGGGCTGGTAGAACCGCGCCATGCGGCTCCTCCTGCCCGGTCTCGTCCTCCTCGTGCTCGCCCTGCCCGGCAGTGCCCGGGCGGCCACGGTCTACCTCGCCCCGGGGGCGGTCGTGGTCAAGGGGGACGCGGGCGAGGCCAGCGCCGCGACCATCACGCTGACCGCCGACAGCGCCGTGGTCGACGACCCCGGTGGGACCCTGAAGGTCGCCCCGGGCTGCACGGAGACCGTCGCCACCCAGGCCACCTGCCCGCGCACCCCGGGCACGGACCTGGTCGTCGACGCGGGCGACGGCGACGACCAGATCACGGTCACGGGCGCCTCGGGCGGCGGCCGCGTGCTCCTCGACGGCGGGGCCGGCAACGACGTGCTGACCGGCTCGGAGGGTCCGGACCAGCTCCAGGGTGGCCCGGGGGCCGACGAGCTGCGGGGCGGCGGCGCGGACGACGTGCTCGTCGGCGACGACGCGACGGGGACCATCGGCGCGGACCTCCTCGACGGTGGCGACGGCCGCGACCAGGCCCGGTGGCTCGACGCCGGCTTCCTCACCGTCGCGCTCTCCGACCCCGGCGCGGACGGCCGCAAGGGCGAGGAGGACCGGCTCGAGGGGATCGAGGACGTCCGCGGCGCCGCGGGCGGCTCGCTCATCGGGGACGACGGCCCGAACCGGCTGCAGCTCTCCGCCGGCACCGGGCTGCAGCTCATCTCCGGGCTCGGGGGCGACGACGTCCTGCTCGCCGACCCGCCCGTCGTCGCGGGCGACCTCATCCTCGGCACCGCGAAGCTCGACGGCGGCGCGGGCGACGACGTCCTCTCCTCGGACTACACCCTCGACACGGTCTGCGGCCTCGGCCGGGACGTGCTCCTCGGCCCGAGCGTCACGGTGGGCGACTGCGAGCTCGTCGCCCTCGGCGCCGCCGCGGTGGAGACCCGGGTGCGCGTCGTGCGCGGCCGGGCGGTGGTGCGCGTGGTCCCGAACCCCTTCCCGGCGCGGACCGTGCGCTCGCGGGCCCGCACCCTGCGGATCGAGGACCCCGAGTCGGGCAAGGCGCTCGCCCTCGGGCGCACGCGCTTCCCCGGCCGCGTCCCGGTCGCCTTCGCCGTGCCGCTGACGGCGGAGGGCAGGCGCGTGCTGGCCAAGCGCCCGAGCCTGACGGTGAACCTCCTTGCCGGCGGCCTGCTCTCCGTCGGGACCGCCGTGCGCCTCTCGGGCGGCTGAGCCCCGGCCTCAGCTCCGGGAGAGCACGGTGAACAGCGCCTGCACGCAGGTCTCGCAGAACTGGGTGCCGGCACCCGAGGCGAGCTCCGCGAGGGCCTCGTCGCGCCCCATGCGCGCGCGGTAGGGCCGGTCGGTGGTCATCGCGTCCCACGCGTCGCAGACCAGGACGATGCGGCTGCCCACGGGGATCTCCTCGCCCGCGAGCCCGTCGGGGTAGCCCCGGCCGTCCCAGCGCTCGTGCTCCGCGCGGATCGCGGGGGCGAGGTGGGCGAGCTCGTCGATGGCCGCGACGATCCGCTCGCCCTCCACGGGGTGGCGGCGCATCCGGGAGACCTCGTCGCCGACGAGGGGCCCGGGCTTGGAGAGGATCGCGTCGGGGAGCGCGAGCTTGCCGATGTCGTGCAGCAGGGCGACCTGCGCGACCTCGTGCTGCTCCTCCGGGGAGAGGTCGAGCTCGGCGGCGACCTCGATCGCGAGCTCCACCACCTCGCGGGAGTGCGCGCCCGTGTAGCGGTCGCGCGCCTCGATGGCCGAGAGCAGCGCCTCGGCGCCCGCCGCCTGCGACCCGGAGCTCGAGGTGCGCGCGCATGGCCGCGTCGCGCTCGAGCTCGCCGCCCACGAGGCGGGCGATGACCGCGAGGAACTGCAGGTCGCGCTCGCCGAGCCGCGCGGTGGGGCCCTGGCTCGTCGCGCAGAGCATCCCGTAGAGGCTGCCGTCCGAGCGCTGGATGGGCATGGAGACGTAGGCGCCGACGTGGTGGGCGACCGCGATCCGGGCGATGGACGGGTAGTCCCGGGTGTCGGGGATGGCCTGGGGGACGTCGCCGCGCAGGACGGCCCCGCAGATCGTCTCCTCCAGGGGGAAGCGGCGCCCGCCCACGTGCCCGTCGGCGGACGTGGGGATGCCCTCGCGAGGCGACGAGGACCTGCGCCCCGCCCTCGTGCTTGGCGATGTAGGCGACGTCCATCCCGAGCAGCTCCCGCACCGCGTCGAGCGCGTTGCTGACGCTGGGCGCGTCGGCGACCGCCTGCAGCCCGTCGAGCAGCCCGCGCTCGCGGTCCGGGCCGCGCCCGTCGGGTCCCCCGGCCCGTGGCCCGGGGGCGCGCACGGGTGCGAGGTCGACGGAGCGGCGGTCGCCGTCGACGGCCGGCCCGGAGGAGGGCCCGTGCACCGCGACCCGGTCGCGGCCCGCGGCCTTCGCCGCGTACATCGCGAGGTCCGCCGCGTGCAGCGCGTCCTGCGCGTTGCGGGTGTCCGCGGTGAGGGCGGCGACGCCGGCGCTCATCGTCACCCCGCGCTCCCGCGTGTAGGAGGCGTCGGCGATGCGGGCGACGAGCTCCGCGGCCACGCCCTCCGCGGCTTCGAGCGAGGTGTCCCGCAGGAGGAGGGCGAACTCGTCGCCGCCCAGGCGCCCGACGGCGTCCTCCTCGCGGACCCGGGTCGCGAGCGTCGCGGCGACGAAGCTCAGCACGCGATCGCCGGCCTCGTGGCCGCCGCTGTCGTTCACGTCCTTGAAGTGGTCGAGGTCGACGAGCACGAGCGCGGCGCGGCGGCCGTGGCGCCGGATGCCGGCCAGGGCGGCCTCGAGCTCCTCCTCGATGCGCCGCCGGTTCAGCAGGCCCGTGAGGTGGTCGCGCTCGGCCAGGCGCTGCAGCCGGGCGGTCGTCCGGCGGTGGTCCGTCGTGTCCTCCACGCGCCCGAGGACGTAGGGGCCGCCCCCCTCGCCGAGCACGAGCCCGGCCTCGACCCGGAGCCAGACGTCGTGGCCCTGGCCGTGCACGACGCGCTGCTCGACGCTCTGGGGGATGCCGTCCTCGAGCAGGAGCGCCAGGCGCTCGCGCGCGATGTCCCGTTCCGCCGGGTGCAGCAGGTCGAAGGCGCTGCGCCCGACGAGCTCCTCGACGGGGCGGCCGACGAGCCGCGCGAGCTCCTGGTTGCCCCGGAGGACGACCAGCGCGGGGTCGCAGAGGACCAGCCCCGTGGGCGCCTGGTCGAAGACGGCCCACCCGTCTGGCATCGCCCGCTCGGTCACGAGTGCGCAAGCATCGACGCTCGGGCGGCGATTCTCAAGGGGGAGGGCGCTTCGGCACCCCCGTTCGCGCCGGGTTCGGCGGTACAATCCCTACCAGCGGCGTCGGATTCCCGGAGCCGCTCGCGACATGGCCTCCCTCCTGCCCATCTGCCCCCTCTCCGAGCTCCCGCCCGGCACCTCCCGGCGCGTGGAGACCGAGGACTTCGACATCGCGGTCTTCAACTGCGAGGGGGAGCTGCTGGCCATGGAGGACCGCTGCTCGCACGACGACAGCGTCCTCCTGGACGAGGGCGGCTTCGACGCCGCCACCTGCACCATCGAGTGCCCGCGGCACGGGTCGACCTTCGACCTGCGCACTGGTCGCCCGACCACGCTGCCCGCGTACGAGGCAGTAGAGACCTTCCCCGTCCTCATCGAGGACGGCGTCATCAAGCTCGAACTGGAGTAGCCCCACCATGGCCACACCGCAGAAGATCCTCACGCCCGACGAGGCCTCGCTGAAGGACCTGGGCTCGGACTACACCGAGCGCTACGGGTTCCACGACGCCGAGAACTACCTCTACAAGGCCCCGAAGGGCCTGACCCGCGAGGTCGTGGAGAAGATCTCCGAGCTCAAGAGCGAGCCCGAGTGGATGCGCGAGTTCCGCCTCAAGGCGCTCGACTACTTCGAGGCCCGCCCCATGCCGACGTGGGGCTCGCCCATGCTCGCCGAGGTCGACTTCGACGACATCCACTACTTCGTGCGCGCCTCGGACAAGGCCGAGCGCTCCTGGGACGACGTCCCCGAGGACGTCAAGCGCACCTTCGACCGCCTGGGCATCCCGGAGGCCGAGCGCAAGTTCCTCGCCGGCGTCGGCGCCCAGTACGAGTCCGAGGTCGTCTACCACCAGGTCAACGAGGAGCTCGAGAAGCAGGGCGTCATCTTCATGGACATGGACACGGCGCTCCGCGAGCACCCTGACCTGGTCAAGCAGTACCTCGGCACGATCATCCCGCCGAACGACAACAAGCTCGCGGCGCTGAACTCCGCCGTGTGGTCGGGCGGCTCGTTCGTCTACGTCCCGCCGGGGGTGAAGGTCGAGCAGCCCCTGCAGGCCTACTTCCGCATCAACACGGAGAACATGGGCCAGTTCGAGCGGACGATCATCATCGCCGACGAGGGCTCCTACGTGCACTACGTCGAGGGCTGCACCGCCCCGACGTACTCGGGCGACTCCCTGCACTCCGCGGTCGTCGAGCTCATCGCCAAGCCCGGCGCGCGCATCCGCTACACGACCGTGCAGAACTGGTCGAACAACGTCTTCAACCTCGTGACGAAGCGGGCCGTCGCCGAGCGCGACGCGACCGTCGAGTGGGTCGACTGCAACCTCGGCTCGAAGCTCACGATGAAGTACCCGGCCGTCTACCTCACGGGCGAGCGCGCCCACGGGGAGATCCTCTCCATCGCCTTCGCGGGCGAGGGGCAGCACCAGGACGCGGGCGGCAAGATCGTCCACGCCGCGCCGAACACGACCTCGAACATCTTCGCGAAGTCCATCTCGAAGAACGGCGGGCGCTCGTCCTACCGCGGCCTGCTCGAGGTCGCCAAGGGCGCGCACGGCTCGAAGTCGAAGGTCGTCTGCGACGCGCTGCTGCTCGACGAGGACTCGCGCTCGGACACCTACCCGACGATCCGCATCGGCGAGGACGACGTGGACGTCGGCCACGAGGCCACGGTCTCGAAGGTCGGCGACGAGCAGCTCTTCTACCTCATGGCCCACGGGCTCTCGGAGGAGGAGGCCGGCAAGCTCATCGTCAACGGCTTCATCGAGCCGATCGTCAAGGAGCTCCCGATGGAGTACGCCATCGAGATGAACCGGCTGATCGAGCTGCAGATGGAAGGGTCGATCGGCTAGATGTCGGACACCCTGACCATCGACGCGCGGCGGCAGGCTGCTGCCGCGCGGATGAGCTCCGTCGCCCTGCCCGAGTTCAAGGGCAAGGCGGGCTGGGAGTTCACCCCGCTCGGCAAGCTCGACCTCGACGAGCGCCCCGCGGCGCCGTCGGGTTCGGCCGAGGGGCTCGAGCTGCTGCTCGCGCCCGAGGGCGCCGTGGGCGTGTCGGCCGAGCCGGCCGCGTCGGAGGGCCCGCTCGTCATGCCGCTGGCGGACGCGATGGAGCAGCACCCCGAGCTCGTCGCCCGGCACCTGGGCACGCTCGTCGACCCCGAGTCCGCGCTCGTCGTCCGCAACGACGCGCAGTGGACCGACGGGACGTTCGTCTACGTCCCGCGCAACGTGCAGCTCGACGCGCCCGTCCTGGTCACGAACGTCCACGCGGAGACGGGGACCGCGCTCTACACGCGCACGCTCGTCGTCCTCGAGGAGGGCGCGGAAGCCGAGATCTGGGACCAGACGCTCTCTGCGTCCGACGAGACCGAGGGCCTCGTCAACGGGGTCGTCGAGCTCGTCGTCGGCCAGAACGCCCGGCTGCGGTACGTCGGCGGGCAGGACCTCAACACGAGCACCTGGGTCTTCGGCACCCAGCGCGCGGTCGTCGAGCGCGACGGCCACCTCGACTGGGTGACGCTCGGCTTCGGCGGCAAGGACGGGAAGGTCTTCCTCGAGACGAAGCTCGCCGGCCCGGGCGCCCACGCGGCGGTCACCGGCGCCTACGCCACCCAGGGCCGCCAGCACGTGGACTTCGACACGCTGCAGGAGCACGCGGCGGTCGGCACGACGTCGGACCTCGCGTTCCGCGGGATCCTCGACGGCCGCTCCACCGCCGTGTGGCGCGGGATGATCCAGGTCGACAAGGGCGCGCAGCAGACCGACGCGTTCCAGGAGTGCCGCAACCTGCTGCTCTCCAAGAAGGCGCACGCCGACGCGATCCCCGGCCTCGAGATCCTCGCCGACGACGTGCGCTGCACCCACGCCGCGGCGATCGCGCAGATCGACCCGGAGCAGCTCTTCTACCTCAAGGCCCACGGCCTCCCGCAGGCCGGCGCGCACCGCCTGGTCGTCGAAGGGTTCCTCGGCGCGCTGCTCGAGCGCTTCAAGGAGGGGCCGGTCCGCGAGGCCGTCGCCACCGCGCTCGACCGGCGCCTGGTCGAGGTCCTCGGCTAGCTGCTCGAGGTTCCTCCCGCCTGGCGGGAAGGACCTCGAGCGCCGTGCGGCGGGCTCGGGGCCCGTCGGCTACTTCAGCCGGACGACGCCACCCGCGCGGGCCTTGCTGGCGCCCGTCGCCCGGACCGCGATGCGGTAGCGGCCCGCCGTCAGGCGCCGGCCCTTCACGGGGCGGAGCGTGAGGACGACGGCCTTCGCGCCGACGCGCTTGCTCGTCCCGCGGACGATGGTGCGCCCCCGGAGCGTCAGGCGGATCGTCGTGCCGCGCACGGAGCCGTTCGTGGAGCGCAGCGTCAGGCGGAGCCGGCCGCCGCGGCGCTGGACCTTCACGATCCGCAGGCGGGCGCTGGAGCGCTTCTTCGTGCCCGGCTTCGTCGTGCCCGACTGGCCCGACGTGGTCGTGCCGGGCGGGGGCGTGGAGCCGGACTGCGTCGTCGTGCCGGGCTGGCCGGGGCTGCCGGGCGGGGGCGTGGAGCCGGACTGCGTCGTCGTGCCCGGCTGGCCCGGGCTCCCGGCCTGGCCCGTGGCGCCCGTCGCCGGGGTGGCGCCGGGCAGGACGAAGTCCATGGCCCGGACGTTGTCCACGTTGACCATGAAGGCCTGGGTCGACGGGTCGGGGGACGGGTTGGCGAACGAGATCGCCGTCGCGTCGTAGAACCGGTCACCCGGGATCGCCTCGCCCCCCTTCTTCTCCGCGGGGCGCTGGCCCGGCCCGGTCGTGCCCTTCAGCGGGGTCAGCAGCGCACGGGGGACGCTCAGGGTGATCGTGCCCTTCGCCTGGTCGACCTTGCCCTTGATCGCCGTGCGGCCGGGGTAGGTCTCGCACTTCGGGCCCGAGGTGCCCAGGCACGCCTGGTCGGCGTCCGAGGTCGTGTAGTCGTCGAAGCCGAACGTGAAGCCGTCGGTCGGCGACCACTTCGCCACCGCGGCCGCGGGCTGGAACCCGTTGACGAAGCGGAAGGCGTAGACGAAGCTGCCGGCGGAGTTCTGGGGCCCGAGCGCGCCCTGCAGGGCGCCGTCGGAGAGGTCGGCGACCTTGAGGCTCACGGTGAACCCGCCGTCCTTCACGGCCGCGCCCGTGGCGGGATCGACCTCCGGGCCGACGACCGCGTCACGGAGGTCGAGCGCCTTGACCTCCGTCTGGCTGCCGGAGTTCCCGCCCACGGCGGCCGTCGGTGGGTTGAGGAAGGAGTAGTCGGCGAGCGCATCGCCCTCCGGGTCGGGGGCCGAGGTCCGCACGACCGCGCGGTCCTCGCCCGAGGTGACGGGCTCGCCCCCCAGGGCGCTCGGGCCACCGATCTGCGTGGTCACCATCGGTGCGGCGATGGAGCCGCTCGCCGCGTCCGGGAGCTTCGCGGTGTTGCTGTAGACGATCTGCAGCTTGCGGGTGACCGGGTTGACGTCGATGACGAAGAAGTCACCGAGGCCGCGGTCACCGGCCGGGACGCTCAGGTCGCAGCCCAGGCCGAGGAGGCAGATGGAGTCGTAGTGGATCGGGTGCGTCGTGGCCTTGACCTGGCCGACGGCCGCGGTCGGGACCTTCGCGTCGTCCTTCGCCCCGATCGGCGCGTCGGTCAGCTGGTCGACGTAGACGTCCCAGGACGCCTTGAAGGAGCCGGGGTTCGGGTCGCCGTCGCTCTCCGTGCCGTAGTACGAGAGGGCGACGCGACCGGGAGCGCCGCCCGCGACCAGCCAGGGGAAGATCGTCGTGCGGACCTTGTCGCGGTCGACCTGCAGGGGCTGGGAGAAGCCCGGGTTCTTCGACGGCGGCGCGCCGGTCGCGCCCGGGGTGCCGGGGTGGACCGGCTCGTTGCACTTGGCCACGTCGCTGTGGTCCAGCGTCACCAGGTGCGTGTGGAACTCGCCCTCGTCCGCGTAGGCGATGTAGATGTTCCCCGCGTCGTCGTTGTCGGCGACGGTGAAGGCCTGCAGGTCCCCGTCCTTGAGGTCCTGCTTGTGCGCCAGGCAGTTCGTCCACTTCAGCCCGGTCGTGTCCGAGATGGAGAGGTTCACGTAGCCGAACTTCGTGTCGCTCGTGTTCCAGGCGAAGTACGCGATGCGGGCGTCGGCGGGCGCCGCCGGGTCGACCACACGAGCGGGCATCGAGCGCATGGGGCCGGGGAAGTCCGGGGAGCCCGCGGCGACGACGTCGTTGCCCGTGATGTAGGTCTGCCCGCCGTCCGTGGACTTCTGGACCACGACGTTGCGCGGCTGCTGCTGGTTGTAGTTCAGCAGCACGTCCTTCTCGTTCAGGAACGTGAGCCACTGGCGGTCGGCGAGGCCGCCCCGCGCGGTGTTCGTGTTGCCCTGCGGGCCCGCGGTGTAGAGGGTCCGGCCGTCGTCGGGCGAGGTGCTCGTGGTGAAGCCCGTCAGCGGGCCGAGGCCCGCGTAGGCGTACTGGTACTTGCCGCCCGCGTTCTTCTTGACGCCGGTCCCGAGGCCGCAGTCGCCGCCGCCGCCCGAGCCCTGCTGGCCGCGGGGCTGGGTGCCGAGGAGGTGGAACTGGTCCCCGCCGTCGTCCGAGGTGTTCGAGTAGTCCGAGAAGTTCGAGAAGCCCGTGGGCCCGCAGGTGTAGCTGCGCCCGGACGGGTCGATCTCCAGGAGCGGCTCGGAGACGTCGCGCTGGGGGTCGGAGGGGACGGAGGCCGAGAAGGCGAGGCCCTTCGGGTCGGCGGAGGGGACGTCGGGCTCGCCGGCGCCCTTCGTGGTCGTCGTCAGGACGAGGGTGCCCTTGTAGGCCTGGTCGGTCGTCGGGCCGACCGCGCCGGCCGGTGTGGTGACCGCCCCACCGAAGGGGCAGGCCGTGACCGTGTAGTCCCCCGCGGGCGGGTTCTCGAGGGTCACCGTCTCCGTGCTGGCCGCGGTGTCGCTGACCTCCGAGAAGCCACCGGGCCCATCGACCTGCAGGATCTCGTCGTTGTCGGCCTTGTCCCAGGTGATCGAGAAGACCGCCTTGGCCCCCTTCGTGTCGTAGGTCCCGGCCGGCACGGTGAGCGTGCTCTTGTGCGTGTCGCTCCCGATCGCGGCGTCGCAGCCGGTCGCGGGGTTCGTCCCGGCGGGGATCGTCCCGGTCCAGGCCCGCGTCGTCGAGGCGCCCGCGTCCGGGAGGCCGCCGCTGTCGCTGGCCGGGGTGGAGGCCAGCGCGGAGCCGACGGTTCCGCCCACGGCGGCGAGGGTGAGCGCGATGGCGGCGTGCTGCCGACGGAGCAAGGGCATGGGAGCGCCAACGCACGGCAGCCCGGAACTTGTGGTCCGGGGCGCGCCGGGCCGCGCGCTTGTCAGGAGACGAACGCCCTGGGCTACTCCTCCGTGATCAGGACGCGCCAGCGCTCGTCGCGCAGCACGAGCCGCCGGTCGCCGTCCTGCTCGAGCTTCGAGCCGTCGGGGCGGACCAGTCGGGTCCGGACCGTGGCGGTCGCCCGGTCGCCCTTCACCGCGACGGAGCGCACCTCGACCTCCACGTCCTTCAAGGCCTTCCGGCTCGCCGCCGCGCGCTCGAAGGCCCGCGCGCAGCCGGCGACCTCCGGGTCCGTGCCGCCCTCGCGCTCGCGTTCCGCCTCGGCCTCGCGCTCGCGCTCGGCCTCGCGCTCGCGGTCTGCCTCGGGTTCGCTCCCGCCCTCGGCCTCGCGGCCCTCCTCCTCGCCCGGGACCTCGACGCGCCCCTGCTCCTCGATGGCCACGAGGGTGCGACAGGCGCCGTCCGCGTCGCCGGCGGCCTGCGCGGCGTCGAAGCGGGCGAGCGCGGCACGGACGGCACGCTCCTCCTTCGAGCCCTCCGTGCTGCCGCCGCACCCGGCGAGGGCGAGGAGCAGCAGGGCGAGCGGCGGGGCGAGGTGGGACGGGCGCATGCTCCCCCCAACGTCCGGGCGCCGTCGAACTGGCGGTCCCCGCCGTAGCCTGGGTTCGATGACCTGGATCGCCGAGCAGGCCGCCGTCATCGCCGGGCGGGCCGAGCGCGAGCTCGAGGCCCTCGTCGCGGTCTCCTCGCCCTCGGGGGACGTCCGGGCCGGCGACGAGGCCGCGGCGGTCGTCGCAGCGCTCGTCCCCGACGCCGCCGAGGTGCTCCGGGTCCCGTGCTCCTCCCCGGGCCATGCGGAGGACCTCCTGGTGCGCCTGACCGGCACGGGCTCGCGGCGCATCCTGCTCGTCGGGCACCTCGACACCGTCGTGGCCCACGCCGCCCACCAGCCTCTGCGACGCGACGGCGACCAGCTCGTCGGCTCGGGGTCCATCGACATGAAGGGCGGGGACGTCCTCGCCCTCGGCGTGCTGCGCGCGCTCGAGCTGCGGCGCGCGGAGGTCGCGGAGGTCGCGCTGCTGCTCGTCATGGACGAGGAGTGGCGCCTCGGGGACTTCGGCCACGCGGAGCGCTTCGCGGGCTGGGACGCCTGCCTGACCTTCGAGGCCGGGGAGCGCACGGCGGAGGGCGGGGACGCCGTCGTGGTCAAGCGCAAGGCGGCCGGGACCCTCCGGGTCGTGGCGACCGGGGTGAGCGCCCACTCGGGCTCCCAGCCCGACCTCGGGCGCAACGCGCTGCTCGCGCTCGCCACGGCGGCCCAGGCCGTCGCGGCCTGCCACGACCCGGAGGGCGCCGACCACCTCACCGCCGTGCCGACCGTCGTGCGCTCGGGGGACGCCTTCAACGTCGTGCCGGCCCACGGGGAGCTCACCTGCGACGTGCGGGCGGACCGGCTCGAGGCCTTCGACGCCGTCATGGCCGCGATCCCGGCCGGGGTCGGGGGCGCGACCCTCGCGGTGGAGAACCTCCGGCGCTGGCCCGGCATGGACGCCCGCGCCGTCGTGACGCCCGTGCTCGAGCGGGCGGGCGCCGTCCTGGGGCGTCCCGTCGCGGGCCACGCGCGCGGCGGGGCCTCCGACGCCTCCCACTTCGCCGCGACGATCCCCCTGACGATCGACGGCCTCGGCCCGCTCGGCGGCGGCGCCCACGCGCCGCACGAGTTCGTGTGGGCCTGGTCCGTGCGCACCCGGGCCGAGGTCGCCCTCGCGGTGGTCGACGCGGTCCTGACCGCCTGACCGGCCAGGAAGGCCGCAGCCGGCACCGCGGAGCGTCGCGAGGGGGCCGATCCGGGCCTCGGCGCCCCGCATCGGCCCTCTCGGCGCCGGGTCGGCAACGCGGAGCGTCGCGAGGGGGCCGATCCGGGTCTCGGCGCCCCGCATCGGCCCTCTCGGCGCGGTCGGCACGCGAGCGTCGCGAGGGGGCCGATCCGGGCTTCGGCGCCCCGCATCGGCCCTCTCGGCGCGTTCCGTGAGGTGGCGGCAAGCTCCGGTCGTGGCGAGCCCGCCCCGGCCGTGGCGAGCCCGTCCGGGGCGCGGCGTACCGTGCTCCACCCGTGCCGCCGACCCTCCTCGACCTCCCCGGGCCCTCGCGGCGCATCCGCGTCGAGCCGCTCGCCCCGCCCGTGCCGGCGCCGGCGCCCCGCCGGGAGTCCGAGCCCGCCCGCGCGCCGGAGCGGGAGGCCGAGCCCGCGCGGGCCGACCCGCGCGAGCCCGTCCCGGCCTGAGCCGCCGCCCGGCCGCTCGCCCGCCGACCCCGCGACCCGCTACCGCCACCCGCCGTGCCGACCCCCGTCGTCCCCGACCTCATCCAGGCCGTCCTGGGGTTCCGCACCTGGGCCGTGGACGAGGAGGGCTGGCTCCTCCCGTTCTCGCTCGGAGCCATCGCGGGCCCCTGGCGGCCCGGGGCCAACCAGGCCACCTGCCACTACGCGAAGTGGCGTGGGGACGGCAGCCGGGTCCGCCACAAGGCCCCCGACCCGCGCTGCATGTGCGGCCTCTACGCGCTGGCGGACGCCCGCGACCCGCGGCTCCCGCGCGACGACGCCGACCCAGGCGCTCGGCGCCATCGGGGCCTGGGGGGACTTGGAGGTCCACCGGGACGGCTTCCGCGCCGAGCACGCGTCGGTCCTGGCGCTCGCGGTCTCCCCGGACGCGCCCGCGCGGCTCCGGCGCCGCCACGAGCGCGCCGCGGCCCGCTACGGGGTCGAGCTCGTCCCCCCGGACCTCCTCGAGGTCACGGGCCTCAAGCACGCAGCGCCCGTGCCCGAGGCGCTCCTGCCCGGCGGGCCGGGCCTCCCCGGCGCACCCGCGGCCTTCCCCGGCGCCCACCGCTCCGCGCGGCCCCGGCGCCGTCGGGGCGCCCCCGTCGCCGGGCGCGTCGCGCCCGTCACCCCCGCGGGCCGCGGCTTCCGGGTCGAGGACCACACGTGGCTCGACGCCGCCACCCTGCGCTGCGGCATCACGCGAGGCCTTCGCGCGCCGCCTGGGCCAGGGGCCGCTGGACCTCGCGCTCCCGAGCGCGGGGACGCTCCACCGGACGTCCGACGCCCTGGCCCACGTCACGGGGGCGGGAGGGGAGACGCTCCTGGTCTGGACCCCGCTCACGGCGACGGTCCGCGAGGTCAACCCGGCGCTCGAGGACGACCCGGGCCTGCTGCTCCGCGATCCGGAGGGGGCGGGCTGGCTGGCCCGCCTGGCGCCGACGGCCTGGGCGCAGGAGGCCGCGGGCATCGACTGGGGCCCGGCCGGCGCGGCGGCCTACCGCGCGGCCCTCGGGGCCCCGGACCCCTGGGCGCCCCTGCGCAGCACGGCGATCCACGTGCGCTCGGCCGAGGAGGTCCTCGCGGAGCTCCGCCGCCGGCGCGGCCTGCCGCGCTTCGCGGACGCCGAGGCGGTGCGGGAGGAGCTCGTGGCCCCGCTCGCCGCCGCGCTCGAGGCCGACCCGAGGGCGGCCGTGCGGCTCGAGCCGCCTCGGCCAGCGCGTCCGCTTCGTCCTGACGGACCCCGACGCCGCCTTCGCGCTCGACCTCCGGCGGGAGCCCGTGCGCGTCGAGCCCGACGCGGCCGCGGTCCCGGGCGACCTCACGCTGACCCTCAGCGCCCTGGCGGCCGAGCGCCTGCTCCGGGGCCGGCTCGACGTCGCCCGTGCCCTGCGCGCGGGGGAGCTGCACTCGGACGCGGCGCCCGGGCCGACCCTCGCCGCGGCCTCCGTGCTCACCGCCCTGCCGCGCCTGGCCGCGGGCTCCGCGTAACCAGGGGGCGATCAGGACATAAGTCATCCGACGCGTGGTTTCTGTACCCTTCCGCGTCGTCGCAAGTCATCACTGCCGAATCGTCGTCCGCACGCGGACGACGAGCGGGGGAACCACGGGTCTCCAAGGTGAAGGAGACCGGGGGCGAATCACGGCTAGTCCAGCCGAGTAGGGCCACTCTTTCGGTCCGAGTCCGACAGCTAACCCCGCAGGCGCCCGAAAGAGAAGGAACCTGCGTTGCCCCTGCTGTTCAGCCGTACCCAGCTGGCTCGTGCCGTGGTCGCCCTCGGGCTGACCGGTGCCGTGGCCGCCGTGCCCACCACCGCCGTGGCCAAGCCGCGCGCGGCCAAGTCGCTCGGCGACCGCGCCCTGCGCGTCGGCACCAGCGGCTCCGACGTGCGCGAGCTCCAGAAGCTCCTGCGCCAGGTCGGCTTCACGATCAAGAAGGTCGACGGCGAGTTCGGCTCCTCCACGAAGCGGGCCGTCCAGCAGTTCCAGACCGCCCGCAAGCTCGAGGCCTCCGGGGTCGTCGGCAAGGTCACGATCGCCGCGCTGCGCGAGGCCGCGATGGGCGGCCAGCAGAACCTCGCCGCGGGCGGGTTCGACGACACCGTCGGCTCGGCCAAGTCCGACTCCCTCGGGGACCGCATCCCCGTCCGCAAGGGCATGAGCGGCCACGACGTGAAGGTCCTCCAGGACTTCCTGCGGCGCGTGGGCCAGAAGGTCTCCGTCGACGGCGAGTTCGGCAACGGCACCGTCACGGCCGTCAAGGGCTTCGAGCGCGCCAACGGCCTCCCGGTCGACGGCCTCGTCGACGCGAACGACATCGCCGTCCTGCGCGGCCAGGCCGACGCGGGCAAGAAGGCCACCGCGGCCCAGGCGCCGCTCCAGCTCGCCCCGGGCGACCGCGCGACGGTCGGCTCGGACGGCCTGGCCATCGCCCCGGCCAACGCCCCGGACTCCGTCAAGGCGATGATCCAGGCGGGCAACAAGATCGCCAAGACCCCGTACGTCTACGGCGGCGGCCACGGCAAGTGGGAGGACCGGGGCTACGACTGCTCGGGCTCCGTCTCCTACGTCCTGCACGCCGCGGGCCTCCTGAAGCAGAGCATGCCCTCGGGCGGCTTCATGGACTGGGAGGATGCGGGCCCCGGCAAGTGGGTCTCGATCTACGCCAACGAGGGCCACATGTACGCGGTCATCGCCGGCCTCCGCTTCGACACCTCGGGCGCCAAGCAGGACGGCACCCGCTGGCACGCGACCTCGCGGCCCACGAAGGGCTACGTCGTGCGCCACCCCTCCGGCCTCTAGGCCCGCAGCACACCTGCGCAGGACCGAGCGCCCGGCACCCGCCGGGCGCTCGGCGTTCCCCGGCTACCGTGGCCGGGTGAGCACCCCTGGACCCCAACGTCCCTCCTCCAGCGACGAGGAGCTGCTCGGCGCGGAGCTGGCCTCCGTCGAGTCGCAGCAGACCGACCCGCAGCGCATCGAGCGGATGCGCGCGGAGCTCGAGATGGGCTTCGAGCGGATGCGCGGGACCTCGAAGGGCGTCTCCATCTTCGGCTCGGCCCGCATCCCGGAGGGCCACCCGGACTACGAGCTGGCCCGCACGGTCGGCGCGCGGCTCGGCGAGGCCGGCTTCACGGTCATCACGGGCGGCGGGCCCGGGATCATGGAGGCGGGCAACCGGGGCTGCCAGGAGGCGGGCGGCCGCTCCGTCGGGCTGAACATCGAGCTCGAGTTCGAGCAGGAGGGCAACCCGTACCAGGACCTCGCGCTCGACTTCCACTACTTCTTCACCCGCAAGGTCATGTTCGTCCGCTACGCGAACGCCTTCGTGGTCTTCCCGGGCGGCTTCGGGACCCTGGACGAGCTCTTCGAGGCGCTCGTCCTCATCCAGACCCACAAGGTCCGCCACTTCCCCGTCCTGCTCGTCGGCTCGGCGTTCTGGAGCGGCCTGGTGGGCTGGGTGCGCGACCAGCTCGCCACCCGGGCGCTGATCTCCCCGGAGGACCTCGACCTCTTCCGGGTGACCGACGACGTGCACGAGATCGTCGCCGTGTGCGCCCAGGCGGCCACGGAGCAGGGAGCCTGAGCTCCACGGCGAAGGGCGCGCGGTGCCGACGCGACGCCTGACCGCGCTCACCGCGCTCCTCCTCGGCCTCGGCGCGGCGCCCGCCGCCGCCCGGGTGGCGGTCGTCGCCCCCGGCGGCCCGGAGGTCGCGGTGGTCGACCTCGAGCGCGCCGCCGTGCGCGTCCGCGTGCCGCTGCCCGCGCCGGCCACGAGCGTCGCGGTCAGCCCGGACGGGCGCCGGGCGTTCGCCGGCGCGGGGAGCGCCGTCAGCACGTTCGCCCTCGACGACGGGCCCGCCGCGCGCGTGGCCCCGGGGGGCGCCGCCCGTCAGGCCCCCGCGCTCCCCGTGGGCCCGCAGCCCGCCGCACCGGCCCCCGGCGGGGCCGCGCCGGGCGACGGGGCGGTGGCCGTCCGCACCTCGCCGGACCTCGGCGGCCCCGTCCGCGCGCTCGCGGTCTCGCCGGCCGGTGGGACCGTCTTCGTCGCCGCCGGGTCCCGCCTCGTCCTGCTCGACGCCCGCGACCTCCACGTCGTCCGGCGCGTCGCGCTCGGTGCCGAGGCGCTCGGCCTGGCGCGCTCGCGGGACGGCAGCCTGCTCGCGCTCCCGCTCCGCGGCGGCCGGGTGGCGTTCGTCACGGCCGCGGGTCGCCTCGTGCGCCGCGTCCGCGTGCCCGGGGCGGCGGGCGCCGCGTTCGACGCCGCGGGCCGCGCCTGGGTGAGCGGCAGCAAGCGTCGCCTCTGGGTCGTCGCCAACGGCAAGCGCGAGAAGCGGCCGCTGAAGCTCGGCGCCGGGGCCGGCGTGGCGCTCGCGGCCTCCCCCGACGGCGGGCTCCTCGCGGTCGGGGCGGCTCGCGGGGGCCGGAGCGCCGCGCTGGTCGACACGCGCGCGCGCCGGGCGCGTGGCCTGCGCTCGGGCACGGGGCCGAGCGCGCCCGGCTGGTCGAGCGACGGCGTCCGGGTCTACCTCGCCGACGCGGGCGGCGCCGGGCTCTCACTCGTCTCGCCGTTCACCCGAACGCGCATCGGGACGCTCGCGCTGCCCGGGAGCACCCCGGTCGCCGTGGCGATCCAGGGCGGTCGCGCGCGGACGCTCGGCACCGACGGCGCCGACGCCATCGGCGGCTCGCGGCTGCCCGACCTCATCGAGGGCCTCGGGGGCGACGACCGGCTCAACGGCGGGCGCGAGAACGACGAGCTGCGCGGCGGCGCGGGCAACGACGTGCTCGTCGGCGGCACCTACGACGACCGGCTCGACGGCGGGGACGGGCGACGACCGGCTGCTCGGGGACGCCGGCAACGACCGCATCGAGGGCGGGGCCGGCGCCGACACCGTCGACGGGGGCACGGGGAACGACAGCATCCACGGCTCGGACGGCGACGACGTCATGGACGGCGGCGTCGGGGACGACCGCATCTACGGCGAGGGCGGGAACGACAAGATCCTCGAGAAGTCCTTCGGGAACGACCGGCGCCTCTACGGGGGTCCCGGCGACGACCTCATCGAGGGCGGCCGGGGCTCGGACCTCATCAAGGGCGGCGACGGCGACGACGTGCTCCGGGGCCAGACCGGCACGGAGAACATCACGGGCGGGGACGGCGCGGACGTCATCGAGGGCGGCGCCGCGCGCGACCTCCTCTTCGGCAACAACGGCTCGGACGTCGTGCGGGGCGACTCCGGGAACGACACCGTCGAGGGCGGGGACGGAGCCGACCAGCTCGACGGCGGCTCGGGGGACGACGAGCTCGACGGCGGCCCGGGCGCCGACCAGATCACCGGCGGCCCGGGGCCCGACGTCGTCTTCGCCGGCGACGGGGACGACACGATCCGCGCGGCCGACGACAGCGCGCGACGAGGTCGACTGCGGGGAGGGCTCGGACACGGTCTACGTCGAGGCCGACGCGCCGCAGCGCGACCGGCTCGTCGACTGCGAGACCGTCACGCCGATCCCGGCGGAGGCCGCGACGGACGCGGACACGCGCTCGATCATCTCCGGCACGAACGGGAAGGACGTCCTGCGCGGCACCCCGGGGGAGGACTCGCTCTTCGGCAAGAACGACGCGCGACCAGCTCTTCGGCCTGGGCGGCGACGACTACGTCGACGGGGAGAACGGCAACGACGAGCTCCACGGCGGCCCGGGGAACGACACGATGGCGGGGCGCTCGGGCGACGACCGGATCTACGGGGACGACGGCGACGACCGCATCACGGGCGACCGCGGCCGGGACCGCATCGCGGGCGGCAGGGGCAACGACACGCTCTTCGGGAACCTCGCGCCGGACGTCATCCTCGGCGGCCCGGGCGACGACCGCATCAACGTCGTGCGCGGGGAGGTCGACGAGGTGCAGTGCGGCCCGGGCCGCGACGTCGTCTTCGCCGACCCCGTCGATCGCGTGGCCGCGCGACTGCGAGGACGTCGCGGCGCTAGTCGTCCGCGCTCGGCCGGCGGCGGGCGCGCTTCACCGCGCCCGTGCGCTTCTTCGCGTCGACCCGCCGGACCTTCGAGCCCTTCGTCGGGCGGGTCGCGCGGCGGGAGCGCTGGACGTGCAGCGCGCCCGCGAGCCGGTCGCGCAGGCGCTCGCAGCGCGAGCTCGCGGTTGCGGACCTGCGAGCGGGCGTCCTGGGCGACGGCGCGCACGACGGGGCCGAGCTTCGCCCGCACCCGCGCCTTCTGCTCCGGGCTGAGCGCCGTGGACGCGCCGACGTCGAAGCTCACCTCGATGCGCGAGGCGGTGACGTTCGCGTGCTGGCCCCCGGGGCCCGAGGAGCGCGACGCGCGCACGTGGACCTCCGCGAGCGGCACGGCGACGCCCGGGGTGATGCGCATCGGGTCCTCCATGGCAGGAGGACCGTAGCGGCGGGCGCCTCAGGCGACGGCGCGCTCGGCCGCCAGCGCGCTGTCGAGCGCGCGCTCGAGGTCGGCGGGCAGGAAGGGCTGGGTCAGGCTGTGGACGCGGCCGGGCAGCCCGGCGTCCGCGACGGGCAGGGCGGAGACGGCCACGAGCGCGGTCTCGGGGCAGTGGCGGCGCGCGCGGTTGGCGAGCATGACCCCGTGCGGCGAGCTCGGCTCGAAGAGCAGCGCGTCGGCGGCGATGAGCTGGTGCTCCGGGACGACCTCGTGCCCGATGCGCACGACGAGGCGCTCGAGCAGCTCCCGCGTCTCCGCGACGGGTTCCGAGATGCAGACGCGCGCCATGACCGGCAGCGTGCCCGATCCCGGGCGCGTTCGACGGGTGGGCCTGGTATGAAGGGCGTATGAAGGCCGCGCGCATCCTGGTCGTCGACGACGACGCCGACGTACGGGGCCTCGTGCGCGAGCTCCTCGAGCGCGCGGGGGCGCAGGTCCGGGAGGCCCGGGACGGCCGCGAGGCGCTCCGCCTGCTCTACGACGTGCGCCCGGAGCTCATCGTCCTGGACGTCTCCATGCCCGACCTCGACGGCTGGGGGACCCTCGAGCGCATCCGGGACATGACGGAGGTCCCCGTGCTCATGCTCACCGCGCGCGGCGGGGAGCTCGAGAAGGTCCGCGGGCTCAAGGGCGGCGCGGACGACTACGTCACCAAGCCCTTCGGCCGCCAGGAGCTCCTCGCGCGCTGCGAGGCGCTCCTGCGCCGCCAGGCGCGCATGGCCGCCTCGGGCGCGGACACCGCGCCCCGGGAGTCCTACGAGGACGCGACGGTCGTCATCGACGTCGCCAACGCGAGCGTGACGGTCCTCGGGCAGCCCGTGTCGCTGACCCCCCTCGAGTTCCGCCTGCTGCTCGCCTTCGTCCGCAACCCGAACCAGGTCCTGGGCCGCGAGCAGATCCTCGACCTCGTGTGGGGCGACGTGGCCGCGGTCGCCCCCGAGCAGGTGAAGCTCTACGTGGGCTACCTGCGCCGCAAGCTCGAGGGCGCGGGGGCCGAGCCCATCGAGACCGTCCGCGGCTTCGGCTACCGCTACGTCCCGGCCCCGGCCGACGCCGCCTGACCGGCCAGGAGCGCCTCGACCCGCGCGACGAGCTCCTTCGGGCTGAAGGGCTTCTTCACGTAGGCCGTCGCCCCCGCGCCGATGGCCTCCTGGGCGTCCGCGGCCTGCACGGCGGCGGTGAGGACGAGGATGGGCAGGGCGGCCGTCGGCCCGTGGGCGCGCAGGCGCCGGGTGAGCGCGAGCCCGTCGAGGCGCGGCATGGAGACGTCGAGCACCGCGAGGTCCGGGACGTGCTCGAGCACCCGCTGCCACGCGGCCTCGCCGTCGCCGGCCGAGACGACCTCGTGCCCCGCGCGCTCGAGGCGGATGCGGACGAGGCCGACGATGTCCGGGTCGTCGTCGGCGACCAGGACGCGGCTCACGCCGGTGCCCCCGCGCGCGCGGCGGCGGCGCTGAGCGGCAGGCGGACGCGGACCGTCGTCCCGAGGCCCTCCGTGCTCTCCACGGCGATCTCGCCCTCGTGCGCCTCGACGATCGTCTTGCAGATCGTGAGGCCGAGCCCGGCGCCCGGGACCGCCCGGGTCGTCGCGGTGGAGGAGCGGAAGAAGCGCTCGAAGAGGTGCTGCTGCTCCGCGTCGGGGATGCCCATGCCGTCGTCGCGCACCGCGACCTCGGGCCACCCCCCCGCGCCCGGGCCCAGGGAGACGACGACCTCCCCGTACTCCTGGGTGAACTTCAGGGCGTTGGAGACGAGGTTGTCGACGAGCTGGCCGACCCGGTCGCGGTCCCCGTCGATCAGGCCGACGGGCTCGGCCTCGAGGCGGAGCCCGACCGCCGCGCGCTCCGCGGCGGGCCGTGCGGCCTCGACGGCGTCGGCCACGACCTCCCCGAGGTCGAGCGGCGCGCGCTCCAGGGAGAGCCGGCCCGCCTCGACCTGCGCGACGAAGAGCATGTCGCCCACGAGGCGCAGCAGCCGCTTCGCGTTGCGGTCGACGACCCCGAGGAAGCGCCGGGCGTCCGGGCTGAGGTCCTCGTCCTCGTCCCGGGCGAGCTCGAGGTAGCCGATGATGGAGGTCAGCGGGGTGCGCAGCTCGTGGGAGACGAGCGCGAAGAACTCGTCCTTGAGCTTCTCGCTCTCCCGCTCCCGCGTGACGTCCCGCAGGACGACCAGGCGGCCCATCTGCTCCCCCGTCTCGTCGCGCACGGGGCCGACGAACCGCGAGTAGGTCCGCTCCCCGAGCGTGAGCAGGCCGCGCTGCTCCCCCGCCTGGTCGCCCGTGGCCTCCTCGATGCCCCTGTGGTGGCGGACCTCCGCCATCGCGGCGTTGTGGGCCAGGAGGCTGCCGTCGAGGCCGAAGAGGCCGACGGGATCCGGCGTGGCGTCGAGCACCGCGCGGTTCACCCGGGCGGTGCGCAGGGCGGAGCGGTAGGAGATCGCGTTGGAGAGCGCGACGGAGGCCTGCTCGGCGAGGCGCACGAGCGTGTCGCGCTCCTCGCCGGCGAAGGGCGTCGCGTCGAGGCGGACGAGCGACAGGAGCCCGAGGACGCGCCCGCCGACCACGAGCGGGAGGTGGAGCTCGGCGCGCCCGTCCACCTCGACGGCGACGACCTCCCGGGAGGCGATCGCGCGGCCCGCGGGGGTCTCGTCGGCGTGCACGACGCGGGGGAGCTGCGCCGCGTCGACGCCGAGCGCGGCCTCGAGGACGAGCTCGCGCTGGTCGTCGGGCTCGACGGCCCAGAGCGCGCCGCGGCCGGCGCCCGACGCGAACGCGAGCTCGGCCAGCGCGATCGTCGCGAGCTCGGAGAGGTCCCGGGCGGCGGCGAGGCGCTCCCCCGCGCGGTGGAAGGTCTCGATGCGCCGCTTCTCCCCGGCGAGCGCGCGGAGCGCCGCCTCCGTCTGGGCCTGCTCGGCCCGGAGGTTCGCCCCGAGCTCCGCCGCCGCGGCCGTCACGGAGCGCAGCGGCAGGACGATCGAGCGCAGGAGGTAGGCCGTGAGCGCCAGCAGCGCGAGGGTCGAGACGACGAGGCCGGGGGTCCCGAGCCGGAGCACCACGAGGACGAACGCCGTGGCGAGCAGGACGGCCGCCAGGCCCGCGGCGAGCCCGAGGCGGAGGGGGAGGGTCGGGCGCATCGCCCCGGGACGCTACCCCTCGGCGCGGCCGCAGCTTGACGCGGTGTGTGGCCGCGTCCCGGCGGGCATAGGGTCAGACCATGAGCGCGAACCTCGCCCTGACGATGACCAAGAGCGCCGAGCGGGACGGTGACAGCCCCGCGCTCAAGCTCGACGACACGACGGTGACCTACGCGGCGCTCGACGAGGCCAGCGCGCGCGTCGCGGGGATGCTGTCGAAGCTCGGCGTCGAGCCGGGCGACCGCGTCGGGATCATGCTCCCGAACGTCCCCTACTTCCCCATCGCCTACTACGGCGTGCTGCGCCTGGGTGCCGTCGTCGTGCCCATGAACGTCCTGCTCAAGAAGCGGGAGACGGGCTTCTACCTCAAGGACCCGGAGGCGAAGGCCGTCATCGCCTGGGGCGACTTCGGCGAGGCCGCGGAGGCCGGCGCCGAGGAGGCGGGCGCGGAGTGCATCCTCGTCGTGCCGGGCGAGTTCGAGAAGCAGCTCGCGGACGCCGAGCCGCTGCACGAGGTCGCCGAGCGCGAGGGCTCGGACACCGCGGTGATCCTCTACACCTCCGGCACCACGGGGACCCCGAAGGGCGCGGAGCTCACCCACGAGAACATGCGCAAGAACGCGGAGGCCTCCGCGGACCTCTTCGAGCTCGGCACGGACGCGATGACGCTCGGGGCGCTCCCGCTCTTCCACTCCTTCGGGCAGACCTGCGGGCTGAACGCGACGATCGGGCGGGGCGGCTGCCTGACGATGATCCCGCGCTTCGACCCCGAGAAGGCGCTGGAGATCATCGAGCGCGACCAGGTGAACGTCTTCGAGGGCGTGCCGACGATGTTCTCCGCGATGCTCCACGCGAGCACCGCCGACAGCGCGGACACGAGCTCCCTGAAGGTCTGCGCGTCGGGCGGCTCCGCGATGCCCGTCGAGGTCATGCGGAAGTTCGAGGAGCAGTTCAAGTGCAAGGTCCTCGAGGGCTACGGCCTCTCGGAGACCTCGCCCGTGGCCTCCTTCAACCACCCGGACAAGCCGAACAAGCCCGGCTCCATCGGCACCCCGATCGCCGGGGTGGAGATGAAGGTCGTGGCCGAGGACGGCAAGGACGTCCCGCAGGGCGAGGTCGGCGAGATCGTCATCAAGGGCCACAACGTCATGAAGGGCTACTGGAAGCGGGAGGACGCGACCGAGGAGGCCATCAAGGACGGCTGGTTCCACACGGGCGACCTCGCGAAGGTCGACGAGGACGGCTACTTCTTCATCGTCGACCGCAAGAAGGACATGATCATCCGCGGCGGCTACAACGTCTACCCGCGGGAGATCGAGGAGGTCTTCTACGAGCACCCCGCCGTGCGCGAGGCCGCGGTCGTCGCGATGAAGCACGAGGAGCTCGGCGAGGAGGTCGGTGCCGCCGTGGCGCTGAAGGAGGGCCAGGAGGCGACGGTCGAGGAGCTGCAGGCGTTCGTGAAGGAGAACGTCGCGGCCTACAAGTACCCCCGCCTGATCTGGCTCGTCGACGAGCTGCCCAAGGGGCCGACGGGCAAGATCCTCAAGCGCGAGATCGAGGTGCCCGAGAAGGCCGAGGCGGCGGAGTAGCGCCGCTGTTCGAGGAGCAGGTCGCGGCGCTGCCGGCCGCACGCCGCAACGGCGTGCGCCGGCTCGACGCCCTCGTCCGCGCGACGGTCCCGGAGCTCGAGCCGCACCTCACCCCCGAGGGGCTGCTCGGCTACGGGCCCTACCGCTACCGCTACAAGTCCGGCCGGGAGGGGACGGGCGCGCGCGTGGCGATCGGGACGACGACGCGCGCCGTCTCCCTCCACGTCGAGGCGCTCACCGACGAGGGGACGACGCTCGTCGAGACCTTCGCCGGGCGCCTCGGTCCCGCGGCGCGCACGGGGCGCACGACGGTGCAGTTCTCCCAGCTCGACGGCGTGGACCTCGAGGCGCTGCGGGAGCTCCTGCGGGCCGCGGCGCAGCTGCCGCCACCCGGGCTGGTCACGCCAGCTCCGTGACCTGCCGCTCCGTCGGGCGCGCGGCCATGCCCGCGCGCAGGCCGTCCCAGGTGAGGACGACGAGGGCGCACCAGACCAGGCCGAACCCGACCCAGCGGCTCAGGGGGAGCGCCTCGCCCTCGACGAGCCAGCCGATGACGAACTGCGCCGTCGGGGTGATGTACTGCAGCAGGCCGACCGTCGTGAGCGGCACCCTCGTGACGCAGGCCGCGAAGAGCAGCAGCGGCAGCGCGGTGATCGGCCCGGCGCAGACCAGCAGCAGCGCGTGGCCGGCGCCCTCGCTCGGGAACGTCGGCTCGCCGGTCAGGCCGAGGCCGAGCAGGAAGAGCCCGGCCGCCGGCAGCAGGAAGAGCGTCTCGACGGCCAGGCCCTCCGCGGCGCCGACGTCCGCGAGCTTCTTGACCAGCCCGTAGGAGCCGAAGGTCGCCGCGAGGAAGAGCGAGATCCACGGGAAGCCGCCGTAGTACGCCGTGAGCACGAGAACCGCGACGGTCCCGAGCGCGAGGGCGAAGGCCTGGGTGCGGCGCAGGCGCTCCCCGAAGACCAGGACGCCGAAGGCGACGCTGACCAGCGGGGTGATGAAGTAGCCCAGGGCGGCCTCGAGCACCCGGTCGACGCTCACGGCGTAGATGTAGACGCCCCAGTTCGAGGCGATGAGCAGCGCGGCGACCGCCAGGAGCCGCCGGGTGCGCGGATCGGTCACCGTGCGGCGGATCGCGCGCATCCGGTGCGTGGCCGCCAGCAGCCCGACGACCACGACGACGGACCAGACGATGCGGTGGGCGAGGACCTCGAGCGGCGTCGCCGGGTCGAGCTGCTCGAAGTAGAGGGGGAAGAGGCCCCAGAGCCCGTAGGCCCCGATGCCGAAGAGGACGCCGCTGCGCACCCGGACACCTAAGCAGGCTCCCTGACCGATCCCGTGGGCGATGATGGCGGGGTGACCGACACCACGGAGCACGGCAGCGCCCCGGCGGGGTCGGCGCCGCCCCCGGAGCCCCTCCGCCCGCCCGACCCGACCCCCGCGCCGCGGCGCTCGGCCGCGGAGGAGGCCCGCACGCTGGTGGCCGGCGCGAACCAGGGCGTCCTGGCCAGCCTCACCGCCGACGGGGCGCCGTGGGGCTCCGTCGTGACCTACGGCGCGCTGGCCGACGGCGCGCCCGTGCTCCTGGTCTCCACCATGGCCGAGCACGCGCGCAACCTCCTCGGGGACCCGCGCGCGAGCCTCGTCGCGGCCGAGCCGCCGAACGACGAGAACCCGCTCGACCGCGGGCGGGTGACGCTCGCGGGGCGGGTGCACGAGCCGACGGGCGACGCGCGCGAGGCGGCCCGCACCGCGCACCTGGCGGCGATGCCGAGCGCGGAGCTCTACGTGGACTTCGCGGACTTCCGCCTCTTCGTCCTCGGGGTGGAGCGCGTGCGCTGGGTCGGCGGCTACGGCCGCATGGACTCCGCGAGCGCCGAGGACTACGCCCGCGCCGAGCCCGACCCCGTCGCGCCCTCGGCCGACGGGGCCGATCGCGCACCTCAACGCGGACCACGCCGACGCGCTGCTGGCGATCGCGCAGGGCGTGGCGGGGTTCACCGACGCGACGGCGGCGCAGGCCCGGCGGACCGACCGGTACGGGCTCGACCTCGTCGTCGCCACACCGCGCGGACAGGCCTGGCCGCGGGTGGGGTGGAGCGCGCCGATCGGCAGCGCCGGAGGTCTGCGCGCCGCGTCGGTCGAGCTCACCCGGCGGGCGCGCACCGCGCTGGACGCGATGTCAGGATGACGCCCGTGCCCCCTCCACGCGTGATCATCATCGGAGCCGGCTTCGGCGGCATCGGCGCGGCGATCGAGCTGCAGCGGCACGGCTTCCGCGACGTCACGATCCTCGACGCGGCGCCCGAGCTCGGCGGCACCTGGTTCCACAACACCTACCCGGGGGCGGCGTGCGACGTCCCGAGCCACCTCTACTCCTACTCCTTCGCGCAGCGCAGGGACTGGGCGCGGCTGTGCCCGACCCAGGCCGACATCCTCACCTACCTGCGGGGCGTCGCGCGGGACTTCGGCGTCGACCAGCTCGTCCGGACGGACACCCGGGTCACGGCGTGCCGCTTCTCCGACGCGGAGTGCCTCTGGCGCGTGGAGACGGAGGACGGTGAGACCCTCGAGGCCGAGGCCGTGGTCATCGCCACGGGGCAGCTCCACCAGCCGACGCAGCCGAGCATCCCGGGGGCCGAGCAGTTCGAGGGCCACACCTTCCACTCCGCCCGGTGGGACCACGAGTACCCGCTGGAGGGCAAGCGCGTCGCGGTGGTCGGGACGGGGGCCAGCGCCGTGCAGTTCGTGCCGGAGATCGCGAAGGAGGTCGGCAAGCTCACGGTCTTCCAGCGCTCGGGCAACTGGTTCATGCCGCGCAAGAACCACCCGTACCCCGCCGCGTTCCGCTGGGCGGTCCAGCACCTCCCGGGCCTCCAGGCCTACCGGCGGCGCTTCATCTACAACTACGGCGAGGGGCTGACCGCGGCGATCCGGCACCCGAGGACCGTCGGCCGGTTCGTGCACCTGCGCTCCAAGGCGTTCATGAAGGCGCAGCTCAAGGACCCCGAGGTCCGCGCGAAGGCCTGGCCCGACTACACCTTCGGCTGCAAGCGCGTCCTGTTCAGCTCGTACTTCCTCCCCGCGCTGCAGCGGCCGAACGTCGAGCTCGTGACCGACCCCGTCGCCGGCATGGTCCCCGAGGGGGTCGTGACCGCGGACGGCACGCTGCACGAGGTCGACTGCGTCATCTGGGGCACGGGCTTCAAGACGACCCAGTTCATGTTCCCCATGGAGATCACGGGCTCGGAGGGTCGCGACCTGCGCGAGCAGTGGGCGGGCGGCCCGCACGCGCACCTCGGCATCACCGTCCCGGGGTTCCCCTCGCTCTTCGTCATGTACGGCCCGAACACGAACACCTCGGGCGGCTCGATCATCACCTACCTCGAGGCCCAGGCCGGCTACCTGCGCCAGGCGCTCCAGGAGGTCCGCGCCCGCGGCGCGGGTGCGATCGAGGTGCGCCCGGAGGTCGAGGCGGCGTCGGACCGCGCGCTGCAGGAGCGCTTCGGCGGCACCGCGTGGACGCAGTGCGACTCCTGGTACCGCGACGCGAGCGGCCGGATCGTGACGAACTGGCCGGGCTACATGCGCCAGTACGTCACCGCGACGAAGCGCCTGGACCCCGCGGAGTACACGCTTCCTCCCGGCGCCGGAGCGGGTGCCCGCCCAGGCCTGAGCGCCGCGCGGGCCGGCGGGGCGTTCGGATCCGAGCCCGCTGAGCGGGCGCGAATCCGAACGGCAACGCGTGTGGCTCAGGCGACGAGGCCGCGGCGCGCGGCGATGACGAGCTTGCGGCGGCGCGAGACGCGCGCGCGGCCCGCGCGGGCGCCGTAGCCCTCCCGCTCGATCTGGCGCAGGATCTCGCGGTACATGGCCGCGGCGGCGCGGATCGCGCGGCCGCCCGAGCGCAGCAGGACGATGCCCGCGATGCCCTCGTCGTAGAGCGCGTCGGCGCGGGCGATCTGGTCGCGCAGGAGCGCCTCGCGCCGCCCGGGCTCGCAGGAGCCGAAGCGCTGGACGGTCTCGCCCGCGAGGTAGACGCGGCCGTTGCCCCGGTCCTCGTCGATGTCGCGCAGGATGTTCGTGCGCTGCATGGCCATCCCGAGCGCGGCGGCCGTGCGGCGGGCCTCGGCGGGGTCGCCGTCCGTGCCCAGGACGGCGGCCATGACGACCCCGACGGTCCCCGCGACCCGGTAGCAGTAGAGGTCCAGGTCCTCCTCCGTGCGCAGGGGCTGGAAGTCCAGGTCGGAGCGCATCCCGGCGCAGAAGTCCGCCATCGCGTCGCGCGGGATGTCGTGGCGGCGCGCGAGGTCCTGGAGGATGCGCGCCTCGGTCGTCGTGGCCGCCTCCCCGCGGCACCACGCCTCGACCGCCGCGACGTGCGCGGCCGCCTCGGGCCGCCCCTCGTCGACGAGGTCGTCGAGGGTGCGGAAGACGAGGTAGAGGAGGTAGACGTCGTCGCGGACCTCGCGCGGCAGGAGGCGCACGGCGATCGCGAACGTCCGCGCGACGGTCCGCGTCGTCTCCCGCGCCTCGGCCAGCAGCGCCTCGTCACGAGCGAGCAGCATGGGCCCTCCCGTGCGTCCCGGCGCCCCGGCCGAAGTCCTCGCCGACGAGGCCGGCCGTGACCTCCGCGCCGAGCAGCACGCCCGGGATGCCGGCGCCGGGGTGCGTTCCCCCGCCCACGCGGTAGAGCCCGCGCACGCGCTTGTCCCGGTTCGGCGGCCGCAGCGAGGCGGACTGGTGCAGGGTCGGCTCCATCGCCCAGGCGTTGCCGTCCAGCGCGCCGTAGCGGTCGCGGAAGTCCGCGGGGTCCATGCGGTGCTCCACCTGGACGGAGGCGTCGAGGCCCGTCAGGCCGAACGTCTGCTCGAGGTCCTGCACCAGCGCGTCGCGCAGCGCGTCGCCCTCGCGCGCCCAGTCCGTGCCCGAGCGCAGGTTCGGCACGGGGAGCAGGAAGCAGAGCGAGTCGCCGCCGTCCGGCGCCATCCCGGGCTCCGTGCGGTTCGGCGCGTGGACGTAGGTGGAGAAGTTCGAGGGCAGCTCCTTGCCCCCCGTCACCGCCTTGATGAACTTCCGGTAGCCCGAGCCGACGAGCAGCGTGTGGTGGCCGAGCTTCGGGAACTGGCCCTTCGTCCCCATGTAGAGCAGGAAGGCGCTCATGGAGGGCTTGAGCGGGCGCTTCGGCTTCGGGCGCCCGAGCATCTCGTGCACCCGCATCGCGTCCGCGTTCGTCACGACGGCGTCCGCGGCGATCCGCTGCCCGCCGACGGTCACGACGCCGGTCACCCGGCCCTGCTGGGTCTCGATGCGCTCGACCCCGTCGCCGCAGCGCACGTCGAGCGCGCGGGCCATCGCCTCGATGATCGCGTAGACGCCGCCGTCGGAGTACCAGACGCCGTCGAGGAACTGGAGGTAGACCAGCGCGCCGTAGATCGCCGGCACGCGGAACGGGTCGCCGCCGATGAACAGCGAGTGGAAGGAGAACGCCTCGCGGATGCGCTCGTCGCTGGAAGTGCCGGCTCGTCGCGTAGTGCAGCGGCAGCGCGGCGCCGAGCTTGACCATCTTCGGCGTGAACTTCAGGAGCTGGGGGATCGAGTCGAACTTCTGCCGGCCCGCCGCGAGGATGCCGTCGTCGTAGATGGGCTTCATCGCGTCCATGTAGCCCGGGAACGCCGCGGCGTCGTGGGCGGAGAACTTCGCGATCTCCTCCTGCATGCCGGCCCGGTCGCGGACGAAGTCCAGGTGGCGCTCCTCCCCGGCCCAGAAGATCCGGTAGAAGGGGTCGAGCTCGCGCAGGGTGACCTCGCGGTGGAAGTCCAGCCCGCCCGCGGCGAAGACCTCCTCGAGGACCCAGGGCATCGTCACGAGCGACGGGCCCGTGTCCCAGGTGAAGCCCTGGTCCTTGATCTGGGAGGCGCGGCCGCCCGGGGCGTCGCGCTGCTCGACCACCGTGACGTCGTGGCCCATGCCCTGCAGGCGCAGGGCGGTGCCGAGGCCGCCGAGGCCGGCGCCGATGACGACGATGCGGCTCATGCGAGGTGCTCCGGCCCGAGGGCGGCGGCACTGGGTGCGCCCGCGGCCCACGTGGCGATCCGCAGCTGGCGGACGACGGCCTCGACGGCCGCGCCCGCCTGCCCGGCCTGGGCGGCCAGGAGGAACGGGCGCGCGAGGCCGGCGGCGCGGGCGCCGAGCGCGAGGCACTTCGCGGCCTCCACGCCGTCGCGGATGCCGCCGCTGGCCAGGATCGCCAGGGGCGAGCCCTCCGCGACCGCCACGGCGCCCCGGACCGCCTCGGCGGTCGGCACGCCCCAGTCGGCGAAGGCGGCGGCGACCGCGGCGGCGCGCGGGTCGCGGCGCCCCTCGATCGTCGCCCAGTTCGTCCCGCCCGCGCCCGCGACGTCGACGGCGGCGACCCCGGCGTCGCGCAGGGCCACGACGTCGAGCGGGTCCATCCCGAAGCCGACCTCCTTCACGACGACGGGGAGCGGCGCCAGCGCCTCCACGATCGCCGCGATGCGCTCGGCGACCCCCGTGAAGCCCGGCGTGCCCTCGGGCTGCACGGCCTCCTGGATGGGGTTCAGGTGGATGCTCAAGCCGTCCGCCCCGAGGAGCTCGACCAGGCGGGCGGCCCGGTCGGGGTCGAGCTGCGCGGCGCCGAGGTTCGCCAGCAGGAGCGGCGGGCGCGCGGCGGAGCGGTAGGTGCGCAGGAGGTCCGGGTCGTCGAGCAGCGGCCGGCCCGAGCCGAGCACGAGCGCGACGCCGTGCTCCGTGGCCGCGCGGGCGAGGTCCTGGTTGATGCGCTCGGCCTCGGCGGTCCCGCCCGTCATGGCCGAGACGACGAGGGGCGCCTGGAGCGTGACCCCGAGGAGCTCCGTCTCGAGCGAGACGTCGGCGAGGTCCCGGCCGGGCAGCGCGCGGTGGCGCAGGCGCAGGAGCTCCAGGCCGGTCGAGGCGCTGCCGAGCACGTCGGGCTCGGCCGCGATGCGCAGGTGGTCGGCCTTGCGGTCGATGGGGATGGGGAGGGGCTCGAGCATCTAGTGGGGGTACGGAGCCTGACGCAGACGGGATGCGCGTGCAGTCTGCGAGCCTGCAGGGCATGCCGCGGAACCGCTACGACCTCGTCATCGTCGGCATGGGCTCGGCCGGGATGACCGCCGCGGAGTTCGCCGCGACGCTGCCCCTGACGGTCTGCGCGGTGGAGCACGGGCGCGTCGGCGGGGACTGCCTCTGGACGGGCTGCGTGCCCTCGAAGGCGCTGCTCAGCTCGGCCAAGGCGGCGCACACGATCCGCCACGCCGACCACTACGGCCTCGAGGCGGCCGAGCCGGAGATCGACCGCGCCCGGGTGTGGGCCCGCGTGCGCGCCGTCCAGGCCGAGCTCGCCGCCACGACCGACGCGCCCGAGCGCTTCACGGCCATGGGCATCGACCTGCGCCCGGGCAAGGCGGTCCTCACCGGCCCCGGGACCCTCGAAGTCGACGGGGAGACGATCGAGGCCCGCGACGTCCTGCTCTGCACGGGCGGCCGGCCGGCGACCCTGCCGATCCCCGGCCTCGAGGAGGCGGGCTTCCTCACGAACGAGGGGGTCTTCGACCTCGAGGAGCCGCCCGGCAGCGTCGTGGTCATCGGCGGCGGGCCCATCGCCGTCGAGCTCGCCCAGGCCTTCGTCCGCCTCGGCATCGCGGTGACGCTCCTGGAGCACCAGGAGCGGCTCCTGACGCGGGACGAGCCCGAGTTGGCCGAGCTGCTGACGGCGCGGGTGCGCGAGGAGGGGGTCGACGTGCAGCTCGGCGTGCGCGCGGACCGGGTGAGCGTCGACCCCGACGGCACCCGCGTCGTCCACGCGGGCGAGCAGAGCTTCCGCGCGGAGGCGATCCTCGTCGCGACGGGCCGCGCCCCGAACGTCGAGGGGCTCGGGCTGGAGGCCGTCGGGGTGGCCACGGGGAAGCAGGGCATCGTCGTGGACGGCGCCCAGCGCACGAGCGTCCCGGGGATCTGGGCCGCGGGCGACGTCGCGGGCGGCCCGCTCTTCACCCACACCGCGGGCTTCGAGGCCGCGCGCGCGGTCCGCAACCTCGCGTTCCCGGGCACCGCGGACGAGGCGCCGCTCGTGCCCTGGGCGACGTTCACGGACCCGGAGCTCGCGCACGTGGGGATGACGGAGGCCGAGGCGATCGAGGAGCACGGTCGCGAGGACGTCGCGGTGCACCGCCACGACCTCGCGACGTCCGACCGCGCCCGGGCGGAGTCCGCCGGCACGGGGCGGATCCTGGTCGTGACCCACAAGGGCCGCATCGTCGGCGGCCACGCGCTGGCGCCGGCGGCCGGGGAGCTCATCCACGAGCTCGCGCTCGCGATCCGCCAAGGGCTGAAGCTCACGGACCTCTCAGGGCTGATCCACGTCTACCCGACGATCGCGCTCGGGATCCAGCAGCTCGCGGCCGAGGAGAGCTACGCGGGCGCCCGGCGCTGGGGGCTGCTCGTCCGCGCGCGGCGGCTCGTGCGGCGGCGCTAGGCGCGGGCGAAGCGCGCGGAGGGCACCGCGTGGGCCAGCTCGTCGGCGAGCAGGCCGTGCTGGGTCACCGCCGCGCCGTCCGCGCGGGTGGCGGACCGCATGATCGGCACGAGCACCACGAGCGCGGCGACCGCGACGGCGGTCCAGACGACGGCGATCGTGAGCAGGAGCTGGACCATGCTCTCCCAACGACCGCAGGACCCTCGCGGATGAGCGGTTCTGCCCCGTCTGGACAGACGTACGACACCGTGTCAGGCGTGTGCGGGCAGGAGCTCCATGAGCTTGAGGTTCTCGAGCGGGTCCAGGACGGAGTGCTGCGCGCAGGCGGGGACCGTGCGGCCGTCCTCGGGATGGGCCATCGCGTAGGAGCAGGACTGCAGGCGCTCCATGGTCGCCTGGACCTCGGGGTCCGCGTGGGTCGTCTCCCCGCGCTCCATCGCCTCCCACGCCGGCCGCACCGTCTTGGCGTCCATGAAGGAGTGCATGACGTAGGTGATGGCCTTCGGCGGGTCCTTGGCCAGCGCGAGCGGTCCGCCCGCACGCAGGACCGTCCTGGCGCCCCAGGCCGCCAGGCGCGGCAGCGCGCGCGGCTCGCGGGCCAGCCCGCGGACCACCCGCGCGGCCGTGACCGCCGGCGGGGCCACGAAGTCCATGCCGCCGAAGGCCGCGACGAAGGAGTCGAGCCAGCGGGCGTCGGCCTCCGAGTCCTCGTCGAGCAGCGGCACGTACTTGTCGCCGACGTAGAAGCCGTAGGCCGTGCGGTTGCAGCGCTTGTCGCCGATGAGCAGCGCGTCGTCGTGCAGGCGCCCGCCCGCGCCCTCCTGGATGCGCTCCCAGACCGCGTCGGTCGAGAACGTCCGGTACTGCTCCTTCCAGCGCGCCTGGTTGCCGACGAAGGCCGCGGGCTGGTGGCTGAACATGCGGAAGCCGTAGTGCCGGATCTCCTGGAGCACCTCGGGGATCTGGTCGATGTTCCGCGGGGTGATCGTCATGTTGTGGGCGAGGTAGCTCGTGACGCCGTGCTCCTCCTCCAGCCGCGCGAACATCTCGCAGAAGGCCTTGCGGAACGGGTTGAGCTGCTCCTCGCGCTCGACCTTCTTGATGCCCGTGCGGCCGAGCATCGTCGAGTCGAAGTGGCCGGCGAAGGAGAGGTGGGTGAAGCGCGGCTTGCCCGTGCGCGGGTCGAGCGCGAGCCGCTCGAGGTACTCGTAGGAGAAGTCGCCGTGGCTCAGGGACATGGGCTTGCGCCCGTGGTCGAGCATCGCCTGCAGCGCCGCGGCGTGGTCGTCGGGCTCGAGCAGGCTGACCTCCCCGCCGATGAGCTGCGCGTTCTGCCCCGGCCCGCGCGCGGCGCGCAGGAAGGCCATCTGCTTCGTGACCTCCTCGCGCGTGTGCTCCCCGTCCGTCCGCACCCGCTGCGCCTCCTTGGCGTGGTAGCACGGGGTGCAGGCCAGGTTGCAGCGGGGGAAGACGCCGTGGGTGCCCTCGCAGCCCGCGGTGCGCTTGCCGAGCATCTGGTTGCGGGTCTTGACGTGCGCGGGGAGCTCGTCCCAGCGGCGGGCCAGGGCCGCGGTGAGGTCCGGGTGCTCCGGCCGGGTGAGGACTTCGAGGGCGCGGAGGCGGTCGAGCATGGGGGTCAGCGTACGCGGCGGTAGAGGTGCGCGAGGCGCTCGGGCGGGACCCCGAGGAGGTAGAGCCAGCGGATCGCGGTCCACACGACGGCGGTTCGCGGCGCGCCCATGGCGCGCCAGCGGCGCGAGGAGGTGGTCGCGGGGCCAGGCAGGCAGGCCGTGGGGGTCGCGCGCTCGAGCCGGCGGACGAAGTCGTAGTCGTCCATGATCGGCAGCTCGCGGTAGCCCTCCAGCGCGGCGAACGTGGCGCGGTCGCACCAGACGCTCGAGTCGCCGTAGTAGAGGCCGAAGCGCCGCTGCAGGGCGTAGACGCGGCCCAGGACGCGCGAGAAGCGGTCGTCCCCGTCGAAGCGCAGGCGGAAGTTGCCGCCGCGCGCCCGGGTGCCGGCGAGCGCCGCGTGGGCCGTGGGGGGCAGGCGGGAGTCCGCGTGGAGGACGAGGAGCAGGTCGCCCGTGGCCAGCGCGGCGGCCGCGTTGAGCTGCGCGGCGCGGCCGCCGGGGTGCACGAGGACGAGCGGCGCGGCGGGGTGCCCGCGGGCGAGGTCGGGCGTCCCGTCGGTGGAGCCGCCGTCGGCGAGGACCACCTCCCAGCGGCCGGGGAGCGCGCGCAGGTGGTCGAGGAGCTCCGTGACCTGCGCGGCCTCGTCCCGGGTGGGGACCAGGACGGAGACGAGCGGCGGGGCCACGGCCTCAGCCGCGGCGCATGAGCCGGCCGACGGCGGCCATGAGCTCGTCCGTGCGGTCGCCCTTGAGCTCGTCGGGGCCCCCGACGACGCAGTGGTGCGCGTGGTCGTCGAGCAGGCCGAGCGCGACCTTGTCCAGCGCGGCCTGGATCGCGGCGATCTGGGTGAGGACGTCGATGCAGTAGCGGTCGTCCTCGACCATGCCGCGCACGCCCCGCACCTGCCCCTCCACGCGGTTGAGCCGCTTGAGCAGCTGGTCGCGCGATGCGCTGTAGCCGCGGGGCTCGTGCGGGTCCGTCTGCTCCATGGCGCCCAGTGTACCCATACCCCCGGGGGGTAGCGCTACAGTGGTCCCCATGGAGAGCACCTACGTCGTCGAGGGCATGACCTGCGCCCACTGCACCGCCGCCGTCGAGGAGGAGGTCGGCGCCCTCGCGGGCGTCACGTCGGTCTCCGCCGACCTGGCCTCGGGCGCCCTCGTCGTGGAGGGCGAGGCGGACGAGGCGGCCGTGCGCGCGGCCGTCGACGAGGCAGGGTACGTCCTGCGGTGAGCGCCATGAGCGAGCTCGAGCTGCCCATCACCGGCATGACCTGCGCCTCCTGCGCGATGCGGGTCGAGAAGAAGCTGAACAAGCTCGAGGGCGTCTCGGCCTCCGTGAACTACGCGACGGAGCGGGCGCGGGTGACCTACGCGGACGAGGTCGCGCCCGAGGAGCTCGTGGCCGCCGTCGAGGCCGCGGGGTACGGCGCGGCGCTGCCGGCCGACGAGCCCGCCGCCGCGCCCGAGCCCGGGGACGACCGCGTCGCGGACCTGCGCGCCCGCCTGCTCCTCAGCGCCGCGCTCGCGCTGCCGCTCCTGCTCCTCTCGATGGTCCCGGCGCTCCAGTTCGACAACTGGCAGTGGCTGGCCTGGAACCTCGCGACCCCCGTCGTCCTCTGGGCGGGCTGGCCCTTCCACCGCGCGGCCTGGGCGACCGCCCGCCACGGCAGCGCCTCCATGGACACGCTCGTCTCGCTCGGGACGCTCACGGCCTACCTCGCCTCCATCGCCGCGCTCTTCTTCGGGGACGCGGGCATGGCGGGCATGCGGATGAGCTTCTCGCTCGTGCCCGAGCGCGGCGCGGGCTTCGACCACGTCTACTTCGAGGTCGCCGCGGTCGTCACGACGTTCCTGCTGGCCGGGCGCTTCTTCGAGGCGCGGGCCAAGCGCCGCGCGGGCGCCGCGCTGGAGGCGCTGCTCGCCCTGGGGGCGAAGGACGTCGCGGTGCTCGACGCGGAGGGGCCGGAGCGCCGGGTGCCGCTCGAGGCGCTCCGGGTCGGGGACCGCTTCGTCGTGCGGCCCGGAGAGGGGATCGCGACCGACGGGGTGGTCGAGGAGGGCAGCTCCGCGGTCGACCAGGCGCTCCTGACGGGCGAGTCCGTGCCGGTCGAGAAGGCACCGGGCGACCAGGTCGTGGGCGCGACGGTGAACGTCGGCGGCCGGTTGGTCGTGCGCGCGACGGGGGTCGGCGCGCGACACGGCGCTCGCCCGGATCGCGAAGCTGGTCACCGACGCGCAGAGCGGCAAGGCCGAGGTCCAGCGGCTGGCCGACCGGGTCTCCGCGGTGCTCGTCCCCGTGGTGCTCGGCCTCGCGGCGGCGACGCTGCGTCTTCTGGCTGGCCATGGGGGAGGGCGGCGCCTTCGCCGCCACGGCCGCGGTCGCGGTGCTCGTCATCGCCTGCCCGTGCGCGCTCGGCCTCGCCACCCCGACGGCGCTGCTGGTCGGCACGGGGCGCGGCGCGCAGCTCGGCCTGCTCATCAAGGGGCCCGAGGTGCTCGAGTCGACCCGCCGGATCGACACGGTGGTGCTCGACAAGACGGGGACCGTGACCACGGGGCGCATGGCCCTGGTGGACGTCGTCGTCGCCCCGGGGGAGGACCGCGAGCGGGTGCTGCGGCTCGCGGGCGCGCTCGAGGACGCCTCGGAGCACCCCGTCGGCCGGGCGATCGCCGCGGCCGCGCCCGCGCCGCTCCCGCCCGTCACGGGCTTCGCGAACGAGGCGGGCCTCGGCGTGCGGGGGACCGTCGAGGGGCACGCGGTCGTCGTCGGCCGCGCGTCGCTCGTCGGGGGCGCGAGCTCCCCGCGGAGCTCGGCCCGCGCGCTCGGGGCCGCGGAGGCCGCGGGCCGCACGGCCGTCGTCGCGGCCTGGGACGGCGCGGTGCGCGGGGTGCTCGTCGTCGCGGACGGGCCGAAGCCCGGCGCCGCCGAGGCGATCCGGGCGCTCCGGGGCCTCGGGCTGCGGACCGTCCTGCTGACGGGGGACAACCGCGCGACGGCCGAGGCGGTCGGCGCGGCGGTCGGGATCGACGAGGTCATCGCGGAGGTGCTCCCCGCGGGCAAGGCGGAGGTCGTCGCCCGCCTGCAGGCCGAGGGGCGCGTCGTCGCGGTCGTCGGCGACGGGGTCAACGACGCGCCCGCGCTGGCCCGCGCGGACCTCGGGCTGGCGATCGGCACGGGCACGGACGTGGCGATCGAGGCCTCGGACCTCACCCTGGTCTCGGGGGACCTGCGCGGCGCGGCGGACGCGATCCGCCTGGCGCGGCGGACCCTCGGGGTCATCCGCGGGAACCTCTTCTGGGCCTTCGCCTACAACGTCGCGCTCATCCCCGTGGCGGCCGCGGGCTACCTCGACCCGCTGCTGGCCGGCGCGGCGATGGCGGCGAGCTCCGTCCTCGTCGTCTCGAACTCCTTGCGGCTGCGGGCCTTCGCGCCGCAGCGCGAGGGCTGAGGGTCAGCTCCGGGGGTCGTGGGCCTCGGCGAGCTCGCCGGCGCCCGCGACCTTCTCCACGACGGAGTAGCGCTGCCGGCGCTCCACGAGGCGCTCGACCCGCTCGATGACGTGCTCGTGGACGACCGCGAAGCGCCGCGCGTCCTGGCGCAGCTCCTCGTACTCCGCGACGGTCAGCCTGAGCGTCGCGCGGCAGGCCGCGTTCCCGCACTCGCAGTGGCGCTCGACCAGACCGAGGTCCCAGCCCGCCTCCGGGGCGGGGACGATGCGCTCGTTCGCCGCGCGGTTCCCGACCTCCGTCAGGACCAGGCGGCGCGTGCTGGAGCTCCGTTCCGGCATCGTCATGTCGGCGATCCTACCGTCGATGTTTGAGCGCGCGAGGAGAAGCCCGCGCGCAGCCCGTACGCTCAGCGCATGACCGAGGCTCCTGCCCCCGAGCGCCCGCTGACGGAGGGGGAGCGCTGGAGTCGCGAGCAGCTCGCCGCGCTGCGGGCCGGGCGGTTCACCCCCCGCGCCGTCGCGGCCTTCCTCGTCGCCTCCCAGCAGCGCACGAACCGGGAGCGCACCGCGCGGCCCGTGAGCGCACGGCGCTCGCGGGCCTGGATCGCGGCCGGCACGGGGGCCTACGGAGCGCTCGCGATCGCCGACCCGCGGGCGCGTGCGGCGCTCCCGGGGACGCTGGCCTGGTGGGCGGCGACCTGGGTCATGCTCGACTGGCACCTCGGGATGCTCGAGACCGCCGAGGGCGTGCAGCGCGAGCTCGGGCCGGCCGACGCCGTGACGCTCGCACGCTGCTGGGCGGTGCCGCTGGCCGCGCGGGGCGCCTCCCCGGAGCTCTGCCTCGCGGCGTGGGCGAGCGACGGGCTCGACGGGAAGCTCGCGCGGGCGACCGCGCCGACGCGGCTCGGGGAGCTCGAGGGGCTCGTGGACGCGTGCTTCGCCGCGGCGGCGCTCCGCGGCGCCTGGCGCTCCGGCGCGCTGCCGGGCTGGGCGGTCGCCGGGGAGCTCGCGCGGCTCGGCGGCGGCTTCGGCTACGCGCTCTGGGTGTGGTTCGGCCGGGTGGAGGCGCCGGACGCGCGCGTCGCCCGCGCCGGGCGGCGCTCGACCCCCGTCCGGGTCGCCGGCCTGGTCGCGGCGGGCGCGGGCCGGCGGCGGCTCGCGGCGGCGCTCGTGGGCGGCGGGTCGGCCTGGTCGCTCGGTGCCCTGGCGGCCGCGTTCGCCGACGCCTGACGCGCGAGCCCGCGGGGGCAGAACAGCTCCCCTTGACCCGGGCGGCGAGGCTGGTAGCTTCGCGCCCGTCAACGCCGAGGACGCGGCTTGGATGCTCGCCCCGAGGCACTCAACCGCAGTGCACGCGTCGAGTAGGTCGGTGCCGTCCAGCAGCCCCTCCGAAGCACGCAGCACCCAGCAATCGGAGGAACGGCTCAGATGGCCACCGGCACCGTGAAGTGGTTCTCGGACGACAAGGGCTTCGGGTTCATCACGCCCGACGACGGCAACCGCGACCTGTTCGTGCACCACACGGGCATCGTCGCCGACGGCTACCGCTCGCTCGAGGAGGGCGCCCGCGTCTCCTACGAGGAGGAGCAGGGCGACAAGGGCCCGAAGGCCGTGAACGTCACGAAGGAGTAGGGGCGACCGCGACGGGTCGCCGGCCGGCCCTAGTGGTCGGCGACCCCCCCGCCCTCGGGGACGATCGGGCGGCCCTCCTCGTGCCAGCGCTGGATCCCGCCGGCCATGGACCAGGCGTCGAAGCCCGCGCCGCGGAAGGCCTGCGCGGCCATGGCCGAGCGGGCGCCGAGGCGGCAGTTGAAGATGATCGTCGTCCCCTTGGGGAGGTCGTCGGACTTCGAGGCGAGGCGCTCGAGCTCGATGTGCTGCGCGTCGGCGATGCGGCCCTCGTCCCACTCGTACTGCTCGCGGACGTCGACGAGGATCGCCTTGCCGTCGGCCAGGGCCTGCTCCGTCTGCTCGGGGGTGACCTCGATGCCGGGCTCGGAGGGGAAGGCGGGGGTCATGGCGCTCAGGCTAGCCCCGGACCGAGCTCGACGACCGCGTCGCAGGCGCTCCGGACGAGCTCCTCGTGGGTCGCGCAGAGGACCGTCGTGCCGTCGCGCCGGGCGACGTCGGCCAGCAGCGCGGCGACCGCCGCCGCGTTCGCCGCGTCGAGGCGCGAGGTCGGCTCGTCGACGAGCAGGAGCGCCGGCCGCGGGGCGAGCGCGCGGGCCAACGCGACCCGCTGGCGCTCGCCGCCGCTGAGGCGCCCGACGCGCTGGCGGGTGCGCTCGGCGAGCCCGAGCTCGGCCAGGCGCTCCTCGGCCGTCGCCTGCGCGGTCCGCGCGTCCACGCCGCGGATCGTGAGCGCGAGCGCGACGTTCTCCCGGGCCGTGAGGTGGTCGACCAGGCCCGTGGCCTGGGTCACGAGCGCGACGTGCTCGCGCCGGAAGGCGGCGAGCTGCTCCCGCGTGCGGCCCTGCAGCTCCTCGCCCGCCACGAGCACCCGTCCCGCGTCGGGCTGCTCGAGCCCGGCCAAGAGCCGCAGGACCGTCGTCTTCCCCGAGCCCGAGCGCCCCCACAGCGCCGTGAGCGTCCCGGGCTCCACCTCGAGGTCGAGCCCCGCGAGCACCACGCGGCCCCCGAACGCCTTGCGCACCCCCTGGAGTGCGGCCCGCCCCCGGGCCGCGCCCGTTGCCCGTGGCGGCGGCTCTGGCGGGCGTGCCGGGACCGGCCCGACCCCCCCGGGGGCGGCGGTGAGCGTGAGGGTGCCCGGGGCCGGCGTGGCGAGGAGGCGGCGGCCGAGGCCCGCGGCGTCCAGGAGCTCCTCCGGGAGGCGGACCCAGCCCCCGCGGCCGACGACGAGGGCGGCGTGGCCTTCCCGGGTCTCCTCCGCGATGCGGCCGTCGCGGAGCCCCACGGCGCGGTCGGCGACGGCGGCCGCGCGGGGGTCGTGGGTCACGAGGACGACCGCGGTCCCGTGCTCCCGCGCGAGCTCGGTCAGGAGGGCGTAGGTCGCCGCGGCCGCGGCCGCGTCGAGCTCGCCGCCCGGCTCGTCCGCGAGCAGGACCCCCGGCCGGTGGGCGAGGGCGGCGCAGACCGCGACGCGCTGGCGCTCGCCGCCGCTGAGCTCGGCCGGGAGCGCCGCGGCGCGGTCGGCCAGCCCGACCCGCTCGAGGAGCTCCTGCGCGCGCGCCCGGCGCTCGCCGGCCCCCACGCCGCGGAGGGCGAGGCCGAGCCCGACCGCCTCCTCGCACGGGAGCGCGGGGGGCAGCGCCCGCTCGGGGTGCTGGTCGACCCACCCGAGGTGCGCGGCGCGGAAGGCCGCCCGGGCCCCCGGGCGCAGCCGGCCGACGTCCGTCCCGAGGACCTCCGCCCGCCCGGCCGAGGGCAGCTCGAGCCCGGCGAGGACGCGCAGGAGCGTGCTCTTGCCCGAGCCCGACGGCCCGAGCACGGCCACGACCTCCCCCCGGGCGACCCGCAGCGTGAGCCCCTGGAGCGCCGCCGCGTCGCCCTCCGCGGTCCGGTGGACCCGTGAGAGCTCGCGCACCTCGATCGCCGTCACGGCCCGCCCTCCCCGAACGCGCGTCGCGTCGTCCACGCGGTCCCGAGGGCGACCGTCGCGGCGAGCGCCAAGGCCCCGAGCGCCCAGGTCGCCCAGGGCACCACGGGAACGAGGCCTGGAACCGGCAGCGTGCCCGCCGGGGTGAGCCCGACCGCGCGGACGACGAGCCCGAGGAGCCCTGCGCCCAGCGCGAGCCCGGCGGCGAGCCCGAGGCCCACGAGCAGCGCCGCACGGGCTCGCAGCGCCGAGCGCAGCGTTCCCGGCGCGACGCCGAGCGCCTCGAGGTCGCCGAGCTCCGCCGCCTCGTCGCGGACCGCGCAGCACCCCGGCCAGCACGACCCCGACCGCCGCGGTGGCCAGGGCCACGAGCGCCGCGAGCCCGAGCGTCCGCGCGAGCTCCCGCGCGAGCGGGTCCTCGCGCAGCCGCGCCTGCTCGACCCGGCGGCTGGTCACCCGCACGGGGCTCGTGCGCAGCGCCGCGCGCAGTCGCCGCTCCGGGGCGCCCGCGGCGACCTGCAGCCAGAGCTCGTCCGGGCCTCCCGTGCCGGGCGCGTCGGCGGCCAGGGCCGTCCGCAGCGTCGCCGCGTCGGCGACCACGAGCCCCTCGGCGCCCGGGTCGAGGGTCGGGAAGCGCCGCAGGGTCCCGACGACCCGCGCCCGCAGCGGGACACCTCCGACGCTGACGGGCAGCAGCCCGCCCCGCGCGGCGCCGCGGGCGGTCCCGGGGTCGACGAGGACGGGGAGCGGCCCGGCGTCCGTGGCCTGGCGCGGGCGGACGAGCGCGCGGCCGGGCGGGTCGAAGCGGAAGGCGATCCGCGTGGCCGCGCCGCGCGCGACGGGCGCCCGCGCCGGGCCGCGCCCGACCCAGCCCCCGAGCGGCACGGGCGCCCCGTCGACCGCGAGGCCCCGGAGGGTCAGCACGCCGGCGGGGACCGATCGCGACGAGGGGTTCTCGGCCTGCTGGTGGCCCTCCGTCGCGCGCAGCCCGGGGGGCAGCCGCAGCTCCAAGCGCCACGAGCCGCCCGCCGGCGCGCGGCAGCGCCACGCGCAGCGGGCGCTCCCGCGAGCCCACCGTCCCGAGGGGCAGCGCGCGGCCGGCGCCGGTCGTGCCCGCGAGGTGCGCGACGAGCTCGAGGGACGTGCCCGTCGCCCGCGCGCGCACGCTGAGCTGCCGGGCCCCGGTGGGCAGGACGGGGCCGGCGAGCCCGACGGGCCGCGGGCCGGCCAGCCGTCGCGCCAGCACCTCCCGCGGCGCCGAGCCCCACCCCGAGCGCCAAGCCCGCAGCCGCCCCAGGCCGCTCGCCGGCACCCCGAGCAGCGGCAGCTCGACCCGGCGCGCGCCGCGCGGGACCGTCACGGAGCCGCGCTGCACGGGGAGGACCGCCCCGCCGCCCACGAGCCCCCGCCAGCGCGTGGGCGGCGCCGCCTCCAGGGGCGCCCCGAGCCCCTCCGCGACCGTCACGTCGAGCGGGACGGCCCAGGCCGCCTGGTCCCGGGCGCCGCGGTCGAGCGTCGCGCCGTAGGCCGCCGCGAAGCAGGCGAGCCCGACGCCCACCGCGACCACCGCGATCGTCGTCGCCGGCGCGGTGGGCCGCCGCGCGAGCCCGAGCGCGGCGAGCCGGAGGCCCAGCGGCGCGCGCCGGACCCGCCGCTCCAGCCCGCGCAAGACCGAGCCGGCCACCCGGGCGACGACGAGCCCGGCGGCCAGGCAGGCCAGCGGCGCGAGCAGCACGGCGAGCGGGTCGTCGCCGTCCCCGGGCGCGACGCCCCCGCGGGAGAGCATGAGCGCGAGGGCCCCCGCGGCGCCCACCGCCAGGCCGTCGCCGAGCCGGCCCGCCCCCGGGCGCGGCCCCGCGCTGCCGAGCGCGAGCAGCGCCGAGGCCGCCCCGGCGCAGCCGAGCAGCGCGAGGGCACCGCCCGGCGTCAGGAGCCCGTGGCGCAGGAGGGCGGTCGCGTCGAGGCCGGCGCGGTCCGCGCGCACGGCGGTCACCGCGACCGCGAGCCCCGCCCCCGCGACGCACCCGAGGACGGCGGGCCACGCGCACTCGACGAGCCCGAGGAGCGCCCGCTGCCAGGCGCGCGCCCCGAGGCGCTCGAGCCGGCCGCGCTCCGCGTCGAGGTCGCGCCGCAGCGCGCCGGCCACCAGGAGCGTGAACGCCGCCAGGAGCGCCGCGGCGCCCGCGCCCACGAGCACCACGCGGCGCCGCGCCTCCCGCGCCCGCGCCCCGGCCGCCTCCAGGGCCCCGGTCGGCGCGACGAGCGTGAAGCCCTGGTCCCGCGCGCGCAGCGCGACCCCCGTCCGCCCGATCCGCCGCCGCAGCGCACCGAGTGCCCAGCTCGGGCTCCCCGCCGTGTCGAGCGCGGCCGTCCACGCGTGGGAGCGGAAGACGGAGCCCAGGGCGGGCTGCGCCTCGACGGCGGCCGGGTCCGCCGCGGCCAGCAGCGCGACCGGCCGGCCGGCCGCCAGCAGGCCCGGAGCCGGAGCGCGCGGGACGTAGCCGAGCGGGACGCTGGAGCGCAGGCTCCCGCGGCCGACGGTCACGAGGCGGGTGCGATCGCGGAGCAGGAGGTCCGGCGCCCGCGGGCCGCCGAGGGCGACGACCTCGCAGACCCGCGGGTCGCAGCGGCGCGGCAGCCGCCCCGAGGCGAGGCGGACCCAGCGCCCGAGGGGCCGGATGCCGGCGAGCTGCACCGTGCGCGGGGCGGCAGCACCCGGGGTGGCGAACGAGGTGGGCAGGAGCAGCACGCTGCTGGTCTGGGGCCCGGGGGCGAGCGCGTCGAGCGCCGCGCGGCCGCGCCGCTCGATCCCCGGCGGCAGGCCGCCGGTCCAGGCGACGCGCACCGTCCGCTCCGGCGCGGGCAGCCGGGCGACGAGGTCGCGGGCGGCGCGCTCCCCCGCGACGCTCCCGCCGCCCGCGGCGGCCCCGAGCAGCCCGACGGCGATCGCGATGCCGAGCGCGGGGAGCAGCCAGCGCCCGGGCGCCGCGCGCGCCCGGGCGGCCGCGAGGCGCAGGGGCGCCGCCGCGGAGCGGAGCCCGCTCACCGGGCCGCCGCGCTGCCGCGGGTCACGGGGCAGCCGGCGGGATGGCCGCAGCCCGCCGCATCGCACAGCCGGCAGGTCCGCACGGCCCGGAGCGCACCCCCGGCCGCGCGGGCCTCGAGCACCTTGTCGACGAGCGCGCCGAGCTGCGCTCGCTCCTGCGCGTCGAGCGGCGCGAGCCACGCCTCGAGCGCGGCCTCCCGCGCCGCGAGCACCCGCGCCGCCGCGCGCCGTCCGCGCGGCGTGGGCACCAGGAGCACGGCCCGCCCGTCCTCCGTGGAGCGCTCGCGGCGCACGAGCCCGTCGGCCGCGAGCTGGTCCGCGACCCGCACGGCGCGCGAGTGGGTGACGCCGAGCGCGGTGGCCAGGGCGTCGACGGTCGAGCCGGCGCCCCAGGTGCCGAGCACCGCGACCGCCGCCGGGACGCTGAGGGGCGCGCCGGCCACGTCGGCGACCGCAGCCGCGACGTCGTCGGCCAGGGCGAGCCCGAGCGCGCCGAGGACGTTCGGGCCGTGAGATGCATGCTTCGCGCACACGTTCTGCGGAGCCTACACTCGCCGCATGGTGCTGCGACGCGTGCGACCCGCAGTCCTCGCCGTGCTCGTGCTCGCCCTCGCCGCCTGCGGCGGCGGCAAGGACGACACCACGACCTCCAAGGCCGCGGCGACCCCCGCGCCCCCGCCGCCGACCCGCACCCCGCCGCCCGACGCCGAGACGAAGGAGCTCCTCCCGCTCCTGGCCCCGAAGGGCGTGCCGACCGCGGGCCACGGCGAGAAGGCCGATCCCGCGGCGACCGTCGTCGTCCAGCGCTGGCTCAAGGCGCTCAGCGACGGGGACATCCCCGCGGCAGCGGACACCTTCGCCCCGAACGCGCTCGTGCAGAACCTCCGGCCGCCCGTGCGGCTGCGCACCCGTGCGCTGCGGATCGCGTTCAACGAGACGTTCCCCTGCGGCGCGGAGCTCTCGACGGCCTCGACCGTCAAGGGCTACCTCGTGGTGACCTACCGGCTCACGGACCGCAAGGGCTCGAAGTGCGACGGGCCCGGCGGCAGCGCGGCGGGGACCATCAAGGTCGCCGGCGGGAAGATGACGGAGTGGTACCGCTTGCCGAACCCGCCGGACGCCGGCGACGACGCCGAGCCCGGCCCCGTCGTCTGACCCGGGCTCAGTAGCGGCGGTCGGCCGGGTCGACGACCGGGTCGCGCACGACGGTCCCGCGCCCCGCGCGGTCCGCCCAGATCGTCATCAGCAGGATGCTGAGCAGCAGCCCGACGACGCCGACGACCATGAGGATGACGCCGACCGTCTGCAGGTCGACGCCCGAGATCGAGTCCGTGACGGCGTACTTGAGGATCGCGCCGACGGCGAGGAGGAAGATGCTCGTGCCGAGTTGCATGTGGGCGCGCTTACCCGCTGGTCCGGGGTGGTCAACCCCGTACGATGGCCGGCATGGACTCGACCATGGCCGAAGGCGTCTACGACATCCCCGAGGCGCTGGTCGACTTCCGCGACACGATCCGCCAGATCGTCGACGAGAAGGTCCGTCCCCGCGCCGCCGAGATCGACGCCACGGGCGAGTACCCGCACGACATCCGCAAGCTCTTCGGCGAGAACGACATCCTCGCGCTGCCCTTCCCGGAGCAGTACGGCGGCACGGGCACCGGCACCCTCATGCTCCAGATCGCCGTCGAGGAGATCGCGAAGGCCTGCGCCTCCTCCGCGCTGATGCTCATGGTCCAGGAGCTCGGCTCGCTGCCCCTCACGCTCTTCGGCACGGACGAGCAGAAGGAGCGCTTCCTCCCGCGCCTGGCCACGGGCGAGATCTCCCCGGCCTTCGCCCTCTCCGAGCCCGAGGCCGGCTCGGACCCCGCCTCCATGCGGACCTTCGCCCACCAGGACGGCGACGAGTGGGTCATCAACGGCGCGAAGAACTGGATCACGAACGCGACGATCGCCGACTACTACGTCGTCTTCGCCAAGACGGACCGAGAGACCAACCGCATCACGGCGTTCATCGTCGAGAGCGACCGGGACGGCTTCGCCCCCGGCAAGCTCGAGCACAAGCTCGGGATCAAGGGCTCCCCGACCGGCTCGCCGACCTTCGACGAGGTCCGGGTCCCGGCCGAGAACGTCATCGGCGAGGTCGGCCGCGGCCTCTCCGTCGCGCTCGGCACGCTCGAGCGCACGCGCCTCGGCGCCGCCGCGCAGGCCGTGGGGATCGCCCAGGGCGCCACGGACTACGCGAACGAGTACGCGAAGGAGCGCATCGCGTTCGGCAAGCCCATCAACCAGATGCAGGGCCTGCAGTGGAAGCTCGCCGACATGGAGACGGGGACCGCCGCCGCGCGCGAGCTGCTCTACAAGGCGTGCTCCATGGCCGACCGCAACGACCCGAAGCTCGCGAAGTACACCTCCATGGCCAAGCTCTTCGCGGGGGACAACGCCATGCGCGTGACCCTCGACGCGATCCAGGTCCTCGGGGGCTACGGCTACGTGAAGGAGTACCCCGTCGAGCGCATGATGCGCGACGCGAAGATCACGCAGATCTACGAGGGCACGCAGGAGATCCAGCGCGTGGTCATCGCACGCGCGATGGCCAGGTAGCCTCAAGCGGACCATGCCGCCCGTCCGCCGCATCGCGTTCGCCGCCGCCATCGCGCTGAGCCTCGCGCTGTTCGCGATCGTGCTGCTGCAGGGCTTCTCGGCCAACGGCATGGTCAAGGCGATCGAGACCGTCGCCGTGCTCGTGGTCGCGGCGGCCGCGCTCTTCTGGGCCATGACCGTCGTCGGCCTGCGCCTCGCGGGCTGGGAGGAGCCCGAGTCCGAGGAGGAGTTCGAGGAGCTCGTGCAGCAGACGGAGCACCTCGCGCGCCAGGGCACCTTCGCCGAGCCCGACGAGGGGGAGTTCCTCGACCTCGACCCGTGGTCCGACGAGGACTTCGAGACGCTCGTCGCCGACGCGCTCGACGAGCTGCCGGACCTCCTGCGCCCGCTCATCGAGAACCACAACGTCGCGGTGGTCATCTCCGACGGCGGGCGGCGCCGCGGCGCCTACGGGCTCTACCACGGCGACGGCGCGACCCGGGACGACGTGCCGGACCGCATCGTGGTCTACCGCGACACGCTGCGTCGCGACTTCGGGCACGACCCGAACCTCCTGCGCGCGCAGGTGACGCAGACCGTGCGCCACGAGCTCGCCCACCACGTGGGCTTCGACGAGCTCGGCGTGCAGGGCCTCGGCCTCTAGCCTGGCCGCACCATGATGATCGTGATGACGCCGCAGGCGTCCGAGCAGCAGGTGGAGGCGGTGCGCGAGCGCCTCGCGACCACCGGGGTGCACGTCGTCGTCATGCCGGGGGAGCTCACGACGGCGATCGGCGCGATCGGCGATCCGCAGGGCGTCGGGGAGCTCGGCCTGGAGGGCATGGACGGGGTCGACCGCGTCGTCCCGATCTCCCGCCCCTACAAGCTCGCCTCGCTCGAGCTCTCCCACCAGGAGCCGAGCGTCCTGGACGTCGGCGGCCGGACGGTCGGCGGCGGGAGCACGTTCTGCCTCATCGCCGGGCCGTGCACCGTCGAGAGCCGGGAGCAGACGCTCGGGGTGGCCCGGGCCGTGAAGGCGGCGGGCGCCTCCATGCTCCGCGGGGGCGCGTTCAAGCCGCGCACGAGCCCCTTCGCGTTCTCCGGCCTCGGGCAGGAGGGCCTCGAGATCCTCGCCGAGGCGCGCGCGGAGACCGGCCTGCCCGTGGTCACGGAGTTCCTCGACGCCGCGCACGCCGACGCCGTGCGCGAGCACGCGGACGTCCTGCAGATCGGCGCGCGGAACATGCAGAACTACGCGCTGCTCGAGGTCGCCGGGAAGCTCGGCCGCCCCGTGCTGCTCAAGCGCGGGCTGAGCGCGTCGCTCGACGAGCTGCTGCAGGCGGCGGACTACATCCTGAAGGGCGGGGCGGAGGTCATCCTCTGCGAGCGCGGGATCCGGACCTTCGAGACCGCGACGCGCTTCACGCTCGACCTCGGTGCCGTCCCGTGGCTCAAGCTCCACACGCACCTGCCCGTCGTGGTCGACCCGTCGCACGCCGCCGGGGACCGCCGCCTCGTCGAGGCGCTGTCGAAGGGGGCGGCCGCCGTCGGCGCCGACGGGCTCATCGTCGAGGTCCACGAGGACCCCTCCGTCGCGCTGTGCGACGGCGCCCAGTCGCTCTACGCCTCGGACTTCGCCGAGTTCACCCGCCGGGTCGCCGCCCACGCGGCGCTCGAGGGTCGAGCCCTGTGCTGACGCCTCTCCCGAAATCGCCCAGACGGGGGGCGAATCATCCGTCCACTCAAGGTTCAGGGCCTGGGACCGGCACCGAGAACCCCGAGCACCGCCCACCTGGCGGCCCCGACCCGGAGGTCCCCCGTGTTCCGCTTCTCCCGCCACCGCAGGCTCGTGATCGTCTCCGCCGTCGGCGTCCTCGTCTCGGCCGCGGCGGCCTTCGCCTACTGGACCTCGACCGGCAGCGGCACGGGCAGCAGCGCCGCGGGCCACGTCGATGCCGTGACCATCATCCAGAGCGGCACGCTGAACCCCATGTACCCCGGCGACATCGCCCAGACCATCCACGGCACGATCACGAACCCGAACCCCGGGCCGGTGTACGTCGGCACGATCACCGTGTCGGTCTCCTCCGTCGACAAGGCCGCGAACGTCGTGGGCACCTGCGCCGCCTCGGACTTCACGCTCGCGAACGCCACCGCCACGGTCAACGCGGAAGCGCTCGGCCGACGACACGACGACGTGGTCCGGGCCGACGATCAAGTTCAACAACAAGGTCATGAGCCAGGACGCGTGCAAGGACGCGACGGTGAACCTGGCGTTCGCCGTCTCGTAGTCGCCGTGCCGGGAGGACGGGCCACGGCGGTCGCCGTGCTGCTGTGCTCGCTCCTCCTCGTCGGACGCACCGACCCGGCGGGGGCGTACTGGCGCGCGGCCGGCGCCGGCGTCGGCGTCGGCACGGTGGTGGGGATGCCGACCGGCGCGACGCCGACCGTCTCGGTGTCCGGGCGGGCGGTGACCGTCACCTGGACGCAGAGCACGGTCCTCGGGAGCCGCCTGGGCACCTACGCCCTCGGCGGCTACCTCGTCCGCCGTGGCGCCGAGGGGGCCGCCGCCACGACGGTCCCCGCGACGGCGTGCGACGGGACGCAGACCGGGAGCGCGGCCACCGCGACCTGCACGGAGACGGGGCTCCTGCCGGGACGGTGGCAGTACGCCGTGACGCCCGTCCTGGGCTCGTTCACGGGGACGGCCGGTGCCGCGAGCACCGCCGTGGCCGTCCTGCCCGACGTCCCCGCGCTCGCGGCCCCCGTGGCCTCGCAGCCGTCGGCCGGCCTGGCCACGGGGAACGTCGGCCTGAGCTGGAGCACCGTCGACGGGGCCACGAGCTACGAGCTCTTCCGCCGCGCGAGTGGCGGGGCGTTCGACCTGAGCGCGCCGCTCGCGACCGTCACCGCGACGAGCCACACGGACCCCGGGGCCGGCCTGGCCGCGGGCACGACGTACGACTACGCGGTCCGGGCCGTCGGCAACGGCCAGCGCTCCGGCCTGTCCACCGTCCGCAGCGTCACGCCGGTCACGCGGCCGTCGGCGCCCGCCTCCGCGCCGACCGTCCTCGCGGGCGCGGGCGGCACGATCACGCTGGGCTGGCCCGCGGTCCCGGGCGCCGCGGGGTACAACGCGTACCGGCGCACGGCGTCCGGGAGCTACGGCAGCTCGGCGCTCAACGGCACGACGCCCCTGACCGGCACGTCGTACGTCGACGGCACGGGCGTCGACGGGACGAGCTACGCCTACGTCGTGCGTGCCGTCGACGCCTCGGGGCTCGAGAGCTTCTCGAGCGCCGAGAGCGCCACGGTGGCCGCCGACGCGACCGCCCCGCCCGCGCCGACCTCCGTCACGACCAGCAGCGGCGGCGGGGTGGTGCCCACGAACCCCTGTGGCCTGACCGCCGGCTCCCGGCGCGTCCGCACGACCGTGGGCACCACGACCTCCTTGACGGGGGTGGAGTCGGGCGAGGTGGTCCTGCTCTCCGCGACGACCCCGGGCGCCTCGACGCCCGTGACGGCGACCGTCAGCGCCTCGGCGAGCACCAGCGCCACGCTCGACCTCTCCTCGCTCCCGGACGGCACCGTCACCCTCACCGCCCGCACCCGCGACGCGGTCGGCAACTCGTCGGCGACCACGAGCCTCGCCGCGGGCGCGCTGGTCAAGGACACCGTCGCGCCGTCGCTCTCGGCCGCCTACCAGGACAACCCCGTGACGACCGACCGCATGCTCACCACGGCGGAGTGCGGTGCTTCGGTGACCATCGTCCGCACGGCGCCGACCGCGGGGAGCTTCGGCCCGTTCACGGTCGACGAACTCGCAGGTGGCCACGGACGTCGGCGCCTTCCAGGCGGCGACCTACAGCTACGGGACCACCGCGACGGACATCGCCGGCAACCAGGCGCAGGCCACGACGGCCGGCAACGACACGCTCTGAGGGCGGTCGAAGCGCGCGGACCCGGGTAGGATCGGGGGACCGCTCCGGCCGTGCCGGGGCGCCAGGACCCCGTGGGAAGTGAGGCCGACGGGCTTTCCATCCGTGAGTGGGACCGCCGAGCACCCTCATGAACCAGAAGGAGCACCATGCCTGAAGCCGTCATCGTCGACGCCATCCGGACCCCCATCGGCCGTGCCGTGAAGGGGACCCTCAAGGACGTCCGGGCGGACGACCTCGCGTCGATCCCGATCCGCGCGCTCATCGAGCGCAACCCGGAGGTCGACTTCTCCGAGGTCGTCGACGTCCTCTACGGCTGCGCCTTCGGCGTCGGGGAGGCGGGCTACAACGTCGCCCGCAACGCCGCGCTGCTGGCCGGCCTGCCCGAGACGGTCCCGGGCGTGACCGTCAACCGCTTCTGCGCCTCGTCCCTGCAGACGATCCGCAACGCGTTCCACGCCATCAAGGCCGGCGAGGGCGAGGTCTACATCGCCGGGGGCGTCGAGGCCGTCTCGCGCTCCGATCGAGCAGGGCTCGTTCGAGTTCCACCCGCAGCTCGACGGCTCGGAGGGCTCGCAGTACAACGTCTACATCCCCATGGGGCTGACCGCGGAGAACGTCGCGGACGAGTACGGCGTCACCCGCGAGCAGCAGGACGCCTGGGCGGCCATCTCCCAGCAGCGCGCCGTCGCGGCCCGCGAGTCGGGCCACTTCGACAAGGAGATCGTCTCGGTCACGACGCCGGACGGCACCGTGGTCAGCCATGACGACGGCCCGCGCCCCGGCACGACGGTCGAGACGCTGGCGAACCTCAAGCCGGCCTTCAAGCCGGACGGGACGGTCACGGCCGGCAACGCCTGCCCCCTGAACGACGGCGCGGCGGCGACGCTCATCATGAGCGACGAGAAGGCCCGCCAGCTCGGCCTGACCCCCAAGGCGCGCATCGTCGCCTCGACCGTCGCGGCGATCCGCCCCGAGGTCATGGGCATCGGCCCGGTCCCGGCCATCCAGAAGCTGCTCCAGCAGACCGGGATGACCATGGGCGACATCGACGTCGTCGAGATCAACGAGGCCTTCGCGGCCCAGATCGTCCCGTCGAAGGACCAGCTCGGGATCGACGACGAGAAGCTCAACCCGTTCGGCGGCGCGATCGCCCTCGGGCACCCGTTCGGGATGACGGGCGCCCGCATCATGACGACGCTCCTGAACGACCTCGAGACGCGCGACGAGACCTACGGGATCGAGTCCATGTGCGTCGCGGGCGGCATGGGCATGGCCATGCTGGTCGAGCGCCTGAAGTAGCGCCTACGCGGGCACCGGGGTCGCGCCGACGGGCGCGATCCCGGCCGCCCGCAGCCGCTCCTCGAACGCGAGGATGCGGCCCGTGTCCTCGTAGAAGTCCGCCTGCTCGACGATGCGGCCCCAGCGGGTCCGCAGCACGATGCAGGTGCTGTTGCGGTAGCGCTCCTCGCCTCCCGGGCCGTGCGCCCAGTCGTCGAAGCGGGCGACCAGCGAGAGCTTCCAGAGCGGCCCGGCGAGCCAGAGGTCACCGAGCTCCCCGGTGACGCCCGCGTTCGTGTAGTCCTGCAGGAAGCGCTCGATCGCGGGCTTCCCGCGGTGGACGCCCGACCAGCGGTGCTCCGCCGTGTTGAAGTGGAGCACGGCGTCGTCCGCGTAGCCCGCCAGCAGCGGGCCGTAGTCCCCGCGGTTGAGCGCCGCGACGTCCCGGCGGAACTTCGTCAGCAGCGCGCGGCGCAGGGCGTCGCGGGCGGTGAGGGCGGCGGTGGCACCGAGCAGCAGGCGGATCATGCGGGGGTCTCCTTCGGGGGGAGCGCGGCGGCGAGGCCGGCGAGGGCCGCGGTGCTCGCGGCCTCCATCGGCTCCGTGGAGCGCAGGGATCGGCAGAGCAGGAACGCGCCCTCGAGCAGGGCGAGGGTGGAGAGGGCGAGCGGGCGAGCGCCGGCGTGGGGGACCCCGGCGGCGCGGAGGTCGCGCTCGAGCGCGGCGAGCCAGCTCTCGAAGACGTCGGCGGTGGCGGCGCGCAGGACGGGGTGGGTGCTGGCGACCTCGCCGGCCACGGTCGCGATGGGGCAGGCGTCGGCCCAGTCCGTCGCCCGCAGGGTCTCGGCGGCGCCGGCGAAGAACGCCGCGAGCCCGGCCCGGAGGTCGGGCGCCTCGGCGACGATCGCCTCGTAGAGCGCGAGGAAGAACGCACCACCCGTGCGCAGCACCTCCTCGGCCAGCGCCTCCTTCCCGCCGGGGAAGTGGTGGTAGATCGAGCCGAACGGCGCTCCGGCCTCCGCGGCGACCTGCTTCAGCCCCGTCCCGGCGTAGCCCTGCCGGCGGAAGAGCTCCGCGCTCGTGACCAGGATCCGATCCCGCGTCGGGACGGCGGACGCGGTGGGCATGCGCCGCACGGTACTGACGCTAGAACGATCTATCAAGTGGTGTCAACACCTGAGAGGGGTCTGACCCCTTTCCGTCGACGGGGCGTCACCTTCGTGGGCCTGAGCCCTCGTGCTACGGCGCCAGGAGTTCGTCGAGCGCCGTGCGCAGCGCTGCGGCGATGACGTCGAGCGGGGGCTCGAGGTCGCGGTCGGCCAAGAGGCCGAAGTGGATCCCGCCGGCGTAGGAGAGGACGCCGACGGTCAGGCCCTGGCTCGCCGGGTTGAGCGGGACGGCGGGGTAGGCCGCCAGGAGGCGCGAGCCGTTGAGGAAGAACGGCACCTGCGGCCCCGGGACGTTCGAGACGACGACGTTGAAGGCCCGGATGCCGCCCATGGCCCGGGCGAGCCCGCCCGAGACGACGGGCGGCGCCCAGCCCGTGACGCCGACCAGGAGCGCGCCCGCCCGCACCGCGGCCGAGTCCTTCAGCCGCTGGGTCGCCGCGTGGATCGCCGCGATGCGCTCCGCCGGGTCGTCGAGGGCCACGGGGAGGTCGACCATGACCGTCGAGATGCGGTTCCCGCCCTCCTCGCCGGGCCGGCGGACGGAGACGGGCACGAGCGCGACGGGCGCCGGAGCGCCGACGGGCCGGTCGAGGACCAGGGCCAGCGTCCCGGTCACCACGGCGAGGATCGCGTCGTTGACCGTGCCGCCCGCGGCCTTCGCCGCCCGCTTGACGTCGGCGAGCTCCGTCGAGTGCATGGCGTAGCGCCGGTTGGGCCCGATGGGCTCGTTCAGCGACGTCATGGGCGCCGCGGGCCGCGTCCGGGCCAGCTCCCCGAGCAGCTCCGCCGCCGAGAGGAGGTCCTTCGCGGTCCGCCGGGGGTCGGGTTGCAGCGCCCGCTGCGCCGAGTCGCGCAGGAGCCCCGTCGCCCGTCGGGCGGGCTCGAGCCCCAGCCGGGCGAGGTGCCCCAGGCGGTCGTAGGGCTCCGGGGCCCAGGCGCCCGGCGGCGGCGGGAGCTCGAGGGGCTCGGGCCCGGGATCGAGCAGGACGGTGCCGATGTCGACCGCCGCGACGCCGTCGACGAGCGCGTGGTGCATCTTGGCCAGCAGCGCGACCCGCCCGTCCGGCAGCCCCTCCACCGCCGTGAGCTCCCAGAGGGGCCGGGACCGGTCGAGGCGCCGGCTCATCTCCCGCCCGACGAGCTCCGCGAGCTGCGCCTCGCCGGCGCCCGGCCCGAGCGACGCGCGGCGCACGTGCCAGCCGAGGTCGAAGGTCGGGTCGTCGATCCACACGGGGTTCAGCACCCCCGCGGCGGTCTGCAGCCGCTGGCGGTAGCGCGGCAGCAGGTGCAGCCGGGAGCGGACCCGCTCCAGGAGGGCCTCGGGCGCCAGGCCCGGCCCGTCCTCGAGCACCATGAGCCCGCCGACGGCCATGGAGATGGGGCCCTGCTCCGCGCTCAGGGCCGAGCGGTCGGCGGGGGAGAGGGGCTCGGCCACGGGGGCGGCCGCTAGCGCGGCGCCATGCGGATCGCGCCGTCGAGGCGGATCGTGGTGCCGTTGAGCATCTGGTTCTCGATGAGCGTCTGCACGAGGCGGGCGTACTCGAGCGGCTCGCCGAGGCGCGGCGGGAACGGCACGGACTTGCCGAGCGACTCGCGCGCGGAGTCCGGCAGCCCGGCCATCATCGGCGTGTCGAACAGGCCCGGGGCGATCGCGTTGACGCGCACGCCGTGCTGGGCGAGGTCGCGGGCGACGGGGAGGACCATGCCGACCACGCCGCCCTTCGAGGCGGAGTAGGCCACCTGGCCGATCTGGCCCTCGTAGGCGGCGACGGACGCCGTGCCGATGAGGATCCCGCGCTCGCCCTCGTCGTCCGGGTCGTTCGTGACCATCGCGGTGGAGGCCAGGCGCCAGGCGTTGAAGGTCCCGACGAGGTTGATGGAGATCGTGCGCTCGAAGTCCGCCAGCACGTGCGGCTCGCCCTTGCGCGTGATGCGCTGGCCGATCGCCGCGCCCGCGCACACGACGCAGGCCCGCAGCCCGCCCGGGTTGTCGTGCGCGGCGTCGACCGCGGCCTGCACCTGCGCCTCGTCGCGCACGTCGGCCTGCACCCAGTCCGCGCCGAGCTCGGCCGCGAGCGCCTCGCCCTTCTCCGCGTTGATGTCCGTGATCGTGACGGCGGCGCCGAGCTCGGCCAGGCGCCGTGAGGTCGCCTCCCCGAGCCCCGACGCGCCGCCCACGACCAGGGCCGCCCTGCCTGCGATGTCCATGCGCCGGACCCTACCCAGCGCCTGCCGACGCGGTCAGCGCGGGCGCGACAGGGAGAGCGCGAAGCGCTCCTCGGGGTCCGTCAGCAGCTCCGCGAGCTCGAGGCCCGCCGCCGCCAGGTCGCCCCGCAGCCGTTCCGGGGTGAACTTCGTGGAGATCTCCGTCCGCATCTCCTCCCGGGCGCCGAAGGCGAGGTCGAGCCCGAGCGCCTCGACGCGCACCGCCATCTGGCGCGTGGCCCGCAGGCGCATCTCGATCCACTCGCGCTCCCGGTCGAAGAACGCGACGTGCTCGAAGGCGTCGAGGTCGAAGTCCGCCCCGAGCTCCCGGTTGACCACCGCGAGGACGTTCTTGTTGAACGCCGCGGTCACCCCGGCGGCGTCGTCGTAGGCGGCCTCGAGGACGGCGGGGTCCTTCACGAGGTCCGTGCCCAGCAGGAGGAAGTCCTGCGGGCGCAGGAGCTTCGCGAGCCCGCGCAGGAAGCGCCGCCGCGAGCCCGGGGTGAAGTTCCCCACCGTGCCGCCGAGGAACGCGACGATGCGCGGCCCGTCGGGCGCCGGGACGTGGTGCAGGTGGCGCTCGAAGTCCCCGACGATGCCGTGGACGACGAGGTCGGGGTGCTCCGCGGTGAGCTGCTCGGCGACGTCGCAGACCATCCCCTCGGTCACGTCGATCGGGACGTAGCGCCGCAGGGTGCCCGCGTCGGCCATCGCCCGCAGGAGGATCCGCGTCTTCGCCGCGGTTCCCGAGCCGAGCTCCACGAGCTCCGTCGCGCCCGTCAGCTCGACGATGTCCGCGGCGCGGGCCTCGAGGATCGCCCGCTCCGTGCGGGTCGGGTAGTACTCGGGCTGGTCGCAGATCCGGTCGAAGAGCTCCGCCCCGACCGCGTCGTAGAAGTGCTTGGGCGGCAGCTCCTTGAACGGCCGCGTGAGGCCGTCGAGGACGTCGTCGGCGAGCGCGCGCTCGTCTCCCGCCCCGAGGTAGTTGTGCACGACGACACGGTCTTCGAGGGTGGTGGTGCTGTCCATCAGACGACCTCCAGGTCGCGGGCCAGCCGCACACCGGCGAAGAGCTGCCGGCGCTGCGGGAGGTCCCAGTTGCGGAACGTGGCGGAGGCGACGCGCGGGTGCGTCGCCCAGGAGCCGCCACGCAGGACGCGGTAGTCCGGGCCGAAGAAGACCTCGGAGTACTCGCGGTAGGGGTGTGCGGTGAAGTCGGGGTAGCCCGTGAAGGTGGAGGAGGTCCACTCCCACACGTGGCCGGTGCCGTCGAGCTGGTCCGAGGTCGACGCCTTCTCCCACTCGTGCTCCGTGGGAAGGCGGGCGCCGTTCGCGCGGGCGAAGGCGTCGGCCTCGAACCAGGTGACGTGGCAGACGGGCGCCTCGGGGGCGGCGCCGGCGGCCACGCCGGGGTGGTGCGTGATGTCGTACTCCTCCTTCCACGCCCACCCCTCCGCGCTCCACCACTCGCGGCGGACGTAGCCGCCGCCCTCGGTGAAGGTCAGCCAGGTCGCGTTCGTGACCGGGCGGCGGGCGATGGAGAAGGCGGGGAGGTGGCGCTCGTGGCGCGGGCGCTCGTTGTCGTAGGAGAAGCGGCCCGGGCCGGCGCCGAGGAGCACGGGGCCCGCGGGCACGTCGGCCCACATCCCGTCCTTCGCGCCCGTGAGCGGGACCTCCTGGCGCGGCGGCTCCCCCGGGGGCAGGACGCCGCCGAGGGCCATGGCCTGGCGCATGGTCTCCGTGTGCTGGAGCTCGTGGCGCAGGACGAGCTCGACGAGCTCCTCCTGTGCGGGGTCGATGCCGCGCCCGAGGATCGAGCGGGTCCGGGCCCGGACGGCCGCGAGGTAGGCGACGGCGCCCCAGGTGTCCAGCAGCGGCAGGTCCCCCCGGACGGCGCGCGGGGTCTCGAACGCGTCGTACATCGCCGCGAGCTCGGGGTGCAGGAGCGCGAGGCCGCCGACGCGCTCGGCGATCCAGAGGTCCTCGTAGGCCGCGATGTGCGCGAGGTCCCAGACCAGGGGGGACATGAGCGGGTCCAGGACGCGCTCGAGGTCCGCGGCGGGCAGGTGGGCGACGAGGGCGAAGGTGGCTTCCCGTGCCGCATCGAGCTCTCCCAGCGCGAGGTGCGCCGGGGAGAGGGTGTCCCTGGAAGCCACGGGGGCATTGTCCCCCAAGGTCGCGGGTTGTGACACAACGTGGCACGAAGCGTCTCGCGCGGGTCAGCTCCTCAGGCCCTTGCGCCACGCGCTGAAGGAGCCGATCGCGCCGCCGTGCGGCCGTGCCAGCCAGGGCCACGGGTGCGTGACGGCCAGGTCGAGCTCGCGCGCCCGGGCCGCCCAGCCGGGCACGGGGGTGTGGGTGGCCGCGAGCCGGTGGCCCGCGAGCGCGGTGGCCGGCGCGCCGCGGAGCACCCGGAGCGGCCGGTGCTCGGCCAGCTCGCCGAGCGTCTCGGCCAGGAAGACCAGGCGCTTGCCCGAGAGCCGCCACCGGGCCAGGAGCGGCGCGTCGAAGACGAAGAGGGCCGGGAGCTCCGGGTGGGCGACGCAGCGCCGGGTCCTCGTCCCCGAGGGACTCCGCCGTGAGCCAGACGGCGTCGGGCGCGGCGCCCTCGGAGCGGACGGGCGCGGCGGGGCCGGCGGTCCGGCCGGGGTCGGGGTCGCCGCGCAGGAGGTCCGGGCGCTCGAGGGCCGCGCCCCGGCGCTCCTCGGGCCAGTCCTCGATGGGGCACCGGTCGCGCAGGACGCACGCCTTGCAGAGCGCGGGCGCGCGCTTCTGGACCTGCCAGCGCGAGAAGCCGTAGGGGCGGCCGGTGCCCGTGCCGACCGTCCACTGCCAGCCGAGCCGGTTCGCGGCCCGGGAGCCGTCGAGCAGGTGGGTGAAGAAGCGGTCCTCGCCCTCCCGCCAGTCCGCGCCGGCCCGCACGGACCACTGGGAGGCGAGCCACATCCGCGTCTGGTTCACGAGCCAGCCGTCCTGCTCGAGCTCCTCGAGGTTCGCCTCGACGCAGCGCATCTCCCGGGGCCACGGGTCGGGCCACGGGGCGGCGCTGCGCGGCTGCTCGTGGCGCAGCGCCTGGCCGTTGCGGTGCCCGAGGCGGGCGAAGACGTGGCGGGCGTACTCCTGCCAGAGGAGCTCGTCGCGGTACTTCTGGCGGTCCTTGGGCGGCGCGTCGGCGACGTGGGCGTGCAGGCGGGGGAGCGGGAGCAGCCCGTAGCGGACGTAGGGCGAGAGCCCGCTCGCGCCGCGGCGCTCCGCGGGAAGCACCTGGTTGCGCTTGCCGGCGTAGCCCGTGGGGTCCCAGAGCGCGAGCGCGGCGTCCGCCGCGCGCTGGCCGCCGCGGAAGCGGGGGGAGGCCGCGACGCCCTCCGCGCCCTCGAGCGTGAGGTCGCCGAGGTGCTCGGCGACCCAGGCGGTCGCGGCGTCGGGGCCGCTCGGTGGGGTCGGCAGCTCGAGGGTGGCGGTGGCGGGCATGCGCCCCGGTCTACGCCGGGGGCGAGCGCCGGGATCGCGCCGCGGTCAGCTCAGGCGCAGGCGGAGCTGGGGTGCCCCGGGCTCCGTGAGCCGGCGGTGCACGCGCCCGTCCGCGACGACGACGACGAGCATGGGCAGCGCGTGCCCGTCGCGGTCGTGGCGCTCGCCGAGCCAGGTGACGCCGGCGGGCTCCAGGTGGGTGACCCCCGTGAGGTCGACGACCAGCGGCGCGACCTGACGCCCTGCGGTCGCCAGGCGCTCCTCGAGGGCGGCGGCCTCCGCGGCGCCGAAGGTGCCCCAGGCGACGACCCGCACGGCGTCCGGGTCCTCCACGACGGCCCAGCGGCGCGGGACGGGCCGCCGCGTCGTCACGTCGGGCTGCTCGTGGAGGAGGTCCATGCTCACCCCGGGGAAGGTAGGTCCGCCACCGGCGGCGCGCCATCCCCCGTCTGGACGGTTGTTCGAGGCAGCCCGACCCACCGGGAAGGGGAGTGAGCGGTGCGGCGGGTCGCCGACCGGACGGGCCGCCTACCCTGCGGCCCATGACCGCCCGCGAGCGCGTGATGACCTACTTCGACGCGTGCACGAACGCCTCCGCCGCGGACATCGCGGCCTGCTTCACCCCCGACGCGACGATCTACGACACCGTCGTGCCGCCCGTCCGCGGCGCGCGGGTCATCGCGGAGTCCGTCGTCGCGCTGCGCCGGGCCTGGCAGGGCGGCCGCTGGACCGTCGACTCCCTCGTGGCCGCGGAGGACGGCACCCACGTCGCGATCGAGTGGACCCTGCGCGGCCGGCGTGGCGGCATGCCCGCCGTCCTGCGCGGCTCGGAGCACTACCGCCTGACCCCCGAGGGCCTCATCGCGGAGATCCGGCAGTACTGGAACGACCGCGGCACGGGCTTGAACGGGTACCGCTACCCCTGAGCGCGCGTCAGGCCCCGGCCAGCCCCGAGACGTCGTTCCAGCGCCAGAGGACCGGGACCTCCCGCTCGTAGCCCAGGACGCAGACCGCCCCCGTGGAGAGCGCGAGGCGGCCCGCGAACGCCGCGGGCTGCTCGAGCCAGCGGGCGGCGAGGACCCGCAGGACGTGGCCGTGGGCGAAGCAGACGACGTCCCCGTCGGCCCCGCGCGCCTCCGCGAGGACCGCGTCGACCCGAGCGCCCACGTCGTCGGGCTGCTCCCCGCCCGGGACCCCGTCGCGCCAGAGGTACCACCCCGGCCGCTCCTGGCGGATCGCGTCCGTCGTGATCCCCTCGTAGTCGCCGTAGTCGTACTCGAGCAGCCCGTCCCGGAGCTCCACGCGATCGGCCCCGAACCCGCCGAGCTCCGCGGTCTCCCGCGCCCGCGACAGGGGGGAGCAGAGCGCGAGGGCGAAGGCGTGCTCCGCGAGCACGGGCGCGAGCGTCCGTGCGTGCTCCCGGCCCTCCTCGGTCAGCGGGACGTCCGTGCGGCCCGTGTGGCGCTTGGCGACGCTCCAGGGCGTCTCGGCGTGCCGGACGAGCCAGAGCTCCTGCATCAGCCCGCGTCGCCGAGCGCCTCGGCGTCGGCGATCACCGTCAGCCGCGAGCGGTCGAGCAGGGAGGCCGGGACGTCGGGGTCCGGGCCGGCCAGCACCTTCGCCAGCGCGTCGCGCTTGCCCGCGCCCGCGACGAGCAGGACGATCCGCCGCGAGGCGTTCAGGAGGTCGAGACCGAGCGTGACCCGGTCGGGCGGGGGCTTGGGGGCGTCGTGCACCCCCACCGCGAGCTGGTCGGAGTCCAGGGCCGCGTTGCCCGGGAACAGCGACGCCGTGTGCCCGTCCTCGCCGAGGCCGAGCAGCACGAGGTCGAGCGTCACCCCCGCGAGCTCGGCGGCGTAGGCCTCGGCGGCGCCCTCCGCGCCGCGCTCGCCCTCGATGCGGTGCCAGGTGGCGCCCGGGGCCTCCAGCGCCTTCGTGGCCATGGCCCAGTTGGCCTCCTCGTGGTCCGGGGACACGCAGCGCTCGTCGCCGAACCAGAGGTGCACCTCCGTCCAGTCCGAGCGCAGGGCGCCGAGCAGCTCGTAGGCCCGCTGGGGCGTCGAGCCGCCGGCGAGCCCGAGGTGCACGATGTCCGGGTCGGCCATGAGCGCGGCCGCGCGGCGCGCGCAGCCCTCCTTGTCCGAGTGCCGCAGGACCTCCATCACACGAGGTCCGCGGCCTTGAGCAGGGCGGGCCGGTAGGTCTGGTCGCGGAGCAGCGCCTGGCGGATGCCCTCGCCGAGGATCCCGGCCTCGCCCCGCGAGGAGCCGAGGATCGTCCACTCGCGCTCGGTCTGCCGCGGCCCGCGGTAGCGCGCGCGCAGGCCGCCCGACCCGCGGTCCAGGCGCAGCCAGCGCCCGTTCGCGGTCTCGAGCTCGATGCCCGCCAGGCCGCGGACGCTCATGGTCCGATCGGCCTGCAGGCGGAGGTTCGCGTCCTGCCGGCGCGTGTGCGCCCGGCCCGTCCGCGAGCCCGCGCTGTCGATCGCCAGCGTCGAGAGGTCCCAGTCGAGCCGCGAGGCCAGCCAGCCCAGGAAGAGCAGCCCGGCGATCGCGGAGTCCGGGTGGTGGCGGATGACGACGTTCGAGATGAGCCGCAGGTCGCCCCGCAGCTTCTCCGGGTCGAAGGTCGCCGCGACCCGCTCGCGCCACGGCGTCGTCCGCAGCCAGGCGAGGTCCACGACGTAGGAGGGCTCCATGAGCTCCTTGACGCGGGCGATCGCGTCCGCGGGATCGGGCTCGTCGACGGAGTCCACGAGCACCACCTGCGCCAGGCCGAGCAGCGCGTCGAGCGCCTCGGGGTGGTCGTGCGGGGACCAGACGACGGTCGCGACGTCCGTCACCATCAGCGGGTCGATGATCGTCTCGAGGTGGCGCAGGTGCTGCGGCCCCATGTCGAGCACGACGGTCTCGCGCATGAGCGTCTGCGCTCCGCCCGAGTCCGCGGAGCTCGGCACGGCGATCGTGGCGACGGCGTCGAGGGTCTGCTGGCGGTCGGAGACGGCGCAGACGACGGTGCGTGACGCGGCGTAGCGGCCCACGCCGCGCAGCCGGTTGGCCACCTCGCCCGAGTACTCCTTGTTGACGATGCAGACGAGGTTGAGCGAGCGGGCCGGCGCGCGGTTCTCCGCCTGGCTGATCGCCTCGGTCAGCAGCGCCCGCAGCGCCGCCTCGATGGCCGTGGGCGTCGTGTCCTGCGCCCGCCAGACCTGGTCGGTCTTGCCGACCGCCTCGGCCATGGTCAGGCCCCGCGGGTCATGGCGATGGGACAGGCCGTCCTTCGGAGGCGCGGCATCGCCTAGATCGCCCGCCACTGGTCGTCACCGACCAGGATGTCCGCCATCTCGGCCGGGCCGGGCGCACCGGCCTCGTACTGCGGCAGCGGCCCGGGCTCGCCCTCCCAGCGCTGCACGACGGGGTCCATGATCCGCCACTGCGCCTCCACCTCGTCGTTGCGGGTGAAGAGCGTCGCGTCGCCCCGCATCGCGTCCATGATGAGCTTCTCGTAGGCCTCGGGCGACTGGGAGAGGAACGTCGTCCCGTAGAGGAACTCCATGTTCACCTCGCGCACCCGCATCCGCGTCCCGGGGATCTTCGCCCCGAGCTTGAGCGTCACGCCCTCGTTGGGCTGCACGGTGAAGATGAGCTGGTTGGGCCGCACGCCCACGGAGCCCTCCTGGGTGAACGCCTGGTGGGGCACGGGCCGGAGCGTGACCGCGATCTCCGTCACCTTGCGCGAGAGCCGCTTGCCCGTGCGCAGGTAGAACGGCACGCCGGCCCAGCGCCAGTTCTGCACCGTCAGGCGCATGGCCGCGAACGTCTCCGTGTTCGAGTCGTCCGGCACGCCCTGCTCCCCGAGGTAGCCCGGCACCTCCTTGCCCGCGACGATCCCGTCGGCGTACTGCGCGCGGACGGTGCGCTCGGGCTCGGGCGGCTGGATCGCGTGGAGGACCTTCACCTTCTCGTTGCGGACCTCGTCCGCGGAGAAGTCCACCGGGCGGCTCCATGCAGAGCAGGCAGAGCAGCTGCATCATGTGGTTCTGCATGAGGTCGCGCAGCGCGCCCGCGTTGTCGTAGTAGCCCGCCCGCGAGCCGATGCCGATGTCCTCCGCCGCGGTGATCTGGACGTTGCGGATGTAGTTCCGGTTCCACAGCGGCTCGAACATGCCGTTGGCGAAGCGGAACGCCAGCATGTTCTGGACGGTCTCCTTGCCCAGGTAGTGGTCGATGCGGAAGACCTGGGACTCGTCCAGGACGGAGAGGACCGTCCTGTTGAGCTCCTGCGCCTCGGCCAGCGTCGTCCCGAAGGGCTTCTCGATGATGACGCGGACCTCCGCGCCGTCCTGCTCCGTGAGCTCGTGCTTGCCGAGCGCCTGCACGATCACCGGGAAGAACTCGGGAGCGGTCGAGAGGTAGAACGCCCGGTTGAGCTTCTGGCCCGCGCCCTCGTCGAACTGGTCGAGCGCCTCGGAGAGGCGCGGGTACATCGTGTCGTCGTCGAAGGAGCCCGAGACGTAGCGCGCCTCGGCGAGCATCGCCTCGAGGACCTTCGCGTCGGGCTCGCGCCGCGAGAACTCCTTCACCGCGGCGGCCGCGTCGACCCGGAACTGCTCGTCCGGGACCTCCGAGCGCGAGACGCCGATGAGCTGGAAGCGCTCGGGCAGCGCGCCGTCCGCGGCGAGGTTGTAGAGCGCGGGAAGCAGCTTGCGCCGTGCGAGGTCGCCCGTCCCGCCGAAGATCACCAGGGCGGTGGGGTGGACGGGCAGGCGCTCCAAGCCCTCCGTCAGCGGGTTGGGCTCGACGTCGGGCATCAGCCGTCCGCGTGCTTCTGGGTCGCGTGGCCGCCGAACTGGTTGCGCAGGGCGGAGAGCACGCGGCCCGTGAAGTCGCCGTTCCCGCGCGTGTAGAAGCGGGCGTTCAGCGCGCTCGTCAGGACGGGGGTCGGGACGTCCGTGGCCATCGCGGCCTCGATCGTCCAGCGGCCCTCGCCCGAGTCCGCGGTGAAGGCCGAGAGCTCCGCGAGCTCGTTGCCCTCCTCCTCGAAGGCCTTGGCCGCCAGCTCGCAGAGCCAGGAGCGGATGACGGAGCCCTGCATCCACAGGTGGGAGATCTTCGCGTTGTCGAGCTCGAACGGGCTCTTGTCGAAGATGTCGAAGCCCTCCGCGTAGGCCTGCATCATCCCGTACTCGATGCCGTTGTGGACCATCTTCACGAAGTGGCCGGCGCCCGTCGGGCCCATGTGCCCCCAGCCCGGGCCGTGCTGCTCCGTCGTCGGCGGCGCGAGCACGTCCAGGAACGGCGCCAGGCGCTGCACGGCGTCGTCGGGCCCGCCGACCATCATGCAGTAGCCGACCTCCAGGCCCCACACACCGCCGGAGGTCCCCACGTCCACGTAGCCGATGTCCTTCTCGGCGAGGACCTTCGCCCGTTCGACGTCGTCCGTCCACTTCGAGTTGCCGCCGTCGACGATCGCGTCACCCGGTTCCAGGAGCTCGGCGAGCTGGTCGACGATGCTCTGGGTCGGGTCGCCCGCCGGGATCATGATCCAGATCGTCCGGGGTGCCTCGAGCTTGGAGACCATGTCCGGCAGGTCCTCCGCGGAGGTGGCGCCCTTGCCCACCGCGGTCTCGACCGCCTCCATGTCGAGGTCGGTCACCACCACCTCGTGGTCGGAGTCCCGCTTGATGCGGGCGACCATGTTGCCGCCCATCTTGCCGAGGCCGACGAAGCCGATCTGCGCCATTCCTAGAGTCCCTTGATCTGGTCGGTGAGCGAGCGGACGGCGGCGACGGGATCCCCTTGCAGGGTCACGCGCTCCGCCGGGAGGTCGTGGGCGCGCAGCGTGCGCAGGTCGCCCGTGGCCTGCGCGGCCTTGAGCGTCTCGAAGCCGTAGGTGGTCCCGGGGATCTCGACGTCCTCGGCGGCCCGGTGGACGAGCTGCAGGAACCGCCCCGTCGCGGGACCGCCCTTGTGCAGCTGGCCCGTGGAGTGCAGGAAGCGCGGGCCGTAGCCGAACGTCGTCGCGCAGTGCGTCCGCTCGAGCAGCGCGGCGCGGAGGTCCGCGACGGCCTCGTCGAAGGCGGGGGAGCCCTCGACGTAGCCCATGACCGCGAGGTAGCTCGGCGGCGCGGCGCCGTCGAGCAGCGTCGCCACGGCGCCGTCGGCCTCCTCGGCGAGCTCCCCCGTCTTCTGGAACTCCTCGAGGACCTTCGTCGTCGCGGCCTTGGCCTCCGCGACGTTGGGCTGGTCGAAGGGGTTGATGCCCAGCGCCCAGCCCGCGACCGCGACCGCGTACTCGCTGAGGAAGAAGAGCCGCCCGAGGTCCTGCGGCGTGCCGTCGCTCTCGAGGGTCAGCACGGGGTGGCCCGCCTCGGCGAGCGCCCGGAGCGCCTCGTCGTGGTGCTGCATGGGCCGGGCGGTGTTGCGCACGTGGACGAAGACCCGGTCGTCCCCGTAGCTCTCGGGGCCCAGGAGCGGCTCGTCGGCGATGGGGAGGATCCCCTTGCCCTGCTTGCCGGTGGACTCCGCGACGAGCTGCTCGACCCACAGGCCGAAGGAGCCCAGGGGCTCGCAGACGACCCAGGTGAGCTTGTCCCGGCCGGCCTCGGCGAGCGCGCCGAGCGCGGCGCCGAGCCAGAGGCCCTCGTTGTCCTCCGCCGCGTCGCCCTTGCAGCGCGCCGCCTCGGCGATCGCGCTGTCGAGCAGCCCCGGCACGTCCGCGCCGATGAGCGCCGCCGGCACGAGGCCGAAGTAGGAGAGCGCGGAGTAGCGGCCGCCGATGTTCTCGTCGTTGAGGAACGTGCGGCGGAAGCCGTGCTCCTCGGCGATGGAGACCAGCGCGGAGCCCGGATCCGTGATCGCCACGAAGTGCGCACCGTCGGGCTTGCGCTCCCAGAACGTCTTGAACGCGCTGAGCGTCTCGATCGTCCCGCCGGACTTCGTCGAGACGAGGAAGAGCGTCCGGTCGAGGTCGATCGCGGCGGCGGTGCTCGCGACGGCGCCCGCGTCGGTCGAGTCGAGGACGTGGAGGGTGAGGAAGCCCTCCGCGGGCACGTTGCTCAGCCGCAGGACTTCCGGGGCGAGGGACGAGCCGCCCATCCCGAGCAGGACGACGTCCGTCATCCCGTCCTCCGCCGCGGCGCGGGCGAACGCGACGAGGTCGTCGGCCTCGGCCCGCAGGCGGTCGGCGATGTCCAGCCACCCGAGGCGGTTGGCGACCTCCTCCTGGCCGTGCGCGCCCCAGACCGTGTCGTCCTCGGCCCAGATGCGCGAGGCGATGCCCGCCGCGGACGCCGCCTTGGCCTCGACGGCCGCGGCCTGCTCCTCCGTGAGCTGGCGGCCGATCATGCCGCCGCGCGCTTCTCGTCGATGCCCTTCAGCAGCGTCTCCATGGGCGTGACGAACTTCTCGATGCCGTCCTTCAGGAGGAACTGCGTCACGTCGGTCAGGTCGATCCCCGCCTCCTCGAGGCGCTTGAGGTCCGCCGTCGGGTCCTGGTCGGCGGTCGCGGGGTGGGCGGGATCGACCTCCCCGTGGTCCTTCGCGGCGTCGTAGGTCGCCTGGGGCATCGTGTTGACGGTCTCGGGCGCGATGAGCCCGTCGACGTAGAGCGTGTCGGGGTAGCGCTCGTCCTTCACCCCCGTCGAGGCCCACAGGGGCCGCTGCACCGGGGCGCCGGCCTCCTTGAGCGCGGCGAAGCGCTCCCCGTGGAAGAGCTCCTTGAAGCGCTGGTAGGCCGCTCGGGCGTTCGCGAGGCCGGCGATCCCCAGCAGGGACTCGTCCGCGCCGGCGTCCTTCAGGCGCTTGTCGATCTCCGTGTCCACCCGGGAGACGAAGAACGAGGCGACGGAGTGCACGTCGAGGGACTCCCCGGCCTCGTGCCGGCGCTCGAGCCCCTTGATGTAGGCCTCGGCGATGTTCGAGTAGCTCTCGACCGCGAAGAGCAGCGTGACGTTCACGTTGATGCCGGCGGCGACCACCTCCGTGATCGCCGGGACGCCCTCGTCGGTCCCCGGGATCTTGATCATGAGGTTCGGGCGGTCGACCCGCGCCCAGTAGTCCTTGGCCTGCTCGACCGTGCGGTCCGTGTCGGCCGCCATGTCCGGGTCCACCTCGAGGGAGACGAAGCCGTCCGCGCCCCCCGTCTCGTCCCAGACGGAGCGCAGGACGTCGCAGGCCGCCTGGACGTCCCCGATCGCGATGGTCTGGTAGATCGACCGGGCGTCGTCGCCCCGCTCGGCGCCCTCGGCGATGATGTCGTCGTAGAGGTCCCCGCCCCCGATCGCCTTCTCGAAGATCGCGGGGTTCGACGTGACGCCGCGCAGGGAGTCCTCCGCGACCATCCGCTCGAGGGTGCCGTCCGCGATGAGGTCGCGGCGGATCTGGTCGAGCCACGGGGCGGTGCCGGCCGCGAGGATCGCCGCCATGCGCTCGTTGACCTTCGGGGTGGTGCTCATGGCGTGCTCTCCTCGGGGGTAGGGGGCTCGGCGGCGAAGCCTCGCTGCTCGAGCTGCTCGATCTTGTGAAGACGTCGGACGTGGCGCTCCTCGCCGGAGAAGGAGGCGCTCACGAAGGCGGTGATGCAGGCGGCCGCGTAGACCGGCCCGATGACGCGGCTGCCCACGCAGAGGACGTTGCAGTCGTCGTGGGTGACGCACTGCGCGGCGGTGTAGGTGTCGTGGCCGACGCTCGCCCGGATGCCGGGGAGCTTGCAGGCCGCGACGGCGACGCCGGCGCCCGAGCCGCAGACGAGGACGGCGCGCTCCACGCGACCCTCGTGGATCGCGAGGCCCGCGAGCTGCGCGGCGTCGGGGTAGTCGTCGCAGGTGCCGAGGTCCACGGGCTCGTGGCCCGCCGCGCTGATCGCCTCCGCCGTCATGTCGACGAAGGGCACCCCCGCGTGGTCGAACGCCACGGCGACCCTCATGCGGGGCCGCCGACGGGCGTCGCCTCGGGGTCGAGGAGCTCCTGCTTGGCCAGCAGCGCGGCACCGCGGACGCCGGCCTGCGGGCCCCAGCGCGCGACCTTGATCTCCGTGCGCTCCCCGACCCCGGGCAGGGTCCAGGCCTTCGCGACGCGCCGCGCCGGCCCGAGCAGGAGCTCCCCGGCCGCGCTGGCGCCGCCGCCGATGCACACCAGGGGCGGCTCGTAGCAGTGCAGGACGGAGGCGATGCCGATGCCGAGGCGCTCCCCGAGGATCCGCAGCGCGTCGACCGCCCCGGGCTCCCCGCGCTCCGCGGCCGCGACGACCGCGGGGCCGTCCTCGTAGCCCCGGGTGTGGCCGAGGGCGTCGAGCACCCGGCCCGCGGCGAGCCGCTCGAGCGAGCCGGGCTGGGGGAAGCTCGCCGCGGGGTCGGGCGCGCCGTCGGTGAGGTCGAGGCCGATGAGGATGTGGCCGAGCTCGGGCGCCGCCCCCGTCGCGCCGCGGAAGATCCGCCCGCCGACGATGACGCCGCCGCCGACCCCCGTGCCGACCGTGAGCATCACGAGGTCCGGGTGGACGAGCTCGAAGCCCTCGTCGTGCGCCTCGGCCAGGGCGGCGACCGTCGCGTCGTTGTCCACGACGACCTGCAGGCCCGTGCGCCGGCTGAGCTCCTCGCGCAGCGGGACGTCGCGCAGGGGGATGTTCGGGGCGCTGCGGGCGCGGCCCGTGGAGAACTCGACCACCGCCGGGACCCCGAGGCCGACGAGGCAGTCCTCGTCCCCGTCGGCAGCCGTGGCGATGACCTCGGCGAGCTGGTCGAGCAGGGCCGCCTGGTCCTCCGTCCGCGTCGGGACGAGCACGGGCTCGCCGAGGCCGTCGGGCCCCAGCACCGCCGAGGAGACCTTCGTCCCCCCGACGTCCACTCCGATCAGCCTCGGTGCCATCTGCCCCTCGCTCCTTCCCGGTTGGCTGCGATGCTACGCGCCAGCGCCGACGGGCTGGGTAGGGTCGGTCCGGTGGAGCCGCTGGAGGGCATCGCGCGGGCCGACGAGCTGCTCGGGCGCGCCGTGCCGCTGCCCACGGTGCCGCTGCCCCTGACGCGGTGGACGGAGGTCCAGGCCGTCGGTGACGCGGTCGAGGTGGAGTGGAACCTCGACGACTCCCGCGAGGACGCCCCGGGGCGCCTCGCGCTGCTCGTCTCCCCCGAGGCCGTGGCGACGCAGCTGCCCGAGAGCCCCGTGGTGACCAAGGGCCCCGTGGCCATCCGCACGGCCGACCTCGCCGAGGCGCAGGAGTCCCTGCGGCCCGTGACGGAGCTGCTCTGGGAGGACCACGGGCTGCACCTGCGCCTGACCGCGCAGGGGCCGTGGGAGCGCGAGACGCTGCTCATGCTCGCCGCGAGCGTGCGGTAGGGCCCCGCGGCCCCGGTGCTTCGGCTAGGGTCGCGCCGATGGACCCGAAGAAGCTCCAGCGCGGCGAGTTCCTGGCCATCGGCGGCGGCATCCTGCTGGCCGTCGGTCTGTACCTCCACTGGTACACGACGATCGGCAAGGGCGAGATCAACGGCATGCAGGGTCCGCAGTCCGGCTGGGACGTCCACACGCTCATGCGCTGGCTCCTGCTCGCCGCGGCCCTGGCGCCCCTGATCCTCGCCTACATCATCCTGCGCGACCACGCCCTGAGCTGGCCGCGCGGCGAGATGACCGCCGTCATCGGCATCGCCGCGTTCGGGCTCATCTTCTACAACGGCATGCTCGCGCAGCCCGGCACGTCGAACTCCCTCACGTCGCTGCAGTACGGGTGGTACGTCGCGCTCCTGGGCACGCTGCTCATGGTGGCCGGCTCCGCCCTGCGCTCCTCGAACGTCGAGCGCAAGCGCAAGCCGCCGGGCACGCTGTAGCCGCGGTCCCCTAGGTTTCGGGGCATGTCCTCGACCGACCTCGGCCAGCCCGACCGCAACCTCGCACTCGAGCTCGTGCGCGTCACGGAGGCGGCCGCGCTGGCCGCCGCGACCCTCGTCGGCAAGGGGGACAAGATCGCCGCCGACCAGGCCGCGGTCGACGCCATGCACATCGTCCTCAAGACGGTCCGCATGGACGGCGTCGTGGTCATCGGCGAGGGGGAGAAGGACGAGGCGCCCATGCTCCACAACGGGGAGCACATCGGCGACGGCTCGGACCCGAAGGTCGACATCGCCGTGGACCCGCTCGAGGGCACGACGCTCACCGCGAAGGGGATGCCGAGCGCCTTGAGCGTCATCGCGCTCTCCCCGCGCGGGACGATGTTCGACCCGGGCCCGTGCGTCTACATGGAGAAGATGGCCGGCGGCCCGGAGCTCGTGGGCGTCCTCGACCTCGACAAGTCCCTGACGGAGAACATCGGCCTGGTCGCCGAGGCGAAGCAGAAGGACGTCTCCGACGTCGTCGCGATCGTCCTGGACCGCCCGCGCCACCAGGAGGGCATCGAGGAGATCCGCGCCGCGGGCGGCCGCGTCCGCCTCATCTCCGACGGCGACGTGAGCGCCGCGATGCTCGCCGCGTCGCGAGAACGCGCCGGTCGACCTGCTCTGGGGCGTGGGCGGCACGCCCGAGGGCGTCATCGCCGCCGCCGCGCTCAAGTGCCTGGGCGGCGGGATGATCGCGCGCCTCTGGCCGCGCGACGACGACGGAGAAGCAGGCCGCGCTGGCCGGGGGCTACGACCTCGAGGCCCAGATGACCCAGGACGTGCTCGTCGACGGGGGACGACTGCTTCTTCTCCGCCACGGGGGTCACGGACGGCGACGTCCTGCAGGGCGTCCGCTACCGCGGGCGCGGGGCGTCGACCGAGTCGCTCGTGACCCGCTCGCGCACGGGGACCATCCGCCGGGTCCACGCCCGCCACAACCGCGACAAGCTGCGGGAGTACACGGCGACCAGCGGCGTCTGAGGGTCCGCCGCCCGCTCAGACCACGGAGCCGGCCTCGGGCCGCGCGCCGGCGTCCGCCGGGTCCTTCTCGCGCGCGGGCACGGGGTCCGGGGCCTCCTCGGCGGTCGCCGGGCCCGAGAAGTACTGGACCTTCGAGACGTCGAGGTCGCGCTTGACGAGCTGGCGCAGGAAGAAGTGGCAGGCGATGACGTGGATGCGCGACTGCGTGTTGACGTAGAGCCAGGTCCCGAGCTTCGAGGCGATCTGGGGGTAGAAGTTCGCCACCTCGATCTCCACGTGGATGCGGGCCTTGTTCCAGTCGGGGTAGTCGAAGCGGCAGACGTCGATCTCGAGGTAGCCGTCGCCGCCCCGGCCGTTGGCCGCGACGAGCAGGCCCTTCTCGATGCGCCAGCGCACGATGCCGCGGCCCGCGCTCATCTCGTACTCGGGCTTCTGCATCGTCAGCAGGCGGATCGCGGGGTGCAGGGCGTAGACCCAGCGCTCGTCCTCGGAGTAGCCCACGCGGCAGATCCCGAGCGTGAAGCGCGTGAGCGACTTCCAGTACGTGCGCGCGAGGCGCTCGAGGTGCTCGGGGTTCCACAGGCCCTCGAGGGACTGCTCGGGCAGGATGATGTCCGCGCCCTGGACGGAGCGGACCGCGCCCGTCCTCGGGTCGATCCCCGTGTCGTCCGTCGGCGTGTGGAGGACCGCCCCGTTGATCGTGCGGGCGCCGGTGAGCAGCCTGCGGATGCCGAGGAACGCGCTCGCGAGGAGCACGAGCAGCGCCGCGGGGACGCCGGGCTTCCAGAACCGCTTGAGCATCAGGCGGCGCGGGGCGCGAGCGCCTCGCGGACGGCGTCGTCGAAGCCGAGCGGATCCGGGTTGATCTCGGGCGGCGGCGGGTTGCGCACGACGGTCTCCGCGCTCATCCCGTCCACGAGCGGGCGCACGAGGCCGCTCTCCACCGGCGTGAAGAGGCTGACCCAGTAGGAGGAGAGGCGCGGGGAGAGCACGGGGACCTTCACGATCGTGGGGGCGCGCTTGCCGGCGACGGCCGCGAAGCGCTGCATCATCTCCCGGTAGGTCAGCACATCGGCGCCGCCGAGCTCCACCTCGTCCGGGACCGTCTCGAGGTCCGCGAGCGCGTGGAGGGTGCCGACGACGTCCCGGATCGCCACGGGCTGCGAGCGCGTGTCGACCCACTTGGGGGTGAGCATCGCGGGCAGGCGGCGCACGAGGTGCGAGAGCATCTCGAAGGACGCGGAGCCCTGGCCGAGGATCATCGCGGCGCGGACGTAGACGCAGCGGGACGTGCTCGCGCAGGACCTCCGCGGTCTCGTGGCGCGACTGCGAGGTGCTCGCTCGTGTGCTCCTCCCCGGCGTCGAGGCCGCCGAGGTAGATGACCCGGCGCACCCCCGCGGCGTTCGCGGCGCGGCCGAAGTTCGCGGCGCCCTTGCGGTCGTTGGCGGCGAACTGCGCCGTGGAGCCCGAGCCGCGGCCCATGGAGTGGACGAGGTAGTAGGCGACGTCGACGCCCGCGAGCGCCTGCTCGAGGCCCTCGCCCTTGATGACGTCGCCGGCCACGACTTCCACCCCCGCGGGCAGCTCGGCCTTCTCGGGGCGGCGCGCCAGGGCGCGGACGGTGTGCCCGTGCTCGAGCAGCGACGGCAGCAGCCGGCCGCCCACGTAGCCCGTGGCGCCGGTGACGAGGATGGTCTTCGAGGTGGTGCTCACGCGTCAGCTACGTCCTTGCCGTGGTCGCGGGATGAGCCCGCGGGTCGGGTGGGTCGTAACCCCACCGGAGCTGGAGGAAACCTTCAACAGCGTGTTGAATGACGACCCTCCAGGAGAGGACGGAGCGCAGTGGCGAGCGGACTGAGCATCAAGGAGGTGGCGGAGCAGACCGGCCTGGCGGCCGGGACGATCCGCATGTGGGAGCAGCGCTACGGCTTCCCGGACCCCGCGCGCACCGAGTCGGGCTACCGCGTCTACGGCGAGGGGGACGTCGAGGCCCTGCGCCGCGCGGTCGCCTACCGCCACCGCGGGCTCTCCGTCCCCGCGGCGATCGAGCGCGCGCAGGAGACGCGGCGGCCCGGCGGACCACCCGTCGATCTACGCCGCCGTCGCCGCCGCCGACCACGGGGGCCGCCCGCAGGTGCTGAAGAAGTCGACGCTCGTCGCGCTCTCGCGGGCCATCGAGCACGAGACGCTCGCGCAGGCCGCCGCGCCCGTCCTCTTCGGCGCCTTCCAGCACGAGGAGTTCTACCGCGAGGTCGAGCCCCGCTACCGCCGCATCTCCCAGTTCTCCAACGCGGCCGTCGCCTTCGCGGACTTCAAGGAGCTCCGCCGGCCCGAGGGCGGCCCGATCGAGGTGCCGATCGCCCCGGAGGACAAGCTCGGCAACGAGTGGGCGGTCATCGTCGACGCGCCGGGCTACACCGCGTGCCTGCTGGCCTGGGAGATGCCCGGGGTGACGCAGCCCGGCGACCCGGGGGACATGGACCGCCGCTTCGAGGCGATCTGGACGCTCGACCCGCGCGCGACGCGCAAGGCCTCGCAGGTCGCGGCGCGGCTCGTCGGGCGCGCGGACCCCGAGCTCGGGCGCAGCCTGGAGACGATGCTCGAGGAGCGGCCGCTCGGGCGCGACTCCCCGGCGCCGACGCTCACGGCGCTCACGAACCGCATGGTCGCCTACATGGAGGCCGCGGCCTCCTAGCTACCGCGGCAGGCGCTCGACCTCGACCTCGGCGCCCGCCGGCAGCTCGCCGGCGCCGCGGGGGACGAGCGCGAGCGCGTCGGCGCCGAGCATGCTGGTGAGGACGTGGCTGGCCTGGGGGCCGGTCGGCGTGGCGTCGTCGCCGTCGAGGCGGACCCGGACGCACTCGTCCCGGCCCTCGTGGCGCGGGACGGCCTGCGTCAGGCGCTTGCGCTCCCGCGGGGTCCCGGGGTCCGCGCCCTGGAGGGCGAGCAGCGCGGGGCGGGCGAAGAGCAGGAAGGTGACCATCGCGCTGACGGGGTTGCCCGGCAGGCCGAAGGCGAGCTGCGGGCCGCGGGTGCCGAACCACGTCGGCTTGCCCGGGGCGCAGCGCGACGCGCCAGAAGCGCTCCTCGACCCCCGCGGCCAGCAGCGCGGGCTTCACGTGGTCGTGCGGGCCGACGGAGACGCCGCCCGAGCAGAGGACCACGTCGGCCTGGGTGAGCGCGGCGCGGACCGCGGCCTCCGTCGCCTCGGGCGTGTCCGGGACCTCGCCCGGCGTGGACGACCTCCGCGCCCGCGCGGCGCGCGAGGGCGGCGAGCGTGAGCGCGTTGGAGTCGTGGATCTGCCCCGGGCCCGAGCGGGGCGCCCGGCGCCTGCAGCTCGTCCCCCGTGGCCAGGACCGCCACCCGGGGGCGGCGGACGCAGCGCAGGACGGCGACGCCGGCGTTCGCGGCGACGCCGAGCTCCGCGGGGCCGATGCGGGTCCCGGCCTCCAGGACCGTCGTGCCCGCGCGCATGTCCTCGCCCGCGTGGCGGAGGTTCTGGTCCGGGCGTCGTCGCCGCCTCGACCACGACGTCCCCGCCCTCCTCGCGGGTGCGCTCGACCATGACCACGGCGTCGGCGCCCTCGGGGAGCTGCGCGCCCGTGGAGATGCGGATGGCCTCGCCCTCCTGCAGCGCGACCCCGGCCGGGTGCCCGGCCCGCGACTCGCCGACGACGCGCAGCCGCCGGTCCGCCGGGCCCGAGCGCAGCGCGAAGCCGTCCATGGCGGAGTTCACGAAGCGGGGGACGTCGTGGGCGGCGCGTCACGGGCGCGGCGAGCACGCGGTCCAGCGCGTCGGCGAGCGCGACGGTCTCGGCGGGCAGCGCCCGGGTCGCCCGCAGGACGACGTCCCGGGCCTCGTCGATGGAGAGCACGCGCCGCATCTTCCCCCTTGGGGCCCGACCCCGTCGCGGACAGGCCGCGGTTGCGCCCCGTGGTCGATCGGAGGGCTGCCCAGCGACACTTGGATCGACCAGCCCGCCGAACGCCGGTCGGAGTTCCGGGTCGCCCGCGCCCAGAAGTCCGACCGCGATCGCCGCGCCGCGGCACGGAGGCGGGAGCGGCGCCCGCGGATCCGCCGGGGCGGTCGGCAGGATGCACGGCGATGGACGTCCCGCGCCCCCTCGCCGGCCTGCCCCGCGGCCGACCCACGGGTGGTCGCCCGGGCCTGGCTCGTGCGGCGGATCGCGGCGGCGCCGCTCGACGCCGCGGCCGACCTCGCGGGCGGGGCGTTCGCCGAGCGCGCGCCCGCGCTCTGCGGCTCCCTGCTGGCGGCGCTCGGCGACGACGCGTCGCTGGCGGCGCTCCCCGGCGAGGCCGGGGCGCTCCGGGCGCTCGTCGACCCCGAGCCCTTCCCGCCGCTGACGGCCGGCGCGGCGCTCGCGGCCGCGGCGGAGCACCTGCGCGCCGCGGTCCTCGACGTCCTGGCGCCGGGCACGGACCCCGCGCTCCTGCCCGGGCTCCACGACCGCCTCGCCCACGCGTGCTCCGCGCCTGCTCGGGAGCGCCCTGCAGGCGCCCATCACGGTGCAGGACGCGCGCCCCGCGGCGGACCCGCGCGGCCACCTCACCGCGGAGGCCGAGCGGCTCGTGGTCGCCCGCGTCGCCGTTCGCGCTGCTCGCGGTGGAGGTCGAGGACGCCGCGGTCGTCCCGGCCGGCGTCCTCGCCGCGGCCGAGGCGGCCCTCCGCGCCGCCCTGCCGCCCGGGGCCGTCCACGCGCCCGACGGGCCGGGCTCCATGCTCGTCCTGGTCCGCGGGGCCGACGGGGACCGGCGTCGCCCGCGCGCTCATCCAGGCCGTGAGCAGCGCCGCGAGCCACCACGGCGTCCCGCTGCGCGCGGCGGCCGGGGTGGCGGAGCACCCACGCGACGGGGACACGCCGGAGGGCCTGCTCGCCCGCGCGGACGGCCAGCTCTTCGCCGCGCGGGCCGAGGGGCTCCCGCTCGCATGATCCGCACCTCGGACTGGCACACGGCCGGCGAGCCGTTCCGCATCGTCACCGAGGGCGCGCCGGCGCTGCCCGGGAGCCACGGTGGCCGACCGCCGCGCCCGGGCGATCGCCGACGACGCCGCGCAGGCCGTCCGCCGGCTGCTCTGCCAGGAGCCGCGGGGTCACGCGGACATGTACGGCGGCTTCGTCGTCCCGCCCGACGACGACGGCGCCGACCTCGGGGTGCTCTTCTGGCACAAGGACGGCTTCTCGACGGCCTGCGGCCACGGGACGATCGCCCTCGGGACCTGGGCCGTGGAGACCGGGCGGGTCGCGGCCGCGCCCGACGGGGAGACGGACGTGGTCGTCGACGTCCCCTCGGGCCGGGTCGTCGCGCGCGTGCGCTGCGCCGGCGGCGTCGTGGAGGAGGTGACCTTCGCGAACGTCCCGGCCTGGGTGCAGGAGCGCGGCCTCGAGGTGGGGACGCCCGCGGGGACCGTCCGGGCCGACCTGGCCTGGGGCGGCGCGTACTACGCGTGCGTGCGCGCGGGCGACCTCGGGCTCGAGGTCACCCCGGCCGACTACCCCGCGCTGATCGCCGCGGGCCGCGCGGTGCGGGACGCCCTGAACGCCCGGGGTGCGGCGGAGCACCCGGACGACCCGCGGCTCTCGGGCGTCTACGGGACGATCCTCTTCGACGACCTCGGCGAGCTCGCAGGCGGGCCCGCACCAGCGCAACGTCACCGTCTTCGCCGACGGGGAGGTCGACCGCTCGCCCTGCGGCTCGGGAAGCTCCGCGCGCGCGGCGGTGCTCGCCGCGGACGGCCGGCTGCCCGCCGGGCGCGAGCTCCGGCACGACTCCATCGTCGGCACGACCTTCGGGGTCCGCGTCGTCGGCGCGCTGGAGGCGGGCGGGCGCCCCGCGGTGCTCACGGAGGTCCGGGGCGCGGCGTACCGGACGGGGGAGCACGCCTTCGTGCTCGACCCGCGGGACCCCGTCGGCGACGGCTTCGTCCTGCGGTGAGGCTGCTCGACGCGGAGGCGGTGGCCGCCGCCCTCGACGCCCGGCGTCGCCGCGGACCTCCTCGAGACGGAGCTCCACGCGGGCCTCGACCCGGAGGGGGACCCGCCGCGCACGAGCGTGCCGGCCGCGGCGGGGGAGCTGCTCGTCATGCCCTCCGCGGTGGGCGCCGTGGGGGTGAAGCTCGCGTCGGTCGCGCCGGGCAACGCCGCCCGCGGCCTCCCGCGCATCCAGGGCGCCTACGTCCTCTTCGACCCCGAGACGCTCGCGCCCGTGGCGGTCCTCGACGCCGCGGCGCTGACCGCCGTGCGCACCGCGGCGGTCAGCGCGCTCGCCGTGCGGTTCCTCGCGGACCCCGACGCCTCGCGGCTCCTGGTCTGGGGCACGGGGCCGCAGGCCTGGGCGCACGTCGAGGCGGTGAGCGGGGAGCGCCCGATCGCCCGCATCGACGTCGTGGGCCGCACGCCGACGCGCCTCGCGGCCTTCCTCGAGCGCTGCCACGAGGCCGGGCACGCCGCCCAGGCGGCGGGGCCGGGCGCGCTCGCGCAGGCCGACGTGGTCTGCTGCTGCACGACCGCGCGCGAGCCGCTGTTCGACGGCGCGGGGGTCCGGCGGGAGGCGACGGTGGTCGCCGTGGGCTCCCACGAACCCGGGGCGCGGGAGCTCGACACCGCGCTGATGCACCGGGGCTGGGTCGTCGTCGAGGCGGCGAGCGCGGCGCTGCGGGAGGCCGGGGAGGTCGTGCAGGCCGTCGGCGGCCGGCGCGCTGCGGCCCGACGCGCTCGTGCCGCTCCGCGGCGCTCGTGCGCGGCGAGGCGTTCCCGCCCGAGGGCCGCCCGCGGGTCTTCAAGTCCGTCGGGATGGCCTGGGAGGACGCGGCGCTCGCGGCCGCGATCGTCGACCGCGCGCGCTGAGATCCGACCCGGCCCCACGGGGTGGGGCCGATCCGGATCTCAGCGCCCGGGCGGCGTCAGGGCTTGGGCAGCCGCGAGAGCAGGCCGCGGACCGCGGCGCTGCCGAGCTTCGTGACCTCACCCGCCGCCTGGATGGCGGTCGCGACGAGCTCCGAGCCCGAGGGGCGCTCCTCCGCGTCGGGGGTGGCGTAGCCCGCCGGGGGCATCTGGGCGGCTCCCGCGGGGAGCGGCGTGGGGGCGGGCGCGGGCTGGGGCTTCGCGCGCGCGGCGGCTGCGGCGGGCGCGGCTTGGGCTTGGCGGCCGCGGCGGGCTTCGGCTTGGCGGCGGCGGCGGGCTTCGGCTTCGGCGGCTGCGGCGGGCTTCGGCTTCGCGGCTGCGGCGGGCTTCGGCTTCGCGGCCGCGGCGGGCTTCGGCGTCGCGGGACCCGTGGGCTTCGCGGCCTTGGCCTTCGCCGCGCGCTTCGGCGCGGCCGGGGCGGTGGCCTTCGTCTGCGCGCTCGCCTCCGCGGGCGGGGTCACGGCCGCCGGGGCGGCGGGGCCGTCCGAGCGCGCCGCGGCAGCGGCGGCCGGCGGGGTGTCGGCCGGGAGGGTCGCGGCGCGCTCCGCGGCGGGGGCGGCGGGGCGCTTGGACGCGGCCTTCGGCTTCGCGGCCTTCGCCGGCTTCGTCGCCTTGGCCTTCGCGGCCTTGCCCTTCCCCGCGCCGTCCTTCGCCGCCTTCCCGGCGGCCTTCCCGCCACCGGCCTTGCCCCCGGCGGGCGTCGCGTCGGACGCGGCGGCCCGGGCGGCCTTCACGGCTGCCTCGACGGGCGCCTCGGCCTTGCGGGCCCGCGGTGCCTTCGCGGCGCCGGTCGCGCTCGCCTCGCGGACCGCGTCGGCAGCGGCCGAGACGGCCGGCGCGTCCCCCTCGGGGGTGCCGGACCGGCGGGTGCTGCGGCGCTGGGGGCGCGTGCGCGGCAGGCCTCCGAGGACGCCGGGGTCGACGGGCTTGCGGTCCTTGGGCGGGGTCACGCGCACATCATCCCGCACCCGGGATCTCAAGCGCGCCCGCACGCGTGCCGAAACCCCGTCGTAGGGGCGTGTCCCGCCGCGCGGGCGAAACCTGAAACCAAGCCGCGCGTTGGGCGTAGTGAGGTCACGAGAAGGGCCCGGAACGGCCGGGAATCCCGCTGGTGGTCACCGGTGGAGGCGCTAGGATCGTGCCTCCGATCGGAGGGCGCGGCCGGGGTTCGAGGCCCCCGGGGCGGCGAACGATCCCTCCTGCACGAGCACATGCCGCGCCCTTCCGGGCCGGCGGACGAAACGGACTCAGATGTCAGTAGTGGAACTCCAGGAACTCGAAGAGATCAAGGGCCTCATGGCGAAGGGCGCGCAGGTCGGCGTCCTGACCTACGCGGAGATCGCCAAGGCGGTCTCCGAGCTCGACCTGGACGAGTCCGACGTCGAGGAGCTCCAGGGCTTCCTCGAGAAGTCCGAGATCGAGCTCGTCGAGGAGATCGACCCGGCGAACGTCGCCGCCAACGAGGTGGAGCGCGCGCCGGACAAGCGCCGCGGCCGCTCCACGAAGTCCAAGGCGCTGGACCTCCGCGCCGACATGACGACGGACAGCCTCCAGCTGTTCCTCAAGGACATCGGCAAGGTCCGCCTGCTCACCGCCCAGGAGGAGGTCGACCTCGCCAAGCGCATCGAGCGCGGCGACCTCGACGCGAAGCAGAAGATGGTCGAGTCGAACCTCCGCCTCGTCGTCTCGATCGCGAAGAACTACCGCAACCAGGGCCTGCCCTTCCTCGACCTCATCCAGGAGGGGACGCTCGGCCTGGTCCGCGCCGCGGAGAAGTTCGACTACCGCAAGGGCTTCAAGTTCTCCACGTACGCGACCTGGTGGATCCGCCAGGCCATCGCGCGCGCCCTGGCCGACAAGGCCCGCACGATCCGCATCCCGGTCCACGTCGTCGAGAAGCTCAACAAGATCGGCCGCGCCGAGCGCAAGCTCGTCACGGAGCTCGGTCGCGAGCCCACGGCGGAGGAGATCGCCGAGGTCACCGGCATCGACCCCGAGGAGGTCGAGTCGATCAAGCGCTCCGCGCAGGCCCCGGTCTCCCTCGAGAAGCCCGTGGGCGACGAGGAGGAGTCGGAGTTCGGCCAGTTCATCGCCGACGAGCGCGCGGAGTCCCCGTACGAGCGCGCCGCCGAGATCCTCACGAAGGAGGCGCTGCGCGAGGCGCTGGAGAACCTCTCCTACCGCGAGCGCCGCGTGCTCGAGCTCCGCTACGGCCTGGGCGGGGAGCACCCCCGCACGCTCGACGAGGTCGGCCGCACGTTCAACGTCACGCGTGAGCGCATCCGCCAGATCGAGAACCAGTCGCTGAAGAAGCTGCAGTCCCTCGCGGAGGCCCAGAAGCTCCGCGACGTCGCCTGAGCCCGCTAGGGCTCAAGGCACGTCGGTGATGGCATAGCCGCGCACCCCCTCACCCTGTCCGCCCTCGAGGCCGCGATCCGCGCGGCCTGGGGGCGCGACACCTCCGACGACCCGGACGAGTGGACGGAGGACTGGGCCTCCCGGGGCCAGTGCGGGGTCACGAGCCTCGTGCTCCGCGACCTCCTCGGGGGCGAGATCCTCATCGCGCCCGTCATCGGCTCCGCGCAGGAGGGCGAGCACCACGCCTGGAACCGCCTGCCCTCCGGGATCGAGCTCGACCTGACCGCGGACCAGTTCCGCGCGGGGGAGACGCTCGGCGAGCCCGTCGCGCGCGAGCCCTACGGCCACGAGCGCGCGGCGGTCCTCGCCGCGCGGGTCCGCGAGCGGCTCGGTGCTCCGGCCGCGTCGCCGGCGGATGCACCCGGGACGGCGCCCGCGCCGTACTCCCCGGCATGAACGCCCGCCGGATCCAGGGCGCCGTCCTCCTCGTGGGCGCCGTCGTCACCTACCTCCTGCTCGAGCAGGCCGACGTCGGCTTCCACTGGACGCCGTTCATCCTCGGGGTCGTCTACCTCGTGGCCGCCCTGGTCGGCGGGCCGAGCGGCTCGTACTGGGCGACCGCGGTCGTCCTGACGGTCTTCGGCCTCGGCCCCATCGCCCGCTTCGAGTACGCGGCGGACTTCTCCGCGGCCTCGCTCTACGTCGTCGCGCTCGGCGCCGCGGTCCTGCTGGCCGCCCAGATGGCCGAACGCGGCTTCGCGATCAGCGCGACCGCGGTCGGCGCGACGGTCCTCGCGCTCGGGGTCGTCTTCGCGGAGCAGACCCACCTCGACGTCGTCACGGAGCCGGCGCTCTACGCGGGCTTCCTGGCGCTCGTCGGCGTCGTCCGCCTCGCGGGCGGCGGCGGCGCGGGCGCGTCACGGTCCCGCAGCCGGCGGTAGGCCGGCGCTCCGGGGGCCGTTCGGATCCGAGCCCGCTCAGCGGGCGCGAATCCGAACGCCCCCCCGGGGGCCCCGGCCCCCCCCGGGCCGGAGCGCTAGGCCGGGATCGCGACCGCGTGCTCGACCGGGGTGGCGTTCGAGAAGAGGTCCAGGACGGGGCAGTGCGCGTTCGCCGCGTCCGCGAGCTCCTGGTAGCGCTCGGCGGACTCCGGGCCCTTCGGCGTCACCTCGACCTTCACGTTCGAGAAGCCCGGGCGCACGCCCTCGTCGTCGACGCCGAAGAACCCGCGCAGGTCGATGTCCGCGGCGACCGTCACGTCGAGGTCGTCGAGCTGGATCCCGAGCTTCTCGGCCCAGAAGCGGTAGGTCACGGCCTGGCAGCTGGCCAGGGCGATGACCGCGTAGTCGACGGGACCAGGGGCGGCGTCCTCGCCCGCGAGCGCGCCCGGCTCGTCGACGATGACCTGGTGCTTGCCCGGAGCGGAGCGTCGTCTCGACGGGGCCGGTCAGGTGGCCCGTCGTCCGGACGACGACGTGGCCCGCGGAGGCGTCCTGCTGGAGGCCGGCGGTGGTGGCGGCGAGGGCTTCGGCGACGGTGGGCATGCGGGTGGGTCCCTTCGGGGGAGAACGCGGACGCGCCCCAAAGTACACAAACCTGATCAGGTACGGCCCATTTGGCGGGAAGGCGCTAGCGTCCCGCCCATGACCCAGCCCGAGGACCGCGCCTGGGGCGCGCGCACCCGCGCCCTCCACGCCGGCGGCCGGCCCGACCCGACCACGGGCGCCCGTGCCGTCCCGATCTACCAGACGACCTCCTTCGTCTTCGAGGACGTCCAGGACGCCGCGGACCTCTTCTCCCTCCAGAAGTACGGGAACGTCTACTCCCGCCTCGGCAACCCGACGGTGGCGGCCTTCGAGGAGCGCGTCGCGAGCCTCGAGGGCGGGATCGGCGCGGTCGCGACCGCCAGCGGCCAGGCCGCTGCGGCGCTCGTGCTCACCGCGCTCGCCGGCGCCGGGGACCACGTGGTCGCCTCCTCCGCGCTCTACGGCGGCACGTACGTCCTGCTCAACGTCACCCTGCGGCGCCTCGGGGTCGAGACGACCTTCGTCGCCCCCGACGACCCGCAGGCCTTCGCCGACGCGATCATCCCGGGCCGGACGAAGTGCCTCTACACGGAGACGATCGCGAACCCGGCGGGCACCGTCGCCGACCTCGAGCGCCTCGGGGAGGTCGCGGCGGGCGCGGGCATCCCCCTCGTCGTCGACTCCACGCTGACCACCCCGTTCCTCTGCCGCCCGCTCGACCACGGCGCGGACGTCGTCCTGCACTCCGCGACGAAGTTCCTCGGCGGGCACGGCACCTCCCTCGGCGGCGTCGTCGTCGACTCGGGGCGCTTCGACTGGAGCCAGGGGAGCTTCCCGATCATGACGGAGCCCGTGGAGACCTACGGGAACCTCCGCTTCTGGGACAACTTCGGCGAGTACGGCTTCTGCACGAAGCTCCGGGTGGAGGGGCTGCGGACCCTCGGCGGGGTGCTGAGCCCCTTCAACGCCTTCATGCTCCTCACGGGCATGGAGACCCTCCCGCTGCGGATGGAGGCCCACGTCCGCAACGCCCAGGCCGTCGCGCAGTGGCTCGAGGCGGACGGGAGGGTCGACTGGGTCCGCTACGCGGGGCTGCCGGACGACCCGAACCACGCGCTGGCCGAGCGCTACCTCCCGCACGGCGCGGGCGCGGTCTTCTCCTTCGGCCTGCACGGGGGCCGCGAGGCGGGGGAGGCCTTCATCGAGGCCCTGGAGCTCTGCTCGCACCTGGCGAACGTCGGTGACACGCGGACGCTCGTCATCCACCCCGCCTCCACGACCCACCGCCAGCTCGGCCCGGCGGCGCTCGAGTCGGCCGGGGTGCTGCCCGACCTCGTGCGCATCTCCGTGGGATCGAGGACCTCGCGGACATCCTCTACGACCTCGACCGGGGGCTGGCCGCCGCCGCCCGGGTCACGGCGACCGCGGGGGCGGGGGCGTGAGCCTCGAGCAGGTCGAGACCGACCGCGGCACGTGGCACGCGCCGAGCGCCGCGGACCGCCGCGCGATCCTGCGCCGCTCGCGCACCGTCGCGGTCGTCGGCGCGTCTGCGGACCCCGCGAAGGCGTCGAACTTCGTCCTGAGCTACCTGCGCTCGGGTTCCGCCGACTTCGAGCTCTGGCCCGTCACCCCCAAGGGCGGGGAGGTCCTCGGCCTGCAGGCCTACACGGCGCTCTCGGAGCTTCCCGGGACACCGGATGTCGTATGCGCCTTCCGGCCCCCGGCCGCGCTGCCGGGCGTCGCGGAGGAGGCCGTGGCCGTCGGCGCGAAGGTCTTCTGGGCCCAGCTCGGCCTGCACTCGGACGAGGCCGTCGCCACGGCGTACGGCGCCGGCCTCGACACCGTCACGAACCGCTGCCTGAAGATCGAGCACGCACGGTTCGCCGGAGGCCTGCACCTCGCGGGCTTCGACACGGGCGTCATCTCGTCCAAGCGCACCCGCGGGTGACCCCGGGCCGCGGGACCGCGGCGCTCGGGGCGTTCGACCTGGCGGGCGGCGGCCGGCTCGAGGACGTGCAGGTCGCCTTCGAGCAGGCGGGCGAGCCCGACGGGCGCAACACCGTCGTGGTCTGCCACGCGCTCACGGGGGATGCCCACGTGACGGGGGAGGGGGGCTGGTGGACGACGCTCGTCGGGCCGGGCCGGCCCGTCGACACGGACCGCTTCCACGTCGTCTGCGCGAACCTCCTCGGGGGCTGCCAGGGCACCACGGGACCCCAGATGGAGGATCCTGCGACCGGGCAGCCGTACGGCGGGCGCTTCCCGCTCGTCGCCGTGGCCGACCAGGTGCAGCTGCACCGCCGGCTCCTGGCCCACCTCGGGATCGAGCGCCCGCTCGCCGCGGTGGGCGGCTCCCTCGGCGGGATGCAGGCGCTCGAGTGGTCCCTCGGCCACCCGGGGGAGCTCGCGGGCGCGGTGGTCGTCGCCGCGAGCGGTGCGCTCTCCGCGCAGAACCTCGCGCTCTCCGCGGTGGCCCGCGAGGCGATCATGCGCGACCCGGCCTTCCACGGCGGGGACTACGCCAGCCACGGCGTGCGCCCGGACGACGGCCTCTCCGTCGCCCGCATGCTCGGCCACGTCACCTACCTCTCCGACGCCGGCATGCAGGACCGCTTCGGCCGCGAGCGCATCGCGGGATCCGAGATCACGCTTCGCGGACCCTCCTTCGAGGTCGAGGGCTACCTGAACCACCAGGCCGAGCGCTTCCTCGAGCGCTTCGACGCGAACTCCTACCTCCAGCTCTCCCGCTGCATGGACGGCTTCGACGCGTTCGCCGCGCCCGGGCGCGCGGAGGCGGCGGCGGCCGCCGGCACGCGCCACCTCGTCGTCTCCTTCGACTCGGACTGGCGCTTCTCCACCGCCCACTCCGCCGCGATCGCGGAGGGCTCGGGGAGGCGGGGGCCGCGGTGGAGCACCTGGACGTCGCCTCCTCCTGGGGCCACGACTCCTTCCTGCTCGAGCTCCCGGCCTACCACGAGGCCGTCGCGCGGTTCCTCGGGGAGCTCGCCGCTCAGTAGTCGTGGTAGTGCGACGGCAGGTCGTCGTCGCCCGCGCCGCGGTCGCGCTCGCCGACCACGCCGAGGCTCGAGGCGAGGAAGCCGACCACGAGGACGCCGACCACGGCCGAGACGACCACGCCGAGGGCCCCGAGGCCGAGCAGGACGCCGAGGACGATCCCGAGCACGGCGCCGACGACGACGGCGAAGGCCGCGAGGCCCGGGTTGGGGTCGTAGCGCCGCACGCCGCGAGCCTACCCGCGGCGTCGGGCGCCGGCCGGGCCGGCTGCTCCTAGGCTCCCGGCGGATGCGCCGGCTCTGCGCCACCCTCGTGCTGCTCGCGGCGCTCGCTCCAAGCCGCCCCCGCGCGGGCCGACGGGGACCCGGCCAGCGACGTCCTGCTGGCCCAGGACGTCTTCCTCCCCTACGCGCCGAAGGTCTCCCGGCCCGTGGCCGAGGCGCTCGGCCGGACCGTCCGGCGGGCGAAGGCGGCGGGCTTCCCCGTGAAGGTCGCCCTCATCCAGGCCAAGTCGGACCTCGGCGCCTACCCCGTGCTCTTCGGGCAGCCCCAGCGCTACGCGGACCTCCTCGCGGTGGAGATCTCCTTCAACACGACGCCGCGCATCGTCACCGTCATGCCGCAGGGGTTCGGCACGAAGAACCTCGGCGCGGGGGCCGCCCGCACGCTGGCCGCGGTCCGCATCGACCGTGCGGCCCGCTCCGACGGGCTCGCGCTCGCCGCGGCCCGGGGCGTCGCGGCCCTCGCGGCGGCCGCGGGGCGGCCCTTCCCCCTCGGCGCGCTGCCCGCCCCGGCCCGCGCGGGGGCCGGCGGCGGCAGCTCCGCCGGGGCGACCGCCGCCCTCTACGCGGCCCCGATCCTCCTGCTCGTGGTGGCGGGAGCGGTGCTCGGGTGGCAGCGCCGCCGCGCCCACCCCCCGGAGCCCTGACCGAACCGCGTCGGACCGCCCCGCGGGCCGGTATGCTCGCGCCATGAACGCCTCCGTTCGCCTGCTCCTGCTCGCCGTCGTGGCGGCACTGGCCCTGCCGGCGTTCGCGCTCGCCCATCCCGAGCGCCCCACGGTCTTCCCCGTGGCCAAGGGCGTGCCCCCGGTGACGGAGATCCCGACGTACCGCTCCTCGGGCCCGAGCGTCGTCGTCTGCAAGCCCGACTCGGGCGCGCGCCTCAAGAAGATGTTCAAGCGGGAGAAGCGCGTCCTCAAGAGCCGCCTGAAGACGCTCAAGCGCTGCCGGTTCTCCGACATCCAGCCCGCGATCAACGCCTCGAAGAGCGGCTACCGCGTGCTCATCATGCCGGGGCGCTACGAGGAGATCCCGAGCCGCAAGGTGCAGTTCGGCTCCTACCACGAGGGCCCGTGCGCGAACGACTACGCGCTCACGGAGGGCTTCCGCCAGGACCAGCCGCCGCCGGTGGGCCCGCGCTCGAACGACCCGCCGGTCCGCCCGAACCGCAACTTCCACATCAAGTGCCCGAACTCGCGGAACCTCATCGCGGTCATCGGTGACCCGCGGCCCGAGGTCGACGACCAGAAGCCGCTGACGCCGCAGTGCACCCAGCTCTGCAACCTGCAGATCTCGGGCCTGGGCAAGGAGCCCGAGGACGTCCTCATCGTCGGGGACCGCAAGAAGCAGGACGTCCTGCGCGTGGACCGCGCGAACGGCATCTACCTGCGCAACTTCGCGGTGGAGCAGGCCGCGTTCAACAACGTGGACCTCGTGGAGGTCGACGGCTTCCGGATCTCGAAGGTCGTCGCCCGCTACGCCCAGGACTACGGGATCCTCTCCTTCACCTCCACGAACGGCCTCTACGACCACGACGTCGCCTACGGCAACGGCGACTCGGGGCTCTACCCCGGCTCGACGGAGAAGGGCTGCGCGATCGAGCCGAACGTCTACGGCACGTGCGACCAGCTCACCCCGGGCAACGTCCAGGGCGGGTGCCAGCGCTACACGATCGAGATCCGCGACTCGGAGAGCTACGGCAACACGCTGGGCTACTCGGGCACCGCGGGCAACTCGACCTACGTGCACGACAACAAGTTCCACGACAACGCCACGGGCCTGAGCACGGACTCGTTCGCCCAGGGGCACCCGGGCATGCCGCAGGAGTGCGTGAAGTGGGAGCGCAACGAGATCTCCTCGAACAACTTCAACCTCTTCAACCAGCCCAACCAGGTCTACTGCGCGAAGACGCCGTTCCCCCTGCGCAAGCGCACGGACGTCTGCCCGCAGTTCCAGACGGCCGTCGGCACCGGGATCCTCATCGGCGGCGGCAACCGGAACCTCATCCGGGACAACGACATCCACGACAACTGGCGCTGGGGCATCCTGCTGATCGGGGTCCCGGCCTCCATCCGCAACGACAACGACCCGGCCCACCAGACGGACACGTCGAGCGGCAACCGCTTCCTGGGCAACCGCATGGGGACGACGCCGAAGGGCACCCGCAGCCCCAACGGCCTGGACTTCAAGTGGGACAGCCAGGGCCAGGGGAACTGCTGGCAGGGCAACACGTCGAAGTCGGGCTCCGGCAGCGGCGTCCTGAGCGACCCGGCCTCCCTGCCCGACTGCCCGGGCAGCCCGACCATGCAGCCCTCGAACCTCGCGGTCCTCGGGCCCCTCGTGCCCTGCACGGCCTGGGATCCGAACAAGAACCCGGACCCCATCGGCTGCGACTGGTTCACCACGCCGGCCAAGCCGAAGTGAGGACGCCCGCGGCGGCGGTCGCGGCGGTCGCCCTGGCCGCCGTGACGGCCGGGGCCGCGGGCTGCGGCGGCGGCGGCTCCGCGGGGGCCGCGTCCGCGAAGCTCGCCTGGGTCGAGACGCCCATCGTCTTCCAGCCCCAGGGGCGGCCGACGGACCGCGTGGTGCTGGCGAAGGTGCGCAACGCCTCGGGGGAGCCCGTCTCGCTCGAGGCGGGGAAGGTCGTGGTCCGCGACGCGTCCGGGAAGGTCCTGGCCAGCTCGGCCCGCTACATCGCGGGCTACGGGCACGGCCTCTACGGCGCCTTCCAGAAGCCCGATCCGCTTCCGCCGGACGAGCTCCGGCGCATGGGGATCGCCGTGACGCTGAAGCCGGGCGCCAGCGCGCCCATCTCCCTCGCCTGGCGCCTGACGCCGGACGCGAAGGGCCCCGCGACCGTCGACTGGGGTGCGGGAACGCTGCCGCTCCCCGCCCGGTCGCGCCCCGGGGACTGAGCGGGCGCAGGGTGCGCCGACGGGCTGACTGGGTAGTCGGTCCGCATGGCCACGAACCCCACGTACGAAGAGTCCAAGGAGATCGCCGAGGCATCGCGCGAGGCGGACTGGACGAAGCCGAGCTTCGGCAAGAACCTCTTCCTCGGCTCCTTCCAGCCCGGGCTCATCTTCCCCCAGCCCGAGTCGCCGCCGGAGATCGTGGCGAAGGGCGACGCGTTCCTCGAGCGCCTCAAGGCGTTCCTCGTCGAGGAGGTCGACCCGCTGCAGATCGAGGCCGACGCCAAGATCCCCGAGCACGTCATCGAGGGGCTCAAGGGGCTCGGCTGCCTCGGGATGAAGATCCCGGAGGAGTACGGCGGCCTCGGCCTGACGCAGGTCTACTACAACAAGGCGCTCGCGCTCGTGGGCACGTGGCACTCGTCCCTGGCGACCCTGCTCTCCGCGCACCAGTCCATCGGCCTGCCCGAGCCCCTGCGCATGTTCGGCACGGAGGAGCAGAAGCGCGAGTGGCTCCCGAAGGTCTCCAACACGCACATCTCGGCGTTCCTGCTCACGGAGCCCGACGTCGGCTCGGACCCCGCCCGCATGACCACGGCGGCCGTGCCGACCGCGGACGGCACGGGCTACGAGATCTCGGGCATCAAGCTCTGGGCGACCAACGGCGCGATCGCCGACGTCGTCATCGTCATGGCGGTCGTCCCGAAGACGGAGGAGTCCAAGGGCGGCATCACCGCCTTCATCGTCCCGACGGACACCCCGGGCATCCAGATCGAGGCGCGCAACGCGTTCATGGGCCTGCGCGGCATCGAGAACTCCCTGACCTCCTTCGACGGCGTCGTCGTCCCGAAGGAGAACATCGTCGGCGGGCTCGGCAAGGGCCTGAAGGTCGCCCTGGCCACCCTGAACACGGGCCGCCTCTCCCTGCCCGCCATCGCGGCCGCCTCGACGAAGCACGCGCTGAAGATCTCGCGCGAGTGGGCCTCGGAGCGCAAGCAGTGGGGCCGCCCGGTCGGCGAGCACGACCCCGTCGCGCAGAACATCGCGTTCATCGCCGGCACGGCGTTCGGCCTGGAGGCCGTCGTCGACGTCTCGAGCCGCCTGGCCGACGACAAGGCCAACGACTTCCGCATCGAGGCCGCGCTGGCGAAGCTCTACGCGTCCGAGCTGGGCTGGCAGGCCGTCGACACGATGGTCCAGGTCCGCGGCGGCCGCGCGTACGAGACGGCGGCGTCGCTGAAGAACCGCGGCGAGAAGCCCGTCCCCGCGGAGCAGATGCTCCGCGACATGCGCATCAACCGCATCTTCGAGGGCTCGACGGAGATCATGCACCTCCTCATCGCCCGCGAGGCGGTCGACCAGCACCTCTCCGTGGCCGGGGACATCCTCGACCCCAAGACGGCGCTGCAGGACAAGGCGAAGGCCGCGGTCGGCGCGGGCAAGTTCTACGCGGGCTGGCTGCCGACGCTCGTCACGGGCGAGGGCCAGAAGCCCAACGCCTACCCCGAGTTCGGGCCGCTCGCGAAGCACATGCGCTACGTCGAGCGCCAGTCGCGCAAGCTCGCGCGCTCGACGTTCGGGCTCATGGGCCGCCACCAGGCCTCCCTCGAGCAGAAGGGCGCGCTGCTGGGCCGGGTCGTCGACATCGGGGCGGAGCTCTACGCGATCTCCTGCGCCGTGGTCTACGCCTCGACCATCGCCCGGGCGCACCCCGAGCGCCGCGACTCGGTGCTCGAGCTGGCCGAGCTGTTCTGCAAGCAGGCCCGCTCCCGCGCGGAGGTCACGTTCTCCGAGCTGTTCTCGAACGACGACGCCACGCAGTACAAGACGTCGCAGAAGGTGCTGGGGGGCGAGTTCACCTGGTTCGAGGCCGACGTGCTCGACCCGGCCGGCGACGGCCCGATGATCCCGGAGGGTGCGCACGAGGTCGCGGCGAAGAACCGCATCGCCGGTGTCGACGCCGAGGTCGTCGACCAGCAGGCCGAAGTCGTCCAGTAACGCGTCCGGCCCGTGCCGCGCGGCTCAAGCCGCGCGGCACCCCGGCCGACTTCCGGAGGGTGCTCGACGTCGACGCCGCCCTCCGCCACCTCGTCGCCTCCGGGGGCTCGGACCTCCACCTGAAGGTCCCGAACCGGCCGCTCATCCGCGTGGACGGCGAGCTCCAGCCCTGCGAGCGGTTCGACCTCCTCGGGGCGCAGGACACGGAGGACGCCGTCCGCCACCTGCTCGGCCCCGACGAGAAGAAGCTCGCGGAGTGGCACGAGGGCGGGGAGGTCGACCTCTCCTACGAGATCCCCGGGCGTCGCCCGGTTCCGGGTCAACGCCTTCCGCCAGCGCGGGTGGGCCTCCCTGGTCATCCGCGCGATCCCCGTCTCCATCCGGACGATCGACGAGCTCGACCTGCCGCCCGTCATCCGCGAGCTGGCCGAGGAGGAGCGCGGGATCGTGCTGCTCACGGGCACGACGGGCTCGGGGAAGTCCACGACGCTCGCCGCGATGATCGACCACATCAACTCGACCATGGCCAAGCACGTCATGACGATCGAGGACCCCATCGAGTTCCTCCACCAGGACAAGCGCTCCGCGATCAACCAGCGCGAGGTCGGCCAGGACACCGCGAGCTTCAAGGCCTCCCTGCGCCGGGTCCTGCGCCAGGACCCCGACGTCATCCTCATCGGCGAGATGCGCGACGAGGAGACGGTCCACACGGCGCTCTCGGCGGCGGAGACCGGCCACCTGGTCTTCTCGACGGTCCACACGGTCGACGCGGCCGAGACCGTCAACCGCCTCATCGACTTCTTCCCGCCCCACATGCACCAGCAGGTCCGCGCGATGCTCGCCGGGACCCTCAAGGGCGCGGTCTCCCAGCGCCTGGTGCCGGCCGCCGAGGGGCGCGGGCGGGTCGCGGTCTGCGAGGTCCTGCGGATGACGGGCCGGGTGCGGGACATGATCATGGACCCCACCCAGACCGGGCAGCTCAACGAGGTCATCTCCTCGGGCGGCTACTACGGCATGCAGACCTTCGACCAGGCGCTCTTCGGCCACCTGAAGGCCGGGCGCGTCACGATGGACCAGGCCCTGCTGGCCGCGACCTCGCCGCACGACTTCAAGCTCCTCGTCGCCGCGGACGGCCGGCGGGGAACCACCATGGACGACCTCAAGCAGGCCGAGGACGGGCGCAGCGAGCGCGTGCCGGCCGCGGCGTCCCTGCGCTGAGCGCGGGCGGGCGCCAGGGCGGGCGCCGACGCTTCACTTGGTAAAGTCTTGGGCGGAATGCCTGTTGATGAGACCTGTCCCGTCTGCCTGACCGCCGAGGTCGTCTGCGGCAAGTGGACGCTCCTGCTCGTCCGCGACCTGGCCGCGGGCACGAGCCGCTTCTGCGAGCTCGAGCGCTCCCTGGCGGGCATCTCGCCCCGCACGCTCTCCCTGCGCCTGCGCGCGCTGGAGGAGGAGGGGATCGTCGAGCGCCAGTCCTTCGGCGAGGTCCCGCCGCGGGTCGAGTACGCGCTCACGGAGAAGGGGCTCGCGCTCCTGCCGATCATCGACGGCATGCGGGACTACGGGCGGCGCTGGCTCGCGGCCGACGAGGTCTGCGCGCTGCCGGCCGACGCCGACGCCGAGGCGCTCCCCGGCGTCCGCGACGCGCTCCTGGCCTAGGCCCCGCGGGCCGGCACGCGACGCGCACGTGGCGTTGCAAGGCCCAAGCGGCGCAACCCTCCCGGCCGAAGCGGGTTGGGGATGACCATGGCCGCCGGACCGCCAGAGGAGCTCCCCGCCGTGGCGGCGCCCCTCACCCGCCGCAGCGCGCTCGCGCTCGGTGCTGCCGCCGGGCTCGGCACGCTCGTCCGCTTCCCCGCGGCGGCCGACGCCGCCTCCCGCTCCTTCGTGCTCGACGTCCCGCACGCCGCCTGGGTGCGCGGCGGCGGCCGCCGGACGGGCGTCCTGCGCGCCCCGCGCCGCTTCGACCTGCTCGGGGTGCGTGCCCGCGGGCTCGACGGCGTCGAGGTCCGCGTCCGGCCCCGCGGCGGCGCGTGGAGCCGGTGGACCGCCTTCGGCCCGGGGGTCGACCACGCGCCGGACCGGCCCCGGGTCGCCGGCGCCACGGACCCCGTGTGGGCCGGCGGCGCCGACGAGCTCGAGCTCCGCGCGCGCCGCGCGCCACGCGGGCCTGCGGGTCCACTTCGTCGCCGTCGGCGCCCGGCCGCGCGCCGCGGCGCGTCCGCGTGCCGCCACGGGTCACGCGGCGCAGGCGGGCGGCCCGCCGACCATCATCACCCGCTCGGCGTGGGGCGCCGACCGCGTCCCGCCCCGGGCCGAGCCGGCCTACGGCGACGTGCAGATGGCCTTCGTCCACCACACGGTGAGCGCGAACCAGTACGGCCCCGAGGACTCCGCCAGCATCGTCCTCGGGATCGCGAAGTACCACCGGGACACGAACGGCTGGAACGACATCGGCTACAACCTGCTCGTCGACCAGTTCGGGCAGGTCTTCGAGGGACGGGCCGGCGGGGTCGAGCAGGCCGTGGTCGGCGCGCAGGCGCAGGGCTGGAACTCGCACTCGACCGGCATCGCGACCCTCGGCACCTTCTCCGACGCCCCGTTCCCCGAGGCCGGGATGGCCTCCCTGGCCCGCGTGCTGGCCTGGAAGCTCGGGCTGCACGGCGTGCCCGCCACCGGCACGGTGCAGCTCGTCTCCGCGGGCGGCGCCGCCAACCGCTACCCCGCGGGCCGCACGGTCACGCACGAGCGGATCTCGGGGCACCGCGACGGCTGCCAGACGAGCTGCCCGGGGGACGCGCTCTACGCCCAGCTGCCCGCGCTGCGGACCCGCACCGCGCGGCTCGGCGGGGCGGTCGCGGCCGCGCCGCGGCTCACGCTCGCGCCGGGCGCGGCCGAGGTCGGCTACGGGGACGGCGCGACCTTCGCCGGCAGGCTCGAGCGCGGCGGCGAGCCCGTCGCGGGCGCGCGGGTGCAGCTGCAGAAGCAGGGCAGCGCGAGCTACGTGACGGTCGCCCGGGCGACGACGCGCGCCGACGGCAGCTGGAGCGTGACCGTGCCGTGGCGCCGGGGCGCCGCCGTGCGGGCGGTCGCGGAGGTCGCGGGCCGCTCGGCGCCCGTGCGCTCCGCCCCGGTGAGCGTCGGGGTCCGCGGGGTGCTCGAGGTCGACCCGACCGCGCGCCGGGTGCGCATGGGGCGCTCCGCCGTCGTCACGGGCCGCGTCCGGCCGGCGGGGCCGGTCCGCCTGCGGGTCGAGCGCCAGGTCGGTGGGCGCTGGGTGCGGGTGGCCGACGTCGCCGCCCCCGTCCGCGCGGGGCGCTTCCGCGCGAAGGTCCTGCTCCGCAAGCCGGGCGTCTACCGCCTCACCGCGCGGGCCGGCACGGCCGCCGAGCCCGTCGTCGCGCCCGCGGCCTACGTCCGGGCCGTGCGCAACCAGGCCGACGTCTCCCGCGCGTCGGGCGGGGCGCTGCCGACGACGCCCGCGGCGCCGCCCTCGGCCATGGCGGGCGGCGCGGGCCCGGGCTGACCCGCAGGCGAGATCGAGTCTCATCAGTGGTGCTAGCGTGCGCCGGGCCGTGCTCGACCCGCTCACCCTCCCGTTCTTCCAGCGCGGCGTCGCCGAGGTGCTCGTCCTCGCGGTGGGAGCGGGGCTCATCGGCACCTGGATCGTCCTTCGCGGCCTGGCGTTCTTCGCCCACGCGGTCGGCACCGCGACGTTCCCCGGGCTCGTGCTCGCGGAGGGGCTCGGCGTCGCCGCGACGCTGGGCGCGGCGGTCACCGGGGCGCTCGTCGCGCTCGGCGTCGGGCTGCTCGCGCGGCGCCGGGAGGGGGAGCACGACGCGCTCACCGCGCTCGTCCTCGTGGGCGCGCTGGCGAGCGGCGTCCTGCTCGCCTCGGACGTCTTCTCCTCCGCCGGGAACGTCGAGAGCCTCCTCTTCGGGAGCCTCCTGCTCGTCGACGGCTCGGACATCGCGCTCGCGGCGGGCGCGAGCCTGGCCGCCGCCGCGGGCTCGGTGCTCCTCGAGCAGCGCTGGCTCGTCACGGGCTTCGACCCGGGGAGCGCCCGCGCGCTCGGCGCCCGCTCGGCGCTGCCCGACGTGGCGCTGCTCGCGCTGATCGCGCTCCTGGCGGTCAGCGCGCTGGCGACCCTCGGCTCCCTCCTGGCCACCGCGCTGCTCGTCGTCCCCGCCGCCACGACGCGGCTCGTGTGCACCCGGCTGCGGACCTGGCAGCTCGCGACGATCGCGCTCGTCGCCGTCGAGGGGGTCGGCGGGCTCTGGTTCGCCCTGCAGGCCAACGCGCCGCCCGGCGCCGCGATCGCCGTGCTCTCCGGCGCCGTGTTCGCGCTCGTGGCGCTGACGCAGCTGCGCCCGCGGCCCCGTGGCGGTGCCGGCGTGACCGCGCTGGTCGAGGCCCGCGATCTCGCCGTGGGCTACCCCGGCGCGCCGCCCGTCCTGCGCGACGTGGCCTTCGGGGTCGACGCGGGGCAGCGCGTGGCGGTCCTCGGCCCGAACGGCGGGGGCAAGACGACGCTCTTCCGCACGGCGCTCGGGGAGCTCGTCCCCGCCCAGGGCAGCCTCGAGGTCCGCGGGCGCCTCGCGGTCGTCCCGCAGACGGAGCGCTCACGGCTGGACTTCCCGGTCAGCGCGCTGGACGTCGCGCTCATGGGCGCGGTCGCCCGGCAGCCCTGGTGGCGGCGGCCGGGCCGCGCGGACCGGGCCGCGGCCACCGCGGCGCTGCAGCGCGTCGGGCTCGGCGATCGGGTCGAGGACACGTTCGGGGACCTCTCGGGCGGCCAGCGCCAGCGGGTCCTCGTCGCCCGGGCGCTCGTGCAGGACGCGCCCGTGCTGCTCCTCGACGAGCCGTTCACGGGCCTGGACGCCGCGAGCGCGGACCGGCTCGAGGCGCTCATGCGCGACCTCGCCGGCGAGGGGCGCGCGCTCCTGATCGCCACCCACGACGTCGAGCAGGCCGGGCGCTGGGATCGCGTGCTCTGCCTCAACGGGCGGCAGATCGCCTACGGCACGCCGGCGGAGGTGCTGACCCGCCCGGTCCTCGAGGCGACCTACGGCACGGAGATCGTCGACCTGGACTGCGCGGCGCACGGCGGGCACACCGTCGTCCTCCCGGCCCATCACCACCACCACCCGCACTGAGGTGTCGGCGGCCGCCCTCACGTGGCTGACGGACCCCTGGGCGCAGGAGCTCGGCCGCCGCGCGCTGCTCGAGGTGGTGCTCCTGGGGATCGCGGGGGGCGCCCTGGGCTGCTGGGTCGTCTTCTACGACCTGAGCTACTCCGCCGAGTCGCTGGCCCACGCGCTGCTGCCGGGCCTCGTCGGCGCCGCGCTGCTCGGCGTGCCGCTCCTGCTCGGCGGGGCGGCCGGCCTGCTCGTCGGCGCTCTCGCCGTCGCGCTCGCGGGCCGGGTGGAGGGCATCGGCCGGGACACGGGCGTCGCGGTCGTCGTCACGACGCTCTTCGGGGCCGGCGTGCTCCTCGCGCTCTCCGCCGACACCCCTGCCGGCCTGCAGGGCCTGCTCTTCGGCGACGTGCTCGGGGTGAGCGACGGGGACCTCGCGCTGGCCGCGGGGCTCGTGCTCGTCCTGCTCGTCGGCGCTCCGGGTGCTGCACCCGCGGCTCCTGCTCGTCGGCTTCGACCGGGGGAGCGCGCGGGCGCTCGGGGTGCGGCCCGTGGCGCTCGACGCCGCGCTGCTCGTCCTCCTGGCCGCCGCGCTGCTCGTGGCCGTGCAGGGGCTCGGGAACCTCCTGGTCGTCGCGGTGCTCGTCGCGCCCGCGTCGGCCGCCCGGCTCCTCGCCCGCCGCATGGGGACGATGCTCGCGACCTCGGCCGGGCTCGCGGTCCTCGCGGGGGTCGCCGGCACCTACCTGAGCTACTACGCGGGCACCGCCGCGGGCGCCTCCATCGCGCTCGCGCTCGTCGCGAGCTACGCCTGCGCGGCGCTCGCGCGGCCGCTGCTCGCGCGCTGAGCGCCCGCGCAGTCCGCGCAGGAGCCCCGCAGGACGATGTCGTGCTCCGCGACGTCGAAGGCGACCCGCCGCGCGACGCGGTCGATCGTGCGCTCGAGCTCCTCGTCCTCGAACGGGACGACGGTCCCGCAGTCGTCGCAGACGAGGTGGTGGTGGTGATGGGCGCCGTGGGGCTCGTAGCGCGCGATGCCCTGGCCGACCTCGATGCGGGAGACGAGCTTCAGCGCCTCGAGCTCGTCGAGGACGCGGTAGACGCTGGCCCGGGCGACCCCGCGGGCCGAGCCGCGCAGCGCCTCCTCGATCTCCAGCGCCGAGAGCGCGCAGCGCTGCGCCGCGAGGAGCTCGATGACGGCCTGGCGGGCGCCGCCGCGGCGGTACCCGGCGTCGGCGAGGCGCGACGCGGCGCCCGCCGCCCAGTCCTCGTCCGTGTGCGCGTGGGCCACCCGGACGATGCTAGCCCGCGGCCGGGGCGTCGCCGGGCACGGGTGCGGGCTCCGCGTCCGGCGGGCTCCCGGCCCGCGCGTTGAGCCCGACGACCACGAGCAGGACCACGAGGACCGGCGCGCCGAAGAGGACGAAGCCCGGGACGCCGCCGCCCCCGCCGTCGGCGGGCGCCGCCGAGGCCGCCGGGAGCGCGGGCAGCGTGATGGCCTTGCCGTCCGCGGCCGCGAGCTTGCCGACCGCCACGGCGGCGGTGCGCGCCAGGCCGTCGGCGCCCTCCGCGGGATCGGGCAGCACGTCCTCCAGCGCGGTCCCGGCGTTGTCCCCGAGCTCGTTGCCGCCGAGCCCCGCGGGGAGCACGACGAGCACCCGCGGGCTGGTGAGCCCCGAGCCGTGGTTGACGTTCAGCGAGAGCTCCTGGGTGAGGAGGTCCGCGTACTTCTGCGGCTCCCCGATGAGCTGGCCGGCCGAGCCGAGGTCGCGGCGGTCCGCCACGAGGGCGACCTTCACCGGGAAGCCCTCCTGCTTCGCCCGCTTGACGGTCTCGTCGAGCGCCGCCTTCACGGGCTTGGAGACGGTGTTCGGCGCGTAGGGGGTGAAGACGTCCTGGGAGAGCAGCACGTCGCTCGCCGGGTCGCCGTCGGCCCGCGCCACCGCGACCGGGCCGAAGGCGGCGACGGCGAGGGCGCTCAGGAGGGCGGGGATCCGGCGCATCGGGGCGCAGCCTAGAGCGACGGTGCCGCTCACAGCCCCGGCCGGAACGCGAACGCGGAGTGCACGGGGACCTCGGGACCGACCGCGAGGACGACCTGGGCGTGGTGGGTGAGCCGGATCGCCCGCGGGTCCCCGGCGATCCGGCGGCCGCCGACCCAGGCGCGGACCCGGCCCTCGAAGCCCACGAGGCGCCGGGGCCCGAGCTCCGCACCCCAGAGGGCGAAGAGGTCCCCGAGGGTCGCCCGGGTCCCGTGCACGACCTCGACGACCCCCGTCGGCTCCGTGGTCGCGAGCGCGTAGCGGCAGCGCCCGCCGCGGACGTAGGCGCCCTCCCGGCGCCGGGGCGGCGCGATCCCGATCCCCGCGGGGACGACGACCACGCGGCCCGCGGCGAAGAGCTCGAGGTGGACGCCGAAGCGCCGCGCGCGGCCGGGGTCGCAGCGCAGGCCCGCGACGGGCGCGCCGCGCCGCACGACGGCGGCGGGCCGGAAGCGCGGGGAGCGCCCGATGGGCACGGGGCGCAGGTCCTGCGGCGGGAGCTCCGTCGCGGAGGGAGCGCGAGGGGGCCGATCCGGGGCCCGGCGCCCCGCATCGGCCCTCTCGGGGGTCTCCGCGGTGTCCCGCGCGCTCCCGCAGCCCGCGAGGGCGAGCACCGCGAGGGTGGGGAGGAGGCGGCGCACGGGGCCATGATCGCGTGCAAGCGGGGCTGCGCGCGCAGGACCCGGGCGCCGGGGGCCGAACCGCGGGGCATGCGCAACCGCCACCTCCACGCCGCGCTGACCGCCTTCGCCGAGGAGGCGGCCTGGCAGCTGGCCTCCGACGTCGAGGACGGGCACGAGCTCGGGTTCGAGGTCGTCCAGGCGCCGCCGCCCGAGGGCGGGCGCACCCGCAAGCAGCGCGCGAGCGGCGCGTTCTACTGCTACCGCCCGCTCACGGCGGACTTCATCGACGCGCGCGGCAGCGTCGTCGCGGAGCTCCCCACCCACCTCCCGGCCGTCCACGCGCTCGCGCAGTGCGGCGGGCTCGACGCCTACCTCGACGCCCACGTCGCCCACGGCGGCATCCCCATGGCGCCCCGCGAGCGGGCGGAGCTCGCCCTGCGCGCGTTCCTCGGCCGGGTCTTCTCCGAGAGCGCGGACTTCGTGCTGGACCCCCACCGCGTCGAGCACGCCTACGCGGAGCTCGAGGCCGTCGTGACCGAGGGCCGCACGGAGACCGTCGTCGTCGCGCCCGTCCTCGGCCTCGAGCTCGAGTCCGACGGAAGTCGCGATGGGCGACGGCCTGGTCCTCATCCGCGGGGAGGTCCTCGAGGACGCGCCGACGGACGCCGTCTGGCCCCGCGGCACGGGGCTGCCCGGCCGCGCCGCGGTCCTGGCCGTCCTGCGCTTCGAGAACGCCCCGGGCGAGACCACGACGCCCGACCCCGCCCGCGCGAAGCTCCGCCGCCTGCTCACCGCGCTGCGGCTCTTCGACGAGGCGCCCGTCTGCATCGGTCCCTCGGCGTGGATGCGGACCGCGGGCGGCCCGTGGACGACCCTCGCGCTCGGCCTCGACGGCGCGCCCCCCGGCCCCGACGCGCTCCCCTGCGCGATCACCCCGCCCGAGGAGGACGAGCTGCGGGCCTTCTGCAGCCTCGTCGGCCGTCGCCTGCCCAAGGCGGGCGAGCTGGCCTGGGCCCTGCGCCGCTTCGAGCTGGCCTGCGCGCGACCGACCGCGGCGGAGGCGCTCACGGACCACCTCCTGGCGCTCCGCGCGCTCCTCGAGCCCGAGGGGGCCCAGGCCGGCCTGCTCGGCGCGCGCGTCGCGGCGCTCTGCTCCGAGCCCGTCGAGCGGACCGCGCACGCGGCGCGGCATCGTCCACACCGCCGGCCTCGAGCGCTCGATCATCGCGGGGGTCGGGCTCCCGGAGCCCGAGCTGCTGGCCGACCTCGTCGACGAGCTCGCCGGGGACTGCCGCGCGATCCTGCGCGACGTCCTCTGCGGCCACCTCGACCCCGACCTGCGCGGCACCGCCGACCGCCTCCTCGCCCCCCAGACGACGGGGGAGCAGCCCGCGCTGCGCTAGGCGCCGCCGGTCTCCGCGAGCAGGCGCTCGCGGTCCGCGGCCGGGGCGAAGAGGTGGCGCTGGACGGCCACGAGCCCCGCGACGTCGTGGACGTCGGCGTCCATGAGCGGCACGAGGATCGGCTCGCGCTCGTCGAGCTCCGCGCGCAGCCGCGCGATGGAGGCGACGTCGCGCTCCGCGAGCACCTGCGCGTCGGCGACCGTCCGGGCGACCTTCTCCGCGAGCTCGGCGCCGAGCGGCCCCGTGAGCTCCTCCTCGACCGCGGCGGGGTCGAGCGGCTCGGGCTCCCCGACCCCGGGATCGACCCGGTTGACGACCAGGCCGCCGAACGGCATCCCGGCCTCCCGGAGCTTCCCGCGGAAGAAGATCGCCTCCTCCACGGGCTCCTTCTGCGGGGAGGTGACGATGAGGAACGTCGTGGCCGGGTCGGCCAGCAGCGCCTTGACGCCCGCCGCGCGCTCCGTGAAGCCGTCGACGATCCCGCCGAGGGAGCGGAAGAAGACGCTGAGGTCCTGCAGGAGGTCGACGCCCGTCACGCGCTTCATGACGCTGAAGACGACCCCCGTGCCCTTGCCGACGACCCGCGCCGCCAGGCCCGTCGGGGCGAGGAACACCTTGAGGGCGCGGCCCTGGAAGAACTGGGTGAGGCGGTCGGGCGCGTCGAGGAAGTCGAGCGCGTTGCGCGACGGGCGGCGTGTCGAGGACCAGGACGTCGAAGCCGCCGTCGCGGTGCAGGTCGTAGACCCGGGCGACCGCCGTGAACTCCTGGGAGCCGGCGACCGCGCCGCTGAGCTCCTGGTAGATGCGGTTCGAGAGGATCTCGTCCCGGGTCTTGGCGTCGGGCGCGAGGCGCTCGATGAGCCCGTCGAAGGTCGCCTTCGCGTCGAGCATCATCGCCCAGAGCTCGCCCTGCACCTCGAGGCCGTGCGGGGCGAAGACCGCGGGGTCGACGAGCTTCGGCTCGTTGCCGAGCTCCTCCATCCCCAGCGCGTTGGCCAGCCGCTTGGCCGGGTCGATCGTGATGACCGCGACCCGCTGCCCGCGCGCGGCCAGGCCCAGCGCGAGCGCCGCGGAGCTCGTGGTCTTCCCGACCCCGCCCGAGCCCGCGACGATGCAGATCGCCTTGCCCTCGAGGCGCTCCGCGACGCTCACGCGAACGCCCCCGCGAGCTCCTGCAGCTCCGCGGCGCCGACCTCGGGGCGGAAGAGGAACGGGAGCGTCGTGCAGCGGGACGCCGGCCATGCCGCGCTCCAGCCGCCCGGCCTGCGCGGCCTGCGCGAGCGCCCGGCGCTGCTGGCGGCGCGCGAGGCGCACGGCGCGGCCCTCCGCGGCGTCGAGCGCCGCGACGTCGCCCGCGTCCAGGTGCGGGTCCAGCAGCCCGTTGAGGACGACGTGGTCGAGCTCGAGGCCGAGCCGGTCGCGCAGCCCGTCGCGGAGCTGCAGCGCCTCCGTGACCGGCAGCTCCTCCGGGGTGGTGACGGCGACGACGCCGGTCCGGGTGCGGTCGGTCAGCATCCCGTGGATCGTACGGCCCTGGCGGGAGATGGGCCCGACCCGGGCCGCGTCGGCGAAGGTCCGCGGGGCGTCGAGCAGCGCCAGGCCGTGGCCCGTCGCCGGCGCGTCGAGGACCACGAGGTCGTAGGGCTCGGCGCCCGGGGTGCGGCGCTCGGGCTGGGCGAGCTCCCAGACCTTGCCCATGGTCAGCAGCTCGCGCAGGCCCGGGGTGGCCGCGGCGAGGTAGGTGAACAGGCGCGAGCGGACGAGCACCTCCGCGAGCGCGCGGGCGGGGAGCTGGTCGACGAGGTACTCCTCCATCGCCTCCTGGGGCGCGATGGAGACGTGGAAGAGCCCGGGGGCGACCTCCTGCTCGACGAAGGGGTCCGCGCCCTCCCCGAGCAGCGCCCGGGAGAGCTCCGCGCGGGCGGCGACCTCCGCGACGACCACGCGCTTGCCCCGCGCGGCGGCGGCGAGGCCGAGCGCCGCGGCGACCGTCGTCTTGCCCACGCCGCCCTTGCCCGTGACGACGAGGAGGTCCTTCGCCAGGAGCGCGTCCACTACGTCGCGGGGGCGGGGCGCTCGCGGAAGGAGAGCACGCGCAGGCCCTGCGGCCCGGCGACGAAGCGCTCGCCCTGGCCGACGACGCTCCCGCGCGAGACGAAGGGCTCCGCGCCGCCGAGGACGGCCTGGCCCGTGCCGCGCAGGACGACGGAGAGCTCCTCGAGGTCGAGGACGGGGAGCGAGCGGCGACCCGGCGCGACGTCGACCAGCTCGACCCAGACGCCGACCGCGCCCGCGGGCTCCCCGACCGCGTAGCGCACGACGGAGCTCAGGCCGTCGACGACGCGCTCCCCCTCGAGCTCGGACGGCCGCACGACCGCGCGGGGCGCGACGGGCTCCTGCGGGTCGGGCGGCGGCGCGTCCGTGGCGAAGACGAGGACGTCGAGGGTGCCCTCGGAGCGGACGGAGCGCTCCACGTCGCCGGGGCGGCGGACGACGACGGCGTCGCGGTCGAGGGTCCACACGACCGTCTCGCGGTCGTCCGCGTCGAGGTGCAGCGGATCGCCGGGGCGCAGCGTCACCCGGCGCAGGCAGGCCCAGTCGGCCCCGACCGCGGCCGCGAGGTCGTCGCCCGGCTCGTCGTCCCAGTGGACGACGGTCACGGCTCCTCCCCGTCGTAGTAGCCCACGGGGGTGATGCGGAAGAGCGCGCCGCCGCCCAAGTTGACCTTCTGGGTGCGGGGGTAGAAGCAGACGTCGTAGGGCCGCCGGGTGCCGTGGACGAGGTAGGTCATGCCGCCCGGGCCGCCCGACGAGCGCGTGCTCCTCGCCCGTGCCGGGCGGGCGGGCGACGAGGCTCCCGGGGCGCAGGGGGTACCGGGTGGTGCCGAGCTCGACCTCGCCCTGCCCCTCGAGGACGACGAAGAGCTCCTCCTCGGCCGTGTGCCAGTGGGGCGGGCAGGTCCACTGCCCCTCCTCGAGGTGGTCGTGGTTCAGGCCCGCGCTGACCGCGCCGGCGCCCGCGCCCAGCGCGCGCATGTGCCACCCGTAGCGGCCGTGGACCTCCGCCTCGACCGGGAGCTCGTCGAGCGCGCGGATCGTGGCCGGGCGCGGGGTCGGCTCCGGCAGCTCGAGGGGCCCGGCCTGCGCCTCGAGCGCGAAGGGGTTCGGGCCGCCCGAGGGCAGCCAGCGCGGCCCCATCCACCACGCGTCCGCGCGCGGGAGGTAGGTCGCGTTGGTGGTCGAGCCCTCACCGAAGACGAGGTACTCGACCCCCTCCGGGCCCGCGACGAGCGTGTGCGCCGCCCCGCCGGCGAGGTGCGCGACCACGTCGCCCGCGCGGACCTCGTGGACCGCGCCGTCGAGCCAGGCCAGCCCGCTCCCGGCGAGGACGTAGGTGAGCTCCTCCTCGTCGGCGTGGACGTGGACGGGCATCACCCGCTCGCCCGGCCCGAGGCGGTAGCGCGAGAGCCCCGTGCGCGCGGTCCCGAGCGCCGGTCCGAGCTTCTGGCGCTCGCCCTGCAGCGGGCCGCGGTCGATCCGCATCCACGGCAGGTCATCCCAGTGGCCCAGGTTCGGGTGCGGTTCCATCCGCGGCCGATGCTAGTCATCACCCCGCCGGGAGGAGAACGGGCGGAGCGGGCGAACACCCCGTGCGACCAGTTCCATTCCGCAGGTCCTCCCCGGAGCCCACGTGCAGCCAGCGCCCACCAAGCCCAAGGTCATCGCCTTCGCCAACCAGAAGGGCGGCGTCGCCAAGACGACCACCGCCCTGAACCTCGCCGTCGCGTTCGCGGAGAAGGGCTTCCGCGTCCTCTGCGTCGACATGGACCCGCAGGGCAACCTGACCATGTCGCAGGGGATCGACCCGGACACCCTCGACGTCTCCATGTTCGACGTCCTCGTGCACGACGTGCCGATCCGCAACGTCATCCGCCGGCGGGAGGTCGACGTGGCCTGCGCGTCGATCGACCTGGCCGGGGCGGAGATCGCGATGAGCACGAAGATCGGGCGGGAGCGCTGCCTGGACAAGGCGTTCCGCGCGATCCACGACGACTACGACTTCATCTGCATCGACACGCCGCCCTCGCTCGGGCTGCTGACGATCAACGCGCTCACGGCCGCGGACAAGGTCATCGTCCCCGTGCAGTGCGAGTACCTCTCCATGCGGGGGCTGATCCAGCTCCAGAACACGCTCCAGATGATCCGGGAGAACCTCAACCCGGACATCCAGATCGAGGGCATCCTGCCCACGCTCATGGACACGCGCACGACGCACGCCAAGGAGGCGATCGAGATCCTCGAGGAGAACTTCGGGGATCGGGTCTTCGCGTCGCGGATCCGCAAGACGGTGCGCTTCGCCGAGGCACCGGTCAAGGGGATGTCCGTGCTCAGGTACGATCCGGACGGGATGGCCGCCCAGTCCTATCGCGATCTCGCGAAGGAGGTTCTCGCCCATGGCAAGCTCTAAGAAGGACCGCGCATCGATGCGTGAGGGACCGCTCGCGGCGCTGTTCCGCAAGACGGACGAGGCGGCGGCCGACGAGGCCGCCAAGGACCCCTCCGTCCCGGACGCACCTGCGCCGCGCGCTCCCGCGCCGGCCGACGCGGTCGCCTCGGGCGCCCGCTCGGACGACGTGCGCGAGGAGCCCACGGCGGCCCCGGCCGCTCCGGCACCCGCGGCGCCGACCCCGCCGCCGGCGACGGCCGCGGGCGGGCGCGAGGCCCGGACCTACCCGCACCCCGCGCTCGGGGCGACGCCGCCCCCGGCCGAGGCCGAGCCCGTCCCGCCGTCGCCGTCGGAGCGGCTGCGCGGCGCGTTCTCCAGCGAGGCCCGGGACGAGGTGCCGGCGCCCGCCGTCGTCGCGCCCCGTGCGGCGCCGCCCGCGCCGCCCCAGCGCAGCTACGAGTCCGATCCGTTCGCCCGCCACGACGCGCCGTCGCCCTGGGGGCAGGCGCGCCCGGTCGGGCAGCCCGTCATCCGGGTGGTCGGGGTCGGCGGTGCCGGGGTCAACGCGGTCAACCGCATGGTCGAGGCCGAGGTCGAGGGCGTGGAGTTCATCGCCATCAACACGGACGTCCAGTCCCTGCAGCAGTCCACCGCGGACATCACCCTCCACATCGGCCCGGGCATCACCCGCGGGCTCGGCGCGGGCTCCAACCCGGAGCTCGGCCGCGCGTCGGCGATGGAGGAGTACGACAAGATCAAGGCGCTGCTCAAGGGCGCGGACATGGTCTTCATCGCCGCGGGCGCGGGCGGCGGCACGGGCACGGGCGCGGCGCCCGTCGTCGCGCGGATCGCCCGGGAGATCGGGGCGCTGACCGTCGGGATCATCACGAAGCCGTTCGGCTTCGAGGGCAACCGCCGGGCCGCGCAGGCCGACCAGGGGATCGTCGGGTTCGGCGAGGAGGTCGACACGCTCATCGTCGTGCCGAACAACCGCCTGCTCTCCGTCCTGGACAAGAAGACCTCCATGGTCGACGCGTTCCGGGTGGCCGACGACGTCCTGCGCCAGGGCGTGCAGGGCATCTCGGACCTCGTGACGCTCCCCGGCCTCATCAACCTCGACTTCGCCGACGTGCGGACGATCATGTCCGACGCCGGGCCGGCCCTCCTGGGCATCGGCATGGGGACGGGGGAGGAGCGGGCCGCGGAGGCCGCCCGCCACGCGGTCGAGTCGCCGCTCCTGGAGACCTCCATGGAGGGCGCCCGGAAGATCCTGCTCTCGATCACCTCGGGGTCGGACCTGTCGCTGTGGGAGGTCAACGAGGCGGCGAAGGCCGTCGCGGAGGCCGCGCACCCCGACGCGAACATCATCTTCGGCGCGATGGTGGACGAGCGGCTGCAGGACCAGGTGTGGATCACCGTCGTGGCCACGGGCTTCGCCGGAGCCGGGGCGGCGCGCCCGCGCCCGCGCCTGGAGGAGCCGGCCGGCGAGCCGCGCGTCTCCCGGCAGGCGCCCGCGCGGGACGGGGCGCCCCCGCGGCGCTCCGGGCTCGGGGTCTCCGAGCTCGACGTCCCCGAGTTCATCCCCCGGGGGTAGGACCGATGGGCTCCGGCGGCGGCATGGTCGCCGCCGGGCACCCCGTCACGGCGGCGGCGGGCGCGCAGGTCCTGCGGGCGGGCGGCAACGCGGTGGACGCCGCGGTCGGCGCGATGCTCATGTCCTTCGTGGCCGAGCCGCTGCTGACGGGGCTCGGGGCGGGGGGCTACCTCCTCGTGGAGGGCTTCGACGCGGAGCCCACCCTGCTCGACTTCTTCGTGGCGGCGCCCGGCGCCGGGCCGCGACCCGGAGGCGCCGCGGGCCGAGCTGCTCTCGGTCGACGTGGACTTCGGCGACGCGGTGCAGGCGTTCCACTGCGGCCCGTCCTCCGTGGGCATGTGGGGGGTCGTCGCGGGCATCGAGGGCGCCCTCGGGCGGTGGGGCTCCGTGCCGCTCGCCGAGCTCGTGCGCCGGCCCGTCGCGCTGGCGCGGGAGGGCGTGACGCTGAACCAGCCCCAGGGCTACGTCAGCGAGATCCTCGCCGGCATCCTCACCTCGACCCCGGAGGCCGCGGCGCTCTTCGCCCCGCGCGGCCGCATCCTCGGGCCCGGGGACCTCTTCCGCTGGCCCGACCTGGCCGACGCGCTCGAGCGGCTCGGCGCGGAGGGCACGGAGCCCTTCACCACGGGGGAGGTCGCGCGGCGGGTGCTCGACTGGCTCGCCGAGCGCGGCGGGATGCTCACCCCGGAGGACCTGACGAGCTACGCGGCGGTCGAGCGGGCGCCGCTGCGCATCGCCTACCACGGGCGCGAGGTGCTGGTGAACCCGCCGCCGAACGCGGGCGGGATCCTCATCGGGCAGGCGCTCGCGCTGCTGCAGCGGGCGGACGACGTCGGCCCCGCGACGCTCGTGCGCGTCATGGAGGAGGTGCAGGCCGGGCGGACGCTCGAGTTCGTCGGCGGCCTCGACGAGCCGGGGTTCGCCGAGCGGTTCTTCGCCTCGCGCCTGGGCTCGACGACCCACATCTCCGTCGTGGACGCCGAGGGCCGCGCCTGCGCGGTGACCTGCTCGAACGGCGAGGGAAGCGGCGTCGTGATCCCCGGGACGGGGCTGCACCCGAACAACATCATGGGCGAGGAGGACCTCAACCCCTTCGGCTTCCACTCCTTCCCGCCCGGCCGCCGGATGCCGTCGATGATGGCCCCGACCGTCGTCGTCGGGGAGCACGGGGTGGAGCTCGTGCTCGGCTCGGCGGGCTCGAACCGCATCCGCTCCGCGATCGTGCAGACCATCGTCGGCGTGGTCGACCGCGGCCTGGCCGCCGCGCCCGCGGTCGACGCGCCGCGCCTGCACGTGGAGGACGGGACGGTCTTCGTCGAGCCCGGGATCCCCGTGGCACCGCTCGAGGCCGAGGGCCGCACGGTCCAGGCCTTCCGGGCCCGCAACCTCTTCTTCGGCGGGGTCGGCGCCGTCCAGCGCTCGCCCGACGGCCGCCTCACGGGCGCGGGCGACCCCCGCCGGGGCGGCGCGGCGGTGGCGGCATGAGTGAAAGGTGCCAGGCACCTTTCACGCAGGTTGCGCTCGCGGCCGCCGTGCTCGTGCTCGCCGGGTGCGGCGGCGGGCCGCCCGCGGACGTCTTCCTCGTCACCCGGAGCGGCGAGGTCGAGGGTGCGCGGCTCACGCTGCGGGTGACGGACGACGGCCGCGTGTCCTGCAACGGCAAGGCGCTCGTGGCGATCAGCTCGGACGAGCTCATCGACGCGCGGCAGCTGCGGCGGGAGCTCGAGGGGGACGAGGACGAGGGGGAGACCGGGCCCGCCGACGAGGGGCTGAGCCTCCCGCCCGGCCCCAACGCCGTCTTCCGCTACGTCGTGCGCGGCCAGGACGGGACCGTGAGCTTCAGCGACACCTCGCGCGGCCAGCCCGCGACGTTCCAGGGCCTCGCGGCGCTCACGCGGCGGCTCGCGAAGGGGCCCTGCGGCCTGCCCCGGTGATCGCCTTTCGGTACGTCCGTACCGAAAGCGGTACGATCGTACCCATGAACGCCTGGCTCGCCCTCGTCCTCGCCATCCTCATGGAGGTGACCGCCACGCTCTCGCTCAAGGCCGCGGGCGCCGGCAACCTGCTCGCGGGCGCCGTCGTGGTCGTGGGCTACCTCGGCTCGTTCGCCCTGCTCGCGGTCGTCCTGCGCTCCATCGAGATCGGCACGACGTACGCGATCTGGGCCGGCGCCGGCACCGCGCTCATCGCCGCGATCGGGATGGTGGCGCTCGGCGAGGCCGTCAGCGCGCTGAAGGTCGGCTCGCTCGCCCTGATCGTCGTCGGGGTCGTCGGCCTCAACCTCTCGGGCGCCCACTGAGCCCCGAGCGCGCCCCGCGCGGTGAAGCACGCCGCGCGCACATCCTCGAGGCCGCGCTGCGGCTCGTGGCCAGCACGGGCCCGGAGGCGCTGACCCACCGGCGCGTCGCGCAGGAGGCGGGGGTCCCGCTGGCCGCGACGACGTACTGGTTCGCGTCGAAGGAGGAGCTGCTCGCGGAGGCGTACGCGGTCGCCGCGTCGCGGGACGTCGCGCGCATCGAGGAGGTCGCCGCGCGCGTCACCCGCGACGGGATCGGCTCGGGCGACGACCTCGCGGCAGAGCTCGCGCGCGCTCGCCGCGGCCGAGCTGCACGGGCAGCGCGCCTCGCTCGTGGCGGGCTACGCCCTGTGGCTCGAGGCGGCCCGCCGACCCGCGCTGCGCGCGACCTCGCGCGCCTGGACCGACGCCTACCTGGCGCTGGCCGCGGTCCTCATGCGCGCCGCCGGCAGCGCGCGCCCGGAAGCCGACGCACAGCTCCTGGTGGCCGCCCTCGACGGCCTCCTGCTCGAGCAGCTGGCCCGGGACGAGCCGGAGTTCGAGGCCGAGGTGCTCCGCCCGGCGCTCGAGCGCCTCATCACCGCCCTGCTGCCATGAGCGGCGCTGATGGATGGCCCAACGATCCGGCGTGGCCCGTCGGGCCGCGCAGGCTCTAGCGTCTGCGCCGTGTCCCGGCGTTCCTGGCTCCTCATGGCGGTCCTCGCCGCGACCTGGGGCGCGAGCTACCTCTTCATCAAGATCGGCCTGCGCGACTTCTCCGCGCCCTTCCTCGTCTTCGCCCGGACCTTGCTCGCGGCGCTCGTCCTGCTCCCCGTCGCCCGCCACCGCGGAGGGCTGGGAGCGCTGCGCGGGCGCGGCGCCTCCATCGCGATCCTCGCGGGGCTCCAGGTCGTCGTGCCCTTCCTGCTCATCACGGTGGGGGAGCGGTGGATCCCGAGCGCCCTGGCCGGGATCCTGGTGGCCAGCGCCCCGATCTGGGCGGCGGGCCTGGCCTTCACGCCCTACGCGCCCGCCCAGCGGCCCGGCCCGCTCGCCCTCGCCGGCCTCGCGCTGGGCATGGTCGGCGTCGGCCTGCTCTTCGGCGTCGACCTCGGCGGGGACGGCCTCGCGGTGGTCGGCGGGCTCATGGTCCTGGTCGCGGGGCTCTGCTACGCCGCGGGGGCGATCGAGCTCAAGAAGCGCATGGACGGCGTGGACCCCGCCGCGATCGCCGCCGCGACGATGAGCGCCAGCGCGGTCATGACGCTCCCCGCCGCGCTGCTCACGCTCCCGGACTCCGCGGGCGCCGACGCGCTCAGCGCCGTCCTGGCGCTCGGCGTCCTCGGCACGGGCCTCGCGTTCCTCATCTTCTACGGCCTCATCACGGAGCTCGGCGCCCAGCGCGCGTCGCTCGTGGCCTACCTCGCGCCCGCCTTCGCGGTCGGCTACGGCGTCGCGGTGCTCGACGAGTCCGTCACCGCGGGGACCTTCGCGGGCCTCGCGCTCATCCTCGCGGGCTCGTGGATCGCGGCGGGCGGGCGGCTGCCCGCGCGGCGCCAGCCCGCGGCCGCCTAGCCGAAGCGGACCTTCCCGTTCGAGCTCGCGCGGACCTGCGCGCGCTCGATGAAGTCCAGGCGCTTGGTCGCGGCGCGGAAGAGCCGCGTGACCAGGCGCAGCCGGGCGGTCTCCGAGCGCAGCTCGAGGAGGTTCTGCTTGGCCTCGAGGCCGAAGTCGACGGTCGCGGCCATCGCGTAGGCGGTCATCGCGGAGAGCTCGTCCTCGTCGGGCTCCTTGTCCGTCGCCTGCTCGACGAGCTCCGCGTAGGCGGCCTGGGCGGCGCCCTCGACCGCCTCGTCGCCCTCCTCCTCGGCGTCCTCGACCCAGGAGATCGTCGCCGCGGGGTAGGGCAGGTGGTCGACGGTCTCGATGATGCGGAAGGGCCGCGTGCCGCGGGTCACGATGTTGATGCGCCCGTCCTCCATGCGCTCGAGCACGCGCGTGATCTCCACGGCGCAGCCCATGTCGCGCAGGCCCTCCTCGTCGCTCCAGACGATGCCGAACTCCGCGTCCTGGTCGAGCGCCTCGGCGACCATCGTGCGGTAGCGCGGCTCGAAGATGTGCAGGGGGACGAACTCGCGGGGGAGGGCCACGAGGCCGAGGGGGAAGATCGGGAAGTCCTGCACGACGCGGCCGGGCATGTGGTCATCGTACGGGCCTCCCGGGCCGTTGGCGCACGCTTCGCCCTACGGTGTCCGGGTGGCCGAGGAGACCGCGCTCGTCTGGTTCCGGCGTGACCTGCGGGTGCACGACCACCCCGCGCTGCACGCCGCGGCGGCGGGTCGCGTGGCGGGCGTCTTCGTCCTCGACCCGCGGCTGCTCGAGGGCCGCGGCCGCTACGTGTCGGAGAACCGGACGGCGTTCCTGCTGGCCTGCCTGGCCGAGCTGCGCGAGGCGCTGCGTGCCCGGGGGAGCGAGCTGCTGGTGCGCCGCGGGGACCCGCGCGCGGTGCTGCCCGAGCTCGCGCGCGAGGCGGGTGCGCAGGTCGTGACCTGGACGAGCGACGTCTCGCCGCTCGCGCGCCGGCGCGACCGCGAGGTGACCCAGGCGCTGCGGGCCGCCGGGATCGCGGCGCGCCCGAGCTCGGGGACCTACGTCGCCGACCCCTCCCGCGTGCGCGCGGCCGACGGCGAGCCCTTCGCGGTCTTCTCGCCCTTCGCCCGGGCCTGGGAGCGGCAGGAGCGCCGGCCCGTGCTGCCGGCACCGGAGCGCATCGCGCCGCCCGCCGCGGCGCTCGAGCCCGGCGAGCTCCCCCGGCTCGCCGACCGGACCCCGGAGCCCATCGCGCGCCCGGGCGAGCGCGCGGCGCACGCCGCGCTGGAGCGCGCGCTGGCCGAGGTCGCGGCGGACTACGGCACGCGGCGCGGCATGGTGGCGGGCGGCACGACGGAGCTCTCGCCGCACCTGCGCTGGGGCACGCTCTCGCCCCGCGCGGTCGAGGAGCGGCTGCTGGCGCTCCCCGGGAAGGGGCCGCGGGCCCTGCGCCGCCAGCTCGCGTGGCGGGACTTCGACGCGCACCTGCTGCTCGCCCACCCCGGCGCGCTGCGGACCGGCCTGCGCGGCCACCGCCATCGCCTACGACGACGCGCCGGAGCGGCTCGCGGCCTGGCAGGAGGGGCGCACGGGCTTCCCGCTCGTCGACGCCGGGATGCGCCAGCTCCGGCACCAGGGGTGGATGCACAACCGCGCCCGGATGGTCACCGCGTCGTTCCTCGTCCACGACCTCCACGTCCACTGGCGCACGGGGGAGGAGCACTTCGCGCGGCTCCTCTACGACGGCGAACCCGCCCAGAACTCGCTCAACTGGCAGTGGGTGGCTGGAGTCGGGGCGGATCCGGGCAAGTTCCTGCGCATCTTCAACCCCGTCTCCCAGGCCCGCGAGTTCGATCCCGACGGCGCGTACGTCGCCCGCTGGGTCCCCGAGCTCGCCGCCCTCCCGCCCGCGCTGCGCTTCGAGCCCTGGGCGATCCCGCCGCTCGACGCCGAGGCGCTCGGGTTCGTCGTGGGCCGCGACTACCCCGCCCCGATCGTCGACCACGCGGCGGAGCGGCGTGAGGCGCTGCGCCGCTTCGAGGCGGCCACGTGAGGGTCCTTGCGTGGGCGGTGGCCGGCATCGCCGCCGCGCTCCTGGCCGCCGTGCCCGGCGCCGCGGCGCCCGCGCGGCCGACCCTGCTCGTCGTGACGGAGACCGCGGGCTACCGCCACGCCTCGATCGCCGCGGGGCTCGGCGAGCTGCGTCGGCTCCAGGACCGCGAGGGCGTCACCGTGCGCGAGGTCCCGCGCTTCGCGGACCTCACCCCGGAGGACTACGCGGGCGCGAAGGGGATCGTCCTGCTGCAGACGAGCGGGACGCCGGAGCTCGACGCGGCGGGCCGGGCGCGGCTCCTGGCCGCGGTGCGCGGCGGCCTCCCGCTGCTCGCCTTCCACGCCGCGACCTCGACCTTCCCGGCCTGGACGGCGTTCCACCGCATGGTCGGCGCGAGCTTCCGCGACCACCCGAACGTCGGGCTCGGCCGGGTGCGCGTCGAGCGCCGCGACCACCCGGCGACCGCCGCGCTGCGCGAGCTTCCGCCTGCGCGAGGAGTGGTACCGCTTCCGCGCCAGCCCGGACCCGCGGCGCACCGCGCACGTCCTGGCCTCGCTCGACGTCGCGAGCGTCGGCGGGCGCCCGCGCGGCTCGCGGCCCCTGGTCTGGTGGCGCACGGAGGGGCGGGGTCGGGTCTTCGTCAGCGCCCTCGGCCACGCCTCCGCGACGTGGCGGGATCCGCGCCACCGCGTGCTGCTGCGCGGCGCGCTCGACTGGGCCCTGGGCCGTACGCCGTAGCGATGGGCCACACCGCACTCGTCCTGGGTGACCAGCTCATGCGCGACAACCCCGCGCTGGAGGGCGCCGACCGCGTCCTGCTGATCGAGTCCACGGGCGGCATGAAGCGGCTGCGCACGCACCGCCGCCGCGTGCACCTCGTGCTCAGCGGCATGCGCCACCTCGCGGCGGAGCTCCGCGACGCGGGGGAGGTCGAGGTCGTCGAGCGGCGCGCCGCGTCCTCCCTCAAGGCGGGGCTCGAGGGCTTCGACGACGTGGTCTGCGCCGCGCCGAACACCTTCAAGGCGCGCCAGGGGCTCGAGCGGCTCGGCGTGCGGCTCGTCGCCTCGAACCAGTTCCTGACCGATCCCGAGGCGTTCGCGACCTGGGCCGGCGATCGCAAGCGCCTGGTGATGGAGGACTTCTACCGGGAGCAGCGCCGCCGCTTCGAGGTGCTCCTCGACGCCGGACGGCAAGCCCGAGGGCGGGCGCTGGAACTTCGACAAGGAGAACCGCAAGCCGCCGACGAAGGACCTCGAGGCCCCCGACCCCTGGCGGCCGCCGGAGGGCGCGATCGACGAGGAGGTGCGCGCGGACATCGACGCGCTCGGCCTCGAGCTCTTCGGCGCCGACGGCCCGCGCCAGTTCGCGGTGACCCCGGCCGAGGCGCAGCGGGCGCTCGACGACTTCGTGCGGGTGCGGCTCCCGCGCTTCGGCCCGTTCCAGGACGCGATGGTCGAGGGGGAGCGCTTCCTCTTCCACGCGCTGCTCAGCGTGCCGCTGAACCTCGGGGTGCTCGAGCCGCTGGCGGCCGTCCGCGCCGCCGAGGCGCGCCTACCGCGACGGCGACGCGCCGCTGCAGAGCGTCGAGGGCTTCGTCCGGCAGGTCATCGGCTGGCGCGAGTGGGTGTGGGGGATGTACTGGCTGCGGGCCGAGCAGTGGCCGCAGCGCAACGCGCTCGACGCGCACGAGCCGCTCGGGCGAGGCCTACTGGGGCGGGCGGACGAGCTGGAACTGCCTCGACGCGGTGGTCGGCGGCGTGGAGGCACGGGCTACGCCCACCACATCGAGCGGCTCATGGTCCTCGGGACGATCGGGCTGACCAGCGGGACCGAGCCCTGGGAGCTCGTGCGCTGGTTCCAGTCCGCGTTCGTCGACGGCGCGGAGTGGGTCATGGCGCCCGAACGCGGCCGGCATGGCGCTCTTCGCCGACGGCGGCGAGATGATGACCAAGCCCTACGCGGCGGGCGGCAACTACATCAACAAGATGAGCGACCACTGCCGGGGCTGCCGCTTCTCCCCGAGCGAGAAGCACGGCCCGAAGGCCTGCCCCGTCACCGCGCTCTACTGGGACTTCGTCGAGCGCCAGGAGGCCCTGATGGCCGGCAACCGCCGCACCCAGCGCGCCGTGGGGACCTGGGGGCGCTTCGACGAGGCGACCCGCGCCGCGGTGCGCGAGCGCGCGGAGGTCGCCCGGCAGGAGCTGCGCGAGGGCCGGCCGATCTGGGCGCTCGACGACGCCCAGCTCGAGCTCTGAGCGTCGCGCCTCCGCGACCTCGGCGCGCGCGCGGCGGCGCCGGCGGAGCGCCGCGAGGGGGCCGATGTGGGTCCCCACGACCCGGATCGGCCCTCTCGGCGCGAACGCGGGGCGGCGGAGCGGCGCGAGGGGGCCGATGTGGGTCCCGGGACCCTGATCGGCCCTCTCGCGGTCCACCCGGAGGGTCCGCCGGCCCGCGCGCGAGCTCCGGCCCGCGCCCTAGGCGTGCCCGACGAGCACGCCGACGGCCGCGACGACGAACCCGCCGCAGGTGACCTGCACGAGCGAGCTCGTGAGCGAGACCTTCAGGAACCGCTTGCGGACGAGCGCGATGACCACGAGCTCGACGGAGACGACGCAGTAGGCGACCAGGAGCGCCGTCGAGGTGTCCGAGATGAGGAAGGGGAGCGCGTGCAGCGTCCCGCCGATGAAGGTCGCGACGCCCGTGATGAGCCCGCGCCGCGCGGCCGAGCCGCGGCCCGTGAGCTCCCCGTCGTCGCTGAGCGCCTCGCTCATCCCCATGGAGATCGCGGCGCCGAGCGCGGCGGCCAGGCCGACGAGCAGCGCCGTGCGCGAGTTCGCGGCGTAGGCCGCGGCGAAGATCGGCGCGAGCGTGGAGATCGTGCCGTCGATGAGGCCGATGAGGCTCGGCTGCACGTAGCGCAGGAGCTTCTCGCGCTCGCTCGACTCCCGGAACCCGGTCAGGACCTCGCTGAACATCCAAGGCAGACTACTTGCTGTTGCAAGTCAGGCAAGTTAGGCTGCCCTCATGACCCCGGCCCCGACCGACCTCCGCGCGCAGCTCAAGGCCGCCGGGCTGCGCGTCACCTCCCAGCGCCTCGTGCTCCACGAAGCGCTTGCCGGGCTCGACCACCACGCCACCGCGGACGAGCTGCTCAAGGCCGCCGCCCGGCGCCTTCCCGGCCTCTCCCTGCCGACGGTCTACGCCACGCTCGAGCTCTTCGCCGAGCTCGGCCTCGTCCGCCGCATCGCCGGCGCGGGCGCCGTGCGCTGGGATCCGGGGACGGAGCCGCACGCCCACTTCTCCTGCGTCGTCTGCGGCACGCTGGAGGACGTCCCGGGGGAGGCGGACGCCGGCGCGCTCACCGCCGCGGCGGCCCGAGCGGGCCTGGACGTCGAGGGCGTGGAGGTCGTGCTGCACGGTCGCTGCGCCGGCTGCGCTTGACTGCTGAAGCGTGATCACGCCCCGCAAGCCGGCCGGCCAGGCCGCCGTCGCCGCCCACTACGACGGGCTCGACGCCTACTACCGCGAGCTCTGGGGGGAGCACGTCCACCACGGCTACTGGAGCGGCCCGGCCGACGACGCCCCCGTCGAGGTCGCGACCCGCGGGCTGGCGGAGTACGTCATCGCCCTCGCGCGCATCGAACCGGGCGACCGCGTCCTCGACGTGGGCTGCGGCTACGGCGCGACCTCGCGGCTCCTGGCCCGGGAGCACGGCGCCCGCGTCACGGGCCTCACGCTCTCCGAGGCCCAGGCGGCCTACGCGCGCTCCGTCGGCGGCCGGGAGGGCGACCCGGAGATCCTCGTCCGCGACTGGCTCCAGAACGGGCTGCCCGACGCGGAGGCCGATGCCGTCGTGGCGATCGAGTGCCTCTCGCACATGCCCGGGAAGCCGGAGGTCTTCTCCGAGCTCGCCCGGGTGATGAAGCCCGGCGCGCGCCTGGTCCTCACGGACTGGCTGGCCTGCGCGGAGCGTCGCCCGTGGCGCGACCGCCACCTCCTCGAGCCCATCTGCGACGAGGGCCGGCTGCCGAGCATGCACACGGTCGCAGGAGTACGGGCAGCTCCTGGCCGACGCCGGCCTGGAGGTCCTGCGCTTCGAGGACGTCTCGCGCCACGTCAGCCGGACCTGGCCGATCATCGTGCGCCGGATGCTCGCCCGGGCGGCGCGCGACCCGGAGGCACGGCAGTTCCTCCGCGACCGGGTCAACGAGGACCGCGTCTTCGCGCTCACGGTCCCCCGGATCATGGCCGCGTACACGACGCGGGCCATGGTCCAGGGGCTGTTCGTCGCGCGGAAGCCCGCCTAGCCCAGCTCGGGCCGGAAGACGACCTTGAAGGTGTCGTCCTCCTTCTCCTGGAAGTCCTTGTAGGCCTGGGGCGCCTCGGAGAGCGGGACGTGGTGGGAGGCGAAGCCCTCGACCCCGAGGACGTCCTCCGAGCCCGTCAGCAGCGGCATGATGTCGTCGACCCAGCGCTTGACGTTCGCCTGGCCCATGCGGAGCTTCACCTGCTTGTCGAAGAGCCGCAGGAGGTTCACGGGGCTCTTCGCGCCGCCGTAGACGCCCGAGAGGGAGATCGTGCCGCCGCGCATGACGAGCTCCGTCGCCATGTCGATGACCTCCATGCGGTCGATGCCGGCCTCCGTGAAGACCTTCCGCGCGAGGACGTCCGGGAGCAGCCCCGCCGCGGTCTGCGCGAACTTCGCGCCCGGCGCGCCGTGGGCCTCCATGCCGACCGCGTCGATGACGGCGTCGGGCCCGCGGCCGTCCGTGACCTCGCGGACCTCCGCGATGATGTCCTGGCTCTCGTTGAGGTCGAAGACCTCGATCCCGTCGCGGCGGGCGCGCGCGACGCGATCCGGCACGAGGTCGATGCCGATGACCCGGTTGCCGAGGTGCTTCGCGATCCGCGCGCTCATGAGGCCGATGGGCCCGAGGCCGATCACCGCGATGGTCCCCTTCCCGGGCGTCTCGGTGTACTGGACGGCCTGCCAGGCGGTCGGCAGGACGTCGGAGAGGAAGAGGAAGCGGTCGTCGCTCGGCCCCTCGGGGACCTTGATCGGCCCGAAGTGCGCCTGGGGGACCCGCAGGTACTCCGCCTGGCCGCCCGGGACCTGGCCGTAGAGCTTCGTGTAGCCCAGGAGCGTCGCGCCCGAGCCCCACTCGTGGACCTGGGTGGTCTCGCACTGGCTCATGAGCTGCTTCTGGGCGCACATGAAGCAGTGGCCGCAGGAGACGTTGAACGGGATGACCACGCGGTCGCCCGCCTTGATGTGGGTCACCTCCGCGCCGACCTCCTCGACGATGCCCATGGGCTCGTGGCCCAGGATGTCGCCCGCGTCGAGGAAGGGGGCGAGCACCTCGTAGAGGTGCAGGTCGGAGCCGCAGAGCCCCGAGGAGGTGACCTTGATGATCGCGTCCGTGGGCTGCTCGATCGTCGGGTCGGGGACGGTGTCGACGCGGACGTCGCGCTTGCCGTGCCAGGCGAGGGCCTTCATGGGGTGGGTCCCTTCGGTCGGTGGGGGCCGGGTGGGCCGGGTCACGGGGCGCTACCCACGCACCCGGTGCGGGAACGTGGCGCGCCCGTCGCGTGACACCGCCGGGACGGACCCGGCCCGGGTGGGTAGGGGGCCCGGATGGAGATCGCCGTCCTCGGGACCGGCGTCATGGGGCTGCCCATGGCGCGCAACATCGCCCAGTCCGGCCAGGCCGTCCGCGCCTGGAACCGCTCGCGGGAGAAGGCCGAGCCGCTCGCGGAGCACGGGGTGACGGTGGCCGACGACCCCGCCGGGGCGGTCGAGGGCGCGGACGTCGTGGTCACGATGCTCGCCGACGGCGCCGCGACCGCGGAGGTCGCCCGGGCGTTCCTCCCCGCCCTGGACGCCGACGCGGTCTGGTGGCAGTGCGGCACCGTCGGCCTCGCGGCCACGGAGGAGCTCGCCGGCCTCGCGCGGGAGCACGGCGTCGCGTTCGTCGACGGGCCCGTGAGCGGCACCCGCAAGCCCGCGGAGGACGGCACGCTCGTGATCCTCGCCTCGGGCCCGGCGGCCGCGAAGGAGCGCTGCGCACCGCTGTTCGAGGCCACGGGGGCGAAGGTCGTCGACGCGGGGGAGCAGGCGGGCGACGCGATGCGCCTGAAGCTCCTGCTCAACCACTGGCTCGGGACGCTCACCGCCGCCCTCGGGGACACGGTCGCGCTCGCCCGGGCCCTCGACGTCGAGCCCCAGCGCTTCCTCGACGCCATCGGGGGCGGCCCGCTCGACTCGGGCTTCGCGCAGATGAAGGGCGGGCTCATGGTCTCGGGGGCGTTCGACCCGCCGAGCTTCGCCCTGCGCCATGCGGCGAAGGACCTGCGCCTCGCGCTGGACGCCGCGCGGGAGGCGGGCCTCGAGCTCGCCGTCGCCCCCGCGGCGCTCGAGCGCTACGACGCGGCCGACGAGCGCGGCCACGGCGGGGAGGACCTGGCCGCCGTGGTCCTGGGCGTGGGCTGAGCCGGCGCGGGCCGGCTCGCTACGGTCCGGGCATGGGTGCTTGGGGAGCCGGGAGCTTCGACAACGACATCGCCTCGGACTGGGCGGCCGACCTCGCCGACGGCGGGGACCTCGACATGGTCCGCGACACGCTGAGCACGGCCGCCCGCTGCCCGGCCGACGAGTACCTCGAGAGCGACGAGGCCGCGGAGGCGATCGCCGCCGCGGAGGTCGTCGCCGCGGCGATGGGCCGCGTGGTCAAGGCGGTCGAGATGGGCACCTCGGGGCCGCACGCGATCGCCTGGGGCCGCTCGCACGCCGCGGCCGGCAAGCAGGACATGGTCGACCTGGCCCTCGAGGCCCTCGATCGCATCGAGGGCGCCGAGTCCGAGCTCGCGGAGCTCTGGTCGGCCGAGGAGAGCCCGGGCGCCGGGCTCTCCTCCCGCGAGTGGCACGCGGAGGTCGAGGACCTCCGCAACCGCCTCAACGCGGGCTGAGCCTCAGCCCACGCTCAGCCGGTAGGTGAAGGAGCGCCGCACGCCGGCGCTCGAGGTCGTCAGCACGGCGCGCACGAGCTTCGCGCGCCTGATCGTGCGGCGCTGGGCCGCCGTCAGGCGCAGCTCGAAGACGCCCGACCCGCCCTGCTTGAGCCGGAGGGTCTTGAGCTTGAGCGTCCGGCGGGACGTCCTGCCCGTCTTCCGGCTGGTCACCCGCAGGGAGACGGAGCCCGTGACCGTGCAGCTGGGCAGGCCGCACGACGCGATCAGCAGGCGGCGCCGCGGGACGGGCCGGCCGATCCGCCGCGAGGCGTTGGCCTGGAAGAAGCGCAGCGACCCGGTCTGCTTCACCGTGGCGCCCGTGCCGGGAGGCCCGTTCGGGCCTGCCGGGCCCGGGGTGCCGTTCGTGCCCGGTGCCGGTGCGACCGGGGCGGGGCCGCCCGCTGCCGGAGGGCCTGACGTCCCCGTGGCCGGGCGCCGCGGGCGGCTGGCTGGAGTCGACGATGGAGAGGTTCCCGCGGGAGGCGTCGTAGAAGACGTTCCCGAGGGCCTCGATGCGGATGCGGCCCTGCTCCGTGCTCAGCCCGGCGGGCAGCTTGACGGTCTCCGTGCCGTCGTTCGGCGTCGAGGCGGCCAGCACCGTGCCCCACGTCGCCCCCGCGTCCGTCGAGAGCAGGATGCGGACGTTCGCGGTGCTCACGGGCGCCGCGTCGGTGCCCGCGACGTCCCAGGTGACCGGGAGCGCGCTGCCGATCCCGACGACCTGGTTCTTCGCGGGCGCGGTGATGCGGAACGGCCCGGCGTTGCGCGCCAGGGTCAGCGTCGTGTCCGCGTGGGCGACGCCGCCCATGCCGATCCGGTTGTCCCGGGCGGTCACCCGGAAGTGCATGGCGTTCGAGCCGTCGCCCGAGTAGCTCGCGGTCGGCAGGAACTCCGAGTAGCAGTCCGCGACCGTGTCCGAGACGGGCTCGCCCTGCGAGACGAGCTCGCCGGTGGGCGCGTACTGCGACGGGGCGACCGTCGGGCAGTTGCCCGTCACCGCGTTCGTGTTGTCGGCCATGACCTGCTGGACGTCGGGCAGGTCCCGCGTGGGGTTGCCCGTCGCCTGGTTCTCGCCGGGGGAGGGGCTCAGGTAGACGTTGGCCTCGGGGTAGCGGGCCGCCAGCCCGAACACGCGGAAGAGCGGCCCGGCGCTCTTCGCGTTGGAGACCAGGAGCGTGCCCTGCCCCGCGCCGAGGAACGGGTCGCTGACCGGGGAGGTGTCGTTCTGCTCCCAGAGGTAGGTGATGCCCGTGTCCGTCGGATCGGGGTCGGAGCCCTTCGCGGTCAGCGTGAACGGGGTCCGGACGGGGATCGTCGTCGCGGGGGGCGCGGTGACGGTCGGGGCCCGGTTGGTCGTCGGCGTCTTCGTGCTCCCGCCCTTCGTGCTGGGGCCGCCCGCGACGCGCTCCCCGACGAAGCCGGAGGCGTCCCCCGTGAAGCCCGTGGCGACCAGCAGCGAGGGCTGCTTGCCGGCGAGGGTCCCGCCGAGCGTGAAGGTGTAGCCCGTGGCGGCGACCGTGTCGCTGAACGCGCCCGTGCCCGTCGGATCGCTGTTCGGGTCGGGGTCGACGGTCACCGTGCCGCCCGCGGGCAGCACCTTCGCGATGGCCGCCTGGATCGCGCTGGCCGACGAGGCGGCGGTCAGCGGCGTCGTCTCGCGCCCGTCGTAGCTCAGCTTGTAGGAGTCGCTCCCGTCGAGCCTGCGGAACGCGGTCTCCTGGACGCTGTCGAGCGGGTCCTCCGCCGTGGCGGCCTGCGTCTGGATCTCGTCGATCGAGCGCTGCGAGAAGTAGGGGTCGGAGTGCTTCTGCAGGTTGTCCTGGTCGCAGATCCCGGCGTAGGCCATGATCGTCGACCCCGAGCCGGGCTCGACGCCCGTCAGCGTGTTGCGGTTGCCCGCGGAGCAGTTGAGCTGGTCGCCGGCGAAGGTGTGGTTGCCGCCGAACTCGTGGCCCATCTCGTGCGCGACGTAGTCGATGGCGAAGTAGTCGCCGACGGGCCGCGGGATGCCCGTGCAGCCCTGGGCCTTGGACTCCGTCCCGACCACGCCCAGGCCGGCGATGCCGCCGCCGTTCTTGCCGAGGATGATGTGGCCGATGTCGTAGTTGCGGGCGCCCACCAGGAGCCCGGCCACCGCGTCGTTGCGGTCCAGGAGCGCCCCGTCGCAGCCCGCGAGCTCCTCCTCGAAGTAGCAGGCGTCCCCGCCGCAGGGGCCGTTGGCACCCGTCGCCAGCGCGGCCGTGTCGAGGTTGAGCTTGTCCGTCGCCGCGACGAGGGTCATGTGGATGGCGAGGTCCTGCTCGTAGAGCTGGTTCACCCGGTCCATGAGGACGGCCTTGGCCGCGGTCGTGTTGCCGTTCGCGCCGTTCGTCTGCGCGTAGCTCGGGTCGGAGATCAGCGCCAGTCGGTAGGTCTTGATCGTGATGGGCTCGTTGGCGCGCTGGGCGTCCTTCTCCGTCGCGGCCTTGCGGCGGAACGCGTCCCCGAGCTCGCGCTCGACGAAGTCGGTCTCCGGGCGCGGGTCGGCCAGCGCGTCGCGCTCGTAGACCACGTGGGTGCGCGCGTCGCCGACGAAGCGGGGATCGACGTAGTACGCGCCGCCCCCGCCGCCGCGGACGGCCGCCGTCAGCCCGAGCGGCGTGAGCTCGAGGTGGACCTCGCTGCCCACGACGTCGAGCGAGCGCCCGGCGTAGGTGCGGATCTCGGGGTGCTTCGCGGCGAGCGCGGGCTCCATGACGGAGGTCTCGCGGACCGCGAAGCGCGCGAAGCGGCCCTCGGGGGTCGGGAGGCTGATCGTCAGCGAGGAGCCCGCGTCGCGCAGCTTCGGCGCGGCGCGCAACGTCTCCTGGAGCTTCGCGGTGTCGACCCGGTAGGCCGCGAAGCGCTCCGGGGCCACGCGGGGCCGCGAGCTGCCCGGCGTCAGCGCCTTGGCGGCGGGGGCGAACGCCGCCCGCGAGAGCTCCGCGGGGGAGGCCGCCGAGGCCGTGGGGGCGGCGGCCAGGCCGGCCGCGAGGGCCGCGACGCCGGCGAGCCAGGTCTTCGTGCTGCGCATGGTCAGCATCAACGCGCCCCGGGGCCGGAACTCGCGGTGTCGCCCGGCTTCCTGGCGCTGATCATGAGGTTGTAGAAGATCGCCGGGGGCAGCCGGCCCTCGAGCAGCTTCCCGTCGACCTGCTGCAGCGCGAGGTAGCCCCGGAAGGCGTACTGGCGCCAGAGCCACGGGACGTCCTCGGGCTCCGCGGTCGCCTCGAGCGCCCGGTTGGCCCAGCCGAACCAGTTGGCCAGGAGCTCCTCGCCGCGGACGCGGACGTCCGTGAGCCCCGCCTGCTCCGCGAAGCGCTGGAGGTCCTCGGGGACGAAGGCGTGGACGTCGACGGAGCCCTCGAGCTGGTGGTTCTCCTCGCCGCCGTCCGTGTGGCCCTCGGGCGCCTTGCGGGCGCGCATGGCCTTGCGCCAGGCCGGCGCGGCGCGGTTCGCGGCGCGCTTGGGGTAGCCCGCGATGCGGTCGCCCGTGCGCGAGGGCTCGCCGGCGAAGAAGAGCTGGCCGCCCGGGACGAGCACCCGCTGGAACTCGCGGAACGCCTTCGCGAGGTCCGGGAGGTGGTGCAGGACGGCGTGGCCGAGGACGAGGTCGAAGGTGGACTCCTGGAACGGGAGCGCCTCGGCGTCGCAGGCGACGGTCTCGACGGTCAGGCCGAGGCGCTCCGCGTTGCCGCGCAGGGTCTCGAGCATCCCGGGGGAGATGTCCGTGCAGGTCGCCTCGCCGACGATCCCCGCCTTGAGCAGGTGCAGGGAGAAGTAGCCCGTGCCGGCACCGATCTCGAGCGAACGCGCGAACTTCGGGGGCGTGCCCCCGAGCGCCTTGCGCGTCTTGAGCAGCACCTGGTGCGCCCCGATCTCGCCCCAGTCGATCCCCCACTTCGCGTCGTACTGGGCCGCGGCGCCGTCGTGGTAGCGGGTGTTGACGTCGCGGATCTCCTCCGCGGTGGCGGGTGCCGTCATGGCGCCGCAGGCTACCCACGAACTAGGGTGGGCCGCCGCATGGCCCCCGACGAAGAACCCGTCCTCTACCTGCAGCGCGACCAGCCGGACGGGGTCCCGCCGCTGGCGCTCACGGGGGAGCGGACGCTGCCGGACGTGCCCGAGGAGAACTACTGGTACCGCCGCCACCTCGTCGTCTACGAGTGGATCCGGGCGCGGGTCGGCGGGCTCAAGGTCGTCGACATGGCCTGCGGCGAGGGCTACGGCTCCGACGTCCTCGCGCGCACGGCGCGCGAGGTCATCGGGGTCGACGCGAACCCCGAGGCGCACGAGCACGCGAAGCTGCGGTACGGGCGGCCCGGCGTGCGCTTCGAGCGCGACCTCGTCGAGACGTTCGCCGAGCCCTGCGACGCCGTCGTCTTCCTCCAGACGATCGAGCACGTCCGCAACCCGGACGAGGTGCTCGAGCACTTCAAGGCGCTCGTCGGCGCGGACGGCCTCGTGGTCCTGAGCACGCCGAACCTCCTGACGCTCGCGCCCGAGGGCGCCGAGAAGTCCGAGAACCCCTGGCACGTCAAGGAGTACCGGGCCGAGGAGTTCCGCGCGCTTGTGCGAGGCGCACTTCGGCCACGTGGAGCTCCACGGGCTCTTCCACGCGCGCAAGCTCGCCGTCCACGCGTGGGCCCTGGAGCACGCCGGCTGGGACGCGATCCACAAGGGCCTGGGGTTCACCAAGCCGTTCTACGACCGCTTCACCCCGGCGATCTCCGAGCGCGACTTCGCGCTGCGGACCGACCGGCCGCTGGACGAGGCGCTGGACTTCGTCGCGCTCTGCCGCCCGTGAGCGGCGGCTCCTTCTCGCTCGTCCTGCACTCCCACATGCCCTACGTCGAGGGCTTCGGGACGTGGCCCTTCGGCGAGGAGTGGCTCTTCGAGGCGATGGCCTCCTCGTACCTGCCGCTGCTCGACGTCCTGCCCGGGAGCGGCGTGACGGTCTCGCGTCACCCCCGTGCTGGCGGACCAGCTCGAGGCGCCCGGGCTCGGGGAGCGCTTCCTCGCGTTCCTCCGGGACGTGCGCACGGCGTCGCACGCGCTCGACGCGGAGCAGTACCGGCGCGACGGGCTGGACGGTGAGGCGCGGGCGCTCGAGGTCGCCGCGGAGGACTACGTGCGGGCGGGGGAGCGCTTCGCGGCGCTGCGGGGGCGGGCTGCTCGGCGCGCTGGCGCCGGCGTGGACCTCGAGCGCGACGCACGCGGTGCTGCCGCTGATCGCCACGGACGCGGGCGTCCGGCTGCAGCTCCGGGTGGGGATCGACGGGCACCGCGCGCGGACGGCGGGGCTGGGACGGCGGCTTCTGGCTGCCCGAGTGCGCCTACGCGCCGTGGCTCGACCCGCTGCTCGTGGCGGCGGGCGCGCGCACGGTGTGCGTCGACCTCACGGACGTCCTCGGCCGGGGCAGCCCCGCGCAGCTCCAGCCGCTGCGCACGGACGCCGGGCCGGCGCTCGTGCCGATCGACCGGGAGGTCATCGAGCTCGTCTGGTCCGACGGGCGGCTACCCGAGCGGCGGCGCCTACCGCGCCTACCACCGGCGCTCCCCGCGCGACCACCACCCCTGGGCGGTCGACGGCTCGCCGTACGACGCGGAGCGCGGCCGCGCGCAGGCGCTCGCGGACGCGCGGGACTTCGTCGGCGCGGGTCGCCCGGCGCATCGCCGGCGGCGGGCTCTGCGTCTGCGCGATCGACACGGAGCTGCTCGGCCACTGGTGGTACGAGGGGCCCGTGTGGCTCGGGGAGGTCGTGCGTCAGTGCGCGGCGCAAGGCGTCCCGCTGGTCCCGCTCGACGAGGCGGTGGCGGGCACGTCGCTCGCGGACCCGCTCCCCGCCGACGTCCTCGGCACCACGACGTGGGGGACCCCGCGGGACCTCTCGACCTGGGACCAGCCCGGGGTCGCCGAGCTCGCCTGGCAGCTGCGCGCGGCGGAGCTCGAGCTCCTCGCCGCGGGCCCGGACGTGCCTCCGCGGGCGGTCCGCGAGCTCCTCGCGCTGCAGAGCTCGGACTGGGCGTTCCTGCTCACCCGCGAGCTCAGCGGGGAGTACCCGCGCGAGCGGGCCGCGGCGCACCTCGCGGCGATGCGGGCGGCGCTGGCTGAACCGGCGGTCACTAGGGTCCGGGCTGCGCAACCTGGCGCCGTCGGCGCAGGGGCGCGACCTGGCCCTCACGTGACCCGCGTCCTCGTCCTCTCCTGGGAGTACCCGCCGATCGTCGAGGGCGGCCTCGCGCGCCACGTGGCCAAGCTCTCCGAGCAGCTCGTCGCCCAGGGGGCCGAGGTCCACGTCGTCACCCGCGGCGCCCGCGGCGACGCGGCGGAGGAGTGCTGCGCCGGCGTGCACGTCCACCGCGTGCCCGAGCCCGCGCAAGCCCCGCGACCTCGACGACTTCCTCGTGTGGATCGACCACATGAACACGGACATGGTCCGCGCGGCGAGCGCGATCGTCGGCCCGTTCGACGTCGTCCACGGCCACGACTGGCTCGTCGCGACCGCCGCCGACCGCCTCGCCCGCGACCTCGACTGCCCGCTCGTGATGACCGTCCACGCGACGGAGCACGGCCGCCACCAGGGCTGGGTCGACAAGCACCCGCAGACCTACATCCACGCCGCGGAGCGGTGGATCACGCGCCGCGCCGACCGCGTCATCACCTGCTCGCACTACATGCGCGGGCACGTCGCGGACGTCTTCGGCCTCGCGCGAGGGCGCGGTCGCGGTCATCCCCAACGGCATCGACGCGGACGACCTCGTCCCCGTCGACGACCTCCAGGCGCTCCGGGCGAAGTTCGCCCCGCCGGACGAGCCGCTCGTGCTCCTCACGGGGCGCCTGGTCTACGAGAAGGGCTTCCAGCACGCGCTCGAGGCGCTCGCCGGGCCCGACGGCGCGATCGCCGCGCTCGGCGGGAAGCTCCGCTTCGTCATCGCGGGGAGCGGCACCCACGAGCAGGAGCTGCGCAAGCTCGCGCGGAAGCTCGGGCTGATGGAGCACGGGACGTTCCTGGGCTGGATCGGCGACGACGCGCTCCACTCGCTCTACCGGATCTGCGACCTCTGCGTGATCCCCTCGCTCTACGAGCCCTTCGGCCTCGTCGCCCTCGAGGCGATGGCCAGCGGCTGCCCGTGCATCGTCGCCGACACGGGCGGCCTGCGCGAGGTCGTCCCGCACGACGTCGGCCTGCGCTTCAAGGGCGGCGACGCGAAGCACCTCGGCGTGATGGTCGAGCGCATGCTCACGGACACCGCGCTGCGCGACCGCCTCGTCGCCGAGGCGAGCGAGCACGTGCTGCGCTTCGACTGGGCCGAGATCGCCCGCGAGACCCAGGCGCTCTACGACGCGCTCCCGGCGCGGTCGCGCCGCCCGGTGGCCTGAGCGCCGCGGAGTCCCGCGCCGCGCGACGGCCCGCGGCGCCCGGGCGCGTGCGTTCTGGCGCGAAGCCGCGCGGGTTCCGGCACTCGCGCGTCTTGGCCCGCGCGCGAGCGGCCACGGACGCTTCGACCATGCCCGCCCCCACCACAGCCGGCGTGGAACCGCGGCTCCCGCCCGCACTCCCACGCCCGCGATCCGGCCGGTCCACAGCGGGCGTGGACCTGCGGGTCGCCGCGGCCGCCACGGCGAACCACGGCCTCGTCGACCGCCACGCCCTCCGCACCCTCGGCGTCACCCGGGCGATGCGGGAGACCCGCCTCGCCCGCGGGCTGCTGCACCCCGTGCCGGGCTGCCCCGGCGTCTTCGCCGTCGGCCACGCCGCGCTCACGCCCGAGGGGCTCGTCGCCGCCGCCGTCCTGGCGTGCGGCCCCGGCGCGGTCGCGACGGGCGAGCACGCCGCGTGGCTCTGGGACCTGAGGCCGCCCTGGCTGCCGGAGCCGAGCGGCCGCGTCGCCGTGACCGTCCCGCGGAGCTGCGGCCGCACCCCGCCCGCCGCGGCGCTCGTGCGCCGCGACCTCCCGCGCCGAGAGACCTCCCGCCGTCGCGGCATCGCGGTGGTGAGCGTCGAGCGGCTCGTCGTCGACGCCGGCGCGACCCGGGAGCTGTGGGCGGTCGAGCGCCTCCTCGACCGCGCGCTGGTCGAGCGCCGCACGAGCATCCCGCGCCTCGAGGCCCAGCTCGCGCGCGCGGCGGGCCAGCGCGGCGCCGGCGCCCTGCGGGTGCTCCTGGCGGCCGACCGGCGCTACGCGGGGCTCACGCGCTCCGAGCTCGAGGAGGCGTTCCTCGCGCTCCTGCGCCGGGCGGGTCTCGCGCTCCCGGAGGTCAACGCGCGGCTGGGCCGCGACGTCGTCGACGCGCTCTTCGCCGCCGCGCGCCTCGTCGTCGAGCTCGACGGCACCGCGTGGCACCGCACCCGCCGGCGCCAGGAGGACGACCGGCGCAAGGAGCTGCGGCTCCGCGGGCGCGGGCTGCTCGTCGTCCGCTACACGGCCCGGCAGGTCCTCGAGGAGCCCGAGGCCGTCGTCGCCGACCTCGTCCGCACGCTCGCGGAGCGCACGCGGTGACCCCCGATCTCACGCCGGCTGGCGCGTCCGCGGATCCCGGGCGTGGACGTGCGGGCCGGAGCAGCGGTTCCACGCCCGCTGTGGCGGAAGCGGCGGCTGGGCCACGCCGCGCCGTAGGCTCGCTCCGTGATCGACCCCAACGAGCACGACGCGTTCGTCGTCAAGCAGAAGTTCGCCCTCGTCGTCAACGAGTACGACATCGAGCTGCCCGACGGCGGCCAGGTCGCCTTCGCGCGGCAGAAGCGCTTCGCGCTCAAGGAGGAGCTGCGCTTCACGCCGGACCGCGACGCGGACGAGACGCTCCTGCGGATGAAGGCCCGCTCCCGCTTCGACCCGACCGCCACCTACGACGTGGTCGGCCAGGGCGGCGGGAGCGTCGGGGTCGTCAAGAAGGTGTTCGGCAAGTCGCTGCTCCGCTCCACCTGGCTGCTGCTCGGCCCCGACGGGACGGAGCTCGCGACGGGGCGGGAGCGGAGCCTCTGGGTCGCGCTGCTGCGGCGCGTCGTCGGGTTCGTGCCGTACATCGGGAACTTCGCGGACTGGCTCCCGATCCCCTACGACTTCGTCTTCACGCAGGACGGCAAGGAGCTCGGGGTGTTCCGGCGCCGCCGCGGGAGCCTGCGCGACACGTACGACCTCGACCTCACCCAGGACCCGGAGCGCACCCTCGACCGCCGGCTGCTCATCGCGGTGGCGGTGGGCCTGGACGCCCTGCAGGCCCGCTGACCGTGTCCCACGTCAGCGCCTCGAACCTCGCCTACGCCCACCCGGGCGGCAACCTCCTCTTCGAGGGGGTGTCGTTCAAGGTCGCGCCGGGCTCGCACGTCGGCGTCGTCGGGGTCAACGGCGTCGGCAAGAGCACGCTCTTCGGCGTGATCATGGGCGCGCTGCCCGCGGACGAGGGCGATGCGACCACGGGCGGGCGGGTCGCGCACATGCCGCAGGACGTCGGCGTCGCGGGCGATCCGCGGACGGTCCGGGAGCTCCTGCTCGGCCTCACCACCGGGCGCGCTCAGAGACGCGGGGGAGCGCATGGTCGCCGCGGAGGCGCGCGCTCGCCGGGGGCGACGACGAGGCCGGCATGGCGCTCGGCACCGCGATCGGCGACTGGTCCGAGCTCGGCGGCTACGAGCTCGAGGCGCAGTGGGACAGCGCCTGCCGCCGCATCGTCCGCCAGAGCTTCGGCGAGCTCGCCGACCGCCCTGCGATCACCCTGAGCGGCGGGGAGCGCAAGCGCCTCGTGCTCGACGTGCTCCTGCGCTCCGACGCGGACGTCCTGCTGCTCGACGAGCCCGACAACTTCCTCGACGTCCCCGCCAAGCGCGAGCTCGAGGAGCAGCTGCGCGCGACGAAGAAGACCGTGCTCGTGATCTCCCACGACCGCGATCTGCTCGCGAACGGCGTGCACGCAGATCCTCACGCTCGAGGGCAACGGCGCCTGGCTGCACCACGGCTCCTACGCGACCTACCCCGAGGCGCGGGAGGAGCGCCAGCGCAAGCTCGGCGACGCCGTCGCGCGCTGGCACGAGGAGGAGAAGCGCCTGCGCGAGCTCATGCGCACGTTCAAGGAGCGCGCCCGCTACTCCCCGGACCTCGCCAAGCGCGCGGACGCGTTCGAGACGCGCTGGGAGCGCTTCAAGGCGAGCGGGCCGCCGCCGCCCCCGGTCACGGAGCAGCAGATCAAGGTGCGCCTGCGCGGCGCGGACTCCGCGCGGCGCGTGCTCGACCTCCGCGCGGTCGGGGTGCCCGGGCTCGTCAAGCCGTTCAGCGACGAGGTCCACTTCGGCGAGCGGGTCGGCATCGTCGGCCCCAACGGCGGCGGGAAGACCCACCTCATGCGCATGCTCTCCGGCGACGAGGCGCCGGGCCTCGGCGAGCTCGTGACGGGTCCGCGGGTGAGCGCCGGCCTCTTCACCCAGCTCAACGCCCGCTCGGACTTCGCGGGCCGCGGGGTGCTGGAGGTCGTCGAGGAGCGCCTCGGCGCGACCCAGCCGAGCATGAGCGCGCTCGCGCGCTACGGCCTGCAGGACGCTTCGCGGCCGGACCTACGACACGCTCAGCGGCGGGCAGAAGGCGCGCCTGGAGATCCTCTGCCTCGAGCTCGAGGGCCACAACCTCCTGCTGCTCGACGAGCCGACGGACAACCTCGACATCGACTCGTGCGAGGCGCTGGAGAGCGCGCTCGACGGCTTCGAGGGAACGGTCGTCGCGGTCTCGCACGACCGCGCGTTCCTGCGCCGCCTGGACCGCTTCCTCATGGTCCTGCACGACGGCACGGTGCTCGGCCTTCCGGACCCGGACTCCGCGCTGGAGGCGCTGCAGGAGCCCGAGGCCGCGCGCGACGTGCGCCTGGCCAAGGCGCTCTAGCGCAGGCGCAGCCGGATCGGCCCGCGCGCCGTGCGGCCGTCGACGACCTCGCCGCCCTGGGTCACGTCGAGCTCCCCCGCGTCGGCCAGGGCGAACGCGACCTCGCGCACCTCGTCCATGTGCGGGCGGAACGCGTCGTCGCCGAAGACGGCGCGGGCCGCCTCGGACGGGCAGATGGTCTTGCCCTCGGCCCGCGGCGGCGAGGAGGGGCGGATCGCGCCCTCGATCTCCGGCGCTCAGCCCCAGCGCAGCGTCCGCGGCGTGGGCCGCATGCGCAGCACCCGCGCGGGCACGCCGCCGACGACCGCGTTGGCCGGCACGTCCTTCGTCACGACGGTGCTCGTGCCGACGATCGCGTTGTCCCCGACCGTCACCCCCCGCAGGAAGCAGGCGCCGTAGCCGACCCACACGTTGTGGCCGACGCGCACGTCGCGCTTGTAGATCCCCTGGAGGCGGATCGGGCGCTCCTCCTCGACGACCCCGTGGTCGAAGTCGATGAGCATCACCCGGTCGGCGACGATGCACTCGCGGCCGATCGAGACGTGCTGGAACGCGGAGATCGTGCACTCCTGACCGATGACGGTCTTGGCCCCGACGTGGACCTCGCCCTCGTGGCAGCGCACCTTCGTCCCGTGCCCGAGCCAGCTCCAGCGCCCGAGGTGGACCGTCGCGCCCTTGCCGATCTCGAACGTCACCCCGGGGCAGACGAACGCGAAGCCGTCGGTCTTCAGCCGCCCGCGCCAGCGCAGCTTGAGCCAGGCCAGCCGGGCGAGGAGCAGCGCGTAGTCGCGGGAGACCATCCCGTTGGCCCGCATGAAGCGCCAGAGCACGAGCGGCCCGCCGGAACGCGGCGGCGGCGCGCCGCGCAGCACGGGCTCGGGGACCCTGCTGGGCGCCGGTGGGGACAGGACGGGCTCCACGCACCGCAAGGGTAATGTGCCCCGCTCGATGTCGACTGCTCCCAAGGGCCTGGCCGAACGACTCCTGGAGGGCGACAAGCGTGCGCTGGCGCGCGCCATCACGCTCGTCGAGAACGACGACCCCGCGGGCTGGGAGCTCGTCCGCGACGTCTTCCCGCACACGGGCAAGGCCGCCGATCGTCGGCCTCACGGGCGCGCCCGGCGCGGGGAAGTCGACGCTCATCTCCGCGCTGACGAAGCTGCGTCGCGCTGCCGACCGCCAGGTCGCCGTGCTCTCCATCGACCCGTCGAGCCCCTTCACCCACGGCGCGCTGCTCGGGGACCGCATCCGCCTCACGGAGCACTTCCTCGACCAGGGCGTCTTCATCCGCTCCATGGCCAACCGCGGCGCGCTCGGCGGCTTGAGCGAGGCGGCGCTGCAGGCCGCGCTGCTCATGGACGCCAGCGGCAAGGACGACGTCCTGCTCGAGACCGTCGGGGTCGGCCAGGCCGAGATCGACGTCATCGACCACGCGGACACGGTCGTGCTCGTCCTCATGCCGGGCTCGGGCGACTCCATCCAGGCCCTGAAGGCGGGGATCATGGAGATCCCGGACATCATCGTCGTCAACAAGGCCGACCACCCGCTGACGGACACGATGGTCCGCGAGATCCGCGGCGTGCTCTCCCTCGCCCCGGCGGTCAAGGGCGCCTGGCGGGTCCCGATCCTCAAGACGGAGGCCCACCGCGGCATCGGGGTCGAGGAGCTCGTGGAGAAGCTCGACGAGCACCGCGCGTTCATCGAGGAGGAGGGGACCCTGAGCGAGCGCCGCCAGCGCAACCTCCGCAACGAGGTGCTCTCCATCTGCACGTTCCGCCTGCGTCGCGACCTCGAGCAGCGCCTGGCGACCGACGGGGAGTTCCAGCGCCTGCTCGACGAGGTCGTCGCCCGCCGCCTCGACCCGGCCAGCGCCGCGTCGAGCATCCTGGACCACTTCGAGGCGTAGGGCTCAGCCCGCGGGGAGGCGGCAGGTCCGCGCCCCGCCCGTGAAGCCCTCGACCAGCGTCCGGGCGTTCGCGGCCTCCATCCCCAGGTACGTCGCGCCGGGGGAGCCCGCGGGGCCGAGCGCGTCGCCGTAGAGCTCCCCGCCCACGGCGGCCCCCGTCTGCCGCGCGACCGCCCGGGCGAGCTTCGCGTTGACGGCGCGCTCGGGGAAGATCGCGCGGACCCCCTCGCGCTCGACCGTCCGGGTGAGCGCCGCGACGTCGCCGGCGGAGGGCTGGGCCGCGGTCGTCTGCGACGGGATGACCGCCCCGACGACCCGGATGCCGTAGCGGGCGGCGAAGTAGCCGAACGCGTCGTGGTCGGTCACGAGCTTGCGCTGCGAGGCCGGGAGCGCGGCGAAGCAGGCGCCGATCGCGCGGTCGAGCGCGCGCACCCGGCGGAGGTACGCGCCGGCGTTGCGCTCGTAGGTGGCGCGGGCGCCCGGGTCCGCGCGGACGAGCGCGTCGCGGACCTCGCCGACGGCCGTCTCGACGTTGCGCGGGTCGTGCCACCAGTGCGGGTCGTAGCGCGACTGGTCGTCGTCCGCCACCGGGGCGGCGGATCGCCAGGCGCGCGGAGACGTCGAGGACCGGCGCGTCCGTGCCGCTCTGCTCGACCACCTGGGTGATCCAGCGGTCCAGGCCGTCCCCCGAGGCGACGACGAGCTTCGCGCTCGCGGCGTCCTGCACGTCACGCGGGCGCGGCTCGTAGTCGTGGGCGTCCGTGCTCGGCCGCAGGAGCTGGCGGACGTCCGCGGCGCTCCCGCCGACCTCGCGCGTGAGGTCGCCGAGGACGGTCGTGGTCACGAGCACGCGGACGCCGGACCCCCGGTAGCCGTCCCCGCCGCAGCTCGTCGCGAGCAGCGTGGCCGCGACGAGGAGCGTGAGGAGGACCAGCTTCATGAGACTGGATCCTATCTACACGCCCCAGGGCAGCGGCCCGGACGGGGGCGCCAGGCCGGCGTCGCCGAGGTGGGCGCCGAGCACGAGCCAGAGCGAGCCGGCCAGCGTGACGAGGGCCAGCGCCGCGGCCGCGCGGGGCACCTTGCGCCAGCCCCAGGCGCCCAGCGCGCCGGCCAGCGGGAGCACGGCCAGGACGTCGTCGGGGACGAGCCACGGCCCGTCCACGGTGGGCGCCAGCACCGCTGCGCCCAGGAGGCCCGCGCCCGTCGCGAGGAGCAGCCCGAACGCCGTGACCTCCACCCACACCCGCTCGGGCAGCGCCCGCGCGACCCGGTCGCGCCGGGAGCGCGCGAGCAGCCCGACCGAGACGCCGGCGAGCGCCAGGACGGGCGCCCAGCGCAGGAGCCCCGCGTCCGGGCCGGCGAGTGCCTCGGCCAAGCCGGGAAGGCGTCCGAGCGCGTCCCCGAGGCCTTCGGGCCCGCCCGCCGTGGCCCCGGGATCCGCGGCGCTCGGCACGAGCCCGCCGACCAGCCGCTCGTGCACGGAGACGAGCACGACGAGGCTCGTGAGCACGACCTCGAGGGCGACCAGCCGCGCCAGCCCGCCGCCGCCGCGGCGCACCCAGCGCGCCAGGGCGAGCGCCACGACCGCCCCCGGCGCGAGGAAGCGGATCCCGGCCCAGGGCAGGAGCGCGACGAGCCCGGCGGCCCGCGCGGCGCCGCCGACCCGCGGGTCCTCGCGCACCCGGAGCGCGAGCACGGCGCTCCCCGCCAGGAGCGCGGCGGCGGCGGGAGCGGGACCGACCGTCGTGGCGCCCGCGAGCGCCGGCGGGCTCAGCCCCGCGACCACGACCGCCCGGGTCGCCCAGGGGTCGGGGACCAGGCGCAGCGCGAGCGGCAGCGCCAGCGCGAAGGCGAGGGCGAGCAGCGCCGCGCAGAGGACCTCGACGCCGAGCGGTCCCGCGAGCGCGTAGGCCGGGGCGCCGAGCAGCGCGAACCCCCACCCCTGCGGCTCCACGAGGCGCCCGTCGCGGCGCGGGACCGTCGGGGTCAGCGGCCGGTCCGAGAAGCGGCTCCAGTCGCGCTGCGCGTACTCGTCGGAGAGCTCGAGGCTGCGATCCTCGGCCAGGGAGGCCATCGTCAGGAGCCGGTGCGCCTCGGGGACGCTGTACCGCCGGCCCGGCGACGCGTCGAGCCCGAGGGTCGCGCCGTAGGCCGCGAGCAGGACGAGCCAGACGAGGAGCCCCCGCCTCACGCCCCGGCGGCGGCCTGGGCCGTGGCGAGCTCGACGAGCAGCCGCACGCCCCAGCCCGCGCCGCCCTTCTGCGCGTAGGGCTTGCCGAGGTCGTTCGCGGCGGTGAGGTCGATGTGCGCCCAGGGCACCTCGTCGCCGGCGAAGCGGTGCAGGAACTCCGCGGCGAGCACGGGCTGCGCCTTGCCGCCGCCGGGCGAGTTGTCGAGGTCCGCGTAGGTCCCGTCGACCTGGGAGGCGTAGTCCGGGTGCAGCGGCATGCGCCACACGAGCTCCCCCGTGGCCGCGGAGGCGGCGAGCAGCTCCGCCGCCCAGGCGTCGTCGTTGGCGAAGAGCGCGCAGTGCACGGTCCCGAGCGCGGTGATCGCGCCGCCCGTGAGCGTCGCGAGGTCCACGAGCCGCTCCGCGCCGAGCTGGGTCGCGTGCCAGAGGCAGTCCGCGAGGACGAGGCGGCCCTCCGCGTCCGGGTTGTTGAGCTCGATCGTCAGCCCCTGGGCGGAGCGCACGACGTCGCCGGGGGTCATCGCGTCCGCGTCGATCTTGTTGTCCGTCGCGCCGATGACGCCGACGACCCGCACGGGGAGCTCGAGCTCCGCGATCGCCGCGACGGCCTCGAGCACGGCGGCCGCGCCGCTCATGTCGAACTTCATCGCGGCGATGGAGCCCTTGGGCTTGAGCGCGTAGCCGCCCGTGTCGTGCGTGACGCCCTTGCCGACGAAGCCGAGCAGCGGGCCCGTCGCGCCCGGCCCGTCGTAGCGCAGGGTGATGAGCGCGGGCTCCTGCGAGGAGCCCTGGAAGACCGCGGCGAAGGCGCCCATCCGGCGCGCCTGGATCTTCGCGCGGCCCTCCACCTCGACCTCGACGCCGAGCGCGCGGAGCTCGAGCGCACGCTCGCCGAGCGCCGTGGGGGTGAGGTCGTTCGGCGCGCGGTCCTGGAGGTCGCGGGCACGGTTCTGCGCCGCGGCGAGCGTCGCGGCGCGCGCGACGGCGTCGGCACGGTCCGCGTGGTCGGACGCGATCAGCGCCGTGAGGCCCGGGCGCTCCTCGCTGCCCCGCGCCTTGTAGCGGTCGATGCGCCGCGCGGCCAGCAGCGTCCCGGAGACGAACGCCTCGACCTCCGGGTCGGCCAGCTTGTGCGGGAGCTCCCAGCACAGGACGGAGGCGCCGAGCTCCTGCGCGCGCCCGTGGACCACGGCGGCGGCGATGCGCGCGCGCTCCGGGGTGAAGTCGTCGCGCTTGCCGAGGCCGACGACGATCCAGCGCTTCCCCTCGGCGTGCGTGTGCGCGAGGTGCTTGAAGGAGCTGCGCGCCTCCCCGGCGTCGAGGAGCGCCTGGAGCGGCGCGCCCTCGAGGTCGTGGGGGATCCGCTTGCCGTCGAAGACCCCGAGGGCCACGGTGTCCGCCGCGGTCTCGACGGGGGCGGCGGTCGTGGCGGAGACGTCCATGGGCTGCACGCTACCCGCGAGTCGCCCGGCGCCCCGGCGCTCGTAGACTCCCCGGCATGCCCAAGACCGTCATCCTCGGCACCGCGCGCACGCCCATCGGCAAGCTCGGCGGCGGCCTCTCCTCCCTCGACGCCACGGAGCTCGGCGGCATCGCCATCTCGGCCGCGCTGGAGCGCGCGGACGTCGCGCCGGAGCAGGTCGACCACGTCGTCATGGGCCAGGTCCTCCAGGCCGGCCAGGGCCAGATCCCCTCGCGCCAGGCCCAGCTCAACGCCGGCATCCCGAAGGAGACGACCTCCGAGACGATCAACAAGGTCTGCGCCTCGGGCCTGCGCGCCGCGGTCATCCTCGACCAGGCGATCCGCGGCGGCGACGTCGAGGTCGGCGTCGGCGGCGGCATGGAGAGCATGTCCGGCGCGCCGTACCTCCTGCCCCAGGCGCGCTTCGGCTACCGGATGGGCGACGCGAAGGCGCTCGACGCGATGGTCCACGACGGGCTGACCAACGCGTTCACGGGCAAGCAGATGTTCGTCGAGGCGACGGAGACCTCCGAGCAGTTCGAGCTCACCCGCCCCGACCTCGACGCCTGGGCGCTGCGCTCGCACGAGCGCGCGCTGGCCGCGATCGACGACGGCACGATGAGCGACGAGATCGTCGCGGTGACCGTCAAGGGCCGCAAGGGCGACACGGTCGTCGAGGTCGACGAGGGCCCGCGCCGCGGCTCCTCCCTCGAGTCGCTCGCGAAGCTCCCGGGCCTGCACGGCAAGGAGGGCTCGCACACCGCGGGCAACTCCCCCGGCGTGAACGACGGTGCGGGCGCCCTCGTGCTCGCCTCGGACGAGTGGGCGGAGGCGAACGGGAAGACCGTCCTGGCCGAGATCGTCGCCCACGCGCAGACCGCCGGCGACGTCTCCATCCTGCAGACGACCCCCGCGCTGTCGGCCATGAAGGCGCTCGAGAAGGCCGGCCTGCAGCCGAGCGACATCGACCTCTGGGAGATCAACGAGGCGTTCGCCTCGGTCACCCTGCAGTCCCTGCGGATGCTCGGCATCGACGAGGAGCGCGTGAACGTCAACGGCGGCGCGGTCGCCCTCGGCCACCCCATCGGCGCGTCCGGCGCGCGCATCATCGGCGCGCTCGTGCAGCAGCTCAAGCGCCGCGGCGGCGGCCTCGGCGTCGCCGCGATCTGCTCGGGCGGCGGGCAGGGCGACGCGCTCATCCTGAAGGTCCATGGCTGACGCGCCGGCGGCGCCCGCACCGCGCGGCGCCGCCTTCTTCGACCTGGACAAGACCCTCATGGCCGGGTCGTCCGGGCTCCACTGGGCCCGGGCGGCGCGGCAGGCAGGGCTGCTGAGCCGGCGCCAGATGGCGCGCTACGGCTGGCAGAACGTGAAGTTCCGCCTCCAGGGCTCGACGGACGCGGCCACGGACCAGGTGAAGCTCGAGGTCGCGGACATGATCCGCGGCCGCCGGGTCGTCGACTTCCAGCGGATGACCCCGAAGGTCCTCGCGGGCGTCCTGCCGCGCCTGTACCCGCAGATGCTCGACACGGCCTACGCCCACCAGGACGCGGGCCGGCCCGTCTACATCGTCACCGCGGCCTCGCAGGAGATGGCCGAGATGATGGCCCACGTGCTGGCCTTCGACGGGGCGATCGGTGCCCGCTCGGAGGTGGTCGACGGCGTCTACACCGGCAAGCCGGGCGGGCCGTTCACCTACCGCGAGGGCAAGGCGTCCGAGCTGCGCCGCCTGGCCGCGGAGGAGGGCTACGACCTCGGGGCGAGCTACGCCTACTCCGACTCGGAGTCCGACCTGCCCATGCTCCGCGCGGTCGGCCACCCCGTCGCGGTCAACCCGGACAAGGAGCTCGCCCGGGTCGCGCGCGAGGAGGGCTGGAGCACCATGCGCTTCGACCAGCTCGGGCGCCGCCTCAAGGGCGGGGCGGCGATCCTCGCGGCCGCGCTCGTCGGCACGGCGGGCCGCACGGTCCACGCGCGCCGGCCGCGCTGAGCGCCGTGGCGCCGCTGCGCATCGACCCCATCGCGGAGGCGAGGCGCCACTGGGCCGAGCGCTGGGGGGCCGAGCCCGCGCAGGCCATGGCGGCGATCACCTCCATCGTCCGCGCCCAGCAGCTCCTGCTCGCCCGCTACGAGGAGCTCCTCAGGCCGCTCGGGATCACCTTCGCCCGCTACGAGCTGCTCATGCTCCTCTCCTTCACCCGGACGGGCGCGCTGCCCGTCGGGAAGATCGGGGAGCGCCTGCAGGTGCACCGCACCTCCGTGACCAACGCGGTGGACAAGCTCGTCGCGGGCGGGCTGGTCACCCGGGAGCCCCACCCGACGGACGGGCGCGCCTCGCTCGTGGCGATCACCGCGCAGGGCCGGGCGGTTGCCGACGAGGGGACGGCGCTGCTCAACGGCGCGGACTTCGCGGTCGGCTCGCTCGGGGCGGAGGACCGCGAGGCGCTCACGCGCATCCTCGGGGCGCTGCGGCTCGACGCGGGGGACTTCTCCGGGTAGGATAGGCGGACGTCCACCTAAGTCCCGAGTCGCGAGCGCGAGGTCCCCATGTCCACTGCCGTCCCCACGACCCACGACGAGTGGAAGGCCGCCTACGGGCTGACGAAGGAGCGCGACGTCAGCTTCACGACGCTCTCGGGGGAGGAGGTCCGCCCGCTCTACACCGCCGCGGACCTGCCGGACGACGCGCAGATCGGGCTGCCGGGGCAGTTCCCCTACACCCGCGGCGTCTACCCCTCCATGTACCGCGGCCGCCTCTTCACGATGCGGCAGTTCGCGGGCTTCGGGACCGCGGAGGAGACCAACGAGCGCTTCCGCTACCTCCTCGACCACGGGCAGACGGGGCTCTCGACGGCGTTCGACATGCCCTCGCTCATGGGCCACGACTCCGACTCGCCGCTCTCCCTGGGCGAGGTCGGCCGCGAGGGCGTCGCGATCGACACGGTCGACGACATGGAGACCCTCTTCAAGGGCATCAAGCTCGACGAGGTCTCCGTCTCCATGACCATCAACGCGCCCGCGGCGATCATGCTCGCGTTCTACGTCGTGGCCGCCGAGCGCCAGGGCATCGGCCCCGAGAAGCTCAACGGCACGATCCAGGCGGACATCCTCAAGGAGTACATCGCCCAGAAGGAGTGGTGCTTCCCGATCGACGACGCGATGCGCCTGCTCGGGGACATGATCGAGTACTCGACGAACGAGATGCCGCGGTTCAACTCCGTCTCCATCTCGGGGTACCACATCCGCGAGGCCGGCTCGACGGCCGCCCAGGAGCTCGCGTTCACGCTGAAGAACGGGCTGACCTACGTCGAGGAGGCGATCGAGCGCGGCCTGGACGTGGACACGTTCGCGCCCCGCCTGAGCTTCTTCTTCAACGCGCAGATCGACTTCTTCGAGGAGATCGCGAAGTACCGCGCCGCCCGCCGCATCTGGGCGCGCGAGCTGAAGGAGACCTTCGGCGCGAAGGACCCGAAGTCGTGGCTCATGCGCTTCCACACGCAGACCGCGGGCGTCTCGCTCACCGCCCAGCAGCCCCTGAACAACATCGTCCGCACGGCGATCGAGGCCCTCGCCGGCGTGCTCGGCGGCACGCAGTCGCTGCACACGAACTCCTACGACGAGGCGCTTGCGCTCCCGACGGAGGAGGCCGTGCGCATCGCGCTGCGCACCCAGCAGATCATCGCCCACGAGACGGGCGTGACGAACACGATCGACCCGCTCGGCGGCTCCTACGCCGTCGAGGCGATGACGGACGCGATCGAGGCGAAGGCCTACGAGTACTTCCACAAGATCGACGAGCTCGGCGGGATGGTCGCCGCGGTCAAGGCGAACTACCCCCAGCGCGAGATCGCGGACGCCAGCTACGAGCTCCAGGCCGAGATCGACGCGGGCCGGCGCGTGATCGTCGGGGTCAACAAGTACACGGAGGGCGACGACGGCCTGACCCCGTACCTCAAGATCGACCCGGCGCTCGAGGGCAAGCAGATCGCGAGCGTCAAGCGCGTGAAGGAGGCCCGGGACACCGCGGAGGTCGAGCGCTGCCTCGCGCTCCTGAAGGAGACCGCGGCCAACCCGAAGCAGAACCTCATGGGGCCGCTGCTGGAGGCCGCGCGGGCGCACGTGTCGGAGGGCGAGATCGTCCACGCGCTCCAGGAGGTCTGGGGCGACTACACGGAGTCGCCGGTCTTCTAGCGGGTCGCGGCGCTAGAGTCAGCGGGCGATGACATCGCTTGCTGACTTGCCGGGGGAGGAGCGTGAGGGCAAGCGCCTGCTCGCCGTCCTCGTCTACGCCTGCCTCATGGTCAGCGTCGTCTCGACCCTCGGGGCGCCGCTGATCCCCGAGATCGCGCGCGACCACGGGATCTCGCTGGCGTCGGCGACGTGGATGCTCACCGTCACGCTGCTCGTCGGCGCGGTCGCCACGCCCGTCATGGGGCGGCTGGGGGACGGGCCCGGGCGGCGGGGGGTGCTCATGGGCGGCCTCGCCGTCGTCTGCGTCGGCTCGCTCGTGGCGGCCACGGCGAGCTCCTTCGGCCAGCTCCTCGCGGGCCGGGCGCTGCAGGGCATCGGCTACGGCACCGTCCCGCTGGCCATCGCCATCGCGCGGGAGCACCTGCCGGCGGAGCTGCTGCGCCGCGGGATCGCGACCCTCTCCGTGACGGTCGCGGTCGGGGCGGGCCTGGGCTTCCCCGCGACGGGCCTCGTCGCGCAGGACCTCGACTACCACGTCGCCTTCTGGATCGCCGCCGCGATCACGGCGCTCGGCGTCGTCCTCGTCGCCCGCACCGTCCCGCGCGGCGCGCCGGGCGCGCGACGGGAGGCGCTCGACGGCGTCGGTGCGCTCGGGCTCGGCCTCGGGCTCGGCGCGCTCCTGCTGGCGATCTCGCAGGGGGAGACCTGGGGCTGGGGCTCCGCGCGCGTCCTCGCGCTGCTCGTCGGCGCGGCCCTCGTCTTCGCCGCCTGGGGGCGCTGGGAGCTCCGCGCGGCGCACCCGCTGGTGGACCTGCGGATCTCGGCCCTGCCGACCGTCCTGGCCGCGAACATCACGGGGGTCCTCATGGGCTTCGGGATGTACGTCGTCATGACGCTCGTCCTGCGCCTCGCGCAGACGCCGGCGTCCGCGGGCTACGGCTTCGCCTCCTCGCTCTTCGTCACGGGCCTGCTCCTCGTGCCGCTCTCCTTCGGCTCCTTCATCGCCTCGGGCCTCGCCCGCCGGCTGGCCGCCCGGGCGGGCATGCGCGTCGTCATCCCGATCGGCGTGCTCGTCGTCGTCGTCGCCCAGCTCGGCCTCGCGCTCCAGCACGAGCACCTCTACGACCTGCTGATCGCCACCGCGCTGCTCGGGGTGGGGATCGGCTGCACGTTCGCGGCGATGCCGGCGCTCATCGTCGCCGCGGTGCCGCCCGGGGAGACCGGGAGCGCGTCGAGCGTGAACCAGGTGACCCGCGTCGTCGGCGGCGCGCTGGGCTCCGCCGTGGCCGCGACGATCCTGGCCGCCCACACCGCCGGGGGCTCCCCGCTGCCGACGGAGGGGGGCTTCGGCGTGACCTTCGTGGTCGGCGCGGTGGTCTGCGGGCTCACGATCCCCGTGGTGCTGCTGCTCCTGCCGAAGGGCATCGGCCGCCGCGGCGCCCCCGTGCCCGAGCGCGGCTCGGAGCTCGAGCTGCTCATGGAGGAGGAGGCGCTGTCGGGCGTCGGCCCCGTCGCCGTCGAGGAGCCGCACCGGCTCGTGGGCCGCTGATGGCCGGAACCGCCCGTCGCCCGCGCAACGCCGGCGCCACGCGCGACGCGCTGCTCGACACCGCCCGCGAGCTCTTCGCCGAGCGGGGCTACGACCGCACGACCCTGCGCGACCTCGGCACCCGGGCCGGGGTCGACCCCGCGCTCATCGCCCGCTACTTCGGCTCGAAGGAGGGCCTGTACCGCAGCGTCCTGGTCTCCGAGGCGGCGCCCGCGGCCGTCGAGGGCGGGCCGCGCGGGGTGGCCGAGCTGCTCACGGGGCTCTGGGAGCAGGGCCCGCCCGGGCCCGCCGTCCAGGGGCTCGTCCGCACGGACACGGACCCCGAGCTGCACGCGGCGGCCGCGGAGCGCCTCGAGCAGCGGCTGCTCGGCCCGCTGACCGAGCAGCTCGCCGCCGCAGGGACGCAGGAGCCCCGGCTGCGCGCCGAGCTCGTGCTCGCGCTGCTCGTCGGCGCCGGGATGGCCCGCGCGACCGGGAGCCTGCCGGCGCTCGCCGGCGCCTCGCGCGAGGAGCTCCTCGCGCTCCTCGGCCCGGCGCTCGACGCCCTCGGCGCGAGCGCCTAGCGGCGGATCCCGCGCGGCTCGGGCCGGCGCGGGGCCCGGGGCTGCGGGTCCTCCTTCGTGCGTGGGCAGGGGCGGGAGCAGCTCGTCGGCTTCATGCCGGGGATGCTCCCGGGCGCCGGGCCCGCCGCACACGGACCGCCGGGCCACACCGGAGGGGGAGGCGTCCGACCCGTCGGAGAGCCTCGCGCGCGCGAGCGCACGTCAAAGCGGGGCGGTGCGGAATATGCTCCGTGCCCTCATGGCCACCGTGCAGAACAAGATCCGGGTCGTCGTCGCCAAGCCGGGCCTCGACGGGCACGACCGGGGCGCGAAGATCATCGCCCGGGCCCTGCGCGACGCGGGCATGGAGGTCATCTACACGGGCCTGCACCAGACGCCGGAGCAGATCGTCGAGACCGTCATCCAGGAGGACGCCGACGCCGTCGGGCTCTCGATCCTCTCGGGCGCCCACATGACGCTCGTCCCGCGCATCGTCGAGCTGCTCAAGGAGCAGGGCATCGACGACGTGCTCGTCACCGTCGGGGGGACCATCCCGTCCGACGACATCCCCGAGCTCAAGAAGCTCGGGGTCGCCGAGGTGTTCACCCCCGGCGCGCCGACCCAGGCGATCATCGACTTCATCCAGGGCGCCGTACACCGGCAGTAGGAGGAGCGGGCCCCGCGCCCGCCCACCGCATGTCGGCGCAGCACCACGCCGCCCGATTGACTCGTCAGTCAACTCCAGAGCTACACTCCGAACCCCTCAGTCCGAAGGAGCCGAACTTGAAGATCTGCGTGCTGGTCAAAGAGGTGCCGGATGCCGCCGTCACGAAGCGCATCGATCCGTCCACGGGTCGCATGGACCGTTCAGGGGAGAAGAACCTGAACCCGTACGACACGCACGCGATCGAGGCCGCCATGCAGCTCAAGGAGGGTGGCGAGGTCCAGGTCGACGAGATCGTCGCCGTCTCCATGGGCCCGGAGTCCGCCGTCCGCGCGCTCCACAAGGCCGTGTCGCTCGGTGCCGACCGCTCCGTCCACCTCACCGACCCGGCGCTCGCCGGCTCGGACGTCGCCGCGACGGGCTACGCCCTGGCCAGCGCCGTCAAGAAGGAGAACCCGGACCTCGTCCTGCTGGGTCAGCAGAGCGACGACGGCGAGTGCTACACGATCGGTGCGGTCGTGGCCGAGCACCTCGGCATGCCGTCCCTCACGCAGGTCGTGAAGATGGACGTCGAGGGTGAGGGCGTGAAGTGCGAGCGCCAGGCCGAGTACGGCTACGACACCGTCCAGGTCACGTTCCCCGCGGTCATCTCCGTCGGCGACGCGATCAACGAGCCGCGCTACCCGTCGCTCAAGGCGATCATGGGCGCGAAGAAGAAGCCGCTCGAGACGCTCGCGGCGGCCGACGCCGGCATCGACGCCTCCATGGTCGGGGCGGACGGCTCGCAGGTGCAGTGCGGTGAGTTCAAGGCCCCGCCGCAGAAGGCGGCGGGCCAGATCATCGAGGACGAGGACACGAACGACACGGTCGAGAAGATCGTGGCCTGGCTCGACGAGAGGAAGCTGATCTAAGTGGCCGACATCCTGGTCTACGCACTCCACTACGAGGGTGCCTTCAACAAGAACTCCCTCGGTGCCATCACCGAGGCGTCCAAGCTCGCCGGGGAGACCGGCGGCGCGGCCCACGCGGTCGTCGTCGGCGAGGGCATCGCCGACGACCTCGCCGCGACGCTCGGCGACTACGGCGCCCAGAAGGTCTTCAAGGCCGAGGGCCCCGAGGGGCTCGCGCAGCCCGTCATCGACGTCATGGCCCAGGTCATGACGGAGAACGGCATCGACTACGCGCTCTTCGGCGGCGGCCTCCTCGGCTTCGAGGTCGGCGCGGGCCTCGCGGCGCGCCTGCAGGCCGGCGTGACCATGGAGGTCACGGGCGTGCTGGTGGAGGACGGGAAGCTCATCGCCGAGCGCCCGATCCTCGGCGACTCCGCCATCTCGCAGTCCCGCTACAAGACCAAGGGCATCATCATCGGGCGCCTGAACGCGTTCGAGGCGAAGGCCTCCGGCGGCTCGGCCGAGGTCGTCAACGTGACGGCCGAGCCCTCCGCCCAGGCCGCGCAGGCGAGCATCGTCTCCCGCGGCGAGCAGCGCGGCGCGGACGTCGACATCGAGGGCGCCGGCACGCTGGTCGCCGGTGGCCGTGGCCTCGGCAACGCCGAGGGCTTCGACCTCCTGCAGGACCTCGCGAAGGCGTTCGGCGGCAACACCGCCGTCGCCGCGACCCGCGCGGTCGTCGACGCCGGCTGGTACCCCTACGCGGGCCAGATCGGCCAGACGGGCAAGACCGTCGCCCCGAAGCTCTACCTCGCGGCCGGCATCTCGGGCGCGATCCAGCACAAGGTCGGCATGCAGTCCTCGGAGAACATCGTCGCGATCAACAAGGACGCGAACGCCCCGATCTTCGAGTTCAGCGACCTGGGCATCGTCGGCGACCTGAACAAGATCGTCCCGAAGCTCACCGAGGCGATCGCCGCCAAGCGCGGCAGCTAACCACCGAAGGAAGAGGAACCCCTCATGGCCGGTACCAACGGCAACGGACACGCGACGATCCCCGCCGCGTTCCCGCCCCCGGTGGACTCGCAGAACGAGTTCATCAAGCGTGACCTGGACCCGGAGGACGAGCGCATCGAGGTCGGCGTGGCGATCGTCGGCGGTGGCACCGCCGGCCTCGCCTGCGCCACCCGGCTGCTCCAGCTGCTCGGGGACGACCCCGACATGATGGAGCGGCTGGGCGAGGTGCCCGTCGCCGTCATCGAGAAGGCGAAGACCTGCGGCGGGCACAACCTGTCCGGCGCGGTCATGCGCCCGGGGCCGCTCTCCGAGCTGCTCCCGGAGCTCTCGCGCGAGGACTGGCGCAAGGAGGGCTTCGCGTTCGGCGAGGTCGAGAAGGAGGGCGTCTACATGCTGCCCTCCTCCAAGGCGTCCCTGCGCATCCCGACCCCGCCGCCGTTCAAGAACCACGGCGCGGAGGTCATCTCCGTCGCCGCGCTGTGCCGCTACCTCGCGGCGCAGGCCGAGGAGGCCGGCGCGTACATCCTCACGGAGACCGCCGCCACCGAGCTGCTCGTGACCGAGGGCCGCGTCCAGGGCATCCGCTCGGGCGACAAGGGCCGCGGCAAGGACGGCAAGGAGCAGGGCAACTTCGAGCCCGGCGCGGACATCACGGCGAAGGCGACCGTGCTGGCCGAGGGCTGCTGGGGCCACCTCACGGGCGGCGCCATCAAGGAGTTCGGCCTGGCCGAGGGTCGCGAGCCCCAGAACTGGGAGCTCGGCGTCAAGGAGATCTGGAAGGTCGCCAAGCCGCTCGACAAGGTCATCCACACGATCGGCCCGTGGCCGCTCAAGCTGAGCACGAAGTACCACCACACGGGCGGCTCGTGGATCTACCCGATGAAGAACGAGAAGACGGGGGAGGACCTCGTCTCGATCGGCTTCGTCGTCGACCTCGACTACGCGGACGCCACCACCTCCGCGCACGACCTGCTCCAGGAGTTCAAGCTCCACCCGCTGGTCCGCAAGATCCTCGAGGGCGGCGAGCGCGTCGGCTGGGGCGCCAAGGCGCTTCCCGGCGGCGGCTACTGGTCCATGCCGAAGCTCAGCATGCCCGGTGCGGTCCTCGTCGGTGACGCCGGCGGCATGGTCAACACGACCGCGCTCAAGGGCGTCCACTACGCCATCAAGGCCGGCATCATCGCCGCGGAGAACATCTACGAGGCGCTCAAGCGCGGCGAGTCGAGCTTCGCGAAGTACGAGGACGACATCGAGGCCTCGATCGTCGGCAAGGAGCTGTGGGAGGTCCGCAACACCCGCCAGCCCCTCGCGCAGAAGGGCCTGATCAAGGGCGGCCCGAAGACGAACGTCCTCATCGCGACCAAGGGCAAGTTCCCGCCCGGCCGCATCTCGATGAAGGCCTCGGACGAGACGCCCATGTTCATCGGCAAGTCGAAGGACAGCTACCCCAAGCCGGACGGCAAGTACACGTTCGACAAGCTCTCCTCCGTCTTCATCACGGGCAACGCGACCCGCGACGACGCCCCGAACCACATCCGCGTGCAGAAGAACGTCCCGCGCGTCATCGCGGAGTCGTGGCGCTGGATGTGCCCGGCGGGGGTCTACGAGATCTCCGACGAGCAGCTCGAGGCGACCGAGGACAAGCCCGAGGCGCACGTCGACGTCATCGTGAACTACACGAACTGCGTGCAGTGCGGTGCGATCACCGCGAAGGGCGGCCGTCTGACGACGCCCGAGGGCGGCGACGGCCCGCTGTACCAGCTGACCTAGGCGCCCTCGGGGCGCAGGTGGTCGACGGGCGCCCCACGGGGCGCCCGTCGTCGTTCCGACGCAGCCCCGCAACGAACGGGGGTGCGCGGGGTTCAGGACCCCGCATGCGACGGATCGCCCTGCCCACCCTCCTGGCCGCGCTCGCCCTCCCGGCGTCCGCGCACGCTGCCGCGGGCGGCACCGCGGCGCCGCGGCTCGGGGTGCGGCTCGCGGCCTGCCAGCCCGGCGCGTCGGTCGCGCAGCGCGCGGCCGCGTTCGAGGGGACGATGCCCGCCGCCGCGGGGGCCGACGTCCTGGCCATGCGCTTCGACCTCGAGCAGCGCCGCGGGACGACGGGCCGCTGGAAGCCCATGACGGGCGTCCCGGGCTTCGGGCGCTTCGAGCGCTCCGGGCGCGGGGCGGCGGGCTTCGTCTACGCCAAGCGGGTCGAGCACCTCGCGGTCGGGGCGAGCTACCGCGTCGTCGTCCGCTTCCGCTGGCGCGACGAGGAGGGCGCGACCGTCAAGGGGGCGACCCGCACGAGCCCCGCGTGCAAGCAGCCCGACCTGCGCCCGGACCTCACCGTCGTCGGCGTCCGCGTCGCGGAGCCCCTGGGCGGGGGCCGCGCCCGCTACGTCCTGCAGGTCCGCAACCGCGGGGCCTCGCCCGTCCTCGGGACGCTCCGGGTCGGCCTGGCCGTCGACGACGTGGCCCTCCAGCCCGTCGCGCTCTCGGGCCTGCCCGCGGGCGCCACGGCCGAGGCGACCTTCGACGGCCCCGCGTGCGCGCCGGGCCGCAGCGTCCTGGCCTCGATCGACCCGGCCGACGTGGTCGAGGAGCGCAACGAGGCCGACAACGCGCTCACCGTCCCCTGCGCCTGAGCCGTCGGTCCGAGCCTGGGGGCCCGCCGCTAGAGTGGAGGGCGCCATGAAGACCGACATCCATCCCACGTACACCGAGGCGCAGGTCACCTGCACCTGCGGCAACCAGTTCACGACGCGCTCCACGCAGGAGACGATCAACGTGGAGATCTGCTCGAACTGCCACCCGTTCTACACCGGTCGCCAGAAGCTCGTCGACACCGGTGGTCGCGTCGAGCGCTTCAAGCGCCGCGCCGCGCGCAAGTCCTCGTAGCACCCGGCGCGGGCGGCGCCGCACCTCCTAGGTGCTCGACACCGCCGTCCGCGCCCGCCTCGCGCCGGGCCTCGATCGCGCTGCAGCGGCGCTCGACGCCCGCGGGGTCACCCCCGGCGCCGTCACCGCCGCGGGCCTGCTCGTCGGGTTCGGCGCCTGCGTCGCCGCGGCCTTCGCGGTCTGGCCCCTCGCGCTCGTCCTCTGGCTGCTCAACCGCACGCTCGACGGCCTCGACGGCCCGCTGGCGCGGCGTCGCGGCCCGACGGACCTCGGCGGGATGCTCGACTTCCTCGCGGACTTCGTCGTCTACGGCGGCTTCGTCCTCGCGGTGGCCGTCGCCGAGCCCGACGCGCGGGTCGCGTGCTGCGCGCTGCTGGTCGCCTACCTGCTGAACAACGTCGCGCTGCTGAGCTTCGCCAGCCTCGTCGAGAAGCGGCAGCTCGCGTTCGGCGACGAGCGCTCCCTCCGCTTCACCGCCGCGCTCACCGAGGGCGCGGAGACCATCGCCGCCTACGTGCTCTTCTGCCTGCTGCCCGGGCAGGCCGAGTGGGTCGCCTGGACCTTCACGGCGATGGTCCTCGTCAGCGTGGGCCAGCGCGTCGCGCAGGCCCGCGCGGTCCTCTAGGAGCCTGTTGAAGACTCCGCGCACGCTCGGCGAGCCACCTCGCGCGCGTCAGACGCCACCCGATGACTCATCGATCCAACCAGGATCGATCACGTCATCGGTCGACGCCTGACACGGGCGATGCGGCCCGCCGACCGCACACGGCTAGTCCTCAACAGGCTCCTAGCTGACGAGCTCGTCGCCCGGCAGGCGCCAGAGGTGCTCGGGCGGGAAGTGCACGCCGACCTCCTGGCCCGCGGCGGGCGCGCCGGCCGGCGGCACGAGCGCCTCGAGGCGCTGCTCGCCCGCCAGGAGCACGAGCCGCACGTGGCTGCCGGCGTAGACGGACTCCACGACGGTCGCGCGGAGCTCGCCCTCCGGGTCCAGGCGCACGTGCTCGGGCCGGATCGCCAGGGTCCCGCCCGGGTCGGGGAGGAGGTTCGCGACGCCGAAGAAGCGCGCGACCGCCGCGCTCACGGGCCGCTCGAAGAGCGCGCGGGGCTCGTCGTGCTGCACGATGCGCCCCTCGAGCATGAGCGCGACGCGGTGGCCGAGCTCCGCGGCCTCCGCGCGGTCGTGGGTCACGACGAGCGTCGTGAGCTCCCGCTCCTCCTGCAGGCGGACGATGAGGCGCCGGAGGTCCTCCCGGCGGTTGGGGTCGAGCGCCGCGAGCGGCTCGTCGAGCAGCAGGAGGTCCGGCTCGGCGCAGAGCGCGCGGGCCAGCGCGACGCGCTGCTGCTCCCCGCCCGAGAGCCCCGCGACGCGGCGCTCCTGGAAGCCGCCGAGGCCGACCTCCTCCAGGCGCTCGCGGGCGCGCGCGCGGCGCTCGGCCTTCCCCCGGCCCGCGGCGCGCAGGGGCAGCGCGACGTTGTCCTGCACGTCGAGGTGGGGGAGCAGGCGAGGCTCCTGGAAGACGACCGCGATGCGTCGCTCGTGCGGCTTGACCCGCCCGAGCTCACGCCCCCCGAGCGCGACGGAGCCCGCCTCGAGCGGCTCGAGGCCGGCGATCGCGCGCAGGAGCGTCGTCTTGCCCGCGCCCGAGGGCCCGACGAGCACCGTGCGCGAGCCGGCGGGGACGTCGAAGTCGAGGCCGCGCAGGACGACGGTCCCGCCCGGGGCGACGGTCAGGTCCGTGCAGCGCAGCGCGGCGCCGCTCACAGGGGGCTCCGGGCGGCGCGGGTGGTCGCGACGAGCGCGAGGAGCGCCGGGGCGAGGAAGAGCAGCGCGAGCGCGGCGGCGACCTGCGGGTCGCTCCGGACGAACGGCAGCAGCACGACGGGGAGCATGGGGCGCCCGCCCCCGACGGCCAGCGACGAGCCGTACTCGCTCCAGGAGACGAGGAAGCCGAGGAACGCGGCCGCGGCGAGCGTCGGGCCGACGGCCGGGAGCGTCACCAGCCGCCAGCGGGCGACGGGGCCGAGGCCCATGGTGCGGCCCATCTCCTCGAGCTCGGCGACCCGCGGGCCGAAGCCGCTCAGCAGCACGACGACGACGTAGGGGAGCACGACGACGAGGTGGGCGAGGCCGAGGCCGGGGAGCGTGTCGACCAGCCCGAGGCGGATGAACCACTCCGTCAGCCCCGTGCCCGTGGCGTAGCTCGGCACGAGCAGCGGCATGGCCAGCGCGAGGAAGACGAGGCCGGGGCGCTTCAGGCGGCGCTCCCCGAGCACGCGGGCGGCGGGCCAGCCGAGCAGCAGCGCCAGGAGCGTCACGCCGAGGCCGACCGCGAGGGAGTTCCCGAAGGCCTCGAGCGCGCGGCCCGAGAACGCGACCTCGAGCCCGCGCGTGCCGAAGCGCTGGGGGACCACGGCGGGCGCGCGCCAGGCGTCGGCGAAGGCGCGGACCACCAGGGCGACGAGCGGCACCGCGAAGAGCGCCGCGAGCGCGACCGCGCCCAGCCCCTGCGCCGACCACGGGCCGCGCCGCGTGGCGACCCCGGCGCGGGAGGTCCGCTCGGGGGTGGCCAGGGCGCTAGCCACCCGTCTGGTCCTTCCCCAGCCGGACGGCGAGGATCGCCAGGCCGATGCTCGCCGCGGCGGTCAGCAGGAGCGCGGCGGCCGCCACGCCCTCCCCGGCCAGGAGGTCGTTCTGGGTGGCCTGCGCGGCGAACTCCGCCAGCGTGGGCGGGGAGTTCGGCCCGACGGTCAGCGGCACCTCGAAGGCGCCGAGCGTGAAGGCGCCGACGATGATCGAGCCGACGACCAGCGGCGTGCGGATCGTGGGCCACACGACCCAGCGCAGTCGCTGCCAGGCCGAGGCGCCGAGCACGGCGGCGGCCTCCTCGCGCTCGCGCAGCCCGCGGCCCATCGCGGCCAGGAGCAGGAGCACGAGGAACGGCGTCTCCTTGTAGACGTAGACGAGGACGATCCCGACGCCCTGGGGGTCGCGGATGACCGAGCCGCCGAGCGCGGTCCCGAAGAGGCGGTCGGCCAGCCCGCCCGGCGCGAGCCAGAGCACCGCCAGGACGGCGACGAGCAGGTGGGGGACCGGGACGGGGAGCGCGACGAGCGCCCGCACCGTCGTGCCCCGCGAGCGCACCACGAGCGCGACGCCGACGGCCGCGACGGCCGCCAGGAGCGTCGCGGCCACCGCGACGCGCAGGCTGAAGCGCACGGCGTCGCCGAAGACCGGGTCGTCGAAGAGCGCGCGCCACGAGGCCAGCGACGCCGAGCCGTCGAGCGGCACGAGGCTCGTGCGCACCGCGCCGGCGATCCCGCCCCCGAAGAGGAGCGCGAGCACGAGCAGCGCGGGCGCGAGCGCGCCCGCCGTCCGGAGGCGCGCCCTCGATGCGGCCGTCCCGGCTACCGCAGGACCTCGCGCATCCAGCGCTTCTCGAGCGGCGCCACGTCGGCGGCCTTCACCTCGGTGACGGGCTTGCCGTAGTCCGCAGAGCACGTAGTCGCTGGTCCCCTCGTTCGCGAAGAGGGACTTGAGGCCCCCGAGCTTGTCGAGGTCGAGCACCGTCGGGTTGCCCAGGACGGTCGGCTTGAGCTTCTCGGCCTGGATGCGCGGGTCGAGCAGCACGTCGGCGACGACCTGCGCGCCGGCCTGGTGGGCCGCGTTGTCCGGGATCGTCACGTAGGAGGTGTTCGTCAGCGCGCCGTCCCCGACGAGGAACGGGCGGGCGCTCTTGGGGAAGCCGCCCTTGCGGACCCCGGCGTTGATGAAGTTCGCGTCGTAGGCCATCGCGAAGTCGACCTGCCCGTTGGCGAAGAGCTCGTCGAGCTCGGCCTGCGACTTCGGGAAGCTCGCGCCCTTGCGGTACATGAGCGGCTTGAGCTCCTTCAGGTACGCGAAGGCCTCGTCCTCGCCCTTGGCGGCGACGACCTGCCGGACGAAGGCCGAGCCCGTGAAGTCCGGCGGCGCGGGGTACGTGAAGCGGCCCGGATGGGCCTTGGCGTAGGCCAGGAGCGCGTCGAAGTCCCTCGGCGGGTCGGGGACCTTCGCCGAGTCGTGGGCGAAGACGAAGCGCGCGCTCTGCCAGGGCGACTCCTGCCCGTCGACCGGGACCTGGAAGTCCGTGCTGATCGCCGGGTCGTCGAAGTCGACGTACTTCTCGGCGTTCGGGAGCCCCGTGGACCAGCCGTCGAGCCAGAGCTGGCTCTGCTTGCCGGCCGCGAAGTTCTCCCCGTTGATCCAGATCATGTCCACGCCGCCGCCGGAGCGCTTGCCCGCGCGGCGCTCGGAGACGACGCGCTTGACCGCGTCGGCGGTGTCCGTGATCGGCACGCGCCGGATCGTCACGCCGCGCTTGAGCGGCCGCGGGCGCGACGACGTCGTCGACGTAGTCGTTGATCTTCGTGTCGCCGCCGTACATCCACCAGCGCACGGTCTGGCCCTTGGCCTCCTGGGCGATGGGGGCGAACGTGTCGGCCGCCGGGGCCGCGGAGGTGGCGTCCGGCTTGGCGGTCCCCGTGTCGTCGCCGCAGGCGGCAAGCGCGGTTGTGGTGAGCAGGACGGCCAGGGCGGCCAGGGGCGTTCTCATGGGTGGGTTCCGAGGGAGGGGACCGGGACGGGCCCGAGGGCCTCGGGGGGAACCTACTTCCCAGCGCGTCGCGCGGATCACTGCGCGGGGGCGGAGGCGAACGTGATGGCGTCCGCGACGGCGCGCGGCCGGGTGAGGCGCTCGAGGGCGTCGGCCAGAGTGCCGTCGGCGAGCGGCGCGGCCCGCATCCCCACGCACCAGGAGAGCGCGCGGAAGACCACGGCCTCCAGCAGCGCGCCGACCTGGGCGACGGCTCCGGCGCTCCCGCCCGCGGCGACGTAGGCATCGAGGAGCGCGTCGCGGTCGGCTTGGGTGAGCGCGCAGGCCGTCGCGGCGTCCCACCGCGTCGTCGTGGGGGAGAGCGCGTGCGCGAGGTCCCAGGCAGCGGGGCCGCGCCGTGCCGCCTCCCAGTCCAGCAGCCGCACGCCGTGCTCCGTGGCGACGAGGTTCCCCGCGTTGAGGTCCGTGTGGACGAGCACCGCCGGCGCCGCGATCGGGCCCGCGCGCTCGACGCGCTCCCCGAGCGCGGCGAGCAGCGCGACCGCCTCGGGGTCCGTGCCCGCCGTGCGTGCCCGGGCCAGCCAGGCCGCGCCGTCGGCCAGGAGCTCCGCCCGCGCGTCGACGGCGGGCAGGTGCTCCGGGGCGTGCGCGTGGACCTGCGCGAGCGCCGCGCCGAGCGCCGGGAGGTCCCGGGCGTAGTCGAACGGCCGCCCCTCCACGAGCTCCTCGAGCAGGAGCGGCGGATCCACGAGGAGCCCGAGCGGCCGCGGCGCGAGGCCCGTGGGGGCGAGCGCGACGAGCGTCGCGTGCTCCCGCGCGAGCTGCGCCGCGGGCGCGAGGCCCCACTGGGAGCCCGTGCAGCGCCGCAGCACGACGGGGCGGCCGTCGATCGTCAGGACGTGGTGGTCGTGGTAGGCGCCCGCGGCGAGGTGCTCGAGCGAGACGCCCATGCGGGGCATGCTCCCAGCCGCGAGCCCGGCCGCGGCGCCAGCCGGCGTGGGAGCGCAGCTCCAGCCTGCGATCCGACGCCCGCTGTGGCGCGCGGCCGCAGCGGGCGTGGAACCGTGGGTGTCACCGCGCGCACCCGCAGGTTCCACGCCCGCTGTTGGGGCGGGCACAGCCGGCGTGGGAGCGCGGCTCCCGGCCACCGTTCCACGCCGGCTGCCGCGGCGGGCTGCGTGGCTGACGCGGCGCTCAGGCCCGCGCGGGCGGCGCGAGCTCGGGCGTCATCGCGGGCGCCGCGGGCGCCGCGGCCCGCGGCCGGCGCCGGCGTCCGCGAGCTCCACCACATCGCCCCGAGGACGAGCGCGGCGCCCAGCGGCTCGTTGAGGTGCAGGGGCTCGCTCAGCACGAGGACGCCGAGCGCCGTGGAGAAGACGGGGATGACGTAGGTCACCGTCGACATCGTCGTCGCGCCCGCCGCGCGGACGATGGAGTACGTCAGGACGTAGGCCAGGCCGGAGCCGAGCACCCCGAGGACGAGGAGGCTCGCGACGGCGTCGGCCCCGAGGCTCGTGGTGGGGATCCCGGAGAACGGCGCGACCACCGCGAGCATCGCCGTGGCGCAGAGCAGCTGTGCCGCCGCAAGGGCAGGCCCGCTCTCCGTGCGGCCCGCGAGGTGACGGCGCGTGTAGGGCAGGCCCAGGCCGTAGCAGGCGGCGCCGCCCGCGCAGGCGAGGTGGCCGAGCAGCGCGTCGCCCCCGAGGCCCCGCCACGGCCCGAGCACGCAGGCGACCCCGACGAAGCCGATCCCGAGGCCGATGACGCGCCGCCGGTCCGGCCGCTCGTCGGGGAGCAGCCCGAGCGTCACGAGCAGGACGAAGAGCGGCGTCGTCGCGTTCCACAGCCCCGCCACGACGCTCGGGACGTGCTGCTCGCCCACCGCGAAGAGCGTGAACGGCAGCGCGTTCATGAGCAGCCCGACCACCGCGAGGTGGCCCCAGAGCCGCGGCTCGCGCGGCAGCCGCTCGCCCCGGACGGCTACGACGACGCAGAGGGTCACGGCGCCGAGCGCGATGCGGCCCAGCGCGACCTGCAGCGGTGACCAGTCCTCGCCGAGCACCTTGATGCAGAGGAAGCTCGAGCCCCAGACGAGGGCGAGCAGGAGGAAGCTGAGATGCCAGGGCGCGCGCACGGAAGTGGGTCGTACGGGCGCCGTCGCTCGTGAGGTCACTCGAAGGGCTCCACGCCCCCTAGACGATCCCGGAACCCCGGACCGGACGCCACCCGGCCCGCCGCTAGGCTCGGACGGCGATGATCGAGCAGCTCGTGGAGCAGATCGAGGCCCGCTTCGCGGAGCTCGGCCGCCAGATGACGGACCCCGAGGTCATCAACGACCGCAAGCGCTACGCGGAGGTCGGGCGCGAGTACGCGCACCTCGAGCCGGGGGCGAAGCTCTCGGAGGACTGGCGCCGGGTGCGCGACGACATCGAGGGCGCGCGCGAGATGCTCGCCGAGGGCGAGGACGCGGAGCTGCGCGCCGAGCTGGGGGCCTACGTCGAGCGGCAGGAGGAGCTCGAGGAGGAGCTCCGCCTCGCGATGGTCGAGCGGGACCCCAACGACGACAAGAACGTCATCGTCGAGGTGCAGGGCGGCGCCGGCGGCGACGAGGCGGCGCTCTGGGCCGGCGACGTGCAGCGCATGCTCGTGAAGTACGCCGAGAAGCGCGGGTTCTCCACGGAGGGCATGGACGAGGGGACGTTCGCCGTGAAGGGCGACGGCGCCTACTCCGTCTTCAAGTACGAGGCGGGCACCCACCGCGTGCAGCGCGTGCCGGCCACGGAGTCCCAGGGCCGCATCCACACCTCCACCTGCACGGTCGCGGTGCTCCCGGAGGTCGAGGACGTGGAGGTCGACGTCCAGCAGTCCGACCTGCAGATCGACGTCTACCGCTCGGGCGGGCCCGGCGGGCAGTCCGTCAACACGACGGACTCCGCCGTGCGCATCACCCACAAGCCGACGGGGATCGTCGTGGCGATGCAGGACGAGAAGAGCCAGCTGCAGAACCGCGAGAAGGCCATGCGGATCCTGCGCGCGCGCATCTACGAGGCGGCCCTGGCCGAGCAGCAGGCCGCCGTGGGCGCCGAGCGCCGCGCGCAGGTCGGCACGGGCGACCGCGCGGAGAAGATCCGGACCTACAACTACGGCGAGCGCCGGGTCACCGACCACCGCATCAAGCTCACCGCGCACAACCTCGACGACGTCCTCGCGGGCGACCTCACGGAGTTCACCGGGGCGCTGCAGAACGACGAGAAGCGCCGCCGGCTCGAGGAGCAGGCGAACACCGCCGTCTGATGCCGTTCACCGGCGTCCCGATCGGCGAGGCGCTGGCGTCCGCCCGCATCGCGCTCGAGGGCGCGGGGGTCGACTCGCCCGGCGCTCGACGCGGAGGTCCTGCTCGCCCACGTGCTCGGGGTGGACCGAACGCGCCTCTTCCTCGCGCGCGACGAGCCCGTGGAGGGCCCGGCGATCCGGGCGTTCCAGACCGCCGTGCGCCGGCGCAGCGTGGAGCGCGTGCCCGTCGCCTACCTCACGGGGACCAAGGGCTTCCGCCACCTCGAGCTCGCCGTGGACCCGCGCGTGCTCATCCCGCGCCCGGACACCGAGGCGCTCGTGGAGTGGGCGGTCGCGGAGCTCCCGCAGGGCATCCGGGTCGTCGACGTCGGGACGGGCAGCGGCGCCATCGCGCTGGCGCTGAAGGACGAGCGGCCGGACCTCGAGGTGCTCGCGACCGACGTGTCCGCCGACGCGCTCGCGGTCGCGCGGGGGAACGCCGGAGCGGCTCGGGCCTCGACGTCGCCTTCCACGAGGGCGACCTGCTCGCGGGCCTCGCCGCCGACGCGGTCGTCTCCAACCCGCCCTACGTGGAGGCGGGCGCGGCGCTCGCGCCCGAGATCGCCCAGCACGAGCCGGGCCTCGCGCTCTTCGCCGGCGCCGAGGGGCTCGACGTCTACGCGCGCGCTGGTCCCCGCGATCGTCGCGAGCGGTGCGCGCGATCGCGGGCCTGGAGGTCGGCGCGACGCAGGCCGCCGCGGTCCGCGCGCTCTGGCCGGCCGACTGGGAGACCGACGTGGGCCGGGACCTCGCGGGCCGCGACCGGGTGGTGCGCGCGTGGCGCCCCTGACCGCCCGCGACGCGGAGACCTTCGAGCGCTGCATGGGCGTCGAGGGCGTCGCGGTCTTCCCGGCCGACACGGTCTACGGCCTGGCCTGCGAGCCCGAGTCGAAGGAGGGCTGGCGCCGCCTCTACGCGCTCAAGCGCCGCCCGCCGACCCAGCCCGCCGCCGTCCTCTTCTTCCAGCCCTCGCTCGCGCTGGCGGCGCTGCCCGAGCTCGGCGAGCGCACCCGCGACGCGCTCCTCGCGCTGCTGCCCGGGCCCGGTCACGCTGCTGCTGCCCGAACCCCGCGGGGCGCTACCCGCTCGCCTGCGGCCCGCCCGGCGAGGGCGGCTCGGTCCTCGGCCTGCGCGTCCCCGCGCTCCCGCCGGCGCTCGCGGCGCTCGAGGCGGTCCGCTGGCCCGTCCTGCAGTCGAGCGCGAACCTCTCGGGCCGGCCCGAGGCGCGCCGCCTCGAGGACGTCGACCCCGGCATCCGCGACGGGCGCCGACCTCGTGCTGGACGGCGGCGAGCTCCCGGGCACCGCCTCGACGATCGTCGACCTCACGGGCTACGAGTCCGCGGGCGTGTGGACCGTCGTGCGCGAGGGCGCGCTCCCGACGGCCGAGGTCGCCGCGCGCCTCTGACCGCTCGCTGCTGCGAGATCGGGCTCCTGCCCCTCGCCCGCAGCGGTGAACGCTGACCGTGCGGTCAACTTCGGCCGTGGCCCGAAGCCGACCACGCGATGGCGCTGCCTGGTTCTCACATGGCAAGAACTCGGCAGCACCGAACGCGAGCGCCTCGTCTCACCCCCTGACCAGCGGCAGTTCCACCGCGACCGCCGGCCCGAAGCGCCTCGCGCAGCGCGCCCCGGGGCCGGCAGCGCGACAGGCGCGCGGGAGCGCTCCAGTACCTTGCGCGCCATGCGCATCGTCCTCGGCTCCGACCACGGCGGCTACGTCCTCAAGGAGCACGTGAAGCAGACGCTCGTCGCGGGCGGGCACACGGTCACCGACGTCGGCCCGGAGAGCGCGGAGTCCGTGGACTACCCCGGCTTCGCCCACGCGGCGGCGGCGAAGGTCGCGGCGGGGGAGGCGGACGTCGGCGTCCTGGCCTGCGGCTCGGGCAACGGCGTGGCGATCGTCGCCAACAAGGTCGCGCGGAGTGCGGGCGGTCAACGCCCACGACGCCGACGAGGCCGCGATGTCCCGCCGCCACAACGACGCGAACGTCGTGACGCTCTCGGGCGCCCGGCTGCGACGCGGCCTCGGCCGACCACATCGTCGCCGCGTTCCTGGCCACGGGCTTCGAGGGCGGGCGCCACGCGCGCCGGGTCGGCCAGATCGCCGAGCTCGAAGGCGCCTGACCGCCGCCCGAGGGTCTACGATCCGTGGGTCGGCGCGACTGGCGCGAGGGTGGATGCGACCACCGGGGAGCGACCGACGCAGCACCCCGCCGCAGCGCCTGGGCACGCCCTGAGACCACCGCCTAGGAGGCGCACATGTCGGACCTGAGCCCGGACTACTTCAACCGCCCGCTCGCCGAGGTGGACCCCGAGATCGCGGACGTCCTCGCGAAGGAGCTCGAGCGCCAGCAGCGCACGCTCGAGATGATCGCCAGCGAGAACTTCGTGCCGCAGGCCATCCTCGACGCGCAGGGCTCCGTCCTCACGAACAAGTACGCCGAGGGCTACCCCGGCAAGCGCTACTACGGCGGCTGCGAGTGGGTCGACATCGCCGAGCAGCTCGCGATCGACCGCGCCAAGGCGCTCTTCGGCGCGGAGCACGCGAACGTCCAGCCCCACTCGGGCGCCCAGGCGAACACCGCGGTCTTCCACGCGCTCCTGACCCCGGGCGACACGATCATGGGCCTGAGCCTGGCCCACGGCGGCCACCTCACCCACGGGATGAAGATCAACGTCTCGGGCCGGCTCTACGACATCGCGCCCTACGAGGTCGAGCAGGAGACCTCGCTCGTCGACATGGACAAGGTCGCCGAGATCGCCCGCGAGCGCAAGCCGAAGATGATCATCGCGGGCTGGTCGGCCTACCCCCGCCAGATGGACTTCGCCCGCTTCCGCGAGATCGCCGACGAGGTCGGCGCGCTGCTCATGGTCGACATGGCCCACTTCGCCGGCCTGGTCGCCGCGGGCCTGCACCCCTCGCCCGTCCCGCACGCGGACGTCGTCACCACGACGGTCCACAAGACGCTCGGCGGCCCGCGCTCGGGGATCATCCTCTGCAAGGAGGAGCACGCGAAGAAGATCAACTCCGCCGTGTTCCCCGGCCAGCAGGGCGGCCCGCTCGAGCACGTCATCGCCGCGAAGGCCGTCGCGTTCAAGATCGCGGCGAGCCCCCTCTTCAAGGAGCGCCAGGAGCGCACGATCGCGGGCGCCCAGGCCGTCGCCGCGGAGCTCATGGGCGCCGAGGCCGCGCAGGCCGCCGGCGTCTCCGTCCTCACGGGCGGCACGGACGTGCACCTCGCGCTCGTCGACCTCCGCGAGTCCGAGCTCACGGGCCAGGACGCGGAGGACCGCCTGCACGAGATCGGGATCACGGTCAACCGCAACGCGGTCCCGTTCGACCCGCGCCCGCCCATGGTCACGAGCGGCCTGCGCGTCGGCACGCCGGCCCTGGCCACCCGCGGCTTCCAGGAGGACGACTTCGCGGAGGTCGGGCGGATCATGGCCACGGCGCTCACCCCGGCGTTCGAGGGCGAGAAGGCGGACCTCGCGGAGCGCGTCGCCGCGCTGGCGGACCGCTACCCGCTCTACGAGCACCTCAACGCGACGGCCGCCGCGGTCTAGGGCCGCGCGGAGCGGTCGGGGCCCGGCTCCGACCGCTCCGACCCGGATGATCGGGCCGTCCGCATGCAGCCGACCCACCTCGACGCCGTCCTCGCCGCCACCGTGGCCGCCCTCGTGGCGGCCGCGCTGACCCCGGTGACGATGCGCTTGGCGCGGTGGCTCGGGGCCGTGGACCTCCCGCGCGCCCGCGGGCTCTCCGAGCAGCCCACGCCGCGGCTCGGCGGGCTCGCGCTGCTCGCGGGGGTCCTCGTGGCGTCCGTCCTCTTCCTCCCCGTGGAGCAGGACCGCTACCGGGCGATCCTGGGGGCCGCGGCGCTGATCGCGCTCGTCGGCGCGATCGACGACGTCCGCGACCTCCCGCCCTGGGTGAAGCTCCTGGGCCAGGTGACCGCGGCGCTGCTGCCCGTCGTCCACGGCATCCGGGTCACGGACTTCACGGTGCCGTTCGTCGGCCGCGTCGACCTCGGGGTCGACCTCGGCTCGGGGGTGACGGTCCTCGGCCTCGTCCTGATCATGAACGTCGTGAACTTCTCCGACGGGGTCGACGGCCTGGCCTCGGGGATCTGCGCGATCGCGGCGGCGAGCTTCTCGATCATCGCGTTCGACCTCGGCCGCAACGACGCCGCGGTCCTCTCCGCGATCATCGCCGGCGTCGGCCTCGGCTTCCTGGTCTTCAACTTCCACCCCGCGAGCGTCTTCATGGGCGACTGCGGCTCGAACCTCCTCGGGCTGCTGCTCGGGGTCGTGGCCGTCGAGGGCGCGGTGAAGACCCAGGCCGTCCTCGCGCTCTTCTTCCCGCTGGTCGTGCTGGCGGTCCCGTTCCTCGACACGACGTTCGTGGTCCTCAAGCGCCTGAAGTACCGCCGGCCGATCTACGGCGCGGACGCGAACCACTTCCACCACCGCTTCAGCCGGATCGGCTTCTCCCAGCGGCGGACGGTCCTCTACCTCTACGCCTGGACGCTGCTGCTCGGCGGCCTGGCGGTCGCGATCCGCTTCGTGGACTACTCGGACAACTCGGGGCACCTCAAGCGCGACGGGGCGCTGGTCATCGCGGGCTACGGGCTCGTCGTCCTCGCCGCGAGCGTCTACCTCGTCTACGTCCTCGAGATCCTCAAGTTCCGGCGGCTGGACGCCATCCGGCTGCGCCGGGCGCGCCCGGAGGTGACGGAGTCCGAGATCGACGCGGACGTCGACGCGCGGCTGGGGACCGGGGAGTTCGACGCCGTCCGCCGCGAGACGGACGAGTTCCAGCGGGTGGAGCGGCCCTAGGTCCCGTAGACCGAGCGCAGCCAGATGCCGTTGAGCGCGGCGACGAGCTCCTCGCGGTCGCCGGGAGAGCCCTGGACCATCTGCTGGTAGAAGGTCCGCTCCGTCATCCAGACGAGCGCGAACGCCGTGGGCCCGGCCGGCATGGCCGGCGCACGTCCGTCGCGCTGCTCCGTCTCGATGCGCTCCGTCGTCGCGTCGGCGAAGCGCTGCAGGAGCGCGCGCCAGAAGACCGCGATCTCCTCGTCGTAGGTCGAGACCTCGACGATCGCGCGCAGGAGCGGCCCGTGCTCGAAGTAGAGGGCGGCGATGGCCTGCAGCGCGTCGGAGACCTGGTCCTCGGGAGCGCCGTCGTCGCCGGAGAACCAGGCGTCGGCCTGGCCGTAGAGCTCGCCCGTGATGTCCTCGGCCAGGCGCATGAGCAGCTCGCGCTTGTCCTTGAAGTAGAAGTAGAACGCGGTCCGCGAGATGCCCGCCGCGGTGGCGATCCGCTCGATCTTGAGCTCCTGGAAGGAGCCGCCGGCCGCCAGGAGCTCCTCCGTGGCGGTGAGGACCGCCTGCTGGACCTGGGCGCGCTTGGCGGTGCTGGGCTGGGCCGAGGCCATGGGCCGAGCCTAACCGATCGACATGGTGTCCATCACCACGGCAGCGTGCTCGCGCCGCCCTGCGCGAAGTGCTCCGGGGCGACCTCGAGGAAGAGCGCGGCGCCCTCCGCCACCACCTCGCCCTCCGCGTTGCGCAGCTCCCCCCGGAGGTGCAGCTTGCGGCCGTCGATCCGCTCGCACCACGCCTCGCCCACGTAGTCCTGGTCGATGAACGCGGGGCGGCGGTAGTCCACCTCGAGGCGGGCGGTGACGGCGGGGCGGGCGATGACCCAGAGGACCGCGCCGAGCACGTCGTCCATGACCGCGGAGAGCGCGCCGCCGTGCACGAACCCCGGGGCGCCCTCGTGACGCTCGTCGAGCCGCAGCGCCACGTGCACGCGATCGCCCACGCGCGTGTAGGTCGCGTGGGTCGTGCACGGGTTCTCCGGGCCGCAGACGTAGCAGCGCGGGTTGTGCGGGGCCAGGGCGCGGGGCTCGGTCATGCGGTGCGCAGCCTAGGCGGCGGGTGCTGCGGCGGGTTGTGCCCCGCCGGGCCGGCTGGTAGCTTCGCCCGCGCAGCACCCCTCCGATCGACGGAGGAGCACCCTCATGACGCTCTCGTTCGCCGCCCACATCCGCCCCCTCCGCGCTTCCGGTTCGCCGAAGCACGGACGCGTGATGTCCGCCGCCACGCCCGCGTCCTAGGTCGCTCCACGAGAGATCCGGGACCCGGGCCACCGCCCGTCAGTCCCGGAGCCCCGCGTCGTTCGCAGGACCCGTCCGCCTGGAGGGCGGTGGTCACCACACCACCACCACACCGAGGACCACCATGCACACCCTGCTCCACACGCAGTACACCCGCGCGCTCGAGGCCGATGCTGACCGCCGGCGCGCCGGGCTCGACGTCCGCAGGAGCCTGCGGCCGCACGGGCCACCCGGGCGGCTGCGGCCGCTCCTGGCCCACGCGCTGGGCGCGGCCGCTGGCCGCGTCGACCGCGACGTCGCGCGGCGCGCCGTCGCCTGAGGAGGTCGCGGGGCCCGGTCATCGCACCGGGCCCCGCAACTCCGGACCGCCGGGGCGGGTCCTACGCTGCACGTGGGCATGGATGTGACGAACCTGGAGCGGGCCGAGGCCTTCACGACGAAGGACGGGTCGCAGATCCGCGAGGTCGTGCACCCCTCGTGGACGGCCGCCGTGAACCAGAGCCTCGCGGAGGCGACGGTCCCGCCGGGCGGCGCCACGACGGCGCACTACCACCCGCGCTCGGAGGAGCTCTACTTCTTCACCCACGGCACGGGGACGATGCGCCTGGGCGGCCGAGGAGCGCGACGTCGGGCCCGGCGACTGCGTCGTCATCCCGCCCGGGGTCGAGCACAAGCTGCGCAACCCGGGCCCGGAACCCCTGCGCCTCCTCTGCTGCTGCGCGCCGGCCTACGCGCACGACGACACGGTGCTCACGGAGCCCGAGGTGCCGGCGTGAACCGAGCCTTCCGGGCGCTCCTCGGCCTCCTGGCGGCCTGCGCCGCGCTCCTCGGCACCGGCACCGCGCCGGCCCGAGCCGCCACGCCTCCCGGTGCTCGGCATCGCGGACCAGAAGGCCGCGATGTTCTCCGACCCGCTCTTCACCCGGCTCGGCCTGCGCCACGCCCGGGTCGTCGTGCCGTGGGACGCGATGGACGGCGGCTTCCAGGAGGACGAGCTGCGGACCTGGATGCGAGCCGCCGCGGGCGGCACGGATCACGCCCGTCGTGACCTTCGGGCACTCCCGCCGGGCCGGCCGGACCAAGACGGCGCCGTCGCCCAAGGCCTTCCAGCGCCAGTTCCGCCGGGTCCGCGTGAACTTCCCCTGGGTCCGGGAGTTCGTCACCTGGAACGAGCCGAACCACTGCAGCCAGCCCCTGTGCCACAAGCCGGAGCTCGCCGCCCGCTACTTCGACGCGATCAGCCGCGCGTGCCCGAGCTGCACGATCCTCGGGGCCGAGGTGCTCGACCAGCCGAACATGGTCGGCTGGGTCGAGCGCTTCCGGGCCGCGGCGCAGCACGAGCCGAAGGCCTGGGGGCTGCACAACTACCTCGACGCGAACCGCATGCGCACCTCGGGGACCCGGGCGCTGCTGCGGGCGACCCGCGGGCAGGTCTGGTTCACGGAGACCGGCGGCATCGTCGCCCGGCGGACGAAGGCGAAGATCGGCTTCCCGGAGAGCGCGCGGCACGCCGCGGCGGCGACGAGCTGGGTCTTCGACCGCCTCGTCCCGCTCTCTCCGCGCATCCGGCGCGTCTACCTCTACCACTGGAACCCCTCGAGCCCGAAGGACACCTGGGACTCGGCCCTGACCGACGTGCACGGCCGGGCGCGGCCGGCCTACGACGTCGTCCTCGCGCGGGTCGAGCGGGCGCGCGCGGCGGCACGCCGACGCTAGGGCAGCCGCAGCGTCCCGGTCAGCAGGACGACGACGTCGCCGCCCACGCGGGCGCGCCCGCCTTCCCAGGTGCACTCGAGGCGGGAGGGGCGACCCATCTCGACGCCCTGGGTGACCGTCACGGCCTCGCGGCCGTCGTGGCGCTGCAGGTAGGCGAGCAGCGGGCCCGCGGCCGAGCCCGTGGCGGGGTCCTCGCCCTCGGCCGCCAGGCTCGTGAACATCCGGGCGCGGACCTCGCGGCCGTCGAGCGCGCAGAGGTAGACGTTCGCGCCCCCCGGCACCGCGGCCGCGAGCGCGGGCTGGTCGTAGCGGACCCGGGCGAGCACGGAGGGGTCGCGGAGGAGGACGAGCGCCGCAGGCAGGCCCGTCGAGACGACGAGCGGCGCGTGGTCCGGGTGGCCGTCCCCCGGCGTCAGGCCGACGGCGGCCAGCACCGCGTCGCGATCGAGCTCCGGACCGAAGGTCGCGGGCTCCTGCAGCACGGAGGCCCGGGCGCGGTCCCCGTCGCGGCGGACGGTCACGGGCTGCAGGCCCGCGCGGGTCTGCTGCACGTAGGTCACGTCCGTGTCGCCGCGCTCGAGCGCGACCGCGACCGCCGTCCCGAGCGACGGGTGGCCGGCGAACGGGACCTCCTCCGTGATGGTCCAGATGCGGTTGCGGTAGTCCGCGCCGTCGGCGTCCGCGGTCTGCACGAAGGTCGTCTCGGAGAGCTTCGTCTCCCGCGCGAAGGCGGCCATCGTCGCGTCGGGCACGCCGTCGGCGCCGTGGACGACGGCCAGGCCGTTGCCCGCGAGCGGCGTCGGGGTGAAGACGTCGAGCCAGGTGCAGCGGTGCTCGCTCACACGACCGCCCGGGCGCCGCGGGCGGGGGCGAGGACGATCGTGCGCCGCGCGGGCCGGTCCGGCCGGCCGTCCGCCGGCCGCGGCGCGACGCGCTCGAGGATCGTGCGCAGGACGGTCCGGAGCTCCAGCTGGGCGAAGGCCGCGCCGACGCAGCGCCGGGTCCCGCCGCCGAAGGGCAGCCAGGCGTACGTCCGGGGTCCCGCGTCGAGGAAGCGCTCGGGGCGGAACGCGTGCGGCTCCGCGTAGACCGAGGGCTCACGGTGGGCGAGCCAGATGCACGGGGCGAGCCGGGTGCCCTCGGGGAGGTCGAGGCCCGCGATGCGCTCGGCCCGGGCGAGCTTGCGCACCACGACCGGGAGCGGCGGGCGCAGGCGCAGCACCTCCGCGCAGACGGCGTCGAGCCATGGCCCGTCCGGGTCCGCGCGCAGGGCGGCGTGGGCCTCGTCGTGGCGGAAGAGGAGCTCGAAGGTCCAGGCCAGCGCCGTCGCGGTCGTCTCGTGCCCGGCGAGCAGGAGGGTCATGAGCTCGTCGCGGAGCTCGGGGTCCGTGAGCGGCCGGCCGTCCTCGTCCGCCGCGCCCAGCAGGAGGGAGAGGATGTCCGTGCGCTCCCCGAGGTCGCCCGCCGCGCGCCGTTCGGCGATCTCCGCGAAGAGCAGCGCGTCGATCGCGCGGACGTTCGCCATGAAGCGGCCCCAGGGCGAGCGCCCGCCCAGCTCTTGGCGCAGGGCGGGGACGAGCGCGAGGTTCGCCGCGCCCCGGGGCAGCAGGCCCGCGAAGCGCGCGCGCAGCTCGTCGTGGCGCGGGCCGTCGGCGAGGCCGAAGACGAGGCGCAGGATGATCTCGAGGGTGATCCCGCGCATCCGCGGCTCGAGCGCGAAGGGGACGTCGCGCGGCCAGCTCGCCACGTCCGTCGCCGTGATCGCCGCCATCTCGGCCTCGTAGCCGGCCAGGCGCTCCCCGTGGAAGGGCGGCAGGAGCAGCCGGCGTCGGCGCAGGTGGGTCCGGCCGTCGAGCAGGAGGAGCGACGCGGGCCCGAGGATCGGCTCGAGCGGCTCGTTGCCCTCCCCGGCCCGGAGCACCTCCGGGTCGCCCGTGAAGACCTCCTTGATCGCGGCGGGGTCCGCGAGGAAGACGACGGGGCCGAACGGGAGGTGGAGCGTGAAGGCCGTCCCGAGCTCGCGGCGGGCCCGCAGCATCGTCGCCTCGGGCCGGACGATCCACCCGAGCTTCTGCTTCGCCGGCGGGTCGGGCAGGGCGGGCGGCGCGGCCATGGGCGCAGGGTACGCCCAGCGCCGCGGGCGGCACCCGGGCGCTTGCGCTTCCCGGCGGAGCGGCGCGAGAGGGCCGATGTGGGGCGGAGCGCCCCGGATCGGCCCCTTCGGCGCGTGCGCGCGTCCGGCGGAGGAGCGCGAGAGGGCCGATGTGGGGCGGAGCGACCCGGATCGGCCCCCTCGGCGCGGTGGCGCATCGCGCGCCAGCCCGCGGCGACCACGGGCATCCGCGATCACGCGTGCAGCGCGAGCGCCTTGCGGAGGTCCTCGACGACCTCGTCGCGATGGTGGAGGAGGTCGTCCGGGCTGATGCGGATGACGACCCAGCCCGACGCCGCCAGCCGGCGGTCTCGGCGCCGGTCGCGCGCCGGGACGAAGCCGGACTCGTGGATCGCCAGGTGGTCGAGCTCGACCATCACCCGCTGCGCGAGCCAGAGCGCGTCGCACTCCCGGAGGTCCCCGCCGCCGATGTCGACCAGCCGGCCGCGCGCGTACCGGGGGAGATCCGCCTCGCGCACGAGCTCCGCGAACGCCCGCTCGAGCTGCGAGCGCGTCCAGCCGTGCGAGCGGTCACGCGCAACGAGGACGCGCCGAAGCCGCCGGGCGCCCCGTCGTCCGCGGACCATGACGTGCAGCGCGGCGACGTTGCGCTCGTGCAGCCACCCGCGCAGCGCCGCCTCGTTGACCAGCCGGGCGAGGCCGTCGTCGTCCGTCCGGCCCGCGCAGTCCACGATGGTCCGCAGGAGCGAGGTCATCGGCAGACCGCGGCGCCAGGTCACGTCGCGTCGCGGGTGGAGCCGCGCCCGGTGGAGGACGACACGGCGTCGCGCACGGCGGTTGGACGGGACGGTCACCTCGTGGCGACGCGGCGGGCCCGAGAGCCCCCACACGAAGGCCGCCGACGCGTGGGAGAGCACGGCACCGGCGCCGCCGAGGAGCAGCGCGCGGTGGAGCTCCGCGTCGAGGCACGGCGCGCGGTGGCCGACGAAGAAGACCTCGGCGTCGGCCGGGAGCAGGTGCCCCGTCGCGCGGGCGCCGCGGAGCTCGTCGTGGCTCAGGCCGGCCTCGCGCACCTGGCGCCGGTGCACCTGCCCACCCTGCCGGGAGGCCAGCACCCCGATCCTCCGCCACGCCGCGGCGCCCCGCGGAGCGGCGCGAGGGGGCCGCTCCGGGGCCGGGGGACCCGGATCGGCCCTCTCGCGCTCCTCCGCGACGAGCCGCGGCGCTCGAGGGGGCCGATGTGGGGTGGGGGGACCCGGATCGGCCCTCTCGCGGCGTTCTGCTGGCATGCCGCAAGCGTCGGGGGTCGGGGTGTGGGGGAACAAGGCGTTCCGCGCGCGGGAGTGCGACGCGCGGCGCGCGGGACCGACACGCGGCTAGCGTCCCGCCCCCGTGGCGACCACGATCGCGATCATCAGCGACACGCACCTCCCGCGCGGGACCCGCGCGCCTGCCGCCCGCCTGCGTCGAGCGCATCGCGCGCCGCGGACCTCCTCCTGCACGCGGGGGACATCGCCACCCCGGAGGTCCTCGACGGAGCTGGAGGCGCTCGGGCCGCCCGTCCACGCCGTCCACGGGAACGTCGACGGCCCCGAGCTGCGCGACCGCCTCCCGGAGAGTCTCGAGGTCGAGGTGGGGGGCGTGCGGATCGCCCTCGTCCACGACGCCGGCCCCGCCGCGGGCCGCCTGGCCCGCATGCGGCGGCGCTTCCCCGGGGTGGACGCCGTCGTCTTCGGCCACTCGCACATCCCGCTGCACGAGACCGCGGTGGAGGCCGGCTTCGCCTTCCAGCTCTTCAACCCGGGCTCCCCGACGGACCGCCGCCGCCAGCCCCACCACACGATGGGGATGGCGCGGGTGGACGGCGACCAGCTCGGCTTCTCCCACGTGCGGCTCTGACGCGGCGTCAGCGGCCCCTGTGCGGCCTGCCACGAAGTGTCACGAAGTCCGCACAAAGTCGCGCGGATCGCTATGCTGGTGCAGAACCTGAACGGTTCCTGAACATCTGCCGCCGTCCTGCTGCGAACGCCTCACGACCCGGGGTGCCGTGCGCAGGTAGGCTGGCGCCGCCCCCATGCCCCAGCGCGATCCCCACGACTCCCGAGACCTCCCCGCCAAGGGGCGTCGTGCGTGCTCGAGCCGCTTCCGCCGCGCCACCGCGCCGCGCCGCGCCCGGACCCTCGTGACCGCCTTCGGCCACGTCCGCCCCTGCGATCGCGCCGTCCGCCGGCGCGTGGGCGACTGACCGTCGCCCGGGCGCCCGTGAGCTTCGTCAAGCACGCCGACCTGCTGGTCCTCGTCCTCGCCCTCGCCGTGTTCCTCGCGGCGGGCTTCCCCCTGCGCGGGCTACCTCACCGGCGCCGTCGCCTGGCTCCTGCAGAAGGGGGTCAAGGAGGTCTCGGAGCGCCGCGCGCTCGAGATCGCCCGCCGCTCCATGGGCGAGCAGCCCCGGACGAACGCGGAGGCCATCGCGGACATGCGCAAGGTCGCGGGCCTCACCGCCGGCTCCATGGTCGGCCGGGGCTGGCTCTGCGCCCTGGCGATCTTCGCGGGCTGGTTCCTCGCCGGGCAGGACGACGACGTGGGCCTCGCCGCGGCCGTCCTGGTCATCGTCTGCTTCACCAGCTACTTCGCGACCGCCCTGGCCCTGCGCCCCTTCGCCACCCCCACGACGACCGAGCTCCCCTCTTCATGACCAAGCGCCTCGCCGCCCTCCTCACCCCGCTCGCGCTCCTGCTGGCCGCGCCGCACACCGCGCTGGCGATCACCGTCAACGAGGACTACAAGCCGCAGAACGAGTTCAAGCTCGACCCCTGGATCAACCTCCCGGGGCCGCTGGACATCAACAAGGCGATCTTCTACCTCTTCCTCGCGACGGCGCTGACGGTCGGGTTCTTCCTCTACGTCGCCAACCGGATGCAGGCGCGGCCCAACCGCATCCAGACCATCGTCGAGACGGCCTACGTCGCCATGCGCGACAACATCGCCGGCGGGAACATGGACCGCAAGATGGCCGCGAAGTGGTTCCCGTTCATCGCGGCGCTCTTCCTCTTCATCTGGTTCTCGAACATGGTCGGCTACCTGCCCGCTGCCGACGAACACGGAGCACAAGGTCGACATCGGCTTCATCAAGGTCCCGAGCCTCGCGCTCTACGCCGCGACCGCGAACCTCTCCGTGCCGCTCGTCCTGACCGTCATGGTCTGGATCGCCTACCACGTCGAGGGCTTCCGGGCCAAGGGCGTCGGCGGCTTCTACAAGGGCCTCGTGCCCGCGGGGGTCGACGGGCCGGCCAAGGGCCCGATCTTCCTCATCGAGCTCATCTCGGACTTCGTCCGCCTCGTCTCGCTCAGCGTGCGTCTCTTCGCCAACGTCCTGGCGGGCCACCTGCTGATCCTCTTCATGGGTGGCGGCCTGGTCATCCTGCTGAACCTCTCCCTGGGCGGCTCGCTCGTCCTCGGCCTGGTCACGCTGCCCCTGGCCGTCGCCTTCTTCCTGTTCGAGATCGGCCTCGTGGCCACCCTGCAGGCCTTCATCTTCTCCACCTTGACCGCGATCTACCTCGGCGGCGCTGTCGCCGAAGAGCACTAAGGAGCTCTCCACCATGGACCTGTCCCTCATCACCACCCTGGCCCAGTCCGAGGTCACCCCCGAGATCGCAGGCGAGTACGGCCGCAAGGCCGGCAAGGCCATCGCGCTCGGCATCGGCGCGGGCCTCGGCACCATCGGCCCCGGCGTCGGCGTCGGCTACATCTTCGGCAAGGTCATCGAGTCCGTGACCCGCCAGCCCGAGATGCGCGACGAGATCACCTCGATCCAGTGGCTCGGCTTCGCCCTCACCGAGGCGATCGTGTTCTACGCGTTCATCTTCGGTCTCATCGCCTTCTTCCTCGGCTAGATGCTGGCCGTCGTGACAGGCGCGGTCCTGGCCGCCGAAGAGGAGAGCTCGAACTTCCTCGTGGCCCCGAACCTCGGGGTCATGATCTGGACGGTCATCGCGTTCCTGCTCGCGCTCTACGTGCTCCGCAAGAAGGCGTTCCCCCAGATCACGGAAGCGCTCGACAAGCGCCAGCGGGCGATCGAGGAGTCCATCGACTCCGCGAGCCGCACGAAGGCCGAGGCCGACGACCTGCTCGCGGAGTACCGCGAGCGCCTGAAGGAGGCCCGCGCGCAGGCCGAGGAGATCGTCACCCGCGCCCGCGCGGCCGGCCAGACGGCCGAGCGCGAGTCCGCCGAGGCGGCGAAGGTCAAGCGCGAGGAGCTCATGGCGCAGGCCAAGAAGGACATCGAGGCCGAGACGCGCCGCGCCATCGGGGAGATCCGCAACGAGGTGGCCGACCTCACCGTCGCCGCCACGGAGAAGGTCACCCGCAAGACCCTGACGCGAGGAGGACCAGGAGCGCCTCGTCGAGGAGGCCCTGGGCGAGCTCGACTTCACCGCCCTGAGCGGGGAGCGCCGCTAGGCATGGAGGAGATCGCCCGCGTCTACGCCCGCTCGCTCTTCGAGGTCGCCCAGGACGGCGGGAAGATCGACGTGGTCAAGGAGCAGCTCGGCCAGTTCGCGGAGGCCCTCGAGGGCGACCGCGAGCTCGCCGTGTTCTTCTTCTCGCCCTACTTCTCCACCCAGGAGAAGAAGGACGGGCTGAGCAGCATGCTCGAGGGGCCCGACCCCGTCGTGCAGAACTTCCTCGAGCTCCTGGTCGAGAAGCACCGCATGCCGGCCGTCTTCCGCCTGCGGCGGGAGTACGACCGGCTCTGGGAGGAGGAGAACAAGCTCCTCCCGGTCCAGGTCACCTCGGCCATCGAGCTCGACCCGGCCACCATCGAGCGCATCGGGCGCGAGATCGGCGAGCAGACCGGCCGCAAGGTCAACCTCGAGTCCTCGGTGGACCCCGACGTCCTCGGCGGCATCGTCCTGCGCGTGGGCAACTCCATCCTCGACGCCTCCATCCGCACCCGCCTGGAGAACCTGCGCAAGCAGGTCTCCAAGGCATAACGACCCGCATCCACGGAGCAGAACCCCCATGCAGATCAAGCCTGACGAGATCACCTCCATCCTCAAGAGCCGCATCGAGGGCCTCGACGCCGGCCAGGCCGAGCTGACCGAGGTCGGCACGGTCCTGTCGATCGCCGACGGCATCGCGCGCATCCACGGCCTCGAGAACGCCATGTCGTTCGAGATGCTCGAGCTCCCGCACGGGGTGACCGGCCTCGCGCTGAACCTCGAGTCCGACAACGTCGGCGCCGTGCTCTTCGGCGAGTGGGAGAAGGTCGTCGAGGGCGACACCGTCAAGCGCACGGGCCGCCTCCTCGAGATCCCCGTCGGGGACAACATGCTCGGCCGCATCGTGACCCCGCTCGGCACGCCGCTCGACGGCAAGGGCCCCGTGGAGTCCTCCGAGATGCGCCCCGCGGAGTTCAAGGCGCCCGGCATCGTCCAGCGCCAGTCCGTCCACGAGCCGATGCAGACCGGCATCAAGGCCGTCGACGCGATGATCCCGATCGGCCGCGGCCAGCGCGAGCTCATCATCGGCGACCGCCAGACGGGCAAGACGGCGATCGCGATCGACACGATCATCAACAACAAGGACACGGGCGTCGTCTCGGTCTACGTCGCCATCGGCCAGCGCATGGCCACGGTCGTCGGGATCGCCCAGACGCTCGCGGACGCGGGCGCGCTGGACTCGACGATCATCGTCGCCGCCTCCGCCGACGAGGCCGCGCCCATCAAGTTCATGGCGCCCTACGCCGGCGCCGCGATGGCCGAGTACTTCCTCTACAAGGGCGGCCACGCGCTGGTGGTCTACGACGACCTGACCAAGCACGCCTACGCGTACCGCCAGATGTCGCTCCTGCTCCGCCGCCCGCCGGGCCGCGAGGCGTACCCGGGCGACGTCTTCTACCTCCACAGCCGCCTGCTCGAGCGCGCGGTGAAGCTCAGCGACGACCTCGGTGCGGGCTCCATGACCGCCCTGCCGATCATCGAGACGCAGGCCGGCGACGTCGCGGCCTACATCCCGACGAACGTCATCTCGATCACCGACGGGCAGATCTTCCTCGAGCCCAAGCTCTTCTTCTCGGGCGTCCGCCCGGCCATCAACGTCGGCATCTCCGTGTCGCGCGTGGGCGGCTCGGCGCAGATCAGCCCGATGAAGAAGGTCGCGGGCCGCCTGAAGCTCGAGCTCTCGCAGTACCGCGACCTCGAGGCCTTCGCGCAGTTCGGCTCGGACCTCGACGCGGACACGCAGAAGACGCTGGCCCGCGGCGAGCGCCTCGTGAAGATGCTCAACCAGGGCGAGCGCTCCCCGCTGCCCGTCGAGCTCCAGGTCGCGCAGGTCTACGCGGCCACGAACGGCTACCTCGACCGGGTCGACGTCGATCGCGTCGTCGAGTTCAACGAGCAGCTCACGTCCCGCCTGCGCTCCGAGTCGGGCGACCTGCTCGAGAAGATCGGCGGCGGCGACTGGTCGGACGGGACGCAGGACGCGCTCAAGAAGCAGATCGAGACGTTCGCGGACGACTTCGGCTACGACCTCGACGAGGAGGGCCTGCCCTCCGACGACGGCGGCTCGGACCGGACGAAGGACCGCGACCGCGACGGCACGCCGGACGCCGAGGAGACCTCCACGGAGGAAGCGGTCGCCGCGTCGTGAGCCAGAAGGACGTCCAGAACCGGATCGGCTCGGTCAAGAACATCCAGAAGATCACGCGGGCCATGGAGATGGTCGCCGCGGCGCGCCTGCGCCGCGCCGAGCAGCGCATCTCCAGCCTGCGCCCGTACGCCGGGGCGATCCGCCGCATGACGCGGCAGGCCGCCGCGGCGGCGGGCGGCGAGGTCGGCTCCCAGCCCATCCTCCAGGAGCGCGACCAGATCCAGACGGTCGGCATCCTGCTCGTCACGGGTGACCGCGGCCTGGCCGGCGCGTTCAACTCCCAGATCCTCCGCGCGGGCATCCGCCGTGCCGCCGAGCACGAGGGGGAGGGCCGCAAGGTCGTCTTCTTCGGCTCGGGCCGCCGCGGCGTCTCCTCCCTCCGCTTCCGCGGCCGGGAGGTGCAGGGCGAGTACACGGGCTTCACGGACCGCCCGGCCTACGCGAACGCCCGCGAGATCGCGGAGGACCTCATGACGGCCTACGTCGACGGGGACGTCGACAAGGTCGAGATCTTCTACAACGGCTACATCTCGCCGCTCTCCCAGGTCGTCCGCGACGAGGTCCTGCTGCCCCTGCAGCAGGCCACGCTGCTGGAGGGCAAGGAGGGCGACGAGGACGGCAACTCCGAGGAGTCGCCGGACCACGGCCACCACGCGCTGGTCGAGTACGAGCCCGACCCGGGCGAGATCCTGACCCGGCTCGTGCCGGACTACGTCGAGATCTCGATCTACCGGGCGCTGCTCGAGTCCACGGCGTCCGAGCACGGCGCGCGCATGACCGCGATGCGCAACGCGTCCGAGAACGCCGGTGAGGTCATCGAGGACCTCACGCTGGAGATGAACCGCGCCCGCCAGGCCGAGATCACCTCCGAGATCGTCGAAGTCGTGGCCGGCGCCGAGTCGCTCACCTAACCCTTCCGCTCCAAGCTCCGAACCGAGGAACCCCCATGGCTGTCACCGACACGCACCCCGCCGACGAGACCTCCGAGAAGCCCCGCAACGTCGGCCGCATCGAGGAGATCACCGGCGTCGTCATCGAGGCCGTCTTCCCGGACTCGCTGCCCGAGATCAACTGGGCCATCACCATCGACCGCGGCGAGGACAAGGACCAGCTCGTCGTCGAGGTGCAGCAGCACCTGGGCGACGACCGCGTCCGCGGCGTCGCCATGGACTCCACCGACGGCCTGGCCCGCGGCATGGAGTGCGTCGACACGGGCGGCCCGATCACGGTCCCCGTCGGCGACATGACCCTCGGGCGCATCTTCAACGTCCTCGGCGAGGTCATCGACGAGGGCGAGCCGATCGAGGTCAAGGAGCGGTGGGCCATCCACCGTCCCGCCCCGGACGTCGAGAACCTCACGCCGACCACGGAGATGTTCGAGACGGGCATCAAGGTCGTCGACCTCCTCGCGCCCTACGCCAAGGGCGGCAAGGTCGGCCTCTTCGGCGGTGCCGGCGTCGGCAAGACCGTCCTCATCCAGGAGCTGATCCACAACCTGGCCTCCGAGCACGGCGGCCTCTCGGCCTTCTGCGGCGTCGGCGAGCGCTCCCGCGAGGGCAACGACCTCTGGGTCGAGATGAAGGAGTCGGGCGTCATCGACAAGACGATGCTCGTCTTCGGCCAGATGAACGAGCCGCCCGGGGCCCGCATGCGCGTCGCGCTCTCCGGCCTGACGATGGCGGAGTACTTCCGTGACGAGGGCGGCCAGGACGTGCTGCTCTTCATCGACAACATCTTCCGCTTCGTCCAGGCGGGCTCCGAGGTCTCGGCGCTCATGGGCCGCATGCCCTCGCAGGTCGGCTACCAGCCCACGCTGGAGACCGAGATGGGCCAGCTGCAGGAGCGCATCACCTCGACCCGCAACGGCTCGGTCACCTCCGTGCAGGCCATCTACGTCCCCGCGGACGACCTCACGGACCCGGCGCCGGCCTCCGTGTTCGCCCACCTCAACGCGACGACCGTCCTCTCCCGGGCCATCTCCGAGAAGGGCATCTACCCGGCCGTCGACCCGCTCGACTCGACCTCGACGATCCTCAAGCCGGACATCCTCGGCGAGGAGCACTTCACGGTCGCCAACCGCGTCAAGGAGATCCTGCAGCGCTACAAGGAGCTCCAGGACATCATCGCCATCCTCGGCATCGACGAGCTCTCCGACGAGGACAAGATCACCGTCCAGCGGGCGCGCAAGGTCGAGCGCTTCCTCTCGCAGCCGTTCAACGTGGCCGAGCAGTTCACGGGCACCCCGGGCCAGTACGTGCCGATCGCCGAGACGGTGCGCTCCTTCAAGGAGGTCATCGACGGCCAGCACGACGACGTCCCGGAGTCGGCGTTCTTCCTGAAGGGCTCGATCGACGACGTCGTCGAGGCCGCGAAGAAGTCGAAGGACTAGCCGTGGCGTCGAAGTTCAAGGTGGAGGTGCTCACCCCCGACGGGGAGCTCTTCAACGACGAGGTCGAGATGGTGTCCACCCGCACGGAGGTGGGCTCCATCGGCATCCGCGCGCACCACACGCCGCTGCTCGGCATGCTCACCCCGACGGAGCTCAGGCTCTACAAGTCGGAGTCGGACATCGTCCGCTTCGCGCAGGGCGAGGGCTACGTGCAGGTCTCCGAGGACGGCGTGCTGCTCCTCGTCGAGGAGGCCCACGCGAAGGAGGACCTCGACACGAGCGAGCTGCAGGAGAAGGTCAAGCGCGCGGACGACGCGATCGCCGAGGCCGAGGACGGCTCGGAGGCGCAGGCCCGCGCGCGCCGCGACAAGCGCCGCGCCGAGGCGTTCCTCGCCGTGGCCAGCGGCGAGGGCGAGACCGCCCGCTAGGACGGGGCGCCGAGCGCGGCGCGGGCGCGGTCGATGACCGCGTCCCCCGTGAGGCCCGGCTCCCACGTCGCGCAGGCCACGCGCGCCGGGACGAGGCCCCGGAGCGCCGTGGCGAGCTCGTCGGCCAGCACCTGCGCGCCCGCGCCGTCGAGCTGCTCGACGAGCAGCCCCAGGCGGCGGCCGCCGACCCGGCAGGCGACCGCCCCGTGCCGGACCGCCAGGTGCGACATCGCCCGGGCGGAGGCCCGGAGCGCGTCGTCGCCCCGGGCGTAGCCGTCCGCGGCGTTGAGCGCCCGCAGGCCGGTCAGCTCGGCGAGCACGACGGAGAACCCGCGGCCCTGCACGGCCGCGCGCTCGGCCTGGCCGGCCGCGGCCTCGTGGAAGTAGCGGTGGGAGTACAGGAGCGTCAGCGAGTCGGTCAGCGCCGCGGTCCCGGCCCCGAGCACCCCCTCGTCGTCGCTCCGGCGCAGGTCGAGCTCCGCGTCGGCCAGCGCGGTGGCCACGGGCCCCCGGGCCGCGGGCCGCGGGTGGTCACGGACCTCCGCGGTGAAGAGCCCGACGACCCGCGGGTCGAACTGGGAGCCCGCGCAGCGCTCGAGCTCCGCGCACGCGGCCTCGAGCGACATGCGGTCGCGGTAGGGGCGCTGCTCCGTCATCGCGGAGAACGCGTCGGCGACGCCGATCACGCGCGCGCCGAGCGGGATGTCCTCGCCCCGCAGGCGGCCCGGGTAGCCCTCGCCGTCCCAGCGCTCGTGGTGGTGCAGCACGACGGGCGCGATGTCCTCCATCCCCGGGACCTGCTCGACGAGGCGGAAGCCGATGCGCGGGTGCAGCTCGATGACGGAGCGCTCCTCCGGGGTCAGCCGCCCCGGCTTGAGCAGGATGCGCTCCGAGATGCCGATCTTGCCCACGTCGTGCAGGAGGGAGGCGAAGCCGAGCTGCTCCCGGACGCCGTCGTCGACCCCGAGCTGCCGGGAGACCGCGTCGACGTACTCCGCGACGTCCTCCGAGTGGCCGCGCAGGAACGGGTCCTTGGCCTGGATGGCCTCCGTGAGCAGGCGGACCGTCGCGACGAACGCCTGGCGCAGCTGGCCGTGCAGGCGGCCGTTCTGCAGCACGGAGCCCGCGTGGTCGCCCAGGGAGAGCAGCACCTCGTCGTCGCACGCGTCGAAGCCGCCCGGGCGGCCGGCGCAGACGACCACGCCCGAGAACTCGTCGGCCATGTACATGGGGATCGCGATGAGCGAGGTGATCTCGTCGTCCACCGCGGAGTCCGAGCTGCGCGGGGCGTCCTCGCGGATCACGACGTCGCGCTCGAGCACCCGCGCGGCGAAGCGCTGCGCGATGTCGCTGCGCCGCGGGTCGCCGTCGAAGCCCTCGGCGGCCACGACGTCGAGCCGGCCGTCGCCGTCCCCGTCCGTGCTGGCCAGCAGGAGCCCCTTGGGCGCGTCGGTGAGGTCGAGCGCGACGCGCAGCACGAGGGAGCGGAGGTCGTCGTTGCGGGCCAGCGCGCCGCGGGCCTGGTGCATCTCGACGACCTGGGTGCGCAGCTCCCGCGCCCAGTGGCGCTCGCGCTCGAGCGCCGCGAGCGCGCGGACGGCGCCGCGGCGGTGGTCGTCGGCCTCGCGCTCGGCCTTCGCCGCCTCGTCCCGCGCCGCCTCGGCGCGCTGCGCGGCGTGCTCGGCGGCCTCGCGCTGCTCGGCCTCGCGGGCCTCCGCGGCGGCGGCGCGCTCCTGCTCGCGCCCGGCCTCCGCGCGGGCCTCCGCGACGGCGCGCTCGGCCGCCGAGCGGTGGCCCGCAGCCGCGCGCAGCGCACGCGCCCAGAGGAGCCCGAGGGCGAGGAGGCCGACGGCCAGGGCGCAGACGAGCGCGGCGCGCGGCCCCTCGTTGTCCCACGGCTCGGTCCCGATGACGGTCAGGGCCGCCCAGGCCAGGAGGGCCACCGTCACGACGACGACGGCTCCCAGCGCCGTCCGGATCCCCCTCGGCGTGCTCGGCATGGCCCCGGGCCCTACCCCGAGCAGGCGCTTCTGGCACGCGGCCTCCCCGGCCGGGCCCTCGTCTACCCTGTCCGGCCAGTGGACGAGTGCGCGCTGGCCGAGCGGTTGATGACCTACGACACGTCCCGCCCGGAGCAGGTCCGTGCCGCCGCGAGCTTCGTCGGGGGCTGGCTCGAGTCCCGTGAGATCTCCGTCACGACCTCGGAGCACAACGGCCTGCCCGTGCTGCTGGCCGAGGTCGGGCCCGCCGAGGGCCCGTGCGTCGTCTTCCACGGCCACATCGACGTCGTCCCGGCCTTCCCGGGCCAGTTCACGCCGCGCCGGGAGGGCGACCGGCTGATCGGCCGCGGCGCCTACGACATGAAGGGCGCGCTGGCCTGCATGCTCTGCGCGGTCAAGGACGTGGCCGACCAGGGGCGGGTGCGGGTGAAGCTCCTCTGCGTGCCCGACGAGGAGAGCGAGGACGTGGAGGACCGCTCGACGGACCGCATCGTCGCGGGCGGGCTGCAGGCGGACTTCGCGATCACGGGGGAGCCGACGGACCTCCACATCGGCGTGCAGGCCAAGGGGGTCCTCGCGCTGCGCGTCGAGGTCTCGGGCACCGCGGCGCACGGCTCGACGCCCTGGCTCGGGGACAACGCGATCCTCAAGGCCCACGACACCTTCCGCCGCATCGAGACGCTCCCGTTCTCCCGGGAGTCCTCCGACCTCTTCGACCGGCCCTCGATCAACCTCTCGCGCATCGAGGGCGGGGACGCGTTCAACAAGGTCCCGGACCGCTGCTGGATGGACGTGGACATCCGCTTCCTGCCCAACCAGGACCCGGGGGAGATCCTCGCCCAGGTCCGCGCGCTCGGCGACGTGGAGATCCTCAAGGTCTTCACGCGCGCGCCGGCGATCGTCTCCCGCCGCAACCCCTTCGTGCTGGCGCTGCGCGACGGCGTGAGCCGCTCCGTCGAGGGCGAGGCGCTCTCCGTCGGCCGCGACGGCGCCTCCGACGCGATCTCCTTCCTCGAGGCCGGCATCCCCGCGGTGGAGTTCGGGCCCACGGGCGGCGGCCACCACGGCCCGGAGGAGTGGGTCTCGATCAGCTCCCTGGCCGCCTACCGCCAGGCGCTCGGCGACTTCGTCCGGGCGCTCCCGGCCTGGCTGGAGCGCAAGGACGACCCGCCGCGGCTGGAGGCCGTGTAGGTGGCGCCCGAGCTCCCCGCCGCGGCTGGCCGGCCGCCTGGTCCTCAAGGCCCTGCTCGGCGGCGTGCTCATCCTCTGCCTCACGAGCGCGGCGGTCGCCTCCGCGGTCTGGCTGAAGGTCGACGACATCGGGGACAAGGGGTTCCGCCAGGTCGCTCCCGCGCCGTTCAAGGCCGACGTCCTGGACGCCCCGGAAGCCGGGGAGCCCCAGACGCTCCTGCTCGTCGGGACGGACCGCCGCTACGGCGCGGAGAAGGAGGACGCGCGCTCGGACACGATGATGCTCGTCCGCTTGGACCCGCGGCAGCAGGCCACCGCCGTGCTGAACATCCCGCGCGACCTCGTCGTGGAGATCCCGGGCCACGGGCGCCGGAAGATCAACGAGGCCTACGCCTCGGCGGGCTGAGCCTCGTGACCGAGACCGTCAAGGAGACGCTGGGGCTGCAGGAGGTGGCCCACGCGATGGCGGTCGACTTCAAGGGCTTCCGCAACGTCGTCACCACGCTGGGCTGCATCTACACGGACGTCGACCGCCACTACTTCAACGACGTCACGGGCCCGGGGGGCTACGCCGCGATCGACGTGGACGAGGGCTACCAGCGGCTCTGCGGCCAGCGCGCCCTGGACTACGTCCGCTACCGGCACGGTGACTCGGACTTCGTGCGCGCCGCGCGCCAGCAGACCTTCCTGCGCGACGCGAAGGACCAGGTCGGGACGAGCACGCTCATCTCCCAGGCCGACGACCTCGTCAGGATCTTCGGCCGCGCCACCCAGGCGGACCCCTCCCTGCAGAAGAACAAGCAGGTCCAGCGCCTGCTCGAGCAGGGCGTGCTCTCCGCGGGCAAGCCCGTCCGGCAGATCAGGTTCCCCGGGGAGGTCCAGGAGGAGGACGCCGAGACGGGCTTCGGCTCCTACGTCTCCGCGACGCCCGAGGCGCTCGCGCGCACCCGCCGCGCGTTCCTCGCCGCCACGAAGCAGAAGCAGCGCCTCGTCCGGCCCAAGGTCGTCCGCGACGGCGCGCGGAAGGCGCGGCGCGGGAGGCGCACGACCCTCGCGGACTTCGGCCTCGTCGACGACGGGCGGGAGGCCAGGCAGCAGGTGCGGCCCCTGGAGGAGCAGGACGCCGTCCGCTTCCCCATCTACTACCCGCAGGGGATCACCACCCGGGCGCGCTGGGCCGACGGGCTCTCCGCGCCTCGGGCCTACACGCTGCGCGACCGCGCCGACGAGGAGCACGAGGCCTACCGCCTGGTCTTCGCGCAGGACGCGCCCAACGGGGACTACTACGGGGTGCAGGGCACCACGTGGCGGCGTCCGCCGATCCTCGCCAAGGGCGGGGAGCGCCTGCGCATGCGGGGCCGGACCTACCGCTTGTTCTACGATGGCCAGAAGCTGCGCATCGTCGCGTGGCAGACCACCAAGGCGACGTACTGGGTCTCGAACACGCTCGGGCTCGCCCTGAAGAACACCGAGATGCTCGGCATCGCGCGCTCCCTCACCCGGGCCGGCGCGTAGGGCCGCACGACCCATGGCCGTCTCCGGAACCGACTCCCGCCCACCGCGCCTGGCCCTCGGCCTCTACAAGCGGTTCCTGCTCGCCGCGGTGGTCATCGTCATGGCGACCTCCGCCGCCGTGGCGACCGCCGCGCTGCTCGAGGTCAAGGGCGACGCGGACATCTTCAGCCGCTTCTCGACCCCCATCGCGGGGATCGGCGCCGAGAACGTCCTCGACGACGTCGACCCGGGCGGCCCGCAGACGATCATCATCCTGGGCTCGGACCGCCGCTTCGTCGACATCGCCGCGAAGACGCCGACGCGCTCGGACACGATCATCCTCCTGCGGCTGGACCCCGACCGCGGGGCGACCGCCGTCATGTCCCTGCCGCGCGACCTGCGCGTGGACATCCCGGGCTACGGCCGGCGGAAGATCAACGAGGCCTACGCGCTCGGGGGCCCGAAGCTCACCGTCGAGACCGTCCGGCGCCTGCTCGACCTGCCGATCAACCACGTCGTCAACGTGAACTTCGGCGGCTTCCAGCGGCTCGTGAACCGCCTGGGGTGCGTCTACGCGGACATCGACCGCAGGTACTTCAACGACAACGCCCCGCCGGCCGGCGGCGGCGAGAACTACGCCGTCATCGACGTGCCCGCGGGCTACCAGCGGCTCTGCGGGAAGGCCGCGCTGGAGTACGTGCGCTACCGGCACTTCGACAACGACATCGTGCGGGGCGCGCGCCAGCAGGACTTCCTCCGGCAGGCGAAGGCCCAGATCGGCATCTCGACGCTGTTCTCCGACCGCAAGAAGCTCATCGAGATCTTCGGCCGCTACACCCAGACGGACATCAAGGGCTCCACGGCGATCCTGCGCCTGCTCAAGCTCGCGGTCGAGTCCGCCAAGAACCCCATCCAGGAGGTCCAGATCAAGGACCTCGAGGAGAGCGGGCCGGACCTCGTGGCCAGCTCGGCCTCCCTCTCGCAGGCCTCGCGGGACTTCCTCTCCGCCCAGGCCACGAAGGGGCCACGGGACAACCCGGCGGAGGACGCCGCGACGAAGGACCGGCGCAAGCGCTCCGCGCGCAAGAAGCGCGGCGGGCTGCCGGCCGGGCTCGTCGAGGCGGGCGGCGACGCGGAGGAGCAGGCGGTCCCGCTCGACGCGAAGCTCGACTTCCCCGTCTACTACCCGCGCCTGGAGCTGGCCGGCGGGGTCCTGCGGAAGTCCGACCACCGCGCCTACGACCTCTACGACCGCGGTCGCCGCCGCCACCGCGCCTACCGGATGGTCGTCAACGCCCCGGGCACGGGGCAGAACTACGGGATCCAGGGCACGGACTGGAAGTCCCCGCCGATCCTCGACGACCCCTCCGAGACCCGGACGGTGGGCGGCCGCAAGCTCGAGCTCTTCTACGACGGCGATCGCCTGCGGCTCGTGGCCTGGCGCACGCCCAACGCCGTCTACTGGGTCTCGAACACCCTCCTGCAGACCCTGTCGGACAAGCAGATGATCGGCCTGGCCTCCGGGCTGACCCGCGTGGGCTCCCGCTAGCCTTCCGCGGTTCATGAGCCCCTCCAGAGAGCCCATCGGCGTCATCGGCACCGGCTACGTCGGCCTGGTCAGCGCGGCCGGCTTCGCCGAGCTCGGCAACGAGGTCCACTGCATCGACATCGACGCGGGCAAGATCGAGCGCCTCGAGCGGGGGGAGATCCCCATCTACGAGCCCGGCCTGGCCGAGATGGTCGAGCGCAACCGCGAGCGCCTGCACTTCTCCACGGAGATCGGCGACGCGCTCGAGGCCGCCCGGCTCATGTTCGTGGCCGTCGGCACCCCGCCGACCTACTCGGGCGACGCGGACCTCTCCGCGGTCCACGCCGTCGTCGGCTCCATGCCCGCCTCCGACGAGCACGCGCTCGTCATGAAGTCCACGGTCCCGGTCGGCACGGGCAAGAGCATCAAGCGCGTCTTCGGCGAGCAGGGCAAGTCGGGCTTCCGCTACGTCTCCTGCCCCGAGTTCCTCAAGGAGGGCTCGGCCATCGACGACTTCATCCGCCCCGATCGGGTGGTCGTGGGCGACGACGGCGACTGGGCCGGCGACGCGGTCGTGGAGCTCTACCGGCCGCTGCTGACCGCGGAGCACGGCGGCGAGGGCCCGGGCGAGCTCGTGCGGACGGACATCGCCTCGGCCGAGATGGTCAAGCTCGCGGCCAACGCGTTCCTGGCGACGAAGATCTCGTTCATCAACGAGATCGCGAACGTCTGCGAGGAGACGGGCGCCGACGTCATCGAGGTGGCCAAGGGCATGGGGCTCGACGCGCGCATCGGCCCGAAGTTCCTGCAGGCCGGCGTCGGCTTCGGCGGCTCCTGCTTCCCGAAGGACGTCACGGGCCTCAAGCAGCTCGCGGGCAACTCGGGCTACCACTTCCAGCTGCTCAACGCGGTCCTCGAGGTCAACGAGCTGCAGAAGCGCCGGGTGATCGGCAAGCTCCACAAGCACCTGGGCGGGTCGCTCGTCGGCAAGAAGGTCGCGCTGCTCGGCCTGGCGTTCAAGCCGAACACGGACGACATGCGCGAGGCGACCTCGCTCGTGCTCACGGCGCGGATGCAGGCCGCGGGCGCGACGGTCAGCGCCTTCGACCCCGTCGCCGAGGAGGAGGCCCGCAAGCTCATCCGCGGCGTCCGCTTCGCCGACTCCGCGCTCGACGCCGTGGAGGGTGCCGACGCGGTCGTCCTCGTGACGGAGTGGGAGGAGTTCACGGACCTCGACTGGAGCGCCGTCGCCTCCGCGATGACGGGCACGGCGGTCATCGACGGCCGCAACGCGCTCGACCCGGAGGTCGTCCGCGCCGCCGGGCTGACCTACGAGGGCATCGGGCGGGGCGGCGTCTGAATGCAGGCCGTGGTCCTCGTCGGCGGGGAGGGCACGCGGCTGCGCCCGCTGACCACCGGGACCCCCAAGCCGATCGTCACCTTCGTCGACCGGCCGTTCATGGCCTTCATGCTCGAGTGGCTGGCGGGCCACGGCGTCGACGACGTGATCATGTCCTGCGGCTTCCTGGCGACGCGGGTCAAGGAGGTGCTCGGGGACGGCTCGCGCTACGGCGTGCGGCTGCGCTTCGTCGAGGAGCCCGAGCCGCGGGGCACGGCCGGCGCGTTGAAGTACGCGGAGGACCTCCTCGACGAGCGCTTCCTCATGCTCAACGGGGACACGCTCACGGACCTCGACCTCACGGAGCAGCTCGCCCAGCACGAGGCGACGGGCGCCGTGGGGACGCTCGGCCTCGTGCCCGTGGCCGATCCGTCGCAGTACGGGCTCGTGCTCACCGCGGAGGACGGCGCGGTCACGGGGTTCGTCGAGAAGCCGGGGCGCGACAAGCTCGCGGGGATCCCCGAGTACCTCATCTCCGCCGGCGCCTACGTCCTCGAGCGCGAGGTCGTCGACCGGATCGTGCCGGACCGCAACGTCTCCATCGAGACCGTCATCTGGCCCCAGCTCGTGGGCAACGGGCTCTACGGCTACGCGTCGCGGACGAGCTACTGGATGGACATCGGGACCCCGGACCGCTACCTCGAGGGCACCGCGGACATCCTCCTCGGCAACGTCGACGACGAAGGTCTCCGAGCGCCTCGACGCGCGCGGCGGCTTCCTGGCGGAGGGGACCACGGAGCCCGGCGCGGTCGTCCGCGGGGCCGTGATCGTGGAGGAGGGCGCGTGGATCGCCCGGGGCGCCCGCGTCATCGGCCCGACGGTGCTGGGCCGCGGCGTGACCGTGGGCGCGGGGGCGATCGTCGAGCGCTCCGTCGTGCTGGACGGCGCCACGATCGCCCCGGGCGCGCGCGTCACCGACGCGATCCTCGCGCCGGGGGTGCGCGTCGGCGAGCGGACCATCGTGCGCGGGCAGGCCGTGGTCGGCGAGGGGGTCGAGGTGGGCGCGGACTGCCTGCTCGACCACGGGATCCGCGTGGCCCCGGGCACCCGCCTGGCCGACGCGGCCGTCCGCTTCTAGGGCGCCGGGCGGGCGCGCCGCCGTGGCGGCGCGCCTGACAGACTCCCGGCGATGAGCACGAGCGAGGGGCCGGCGCACGGCGTCCTGGACCGCGAGAGCATCGCCGCGGTCGACACGACGGACCAGCTGACGGACGTCCTGGCCCTCCCGGAGCACCTGCGCGACGCGCTGTGGAAGACGGAGTCCGCGGCGCTCGGCACCTGGGACTCGCCCGGCGGCCTCGTCGTCGCGGGCATGGGCGCCAGCGCGCTCGGCGGCACGATCGCCGCCGCCGCGCTCGGCGACCACGCGTCGCGCCCGATCCTCCTGGCCCGCGCCTACGGCCTGCCGCCGTGGACGACCCCGGACACGACGGTCCTCTGCGCGTCCTACTCGGGCGAGACGGAGGAGACGCTCGCGTGCTTCGAGGCCGCGGGGGCGCTCGGCGCGCGCCGCGTCGTCGTCACGACGGGGGGCACGCTGGCCGAGCAGGCGCGGGCCGAGGGCGTCCCGGTCATCCCCGTCGCGGGCGGGCTGCGCCCGGCCACGGCGGTGGGCTACATGGTCGTCGCGGCGCTCGAGACCGCCGCGGCCTGCGGCGCCGGCCCGCGGCTGACCTCCGAGCTCGACGTCGCCGCGGAGCACCTCGAGGAGCTCGTGGTCGAGTGGGGCCCGGAGGGCGCGGAGGACGGCGAGCTCAAGACGCTCGCGCGCGAGCTCGACGGGACGATCCCGAACATCGCCGGCGCGGGGCTGACCACCGCGATCGCCCACCGCTGGACCGCGCAGCTCAACCGCCTGGCGCGCGTTCCGGCCTGGGCCTCCGAGCTCCCGGACTCCGACCACTTCGAGCTCGCGGGCTGGGAGGGCGCGGAGCGGCTCGGGCGCTTCTCGGCCGTCTTCCTCGACGACGTGGACACGCACCCGCGCGTGCAGTCGCGCATCCGGGTGACCCGGGACCTCATCGGGCCCCATGCGGTCGGCACCCACGTCGTCGGGTCGCGGGGCACCACGGCGGTCGAGCGGGCGCTCTCGCTCGTGCTGGCCGGGGACCTCACCTCCCTCTACCTCGCCGTGCTGCGTGGGGTCGACCCTGCGGCGGAGAGCGACGTCGACCGGCTGAAGGCGACCCTGACGCACTGAGGCCGGGGGCCGGACGCCGCGCCGGAACCTTGACACGATCGTGGTAAGGTTCGTCGCGATGGACGCGCTGACGATCCACGAGGCCGCGAGCACGACCGGGTGGTCGGCGCGCATGCTCCGCTACATCGAGCAGGCCGGGCTCATCGAGCCCGGGCGCTCGGGCGCGGGCTACCGCCTCTACGGCCCCGGCGAGCTCCAGCGGCTGCGCACCCTGCGCGAGCTGCTGGACACGAACGCCGTCAGCCTCACCGAAGTCGGCTTCGCGCTGCGGCTCCGCCGTGACGAGGAGCTCAGCGCCGCGCTCGACGGGTGGTTCGCAGAAGAGCCCGCCCGCCCCGCCGACGTCCCGGAAGCCGCCTGGCTCGACTGGGAGCAGGAGAAGCACCAGAAGCTGCTCGCCGCCGCGACGCGGCACGCCACCGAACTCATGGAGACAACCACCGCATGACCACCGCTTCACCCACACAGGACTTCAAGGTCGCCGACCTCTCCCTCGCCGCCTTCGGCCGCAAGGAGATCGAGATCGCCGAGGTCGAGATGCCCGGCCTCATGGCCCTCCGCGAGGAGTTCGGCCCGAGCCAGCCGCTCAAGGGCGCCCGCATCATGGGGTCGCTCCACATGACGATCCAGACCGCCGTGCTCATCGAGACGCTCACGGCGCTCGGCGCCGAGGTCCGCTGGGTCTCCTGCAACATCTTCTCGACGCAGGACCACGCGGCAGCTGCCGTCGCGGTCGGGCCCAACGGAACCCCCGAGGATCCGCAGGGCGTGCCGGTCTACGCCTGGAAGGGCGAGACGCTCGAGGAGTACTGGTGGTGCACGAAGCAGGCCCTCATGTGGCCCGGCTCGCCGACCGGCGGCCCGAACATGATCCTCGACGACGGTGGCGACTCCACGATGCTCGTCCACAAGGGCCTCGAGTTCGAGGCGGCCGGCGAGGTGCCGGACCCCTCCACGGGCGGCTCGGAGGAGTTCGAGGTCTTCCTGACGCTCCTGACCGAGTCCCTCCAGGAGGACCCGAACCGCTGGACGCAGATCGCCCAGGGCATCAAGGGCGTCACGGAGGAGACCACCACGGGCGTCATGCGCCTCTACGAGATGGCGCGCGACGAGAAGCTGCTCTTCCCGGCCATCAACGTCAACGACTCCGTCACGAAGTCGAAGTTCGACAACCTCTACGGCTGCCGCCACTCGCTCATCGACGGCCTGAACCGCGCCGTCGACGTCATGATCGCCGGCAAGGTCGCGGTCGTCTTCGGCTTCGGCGACGTCGGCAAGGGCTGCGCCGCCTCGCTCAAGGGCCAGGGCGCGCGCGTGATCATCACGGAGATCGACCCCATCTGCGCGCTCCAGGCCGCGATGGAGGGCTACCAGGTGACGACGCTCGACGAGGTCATCGAGACCGCCGACATCTTCATCACCGCGACGGGCAACAAGGACATCCTCATGGCCTCCGACCTCGCGAAGATGAAGCACAACGCCGTCGTGGCGAACATCGGCCACTTCGACAACGAGATCGACGTCGCCGGGCTCGGCAAGACCGAGGGCATCCAGCGCATCAACATCAAGCCGCAGGTCGACGAGTGGAAGTTCACCGACGGCCACTCGATCATCCTGCTCTCCGAGGGCCGGCTGATGAACCTCGGCAACGCGACGGGCCACCCGAGCTTCGTCATGAGCTCGTCCTTCACGAACCAGACGATCGCCCAGATCGAGCTCTACGGGAAGACGGAGGACTACGAGAAGCAGGTCTACGTCCTGCCGAAGCACCTCGACGAGAAGGTCGCCCGCCTCCACCTCGACGCGCTCGGGGTGAAGCTCACGCCGATCTCCGAGGAGCAGGCCGCCTACATCGGCGTGCCGGTCGAGGGCCCCTACAAGAGCGACCACTACCGCTACTAGGCGGACGCGCACCGGAAAGGGGCCTGACCCCTTTCCGGTGCCCGAGCCCATGAGCACCACCTCCTCAGCGGGCGCGGACCGGATCGCCTGGGCGGACGCCCAGATGCCGGTCCTGCGCTCGTTGCGGGAGCGCTTCGCGCAGGAGCGGCCGCTCGACGGGATCTCCGTGGCGGCCTGCCTGCACGTCACCGCGGAGACCGCGTGCCTCGTGCGGGCGCTCGTGGCCGGCGGCGCGACCGTCGGCCTCTGCGCCGCCAACCCGCTCTCGACCCAGGACGACGTCGTCGCCGCGCTGGGCGGGGACGACGCCGTCACGGTCCTGGCCGCGCGCGGGGAGGACGAGGAGGCCTACGCGGGGCACGTCGCGCAGCTCGTTGCTGGGCGTCCGCAGGTCACCCTCGACGACGGTGCGGACCTCCTCGGCGTGGCCCACGCGCTCGGCGCGCGGGTCGTCGACGGCCTCATGGGCGGGACGGAGGAGACGACCACGGGCCTGCTGCGCTTGCGCGCCCTCGAGGCGGAAGGCCGCCTCGGCTGCCCCGTCGTCGCGGTCAACGAGGCGCGGACCGAGCGGCTCTTCAACGACCACTACGGCACGGGCCAGTCCACCTGGGACGGCATCCTGCGGGCCACGAACCTCCTGCTCGCCGGCCGGACGGTCGTCGTCCTCGGCTACGGCTGGACGGGGAAGGGCGTCGCGCTCCGGGCCAAGGGCGCGGGCGCGCAGGTGATCGTCTGCGAGGTCGACCCCATGCGCGCGCTCGAGGCCCGCATGGAGGGCTTCGAGGTCATGCCCGCGCTCGAGGCCGCGGCCCGGGGGCAGGTGCTCGTCACCGTCACGGGCTCACGCGGCGTCCTCGGTGCGGAGCACTTCGCGGTCATGCAGGACGGCGCCGTCCTGGCCAACGCGGGCCACTTCGACGTCGAGGTGGACCTCCTGGCGCTCCGAGAGGCCGCGGTCGGTGGGGTGCGCCGGGTGCTCCCGCTCGTCGAGGAGCACGTCATGGCCGACGGGCGCCGGCTGAACCTCCTGGCCTCGGGCCGCGTCGTGAACCTGGCCGCCGGCCAGGGTCACCCGGCCGCGGTGATGGACATGAGCTTCGCCAACCAGGCCCTGGCCGCGGAGCACCTCGTCCACGCGGCCACGGTCGGGCCGGCGCTCGGCAGCGGCGTCCATCCGGTCCCCGCCGCGATCGACGCGGAGGTCGCCCGCTTGAAGCTCGCCTCGCTCGGGGTCGCGATCGACGCGCTCACGCCCGAGCAGACCGCCTACCGGGGCGACTGGACCTGAGCGACGCGTGCGTCGGCCAGGACGCATGTACGAGGTACGAACGGCGCGCCCGAGCTCAAGCGCGCCCCCCGCCCGCCGATGCCCAGGGGGTGGAGACGCTCCCCGAGCACCCGCGGACCGTCTCCTGGCTGGGTGCCAGCGCGCTGGCCATGGGCGGCTCGAACCAGAGCCTCTTCCTCGTCGGCGCGCTCGTCGCCTCCCAGGGCTCGGCCGCCGTCCCGCTCCTGGTCGTCGGCCTGGTGCTCTCGTGGATGGCCCTGCCGGGCTGGATCGAGCTCGTGCTCATGTGGCCCAAGCGCGTCGGCGGCATCTCCGCCTCGTGCGCCGAGGCCTTCCGCCCCTACTCCCCGGTCCTCGCGAACCTCACGGGGGTCTGCTACTGGTGGGGCTGGATCCCGACCTGCGGCCTGACCGCGCTCCTCTCCGCGGCCGCCCTGCACTCGTGGTTCCTGCCCTTCGTCGAGGTGAAGCTGCTGGCGACGCTCATCATCTGCGCGTTCGTCGCGGTGAACCTCGCCGGCGTCCGCTGGGTCAGCCGCCTCGCGATCCCCATCGCCTTCGCCTCCGCGGTGCTCGCGTTCCTCTCGGTGCTCGTGCCCGTCTGGGCCGGCACCGTCGACTGGCACCAGGCGAGCTCCTTCGACCTCGAGGTCCCGTTCTCCGGTCCCGTCGGCTACGTCACCAGCGCCATGGCCGGGCTCTACCTCATCGGCTTCGCGGCGCCCGCCTTCGAGGCCGCCGCCTGCCACGTGGGGGAGATGCGCGACCCCGTCCGCTCCTTGCCGAAGGCCATGTACGCGAGCGCCGGCATGGCCTCGCTGTACTTCGTCGTGGTCCCGGTCGTGTGGCTCGGGACGATCGGCGCCGGTGGCCTGGAGGGCGAGCTCTCCGAGACGCTCGGGCCGACCTTCGCCCCGCTGCTCGGCGGCGCCGCGAAGGCCGCGGCGCTCTCGTTCATGGTCATGAACATGTTCCACGGGACCCTGCAGCCCCTCGCGGGCGCCGCGCGGACCCTCTCGCAGCTGGCCGACGACGGCCTGCTGCCGCGGGTGCTCAGCCGCCGCAACCGCAACGACGCGCCCATCGTCGCGACCCTCGCCACGGCGGCCATGTCCATCGCGTTCCTCCAGACGGGGAACCCGCCCTGGGTCCTGGCGGCGGCGAACTTCTGCTACCTCATCGCCATCGGGCTGCCGAGCATCGCCGTGTGGCTCCTGCGCCGGGACGAGCCGCTGCGGGCCCGGCCCTACCGGGCGCCCCGTGGCTTCATCGGCCTCGGGGTGCTGGCCGCGGCCGCCTGGGCGCTCTCGACGGTCCTGGGCTTCCAGCAGTTCGGCCTGCCCACGGTCATCTCGGGGCTCTGCATGGCCTACACGGGCTCCGCGCTCTTCGCCTGGCGCACGAGCCGCGACCGGCGGGCGAGCGGGGTGCAGGGGCCACGCTGGTCCTTGCACGTGAAGCTGACGGGCGCGATGCTGCTCGTGCTCGTCCTGGACGGCGCGGGCTACCTGCTCGCGGTCTCCCACGTGCCGCAGGGCGAGGCGGAGCTCATCGCGATCCTCGCGGACATCTTCGTCGTGGTCGCGATGCTCACGGTCTCCGTCGGGCTCGTGCTCCCCGGGATGATCTCCCACTCGGTCTCGCAGGTCGCCGCGGGGGCGGACCGCCTCGCCCGTGGGACGCTCTCGGACCTCACGCGCGCGCTCGAGGCCCTCGCCGTCTCGAACCACGACGCGGCCCACGCCCGGGTGGTCCGGACCCTCGTCGACGTGCACTCCGCCGACGAGGTCGGGCAGATGGCCGCCTCGTTCAACCACATGCAGGAGGAGGTCGGGCGCGCCGCCCTCGCGCTCGATCGCGCACGGGAGGGGCTGCGCGAGACGGAGGGCCGCCTCGAGCGCACCGTCGCCCAGCAGGCGGGCATCGCGCAGCTCGGGCAGCTCGCGCTGGAGGACCCCGACGTCGAGCGGACGATGCAGGAGCTCGTCGACATGGTCGGCGAGGTCCTGGACGCGGACCTCGTCGGCCTCGTCCAGCCCGGCGGGTCCGCGGGGTTCTACCTGCGCACCGCGGGCGGGCCGCGCGCCGCCGGGCTGGCCCGGCTGACCGTGGTCCGGGGCCCCGTCGTCCCCCACGAGGTCGTGCGCGACGAGGGCTTCTCCTGGGTCGATCCCATGGGCACGACCTGGGCCGAGGGCGGCATCGCCCTGCCCGTCCCGGGCCCGGGCGCCGACGACCCCTTCGGCACCTTGAGCTGCGCCTGGGCGCAGGCGCGCGAGGTCGACCCGGGCGAGCTCGACTTCCTGCGGGCCGCCGTCAACGTCCTGGCGGAGACCGTCAACCGCAACCGCGTCGAGGAGGCCATCCGCCTCCAGGCGCTCCACGACCCGCTCACGGGCCTGCCGAACCGCTCGCTCTACCTCGACCGCCTGCGCCTCGCGCTGGCCGGCGCCACGCGCCGCGGGAGCGCCCCCGTCGTGCTCTTCCTCGACCTGGACCGCTTCAAGCTCGTCAACGACTCCCTCGGCCACGCGGCGGGCGACGAGCTGCTCCGCCAGGTCGCCGGGCGCCTCGAGCTCGAGGTCCGCCCGGGGGACACCGTGGCCCGCTTCGGCGGCGACGAGTTCGTCGTCCTCTGCGATCCCGACGGGACGACGGAGCCGGCCGAGGACATCGCGGACCGCCTGCTGGACGCCCTGCACCCGCCCTTCGTCCTCTCGGGCGGGCAGGAGCTGCGCGTGCGCGGCTCCGTCGGCATCGCCATCGGCGGGCCGGGGTGCGACGCGGAGGAGCTCGTCCGGGAGGCCGACGCCGCCATGTACCGGGCGAAGGAGCTCGGCCGCGGCAGGGCGGAGCGCTACGACGAGGTCATGCGGGGCGTCGCGACCTCGCGCCTGCGCGTCGAGCAGGAGCTCTCGCGCGTCCTGGAGCGCGACGAGCTGCGCCTCCAGCTCCAGCCCATCGTCGAGCTCTCCGACGGCCGCATCCTCGGCTTCGAGGCGCTCGTGCGCTGGGAGCACCCCGAGCGGGGCCTCGTCGCGCCCGACGCGTTCATCCAGGTGGCCGAGGAGTCCGGCCTCATCGTCCCCATCGGCGCCTGGGTGCTCCAGGAGGCCTGCGCCCAGGCCGTGCGCTGGAGTGCGCTGGCCCCCGGGCGGGCGCCCTTCGTCTCCGTGAACCTCTCGCTCGTGCAGGTCACCCGGCCCGGGCTCGTGACCACCATCGCGACGGCCCTCGCGACGACGGGCCTGCCCGCGGAGCAGCTCCACCTGGAGATCACGGAGTCCGTGCTCATGCGCGACGGCGACCACACGCTCGAGGTGCTCGACGCGCTGCGCGACCTCGGCGTCGTCCTCGTCCTGGACGACTTCGGGACGGGGTACTCCTCCTTGGCCTACGTCCAGCGCTTCCCCGTGGCGGTGCTCAAGGTGGACCGCTCGTTCGTCGCGGACCTCGAGGAGGCCACGGAGGAGGGCGTCGCGATCGTCGACGCGATCCTGCAGATGGCACGGGGCCTGCGCGTGGAGGTCGTCGCGGAGGGGATCGAGCGGCGCGCGCAGGTCGACGTGCTGCGCCGCCTGGGCTGCGAGCGCGGGCAGGGGTTCTACTTCGCGCGGCCCATGGAGCCCGCGGAGGCGGAGGACCTCGTCCGGGCCGACGGGGCCTACCCGCACCTCGTGAGCTGAGCCCGGAGCACGGGGGTCCGGGCCCGGGGGCGGTGGGTAGGGTCCGCGCCGTGTCCGCCGCCGAGCACCCCGCCGTCGCCAAGCTCCGCAGCTCGGGTGCGTCCGAGCCGGCGCTCCGGGCGTGGGCGAGGGCGGTCGCGCGGGTCGAGGCGGGGGAGTCCGGGCTGCTCCCGGAGGCCGAGCTGACGCCCGTCGAGGCGCTGCCGGACGCCGAGCGGCTCGCCGCGCCGGACCCCGACGCGGTCCGCGCGGCGCTCGACCAGGCCGTCGTCCTGAAGCTCAACGGCGGCCTGGGCACGAGCATGGGCCTCTCGGGGCCGAAGGCCCTCCTGCCGGTCAAGGAGGGCCTGACCTTCCTCGACGCGATCGCGGAGCAGGTGCTCCACCTCCGGCGCACGACGGGCGCCCGCCTGCCCCTCGTGCTCATGCACTCCTTCGCGACCCAGGCGCCGTCGCTGGAGGCGCTCGGCGGGCACGCGGGCATCGAGGAGCAGGACGTCCCGCAGGACTTCCTCCAGGGGAAGGTCCCGAAGCTCCGCGCGGACGACCTGCTGCCCGCGGAGCACCCCGCGGCGCCCGACCTCGAGTGGGCGCCGCCGGGCCACGGCGACCTCTACGCCTCCCTCGTGAGCTCCGGGATGCTGCAGGCGCTGCTCGGCGCGGGCTACCGCTACGCCTTCGTCTCCAACGCGGACAACCTGGGCGCGGTGCTCGACCCCGCGCTGCTGACCTGGTTCGCGCAGGAGGGGGCGCCGTTCCTCATGGAGGTCGCGGACCGCTCCCCGAGCGACCGCAAGGGCGGCCACCTCGCCGAGCGCGCGGGGGGCGGCGGGCTCGTGCTGCGCGAGCTCGCGCAGACCCCCGACGCCGACGTCGCCGCGTTCCAGGACACCGCGCGCCACCGCTTCTTCAACACGAACAACCTCTGGGTGGACCTCCGCGCGCTCGACGCGGCGCTCGAGGCCGCGGGCGGCGCGCTCGACCTCCCGCTCATCGTCAACCGCAAGACGGTCGACCCGAAGGACGCGGCGTCGACCCCCGTGCTGCAGCTCGAGACCGCGATGGGCGCGGCGATCGACGTGTGGGAGGGCGCGCGGGCGATCCGGGTGCCGCGTTCCCGCTACGCGCCGGTCAAGACGACGAACGACCTGCTGGCCGTGCGCTCGGACGCCTTCGTGCTGACGGAGGACTCGCGGGTCGAGCTCGCCCCGGCGCGCGGCGGGAGCACGCCGCTCGTGGAGCTCGACGCCGCGCACTTCAAGCTCGTCGACGCCTTCGACGCGCACTTCCCGGCCGGCCCGCCGTCGCTCGTGGACTGCTCCTCGCTGCGGGTGGAGGGCGACGTCGTCTTCGGCGCCGGGGTCGTCGCGCGCGGCGACGCGCGGGTGGCCGCGCCCGAGGGCGAGCGGCTCGTGCTCGAGGACGGGGCGGTGCTCGGGAACTAGGCGGCCGCCGAGCGCTCCGCGACCCAGGCGTCGAGCACGGCCCAGTGCTCGAAGAGCCACGTGACCTGCTCCGCCCGGTCACGCGGCACCTCCTCGGCCGGGACGACCCACAGCCGCAGGAGCACGGGCTGGGTCTCGGGCAGCAGGCGCCACGTGCCGGCGACGCCCGTCGGGGTCCCGACGTGCCCCACGAAGACGACGTCCGCGTCCCGAGCCGCGTCGATGGCCGCGAGGGCCCCACCGGGCCGCGGTGGGCTCACGTGGCGCATGGCGTCGGCCTGCTCCGCGTGGCCGTGGTGGCCGCCGCGCCGCAGCCGCGCGATGCCGCGCTCCCGGTGCTCGGCGGAGAAGTTGGCGCCCTCGGGGAAGATCAGCACGGCGTCATCCGGGCCCATGTCGCCGGCCATCGCGGCGATCTCGACCTCCGTCTCCCCGCCGCGCGGGTCCACGAAGCGGTTGGGGAGCCGGCTGCCCAGCGCGTCGATCAGCGGGTCGATCCGGAGCGCCTCGTGCAGCACCAGGCGCGTCCGGCGCCCGTGCCGGCAGAGCAGGTGGTGCAGGACGAGCAGGGAGTCGCCCTCGCCCGCGTGCCGGGCGAGCACCACGACGGGCCGCTCCTTGGCCGTCAGGGCCCCGAGCGCCGCGTCCGAGCCCTCGACGCGCAGGGCGACCCGCGCGGCGCGGGACATGGACTCGTGCAGGCCGGCGACGAACCAGCCCAGGACGGCGTAGTGCGCGCGCTGCATGCGGGGACCGTCGAGCTTGCGGCCGAAGCCGCCGGCCACCCAGAGCCCGAGGCACGCCAGGGTGCCCGCGAGGTGCCGACCGGCGTAGACGACGGCGATCACCGTGACGCGCAGCGGGCGGCGTGCCCCTCCGCGCGGGCCCAGGAGCGCGAGGGGGACGGCGAGGACGGAGCCGAGCACGAGCACGGCGGCCTCGAGCGCGAGGACGAGCGGCGCGACGACGAGCCGGCGGACGGCCGCGGGCGGGACCCGGAGCGTCATGGGTGCCCGATGCCCGCCTCGTCGAGGTGGGCGAGCGTCGCGGCGCGGGCACGGGCGATCCGCTCGCCGATCCGCGTCGTGTCCCGGTAGCGGTACTGCGAGAGGTCGCTGAAGCGCGGCGGGTCCGTCTGGCCCGTCGGCAGCACGTGGAGCTCGACCCCCGCGGGCAGGGCCGCGAGGTCGCCGTGGAAGCGATGGCGCCGCGCGAGCTCGAAGGCCACGAGCGCGACCTCCCAGGGCCAGCGCGGCGGCTCGAGCGGACGGTCCAGGCGGCCCACCTGGAGCACGTGGACGACCCGGGCACCCAGCTCGACCGCGCGGGCCACGGGGATGGAGTTGACGATCCCCCCGTCCACGAAGTGCTCGCCGCCGATCGCCACGGGCGGGAGCATGCCCGGAACGGCGGAGGAGGCGAGGACGGCGTCCACGAGGGGACCCTCGGTGAACCAGTGCTCCCGGGCGCCCTCGATGCTCGCGGCCACGCAGCCGAACGGGACCCGGAGCTCCTCGATGGTCCCGACGGGAAGCCTCTCGGTGAGCAGGCGGCGCAGGCCTTCGCCGTCGTGCAGGTGGGTGCGGCTGCGGGCGAGCGTCGCGAGGCGGCCGAGGGCCGAGCCGCCGAGCACGGCGCTCGCGTCGAGCTCCGTCCACAGGGCCGCGAGCCGCTCGACGCCGGCCGGGGTGGGGTCGGCGGCGTACGCGGCGCCGTTGATCGCGCCGACGGAGGTGCCCAGCACGACGTCGGGCACGACGTGGCGCTCCGTGAGCGCCTGCAGCATCCCGACCTCGTGCGCCCCGAGCGGGCCGCCACCGCCGCCGAGCACGAAGGCGACCTCAGGCGGTGCCGAAGCGCTCGGCACGCTCGTCCTCCTTCTCGCTCTCGGCGAGCGCCCGGACGAAGAGGTAGGCCAGCGCGATGCCCATGACGACGCTCTGCTCGACGGCCATGATCGCGCCGGCGACGGCCTGGTCGTCCCCCGCGCTCAGGCCCCACACGCGCGGCGCGTCCACGTAGAAGCCGTAGATCGTGTCGGGCGCGAACGTGATCGCGATCCCGATGAAGGAGACCAGGAGCTTCGTCACGAGCATGTAGACGACGGGGCCGAAGGGGCCGATGGAGATGCGGCTGCGGATGGGCGAGAGCAGGTGCCACCAGTAGAGGAGGCCCGCGTTGAGGAACGTCACGTGCTCGATGACGTGGACGACGGGGTGCTCCAGCGCCGCGTCGTAGAGCGCCGGGACGTGCCAGAAGGCCATCGTGACGACGTAGAGGACGACCGCGAAGGCCGGGTGGGCGAGCGGGCCGGCGTTGCGCTCGAGCACTTGGACCCGGCGGGTGAGGGGCCGCAGGAGCGTCTTGGTCAGCGCGAGCATGAGCAGGATCGGGACGAGGTCCAGCACGAGGAGGTGCTGGACCATGTGCATCGCGAAGACCTGCTCCCCGAGCCGGTCGACGGGGGAGACCAACGCGACCAGGAGCACGGCCATCGCGCCGAGGAAGGCGACGAGCCGCCCGACGCCCGCGGTCCGCGCCCCGCCGTCGGCCCGGACCGCGAGCCAGCGCCGCACGTAGGCCCAGGTGAGCAGCCCGGCGAGCGCGAGCGGGCCGGGGGCCAGGGTCCACGAGGTGTCGGCGGCGGCGGCGAGGGCCACCCGGCGAGTGTCGCACCGCGCGCGCCCGTGCGAGCGCCGGGGTCCGCGGCCGACGCCGGGCCGCGCCCGCCGCTCACCCCAGGGCCCGCGCGTAGGCGATCGCCACGACGCGCCGCGCACCGCCCGCGCGGAGCGCGCGGGCGCAGGCGTCGAGGGTCGCGCCGGTGGTGTGGACGTCGTCGACCAGCACGCAGGCGCGCGGGACCGCCGCGCCCTCGCGCACCCGCACCGCGATGCGCCCCGCGGCGAGCCGCTCCTCGCGGCCCGCGCCGCGCTGGCGGGTCGCGGGGCCCGCGCGCTCGAGGCAGGCGGCCACCCGCCCGACCCCGCGCGCGGCCAGGGCCTCCGCAAGCGCTGCCGCCTGGTCGAAGCCGCGCGAGCGGGCGCGCACCGCCGCCGTCGGGACGGGCACGAGCACGGGGTCGGGCCCCAGGAGGCGCAGCGGCGCACGGGCCAGCGCCGCCGCCATGGGCTCCGTCGCGACCCGGGCGCGCCGCTGCTTGAGCCCGGCGACGATGGCCGGGACGGGGCCCGCGTAGGCCAGGGGCGCCCACGACGCCTCGAACGCGGCGCCGGCGGCCGGGCAGCGCCGGCAGCCCGGCAGCCCGCAGCGCGCGCAGCACGGGCCGGTGAGCCAGGGCAGCGCGCGCCGGCAGGCCGGGCAGAGGTCCGTCCCCGGGGCGCCGCAGGCGAGGCAGGAGGGCGGGGCGAGGAGGTCGAGGAGCCGGTGCACCCGCGGCATCGTCACCCCGGGCGGTGTCACGGAACACCACCCAGGTGCAACATCCGTCGAGCAGCTCCACGCGCGAAAGCCAGCAGGCATCGGCACCTTGGACCGCCGGTCCTGGCGGGGGCCGTCAGGCTTCGACGACCTGCTGTTGACAACGTGTCACCGAGGCGTATGGTCGATCGGGCTACGGGCCTCACCGCCCCCCAACGACGCACACTGGAGGCACTCGATGCAGATCGAGCTCAAGGGTCGCAACGTTCCGGTCACCGACGAACTGCGGGAGCACGTCCGCAAGCGGTTCGAGAAGGTCGACAGGCAGGTGAGTGCCGTGGCCCGGCTCGAAGTCGAGCTCTCCCGAGAGCGAAACCCCTCCGTCCCCGACAAGGAGCGCGTGGACGCGACGCTCTACCTCAAGGGCGTGACGCTGCGGGCGAGCGACAACTCGCGCGACCTGCGCCACGCCATCCACCTGTGCGAGCAGGAGCTGTCCCGGCAGGTCAAGCGCCACTGCGACAAGCGGCGCAAGCGGCGGGAGTTCCGCCACCACGAGAGCTTCGGCGGCGAGGGGCTTCCGGCCACGACCTGAAGCGCCCTCGACGGGGGGTCCCGGAGCGGCTCGAGGGCCGCTCCGGACCCCACGCCGAACGCCCCTCCGGGGCCCGGTCAGACGCGGTCCCGGGCACCCTCCCACTGCTAGCCTCAACCCCCATGGGGATCCTCGATCGCGCCCTGAACATGGGCGAGGCCAAGCAGTTCAAGTCCTACGAGAAGCGGGTCGCGCTCGTCGCCGCGTTCGAGCCCGAGCTCGAGCTGGAGAGCGACGCGGAGCTGCTCCAGCGCTTCACGGACCTCAAGGCCTCCGTGCAGGAGCAGATCGCCAAGGACCCCAAGTCCCAGCAGGCCGTCCTGGACGCCGCGCTGCCCGAGTCCTTCGCGTGCACGCGCGAGGCCTCCAAGCGCGTCATGGGCATGCGCCACTTCGACGTGCAGCTCATCGGCGGCATGGTCCTGCACGGCGGGAACATCGCCGAGATGAAGACGGGCGAGGGCAAGACCCTCACCGGGACGCTCGCGGTCTCGCTGAACGCCCTGGCCGGCAAGGGCGTGCACGTCGTCACGGTCAACGACTACCTCGCCCGCCGCGACGCGGAGTGGATGATGCCGCTCTACGAGTTCCTCGGGCTGAGGGTCGGGATCCTGCAGAACATGCAGGCCTACGAGGACAAGCAGCTCGCCTACGCGGCGGACATCACCTACGGCACGAACTCCGAGTTCGGCTTCGACTACCTCCGCGACAACATGGCGACGGACCTCACGGAGAAGGTCCAGCACGGCGGGCGCTACACGGAGGACGGCCGGCCCCTGGCCACGCACAACTTCGCGGTGGTCGACGAGGTGGACAACATCCTCATCGACGAGGCCCGCACCCCGCTGATCATCTCGGGCGCCCCCGAGGCCGCGGGCGACATGTACGGGAAGTTCGCGAAGCTCGCGCCGATCATGGTCCCCGGCAAGCGCCCGGAGAACATGGACCCGCGGATGAAGAAGGAGTTCGTCGCGGAGTTCGACTTCGAGTTCGACGAGAAGCACAAGACCGTCGCCGTCACGGAGCAGGGCGTCGCCAAGGCCGAGAAGTTCCTCGGGATCGAGCACCTCTACCGCGCGGAGAACGGCCCGCTGGTCAACCACCTCCACCAGGCCCTCAAGGCCCAGGCGCTCTACAAGCGCGACGTGGACTACGCCGTCGTGGACGGCGAGGTGATGATCATCGACGAGTTCACGGGCCGCATCATGGAGGGCCGCCGCTGGTCGGAGGGGCTGCACCAGGCCATCGAGGCGAAGGAGGGGGTGCGCGTCCAGGAGGAGAACCAGACCATGGCGACGGTCACCCTCCAGAACTACTTCCGGATGTACGAGAAGCTCAGCGGCATGACCGGCACCGCCCTCACCGAGGCGACCGAGTTCATGAAGATCTACAAGCTCGGCGTCGTGCAGGTCCCCACGAACCGGGACATGGTCCGCCAGGACAAGAACGACCAGGTCTACAAGACGCGGGACGGCAAGTTCTCCGCCGTCGTGCGCGAGATCAAGGCCCGCCACGAGAAGGGCCAGCCCGTCCTGGTCGGCACGATCTCCGTCGAGGTCTCCGAGTTCCTCGGGCGCGAGCTCGGGAAGGCCGGCATCCCCCACACGGTCCTGAACGCGAAGCCCGAGTTCGCCGAGCGCGAGGGCGAGGTCGTCGCGGAGGCCGGCCAGCCCGGCGCCGTGACCATCGCCACGAACATGGCCGGCCGCGGCGTCGACATCAAGCTCGGCGGCAACGCGGAGCACCTCACGGAGCTCGAGCTCGGCAAGCTCGGCTACCAGCCCGACGACGAGGAGTACCAGGCGCAGTACGCCGCGATCCTCCCGAAGGTCACCGAGCGCGTCGAGGCCAACCGCGAGCAGGTCATGGAGGCCGGCGGCCTCTTCATCGTCGGCACGGAGCGCCACGAGTCGCGCCGCATCGACAACCAGCTGCGCGGCCGCGCCGGTCGCCAGGGCGACCCGGGCGAGTCGCGGTTCTTCCTCTCCGCGGAGGACGACCTCGTGCGCCTGTTCGCCGGCGACCGGATCTACAAGATCCTCGACCGCCTCGGCGAGCACGACGAGGAGGGCAACGAGCTCCCGATCGAGGCCGGGATCCTCTCGAAGCAGATCGAGAAGGCCCAGAAGAAGGTCGAGGAGCAGAACTTCCTCATCCGCAAGCGCGTCCTCGAGTACGACGACGTCATGAACGAGCAGCGCCGGATCGTCTACGAGTACCGCGACGGCGTCCTCGAGGGCAAGGACATGGGCGACTCGGCCCGGGCCCAGATCCACGACGTCGTGTCGCGGATGGTCGACGAGTACGCGCCGACGGACTACGTGGAGGAGTGGGACCTCGAGGGCCTCTTCACCGCGGTGGACGACGTGTGGCCGACCGGCATCACCCCGGGCCAGGTCGTCGACGAGTCCTGGTCGGGCGAGGAGCTGCGCCAGCGCCTCGGCGACGACGCCATCGCCCTCTACGACCAGCGCGAGGAGGAGCTCGGCGGCGAGCTCATGCGCGCGCTCGAGCGCTACCTGCTGCTCCAGATCATCGACCAGAAGTGGCGCGAGCACCTCTACGACATGGACTACCTGCGCGAGGGCATCCACCTCCGCGGGTTCGCGCAGATCGAGCCGATCATCGCGTACAAGAACGAGGCGTTCGACCTCTTCACGGACCTCATGAACACGATCTGGGCCGACTTCGCCCGGATGATCTACCACGTCGAGGTCAACGTGGAGGAGGACCCGGGTGCCGCCCCGGAGGAGGTGCTGCCCGCGCAGCAGCGCAGCCCCGCGGGGAGCTCGACGGCCGCGGGCCGCGTCTCCTACTCCGGCGGCTCGGGCACGACGCAGCCCTCCGCGCTGGCCCAGGCCGCCGCGGGCGGGCCGGCGATCGCGGATCCCGGCGGCGCCTACGGGGACTACGACGACCCGGCCTCGGAGGCGGTGCCCGTCGTCCAGCAGCGGCGCGTCGACGAGCACGAGACGCTCGGGCGCAACGAGGCGTGCTGGTGCGGCTCGGGCAAGAAGTACAAGAAGTGCCACGGCTCGTGACCCCGGGCCCCGCGGCCTAGCCCTCAGGGCGCCGTGGTCCCCTACGGCTCGACGCGCTCCGAGCGCGCGGTCATGTCCCGCGCGCTCGCGCTGCTCTTCGCGGCGGGCGGGGCGCTCGTCCTGCTCACCCTCGCGCTCCCGCACGCGCCCGACGCGGACCTGCTCGGGATCGCGCTGCAGCCCCTGGTCGCCTTCGGTGCCGCGGGCGCGCTGCTGGTGCTCGGGCCGCGCGCGACCGTCGGCGCGCTCCAGGCCTTCCTCGTCGGCGGGAGCGTCCTCATCACGGGCTGCATCCTCTACGGCGGGCGGGGCGCGGTCCTCTACCCGACGCTCTACGTGCTCGTCTCGAGCTACGCGTTCTTCTTCTTCGGGCTCCGCGCGGCCCTCGTGCAGATCGCGATCTCCGGCCTGCTCTACGCGGGCGTGCTGGTCGTCGGCGACGACACGGACTACGCGGCCGCCATGTGGGTCATGGTGCTCGGGACGATCGGCGTGGGCGGCGTGCTCATCGGCCGCCTGGTCAACGCCGTGCGCGCGCAGGCGGCGGACGTCGCGGCCGTCTCGCAGATGGCGGGCGGCACGGATGCGGCGGCCGCCCTCCGCGCGACCTGCGAGGGGGTCGCCGCGTCGCTCGGCGCGGACGTCGCGATCATGCTCGCGCCCGCGCCGGACGGGGACGGGCTCACGGTCGCGGCGATGGCGGGCTCGGCGGAGGCGGGGCTCGTCTTCACGGGGGAGCGCGTGCGCGTGGCGCTCGAGGCGGCCTACCGGGCGGGGCGGCCCGAGCCCCTGGAGGTCGACGGGCCGCCGCGCGGGCTGCGCCGCCTCGCGGGGACGACGCTCGGCCTCGCCCAGCCCGTCCTGCGGGACGATCGCGCGGTCGCCGTGCTGGCGGTGGCCTGGACGGCGCCGCGCCGCACGCTGCCGGCCCGCGCGCGCTCGGTGGTGCTGCTCTTCGCCGCGGAGGCGAGCCTCGCGCTGGACCGCGCGGAGCAGGCGACGCGGGACCGGGAGCGCCAGGCGCTCGAGATCAACGACAACATCGTGCAGGGGCTCGTCGTGGCGAAGTACTCCGCCCAGCGCGGGAACGTCGAGGCGGCCGTCGAGGCGATCGAGGACACGCTCGTGCGTGCGCGCAAGCTCATCTCCGACCAGCTCGCAGACGTCGTCGAGGGCCGCGGCATCCGCCCGGGGGACCTCGCCCGCGCCGAGGCGGCCGGGGTCGCCGGCGGGCCCGGGCTCACGCCGCGCGCGCCGCAGCCTCCGCCAGCGTCGCCGCGTTGATCTCGACGCCGTCGCCGACCGCGGGCGGGTAGCCGCCGGCCAGCGTGACGGCGACGGGCACGTCGCGCGCGAGCGCGTGGTCGAGCACGAGCGCGTCGCGGGCCCGCAGGCCCGGCTTGGTCAGCGAGAGCCGCCCGAGGCCGTCGCCCTCCCAGGGGTCCGCGCCCGCGAGGTAGAGGACGAGGTCCGGGGTGCCGAAGCGCTCCTGCGCGGTGGCGAGCGCCCCGTCGAGCGCCGTCAGGTAGGCGTCGTCGCCCGTGCGGGCGGGCAGCTCGACGTCGAGGTCGGACGGGATGCGCGTGAAGGGGTAGTTGCGCTCGCACTGCACGCTCAGGGTGAAGGCGTCGGGGTCGGGCTGCAGGAGCTCTGCGGTCCCGTCGCCCTGGTGGACGTCGCAGTCCACGACCAGGACGCGCTGCGCCAGGCCCTCCCGCCGCAGCTCCGTCGTGACCACCGCGAGGTCGTTGAAGAGGCAGTAGCCCCGGGCGCTCGCGCGGCCCGCGTGGTGCGTGCCGCCGCCGAGCATCATCCCGACGCGGCGGCCGCGCAGGGCGTCCCGGGCGGCGTGGAGGGTGCCGAGCGTCCCGCGCCGCGCGCGCTCGACGAGCTGGGGCGACCAGGGCAGCCCGAGCACCCGCTCCGTCCGCCGATCGAGCGCGCCCGCGCGCATCCGCGCGACGAAGGCGGGGTCGTGGACGCGGTGCAGCGCCTCCCAGGACACGGGCCCGGGGACGTCGACGTCGTGGCCCTCCGCCAGCGCGTGGTCGCGCAGGAGGGGGTACTTCGGCATGGGGTACTTGTGGCCCGGGGGCAGGGGGAAGCCGAAGTCGGCGTGGCTCCAGACGCGCACGGCGACACCTTCGCAGCGCGCGGGGCGCGCGAGCGCGCCGCGAGCCGTGGGCGCCGCGAGACGTGGACGGGGGCGTCGCGGGCTAGGGCGGGCATGCGGTCGCACGAGGAGTGCAGCGGTTGCACTTGCGCCCGTGAGGCGGACGCAAGTGCGACGGTCGCTCCGGCGCGGCGGGGACCGCCGCCCGCCGAGGGCCGCGGGGTGGTCGGGACCCGGCGGAGGACCGCGAGGGGGCCGATCTGGGGCGCCCGGCCCCGGATCGGCCCTCTCGGGGCCTTCCGCGAGGCGGCGAGCGCGCCGAGGGGGCCGCTGTGGGGCGCCCGGCCCCGGATCGGCCCTCTCGCGGTCTCCCGCGAGGCCGGTGCCCGGGCCCGGGTGACCGCCGTGTGCGCTCGGGTCCGGGCGACCGCGGCGTGTCGGGCGGGATGGGCCCAGGCCGGCGGGTGCGCCGTCCGACCGGCTAGGGCCGCGGCGTGCGCGGGGCCCGGGCGCCCCCGGCCCGCGGCGCGCCCGCGCGGGCGCCGCCGGGCAGGCGGTCGACGAGGCGGCCCAGGCGCTCGACGGTGCTCTCGAGCGGCTCGGCCAGGGCGATCGCGCGCTCGAGCAGCGGCAGCGCCTCGGCGACCTGGCCACCGCGCAGCGCGACCTCGGCCGCCACGAGCTGGATGTCCTTCGCCTCCGCCATGATCTCCGCCGCGCGCTCGTCGACCCGGTCGGCGAGGTCGAGCACCGCGCCCGCGCGCGTGTCGATGCGCTCGGCCATCGCGATCGCCTCGCGCCCACGCAGCTCGATCTGGCGCGCGATGTCGATCGCCTCGCCGAGCTGCTCCTCGATGGAGTCCGCGCGGTCCTGCAGGGTCCCCAGGCGCGGGTTGATCGCCTTCGCGGCCAGAGCGATCTCGTGGAGGTCGTCGAGGGCGCGCAGCAGCAGCCTCGGCGGGAGCAGCAAGGGGTTCAAGGTGGGGTGAGGGTACCCTCGACCGCGCGATGAGCACGACCCCCGACGTCCTCCCGATCCCCCAGCGCCTGGCGGCGATCCGCGACGCTTGGGAGGCCAACCGGCAGGGGGTCGACGTCGACGCGCTGGCCGCGACCGTCGCGCAGTTCGAGGCCGAGATGGGCGACCCGCACTTCTGGGACGACACGGAGAACGCGCGCCGGGTCTCCGAGGAGCACGCGCGCGTGAGCAAGCGCCTCGAGCGCTTCCGGTCGCTCGAAGTCGACGTCGCCGACCTCGAGGGCCTGGCGGAGCTCGCGGCGGAGGACGAGGAGATCATGGGGGAGCTGCTCGACCAGCTCTCCTCCATGGAGGCGCGGCTGGTCGCGCTCGAGGAGGAGCGGCTCTTCTCGGGCCACTACGACCAGGGCGACGCGCTCGTCACCGTCAACGCGGGCGCGGGCGGCACGGACGCGCAGGACTGGGCCGAGATGGTCCTGCGCATGGAGATGAAGTGGGCCGAGAAGCGCGGCTTCAAGGTCGAGCTGCTCGAGGCCTCCGACGGGGAGGAGGCCGGCATCAAGTCCGCGACGTTCCGGGCCAGCGGCGAGAACGCCTACGGGCTCTTCGGCGCGGAGAAGGGGGTCCACCGCCTCGTGCGCCTGAGCCCGTTCGACTCCGCGAACCGGCGGCAGACGTCGTTCGCCGGGCTCGAGGTCGCGCCCGTGATCGAGGACGTGGGCGAGGTCGAGATCAACGACGACGACCTCCGGGTCGACACCTACCGCGCCTCGGGCGCGGGCGGCCAGCACGTGAACAAGACGGACTCCGCCGTGCGGATCACGCACCTGCCGACGGGGGTCGTCGTGCAGTGCCAGAACGAGCGCTCCCAGTCCGCGAACCGCCTGACGGCCATGAAGATGCTCGCCTCGAAGCTCGTCGAGCGCCGCGAGCGCGAGCGCGAGGAGGCGATCGCGAAGGAGAAGGGCGGCGTGCAGGACGTGAACTTCGGCTCGCAGATCCGCTCCTACGTCCTGCACCCCTACACGATGGTCAAGGACCACCGGACGAACCACGAGGCCGGCGACGCGACCCGCGTGCTCGACGGCGACCTCGACGGCTTCGTCCGGGCGGAGCTCCTGCGCGAGGCCGAGGGCCGCGCCGCCGACGGCGGGGACGGCTCCTGATGCCCTTCGGCGCCGAGCAGCCCAGCGCGCCCTACCTCGACGCGCTCGTCGCCTACGGCTTCCGCGGGCCGGGGCGCTTCCACGTCCCGGGGCACAAGGGCGGCCCGGGGGCGGACCCCGGCCTGCGCTTCGCGCTCGGGGACCGCGCGCTGGCGATCGACATCCCGCAGGACATCCACGGGGTCGACCTCGGCCCGTCCCCGACGCCGTACCAGCGCGCGGAGCAGCTCGCCGCGGACGCCTACGGCGCGGAGCGCACGTGGTTCCTGACGAACGGCGCCACCCAGGGCAACCACGCGCTCTGCCTCGCGCTCGCCCCGCTCGGCACGCGGGTGGTCGCCCAGCGCAACTCGCACGCCTCGCTCGTCGACGGCCTCGTGCTCAGCGGCGGCCTGCCGTCCTTCGTCGCCCCGGCCTACGACGGGACGCTCGGGATGGCCCACGGGATCACCCCGGAGGACCTGCGCACGACGCTCGGGGAGAACCCGGAGGCGGAGGTCGTCTTCATGGTCTCCCCGACGTACTACGGGATGGTCGCGGACGTCGCGGGCTGCGCGGCGGTGGCGCACGAGCACGGCGCGGCGCTCGTCGTCGACCAGTCCTGGGGGCCGCACTTCGGCTTCCACCCGGACCTCCCGCCGGGCGCGCTGAGCCTCGGCGCGGACGCGGCGCTGACCTCCGTCCACAAGATGGCGGGCTCGCTGACGCAGAGCGCGATGCTCCACGTCGCCGGCACGGGCCGCATCGACCCCGCGAAGGTCGACCGCATGATGCGCCTGCTGCGCACGACGTCGCCGAGCTCCCTGCTCATGGCCTCGCTCGACGCGACGCGCCGCCAGCTCGCGGTCCACGGCGAGGCGCTCATCCACGAGACGCTCGCCGCCGTCGCGCGCACGCGGGAGAAGCTCGCCACCACGCCGGGGATCCGGGTCGTGGGGGAGGAGCAGGTCGGCCGGCCGGGCGTGGCGGACTGGGACCCCCTGCGGATCGTCCTCGACGTCACGGGCCTCGGGCGCACGGGCTACGAGGTGAGCGAGGCGCTGCGCAGCGCCTACGACCAGCAGTCCGAGCTCGCGACCCAGGCGACGCTCGTCCTGATCGTCGGCATCGCGGAGGACCCCAAGGCGCTCGAGCGCGTCGCGGGGGACATCGACGAGACCGCGAAGCGCATCATGCAGGAGGGGACCACGAGCCCCGTGATCGCGCCGCCCGCCGCGCGGCACCCGCGCATGGAGGTCTCCCCGCGGGAGGCGTTCCTCGGCCAGGCGGAGGTCGTCGCGGTCGACGACGCGGTGGGCCGCATCTCCTGCGAGTCCATCGCGGGCTACCCGCCCGGGATCCCCGCGCTGCTGCCGGGGGAGGAGATCACGGAGGAGATCGTCGCCTACCTCCGCGAGCTCGTCGTGACGGGCGCGCGGCTGCACGGCGCGAGCGACCCGCGCTTCGAGCGGGTCAACGTCCTCGTTCCGGGGTGAGCGCGGCCCAGGAGCTCCGCGTCCTGCCGGGTGCCTGGGCGATCGACCTGCTGCCCGCCGACGCGCCGCTCCCGGCCGACGGGTGGATGGCGCTCGTGCGCGGGCCCGACGGGCTGACGGTCGTGCGCGAGGCCGGGGACGGCGCGTGGCGGGCGCTGTGGAGCGGGGACACCGCCCACGCGCCCGAGGCGACGGGGATGCTCGCGGCGCTCGTGCGGCCCCTTGCCGACGCGGCGGTGCCCGTCATGGTCGCCTCGACCCACGGCGCGGACCTCGTCCTCGTGCCGGCCGACCGGCTCGCCGACGCCATCGCGCGCTGCGCGGCGCCGGCCACACCGTCCGGGGGGCCTGAGCGCGGATCCGGCGTGGGATCGCAGCTCGGAGCCACGCCCCCACGCCCGCTGTTGGAGGTGGGGTCAGCCGGCGTGGGAACGCGGGTCGCCGCGTGCGCGGCCCGGTGGTCCTGCGGTTCCACGCCCGCTGTCGGCCCGCGCAGGATCGGGCGTGGGATCGCAGGTGGGAGCCACGGTCCACGCCCGCTGCCGCCGGCCGCCCGCGCGCGGAGGGTGCCGCGGAGCCGTTCCGCGCCGCGGGCCACCGCGTCTCGCGCCGCGCGCGCCGCGCTCTCGCGCCGCGCGCGCTGCCAGGATGGGGGCGTGAGCCAGACCGCGCCCGACAGCACGCTCGCCGCCCTCGTCGCCGCCGCCCTCGCGGAGGACCTCGGCCCGGGGGACGTCACCGTCGCCGCGACCGTCCCGCCCGGGACGCGCGCGATCGCCCGGGTCACCCAGAAGGCGCCGGGGTGCGTCTTCGGCCTCGAGCTCGCCGAGCTCGCGTTCACCCAGCTCGACCCCGGCGCGCGCTTCACCGCGCGGGTCGAGGAGGGCGTGTGGCGCGACGGCGGGCCCGTCCTCGAGGTGGAGGGGGACGCGGGCGCGCTGCTCTCCGCGGAGCGCACGGCGCTGAACTTCCTCGGCCGCCTGAGCGGGATCGCGACGCTCACGCACCGCTACGTGCAGGCCGTGGAGGGGACGGGCGCGACGATCCTCGACACGCGCAAGACGACCCCCGGCCTGCGGGCGCTCGAGAAGGCGGCGGTGGCCGCGGGCGGCGGCGCGAACCACCGCTTCGGCCTCTACGACATGGTGCTCATCAAGGAGAACCACGCGGCGATGGCCGGCGGGGTCGGCGCGGCCGTCCGTGCGGCGCGCGAGCTCGCGCCCGACCTGCCGCTCGAGGTGGAGTGCTCGGACCTCGCGGAGGTGCAGGAGGCCCTCGCCGCGCGGGCGCCGCGCATCCTGCTCGACAACATGGGCCCGGCGCAGCTGCGCGAGGCGGTGGAGCTCATCGCGGGCCGCGCGGAGACCGAGGGCAGCGGCGGCGTCTCGCTCGAGACGGTCCGGGAGATCGCCGCCGCGGGTCTAGACTTCGTCTCGGTCGGCGCGCTCACCCACAGCGCCCCGAACCTCGACCTGTCCCTCATCCTGGAGCCCCTCGCATGAGCCTTCTGAGCCTCGAGTCGATCCCCCAGCTGCAGGCCGAGGTCCGGGCCCTCGCCGAGGAGCGCGGCGCGGTCATCCTCGCCCACAACTACCAGCTGCCCGAGGTCCAGGACGTCGCGGACTTCGTCGGCGACTCCCTCGGCCTGAGCCGTCAGGGCGCGAAGACCGACAAGGAGGTCATCGCGTTCTGCGGCGTGCACTTCATGGCCGAGACCGCGTCCATCCTGAGCCCGGAGAAGAAGGTCCTCATCCCGGACCTCGACGCGGGCTGCTCCTTGGCCGACTCGATCACCGCGGAGGAGCTCGCGGCCTGGCAGGCGAAGCACCCGGGCGCCGTGACGGTCATGTACGTCAACACGACGGCCGAGGTGAAGGCCCTCACGGACTACTGCGTGACCTCCTCGAACGCCGCCGCGGTCGTCGAGCACATCTACGCGACCCACGGCGCGGACACGGAGATCCTCTTCGGCCCCGACATGTTCCTCGGCGCCTACGTCGAGAAGGTCACCGGCAGGAAGATGCACGTCTGGGACGGGGAGTGCCACGTCCACGCCGGCATCCGCCCGAGCGACATCGAGCGCACCCGCGCGGAGCACCCGGGCGCCGACTTCCTCATCCACCCGGAGTGCGGCTGCTCCACCTCCGTCATGGAGTACGTGGCGGCGGGCGACGTCGCGCCGGAGGGCGTGCACATGCTCTCCACGGGCGGGATGCTCGACTACGCGGCGGCGAAGAAGGGCACGGGCGCGACGGCGATCATGGCGACGGAGACCGGCATGCTCCACCCCCTGCGGATGGCGGCGCCCGACGTGGAGTTCATCGCCGCGAACGAGGCCGCGAGCTGCCGCTACATGAAGATGATCACGCTCCCGAAGCTGCGCGACTGCCTGCGCGACCTCACGGGCGAGGTCAAGGTGCGCCCGGACATCGCGGAGCGCGCACGGATCCCCATCGAGCGCATGGTCGCGATCGGCTGAGCGGCCCCGGGGTAGCGTGGGCGGCATGAGCGACACCGCCGCCCGCGCCCAGCGCCTGCTGGAGCTCCACCGAGCGCCCGAGATCCTCGTGCTGCCGAACGTCTGGGACGTCGTCAGCGCCACGGTCGTCGCCGGGACGGAGGGCGTCCAGGCGCTCGCGACCGCATCGCACTCGATCGCCGCGACCTTCGGCTACGAGGACGGCGAGAACATCCCGCTCGAGCTCCACCTCGACATGGTCCGCCGGATCGTCGAGGCGGTGGACGGGATGGGTGGGGTCCCGTCTCGATGGACTTCGAGGCCGGCTACGGGAACGCGGGGGAGACGGCCCGCAAGGCCATGGCCGTGGGGGTCGCCGGCGCGAACCTCGAGGACCAGATGAAGCCGCTGGCCGAGGCGGTCGCGGCGGTCGAGGCCGTCGTGAAGGCGGGGGAGGCGGAGGGCGTCCCGTTCGTCCTCAACGCGCGCACGGACGCGTTCGTCAAGGCCGGCGACAAGCCGCGCGACGCGGTCGTCGCCGAGGCGATCGAGCGAGGCAAGGCGTTCCTCGAGGCCGGCGCGCCCGTCGTCTTCGTCCCGGGCGCGCTGCAGCGCGAGGAGATCGAGCAGCTCGTGGCCGGCCTCGGCGACCGGAAGCTCACCGTCATCTCCGTGCCCGGGATGGCGTTGCCGACCAGCGAGCTCGAAGCGCTCGGTGTCGCGCGCTGCTCGACGGGGCCGTTCACCCAGCGCGTCGCGCTGACGGCGCTGCAGGACGCGGCGCGCGAGGTGGTCGGCGGCGGCGTGCTCCCCCCGGGAACGCGCGCGCTCAACTGAGGGGGCGCGCGGGTAGGGTCGCGCGATGGCCCCCGTGAAGCTCACGCCCCGCGAGCGCGTGGAGTACCGCGTCGCCCGTGCGATCTCCTACCTCCCCGAGCGCGCGAAGGTCGGCCTCTCGGGCCGCCGCCGCATCCGCCTCGACGGGCAGGAGCTCGACCCGGAGATGCAGCTGACGCTCGCGCTGCTCGAGAAGCGCGGCGACCCCGACCTCGAGACGCTGCCGCCCGCCCAGGGCCGGGCGCAGACCCGGCGCCAGGCGCAGGTCTTCGCCGGCATCGAGATCCGGGTCGGCGCGGTCCGCGACCTCGAGGTGCCCGGGGGCGCCGGCCCGCTGCCCGCCCGCCACTACGCGCCGGCCGAGGTCACGCCCGGGCCGCACCCGCTGCTCGTCTTCCTGCACGGCGGGGGCTTCGTCATCGGCGACCTCGAGACCCACGACGTGACCTGCCGGCTGCTCTGCAAGCACGCGGGCTGCCACGTGCTGGCGGTGGACTACCGCCTCGCGCCGGAGCACCCGTGGCCCGCCCCGGTCGAGGACGCCGTCGCGGCGCTGCGCTGGGCGCTCGAGGAGGGTGCCGAGCAGCTCGGGGCCGATCGCGAGCGGGTCGCCGTCGGCGGCGACTCCGCGGGCGGGAACCTCGCGACGATCGCCTGCCAGGTGCTCGCGGGGGAGGGCGGGCCGACGGCGTTCGCGCAGCTGCTCTTCTACCCGACGACCGACGCGGGCCACACGGGCGGATCGGCGGACCTCTTCGCCGAGGGCTTCTTCCTCACCCGCTCGCAGATGGACTGGTTCGCCGAGCAGTACCTCGGCACGGAGTTCGACGCGGACGACCCGCGCATCTCGCCCATCAAGGGGCAGCTCGAGGGGCAGCCGCCGGCCATCGTCATCACGGCGGGCTTCGACCCCCTGCGCGACGAGGGCGAGGACTACGCCCACGCCCTCCGCGCCGCGGGGGTGCCCGTGCTGCTGCGGCGGTTCCCCGGGCTCATCCACGGCTTCGCGAACATGACGGGCGCCGCGCACGTCGCCCGCGATGCGGTCGTCGAGGTCGCGGGCTCCCTGCGCGCGGTGCTGGCCACGGCGCAGACCCAGGCCGTGCCGGACGCGCTCGTGGAGGACGCGGCCTAGGACGCGGGGCGGGTGCCTGTTCGTCCAGAGCAGCCAACCAGGGGCGCGTCGGGGCGTCATCGTGCAGGACAGCAGCAGCCGGGACCGTCCCGGCCATCCCGACACGGAGGTCACACCACCATGCGTTCCAAGCTCCTCGCCCTCATGGCGGGCGCCGCACTCGTCCTCGTCCCGGCCGCCTTCGCGGACGGTCCCAAGGCCGGTCACGGCCATGGGCACGGCAACGGCCACGGGCACGGCCAAGCGCAGCTGGCCGCGGGCACCACGGGGGCGACCGGCGAGCGTGACGACGTCGTCGAGGCCACCGAGGCGGAGGACACCGGCGCGACCGGCGCCACGGGCGCGGCGGGCAGCACCGCCACCCCCTCCGAGGACACCCCGGCGACGGGGGCGACCGGGCCGAAGGGCGCCGCCCACGGAAAGCGATGCCAGGGCTTGAGCAAGAAGCACGCGAAGGGCCGCAAGGGCACGCCGTTCAGCCAGTGCGTCAAGGCGCGGGCGAAGGCCGAGGGGGCGGCGAAGCGCGCCGCCAAGGCCGCGGCGAAGGCGGCCGCGGAGGACGACGACTAGGTCGCCACGAGGACGAGCGACGCGAGCGCGCTGGCGGCCATGGTCGCCAGCACGACGCGCTCGTAGGCCGTCGGCCCCATCCGCGCGAAGAGCCGGCGGCCCAGCACGTGCCCGACGGCGACCGCGAGGAACAGCAGGCCGATCGCGTCCGGGAGCTCGAGCACGCCGGCCAGGGCGAGGATCCCCAGGCCGAGGACCCCCGTCGCCAGGAAGATCGCCGCGAGCGTGTCGCGCGTCCGCTCCGGGCTCGCGCCGCGGTGCAGGAGGTGCAGCAGCAGCGGCGGGCCGCTCACCCCCGTCGCCATGCCGAAGGTCCCGGCGACCAGCCCCGCGGGTGCCGCGGGCAGCACGACCTGCCGCCCGTCGGGCAGCAGGCGCGAGGCGACGGCGAGCAGGACGCTCCCGGCCACGAGGACGTCGAGGAGGCCGGGGTCGGCGACCCGCAGCACGAGCGCCCCGAGCGCCGCACCCGGGAGGTAGCACCCGACCAGCAGCGCGGCGCGCGGCCAGTCGCCCGCGAGGGGTCGCCGCTCCGTCGCCAGCGTCAGGACGTTCACGCCGATGGACACGAGCGTCAGCGCGCTGATCCCCGCGGCGCCGCCGTAGGCCCCGACGAGCACGGGGGAGGCGATGAGCGCGAAGCCGAAGCCCGTCGCGGACTGCAGGGCGCCGCCGGCCACCAGGCCGGCGAGCACCCACCAGGCGGGGTCGATCAGCCGAACTCGCCGGTCTCGTGCGGGCCGACGCAGGCGACCGCGAGCTGCTCGGGGTCGATGCCGCGCGCGACCTCCGCGACCTCGTCGAAGGTCACGGCGTCCATGCGGGCGATGGACTCGTCCGGGTCGATGGACTGGCCGAAGACGACGGACTGGTTGGCCGCGTAGCGCGCGACGGCGTTCGTGTTCTCGAAGGCGAGGACGCGGCGGCCGGCCGCGTAGGCGCGGGCGCGCTCGACCTCCTCCTCGTTCGGGCCGTCGCGGTGCAGCTCGGCGACGATCTCGCGCATCCGCGTGTAGGCCTCGACGCACTTCCCGCTCTCCAGGCCCGAGCCGAGCTGCAGCACGGGCATGTCGGCGAACGCGTGGTCGATGGAGTAGACGGAGTAGCAGAGGCCGCGCTGCTCCCGGATCTCGTCGAAGAGGCGCGAGCCCATCGAGCCGCCCAGGAGCGTCGAGTAGATCGAGAGCGCCGCGCGCTGCTTCGGATCGGTGACGTCGATCTGCGGGCGGTAGATCATCCGCAGGTGCGACTGGTTCGAGTCGCGCTGCTCCACGAGCGTCCGGGGCACGAACTCGGGTGCGGGCTCGTAGGGCGGCGGGACCTCGAGGGTCGGGAAGCGGCCGAAGAGCTCGCCCAGCGCACCGTTCTGCTCGGCGCCGGTCGGCGCGGGGAGGTGCTCGACGTTGCCCACGACGAACGCGCCGCCGCGCGCGCCGGTCCAGCGGCGCTCGCGGAAGCCGACGATCCCCTCGCGCGTGAAGGTCTCGAGGTGCTCCTTCGGGCCGAGGACCGTGCGGCCGAGCGGGTGGTCGCCGAACGCGGCCTGGTCGATGAGCTCCTCCGCGACGGCGGAGGGCTGGTCGGCGTAGCGGGCGATCTCCTGGATGACGACCCCGCGCTCCTTGTCGAGCTCGGCCGCGTCGATCTTCGGGCGCCCGACGAAGTCCGTCAGGAGGTCGAGGGCCTCCATCGTGACCTCCGCGCGCACCGTGATGTGGAACGCGACGAGGTCGTGGCTCGTGAAGGCGTTGAGCGAGCCGCCCATGCGCTCCGCGGTCTCGTTGACCTTCTTGTAGTCGTCGAACTTCTCCCCGCCCTTGAAGACGAGGTGCTCGAGGAAGTGCGCCATGCCGTTCTCCTCGGGCCGCTCCGTCCGGGCGCCGGCGTCGAAGGCGACGAGGATGGTGGTCGCGCGGGTCCCGGGCAGGCCGATGCGGTGCAGCGGCAGGCCGTTGGGGAGCGTCGAGGAGGTGATCTCGGGCATGGGCCGAGTCTAGGAGGCGACGCGCACCGCTCCAGGACCCGGCACCGGGAGGGTGTCGCGGGCGCCCAGGGCCCGGTGGCCCGCGCTGCAGGTGAGCTCCGCGCGGACCTCTGCGCCGCACTCCCGGTGGGTCAGGACGACGGGCGGGCCGGCGGCGTCGGCCGTCCAGCGGTCGCCCCACTGCATGAGCGCGACGATCGCCGGGAGCAGGTCGCGGCCCTTCTCGGTGAGCCGGTACTCCGCCCGGGCGCGCTCGCCGGGCCGGCGGTACTCCTCGCGGCGCAGCAGCTCGTGCTCCACGAGCGTCTGGAGGCGGGCGCTCAGGACGTTGCGCGCGCAGCCCAGTGCGCGGTGGAAGTCGTCGAAGCGGCGCACGCCGTAGAAGGCCTCCCGCAGCAGCAGGAGCGTCCACTTCTCGCCCACGACCGCCAGCGTCCCGGCGATGGAGCAGTTGGCGGCGTTGAAGTCGAGGCGTTCCGGCGACACGTCTCGAAGCCTACCTGGATTGACTTCTGCAACCCAGGTGGTCAGGCTGCGTTGCGCAAAGCAACCCAGACCTCCTAGGAGACCCACCATGCCCATGCTCGACGCCCACATCCCCGCCGGCGCCCTGACCCCGAAGTCCGAGGCGCGCCTGCTCGCCGACCTCACGGACATCCTGCTCGTGCACGAGGGAGCCGACCCGACGAACGCGGTGGCCCGCGCCATCGCCTGGGTCTTCCTGCACCGCCCCGCGGAGGTCTACGTCGCGGGGGCGCCTGCCGAGGCACCGCGGTACCGGTTCGTCGCCTCGGTCCCCGAGGGGCAGTTCGATGCCGAGCGGCGGCAGGCGATCGTCGAGGCGGTGACCGAGCGGGTGCTCGACGCGGAGGAGGGCGCCCACCCGCGTGACCCCATGCGCGTGTGGGTCTTCACCCCGGAGATCCCGGACGGGACGTGGGGCGGCGGCGGCCGCATCGTCCACCTCGCGGACATCGCCGGCGCCGTCATGGGCGACGTCGACGCCGGCCGGCGCCACGCCGAGCAGCGCCTCGAGCGCTCGCGCGCGGCGGCGGTCTGAGCGCTCGCTGCCCGGGGCGGCACGCCCCTGCGTGCCGCCCCGGCAGCCCCCGCAAGCCCCGTTGCAGGGGCAGGAAACGTGGGCTCCCCTCCCTAACCTCGGACGCTGATGGCCATCGTCGAACGTCACGCCCAAGCCCGCAACCGCGCCGCCGCGCCGCAGGACCGCGCCCCCGCCGTGGTCGAGTTCCGCGGGGTCTCCAAGACCTACGACAGCGGGGATCGCGGCCTCGAGGAGGCCACCTTCTCCATCGAGCGCGGCGAGTTCGTCTTCCTCGTCGGGCAGACCGGCTCGGGCAAGTCGACGATCATGCGCCTGCTCATCAAGGAGCACGAGACCTCCTCGGGGACCATCAAGGTCGCGGGCCGCGCGCTGAGCGACATCACGGGCAAGGACGTCGCGCACTACCGCCGCAACCTCGGCGTCGTCTTCCAGGACTTCAAGCTCCTGCCGAACCGGACGGTCTACGACAACGTCGCCTACGCGCTGCAGGTCACGGGCCACAAGCGCAAGGAGATCCGGGCGAAGGTGCCGGACATCCTGCGCCTCACGGGCCTCTCGCTCAAGCTCCACTCCTACCCCGACCAGCTCTCGGGCGGCGAGCAGCAGCGCGTCGCGGTCGCGCGCGCGTTCGTCAACCACCCGCCGCTCCTGCTGGCCGACGAGCCCACGGGCAACCTCGACCCCGAGACCTCCATCGGGATCATGCAGCTGCTCTACCGCATCAACCGCACGGGGACGACGGTCATCGTCGCCACCCACGACAACGCGATGGTCGACCGCATGCGCCGCCGCGTCATCGAGGTCGCCCAGGGCCGCGTCATCCGCGACGAGCACGGCGGCGGGTACTCCCAGCAGGACGAGAACACGAGCGAGTTCGGCCTGCTGATGCGCGGCGAGCCGGCGCCCACGCCGCGGCGGCTCACCGAGCCCGGCGACTTCTTCGACGACGCCTTCAAGGACTGACCCGTGCGCTTCTTCCTGAAGGAGGCGCTGCGCTCCGTGCAGCGCAACTCCGTGCCGAGCTTCGCCGCCATGGCGTCCATCCTCGTGACCGTCCTGGTCCTCGGGATCTTCATCCCGATCACGCAGGCGACGACGGGCGCGGCGAACGAGGTGCGCGACAAGGTCCTCGTGAACGTCTACCTCAAGTCGGGCGCGACCCAGGCGGATCGCAGCCGGGTGTCGGCGCTCCTGCGCGAGGACACGAAGTACGTCGGGAAGGTCCAGTTCGTCTCGAAGGAGGCGGCCTACCGCGAGCAGAAGAAGGACTACCCGGAGTACTACTCCGAGCTCCTGGGCTCCAACCCGCTGCCCGACACCTTCCGGGTGACCCCGGACTCCCCGGACAACGCGCTCAAGCTCCGCGACGCGCTCGCGCCCGTCACCGCCTCGGGCCAGCGGGCCACGGTCGACCCGGCGATCGACGGGGTGAAGAACCGCAAGGACGACACGTCGAACATCCTCTTCATCACCCGGGTCGTGAAGTACGCGATGGCGCTGCTCTCCGCGCTGCTCGTGCTCGCCTCGGTGCTGCTGATCTCGAACACGATCCGCCTCTCGCTCTTCGCCCGCCGCCGCGAGGTGGAGGTCATGAAGCTCGTGGGCGCGACGGACTGGTTCATCCGCTGGCCCTTCGTCATCGAGGGCGTGCTGCTCGGCGCGCTCGGCGGCGTCCTGGCGGTGCTCGTGCTCACCGTGGGCAAGGTCGCGTTCGTCGATCCGCTCGTCTCGGACTTCGCGCTCCTGCGTGCGCCCGAGACGATGGGCTTCGGCGTCCTGGCCGTCGTGCTGCTCGGGGCGAGCGTCGGCGTCAGCGCGCTCGGCTCGGGGCTGTCGTTGCGCCGGTTCCTGCGCGTCTGAGCTTCCGGGAGGGACCGCGGGGCTAGCCTGGACGCCCAGTGCGCCTCGCCCTCCGCGTCCTCGTCCTGCTGCTCATCCCGGTCGCCCTGGTCGGGGGCATCTTCCTGGGCGGGCACCCGGACAGCCTCCCCGGCTTCGTGCGCGACCGCGCCGTCGGCGACGAGGACACGCGGGTGGTGGGCGAGGCCCTCGACGAGGTCTCGGACTCCTACTACCGCAAGATCCCGGACGCGGCGCTCGCCGACGCGGCGGTGAAGGGGATCGTCGCGAGCCTCGACGACCGCTTCTCGAACTACTTCACCCCGAAGGAGTACGCGGCCTACCAGATGTCGCAGGACTCGCAGTTCTCGGGGATCGGGACGAACGTGCAGCCCGACCCGCTCGGCCTCCGCGTCGCCCAGGTCTTCGACCAGTCGCCGGCCGCGCGCGCCGGCGTGAAGGTCGACGACGTCATCGTCTCCGCCGACGGCAAGCCGCTGAAGGGCCTCGCGCAGGAGGCGGCGGTCGCGCGGGTCAAGGGGCCGCGGGGAACGGACGTGAAGCTCGGGCTCAAGCGCGGCTCGCGCAGCCTCGACGTCACCGTGACGCGCGCGACGGTCTCCGTGCCGCAGGTCGCCTCGAAGGTCACGGAGATGGGCGGCGTGAAGTACGGCGTCGTCGCGCTCGCGCAGTTCGGCGGCGGCGCGCACGCGGAGGTCTACGCCGCCGTGCAGCGGGTCGTCAAGGACGGCGCGAAGGCGATCGTCTTCGACCTGCGCGGCAACGGCGGCGGCCTGGTCAGCGAGGCGCAGCTCGTGACGAGCGGCTTCCTGCGCGAGGGGGACGTCGTGACGACGAAGGGGCGCAACGTCCCGGCGCGGACGCTCAAGGTGACGGGGGATCCCGTCGCGCCGAAGATCCCGCTCGTCGTGCTCGTGGACAAGGGGACGGCCTCGGCCTCGGAGATCGTGTCGGGCGCGCTGCAGGACAACGAGCGCGCGAAGGTCGTGGGGACGAAGACGTTCGGCAAGGGCGTCTTCCAGGAGGTGGTGGAGCTCTCCAACGGCGGCGCGCTCGACATCACCGCGGGCCAGTACTTCACGCCGAACGGCCGCAACCTCGGCGGGAAGGGCGTCTCGACGGGCGTGGGGATCACGCCGGACGTGAAGGCCCAGGACGACCCGAAGACGAAGGCCGACGAGGGGCTGCGCGGCGCGATCAAGGTGCTCGCCGCCGAGGGCACGTGAGCAAGCGGCCCGGCGGGTCGTCCGGACGCAAGCCCAAGCGCGCGGGCGGGAAGGGGCCCAAGCGGCCGGAGACGCCGCGGGGGCAGACGCCGCCCAAGCGGCAGGCGGGGCGGGCGCTCCGAGGACGACGCGCCCCGGCGCTCCCCGCGCGCGGAGCTCCAGGCGCGGCAGGGTGCCGAGGCACCCGTGAAGGAGGCCGTCGTCTGCCGCCTGCAGCGGCGCGGCGGGCACTGGGCGGCCGAGCCGTTCTTCGACCGCGGGCGCACCCTGCACCTCGAGGGGCCGGGGGAGGCCCGCCAGGGTGACCTCGTGCTCGTCCGGCTCCCGCGGCAGGGCCGGCGCGAGGGCCCGCGGATCGTGCGGGTGGTCGGCAAGCCCGACGTGGCCGCGGACGTCATCGAGGGGCTCATGCTCGACCGCGGCCTGGCCCGGCGGTTCCCGCCCGGGGTGCAGCGTGCGGCCGAGGAGGCGCGGGACCGGCTGGCCGCGGGCGGCGACGCGGACCCCGCGGGCGCGGCGCGCCGCGACCTCCGCGGGCTGACGACCTTCACGATCGACCCCGCCACCGCGCGCGACTTCGACGACGCGATCTCCGCGGAGGAGCTCCCGGGCGGCCGTCGCCGCATCTGGGTGCACATCGCCGACGTGAGCGCCTACGTCACGCCCGGCACGCAGCTCGACCGCGAGGCGTTCCTGCGCGGGACGAGCGTCTACGTCCCCGGGAAGGTCGAGCCGATGCTCCCCGAGGCGCTGTCGAACGACGCGTGCTCGCTCAAGCCCGGCGTGGACCGCCTCGCGGTGACCGTCGAGCTCGACTACGACGGCGCGGACGTCGTGAAGGCGAGCTTCTACCGGTCGACGATCCGCTCGGACGAGCGGCTCGACTACGACCGGGTGGACCGCATCTTCGCCGGCGAGGAGCCGTGGGAGGAGCCGTGGGCGACGCCGCTGCGGGTGGCGCGGGCGGTCGCCGCGGCGCTGGATGCGCGGCGGGCGACGAAGGGCGCGCTGGCGATCGAGTCCGTCGAGTCCTCGTTCGCCTTCGACCGCGCGGGCCACGTCTCCGAGTCGACCCCCGAGGTGCAGACGGAGAGCCACACGCTCATCGAGCACCTCATGATCGCCGCGAACGAGCAGGTCGCGACGCTGCTGTCCCAGCGGAAGGTCGGGACGCTCTACCGCGTCCACGAGCGGCCGGACCCGAAGAAGGTCGAGCACCTCGCGGCGCAGCTCGCCTCCCTCGACGTCCCGACCCCGCCCGTGCGCGAGGGGATGAGCCCGCAGCAGGCGGCCGACGCCGTGGGGGAGATCTCGCAGGCCGTCGCGGAGTACGTGCGGACGTCCGGACGCGGCCGCCGCGCGTTCGGCTTCCTCGTGCTGCGCTCGCTCAAGCAGGCGCACTACACGCCGGAGGACCTCGGCCACGCCGGGCTGCACTCCGAGCGCTACTGCCACTTCACGTCGCCCATCCGCCGCTACCCGGACCTCGTCTGCCACCGCGCGCTGCTCAGCGCGGTCGGGGGCGGGGAGGAGGCGCCGCGGCCCGGCTCGCTCGAGGAGGCCGGGACGCTGCTCTCCGCCCGCGAGCGCGACGCGATGCGCATCGAGCGCGACGCGGACGACGTCGCCCGGGCGTTCCTGCTCGAGCGCCGGCTCTTCGAGGGCGACCCGCGTCAGGAGTGGGACGGCGAGGTCATCGGCCTCATCGGCGCGGGGGCCTTCGTGACGTTCGGCGACGGCTTCCAGGGGATGCTCCCGGTCCGCCGCATCGGCGCGGGCGACTGGTGGGAGCTCAACGAGCTCGGCACGGCGCTCGTCGGGGAGCGGTCGGGCACCGCGCATCCGCCTGGGCGACACGCTGCGCGTGCGGGTCGCGCGGGATCGAGGGGGCGCGGGGCCGCGTCGACCTCGACCTCGTGCCGCCTGACGTGAAAGGTGCCAGGCACCTCTCACTCGCGGCGGCCCGCGAAGGTCGCGAAGCGGCCGTCGGCGAAGTGGACCGCGACGTCCGTGAAGCCCGCCGCGCGGAGGAGCTCGAGGTTCGTGTCGAGGGTCGCGCAGCGGTCGAGGCGCATGCGCTCGACGAGCGGCCGCCCACTCCTCGTCCGTGGCGCCCAGCGCGCGGGCCTCGCGCTCGTGCCAGCGCCAGAGGAGCGCGTCGAGCTCCGGGGTCGCCCCGAGGACCTGCTCCGCGTTGACGAAGGCGCCGCCGGGACGCAGCACGGCGTGGACCCGGGCGTAGAGGTCCGCCTTCGCGGCGTCGTCCACGTGGTGGATCGCCAAGGAGGAGACCACGGCGTCGAACGGACCGTCGGGCAGGGGCGCGGCGAAGTCCTGCACGAGGCCGGCGGCGGCCCGGGCACCCAGGCGCTCCGTCGCCTTGGTGACCATCGCGGGCGCGCCGTCGAGCAGCGTGAGCCGCGCTTCGGGGTGGGCGTCGGCGACCATCGCCGCCAGGGCGCCGGTGCCCGTCCCGAGGTCGAGGACCGCGCGCAACGGCTCGGGGCCCGCGAGCTCGAGCGCCCGGACCGCGGAGCCGTAGAAGCCGTCGAAGCACGGGACCAGTCGGCGCCGGGAGTAGCTCGCCGCCTCGTCGTTGAACACCTGCAGCGTCTTGTGCGTCATCACGTACAACCGTACGTCATGAGAGTTGGCATGGCAAGAGCCTGCGCGCCGGGAACCCCCGTGCTGTGCCCGCCGCCGTCACGCCTTTGCAGCAGCGCTGGCTGACGCTCACCCGCGTGGAGCTGCCGGCCCGTGCCCGCGCGGAGCGCTGGCCCCTGCGGCTCGACCACTGCTTCCAGCGCGTGCTCCTCGACGCGGCCTGCGGCGGCCGCTGGTACGACCACATCGCCGGACGGCCGGCGTTCCGCCACGCGGGAGAGGCGCGGTTGGGCGCCGCGGTGGCGCTCGGCGAGCGGCTCGCCCGGGAGGACGATGCGGCGGCGCTCCTCGTGGAGCTCGACGCGCGGTCCCTGGCCTGGCGGGGCAAGCGCCTCCGGGCCGCGCGCTCCTAGACTCGGGGCATGGCCAAGTCGGGCAAGAAGAAGTTCGCCCCCGGCGACGTCGCCACGAACCGCCAGGCCGCCTACCGCTTCGAGTTCCTCGAGCGCATGGAGGCCGGGCTCGTGCTCACGGGCTCCGAGGTGAAGTCGCTGCGCACGACCGGCGCGACGATCAAGGACGGCTTCGCGACGATCAAGGACGGCGAGATGTGGCTGCACAACGTGCACATCCCGCCCTACGCCAACGCGCTCGACAACCACGACCCCGAGCGCACGCGCAAGCTCCTGCTGCACCGCAAGGAGCTCGAGAAGCTCCTGGGCGTGACGAAGGAGCGCGGCCTGACGCTCGTGCCGCTGCGGATCTACTTCAACGGCACCCGGGCGAAGGTCGAGGTCGCGGTCGCGCGCGGCAAGGACCAGTTCGACAAGCGCGAGACGATCAAGAAGCGCGAGACCGACCGCGACATGCAGCGCGCGCTCCGCGAGGCCAACCGCTAGCGGGGCTCACCCCAGCGCCCGGAGCACGGCGGTCACCACGGGGGCGACCACCACGCCCGCGAGGATCTTGCCGGTCCGCCACACCGCGACGCCGGCGACGAGGACGCCGACGGCGTCCGCGCCCGCGGTGAGGTTCCCGTCCTCGTCGGTCAGCGTGCTCGTGACGACGAGCGCCGCCAGCAGGGCCGCCGGCATCGCGGCGATGACGAGGGAGGCGCGCCGGGGAAGCGTGCGTCCGCCGGTCATGAGCGGTCCGGCGGCCTTGAGCGCGATCGTCGCGACGGCCAGCGCGGCGATGAGCGTCCAGGCGGTCGCCGTGCTCACGTCGGATCCCCCTCGGGTCCGGGCGCGTCGTCCCCGCGCAGGCCGAGCAGCGCCACGACGCTGGCGGCGAGGACCGGGATGCCCGCCGGGGTGATCGGGCTGAGCGCCAGCGCGACGAGCGCGCCGAGCGCCGCGACCAGGCGGCCGCGGCCCTCCCGCAGCTCGAGGACGAGCAGGGCGACGAAGAAGGCGGGGTAGACCGCGTCGATGCCGAAGCGGTCGAGGTCGCCGAAGGCGCCCTGGGAGAGCGCGCCGACCGCCGTGCCGCCGGTCCAGCCGCACCACTGCAGGGCGGTCGCGCCGTAGAGGCGGTGGCGGTCGAAGCGCCCGCCGCCGAGGTTCGCGAGCGCCCAGGAGGCGTCGACGACGGCCTGGCCGCCGAGCGCGCGCTTGAGCGGGCCGCCGGGGATCGACGGGCCGAACGCGAGGCCCATGGGGAGGAAGCGGCCGTTCATGAGCGTCCCGGCGACGACGGCGGTCGGGATGCTCCCGCCGCCCGTGACGACCGCGAGCGCGGCGAACTGCGCGGAGCCCGCGTGGACGATCCCGGACATGACGATCGCCGCCCCGGGCGGGACGCCCGCGCCGACGGCGAGCACCCCGAAGGAGATGCCGAGCAGCGACCCCGCGAGCATGAAGGGGATCGCGGACCGGACGCCGGCGAGGAAGGTGGCGCGCGGGTCGGCGTCGGGCACGGGGACCCAGTCAAGCGCACGGCGCGTGCGCGAGCCATTCGGCCTGCTCGGGCTGTGCGGCAAGCGCGGCTTGGGGGAGCGGCGCGGCGCCAGCTCGGGGCGCGGCGGCGTGCTGGGGCGGATGCGTGACCCCTGGGGAGTCACATGGGATCTCCAACGGTCACCCATCCTTGGTCACGCGTCGTGGCGTGGAGCGAAGGGCACTTCGACGTCGTCTCCCGAGCGGAGCTCCACGGGCTCGGCGTCCGTGAGAGCCAGATCAAGTCGTGGGTGCGGACCGGCCGCCTGCACCCCCTGCACCCGGGGGTGTGGGCCGTGGGCCGGGCGGTGCCCCGGCCGGAGGGCCGGTGGCGGGCGGCGGTGATCGGCTGCGACCCGGTCACCGTCTTGAGCCACCACACCGCCGGCTTGGCGCACGGCCTCGAGGTCCCCGCGACCGGCGCCGTCCACGTCACGACGACGACCCGCGCCCGGTCAGGGCAGGGCCGGGTCGTGCACCGGACCACCGGCTTCGACCCCGCCGACGTGACGATGCGCTGGTCCATCCCGACCACGGCGCTCGAGCGGACGCTCGTGGACCTCGCCGACGTCCTCGGGTACCTCGAACTGCGCCGGGTCTTCGACAAGCTCCGTCGTCTCGACCTCGGGCGGCTGGCCGCGGCGCGCGAGCGCGCCGGCAAGCGCCGCGGCAACCCGAAGCTCGCGCACCTCGTCGAGCGCGACGAGCCGCACACCCGTTCGGAGCTCGAGCGTCGGTACCTGCGGTTCGCGGCGGGGTACGGGCTCCGCCGTCCGGACCGGGTGAACGGACGGCGGGGCGGCTACGAGGTCGACTTCGCCTACGACGCCGAGCGGGTCGCGGTCGAGCTCGACGGCCGGGCGTTCCACACACGCGGCGATCAGGTGCGGGAGGACCATCGGCGCGACGCCGACCTCCACGTCGCCGGCTGGATCTCGCATCGACTGGTCTGGGAGGACCTCAACCCGTTCGAGGCGGACGCAACGGCGGCGCGCCTCGAGGCGGTGCTGGCCTCTCGACGCGATCGGTGACCGTCGGAGATCCGTGGAGGATCCCTGACGGTCACGCATCACACGTCCGAGAAGTCCCGCACCAGGTGGGTCGCGTCCATGCCGATGACGAGCAGGACGATGAGGCCGAGGTAGACGGCGAGGACGGCAGCGCGGGTGCGTGGGGTCACGCGGTAGTACTCCCGGCTCTCGGCGCCGCCCGCGCGGTAGGCCTTGAAGCGGCGGTAGGTGTCCATGCCGCCGAGGATGAGGATGAGCAGGATGATCGGGTTCGGCGAGGTGAACGCGAGCACCGCGAAGACGAAGAGGCCGAGGAACCACATCCACGGGGAGAGCGCGGCCATCGCGCGGCCGCCGTCGAGCGGGGTGATCGGGACGAGGTTGAACAGGTTCAGGAAGAAGCCCGTGAACGCGAGCGCCTTGAACATCTCGTCGCCCGTCGCGCTGTAGAGCGGGATGCAGGCCGCGGCGCCGAGGGTGCCGAGCACGGGCCCGGCGAGGCCGACGCGGGCCTCGGCGGCGGCGTCCTCGCCGAGGGACTTCGCGCTGACGACGGCGCCGAGGAACGGGATGAACATCGGCGCGCTCGCCTCGATCCCCTCACGGCGCAGCTGGATGACGTGCCCCATCTCGTGGATGAAGAGCAGCACGACGAAGCCCACGGCGAACCAGAAGCCGAAGATGAACGTGTAGGCGGCGATGGAGACGAGCATCGTCCCCGAGGTCGTCAGGACCTTCGCCTTGCCGACGAAGAGCAGCGCGACCTTCCCGAACTTCGCGAGGAGCGCGAGCGCCGCCAGCACGGGGCCGAAGAAGCGCTGCAGGAACGTCTTCGCGGGCGGGGTGGCGGCGGGCGCCGGCTCGGCCGGGACCGGCTGCACCGGGGGCAGCCACCCACCGGGAAGCGTAGGTTCCGTGTCGTGGGGCACGAGTCCATTGTGACAACGGAGCACCTCGTCCCCGTGGGGGACACGCGCCTGTTCGTGGCCGAGCGCGGCACGGGCGCCCTCCCGCTCATCTGCCTCCACGGCGGCCCCGGCCTCGACCACACGGAGTTCGGCGCCCACCTCGACGGGCTCGGCGACGCATGCCGCCTGCTGCTCGTCGACCAGCGCGCGCAGGGCCGCAGCGACCCGGCGCCGCCCGCGACCTGGACGCTGCCGCAGCTCGCGCGGGACGTCACGGACCTCGCGGCGGCGCTCGGCCTCGAGCGCTACGCCGTGCTCGGCCACTCCTACGGCGCGTTCGTCGCGCTGCAGCACGCGCTCGACCACGCGGGTCCCGCGCTCGCCGGCTCGATCATCTCCAGCGGCGTCCCGAGCGCGCGCTACCTCGAGGTCGTCGAGGCGAACCTCGCCGCCTTCGAGCCCGAGGAGCTGCGCGAGCAGGTCACGGCCTCGTGGGCCCGGGAGGCCGACGCGCGCACCCAGGAGGACGTGCGCTCCCTCATGGCCGATCAGCTCCCGTTCCACTTCGCCGACCCCCGCGACCCGCGGATCGCGACGACCGTGGCAGAGCTCGCCGACGCGGTGTTCGCCCCCGACGTCCTGCGCGCCGCGGCGACCGCGACGGAGAGCCCCATCGAGGTGGAGGACCGCCTCGGGGAGCGTGGCGCACCCCGTGCTCGTCCTCGCGGGCCGCCACGACCGCACCTGCAGCGTCGAGGCCTCCGAGGCGATCGCGGCGGGCATCCCCGGCGCCGAGCTGGTGGTGCTCGAGCGCTCGGGGCACTTCGGCTTCGTCGAGGAGCCGGCCGCCTACGTGGCGGCCGTGCGCTCCTTCGTCGAGCGCCTGCGCTAGCCCCGCGAGGCCAGGACCTCCTCGGCGACCGCCTCGGCCGCCTCGAGCTGCCCGCGGACGAGCTCGATGCCCGACAGCCAGAAGCCCGGGTCCGCGAGGTCGAGGCCCGCGATGGCGGCGAGCTCCTCGGGCGACTTGGAGCCCCCGGCGCTCAGCAGCTCGACGTAGGCGGGGACGAACTCCTCGCCGCGCTCGAGGTACTGGCCGTAGACGCTCAGGGCGAGGAGCTGCCCGTAGGCGTAGGCGTAGACGTAGCCCGGGGTCCCGATGAAGTGGGGCACGTAGCTCCACCACGACTTGTAGTTCTCCGTGACCTCGACCGCGTCGCCGAGCAGCTCGCGCTGGGTCGTCGCCCAGAGCTCGCCGATGTGCTCCACGGAGAGCTCGCCCTCCGTGCGCCGGGCGGTGTGCACGGCGCTCTCGAACTGGTTCATCGCCGTCTGGCGGAAGACGGTCGCGATGGAGCCCTCGATGTTCTCCGCGAGGAGGGAGAGCCGGCTGGCCGGGTCCTTCGCCGCGTCGAGGAGCTGCTTGAAGACGAGCGTCTCGCCGAAGACCGACGCCGTCTCGGCCAGGGTGAGCGGCGTGTGCTGCTCGAACGGCCCGCGGCCCTGCGCGAGCGCGGCGTGCAGCCCGTGGCCGAGCTCGTGGGCGAGCGTCAGCACGTCCCGGCGCTTGCTCGTCCAGTTCAGGAGCACGTAGGGGTGGACGCTCGGGACCGTGTAGGCGCAGAACGCCCCGCCGCGCTTGCCGGGGCGCACGGGCGCGTCGATCCACCGCTCGTCGAAGAACCGGCGGGCGGTGTTCCCCAGCACGGGGGAGAACGCGTCGAAGGAGCCGAGGACGATGTCGCGGGCGTCGTCCCAGCCGATCTCCTCGTCGACCTCGGCCACGGACGCGGCGCGGTCGTAGTCCGCGAGCTTCTCCAGGCCGAAGAGCTTCGCCTTGAGCTTGTACCAGCGCTGCGGCAGCTCGTAGGAGCCCTTCACGGCCTCGACGAGCGCCTGGACGGACTCGTCGGACGCCTCGTTGGAGAGGTTGCGCGCGGAGAGCCAGCTCGGGTAGCCGCGCAGGCGGTCGTCGACGGACTTGTCGAGCAGGAGGGTGTTGAAGATGTAGGCGCGGGTGCGCAGCCCGGGCTCGAGCGCGACGGTCACGGCCTCCTGGGTCGTGCGACGCACCTCGCGGTCCGGGCTGGAGAGGTTCGAGAGCGCGACGTCGAGCGCGACGCGGCCGTCGGGCAGGTCGACCTCGATCGCGCTGGTGAGCTCGGAGAAGAGGCGGCTCCACGCCGCGTCGCCGGACTGGCTCTTCTCCGCGAGGATCGTCTCCTCCTTCTCGCTCAGGAGGTGCGGCCGGTAGCGGCGGATGGAGCGCAGGTGGTGGCGGGCCTGCTCGAGGCCGTCGGCCTCCAGGAGCGCGTCGGCCTTCGCATCGTCGACCTCCGCCCACTCCAGGTCGAAGAAGAGCAGCTGGGTCTCGATCGCCGTGCCGCGCTCCTGGACCTTCGCGACCAGGGCGCCGTTGACCGGGTCGGCCGTGTCCGTGGAGAAGCGCAGCGACGCGTAGTTCGCGGCGCGGCCGATGGCGTCGGAGAGCGCGGCGAGCTCCGCGATCGCACGGGCCAGGCCCGGGCCGTCGAGCTCGGCGACCTTCCCCGCGTAGGCGGCGTTGAAGGCGGCGGCGAGCTCCGCGCCCTCGTCGAGCAGGCGGTCGACGCCGGCGGGGCCGTCCTCACCGACCAGGTCGTCGAGGTTCCAGGCGACGTCGGCGAGCTCCGTGGCAGTCATGGGCCACAGCCTACGGAGGGCGGTAGCGTGAACCGAGATGGGGGTTCCCACGCTGTCCACGGAGCGGCTCGTGCTGCGGGCCTGGCGGCCGGAGGACCGCGAGCCGTTCGCCGCGTTGAACGCCGACCCGGGAGTCACGCGGTGGATCGGGGACGGGGAGCCGCTGCCCCGCGCGGACTCCGACCTGCTCGCGGACCGCATCGAGCAGCACTGGGCCGCCAAGGGCTTCGGGCTCTGGGCGGTGCAGGAGCGCGACGGGCCGTTCGTCGGCTTCGCGGGGCTCGCGGTGCCGTGGTTCCTGCCGGCCGTCCTGCCCGCGGTGGAGCTCGGGTGGCGGCTCGCGCGCCCGGCGTGGGGGAAGGGCTACGCGACGGAGGCCGGGCGCGCCGCGATGGACCACGGCTTCGCCGAGCTGGGGCTCCGCGAGCTGCTCTCGACGATCCTCCCGGGCAACACGCGCTCCGTCCGCGTGGCGGAGAAGCTCGGCATGGTCTTCGGCGAGCTCCGCCCGCACCCGTCCGCCCGCACGGACGTCGCGATCTACCGCCGCGCGGCGCCCACGAGCTGACTCAGGCCGGGAACTTGCGCGGGGAACTGCTCCGCGGCGCGAAGGACGAGCGCGCGCCCGAGCGCGCGGGCGGCCGTCGCGGCGTCGCGGAGCCGGGCGCCGAGCTTCGGGGAGTCGACGGCCGCGGCGCGGATGCTCGCGGTGGTCGCCTCGGCGTGCCGGGCGACGACGCGGTCGAGCGCGTTGCGGGGCGCCTCCGGGTCGACGTCGGCCAGCAGCGTCGTGAGGGCCGAGCGCGCCTGCCCGAGCCGGACGAGCGCGCCGCGCACGGCGGCCGCGTCGCCGAGCTGCTCCGCGCGGGCGTAGGCGTCGAAGGCGGCGGCCTGCGCGCCCCAGGCACCGGCGAAGCGCCCGCCGGCGTCCTCCCCGTAGACGGAGGTGACGACCTGCCCGAGGGCGCTCCCCGCGTCGGCGACCTCGGCGCGGGCCACGGCGGCGCGCGGGCCGTCCGCGGCGCCCGTGGCGACCAGCGTCGTCGCCGCGGCCTGGGCGAACGCCGCGTCGGTGAAGGCCACCGCGGCGAGCTCGGCCAGGTCGCCGGCGGCCGAGCGCGCCCGGGCGGCGTCCGGTGGGTCGGCCCGGCCCTCGGCGGCCTGGGCCAGGAGGTCCGCGGGGCGGCTGGCGCGCGCCGCGGCGACCGCGGTCCGGCGCGGGCGCCTCGGGAGCGCCCGCCGCGACGGCCCGCAGCGCCGTGAGCAGGCCCGAGGACGCCGCGGCGAGGTCCTCGTCGAGCGCCCCGCGGGCTGCGGCCTCCCGGGCCAGGAGCCTCCCGAGGGCGGCGCGGTCGGCGTCCAGCGCCTGCCGGGCGGAGAAGCGCCCCGCGACGTCGCCGACGGCCTCGGCCGCTGCGGCGGCCGCGAAGTGCTCGTCCTGGCGGCGCAGGACCGCCAGGGCGCGGCTGCCCACGGCGTCCCCGAGCGCTCGGCCGAACGTCGCGGCGAGGGTGACGCTCGCGCCGTCGAGCGTCTGGTCGGCCGCGAGCGCCTGTGGTGCTCCGGCGCCCGCGACGAGCCGGGTGCGCGCGGCGAAGGCCGTCAGCCAGGTGCGCTCGCCGAGCGCGGCCGCCAGGTCGGCGCGCAGCGTGACCGACGGGGCGGTCACCGCGGCACGCCCCCGCACGGCCCCGGTCTCCCCGTCGTCGGTGCCGCAGCCCGCGGCGAACCCCGCGAGCGCGAGCATGAGGACCAGTCCCCGTCGCATCCCCCGGGGAGTCCAGCAGCTTCCCGGCGCGGGCGCGTTCAGGGGCACCCGATCCGGGCTACACTGCAGGGGCAGCACGAACAACGGGGACGACAGGCTTCGACGTGGTCGAACTCTGTGTCGTCGGTAGCGAGCGGAGGTGCTGGAGGCCTCCTTAAACACCAGCAAAAACACACATGCGGACTCTCACGAGTACGCCCTCGCTGCTTAGTCTCTGACTGAGTGAGTGAGGACCCGCCCTCGGCCTGCCGGCCGTCGGGACGCGGGTTCAACATGCCGGCTCACCTGCGGAGGAACGCCTTCGCCGAAGCGGGGACATCTTCAGACGGGCTGGTCCCCTGCAACCCCGTCCGCAAGGCGAGCAGGGGACGAGACCAGAGTGCGGACTACGCTCGTAGAAGCTGCCTGCACACGATCGCGGACGCGGGTTCAATTCCCGCCGTCTCCACCTCGCGAAGGGCCCCGACCAGGGGCCCTTCGTCGTTCGGGCGTCAGGGGACCGGCGTGAGGTGCACCCGCGCGATCGCGGGCACGTCGGAGAGCAGCGCGTCGCGCACCGCCCCGAGGCGCTCCGCGACCTCGTCGGGGCCGGCCATCCGCACGTCTGCGGCGACGAGGACCTCGCCCGGCCCGAGGTAGACGGCCTCGAGGCGTTCGATGCCGGCGAGCTCCGGGCGGGCGAGCAGGCGCTCGCGCAGGCGCACGACGTAGCGGTCGGGGACGGACTGGTTGGCCAGGAGCTGGCGGTTGCGGCGGGTCAGGCGGACCGCGACGTAGACGAGGAGGGCGCCGATGAGGATCGTCGCGGCCGCGTCGTAGATCGCGTCCCCGGTCACCTCGTGCAGCACGAGCGCGACGAGCGCCAGGACCGCGCCGAGCACGTCGACGGTGTCCTCGAGGTAGACCGTCGTGAGCGTCGGGTCGGCGGACTCGCGCAGGAGCTCGCGGACCGTCAGCCCGCGGCGCTCGGCCTGTCGGCGCAGGTTCTTCGCCGCGACGAACCGGGAGCTCCCGTCGAGGACGATCGCCGCGACGAGCACCGCGACCCCGACCCAGAACGCCTCGAGCTCGACGGGCTCGAGCAGGGCCTTGACCCCGTCGTAGATCGAGACGGCGCCGCCGATGACGAACATGCCGACGGCGGCCAGCAGCGCGTAGAACCAGCGCTCGGGCCCGTAGCCGAAGGGGTGCGACGCGTCGGCGGGGCGGGCCGAGCGGCGGATCGCGATCCACAGGAAGACCTCGTTGGCCGCGTCGGCGAGCGTGTGCAGCGTCTCGGCGAAGAGCGCGCTGGAGCCCGTGAGGGCCGCCGCCACGCCCTTGCCCGTCGCCAGCGTGAGGTTCGCCGCGAGCGCGACCAGGACGCTCGCCAGCGACTCGCCCGACTCCTGGTCGGCCCCGTCCGCCCCGCTCACGCGCGCGGGCGCCGGCGGAAGTCGTGCTGGGCGGCCAGGCGGGCGAGGTCGGCGACGAGCTCGGGCTGCTCGGCCCAGGCCGTCACGGGACGGCGACCGCCGAAGGTGGGGTTCGGGGTCGTGAGCCAGCCCGCGAGCAGGGGATGGGTGATCCCGCGGGCGCCGAGGTCGAGCAGCGCGGCTCCCAGGGCATCGACGGGCTCGACGGGCACGGGCGGGAGTCTGCCCACTGCGCGGACGGCCTGCACGCCGCCTTGCACTGGGTACGGTGCACGGCGTGTCGAGTCCCCTGGGTCTGGTCCTCGGCGTCGTGACCTTCGTGCCGCGCGCGCTGGTCGCGGTGCCGCGCGCCGTCGTCGCGCCCTTGGGCGACCTGCGCGCGATCCGCGGCTCCGTCGACACCCTCTCGGACGTCGTCGAGGAGCTCACGAGGGTCAACGCCGCCCTGGCCTCCGTGGACGCGGAGGTCGGCCTCATGCGCCGCGGGGTCGACGAGCTCGGCGCGGGGGTGGCGGGCGTCGTCGGCGCCACCGCGCCCCTGGGCGGTCAGCTCGCGGGCATGCGGGCCGACATGCAGGGCATGGCGGCGGACGTCGTCGGCCTGCGGGAGGACCTCGTGGGCCTCCAGGCGCCGCTCGAGGGCATCCACACGACGGTGGCGCACCTCAAGCCCGCCGCGGAGCGCCTCGAGCGCCTGGGGACGCGCTTCGGCGGCGGCACCCGCGGCACGGGGCGCCTGCCGCCTGCGCGCTGACCCGGGGGGTCAGCCGCCGCCGATCGCCTCGACGATCGTCCCCGTGCCCTCGCACGTCGGGCAGTCCTGGTCGTCCCGCTTGCCCGAGCCGCCGCAGTCCGGGCAGAGGTTCTCGCCGCTGGCGGGCGTCCCCTCCGGGACCTCGTCGCCGGGCTTCTCGTCCTGGTCGCTCATGGGGAGCCCCTACCCGGCTGCGGCGGACCGGACGCGCTCAGGCCGCGCCCACCACCGCCCGGGCGCGGAGGTGCTCGACGATCCGCGCCCGGTGCGCCGAGGCGCCGCCCAGGAGCGCGGAGTCGACCTGCGCGCGCTTGAACAGCCAGTGGACGTCGGCCTCCCAGGTGAAGCCGATCCCGCCGTGGAGCTGGATCGCCGCCGCGGTGACCGAGCGGCCGGCGTCGGAGGCCGCCGCCTTGGCCATCGCGGCCGCGGTCGGGAGCGTCTCGGGCTGCGCGTCGGCGGCCCAGGCCGCGTAGTAGACCGCCGCGCGGGCGCCCTCCGTGTCGCGGAGCATGAGCGCCGCGGCGTGCTGCACGGCCTGGAAGGAGCCGACGGGGACGTCGAACTGCTTGCGGTCCTTCACGTACTGGACCGTCATGTCCAGCGCGCGCTGGCAGAGCCCGACGAGCTCCGCGCCGACGACGATCGCCGCCCGGTCCAGCGCCGTGGCGACGTCGCCCTCGAGCGCCTCGCCCTCCTGGGCGCCGACGCGGCCGTGCGCGCGGGTCGGGTCGATCGCCGCCGCCGTCGCCGCGTTCGCCCCCGGCTCGTGCAGGCTCGCGCCCGTGCCGTCCGTCGTGACCACGAGCGCCTCGGGCGTCGCGCCCGGGACGACCGCGTCGCGGCCCTCGCGCACGAGGCCGACCGCGCCGCGCTGCGTTCCCGCGGCCAGGCCGCCGAGCCACCGCTCCTGCTGCGCGGGGGAGCCCGCCGCCTCGAGGACGGTCGCCGCGAGCGCCGTGCCGAGGAACGGGACGGGCGCGCAGGCGTAGCCGAGCTCCTCGGCGATCACCGCGAGCTCGACCATCCCGAGGCCCGAGCCCCCGTGCTCCTCGGCCACCGCGATGCCGGGCCAGCCCAGCTCGCAGAGCTCGGCCCAGAGCGTGCCGTCCTCGCCGCCGCCCTCGCCCGCCGCGCGGACGGCGCTCCACCCCGAGCGCTTGTCGAGCAGGTCGCGCGCGGTGCGCTTGATGTCGTACTGGTCCTCGGAGAGGTCGAAGTCCATGCCAGCCTCCTAACGGGCTCGGGGAAGGGCGAGCACGCGCTCGGCCACGATGTTCTTGAGGATCTCGGTGGTGCCGCCCTCGATGGAGTTGCCGCGGGCGCGCAGCAGCTCGTAGGCCCACGGGGTCCCCGTGGTCAGCGCGTCGGGGCCGACGATGTCCGCCGCGACCTGCGCCAGGCGCTGGTTCGACTCGCTCCACAGCCACTTCGTCAGGGAGCCCTCCGGCCCCGGCTGGCCGTACTTCTCGATCGTCGAGAGGCCCTTGAAGGCCATGAGGCGCAGGGTCTCGCAGCGGATGTGGAGGTCCGCGAGCTCGTCGGCGATCCGCGGGTCGTCCAGCGCGCCGTTCTCCGCCGCGGTGTCGACGAGCCCGTCGAGCAGCTGGCGCATGCGGACCTGGAGGAAGAACGCGAGGCCCGCCCGCTCGTTCATGAGCGTCGTCAGCGCGACCTTCCAGCCGTTGCCGACCCCGCCGACGACGTTCTCGTCCGGGATCCACGCACCCTCGATGAAGAGCTCGTTGAACTCCGCCTCGCCCGTGATCTGCACGAGCGGGCGCACCTGGACCTCCGCCTGCTCCATGTCCATGAGGAAGTACGTGAGCCCCTTGTGCTTCGGGACGTCGAAGTCCGTGCGCGCCACGAGCATGCACCACTTGGAGTACTGCGCCCCGGAGGTCCAGACCTTCTGGCCCGTGACCCGCCAGCCGTCCCCGTCCTTCACCGCGCGGGTCTTCACCGCCGCGAGGTCCGAGCCGGCCTCGGGCTCCGAGAAGCCCTGGCACCAGATCTCCTCCGCGGAGAGGATGGGGGTGAGGTAGCGCTCCTTCTGCTCGTCCGAGCCCCAGAACATCACCGTCGGGCCGCCGAGCAGGAGGCCGAGGACGTTCGCGGGCAGCGGCGCGTGCGCGCGGCCGAGCTCCTCGAAGAAGATCGCCGTCTCGAAGAGGGAGGCGCCGCGGCCGCCGTACTCCTTGGGCCAGTGCACCCCGGCCCAGCCGCCCTCGTGCAGGCGGCGCTGCCAGTCGCGGGCCCAGGCGTAGCGGGCGTCGTCGCCCTCGGGCGCCTCGCCGGGCGGGTTCTCGGCGAACCAGGTCCGCAGCTCGTCGCGGAACGCGAGCTCGGACGGGGTGAACGTGAGGTCCATCAGGTCTCCTCTTCGGTTGGGCCGAGGAGGAGCGACTGCGCGCAGTCGCAGAAGACCCCCTCGAGGTCGGTGAAGGTCGGGGTGCCGCTGCCACGCAGGCGCTCGACGAGCAGCTGCTCCGTCCCGGCGCAGAGGACGAAGAGCGCGTCGGCGGGCGGGGTGCGCCGGGCGCCGCCGGCGCGGGCGGCGGCGCGGCCCGAGCGGGCGTAGCGGTCCGCGAAGCGCCGGGTGGCCTCCGCGTGGGCGGCCGCGGCGGCGGGGCCCGCGGCGCGGACCTCGACGAGCGCGGCGCGGGCGAACGCGGGATCCTCCTGCAGCGCCTCGAGGTAGGCGCGGACGCCGGCGCGGAGCTGGTCGCGCCAGTCGCCCGCGGTGCGGACGGCGGCCTCGACGCGGGCGTCGAGGACTTCGGTGCCGTGGCGGTAGGCCTCGAGGAAGAGCTCCTCCTTCGAGGCGAACTCCTCGTAGAACGTCGAGCGCGAGACGCCCGCGGCGCGGACGACGTCGGCGACCGTGGCCTGGGCGTAGCCGCGCTCGGCGACGACGCGGGTCATCGCGGCGAGCAGGCGGGCGCGGGGCGCGGCGCTCGCGGCGGGGGTCAGCTCCGGGTGGGCGGCGACGAGCTCCGACACGCGCTGCGTACCCTAGGGGTACAGCGGTGTACCCGCAAGGTACGGCGCGTCAGGCGACCAGGCCGGCGATGACGCAGAAGTGCGTCGCCGCGGCGGCGATCACCAGGAGGTGGAAGACCTCGTGGTAGCCGAAGGTCTGCGGCGAGGGGTCCGGGCGCTGGCGGGCGTAGACGACGGCGCCGGCCGTGTAGAGCACGCCGCCGAGGCCGAGCAGCCCGAGGCGGAGGGGCCCGAGCCCCGAGTAGAGCGCGGGGCCGGCGGCCACGGCGGTCCAGCCCAGGAGGACGTAGAGCAGCGCGGCGAACCAGTCCGGGGCGTCGAGCCAGACGACCTTGAGCGCGACGCCCGCGACCGCGCCGGTCCACACGACCGCCAGCAGGGTGATCGCGAGCGCGCCGTGGAGGACGAGCAGCGCGATGGGGGTGTAGCTCGCGGCGATGAAGCAGAAGATCGTCGCGTGGTCCGCGCGGCGCATCCAGCGCATGGCGCCGGGCGACCACCTGCCGCGGTGGTAGGCGGCGGAGACCCCGAAGAGGCAGCAGAGGCCCACGGCGTAGACGGAGGCGCCGACCCTCGCGCGCGCACCGTCCGAGAGCACGACGAGCGCCGTGCCGAGGACGGCGGCGAGGAAGAACGCGTACTGGTGGGAGACGCCGCGCAGGCGCGGCTTGGGGGCGACGGGATCCAGGAGGCTGCCCACCATGCCCCGCCGACGGTACCCGCCGGCGCCCCCTTCTCCGGACGCCACGGGGCGGGATCGGTCACACTGACGTCCGTCCTTCCCTCCACCGCCGCGCTTCCGCGGCGGCTTCCGCCGTTCCCTCGCCATGACTGACACGCCCGAACAGCCCGCCCCGACCGAGCCCGACGCCGAGGACCCCACGGTGCAGGGTGCCGCCGCCGCGGCGGAGTCCTCGCTGCCCGAGGAGCCCGCCGAGGTGGGGGCGCAGACGCCGTCCGCGCCGCAGGCCGACCCCGTCGCGCCCACGCCCGAGGACGCCGCGGCGCCGGCGGAGCCCGCCGCGCCCGCGGAGCCCGCCGCGCCTGCGGAGCCTGCCGCGCCGACCGAGCCCGCGGGTGAAGCGCCGGGGGACGAGGCACCGGCCGCGCTGGCCCAGCCCGTCGTCGAGGCGCCCGCAGCGCAGACGCCTGCGGAGCCCGCCGCGCCGGCCGATCCTGCGCCGCCGGAGCCCGCGCCGGCCGAGCCCGCGCCTGCGGAGCCCGCCGTCCCGGCCGACCCTGCGCCGGCGGAGCCCACGCCGGCCGAGCCCGCCCCGGCGACGGAGCCCGCCGCGCCTGCGGCCGGCGGTGAGGTCTCGGGCGACGACGCGCCCGCCGCGCTCGCCCAGCCCGTCCTGGACGACCCGTCCGCGACGTCCGCGGACGCCCGGCCGGCCGCCGAGGCCGCGCCCTCCGGCGACCCGGTGCCGGCCGCCGAGGCCGCCCCGGGCGAGTCCGTCCCGGCGGAGGAGTCCTCGCCCGCGCAGGCCGCGGACGCGGTCGGCGGCGCCCCCGTCGCGAGCGGGGAGCGGCGCGACCGTCCCCAGGGCGGCGGCGGCAAGGGCGGGCAGTCGCGCCGGCCCGAGCGGCCCGCGCGCCCCCGGCGCCGCCGGCCCAACGCCGCCCAGAAGCACCGCACGGCGTTCTTCAACCGCTTGACGGAGCTCCGCAAGGCGGAGTCCCCGGACGCCCCGGCGCCCGACGCGACCCGGGACGCCGTCCCGGAGGAGGCGGCCACCGCCCCCGTCAGCCCGGAGGAGGTCGCGACGACCCCGGCCCCGGAGGAGGCGCCGGTGCTCGAGGCCTCGGCGGCCGCCCAGCAGGCGCCGGGCGCGGACGCACCCGCGGAAGGAGCGCCGACCGCCGACGCCCCGGCCGCGGAGGTCCCGGCCGCAGACGCCCCGGCCGCAGACGCTCCTGCCGCCGAGGCGCCGACCGCCGACGCGCCGGCTGCCGAGGCGCCGACCGCCGACGCCCCGGCCGCCGACGAGGCACCCGCCGCGGACGACGCGTCCGCCGAGGTGCCGGCCGCGGAGGGCGACGCGCCCGTGGCCGAGGGCGAGGCACCCGTCGGGGAGGACGGTGGCACGGAGGTCCCGGCCGCCCGTCGGCCCGCGGTGCCCCGCCTCGTGATCGCGATCGAGCGCGTGGGCGGCCCGGAAGCGGTCCGTGCGGCGCTCGCGCCGAAGGTGGACGAGAAGGGCCAGCCCATGAAGTGGGCGGCGGTCTGCGCGGAGGCCGCGACGGGCCTCAAGCCGGGCGACCCGCTCTTCCTGGCCTGGATCCGGCTGGCGGCCACGCCGGTCCGGGCGATCAAGGCGGAGGTCTCCGAGCGGCCCGAGCGCGGCGGCCCCGGTGGCCGGCGCGGCGGGCCCGGTCAGGGCGGCGGCGGTGGCGGTGGCGGCCGGCCCGGCGGGGGCGGCGGCGGTGGCGGCTTCGGCGGCCGTGGCGGTGGCCGCGGGGACCGCGAGGATCGTGGCCCGCGGGTCACGGCGAAGGACCTCGCGGGCGCCCAGGACGGGAAGATCGGCACGAGCGTCCGCTTCGTGACGGACGACTCGGACCAGCGCAAGGAGCGTGACCGCAAGAAGAAGGAGGAGCGCGAGGCCAAGCGCGCCGCGGAGCGCGCCCGGCTGGAGCGCCTCGGCTACTAGCCGGGGCCGGCGCCGCGTGGGCGCGCGCGCCAGGAGGCCCCCGTGCGGCTCGCACGGGAGCGCTCCGGGTGCAGCGCGCGGCCCGGGACGCCGATGAGAGGGGGAGTGCTCGTCCGCCGGACATCCGCCGCGCTCGGCGCCCTCGGCATGGGGCTGCTGCTCGTGGTCCTGCTCGGGGCCCTCTCCGGCGGCGGCTCCCGGGAGCGACCCGCCGCCCGGGCCGTCGCCGGCGGGGTCACGACGCTCGCGGACGCCCCGCCGGCCCCACCCCTCGCGCCTCCGGCCGCCGACGCCGCGGAGCCCGCCGCGCGGGCCGCGGGGACGGCGCCACCCGGCCCCGCGGGGATCGGGCAGGCCCGGCCCGGCGCCTGGCGGGCCCACGAGCTGCGCCGTCTGCGCCGCTCGCGCACGGTCCCGGGCGCCCTGCGCCGGGCCTGGCTGGCCCGGCGCCTGGACGCCGGGACCCTCGCGGGCTACCGCGGGACCTGGGCGCGGGCGACGGCCGCGGCCCGCCGGCTGACCGGACCGCGCGGGACGGAGCAGCGCGCCGTGGTCCTCATGGCGATGCGCCTCGCGGCTCGCAAGGAGCTCGGCTCCTCGCGCCTGCCCGCCGTCTTCCTCGCCCTGCGGCGCAACACGGACTTCTGGCCCGAGCGGGCCGCGCCGCGGCCCAGGCAGCGCTTCGCCTTCGGCCGCGACCCCGTGGTCTTCCAGTACGAGCCCGGGCAGGGCCTCGTCCTGCACTGGCTCGGGACCTGGGGCAGGGCGAACGCCCGCGCCGCCTACTGCCTCGACCACGTCAGGCGCTGCCCGGAGCGCGCCCTGCGCTTCGAGCTGCGCCGGCTCACGGCGCTGGCCTCGCGACGCGGGGGCTACGCGGCCTGGGAGAGCTTCCACGCCTTCGGCGGCGGCAGCGCGCCCTGGGTCTCGGGGATGACGCAGGGCACCGCGGTGCAGGCGCTCGCGCGCGGGCGCCGCGCCCTGCACGACCCGGCGCTCGGGACGGCCGCCCGCCGTGCGCTCGGCGCCTTCGAGCGCCGTCCGCCCGCCGGGGTGGCGGTCCGGGTCCGCGGCGGCCACCACTACCTCATGTACTCCTTCGCGCCCGGCCTGCGGATCCTCAACGGGGACCTCCAGGCCGTCACGGGCCTGCACGACATGGCCGTGCTCACCGGGAGCCGTCGGGCCCGCCGGCTCTACCGCAGCGGGGAGCGCGCGGCCCGCCGGGCCGTCGCGGGCTACGACACGGGCGCCTGGTCGCTCTACTCCGCGGACGGGCGCGAGTCGACCCTCGGCTACCACCGGCTGGTCGACGGCTTCCTCCGGAACCTCTGCCGCCGGACGCGCCGCGGGGCCTACTGCGGGGCCGCCCGGCGCTTCACCCGGTACGAGCGCGAGCCGACCCGCATCGCGCTGCGCCCCACGGGCCGGCGTCGGGCGGGCCGGGTCGTGCCGCTGGCCTTCACGCTCTCGAAGCAGTCCTGGGTGACCCTCGAGGTCCGGGGCGCGCGGGGCCTGGCGCTGCGTCGTGTGCTGCACCTCACCCGCGGGCTGCACGTCGTCCCGTGGCGGCCGTCGCGGCGGGGCGGCTACCGGCTCCGGGTCGCCGCCCAGGGCGTCTCGGGCCCCCTCGGCGTGCGCGCGGACGGCCTGCGCGTGCTGGCTGCGCCGCGCTCCCGGGCCGAGCGCCGGGCACGAGCGGCGCGGCGCGCGCGTGCCCTGCGCCGTGCGCGCGTGGCCGCGACGAAGGCCGCCGAACGACGGCGCGAAGCCCGTCGGGACGGGGATTGACTCGGGCGTCGTGCGGGAACGGGTGCACCAAGGCTCACGAGCCAAGGACAGCGACATGACGTCACCTTCCTCTCATCTCAGCGCCGTCGAGGGCTCCTCGGCGCCACCCTCGGCGGTCGACCTCACGGTGCCCGCCGCATCGGCCGAGGTCGCGGGCGTGCGCCGCGCGGTCGGCGAGCTCGCCCGCAGCGCGGGCCTCGACGAGGACCGCCTGGCCGACGTCGCGCTCGCCGTGGGCGAGGCCTGCGCGAACGCCGTCGTGCACGCCTACGCCGACCGGGAGCGTGGCCACCTGCGCGTCCGGGCGGACATCACCCCGGACGGCCTCGAGGTCGTGGTCAGCGACGACGGTCGCGGCATGACCCCGCGCCCGGACTCCCCGGGCCTCGGGCTCGGCCTCCCGCTCATGGCCTCGTTGACCTCGGCCATCGAGTTCCGCGCCCGTCCGGGCGGCGGCACGGAGATCTGGATGGTCTTCGCCACGCAGGGCCCCGGCGCGACCGCCGCCTGGGCCCGCACGGGCTGAGCACCGCTCCGGCGGTGGTCGCTCAGGCGACCCGCGCGCCCTCCTGGTCCGCCTCGCCGGCGGGCACGGCCTCCGCCGCGGCCGCGGCGCGGGCGGACTTCCAGGTCGAGAAGGTCGCCAGCACCGTCCCGAGCACGGGGAGCTCCGGGTCGCGGTCCGCGTGCTCCTGGTAGTCGAGCATCCGCAGGCGCTCCACGGAGCACCCGTGGAGGTCGGCGACCCGGCGCAGCGCGTCGAGCACCAGGACGGGGTCGGCCGCGTCGGACTGCATGCGGCGCGCGGCGTTGGCCAGGACGCCCGCCGCACTGCCGCGGGAGCGGGCGTCGCCGTCCTCGGCGACCGCGTCGGCGCGGGCCCGGCCCACACCGATGATCAGGCGGCAGTTCGGGCAGCGCATGGCCGCCGGCGGGTAGGGGAGGGCGTGGCCGCCCGGCATGGCCAGGAGGCAGTGGGGGCAGTGCGCGGAGGTCACGCCTGCGCCGCTACCCGCGCAGCCTGCGGGCAAGCGGGCGCAGGGGCGCTGCGTCGGCTAGCAACGCGCGTCCGCGCGCTCGCCGCGCGGCGCGGTGCGGCCGCGGCGGCCGGCGGTTTGGCGGCCGGGAGGCCGCGGTACCCCGATCGCATGACCAGCCCGATCACCGTCCAGAAGTACCTCAAGGGCGTCGACTACCCCGCGGACCGCGACGACCTGCTGACCGTCGCCGAGGGCAACGACGCCCCCGAGGAGGTCATGGAGGCGCTGGAGGAGCTCGACGAGACGACCTTCGAAGGGCCCGACGAGGTCGTCGAGGCGCTCGAGGGCTGACGCCGGCCCGGAACGACGAACGGCCCGGGGAGCCCGGGCCGTCCGCCGTGAGGAGGTGGGTGGGCCGCTAGGCGACGCGCCCGCGTCCGAGCCGGCCGCCCGAGCCGATGCCGGCGAGCAGGACGAGGATCGCGGCGACGATCGCGACGATGGACGGGAGGCCGAGCGCGATCGCGACGACGTAGACGACGACCGCGATGACGACGGCGATGAGGGCGTTGACGAGCAGGGACATGTGGTTCTCCTCCGTGCGTGGGGTGTGCAGCAGGTGTACCCCCGGCAACGCGCCAGAAACGGTGCTGGACGGACGTCCGAGCGGCCCTCAGGGGCGGGAGTCGTCCCCCGGGTCGCGGAGGTCGCCGACGAGGCGCTCGCGGAGCAGCGCGAACGCGATCGTCGCCGAGACCCCGCGCAGCAGCCGGCGCTGGGTGTCCGTGAGGTCCGCCCGCTCGTCGACGACGACGAGCAGGGCGCCGAGGCTCTCCCCGGCCGCGAGCATGGGCACGACCAGGAGCGCCAGGCCGCTCGGGGCGCCGAACGCGCGCGCCGTCTCCTCCTCCAACCAGGCCGTCTCGCCGTCGCGCAGCGCGTCGGCGAGGTCGTCGAAGCGCGTGACCGTGACCATCTCCGGCCCCAGGAGCCCCCGGGCGGAGCGGCCGAGGACGAGCGCCCCCGCCATGGACGGGGCGATCGCGACGTCCACGGCGCCGAGGCGGCGCACGAGCGCGGCGGTGGCGTCCGCGATCGCGGCCATGCCCGAGCTCAGGCGGAAGATGTCCGTGATGGCCGCGAGCGCTTCCGCGAAGCGCGCGTCGCGCTCCGCGCGCTCGCGCAGCTCCTCGCGCTCGCGCTCCGCCTCCGCCAGGAGCTGCCGGGTCCGGCGCTCCCGCGCCGTGTCGATCCCGATGAGCGCCACGAGGGGCCGCTGCCCCTCCTCGTGCGGCAGGCGGTAGGCGATGGAGTGGGCGCCCGAGCGGAGCCCCGCCGTCCAGTCCGGGTGCTCGCAGCCCGCGGCGACGATGTCCTCCGTGAAGAGCCGGCGCAGCGTCTTGCAGCCCGGCTCGTCCCCGAACCAGGGTGCGAGCTGGAGGAGGTCGTCCCCGGGGCCCGGGGCGCCCGGCCGGTGGCGGACGGCGGCGTTGACGAACTCGACCCGGAGCGGCTCCGGGCCCGAGAGCGCGACGACCGCGATCGGCGCGTGCTCGGCGAGGGAGGCCTGCGCCCCACCCGAGATCCCCGCGTCGGCGGGGAGGTCCGTCGCCCCGATGGCCGACGGGATCGGCACGCCGCTCTCGACCGCCCGCCGCACCGCGACCACCCGGGCGACGTCGTCGACGGCGTAGCGCCGCGCGCCCCCGTGGGCCCGCACGGGGATGGGGAAGCCGTGGCGGCGCTCCCACGTCCGCAGCCGCTCGCGCGACACGCCGGTGAGGGCGGCGAAGTCCGTCGCGCTGATCGTCTGCCCACCCTTGACCACATCCGGAGTGTGACGCAGCGGCCCCGGGGCCGCGCGGCGCTAGGTGGCGGAGGCGGCGAGGCCCTCGACGAGGTTCGCCTCCTCCTGCTCCTCCGTGAGCCGCGCCTGCAGGACGTCGTTGACGTAGGTGAGCGCCAGGAGCGTCGCGCCGACCCGTGCCTGCCGCGGCGCGACGGCGCGGGCACCGACGAGGGCCAGCGCGGACCAGGAGCCCAGGCAGCGCGTGCAGCCCAGGAGCTCCCCCACGAGGTAGCGCTTGCCGCGCCCGCGCGGATGGCGCTCGCCGTCCGCGGGCTCCGCGACGAACGGGGCGCGCACCCACTCCGTGACCTTCTCGTGGGAGAGGACGCGGGCCAGGCCGGCGGTCGCCGCGCCGTAGAGGACGAGGTCGGCGGGATCGCCGGGGGCCGGGTCCTCCAGGCGCCGCGAGGCCAGGATCGCGACGGAGCCCGCCAGCGCCGCGTAGAGCGCCGAGGTGGCCGCGTAGTCCGAGAGGGTCGTGGGAGTGGCGGCGACGGGATCCATTGCCCGAGGGCTACCCGCGCGCTGTCGGGGGTACCCCTTGGCGCATGCCCGCCATCCTGGAAGTGCCCCAGTACCCCAACGACCCGTCGGGGCCCGTCGCCCCGCCGAGCCCCGAGATCTCCCCGGATCCCGTGGTCGAGCCCTCGTCGCCGGAGCCCGTGGGCCCCGTCATCGACGACCCGGCCCCCTCGGACGTCCCGCCGCCGGACGACTCGCCGCAGGAGGCCTACGGCTCCTGAGGCGCCGCTAGGCGGCCAGGACGCTGGCGTTGCGCCCCGAGCGCTTCGCCCGGACGAGCGCGGCGTCGGCCCGCGCGAGCAGGTCCTCGAGGCGCTCGTCCGTCCGCAGGCCCGCGATGCCGGCCGAGCAGGTCAGGCCGCTGGTCAACGAGCCCCGCAGGCGCTCGACGACGTCGAAGGCCGGGTCGAGCCCCGTCGCGGGGAGGATGAGCGCGAACTCCTCACCGCCCAGGCGCGCGAGCACGTCGATGTCCCGCAGCTCCGAGGTCCACACCCCGGTGATGCGCCGCAGGAGGTCGTCGCCGGCGGGGGAGCCGTGGCGGTCGTTGAAGCGCCGGAAGCGGTCGAGGTCGAGGATCGCGAGCACGAGGGGCTGCGCGAAGCGCCGGGCCCGCGCGATCTCCGCCGGGCCCGCCTCGCGCAGGGCGCGGCGGTTCGGCAGCCCCGTGAGGTCGTCGACGCGGACCTCCTCCTGCAACCGCCGGGCGAGGCGACGGAGCTCGACCTCGGCCATGACCGTCGCGGCCAGGTCCGCGAGGGCGTCGAGGTCGTCCTGCGACCAGGTGCGCGGGCTGCTGTCGATCGCGCAGAGCGAGCCGAGCGTGTGCCCGGCCGCCGTCGTCAGCGGCATGCCCGCGTAGGCGACGACCTGCAGCTCGTCGATCGCCTTGTTGCCCGCCAGGAGCGGGACGGTCCGCGCGTCGCTGACCACCAGCGGCCCCTCGCGGTCGACGACGTGCTGGCAGAAGGAGTGGCTGAGCGGCGTCTCGCGCAGCTCGCCCCAGGGCTCCGGGACGCCCTCGGCGCCCAGCAGGACCTGGCGGTCGGCGTCCACGAGGGACACCATCGCCGTCGGGACCCCGAGCAGGCGGGTGGCCAGGCGCGTGAAGCGGTCGAACGAGCCGTCGGGCACGGCGTCGAGCAGGGAGGTCTCGCGCAGCGCCGTGAGCCGGGCGCGATCGGTGACCCCGGTCGGCGTGACGGGCTCCGGCCCGGCGGAGGGGAGGCCTCGCACGTGGGGTGGGAGGGGACGCCATCGCCGTCGCTCTCGGGGCACCGTCACGGATCGAGCCTAGTGAACACCCGTAGGAACCCGGGATGACCGGCTAGGCGGGAGCGGGCTCGGAGCGCACGTCGAGCACCCGGGCCAGGCCCGTCCAGTGCAGGAGCTTCGCGACGGGGCTGCCGTCGAGGCAGAGGACCACGACGTCCGCGTCGACCCGCAGCGCGTGGCGCCGGCAGCGGTTGAGGCCGGCCACCCCTGCGGAGTCGATGAAGCCGACCTCGCGCAGGTCGACCTCGACGGTCCCGCCGGGGGGCGTCGCGCCCGAGACGGCCTCGAAGAGCTGGTCGACCGTGTCCAGGTCGACCTCCCCGTGGACCCGGACGACGCCCACGCCGTTGCGGACCAGCGATTCGATGTCCAGGGCGGAGGCCATGCCGGCTCCAGCATACGGACGGGGGTGCGGGCGGCGGACGGCCGCCGCGCCGGGGTTCGGCTACAACCCGGCGCGGGCGCCGAGGCCCGTGCGGACCTCCTGCGCACGACCCGGCCCGTCCTTGCCGGCCGCCAGGGGCGGCGTCGCGTCCCCCGCCGCGTCGTGCAGCCCGTCGAGCAGCTCCTCGAGCGCCTCCTGCGCCGTGCGGCTCGGCTGCCAGCCGAGCTCCTCGCGGATGCGGCTCGTGTCCATGAGCGGCAGGTGGACGCCCAGGTCGAGCCAGCCCGGGGGCGTGGGCTGGAGCCGCGCCCGCCAGGTCAGGGCGGCGATGCCGCGGGCGACGCGGGTCGGCACGGGGACGGGGAGGGCCTTGAGCGCCCGGGCGATGCTGCGCAGGTCGAGCGGCTCCTCCGCGGCGACGTTGTAGGCCCCGCGGGCGCCCGGGTCCATCACCGCGAGGCGGTAGGCCTGCGCGAGGTCCGCGGCGTGGACGGCCTGGAAGCACACGCCCTTGACGTCCGGGACCACGGGGACGAGGCCGGGCCGCAGCAGCCGGGTGGGGACGAAGGGCCCGAGGAAGAAGCGGCGGATCTCCTCCGCGGCCCCGCGCTGCATGACGATGCCGGGGCGCAGGCGCACGACCCGCAGCCCGGGGTGCTCGGCCTCGACGGCGTCGAGCTCCCGCTCCGCCGCGGCCTTGTCCACGGAGTAGAAGGAGGAGCCCACGCCCTGGCGGGGCCAGTCCTCGGCCACGCGCCGGTCGTGCGGCCCGGGGGAGTAGGTGCCGACGGACGACGCGTGCACGAGCGCGCCGACCCCGGCGCGGCCCGCGGCGTGGAAGACGCGGGCGCTGCCCCGGACGTCGATCGCCCGGGTCTGCTCGCGGTCGCGGGCCGGTTGGATCGCCCAGGCCAGGTGGACCACCGCGTCGACCCCGGCGAAGAGCGCGTCGAGGTCGGCCTCGAGGATGTCCGCGGCCTCCCAGCGGACCCGCGGGAGCTCGAGCCCGGGGACCCGGCGCGCCACGCCGACCACCTCCGTGATCCCCGCTTGGTCCGAGAGCTCGCGCAGCAGGGCGCTCCCGACGTTCCCGCTGGCTCCGATGACGACGACGCGCATGGGGCGCGCCTACCCGGGACCGCGGTGCTTCGCGCGGGGTGGACCACCCGCACACGCCGCCGGGTCAGGGCCGCGCGCCGGCCCCGGCGCGCAGGAGGCGGCGCCGGAGGGTGACCGCGCCGCCCATCGGGCCGCCGAGGTCGACCCGGGCGTCGTCCATGAGCGCGGTCATGAGCTGGATGCCCCGTCCGCGGTCGGGATCCGGGTCCCGGTCGCCGTCGTGGCCGAGGTCGCGCACGACGACGACCACGTCGTCCCCGCGGAGGTCCAGCGTGACCGTGATGGGGGCGACCCCGTAGGCGTTGCCGTGCTCGATGGCGTTCTGCATCGCCTCGTTGACGGCCATGGTGATCTCCGCGACCTCCGCGGGGTGGGCCCCGGTCTCCTCGAGCCACCGGCGCAGGTGGCGGCGCATGGCGCCCAGGGCGTCGGGCTCGGGGGTGAGGGTGAAGTGCGCCGGCGCGCCGAGGCGCTCCTCCGCGCGGACGACGACGAGCGTCACGTCGTCGCCGGCCGCCCCGTCGAGGCAGGCGGCCAGCGCCCGGTCGCGTGCCCCGTCGGCCGCTTCCGGGACCGCGCCGTCCAGCGCGCCGCGCAGGCGCTCGAGGCCCTCGTCGAGCACCTCGCCCCGGCGCTCGACCAGGCCGTCCGTGTACAGCGCCAGCAGCGCACCGGCCGGCAGGTCCACCTCGCGCTCCTCGTAGCTCCCGACCTCGAGGACCCCGAGCGGGGGCCCCGCGGCGGAGACGAAGTGCGGGCGCGCGTCCGCACCCGGAGGCGGGACCAGGAGCGGGGGCAGGTGCCCGGCGGTGGCGAAGCGGGCCCGGCCGCGGTCGGGCTCGACGACGGCGAACAGGAGCGTCGTCATCGTGTCCGAGCCCATCTGCAGGTGGTAGGCGTTCAGCCGTCGGAGCATCTCCGCGGGGCCGTGGCCCGCGAGCGCGTAGGCCCGCGCGACGGCGCGCATCTCGCTCATCCGCGCGGCGGCCGCCACGCCGCGACCGGCCACGTCGCCCACGACGAGCCCGAGCCGGCCGCCGGGCAGGGCGAAGGCGTCGTACCAGTCCCCGCCGATGCGGACGCCGTCGCCGCCCGAGGAGAACCACGCGCTCGCGCTGACTCCCGGGACGTCGGGCAGCGTCTCCGGCAGCAGGTCGCGCTGGAGGGTGGCGGCGATGGTGCGCTCCTGCTCGAAGAGGCGCGCGCGCTCGAGGATGAGCGCCGTGCGCCCCACGACGTTGCGCAGCAGCGCGAGGCGGCCCGCGTCGTCCGCGCGCTCCGGGTCGAGGCCCACGACGGCGACGGCGCCGAGGAGGCGGCCCTCGACCCGCATGGGCACCGCGACGGTCCCGCCGTGCGGGGAGGCGGGACCCCCCTCGAGCGCCTCCTGGAGGACCCCGTGGTCGACGGGCCGGCCGAGGCAGTGGGGCGGGTGGGGGCGGCCGTCCGGCGCGTCGACGGCGATGGCGACGCCCGCGAGCCCGAGGACCCGCGAGAGCCGGGCCGCCAGGAGCGGGACGAGCTCCGCGGCGCTGTGGGCCTCGAGGCCGTCCGTGATCGCCGCGATGGCGCCCAGGCGGCCCGCGATGGCCTCCGCCTCGGCCCGGGCGGCCTGCTCGCGGACCAGCGCGGCGCGCGCCTCCCGCGCCCTGAGGCGCTCCCGGAGGTCCGTGACCTGGAGCAGGACGGTCGCGGCCTCGCCCTCCGGGGCGGGCACGGCCGAGGCCAGGACGGCGACGGGGAGCTCGGCGCCCTCGTGCGCGACGAGCCGCAGCTCGAGCGCGCCCGAGCTCGCGCGCACCCGCGAGCAGGCGGTGGCGCAGCTCCCGCAGCGCGTCGCGGTCGCCCGGGGCGAAGAGCGCCTCGATCCTGGCCGGGAGCGCCGCGGCCGGGCGGCCCGTCAGCCCCAGGAGGGCGGGGTTGGCCTGCAGGACGGCCCCGGCCTCGTCGACGAGCGCGATCCCGGCCGGGGCGCCGTCCCAGGCGGCGCGCAGCAGCCGGTCCGCACGCTCGCGTGCCGTGCGCTGCCGGGCGAGGTCGCAGAAGACGCCGACCTTCGAGCGCAGGACGAGCGGGTCGAAGGGCTTGAGGACGAAGTCGACGGCGCCGGCCTCGTAGCCCCGGGTGACGTGCTCGAGGTCCGCGGGCAGCGCCGTGACGAAGATGATCGGGGTGTGGGCCCCGCGCGCGTGGGCCCGGATGTGCCCCGCCGCCGCGAAGCCGTCCATCCCCGGCATCTCGACGTCGAGGAGGATCGCGGCGAAGTCGTCCTCGTGGACGGCGGCGAGCGCCTCCTCGCCCGAGGCGGCGCGGACGACGCGGGCGCCGAGCGGCGCCAGGACCGCCTCGAGCGCGAGGAGGTTCTCGGGGTGGTCGTCGACCACGAGGACGGCGGGGCTGCTCACGGGGACCGCCGCAGGCTACCCGCGGCGGCCCGGCTCAGTAGCGGGCGCCGACCGGGGCGGGGAGGGCGTCGAGCGTCGCGAGGTCGGCCGGGGTGAGCTCGAGGGTCGCCCCCGCCGCGTTCTCCTCGAGGTAGGCCGTGCGCTTCGTGCCCGGGATCGGGACGACGTGCGGGCCCTGGGCGAGCGTCCAGGCCAGCGCGACCTGGCCCGGCGCGGCGTCGTGGGCCGCGGCGACGGCCTTCACGGCGTCGACGATCGCGAGGTTCTGCTCGAGCGCCTCCCGGGTGAAGCGGGGGTTCGCCGCCCGGAAGTCGTCGTCCCCGAAGGAGTCCGCGGTCACGGCACCCGTGAGGTAGCCCCGGCCGAGCGGGGAGAAGGGGATGAACGTCGCCCCGTGCGCCGCGCACCAGGCGAGCACCCCGTTCTCCAGGGCGTCCCGGGTCCAGAGGGAGAGCTCGGACTGCACGGAGGCGACGGGGTGGATCGCGTGGGCGGCCTCGAGCTGCCCGACCGTCACCTCGCTCAAGCCGATGTGCCGCGCCTTGCCGGCCCGCACGATGTCCGCGAGCGCGCCCCAGGACTCCTCGAGCGGCGTCTCCTCCGAGACCCGGTGGAGCTGGTAGAGCTCCACGCGGTCCGTGCGCAGCCGCCGCAGGGACGCGTCGATCGCCGCGCGGAGGTGCTCCGGCGTCGCGACGCCGGCGCTGGCCGTAGCCGCCCTTGGACTCGTCGAGCACGAGCCCGGCCTTCGTCGCGAGCACGGCCTCGTCCCGGCGGCCCTCGAGCGCGCGACCCACGAGCTCCTCGTTCGTGAACGGCCCGTAGAAGTCCGAGGTGTCCAGGAGGGTCACCCCGAGGTCGAGCGCCCGGTGGATGACCTGCACGGAGCGCGCGTCGTCACGGTCCGCGGCCCCGTAGGCCCAGGACATCCCCATGCAGCCCAGGCCGATCGCCCCGACCTCCGGACCGTCGGCACCGAGCGTGCGGGTGGGGATGCGAGGCATGCCCCGAACGTAGCGAGAGCGGCCCGTCGGGCCAGCCCCACGGCGTCGGCCCGCGGGCCAGGCTACCCCGGCGCTCCGTGAACCTCCGTGTCAGCGCCCTGACGGAGCGTCGAACGTTCGTCCACGACGAGGATCGCGAGGTCGTCGTCGAGCCCTTGGCCGTCCGCGTAGGCCACGTCCGCGACCGCCTGGACGAGCCGCGCGGAGGAGACCCCGTCGACCCCGCGCGCGGCTTGCACGAGCGCCTGGAGCCCGAGCACCTCGAGGCGCTCCCCTCCGGCCTGGCCGCGCGCCTCGATGAGCCCGTCCGTGTAGAGGACGAGGGTCCAGCGCGAGGGCAGCGCGCGCTCCGCGACGGGCCAGGGGATCCCCGAGACGAGGCCCAGCGCCGGGCCGCGGCCCTCGTCCTCCAGCGTCTCCACGCGCCCGTTCGCGTCGAGCAGGGCGGGCGGGTGCCCCGCGAGCGCCCACCGCAGCCGCCGCCCGTCCGCGTCGACGTGCGCGACGACGACGGTGGCGAAGAGGTCGTCGTCCGGGCGCTCGGAGACGACGATGGCGTCGAGCACGTCGAGGCGCTCGAGCGGAACGCCCGCCGTCGCGAGCGTCCGCCAGCTCGCCCGCAGCCGGGCGGCCAGCGCCGCCGCGCGCGGCCCGTGCCCGCAGACGTCCCCGACCAGCAGCGCGAGCCCGCCGTCCGGGGTGCGCACGGCGTCGAGGAAGTCGCCGCCGAGCAGCATCCGCTTCTCGCTGGCCACGTAGTGCGTGACCACGCCCTCGGGGAGGTCGGCGGGCAGGAGGTCCGCCTGGAAGCGCTCCGAGACGCGGACGCGCTCCTGCGCACGACCGAGCCGCAGTGCGAGCAGCGGGATGAGCCAGAGCAGCAGGAACGCCGTGACCGCCGCGCCCGCCAGGAGCGTGACCCGCAGCCGCGTGACGTCCGCGAAGGCGCGCTCGGCCGGGACGTCCGCGACGACGGCCCAGCCCAGGGAGGGCACGGCGGCGTACCCCGAGACGGTCGGCACCCCGTCCACGTCGCGCACCCGCACGCCGTCGCGCCCCGCGAGCGCGGCGCGCACGAGCGGGTCGGCGGCGCGGGTGACGAGCCGGCGGGGCGGTGCGGCGGTGCTCCCGACCACGACCCCCGACTGGTCGGTCAGCGTGAGCCGGACGTCGTCGCCGGCCGCGTCGGCCAAGGGCTGGAAGCGCCCGACCGCCGTGGCGACGAGCACCCCGACCCGCGCCTCGCCGGGCGGGCCGACCGGGACCGCGAGCGTGCTGGCCGGGCCCGCCGCGCCACGCGGCACGTCCGCGCGCGAGAGGTAGGAGCTCCGCCCGGCCCCGAGGCCGCGGAACCAGTCCCGCCCGGACCAGTCGGTCCCGGGCCGGACCGCGGGGACGGCCGCGACGACGCGGCCGAGCCGGTCCGTGAAGGCCGCCGCGTCGATCCCCGCGCCGTCGCCCCGCAGGGCGCGCAGCGTCGCGAGGACCAGCTGCCGCTCCGCGCCCGGCAGCCGGGCCCGGCGGGGGGCGGGGAGGTCGCCCAGCCGCTGGGCGTAGGCCTCCGTCACCTCCGCGAAGCGCCGGGCCTGCTCCCCGGCCAGCTGCGCGGTGAGCTGCGCCGTGGTCCGCACGCGCCCCTCGGCCTCCGTGCGCACCGCGTCCTCCGCCAGGCGCAGGACGAAGGCCGTGAAGAGGACGAGGAGGACCAGCCCGAACGCGACCCAGAGCAGGATCACCCGACGCGGGCGCCTGCGCTCGTCCTGCCGGGGAGCTCGTCGTCGCCTGCGGGCCACCGGCGGAGCCTAGTCCCGCACCCCGACGCCGATGCCGGCGCCCGTCAGTCGGCGGGGACGAGCACGTCGTCGCGCTCCCGGAGCACCTCGACCGCGAGCGTCTTGTAGCCCACCTCGTCGAAGGCCACCGTGACCTTCCCGGGGTCCCCGTGCTGCACGACCCCCTCGCCCCAGATCCCGTGGCGCACCCGCTCCCCGATGCTCAGCCCCGTGCCGGCGAGGTCGTCGACGCCCAGGACCTCCTCCGCCTCGTCCCCGAGCGCGTCGCAGACGTCGCAGTGCCCGCAGCGCCCGGGCGGCTCCTCGCCGAAGTAGGCCAGCAGGAACTCCCGGCGGCAGGTGCGCAGCTCGGCGTAGGTGCGCATCATGTCCACCCGGGAGCGCTCGACCTCCTTGCGCTTCTCCTCGGCCTGCACGGCGCGGGCGATGACCCCGTCGAGCTCCCCCGTCGGCGGCCACCCGCCCGTCTCGGAGAGCCGCCGGACCGCCGCGAGCGTCCGGGCGGGGGAGAGCCCGCAGGCGCGCGCGAGGACCTCCGAGTCCGTGACCCGAGCCCCGCCCTGGAGCGCCTCGACGACCTGCTCGAGCTCCTGCAGCTTCACGCCGCCGGCCGCGAAGAAGCGCCGCAGCCCGACGTCCTCCGTGCGGTAGAGGAGCTTCGCGGCGGCGGGCCGCCCGTCGCGGCCGGCCCGGCCGACCTCCTGCCAGTAGGCGTCGACGGACTCGGGCGGCGCGACGTGCACGACGAAGCGCACGTCGGCCTTGTCGATGCCCATGCCGAAGGCGGAGGTGGCGACGATGACGTCGAGGTCCCCGTCGAGGAACGCGCGCTCCGTCGCCCGCCGCTCCCCGCTCCGCAACCCCGCGTGGTACTCGCCCGCGTCGATCCCCGCCTCCCGGAGCAGCTCGGCGAGCTCCTCCGTCCCGCGCCGGGTGGAGGCGTAGACGATGCCCGGCTTCGCGAGCTCCGTGACGAGCTCGACGAGCCGCTCGCGCTTCTGGTGCTCCTCGTGGACGCGCTCCACCTCGAGGTGCAGCTCGGGCCGGTCGAGCTCGGAGAGGACGTGCGCGGGGTCGCGCAGCCCGAGCCGCTCGGCGACCTCCTCGCGCACGAGGGGGGAGGCGGTCGCCGTCAGGGCGAGCGCCGGCGGGTGGCCGAGCGCGTCGAGGACCGCCCCGAGCATGAGGTAGTCCGGGCGGAAGTCATGACCCCACGAGGAGACGCAGTGCGCCTCGTCGACGACGAAGAGCCCGGGCCGCGCCGCGATGAGCTCGGCGAGGAGCTCCTCGTCGGCGAGCTGCTCCGGGGCCAGCAGGAGGAACTGCAGGCTGCCGTCGGCCAGGGCGCCCAGCGCCTCCTCGCGCTCCCCCGCCCGCAGCGTCGAGTTCAGCGCGGCGGCGGCGAGCCCGTGCTCCCGGAGGTGCTCGAGCTGGTCGCGCTGCAGGGCGATGAGGGGCGAGACGACGAGGGTGGGCCCGGCGTCGCGCAGGAGCGCGGCCACCTGGTAGATCGCCGACTTGCCCGCGCCCGTCGGCAGGACGGCGAAGCAGTCGCGGCCCTCGACGAGCGCGGCGATCGCCTCGCGCTGCCCGGGCCGCAGCTCCGTGTAGCCGAACGCCTCGCGGGCGGCGCGGGCGATGGGGTCCAGGGGGTCGGTGCTCGGCACCCGGACCGCGTACCCGGGGCGGGGGGCGACGGTGCGCCACGTCCCCCGGACGGACGCGACCGCCGGGACCAGGAGTGGCCTCAGGCGGCGAGCTCCTCCGTGGGATCGCCGAGCCCGGCGCCCGGGCGCTCCTGGTCCGCGTGCTCCTGCTCGGGGTGCAGGCCGCGGGCCGCGAGCTGGTCGCGCAGGCGCAGGAGCGCGAGGTCCTTGCCCTTGGCCTCGAGCATGACGTCGAGCTCGCAGTCGCGGGCGGTCCGCAGGAGGAACTCCTCGAAGCCGATGGGGTCGATGAGGTCCGCGTGCGCGCGCAGCTGCGGGAGGACGAGCGAGCGCTCGACGCGGCGCCCGACCTTCTTCTTGCGCTCCTCCATGTTCGTGCGCGGGGAGGAGTAGTGGATCTTCGGGCGCACGCCCTCCGGCCAGGTGGCCAGCGCGAGCCGCAGCGCCTCGTCGTCCGGGATGCCCGCGGGGTCGTGGCAGTGGTGGTGGAGGATGTCCCACACGACGGGCCGCCCGATGCGCTCGTGCAGGTCGAGCACGTCCACCAGCGCGTAGGTCCGGTCGTCGTTCTCGACGACGACGCGGCGCTGGGCCTCGGGCGAGAGCCTCGCGAACCCCGCCTCGAAGCGCTCGATCCCGGCGCGCACGCCGTCGGGGGCGCCGCCCACGTGGATGTTCACGACGGCCTCGGGCCCGAGGCCCATCGCGTCGAGCATCTCCGCCTGGAGCTCGAGGTCGCGGATGGCCGCCGCGACGATGCGCTCCTCGACGGAGTTCAGGACGACGTACTGCCCCGGGTGGGTCGAGAGCCGGAGCCCCTGCGCCCGCGCGACGGCGCCGAGCGCGGCGAGCTCGTCCGCGCTCTCCTGCACCTGCCCGTGGAACTGCGGGAGGTCCGGGTGGGTCGCGTAGGGCGCGAGCGAGGCCGTCATCCGGTACATGCCGATCCCCGTGTCCGCCAGGTAGGCGAAGACGGCGTGCAGGTACTCGATGGAGACCTTCAGATGGGGGTCCGACTGCCAGCGGCGGGTGTCCTGCGAGGGCAGGCCGCCGGCGCCGAGGACCTTCACTGCGAAGCCGAGGCGCATGTGTGACCTCTTCCCGCTCCCCGGCCCGTTTGACCCCTCGTGTCGCGGAGAGACTTAGAACTATGCCTTCTTCTGCTGACAAGGTCCTCCAGTACCTGGAGGAGATCCACGCCCTCGAGACCCACCTGGTCTCGACGCTCACCGCCCACATCGCGATGACCCCGCGCTCGGAGTACCGCGACCTCCTCGAGCGCCACCGCTACGAGACGCGCACCCAGGCGCAGCGCATCGAGCAGCGCCTGACGGAGCTCGGCCAGTCCAACTCGCTCATCCACGTCGTCTACGCCACGGCGCAGGACGCGCTCGGCCAGGGCGTCTCGCTCGCCCTCGCGCCGCTGAACCTGCTCCGCGGCACCGGCGGGGAGGAGAAGCTCCTCAAGAACGCCCGCGACGAGTCGGCCTCCGAGGCCATGGAGATCGCGTGGTACGACGCGCTCGAGGCCGTCGCCGACGCCGTCGGGGACGAGAAGACCGCCGTCCTGGCGCGTGAGCACCGCACCCAGGAGGAGGTCTTCCTCAAGGACCTCCGCGCGATGATCCCGCGGCTCGCGCTCGACGTCATCGACGCCGAGGTCGAGGGGAACCCGCACTACGACGTGACCACCACGGGCGCCGCGGACACGGTCCGCAAGGGTGCGCAGAAGGCCAAGGGCGCCGCCCGCAAGGCCGCGCAAGCAGGCCGAGACCGCGGCGGGCCAGGCCTCCGCGGCCACCCGCGCCGCGGCCGAGGACGTCGAGGACGCCGTCGAGGCGAAGGCCAAGCAGGCGAGTGGCCGCTTCTCGCGCGCCGTCGACCAGGCCGAGGACAAGGTCGAGGGGGTCGCGGAGGACGCGAAGGACACCGCCGTCGCCGCCGTGCGCTCCGTGCCTGGTGAGGCCGAGGTCGAGGGCGAGGTCCGGGGCGCGACGACCGAGATCGACGACGAGCTGCCGATCGAGGGCTACGACGGGCTGACCGTCGAGCAGCTCCTGCCGAAGCTCAAGGGGCTCTCCGCGGACGAGCTGGCCGTCGTCGACGGCTACGAGCGCGGCGAGCGCAACCGCAAGCGCGTCACGGACCGCATCGCCGCCCTGCGCTCCAAGAGGGTCGACGAGCAGCTGGCGAAGCTCTGATGTCCACGCCCGAGCGCGGACCGAACCCGGGTCACGACCACGACGAAGGAGCCCTCATGGCCGAGCAGGAAGAGACGCAGTACAACGACGGCGACTCCCCCGAGACGACGGACGGGCAGATCCGCCCCGAGGGCGTCGCTCCCGGTGACGGCATGGGCCACGGCTACTCCGACGTCGGCGGCGGGCCCGAGGGCAAGGAGCACGCCTCGGGTGACGAGGGCGGCCGGGCGCACACCCCGGCGGCCGACGGCGACCCCGAGCTCGACGGCTCGCGCTCCGCGCGGGACCTCGGCGGGCCGAAGCTCGCCCCGGAGGACGTCGACGCCGCGGAGGAGACGACGGGCGGCGCGAAGGGCGACATCCGGACGAAGGGCCAGGAGCCCCACCAGTAGGCGCTCCGCCCGCAGGACCGAGCAGTGCGACGGGCGCCCCACGGGCGCCCGTCGTCGTTCGTCGGCTCCCTCAGCCCGCGAGGCGCAGCGCGACGATCGCGACGTCGTCGCGCAGCGGGCCGCCCGCGCGCTCCTCGGCCACGGCGCGCACCGCGTCCGCGAGCGCCGCGGCCGTCGGGGCCAGCGGGCCGGGGCCCCGGGCGAGGAGCTCCGTGGCCAGGTCCGCGGGCTCCATGGGCCGACGCCGGTCGGCCTCCGTGACGCCGTCCGTGTAGAGGACGATCGCGTCGCCCGGGCCGAGCCGCAGGGCCGTGTCCGCCCAGGAGATGCCCTCGGCGACCCCGAGCAGCGCCCCCGACGCCTCGACCGCCTCGATGCGGCCGTCCGCACGGACGACGAGCGGTGCGGGATGCCCCGCGCAGGCCATGACGAGGTCCGCGTGGCCCTCCGCGAGCCGCAGCTCGCCGAGGACCGCCGTGAGGAAGCGCTCCGCCACGTGCTCCGTGACCATCGCCGCGTTGAGGATCCCGAGCGAGTTGCCCGGGGTGGCGGGCCCGGCGATCGTCGCGGCCCGCAGCGTGTAGCGCGCCATGGCGGTGACCGCGGCCGCCTCCGCGCCCTTGCCGCAGACGTCGCCCACGACGACGGCCCAGCTGCCGTCGCCCGTCCCGTAGAGGTCGTAGAAGTCCCCGCCGACCTCCGAGGCCTCGCCCGCGGGCAGGTAGCGCGCCGCCGCGTCGAGCCCGGGGATCTGCGGGAGCGCCGGGGGCAGCAGCCCGGCCTGCAGCGTGGAGGCGATGTGGGCGCGCTCCGCGTAGAGCTGCGCGTTGTCGATCCCCGTGGCCAGGCGGCGGGCGACCTCTTCCAGGTGCCGGTGCTCCTCCGGGTCCTCCACGGGCTCGGCGTCGACGCCGTAGGCCATGACGCCCACGGTCCGCCCGCGGGCGACCAGCGGGAGCAGCTCCGTCGTCCGCGGCGCGTCCTGCAGGAGGAGCTCGACCTCCTGGTCGGACGTCGCGATGGCCCGGAGGGTCAGCGGGTCGTCCGTGGCGATGCGCTCGCGCCGCCGGTGCCGGGCGACCCGGGTGACGGCGGTGTCGCGCTCGAGCGGGTACTCCGCGCTGGAGAGGCGGTGCAGCCGCGCGCTGCGGGCCGGGTCCTGCGCGGCGATCGCCATGCGCTCGAGGGTCGCGCTGCCCCGGGCCAGGACGTGCACGCTCGCGACGTCGGCGCCGTGGGCGAGCAGGACGCCGACGGCCTCGGGCAGCGTGCGCCGGAGGTCCATGGAGCGGTCGAGGACCTCGCTGAGCCGCGCCAGCATCCGGGCGCGCTCGTGGGCGACCTCCGTCTCGCGCCGTGCCTGCTGCTCCGCGGCCAGGAGCCGCTCGCGCTCCGCGTCCTGGCGGCGGCGCTCCGAGACGTCCCGGGCGACGACGACGAGGCGCGCACGGCCCGCCGTCTCGAGGGGCTGCGCGCTGACCTCGATCGTGACCCGGCCGCCGTCCGGGGTCAGCAGCTCCGTCTCGAAGCCGCGCGGGGCATCACCGTCGCGCACGATGTCCGCGACGCGCGCGCGGAGCTCCTCGTGCTGCTCCGGGGGGAAGAGCACGAGCAGCGACGGCAGGTCGTAGAGCTCACGGGCGGAGCGCATCGCCATCCGCTCCGCGGCCTCGTTGACGTAGATCGCGGCGGTGCCCTCGAGCAGCAGGAAGGCCTCGCCCATCTCGGACTGCGCGCGCAGCAGCGTCTCGTAGAGGTCGCGCTGGCCCCGCAGGGCCTGCTCCACCCGCAGGCGCTCCGTGAGCTCGACGACGGTCACGCCGACCCCGCCGGTGGCGGGCGCCTGGAGCTGCACGGGGTAGAAGCTCATGAGCCACTGGCGCTCACGGCCCGGGAGCGTCGGCAGCACGCCACGGAGCTCGACGTCGTTCATGGCCCGGCCCCCGTCGAGGACGTGACGCAGCAGGCGCTCCATGTCCACGCCGACGTCCGCGAGCACGTCGGCGACGTGGCGGCCCACGTGCTCGCCGGCGGGGATGCCGTCCATCTCGGCCAGGGCGGCGTTCGCACGGACGAAGCGCAGCTCCGCGTCGAGCAGCGCGAAGCCGACCGGGGCGCGCTCGAGGTAGCCGTCGAGGATGGACCGCGCCTCCTCCGAGCGGCGCTGCTCCGACGTCGCGGCGCGGTAGAGGCGGGCGTTGTCGACGGCCAGGGCGGCGCGGCGGCCGAGCTCGACGCCCAGGCCGAGGTCGTCCTCGCCGAAGGCCGCGCCCTCGGCGGCCACGAGGGTCAGGACCCCGAGCGTGCGCCCGCGCGCCGTGAGCGGGACCGCGAGCACCCGTCCGTCGCCGGGGCACTCCGCCCGGCCCGAGGCGGCCACCCGGGCCGCGAGGGCGTGCTCCTGCGGGGAGCGGGGACGGTGCCCGGCCGACGGGGCGTGGTCGTCGACGACGGGGCGCAGCTCCCGGCCCTCGAGCAGGTCGATGGCGCACCAGGCGGCGACCTCCGCCACGACGAGCCCCGCGAGGCGCTCGAGCGTGCGGTCGTAGTCCAGGGAGACCTCGAGCAGCGCGCTGGCGCCCGCCAGGAGCGAGGTGCGCCGCAGGGTCGCCGCGCGCTCGGCCTCCGCGCGCACCCGGTCCGTGACGTCGCGGGCGACGAAGCCCACGCCGGTCCCGGCGCCCGCGTCGGTCGCGGCGGGGAAGGCGTCGGCCGTCCAGTGCTGCGGGGCCCCCGGGGGCCCGAGGACGAAGGAGACGTCCGCGACGTGGGCGCCGCGGGTCCGCGCGTGGGCGACCATCGCCTCGACCTGCCCGGCGGCCTCGGCGGGCAGGAGGTCGGAGGGGCGCCGCCCCACGTGCTCGGCGGCCGGGGCGCCGTGGGCGGCGGCGAGCGTCTCGTTGACCTCGAGGTAGCGGCCGTCGGCGTCGAAGAGCGCCATCCCGACCGGCGCGCCGGCGAAGAGGGCACCGAGGCGCACGTCGCCCGGGGCAGTGTTCGGGTGGTCGATCGAGGTCATCCCGCTCCAGGGATCCTAGGGTGCGGGCACCCGGAGCCGACCACCCCGGGACCCCCGGCCGAGAGCGCCGGCGCCAAACGGGCGCGTCCGGTGGTTCACACGCAACCCGGTCGGAGAACACGAAGCCATGGCCCCCGAGACCCTGCTCGCCGACCCCACCACCGCCCGCCTCGACGACCTCGTCGCCGAGGCGCTCGCGACCCCCGGCCTGACCGACGCCCTCGCCGCCGACCCGGAGCGGGCCGCCGCGCTGCTCGAGGGCGCCCGGGACCTCGCGCGCCGGGCCTTCGTGGAGGAGGACCCCGACGCCCTGGACGTCGCCCACCGCACCCTCTACCTCCTGGGAGCCCAGCAGGGCTGGTCGCCCGCCTCGGCGATGCGCGACAACGAGCACGACCTGACCCTCATCGCCCTGCGCCTCGAGCTCGAGCGCGCCTTCGAGGCGCAGGGGGCCCGCGAGGCCGTCGTCCCGGACGACATGCCCGAGGACCCCGAGGCGTTCGCGGGCTGGCTCGAGGAGCTCGCGCTCGTCCGCGAGATGCCCTTCGAGCACGCGGACGTGGGCGCCTTCTACCGGGAGCGGATCACCCTGGAGCAGATGAAGGAGGTCGTCGCCCAGCGCTCGCTCTTCTTCCTCAAGGAGCCCGACCCGTGGACCATGGTCATCCCCTCGCTGCACGGCCGCGCGAAGGCCGGCCTCATCGACCTCATCCTCGACGAGTACGGCTGGGGCCGCTACGACCAGATGCACTCGACGGTCTACGAGGTGCTCATGGGCAAGCTCGGCCTCGAGACGGGCTACGACCACTACCTCGACCAGGCCTCGTGGCAGTCCCTGGCCGGCCTGAACGCCCAGGCGATGATGGCCCGCCACCGCCGCATGGCCCGCCGGATGTACGGCTACGTCTACCTCGTGGAGTCCGAGTCGCCGGGGGCCATGAAGAACTACCTCAAGGCCTACGAGCGCTTCGGGATCGACGACCCGGAGGTGCTGAGCTTCTACGAGCTGCACATCGACGCGGACGAGGGCCACTCGGACGTCGCGCTCAACGAGGTGGTCATGCCCGTCGTGCGCGACGAGCCCGACGCCCGGGCCGAGATCGCCCGGGGCGTGGTCGAGGGCCGCTGGATCCACCACCTCTTCTCCGCGCACCTCGTCGCCTGCTTCGAGGCCGGGCGCACGTCCTTGCGCCGGGGCGCGCTGTGACCTGGGTGACGGCCCTCGCGGCGACGGAGCTCCCGGAGGCCACCCCGACCCCCGCCGACGTCGAGGGCCGGCCGCTCTGCCTCGTGCGCCTCGACGGGGAGCTCCACGCCTTCGACGACGCCTGCCCGCATCGCCAGTGGCCCCTGCACGAGGGCAAGCTCGCGGGCAAGGTCCTGACCTGCCGCGCGCACACGTGGGAGTGGGACGTCACGGACGGGCAGCTCCAGCGCATGCGGGCACCCGAGTGCCTGACCATGCACCCCGCCCGCGAGCGCGACGGGCTCGTCGAGGTGGACCTCGACCCGGACCTGGCGCCGGCCGCGGAGCGCTCCCGCCTGTGGGCGCGCGCCCGTGCCCGCGAGGCCGCCGCGTCCTGAGCGCGCGTCCGGGGGTTCCGGCGCGCCAGGACGGGAAGACTCCGGGGATGTCGACGACCCGCAAGCAGATCTCCGCGCCGCCCGAACGGGTCTGGGAGGTCCTGGCCGACCCCGACAACTACGCCCACTGGGTCGTGGGCTCGCGGGACATCCGCGACGCCGACCCGGGCTTCCCCGCCGTCGGGACGCGCTTCCACCACACCCTCGCCTTCGGCCCCCTGAACCTCAAGGACTCCTCGGAGGTCGTCGAGGCCGACGAGCCGCGCAAGCTCGTCCTCCACGTCATGGCCCGGCCCTTCGGGCGCGGGAAGGTGACGATGGAGCTCGCGCCCGCCCAGGGCGGCACGGCGGTGACGATGCACGAGGGGCCGGCCAGCCCCATCGCACGCCTCACCTACAACCCGCTGACGGACCTCCTGCTCCACGGCCGCAACGTCGAGGCGCTCCGGCGCCTGGCCGAGCTGGCCGAGGGCGAGGAGGCCGAGCCGACGACCTCGCGGAACTCGGGCCCCGACGCCGGCGGGGGCGAGGACGGCCCGGACCTCGGGCCGGGCAGCTAGGCGGCGGAAGCCCTCAGGCCGCGCGGACGCCGTCGAGCGCGGCGTCCCGCGCGTCGTGCAGCGGCACGAGGGCCCGCAGGCCCGTCACGTCGGCGATGCGCTGCACGGCCTGGGCGCTGCCGCTGCCGAGCAGGACCCCGAAGCCGAGCCCGGCCTCCGCGGCCTGGTCGCGCGCGCCGAGGACGACCCCGAGGACCGTCGAGTCGATGAACGTCGCGGGGGTGAGGTCGACGACGACGCGCCGCCCCTCGCCCAGCGCCGCGTCCAGGACCTCGCGGATCCCGGGTGCCGTGGCGATGTCGTGCTCCCCGACGACCTCGACGACGCGGACGTCCTCGCCCTCGTCCGTGGTGGTGAGCGCGTGGGCGTCCACCGCTAGGAGCGGGTCGCGAGCTGCGCGAGCGCGTCGTCGCGCGTCTCGACGATGGTGAAGATCTGGTCGAGGCCGGTGATCTCGAACGTCTTGGCCGTGCTCGGCTCCGTGTTGACGATCACGAGCCGGCCCTCGAGCGGGCGCAGCCGCTTGACGGCGCCGATGAGCACCCCGAGCGCCGTGGAGTCGAGGAAGCGCGTCTCCGTGAGGTCGACGACCAGCTCGCGGGCACCGCCGTCGATGGCCGCGCCGATCGCGCGCTTGAGCTCGGGCGCGGTGAAGATGTCCACCTCGCCGGCCACGGCGATGACGTGCGCCCCCGACGCGGGCCGGTCCTCGGTCAGCGAGAAGTCGAACGTCATGGGCGGGGGGTGACCTCCATGGGGGTGGTGCGCGGGGCGATGCGGCCATTCTGACGCATGGGGCCGCTCGGGGGGGTCAAGGCGCGTCGCCGGTCTCGTCGGCGAGGGCGTCCGACGCGCGACCGCGCCCGTAGAAGTCCCACGCCTCGACGACGTTGCCCTCGGGGTCCTCGAAGTAGATGGAGCGGTCGCCCCCCGGGTGCTCCTCGGGGCCGCGCACCTCCGCCCCCGCGTCGACGAGCCGGTCGCGGAGGGCGTCGAGGCCCCCGGGGGTCGCGCGGAACGCGAAGTGCACGTGGGCGCCGCCCTCGTCGCCGAACTCCTTCTCGCCCGGGCTCCAGAGGCCCAGCCGGGCGTGCCCGCCCACGTCGAGCCAGATGCGGTCGTCCTCGCGGGTCAGGACCCGCAGGCCGACGGCGTCCGCGTAGAAGCGCTCCATGACCCCCCGGTCGTGGGCCTGCAGCGTCAGCTCGGCGAAGCCGTCCGTCCCGCTCACGGCGCGCCGGGCCCCGCGCTGGGGACGGCGCCGCCGATGCGCACGACGAGGTACTCGTCGCCGCCGGCGCCCGCCCGGACGCGCACGGTGTCGGCGAGGCGCTCGATGACCGACCCGACCGCGGGGAGCGCCGCGCCGTCGAGCACGCGCTGGCCGCCCCCGGCGCGCAGCGGCCCGATGCGGACCTCGAGCCGGCCCGCGGTCGACTGCACGCTCACGGGCAGCCGGCCGCCCACGGCGAAGGCGGGCGCCTGGGCGGCGATGGCGTCCGCGACCAGCACGGCGTCGTTGAGGCGGTCGACGGGGAGGTCGGCGCGTGAGGCGTGGATCCCGACGACCCGCGAGAGGACCGGGCCCACCAGGGGCCCGACCGCGACCGTCACCCGCGTGCGGTCCACGCGGTCGAGGGCGGAGGGGTCCGGGCTGGGCACGTGCACGTCCTAGGAGGCCGAGTCGGCCAGGGGGAGGTCGTGGTCGACCTTGTCGAAGCTCATCCGCACTTCCGTGCCGCCCTCGGTCCGGTTCGTCAGCTCGAGCGAGGCGGAGAGGCTGGCCATGAGCGGGAGGCCGACGCCGAGGCCGGGGGAGTCGGCCCGGGGCATCATCCCGCGACCGTGGTCGCGGACGACGACCTCCAGGTGCTCCTCGCCCGCCACGATCTCGAGGTCGAGCAGGCCGGGGTCCCCGTCGGGGTAGGCGTGGACGACCGCGTTGGCGCACGCCTCGCTGACGGCGAGCTTCACGTCCGAGAGGACCTCGGGGTGCAGGGCCAGGGCGTCGCCGATCCCGCCGAGCACGTGGCGGATGACGGCGACGTTCTCGGCACGTGCGGGGAGGGAGATCTCGAGGTCGGGGGTGCTCATGACGATCGAGCACCACCGTGGGCGGTGCGGATGGCGATTGCCCGCGGGCCCGGGGCGGCAAACCGCGCGGCAGTGTGTCCTGCGACGGGTCTGACCGGCCCTGTCCACCTCCGATCCCGGAGATCTGGTCGTGTCGTCCGCCGGTGCCCACCCTTGACCGGCTTGCCCGTCCCCCGTGAGGCGCGAAGGTTCCCCCATCGCAGCAACCGAGACACCCCAGGGAGCGCACATGAGCACGACCGAAGCCCGCACGACCGAGCCCCGCACCTCCATCGCCACGGACGAGGTGGCCCTCCTGGAGCGCTACCACCGCGACGGCGACCTGCAGGCCCGCACGATGCTCATCGAGCGCATGATGCCGCTCGTCCGCCACATCGCCCGCCGCTACGCCAACCGCGGCGAGCCGCTCGACGACCTCGTCCAGGTCGGCGCCGTCGGCCTCATCAAGGCCGTCGACCGCTTCGACCTCGAGCGCGGCGTGAAGCTCTCGACCTTCGCCGCCCCGAACATCGCCGGCGAGATCAAGCGCCACTTCCGCGACCGCGGCTGGAGCATCCGCGTGCCCCGCGACATCCAGGAGCTCAACGCGAAGCTCACGCAGGCCACGGACCGCCTGACCACGAAGCTCTCGCGCTCCCCCACCATCGCCGAGCTGGCCATCGCCGTGAAGGCGACGGAGGAGGAGGTCCTCGACGCGCTCCAGGGCGCGCAGTCCTACTCGACGGTCTCCTTCGAGGAGCCGATCGGCGAGAACCGCACGGCACTCGAGCTGCTCGGCGAGGAGGACCCGGAGTTCATGACGGCCGAGCGCCGCGTGCTGCTCTCCAACGGCATGCGCGTCCTCGCGGAGCGCGAGCAGGAGATCATGCGCCTCCGCTTCTTCGAGGGCCTGACGCAGCGCGAGATCGCCGAGCAGGTCGGCATCTCCCAGATGCACGTCTCGCGCCTGATCCGCCGCTCGCTCGAGGACATGCGCCAGCAGATGGCCGACCAGGGGCCGGTCGCCGCCCCGCAGCGCCGCCTCCGCGCGGCGTAGGGCACGCCTTGCCGCGGCTGCGACGCGCCGACCCCGGCTCCCCGGGGCTGACGCGCCGTCGCCGCGGGAAGGGCTGGCAGGTCCTCGACGCCACGGGGGAGCCCGTCACCGACGAGGAGACGCTCGCGCGGGTGAAGGCGCTGGTCATCCCGCCCGCCTGGAAGGACGTGTGGATCTGCCCGGACCCGCGCGGCCACGTGCAGGCGCAGGGCACGGATGCGCGCGGCCGGCGGCAGTACGTCTACCACCCGGACTGGCACCTGCAGCGCGCGCGCCGGAAGTTCGACGACATGCTCTCCTTCGCCCGGGTGCTCCCCGTGCTGCGCGAGCGGGTCGCGGAGGACCTCGGCCAGAAGCCGCTCTCCTCCCAGCAGGTGCTCGCCGTCACCGTCCGCCTCCTGGACCGCGGGTTCTTCCGCATCGGCTCGGAGGGCTACGCCGCGGAGAACGGCACGTACGGCCTGGCGACGATGCACAAGGAGCACGTGCGGGTCGTCGACGGCGCGGTCCTCTTCGACTTCACGGCCAAGCACGGGCTGCGCCGCGTGCAGCACGTCGTGGACCCGGTCTCGGCGGAGGTCGTCGCGCGCCTCAAGCGCCGGCGCGGCGGGAGCCCGGAGCTCCTGGCCTACAAGCAGGGCGCCAAGTGGCTCGACATCCGCTCGGAGCACATCAACGCGTACCTGAAGGACCGCACGGGGCTCGACGTCTCCGCGAAGGACTTCCGGACCTGGAACGCGACCGTCCTGGCCTCCATCGCGCTCTCCGTGACGGGCGCGGCGCGCGACTCCGCGACGGCGCGCAAGCGCCTGGAGACGCGGGCGGTCAAGGAGGTCGCGCAGTACCTGGGCAACACGCCCGCGGTGGCCCGCTCCTCCTACATCGACCCCCGCGTCTTCGACCGCTTCCGCTCCGGCCTGACGATCGGTGCGGCACTGGAGGACGGCCTCGCGCTCTCCGACGGACCCCCGTCGCCGACCCAGGGCCCGTACGCCGACGGGGTCGAGAGCGCCGTGCTCGAGCTCATCGACGCCCGGGAGGGCGCGCCGCCGCTCGGCGGCGAGCTCCTCGCCGCGTGAGCCGGATCTCGCGGGGGTAGGTCACGGGCCATGACCGACGGCCCCGACACGCCCAGCACCCCCGCCCGGGACGACCAGGACAACGCGGAGTTCAGCGACGACTCCGCCGCGGCGAAGGGCGGGTACCCCGAGGAGTCCCCCGAGGAGGTCAAGCCCGACGCGGACCCGAAGCAGGGGCGCGAGGAGCAGCCCCAGCGCGACCCGGGCTGAGCCCTCAGCGCCGGACCCGCAGCCGCGCTCTCGCGGCGCGGTGCCCCCGCAGCGTCGCCCGCACCGTCCGCAGGCCCGGTCGCCCGTCCAGGCGCAGGATCAGGGTCGCGCGCCCCGTCGCGGACGTCCGCGCCACCCGGCGGTCCACCACGACGCGCGCGCCCGGCACGGGGCCCGCGGCGTCGCGCACCTCGAACATGACGCGGGTCGGCTCGATCCCGGCGCACGCTCCCCGGCCGCACGCGGAGCCGCAGCGCCGGCCGCGCCGGAGCCGGCCGCGGCGCCGCGGGCGCGCCGTAGCGCGCCTGGGCGGCCTTGAACGTCGCGACGGCCTGCTTCGGGCGGTAGTCGTCGAAGAGGAGCCCGACGGCGTCGAAGAGGTCCCCGCCCGTCGAGCGGTTGTCCCGGAGGTTGAAGTACCGGTAGTCCGTGACCCCGAGCGTGCCGCTCACGCGGGAGACCGCCGCGAGGGTCCCCTCGAGGTCCGCGGCCTGCTGCGCCTCGCCCACCCCGCCACGGGTCGCGTAGCCGTTCTCCGTGATCCAGATGCGCACGTCGGGGCCGAGGCCGGCCTGCGGCATCCAGCAGGTCCGCAGGAGGTTCAGGGCGTCGACGACGTCCCCGGGCGCGTCCGTGGTCGCCGGGGGGAAGAAGAGCCCGGGGTAGAGCTGCAGGCCGACGTGGTCGAGCGCCTTGCGGAACGCCGGGGTCGCCGCCGCGCCGATCGCCTTGAAGAACCGCGAGTCGGCGTCCGGGGTGTAGCGGCTCGCGTAGGTGAAGCCGAGCGCGACGTCCGGGCGCCCGCGGGCGTCGAGCGCCGCGCGGGCCTCGGCGACGCCCCGCACGAGCGCCTCGACGACGCCGTCGTAGACCCCGTCGCTCGTGTTCGGCGAGACGGGGAGGTTCGCCTCGTTCGTGATGGAGAGCTCCACGACGGAGGGCTTGGCGGCGAAGGTCGCGACGGCCTCGCGCACGTAGGCCAGCCAGCCCGCGATGTCGCCCTCGCGGCCCTCGGGCGGGTGGTAGCGGACCTGGAGCTCCGTCGCGAAGCCCGCGGCGGCGTAGCGGTCGACCTGCGCGGCGTAGCGTGCGATGCCCGCGGCGCCGTCGGCCCAGAACATGCGGTTGAGGCGCAGCACGAGCGGACGGTCCGGGACACGGAGGCCCTGGAGCGCCGCCATCGCCTGCGCGTCGTCCTCGGGCGCCACGGGGAGCTGCGCCGCCCCGGCGCTCCCCGCGAGCTGCGGCGTGAGCCCGAAGCGCAGTGGCACGGGCGGCTTGGCCGCGGGCAGGGGCCCCGGCGTGAGGCAGCGATCGCCGCCCGTGGCCTGGGCCGCCGCGCCGGCCGGGAGCAGGAGCAGCGCCGCGAGGACGGCGGCGTGCGCTCGAACGGTCCTCATGGGGCGATTCGAGCACACACCGGCGGCCGGCGGGTGCGGTGGGGGATCATGGTCCCGTGCACCACGTCGCCGACCCCGCCGCGATCCACCACGACTGGGACGCGACGCGCGAGCCGACGCTGCGCGTCGCCTCGGGGGACACCGTCGAGCTCGCGCTGCTCATGGCCGGGCACGGCCAGGTGCAGGAGGGCGACACCTACGAGGGGACCGCCTTCGACTTCGACACGCTCTACAACCTCCTCGGCCCGATCCACGTCGAGGGTGCGCGGCCCGGGGACACGCTCCGGGTCGACGTCCTCGAGCTCCGCACGGGCGACTGGGGCTGGACGGCGATCCTGCCCGGCATGGGCCTGCTGCCCGAGGACTTCCCGGAGCCCTGGGTCGGGACGTTCGACCTCCGCGACCCGGGCTGGATCGACGTCGCGGGCATCAAGGTCCCGCAGCGCCCGTTCCTCGGCACGATGGGCACCCACCCGGACGCGCCCGGGCCGCTCAGCGCGTTCCCGCCCCACGCGGGCGGGGGGAACATCGACACCCGCCACCTCACGCAGGGCTCGACGCTGTGGCTCCCCGTCCACCTCGACGGCGCGCTGTTCTCCTGCGGCGACCCGCACGCCGCCCAGGGCGACGGCGAGGTCTGCGTGAGCGCGCTGGAGTGCGACATGGAGGCGACGCTGCGGCTCTCCGTCGAGCGGCGCACGATCGCCGGGCCGACGTTCCGGACCGCGGGCGCGCTCCACGGCCTCGACGAGTCCCTCGGCCACTGGGGCGCGATGGGGATCGCGGACGACCTCTTCGAGGGCGCCCGCCTCGCGGTCCGCGGCGCGATCGACTGGCTCGAGGCCGAGCAGGGCCTGAGCCGCCGCGACGCCTACGTCCTCTGCAGCCTCGCGGGCGACCTGAAGGTCCTCGAGCTCGTCGACGCCGGCATGTGGAACGTCGGCTTCACGCTCCCGCTCGCGCTCTTCGCACCCTGAGCGCCCGCGAGGGGGGCGAACTCCGCTCCCGGGCCGCCACCGCAGCGGGCTGCTCGTAGCCCGGGAGGAGCCGCACACCCGCTCGGAGTTCGAGCGCGCGTTCCTGCGCGTCCTCCGGCGCCACGGTCTCGCACGGCCCGACGCGATCAACGTGCGGGTCGGCGGGTACGAGGTGGACGCGCTCTCCCGCGCCGTCCCGCTCGTGGTGGAGCTCGACGGCCGCGCCTGCCACGCGCGCCGCCGGGAGATGACGCGCGATCGCCACCGCGACCAGTTCTCGCCACGCAAGCCCGGGCGCGCGCTCAGGTCGACGGGCGCAGCAACGGCCGCAGGTCCTCGAGCTTGTCGTAGGCCCACCAGAGGTAGTTCTCCGTCCCGCCCTCGCGCAGGGGGTGGAGGTCCGCGTGGGCCGGGTCGTCCTGGAAGGCCTGGAACGCCTCGGCGCTCGCCCACTCGACGAGGACCATCACCCGGCGCGGCTCGGCGCCGTGGCTGACGACGGCGTGGGAGAGCTCGCCGAGGGCGACGACCTTCCCGTCGTGGGCCTCGACGGCGGCCCGGGAGCGCTTGGAGTACTCGCGGTAGTCGTCGTTGGGTGCCAGGTCGAAGAGGTTCAGGGCGTAGACGGGAGCCATGGGCGAAGTCTGCCCGGTACGGTCGCCGCCTATGAAGATCCGCGCCGCAGTGCTGGAGGAGTTCGGAGCTCCGCTCGTCGTCCAGGAGGTCGACCTCGACGGGCCGCAGGCCGGGGAGGTGCTCGTCCGGCTGCACGCGTGCGGCGTCTGCCACACGGACATGTACACGGCCTCCGGGGTCGACCCCTCGGGCTACGCCCCCTGCGTCCTGGGCCACGAGGGCGCGGGCGTCGTGGAGGAGATCGGGCCCGACGTGACGTCGCTGAAGAAGGGCGACCACGTCGTGACGCTCTTCTCGCCCCAGTGCCGCGAGTGCGTCCACTGCCTGAGCCCCAAGACGAACATCTGCCTGAAGATCCGCGACCAGCAGGGCAAGGGCTACCTGCCCGACGGCACGACGCGCCTCTCGAAGGACGGCGAGCCCATCCGCCACTTCATGGGCACGAGCACGTTCGCCGAGGCGACGGTCATGCCCGAGATCGCGCTGGCGAAGATCAACCCCGAGGCGCCGCTGGACCGCGCGTGCCTCTTCGCCTGCGGCCTCTCGACGGGCCTCGGCGCCGCGATGAACACCGCGAAGGTGGAGGCGGGCTCGACCTGCGTCGTCTTCGGCGCGGGCATGGTCGGCCTGGGGGCGGTCGCCGGCGCGCGGCTCATGGGCGCGGAGCGCATCGTCTGCGTCGACCTCAGCGAGGACCGGCTCGCGCTCGCGAAGGGCCAGGGCGCGACGGACACCTTCGTCGGGGGCCCCGACGCGGTCGCGCAGGTCCTCGAGATGACGGGGGGCTTCGGCGCGGACTACACCTTCGAGGCGACCGGCAACGTGAAGGTGATGGCCCAGGCCGTCGAGGCCGCCCGCATGGGCTGGGGCCTGTGCACGGTGACGGGGGTGGCCGGGCAAGGGCGAGACCCTCGACGTGATCCCGCGCTGGCTCATCACGGGCCGCCGGATCGCGGGCTCGAGCTTCGGCGGGGTCAAGGGCCGCGACCAGGTCCCGCAGCTGGTCCAGCGCTACCTCGACGGGGACATCGACGTCGACGCGTTCCTCTCGCACCGCATCACGCTCGACGAGGTCAACAAGGGCTTCGACCTCATGCACGACCAGGACGGGATCCGCTCGGTCATCGCGCTCGCGTAGGGTCGGGCGCCATGCGCAAGCTCGCCAAGGCCTTCGCCGGCCCGTTCATGCTCACCGCCGGCATCAACCACTTCGTCAACCCGAAGGTCTACGAGCAGATCATGCCCGACTACCTCCCGGCCCACCGGGAGCTCGTCTACGCCTCGGGAGTCACGGAGATCCTCGGCGGGGCCATGAGCATGGTCCCCGCGACGCGGCGCTGGGGCGGCTGGATGCACGTCATGACGCTGCTCGGCGTCACGCCGGCGCACATCCACATGCTCCAGCACCAGGACCGCTACAAGAAGATCCCGGCCTGGGCGCTGTGGGCCCGCCTGCCGCTGCAGGTCGCGATGCTCGGGCTCGTCTGGAAGGCGACGCTCGCCCCCGACGCCTAGGCCTCGCGCGAGTCCTCGGGCCAGCCCGGCTCCATCTCGAACTCCTCCTCGCCGATCGCGAGGACCATCGCGTCCTCCGACGCGCGGGCGGTGATGGAGAGCGGGAGGTCCGGCGTCGTGGTCTCCCACGAGGCCAGCGCGACGTTCTGGTCCCCGAGGATCCCGGCGAGCTGGCGCACGGCGATCGCGTAGTGCTCCAGGCCGCCCAGCGGCGAGCCGACCTCGCCCGTCTCCACGTTCACGTCGAAGGCCGGGAGCTGCTTGACCTCCGGCACCATGAGCACCGCGGCGTCGAGCTGCAGCGCGTGGGGGAGGTGCACGACGCGGTCCCCGATCGTCACCTCGACGGGCAGCAGTCGGCCGACGTCGACGATCGCCAGGTCGTCCTCGAGCTCGACCACCGCGACCGCCCGGATCGCGCCCGAGCGGTGGAGGAACTCGCGCAGGAGCATGACCGTCGGGTCGAGCGCGCCGACGGTCGCCACGACGTCGACCGGCGCCTCCTCGGGGCTCGTTCCGGCGGGCTCGGGATCGTCGGCGGGGGACACCCAGGCGACGCTAGCAACGCCTCCCGCTTGTGTCCTGGCGTCCAGGGGCCGAGAATCACCCCCACGTGCCGGACCCGAGCGGACCCCGACCCCTCGACCCCGCCGACTCCGTCGAGGGCCTGCGCGCGCGCGTCGCGGTCCTCGAGGCCGACCTGCAGGAGCTCGCCCACGTCGCCTCGCACGACCTGACGGAGCCCCTGCGCATGGTCACGAGCTACCTCGGCCTGCTCGAGCGCCGCTACGAGGCGGACCTCGACGACACCGCCCGGGACTTCATCCGCTACGCCGTCGACGGCGCCGAGCGCATGAAGGCCCTCCTGGACGACCTGCTGCGCTACTCCCGCGCCGGCGGGGTGGAGCCCGTCCGCGAGGCCGTCGACGTCGAGGCGGTCCTCGAGGGGGTCCTGCGCTCGCTCGAGCCGGCCATCGCCGAGCAGGGCGCCACGGTCCAGGTCGACCGCCCGCTCCCCGTGCTGCAGGCCGACGCCGTCCAGCTCGGGCAGCTCCTGCAGAACCTCGTCGCCAACGCCGTGAAGTTCCACGCCCCCGGGGGCGCGAACCACGTCGTGGTCTCCGCCGCCCGGGACGAGGCGCAGCGGGCCTGGCACCTGGTGGTCGCCGACGACGGCATCGGGATCGAGCCACGCCAGCAGGAGCGCGTCTTCCAGGTCTTCCAGCGCCTGCACGCCCAGGAGGACTACGAGGGCACGGGCATCGGCCTGGCGATCTGCCGCCGGATCGCCGAGCGCCTCGGTGGCACGATCCTCGTCGAGTCCGCCCCGGGCCGCGGGAGCGCCTTCACCCTCGTCGTCCCGGACCCGGACGACCCCGCCGCGGCCTAGGCGACGCGGCCGACCACGGGCTCCCCGTGCTCGTCCCAGAGCGTGAGCCGCCCCGCGCCGTCGGGGTACTCGCCCATCGCCAGCTTGAAGTCGCCCGCCGCGCCGTAGAGCTCGACGGTCGGTGCCCCCTCGGCCCGCTGGCCGACGCGGGTCCGCAGCGTCCCCTCCTGGTCCAGCAGCTCCGCGCCCGTGCCGCCGTCGGGCCAGGTGCCGAACCCCGCGCGGTAGCTCCCGTCGCGGTCCCAGAACTCCACGGAGCTCTCCCGGTCGTCCGCGGGACCCTGGGCCAGCAGCGCGCGCAGGTGACCGGCCTGGTCCCACACCGTGACCCCCGCGGGGCTGCCGGGCGCCTCGGAGAGCGAGACGCGGTGGTTGCGCTCGGCGTCGTAGAGGTCCACGGACGTCGAGCCGTCGAGCCAGGAGCCCGCGGCCAGGCGGAACGTCCCCTGGGCGTCCGCGAGCTTCAGGGCGGCCGAGCCCGCGGGCTCGACGGTCAGCGTCGCGCGGACGAGCCCGGCCTCGTCGGCCAGGTCGAGCGACAGGGCGCCGTCGGGGCCCAGGCCCAGGCGGGCCCGCACGGTCCCGTCGGCGTCGACGACTTCGAACGCTTCGGCTTGCATGGGTGGGGTACGTGGCGCGTCGGCGCCGCGGCTCAGGCCGAGGTCCGCACGCCGACCTCGCCCGCGAGGCGGAACGGCGGGGTGAGGCCGACGTGGTCGCCGCTCCAGAACTTCCCGGGGTCGTACCAGCTCGCGGGCCGCTCGGCGGACAGGAGCCCCATGGCCTGGTAGGTCGTGGCGACGAGCTCCGCGCAGTAGATCGTCTCCAGGCTCGACTCCCGGCGGCGGTAGCGACCGCGGGCCCAGCGGCCGGCGAGGCCGAGCGTCGAGGGGAACGCGCGGCCGTCGAAGCGCTCGATCGTCTCGAGCACGCGGTCCTCGTGCTCGCGCCCGAGCGGCCCCTCGAGCTGCCGGGTCCACGCGCGCTGGCCGTACTTGACCTCCCACGTGGTGACGGCGTCGTGGAGCCGGTGGAGCTGCACCCCGCGCTGCTGCCGGCCCGTCCAGGCGTCGGGCAGGGAACGGCCGAGCTCCGCGTGCCAGAGCAGGGGCGGGAGGTCGTCGAGCGCGACGACCATCCCCACGTGGTTCACGGGGCTGTTCGTCACGGTCCGGATCGCGACGTCGGCCCAGGAGCGGCCCCGGAAGAGCCAGACGTCGCCCGTCGCGGCGGTCGCCACGGCCTCGTCGAGGGTCAGGGTCGGGGGCACGCCCGTAGGCTACGGGCGTGCGCGTCCCGTGGAAGCTCCTCGGCCTCGCCGGGCTCGCCGGGGTCGCCGCCTCGGGCGCCGTGGTCGTCCGCCGCCGCCGCGCGCAAGCCGACTACGAGCCCGACGCGCTGCGGGAGAAGCTCCACGAGCGCTTCGCGGAGGCGCGGGCACGGCGCTGATGGAGCTCGTGGGGCCCACGTTGACCCTGCGCCCCGTCGCCGACGACGACGCCGACGCGCTCTTCGCCCTCGGCGCGGACCCGGAGGTCACGCGCTGGTTCTCCTGGGGCCCGTACACCTCCCTCGAGCAGCCGCGGGCCTGGCTCCGGGAGCAGGCCGCCGAAGCGCGAGCGCGGCGAGGCCCTCGCCCTGGCGGTCCTCCACCCCGAGCACGGCCTCGTCGGCATCACGGAGCTCGCGGAGCTCGGCGCGCGCGACCGTCGCGCCGTCGTCGGCACGTGGTTCGCCCGACGCCACTGGGGCACGGGCCTCAACGCGGAGTCCAAGCGCCTCGTGGCGCTCCTCGCCTTCCGGCACCTCGGCCTGGAGCGCCTCGGTGCCTACGCCGACGTCCGCAACGCCCGCTCCCAGGCCGCGCTGGTGAAGGCCGGCTTCCGCCACGAGGGGGTCCTGCGCGCCTTCCACCGCCACGGCGACGTGCAGAAGGACGTGGCGGTCTACTCCTTGGTGCGGGCGGAGTGGCGCGACGACGTGGCGGCGGAGCTGCGCGGGGCGGTGCCGCGGGCGTTCGTGGTGGGCTGAGGGTCGCGCTGCACGAGGCGCTCGAGAGCACTGGTGCGCAAGACGCGTCCTCGGAGGAGCCGTGCGGCGCAGCAGTGCTCCGGACCCCCCGTCGCCCACGGCGACCGACGGCGCCTCGCGCAGCCGACCAGCGCCGGCCGCCCCGCCGACGGCTACGAGCGCTTGGCGTCCCAGCTGAAGCCGCGCACCGCGAGCACCGCGCCGCCCAGGCCCCAGAGGGCGATCACCCCGAGCGAGCCGGCGTTGTCGGCGAGCGAGCTCCCGGTCACCAGCGCGCCCCGCAGGCCGTCGATGACGTGGGTGAGCGGCAGCGCACGGCCGATGTCGCGCAGGAACGCCGGGGCGTTCTCCGCGTCGAAGAACACCCCCGAGACGAAGATGACCGGCAGGAAGACGACGTTCACGAAGGCCGGGGCCGAGTCGAAGTTCGGGATGAGGTGCGAGTAGGCGACCCCGAGCGCGGCCAGGGCACCCACGCCGAGCACGACGAAGACGACGAGCTCCGCGTAGTCCTTCGGCCAGCCCGTGCCGAAGAAGAGGCGCCCCGAGACGACGACGATCGTCACCTGGATCGCCGCGTTCGTCACCGCGTTGGCCGCCAGGGCGGTGAGGTAGGCGCCGCTGGGCAGCGGGGTGCCGCGCATCCGCTTGAGCACGCCCTGCTCCCGGAGGAACACGAGGTTCATCGCCAGCGCGCTGAACGTCGTGGAGAGGACGCTCATGCCGGCGATGCCGGGGACGATGACGTCGAGCGCCTTCTGGTCGCCGGAGACGATCGCCCCGATGAGGAAGAGGAAGAGGAGCGGCAGGACGAAGTTGAAGAACGCCGCGGAGGGGTTGCGCCAGAACATGCGGCGCTCCAGGCGGTACTGCTGCCAGGTCAGCGCGACGGGGGACGGCCCGCGGAGGGCGACGCCGTCAGCCACGGGCGCCCACCGCCTCGGGCTCGGCGTCCGCGGCGGCGGTCAGCTCGAGGTAGACGTCCTCGAGCGAGGGCCGCACGACGGTGAGCTCCGTCACGCTCCCGCCGCGCGCGAGCGCCGCGGAGGTCAGCTCGTGCACGAGGCGGGTCGGGTCCTCGACCTCCTGCTCCTGGGCGCGGCCGTCCTCGTCGCGCCAGCTCACCCGCACGCGGGTCGCGGCGCCCACCCCGAGCTCCGCCGGGCGGCCGATGGCGAGGATGCGCCCGCCCTTGATGATCGCGACGCGGTCCGCGAGCTCCTGCGCCTCGTCGAGGTAGTGCGTGGTCAGCAGGACGGTCTTGCCGAGGTCGCGCAAGGAGCGGATGGTGTCCCAGGCCGCGCGGCGCGCCGCCGGGTCGAAGCCCGTGGTCGGCTCGTCGAGGAAGATGAGCTCCGGGTCGCCGACCAGGGCGAGCGCGAGGTCCAGGCGCCGCGCCTGACCGCCGGAGAGCGTCCGCACGCGGGCCTCGGCCTTCTCCTGCAGGCCGGCGACGGCGATGACCTCCTCCACGTCGCGCGGGTGGGGGTAGAGGCGCGCCCAGTGCGCGACGGCCTCGCGCACGGTGAGGAAGCGGTACATCCCGCCGGCCTGCAGGACGATGCCCACGCGGGCGCGCAGCTCGCGCGCGCGCTCGCCCGGGTCGAAGCCCAGCACGAGGACCTCGCCGCTCGTCCGGGCCCGGTAGCCCTCGAGCACCTCGACGGTGGTCGTCTTGCCCGCGCCGTTGGGTCCGAGCAGCCCGAAGACCTCGCCGCGGGCGACCGTGAAGTCGATCCCACGGACCGCCTCGTGGGTCCCGTAGGACTTGCGGAGGTCACGGACCTCGATCGCAGGGCTGCTCACGACGTCCCATCATGGCAAGCTGCAGCCGATGCGATGCGCCTGCATCGACATCGGATCGAACACGACGCGCCTGCTCGTCGCCGAATGCGGCACGGGCGACGTCCCCCTGCGCGACGTCGCGGCCGACCGCGCCTTCACCCGCCTGGCCGCGGGCCGCGCGCCCGACGGCAGCATCGCCCCGGAGCGGATCGTCCTCGTCGCCGACGTGGTGGCCGCCCAGGCGGCGCTCGCGCGGGAGGCGGGCGCGGCGGCCCTGCGGGCGGTGGCGACCGCCGCGGTCCGCGACGCGCCGAACGCCGGAGCGCTCGTGGCGGCCGTCCTCGAGCGCTCGGGGGTGCGGGTGGAGGTCATCGGGGGCGAGGAGGAGGCGCGCCTGGCGTTCTCGGGCGCGCTGGCGACGCTGACCGAGCCGCCCGGGCCGGGTGACGCGGTCGCCGTGGTCGACGTGGGCGGCGGCTCGACGGAGCTCGTCTGCGGCACGGTCGGCGCCGGCGTGTCGTGGTCGGAGTCCTTCCGGATCGGCTCGGGGGTGCTCACGGAGCGCTTCGTCACCGGGAGCTGCCCGAGCCCCGACGAGCTCGCCGCGCTGCGCGCCGAGGCCGCCCGCGTCTTCGCCGGCCTCACGCCGCCCCGCGTGGGCGCGGCCTACGCCGTGGGCGGCAGCGCGACGTCCCTCGGCCGCCTCACCCAGGGCCGCCTGCACGCCGCCTCGCTGGCCCGGGCGCTGCGCGCGCTCTGCTCCGGGCCGTCGGAGGTCGTGGCCTCCGAGCTCGGGCTGCACCCCGACCGCGTGCGCATGCTGCCCGCCGGCATCGTGGTGCTCGAGGAGGCCGCGCGGGCGCTCGGGGTCCCGCTCCGGGTGGCCTCCGGGGGGCTGCGCGAGGGGGTCGTCCTGGCCATGGCGGCGGGGTAGGGTCGCGTATGGCCAAGGCCAGAGACGTCCCCGGTCTGCACCCGCGCCTCGCGTTCCGCGAGGCCGCCGCCGCGACCGTCCGCGTGCGCGCCCAGGAGCTCGAGGATGCGCGCGAGGGGGTGCTCGACACCTCGGACATCGAGCGCGTCCACCGCATGCGCGTCGCCTCCCGCCGCCTGCGCGCGGTGCTCGAGCTCTACCGGCCCTGCTTCGACCAGGCCGCGTTCCGGCCCGTCCTGCGCGACGTGAAGGCGCTCGCCGACGCGCTCGGCGCCCGCCGCGACCCCGACGTCCAGCTCGAGGCGCTCGAGCGGATCGCCGCGGCGCTCCCGGACACGGACCTCGCCGGCATCGACCTCCTGGCCGACGAGGTCCGCGCGGAGCAGGCCGCGGGCAACGAGCTGCTGGCGGTCGCGCTGGCCGAGGCGGAGCGCTCGGACCTCCACGGCCGCCTCGTGGCGCTCCTCGGGGAGCCGGCGTGAAGGCGCGCAGGGTCAAGCACCTCGACCCGGACGGGGAGCTCGGGGACCAGCTCGAGCGGATCGTCCGGGTGCGCACGGACGAGCTCTTCGCGTTCATGCCGCGCGCGGCGGACCCCGACGAGGTCGCCCACCTGCACGACATGCGCATCGCCGCCAAGCGCCTGCGCTACGTCCTCGAGATCGCCGACCAGAGCCTCGGCCCCTACGCCGTCACGGCCGTCAAGCGGGTCAAGGAGCTCCAGGACCTGCTCGGGGAGGTCCACGACTGCGACGTGACGCTCCCGCGCGTCCTCGACCTCGCCGCCCGGGCCCGCGCGGAGGATGCGCGGGCCGTGCGCGAGCGTGCGGGGGAGGCGAAGGACGTCGACCCCGCGCTGGCGGGCGGCGCGCCGAACGCCCAGGCGCACCGCGGGCTGGCGAGCCTCGCCGCCTGGTACGCGGCACGGCGCGAGCTGCTGTTCGACCGCTTCGTCGCGTTCTGGGAGGAGCTCCAGCGCGAGGGGTTCCGGGCACGCTTGGAGTACGCCGCCGCCGAGCGCCCGCCGGCCCCGGGGCCTTCACACGATGATCACGTGGCCGGAGCGGAGGCGCCCGTACCGTCGCCGCCATCGAGCCCATGACCGAGCAGCCCACGCAGCAGGACCCCATCAGCGCGATCCCGACGCGCGAGCCGCCCGCCCCCGTCCCGCCCGACCTCCGCGACCCGGCGCTCTACGCGAACCGCGAGCTGAGCTGGCTCGCGTTCAACCAGCGGGTGCTCGAGCTCGCGGAGGACCCCGCGCAGCCCCTGCTCGAGCGGGCGAAGTTCGCGGCGATCTTCACCTCGAACCTCGACGAGTTCTTCATGATCCGCGTCGCGGGGGTGCACGACCAGGTCGACGCCGGGGTGGAGAAGCGCGGGGCCGACGGGCGCTCCCCCGCGGAGGTCCTCGACGAGGTCCAGACCCGGGTGACGGACCTCTCCGAGCGCCAGAGCCGCGTCGTCGACTCCGAGCTGCGGCCGGCCCTGGCCGGGCACGGGGTGCGGATCATCTCCTGGGCGCAGACCACCCCGGAGCAGCGCGCGGAGCTCGTCGCCCGCTACCAGCGCCAGATCTTCCCGGTCCTCACGCCGCTGGCGGTCGGCCTCGGGCGCCCGTTCCCCTACATCTCGAACCTCTCCCTGTCGCTCGCGGTGCTCGTCCGCGACCCCGAGACGGGCGCGACGACCTTCGCCCGGGTCAAGGTCCCGAAGGAGATGCTCCCCCGCTTCGTCCCCGTGGACGGGGGAGCACCCGGGCACGTGACCCTGGTGCCGCTCGAGGACATCATCGCCGCGAACCTCGACGCGCTCTTCCCGGGCATGGAGGTCCTCGACACGGGCGTCTTCCGGGTCACGCGCGACGCGGACTTCGAGGTCTCCGACGAGGCCGACGACCTCCTGCAGGCCGTCGAGGCCGAGCTGCGCCGGCGGCGCTTCGGCGAGGTGGTGCGCGTGGAGGTCAGCGCGCGCATGCCGATCGGGCTGCGCGACGCGCTCACCCAGGCGCTCGAGCTCGAGCCCCGGCAGCTCTACGCCGTCGACGGGCTGCTCGACCTCGAGGACCTCTGGCAGATCGTGAAGCTCCCGGGCTTCGCCGGGCTCCGCGACGAGGGGTGGTCCCCGGTCACCCAGCCGCGCCTCCAGGGCGAGGACGGCCCGGACGTCATGGCCGAGATGCGGCGCGGGGACGTGCTCGTCCACCACCCCTACGACTCCTTCAAGAGCTCCGTCGAGCGCTTCGTCGAGCAGGCCGTCAACGACCCGGACGTGCTCGCGATCAAGATGACCGTGTACCGGACGGGGGACGACTCCCCGCTCGTGCCCGCGCTCATCCGGGCCACGGAGCGGGGCAAGCAGGCCGTCTGCCTCGTGGAGCTCAAGGCGCGCTTCGACGAGCGGGCGAACATCGGCTGGGCCCGGGTGCTCGAGGAGTCCGGGGTCCACGTCGTCTACGGCCACCCGGCGCTCAAGACCCACACGAAGTGCGTCCTGGTCATCCGCCGCGAGGGCGACGGCGTGCGCCACTACGTCCACGTCGGCACGGGCAACTACCACGCGAAGACCGCCCGGCTCTACACGGACTTCGGGCTCTTCACCTGCGATCCGGAGCTCGGCGCGGACGTCGCGGACATGTTCAACTTCCTCACGGGCTACGCGCGGCCCGCGGACTACCGGAAGGTCCTCGTCGCGCCGGCCTACCTGCGCGAGGGGGTGCTCGAGGAGATCAAGGCCTGCGTCGCCGCGAAGGAGCGCGGGGAGGAGGTGCGCATCCGCATGAAGATGAACTCCTTGGTGGACCAGCGCTGCATCCGTGCCCTCTACCGCGCCTCCCAGGCCGGGATCCCGGTCCAGCTGAACCTCCGCGGGATCTGCTGCCTCGTGCCCGGGATCCCCGGGGTGAGCGAGAACATCGAGGTCGTCTCGGTCGTCGGGCGCTTCCTCGAGCACTCCCGGATCTTCGCCTTCGACCGCGGGGAGGAGCAGCGCGTGCTGATCGGCTCCGCGGACCTCATGCCCCGCAACCTCGACCAGCGCGTGGAGCTCGTCGCCCCCGTGGAGGACGCGGCGCTCCGCGACGACCTCCTCGACGCCCTCGACCGCTGCCTCGAGGACGACACCATGGCCTGGGAGCTCGACCGCGACTGCTCCTGGGAGCGCCGCACCCCTCGCGACCCGGCCGCGCCGCGCAACGCGCAGGCCGAGCTCATGGCCCGCCACGCGGCACGGGCAGCGGTGGCCGCGCCGGACGCCGCCTGAGGCCGCCGGCTCAGGCGCCCGCGTCGGCCGGGTGCGGCGCGAGGGCCAGGCGCGGCCCCACGGGGCGCAGCGCGGCGTCGAACCAGCGCGCCCCGAGGTTCGGGAGCGGCGCGGGGTCGTCGTCGAGCGCGCGCAGGACCCCCTCGTGCACGACGACCAGCGTGCGGCCGTCCCCGAGGCCGCGCAGCGCCGCGACGACCCGGGCGAGCAGCGCCTCGAAGGGCTCGTAGTCCGCGGGACGGCGGCCGTCGCGCCGGGCCCCGGGGCACCGCGCGTCGATCTCCTCGTGGGTCAGGCCCGTCCAGGCCCCCGCGCCGCGTTCCTGCAGCCCGGGCACGGCGACGGGTGCGGGAAGCCCCGCGCCCGCGCTCAGGAGCTCCGCGGTGCGGGCGGCCCGGCGCAGCGGGCTGCAGCGGACGGCGTCGAAGTCCCCGAGCCCGGCGAGGCTCGCGAGCGGCCGCGCGGGCCTGCGCCTCACCCCGCGGGGAGAGCGGCGGGTCCGCCTGGCCCTGCCAGCGCCGCTCGGCGTTCCACGTGGACTCCCCGTGACGGACGAGCAGCACGCGGCCCGTCACGCCGGGGCGAGCTCCGTGAGGCGCGCGCGCCGCGTGCCGTCGGGGTCCGCGAAGGCGCTCGAGAGCACGGGCGGCCCGGGGAAGCGGGCGGCCAGGGCGGCCAGGAGCTCGTAGGCGGCGAGCGACGGGTCGGGGTGCGGGGCCGGGGCGGGCACGGCGAGCGGGCGCTCCGCGATCGCCCCGAGGCCGTGGCGGCGCCAGACGTCCACGAGGACGGCGAGGTCGAGCGCCGCGCCCTCGGGGAGCGCGAGCTCCGCGAGCCGCTCCGCGCGGATCGCCCAGGTGCGCGTGAGGGGCGAGGTGACCACCGCGAGCTCCGGCGCGTGGAGGTTGAGCGCCGGGCGGGCCACGAGCTCCGCGAGGGGGTCCGGCTCGGGCTCGGCCGCCCGGGCGAGGGCGAGCCCCGGATCGCCGGCGAGCGCGGCGAGCAGCGGGGCCGCCTGCGCGGCGCCGACCCCGGCGGCGAGCACCAGGACGACGCCACGCGCGCGGGCCGCATCGCGCAGCGCCCGCGCGCGCTCCGGCCCGTCCTCGACCACCACGGCGGCCGGGGGCGGCGGCGCGCCCGTGGGGCCGCGCTCCGCGGCTGCGCCGGCCCGCCAGGCAGCGGTCCGCAGCACCTGCGCCAGGCCCCGGGGCGTGTGGCCCGTGGTGCGTGCGGAGGTCGTGACCCCGACGTCCGCGGGGTAGGCGATGGGCAGGCCGGCGGCCTGGAGCGCGCGCTCGAGCGCCTCGTCCTCCAGCGCGGCCACCGCGGGCAGGCCGCCGACGGCGTCGTAGGCCGCGAGCGTGAGCGCCAGGGAGGCGCCCGAGAACTGGTGGTGCGTGGCGTGCGGCGCGTGGCGGCGGACGGCGGCCAGCCGCCGCGCGGCCTCCCGCTCCCGGGCGTCGAGGACGGCGGGGGGCAGGAGCGCGGCCTCGCCCGGGTCGAGCGTGATGCGCCCGCCGACGGCCGCCGCGCCCGCGTCGAGGTGCGCGAGGGTGCGGGCCAGCCACCCCGGCGCCACGACGGAGTCCGCGTCGGTCGAGGCCAGCACGGGCGCGCGCGCCGCACCCGCCCGCAGCCGCGCGGCGGCCCGCTCGAGCCCGGCCCGCCGGGCGTGGCCCACGCCGCGGCCCGGGCCCTCCACGATCTCGAGCGGCAGGCCCGCGGCCTCCGCGGTGGCCACGGCGATGGCCCCCGTGGCGTCCGTGCACCCGTCGAGCACGAGGACGACCCCGAACGCGCCGGCGCCCTCCTGCGTGGCCAGCGCGTCGAGGCAGGCGCCGATCCGTGCGGCCTCGTCCCGCGCCGGGACGACGACGAGGGTCCTCACCCGGGCACCGGCGCGCCCCGGCCGACCAGCTCCTTGCCGCGCTCGTAGTCCTCGTCCGCGTCGTGGGTCAGCACCCCGACGCACGCGCCGTCGCGCTCGTACCAGACCGTGAAGCCGCCGCCCGGGTGGGCGACGAGGTGGTCGCGCTCCCAGCCGTCGCCCCAGGCCGCGAGCTTGAGCGTCCGGGAGCCGATCGTCGACCAGAAGCCCGGGACGGTCTCCCAGCGGGCCGCGCCCCCGGCGAGCTGCGTCCCGATGGCCTCCCCGTGGGCGAGCGCGTCGCCCCAGTGCTCCACCCGGAGCGGCCGCCCCGCGAGCGGGTGCTCGGCCACCGCGATGTCCCCCGCCGCCCACACGCGCGGGTGCGACGTGCGCAGCTCGGCGCTGCAGCGCACCCCCGGGGCGTCCTCGTCGAGGTCGAGGCCGGCCGAGCGGGCGAGGTCCAGCCGCGGCGCGACCCCCGCGCCGAGCACGACGACGTCGCAGGCCAGCGCGGGCGTCCCGTCGTCGCAGAGCACCTCGAGCGCCGCGGCGTCGCGGGAGCCGCCGGGCTCGTGCGGGTTCGTGGCGCCGGGGCGGACCTCGGCCACCCGGGTGCCGAAGTGCAGGGCCACCCCCGCCGCCTCGAGCCAGCGCGCGACCTCGCGGCCCGCCGCCTCGCCGAGCCGCGCCGCCTGCGGCACGGGCTCCCCGGAGACCATCGTCACCTCGACGCCGAGGGCGCGCAGGGACACGGCGGCCTCGCAGCCGATGAAGCCCGAGCCGACGACCACCGCCCGACAGGGCGCACGCGGACGCCGTCCGTGGGTCTGCCCCGCCGCGACCCGCTCCTGCAGCGCGGCGCTGTCGTCGAGCGTGCGCAGGACCAGGACGCCGTCCGCGTCGATCCCCGGGACGGGCGGGCGCTGCGGCGCGGAGCCCGTGGCCAGGACGCAGGCGTCGAAGGGGAGGACGTCGCCGCCGAGGAGCTCGAGGCGGCCCGCGTCGGGGTCGAGCGCGACCGCGGGCGCGTGGCGGACCTCCACGGCGTGCTCCGCGTACCAGGCGGCCTCCTCCATCCCGAGCTCCCCGCGGGGCGTCTCGCCGCGCAGGTGGTCCTTCGTCAGGGGCGGGCGCTCGTAGGGCAGGTGCGGCTCGTCCGTGACCAGGGTCACGGCGCCCCGGCCGCCGCCCTCCCGGTAGGCCCGGGCGCAGGCCAGGCCGGCGGGCCCGCCGCCCACGACCACGATCCGGTCAGCCACGGTCCCGCTCCAGGAGGTCGAGCCGGTAGCCCTCGTGGCGCTCGGCGATGCGGGGGCGCAGGCCGGGCTGCGCGAGCAGCCGGGCGTGCACGGCGTCGGCGCCCAGGGGGTGCGACGGCGCCTCGCCCGTCCAGTGGACCGCGAGCAGCAGGCCGCCCGGCGCCAGGTCGGCCACGAGCCGCTCGACGGTCGCGTCGAGCAGCGCGGGGCCGAGGTAGTAGAGGACCTCCGAGGCCACCACGAGCTCCCAGGGCCCGGTGGGGAGCTCCTCGGGGATGAGGGCGACCCGGACGTCGGCCTGCGGGACGCGCTCCCGCGCGCGCGCCACCGCGGTGGGCGCGGCGTCCACGGCGACCAGCGTGTCGCAGGCCGGCGCCAGCAGCGCCGTCAGCTCCCCGTTCGCACACCCGAGCTCGAGCGCGCGGCCGAAGCGGCGCGTCCCGAGCGCGGCCAGGGTCCGCGCGTACTTCGTGCGCTCGTAGGGGTCGTGGGCGAAGCCCCAGGGGTCCGCGTCACGCCGGTAGCGCGCCTCGAAGGAGGCCGGCGCGGTCCTCACGGCGCCTCCAGCGCGGCGCGGCCGGCCCGCATCACGACGGGGTCGAGCCGGTGCTGCAGGACGTAGGTCTGCAGGTCGCGCCGCGCGCGCTCCAGCGGGCCGCCGGTCGCGAACGCGCGGGAGCCGCAGGCCCGTGAGGCCTCGTCGAGGATCGTGCGCACCCCCGCGTCGACCGCGGCGCGCAGGTGCGCGGCGAAGGCGCGATCGGCCGTCCCGGCGTCGAGTCGGCGGCCCGCCTCGGCCAGCCACAGGTCGCTCGTCCCGAGCGCGGTGCCGATCCGGCCCGCGGCCAGCGCCTCCAGGTCGCCGTGCGGCTTGGCCCGCAGGAGCGCGAGCGCCTCGCCGGCGGCCGCCTCGGCACCCCCGGCCCAGCTCGCGGCGGTGCGGATCGCGTCCCCCGAGAACCAGGGCTCGGCGAGCAGCGCACCGGGCTCGGGCGCCAGCCAGAGCACGGGGGCGCCGTCGAAGACCACCCGGTGCGACGCGCTGCCCCGCATCCCCGCGCCGCCGAACCACGCGCGGTCGACCGTCGTGGACGGGCCGGTCAGGTCGACGTAGGCCATCCGCGTCGGGGCCGCGTCGCCGGGGCCGCGGGCCAGCACGAACGCGCGCTGCAGCCCGCCCGCGCCCGAGCAGAAGACCTTCACCCCGCGCAGCCGCGCGCCGGGGCCGTCCGTGTCGAGCTCGGCGGGTGCGCCCTCGCCCGGCCCCGGGTCGGCGCCCCAGACGCCGAGCCGCAGCCGCCCGGCGCGGACGCCGGCGAGCTCCGCCTCCGCCAGCGCGGGGTCGACCTGGACCCGCAGGCGCTCCACCGCGTTGCAGTGCCCGTCGAGCAGCCGGCCGAGGGAGACGTCCGCGCGGGCCACGGCCCGGACCAGCGCGAGCTCCTCCGCGGCGGGCGGCCCGTCCACGGTCGCGGCCGTGAGCCCGCCCGCTTCCAGCGCTGCCCACGCCGCCTCGGGGAACGCGCCGTCCGCCCGCCGGTCGTGCTCCGCGGCCAGGGCTGCCACCTCGGCGAGGAGGTCGGGCGCCAGCGTCAGCACGGGGCCCCAGCGCCGTGGGGGACAGGGCGGCGGCGAGCGGCCCGACGAGCAGGACCGTCTGCTCGCAGCCCTCGCGCAGGGCGCCGGGGCCCAGGCCGTCGTGCATGAGGACGATCGCGTCCGGCCGCGGGGTCACCCGGGCCAGGAGCGCCGGGGCGGGCTCCCCCGTCCAGTCGTGCGTGTCGTCGGTCCAGTGGACGAGCTCGAGCCCCCGGTCGGCGGCGACCCCCGCGGTGAACGGCGCCGGCACCCCCCAGGGCACGCGCCACCGCGTCGGCCGGACGCCGAGGCCGTCCAGGACCCCCAGGGCGCGGTCCGTGTCGGCTTCGAGCTCCTCCCGGGTGAGGGTCGTGTGCCGCCGGTGCTCGTGGCAGTGGAGCTGGACGTCGTGGCCCGCGGCCAGCGTGGCCCGCACCACCTCCGGGAAGCGCTCCGCGGCGCTGCCCATGACGAAGAACGTCGCACGGACGTCGTCCGCGGCGGCGAGCGCCTCGAGGATGCGCGGGGTCCAGACGGGGTCCGGACCGTCGTCGAAGGTGAGCGGGTGGGTCACGCGAGCTCCAGCGCGACGGCCAGCGGCGGGCGGACGACGGTGCGCGACCCCGTGGGGGCGTCCGCGAGGCGCCCCGCGCCCGCGAGCCGGTCGCAGACCGCGCCGAGCACGTCGTCGGCCATGGCCCCGAGCTCGTGCAGCGGGCGGTGGCGGTTCTGGCGCACGTCGAGGTCGACCTCGCGGATGGCCCCGGCGCCCGCGAGCTCCGCGGCGTCGAGCAGGAGCCCGACGTCGACGCCGTAGCCGCAGGTGAACGGCAGCTGCTCGAGCAGGGTGCGCCGGGCCGCGACCTCGCCCGCGAGGGGCTGGCGCAGCCAGGCCAGCTCGGGGAAGAAGCGGCGCAGGAGCGGCCGTGCCGTCAGCTCGGTGACCCGTCCGCCGCCCGTGGACCGGACGTCGCCGGCGCCGAGGTCGAGCGGCCGGCGGTACGCGCCCTTGACGAACGCCGCGTCCGGGTCGAGGACGAGCGGCCCGAGCAGGCCGCAGGCGAAGTGCGCCGAGAACCCGCGGGTGTCGGCGTCGAGGTAGCACACGAGGTCGCCGTCGCTCGCCGCCAGGCCGCGCCACATCGCGTCGCCCTTGCCCAGGACGGGGCCGTGCTCGGCCAGGACGGCCGCCTGGGCGACGACGTCGGCGCCCGCCCGCGCCGCGATCTCCGCGGTCGCGTCGGAGGAGTCGTCGACCACGAGCACCTGGTCGATCGCCCCGCAGGCGACGAGCTCGACGAGCGCCGTGACGATCGGCCCGATCGTCGCCGCCTCGTCGCGGGCGGGCAGGACGACGCTGATCGTCTCCTGCCGCGCTTCGGCGATGCGCCGCGGGGTGAACTCGGCGTGGTGGGCGGCGGCTCGCACGAAGTGTCCTTCTCCGATCCGGCCCCCCGTCAAGCGCCGTCAGCGCGCCACGCGCGCCGCGCACGCGCGCATCCCGAGCGCCCGCGCGGCCGCGTTGTTCGCGACGTCGAGCTCGTCGACCTCCTCCGAGAGCCGCGCGATGCCCGTCTCGTCCTTCGCCGCGAAGGCCCCGGCGAGCGCGTCGGTCCGGGCGGCCTGGCGGCGGTTGGCGGCGATCCAGGCCGCGACGGCCTCGGCGCCGTCCGCGGGCGGGTCGAGCGCCTCGATGCGGTCGAAGGCGCCGCGGGAGATCGCCGCGCCGGAGCGGATGAGCTGCGCGGAGCGCGCGAAGATCGCGTCGGGGTCCGAGCCCGCGGCCGCCTCGTCGATCCGGTCGCGGACGCCGCGGAGCCGGGCCAGCGCCGGCGCGCAGACCCGGTCGGCCTCGCGGGCGAACGCCGCCCGCGAGGGCCCGTCGTCGCCGCAGCCCGGGAGCACGGCGAGCGCCGCGGCGGCGCCCGCCGCGGCCAGCCCCCTCCCTACCAGTGCACGCCCTTCATGAGGTTCGCCATCGCGAGCTGCTCCATCGAGGCCTTCTCGTCCGGGTCCTTCTGGCCCTTGGCCGCGGCGGAGTCCGGGAAGACCTTGTAGGCCATGTGGAGGATCTGGTCCACGGCCTTGGGCATGAGGGAGTAGGCGACGGAGCCGAACGTGCCGAGCTTCGTGTTGATCTCCTTCGGCTTGGCCCGCAGCGCCTCGCAGACCATGTCGCCCGCCTCGTCGGGCGTGAGGGTCGGGAACGCGTCGTACATCTTCGTCGGGGCGATCATCGGCGTCTTGACCAGCGGCATGTGGATCGTCGTGAACGTCACCCCGCGGCCGACGACCTCGGAGGAGACGACGCGGGTCCAGGCGTCGAGCGCCGCCTTCGAGGCGACGTAGGCGCTGAAGCGCGGCGGGGAGGTCTGCACCCCGATGGAGGAGACGTTGACGATGTGGCCCGAGCCCCGCTCCTTCATGTGCTCGACGAGGCCCATGATGAGCTTGATCGTGCCGAAGTAGTTCAGCTGCATCGTCCGCTCGTAGTCGTGGAAGCGGTCGTGCGAGAGCGTCATGGAGCGCCGGATGGAGCGGCCCGCGTTGTTCACGAGGAAGTCGATCGCCGCGTGCTCGTCGAGGAGCTTCGTGCAGAGGTCCCCGATGGCGTCCGTGCTCGAGAGGTCGCAGGAGTAGACGTAGGCCGTGCCGCCCGCGGCCTCGATCTCCGACTTGACGGCCTCGAGCTTCTCCATGCCGCGCGCGACGAGGATCGGGATGCCGCCCGCGGCCGCGATCTTCATCGCCGCCGCCTGCCCGATGCCCGACGAGGCGCCCGTGATCACGACGGTCTTGCCGTTGATCGCGGCCTCGAAGGAGCGGTCCTTGAAGAGCGCGGGGTCGAGGTTGCGCTCCCAGTAGTCCCAGAGGACCTCCGCGTACTCGTCGAGCTCGGGGACCGCGATGTCCGTGCCGCGCAGCGCGCGCTCCGTGTCGCGGGTGTCGAACTTCGTCGGGAACCCGACGTGCTCGATGACCTCGGCGGGGATGCCGAACTCCGCGAGGATGCTGTCGCGGACGCCCTTGAGCTGCGGGAGGCGCAGGATCATGGAGACGGCGCCCTTGGGCAGCGCGTCCGTGAGCTTCTTGTCGACCCGGATCGCGAGCTGCGGCGCGTGGGCGGCGCGGGCGAAGGCGTTGATGACCTCGCCCGAGCGGATGCCCTTGGGGTGGGTGAGGTGGAACGCCTCGCCGTCGAGGTCGGGCTGGTGGGCGATGTGGTCCATCGCCTTGGCGACGTAGTCGACGGGGACGATGTTCGTCCAGCCGAGCTCCGGGCCGACGAGCGGGACCCACTGCGGCAGCGTGTTGCGCAGCTTCTGGATCGCCTGGAAGAAGTAGTACGGGCCGTCGATCTTGTCCATCTCGCCCGTCTCGGAGTGCCCGACGACGACCGCGGGCCGGTAGACCCGGAACGGGACGGTGGCCTCCTTGCGGACGATGGCCTCGGACTCGTACTTCGTCCGGTGGTAGGCGCTCGGGAGCTTCTGGCCCTCGGCGAACATGTCCTCGCGGAAGAGGCCCTTGTAGTCCCCGGCGACGGCGATGGACGAGGTGTGGTGCAGGCGGCCGGCCTCCAGCGCGTTGGCCAGGGCGACCGCGTTGCGCGTGCCCGTGACGTTCATGCGCTCGTTGACCTCGTCGTTCGCGGTCATGTCGTAGATCGCGGCGAGGTGGAAGAACTGGTCGACCTTCCCCTTGTGCGCGTCGAGCCAGCCCGGGTCGACCCCGAGCTGGTCGAGCTGGAGGTCGCCGATGACCTTCTTGATGCGGCCCTCCGCGCCCGGGTGGCTCATCTCCCAGCCCAGGACGAGCTCCTCGAGGCGCCCCTGCGACCCCTCGCGCACGAGGACGTGGATGTCCCCGTCGCGCTCGAGGAGCTCCTCCACGAGGTGGCGGCCGATGAAGCCGGTCGCGCCGGTCACGAAGTACGTCATGCAGTGAAGTCTCTCTCTTCGGGGCTCTCTTCCAACCGCGGGCGACACTACCCGACCGTCAGACGCCCGCGCCCGCACCGCCGCGCCCGCTGCCGGCGGCGAAGCGGCCCGCGCCCTCGACGGCGTCCGCGTAGACCGCGGGGCCGGCCTGCGCCTCGAGCGCGAGCCCGTCCGCGAGCGGCAGGCCGAGCCCCTCGATCGCGGCGCGCCGGTCGGCGAGCATCGTCTCCTGGGGGAACGCGGCGAGCGCCTCGGCGAACGCCAGCGCGCGTCCGAGCGCGCCGCCCTCCGCGACCACTTCGGTGAGCAGGCCGAGGGCGAGCGCCTCGTCGTGGGGGACGATCCGGCCCGTGAGGATGAGGTCGAGCGCGCGGCCCAGGCCGATGATCCGCGGCATCCGCTGGGTGCCGCCGTCGATGAGCGGGACGCCCCAGCGGCGCTCGGGGAAGCCGAGCTTCGCGCCGGCGCCGGCGATCCGCAGGTCGCACCACAGGGCGAGCTCGAGGCCGCCCGCCAGGCACCAGCCCTCGATCGCGGCGATCGTCGGCTTGGGCGGGGTCAGCCGCGTGAAGCCCATGGGGCCGGCCGGGTCCTCGAGGCGCCCCGCGAAGCTCCCGATGTCCTGGAGGTCGGCGCCCGCGCAGAACGCGATCCCGCCCGCGCCCGTGAGGACCAGCACGCGCGCGCCCTCGTCGGCGACGAAGCGGTCGTAGCCCTCCTTGAGGAGCTCCGCCGTCGGCCCGTTCACCGCGTTGCGGCGCTCGGGGCGGTCGATCGTGAGGACGGCGGCGGCGCCGACCCTCTCGTACGTGACGGCGTCGGCGCTCATGGCGCCGACCCTACGCGGCGCCGCGCGGGCGCCGGGGGGCTGCTACCAGCCGCCCTTCCAGACGGCGTCCTTCGAGCGGACGTTCGCGGCGGCCTTGCGCGCGTACTTGCGCTTGTCCAGGCGCCACTGCAGGAGGCTCATGAGCAGGATGAAGAGCGGGAACGCGGCGATGAGGATGAAGCCCGCGTTCGTGACGAGCCGGTCGTTCGTCTCCCCGACGAGGCCCTGGCCGCCGTCGTGGGGACCGGCCAGCGCCAGGGGAGCGACCAGCGCGAGGGTGAGCAGCATGGCGGGGAGGGCGATCGCGAGGCGCTTCATCCCGGCCATCGTAGAGAATCCCCCGGGTGACCGTCCTCGAGCGCGAGCGGGTGGATGCCGGGATCGCGGTGCTGCGCCTCGCGCGCCCCGAGGTCCGCAACGCGATGGACTCCGCGCTGCTCGCGGCGCTCCTCGACGCCCTGGCCGAGCTGGCCGCGGACGAGGAGCTCCACGCCCTCGTCTTCTCCACGACGGACGTGAAGGCGCTCTGCGCGGGCGCGGACGTCGGGGAGCCGCTCAGCCCCGAGCAGGGCGTGGCGCGGATGGAGGCCTTCGGGCGCTTCTACGCGGCGGTCGAGGGCTTCCCCGTGCCGACGATCGCCGTGGGCGTCGGGAACTGCGTGGGTGCGGGGGCCGAGCTCTTCGCGGGCGTGGACCTCCGGGTGGGCGGCGACAACCTCAAGCTCGCATGGGCCGGCGCACGGCTCGGGGTGCCCGTCGGGCCGGCGCGGCTCGTGCCGCTCGTGGGGGAGAGCGCGGCGAAGGGCCTCGTCTACACGGGGCGGTCCATCGGCCAGGAGGAGGCCGCCGCGCTCGGGCTCCTCCACGCGCAGGCACCCGCCGCCGAGGCCGAGGCCGCGGCGCTCGCGCTGGCGCGCGACCTGGCCGCCAAGCCGCGGGCGGGGCTCGTCGCGCTCAAGCAGCTCTTCCGCGAGGGCGGCGGGAGCGCCGCGCGCGTCGCCGCGGAGAACGCCGCGCTCGAGGCCTTCCAGCGCCACGGCGGCGGCCTGCCGCAGGGCGCGCGGGGCTGAGCGCCGCGCCGGCGTTCGGGCGCCCGGTCAGGCCGACAGAGCAGCGCGAGAGGGCCGATCCGGGGCGCTCGGACCCACATCGGCCCTCTCGCGGCGTTCCGCCGTCCTGCCGCGAGCGCGAGGGGGCCGATCCGGGGCGGGCGGCCCCACATCGGCCCTCTCGCGGCGTTCCGCCGTTCGTCCGGGGCGCGCCACGGGGAACTCCCAGCCCGTGACCATCGAGGAGCTGCTGACGCGCGCCCGCGCCGCGCTCGACCGCGTGGCCCCCGAGGAGCTCGAGGCGCTCCTCGCCGACCCGGACGCGGTCGTGGTCGACATCCGCTCGGACGCCCAGCGCGCCGCGGACGGCCCGCTCCCCGACGGCGCCGTGGTCATCGCCCGGAACGTCCTGGAGTGGCGCTGCGACCCCGCGAGCCCGTGGCGCGACCCCGCCGTGAGCGACCCGGCGAAGCGGGTGGTCCTCGTGTGCCACGAGGGCTACCAGTCGAGCCTCGCCGCGGCGACGCTCCAGGAGCTCGGGCTCCCCCGCGCGACGGACCTCGCGGGGGGCTTCGTCGCCTGGCGGGACCCGGGCGCCGCGAGCGCCGGGGTGTCCGGTCGCTGACCGCGAGGTTCGGAACGCCGCCGCGCGTGGGAGAGTGAGCGCAGTGCCCGACCGCCCCGAGTCCTTCAAGCGCTTCCGCGAGCTCCCGCTCGTGGGTCGCGCCGCGGACTGGGGCATGGGCGGCATCGCCACCAGCAAGGGCACGAAGGGGGCCGGCGCGCGCATCTCGGGCCTGAAGGCCACGGAGACCGTCTGCCCCTACTGCGCCGTGGGCTGCGGGCAGGTCGCCTACACCCGCGACGGCGAGCTCGTCGACATCGAGGGCAACCCGAGGTCGCCGATCAACCAGGGCACGCTCTGCCCGAAGGGCTCGGCCACGCGCCAGCTCATCCAGCAGCCCGGCCGCATCACGACGGTCAAGTACCGGCGTCCGGGCGGCACGGAGTGGGAGGAGCTCGAGCTCGAGACCGCGATGGACATGATCGCCGAGCGCGTCATCGCCGCCCGCGAGGCCGGCTGGCAGACGCACGACGACGACGGCATCCGGGTCGACCGCACCCTGGGGTTCGCCCACCTCGGCGGCGCGACGCTCGACAACGAGGAGAACTACCTCATCAAGAAGTCCTTCACCGCGATGGGCGCGGTGCAGATCGAGAACCAGGCCCGCATATGACACTCGAGCACCGTCCCCGGTCTGGGGACCTCACTCGGGCGCGGAGGCGCCACCTCGTTCCAGCAGGACCTGCAGAACGCTGACTGCATCCTCATCCAGGGCTCGTCCCTGGCCGAGGCGCACCCCGTCGGCTTCCGCTGGGCCATGAAGGCGCGCGAGCGCGGGGCGAAGCTCATCCACGTCGATCCGCGGTACTCCCGCACGAGCGCGGTCTCCGACCTGCACGTCCCGATCCGGGCCGGCTCGGACATCGCGTTCCTCGGCGGCCTGATCCACCAGGTCATCGAGCGCGACGCGTGGTTCAAGGAGTACGTCCTGCGCTACACGAACGCCTCGACGATCCTGCGCGAGGACTTCCAGGACACGGAGGACCTCGACGGCGTCTTCTCGGGCTTCGACCCCGAGACGGGGATGTACGACCGCTCGACCTGGGGCTACGAGGGCGGGGAGGTCCCCTCGGCCGCCGGCGCCCGCGAGCACGCGAGCCAGGCCTTCGACGAGAACACGGGCTCCGGGATGAACGAGGGGGCGATCCGGCGCGACGAGACGCTCGAGGACCCGCGCTGCGTCTTCCAGGTCCTCAAGCGGCACTTCCAGCGCTACACCCCCGAGATGGTCCACGACGTCTGCGGGATCCCCGAGGCGCAGCTGCTCGAGGTCGCCGACGCGCTCATCGCGAACTCGGGCCGGGAGCGCACGACGGCCCTCTGCTACGCCGTGGGCTGGACCCAGCACTCCACGGGCGTGCAGATCATCCGCACGGCGGCGATCCTCCAGCTCCTGCTCGGGAACATCGGCCGGCCGGGCGGCGGGATCATGGCCATGCGCGGCCACGCCTCCATCCAGGGCTCGAGCGACATCCCCACGCTCTACGACCTCCTGCCGGGCTACCTGCACTCCCCGCGCGGCCGCAAGGGCGAGGAGGAGCTGACGCTCGCGAGCTACATCAAGACGGGCGGCGCGGACCGGGGCTGGTGGTCGCACTTCGACCTCTACATCGTCTCCCTGCTCAAGGCCTGGTTCGGCCCGAACGCGACCCCGGAGAACGACTTCGGCTTCTCGCACCTGCCGAAGATCACGGGCAACCACGCCCACTACCCGACGATGATGCGCGCCGTGGACGGCGGCCTCGACGGCCTCTTCGTCATGGGGCAGAACCCGGCGGTCGGCTCGCAGAACGGCGGGCTCATGCGCCGCGCGCTGCGGAACATGAAGTGGCTCGTCGTGCGCGACCTGCGCGACATCGAGACGTCGTCGTTCTGGTACGAGAGCCCCGAGGTCAAGTCGGGCGAGGTCCGCACGGAGGACATCCAGACGGAGGTCTTCCTCATGCCGGCCGCGACCCACATCGAGAAGGAGGGCACCTTCACGAACACCCAGCGGCTCGTGCAGTGGCGCGACAAGGCGCTCGAGGCGCCCGGCGACTGCCGCTCCGAGCTCTGGTTCATGCACCACCTCACGAAGCGCGTCATGGCGCACTACGCGGGATCCACGGAGGACAAGGACTGGCCCATCGTCAACCTCCACTGGGACTACTCGGAGCACGGCCCGGAGCGCGAGCCGCACGCGGAGGACGTCCTGCGCGAGATCAACGGCTACGACGTCGCGACGGGCGCGCCGCTGCCGGGCTTCGCGCAGCTCAAGGCCGACGGCTCGACGGCCTGCGGCTGCTGGATCTACTCCGGGATCTTCGCCGACGGGGTCAACCAGGCCCGGCGCCGCACCCCCGGCGACGTCCACGACCCCGACGGCGGCAACGTCTCGCCCGAGTGGGCCTGGGCCTGGCCGGCGAACCGGCGCATGCTCTACAACCGCGCCTCGGCCGACCCGGACGGCAAGCCCTGGTCCGAGCGCAAGAAGTACGTCTGGTGGGACGACGAGCAGGGCATCTGGGCGGGCTACGACGTCCCGGACTTCCCGAAGGACAAGCGCCCGGACTACCGCGCCCCCGAGGACGGCGGCAAGGGCATGGACGCCATCTCGGGCGACAACCCGTTCATCATGATGGGCGACGGACGTGCGTGGCTCTACTCGCCGAGCGGCCTGCTCGACGGCCCGCTGCCGAGCCACTACGAGCCCGTCGAGTCGCCCGTCTCGAACGGCCTGTACCCCGGCGTCGGGGCGAACCCCGTCGCGATCCGCTGGGAGCGCGACGACAACCCGATGAACCCGTCGGACGATCCCAAGTACCCCTGCGTGCTGACCACCTTCCGCCTGACGGAGCACCACACCGTGGGCGCGATGTCGCGCAACCTGCCGTGGCTGGCCGAGCTCCAGCCCGACATGTTCGCCGAGATCGACCCCGTGCTGGCGGCCGAGAAGGGCATCGAGGACGGGGAGTGGATGGTCGTCATGACCGAACGCGGTGAGATCGAGGCGCGCGCCGCCGTGACGGAGCGCATGCGCCCGCTGCACGTCGCGCGGCCGCACCCTGCACCAGGTCGCGCTGCCCTGGCACTGGGGCTACGGCGGCCTCAACACGGGGGACAGCCCGAACGACATCCTGCACCTCTCGGGCGACCCGAACACGAACATCGAGACGACGAAGGCGCTCTCCTGCGACGTGCGCCCGGGCCGCCGCCCGACCCCGGCGACGTCCCGGGTCGGCTCCGTCCCGCGCGGCGAGAGCCAGGTCGACCACAACCACCCGGCCGAGCGGCCCAAGCTCGGGCCGACGAGCCAGGCATGAGCGCGCACGCCGCCCCGGGCGAGATCTCCGTCCGGGACCCCGCCGCGGAGCGGATGGGCTTCTTCACGGACACGACGGTCTGCATCGGCTGCAAGGCCTGCGAGGTCGCCTGCAAGCAGTGGAACGACCTGCCCGCGGACGGCTCCCACCGGCGCAAGCACGCCTCCTACGACAACACGGGCTCGCTCGGCGGCGACGACCTGGCGCCACGTGCGCTTCATCGAGCAGCTCGCCCCCTCGCAGCTCCAGGTCGACGAGGCCCAAGCGGCGCTCGCCCGCGGCGAGGGCGGCGGCATCCCGCGCATCCCGGCGGCGGCGCTGGCCGACGCGGGCTCGGGCGTGACCGACGAGGAGCTCCCGGACCTCGTGGCGATGGCCCAGGAGGGCGTGCGCGGCACGAACGGGACCGGCTCCGAGCACCCGGTGGGCGGGCAGCCCCGGGCGGGCTTCGGCGCGCACCCCGGCGAGGTCGACGTCGCCGCGGCCGTCGCGGACATGGACAGCTGGATCTTCATGTCCGACGTCTGCAAGCACTGCACGAACGCCGGCTGCATGGACGCCTGCCCCACGGGCGCCCTGATCCGGACGGAGTTCGAGACCGTCGTGCTGCAGGCCGACGTCTGCAACGGCTGCGGCTACTGCATCCCGAGCTGCCCCTTCGGGGTCGTCGCGCGCGACCACGGCGACGGCCGCGCCGCGAAGTGCACCCTCTGCTACGACCGCCTGCAGGACGGGCTGGAGCCCGCGTGCGCGAAGGCCTGCCCGACGGACTCCATCCAGTTCGGCCCCTACGACGAGCTCGTCGAGGTCGCCTCCCGGCGCGTCGTCGCGCTGCAGGACCGCGGCATGGCGGGCGCGTACCTCTACGGCGCGGGCGACGCGCCGGGGGAGGAGCTCGCGGGCGGCCTCGGCGCCTTCTTCCTCTTCACGGAGCCGCCGGAGCGCTACGGCCTGCCGGCCAACGCGGACTCGCCCATCCAGGAGAACGTCGTCCCCGCGACCCTCGCGGCGATGACGGGCGGCCTCGTCGCCGCGGCGGGCGTCGCCGCCGCGTTCGTCGTGGCCCGCGAGAAGGGCCAGCGCTTCGACGCGGGCCTCGCGGTGACGGTCGCCGGGCTCTCCCTGCTCCCCGACGCCGCCCGTGCCTGGCGCCGGCGCAAGGGGGGCTGACGTGGCCGCGGGCGGGCACCAGGACGCCACGATCGGCCGCCGCGAGGCGCTGCGGGCGCGGGCCCGCGCCGTGCTCTCCAAGCGCGGGGAGGCCGAGCGCTCCGCCGCCGCCTCGACGGGGGAGCGCGACACGACCCCCGCGCTCGGGCACGCCGGCGGGCCCGCGTCGTGGGTGCGCGCGCAGGAGGGCGCGAGCCCGGCGCTGCACGAGCCCGACTGGGGTGACGGACGCTGGAGCTACCTCTACGGCGAGGGCACGCGCTACGCCAGCCCCGAGCCCGCGGACCCCGAGCGGATCGCGCAGGCCAACGCGCAGGGCCGCGGCGGCCCGACCCCGTCGCTCGTGCAGGGCCCGATCCTCAAGGCGCCCGTCTGGACGTGGGAGGTCCCGCTCTACTTCTGGTTCGGCGGGATGGCCGCGGGCGCGTCGTTCGTCGGCCTGGCCTGCGACCTCGCGGGGGACGAGCGCTCCGCGAAGGTCGCCCGCGGCGTCGCGCTGGCGGCGCTCGCGCCCTCGCCGCCCCTGCTGATCATGGACCTGGGGCGCCCCGAGCGCTTCTACAACATGCTCCGCATCTTCAAGCCGCGCTCGCCCATGAGCACGGGCGCGTGGTGCCTGAGCCTCTTCGGCGGCCTGGCCGCGAGCGCGGTCGGCGCGGACCTCCTCGGGCGGAAGAAGACGGCCAAGGCGCTCGGCGGTGCGAACGCCGTCGTCGGCGGCTACCTGGGCTCGTACACCGGCGTGCTCCTCGCCGCGACCGCCGTGCCGGTCTGGTCGCGCTCGCGCCTCTTCCTCGGCCCGATCTTCGTCGCCACGGGCGCGCTCACGGGCGCGGGCACCGTCCGCCTCGTGCTCGCGGCCTCCGGCCTGCCGCCCGGGCACCCGACGCGCCGGGCGCTCGGCCGCGTCGAGACGGGCGCGATGACCGCGGAGCTCGTCCTCTCCGCCGTCAACGAGCACCGCCTCGCGCGCCTGGGCTCCGTGCTCGAGCAGGGGCGCCCCGGGACGCTCTTCCAGGCGGCGAAGTGGCTGGCCCGCGCCGGTCTCGTCCTCCGGCTGACCCGCAAGCGGGCCTGGACGCAGCACGTCGCGACCACCTCGTTCCTGACCAGCGCGTTGTGCTTCCGCTACGCGTGGGTAGGAGCGGGACCGCTGTCGGCCGCGGATGACGAGGCCGTCGCACGCACGGCCCGAGGCGAGGGCACCGCGGCGCAGCCGCGCCCCCCGCAGCCCGTCGTGGTCACCCACCACTGAGGAGCTCACATGGCGTACAAGACCCCGGCCGAGATCACCGCCGCCGGAACCGCTGCCGGCGTCGCGAAGGCCGGCACCTCCTGGGACAGGCTGCTGGTCGGGGGCTTCCTGGCCGGGGCGTACATCGCCTTCGCGAGCCTCCTGGCCGTCATCGCCTCGGCGGGGCTGGACCCCAAGACGGGGGCCATCACGCTCGTCACGGGCGCGACCTTCTCCCTCGGCCTCATCCTCGTGGTCATCGCGGGCTCCGAGCTGCTGACGGGCAACATGGCCCTGCTGCCGCTCGCGGCCTTCCAGCGCAAGATCACCATGGGCGCGCTGGGCCGGAACTTCGGGCTCGTGCTGCTCGGCAACCTCGCCGGCTCGCTCTTCGTCGCCTACGTCCTGGCCGTCAAGACCGGCGTCATCACCGCCGAGGTGCCGCTCGCGCGCCTCACGGCGATCGCGACCGCCAAGGGCGAGACGGAGACGACGCTCCAGATCTTCCTGCGCGCCCTGGGCTGCAACTGGCTCGTCTGCCTCGCGGTCTGGATGGCGATGGCGGCGGACGACATCGGCGGCAAGGTCCTCGCGATCTTCTTCCCGATCACGGCCTTCGTGGCCCTCGGCTTCGACCACGTCGTCGCGAACATGTTCTTCCTGCCGGTGGCGCACTTCGCGGGCGTCGACGCCATCGGCTGGGGCGACGTGCTCCACAACCTCGTCTTCGCGTTCCTCGGCAACCTCGTGGGCGCGGCGGTCTTCGTCTCGGCCGCCTACTACTGGCTCTACGGCCGGGAGGACGAGGACGACGCGGCGGCGAAGCCGGCGACGGCGGACGGCGGTGCGGGCACGTCGGCGTTCGGCAACGGCGCGACCCGTCGCGAGGGCCTGACGACGCGCGGCTAGCGTCGGGGCCATGGCGACGCCCACGGCCCCCTCGCTCACCTCCCTCGCCTCGGGCGCCGGCTGCGGGTGCAAGCTCGCGGCCGCCGACCTGCTGCCGGTCGTCCGCGCGCTCGACGTGCCGGACGACCCGCGGCTCCTCGTCGGCTCGGGGACGGGGGACGACGCGGCGGTCGTGCGCGTCCGCGACGACCTCGCGCTCGTGCAGACCATCGACTTCTTCACGCCGCTGGTCGACGACCCGTACGACTTCGGGCGGATCGCCGCGGCCAACGCGCTCTCGGACGTCTACGCGATGGGCGGCACGCCGCTCAGCGCCCTGAACGTCGTGGCGTTCCCGCTCGAGCAGCAGGGGCCGGAGGTGCTGGCGGAGATCCTGCGCGGCGGCCTCGACGTCGTGCTCGAGGCCGGCGCGATGCTCGTCGGCGGGCACTCCATCAAGGACGACGAGCCGAAGTACGGGCTCGCGGTCACCGGCACGGTCGACCCGCGCGCCATGACGACGAACGCCGGCGGACGGGAGGGCGACCTCCTCGTCCTCACCAAGCCGCTCGGGGTCGGCGCGATCGTCACCGCGCGCAAGCGCGGCCAGGCCGACGACGCGCTCCTGGCCCGCGCCGTCGCGGTCATGGTCGAGCTCAACGCGAGGGCCGCGCGCGAGGCCGTCGCGGCGGGGGTGCGGGGGATGACCGACGTCACGGGCTTCGGGCTGCTCGGCCACCTGCACAACCTCGCGCGCGAGAGCGGCGTGGCGGCGGAGCTCGACGCCGCGGCCGTCCCGGCGATCGAGGGGGTCGAGGCGCTCCTGGCCGACGACGCCGGGGTCAGCGGCGGCTCACGGCGCAACGCGGAGTGGGCGGCGGGCTTCGCGACCTGGGCCGACGGGGTTCCGGACTGGCGGCGCCGCCTGGTCACGGACGCGACGACGTCCGGCGGGCTGCTCGTGCGCCGTGGCCCCGGAAGCCGCGTCAGGGATCGGCGGCACGGTGGTCGGCCGCCTGGTGGCCGGGGCCGCCGGCACCATCGCGGTGGGCTGAGGCGCCCGGGGTGGGGCAGCAGCTCGCGGTGGCGGCGCTCGTCGTCCTCGCCTTCGGCGCAGGGTGGCTGGCGCGCGGCGGGCCCGAGGACGCGGGGGCCGCGGGGCCCGAGCCGCTCGCCCGCGCGGCCGCCCGGGCGATCCGCGAGGCCGTCGAGGCCGCGGGGGCGGACGCAGCGCCCGCCGCGTTGGCGGCCCGGCTCGGCGCACGGCTGCCCGAGCTCGAGGCGCTCGACGACCGCCTCCGGGCGCGGGGGGTGGCGGACGGGGCGGCCGAGGCGATGGACGACGCGCTGAACGCGCTCGTGGCCGCACGGCGGGCACTCGCGCGCGGGGAGGGACGCTCCGCGCCCGGGGTGGGGGCGGCGCTGGCCCGCGCGAGCGAGGCCGCGGGCCGTCTCGGGTCGTCCGGCGCGTGATCGAGCAGGAGCCGAACCGCCTGGATTCGACGGATGTTCGACTCAGCGCGGCACGCACGCGGCCGATAGGAGCAGGACCGATCCGCCCCGACCGCAGGAGCCCGTCCATGACCCGCAGCACCCGTCCTTCCCGCCGCACGCTCGGCCGCGTCGCGCTCGTCCCGCTGCTGCTGGCCGCCGGCGTGGTCGCCGCGCCCACCTCGCCGGCCGACCCGCCGAACGCGCAGGGCTCCGCCCCGAACGCGCAGGGCCTGGTCTCGTCGGGCGGGGCCTCGAACGGCAACCCCCCGGCTTCGGTCTCCGCCACCTCGCCGCGCCCTGCCGCCCGGGAGACCGGGCGCAAGATCGGCTGACGCCGGTCGATGGGGTCCAGCGCCCCCCTGCCGCGCAGCCTCCGCTGGTACACGGCGGGCCTGCTCCTCGTGACCCTCGTGTCGTTCGGGATCGCCGTGGCCCACGGGGGCGTGGGCCACGCGGTCACCGACGCGCGCTTCTGGGCGTTCGCCGCGTTCATCCTGGCGGGCGAGCTGCTGCCGCTGCGCGTCCCGCGCCGCGACGGGCACGACGTCGTCACGGTCTCCACGGCGTTCGCGATGGCGGCCCTGCTCGAGTTCGGCGCCGCCCCGGCCATGCTCTGCCTCGTCGCGGCGTCGGCCGTCGCGGACGTCGTCTCGCGCGCCCGGCCCCTCTACGTCGTCTTCAACGCCGCCCAGTACGTCGTCGCGGTCGGGGCCGCCGGGCTGGTCCTCGCCCTCCTCGGCGTCGACCCGCCGCTGCACGTCACCGCCGGGACCCTCGGGGACATCGCCGCCTGCGCGGCCGCCTTCTTCGTCACGAACCACCTCCTGGCCGGGGCCGGCAGCGCGGTGCTCAACCGCGTGCCCGTGCCGCGGCACCTCGTCGCGGACCTCGGCTTCCACGTGGTCACGGGCGGCTTCGTCCTCGCGCTCGCCCCGGTCGTCGTGGCCTGCGCGGACGCGAGCGCCCTCCTCATCCCGCTCTGCTTCCTGCCCATGCTGGCGATCTACCTCGGGGGCCGGCAGGCGGCGGTCAACGGCCACCGCGCGACCCACGACGTCCTCACGGAGCTGCCGAACCGGGCGCTGCTGCAGGACCGCCTGGCCACGGCGCTGCAGCGTGCGGGCCGCCGGGGCCAGTCCGTCGTCGTGCTGATGCTCGACCTCAACGACTTCAAGGCGGTCAACGACACGCTCGGCCACGGCTACGGCGACATGCTGCTGCAGCAGCTCGCCCCGCGGCTGCAGGGCTGCCTCGGGCCGGGTGACCTGCTCGCGCGCCTCGGCGGGGACGAGTTCGCCGTCCTCCTCGCGGACGGCACGGACGTCGAAGCCGGCGAGGCGGTGGCGGCCGACCTCCTGCACGCGCTCGACGCGCCGTTCGCCGTGTCGTCGCTGGCCCTCGACGTGCGGGCCAGCATCGGCATCGCGGCCTACCCGGCCCACGGGACGGGGGCGGAGGAGCTCGTCCAGCACGCCGACCAGGCGCTGTACCGGGCCAAGGCGTCCGGGCGGGGCTTCGAGGTCTACGCGGCCGAGCACGACGAGCACTCCCTCGACCGCCTCGCGCTCGCCGGCCAGCTGCGGCGCGGGATCGAGCGCGACGAGCTCGTCGTCCACTACCAGCCGAAGGTGCCGCTCGTGGCGGGCGGGCGCCCCGGGGCCGAGGCGCTCGTGCGCTGGCGCCACCCGCAGCTCGGGTTCATCGGGCCCGAGGGGTTCATCGGCCTGGCCGAGCAGTCCGGGCTCATCCGCCCGCTGACCGCGTGGGTGCTCCGCGATGCGCTGCGCCAGCGCGCGGCCTGGGCCCGCGACGGGCTCGAGGTCACCGTCTCGGTGAACCTCTCGAGCCGCAACCTCCTCGAGCCCGACCTCGTCGCCGAGGTGGCCGAGCTGCTCGCCCAGGAGAAGTGCCCGCGGGGCGGCCTGCAGCTCGAGGTCACCGAGACGCGCATCGTGGCCGACCTCCGGCGCGCACGGGAGGTCCTCGAGCAGCTGCGCGGGATGGGGGTCACGATCGCGATCGACGACTTCGGCATCGGGTTCTCCTCCCTGGCGCAGCTCCAGCAGCTCCGCGTGGACGAGATCAAGATCGACAAGTCCTTCGTGCTCGACATGGAGACGAACGCCGACGACGCGGCCATCGTCCGCTCGACCGTCCACCTGGGCCACGACCTCGGCCTCCGCGTGACCGCGGAAGGGGTCGAGTCCGCCGCCGTCCTCGAGCAGCTCGAGGAGCTGGGGTGCGACTTCGCCCAGGGCTTCCACCTCGGACGGCCCATGGCCCCGGAGCAGTGCGCGAAGGCCCTGCGCCAGGCGCCCGTGGTGCCGCTGGCGATCGTGACCGGGGGAAGGGCGTCGTGAGCGCCCGCCGGCGGGTCCTCGGGCTGCTCGCCGCGGGAGCGGCCCTCGTCGCGTGCGTCCCGGCGCAGGCCGCGACGCGTGCGACCGCGAGCGCGCCCTACGTCGTCGTCCTGCGCAGCGGCGCGGCGGACCTCGCGGCGGTGCAGGAGCGCTACGGCGTCTCGATCCGCCTCCGCTACGGGGCGGCCCTCACGGGCTTCGCCGCCGACCTCACGCCGACGCAGCGCGACCGCGTCGCCGCGGACCCGGCGGTGGCCTGGGTGGAGCCCGATCGCCCCGTCGCCGCCACGGGCCTGGCTCCCACGGCGCCCGGGGAGGTCGCGCCGCCCGGGATCCGCCGGATCGGCGCCGCGACGACGGCCCTCGTCCACCCTGCGGCCGACGTCGGCGTCGCCGTCATCGACTCGGGCATCGACCCGGTCAGCGCCGACCTCACCGTCGGCCAGGGGATCAACTGCGTGAAGGTCGGCACGGCGCCCGACGACGACAACGGGCACGGCACGCACGTCGCCGGGACCGTGGCGGCCCGGAACGGCTCCGGGCCCCTCGTCGGCGTCGCCCCGGGCACCCGGGTGCATCCCGTGAAGGTGCTGGGCGCGACGGGGAGCGGGACCCTGTCCCAGCTGCTCTGCGGGATCGACTGGGTGACCAGGAACGCCGCCGCGCTGAACATCAGGGTCGTCTCCATGAGCCTCGCGGGCGGGGGCAAGGACGACGGTGCCTGCGGCACGGTGAACAACGACGCCGAGCACAAGGCGATCTGCGCCTCCGTGAACGCCGGGGTCACCTACGTCGTGGCGGCGGGCAACAGCAAGGCCGGCTTCGGCTCGACGATCCCCGCCTCCTACCGCGAGGTCCTGACCGTGACGGGCATGACCGACACGGACGGCCGGGCCGGCGCGCTCGGGCCGGCCGGGTGCACGAGGGGCGAGGTCGACGACAGCTACGGCTCGTACTCGAACTTCGCCGTCACGGCGGTCGAGCAGGGCCACACGATCGCCGCGCCCGGGACCTGCGTCGTCTCCGACAAGCCCGGCGGGGGCACCGCGACCTACTCCGGCACGAGCATGGCCGCGCCCCACGTCGCGGGCTCCGTCGCCCTCTGCCTCGGCTCGGGCGGCGCGGCCGGCCCGTGCGCGGGCCTGAGCCCGGCGAACGTCATCGCGCGGGTCCGCAGCGACGCGCAGGCGGGCGCGACGGCGACGAACGGGTTCAAGGGCGATCCCCTCCGGCCCGTCACCGGGCGCTACTACGGCTACCTCGCGCGCGCCGACTCCTACTGACGGCGGCGCCGCCGTCCCGGGCGACGTGGGACGATGGTCCGCGACCAGGAGCGGCCCGGGGCCGGTGCCCCGAACGGCCTTCAAAGCCGTTGGCGGTGCGCTTGCCGTGCCGGGGAGGTTCGACTCCTTCGCCGCTCCGCTCGACCCATGGACCCCCTCGGCCCGCTCACCCTCGGCACCGCCGGCCACGTCGACCACGGCAAGACGGCACTGGTCGGCGCGCTCACCGGCGTGGACACCGACCGGCTGCCCGAGGAGCGCGAGCGGGGGCTGACGATCGTCCTGGGCTACGCGCCGCTCGACCTGCCCTCGGGGCGGCGGCTCTCCGTCGTCGACGTCCCGGGGCACGAGCGCTTCGTGCGGACGATGGTCTCGGGGGCCACGGGGATCGACGGCTTCCTCCTCGTCGTCGCCGCGGACGACGGCGTCATGCCGCAGACGGAGGAGCACGCCGCGGTGCTCCGCGGCCTGGGGGTGGCCGACGGCGTCGTCGCGGTCACGAAGGCCGACCTCGCCGACCCGGCCCGGGCGGCCGCGGAGGCCCGCGCGCTCGTCGCCCCCGGCACGGAGGTCGTGGCGGTCTCCGCCCGGGCGGGCACGGGCCTGGCGGAGCTGCGGGCCGCGCTCGACCGGCTCGCGGGGCGGCTCGTCAGCCGCGCGGAGGCGAGCGATGCCGCGCCGCGGCTGCACGTCGACCGCGTCTTCACCGTCGCCGGGCGGGGGACCGTCGTCACCGGCACGCTGTGGTCGGGTGCGCTCGGGGTGGGCGATGCCCTCCACGTGCTGCCCGCGGAGCTCCCCGTCCGCGTGCGCGGCCTCGAGGTCCACGGCGCGACCCGGGAGCGGGCGGGCGCCGGGCAGCGGGTCGCGGTGAACCTCGTGGGCGTGCGGCCCGAGCAGGTGGCGCGCGGGGACGTCCTGGCCCCGGCCGGCACCCTGGCGCGCTACGGCGGTCCTCGACTGCTCCCTCGTCCTCGAGGGCGCGACGGACGGCGAGCAGGTGCACGTCCACCACGGCACCCGGGAGGCGCCGGGCCGCCTCGTGGTGCTCGAGGGCGACCTGCACCAGCTGCGCCTCGAGCGCCCGCTGCTGGCCGCGGACGGGGACCGCGTCGTCGTCCGGCGCTCCTCGCCGCCCGCGACGCTCGGCGGCGGCGTGGTCCTCGACGCGGGCGCGCGGCGCCACGGCAGGCGCCCGGACGTGCTCGCGGCGCTGGCCCGGCGGCGTGACGGCGTGGCCGAGCCCGCACCGGCCGCGCCGCCGGCGCTCGCACCGCCGCCGCGCCCGCGCGACCCGGCGCGCGTCGCGGCCGAGCAGGCGCTGGAGGCGCGGCTGCTCGACGCGGGCCACGCCATGCTCTCCGAGGGCGACGCGGACCCCCGGGCGCTCCGGGCGCTCCGGGCCGACGGCCGCGCCGTCCGCGTCGCGGGGCGCTCCTACGCCCACGCGCTCGTCGTGCAGGCCGTGCGGGAGACGGCGCTGCGGCTCATCGACGCGGAGGGGGCCGTGACGCTCGCGCGGCTGCGGGACGCGCTCGGCGCGTCGCGCCGGGTCGCCCAGGCGTTCCTGGAGCACCTCGACGAGGAGCGGGTGACGCGCCGCCTGCCCGACGACCGCCGCGTCCGGCGCGAGGAGGCGGCGGCGTGAGCGCCCCGGACCACGCCGCGCTGCGCGCGCTGCCGGCCGTCGACCAGCTCGCCGCGCAGGTCCTCGAGGCGTCGAGTCGTCGATTGGTCCCGCAGGGCGGGACCGACCGACGACTCGACGCGCCCACGGGCGGCCGAGGCGACCGCGGTGGCGCGGGCGACGCTCGAGGAGCGGCGGGCCGAGCTCCTGGCGGGCGCCGACGACCAGGCCGACCTCGTGGCCCGCGCGCTCGCGCGGCTCGGGCCGTCGCTGCGGCGCGTGCTCAACGGCACGGGCGTCGTGCTCCACACGAACCTCGGCCGCGCGCCGCTCGCGCCCGGCGGCGGCGCAGGCCGCCCACGCCGCGGCGCTCGGCTACGCGAACCTCGAGCTCGACCTCGCGAGCGGGAAGCGCGGCGCGCGCGACGCCCACGTCCGCGGGCTGCTGACGGAGCTCACGGGGGCCGCGGACGCGCTCGTGGTGAACAACGGCGCGGCCGCCGCGCTCCTGGCCGCCGCCGCGCTGGCCGGGCCGGGCGGCACCATCGTCGTCTCCCGGGGGCAGCTCGTGGAGATCGGGGGCGGCTTCCGGGTCCCCGACGTCGTCGCGCAGGCCGGCGCCCGGCTCGTGGAGGTCGGGACGACGAACCGCACGCGCCTGGAGGACTACGCCGGCGCGCTGCGTGCGGCGCCCGACGCGGTCCTCATGCGCGTCCACCCCTCGAACTTCCGCACGGTCGGCTTCGTGGAGGAGGTCGGGATCGAGGCGCTCTGCGGCCTCGGCGCGCCGGTCATCGACGACGTCGGCTCGGGGGTCCTGACGGAGGAGCTCGCCGTCCTGGCGGGCGAGCCCGCGGTCCGCCGCTCGGTCGCCGCGGGCGCCGCGCTCACCTGCTTCAGCGCCGACAAGCTCCTGGGTGGCCCGCAGGCCGGGCTCATGGTCGGGACCACGGAGGCGGTCGCGGCCTGCCGGCGCCACCCGCTCGCCCGGGCGTTCCGGGTCGGGCGGCTGCCCGATGGCCGCGCTCGAGGCGACCCTCGCGCTGCACCGCGACCCGGAGCGGGCGCGGGCGGAGCTCCCCGTGCTGGCGATGCTCACCGCCGACCCCGCGGAGCTGCAGGAGCGCGCGGAGCGCCTCGCGGAGGCGACGGGCGGCGAGGTCGTCGAGGCGGGGGCGAAGGCCGGCGGCGGCTCGCTGCCGCTCCTGGAGCTGCGGGGCCCGGTCGTCGCCCTGCCCGGCCCGCCCGAGCCGCTCGCGGCCGCGCTCCGCGCCGGGACGCCGCCCCTGCTGGCCCGGATCGCCGACGGCCGCGTGCTCGTCGACCCGCGGACGCTCGCCCCCGACGAGCTCGACGTGGCGGCCGGGGTGATCCGGAGGGCGCTGGAGCCCATCTAGACTGCGGGCATCGCCACCCAAGCGACCTACACCGCCCTGCCGCACCTCCTCGCCGCCGCGAAGGAGACCTTCATCCGCGAGGCGCACCGCCGCCTCCACGCCGCGGGCTACCCCGAGATCGGCGGCAACGGCGCCGTCTTCCGCTGGCTGGACCCCGAGGGCTCCCGGCTGGCGGAGATGGTCGAGGCCTCCGGGATGACGAAGCAGGCGTTCGGGGAGCACGTCGCCTCGCTCGAGCTGCACGGCTACGTCGTCCGGGTCCCCGATCCCGCGGACGGGCGCGCGAAGCTCGTCGTCCCCACCCAGCGCGGCCTGGCCGCCCGCACGGAGGCCCGGCGCATCTTCGCGGAGCTCGAGGGGGAGTGGGCCGCCCTCGTCGGCGAGGAGCAGCTCGCCACGGTCCGCGACGTGCTCACCCGCATCGCCGCCCTACCCTCCTAGCCGCATGGCCGTCGTGATCGCATCGGACCTCGCCAAGGACATGGCGGGGGAGCCCCTGTGGAAGGGCGTCTCGTTCAAGCTCGAGCGCCGCGACCGGCTGACCATCGCCGGGCGCAACGGCGCGGGCAAGACGACGCTCCTGCGGATCCTCGCGGGGGAGACGGGGGTCGACGGCGGCGAGGTCGTCTTCGCCAAGGGCACCCGCATCGCCCTGCACGACCAGCGTCCGCCGCGCGAGCGCGGGCTCACCCTGCGCGACTACGTCCTCAGCGGCAACCGCGAGCCGCTCGAGCTCGAGGAGCAGCTCCGGGAGCTCGAGGGCCAGATGGCGAGCGGCGACGAGGGGGTCTACGACCGCTACGCCCGCGTCATGGCCCAGTACGAGGCCGTCGGGGGCTACACCTGGCGCGAGGGCGCGAACTCCGTCATCCACGGGCTCGGCTTCACCGACGCGGACCTCGACCGCAACCTCGAGACCTTCTCGGGCGGCCAGCTCACCCGCGCCTCCCTGGCCCGCGCGCTCTCGGCGCGCCCGGACCTCCTGCTGCTCGACGAGCCCACGAACCACCTGGACATCGAGTCGCTCGAGTGGCTCGAGAAGACCCTGCAGGAGCTCGACGCCGCGATCGTCCTCATCGCCCACGACCGCTGGTTCCTCGAGGCCGTCGGCACCGCCGTCCTCGAGATCGAGGCCGGCCGCGGGCGCTTCTTCAAGGGCACGTGGCACACGTGGCGCAAGGAGCAGGCCGCCCGCGAGCTCGCCCTGGGCCGCGCGATCGAGAAGCAGCAGGCCGAGATCGCCCGCATGGAGCAGTTCGTCGAGCGCTTCCGGGCCAAGGCGACGAAGGCCCGCCAGGCGCAGTCGCGCGTGAAGGCGCTCGACAAGACGAAGGCGAACATGATCACCCGGGACCCGCGCGACACGCGGGAGATGGGCTTCGCGTTCAAGAAGCCCGAGCGCTCGGGCCGCGTCATCTTCGAGCTCGAGGAGGGCCACCTCGAGGTCCCGGGGCGCGTGCTCGTCGACAAGGCCACGATGTGGATCGAGCGCGAGGAGCACGTCTCGCTCGTCGGCCCGAACGGCGTGGGCAAGACGACGCTCATCAACGCCCTCGCCGGGCGGCGACCGCTCGACGGCGGGCGCCTGCGCCTCGGCCACAACGTGACGGTCGGCTACCTCTCCCAGCACGGGGAGGAGCTCGAGCACGGCAACGCCCGCACGGTCATCGAGGCCTGCGTGAAGGGGACGAAGCTCTCCCCGCAGGCCGCCCGCGCGCTCCTCGGGAAGTTCCTCTTCTCGGGGGACCAGGCCGAGAAGCCGCTCGAGGGGCTCTCCGGCGGCGAGCGCAAGCGGCTGGGCCTGGCGATCCTCGTCTCCAGCGGCGCGAACGTCCTCATCCTCGACGAGCCGACGAACCACCTGGACCTCGAGAGCCGCGAGGCGCTCGAGGACGCCCTGCTGTCCTTCCCCGGCGCGCTCCTGCTGGTCTCCCACGACCGCGCGCTGCTCGAGGCCGTCGGCACCCGCACGGTCGCGGTGGAGGACTACGACCTCAAGAGCTACATCGGCGGGTGGCAGGAGTACTGGGCCCACCGCGAGGTGCAGAAGGCGACGGGCCACACGCCGCCGCCTGCCCCGAAGCCGACGGGCATGGCCTCGGAGAAGGCGCCCGAGCGCGGGCCGGACGGCATGGCGCTGAAGCGCTCCGAGGACCTCATCAAGGAGTCCGAGGCGCCCCCGAAGGGCATGGCGAAGGCCGCCGCGAAGCAGGCTGCCGCCAAGGGGCCGAACGGCGCCGCCCCCAAGCCGAACGGCGACGGCGACGCGCCCAAGCCCGGGACCGTCTCGAAGAACCGCGCGAAGCAGCTCTCGAAGCTCGAGGGGGCCGTCGAGGCCGCGGAGGAGGCGTTCGCCGCCGTCGAGGAGGAGCTCGCGGACCCCGCGGCCTGGGCCTCCCCGTACGAGACCGCGAAGTCGACCGCGAAGCACACGAAGGCCAAGCGCGCCGTCGAGGCCGCCTACGCCGAGCTCGAGGCCTTCGAGGCCACGAGCCCCGTCGCCTGAGCTAGTAGGCCGTCGTGCGGCAGCGGTGCGGCGGCGGGTCCTGCGTAGCGCGCGGCCTGCCCGCGCTGCCAGAGCATCCCGTCGAGGTCGCGCTCCGTCACGTCGAGGCGCCGCGCCAGGAGCTCGCCCGCCACGACGCAGGCCGCGCGGAGCTCGAGCTCCTCGCGCCCGGGCTCGAGGAGCTCGCCCGCGTCGATCCGCGCCGCCAGGCCGGGGTCGAGCACCAGCGCGCCGTCGACCCGCAGCACGTGGGGGACCAGGTTGTCCGCGAAGAGCGTGAGCGCGGCGAGGTCGCCGAAGTCCGCGACCCCGGCCAGCACGAGGTCGCTGCCGACGAGCTGCGCGCGCTTGGCCAGGGGATCGCGCCACGAGGCCATCCCGGCCGTCAGGTCCGCCGCCAGGCGCTCCGCCGAGCCGCCGGCCGCCGCGACGACCGCGGCCGCGCCGCCGCGTGCGCCCAGGAAGGCGCCGAGCTCGCGCAGCGCCGCGGTGAACTGCCCCGCCAGCGGGTGCTCCGGCGCGAGGCCGAACAGCGCGGCGACCTCCGCGCGCCCGAGCGCCGCGAGCTCCGCCGGCCCGGGCGCTCCCGCCCGGAAGCGCTCCGCGAGCGCGCCCGCGACGGTCTCGTAGCCGAAGCCCCGAGGCCGGCCCTGCGCGAGCTCGGCGAACCAGCCCGAGCCGAAGTTCACGGCGTCGAGCGCGAGGACGTAGGTCGCGACGGCCTCGGGCGGTCCGTCGAGGTAGTGGTCTGAGGGGTCGAGCCGCGGCGGCTCCCCCGGCGCGATCGCCGCCAGCGCCTCGTCGTCGATCCGCACCCACGCCGCGTCGGCGACCACGCCGCGGCACGCCGCCCGGATGTCCTCGCAGAACCCCACGGGCAGAACGTACGGCTACGGTGGCCGCCGTGACCGCCCGGGCCGCCCTCCTCGCCGCGGTCCTGCTCGTGCTCGGCGGCTGCGGCGGCGACGGCGGGAGCGCCGAGGCGCCGACCGTCACGCCGGAGGTCGCGCTCGCGCTCGACTTCACCCCGAACGCGATCCACGCCCCGATCTACATGGCCGTGGACGCCGGGAAGGACGTGGCCGAGGGCTTCCGGCTGCGCATCCGCCCGCCCGGGGAGGGCCCCGACGCCCTGAAGCTCGTCGCCACGGGCCGGGCCGACTTCGGCCTCATCGACATCCACGACCTCGGCCTGGCCCGGGAGCAGGGCGCGAAGGTCGTCGGCGTCGGTGCCCTGGTCGCCCGGCCGCTGGCCGCGCTCGTCGGCGACCCCGCGCTCCGCCGGCCCCGCGACCTCGAGGGCAGGACCGTCGGCGTCTCCGGGCTGCCCTCCGACCCCGCGTTCCTGCGCGCGATCGTCCGGGCCGACGGCGGCGACCCGGGGCGCATCCGCCAGGTGACCATCGGCTTCAACGCGGTCGCCTCGCTCCTGGCCCGGAAGGTCGACGCGGTCCCGGTGTTCTGGTCGGCCGAGGGCGTCGCGCTGCGCGCCCGCGGCCGCCGGACGAGCGAGTTCCGGGTCGAGGACTACGGCGCGCCGGCCTACCCCGAGGTCATCGTCTTCACCCGGGAGCGCCTCGTGCGCGAGCAGCCCGACCGCGTCCGTCGCGTCCTGCGCGCGCTGGCCGGCGGCGTCGCGGCGACCCGGGGCGAGCCCGGCACCGCGGTCGACGACGTCGTGGAGGCCGGCGACGGCGACCCGGCGCTCACGCGCGCGCAGCTCCGCGCGGTCAGCCCCCTCTTCGCGCCGAACCTGCGCCTCGACCGCCGCGTCCTCGACGCCTGGGCGGCCTACGACGCCCGCATCGGCCTGCTGCCACGCAAGCCGGACGTCGGCCGCACCTTCGCGTTCGGCCTCACGCCCTAGCGGCCGCAGCGGGCGTGGGATGGCGGCTCGGAGCTGCGCTTCCACGCCCGCTGCGCGGCCGCGCCACAGCGGGCGTGGGATCGCGGGGCGCGCTGCGGCACGCTGGGGCGCGCCGGTAGCCGCCGCGCCGACCGCGCGCCGCCGCCGACCGCGCGGACCGCGCGCCGCCGCCGACCGGCCGCGCGCGCTGTCCCTCCGCGAGCCCGCCGAACCACGCCGGCTGCGCGGTCGCGCCACAGCGGGCGTGGGATGGCGGCCCGGAGCCGCGTTCCCACGCCCGCTGCACGGCCGCGCCGCAGCGGGCGTGGGATCGCAGGGCGCGGTGCGGCGCTCCCGCGCGGGCGCCGTCACACGACGGTCACAGGATGGTGGCCGCCCGGTCACATCCCGCTCCCGCCGGCGCTTCAGCGTGGAGGACGAAAGCGCCGCAATCCAAGCGAAACGGGAGCACCGATGACCACCCCCACGACCAGCCGGGTCGACCTGCACTGCCACTCCACCGCGTCCGTCCTCTCGAAGCTCGGCGTCCAGACGTCGCTCGGGCTGCCCGAGTGCGCGACCCCGCCCGAGGACGTGCTCGAGCTCGCCGTCCGCCGGGGCATGGACTTCGTGACCCTCACGGACCACGACACGATCGCGGGCGCCCAGCAGATCGCCGACGACCCCCGCGTCTTCCTCTCCGAGGAGCTCACGGTCGGCTTCCGCGGGGAGCCCCAGCAGGTCCACGTCCTCTGCTACGACATCACCCCGGACGACCACGACTGGCTCCAGGCCCACAACGCGGACGTCGAGGCCTGCGCGGCCTACCTCCACGAGCACGAGATCGCCACGGCGCTCGCCCACCCCTTCTACGCGGTGGCCGCGCCCCTCACCCCCCGCCACCGCCGCCGCCTCGCGCAGCTCTTCCCCGTGTGGGAGACGCGCAACGGCTCCCGCGCCCGCGAGCTCAACGCGCCCGCGGCGGTCTACATCGAGACCCACGGCGGCACGGGGATCGGCGGCACGGACGACCACGCGGGCGTCGACATCGGCCGCACCTGGACCCGGACCCCCCACGCCGCCACCCCGCAGGAGCTCCTCGCGCACGTCCGTGCGGGTCGCGCCGTCGCCGAGGGCGAGCAGGGCTCCGCCGCGAAGTGGGCGCACGCCGCGATGGGCCTGGCCACGCGCGCGCTCGGCCAGCGCGCGGGGACCGCCCGCCCCGACCCCACGGCGGTCTGGAAGGTCGTGCAGCGCGTCATGGGGGAGGGGGAGCAGCGCGCCGGCGCGGTCTCCTCGGACCTCTGCGCCGACGACGCGCGGGCGATCCTCGCCGCGTGGCAGGACGCCGTCGGCCTCGAGCTCGACGACGCGGGCTTCCTCGCGCTCCTGCAGGCCGACGGCTTCTCCCACGCGGACCTCGCCCGTCGCGCCCGCCGGGCCCACGAGCGCGGCCTGGCCCGCGCGGTGGAGCGCGGGATCGCCGAGGCGCGCGCCGCCACGCCGGACTACGGCGCCGTCGCCCGCGAGCTCTTCGACGCCTGCGTCCCCGCGATCCCCTACGTGCCCGCCACGGCGTTCCTCGGCCGGGAGAAGCAGAAGCTCGTCCAGCGCGAGGGGGAGCGCCCCCGCGTCGCGCTCGTCGCCGACGGCGTCGGCACGATGCACGGCGTCACCCACACCCTCGACGAGATCCGGGAGCGCGGCGTGCCGGGCTTCGAGGTCGAGGTGGTCGGCACGGACCCGAGGGTGGACCGCCGGCTGAGCGCGGTGGCCGAGGTCGACGTCCCGTTCTACGAGGGCCTCCAGCTGGGCATCCCGTCCCTGCCCGGCCTGGTCGAGACGCTCGCCGAGGGCCGCTACGACCTGGTCCACCTCTGCTCCCCGGGCCCGTCGAGCGTCGCCGCGGCGGTCATCGCGAAGGTCATGGGCCTGCCGATCCTGGGCAGCTACCACACGGAGCTCGCCGCCTACGCCGGGCTGCGCACGACCGATCCGCGGCTCGAGCTCCACGCGCGGATGGCCCTCGCCGCCTTCTACGGCCAGGCCGACCACGTGCTCACCCCGAGCCCGCAGAGCGACGCGGCGGTCCGCGAGCTCGGCATCGAGGCCGGTCGCATCGGCCGCTGGGATCGCGGGGTCGACCTCGCCCGCTTCGACCCGGCCAAGCGCGTGCCCGGCCTCTTCGGCGAGGGCTTCAACGTCCTCTACGCGGGGCGCCTGACGAGGGAGAAGGGCGTCGGCCTGCTCGTCGACGCGTTCCTCGAGGCCCGCCGTCGCGACGGGCGGCTCCACCTCGTCCTGGCCGGCGGCGGCCCCGAGGAGGGGCTCGTCCGCGCGGCCCTCGGGGAGCACGCGACGTTCCTCGGCTGGCAGGAGGGCGAGGAGCTCGCACGGACCTACGCGAGCGCCGACGCGTTCCTCTTCGCCTCCCGCACGGACACCTTCGGGCAGGTGCTGCTCGAGGCGCAGGCCTCGGGGCTCCCCGTCGTCGCGGTGGCCGAGGGCGGGCCGCTCTCCCTCGTGGAGGACGGCGTGACCGGCCTGCTGCGCGCGCCGCACCACGAGGCGCTCGCGGGCGCCGTCGTCGAGCTCGCCGCCCGGCCGGAGCTGCGCCGCCGCCTCGCGGACGCGGCGGGGCTGGCGGTCCGCGACCGCACCTGGGAGCGCGCGCTGGGGCGCCTCGCCGACGGCTACCGCGCGGCCCTCGCGGCCGGTGCGGAGGCCGGGGCGCGGCGTGCCGCCTGAGGCCGCGGTCGCGGTGACGCTGCACGGCGTCGAGCCCGCGACCTGGGCGCGCTGCGCGCTCATCCGCGACTGGCTCGCGGACCAGCGCGTCGGCCGGGTGACGCTCGTCGTGGCCGGGCGCCCGGGCTCCTGCCCCGTGCAGCGCCGCGCGCTCGTCGAGTGGCTCGCGGACCGCCTGGCCGGCGGCGACCGCATCGTCCAGCCCGGCAGCGGGCCCGTGCCCCGCGGGCCGGGCGAGGAGGGGCTGCGCCGGCTCGACCTGCACCCGGGGGACCTCGACCTGCCCGGGCGCGTCGGCGCCCTCGAGGCCAGGCTGCGGCGCTAGCGGTCGTTGTGGACCGGGAGCGCCCGGGAGGAGGGCGTCGCCCGGACCAGGGGGTTCTCGATGACGTTCAGGCGGGCCATGAGGTGGTCCCAGTCCGAGCCCCGGAGCCCGCCGCCGAGGGTGCCCGCCGCCTGCGCGTCGCCCGCCGGCCGCGCGGACCAGCCCACGTGGAGGTGGTCGGCGTGGTCGGGGAGGGAGAGCGTGTTGTCCGCTCCCGGGACCGTCATGAGCGAGATGATCTGGTGCGCCTTCATCGTGCCCTGGAAGGTCAGGAGCTTGCGGATCGCGGTCTCCGTGATCGAGCCCGGGCCCTGGTGGCCCAGCACGGGCGTGCCGTTGATCTCGGCGATGTCGACGGCGGTGCCCGTCGTGTGCTCCGAGACGTTGCCCGAGGCGGTCAGGTACCCGTGGCCGCAGCGCAAGGAGCTCACCGTGGGCTTCAGCCCCTCCTCGGAGAGCACGGCCAGGGCGGCGAGGACGCGGCGGTCGATGAGGCCCGCCGCGACGTCACGACGCCCGCAGGCGTAGAGGCGGATGCCCGGGTCCGCGAGGACCCGGCGCACGAGGCGGTCCTTCGACTCCAGGAGGATCCGGCCGACGCTCGTCGTCCCCTCGCGGTCCAGGGCGCTGCGGCCCGTGGCGCGGTAGACGGCGGTGGTCTCGAGCAGCCGCCAGCCGTCGAGGATGGGGGTCGGGTCGATGCGCGACGTCCGCTTCCCCGCGGGCTTGATGCTGAAGCGCAGGTGCGGCCGCGCACCGCCGCCGATGCGGCCGAGCACCGTGCCGCCGACGACCGCGGAGCCGACGTGGAGGCGCAGGGGGCGGACGTCCGTGCGGCGCAGGCCGCCGAGCAGGCGCTGCTGGTAGGGGGTCCAGGCCGTGCCCCGCGAGGGCGCCGGGCGCTGCTCGGAGCGCTCCGGGCTCGCCGGCGCGGGCAGGTCCGGCTTCGCCGCCGGCGCCCGGACGAGGACCGCCGGGACGACCCGTGCGGGTGCGGGCCAGGCCGCGGCGGCCGGGGCACGCCACGGCGTCGGCGCGGCGACGGACCGGGAGACGGGGCGTGGGGAGGCGGGGCGGGGGCTCGGGGCGGGCGGCGGCGCGGGGATCCCGGGCGGCGCGTCGTCGACCGCGAAGGAGGGAGCGGGCTTCCCGGCGCGCAGCACCTCCTTGCCGGCCTTCTCGGCGGTGCCCGCGCGCCGCTCGTCGTCGAGCGGCACGGGCCCGTTGGGCGCCGGGTGCACCCCGGGGCGTGGCGGCAGCACGGGGGCGGGGCGGGCCGGCGCGAACGCGACGTCCACCTCGGCCTTCGGCGTGGCCGGGGCCGCGTGGTGCGCCGGGCGCGCCCCGCGCCGCTTCGGGACGAGGTAGTCCGCGGCGACGGAGCCGAGGTTCGCGTAGGTGTAGGTGTTCCCCCAGACGTCGCGGAGCTGCACGTAGCGCCCGAGCGCCCGCGTGCGGCCGATGCGGACGATCCGCCCGTCCTGCACGGCCACGACGGCGGAGCCCGGGTCCGCGAGCACGTCGAGCTGGCGGCGCAGCTCGGAGCCCTGGCTCGTGACGGTCCGCCGGCGGCCCTTGGTCGACGTCGTCCTCCGGCTGGCGTACGTCGCCGCCGCGTGCACCGGGAAGCGCCCCTCCGTCAGCCCCGCCAGCGCGCCCACGAGCTCCTGCGGGAGCAGGGAGACGAGCTTCGCGCGCTCCAGGACGGAGTCCACGTACCAGTCCGCGTGGTTGTAGGCGAAGATCGCGCCGCGCACGTCCTCCGCGTAGCCCGCGGCCGCGAGGTAGCGCGCCGTGGCGAAGATCGCGTCGACCGGGTTGAAGGGGTCCCGGCGGCCGTCGTCGTTCGCGTCGGTCCCGTACTGCTTCCACGTCGCGGGCATGAACTGCATCCAGCCCAGGGCGCCCGCGGAGGAGACCCCCAGGTTGCGGCCGTAGTCCGTCTCGATCTCGTTGATCGCCGCCAGGACCTCCCAGCGCACGCCGTACTCCGCCCCGGCGGCCTGGTAGATCGACAGGAGGAAGGGCGGGATCCGGAAGCGCTCGATGAGGAAGCTCGGGATGGGCCGGCCGACGGGGAGGCCGGGCAGGACGCTGGCCGCGCCGGGCGCCTGGACGCCCGTGCCGACGTCGGCGGTCCGCTGCTCCCGGCGGGCGGCACGCGCCGCCGAGCGTCGCGCCCTGCGCTCCTGCGCGGCGCCCGAGCGCTCGCGGGCACGCTGGTCGCGCTGGGCCGTGCGCTGGCCGCCCCGGGCGGGCCGCACGGCGGGCGCCGCCGCGGGCGGCGGGGCGTCCGTGGCGTCGGGGGCGGGCTGTGCCGCGGCGGGCGCCTCCGCGGTCGTCGTGGGGCGGGCGGTGCGGGCGCGGGCACCGCAGCGGCCGGGGCGGGCTCGACCGGCGCCGGGACCGCGACGGAGCTCGCGCCCGTGGGGCTGCCGGCGGGGGCGTCCTGGGCGTCGGCGGGGCTCGCGGCGACGAGGCCGGCGAAGGCCACGGCGGTCGCGGCGCGGCGGGCGGCGACGGAGCTCATCGCTCGGGCTGGGGAAGGGGAACGGGGACCATGGTGGGGAAGCCAGGCACGGGGTGGGTCGTCCTCAGGGCGTCGGCACCGGCTCCGCGCGACTTGACCGCTCCCGTGCGTCCGTGGACGCACGCGGACGAACGTCCGGTCCGCGGGACACGGGTCCTTCACATCTGCTTCACAGCCTGGGAACAGGTCGGCACCGTCCCGCCGCGACGCTTGCGGCACCCATGGAAGCGCGACGCCAAGCCGATGTCCTGCTCGCCGGAGAGCTCGAAGTCCGCCCCCAGGAGGGCCTCGTGCTCGCCGCGGGGCGCGCCCTGACCCTCTCCGTGCGCGAGTTCCAGCTCCTGGTGGCGCTCATGCGCACCCAGGGCGGCATCGTCGCCCGGGGCGACCTCTACCGCCTGGTCTGGGGCGGGGAGCTCCGCGGGGGGGACCGCTCCATCGACGTCTACGTGCACAAGGTGCGCTCGAAGCTCGAGTCCGCGCTGCCCCAGCGGCGGTTCATCCACACCCACGTCGGCTTCGGCTACCGGTTCTCCCCCGAGTCTTCACATCCTCTTCACATCGCAGCGACGTCTCGGCAACACCCTGCAGACGTCGCTCCCCCAACGTGAGCCGCGACAACCCATCGAAGGAGAAGCAGTGACGTCCAAGACCCTCTGCGCCGCGCTCGCCGCCGGCGCCCTCAGCTTCGGTGCCGCAGCCTGCGGCAGCGACGACGGAAGCTCCACCTCGGGCGGGTCGTCGTCCGGCGCCGCCGCGACGCAGTCCCAGGACCTGAAGGGCACGATCCGCATCGACGGCTCCTCGACGGTCTTCCCGTTCGCCCAGGCGGCCGGGGAGCTCTTCAACGAGGACAACCCCGACGTGAAGGTCACCGTGGGCGAGTCGGGCACGGGCGGCGGCTTCGAGAAGTTCTGCGCGGGCGAGACGGACATCTCCGACGCCTCCCGCGAGATCAAGGAGGACGAGGAGGCCCCGATCTGCGAGAAGGCCGGGATCACCTACGGCGCCGTCCAGGTCGCCAACGACGGCATCGCGGTCGTGACGAACCCCGGGCTGAAGGTCGACTGCCTGACGACGGACGAGCTCAAGCAGGTCTGGGACAAGGGCTCGAAGGTCGAGGACCTCTCCACGGTCAAGTCCGGGCTCCCGGGCACGAAGCTCAGCCTCTACGGCCCGGGCACGGACTCCGGCACGTTCGACTTCTTCACGAAGGAGATCAACGGCGAGGAGGGCCAGTCGCGCACGAACTACGAGGCCTCGGAGGACGACAACCAGCTCGTCACGGGCGTCTCGGGTGACGCGGGCGGCCTCGGCTACTTCGGCTTCTCGTACTACGAGGGGGCGCAGGACAAGCTGAACCTCGTCGGGGTCGACGGCGGCGAGGGCTGCATCAAGCCCTCGAAGGAGACGATCCAGGACGGCAGCTACAAGCCGCTCTCGCGCCCGCTGTTCATGTACCCCTCGACGAAGGCGATCGCCCGCCCCGAGGTCAAGGCGTTCATGGAGTTCGTCGTCGCCAACCAGCAGAAGATCGCCGAGGCGGCCAAGATCGTGCCGCTGACCGAGGCGCAGGCCGGCGAGGCCAAGACGGAGCTGACCAAGGCCGAGTCGGGCGCCTAGCACCCGCATGTCCCTGCCGACGGATCCCGTGATGGCCGCCGCGCGCCCGACCTCCCTGGTCCGGCGCCCGACGGTCCGCTCCCGTGGGGAGGCCGCGATCCGCGGCGTCCTCGCGGCAGCGGCGGCGGTCTCCGTCGTCACGACGGGGCTGATCGTCTTCTTCCTGCTGAAGGAGACGATCGGCTTCTTCGGGGAGGTCGGGTTCACGGACTACCTCTTCGGCACGACGTGGACCCCGCAGTTCGCGGGGGACCAGCAGTCCTTCGGGGTGCTGCCGCTCGTGTGGGGGACGCTCTACCTCTCGCTGATCGCCCTGGTGGTCGCGGTGCCCCTCGGGCTCCTGAGCGCCGTCTTCCTGGCCGAGTACGCGAGCCCCCGGGTCCGCCGGACGATCAAGCCGGTGCTCGAGACGCTGGCCGGGGTGCCGACGATCGTCTTCGGCTACTTCGCCCTCACGTTCTTCACCCCGTCGGTCCTCAAGGACCTCCTGCACGTCGAGGTCGGGCAGTTCAACGCCCTGGCCGCGGGGATCATCATGGGCTTCCTCGTCCTGCCGACGATCGCGTCGGTCTCCGAGGACGCGATGAGCGCCGTGCCCACGAGCCTCCGGGAGGGGGCGTTCGGGATGGGCGCCACCCGTCGGCAGGTCGCGTCGCGCGTCGTCTTCCCGGCCGCGCTCTCCGGGGTGGTCGCCGGCCTCATCCTCGGCGCCTCCCGCGCGATCGGCGAGACGGTCATCGTCCTCATCGCCGGGGGCCAGACCGCGAGCCTCAACGCGGACCCGCGGAGCGGCCACCAGACCATGGCCGCCTACATCGCGGCCCAGGCCCGCGGCGACATCCCGCAGGGGTCCGTCGAGTACAAGACGATCTTCGTCGTGGGCTTCACCCTCTTCCTCCTGACCCTGGTGCTCAACGTGTTCTCCATCCGCCTCGTCCGCAAGTACCGGCAGGTCTACGAATGACGGGTGCGCAGATGGCCGCCGCCGCACGGGCGCAGAGCACGGTCATCCCGCGGGCGACCCCCGGGCAGCGGCGCTCGGACGTCCTCTTCCGCAGCCTGCTGCTCGGGGCGATCCTCGTCTCCGTCGGCTTCCTGGGGGTCCTGCTCGTCGACATCGCGCGCGACGGGATCCCGAAGCTCTCGACGGACTTCCTCACGAAGTTCCCCTCCCGGATCACCCCGGAGACCTCCGGGATCCAGTCCGCGATCGTCGGCACGCTCTACCTCATGCTGATCACGGCGGTCATCGTCATCCCGCTCGGGGTGGCGACCGCGCTCTACCTCGAGGAGTACGCCGACGGCACCCGCTGGTGGAACCGGTTGATCGAGGTGAACATCCAGAACCTCGCGGCCGTGCCCTCCATCGTCTACGGCATCCTCGGGCTGGCGTTCATCGTCCGCGGGCCGCTGAGCCTCGGCCCCGTGCTGCTGGCGGGCGGCATCACGCTCGCGCTGCTCGTGCTCCCCGTGGTCATCATCGTGTCCCGCGAGGCCATCCGCGCGGTGCCCCCGTCGATCCGCGAGGGCTCCCTGGCCCTGGGCGCGACCCAGTGGCAGACCGTCTGGAAGCAGGTGCTGCCGGGGGCGGTCGCCGGCATCACGACCGGGGTGATCCTCGCGCTCTCCCGGGCCATCGGCGAGACCGCACCGCTGCTCGTGATCGGCGCCGCGTCCTCCCCGCGCTTCAACCCGGACGGCCTGACCTCGAGCTTCACCGCCCTGCCCATCCAGATCTTCACCTGGACCCAGGACCCCAACCCGTCCTTCGTCGACGCCGCCGCAGGCGCCATCATCGTGCTGATGGTCGTCCTGCTCGCGATGAACAGCGTCGCCATCGTCCTCCGCAACCGCTACGAGCAGAAGTGGTGACCGCCCCATGGCCCCGCCCCACCGCACTCCCGATCCCCTCCCGGCCGCCCCGCCCGTGACCGACGAGACGTCCGTCCCCTCCTTCGTCCCGTCGGCGGTCGGCCCCGGCGCGCCGGCGCCCGACCTGGCACCCGCCACGATCTTCGCCTGCTCGGGGGTCGACGTCCGCTACGGCGGCAAGCTCGCCGTGGCCGGGGTGGACATCGACCTCGGCCAGCGGGAGATCACCGCGCTCATCGGCCCGTCGGGCTGCGGGAAGTCGACGTTCCTGCGCTGCCTGAACCGGATGAACGACCTCATCCCGGGCGCGGAGGTCCGCGGCTCCATCGTCTACCACGGCGAGGACCTCTACGACCCGAGGATCGACGCGGTGCAGGTCCGCAAGCGGATCGGGATGGTCTTCCAGAAGCCGAACCCGTTCCCGAAGAGCATCTACGACAACGTCGCGTTCGGCCCCCGCATCCAGGGCCGCAAGGGCGACATGGACGAGGTCGTCGAGGGTGCGCTGCGCCGCGCGGCCCTGTGGGACGACGTGAAGGACCGCCTGAAGGACAACGCCTTCGGGATGTCGGGCGGCCAGCAGCAGCGGCTCTGCATCGCGCGGGCGCTGGCCACGGAGCCGGACGTCCTGCTCATGGACGAGCCCTGCTCGGCGTTGGATCCCATCTCCACGGGCAAGATCGAGGAGCTGATGCTCGAGCTCAAGGAGCAGTTCTCGATCGTGATCGTCACCCACAACATGCAGCAGGCCGCCCGGGTCAGCGACCGGACCGCGTTCTTCACCGTCGACCTCTCCGGCGGCGAGGACAAGCGCGTGGGTCGCCTCGTCGAGTTCGCCCCGACCCAGACCATCTTCTCCAACCCGCAGGACACCCGGACGGAGCAGTACGTCACGGGCAAGTTCGGCTGAGGGCGTCGTGCCGGTCCCGCAACGCCGGCACTTCCGGGAGGACCTGCTCATGGTCGAGCAGCAGGCGCTCGGAGGGCTCGACATGGTCGTGGGGCAGGTCGACCGCTGCGTCGAGGCGCTCGCGCACCAGGACGTCGAGCTCGCGCAGTTCATCATCGCCGACGACGACCGCCTCGACGGCCGCTACCTCGAGGTCCACCAGGGGATCCTCTCGCTGCTCGCGCTCCAGGCGCCCGTGGCGGGGGACCTGCGGATCGTCGCGGCGCTGCTGCACACGATCAAGCACATGGAGCGCATGGGCGACCAGTGCGTGAACATCGCGAAGCTCATCCCGCTGACGGGGCACGAGCCGCCCGTGCAGGAGGAGATCCTGGGGCGGGTGCTGCGCATGGGCCGGGCAGCGCGCGAGGAGGTCGTCCTCTCCCGCCGGGCGTTCGCCGAGCGCGACGTCGGCCTCGCGGAGGCGCTGGTGGAGCAGGACCGCGAGATCAACGCGCTCAACCGCGAGATCTTCGGGCTGGCGGTCTCCATGGGGACCGACGCGGACACCCGCGAGTGGGCGATGACCATGACGATGACCGCCCGCGCCTTCGAGCGGATCGGGGACAACGCGGTCGACATCGGGGAGCAGACGGCGTTCATCGTCACGGGGCTGTTCCGGGAGTTCTCGGACTCCTCGCACCCCGTCCGCCCCTGACGGGCCGGGGCTTGCAGGGCGCTCGGCGCTCAAGGCTGCCGCCCCGCGGCCGAGCACCCGGGGGGTGGTGCCAGCGTCCCCACAGCCCGTCCGCGTCGGCCCTGACGCCGTGCGCCCGGCGACCGTCGCGGTCGCCGTCACCCTGACGGCCTGGCACGCCGTCAACGCCGCCGCGATCCCCCTCGCGGCCCGCGGGGCGCTCGGGCTGGCCGCCGCGATCGTCCTGGCCCACGCGGCCTGGGGCGTCTGGCTCGTCCGCCGGCCGTCACGCCGGTGCCTCCTCGTGGGGGGTGCGGGCCTGGCCCTCCTCCTCGCCCTCTCGGTGGCCGTGCTGGCCCGGAGCGCCGAGGCCCCCGGCTTCGCGGCCGGGGTCGGCCTCTCGGGGCAGCTCGCGCTCCTCGGCCTGGTCCTCGCGGGGCTGCTGCCCGCCCCGGGCCGCGTGGTCCGCGGCGTCGCGGTCCGCGCGGGCCTGGGCTGCGCGGCCCTCATCGCCTGCGTCACCGTCGCCGGCGGCACCCACGGGCACGCCGCGCCGGCCCCGACGGCGCAGGCCTTCCCGCCCCCGGCGCGCCTGGGCGGACCGCCCACGCCCTCGACGACGGACCTGCTGTGCCACCTCGTCTGAGGGAGGTTGCTTTCCTCACGCGGCCGTCAGGGGCCGGGGGTCCGGGCCGATGACGCAGCCCATGGTCTGGATGAGCGTCGCGGTGCTGAACGGGGTGATCGCCCTGTGCTACTTCGGCATCGTCGCCGTGATCGTCCGCGGCCTCCACGCCACGGAGCAGATGTGGACGAATCGCCTGGCCACGGCCACCGCGGCGATCTTCTTCACCTGCGCGGTCCACCACGGCGCCCACACCCTGCACCTCGTCGGCCCGGAGTTCGGCTTCCAGGTCGAGCACGGGCTGCGCATGCGCGAGGTCTTCGCCTGGCCCATGGCCGCCTGGGACCTCGTCGGCGCGGCGGTGGCGGTCTACTACCTCACGCTGCGCCGCAGCTACGCGAAGCTCCTCGACGCCCCCGTCCTCTTCAGCGCCGTCCCCTTCGACAGCGCGGAGCGGCGCCTGGCCCTGCTCTCGGAGGCCGCGGACGACCGGGCGCTCGTCCTGCTCGGCCCCGACGGGGAGATCCGGGACTGGCCCGCGGCCGCCACGGCCCTCACGGGCGTGGGCGCGGCGGACGCCGAGGGCCGGCCGGCCGTGGAGCAGGTCGCGGCCTGGGGCACGCTCGTGCTCGACCCCGCGGCCCGCACGGAAGCCGAGCTCCACGTGGGCGGCCAGGAGCAGGAGCACTGGCTCGAGGCCACGTGCACCCCCGTCCGCGGCTCCGGCGAGGAGCTCCTGGGCTGGGGCGTGGTCCTCCGGGACCTCACCGCGACCCGCCGCGCCGCCGCCGAGCTCCGGACGGCCCACGGCATGCTGCGCTCCGTCCTGGACGCCGCGACGGGCAGCGCGGTCGTCGCCACGGACCTCGAGGGGACCATCACGCTGTTCAACGCGGGGGCGGAGCGGATGCTCGGCCACGGTGCCGAGGAGCTGGTCGGGCACGCGGACCAGCTCCTCCTGCACGACCCCGACGAGGTCGCGGCCGCCGCGCGCGCGGCCGGCCTGGCCCCGGGCTTCGCGGTCCTCGCCCTGTCGGCCCGCGAGGGTCGCGCCGAGACCCGCGACTGGACCTACGTGCGCCGCGACGGCTCGCGGCTGACCGTCGCCCTGACCGTCACGCCCACCCACGGTGCCGCCGGTGAGCTGACGGGCTTCCTCCTCGTGGCGATCGACGTGACCGCGGCCCGCCGCGACGAGCGGCTCATGCGCGCCCACGGCGAGGTCGCCCACGCGCTGGCCTTCGGCGACGCCACGGACGCCGCCCTCGAGGCGGCGCTGGCGGCGCTCACCGGCGCGGGTCCGTGGGCGGTGGCGCAGCTCTGGGAGACCCGGGACGGCACGGCCCTGCGGCGTCGGGCGAGCTGGTCGGCCGATCCCGCGAGCGCCTTCGTCGCCGACAGCGCCGAGCTCACCTTCGCCCCGGGCGAGGGGTTCCCGGGCGCGGCGTTCGCCGCCGAGGGTGCGGTCTTCAGCGCCGACGTCCGGGCGGACCCGCGCACCCTGCGCGCCGCGGCGGCGCGGGCCGACGGCCTCGGCGCCCTCGTCGTGGTCCCCGTCGGCGGACGCGACGGCCTCGTCGGGGCACTCGAGGTGGTCGCGGCCGAGCAGCGCGTCCCCGGCGCGGAGGAGATCGCGGCGCTCACGGCCACGGGCAGGCTCATCGGGCTCTACCTCGAGCGCCAGGCCGCCGTGGCGGCCATCACGGAGCAGGCCGAGCGGCACGCCGTCGTCCTCGACGCGCTCTGCGAGGGGGTCGTGACCTACGACGAGCAGCTCCGCGCGGTCTCGGCGAACCCCGCCGCGTCGCGCATCCTCGGGGTGCCGGAGGAGGACGTCCTCGACCGTGCGACCGTCGCGGCCGCGCTCGCCGACGCCCCGGGCACCGGGCGGTGGGCGGTGGGGGAGGCGCTCACCTCCCCCGAGGGCATCCGCGACCGCCTCGTCGAGCTCTCGCGCCCGGACGGGGAGCGGCGCTGGGCGCTCATGAGCGCGGCGCCGTTCACCCCCGAGCGCACGGGCGCCCGCGGCGTCGTCGCCTCCCTCGTGGACGTCACGGCGCAGCACGAGGCCGAGACGGAGCTGCGGACGAAGACGATCGAGCTCGAGCGCTCGAACCTCGACCTGGAGCACTTCGCCTCCGTGGCCTCCCACGACCTGCAGGAGCCCCTCCGGAAGATCCAGACCTTCGGGGACCAGCTCCAGCGCCGCTGCGGGGCCGACCTCGACGAGCGCGGCCAGCTCTACGTGGAGCGCATGCAGGCCGCCGCGACCCGCATGCGGACGCTCATCGAGGACCTCTTGAGCTACTCCCGCGTGACGTCGCTGGCGCGGCCCTTCACCGAGGTGGACCTCGCCGGGGTGGTCGCCGAGGTGCTCGACGACCTCGAGGAGGCGGTGGACGCTGCGGGGGCCGAGGTCCGCGTCGGCGAGCTCGGGTGCCTGGACGCCGACCGGACGCAGATGCGCCAGCTGCTGCAGAACCTCATCGCGAACGCCATCAAGTTCCAGCGCCCGGGCGTCCCCCCGGTCGTCGAGGTGCACACGACGACCTGCGAGGCGGGCCGCCTCCAGCTCGTCGTCGAGGACAACGGCATCGGCTTCGACGCCCAGTACGCCGAGCGGATCTTCGGGATCTTCGAGCGCCTCCACGGCCGCCAGGACTACGCGGGGACCGGGATCGGCCTCGCCGTGTGCCGCAAGATCGCGATCCGCCACGGCGGCGACGTCACCGCCACGGGCAGCCCCGGCTCGGGCGCCCGCTTCGTCGTCGACCTCCCCGCCCACCACGCCGCAGGAGCACCCGTCCCCGCATGAGCACCACCGCCCCGAAGCCCATCACGATCCTCGTCTGCGACGACGACGAGGACGACCGCCTGCTCACCGCGGAGGCGCTCGCCGAGAGCCACCTGGTCAACGACACGCGCTTCGCGGTCGACGGGGAGGACGCCCTGGACTACCTCTACCGCCGGGGGCGCTGGTCGGACCCGGCGGACAGCCCGAGGCCCGGGGTGATCCTGCTCGACCTGAACATGCCGCGCCGCAACGGCCGCGAGGTGCTCGCGCAGGTGAAGTCCGACCCGGACCTCAAGCGGATCCCGGTCATCGCGCTGACGACGTCGCGGGCCGAGGAGGACGTGCGCTCGACGTACGACCTGGGGGCCAACGCCTTCATCTCCAAGCCCGTCACCTTCGACCAGCTCGTGGACCGGCTGAGCCGCTGGAGCTCCTTCTGGCTGCAGATCGTCACGCTCCCCACGGAGGACGACGATGAGCGCGGGTGACGTCAGCGTCCTCCTCGTGGAGGACGACGAGGACGACTTCCTCATCACGAGCGAGCTGCTCGAGGACGCGGGCCGTGCCTACGACCTCGAGTGGGTGCGCGACCGGGCCGGCGCGCTCGCGGCCGTCGACCGCCGCCCGCACGACGTCTGCCTGCTCGACTTCCGGCTCGGCGCCCACACGGGCCTCGAAGTCGCCGTCGACGTGCTCACCCGCCGCCCGGACCTCCCGATCATCATGCTCACGGGCCAGGAGGACGACGCGATCGACGCGGCCGCGTCCCGCCTCGGGGTGGGCGACTACCTCGTCAAGCAGCGCATCGACCGCCCCACGCTCTCCCGGGCGATCCGCTACGCGCTCCAGCGGCGCGACAGCGTCGCCGCGCTGCGGGCCTCGGAGGAGCGCTACGCCCTGGCGCTCGAGGGGGCCAACGACGCGCTGTGGGACGTGAGCTTCGCCGACCGGGCCGTCTACCGCTCCCCGCGGTGGGCGACGCTCCTGGGCCACCCGGAGTCCTGGAGCGGCTCGAACGACCTGCTCGAGGAGGTGGTCGAGGCCGACCGTGCGGTCGTGCAGCGGCGGCTGGACGACCACGTCGCCGGGATCACGCCGCTCCTGACCTCCGAGCACCGCGTGCGGACCGCGGACGGGGAGGAGCGGTGGGTGCTCCTGCGCGGGATCGCGCGGCGCGACGCGGAGGGACAGGTCACGCGCATGGCGGGCTCCCTGACGGACATCACGGAGCGCAAGCGGGCCGAGCAGCGGCTGGCGCACGCGGCGCGCCACGACCCGCTCACGGGGCTCGCGAACCGCCCCGTGCTCCTCGAGCGCCTCCAGGAGGCCGTGGAGCGCGTCCGCCGCAGCCCGACGGACGACGCGGCGGTGCTCTTCCTCGACCTCGACCGCTTCAAGGTCGTCAACGACGGGCTCGGCCACGAGGTCGGCGACGAGCTGCTCGTGGCGGTCGGCGCCCGCATCCAGGGCTGCCTGCGGCCCGGGGACCTGGCCGCGCGCATCGGTGGGGACGAGTTCGTGATCCTGGTCGCGGGCCCCGACGCCATGGCGGCGGCGGAGGGGACGGCGGCCGCCATCCTCGCCGCGCTGCGCCCGAGCTTCCGCACCCGGGGCCAGGCCGTCTCGGCGACGACCTCCGTCGGGATCGCCGCCTGCGACGGCTCGACGGAGCCCGTGGCCCTGCTGCGTGACGCGGACACCGCCATGTACCGGGCCAAGACGCTCGGGGGCGACCGGGTGGCCCGCTTCGACCTGCCCATGCACCGCGCAGCCGTGGCGCGCCTGTCCATCGAGTCCGCGCTGCGCAGCGCGATCGGGACGCGCGCCATGACGATGCACTACCAGCCCGTCCTGCGCCTCGACGACGGGGGCATCGCGGGCTTCGAGGCGCTCGCGCGCTGGACGGGACCGAGCGGGCCCGTCAGCCCGACGGTCTTCGTGCCGATCGCGGAGGAGACGGGGCTCGTGGGAGCCCTGGGCCGCCAGGCGCTGCGGGAGGCGTGCGGGCGCCTCGCGGCCTGGCGCGGCGCGGGGCTCGTGGCGGACGGGGTCACGATGAGCGTCAACGTCTCGCCGCGCCAGCTCCTGGTCGGCGACTTCGCCGGGGACGTCGCCCAGGTGCTCGACGAGAGCGGCCTCCCGGGGCGCTGCCTGCGCCTCGAGCTCACGGAGTCCGTCTTCCTCGAGCAGCCCGAGGCGGCCTTCGCGGGGCTGGTCGACCGGCTCGTGCCGCTCGGGGTCCGGGCGCACATCGACGACTTCGGGACGGGCTACTCCTCCCTGGCGATGCTGCTGCGCCTGCCGTTCGAGGCCCTGAAGGTCGACCACTCGTTCATCGCGGAGGTCACGACGGACGGGGACGGGCGCCGCATCGTCGATGCCGTGGCCTCGCTCGCCCACTCCCTCGACCGCCAGCTCATCGCGGAGGGCATCGAGACGCCGGCGCAGCTCGCGGAGATGCAGCGCCGGGGCTGCCACCTGGGGCAGGGGTGGCTCTTCGCGCCGGCACTCCCGGGGGCGGACGTCGAGGCGCTGCTGCGCGGCCGACCGCGGCCCTGGCTGCGCCTGCCCTGGAGCCCGACGGACCCCTCGGGAGCCCTCCGGGTACCGGCCCCGGCGTCCTGAGGGGCCCCCTCGAGTCGACAGCGCGTCGAGGAAGACCGCTCGTTGCGGGGGACTTGTGAAAAGCCTGTGACGTGCGGGGGAGCGGCGGGCGGGACGCCGTAAGGCCCCCTAGACTCCGCGCCATGAGCGAGGGCCACACCCCGAGCGCGAGCGGCGAGCGCGCCACGGCGACGCCGCCGCGGATCGCGGTCATCGACACGGACTCGGGCTTCCTGCAGGTCCTCGGCAAGCGCCTGGAGCGCCTGGGCTGGGAGCACCGGGTGCTCGCCAGCGCCGTCCCGGTCGAGACCGTGGTGGCGATGCGCCTCAGCGCGGTGGTCGTCGACCTCGGCGCGCTCGGTCCGCACGGCTGGGAGTACCTCGAGAAGCTCAGCACGGCCCTGCCCGGGCTCGGCATCGTGGTCTGCACGGGGCAGTCGAGCGTGGCCCAGCGGGTCCGCGGCCTGCGCCTCGGTGCGGACGACTGGCTCTCCAAGCCCTGCCACCCGGAGGAGCTCATCGCCCGGGTCGAGGCCGTCGTGCGCCGTCGCCGGCGCACGGAGGCGCGCGCGACCGGGCCGGTCCTGGCCGGGGAGCTCTCCATCCGCTCCGATCGCTTCCAGGCGTTCGTGGGCGACGCCTCCGTCGACCTGACCCGGCGCGAGTTCGAGCTCATCGAGCTCCTCGCCTCGGCCGAGGGCCGCGTGCTCGAGCGCGAGGAGATCTACCAGCGGGTCTGGGGCTACGCGATGGCCCGCGGGGACCGCTCCGTGGACGTCTTCGTGCGCAAGCTGCGCCAGAAGCTCGAGAAGGCCTCGCCGGACTGGCGCTACATCCACACGCACTTCGGCGTGGGGTACCGCTTCTCGCCCGAGCCCGCGGAGCTCGACGTCGACGCGCCGCTCGCGGCCGTCGTGGCCGAGATCGAGGCGGGGGTCGGCGCGACCGGCGTCGCCCCCGTCGGCTGAGCGCTCCCGCGCCGTTCCGGGGCCGGCGCTAGATTCGGGGGCGGATGAGCCAGACCACCCGGAACGTCCTGATCGTCCTCGCGCTCGCCGCGGCGGTCTACGCGGTCCCGGGCGGCGGCGAGAGCGCGGACTTCGTCGCGGCGCTCCTGAGCATCCTCATCACGGCGAGCTTCGCGTTCTTCGGCTACCGGCTGTACCGCCAGAACCGCATGGAGCTCCACGGCCTGGGCGACAAGCACCGGGTGATGCTCTACGGCGCGGTCGGCGCCGCGGTCTGGGCCATGGCGGCGCGGGTGCGCCTCTTCGAGACGGGCCTCGGGACCCTCCTCTGGTTCGCGATCATCGGCGGGGCGTCCTACGCGCTCTACGTCGTCTACCGGCACTACAAGAGCTACCAGTTCTGATCGGGGCCCGCGCGTCTTCCGCGCGCCTTCCTCGACGCTTCCGCGACGCCCGCGTCTAGTCCCGTGACGGGCCCTCCCGCGAGGGTGCTCCCATGCGCATCGACCCCTCCGCCGAACGCGGCCAGGCCAGCGTGGAGCTCGTCGCCGTCCTCCCGCTCCTGGCCCTCGTGGCGGCGTTCGCCTGGCAGGCCGTCGTCGCGGGCCAGGGGGTCTGGCTCGCGGGGACGGCCGCACGGGCGGGCGCCCGCGCCCAGGCGCTGGGGCAGGACGCCGCCGCCGGCGCACGGGCCGCCCTGCCGCCGGCCTACCGCGGCCGCATCCGCGTGCGGGCGTCCCCGGACGGTCGCGTGGCCGTCCGCCTCGCGATCCCCCTGACGGCCGCGGGCGGCGGGCGGACGCTGACGACCGTGGCCCGCGAAGCGCGCTTCGTGCCGCAGGGGCGGTGAGCCCCGTGGTGCCCCGCGCCGAGCGGGGGCAGGCGAGCGTCGAGCTCGTCGCGCTCCTGCCCCTGGTGGCGGCCGTCGTCCTCACCGCCCTGCAGGTGCTCGCCGCGGGCGCCGCGCGGGAGCTCGCCGGCCACGCCGCCGGCGCGGGCGCCATCGCGCTGCTCGAGCGCGCGGACCCCCGGGAGGCGGCCCGCGCGAGCGTCCCGGGCTGGTCGCGTCGCGGGCTCACGGTCGCGGTGCGCGGCTCGCGCGTCACGGTCCGCCTCCGTCCGCCCGTGCTCGTCCCCGGCCTCGCGACGCTCCTCGAGAGCACCGTGCAGGCCGACGCGGGGCGCGCCCGGTGAGCCTCACCGCGCGGCTCGCGGCGTGCTTCCTCCTGCCGCCGGACGACGCTGGGGCGGAGGACGCCGCGGCCGCGGCCCCGGCGCCGGCCCCCGCCCGCATGCGCCTCGTCCCGGTCGGCGACGGCCGCGCCGCGGAGCCGCGCGGTGCGTCCGCGGGAACGGCGACCGCCCCCGGCAGCCCCGAGCCCCTCGCACCGGCCGTCGAAGCGGCCGCTGCGGTGAGCCCGCCGCGGGCCCCGTCCGGCGGGGCCGGGACCGGTTCCCCCGAACCGAACGAGCGACGGGTGTGCGTCGTGGGGGGCGGCGCTCGCGGCGTCGCGCTCGGAGCCGCCGTCGCCGCAGCGCTGGCGCGTGGGTCGTCCGCGCGGTGCGCGCTGCTCGTGGTGTCGGCCGCGGAAGGCTTGCCGCGAGCGCGGCCGGCGCTCGGTCCGGCCGCGCCCGCAGCCCGTCGGCTCGCCCGCGACCTCACCGCACTCGGTCCCGTGGTCGTCCGCGGTCGCGTCGCGGAGCTCCGCCTCGACGGCGCCGCCCCGGCCTGCGCGGCGGTGCTCGCGGCGTTGCCGCCCCGGGCGGCGGGCGTCCCGGTCGTCCTGGTCCTGCCCGGGGTCCGCGACCCGTCGGCCGACCTGCTCCTGGGCGCGCAGGACGTCGTGGTCGCCGCAGTGGATCCCGGCGCCCCGGCGCCGCTGGCCGCCCTCGCCGCCGCGGGGCTGCGGGCGAGCGCGCCGGCGGCCTCGGTCCGCGTGGTCCCGGTGCCCGCCCGCCTCGGGCCGGCGGCCCGGCGATCCGCGGTGTCCGCAGCGCTCGGTCGGTCCTGACCAGTGGAGCGACCTGCTCCGTCCGGTGTGATCCGCGCACCTCTCGTCACGCTTTCGTGACGTCCCGGTGTGGTTCCGCAACGCGGCTCCGGACGACGCTGTCGACATGCCCGAACCCCGAACCGGCAGCCCAGTGTCCGAGCGCGGTCAGGCGCTGCTGCTCGTCCTCGCCGGGCTCGCCGCGCTCCTCGTCGCCGCGGCGGTCCTGGCCGCCATCGCCTCTGCGCTGACCGGCCGGGGCGACCAGCAGCGCGGGGCGGACCTCGCGGCGCTGGCCGCCGCCCGGGCGATGCAGTCCGCCTACCCGCACGTCTTCGAGCCCGCCGCGATCGAGGGCGTCCCCAACCCGCAGCACGTCACGCCCGCGGCCTACCTCGCCCGGGCTCGCGGCGCCGCGAGCGCCGTCGCGCGGGAGAACGGCCTCGAGGACGTCGCCGTCGCGTTCCCCGGGCCGGGTGGCGAGGTCCCGCTGCGCGTCCGGGTGACGGTGCTCGACGACCTCGCGGGCGGCGTGCAGGCCGGCACGCGGGCGGAGGCCGAGCTCGTCGTCGGCGCCGGCGCTGCGCCCGGCGGTGCCACGAACCCGGGTGAGTACCCCGGCCCGTACGCCATGCGCCAGGGCAAGCCCATGCGGCCCGACGTGGCCCTGGCCTTCGACCGGATGGCCGCCGCGGCCGCCCGGGACGGGCACGGCCTCCTCGTCGTCAGCGGCTTCCGCTCCGACGCCGAGCAGGCCGTCCTCTTCGCCCGCCACCCCGACCCACGGTGGGTCGCCCCGCCCGGGAAGTCCCTGCACCGGGTCGGGACGGAGCTCGACCTCGGCCCGCGCTCGGCCTACGGCTGGCTCGCCGCGAACGCCGGGCGCTTCCACTTCGTCCAGCGCTACAGCTGGGAGGCCTGGCACTACGGCTTCACGTTGAACGCCGGCACGCGCTCCGTGGGCTACGCGGCGGACGGCCGCACGACGCTGCCGTCCTTCGTCCCCGAGCAGTACGCGCCGCTCCTGGCCAAGGCCGCGCAGCGCTGGAGCGTCTCCGCGGCCCTGCTCGCCGCGCAGCTCTACGCGGAGTCCGGCTTCGACCCCGCGGCCGTGTCCGGCGCGGGCGCCCAGGGGATCGCCCAGTTCATGCCCGGGACGGCGAAGGGCCTCGGCCTGCGCGATCCGTTCGATGCCGCCGCGAGCATCGACGCGCAAGCGCACCTCATGCGCGACCTCCTGCGCCAGCTCGGCTCCGTGCCGCTGGCCCTGGCGGGCTACAACGCGGGGCCCGGGGCCGTCCGCGCCTGCGGCTGCGTGCCGCCCTACCCCGAGACCCAGGCCTACGTGGCGAAGATCCTCGCGCTGCTCGGCGGCGCCGGCCTCGACGGCTCGTCCGCGCAGCTCGACGTCCGGCTCGTCGCGTGACCGCCGTCGGGGTCGGCGGCGCCTGCCGGCCGGGGCGCTCAGGCGGGGACGGGCGCCGCGACCGGTGTGAGCGTCACGGGGATCCCGTTGAGGATCGCGGTGCCCGTGAGCGGCTCGAGCTCGAGCTCGTCGGCCAGGACGTTCGAGTTCGCCCCGGCGTGGGCGCCGGCCACGCCGAGCTGCGCGCCGGGCGCGTCGTGCCCCCAGCCGTGGGGGATCGAGACGACGCCGGGCATGACGTCCTCCGTCACCTGCGCGGGGACCTCGATCGAGCCGGTCCGGGCGTGCACGGCCACGAGCTCGCCGTCGGCCAGGCCGAGGCGCTCCGCGTCCTCCGGGTGCACCCACGCCGTGCACCGGCCGGGGCCGCTGACCAGCCCGGGGAGGTTGTGCATCCAGGAGTTGTTCGAGCGCAGGTCGCGCCGGCCGACGAGGACCATCGCCCCCGCGGGGCGTGGAGCCTCGAGCGCGTCGCGGAGGCGGTCGACGTCGGCGGTGAGGACCGGAGGCGCGAGCTCGACCTTGCCGCTCGGGGTCCGGAGCGCCTCGGGCAGCCGGGGCCGCAGCGGGCCGAGGTCGATGCCGTGCGGAGCTTCGAGCAGGGCGGCGATCGAGAGCCCGGGGCACCCTCGGGGCGCGCCGACGGCGTTGCCGGGCAGGCCCGGCCCCGCGAGCCCGAGCTCGGGGTAGCCGGCCCCGTAGGGCCCGCAGCGGAGCATGACGTCGAGGAGCCGGTCCGGCCCGCGCAGGCCGGCGGTCTCCGACCCCGTGCGGCCGTTCGACCCGCTCTGGGCGGGGCGCCCGTCCGCACCCTCGGCGTAGAGGGCCAGGATCGCGTCGGGGTCGGCGCCCTCGACGGGCGAGCCCGCCGTACGGGTCTCACGACCGATGGTGTCCAGGGCCACGAAGGCGTCGAGCGCGTCGACGTCGCAGTCCGCGCCCTGGCCCGTCGCGATGCCCGTGAGCCGGGTGAGGACCTCCCATTCGTCGGGCCCCTCGACGGGGAAGACGGGCGGGGAGTAGTTCGCGACGTCCCGGACGGCGAAGGAGTAGAGCGCGACGTCGTAGTGCGAGCGCTCCAGCACGCGCGGGGCGGGGAGGATGACATCGGCGTGGCGCGTGGTCTCGTTGACGTAGATGTCCACGCTGACCATGAACTCGAGCCCCTCGAGCGCCGCGGCGAGCCGGTCGCTGTTCGGCGTCGAGACCACGGGGTTGCCCGCGAGCGTGACGAGCGCCCGGACCTGCCCGGGGCCCGGCGTCTCGATCTCCTCCGCCAGCGCGGCGACCGGGACCTCGCCGAAGACCTCCCCGAGCCCACGGACCCGCGAGCCCCAGCGCCCGTGCACGAAGCCGCGCCCGCGGCCGGGCTCGCCCTTCGTGTTCGCGCCGCCGGCGGCGACCCGTGTGAGCATCGCCCCGCCGGGTCGGTCGAGGTTCCCCGTGACCGCGTTGAGGACGTCGACCAGCCAGGAGTTCAGCGTCCCGAAGGCCTGGGTGGTCGTCCCGATCCGGCCGTAGACCGCGGCGCAGTCGGCGCCCGCGAGGTCCCGGGCCAGGCGCGCGATGCTCTCGGCCGGGATGCCCGTGGCGGGGCCGACGGCCTCGGGGGTGAACTCCGCGCAGAGCGCCCGGACCTCCTCGAGGCCCGCGTACAGCTCGGGGTCCAGCGGCGTGTCGAGCCCCTCGGCGAAGACGACCTGCAGGAGGGCCATGAGCAGCAGCCCGTCCGTGCCGGGGCGGATGAAGAGGTGCTCGTCGGCCTCGGCGGCGGTGCGGGTGCGCCGGGGGTCGACGACGACGATCCGCCCGCCGCGGGCGCGGATGCCGCGCAGGCGCCCCCGGGCGTCGGGGGCGGTCATGAGCGAGCCGTTGGACGCGAGCGGGTTGGCCCCGAGGACGAGGAGGAACTGCGTGCGGTCGAGGTCGGGCACCGGGACGGTCGTGCCCGTGCCGAACATCAGCGCGCTGGCCATCTGCTTGGGGTACTGGTCGACCGTCGAGGCCGAGAAGATGTTCTTCGTCCCCAGGCCCTTGAGCAGGAGGCGGCCGTAGAGGATCGCGCCGAGCTGGTGCGCGGCCGGGTTGCCGAGGTACATGGCGACGGCGTCGCGGCCGCCCTCGGCCAGGATGGGCGGGAGCTTCGCGTCGATCAGCGCGAAGGCCTCGTCCCACGTGGCCTCCGCGAAGGTCCCGTCGGGCTGCTTGACCAGCGGGGTGCGGATGCGGTCCGGGTCCTCGTCGAGCTCCTTCAGGCCGACGCCCTTGGGGCAGAGGAAGCCCTTGGAGAAGACGTCGTCGGCGTCGCCGCGGATCCGCTGGATGCTCCGGGTGGCGTCGTCGACCTCGAGCGTGAGGCCGCAGGTCGCCTCGCAGAGCGGGCAGGTGCGGATCGCGGTGCGCATGGCGTCGAGCATCCCACGCCCCGCAAGGGCCGGCCGCGGGCGGCGCGCAGGGGAGCCTCGGCGCCCCGATCCCGGCCCGTTCGCGACCGGGTCCGCGCCTATCGTGGAGCCCGGATGTCCGACCGCCTCACCCGCCTCGCCGAGCAGCGCAAGAACCTCCCCGACGGCCCGGGCGTGTACCTCATGCGCGACGAGAAGGGCAAGGTCATCTACGTCGGCAAGGCCAAGTCGATCAAGAAGCGCATCCAGAGCCACTTCTCGAACCCCGTCACCCGCGGCTCGGTCGAGATGACGAGCGTCGTGGACCGCATCGACTTCCTCCTGGTGGCGTCCGAGTCGGAAGCGCTCCTGACCGAGCAGGGCTTCATCAAGCAGTACAAGCCGCGCTTCAACATCAAGCTGCGCGACGACAAGAGCTACCCCTTCATCGCGATCTCGATGGACGAGGAGTTCCCGCGGGTCTACTTCACGCGCGAGCGCCACCGGCGCGACCGCCTCTACTTCGGCCCGTACTCCAACGCGAAGCGCACCCGGGCGACGCTCGAGCTGCTCGGGAAGGTCTTCCAGTACCGCTCCTGCTCGGGCGTGGAGCCCGGCCGGCGCTCGGGCTCGCCGTGCCTGGACTACTACATCAAGCGCTGCGGGGCGCCCTGCGTCGACTACGGCGTCGACCGGGCGCAGTACCGGGAGTCGATCGACGGCGTCGTGGCCTTCCTCAGCGGCCGCTACAAGGAGATCGAGCGGGACCTCCAGCGCCGGATGAAGGAGGCCGCGGCGGCCCAGGAGTTCGAGGAGGCCGCGCTCCAGCGCAACAAGCTCACCGCGGTCCAGCAGATCCTCCAGCGCCAGCGCGTCTCCAACGAGGCCGTCGGCACGCTCGACGCCGTCGCCATCGCGGTGGAGGGCGTCGACGCGAACGCCCAGGTCTTCCAGGTCCGCGACGGCGTGCTCTCCGACCGCCAGTCCTTCTACCTGGAGAACGTCCAGGAGGGCGGGATCGGTGAGGTCGCGACGGAGTTCCTGCTGCAGTTCTACTCCGGCTCCCTGGCGATCCCGGCGCAGATCATCGTCCAGGCCGACGTGGAGGACCTCGACGTGCTGGGCGAGGCGCTGAGCGAGCGGCGCGGCGGGAAGGTGGAGGTCCGGGCCGCCGAGCGCGGGGACAAGCGGCGGATCCTCGAGCTCGCGGAGCGCAACGCGGTGCTCGCGCTCGACCAGGAGAAGCTCAAGAACGAGCGCTCCCGCCAGCAGCGCGTCGTGGCCCTGGACTCCCTCCAGGACGCGCTCGGCCTCGACACGCTGCCGCTGCGCATCGAGTGCTTCGACATCTCGAACCTCATGGGCACCCACACGGTCGCCTCCATGGTCGTCTTCGAGGGGGGCGCGCCGAAGAAGGGCGACTACCGCCGCTTCACGATCCGCGGCCTCGAGGACGGGGTGCCCGACGACTTCGCCGCGATGGAGGAGGTCCTGGGCCGGCGGATGAAGCAGTGGGTCGTCCAGCAGGACCTCAGCCCGCACGACCCCAACCGCAACGAGTCCTTCGCCGCCCTCCCGAACGTCGTGGTGATCGACGGCGGCCCGGGCCAGCTCTCCGCCGGCCTGAGGGTCCTCCAGGAGTTCCGGGAGCGCGGCGTGGCGGTCATCTCCCTGGCCAAGCGCATCGAGGAGGTCTTCCTCCCGGACACCCGCGAGCCGGTCGTCCTCGGGCACGACACGCCGGAGCTCCAGCTCCTGCAGCGCCTCCGCGACGAGGCGCACCGCTTCGCGATCACCCACCACCGCCAGAAGCGCGACAAGGCGATGACGAGCTCCATCATCGACGGGCTCCCGGGGATCGGGCCGACGCGCAAGCGCGTGCTGCTGAAGCACTTCGGCTCGCCCGAGGCCGTGATGGGCGCCTCGCGCGACCAGCTCGAGGCGGTGCCGGGCCTTCCCGGCAAGACCGCGCGCCAGCTCTACGAGTTCCTGAACCGCACGGGGACCTAGCGTGGTCGCGCCGCCGATCTCCGAGCCCGGGCTGCGCGCGCGCCTCGGGATGGACGACGCGGCGTTCCGGGTGTTCATCACGGAGACGATCGCCGGGCTCCCGACGCGGGCGTTCACGCCGGAGGTCCTGGCCACGGCGCTCGGCTACCCCTGGGCGCGGCCCGAGGGCTCCTTCGTGCTCGAGGGGGAGCACGTCCGCGCGGCGGAGCCCGCGCGCGTCGCCGCCCTGACGCAGGACCCCGAGCGGCACCCGCTGCTGGCCATCGGGTCCAACGGCGCGCCCGGGACGCTCGCGACGAAGCTCGCGCACCTCCCCGACGCCGACCGCGAGGTCCTCTGCCTCACGGGCGCGCTGCACGACTTCGACGTGGGCGCGGCCGCGCACCCGACGCTCTACGGCTCCATGCCCGCGACCCTGTTCGAGAGCCCGGGGACCGCCGTGCAGGTCGCGGTCCTCTGGGTGACCGCCGCGGCGTTCACCCAGCTGAGCTGGACAGAGGTGACCTACCGGCTCGGTCGCCTCGACGGGGTGCGCTTCGACGCGGGCCCGGGTGTCGCGGACGTGCAGGGCCTGTGGCTCTACGCCTCGCGGTGGGGGACGTTCTGCCCCGAGGGCGAGCCCCTCGCGCTCGCCGCCATCCCGGCGTCGGGCCGCACGGCACGCGCCTGCACCCAGGAGGAGCTCCTGGCCCGCGCGGCACGCGTGGCGGCCGGGGCGGGGGCTGCGGACCTCTGCCAGGACGAGCCCGCGGCCGCGGCGCAGCTCGTGCGGAGGCTGTTCGAGGAGCCGGGATCGCTCGTGGCCGAGGGCAGTCCGAGGCTGGCGGCGACGGGCCGGCCGTTCGCCGCGCCGGGCTGGACGCCTTGGGCGCCGGAGAGCCCGTAGCCGAGCGGGTCGCCGACTCCGGCTGCACGGCGCCCCGCCCCCTGGGAGGATCGCGGCCGTGATCGACCACGTCTCCTTCGAGGTCGCCGACCTCGCGCGCGCCGCGGCCTTCTACGACGCGGTCTTCGCCCGCCTGGGGATCCGGCGCCTGCACGACGCGGACGCCGCGATCGCCTACGGGCGCGTGGACGCGCGCTTCTGGATCGTCGCGCGCGGTCGCGGGCCGGGGCCCGCGTTCGGCCACGTCGCCTTCGAGGCGGCCGGGCGCGCGGGGGTCGACGCCGCGCACGCGACGGGCCTGACCGCCGGCGGTGCGGACGCCGGCGCCCCGGGGCCGCGCCCGCAGTACGGCCGCCACTACTACGCGGGGTACCTGCTCGACCCGGACGGCTACCGGGTGGAGGTCGTCTCGGGCGGCCACTGACCCGGCGTCAAGGCGGCTGGAAGGGGTCAGTCGATAGGGTCGAGGCGTCCCCTCACGAGACCCCAGGAGCACCGCCACATGCCCGTCCGCGTAGGCATCAACGGCTTCGGCCGCATCGGCCGCAACGTCTTCCGCGCCGCCAAGGCGTCCGGCGCCGACATCGAGTTCGTCGCCTTCAACGACCTGACCGACAACGCCACGCTGGCGCACCTGGTCAAGTACGACTCGACGCTCGGGCGCTTCCCGGGCACGGTCGAGGAGACGGCGAAGGGCCTCACGGTCGACGGCCAGGAGATCACGGTCTTCGAGGAGAAGGACCCGTCGAAGATCGACTGGGACTCGGTCGGCGCCGAGGTCGTCATCGAGTCCACGGGCTTCTTCACCTCCCGCGACGACGCCGCGAAGCACCTCGGCGGCTCGGTCAAGAAGGTCATCATCTCCGCGCCGGCCAAGGGCGAGGACCTGACGATCGTGCTCGGGGTCAACGACGACAAGTACGACAAGGCCGCCCACGAGGTCGTCTCCCTGGCCTCCTGCACGACGAACTGCCTCGCGCCGTTCGCGAAGGCGATCAACGACGCGGTCGGCATCGAGCACGGCCTGATGACGACGATCCACGCCTACACGGGCGACCAGCGCCTGCTCGACGCGCCGCACTCGGACCTGCGCCGCGCGCGCTCCGCGGCGATCAACCTCATCCCGACCTCGACGGGCGCGGCGAAGGCCGTCTCGCTCGTGCTGCCGGAGCTCGCGGGCAAGCTCAACGGCTTCGCGATCCGCGCCCCCGTCCCGACGGGCTCGGTCGTCGACCTCACCTTCCGCTCCGCGAAGGACACCTCCGTCGAGGAGGTCAACGCCGCGGTGAAGGCCGCCGCGGACGGCCCGATGCAGGGCATCCTGGCCTACACGGAGGACCCGATCGTCTCCACGGACATCGTCACGGACCCGCACTCGTCCATCTTCGACTCGAAGCTCACGAACGTCATCGACGGGCGCCTCGTGAAGGTCGTCTCCTGGTACGACAACGAGTGGGGCTACTCGAACCGCGTGGTCGACTTCGCGCAGCGCATCCTCTAGGCGGTGCGCACCCTCGACGACCTCGAGGTCGGCGGCAAGGTCGTCGTCGTCCGGGTGGACTTCAACGTCCCCCTCGACGGCGACGGGCGGATCACCGACGACGCCCGCATCCGCGCGGCGATCCCGACCCTGGACGAGCTGCTCGAGCAGGGCGCGGCGAAGCTCGTGCTGCTCGCGCACCTCGGCCGCCCGAAGGGCGCGCCGGACCCGAAGTTCTCCCTCAAGCCCGTGGCCGACCGGCTCGCGGAGCTCATGGAGGACGACGTCCACCTGCTCAAGACCCCCGAGGAGGAGTGGGGGGACGGCGACCGGCTGCTCATGCTCGAGAACGTCCGCTTCTTCGCCGGCGAGACGGACGACGACCCGGCGCTCGCCGCAGAAGTACGCCGCCCTGGGCGACGTCTTCGTGGACGACGCGTTCGGCGCGGCGCACCGCGCGCACGCGTCGAACCACGGGATCGCGAAGCTCCTCCCGAGCGCCGCGGGCCGCCTGCTCCAGCGCGAGGTCGAGACGCTGAACGGGATCCTGGCCGACCCCGGCCGGCCCATGGTCGCGATCGTCGGCGGCTCGAAGGTCACGGACAAGCTCGGGGTGCTCCAGCGCTTCCTCGAGCTCGCCGACACCGTCCTCATCGGCGGCGCGATGTGCTTCCCGTTCTTCGCCGCGCAGGGCATCGGCGTCGGCGACTCCCTCTGCGAGCAGGAGGGCGTCGAGCCCGCCCGCGACGTGCTGGCGAAGGCGAAGCCCGGCCAGCTCCTGCTGCCCACGGACCTCGTCCTGGGCCGCGAGTTCTCCGCCGAGACGGACGTGAAGGAGCTCGACGGCACGGAGGTCCCCGCGGGCTGGATGGGCCTCGACGTCGGCCCCAAGACGGCGAAGCAGTACGGCTCGGTCATCAAGGCCGCGGGCTCCGCGTTCTGGAACGGCCCGATGGGCGCCTTCGAGCTCGAGCCCTTCGCGGCCGGCACGAAGACGGTCGCCGAGGCCATGGCCGCCGCGGACGGCACGACCGTCGTCGGCGGCGGCGACAGCGCCGCGGCGCTCGCGCTCTTCGGCCTCGAGTCGCAGGTCACCCACCTCTCGACGGGCGGCGGCGCCTCCCTCGAGCTCATCGAGGGCAAGTCCCTCCCCGGAGTCGAGGTCCTCTCATGAGCAGAACCCCCTTCATCGCCGGCAACTGGAAGATGCACAAGACCGTCGACGAGGCGGAGCAGTTCATCCAGGGCCTGCTGCCCCGGGTGAGCACCTCGGACGGCGTGGACGTCGCGCTCTGCGTGCCCTACACGGCGCTCTCCGCGCTCGTCGACTCCACCCGCGGCTCGAACGTCGAGGTCTACGCGCAGAACATGCACTTCGCCGAGCAGGGGGCCTACACGGGGGAGATCTCCGCGGCCATGCTCTCCGAGCTCGACGTGCACGGGGTCGTCCTCGGGCACTCCGAGCGCCGCGAGATGTTCGGCGAGACGGACAAGGCGCTCGCCCAGAAGGTCCCGGCCGCGCTGGCCGCGGGCCTGAAGGTCATCCTCTGCGTCGGCGAGACGGAGGAGGAGCGCGAGCGCGGCGACATGCAGCGCAAGCTCCGCCACCAGATCCAGGAGGGCCTCGAGAAGGTCCCGGCGGAGCAGCTCGGCGACGTCGTGATCGCCTACGAGCCGATCTGGGCGATCGGCACGGGCCTCGTCGCCACGCCCGAGCAGGCCCAGGAGGCCGTGTCCTTCTGCCGCGACCTCATCGCGGACCGCGCGAAGGACCAGGCCGCGCGCACCCGCATCCTCTACGGCGGCTCCATGAAGGCCGACAACGCCCCGGAGCTCCTCGCGCTCCCCGACGTCGACGGCGGCCTCATCGGCGGCGCCTCGCTCGACCCGCAGACGTTCGCCGCGATCGTGGCCGCCGCGGCCTGATGGCCTTCCCCGGCGTCGTCCTCGTCGTCCTCGACGGCTGGGGGCTCGCCGAGCCGGGGCCGGGGAACGCGGTCTCGCTCGCGCAGACCCCGGTCTTCGACGACCTCTGGGCGCGCTACCCGCACACGCAGCTGACGGCGTGCGGGCCGGCGGTCGGGCTGCCCGAGGGGCAGATGGGCAACTCGGAGGTCGGCCACCTGAACCTCGGGGCGGGCTCCGTCATCCGCCAGGACCTCACGCGCATCGACGCAGCCGTGCAGGACGGCTCGCTCGCGGAGAACGAGGTGCTGCGCGCGGGCTTCGAGGCCGCGGACCGCGTGCACCTCATCGGCCTCGTCAGCGACGGGGGCGTGCACTCGAGCGAGCGCCACGTCGAGGCGCTCGTCGCGATGGGCGCGGCGCTCGGCGTCCAGGACGTCGTCGTGCACGCGTTCACGGACGGCCGCGACACGCTGCCGAAGGGCGGCGCGGGCTACCTCGAGCAGCTCCAGGGCTGGTGCGACGCGGCCGGCAACGCGCGGATCGGCTCGGTCATCGGCCGCTACTACGCCATGGACCGCGACAAGCGCGAGGAGCGCACGGGCGCCGCCGTCGCGCTGCTCACCGAGGGCGAGGGCGAGCACCACGTGGACGTGGCGGCGGACGCCGCGCGCGCGGCCTACGAGCGCGGCGAGACGGACGAGTTCATCGCCGCGACGACCGTGGGGGAGGAGGCGACCATCCGCCCGGGCGACTCCGTCATCGCCTTCAACTTCCGCCCGGACCGCATGCGCCAGCTCACCGCCGCGCTCGGCCCGGGCGTCGCGCGGTACACGTGCCTGGCCGAGTACGACGAGCAGTGGGACTACCCCGTGGCCTTCCCGCCCGAGCGGCCCGCAGACGACGCTCGCGGAGCTCATCGCGGCCTCGGGCCGCCCGCAGCTCCACGTCGCCGAGACGGAGAAGTACCCGCACGTGACGTACTTCTTCAACGGCGGGGAGGAGCAGCCCTACCCCGGCGAGCGGCGCGAGATGGCTCCGAGCCCCCGCGACGTGCCGACGTACGACCACAAGCCCGAGATGAGCGCCCGCGAGGCCGCGGACAAGTTCATCACGGGCTGGCGGGAGGACTCCCCGGCGTTCGGCGTCATCAACTTCGCCAACCCGGACATGGTCGGCCACACGGGCGTCATCCCGGCCGCCGTGACGGCGATCGAGACCGTCGACGCCTGCCTCGGGGACGTCGTCGCCGCGGTGCAGGCCACGGGCGGCGCGCTCATCGTCACCGCCGACCACGGCAACGCGGACCACATGCTCGAGCCCGACGGCTCGCCGAACACCGCGCACTCGCTGAACCCCGTGCCGCTCGTCGTCACCACGGACGAGGACGTCACGCTGCGTGACGGCGGCGTCCTGGCCGACGTCGCGCCGACGGTCCTGCAGCTCCTCGGGCTCGATCAGCCCGAGGGGATGACGGGCCGCTCGCTCCTGCCGTGACTGGGAGGTGCCAGGCACCTCTCAGTCATCAGCGTGCGGCGAGCCAGCGCTGCACGTCGGGCAGGACGCGCGGGTCGATCGTGTGGGGCATCGGCGTCTCGCGGTACTCCACCGGCAGGCCCGCGGCCCGGAGCGCCTCGTGGTCGCGGCGGGCGAAGTCCACGGAGATGATCGGGTCCTGCGAGCCGTGGGTGATCAGCACCGGCAACGAGGGGCGGGACGCGAGGTCGACCTCGAAGCCCTCGACCGTCGGGATGAACCCGCTCTGCGCGAGCACCCCCGCGGGGACCGGGCGCCCCGCGCCCAGCGCGAGCGCGTAGGACATGACCGTGCCCTGCGAGAAGCCGCCGACGACGGTCTGCGACCAGTCGAGGCCGAGCTCCTCGTCGAGGGTCCGCCGCGAGCAGCGCGAGCGTCGAGGTGAACGTCTCGGGCTCGGGGTAGCCGACCCGCGGCACGACGTACCAGTGGCGCCCGCCCGGCGGCAGCGCGAGCGGGCCACCGACGGTGATGCCGCGGTAGCGCCGCTCCGGGTCCAGCACGTCGAAGAGCCCGAAGAGGTCGTTCTCGTCCGCGCCCCGCCCGTGGAGCAGGACGAGCGTGCGCTCGCCCGTCCCCTCCCGGATCCGGACCGGCAGCTCCCCGGCCACTACGCCACCTGCCGCGGGTTCTCGATCGGCGTCAGCGCCGGCTCGATCACCGCACGCTTGGCCTCGTACTGCTCGGGGAGCTTGAGCGCCGAGCCCAGCGACGCCCGCGGCTCGTCGACGTCGAAGCCGATGTCGCGCGACGCGAGCTCGAAGAGCACGCCACTCGGCTCCCGGAAGTACACGGAGTGGAAGTACTGCCGGTCGATGATCGGCGTCGGCTGCGCGCCGCCGCCCGAGGCGACGCCCCGGAACTGGTCGAGCTCCGCGTCGTCGGCGACGGACCAGGCGACGTGGTGGACCGTCCCTGCGCCGGGGATCCCGGGCTCCGCCGGCGGCGCGTCGTAGCGGTAGTGCGCGTGGCGCTCGACACCGCGTGCAGTCCACGTCCCGTCGGTCTCGCCCGCGGCGAACCCGAGCCGCTCGAGCAGCGCCGCGGAGCGCCCCGTGTCGCCGCTGTAGGCGCGCACGCCCTCGAAGCCGAGCAGCGCGTGCTCGGCCGGGATGCCCTCGGCCTCGGCGCGCAGCGGCGCGTCGGGGACGTCGACGGCAAGGAGCTCGTGGCGCAGCCCCTCGGGGTCGGCGAACGCCAGGAAGCGGTCGTCCGCCGTCGGTCACGAGCTCCCCGAGCCGCTCGCGCCAGAACGCGATCGCCTCGGGGGAGCCGACGCGCCACTGGATCGTGTGGACCATCCCGTCCCCGTGGCGCCCGGGCTGCGCGCCCGGGAACTCGAAGAACGTGAGGATCGAGCCGGGCGCGCCGACCTCGTCGCCGTAGTACAGGTGGTACACGTCGGGCTGGTCGAAGTTCACGGTCTTCTTGACCAGCCGCAGCCCGAGGGTCCGCGCGTAGAACTCCACGTTGCGCGGTGCGTCCCCCGTGATCGCGGTGACGTGGTGCAGACCCTCGAGGCCCATGTCAGCCCGCCAGCTTCGCGGCGTACTCGGCCAGGCGCTTGCCCTGGTAGTGCGCGGCCGCGACCGTCGTCTGCGGGATGTCGCCGCCACCGCCGGAGGGGAAGCTCGTGCCGTAGGGGTTGCCGCCGGCCTCGAAGAGCAGCGCGTCCGTGTAGCCGGGCGGGACGATGATCGCGCCCCAGTGGTAGAAGACGTTGTTGAGCGCGAGGAGCGTCGACTCGGAGCCGCCGTGCGTGTTCTGCGCGGAGGTGAACGAGGTCGCGACCTTGTTCGCGAGCTTGCCCTGGCCCCACAGCGGGCCGGTCTGGTCGATGAACTGCTTGAGCTGCGCGCTCGGCAGGCCGTAGCGCGTCGGGGTGCCCAGCGCGATGCCGTCGGCCCAGTCGAGGTCGTCGTTCGTGGCCTCGGGGACGGAGTCCTTCGTGGCGACGTAGTGCTCGTTCCACGCGTCCTGGGAGCGGATGACCTCCTCGGGCGCGAGCTCCGTCGCGCGGCGCAGGCGGACCTCGGCGCCGGCCTCCTCCGCACCGGCCTGGATGGCCTGGGCGAGCTGGTGGACGTGCCCGGTGGAGCTGTAGTAGACGACGGCGATCTTCGACATGCGGGACTCCCTGCTTGAGCGGTGCGGTCAGATGAGTAGTTGCACGTGCAACTGTATCCCAAACGTGGTTGCACGCGCAACCGACGACGCTACGCTCCTGCACACGATGGCCACAGCCCCTCCGCCCGGAACCGGAAGCGCCCGTCTCGACCCGCAGGAGCTGCGCGCCTGGCGCGGCCTGCTGCGGACCTACGCCCGCCTGACCAAGGCGCTCGACGCGGAGCTCGAGGCGACGCACGGGCTCCCGCTCACCTCCTACGAGGTCCTCATGTACATCGCCGACGCCGACGGCGAGCGCATGCGCATGCACGACCTCGCGAGCTCCATCCTGCTCTCCCGCAGCGGCCTGACCCGCCTCGTCGACCGCCTCGAGCGCGACGGCCTGCTCTCCCGCATGACCTGCTCCTCGGACGCCCGGGGCGCCTTCGCCTGCCTCACGCCGAAGGGCCGGGAGACGCTCGACGCCGCCCGGGCGACGCACCTGGCCGGCGTGCGCGCGATGTTCCTCGAGCACTTCACCCCGGCCGAGCAGGAGCAGCTCGGCGGCTTCTGGGAGCGCCTCGGCACCACCTAGGATCCAGGGCTTGCCCGCCCTGGAGATCCTCGCCCGCGACCCGGCCTCCCGCGCCCGGGCGGGCGTCCTGACCACCACCCACGGGACGGTCCGCACCCCCGCGTTCGTGCCCCTGGCGACGAAGGCGACCGTCAAGGGCCTGCTGCCCCACGAGGTCGCCGACCTGGGCTACGACATGGTCCTCGGGAACACGTTCCACCTGTTCCTCGACCCGGGCGACGAGCGCATCGCGGGCTTCGGCGGCCTGCACGAGTTCATGGGCTGGAACGGGCCGATCATCACGGACTCGGGCGGCTTCCAGGTCTTCTCGATGGGCCACGGCGCGGTCGCGGACGAGATCAAGGGCCGCAGCCCGCAGGGCCACGACCGTCTCGGGAAGGTCATCTCCATCAAGGAGCAGGGCGTGACGTTCCGCTCCTACCTCGACGGCTCGCGGAAGTTCATCGGGCCCGAGACCTCCATGGAGATCCAGGCGAACCTCAACTCGGACATCTGCCTCGTCTTCGACGAGTGCACCCCGTTCAACGTCGACCGGGACTACACGGAGCGCTCGACGGAGCGCACCCACCGCTGGCTCGAGCGGTGCATGGCCTGGCACGAGGAGCACGGGCCGGCCGGCCAGCTCGTCTACTCCATCTCCCAGGGCGGCGTCTACGAGGACCTGCGCAAGCAGAGCACGCAGGTCATCGCGGAGTCCGGAACGCCCGGCATCGCGATCGGCGGCTCCCTCGGGGAGCACAAGGAGCAGATGTACGAGGTGGTCGACTGGGCCACGTCGGTCCTGGGCGGCGAGCACGAGCACAAGCCCCGGCACCTCCTCGGCATCGGCGAGGTCGACGACCTCGTGCGCGGGGTCGAGCTGGGCATCGACACCTTCGACTGCGCCATGCCGACGCGCCTCGGCCGCCACGGCGTCGCGCTGGTCCCCGACCCGGCGAAGCGCTGGCGGGTCGACCTCACCGCGGGGCGCTTCAAGGACGACCACGGGCCGATCATGGAGGGCTGCCCGTGCCCCGCCTGCGCGCTCGGCCTGAGCCGGGGCTACCTGCGCTACCTCGTCCACGCCCGCGAGCTCACGGGCATGCGGCTGCTGACGATCCACAACCTCGCGTTCGTCCAGCGCGTCATGCAGGACCTCCGCGACGCGATCCTCGCCGGCACCCTGGCCGAGACGGCCCGCGCGCTGCGCGGCGGCGCGGCGCCCGGCACGACGGCTCCGCCGCCGCCCGTCCCGGCCTGACGCTCAGCGCGTGTTGTCGTCGACGAGCTGCTGGAGCTCGTCGACGATGCCCGTGACCTTGTCGCTGGTCACCCGGCGCAGGTTCGTCCCGCGGCTGCTCTGCGAGGTCGCGACGACGGCGGCCGCGCCCCCGCCGAGGACCAGGGCGAGGAGCAGGAGGCCGAGCAGGAACCGCCGGGCCCCGCCGCCGCCGCGCGCGGCGGGCGGCCTGGCCGGCGGCGCCTGGGTCGGGGGACCACCCACGCGTGCCACGGGTGCCGGCGCCGGGCGCGGGACCCTGGGCTGCACGACGCTCGGGTGCTCCGCCGTCCGCTGGCGCTGCGGCCCGGTCGCCGGCGCGACGGGGGTGATGCGCGTCGCCCCCGTGTCCGCGGGCGTCGCCCGCGTCGGGCCCGTCGCGTCGTCCGCGGCGATGCCGTTCGCGCCGTCGAGCAGCGCCGTGCGCAGCGCCTCCGCGTTGGCGTGGCGCTCCCGCGGGTCGAGGGCGAGCGCGCGGTCCACGGCGAGCGAGAGCTCCTCCGGGATCGCGGGGTCGAGCTCGTGGAGGTACGCGGGCGCCTCGCGCTGCTGCTTGAGCGCGAGCTCCGTCAGCGACCCGGCCTCGTAGGGCAGCCGGCCCGACAGGAGCTGGTAGGTCACGACCCCGAGCGCGTAGAGGTCGGCGGCCGGTCCGGCCTCCTCGCCGCGCGCCTGCTCCGGCGCGAGGTAGGACGCGGTGCCCAGGACGGAGCCGACCTGCGTGATGGAGCTCTCCTCGCTGAGCGCCTTCGCGATGCCGAAGTCCGCGAGCTTCACGACCCCGTCGTCCGAGCGCAGGAGGTTCCCGGGCTTCACGTCGCGGTGCACGACGCCGTTGCGGTGCGCGTAGTCCAGGCCCCGGCAGGACTGGCCGACCAGGTCGAGCGCCTCCTCGACGCCGAGGCGCCCGCGCTCGCGGAGGATCTCCGCGCCGGACTGCCCGCGGACGACCTCCATGACGATGTAGTGGCGCCCGGACTCCTCGTCGAGGCCGAAGTCGAAGACCTGCACGACGTTCGGGTGGACGAGGCGGGCCGCGGAGAGCGCCTCGCGCCGGAAGCGGGAGACGAACTGGGGGTCGTCGGCGAGGTGCTCGGCCAGGAGCTTCACCGCCACGTCGCGCTCGAGGCGGCGGTCGAAGGCGACCTGCACCGTCGACATGCCGCCGACGCCCAGGCGCTCACCGAGCTCGTAGCGGTCCGCGAGCTCGCGACCGGCCATCAGGGGGTCACCGTCCCGTCGGGGCCCACGCCGCCCGAGTCGTCCGGGTTCTCCTCCGGCGGCGGGGTCGTCGTCGTCGGCGGGGTGGCGGTGGAGGTCGTGCCCGGGACCGGGGCGGCCGTGTCGGTGGGGGGCAGCGTCGGGGTCGGTGGCGGCGGCGCCTCGGTCGTCGTCTCCGGGACGGAGGGCGTCGGGGTCGCCGGGGTCGTCACCGTGGGCTGGGTCTCCGTCTTCGGGCTGCGGCACTCCGACGTCACCTTCGGGGCGAGCTTCGTGTCGATCTCCACGCGCAGCCGCCGCCGCAGGTCGCGGTCGACGGTGCCCGGCAGGTTGCCGACCTCGCTGTGGAGCTGCTGCAGCCGCGCCTTGCAGGCCGCCACGTCGCGGTCGTCGACGGCCTGGCGGACCTCGTCGAGGGTCGCCTTGAGCCCGTCGGCGTCGGTGCGCGAGAGGAGGTTCGCGCCGCCGTCGCCGCACCCGGCGACGCCGCCGACGGCCAGGCCCGCGAGCCCGATGGCCACCAGCCGCCTCACTTGCCCGCCTCGAGCCGCGTGGCCAGGGACTCGGGCAGCCGCGCCGCACGGATCGCCGAGGCGCGCGCCCGCGACGTCGTAGTCGACCCGGCGCCACTCCGCGCGCCACTCCTCCGTGTCGAGCAGCAGCCAGGCCGCCCGCGGATCCCCGTCGCGGGGCTGGCCCACGGAGCCCGGGTTGAGCAGCCACTCGCCCGCGGAGACGTCCATCGCCTCGCCCGCCCGGCGCTTCTCGCCCGTGGCGGGGTGGCCGTCCTGGCGGACGAAGCTCAGCGCGATGTGCGAGTGCCCCACGAGCGCGACCCGCTCCGCGAGCACGTCGAAGCAGAGCTCGGCGAGCAGGGCGGAGGTCACGTACTCCCACACGGGGTCCCGCGGGCTGCCGTGGAAGACCCCGACCGGCCCGGCCGAGCCGTGGGTGGCCAGCCCGCCGAGGAAGTCGAGGTGGTCTGCCGCGATGACCTCCTGGGTCCAGCTCGCGGCCAGCGCCGCCCCGCGGGAGAAGTCCTCCAGGGAGAGGTCGCCCGTCACCGCGAGGTCGTGGTTGCCGGCCAGGCAGAGCGCCGCGTGCTCGCGCACGAGCGCGCAGCAGGGATCGGGGTCGGCGCCGTAGCCCACGACGTCCCCGAGGCACCAGACCTCCCCGGCCGGGGTGGTCGCGACGTCGGCGAGCACCGCCTCGAGGGCGTGCCGGTTGCCGTGGATGTCCGAGAGGACGGCGACGCGCATGGGGGAGGGGACCGGCGGGGCCTACTCGTCGGCGTCGTCGGGCCGCTCGCCGTACTCGGGGAGGTTCTTGATGCCCTCGCGCGTCGCCCACTTGGAGTAGTTGTCCTCCATGGCGTCGATGAGCTCGCGCATGAACTTCGCCGAGAGGTTCAGCCGGGTGACGACGACCCCGGGGATCTCCTCGTCCTCCACCTCGTGGTCCACGCGGGCGAACGTCACGGTGAACTCGTAGTCCGAGTGGCTCACGTTCGCGAAGTTCGCGTAGTGGCCCGCCATGTCGGAGGGGTCGAAGTGGATGTTGATGTGGCGCTCGGGAAGCCCGGGCTGCTCGTCGGCCATGGGGCGTAGTCTCGCAGGCCGATGCGCCTCATCGTCCTCTCGGTCGGCCGCTTGCGCCCCCCGTGGTCCGACGACGTGGCGCACTACGAGAAGCTCCTGGGGCGCTACGCCCGGCTGGAGCTCGTGGAGGTCCGCGATGACGCGCAGGTGCCAGGCCGGATCCCGGCCGGTCCGGCGGGCGGCGGGCCCGGGCCCTTCGTCTCCCTCCTGGCCACGGACGGGGAGGCCTTCACCTCCGAGGCGTTCGCCGCGTTCCTCGAGGAGCGGCGCCAGAGCGGGCGGGACCTCTGCTTCGTCCTCGGCGGCGCCTTCGGGCGCGCGGAGCTCGAGGGGGCCGAGCACCGCTTCTCGCTCGGGCCGATGACCCTCCCGCACCAGCTCGCCCGCGTCGTGCTGCTCGAGCAGGTCTACCGCGGCCACAAGATCCTCGCCGGCGAGCCCTACCACCACTGATGCGCGTCGACCGCGAGCTCCGCGATGTCATCCGCCGCCTGGCGTGGCTCGGCGTGCTCATCGTCCTGCTGCTCGTCCTCGGGACGGTCGGCTTCGTCCTGACGGAGGAGGTGAGCGCCTGGGACGGCTTCGTCTGGGGCCTGGACACGATCGCGACGACCGGCTCGATCCAGGCCCCGACGGACACGGGCGGGGAGGTCGTGAAGGTCCTGCTCACGCTCCTGGGCGTCGGTACGCTCTTCTACGCGCTGGTCACGGTGACGGAGCTCTTCGTCGCGGGCCACCTCGGCGAGCTGCTCGCCGAGCGGCGCCGTCAGCGCATGATCGACGCGACCTCCGACCACTACATCGTCTGCGGCTTCGGCCGCGTGGGCCGCCAGGTCGCCCGCGACCTGCGCGCCGCGAACGCCCGCTACGTCGTCATCGACACGAACCCGGAGAACGTCGAGGACGCCCAGCAGGGCATCGGCGTCCGCGCGATCGAGGGCAACCCGTCCGACGACAGCTCCTTGCGGGCGGCGGGGATCGAGCGCGCCCGGGCGGTCGTGGCCTGCGTGGACTCCGACGCGGAGAACATCTTCATCGCCCTGACCGCCCGGGAGCTGCGCGCGGACGTGACGATCGTCGCCCGCGCCTCCGACGAGGACTCCGAGCGCAAGCTCAAGCGCGCGGGGGCCGACCGGGTCATCTCGCCCTACAAGTCCTCGGGCACGGAGATGGCGCGCCTCGCGCTGCACCCGCAGCTCGCGGGCTCCCGCGACGTCACGGACGACTACCGGCTCGAGGAGCTCGTGGTCGCCGCGGGCGCCCCGGGCGAGGGGGTCGCGCTGGCCGACGTGCGGGGCGGCTCGATGATCGTGGCGCTGCGCCGCGGGGGCGAGTTCCAGCCCCAGCCGCCCGGCGACACGGTCCTCCAGGCCGGCGACGTCGTCGTGGCGATGGGCACGCCGGCGACGATGGACCGCCTCGAGACCCTCTTCGAGCCGGGCTGAGGGCCGCGCCCGCGCGCAACGTGCTTGCATCGGGGGCATGAGCGACGCGCTGAGCGATCTCCGGGGGGCCGTCGACCGCGCGGCAGCCGCGCTGGGTGGCACCCCGAAGAGCCCGCCCGCGCTCGAGCGGCCCAAGCAGGCCGGTCACGGGGACTACGCCACGAACGCGGCGATGCTCCTGACGAAGGGGCTCGGCCGCCCGCCGCGCGACATCGCCACGGAGCTCGCGACGGCGCTCGCGGAGGAGCTCGGGGATGGCCTGGAGCGCACGGAGGTCGCCGGCCCGGGCTTCCTGAACCTCACGCTCTCCGACGGCTGGCACGCGCAGGCCCTCGCGGGCGTCCTGGAGGCGGGGGAGGGCTGGGGCCGCTCCGTCGCCGCGGAGCCGAAGAACGTCAACGTCGAGTTCGTCTCGGCCAACCCGACGGGGCCCGTCCACGTCGGCGGCGCCCGCAACGCCGCCTACGGCGACGCGCTGGCCCGCGCGCTCGAGCTCGCCGGCCACCGCGTGCACCGCGAGTTCTACGTGAACGACTACGGCTCGCAGATCGTGAAGCTGGGGGAGTCCGTCCAGGCCCGTGCCCGCGGCGCCGAGCTGCCCGAGGACGGCTACCAGGGCGCCTACGTCGCCGAGCTCGCCGAGCGCATCCCGGGGGCCGCGGAGCTGCCGCTCGAGGAGCTCTCCGCGCAGGCCGTCGCCCTCATGGTCGAGTCGGCCCGGGCGTCGCTCGAGCGCTTCCGGGTGACCTTCGACACCTGGTACTCCGAGAAGTCCCTGCACGACGCGAAGAAGGTCGAGCACGCCTTCGACGTCCTGGCCGAGCAGGGCCGGACCTACCGCGAGGAGGGCGCGCTCTGGCTCGAGACGACGGAGTTCGGCGACGAGAAGCCGCGCGTCATCGAGCGGGCGACGGGCGAGCACACGTACTTCGCCTCGGACATCGCCTACCACCAGGACAAGCGCGAGCGCGGCTTCGACCTCCTCGTCGACGTCTGGGGCGCCGACCACCACGGCTACGTCGCGCGGATGCACGCCGCCTACGAGGCGCTCGGCGGCGCCCGGGACGAGCTGGAGCTCATCATCATGCAGCTCGTCTCGCTCTCCGAGGGCGGCGAGCAGGTGCGGATGAGCAAGCGCGCCGGGGAGTTCGTCACCCTCGACGACCTCGTCGAGGACATCGGCGTCGACGCCGCGCGCTGGTACCTCCTGCAGCGCTCGCACGACACGACGATCGACCTCGACCTCGCCCTGGCGAAGTCCGAGTCGAGCGAGAACCCCGTCTACTACGTGCAGTACGCGCACGCGCGCGTCGCGAAGATCCTCCGGGAGGCCGACGCCGCGCCCGACGCGACGGCCCCCGCCGAGCCGCTGCACCCGTCCGAGCGCGCGCTCATCCGCTTCCTGCTGGCCTGGCCCGAGGAGGTCCGGGTGGCCGCGGAGCGCCGCGCCCCGCACCGCGTCGCGACCTACGCGCTCGAGCTCGCCCAGGCCCTGTCGGCGTTCTACCGCGACTGCAAGGTGCGCGGGGAGCCGAGCGAGGCCTTCCGCGTGGCGGTCTGCGCCGCCACGCAGCGCACGCTCGCGAGCGCGCTCGGCACGCTCGGGGTCAGCGCGCCCGACGAGATGTAGGGGCGCTCAGCGCTCGAACCAGCCGAAGTCGATGCCCGTGGCATCGAGGAGGTCGCGGGCCTCGGCGGCCAGCCGGGTCATCTCGTTGTTGAAGACGAGGACCCCCACGACGACGAGCACGAGGCCCGAGACGACGGTGATGATCGTGTAGTGGTCGCGCAGCCAGCGGAAGCCCGTCGCGAAGCGGTCGAAGGCGACCGCGGAGGCCAGGAACGGCACCGCGAGGCCGGCGGAGTAGGAGGCCAGGAGGAACGCGCCGCCGCCCACGCCGTCCTTCTGGGCCGCGGTCGCGAGGATCGCGCCGAGGATGGGCCCGGTGCACGGCGTCCAGGCGATCGCGAACGCCGCGCCCGCGATGACGGGCCCGCCGCTGCCCGCCCGCTCGATCAGCCCGCCGGGCCGGAACTCCCGGTTGGCGAGGTTCGTGAAGCGGGAGAGGATCAGCAGGGCGCCGAAGACCACGAGGAAGGCGCCCGCGACCTTGTTGAGCACGTCGCGCTGGTCGGCCAGCGGGGCGCCGAGGCCCGTCGCGAACATCCCGAGCGCGACGAAGATGACCGTGAAGGAGAGGCAGAACGCGATCGCGGGCCAGAGGATCGTGGGCAGGTCGCGCGCGTCGCGCTGGGCCCCGGGCTGCAGGCCGCTGACCGCGCTCAGGTAGCCCGGGACCAGGGGCAGGACGCAGGGGGAGACGAAGGAGAGCAGGCCCGCGGTGAACGCGGCGAAGACCGTCGGGTTGACGGACGCCGCGAGGACGCTCATGCGCCGTAGCGCGCGAGCTCGGCGTCGAGGCGTTCGGCCATGGCGCGGTCCGGCGCCGGTGCGGCGCCGTCGTCGCCGCTGCCGCCGGCCCAGTCGTCCGGCCCGGGCCCGCGGTTGCGCCTCCACCGCGGCAGCAGCAGCGCGCCCGCGGCCAGGAGCGCGACGAGCGCCGCGACCGGCACGACGTAGGCCAGGACGTTGAAGCCCTCGGCCTTCGGCGCGGCCAGGATGTTCTTGCCGTAGTCGTCGACGAGCTGGTCGAGCACCTGGGGCTCGGAGAGGTCCTTGGCGAGCAGGGTGCGGATCTGGGCCCGCGTCGCGTCGGCCTGGCTGGACTCGGCGATGTTCAGCGGCACGTTGCACGCGATGCACATCACCTTCTTCTCCAGGCGGTTGAACGCCTCGCCGCGCTGGGCGACCGGCAGCGCGCTGCGCCGGCGCCGCCAGGACGAGGAGGGCCAGCAGGACGGCGCCGAGCCGGGCGATCACGCCGCGGCCCTCGCCTTCGCGATCGCGCCCTTCACGAACGCGTCGTCGATCGCCCCGCGGCTGAGGGCCACGACCCGGCCCTGCTTGTCGAGCACGAAGGTCTCGGGGATCCCGCGGTTGCCGTAGGCCGAGAAGAGCGCCTCGTCGGGATCGCGCAGGGTCGGGAACGCGAAGCGGTTCTCCTTCGAGAAGGCGCGCGACGCGTCCGCCGCGTCCTGGTAGGTGACGCCGACGACGGTCCCGTCGCCCGCCTTGGAGAGGTCGGCCTGCACCCGGTTGAGGACCGGGGCCTCCGTCTTGCACGGCCCGCACCAGGAGGCCCAGAAGTTCACGACGACGACCTTCCCGCGGAAGTCCGCGAGCGAGCGCTCCGGGCCCGGGGCGATCGCGGGCCGGGCGAGCTGCTGCGCCGGGGCCGCCGGCAGCTTGCCGTCCTGCACCGCCTTGTCGAGCGCGTCGGAGCCGATGCCCGACTGCTGCTGGACGACCCCGTAGACCAGCAGCGCCACGAGCAGGGCGGCGACCACGAGCACGACGGTGGGGACGGAGGAGCGCTTCACGGGTGGGGACAGGGTAGAGCCGAGGAGCGCTCACCGGCACCGCCGGGTCGGCTACGATGCGCCCACTTCGCGGGCTTAGTTCATCGGTAGAACGTGAGCTTCCCAAGCTCGAGAGACGGGTTCGATTCCCGTAGCCCGCTCTAGAACCTGCAGCAGGCACCGTCGCGTGCGCTCCGTGGAACGGCTGACGTACCTTGAACGATTCCAGGAAGTAGTCTCTGAGTCGTGACCAGTCGCACCGATGCCGAGGACGAGCTGCGCTCGGCATCGTTGCGGGTGACCCGCCCGCGGGTTGCGGTCCTGCTCGCGGCGCACGACCTGCCGCACGCGGACACCGCGACGCTCGTCGGCGCGGTCCGGGAGCGCCTCGGCGAGGTCTCCCAGCAGGCGGTGTACGACGTGCTGCACGCCCTCACGGATGCGGGGCTGCTGCGCCGGATCCAGCCGGCGGGCTCCGTCGCCCGCTACGAGGCGCGGGTGAGCGACAACCACCACCACGTGGTCTGCCGCTCGTGCGGCTCGATCGCCGACGTGGACTGCGCCGTGGGGCACACCGTCTGCCTGACGCCGTCCGACGACGCGGGCTTCACGGTCGACGAGGCCGAGGTGACCTACTGGGGGCGATGCCCCGAGTGCAGGAGCAGCAGCGAGACTTCCCACCGAGACGCACACCAGGAGAAAGACAGGACATGAGCGAGAACGACCCGAAGCCGCGCGACGAGAGCGCCAGCCCCCAGGGCACCGACACGACGGCCAGCCGCAGCGAGAGCGAGAACCCGGCCCTCGCGTCGCCGACGGCGCACACGGACCAGCGGCCGCGCACGAACCAGGACTGGTGGCCGAACCAGGTCGACCTGAACGTCCTGAACCGGCCGGCGGCGAGCTCCGACCCGCTCGGTGAGGACTTCGACTACAAGGCGGCCGTGCAGACGCTGGACGTCGAGGCGGTCAAGGCGGACATCGTGACCGTCATGCGCACCTCGCAGGACTGGTGGCCTGCCGACTACGGCCACTACGGCCCGCTCTTCATCCGCATGGCCTGGCACGCCGCCGGCACCTACCGCGTCGCCGACGGGCGCGGCGGCGCGGGCTCGGGCGAGCAGCGCTTCGCCCCGCTCAACTCCTGGCCGGACAACGGCAACCTGGACAAGGCCCGTCGCCTGCTGCTGCCGGTCAAGCAGAAGCACGGCCGCGCGCTGTCCTGGGCCGACCTGATCGTCCTGGCCGGCAACGTCGCGCACGAGGACATGGGCTTCCCGACCATGGGCTTCGCCTTCGGCCGCGAGGACGTCTGGCAGCCGGAGGAGGTCTTCTGGGGGCCGGAGGACACGTGGCTCGGGGACGAGCGCTACAGCGACGACGACCCGCTCGACCTCGAGGCGGACCACCTCGCGGCCGTGACCATGGGCCTCATCTACGTCAACCCGGAGGGCCCGAAGGGCGTTCCGGACCCGGCCAAGTCCGCGCACGACATCCGCGTGACGTTCAGCCGCATGTCGATGAACGACGAGGAGACGGTCGCGCTCGTCGCCGGCGGGCACACCTTCGGCAAGGCCCACGGCAACGGCGATCCCGAGAAGGTCGGCGTCGAGCCCGAGGGCTGCCCCGTCCACGGCAACGGCCTCGGCTGGGTCAACGCCAACGGCAAGGGCAAGGCCGAGGACACCGTCACCTCGGGCATCGAGGGCGCCTGGACGCCGACGCCCACCCAGTGGGACAACAGCTACTGGGACACCCTGCTGGGGCACGAGTTCGAGCTCACGGAGTCGCCGGCCGGCGCGAAGCAGTGGCAGACCACGGACCCCGCGTCGGCGACGGTGCCGGACGCGCACCGCCCGGGCGTGACGCACCGCCCGATGATGACCACGGCCGACATGGCCCTGAAGGTCGACCCGGAGTACCGCGAGATCAGCGAGCGGTTCCGGGAGGACCCCGAGGCGTTCTCCGACGCCTACCGCAAGGCCTGGTACAAGCTCCTGCACCGCGACATGGGCCCGGCGGACCGCTACGTCGGCCCGTGGGTCCCGCAGGAGCCGGAGGTCTGGCAGGACCCCGTGCCGCCCGTCGACCACGAGCTGGTGTCCGAGGCCGACGCCAAGGAGCTGGGGGACCAGATCCTCGCGTCCGGCCTCACGATCTCGCAGCTCGTGCACACGGCGTGGTCCGCGGCCGCGTCGTTCCGCAGCACGGACAAGCGCGGTGGCGCCAACGGCGCGCGCCTGCGTCTGGAGCCGCAGCGGTCCTGGGCGGTCAACGCCGGCACCGGCGAGGTCATCGCGAAGCTCGACGAGATCCGGTCGGCCTTCGGGAAGCCGATCTCGCTCGCGGACACCATCGTCCTCGGCGGCTGCGCGGCGGTCGCGAAGGCCGCGGTGGACGCCGGCGTGCAGATCACGGTCCCGTTCACGCCCGGCCGCACCGACGCCTCGCAGGAGATGACGGACGTCGAGAGCTTCAAGTGGCTCGAGCCGCGCGCGGACGGCTTCCGCAACTGGGTCAAGCCCGGGGCGAAGCTCTCCCCGGAGACGCAGCTGGTCGACCGGGCCTACCTGCTCGAGCTGACCCCGAAGGAGATGACCGTGCTCATCGGCGGGCTGCGGGTGCTCGGCGCGACCACCGGTGGCTCGGCACATGGCGTCTTCACCGAGCACGTCGGGGTCCTGTCGCAGGACTTCTTCCGGAACCTGCTCGACCTGGGCACCTCTTGGCGCCCGGCCGACGACGGGGTGTACGTGGGCCTGGACGGCTCGGGGGACGTGGTCCGCACCGCGACCGCGGCCGACCTGGTGTTCAACTCGAACTCGATCCTGCGCGGCATCGTCGAGGTCTACTCGGCCGACGACGCGAAGGAGAAGTTCGTCCACGACTTCGTCGACGCGTGGGACAAGGTGATGATGCTGGACCGCTACGACGTGCGGTAGCCGCACCGGCCCGGCGGCTCGTCGGTACCGCGAGGTGCAGGCGAGCCGCGGGGCCATCCCGCTGCGATGGCTCCCGCGTTGCGCACGACGGAGGCCGGGGATCACGTGCCCAGGGCCGCCAGCAGCCCGAGCGCGAGCGTCGTGTACACGACCATGGCCACGAGCATGGAGGTCTGCATGCGCCGGGCGACGCGGACGTCGCCGACGGCGGCGAGCAGCCTGTCGTGGGCGAGGACGAGACCGAGGACGTGCCCGGCGAGGAGCACCGCGACCTGCGCGTACCAGGCCAGCGCCGGGCTCACGAGGGCGTAGTCGGTCGACCACTCCGCCGTACCCAGGAGGTCGTCCCCGCGGCTCAGCGGATCGGACGCAAGGGCGGACAGCGCCTGGGTCTGGTTGACGAGCAGCGTCAGGCCGTTCGCCGCGACGTACGCCGCGGCGATCGGCAGGAGCGAGACGGCGAGCAGGCGCCCGAGCTCCACGTCCCGTGGCGCGCCCCGCACACGGCGCATGACCGCCACCGCGCCCTCGTAGACGAGGACGACCAGGGCCAGCGACACGAGCAGCGCGGCCGTCGCGGCGAGGTCCCGGCCGAGCGCCACGCCCGCGCCGCGGTCGAAGAACCACCCCGTGAGCCCCGGCTCGACGCGCGAACGCCAGCGATCCGTCGCCGTGAAGGCGTCGAAGGTCGTGGCGGCCATGAGGACGCACGCCAGCGCGGCCGTCCCCGGCAGCGCAGGAGCGCGTTCGAAGCCCTCGAGCGGCCGCCTGCGGATCGTCGGACGCAGCGTCACGTCGACGGGCGAGCACCGGGCCAGGAGGCCGAAGGTCACGCCCAATGCGTCGCCTCTGCTCGTCCAGGTCTCGATCCCGTAGACCGCAGAGCCGGCCAGCTGCACGCCGGCGTAGCCGAGGCACAGCTGTGCCGTGAGGCGCGGATCGCTCGCGCCGGAGTACGAGACCTCGAGCCACGCGAAGACGAGCAGGCTCACCACCGCGGGCCAGTACCCCAGGCGCTCCGGGTAGCGGCGCGCCGGTCGCAGCCGCAGCCCGGCCCGGACGCCGATGCGGCGGGCCACGCGGGCCCACGTGCGCCAGGGGCTCAGGCAGGCGAAGACGTCCCCGAAGAGGACCGAGACGACGACGAGCCCGATCCAGACCTCGACGTACACGACGTTGACGGCGAAGCTCGCGGAGGGCGCGGGCGTTCCGCCCAGACCGCTGAGGATCGTCATCCCGAAGACCGTCGTGCCGACCACGCCGAGCGCGATCTCCGGGGCCCTGCGCGGCTGCGCGGACCCGGTCGGCGCGTCCCTCGTGCGGGGAGTCGTCCAGAACGACTGCAGCGCGACGAAGGACACGACCAGGACGAGCGTCGCGGCGAGGATGAAGAGCCACGCCGGCAGCGGCAGGTCCACACGCCCGGCGATGTCGCGAGCCGCCCCGGGCGTCATCACGCGGACCTCGTCGCGGGAGCTCGCGGGCGGCGGCTCAGCAGGCCGGTGGCCACCGCGATCGCCGTCGCCAGGCCGATGAGCACGACGCCCACCACGGGGACGGCGTCCTCGCTCGAGGCCTGGGCCGCGGTGAACGACGCGGCGACGTCCACCCCCTGACGGCGTGCGAAGGCCTGCACGGCCAGGCCGGCCGCGGCGACGACCTCCTCGGCGCGGGCGTGGATGTCGACGGGCACCGTGCGGATCGCCGCCCGGTCGGCTCCCGAGACACCGGTGGCGGCGAGTCCGGCGGGCATGACGACCAGGAGCGGTGCACGGTCTGCCTCCCGGCCCCGGTAGAGGAGCTCGTCGAGCACTCGTGCCGCCTGCTGGGGGTGGCCGAAGAGCTCGGATGCCGAGCCGAAGTCCGACGCCGCCGTGAACATGGCGACCTTCACCGGATGCCCGGCCCGGCGCACGGCCAGCAGCAGCTCGTCCAGGCGCTCGGCTGCGCCGTAGGTCGCCTGCTCCTGGGGGTAGAGCGCGTCGCCCTGCTGCAGGGGGAAGACGATCGACCCGTTGTAGGCCTCCGCCGGCGCGGCGGCGCAGAGGCACAGGGAGAGGAGGAACGCCGCGATGACGCGTCGCCGTCGCACGGCGTCAAGCATCGCAAGAGCTCGAGCGAGGCTTGGGAGGACCCGGGAGCGTCGTGGGACGCGACACGCGCACCTGCGCGCCGCGGGGGGCCGATGACTAGACTCGCGGCCGCGTGATCGTCCGTCGTCACCTGGGATTCGTGTCGCTGCTCGCCCTCCTGGGGCTCTCGGTCGCCGTGGCCCACGGGGTGACCGGGCTGGAGACGGGTCTGGCCCACCTCGCACCGGCACTGCTGCTCGCGCTGCCGCTCCTCGTCGGTCGGTACGTCGGTGAGGAGCGCCTCGCCGTGCTGGGCCTGCGTCGCGTCGAGCGCGCCTCCCGCGCCGTGGTGCTCCTGGAGGCCCGGCTGCCCCGTGCCCCCCGCGCGACGATGGCTCGCGGCGGCGCACTCCTGGCCTCGGCGCTCGCCCAGCGCGGGCCGCCGGCAGCGCTCCCCACCGTGCGCTGAGGCCCCGAGGGGACGAGGCCCCGGTGGACCGCGGCCGTTCGCCGCGACCGATCTGCGGCAGACGTCCCCGGACGTCCGCCCGGCCGTTCCCACGCCAAGCCCGAGGAGTTCCGGTGGTCTTCCGCACTTGCATCCTGGTCGTCGTCCTGAGCGCTTGCGCGCTGCTTCCGACATCCGCCCTCGCCCACGAGGGCAACCCGAACTACCGCTCGGTCATCGACGCCGTCGAGCCACGGATCCCGGGGGTCGAGCTGCAGATCCTCAACTACGACGACTCGTTCGAGCTGACGAACCGCTCGCAGCAGACGATCGTCATGCAGGGCTACGACGGCGAGGACTACCTCCGCTTCGAGCCGGACGGGACGGTGGAGGTCAACCGGAACTCCGCGGCGCTCTACATCAACGACGAGCGTGACGGGTCCGGCACCGTCCCCCCGAACGCGAAGCGCTCGGCCGCGCCCGACTGGAAGGTCATCGACAAGACGGGGCGCTACGTCTGGCACGACCATCGCATCCACTACATGGGGACGGGGCGTCCGCCGGCGATCAAGGACCCGACCGTCAAGGCCAAGGCCTACGACTGGAAGGTGCCGTTCAAGGTCGGGGACCGCGCAGCCGTCGTCCGGGGCTCGCTGTTCTGGGTCCCGGAGGACCGTGCGGGCGGCGCGTCGGTGGGGGCGTTCGTCGGGCTGGGCGTCCTCGCCCTCGTCGGAGCAGGGGCGGCGATCGTCGTGCGCCGGCGACGGCGAGGGCAGGATCCGGGGGGCCCGGCGGCCGCCGCCGCCACGGAGGCCTGGTGAGGCGGAGCCTCCTCACGTTGGGCGTGGCGCTCGCCGCGCTCGGGGCGGGCGCCCCGTCCGCCTGGGCCCACGCGCAGCTCGAGGGCACGAGCCCCGAGCGCGGTGCGACGGTGGAGGTCCAGCCCGGGCAGGTCGTCTTCTCGTACTCCGAGCCGGTCGAGATCGCCTTCGGCGCCGTCCGCGTCTTCGACGCGAAGGCCCGCCGGGTGGACGCCGGCGACGTCGTCCATCCCGGCGGGAAGAGCGACGCGGTGGCGGTCCGTCTCGAGCCCGGCCTGCCCGACGGGACCTACACGGCGACCTACCGCGTCATCTCGGCGGACGGGCATCCGGTCTCCGGCGGCCTGGTCTTCTCGATCGGCAAGCCGGGTGCCGGCCCGGCTGCGTCGGTCGACGAGCTGCTCGACGGCAGCAGCGCGGGCGGGGTGACCAAGGCCGCGGCCGCCGGCGCGCGTGGCGTCCTCTACGCCGCCATCGCGGCGGTGGGCGGGCTGCTGGCGTTCCTCTGGCTCTGCTGGCGCCGCGCCCTGCAGAGCGTCGCCGGGGCCGAGGGGCGGTGGCGCGCGGCGTCCGAGGCGCTCGGTGCACGAGCGGTCCGCGTGGGCCTCGGCGCGGCGGGCGTCGGCGCCGTCGCCACGCTCGCCTCCCTGGTCGCCGAGGGCGCGACGGCCGGTGGCACCTCCTTCTGGGCGGCGCTCGACCCGGGCGTCGTGCGGGAGGTCGCCGGCACGCGAACGGGCCGTGTCCTGGTCGGTCAGCTCGTGGCCTGGCTGGCGCTGGCCGGCGTCCTGGTCCGGCGTGCGCCGCGCCGGTCGATCGTGCTGCAGCCGGCCGCGCTGGGGGCCGACGGGCAGGCGGTCGGCAGCCCGAGCCGGCTCGCGCTGGTCGCCCTCGCGGTGCCGGCCGCGCTCCTGGTCCTCTCGCCCGCCCTGGAGGGGCATCAGACGACGCAGGACCCGATCTGGGCGAACCTCGGGCTCGACGTGCTCCACCTGGTCGCGATCACGACGTGGGTCGGGGGCATCTTCACGTTGCTGCTGGTCGTTCCCTCCGCGACACGACTGCTCGACCCGCCGGAGCGCACCCGCCTGCTGTCGGCACTGCTGGTGCGCTTCAGTCCGCTGGCCCTCGGCTGCGTGGGGCTGATCGTCGCGACCGGGGTCCTCGCGGCGGTCCTCGAGCTCCGCTCGTTCGGGGACCTCCTGCACAGCGGGTACGGCCGGGCCATCCTCGTGAAGTCCACGCTGCTGCTCCTGCTGGTCGCGCTCGGCGCGGTGAACCGCCGGCGGGTGGTCCCACGGCTGCGGGAGCTCGCCGCCGGCGCCTCGGAGGCGCCCGGCAAGGCCGGCATCCTCTTGCGCCGGGTGCTCCGTGGCGAGGTCGCCGTCCTGGTCGTCGTGCTCGCCACGACGGGGGTGCTCGTCGGGTCCTCCCCGCCGGGAGCGGGCGCTGCCGGCCCGTTCAGCCGACGTGTCCCACTCGGCCCGCTCGACCTCGAAGTGACCGTCGACCCTGCCCGCTCGGGTCCGAACGAGCTGCACGTCTACCTCTTCGACAAGAAGACGGGCACGCCGTTCGGGGGCACGAAGGAGCTGACGATCACCGCCGAGCAGCCCCAGGTGGGGATCGGGCCGCTCCCCGTGACCCTGCGACGGAGCGGCCCCGGCCACTTCACCGCCGACACCGTCGCGCTCGCGCCCGCCGGGCGCTGGACGCTCGGGGTGCAGGAGCGCGTCTCCGAGTTCGACCAGTACGCCACGGAGCTCGAGGTGGAGGTGCGCTGAACCGCACGTCGTCGCAACGCGGTGGTCTGCCGCATCCTCGGCACTCGTGCGCGGCCGGAGAGCTCGTCCTCGCCGGCACCGCCCTGCTCCGGACGCTCCTGGCGCGGCGACGCGCCGTGGCCGGCCCTTCTCAGTGGCCGAAGCGGATGTCGGGCAAGACGCGGCGCAACCAGCGGGGCGCCCACCAGCCGGCCGGGCCGAGCAGGCGCATCACGGCCGGCATGAGCACCATGCGCACGAGCGCAGCGTCAGTCCGACCCACATGCCGGGGGCGCCGGCCACGACGACGCGACACGCCGTTCGCCGCGCCGTCGGCCAGGCGCTCCTTCAGGTCGTCGGCCGCGCGGACCATGTCGTCGGGCGGGGCGGCGGCTCCGGCCAGGACCACTGCGGTGCGGCCGTCCGGGGCCAACGAGGCGCTCGCCCGGGGCGGGACGACGCCCGCGATGCGCTCGTCGGCGTCCAGCACGGTCTCGACCGTCGGCAGCGCTCCGCGCACGGCGGCGCGGAGGCCCGCCCCGAGGACGACCTGCAGGGCGTACGCCCCGGCCGTCGAACGCCGCGTCGATGCGGATCGCGTGAGCAGGCGACGGCACTCGCGAGGCCCGACGCCTCCCACCGGCCGCGGCCGGAGCAGCTGCCTCCTCGACGCCAGGGAGCCGTCCTCGGCCGGCCGACCGAGATCGACGGCATGCGTCTCCAAGCGACCCACGGGCCACGCGAGGGCGGCGACGACGACAGCCCGGCCAGGGTGAGCGCACGGACGCCGCGAGCCGAGCTGGGCCAGCGCCCGAGCGGCGCCGAGCGCTGGTCGCCCGACCAGCCACGGCGTGGCGAAGCGGATCCTCGCGCCGCGCGAGGGTGCCGTGGTCAGAGCGCTCAGTCGAAGGTCCGCCCCTACGATCGCGGTGAGCTGCTCGAGCTGGGCCTGCAGGGCGCCGCAGATCTGCTCGCACAGCGCGAAGACGCTGGGGTCGGCGATGGCGTAGCGCGCCGCGGTCCCGTCCTTGCGCCGGGAGACGATCCCGGCGTTGAGCAGCAGTCCGAGGTGCTGTGGTTGTGGACTCGTAGGTGAGCTACCTCAATGGACGTGGTGCGCGTGGACGACGGCGTGTCCCCTGCCGCGGCGGATGAGCCAGCGGTTGACGGGCCAGGCCATCAGCCCGGCGATGGCCAGCGCGACCGCCAGCGCGACGTAGAAGCCCGGGTCGGTGAGGCCGAGCTCCATCACGCCCGGGATCGCCACCATGATCGTGTTGTCCACGACCTCCATGACGGTGATCGAGATCGTGTCCGATGCCAACGCGAGCGGCGCGACCGCCGCCAGGGCCATGCCCGAGCGCAGCAGCGGCCGACTGGTCAAGCCGTAGCCGAAGACGAAGGCCAGGACGATCGAGAGGACGACGGTGGCTCCTGTCGCCAGCCCGGTCGCCGCGCCGATCAGCATCCCGAGCACCTCGCCGATGGCGCAGCCCGTCAGGCAGTGGACGGTGGCGGCGAAGGCCGTCGACCACGACCCGTCCATGGTGGTGGCGTCGGGGGCAGGGCGGTGATGGTGCTCGACCTGGGACATGCGGGTTCCTTTCGATCGATCTATCCGTATTATACCCCCTGGGGGTACCTTGGAACTGAGGGAACCGTCCGCATCCGACGTCGCCGCCGGTCTGGGCGCGATCCCGGTGGGGCCGGGCACGCCAGGCGTGCCCTCGGGGTGCGGGAGGGGTGCCGGCGCCATCCCTCCGGCGCCACCGCGCGCGAGCCCTACCGTCTGGGGCGTGGGACCCACGGACACGCGACGGTTGGGGCTGCGCGCCCGGTGCCACGCCGTCGGGGTCCTCGCCGTCGCCGGCACCCTGCTGGTCGGCTGCGGTGATGCGGCCCGCCCCACGGCCGGCAACCCCACCGATCGCGCCTTCGCGGCACAGATGATCCCGCACCACGAATCCGCCGTGGCCATGGCGCGGGTCGCCGAACGGCGTGGCTCGAGCGCGTTCGTCAAGGAGCTCGCGGCCGACATCGTCCGAGCACAGGGGAGGGAGCTCGGGACGCTGCGCGAGCGCGACGCCGACCTCGCGCGGCGGGGCATCGACGTCGGGACGCTCGGCGTCGCCGCGGACGCCATGGCCATGGGCGGCGGCGCGGGCACGCTCCGGGACGTCGAGCCGTTCGACCCGGCGTTCCTGCGGATGATGCTCCCGCACCACGCCGGTGCCGTCGCCATGGCGAGGGCCGAGCTCGAGCGCGGCGCCGACCCCCGGCTCGCGGCCCTCGCCCGGGCGATCATCCGCGCCCAGGAGCGCGAGATGCGCGAGATGCGCCAAGCGCGCTGAGGCAGGCCGCGGGTCCGGCTCGCGGGGTGGGAGGGGACCCCTACGCGGTGCTCAGGCCCGCGCGGCCTCGGGCCAGTCCGCGCGCGGGTCCGGCAGCGGCGTGAGCTTCGCCTCCGCGGCCTCGCGGCGTCCTTCGAGGAACGGCGGGAGGATGATGCGGGTGCCGAGCTCCTCGAGCGTGAGCCCGTCCACGAGGAAGCCGGGCTCGTCCGTCGCGAGCTCGTAGAGCACGCCGCCGGGCTCGCGGAAGTAGAGGGAGTGGAAGTAGTGGCGGTCGACCCAGCCCGAGTTCGGGATGCCGACGCCCCCGACCTCCTCGATCCAGCGCGGGAGGTCCTCGTCCGTCGTGCCCCAGGCGACGTGGTGCACCGTGCCCGCCGACTGGCGGCCGGGCTCGGCCGGCGCGGGGTCGAAGGCGATCCAGCCCCCGCGGCGCTCCCCCCGCAGCTCCCAGGCCTGCTCGCCGCCGACGTCGAGCTTCGCCGTGGCGCCCATGAGGCGCTCGAGGACCACGCCGGTCCCGTCGGGGTGGGCGGAGTACGCCCGGACGCCCTCGAAGCCCTGCAGCGCGAAGGCCTCGGGGACCTCGGGGTGCACGGCGGTCAGCGGCGTGTCGGCACTCGTGCTGGCCACGAGCTCGTGCCGCAGGCCCTCGGGGTCGGCGAAGCGGACGCTGCCCGCCGTGCGCTCGACGGCGACGCCGTGCGCGGTGAGCCGCTCGGCCCAGAAGCCCAGCGCCTCCGGGGAGCCGACCCGCGAGACGATCGTGTGGACCATCCCCGCGCCCGGCCGGCCCGGGACGGCGCGCGGGTACTCGAAGAACGTGAGGTCCGCACCCGGGCGGGCGTGCTCGTCGCCGTAGAAGAGGTGGTAGACGGTGGGGTCGTCCTGGTTGACCGTCTTGGCGGTGAGCCGAAGCCCGAGCACGCCCGTGTAGAAGGCGAGGTTCGCGCGGGCGTCGCCCGTGATGGCGCTGATGTGGTGGAGGCCGTCGAGCTGCATGGGGACAGCCTAGCTCCAAGTAGTTGCGCGTGCAACTACTCCGGGTCGAGCAGCGCTCGGACGCTCGCGACCTTCGCGTCGAGCGTCGCTGCCTTGTCCCGGCGCTCGTCGAGCTTGAGCACGGAGTAGACGCGCGGGATCCCGAGCTCGAACGGGACGGCGTGGAGCTCCCCGACCAGCCCGAGGATGTCCGCGACGTCGCCCTCGAGGTTCGTCCCCATCGCGTGCATCTCGAAGCGGACGCGGTCCTGGGCGGCCAGCCGGCGCTGGATCTCCGCGACGTACGCGCTCGCCCCGACCTCCGCGCGGCCCAGGGAGATGACCGTGAGCTCCGCGGTGGCCACGAGCTAGATCCCGCCGCCCTCGGCGAAGAAGAAGAACCAGATCCCCATGCAGGTCATCGCCAGCGCCACGGAGATGACCATGACGACGTCGAGGACCGTCCGCGGGTGCCCGGACTCGCGGCCGTCGCGCATGGAGCGGTGCCAGGGCGCGCGGACGCGGACCACGGGGGTCGTGCGCGTCACGTCGCCGTAGACCTGGTTGAGCTTCGAGAGGAGCTTCCCGACGACGACCATGGAGAGCGGGATCCCGACGAGGACCATGACGTAGGGGCCCATGGTCGGCTGGGAGGTCTCGACCAGCTGCGAGGCGAGGTAGATCCACGCGAAGGGGATCCCGAGCCAGAGGGCGACGGAGCCCACGGCCATGAGGGCGATCAGCAGGACGGCGGCGAGCCGGTGGTGGACCCCGAGCACGTCCGCAGGCTAGCTGTCGCCCAGGAGCTGAACGTCGTTCACCAGGCCTGGTGGACGCCGCAGAGCGGGCAGGAGACGGAGGTCGTCGGGCTCGCGGGGAAGACGGCGCCGCAGCGGCAGGTGTACGTCGCGTGGTCCTCGGGCCCGCCCGCGTCGCGCAGCCGGCGCTCCGCGGCGAGCGCGCGGTCCGCCTCGGGCTCGGCCACGACGGGCTCGGGCGTCTCGGGCGCGGGCGTGGCCGCCGCGGGCGGGGGCGGGGGCGCGCCATGCTCACGGCGGGGGCGGACGGCGGGGTCGCGGCGAAGTCGGTGGAGGCGCATGCTCTGGGTCTTGAACCCCGCCGGGGCGCGGGGGTTGCTCTCGGATCGCCGTTCTCCGGAGCCGCGCGAACCCCTGCCAGCGTGCCACCTACTTTGCGATACTCGATCGCAAGCCATGGACCCCTCCCGGAAGCGCAAGACCCGCCTCGTCGTCGCCCTCGCCGCTGCCGTCGTCCTGGCCGCCGCACTGGTCTACACGAGCTTCAACACCTCGAGCGAGGCGGTCGACCCCGCGCGCCTCATGGCCTCCGCGGTCGTGGGGCAGTCCTACGAGCTCACGGGCAAGGTCGCCGACGGCAGCATCTCCCGTCAGGGCGGCACGATGGAGTTCCGGGTGAAGGACCGCAAGGGCGACGCGTCGGTCCCCGTCCGCTACACGGGCGCGGTGCCGGACCCCTTCCGCGAGGGTCGCGAGGTCATCGTCACCGTCCGCAAGCAGGGCACGACCTTCGTCGGGGAGAAGGACTCCCTCGTGACGAAGTGCCCGTCGAAGTACGAGACGGAGAGCACCCCCAACTGATGACCCCGGGGGCCTGAGCCATGGAGGTCGTCGGCCGCGCCTGCCTCGTGCTGGCGCTCATGGTCGCGCTCTACGGCGCCGGTGCCTCGATCTACGGCGCCCGCACCCGCCGGCGCGAGTGGGTCACCTCGGGCCGCCGCGCGGTCTACGGCGTCTTCGCCCTGGCCACGGTCGCCTTCGGGGTCCTCGAGGCCGCGTTCCTGCGCTCGGACTTCTCCTTCACGGTCGTCGCGACCCACTCCTCGACGACGACGCCCTGGTACTACCAGGCGGCTGCCGCGTGGTCCTCGCAGGAGGGCTCGCTGCTGCTCTGGGTCTTCCTGCTCTCCCTCTGGTCGAGCGTCATCCTCTACGGCACCCGCCGGCGGATGCGCGACGTCACGCCGTACGCCACGGCGACCCTCCTGGTCTTCGCCGCGTTCTTCTCCGCGCTGCTGGTCCTGGCGGCCAGCCCGTTCGACACCCAGGCGCCCGTCGCCGAGGGCACGGGCCTGCAGCCCCTCCTGCGCAACCCGGGGATGCTCATCCACCCCGTCTTCCTCTACTCGGGGTACACGCTCTTCACGATCCCCTTCGCGTTCGCGATCGGCGCGCTGCTCGCCCGCCGGGTCGACGCGGAGTGGATCTCGGCCACCCGCCGCTTCACCCTCGCGGCCTGGCTCTTCCTCGGCATCGGCATCCTCCTGGGCGCCCGCTGGTCCTACGCGGAGCTCGGCTGGGGCGGCTACTGGGCCTGGGACCCGGTGGAGAACGCCTCCCTGCTGCCCTGGCTGACCGGCACGGCCTTCCTGCACTCCGTGATGATCCAGGAGCGCCGCGGGATGCTGAAGGTCTGGAACGCCTCGCTCATCCTCGGGACGGGGGTGCTCGCGGTCATGGGGACGTTCCTCGTGCGCTCGGGGATCCTCGACTCCATCCACGCCTTCGGCGCCTCGACGCTCGGCATCCCGTTCGTCGCCTTCATCGGCGCCCTCATCCTCTTCTCGGCCTACCTCGTGGTCTCACGGCAGGAGGAGCTCAAGGCGGAGCACCGACTCGACTCGCTGCTCTCCCGCGAGGCGGTCTTCCTCTTCAACAACCTCGTGCTCGTCGCGCTGACGTTCGTCATCCTGTTCCTGACGTTCTTCCCGCTGATCGCCGAGGCGCTGACGGGAACCAAGCGGGCGATCGGGCCGCCCGTCTTCGACAAGTTCGTCGTGCCGCTCACGCTCGTGCTCGTCCTGCTCTCGGGCATCGGGCCGGTCATCGCGTGGCGCAAGGCCAACGCGGAGAACGTGCGCCGGAACTTCCGCGTCCCGGTGCTCGTCGGGGTCCTCGCGCTCGTCGTCCTCGCGCCCTTCGCGCTCGACAAGCCGCTGGCCCTGCTCATGTTCGGCTTCGGCGCCTTCGTCTTCGGGACGATCGGCCAGGAGTTCGTCGCGCGGCGTCCGTGCCCGCCGGGCGATGACGTCCGAGTCGGTCCCGGCCGCCCTCGTCTCCCTCGTCAGCCGCAACCGCCGGCGCTACGGCGGCTACACGATCCACGGCGGCATGGCGCTGCTCTTCATCGGCGTCGCCGCCTCCTCCGCGTTCCAGGACGCGACGGACGAGCGCCTCGCCGTCGGGCAGACCGCGCGCATCTCGGGCTACGACGTGACCTACGCGAAGCCGACGGGCGACCTCGTCGTGCGCAACGGCCGCCTCGAGCGCATCGAGTTCGGCGCGGTGCTGCAGGTGCGCAAGGACGGGAAGTTCGTGGGCACGCTGCGGCCGAACCGCGGCTTCTACCCGACGACCACGCCGAACGCCCCGATCCGTGCCGCCTTCGAGGGCGAGGCGACCAGCGAGGTCGCGCTCGACGCGGGCCTGCGCCGGGACTTCTGGACCGCGGTCGCACCCGACCTCTCGGGGCTGCAGCGCGAGATCGAGAACCGGGACACCGTGCTCGTGAAGGCCGCCGCGCAGGCGGGCGACGCCCTCGACCCGGCGCGCTTCGCCCAGCTGCGACGCGTCTACTTCGAGCAGATCCTCGACCGCTACACGGCCTCGCCGCCGCCCGCGACGTTCCGGCTGATCGTCTCCCCGATGGTCACCTGGATCTGGCTCGGGGCGATCCTCACGTTCCTCGGCGGGCTCATCGCCCTGTGGCCGGGGGACCGCGGCGACCGCGCCGTCAGCCGCGCGAAGGCCGGCTACGCCAGCCGCGTGGCGCGCGAGCTGACCCACGCCTGAGCCATGGCGGGCCTCGTCGTCCTGCTCGTCTTCGCGGCGGTCGTCGCGTTCCTCGTGATCCCCCTGCGCTCCGGCGTGGTGGAGGCGGCCGACGAGCGCGACCGCCGCGACATCGAGGCGCTCGAGGAGGCCAAGGCCGCGAAGTACCGGGAGATCCGGGAGCTCGAGATGGACGTGCGGACGGGCAAGCTCACCCAGGAGGACTACCGGGCGCAGGACCGCGCGCGGCGCGCGGAGGCCGTCGAGCTGCTCCGCCGCCTCGACGCGCTCGGGGCGGGCGAGGAGCCCGTCGGCGCCCGCGACCCGGACTGAGCCCCGCCGCTACCATCGAGCCACGATGGAAACGGTCTTCTCGGTCATCCAGGTCATCTTCGCCTGCCTGCTCATCCTGCTGATCCTCATGCACTCGGGGAAGGACGCGGGGCTCTCCGGGGCGTTCGGCGTCGGCGGCGGCGGGAAGGTCGGCGGCTCGATGATGGAGAAGAACCTGAACCGCTACACGGTGGCCATCGCGATCCTGTTCACCCTGAACACGATCCTCCTGCTCAAGAAGCCCTGGGAGTAGGCGTCTAGGCGACGGTGACGCCCGCGGCGCGCAGCTCGTCGAGCGCGCGCTGCGCCGTCACCCGGCTGCACGTCGACGGCGCGGGTCGCATCGGCCACGACCGTCACCGCGAAGCCCGCCTGCGCGGCCTCGAGCGCCGTCGCGCGCACGCAGTAGTCCGTCGCCAGGCCGACGACGGTCACCGCGTCGATCCCGCGCTCGCGCAGCAGCGTCGCGAGCTCCGTCCCGTCGAAGCCGGAGTAGCCCTCCGTGCCCGGGTCCTGCCCCTTGTCGACGACGACGTCGATGCGGCTGCGGTCGAGGTCCGGGTGCAGCTCGGCGCCCGGGGTGCCCTGCACGCAGTGGGGCGGCCACGGGCCGTCCGGCGCGAACGAGCCGTGGTCGGCGGGATGCCAGTCGCGGGTCGCGACGACGAGGTCGAAGGCGCCCGACGCGGCGAGCGCGTTGGCCTGCGCGGACCACCGCGTCCCCGTCCGCGACCCCGAGGGCGCCGCCCGGGCAGAAGTCGACCTGCACGTCGACGACCAGGAGCGCCTCGCTCACGCGGGGACCCCGAAGGCGTAGCTGACGCCCGTGAGCTCCTCCGACGCCGTCCACAGGCGCTGCGCGACGTCGGCGTCCTGCGCGTAGGGGACGGCCTGGACCTCCGTGACCTTCCCGCGGAACTCCTGGAAGCCGTCCGGCCCGAAGAACTGCCCGCCCTGGACGCCGGGCGCGGTCGCGGCATGCAGCTGGGGCAGCGCGCCCTGCTCCGCGCTCTGCGCCAGCACCTTGTTGCCGACCTTCATCGCGAGCTTCGCGATGCCGGTCGGGCCGGTCGACTGCAGGTTCGTGTCCGAGTAGCCCGGGTGGGCCAGGACGCTGAGGATCGGCGAGCCCGCGGCGCGCAGGCGGCGGTCGAGCTCGAGGCCGAAGAGCGCGTTGGCCATCTTGGACTGCTGGTAGGCCTTCCGCGGGTCGTAGCCCTGCTCGAGCTTGAGGTCGTCGAAGGCGATGCGGCCCGGCTTGTGCTCGATGGAGCTGACGGTGACGACGCGGGCGGCCGGCGCGCTGCCGAGGGCCTCGAGCAGCAGGCCCGTGAGCGCGAAGTGGCCCAGGTGGTTCGTGCCGAACTGGAGCTCGTTGCCGTCCGCGGTCGTGCGGGGCGGGGTCATCATGATCCCCGCGTTGTTCACCAGGAGGTCGAGCGGCCCGTCCCAGCCGGCGGCGAAGCCGCGCACGGAGTCGAGGGCGCTGAGGTCGAGCTCGCGCACCTCGACCTGCGCGCCGGGCGCCGCGTCGCGGATCGCCTGCGCCGCGGCCTCGCCCTTGCCCGTGCTGCGGACGGCGAGCACGACGTGCGCGCCCTTGCGGGCGAGCTCCCGCGCGGTGACCAGGCCCAGCCCGGAGTTCGCCCCCGTCACGACGGCGCGGCGGCCGGACTGGTCGGGGATCTGCGCGGCGGTCCAGGCGGTCATCCTCCGGACGGTAGTGGGGCGGAGACCAGGCAGCTCGTCGTCGCCGTGGCCAAGCCGACCCCGGTCGGGAGCCTCGGGCGGACCGCGCAGCCCACCACGGGTCCAGGTGCACGTCCGCTCACCGGGCTCAGGCCGCCACCGCCGCGGCCGCGGGTGCCGGCTCGTGCTCGGCGACCACGCCCAGCAGGCCGAACGCCCCGAGCGCGCCCAGGCCGCCGAGCAGGACGATGAGCCACGCCCCGTCGAAGTCCGCGGCGCCCGTCGGCACCCCGAGCACCGCGACGAGGATCGCCACGCCGAGGGCGGAGCCGACCTGCCGGCCCATCGTCAGCACCGCGATGCCCGTCGCGAAGCGCGTGGGGGGCAGCGCCGCGGCGGCGGCGCCCGTCAGCGACGGGTTCACGAGGCCGACGCCCATGCCCGTGAGGAGCATCCCGGGCAGGAACGCGGTGAGCCAGTGCTGCTGGTCCTCGAGGGCGAGCAGCCACCAGAGGCCGCCGGCCGCGAACGCGAGACCGCCGATCGAGCCGATGAGCCGCTGCCCGTAGCGGCCGCCGAGGCGGGCTCCGGGCATGGAGAACGCCGCGGCCGTCGCGGGCCCCGGCGCGAGCATGAGGCCCGCGGCGATGACGCTCTTCTCCCAGACGCCCGTCAGGAACAGGACGCCGCCGAGGAGCATCGCCCCGAAGGCGAGGAAGAAGACGAGGGAGCCGCCGCAGGCGACGCTGAAGGCCCGGACGCGGACGATGGCGGGCTCGACGATGGGGGAGGCGTGGGTGCGCGAGCGCTGGACGACACCCGCGATCAGGACGGTGGCCAGGACCCAGAGCCCGAGCACGCGCGGGCTGGCCCAGCCCCACTCGGGGCCCTGGACGATGCCCACGACGAGCGCCCCGATGCCCGCGGTGATCCCGGCGGCGCCCACGAGGTCCGGGCGCAGGCCCGCGGGCTCGCGCACCTCGCGCAGGATGCGCGAGCCCGCGACGAGCGCCGCGATCCCGACGGGGACGTTGACGACGAAGACCCACCGCCACGAGGCCTCCACGAGCAGCCCGCCGAGCGGCGGCCCGAGCGCGGCGGCCACGCCGCTCGACGCGGCCCAGGCGCCGATCGCCACCGGGCGCTCCTTCGCGTCGAACTCCGGGAGGATGAGCCCGAGCGTCGTGGGCAGGAGCATCGCGCCGCCCGCGGCCTGCAGGACGCGCGCGCCGACGAGCGCCTCGAGCGACGGGGCGACGGCGCAGAGCAGGCTCGCGGTCGTGAAGAGCCCGAAGCCCGCGAGGAAGACGCGCTTGCGGCCGATCGCGTCCGCCCACCGCCCGGCGGGGACGAGGAGCGCCGCGATGACGATCGCGTAGGCGTTCAGCACCCACGAGACGTCCCCGAGGGAGGCGTCGCCGAAGTCCCGGCGCAGGTCCGGGAGGGCGAAGTTGACGATGAAGAGGTCGAGGGAGACGACGACGACGCCGACGCACACCACGAGGAGGACCTGCCACTTGCGTTGCATGATGCAACGCAGCCTAGGGAAGTCCGTTGCGTCACGCAACCTGATCGGTCTACACTGCACTCCAGCGTGCTGCGCAACGACTACGACACCCAGGTCTGCTCCATCGCCCGCACCCTCGAGGTGGTGGGGGAGCGCTGGACGCTGCTCGTGGTCCGCGACCTCTTCCTCGGGCTCCGGCGCTTCGACGAGCTCCAGGCGAACCTCGGGATCGCCCGCAACGTCCTGGCCTCGCGGCTGGAGAAGCTCGTCGAGGCCGGCGTCGTGGAGAAGCGGCCGTACTCCGAGCGGCCGCTGCGCCACGAGTACCGGCTGACCGGGCGCGGCCGCGACCTCTGGCCGGCGCTGCACGGGCTGATGGCCTGGGGGGACGAGCACGCGCCCGCCCCCGGCGGGCCCCCGACCCTCGTCGTGCACCGGGGCGCCTGCGGTGGAACGCTCGACGGCCGCGGGGTCTGCGCGACGTGCGGGGCGCTGGTCGGGCTGACGGAGTCGCAGGCCCTCCCGGGCCCGGGCGCCTCGCCGCGGCACCCGCTGCGCGTCGCGGCGGAGCGGCGCGCGCGGGCGCGGGCCGGCTCCTAGGCCATCGCCGGGCGCCCGCGGTGCAGGCGGGCGGCGCGCTGCAAGCGGGGCCGTGCGCGGCGCGCGGGCGTCTGCAGCCCCGCCGCGCGCCGACGCAGCAGGTCGACGAGGTCGGCCGTCGGGGCGAAGGGGTCGGCGAACGACGCGCCCGTGGCGACCGACAGCGCGGCGAGGATGCGACCGTCGACGACGGCGAGCAGCAGCTGACCCGTCGGGACGTCGGTGCTGTCGAGGGCGGCGAGCCGGTCCAGCTCGGCGGCGTCGTCCTGGGCGGCGGGGCGGATGGCGAGGATGGCGGTGGAGGTCATGGGTCGAAGGTGCCAGGAGCGTGCCATCAGTGCAAACGACATTGCGTGGGTCCTGCCATCAGCAACGCTGATGCCTCGCCCGACGTCGTACATCCGCCGACGAGACGCCCGTTCGCTCCGTGCCCGAAGCCTCGCCGCCGACTGCTCGGGAGCTTGCGCTCCGGCTCACGGGCGAGCGCCGGACCGGGAACGGTCCGGGGTGCCCGAGGGCCGACCGTCGCCCCGGCCGACGGCGCGTGAGGGCGCACGGGGGCCGGCCGCCTCCGGGTGGCCGGCCTCCTCGTCATCAGCGAGGGTGACGGAACCCAGCACGATGGCATAAGGTGTGCTCATGCTCGACGTCCGCCGCATGAGGGTCCTGCGCGAGGTCGCCGCCCGGGGCTCGTTCTCCGCCGCGGCCGAGGCGCTCGACTACACCCAGAGCGCCGTGTCCCAGCAGATCGCGGCGCTCGAGCGCGAGGCCGGGACCCGCCTGGTCGACCGCTCCGCCCGCGGGGTCTCCCTCACGGACGCGGGGCGCGCGCTCGTCGTCCACGCGGAGGCCATCATCCAGCGCCTCGACGACGCCGAGGCCGAGCTCGACGCGATCGCCGGCCTGCGCGGCGGCCGCCTGCGGCTGACGACGTTCGCGACCGCCGGCGCGACGATCATGCCCCGGGCGATCGTCGAGTTCCGCCGTCGCCATCCCGAGGTGGAGCTGACGCTCACCCCCGAGGAGCCCGAGAGCGGCGAGACCGTCCTGCGCGCGGGCGACGCGGACATCGCGCTGACGATCTCGTCCGCCTTCGACCCGCCGCGGCGCGAGGCCGACCTCGATCGCGTGCACCTGCTCGACGACCCGTTCTACCTCCTGCTCCCCAAGGACCATCCCCTGGCGGACAAGCCGCGGCTGCGGCTGGGCGACGTCTCCGACGACCCGTGGATCCTCGGGTCCAGCCGCTCCTGCCCGGACGCGGTCGTCCTCGTGGAGTCCTGCCGGGAGGCGGGCTTCGACCCGCAGATCGCCTTCCACTCCGACGACTACCTCGCCATCCAGGGGTTCGTCGCCGCGGGCTTCGGCGTCTCGTTCATCCCCGACCTCGCGCTCATCGCCGTCCGGGACGACGTCGTCGTGCGCTCCCTCGGCGCCCGCCCGCCCCTGCGGACGGTCTCGGCCGCGACGCTGACGGGCTCCTGGGCCTCCCCGGCGAAGCGGGCGATGCTCGAGGTGCTGCAGGAGGTCGCGGGCGAGTTCGCCGCCAAGCGGGCGGAGCTGGCGCTCGCGAGCTGAGGGCGGCTGGGCGCGGCCGGGCTCGCATCGCGGTTCGCCCGCCGGACGATCCGGGCACGCAGGGTGCATGTCCGGTTCGCTCTTCTCCGCTGCTCTGACCTTCGTCCTCGGCCTGGTCGCCGTGGCGGTGATCGGTGCCGGGTTCATCTGGATCGTGCCGATCCTCATCCTGGCGCTCATCCCGCTGCTCGGCGGCTCCCTGTTCTCGAAGGTGAGGAACTCCTCCGTCGTGCAGGACGAGCCCTCGGGGATCCCCTCGACGCGGGACTCCTCCTACGTCCCGACGTTCGACCCCTCGGACCGCTCGACCTGATGCTCAGTGCGACGCGCCGGCCAGGCGCGTCGCGAGGACCACGAAGGCGGTGCCCGTGAGGCGCTGGAAGACCTCCTGCACGCGCGGACGCTCCGCGAGCTGCCGCGCCCGGCCGGCCAGGCCGATGACCACGAGCAGCCAGAGCGCCGCGATGCCGACGGTGAGCGGCGCGAGGATCGCGAGCTGCCCGGCGACGGGGCGGTCGGGGTCGAGGAACTGCGGCAGGAACGTCAGGAAGAACAGCGCGGACTTCGGGTTGAGCAGCCCCGTGAGGACGCCCTGCTGGTAGGGGCTGGCCCCCCGCCGGGGCACCTTCGGCGCCTCGTCGGGATCCGGCTCGCCCTCCGTGCGGGCCAGGATGAGGCGCAGGCCGAGGTAGCCGAGGTAGCCCGCGCCGAGGAGCTTGACGACGGTGAAGGCCGCCGCTGACTGCGCGATGATCGCGCTGAGGCCGAGCCCCGCGGCGAGCACGTGGAACAGCAGCGCGGTCATGGAGCCGAGCGAGGCGCGCACGGCGGGCGCGCGGCCGCCGACGACGGCGTGCTTGAGGGTGAGCGCGGTGTCGGGCCCCGGCAGCACCGCCAGGGCGCCCCAGGCCCCGGCGTAGGCGAGCAGGACGGCCGGTTCCACGCGGCGGACCGTACTGGTCGGCCGGCTGGTGCACCAGCGGTGCCTCAGGCCGTCCGGATCGCCGCGGCGGCCTGCAGGCCGAGGCGCTCGACGGACTCCTCGCGCATCTCGCCCTTGCGGACCTTCCCCGTGACCGTGAGCGGGAACTCCTCCGACGCAGAGGACGTAGCGGGGGACCTTGAAGTGGGCGAGCTTGCCGGCGCAGAAGGCGCGCAGGGCCTCCGCCTCGAGCTCCGGGGCGCCCGGACGCAGCTGCACCCAGGCGCAGAGCTCCTCGCCGTAGCGCTCGTCGGGCACCCCGACGACCTGCACGTCCGCGATGTCCGGGTGGGTGGTGAGGAACTCCTCGACCTCCCGCGGGTAGACGTTCTCCCCGCCGCGGATGACCATGTCCTTCGAGCGCCCGACGACGTTCAGGTAGCCCTCGTCGTCCATGGTCGCGAGGTCGCCCGTGTGCATCCAGCCCGCGGCGTCCTTCGCCCCCGCGGTCTTCACGGGGTCGTCCCAGTAGCCGAGCATGACGGAGTAGCCCCGGGTGCAGAGCTCGCCCGTCGCCCCGCGGGGGACGGTCACGCCCGTCGCCGCGTCGATGACCTTCACCTCCACGTGGGGGCCGACCCGGCCGATGGAGCCGACGCGGCGCTCCAGGGGGTCCTCTCGGCGGGTCTGGGTGGAGACGGGGGAGGTCTCCGTCATGCCGTAGCAGATGCTCACCTCGCCCATGTGCATCTCCTCGACCACCCGCCGCATGACCTGCTCGGGGCAGGGCGAGCCGGCCATGATGCCGGTCCGCAGGCTCGTGAGGTCGTGGCCGGCGAAGCCCGGGTCGCCGAGCATCGCGATGAACATGGTCGGCACGCCGTAGAGCGACGTGCAGCGCTCCGCGGCGACCGCGGCGAGGGTCGCCGCCGGGTCGAAGGCCGGGGCGGGGATGACGACGCACGCCCCGTGGGTCAGCGCGGCGAGGTTGCCCATGACCATGCCGAAGCAGTGGTAGAAGGGGACGGGGACGCAGATGCGGTCCTGCTCCGTGTAGCGCGCAGAGCTCCCCGACGAAGAAGCCGTTGTTGAGGATGCTGTGGTGGGTGAGGGTCGCGCCCTTCGGGAAGCCCGTCGTGCCGCTCGTGTACTGGATGTTGATGGGCTGGTCGCGGTCGAGCCCGGCCGCGCGCTCCGCGAGCGCTGCGGGCTCGGTCGGGGTCTGGCCGCGAGCGCCTTCCAGGCCGGGTCCCCGAAGAAGGTGGCCTCCTCGAGGTCGGGGAGGCCCGGCGCGACCTCCTGGACCATCGCGCGGTAGTCGCTGGTCTTGAACGCCGGGGCGCTCAGCAGCAGGCGCACGCCGGACTGCTCGAGGCAGTAGGCGAGCTCGTGCGTGCGGTAGGCCGGGTTGACGTTCACGAGGATCGCCCCGACCCGGGCCGTCGCGTACTGCGCCAGGAGCCACTCGACGCAGTTGGGCGCCCAGACCCCGACGCGGTCCCCGGCCGCGATGCCCCGCCCGAGGAGCCCCGTGGCGATGCGGTCGACGGCGGCGTCGAGCTCCGCGTAGGTCAGCCGCACCCCCTGGGCGACGGACACGACCGCTTCGCGGTCGGGGTGCTCGCGCGCCGCGCGCGAGAGGCGCTCGCCGATCGTCTCGCCGAGCAGCGGGGTCGCCGAGGCGCCGTGGGCGTAGGACAGGCCGGGCATGGGCGGACGCTACTCCCGTCCGGGGGCTGGTCGCTGGGGTCCGGCGGGTCGCTCGGCTCGCCCAGAACGCAGGAAGCCCCGCGCTGCGGGGCTTCCTGACCATGCGCCGAAGAGGACTCGAACCTCCACGAGTGTTACCTCACAAGGCCCTCAACCTTGCGCGTCTACCAATTCCGCCACCGGCGCGTGGGGTCGCGAAGAGTAGCGCGAGCGCCCCGGCGGCGGTGTCCGGCCGCCCCGGCTTGCTTCCGTCCACCGCCCCCGCTAGCTTGTGCGAACACATGTTCGTCCCCTCGCCCAGCAGCTCGCGGAACCCGGAGGCACGCTGATGGACCTCACGAAGCGCCAGCAGGAGATCTTCGACTTCATCAAGCGCTACAGCGCGACCCACGGCTACCCGCCGACGGTCCGCGACATCGGCAAGGCCGTCGGGCTCGCGTCCTCCTCGACGGTCCACGCGCACCTCGCGAACCTCGAGAAGCTCGGGCTGCTGCGCCGGGATCCGACGAAGCCGCGTGCCATCGAGCTCCTCGACCGCGTGACGGAGAGCGTCGTGGAGAACGTCCGCGCCGCCTTCTCCTCGCCGGGCCTGCCCGTGGTCGGGCAGGTCGCCGCGGGCCAGCCCCTGCTGGCCGAGGAGAACATCGAGGAGTACATGCAGGTCCCGGAGGTCGCGGGCGGCGGCGGGGGCACGGGGGAGTACGTCCTGCGCGTCCGGGGTGAGTCCATGATCGACGCGGGGATCCTCGAGGGCGACTACGTCGTCGTCTCGCCGCAGGAGACGGCGCGGGACGGCGAGATCATCGTCGCGCTGGTCGGGGAGGAGGCGACGGTCAAGCGGTTCTTCCGGGAGAGCGACCACATCCGCCTGCAGCCCGAGAACAAGACGATGGAGCCGATCCGCTCGAAGGACGTGCGGGTCATGGGCCGGGTCGTCGGGCTCTTCCGGAGCGTGTCCTGATGGCGACGCTCGTGCGGGACGTCGAGCGCCCGGCCTTCCTGGACCGCACGGCGGACGAGCAGCTGTCCTTCGGGGGCTCGACGGCTCCCGTGGCGCCGCGGCCCGGGCGACGGGAGCGCGGGGGCGACGCTGACGCCCCGGACGGGAGCGCGACCGTGCCGCTGTCCGCGCGGCTCCGTGCGGAGCGGGCGTCGGCGGCGAGGGTCACGGGGTCCTCCGGGACGACACGGGGTGGTGGTGCGACGCTCGACGAGCTCCTCGTCGGCGCCTGGGAGGGCTTGTCGGCCCACCGCCCCGTGACGTGCCCGGTGTGCTCCGGGCCGATGGAGCCGCGACGTGCCGCCGCCGGCGGTGCGTGCGGTGGGTGCGGCTCGCAGCTCCGCTAGGAGCCGTAGGGGCTGGGCCCTGCCGCCGCGGCCGCTGTGCCGGCGGCCCGCGCGCGTCCTCGCTCCGCCGCCGTCGACGCGCCGGGTTCCGAGGTGCACGAGCAGTCCCGGGTAGGTCGATGGAGCTCGGCGCCGCGGTCCCCGTCGGCCACGCGTGTCGTCACAGCGCGAGGCCGACGAGGAGCGCTGCGCCGAGCAGGGCGACGACGTGGAAGCTCTGGTCGACGGCGATCCACAGGAACGAGCCCTGGGGCGGCTCGACCTTCTTCACCGCCGCGACGTAGGAGCGCAGGAGCCGCCCGTCGTCCTGCACGTAGTGCGGCACGAGGGCCAGGACGGCGAGCAGCACCGCGGCGGCAGCGCCGTCTTGGGTGCCGGTCCACACGAGGGCCGGGAGGAACGGGGCCGCGTAGGTCACGAGGTGCATGCGCAGCGCCCGCCGGGCTTCGGGGTCGGCGCCGAGCCCTCCGCCCTTGCGCGTGGCCTGCCACTCCGTCTGCAGGATGAAGTCCCCGACGAGGTGGCTGACCAGCAGCACGAGGAAGAGGTCGCCCCAGTCCATGCGCTCGCGACCCTACTTGCGACGGGGCGCCGTGACCGCACGAGGTGCGGCAGGCCCCTCCGGGTCCGTCGCGGGGTCGCGCGCTACGGTTGGCGCGCAGGTCAGGCAGTCGCGGGGGCCTTCGGGCCCTCGAGGAAAGTCCGGACACCACAGGGCGAGGTGGTCGGGGAACCGACCCGGGGAAACCCGCGGGAAAGTGCCACAGAAACACACCGCCGATGGCGCGCTCGCGCGCACAGGCAAGGGTGAAAGGGTGCGGTAAGAGCGCACCGGCGTCGTGGTGACACGGCGGCCAGGCAAACCCCACCTGGTGCTAGGCCAAGCAGGACCGCTTGCAGGCTGCCCGCCGAGGTCCAGGTAGGCCGCGCAGATGGATGACTGCCCAACGACAGGATCCGGCTTACCGACCTGCTGTCGGGTGGGCCCCGCTCCGGCGGGGCTCGCCCCATGGCGCTTCCGGTCGGCCCCTGCCGCGTCGGCTTGGCGTGCGCACACGCACGGACTTCGACGGCGCCAACCCGTGCGCGCGGCCTCGTTGGTCGGGCGGGCGCGGGTACCCCGTGGAGATGACCACGCCCCACATCGAGTCCCAGCAGACGTCGGAGCGCCGCCGGCGTGACCGCGCCGCCCGCATCGCCGTGGAGGAGCTGACCGGCCTTGCGCTGCAAGAGCGCGGCTTCATCACCCTCCTGGCCCGCCATGCCGCGGAGGCGCCGCTCGGCGGCCCGCGCGAGCGCGTCGAGCGCCACCTGCAGCAGTCCCGCGAGCACGCGCAGCTCTTCGACGACCGCGTCCGCGCGCTCAAGGCCCACCAGGGTGCCGGGGAGGTCTTCGCGGGCGTGTTCCGCTCGGGCTTCGCCGCCCTCGGCTCCGCGGGTGCGACCGTCGCCCAGCTCGTGACGCTGCCGCTCGCCCTGGTCCGCCGGGGCGGCGGGGAGGAGCGTCTGCTGGAGAACGCGGGCGTCGAGGGTGGGGCGCTGGCCAACAAGCTCGTCATCCTCACGGCGGTGACCCAGGCGCTCGAGCTCTCGGGCGACGAGGAGAGCCACGCGCTGGTCCAGCGCGTCCGCGACGACGCCCGGTCGACTGGGACGAGCTGCTCGAGGCGACCCCGGAGCTCATGTCCGCGCTCGTCCGGTCCCGCGCGCAGGAGCCCTCCTACGACTTCCGCACGGCGGGGGCCGGCGACGCGCTCTTCGACCGCCTCGGCCCGGGCCACGCCTCGGGGGCGGTCCCGGAGCGCCGCCCGGCCGGCGACGCCGCTGCCGCTTCCGCTCGTGTGGAGGCCAAGGCGCGCAACGGCGCCGCCGCCAAGGCCTGACCCGCGGGGCGCCGGCCCGGTCCAGTCGCCGGCGCCCCCGCCGCCTCCTCGAAGGACGTCGGGGCGGGTCGTTCGTCAGCCCGTCGCGCGGTGCAGCTCACGGCCGCCGCGCTCGAGGCCGGCACGGGCGCTCGTGCCGGCGAAGCGCTTGCGCCCGTCGCGCCACACCGTCAGCTCGAGCTCCCCGTCCTGGTGCTGGTGGGAGAGCAGCGCGGTGCGGCGCTCGCCCGGCACGGGGACGGGGAGGTCGAAGGGCGCGCCGACCGCCGTCGCGCGGATCCGGACGCGCCACCGCGCGGTGCGGGCGTCGAGCGCCCAGGTGCCCGGCTCGACGTCGGAGGTGATGAGCGCGAGCGGCGGGGAGAACGCGGCGAGCTCGTCACCGACCCGGACGACGACCGCCGTCGCGGGCACACGGGCGGGACCCACGTCGAGCACGCCGCCGGCGAAGGCGAGCGCCACGTCGTCCGCGCAGCTCGCCTGCCCCCACCACCAGGCGCGCGGGGTCCCGCCGCGCCCCCAGTTCTTCTCCCCGTAGGCCGTCGCGCCCTCGAGCGCGACGTCGCGGGTGCCGAAGCGGGCGGTCCCGCCGACGCGGGCGCCGAGCAGGTGCGGGTGCCAGTACTGGGACAGCCGGGGGACGACGTGGCCGAGCCCGAGGCCGCCGAGCGAGCGGCGCGGCCACCGCCACGCCGCGTCGAGGCGGACGTCGAGGTGGCCCTGGGGTCCGAGCTCCGCGCGCAGGTGGTCGCGCGTCGCCGAGAGCCAGGAGCCGTCGGGGTCCCGTGCGGACAGCGCGAGGGTCGTCGGGTCGCTGTCGACGTCCCGCAGCGCGCGCCTCCACGACGCTCCGGGTCCCGTCCGCGTGCTGGGCCGCGAGCACGACGCTGAGCCAGGGGCCGCCGTCCGCCTCGCGGACCTCCGTGGCGGCGAGCAGCGCGACGGCTCCGTCGGGGGCGACGAACCGCCAGAACCAGCTCTCGAGCGCGACCCCGGGGTGCGCGGCCTCGGGATGGCCGAAGGGGAGGTCGGCTCCGGTGGCGCGCAGGGCGCGGACGAGCGGTGCGAGCACACCTCCGGGGCTACCCGGACGTGCCGCCGCTCCGGCCCTTCCCGGCGCCCGGGCGGTCGTGCGGCGCGGGGGCTACCGTCCCCGCGGTGCCCGACGGCCCGCCAGCTCCGCCCCGCCGAGGGCTGCGCCGTGCGGCGGCCGACCGCGGGCGCGCCGCGCTCGCCGAAGCGGTCAGGCGGTCGGACGACCGGGGTCTCGAGCGCACCGTGGGGTCGCGCGTCGGCCTGCGGGTCCTCTTCGCGGTGCTCACCACCGTCCTCGCGCGCGAGGCGGAGGAGGACCTGACCGCGGTGCTCGCCTACGAGCTGCGGACATCGAGCGGGCGAACGCGCTGGTGGACGGTCGAGGTCGCGCAGGGCAGGGCCCGCGCGCGGCCGGGGCGGCCGGGGGCGCCGGGACTCACCGCGCGGCTCTCCGTCGCCGACCTCGCGCGCATCGCGGCCGGGGAGCTCGACCCGGGCGACGCGCTGCTGACCGGACGCCTGGACCTCGTGGGGGACTTCGCCCTGGCCCGCCGGCTCGGCGCGCTGCTCGGCGGCTCCTAGAGCTCGGCGACCTTCGCGAGGCGATCCGCGTCGTCGGTGATGCCGCACGCGCGCAGCTGCTTGGAGACCTCCTCGGCGATCTGCGTCATCGCGAACGCGCGGTCCTCGTTGCCCGTCTCGTAGACGCGCTTGGGGTACTGCTGGGTCACGGAGACGATCGTCTGCGCCGCGCCGGCCAGCTCGGAGCGGCTGCGGTCCGGGGTGCCGGAGCCGTCGCTGCCGCAGGCCGCGTCGATGCGGCGCTTGGCGTCGAGGACGGAGGCGATGTCCGTCTCGGGAAGGGTGTTGTCCCCGTTGGCGCCGCGGGCGTCCTGGGACGCGAGGTCGCCGCCGCCACCGCCTCCGCTGCCCTCCCCGCAGCCCGCTGCGAGCAGCGCGACGGCCGAGAGGATGACGGCGAGGGCAGGGCGGGGCGGGAGCATGTCGGGCTGGTACCCGGGGACGGTCCGGGAGCGACACGGTTGGGCGCAACCTGCCCCTTGCAGGGGTTCTTCCTCCATGGCTCGTTCCGCCGCCGCTCATGCGAACATGCGTTCGTCCATGGTGGTCTGCATCCTGCTCCCACGCTTCGCCCTCGTCACCGCCGCAGGTGGTCGCGAGGCCCTTGCCGCGGGTCCTGCGGCGCTTGCTCCCGAGCCGGGGCGCGAGCAGCTCGTGGGGGAGGTCAACGCCCCGGCCGAGGTCCGTGGTGTGCATCCCGGGATGCGGTTGGGGGAGGCCTTGGCGCGCTGTCCCGGGTTGGCGCTGATCCCGCCGGACCCCGTCGGGGTGGCCGACGCCTGGGAGGTCGTCCTGACGCGGCTGGAGTCCGTGGGCGCGCAAGTGGAGAGCGCGACGCCGGGGGTCGCCTGCTTCGAGGCCTCCGGGCTGCGCCGCCTGCACGGCGGGTCGCTCGACGGGGTGGTCGCCGCCGTGCGCCGGGCGATCGCGGTGCCGGCGCGCATCGGCGCCGGGCCCTCGCGCTTCTGCGCGCACACGGGGGCTGCCCGGGCGCGCTCCCGGCGGGCGGAGGTCGTGCGGGGGGAGGAGGAGCTGCGGGGGGCGCCCGTGTCCATGCTGCGCACGGTGCCCGCGACGGCCGGGCTGGTCGAGCCGCTCGAGCAGCTCGGGATCGGGACGCTCGGCGCGCTCGCACGGATGGAGCGCCACGTCGTGGCGGACCGCTTCGGCCCTGCGGGTGCGCGGGCGTGGGAGCTCGCACGCGGGCGGGACACGCCCCTGCGCCCGCGGGTCCCGGGCGAGGCGCTGCAGGAGGAGCTCGAGCTCGACGAGTCCGCGTCCGGGGAGCAGCTCGGCCGCGCGCTCGAGCTGCTCGTCGACCGCCTGGTCGCCAGGCGGGAGCGCAACGGCCGCACCCTGCGGGTGGTCGTGCTCTCCGCGCGCCTCGTCGAGGGTGGGACGTGGCGGGAGCGGATGGTCTTCCGCGAGCCCCTCGCCGACGCGGGGCGGATGCGCCTCGTGCTCGCCCAGCGCCTCGTGACCCTGCCTGCGCCCGCCGAGGCGCTGCGGCTCTCCGTCGAGCGCTTCGGCCCGGCGCACCAGGCCGGCCGGGCGCTCTTCGAGGACTCGGCCGCCATGCGCCGTGGCCGGTTGCGCGAGGCGGTCAAGCAGGCCCGGGCCGTCGCGGGACCCGACGCCGCGCTGCGCGTGCTGCCCGTCGACCCGGACTCCCGCATCCCCGAGCGCCGCGCCGTGCTCACCCCGTTCGAATGAGCCCGCGCGACGAGCAGGGGCAGGACGCACGCGAGCGCGGGGGGACGAACGGCCGCCCGGCGTCCGACGACCATGGGTCGAGCGGTGACCGCCCCGTGATCGGGGACCGCCCGACGGTGACCCGCGACCGTCGGGAGCGCGCGGACCCGCACGACCCGCCAGTCCCGGAGAACGTGCGGCGGCTGCGGCCGGCGGAGGTCCACAACTCCCCGCCCGGGCGCCGGGGGCCCGCGCGCGACGCCGCGGCGCGGCATGCGACGGGCGCGCCGCCGCCGACGTACGACTTCGCCACGGGCAAGGAGCGCCGGCCGCAGGACGCTGGAGGAGCGGAGGGTCCCACCGGACGCGTCCTCCCGCCCCCGCGCAGCTCGCCGCCGCCCTCGGCACCGCCCGAGGACCCGCTCCCGCCCGCTCGGACCGTCGCGCTCAAGGGGCGCCCGAAGCCCGGGGGGCCGGGCCCCGGCGGCCCGGGGGACCGGGCGGCGGGCGCTGAGGTCGCGCCTCGTCGTGCGCCAGGTGCGCCCCGGCGGCTCGGGGTCCCCTTGGCGGTCCGCGTCCAGTCCGGGGCGAGCGGCCGACCCGTGCGGATCGAGGGTGATGCGGTCGACGCGGTGCGCGAGTCGTGGCTCGTCGAGGACCGCTGGTGGACCGACCGGCCGCTCCGGCGGCGATACTGGGAGGTGGTGACGACCTCGGGCAGGGATTCGATCGTGTTCCGCGACCTGGTCGACGGCCGGTGGTACCGGCAGCGCTGACCTACCGTGCGCGCCTGCGCACGGAGGGCCTCGCGCTCGCCGCGTGCGGCGCCCTGGGCTCCGTCGTCCTGCTCGTCCTCGACGAGCGGACGACCTCCCACGCCGGCTCGACCCTCGGCCAGCTCGTCGTCGTGGCGATCCTGCTCGGGGTGCTCGGCCCGCGTGCGGTCGGTGCTGCACTCCGCGGGGCACAGCCCGAGGGCGTCGTCGAGGCCACGGGCGAGCCGACGCCGCTCTGGCACCTCCCGCTCGTCGTCGCCGTGCTCGCCGCGCCGCTCTGCGCGCTGGGAGCCTGGGACGCGGGCCTGCGGGTCACGGGCGGGTGCCTGCTGGTCGGTCTTGCGCAGGCCTTCCTGCTCACCCGGGTGGTCGCGGCGGACGAGCGCGCGACGGGCCGCACGTACGCCCGGGCGCCCGGCTCGCGCATCCTGCGCGGCACCCGGCTCGCCTGGGCGCGCGCGGCCGGCTGACGGCGCACCGCCGCACGCTGATCTCGCCCATCGCGCGTCGTTGGCTCCTCGCGGCACTGCTGCGCCGCAGCGCTTGTCACGGGACGCCCCCTGCGCAGCAGCGCCCCTTCGGGCGCTTCACGGCCCCGGCAGAGGGCGCCCCTCCGCCGCTGGAGCTCTCCTGTGCGTCTCCCGGCGCACTTCGGGCACACCCGCGTCTGGTTCCGGCGCACGACCCGGCGAGACGCTGCGTTCGTGCTCTTCGACCACCCCCAGAGACACCGGACGCGACCTGCGGGCGAGGCCGGCCAGGCGTCGCTCGAGTACGCGGGCGTGCTCGCCGTCGTGGCGGCCGTCCTGGTGCTCGGGGGAGCGTTGGCGGGTGGAGGGGCGATCGTCAACGGCGTCGTCCGCGGCGTCGAGCTCGCGCTCTGCCGCGTCGGGGGTGGGGACTGCCTGGCCCAGGAGCTCGAAGCGTGCTCCGTGCGCTCGCGGGAGACGGGCGGGCGGGTCGGGGTGAAGGCCACCGTCGTGGAGGTCGCAGGGCGCTTCGCGATCCTCCGCGAGCAGCTCTCGGACGGGAGCTTCGACGTCTCCGTCCTCGACGACCTCGAGGCCGCGGCGTCGGCCGGTGTCGGCGCGGAGGCCGGGGTGCAGCTCGGCGGCAAGCGCACGGTCGTCGGCGCGAGCGCGTCCGTGGAGCGGCAGCTCCGGCTCGGGCGCCGGCGACTGTGGCACCGGCCCGACGGGGCGGCGGCGGACCGCCTCGTCCGGGCGCTCCTCGAGGACGCGGCGGTGGGGGCGGCCGGCGGATCGGTGCCCCTGGTCGGCGGTCAGGTGCGCAAGCTGGCGCGGAGGGTCGGCCTCGGGGACCAGTCCGTGCCCCCGCCCGACGTCGAGGCGATCGCCGCCGGGGTCTCGGGGGCCGTGGAGGCCGGGCTCTCGTTCGGGCCGAAGGCCGAGGCGGGCTTCTCGGCCTCCGTCGGGGGATCGAGGGATCGGCGCTCGGGCCGCCGGACGGTGCTCCTGGCGCTCACCGGGGACGTCGCGGGGACCCTGGGCGGTGCGCTGGAGGAGGAGGGCTTCGGCCGCAGGGCCGACGTGGGGGTCACGTTGACCTTCGACCGTGCGGGACGCCCGCTGGAGCTCGCGACGGTGACGAGGGACCCGGATCCCGGGGTCCTGGGACTGGACCTCCCGTCCGGGGCGCGGCAGGGCACGGATGCGGAGCTCGAGGTCACCGCCCGGCTCGACCTGCAACGCCAGGCGAACCGCGCGGTCGCCGAGCGCGTCCTGCGCGCCCTCTCCCCGCGGGGTCGCGGAGAGCTGCGCACGGCGGCGGGCGCGTTGGCCGCGCAGCTGCGCGGCGAGGCCAGGCTCGACGTCACCCGGCGCCGGGAGGACGTGTCGACCTACGGCATCGACGTCGACGCCGGGGTCGTCGGTCGGCTCGGAGGCGGCGCGTCCCTCACGCGGACGGAGACCTCCCTCGACGGCGCCTGGACGCGCCCGGCCGGCGGGGCGTGGGAGGCGCGGACGGACTGCCTCCCCGGCATGGCGGCGGCCACCTGATGGGCGCGAAGCCGTCCGCCGAGTCTGCGAACATGCGTTCGTGTCGCCGTACGTCGAGCTCCACGCGCACTCCGCCTTCTCCTTCCTCGACGGGACCGCGCAGCCCGAGGAGCTCGTGGTCGCGGCGCTCGAGCGGGGGCACACGACGATGGCGCTGACGGACCACGACACGGTCTCGGGCTCCATGGAGTTCGCGCAGGCGGCGGGGGCGCTCGGGCTGCGGGCGATCCACGGGGCGGAGGTCTCCGTGCGCGACGAGCGCGACCCAGCGTCGCCCGAGCAGGAGGTCCCCGGCCGGGCGGTCCTGCGTGGCGCCGTGTGGGAGCCGCCGTCCTTGCGCCACGTGACGCTGCTGGTCCGCGACGCCGTGGGCTGGCGGAACCTCTGCCGGCTGCTCACCCGCGCCCACGCCCACACCCGTGACGCGACGCGGCGGCGGGCCATCGCACCGTCCGTCACGCTCGCGGACCTCGCGGAGCACGCGGAGGGGCTCGTCTGCCTCTCGGGCTGCGCCCGCCAGGGGATCCGCGACGAGCCCGGGCTGCGCCGGCTGCTGGCCGCCTTCGGTCCCGAGGGGCTGCGGGTCGAGCTCCAGCGGCCCTTCGCGCGGCACGACCGTGCGCAGAACCGCGAGCTCGAGGCGCTCGCGAGGCGGCTCGGCGTCGCCTGCGTGGCCACGGGCAACGTCCACGCGCACACGCGGGAGCGGGCGCAGCTGCAGGACGCGTTCGTCGCGATCCGGGAGCACACGACCCTCGACGCCTCCGAGCCCGTGCGGCGCGGCAACCACGCGCACGTGCTCACCTCGCCCGGGGCGATGGCCTCGCGCTTCGCCGACCACCCCGAGGCGGTGGCGGAGACCGCGCGGCTGGCCGAGGAGCTGCAGTTCGACCTCACCGCCGGACCTGGGGTACCGCTACCCCTACGCCGACGACGTGGACGCGGCCGCGAAGCTGCGCGGGACCTGCCATGCGGCCGTTCGACTCCCGCTACCCGCCGGGGCACAAGCGCCGGGACGAGGCCGTCGGGCGCCTGGAGGAGGAGCTGCGGCTCATCGACGGCCTCGGGCTGTCGGGCTTCTTCACCCTCCACCACGAGATCCTCGAGCTCGCGCGGGAGATCGCGGTGGAGGTGCGCGGGGTCGGGACGGCGCGGTCGCTGCTGCCGCCCGGGCGCGGCCGGGGGTCGAGCGTCTCCTCCATCGTCTGCTACCTCACGGGCCTCTCGCACATCGACCCGATCGAGAACGCGCTGTTCCTCGGGCGCTTCCTCAACGAGGAGATCACGGCGCTGCCGGACATCGACCTCGACTTCCCGCGGGACATCCGAGCGGAGCTCATCCCGCGGATCCACCAGCAGTTCGGGCCGGACCACTCCGCGCTGGTGGCGGCGTTCCCGACCTTCCGGGCCAAGGGCGCGATCCGCGAGATCGGCAAGGCGCTCGGGCTGCCGCCGGGGGAGATCGAGCGGGTGGCGCGCGCGTCGGAGGGCTTCGCGGCCTTCAAGGTCGAGGAGGACGTGCAGCGGGCGCTGGGCGGCGGCCGGGAGAAGATGGGCCGCTGGGAGTGGCTCGTGCGGCTGGCGGAGGAGTCCCACGGGCTGCCCCGCCACCTCTCGCAGCACTCGGGCGGGATGATCGTCGCGACCCGGCCGCTCGTGGACTGCTGCGCCGTGGTGCCCGCCGCGATGGAGGGGCGCCAGATGGTCATGTGGGACAAGGACTCCTGCGCGGACGCGGGCTTCCTGAAGATCGACCTGCTCGGCCTCGGGATGCTCTCGGCCGCGGAGCGCTGCGTGGAGCTCATCGGGCAGCGGCGGGGGGAGTTCGTCGACCTCTCCCGGATCCCCTACGACGACCCGGAGGTCTACGGGGCGATCCAGCGCGGGGAGACGACGGGGGTCTTCCAGATCGAGAGCCGGGCGCAGATGGCCTCCCTGCTGCGCACGCGGCCCGAGACGCTCGACGACCTGACGATCCAGGTGGCGATCGTGCGGCCCGGGCCGATCCAGGGCGGGGCGGTGAACCCCTACATCTCCCGCAAGCAGGCCCAGCGGGAGGACCCGGACTACGTCGTGCCCTACGAGCACCCCGCGCTCGAGGCGGTGCTGCACGACACGCTCGGGACGATCATCTTCCAGGACCAGGTCATCGAGGTCGCGATGGCCTTCGCCGGCTTCTCGCCCGGGGAGGCAGAGGGGCTGCGGCGGGCGATGAGCCGCAAGCGCTCCGAGACGGCGATCCGGGCCTACCACGAGCGCTTCGTCGAGGGGGCGATGCGGACGCACGGCGCCTCCGCGGAGGTGGCCCAGCGCGTCTACGACATGATCGTCGGGTTCTCGGGCTTCGGGTTCCCGAAGGCGCACGGGGCGGCGTTCGGGCTGCTGGCCTACCAGTCGACCTGGCTGCGGGTGCACTACGGCCCCGAGTTCCTCTCCGCGCTGCTCGACGAGCAGCCCATGGGCTTCTACCCGCCCGACGCGCTCGTCCACGAGGCGCAGCGGCGCGGCATCGCGGTCGTGCCGCCCGACGTGAACGCGAGCGGGGTCGGGCTGCGACGTGACGCCGGAGGGCGAGGTGCGCGTCGGGCTCGGCTACGTCATGGGGGTGCGGGCCGACGAGGTCGCGGCGCTCGTGGCCGCGCGCGAGGAGGGCGGGCCGTTCGCCTCCGTCGAGGACCTCGCCGCCCGGGCGGGGGCCGGGCGGCCGTCGCTCGGCAAGCTCGCGTGGTCGGGCGCGTGCGACGCGCTCGTCGCCGCGGACGTGCCGCAGCCCGGGCATCGACGGCGCGCGGCGCTGTGGCGCCTGGGTGCGGCGGCGCCGGGGATCCGCGTGCGGGTCAGGGGCTCGGGTCCCGGGCGGACCGTCGACGCCGGGACGCAGCTGGCGCTGCCGCTCCCGCTGCCCGACGCGCCCGCGCTGCCGGCGCTCGGGGCGTGGGACGCGATGATCGCCGACTACCGGACGACCGGGGTCACGACGACGACCCATCCCATCGCGCTGCTGCGGCCCGTGCTCGACGAGCAGGGCGCGGTCGGGACGGCCGCGTTCGGCGGGCTGCGCCACGGGCAGCGGGTGCGGGTCGGTGGGCTGGTCGTCGCCCGCCAGCGGCCCGGGACCGCGAAGGGGATCGTCTTCATGCTGCTCGAGGACGAGGCGGGGACGATCAACCTCATCGTCTCGCCCGACCTCTACGACAAGCAGCGCTTGGCCGTGCGGACGGAGCCCCTGGTGGTCGCGGACGGGATCTTCGAGCGCCATCCCGCGGCCGGTGGGCAGGTGAACGTCGTCGTGCGGAGCATCTGGGCGCTCGAGGCGCCGGACAAGCCCATGGCCGCGATCAAGGACTTCAGCCCCATGGACCTCGTCGAGCTCGAGCAGAGCACGGGGGAGGACCGGGAGCGCGGTGCGACGCGCCGGGCCGGCGGCTGGGAGCAGGAGCTGGCGCCGACGGGCACCGACGGTGGCGACTTCCGTGCCGTCGCGCCGCCCGTCATGAGCTTCGCCCAGGGACGTCGCCGGTGACCGCCGGGGCGCCGCCGGCGCTGCCGCCGTGAGTCGCGCGTCCCGCCGCCCGCGAGCCGCCTGCCGCGCCCACTCCAGCGGCTCTTCCCTCCGTCCGCGGTGCGGCTGTAGGCTCGCGCCCGTGCTCGGCCTCATCGTCATCGTCCTCGTCTTCGTCGCGCTCGGCCTCACCGCGGTCGGGCTCGGGCTCCGCACGGGTCAGAAGGCCAACCGCCGGCCGTCCCGCAAGGGTCAGCGCAGCGCCCTGACCGTGACGCTGGTGGCGACGGCGGCCTTCGGCCTGGCGATCCCCGCGCTCGTCATGGCCTACAACGCCAAGAGCGGGTCCAAGGGCGCGCCGGGCGGCGTGCAGCTCACCGCCGACCAGCAGCACGGGCGCAAGGTCTTCGCACGCAACTGCTCCACCTGCCACACGCTGGCCGCGGCCAACGGCGTCGGGAAGGTCGGGCCGAGCCTCGACGCGATCATCCCGCCCATCGCCAGCAAGAAGGCCCGCATCGCCTTCGTGAACGACGCGGTGACGAACGGCCGGGCCCGCGGGCAGGGGCAGATGCCGCGCGGCCTGATCGACGGCACGGACCAGCAGGACGTGGCGGACTTCATCGCCACGGCCGCCGGGCGCTAGCCCCCCGGCGGCGGCCCGGCGGGCCCGCGCGCGGGAGCGCCGGGCGCGGGCTTGCACGGGCCGGGCGCGCGTGCACGGAAGGTCCCTCGTAGCGGGAACATCGTTCGCGCCGGGCCGATGTCGTCCGACGCAGCACGTACTGTCGGCGCAGTCGTCAGATGACGTCCTGTCAGCGTCATCGGCGGGCACGTCGATGCCCTCTTGGAGGGAAGTCCACTGCTACGATCGCCCCGTCCAGCCGCCGAATCCCGCGTCCTGCCGCTCCATGCGGCCGGGGCAGGGTCGAGCTTCGCTGCGGGAACGCCGACCGGCGCCCCGCACCCCGGAGCTCCAGCATGAGGAAGCCGACGATGAGCAACGCCACCGACGACCACGTCCGGAGCGCCCGCAGCGACGCGCGTGCCTTCGCGGACGCCTTCGCCGCCGCCGACGACGCCTTCACCTTCGGGCCCGACGCCGGGGAGAGCCGCACCCTGAGCCTCGCCGAGCTCGGGGAGGTCATCGCGCTCGACCGCCCGGCCGCAGCGACACCGGCGCCGGCGCCGTCCGACCGTGCTGCCGCGCCCGTGCCGTCGGAGCGCCAGGAGGACGAGGACGACCGGCTGCTCACGCTCGACGAGCTCGGCGACGCACTGGCCCGTCCCGCCCGTCCGGCCGACGACCTCGACTTCGACTTCGGGACCCGCGCGCACGAGCGCGCCCGGCGCCGCACCGCCGCGCGCCTCGACGGTGGGACGCCGGCCCGCCGCCGGGTCTCCGGCCCCTCGCCCGCCGCCCGTCGCGCCCCGCGTCCCGAGCCCACGGCCGCCGATCGCCTCGCGATGGCCGACGCCTCCGCCTCGACGGCGGAGCTCTTGGCCGTTCCGGGCAGGGGTGGGCGCTTCGCCCGCGCCGCGGCCGCGGAAGCCGTGCTGCCGCACCCCGCGGCGCTGCGCATGGCCGACGAGGGCATCGTCGGCGCCGACGGCCGCCAGCTCGTCGAGCTCACCGGTCGGTCCGTGGCCGAGGGTCGCGGCCGCCTGCGGGAGGTCCAGCGCGACCGGGCGCCGCGCGACGTCGTCGTGGAGCGCTTCCGGGCCAACCCGGACAGGGTCGCCATGTGGGCGGTGCTGCTGGGGATCCTCCTGGTCCTCATCGCCGTCTCGAGCGCGTCGGCCGGTGCCGTCGTGCTCCCGCTCGTCAGCGCCCTCTAGGGCCGCCGGCCGCTCGCCGGCCGCCCGCCGGCCACAGCTCCTTCACATCTGGCGGCGTCCCCTGCGGGACGCTGTCGTGCTTCGGGCGCCAGCTCCGCACGGGACCCAGCGCAGTCCCCTTGCGCAAGGGGCACGCATCGGCGTAGGCTTACCCAACGTAAGCACCTGGCGGCCACCGCCGCGCCACCCGCTCGAGAGGCACGCATGAAGACCGCGATGAGCCGTTTCCAGATCCACGACGACCTCACGGCGCCGGAGGGCTCGCTGGTCATCCTCAAGGGCGCGCTCTCCACGGCGGGCCAGCTGCCGAACTTCCTCGGGGTCCTCGCCGGGTCGCCCGCCGTCCTGCGCGCCTACGCGCGCTTCCGCTCCGAGCTGCGCCACAGCGCGCTCGAACCGACGACGCTCGAGCGGATCGCCCTCGCCCTGGTCACCTACTACCGCTCCCAGCCAGGGATCGCGCTGCACAAGCGCACGGCCCGCCAGGCCGGCCTCGGGCTCGACGAGATGGCCAAGGCCCGCGAGTGGACCTCCGAGGACGCGCGCGAGGCAGCGCTCCTGCGCTACCTCAAGCCCCTGTTCACGGAGCACGGCCGGGCGCCGCAGCACCTGCACGAGGAGGCGCGCGAGGCGGGCTGGACGCGACCAGCAGCTCCTCGAGGCGATCGCCTTCGGCTCCATCGAGTCCTTCACGGCCATGGTCAACGTCGCGGGCGAGGTGCCCGTGGACGGCTCCGTCGAGGAGTCGCGGACCCTCCGGGCGGCGTAGCCGAAGCGCCGGGACCGGGCGGTTCCGGCGCTACGCTCCTTCCCAGGACATGGCGACGAAGGCGACATCCAGCAGCGCCCCCGTCGCGACGGACGAGCCGTGCACCCCGACGTGCTGCCCGCGCTACCACGAGGCGATCGAGCTCATCGGCCGCCGCTGGACGGGCGCCATCGTCTCCGTCCTGATCCAGGCGGAGCGGCCCATGCGCTTCACGGAGATCGCCGCCTCGGTCCCGCAGCTCTCCGACCGCCTGCTCTCCGAGCGCGTGAAGGAGCTCGAGGCGCGCGGCGTCGTCGAGCGCACCGTCCTGCCGGGCCCGCCCGTCCGGGTCGAGTACGCGCTGACGCCCATGGGGCGCAGCCTCGCCCCGGCGCTCGAGGAGCTCGCCGCTTGGGCCCGTGAGTGGCTGCCCGGACCCGCCGCGCAGGCCAGCTGAAGGCGGCTTCCCGTCCACTAGGGTGCCGCGGATGAGCGAGCAGCCCCGCACCCCGGAAGACGTCAAGGCCCTCGTCGCCGAGCGGGACATCCGCTTCCTGCGGCTGTGGTTCACGGACATCCTCGGGCAGCTCAAGTCGTTCTCGATCAACTCGGAGGAGCTCGATGCCGCCTTCGAGCGCGGCATGGGCTTCGACGGCTCCTCCATCACGGGCTTCAACGCGATCGAGGAGTCCGACATGGTCGCGGTGCCCGATCCCGCGACGTTCGCCGTCCTGCCCTGGCGCCCGGAGGAGCAGGGCGTCGCGCGCATGTTCTGCGACATCCGCACGCCGGAGGGGACCCCGTACGAGGGGGATCCGCGGCACGTCCTGCGCTCCGCGGAGGAGCGCGCGAAGGCCATGGGCTTCGAGCTCTTCAACGTCGGGGCCGAGCTCGAGTACTTCCTCTTCGAGGACAACAAGGGCACCCGGGTGCTCGACGAGGGCGGCTACTTCGACCTCACGACGCTCGACGCCGGCTCGGACGTCCGCCGCGAGACGGTGCTCGCGCTCGAGCAGCTCGGCATCCACGTCCACTACTCCCACCACGAGTCCGGGCCGTCGCAGCACGAGATCGACATGCGCCACGGGCCCGCGCTGAACGCCGCGGACGACGTGATGACCTACCGCATCACCGTGAAGGAGTTCGCGATGAAGCACGGCTGGCACGCGACCTTCATGCCCAAGCCGCTCTTCGGCGAGAACGGCTCGGGGATGCACACCCACATGAGCCTGCAGCGGGACGGGCAGAACGCGTTCTTCGACGCGAACGACCCCTACTTCCTCTCGGACACGGGCAAGGCCTTCATCGCGGGCCAGCTGCGCCACGCGCGCGAGCTCTCCTCGATCTTCGCCCAGTACGTGAACTCCTACAAGCGCCTCGTGCCGGGGTACGAGGCGCCGGTCTACGTCGCCTGGAGCCGCCGCAACCGCTCCGCGCTCGTCCGGGTCCCGCTGCACCACGCGGGCAAGGAGCACTCCACGCGGATGGAGCTGCGGTGCCCGGACCCCGCGTGCAACCCCTACCTGACGTTCGCGGCACTGCTGCAGGCCGGCCTCGAGGGGATCGAGAAGGGCTACGAGCTGCCCGAGCCCATGGAGAAGAACCTCTACCACCTGGCCCCGGACGACCGGCGCCGCCTCGGGATCGAGCAGCTGCCCGAGACGCTGGGGGAGGCGATCGAGCTCACCGCGGAGTCCGAGCTCGTCCTGCGCACGTTCGGCGAGCACATGTTCAACCGCTACGTCGAGATCAAGCGCCAGGAGTGGGAGGACTACCGCGTGCAGGTCACCGCCGTGGGAGCTCCAGCGGTACCTGCCGGTCCTCTGAGCGGCCGCCGGCACCGCATTGGGGTCTGACCCCTTTCCGGTGATGGTTGCGCGGGCAATCACCCGGGGTAGGGGCAGGACATGGCTACCGCAACTGCTTCCGGCACGTTCAAGATCGGCGGGGACCTCGAGGTCACCCGCCTCGGCTTCGGCGCGATGCGCATCACGGGCGAGGGCATCTGGGGGCCGCCGAAGGACCACGACAAGGCGATCGAGGTCCTCAAGGCGCTTCCCGAGCTCGGCGTCGACCTCATCGACACCGCCGAGTCCTACGGCCCCTACGTCTCCGAGGAGCTCATCCGCGAGGCGCTCCATCCCTACGGCGACATCAAGGTCGCCACGAAGTCGGGGCTGACCCGCACGGGCCCCGGCGAGTGGCCGCCCCTCGGCCGCCCCGAGTTCCTGCGCCAGGGCTGCGAGATGAGCCTGCGCCGCCTCGGCCTCGAGTCCATCCCGCTCTTCCAGCTGCACCGCATCGACGAGAAGGTCCCGCGCGAGGAGCAGTTCGGCGTCCTCAAGGAGCTCCAGGACGAGGGGAAGGTCCAGCACCTCGGCCTCAGCGAGGTCTCCGTCGAGGAGATCAAGGCCGCCCAAGAGGTCTTCGAGGTCGCGACCGTGCAGAACCTCTACAACCTCGGCAACCGCGGGGCCGAGGACGTCCTGGACTACTGCGAGGAGCAGGGCATCGGCTTCATCCCCTGGTTCCCGCTCGCGTCGGGCGACCTCGCGAAGGAGGACGGCCCGCTCGCCGAGGCCGCCGAGCGCCACGAGGCGACCCCGGGCCAGGTCGCGCTGGCCTGGCTGCTGCACCGCTCGCCCGTGATGCTCCCCATCCCGGGCACGGGCTCCGTGGAGCACCTGCGCGAGAACGTCGCCGCGGCCGAGCTCCAGCTCACGGAGGACGAGGTCAAGGCGCTCGACGGCGCCGCGGGCTAGGGGTACCGAGGGAGGTCGCCGGGCGCCACGACCACGAGGCCGACGGCGCCCGGCACCCGGGACCGCCAGGTCGGGTAGACGGGCGTCGTGACCTCCAGCTGGGGCCGCGTGAGGGGGCTGAACGCCGGGCGCTGGTCGACGACGACCGCCCAGGCGCCCGGCCGCACCCCTCCGCGGCTGACGATCGCCGGCGCGCGCTGCCGGAGCTCCCCGCAGGGGCCGGCGGCGACGCCGAAGCGGTGCGTCCCGCGCGTCCGGCCGCCCAGGCGGAAGTGGGCGTAGAGCGGCAGGCCCGGGTTCCAGCCCGAGAAGGACCAGCGCCGCGCGGCCGTCGGCGTGGTCGTCCCGCCCGCGGTCCGGAACGCCAGCGGCGCGTAGCGCGCGGTCGCCTCCGCCCGCACCGCCGGGTCCTGCGTCGCGGTGACGGTCACCGCCCGCGACCCCGGCCCGGGCAGGTCGTCCCCCGAGGGTGGGGTGATCCCCACCCGCGCCGCGCCCGCCCCGTCCGTCGTGACGGACGTCGAGCCCAGGGCGGGGCTCGAGACCGTGACGGCCGCGCCCGGGGCGAACCCCGCGAGCACGACGGCACCCGCCTGCCCCGAGACGTAGCAGGCGCGGTCGAAGGCCACGCTCGCCGCGGACGCCCCCGGCGGCGCGGCCAGCGCCACCCCGGCGCCGGCCAGGAGGAGCGCGCCCCGCGGGCTCACGGCGCGGCGCCCACCCCCGGCGCGCCGCCGCGCTCCCCCTCGGGCTCACGGGCCAGCCGCGACGGCCACCAGACCGTCGGGCCGAGGTCCAGGACGAGCGCCGGGACGAGGATCGAGCGCACGATGAACGTGTCGAGCAGCACCCCGAACGCGATGACGAACCCGATCTCCGTGAGGAAGACGAGCGGCAGCACGGCCAGCACCCCGAACGTCCCCGCGAGCACGATGCCGGCGCTGGTGATGACCCCGCCCGTGACCGCCAGCCCACGCAGCATCCCCGGCCGCGTGCCCTGCACGAGCGCCTCCTCGCGCACCCGGGCCATGAGGAAGATGTTGTAGTCGACCCCCAACGCGACGAGGAAGATGAACGCGAAGAGCGGCAGCGAGGGGTCCGAGCCCGGGAAGCCGAAGACGACGTCGTAGACGACCGCCGCGACCCCGAGCGAAGCGCCGAAGCTCAGGACGACCGTGGCGATGAGCAGCACGGGGACGAGCACGGCGCGCAGCAGCACCATGAGGATGACCAGCACGATGAGGGTCGCGACGGGCACGAGGAGCTTCGTGTCCCGGGAGGAGGCGTCGCGCAGGTCGGCCTCCACGGCCGTCGCCCCGCCCACGAGGGTCCCGGGTGCGGCCCGGCGCGCCGCGCTCCGGACCCGCTCGATCGCGTCGAACGCCCGGGTCGAGTACGGCGGGTCGTCGAGGGTGGCGGAGAGCAGCACGCCCGCCGGCCCGCGGCTCGGGGTCGGGACGACGCGCGCGACCCCGGGAACCGCGCCCACGGCCTCCGCGACGGCCGCGGCCCGTGCCGGGTCGGGGACGACGACGTCCGTCGGCGCGCTCTGGCCCGCGGGGAACGCCGCGGCGATCGTGTCCTGCGCCGCGATGGACTCGACGGAGTCGCGGAACGCGTCGCCCTGGGTCAGCCCCGTGGAGAAGTTCAGCAGCCCCAGGCAGCAGACCCCGAGGCCCACGGCGGTCCCGATCCACACGGAGCGCGGACGCCGGCGGATCCCCTCCCCGAGCCGCTGGAAGGCGCCGTGCGCGTCGACGTGGTCCGGCCCCGCGTAGCGCGGGACGAAGGGGAAGAACGGCCGGCGCCCGACGATGGTCAGCACCGCGGGCAGGAAGGTGAGCATCGCGGCCAGCGCGACGAGGATGCCGACCGCGCCGACCGGCCCGAGCCCGGCCGTGCCGTTCACCCGCGCGAACGTCAGGCACATGAGCGTGATCGAGACCGTCAGGCCGGACGCGAGGATGGCCGGGCCCGCGGCGCGCAGGGCGAGCGCCATCGCCTCGTGCTTGTCCTCGTGGCGGCGCAGCTCCTCCCGGTAGCGCGAGACGAGCAGCAGCGCGTAGTCCGTGCCCGCGCCGAGCACGAGCACGGAGCCGATGGACGAGGACTGCCCGTTGACGGTCACGCCGAGCTCCGTGAGCCCGTAGCCCAGCGCACGGGAGGAGATCTCCGCGATCCCGACCGCCAGCAGCGGGAAGAACCAGAAGATCGGGCTGCGGTAGATGAGCACGAGCAGGACGAAGACGAGGGCGACCGCCGCCAGCAGCAGCGTGCCGTTGATCCCCTCGAAGACCTTGATCGCGTCGGCGGAGACCCCCGACGGCCCGCCGACCGCGGCGCTGAGCCCGCCGCGCTCCCCGGAGACGATGCCCCGGTAGGCGTCGATGGGCTCGAGGATGTCGTCCCCGTCGCCCGTGGCGCGGAGGGTGTTGACCACGAGGGCCGTCGTCCCGTCCCCGGAGACCAGGAAGGGGGTCCGCCCGCCGCTCGGGCTGCCGAAGGGCGAGGCGTTGGCGAACCCCAGGCGGCGGTTGGCCGCGTCGAGCTTCCCGACGTCCGCGGTGATGCGCTGCCGGTCGGCGGCGGTGAGCTTCCCGTCGCGCCGGTAGACGATGACGGTCGGTGCCTGCTCGCCGTCCTGCAGCGCCTTCGTCGCCTCCAGCGCCCGGGTCGACTCGGCGTCGCCCGGGAGGAACGAGGTGGAGTCGTTCTGCTCCGCGTCGGCGTACTTGCCCGGGAGGTTCGTCGCGAGCATGGCACCGACGAGGAGGACCCACGCGGCGAGGACGACCCACTTGGCGCGGCGGCCCGCGGGGAAGGCGAAGAGGCGGCTCATGGTCGAGTGGGGTACGGGCGACCCGCGTCCAGGAGCTCGCGGAGCTCCGCGGGCTCCGTCACGGGGCGCCGGCAGGCGAAGCCCTCGCAGACGTAGGCGGCCGCCCGGCCCTCGACCGGCGTTCGGCCCTCGAGCAGCGGGACGCCGCCCGCGTCCTGGCCGTCGCCCACGGCGAGGACGACCCCGGGCCGCAGCGCCTCGCGCACGACGGCCAGCAGCGGCTCCCGCTCCGCGGCCGGGCCGACCACCGCGACCTCCAGCCGCGTGGCCCGTGTGCTCGTCGAGCGCCTGCAGCAGGTGGCCGAAGGCGCTCGGATGCCGGACCGCGAGCTCGTGCAGCAGCCGCAGCTGGCCCTCCGCAGCGGCCGCCCACCGGTGCTCCCCGGTCAGCCCCGCGAGGCGCAGCAGGCCGAGCGCGGCGCTCGAGCCGCCCGCGGGGATGGGGGAGTCCTCGAGGTCCTTCCGGCGCGCGAAGAGCTCCTCCGCGTCGCTCGCGGTCGAGAAGAAGCCGCCGTGCTCCGGATCCTCGAAGCGCTCGAGCAGCGTGTCGGCCAGTGCCTGCGCCTCCGCGAACCAGCGCGCCTCGCCCGTGGCCTCGTAGAGGTCCAGGAGCGCTTCGAGCAGGAACGCGTGGTCCTCCAGGTAGGCCGGGATCCGCGCCTCCCCGCGGGTGAACGTGCGCAGGAGGCGCCCGTCGGCGTCGCGCATGCGCTCGAGGACGAAGGCGGCGGCGGTTCGCGCCGCGTCCACGTAGTCCGGCCGTCCCAGCACCGCGCCCGCGTCTGCGAGCGCGCTGATCGCCAGGGCGTTCCAGGCCGCCAGCCGCTTGTCGTCCAGGCCGGGCGGGACCCGCTGCCCACGGACCTCGAGCAGCCGCGCGCGGATGCGTGCCACCGTCGCCTCGTCGGGCCGCGGGCCGCGGTCCTCCAGGACGTTCAGCCCCGGGCGCGTCGGCGGGGCGGGGGTGGTGCGGGTCGACGAAGTTCCCCGCCTCCGTCGCGCCGAACCAGCGGATCGCCGCGTCGGCGTCCGCCCCGAGCGCGTCGCGGAGCTCCGCGAGCGTCCAGACGTAGAACTTCCCCTCGACCCCCTCGGAGTCGGCGTCGAGGGCGCACATGAACGCGCCCTCCTCGCCACGGAGGTCGCGCAGGAGCCAGTCGAGCGTCTCCTCGCAGACCCGGCGCAGGTCCGCGTCGCCCGTGACCTGGAAGCCGTGCAGGTACGCGCGCGCCAGCAGCGCGTTGTCGTAGAGCATCTTCTCGAAGTGCGGGACGGTCCACGTCGCGTCGACGGCGTAGCGCGCGAAGCCGCCGCCGACGAGGTCGTAGATGCCGCCCGACGCCATGGAGCGCAGCGTGTAGCCCGCCATCCCGGTCTCCCCGCGCCGCAGCAGGAGCTCCAGGACGGAGGCCTGCGGGAACTTCGGCGCACCGCCCCAGCCGCCGTTGACCGCGTCGTAGCCCTTGCGCAGCCCGGCCACCGCGGCGTCGAGCGCCGCGGGGGAGAGCTCCTCGGCGCTCGGGGTCAGCAGCGCCCCGCCGACGAGCCGCTGCGCCATCCGCGCGCCCTGCTCGCGGATCCCCTCGCGGTCCTCGTCCCACGCGTGGGCGACGGCCTCGAGGACCTGCGGCCAGGACGGGGAGCCGTGGCGCGGCTCGGGCGGGAAGTACGTGCCGCCGTAGAACGGGGCCTGCTCCGGCGTGACGAACATGTTCAGCGGCCAGCCGCCCTGGCCCGTCATCGCCTGCACGGCCTCCATGTAGAGCGCGTCGACGTCCGGGCGCTCCTCCCGGTCGACCTTCACGCAGACGAAGCGCTCGTTCATGAGCGCCGCGACCGCCGGGTCCTCGAAGGACTCGCGCTCCATGACGTGGCACCAGTGGCAGGCGGAGTAGCCGATGGAGACCAGCAGCGGCCGGTCCTCCTCCCGCGCGCGGCGCAGCGCCTCGGGCCCCCAGGGCAGCCAGTCGACGGGGTTGTCCGCGTGCTGCAGGAGGTACGGCGAGGTCTCCCGGGCCAGGGCGTTCGGCATGGGCGCGGCCTACCCGGCCATGGCCCGCAGGCGCTTGCCGCGCGCGACGGCCTGCGCGAGCGTGAGCCCGCCGTAGGGGCCCGTCGCGCGCGCGGCCCCGGCGCCGAAGCGGGCGGTGACGCGCTTGCCGCCCAGGCGGCCCGTGACCGCGAGGGTCGGGGAGACCCGGACGCTCCCCCGGCTCGCGGCGCGGCCGGCGACGCGCAGGACGGCCGTGCCGCCGTTCGGCACGAGGCCCGTGACGACGATCCCCGGCACGTACTCGTAGCCCCGGAGGGCCAGCCCCTTCGGGGTCACCCGCACGGAGCCCGAGCGCAGGCCGCCCGCGCCCGTGGGCGTGCGCCCGAGCGCCAGGGCCTCGCCGAGGACCTGGGAGCGCGCGTCGTTGACCGTGCGCCGCAGCGCCTCGACGGTCCGCCCGACCTTCCCCCGGAGCTTCCCGTAGGGCTTCAGGCGCGCCGCGCGGGTCGGCGGCCGGGGCGTCGGGGCGAAGCGCGGGGCCGCGGGCGCGCAGGGCTGGACGGGCTGCCCGCGGTAGAAGGCGGCGAGGGCGTCGCGCGGCGCAGGTGGTCGGGTCGCCGCCCAGGACGGAGTGGCCCACGTCCGGGACCGTCAGGAGCTGCGCGCCCGGGACGGAGGCCGCGACGGCGGCGGCGTCCTCGACCGGGGTGCGCAGGTCCGCGCGACCGTCGACGACCAGCAGCGGGACGGCGGGCAGCGGGCCCTGCGCCGCGGGGGGCGGCGACGCGGTGGGCCAGCCGAGGCAGAGCCCGAGCGGCCCGACCTGGAGCGCGGCCTGCCGGGAGAACGGGCCCGTCGCGCCGGCCGGAAGCGCCCGCGCGGCGCGGGAGGCCTCCTCCGCGCGCTGGCGGTAGGGCGCGCCGCGGCTCCACGGGAAGGTCCGGTTCTCCTCGCAGGTCGTCGCCAGGAAGACGGCGTCGGAGTCGGCGCGCGCGCTCTGCGCGCCGACGGGCGGCAGCGCGGGCGCTGCGTTCTCCAGGCCCGAGGAGCGGGTGCTGAGGCGCAGGACGGGCTTCGCGTCCCCCGTGAGCGCGGCGCGCACGGCTCCGGGCAGCTCCGCGCGCAGCGAGGGGTTGAGGTCACCCGCCAGGAGGATCCCGAAGAGCCCCGGCTCGCTCAGGCGCGCGCGGAAGGGGCGGCCCGACGGGGAGTAGACCGTGCCCTGCAGCGCTCGTCGGCGCAGCCGCGCCGCGAGCGTCGTGACGTCCCGCGCCGCGCTGGGGGTGATCCCCTGGCAGCGGCCCTGGGTGCAGAGCTCGCGGAGCACCCGCGGCATGGCGCCGAAGGACGCCCGGCGGAACGCGTCGATCCCGTCGGGGCGCACGACGGAGTCCAGGACGAGCGACTCGACCCGGTCGGGGTGCGCGGCCGCGTAGGCCGTGGCGACCTTCGTGCCGTAGGAGACGCCGAAGAGCGCGAGCTCCTCGTACCCGCCGGCGATCCGCAGCGCCTCGAGGTCCTCCACGGAGTCCACCGTGCGGAAGAGCCCGCGGCGCGGGCCGATCTCCTCCGCGCAGGCCTGGGCCGCCGCGACGACGGTGCCCGAGCTCCGCTGCAGCGCCGCGCAGACCAGGGGGCTCGAGCTCCCGGTCCCGCGCTGGTCGGGCACGAGGAGGTCGCGGCTCGCGATCGCTGCGCCCAGGGCGGAGGCGAACTGGGGCGCGACGGGCTGGGCGGCCTGGCCCGGGCCGCCGGCGAGGGCGACGACGGCGACCCGCCCGGGGTTCGTCGCCGCCGGGACGCGCGTGGCGGAGAGGCGCAGCGTCCCGGGCAGGCTCCCCGACCGGTCCAGGGGGACGTCGAGGGTCGTGCACTCGAAGCCCGCGGGGGCACAGGGCGCCCAGGGCAGCGCCGCCGAGGCCGCGCCCGGGGTGCCCAGCGCGGCCAGCGCCGCGCCGAGGACGGGGAGGAGCACGCGGGGCACGGCCATTGATCGCACCGTACCCCAGGCCCCGGAGTAGCCTCGCCGCATGTCGCCGAGCCGCAGGACCATCACCGCCGACGGGGCGCCGCACGCCGCGGGCCCCTACTCCCACGCCGTCGTCCAGGGCGAGCTGCTGTTCTGCTCGGGCCAGGTCCCGCTCGACCCGGCGACGGGGACGCTCGTCGAGGGGACCCTCCAGGAGCAGACCCACCGCTGCATGGAGAACCTCTCCATCGTCTGCGCCGCCGCGGGCGCGCAGCTCACCGACGCGGTCCGCTGCGGCATCTACGTCACGGACATCGCGACGTTCGCCGCGGTCAACGAGGCCTACGCCACCTGGTTCCCCGACGCCCCGCCGGCCCGCACCCTCATCGGCGTCGCGGCGCTGCCGCTCGGCGCCCAGGTCGAGGTCGACGCCATCGTCGCCCTGGGCTGACCGTGAGCGCCCCGCCCGCCCTCGACGTCACCGCGCAGGACGTCGCGCGGGCGCGGGAGCGCGTGCGTGACGTCGTCCGCCACACCCCCGTCGTCCCCTCGGCGACCCTCTCCGAGCTCGGGGGCGCGGACGTCTGGTTCAAGGCGGAGAACCTCCAGCGCACGGGCTCCTTCAAGGTCCGCGGCGCCCTGAGCAAGCTCGGGGCGCTCGGGGACGGCTGTGCCGACGGGGTCGTCTGCGGCTCGGCGGGCAACCACGCGCAGGCGCTCGCCTTCGCGGCGCGGGAGCGCGGGCTGCCCTGCGAGGTCTTCATGCCGATCGAAGCGCCCATCGCGAAGGTCGAGGGCGCGATCGCGCTCGGGGCGACGGTCCACGTCCACGGGACGAGCGTCGACGAGTGCGTGGAGGCCGCGCGCGAGCGGGCGGCGGCGAGCGGCCTGGCCTTCGTCCACCCCTTCGACGACCCGGACGTCGTCGCGGGCCAGGGCACGCTCGGGCTCGAGCTGCTCGAGGACCTCCCGGACCTCGCGACGGTCGTCGTGCCGCTCGGCGGGGGCGGGCTGCTGAGCGGCGTCGCGATCGCGGTGAAGTCCGCGCGGCCCGACGTCCGCGTCGTCGGGGTGCAGATCGCGAGCTGCAGCTCCTTCGCGCCCTCCCTGGCGGCGGGCGCGCCCGTCGCGGTCGGCTCTGCCCTGACCGTCGCGGACGGCATCGCCGTCAAGCGCCCCGGCGTGCTGACCCTGGCGCTCGTGCAGCGGTGGGTCGACGAGGTCGTCGTCGTGGGGGAGGAGGAGACCGCGGAGGCGATGGTCCTCCTGCTCGAGAAGGCGAAGCTCGTCGTGGAGGGCGGCGGCGCCGTCGGGGCGGCCGCGCTGCTCGGCGGCCAGGTCACCGCCGCGGAGCACGGGACGACCTGCGTCGTGCTGAGCGGCGGGAACGTCGACGCAGGGCTGCTCGCGGTCGTCGCGCGGCGCCACGAGACCGAGGCGGGCCGGCGCCTCGTGCTCTTCACCCGCGTCCCGGACCGCCCGGGCGGCCTGGCCGCGCTCCTCGACCTCCTGGGGCGGACGGGGGCGAACCTCGTCGACGTGGAGCACGTCCGCGAGGGCGTGGACCTCCACGTCCGCGAGACCGCCGTGCAGCTCGTGCTCGAGACGCGGGGCCGCGAGCACGCCCAGCGCGTGACCGCGGCGATCGCCGGCGCGGGCTACGCCGCGACCGTCGTGCGCTGACCCCGCGTCGTGCACACCCCGGACGCCGCGCGTAGCATCGCGCCGTGACCGACTTCGACGCAGGAACCCTCGACATGCAGCTGGGCGACGCCGTGGAGGCCGGGGCCGCGCCGGGCCTGGCCCTGGTCGTCTCCTCGGCCGACGGCGTCGTCTACGAGGGCGCCGCCGGGCGCCTGCGCGCCGGCGACCCCGACGCGCCCGAGGTGGGCCCGGACACGATGTTCCGCATGGCCTCGATGACGAAGGCGATGACGACGGTCGCCGCGCTCCAGCTCGTCGAGGAGGGGGCGCTCGCGCTCGACACCCCCGTGCAGGACGTGCTGCCGGAGTTCGCGGAGCTGCAGGTGCTCGACGGGTGGGACGGCGACGCGCCGCGCCTGCGCGCGCCGAGCCGCCCGCCGACGATCCAGGACCTCATGACCCACACCTCGGGCCTGGGCTACTTCTTCTCCAACCAGGACCTGCACCGCTGGCACGAGCTGACCCAGACCCCCTCGGTCCTCACGGGGTTGAAGGCCGGGCTGCAGGTCCCGCTGGTCCACGACCCGGGCACCTGCTTCGAGTACGGGATCTCCACGGACTGGCTGGGCCTCGTCGTCGAGGCGCGACGCGGCGCGCCGCTCGACGCCGTCCTGGAGGAGCGCCTCTTCGAGCCGCTCGGCATGCCCGACGCGACGTTCCGCCCGACCCCCGAGCAGCGCGAGCGCCTGATGGCCATCCACGGCCGCGGCGCCGACGGCAGCCTCGAGGTCTCGCCGCTCGACCTCCCGCCGGACCCCGAGTTCATGGCCGGCGGCAGCGGCTCCCACGCCACGGCCCGCGACCACGGCCGCTTCCTGCGCGCGCTGCTGCGCGGCGGCGAGCTCGACGGCGCGCGGATCCTGCGGCCCGGAGACCGTCGAGCTCATGTTCACGGACCACATCGCGGGCATCGAGCAGCCCGAGCTCATGCGCTCCGCGGTCCCCGAGCTGACGAACGACGTCCCCTCGCTGCCGATCAAGCAGGGCTGGGGTCTGGGCCTCCACCTCCGCCACGAGGCACTGCCGGGCTTCCGCGCGGCCGGGAGCGCCGACTGGGCCGGCCTGTTCAACTGCTACTACTGGATCGACCGGGAGCGCGGGCTCTCCGCCGCCCTGCTGACCCAGGTGCTGCCGTTCTTCGACCACGGGGTCGTCGGCACGCTGCTGGCGGTGGAGCAGACGCTCTACGCCGGCGTGCCCGCTCCGGCTTGAGGCCCGGCACGGGGCAGTAGCGTCGGGGCCATGTGCTTCGACCACGACGCCGCGCCGCCCGCGCTCCCCGCCGACCTCCGCCGTCCGCCCCTGGCCGGCGGCGCGCCGGGGGAGCGCATCGTCCTCGACCTCCGCCGACGGCACGGAGCTCTCCGGCTTCGTCGCCGAGCGCACGGACGCGGGGGACGCAGCGGGCGTCGTCGTCATCCCGGACGTGCGCGGCCACTACCCGTTCTACGAGCAGCTCTGCGACCGCTTCGCCGAGGCCGGCCACCCCGCGATCACCTTCGATCCCTTCGGCCGCACCGCGGGCCTCGGGCCCCGGGATGACGACTTCGACTTCTGGCCCGAGGTCGCGAAGACGACCCCCGAGGGCGTGCAGGCCGACGTCGCCGCCAGCGCGACGGAGCTCGTGCGCCGGGCGGGCACCCGGCACGTCGTGGTCGTCGGCTTCTGCTTCGGCGGCCTGCAGGCGTTCCTCGCGGCGACGAGCGCGGAGCTCTGGGGCGTCGTGGCGGGCGCGATCGGCTTCTACGGCGCGCTCGACGGGACCCGCCTCGGCGCGCCCTCGCCGAAGGAGGCGAGCGGCAACGCGCGGATGCCCGTCCTCGGGCTCTTCGGCGGCGCGGACGACGGCATCCCGGAGGAGCACCGCGCGGAGTTCGCCGCGGGCCTCGAGGCCGCGGGCGTCGAGCACGAGGTGGTCGTCTACCCCGGCGCGCCGCACTCCTTCTTCGACCGCAAGGCCGAGGAGCACGCGGAGGCCAGCGAGGACGCGTGGCGCCGCACGCTCGCCTTCCTGGCGGCGCGCTCCGTGCCGACCGCCTAGTCCCCGACGAGCGCCCAGCCCGCGCCCCGCACGAGGGCGTCGCGCTCGAGGCGCTCCCCGCAGGTGGGGCACGTCGCCTGCTCGGGCGACGGCGCGCCGGCGGCCTTCGCGTGGGCGGGCAGGCCGGAGATCGGCACGGCCTCGCCGCAGTTGGGGCACGGGTGCTGCTCGGTCATGCGCTCAGTCTGGCGCGTGGGGCAGCGTGCCGTCGTCGTAGGGCGTGTGGCGGTGGTGGAGCATGAGGTGGTTGCCCTCCGTGTCGGCGAACATCGCCATGTGGCAGACGCCCGTGTCGAAGACGTCCCCGAAGAACGCGACGCCCTTGGCCTCGAGCGCCGCCTTCGCCGCGGGGACGTCGTCGACCCCGAGGGGCCACGCGTTGCCCTGCTGGGCGACGAACTCCATGCCCTGGTCCTCGGGCCGCCAGATGCCGAAGCACGTGCCCCCCGCCCAGCACTCGTACTTGCCGTGCGGGTCGGGCTCGAAGCCCAGCACGTCCACGTAGAACGCGCGGGCCCGATCCGCGTCCTGCGCGGGAACGCCGAGGAAGTCCAACCGCTTGATTGCGCTCATGGCGCGACCCTACGCCGCGCCGCGGCCAGGAGGTGGCCGCGACTCACTCCGGCGTCGTGTACGCCCCGCTCAGCCCGCCGTCGACGAGGAACGTCGTGGCGTTGACGTAGGTCGAGTCGTCGCTGGCCAGGAAGAGCACGGGCCGCGCGATCTCCTCCGCCGCCGCGAAGCGCCCGACGGGCACGTGGACCATGCGCCGCGCGGCCTTCGCCGGGTCCTTCGCGAAGAGCTCCTGGAGCAGCGGCGTGTCGACGGGGCCGGGGCACAGGGCGTTCACGCGGATCCCCTGGCGGGCGAACTCCACCCCGAGCTCGCGGGAGAGCGCGAGCACCCCGCCCTTGGAGGCGGTGTAGGAGATCTGCGAGGTGGCCGCGCCCATCACGGCGACGAACGACGCGGTGTTGATGACCGAGCCGCGGATCGGGCCGGCGTTGGCGAGCAGGTGCGGGATGCCGTGCTTGCAGCAGAAGAAGACGGACTTCAGGTTCACGTCCTGCACGCGCTGGTAGGCCTCGAAGCTCGTGTCGAGCACGGAGACGTCGTCGTCGGGCGAGATCCCCGCGTTGTTGAAGAGCACGTCGATGCGGCCGAACTCCTCCACGGTCCGCTCGTACATGCCGCGCACCGCGTCCTCGTCCGTCACGTCGACCGCGAGCGCGAGGTTCCCCACGCCGTCGTCACGGAGGTCCGCGCCCACGACGCTCGCCCCCTCGGCCATGAAGAGCTCCGCCGTGGCGGCGCCGATCCCGCCCGCCGCGCCCGTCACGACCGCGACCTTGCCCTCCAGCCGACCCGGCATGCCCTAGCCCTCTTCCGTTGCGTAGTAGATCGTCTTGAGCTCCGTGTAGGCGTCCGTCGCGTGCGGCCCGAGCTCCCGGCCGTACCCCGACTGCTTCACGCCCCCGAACGGCGTGCTCGTGCGCACGGAGGAGTTCGAGTTGATGGAGAGCACGCCCGCGTCGAGCGCCCGCGCGACGCGCAGCGCCCGGCCGCCGTCCCGCGACCAGATCGAGCCGCTCAAGCCGTAGGGCGTGTCGTTGGCCAGGCGGATCGCCTCGGCCTCGTCCTCGAAGGGGACGACGCAGACGACGGGGCCGAAGACCTCCTCGCGCGCGACCCGGTCGGCGTTCGAGACCGGCGCGAGCACCGCGGGGGCGAACCAGAAGCCGTCGCCCGTCGGCGCGCTGCCGCGGATCGCGACGGGCCCCTCGTCGACGTACGCGCTGACCTTCGCGTGCTGCGCGGCGGAGATCAGCGGGCCCATCTGGCTGGCCTCGTCGAGCGGGTCGCCGACCCGGAACGCCTGCACGACGGGCTCGAGGAGCTCCATGAAGCGGTCCAGCGCCGAGCGCTGGACGAGCAGGCGCGAGCGCGCGCAGCAGTCCTGGCCCGCGTTGCCGAAGACCGCACCGGGTGCTGCAGCCGCGGCGCGCTCGAGGTCCGCGTCGGCGAAGACGACGTTCGCGCTCTTGCCGCCCAGCTCGAGCGTCACGCGCTTGAGCGTGTCCGCGGCGCTCCGGGCGATCGTCCTGCCCGTGACGGTCGAGCCCGTGAAGGCGATCTTCGCCACGCCGGGGTGCGCGACCAGCGCCGCGCCCGCCTCGGCGCCGGTACCGCAGACGACGTTGACGACCCCCTCGGGGAAGCCCGCCTCGAGCGCGAGGTCCGCCAACCGGAGGCTCGTGAGCGGCGCGAGCTCCGCGGGCTTGAGCACGACGGTGTTCCCGGCGGCGAGCGCCGGCCCGAGCTTCCACGCCGCGATGGGCAGGGGGAAGTTCCACGGGGTGATCAGCCCGACCACCCCGAGCGGCTCGCGCACGGTGAAGCCGAGGCCGCCCGCGACGGGGATCGTGTCGCCGAGCAGCCGCTCGGGCGCCGCGGCGTAGTAGCGGAAGACCTCCGCGACCGAGCCGACCTCACCCCGCGCGTCGGCGATGGGGTGGCCCGCGTCACGGGCCTCGAGGGTCGCGAGCTCGTCGAGGTGCGCCTCGACGACGTCCGCGAGCCGGCGCAGGAGGGTCGCGCGGTCGCCAGGGGAGACCGCGCGCCAGGCGGGGAACGCCGCGGCGGCCCGGGCCACCGCGGCGTCGACCTCCGCCGCTCCCGCTCCGGGGAGCTCCGCGAGGAGCCCTCCCGTGGCGGGCTCGAGGACCTGCAGCACCCCGGCCATCCCTAGACGTCGATCGTCTTGTCGAGCTCGCTGACGGTCAGCTTCGGCCCCGTGAAGGTCCGCCTCGCCGAGAGCACCCACCAGAGGCCGACGGCGAGCATCACGGCGCCCGTCACGAGCGGCGCGTAGTTCACGAGGGACCACTCGAACTCGTCGCGGCCCGGGACCCCGCCGGGGTTCGTCGGCAGGATGAAGATGATCGTGATGATCCCGACCCAGATCGTCGCCACGAGGTTCATCCACTTGTACTTCGCGCCGTTGTTCCAGGGGCCGGGCTCGAAGGCGTCGCCCATCCGCCAGCGCAGGAAGATCGGGATGACGTAGGCGATGTAGAGGCCGATGACCGCGATGGAGACGACCGCGTAGAACGCGATGGGCGCGCCGTCGGCGTTCGGGAAGTAGGCCGGGAGCGTGAGCAGCGCCGCGGCGCCCGTCATGAGCAGCACGGCGTTCACGGGGATCTTCCGGTCGTTGACCTTGCTCCACAGCCGCGAGCCCGGGACCGCGCCGTCGCGGCTGAACGCGAAGCACATGCGCGACGCGCTGGTCAGGCAGGCCGTCCCGCAGAAGACCTGGCCGACGACGGAGATGATGAGCACGAGCTTCACCCAGCCCGAGCCCATGGCGCTCTGGAGGACGGCGATCGAGCTCCCGGCACCGTCGTTGACGGCGCCGACGTCGCTCGCGGCGAAGGTGAGCGCCAGCAGCAGGACGTAGCCGATGATCGCCGAGTAGAGGATGGAGCGCCAGACGCCCTTGGCCGCGGCGTCCGAGGCGCCGTGGGTCTCCTCGGAGACGTGGGCGGAGGCGTCGAAGCCCGTGATCGTGTACTGCGTCAGCAGGAAGCCGAGCGGCAGGACGTAGAACCAGTACATGCCGCCGCCGAAGCCCGAGTTGTTGATGCGCTCCGTGAAGACGAAGTCGAGGCTCGCGTGCTTGGCGGGGGCGAAGACCAGCACGCCGAGGATCACCGCGACGCCGGCCACGTGCCACCAGACGGAGATGCCGTTGATGCGCGCGACGAACGAGCTGCCCAGGATGTTCACCGTCGCGAAGACCGCGAGGATCAGCAGGAAGAGCACGAAGGTGCCGTGGGCGAAGGCCTTCGCCGTCTGCTCCCCGTTGAAGAGGTCGAAGCCGTAGAGGCCGAAGACCGTGTTCATGAACGTCGCGGCGCCGTAGCCGACCGAGGCGGTGACGGCGACGAGCCCGACGAGGTTGAACCAGCCCGTGAACCAGCCCCAGACCGGGCCCCCGAGCTTCGAGGCCCACCAGTAGATCCCGCCCGCGGTGGGGTAGGCCGACACCAGCTCGCTCGTGCAGAACCCGATGATCAGGATCGGGATGCAGATGAGCGGCCAGCCCCACGAGATCGCCACGGGGCCGCCGTTGTTCCACGCCTGGCCGTAGGTCGTGAAGCAGCCCGCGAGGATCGAGATGATCGTGAACGAGATGGCGAAGTTCTGGAAGCTCGACCAGGTGCGGTTGAGCTCCTGGGTGTAGCCGAGCTCCGCGAGGCGCTCCTCGTCGGTCTTCACTGGGGTCGTCGCCATGCGTTCCTCCTCGGTGGGGAGCAGCAAAGGTCTGCCGCCTGGTCCTTCCGGCGGCAACCTACGGCGGTGAGCGGCGGCGTGTCAACCGCCCTTCGGTCCAGGGCGCTCAGCCGCCCGGGAGCAGGCCGGCGAGGACGTGCTCCGTCCCGTGCAGGTGCTCGCTCATCACGCCCAGCGCGTGCCCCGGATCGCCCGCGCGGACGGCGCTCAGCAGCCGCGCGTGCTGGGCGTTCGCGTGCTCCAGGACCTCGGGCGGGTGGGCGATGCGGGCGACGAGGTCGGTCATCAGGCCCTGCACCTCCGTCATCGCCGCCACGACCCGCGGCGAGCCCGTCGCCTCCGCGAGGCCGATGTGGAAGCGGACGTCCGCGGCGCGGTAGGCCGGGAAGTCCTCCACCCGGTCGTCCATGGCGACGACGAGCGCGTCGAGGCCGCCGAGCGCGCCGCGGTCCGCGCGGGTGGCCGCGAGGGCGGCGACCCCGACCTCGACCGTGAAGCGCTGGTCGCAGATGTCCCGCCAGCCCGCGAGCTCCTCGGGGGTGAGGGGGTCGGCGAGCGGGGGCGCGTCGGCGACGAAGGTGCCGCCGCCGCGACCGCGGACGGCGTGCAGCTGCCCGGTCTGCGTGAGCGCGGTGAGCGCCTGGCGCAGCGTGGAGCGGGCGATGCCGAGCATGGCGCAGAGCTCGCGCTCGGCGGGCAGCCGCTCCCCGGGGGCGAGCAGCCCGAGCTTGATCGCGGTGCCGAGGCGGTCGAGCGTCTCCTCGAACGCCGTCTGGGAGACGACGGGGGCGAAGACGGTCTCCAGCGCCCCGTCGGCCATCAGAGCCGCTCGAACCCGCGGATGCGCTCCCAGTCGGTGACGGTGGACTCGAAGGCCGCGAGCTCCACCCGGGCGGCGTTGGCGTAGTGCTCGACGACCTCGTCCCCGAAGGCGGCGCGGGCCAGGGCCGAGCCCAGCCAGAGGTCGCGCGCCTCCGTGAGCGTGCCGGGCACGCGGGGGTGCCCCGACTCGTAGGCGTTGCCCTCGCAGGCCGGCTCGAGCTCGAGGCCGTCGTCGATGCCCTGCAGGCCCGCGGCGATGATCGCGCTGAGCGCCATGTAGGGGTTGACGTCCGCGCCCGGGATCCGGCACTCCACGCGCTTGCCGGGCCCGTGGCCGATGACCCGGAAGCCGCACGTGCGGTTGTCGTGGCCCCAGGCGATCGCGGTCGGCGCGAAGGAGGCGTTGGCGAAGCGCTTGTAGGAGTTGACGTTCGGGGCCAGCAGGAGCGTCAGCTCGCGGGCGTGGGCGAGCGTGCCCGCGACGAAGGCGTCGAAGAGGCCCGGGTCGTCCGCGAAGACGGGGCCGCCCTCGGCGTCGCGGAGGGAGAAGTGGACGTGGCAGCTCGAGCCCTCGCGGTCGTCGTACTTGGCCATGAAGGTGACCGCCATGCCGAGCTCGGCGGCGATCTCCTTCGCCGCCGTCTTGTAGATGCTGTGCTGGTCGGCCGTCGTGAGCGCGTCGGCGTACTTGAAGTTGATCTCGTGCTGGCCGAGGTTGCACTCGCCCTTGGCGTCCTCGACCACGAGGCCGGCGCCGGCCATCGTCTTGCGGATCCGGCGCAGGAGCGGCTCGACCCGCGCGGTCCCGACGATGGAGTAGTCGACGTTGTACTGGTTGGCCGGCGTCATGTTCGCGTAGCGCGCGGTCCCAGGCCTGCTCGTAGGAGTCGCGGAAGACGAGGAACTCGAGCTCCGTCGCCGCCTGGGCGGTCCAGCCGCGCTCCTGGCAGGCGCGCGAGCTGCTTGCGCAGCACCTGCCGCGGGGAGGCGACGACGTCCGAGCCGTCCTCCCACTGCACGTCGGCCAGGAGCAGGACGGTGCCCTCGAGCCACGTCGCCGGGCGGAGCGTTCCCAGGTCCGGGACCAGGACGAAGTCGCCGTAGCCGCGCTCCCACGAGCTCATCGCGAAGCCCTCGGCGGGGGTCATGTCGACGTCGACGGCCAGGAGGTAGTTGCACGCCTCGGCGCCGTGCTCGACGACGGCGTCGAGGAAGTGGTGGGCGTCGAGCCGCTTGCCCATGAGGCGCCCCTGCATGTCCGTCATGGCGAGGACGACGGTGTCGACCGTGCCCTCGTCGACCTGCTTGGCGAGCTCCTTGAGGTCCATTGGAGGCGAAGGTACAGCGGCCACGCCTTTGCGTCGAGGAGCGGCGGCGCGCCCGGGGTGCGAAGCGGGGCGGTCTCGGAGACACCAGGGACATGGCCCTCGCCGAGCAGACCGCCGCCCCGGACCTCGTCCTGGCGCCGCCCAAGCGCTGGACGCCGAAGCGGGCGCTGGTCACCCCCGCGGCGCTCGAGCACGCCCACGGGCGCGAGGTGGCGGAGCGCTGTGCGGCGCTCGGGGTGGACGTCGTCGAGCTCCCGGCCAACCGCCTGACGGGGCTGCGGGGCGCGGACGAGCGCGAGACCTACCGGCGGGCGAAGACGACGATGGGGATCGTCGTGGCGCCGCCCAGCGCGATGAAGCTGCAGCCCATCCCGCCCAGCGCGGACTTCTCCTTCCACCTCGCGCACGGCTGCCCCGCGCACTGCCAGTACTGCTACCTGGCGGGCTCCCTGCCCGGGCCGCCCGTCACGCGGGTCTACGCGAACCTCGACGAGATCCTCGAGAGCACGCGGGCGTTCGAGGGCAAGGGGACCATCACGTCCAAGAGCCGGACGCGCTCGGACGAGGGCACGACGTTCGAGGCCTCGTGCTACACGGACCCGCTGGCCATGGAGCACCTCACGGGCGGGCTCGCGCGGGCGATCGAGCACTTCGGGACGCGGGAGGGTGCGGGGCTGCGCTTCACGACGAAGTTCGACGACGTCGCGGGCTTCCTGCCGCTCGCCCACCGGGGGCGGACGCGGGCGCGGTTCTCCGTCAACGCCGACTGGGTCGCCAAGCGCTTCGAGGGCGGCACGGCGAACGTCGGGGCGCGGCTGCGCGCGCTCGGGCGGATGGCCCGGGCGGGCTACCCCGTCGGGCTCACGATCGCGCCGATCATGCCCTTCGAGGGCTGGCGGGAGGGCTACGCCGGGCTGCTCGACGCCGTCGCGGCCGAGGTCGGCGGGATCGAGGGGCTCGACCTCACCGCGGAGCTCATCACCCACCGCTTCACCGCGGGCTCGCGGAAGGTGCTGCAGGGGTGGTACCCCGCGACGGTCCTCGAGATGGACGAGGAGGTCCGCACGCTCAAGCGGACGAAGTTCGGGGCGCAGAAGTTCGTCTACCCCAAGGAGGTCATGGGGGAGCTGCGCGCGTTCTTCGAGGAGGGGCTGGCGGCGCGCGGCGTGCGGGTCCTCTACTTCACCTGAGCCGATCCCGGGTAGGGGAACCGGATGGCGAACGAACCCGCACCCGTGACCATCTTCGACGCCGTCCACCGCGCGGTGCGCGTGATGGACCCCTCGGGGACCGACCAGGACGTGGGGGAGCTGCTCGCCCGCTTCGAGGACGACGACACGCCCATCGGCAGCGCCCAGGAGGCCGGGCAGCGCATCGCGGAGGGCATCGGCGCGCTGGACCCGCAGGCCGAGGACCCGGTCATCCAGATCGCGGGCGCCGTGGCGACCTACCTCTGCTACCGCCGCGACGAGACGACGGACGACGGGAACCACCTCATCCGCCTTGCGGTCCGGGCGGAGTACGACGGCGGCAAGCCGCCCGAGCCCATGAAGAGCTGGCTCGTGGAGGCGGGGATCGAGGTCTGACCCCGGCCCCGGGTTCCGGATCCGGCTGCCCGGAGAAGGACCCAGGGTGCCCACGAGGACCTCACCTGCCGCCATCACGTTCTCCCCGGTGCCGAGGAGTGGATCGAGCACGGGCCGGTCGAGGATCGCCAGCGGGTCGCCTTCCACGACTACGCGGGGATCTACGCGGTTCCCGGCCTGTACGAGCGCGTCTTCCTCGAGCAGCTCGGGATGTGCTCCTCGGACGTCGTGGTCGGCCTCTACGCCGATGCGCTGCGGACGCTGGGGCGCGACGCGGCCGCCGAACGGGTGCTCGACCTCGGAGCGGGCAACGGGATCGGCGGCGAGGTCCTGCGGGACCGGGGCGTCGGCCACGTCGTCGGCCTGGACATCGAGCCCGAGGCCCGCGCCGCTGCCCTGCGTGATCGTCCCGGCACCTACGACGACTACCTCGTCGCGGACCTCGCGGAGGAGCCCGGCACCATCGCGGCGCTCGGCACCCGCGACCTCACGGCGCTGCTCGCGGTCTCGGCGATCGGCGCCGGGCACATCCCCATGGCGCTGCTCGCCGACACGATCGAGGGGGTGCTCGCCCCCGGCGGGCTCTTCGGCTTCGCGGTGGCCGAGGAGCTGCTGCCCGACTTCCACGACGCGTTCTTCGCCCGTGTGCGGGCCGAGGAGCTCGGCCGCCGCGAGTACCGCCACCGGCTCACGGCCGACGGCGGGGAGCACCGTGCGACCGCCGTGGTCGCGCGGCTGGCCTGAGCGGCTCCGTCAGGCCACGAGTCGCGCGAAGAGCTGCTCGAGGCGCTCCGCGGGGCCCGGGCAGATGCCCGTGTGGACCGGGCCGGGCTGGACGATGGTGCTGGCCGGGGCCACGAGCCAGTGGAAGCGCTCGGACTGCCCCAGCCGGGCGACCGCGCCGGCCCCCGCGTCGCCTGCGGCGATCCGCACGAGGCCGTCGAGGTGCTCGCGGACGGTCCGCGGGTCGAGCGCGGGCGCGAGGGCGGCCAGGCGGCCGTCGTCGAGGGCCACCCGGGCCTGCAGGAAGCGGTGGCGCCGCGCGTAGAGGAGCACGCCCACGTTCAGGCGCTCGCCGCGCTCGAGGTCGGGCACGAGGCGCCAGAGCGCGTACTGGTAGGCCTCAGCTCCGGGCATCCTGCGCTCCTCGCACCCACGCCCGCGGGCCCTCGAGCCGACGGACGAGCGCCTCGACGTACGGCGCGTCGCCCTCGGGACCCGAGCCAGGCGGCGGGCACCTGGTCCAGGATGGCCTGGAGCTCTGCGCGCCCCACGCGCCCGGCCAGCCGCGCGTCGGCCTCGAGGAGGTCGCCGGCCCACGGCATGAGGACGTGCTCGGAGATCAGCCCGAACGGGCGCCGGGCCTCGGCCACCGGGTCCGAGCCCCCGTGGTGGCGGTAGAGCGCCGCGCCGTGGTCGATGAGCCAGAGCGCGTCGTGCCAGTGCAGGAGGTTCGGGTTCTGCGCCGTGCGGTCCACGTTCTCCACGAGCGCGTCGAACCAGACGACCTCGGCGGCCAGCGCGGGGTCCGGCGCGAAGCGCGCGCCGGGGTTGAAGGTCAGGGAGCCCGGGAGGAAGTCCATCCCGAGGTTCGTGCCGGGGCTCGCCTTCAGGAGGTCCTGGATCTCCTGGTCGGGCTCGGCGGGGGCGAGCGCCGGGTCGAGCTCGACGAGGACGAGCTCCGGCACCGGGAGGCCGTAGGCGCGGGCGAGCTCCCCGGCGACCAGCTCGGCCACGAGCGCCTTCGGCCCCTGCCCCGCGCCCCGGAACTTCAGGACGTAGAGCCCGTCGTCGTCGGCTTCGACCAGCGCGGGCATCGAGCCGCCCTCCCGCAGCGGGGTGACGTAGCGCGTCGCGGAGACGGTGCGCAGCGGGCCGGCCATCCGCGGCCAGCGTACGCGCCGAAGGGGTCTGACCCCTTTGTCGACTTCAGTGCGCATCGTGCTGACTGCAGTGCGCAAAGGGGTCAGACCCCGTGGAGGAAGTGCGCAAGGATGCGCGGATCGCGCGCATAGGCCTCATCCCGGAGCGCGTCGTGGAGGTGGTCGGCGCCGCGCTGAACCTCATCCCGACCCCCGTGCCCCAGACGCTGTTCGCCCCGCCGACGGCGCGGGTCGTGCAGGTGGGGGTCGCGACGGGGCTCTTCGAGCGCCTGGCCCGCGGCGGGCCGGCGCGCGGGGACGACCTCGCGCGCGAGCTCGGCCTGCAGCCCGCGGGCACCCGACTGCTCTGCGAGTGCCTCACCGCCATGGGCCACCTGCAAGGTGCGCCGGGACGGGCGCTACCGGCTCTCGCGCCGCTCCAGGCCGTGGCTCGACCCGGCGAGCCCGCGCGCGGTGACCCACTACGTCGCCCACTCCGCGACGTACTGGCCGTGGTGGGAGCAGCTCGAGGAGCTCGTCCGTGACGGCCGCAACGTCGAGCTCCACGACGCGCCCGCCGACGACCCGAGCTGGGCCGTCTACATCCGCGGCCAGTACGAGCTCGCCCGCCTCTCGGCCCCGGAGGTCGCCAAGGCGCTCGACCTCCCGGCCGGCGCGCGCTCCGTCCTGGACGTCGCGGGGGCGCACGGGTGGTTCGCCGCCGCGCTCACCGACCGGCACCCCGGCCTGCGCGCGACGGTGGTCGACCTCCCGGGGAGCGCCGCCGTCGGGCGCGAGATCCTCCGCGGGACGGGGCACGCCGACCGGGTCACCCACCTGGACGGCTCGGCCTTCGACGTGGACCTCGGCGGCCCGCACGACGCGGCGCTGGTCTTCAACCTCATCCACCACCTCGACGCCGGGGCGATCGTCGCGCTCCTGCGCCGCGTCCACGCCGCGCTCGCCCCCGGGGCGACCCTCGCGATCCTGGACCTCTTCGCCCGGGAGCGCGGCGCCAAGCCGGGGGGTGAGGCGTTCCTCGGCCTCTTCTTCCACCTCACGAGCGGCGCCGACGTCTACTCCGACGCGGAGCTCCGCGGCTTCCTGCGCGACGCGGGCTTCGGGGAACCGCGGGCCGTCGGCCTCAAGCGGATCCCCGCGCAGACGCTGTACCTCGCTCCGCGGGCGTGACCGGGCCAGGTGGCCGCCGAGGGCCCGGAGGCGTTCGCCGTGGTGGAGCAGCCCGCGGCACCCGTTCCTGCCTGGGTGCCGCCCCGGGCGGTGGCACACTGGGGGCATGGCCTCCACCGACACCGCCAGGATCGACCGCACCCGCCTCGCCGAGCTCACGGCGATCGAGGCGCAGCGCCTCGACGAGCGCACGAAGGGCTCGAGCGAGATGTACGCGCGCGCCGCGGGCGTCCTCTCGGGCGGCGTGGCGTCGAGCTACCAGCTGCGCGACCCCTGGCCCATCTACCTCTCGCGGGGCGACGGCCCGAAGGTCTGGGACGTCGACGACAACGAGCTCTGGGACTTCCACAACGGCTTCGGCTCGATGGTGCAGGGCCACGCGCACCCGGCGATCGGCGCCGCGGTGCAGGAGCGCTACGCGCAGGGCACGCACTTCGCGGCCCCGACGGAGGACGCGATCGCGGTCGGCGCGGAGCTCGCCCGGCGCTTCAAGCTCCCCAAGTGGCGCTACACGAACTCCGGCTCGGAGTCGACGATGGACGCCATCCGCATCGCCCGCGCGCACACGGGTCGCACGGACGTCCTGAAGATCTTCGGCTCCTACCACGGCCACCACGACACGGTCATGGTCTCCATCGGGGTCGCCTTCGACGAGATCGGCCCGCGTGAGCGCCCCGCCTCGATCCCCTACGGCGCCGGGATCCCGCAGTCGACGGTCGACCACGTGCACGCGGTCCACTTCAACGACGCGGAGGCCATGGAGCGCCGCATCGTCGAGCTCGACGCGGAGGGCCGCAAGCCGGCCTGCGTGATCATGGAGGCGGCGATGATGAACCTCGGGGTCGTCCTCCCGGAGGAGGGCTACCTCCAGGCGGTGCGCGACATCTGCACGAAGCACGGCGTCGTCCTGATCTTCGACGAGGTCAAGACCGGCATCTGCATCGCCGCGGGCGGCGCCATCGAGAAGTTCGGCGTCGAGCCCGACCTCGTGACGCTCGCGAAGGCGCTCGGCGGCGGCCTGCCCGTCGGCGCGATCGGCGGCACGGAGGAGGTCATGGCCTGCGTCGAGGACGGCTCGGTCTACCAGGTGGGCACCTACAACGGGAACCCGCTCGGCATGGCCGCGGCGCGCGCCTCGCTGCTCGAGGTCATGACCCCCGAGGCCTACGCGCACCTCGACCGCCTGAACGAGCGCATCCTCGAGGGCTGCTCCGGCCGTGGTCCGCGACCACGGCCTGCCGGGCTACGCGGTCGGCATCGGCTCGAAGGGCTGCGTGACGTTCTCCCCGACGAAGGTCGTCGACTACGAGACGTTCAAGGCGAACCAGGACGCGGAGGTCTCCGACCTCGCCTGGCTCTTCAACCTCAACCGCGGCATCTTCATGACGCCCGGGCGCGAGGAGGAGTGGACGCTCTCGGTCACCCACACGGAGGAGGCCGTCGACGCCTACGTCGCCTGCTTCCGCGAGATGGCGCAGGCGCTCACGGCGTAGGTGCGGCGGCACCCCGCCTGGAGGATCCTGGGGCTCTGCTTCCTGGCGATCCTCGTCGCGCAGGGGGTCCGCCTGTCGTTCGGTGCGTTCGTCCGCCCGTGGGAGGCCGAGTTCGGGATCTCCCGCGGGACGGTCACGCTCGATCGGCTCGCTCTCCTTCCTCGTCTACGGCGGCTCGCAGCCGTTCATCGGGAAGCTCGTGGACGAGCGCGGGATCCGGCGGGTGCTGAGCGCGTCGCTGCTCCTCGTCGCCGCAGGGATCGCGCTCTGCGCGGTGGCGCGGACGCCGCTGCAGCTCGGCCTGGCCTACGGCGTCATCGCGTCGCTCGGCTTCGGCGGGGCCTCGGGCGTGGCGGCGTCCGTGGCGGTCACGCACTGGTTCACCCTGCGCCGCGGGCTCGCGTTCGCGCTCGTGGAGGCGGGCTTCGGCGCCGGGCAGCTCCTGCTCGTGCCGGCGGCGCTCGCGCTGGTCGCGGCGCTGGGATGGCGCGACGCGCTGTGGGCCGCGGCCGGCCTGGCCCTCGTGACGGCGCCGCTCATGGCGGCGTTCCTCCGGGACCGGCCGGCGGACGTCGGCGTGGAGCCCATCGGCGGCGCGCCCGTCGCGGAGCCGGCCCACGACGGCCCGCCGGCGGTCCTCGGCTTCCGGGAGCTCCTGCGGGCGCCCGCGTTCTGGGGCCTGGCGGCGCCGTTCTTCGTCTGCGGCATCACGACCACGGGCTTCGTCGACACGCACCTCATCGCCCTCGCCCAGGACCGCGGGATCGGCACGGGGACCACGGGCCTCGCGGTCGCGGTGCTCGCGGCGGCGAACGTCACGGGGATCCTCGTGAGCGGCCCGCTCGCGGACCGCATCGACAACCGGCTCTTCCTCGGCGTCCTCTACGGGACGCGCGCGCTGAGCTTCGTCGCGCTCGGGCTGCTCGTCGACGCGCAGGCCCTCGTGGCGTTCGCGCTGCTCTTCGGCCTCGTCGACTTCGCGGTGGTCGCGCCGACGCAGTGGCTCGCGGCGCGCTACGTCGAGCCCCGCACGGTCGGCCTCGCGTTCGGCTGCCTCAACGCGGTGCACCAGCTCGGCTCGGCGGTCGGCGCCTGGCTGCCGGGGGTCGTCTTCGACGCCACGGGCTCCTACGACGCCGTGATCGCCGGCGCGGTCGCGGCGCTCACGCTCGCGACGCTCGTCTGCCTCACGCTCCCCCGCGCGCGGCCGCTCCCCGTGGCGGTGGCGTCGGCCTGAGGCGGTGTGCTCCCGAGATGCCCCGATGTCAGGCATTCGGGAGCACACCGGCGAGCATCCGAGCCAAGCGCTCGACCGTCGCGGGCTGCGCGGCGGGGTGGAAGTCGTCCCACAGCAGGCGCAGGATGCGGTGGCCCGAGAGCTGGTAGCTGCTCGTCGCGGAGCCGGTCAGCGGCCATCTGCGCGACGGCGCTGGTGGAACGCGCGCCCGTCGAGCTCGACGACGAGGCCGCGCGCCGCGGTAGACGGCAGTCGGCCCGGAACCCGGCAACGCGGACGTTGAGGCCGTCCGGCCGCGGCAACCCGTGGCGGCGCAGGAAGCGCAGGAAGCGCCGCTCGAGCTCGCTCTTCGTATGGGCCTCGTCCGCCTCGAGCAGCCGCTGCACGGTGCCGCGCCCGCGCCGGCCCGGCGTCCGCCGCTGCGCGCGCGCGGAGCTGGGCGGGGGAGAACCAGCGGAGCTGGTCGACGCGCGGCGCGGACGTCGTCCCAGGGAGCGACGTCGGCGAGGTCGATGACGGTTCGCGGTACGCGCGTGACGCGGAGGAGCCCGGCGCGGCGCACGTCGAGGACGTCGAGGCGGCGGACGCGGTGGACGACGATGCCCGGCCGCGAATGGATCGACCGCGTGGTCGAGACGTGGACGTCCGTGCCGGCTCCTCGCGGAGCAGCCCATGGAACGCCGCGGCCGTCGTGTGCGAGAGCGCAGCGCCAGGGCCGCAGGCCCAGAGCGCCGCGAGCCAGCGCCCTTCCCGCGTGAGCGCGCTGTGACCCCAGCAGAACACGCCGTCGTGCAGCCGGGTCAGGCGGCGCGGTCCCGAGCCGCTGCTGGATGGCCTTGCGGCCGAGCCCACGTCGGGTCAGCTGCCCGTCGTGGAGGATCGCCCCACTGCCCGTTGGCGAGCGCGAGGAGCTCGAGCTCGCGCGGCGTGTGCTCTCGAATGCCTCCATCACAGGCACTAGGGCGCACACCGCCCCCGAGGTGGCGCGGGAACGCGCCAGCTACACCTCGAGCACGAGCTTGCCCGTGTTCTCCCCGCGGAAGAGCATGAGCAGCGCGTCCGGGAACGCCTCGACGCCGCCCGGGACGACCTGCTCGCGGGCGACGAGCTTGCCCTCCGCCATCCAGCCCGCCATCTCGCGGCCCGCGTCGGCGTAGCGGTCGGCCCAGTCGAAGACGACCATGCCGGTCATCGACGCCCGGTTGACCAGCAGCGAGAGGTAGTTCGACGGGCCCTTGACCGCCTCCGTCGCGTTGTACTGCGAGATCGCGCCGCAGATGACGACGCGCGCGCCCCGGCGGATCTGGCCCAGGACCGTGTCGAGGATCTCCCCGCCCACGTTGTCGAAGTAGACGTCGACGCCCTTCGGCGCGGCCTCGCGGAGTGCGGTGCGGACGTCGTCGGCCTTGTAGTCGATCGCCGCGTCGAAGCCGAGCTCGTCCGTGAGCCAGGCGCACTTCTCCGGCGCCGCCCGCGATCCCGACCACGCGGCAGCCCTTGAGCTTCGCGATCTGCCCCACGACGGAGCCGACCGCGCCCGCCGCGCCGCTGACGACGACCGTGTCGCCCTCGGCCACCTTGCCCACGTCGAGGAGCCCGAAGTACGCCGTGAACCCGGGCATGCCGAGCGTGCCGAGGTAGGTCGGCAGCGGCGCGAGCGCCGGGTCGACCTTCGTCACGCCCTGGCCGTCCGAGAGCGCGTAGTCCTGGACGCCGAAGGCGAACGAGACGTGCTCGCCGACCGCGAAGCCCTCGTGCTCCGAGGCGACGACCTCCGCCGACGGCGCCCGCGCGCATGACCTCGCCGAGCTCGACGGGCGGGATGTAGCTCTTGCCCTCGTTCATCCAGCCGCGCATCGCGGGGTCGAGCGAGAGGTAGCGCACCTTGGCCAGGAACTGCCCCGGACCCGGGTCCGCGAGCTCCTCCGTCGTGTGCTCCCACACGTCGGGGGTCGGCAGGCCCCGCGGGCGGGCGGCGAGGCGGATCTGGTGGTTCTCGACGGGCATGGCGCGACCCTACCCCCCGCGCCGCCTAGGGTCGGGGGTGTGGCTCGACGACTGGCGGTGATCGGCGGGGACGCCGGCGGGATGAGCGCGGCTGCGGTCGCCAAGCGGCGCGAGCCGGAGCTGGAGGTGGTCGTCTTCGAGCGCGGCTCGTACACGAGCTACTCCGCCTGCGGGATCCCCTTCCACGTCGCCGGGGAGGTCGACCCGCTCGAGGAGCTCGTCGCCCGCTCCCCCGAGGCGCACCGGGTCAACGGCCTGGACGTCCGCATGGGCGCGGAGGTCGTGGGGATCGACCTCGACGCCCGCCGGCTCAGCCTGCGCGACGGCGGCGAGGAGGGCTTCGACGAGCTCCTGCTGGCCACGGGCGCGCGTGCCGTGCCGCCGCCGGTCCCCGGCATCGAGGCCGCGGAGACCGCCCGCACGCTGGAGAGCGGCGGCCGGCTCCGGGCACAGGTCGAGGCCGAGGCGGGCGACGCGGCGGTGGTCATCGGCTCGGGCTACATCGGGCTGGAGATCGCCGAGGCGTTCGTGAAGCAGGGGCTGAAGGCGACGCTCATGGAGCGTTCGGACCAGGTCTTCTCCATGCTGGACCCCGAGCTCGCCCGCAAGGTGCAGGAGGCGGCGGAGGGCCTCGGGATCGACGTGCAGCTCGGCGTGGACGTCGAGGAGGTGCTCCTCGACGGGGACGGCCGGCCGCGCGCGGTGCGCACGGATCGCGGCGAGGTCCCGGCCCGCCACGTCGTGGTCGCCACCGGCGTGGTCCCCGAGGTCACGCTCGCGGAGGCCGCGGGCCTCGAGGTGGGGGAGTCCGGCGCGCTGGCCGTCGACGACCACCAGCGCGTGCGGGGCGGCGACGGCGTCTGGACCGCCGGCGACTGCTCCGAGTCGCTCCACCGCCTCACGGGGCAGGCCGTGAACATCCAGCTCGGCACCCACGCGAACAAGCAGGGCCGCGTCGTCGGGCAGAACCTCACGGGCGGCGACGTCGCCTTCCCCGGCGTCATCGGCACGGCGGTCACCCGGATCTGCCACCTCGAGGTCGCCCTCACCGGCCTGAGCCTCGACAAGGCGCGCGACGCGGGCTTCGACGCCGTCGAGGAGACGGTCGAGACCGACACACGCGCCCGCTACATGCCCGGGACCGCGAGGATGTGGGTGAAGATGGTCGCCGAGCGGGGGACGGGCCGCCTCCTCGGGGCGCAGATCGTCGGCGGACCGACCGCGGGCAAGCGCATCGACACGATCGCCATGGCCGTCTGGGCCGGGATGGACGTCGGTGCCCTGCAGTGGGTCGACCTCTCCTACGCGCCGCCCGTCTCCGGCACGCTCGACCCCGTGCTCGTCGCCGCCCGGGCGACCGCGAAGCTGGTCTGAGCCGAGGGTGCCCGGCGCGAGCCCGCGAGCAGCACGTCGCGGGCGGCGGCGGCGACGGCGGGGTCGAGCCGGCCGCCGGCCGCCTCGGCAAGGGCGACGAGCGGCTCGGGGTGGGTCGCGGCCACCTCGGCCGCCGCGACGATCCGCGCCTCGAGCGGGATCGCGGCACCGGGCAGGCCGTCGGGGTACCCCGTGCCGTCGTGGCGCTCGTGGTGGTGACGGAGGAGCGGGGCCACCGTGGCCAGCTCGGCGATCGAGCCGACCAGCCTGCTCCCGACCTCGGGGCCGAGGTCGTGCAGGACGGCCGCGAGGCGGCAGCGCAGGACCTCCGGGCGTGGGAGTCCCAGCTCGCGGGCGATCCCGGCGGCGAGCGTCGCGACCGCCCCGCGGTCGACCTCGGACGCGGGGGCGCCCGACGCGGCGGCGGCGGTGAGCGCGACGACGTGCGCGAGGCGCAGGAGGAGGCAGTCCTCGTCCTCGCACCCCTCCTCGTCGGCCCCGGCCGGCGTGACGAGGACCCGGTCGCGACCCGCCCGCTTGGCGGCGTAGAGCAGGCGGTCCGTCGTGACCAGGAGGGCTTCGATGTCGCGGCCCACGTCGGCGCACGCCGCGCCGATGGAGATGGTGACGTCGAGCTGCAGGGCGCCGACGTCCATCGGCGTGCCGCCCACGGCGCACCGCACGTGCTCGGCGAGCGCGCCCAGCGTCTCGAGGTCCGTGACCCCGGGGAGGAGCACGAGGAACTCCTCGCCACCCATGCGCAGGACGCGGTCACCGGCGCGCATCGCGCAGGTCAGGCGCTCCGCGACCGCGACGAGCACGGCGTCGCCGGCGGCGTGCCCGTGGAGGTCGTTGATGCGCTTGAAGCGGTCGATGTCGATGCTCAGCAGCCCGAGCGGCACGGTCTCGCAGCTTCCGAGCAGGTCCGGGAGCGAGCGGCGGTTGGGGATCCCCGTGAGGTCGTCCGTGTGGGCGAGGCGGTCCGCGAGCGCGCGGGCCGCTTCGAGCTCCTGCGGGCGGCGTGCATCGGGGTGACGTCGAGGATCGAGCCGTCGAGGAAGTCGCGGCCGTCCTCGAGGCGCAGGCGCCCGCGGTCGCGGACCCAGCGCACGACGCCGTCGGCGCCGATGAGCCGGTACTCGACGTCCAGGTGCTCGGTGCGCCCGGGTCGCCTCGTGGGCGGCGTCGAAGGCGGCGACGTCGTCGGGGTGGACGTAGTCGGCCCAGACGGCGGCGGGCGCTGCTCGGCGCCCATGCCGAGGAACTTCTCCCGGCAGGGTCCGGCGAAGACGACGCTGGTAGCCGCCGCCTTCGGGAGGAACTCCCCGATGTAGACGTACTCCTCGATCGCGCCGAGGATGCGTGCGAGCTGCGTGTCCGGCCTCGCGAGGGGCGGCTGCTGGTTGGAGGGGCGGCCGACGAGCGGATGCATCGAGGCCGAGCGGCGGGGGCCATGCGAGCCATCATCGGCGCCATGGCAAAACCGAGCATGAGCGTCGCCGGTCACCGCCTCGACGGACGGACACCGTGCTGGTCGTCGGGCCGGGGGACCTCGGCCATCGCGTCGTCGACGCGCTCGCCCGCGCCCCGGGGGTCGAGCGCCTGGTCGTCGGGGGCCGCGAGCGCGGGCGCGTCGCAGGCGTCGCCGGCCAGGCCGCCCTGGTCGCGCGCTGCCGGCGGTCCGCGACCGTCGAGCGGGGTGCACCTCGACCTCGACGACGTCGACGCCACCGCCGGCGTCCTGGCCGCCTGCGACCCGAGGGTCGTCGTCCACGCCGCGTCGCGGCACACGTGGTGGCGCGTGCCCGAGCAGCGTCGGCGCCGTCCCCTACGGCGACGTGGCTGCCGCTGCACGTCCCGCTCACCCGCGCGCTGATGGAGGCGCGCGCGGCCGCCGGGGTGGCCGCCCCGGTCGTGGCGCTGCGCGTTCCCGGACGCGGTCGGACCCGTCCTCGCCGGTCACGGCATGGCGCCCGAGCTCGGGGCCGGGAACGTCGCGGAGATCGCGGCGAAGCTCGAGGTCCTGGCGGCGGCCGTCCACGGGGTGGCCCGGAGGCCGTCGACGTGCGCCTGGTCGCGCACCACGCCACGGAGCGCGAGGCGTTCTCGGCCTTCGCCTCGCTCGGTCGCGCGCCGGGGCCGCAGGGGCCGGCGCCGCTGCACGCCTCGATCGCACGTCGACGGGGAGCGCCTGGACGCGCAGCAGATCCGGGAGCTCTTCACGGCGCCCTACCCGCTCGGCGACGGCCGTGAGACCCACGCGCTGACGGCGGCCGCCACCGTGCGGACGGTCCTGGCCCTGCTGTCCGACGAGCCCGAGCGCGTGCACGTCCCCGCCCCGCGGGGCTGCCCGGGCGGCTACCCCGTGACCGCCTCGCGGGCCGGCGTGGAGCTCGACCTGCCGGCCGGGCTGCAGCGACGACGACGCCTGCGCGGTCAACGCGGTCGCGGCCCGCTGGGACGGCATCGAGCACATCGACGAGCGCGGCACCGTGACGTTCACGCCCGCCGCGGCCGACGCGTTCGCCCGCCTCGTCGGGGTCCGCGTCGACGCCCTCACGCTGGACGAGCACGCCGCCGTCGCCGCCGAGCTGCACGCCCGCCTCCAGCGCAGCGGCTAACCCCCCGCGCGCAGCAGCGCCCGGCGCACCTTCCCGCTCGTCGGTCTTGGGCAGCTCGTCGGCCCAGTCGACGATCCGCGGGTACTTGTAGGGCGCGGTGACCGCCTTCACGTGGTCCTGCAGCTCGCGGGCGAGCGCGGGGGAGCCCGCGAAGCCCTCGCGCAGGACGACCACCGCGCGCACGACGCTCCCGCGCTCGGGGTCGGGCGCGGCGACCACCGCGGCCTCGGCCACCGCGGGGTGGGCGACGAGCGCGCTCTCCACCTCGAAGGGCCCGATCCGGTAGCCCGCGGAGATGATCACGTCGTCCGTGCGCCCCTCGAAGAAGAGGAAGCCGTCCGCGTCCTGGGTCACCCGGTCGCCCGTCCGCCATGCCCCGCCCGCGGGGGCCCCGCCCGTGACCGCGCCGTCCGCCCCGAGGTAGCCGAGGAAGAACGTCGGGACCGTCGCGGGGTCCGCGACGAGCTCCCCGTCGTCGACCCACAGCCGCGTCCCGGGCAGCGCGCGCCCCATGGAGCCCGGCCGGATCTCCCCGCCCGCCGGCATCCCCGTGAGCTGGCCCGTCTCCGTCTGCCCGTAGCCGTCGCGGATCGGCAGCCCCGTCGCCTCCTCCCAGGCGCGCAGGACCTCCGGGTTGAGCGCCTCGCCCGCGGCGACGAGGCCGCGGAGCGCCGGGAAGCGCCGCAGGGGCACCCGCGCCGCGATGACGCGGTACTCCGTCGGGGCCATGCAGAGGACGCCGACCTCCTCGCGCGCCAGGACCTCGAGCCGCTCCGCCGGGTCGAAGCGCGCGTCGTGGAGGAGCGCGGGCGCGCCGCGCATCCACGGGGCGATGAAGACGTTCCGGGCGCTCTTGGACCACCCGCTCGCCGCCGTGCACCAGACCAGGCGGCCCGGTTCGGGCGCCAGCCAGTGCTCCGCCTGCACGGCCTGGCCGCTGAGGTAGCGCTGGCCGTGGAGCACGGCCTTCGGTGCTCCCGCGGTGCCGCTCGTGAACGTCACCAGGCAGGGGTCCAGCGGGTCGAGCTCGACGGCCTCCGCGCGGTCCGGGCCGTCGAAGAGCCCCGGCTCGTCGAGGAACGTCGCCGCGATGCCCGCGAGCGCCCCGGCGTTGCGGCGGTCGGCCAGCACGAGCGCCGGCCGGACGACCGCGACCCGCGCCGCGAGGTCCCCGGGGCGCAGCTGCTCCGTGCAGGGGAGGACCACCGCGCCGATGCGGAAGCAGGCGACCATGGCGACCACCCACTCGGGCCGGTTGCCCACGAGCGTGAGCACGACGTCCCCGCGCTCGCACGCCCCGCGCGCGCAGCCATCCCGCCAGGCGCGCGCTCCGCTCCGCGACCTCCCCGAAGGCCCATTCCCGGCGGGTCCCGTCGCGCTGCGAGCTCCACCAGCGCAAGCGCGCCGGGATCGGCTGCGTCGACGACGTCCCGGCTGAAGTTCATGGGCGCATCCAAGCACGGGCGCCGTGACCCTTGACCCCTCCCGGAGTACCATGCGTAGCCCCTTCAACGCCCCCCGAACGTCGGCAGGAGACCCCTTCACATGGCCGTGAGCACCGCTCCCACGAGCAGCGACATCACCGAGGACCAGCGCGAGATCATCGCCATGGTCCGGCAGTTCACCGACGAGCAGATCCTGCCGAACGCGGAGCACTACGACCACGAGGACTCCTACCCGGAGCCCATCGTCGAGCAGATGAAGGAGCTCGGCCTCTTCGGCATCACGATCCCGGAGGAGTTCGGCGGCCTCGGGCTCGACCTGACGACCTACACGATGGTCGTCGAGGAGCTCGCCCGCGGGTGGGTCTCGATCTCCGGCGTCATCAACACCCACTTCATCGGCATCTACCTCCTGCTGAAGTTCGGCACGGACGAGCAGAAGCAGAAGTACCTCCCGCGCATGGCCACGGGCGAGCTGCGCGCCGCCTTCTCCATGTCCGAGCCCGAGCTCGGCTCGGACGTCCAGGCGATCAAGACGACGGCCACGAAGACGGCCGACGGCGACTACGAGATCAACGGCCAGAAGATGTGGGTCACGAACGGCCTCATGAGCTCGCTCGTCTTCGTCCTGGTCAAGACGGACGACAACCCCAAGCGCCACCAGGCCATGACCTGCTTCATCGCCGAGAAGGAGTCCGGCGTGGGCGAGAACACGGGCGCGCACAAGGGCCTGAACGTCCCGCCGAAGCTCAAGAAGATGGGCTACAAGGGCGTCGAGTCCACGGAGCTCGTCTTCGACGGCTACCGCTGCCCCGCCGAGAACGTCCTCGGGGGCGAGGAGGGCGGCCTCAACAAGGGCTTCTCGCAGATGATGGACGCGCTCGAGGTCGGCCGCGTCAACGTCGCCGCCCGCGGCGTCGGCATCGCCCAGCGCGCCCTCGAGCTCGCGCTCAAGTACTCCCAGGAGCGCAAGACGTTCGGCAAGCCGATCGCGGAGCACCAGGCCATCCAGTTCAAGCTCGCGGACATGGCGACGCAGGTCGACGCCGCGCGCCTGCTGACGATGCGCGCCGCGCGCATGAAGGACGAGGGCATCCGCTCGGACCTCGAGGCCGGCATGGCGAAGCTCTTCGCCTCCGAGGCCGGGCGCTTCTGCGTCGAGGAGTCCTTCCGGATCCACGGCGGCTACGGCTACTCGAAGGAGTACGAGATCGAGCGCCTGTACCGCGACGCGCCGCTGCTGCTCATCGGCGAGGGCACCTCGGAGATCCAGCGGATGGTCATCGGCAAGAAGCTCCTGCAGCGCCACAAGATCTAGGGCTCGTCGCCCACCAGCAGTGCCCGGGAGCCCCGCCGAAAGCGGGGCTCCCGCCGTTGGTAGGTTGGCCGCATGGCTGACGCGAAGCCCATGATCCAGGCCGTGGTGACCGACCTGCTGGAGGAGGTCCCCCAGCTCAAGCCGCTCAAGCTCGTCGTCGGGGTCGACCTGATGGGCAAGCACGCCGACCTGCAGCAGTTCCGCCTGGCCATGCCGGACCTCGAGGTCTCGAAGGACCCGGGCCTGGACGCGAAGGTCCGCGTGGAGATGCGCCGCGACTTCTTCAACCTCATGGTCGAGCACGGCGCGAAGCTCGCGGACTGGCACCAGGCGCTCGACGAGGGCCGGGTCAAGGCCACGGGGGTCATGCAGTACCTCCGCCTCATCGGCCAGGTGGTCGAGAAGGAGGAGGAGCGCGTGCGCCTCAAGAGCCAGAAGCGCACGGCGAAGTGACCGCCGTGATGCCGCCGGAGTGGGCGCCGCACGAGCGGACGCTCATGGGCTGGCCCTGCCGGCGCGAGCTCTGGGGAACGGAGCTGGCCGCCGCGAAGGTGCAGTACGCCGGGGTGGCCAACGCCGTCGCGGCCTTCGAGCCCGTGACGATGGTCGTCGCCGACGCGGCCGACGCCGCCGAGGCGCGTGCGGCGCTCGCCGCGAGCGTGGACGTCGTCGAGCTCGGCATCGACGACTCGTGGATGCGCGACTCGGGCCCGATCTTCACGCTCGACGACGCGACGGGCGCCCGCGCCGCGGTGCAGTTCGGCTTCAACGCCTGGGGGGAGAAGTTCGACCCCTTCGACCGGGACGCCACGATCGCGACGCGCCTGTGCGAGCTGCTCGGGGAGCCCGTCGAGCGGTCCCCGCTCGTCCTGGAGGGCGGCTCGATCGGCGTCGACGGGGCCGGGCGCCTCATCACGACGGAGCAGTGCCTGCTGCACCCGACCCGCAACCCGGACCTCGGCCGGGCCGAGATCGAGGCGGAGCTCCGCGGCGCGCCTCGGCGTGACGGAGCTCATCTGGCTCGGGCTCGGCCTGCTCGAGGACCGCGACACGGACGGCCACGTGGACCTCATCGCCGCCTTCACCGGCCCGGGGGCGCTCCTGCTCCAGTCCGTCGAGCCGGGGGACCCGAACGCGGGCGCCATGGCCGAGAACCACACGCGCGCCGCGGCCGCCGGGCTCGAGGTCACGCCGTTCCCGCTGCTGCCGCGGGTGCAGGTGGCCGGGGAGGACGGTCGTGGCCTGCTACCTCAACGCCTACGTCGGCTCGGACTTCGTGGTGGTCCCGACGGCCGGGGTGGCCGAGGACGAGGAGGCGCTGGAGCGGTTCCGGGCCGCGTTCGCCGCCCAGGAGGTCGTCGGGGTGCCCGGGGACGTGCTCGCCTACGGCGGCGGCGGGCCGCACTGCATCACCCAGCAGGTACCGCGGGTGGCCTGAGCGCTGCATCGGACGTGCCTGGCGTCCGGCTCGGGGCGCGGCCAGTTCGCCCCGCTCCGGCGGGATTGCCAGGGCGGGGCGTCAGGTTGGCCTGTGGGGCTGCTCAGCGTCCGTGGGTCCGGAGCGCGCCACCACAGTTCGGGCAGCTGGCCCGGTCCGTGACGCGCTCTGAGGCCCAGAGCTTGAGGCAGCGGAGGCAGAGGACTCGCATGGTCCCTCCTTCGTTCGGTCGCGCGCCGCACCTCCTTGGGTGGGGCTCGCGTGCGTTCCATGGTAGCGGGACCTAGCATGCCCGGAGCAATGGAGCTCCTCACCGCCTACGACCCGACCACCTCCTTCGCGCGCGTGGAGGCGCCGAGCCGGCCGCCCTTCCGCGTCGCCGCCGTGCAGCAGCGCTGGCACGAGGACCCGGCGGAGCACCGCGCGGCGCTGGCCGAGGGCGTGGCGCTCGCCGCGGGGGAGGGGGCGAAGCTCGTCTGCCTCCAGGAGCTGACGCTCTCGACGTACTTCGCGGTCACCCCGGACGGGCCCGCGGCGGTCGGCTCGGAGCCCGAGGACCTCGAGACGGGGCCGACCGCGACGCTCGCGCGCGAGCTCGCGGCCGAGCACGGCACGCACGTCCACGCCTCGCTGTTCGAGCGCGCGGACGCCGACGACGGCCTGGGGTACAACACCGCGATCGTCGCGGCGCCGTCCGGGGAGCTCGTCGCCCGCACGCGCAAGCTCCACATCCCCGTGACGGCGGGCTACTACGAGGACAAGTACTTCCGGCCGGGCCCGGCGGGGGACGACGCGTACCCCGTGGTCGGCCTCGGCGACGCGAGCTTCGGCTTCCCGACCTGCTGGGACCAGTGGTTCCCGGAGCTCGCGCGGGCCTACTCGCTCGCGGGCGCCGAGGTGCTCGTCTACCCGACGGCGATCGGCTCGGAGCCCGACCACCCCGAGTTCGACACGCAGCCCCTCTGGCAGCAGGTCATCGTCGGCAACGGCATCGCGAACGGGACGTTCATGGTCGCGGTCAACCGCATCGGGACCGAGGAGCCGCTCACCTTCTACGGCTCGAGCTTCATCTCCGACCCCTACGGCCGCATCCTCGTGCAGGCCCCGCGCGACGCCCCGGCGGTCATCGTCGCCGACCTCGACCTCTCCCAGCGCGAGGACTGGCTCACGCTGTTCCCCTTCCTGCAGACGCGCCGGCCGGACGCCTACGGCTCCCTGGCCTGATGCTCGCGACGGAGGCCGCGCCCCCGCCGGCGCCGCGGCCGGCGATCGTGCAGAGCCCGGTCCGCTTCGGCGCGGACCGCGTCGCGCAGACCCGCGCCTACGCCGTCCGCCACTACGGGCTGCACCGCGCGCGGCTGCGTCGACCCGCACGTCATCGTCATCCACTTCACGGCGTCGACCTCGTACGCCAGCGCGTTCAGCACGTTCAACTCGAACGCCCGGGACGCCGAGCTGGGGGAGACCCCCGGCGTCTGCGCGCACTTCGTCGTCGACACGGACGGGACGATCCACCAGCTCGTCTCCCTCAAGTGGATCTGCCGCCACACCGTCGGCCTGAACTGGACGGCGATCGGGATCGAGCACGTGGGGACCAGCGCGCGGCAGGTGCTCGGCAACGCGCGGATGATGCGCGCCTCCACGCGGCTCGTCCGCTACCTGCAGGGCCGCGAGGGGATCCGGCTGCGCGACGTGATCGGGCACGCCGAGTCGCTCTCGAGCCCGTACCACCGCGAGCGCGTGGCGCGCCTGCGAACCCAGACCCACGGGGACTTCACCCGGGGGGAGATGCGGGTCTACCGCGCGCGCCTGCGCTAGGGCCAGTGCTGCTCGACGGAGCACCACCACGTGGTGCGCCCGCCGACCGCGGCCCGGACCATCTCGCCCTTGCAGCGGGGGCAGTGGGCGCCCTTCTTGCGGAACGGGATGACCCGGCCGGTGTGCACGCCGCCGTTGGCGATCGCGGCCTTCGTGCTCTTGCGCAGGACCCGGCGCAGGTGGTCGAGCTCCGTCGCGTCGAGCGAGCCCGCGGGGCGCAGGGGCGGGAGCTTCGCCTGCCACAGCGTCTCGTCGGCCAGGAGGTTCCCGACCCCGGCGAGGACGGCCTGGTCCATGATGCGCGCCTTCAGCGGCGCCTCGCCCTTGCCGACGCGCTCGCGGAACGCCTTCGGCGGTGATCTCCATCGCGTCCGGCCCGACGCCGTCGAGGTTCGGGTTGAGCACCGCGCGGCCCAGGCGCCGCTTGTCGAAGAGGACGAGCGTGCCGCCGTCGGCGAACTCGAGCGTGAAGCGCCGCCAGGAGGGGTTGCCGCTGAGGTGCTCGTCCGGGTGGCCGCCCGAGCCGCCCTCCTCGGGGTCGCCGCCGGACTCCTCGCCGATGACGATGCGGCCCGCCATCCCGAGGTGGAGCCCCAGGTCGGGCCCCTCGCCGCCGTCGGTCTCGACCCACATCGCCTTGCCGCGGCGCAGCGCGCGCGTGAGCGTGCGGCCGAGCAGCGCGTCGTGGATGTCGCCCGGGCCGTGCGGGCGGCAGACGTAGGTGTCCGCGTCGTCGACGCGGACGATCTCCCGGCCGAGGGCCGCGCGCTCGATCAGCGCGCGGGCACGCTCGACTTCGGGGAGCTCCGGCACCGCTAGGCCAGCACGGCCTCGTCGTCGTAGAGCTTGATGACCTTCACGGTGTCGCCCGGTGAGGCGTCGAGGCAGAGGCGGCAGAGCACGCACTCGTCCACGTTCTCCTCGCGGATCGGCGACCTGCCGCCGCTGCCCGTCGAAGATGTCGACGGGGCAGGCCTCGTCGAGGCGCTTGGCCAGGTCGGCGTCGCCGACGACGGAGTCGTCGACCTCGATGCCGATGAACGTCGCGTCGGTCCTCATGCTGCGCTCCTCTGCTCCATTGCCTGCTTGACGAGCTGCGGGATCTCCGAGATCTCCTCCGCGACCTCGATGCCGGCCTCCTTGAGGCGGGCGATCTTCTCCGTGGCCGTGTCCTCCTTGCCCTCGACGATCGTGCCCGCGTGCCCGAAGGACATGCCCGGCATCTCGTCCATGAACTTCCCGGCCATGAAGGCGACGATCGGCAGGCGGGACTGGTTCTCCGTCGTCCAGCGCGCGAGCTCGGCCTCCATGCGGCCGCCGGGCTCCGTGTAGATGACGATGGCCTGCGTCTCCTCGTCGGCCTCGAAGAGCGGCATGAGCTCCGCGTAGGACTGGCCGATGATCGCGTCGCCGCCGATGGAGACGGCGGTGGAGATGCCGAGGCCCGCGGCGCTGAGCGTCGAGCTCATCTCCGTCGTCATGCCGCCCGAGCGGGAGATGACGCCGATGTTGCCCTTGGAGTAGGACTTCGCCGCGTCCTTCGCGGGGCCGCCGATGCCGCCCATCTTGATGACGTCCGGGACGATGATCCCGAGGCAGTTCGGGCCGATGATGCGCGCGCCGCGCAGGCCCGCGAGCTCGACCATCTGGGCGACGTCGCGGCGCGGGATGCGCTCCGTGACGATGACGATGAGCTTGATGCCGTTCTCGATCGCCTCGAAGACCGCGTCCTTCGTGAAGGCCGGCGGAACGGTGACGACGGAGCCGTCGATGGGGGAGCCGTGGTGCTCGACGGCCTGGGCGACCGTGTCGAAGACCGGGACGCCGTGGACCTCGCGGCCCTTGCGGCCCGGGGTCACGCCGCCGACGACCTTCGCGCCCGCGCCGTAGTCGAGGCACTCGCGGGTGAGGTTGACCGCCTCGCGGCCCGTGATGCCCTGGACGATGAACGTCGTCTCCGCGTCGATGAGGATGCTCATGCCGCTGCCCCTCCGATCTTCTCGACGGCCCGCTTGGCCGCCTCGTGCATGGACGTGGTGCGGTCGGCGTACTCGACGCCGTACTTGCGCAGGATCTTGAAGCCCTCGTCCTCCCAGGCCCCGGGGATGCGGAAGATCGCGATCTTCTCCGCCGGGTCCATGCCGAGCTCGAGGCAGGCGGCGATGACGCCGCGGGCGACGATGTCGACCCGGGTGTTCGAGACGATGGACATCATCACGGCGATCTTGTCCACGCCGGGCTTCTGGAGGACGAGCTTCGCGAGGCCCTTGGCCTTCTCGACCGACGGGTTGCCGCCGATCTCGCAGTAGTTCGCGGGCTCGCCGCCGTACTTGCGGACCGCGTCGAAGAGCGTGAGCGAGCCGCCGCCGGCGCCGATGACCAGGCCGATGTTGCCGTCGAACTCCGTGACGTTGCCGGCCACGCCGCGGTGCGAGGCGTTGTCGACGGCCTCGCCGGCGAGCTCGAACTCCGTGGGCTCGCGGGCCTCGCGGGTCTCGTCGTCGCCGACGCCGAGGTCCTGGAGCAGCGCCTTGTGGCGCCCGCGGGCCTCGTTCTCCATGTCCATGTGCGCGTCGAGCGCCACGAACGAGCCGTCCTTCATCCGCCCGAGCGGGTTGATCTCGCAGAGCGTGAGGTCGTTGTCGACGAACATCTGCGCGAGGCGCTTGATGATCGGCACGAGCTTGTTCAGCGCCGGGCCGGTGACGCCGACGGAGGCGATGACCTGCTTGGCCTGGAAGTCGCTCAGGGGCAGGATGTTCGAGAAGTGCTGGCGGCCGACGTGGTCGGGGTGGCTCTCGGCCACCTCCTCGATGTCGATCCCGCCCATGTCCGAGAAGAGGATCACGGGCTGCTTGCGGATGCCGTCCCAGACGACGCCGGCGTAGTACTCCTGCTCGACGTCGGCCTTCGTGTCGACCAGGACGCCGCGCGGCTCGTGCCCGTTGATCACGAGCTCCAGGACGGGGCCCGCCTTCTCGGCGGCCTCCTCGGGCGTGTCGGCGAACTGCACGCCGCCCGCCTTCATGCGCCCGCCCGTGAGGACCTGCGACTTGATGACGACCGGGCCGCCGATCTCCTCGGCGGCCTTGCGGGCCTCCTCGGGGGTCTTGGCGAAGCCGAACTTCGTCACCGGGATCCCGGCGCGCTTGACGATCTCGCGCGCCTCGTACTCGAAGAATCGCATCGGCGCGGAACCCTACCCGGGGGTGGCGGGCCCACGCGGGCTCCCTCAGCGACGGACCCGCCCGCTCAGGCGCACGGCTCGCTTGCTCCCCTTCAGCCCCACCGTGATCCGGTAGGTGCCGCGGCCCAGGCGCCTCCCCGCGACGCTCGTCAGCCGGATCGTGGTCGTCCCCGCCTTGAGCTTCCGGGTGGTCTTCTGCGCCGTGCGCCGGGGGGAGACGCCGGTGACGCTGAAGGTGACCGTGGCGGTCCGACGGAGGGTGATCTCGACGGCGAGCCCGCGCTTGGCCTTCACGGGCCTCGCCGTCCGAAGCGCGCTCGGCGCGGAGGGCGTCCCGGGTGCCGGAGTGGACGGGGCCGGCACGGGCGACGGAGCAGGGGCGGGTGCGGCCGGCGGGGTGTACAGGGCGGCCGGGGACCAGGAGGGCGAGCTCGACCGGCCGCCGCTCGTCAGCCGGGTCGCGCTCGTAAGGGCGCAGTCCGCGCACGTGGCCGGCAGGGTGTAGATGTCGCTCATCGCCGCCTCGCCGGACCCGGTGGACACCGTGAAGGCGACGGTCCCGCTCCCGACGAAGACGGGCGAGGAGAGCTGCGTTCCCGCCGGTGCGGTGGTCATGCGGACGGCCCCGCTGCCGTCCGGCGCGTAGCCCACGAGCTGGTCCGGCCCCTGCCCCGCGGCCTCGACGGAGACGATGCGGCCGCCGTCGGGGCGCCAGGCGGGGTCCTCGACGCGCGAGGAGTAGCCGTCGGTGGTCTCGGGCGCCAGGCGCGCGACGACGTCCGGTGCGCCACCGCTGGCGCCGACGTGGATCGCCTCGCGGCCGGACTCGTCGCAGCCGCCGTAGGCCAGCACGGAGGGGTCCGCCGGGTCGGGGGCGATGCCGCCGGTTCCGAGCCCGATGCCGGTGCAGGCGGCGTCGAACGCGCCGCCGTCGGCGCCGGCCGGGGTGAAGACCTGCAGCGTGCCGAAGGCGCTCTGGAAGGTCGCGCACGAGTAGGTGCCGCCGGTGCGGCTGTAGTAGATGCGGCCGTCCGCCGCGGGGACCCCGTCGCTCTCGAAGGTCGAGACGCCCTGGGCGGGGGCGGGCGGCGGCGAGAGCCGGCGCACGGCGCCGGCCTCCCAGAGGTTCACGCCCTGGGCGTTCGCGCCGAGCCCGAGGCAGCCCGGCTCCTTGTTCGCCGTGGTGTAGGTCGTGAAGACCACGCGACGGCCGTCGGTCGAGATCTTCGGCTCGTAGGCGGTGACGAACCGCTGTCCGCCGCTCGGCGGGACGTCCTCGAAGACGCGCAGCCAGGTCCGCTGCCCGCTGCCGTCCTCGTTCATCACCCCGAAGCCGTCGCTGCCGCCCGGACTCTCCTGGTGGAAGACCACTTGGCCGGCCGAGGCCGCCGCGGGGGCGGCGAGCAGGCAGCCGGCCACGACGACGGCGAACCTCGAGAAGCGCATGGCCGCGACGGTAGAGGGTCGGCGGCGGAGCTCGACCCCTTGCTGTCAGCGCTCGCCGAGCTCAGAACCCGTAGGCCTCCTTGAGCTCCGGGTCCTTCTCGGCCAGCATCGTCGCGAGGCCGACCATGACCTGGCACTGCTTCCAGGTCGCGTCGTCCTGCATCTTGCCGTCGATCATGTGGACGCCGCGGCCGTCCGGGATCGCCTCGATGACCTTCTTGGCGAACTTCACCTCGTCGGGATCGGGCGAGTAGACCTTCTTGGCGATGTCGATCTGCACGGGGTGCAGGGACCAGGCGCCGACGCAGCCGAGCAGGAAGCTCGCGCGGAACTGCGCCTCGCACGCGGCGACGTCCTTGATGTCGCCGAACGGGCCGTAGAAGGGCAGCAGGCCGTTGGTCGTGCAGGCGTCGACCATGCGGGCGATGGAGTAGTGCCACGGGTCCTGCTGGGCGGTGATGCGCGCGACGGTGGCGTCGATGGAGCCGTCCTCGGCGAGCTGCGGGTCGCTCATGGAGACGTAGCCCGGGTGGCCGCCGCCGACCCGGGTGGTCTTCATGCGGCGGCTCGCGGCGAGGTCGGCGGGGCCGAAGCTCATGCCCTGCATGCGCGGGGAGGCGGCGGCGATCTCGTCGACGTGCGCGACGCCCTGGGCGGTCTCGAGGATCGCGTGGACGAGGATCGGCTTCGTGATGCCGGCCTTGCTCTCGAGCTGGGCCAGGAGGCGGTCGACGTAGTGGATGTCCCACGGCCCCTCGACCTTCGGGACCATGACGACGTCGAGCTTGTCGCCGATCTCCGTGACGACCTGCGTGAGGTCGTCGAGGACCCACGGGGAGTCGAGCGCGTTCACGCGCGTCCAGAGCTGCGTGGCGCCGAGGTCGAGCTCCTTGCCCGCCTTGATGAGGCCCGCGCGCGCGGCCTCCTTGCGGTCGACCGGGACGGCGTCCTCGAGGTTGCCGAGGACGATGTCGGCCTTCGCCGCGATGCCCGGGAGCTTCGCGACCATCTTCTCGTTCGAGCCGTCGAAGAAGTGGATCATCCGGCTCGGCGGGAACGGGATCTCCCGCACGGGGTCCGGCGCCCCGACGCAGAGCGGCTTGAAGAAGTCCTTGGGCGAGCGCATGGGCTCGATCCTAGGCGGCGGCCTCCCCGGACCGCCCCCTCGTCGAGTCGTCGGTTGATCCCGCCATGCGGGACGAACCGACGACTCGACGGAGGGCGGCGGGGGCGGAGGCGGCGTCGGCGGCCTTCACGCGGACGATCGTCCAGCCGAGCGCGGCGAGCTTCGCGTCGCGCGCCGCGTCCCGCGCGGCCTGCACCTGCGTGTCGTGGGTCGGGCCGTCGACCTCGAGGCCCGCGCGGAGGTCGGGGTAGGTGAGGTCGACCTCCTCGCCGTGGACGACGGCGTTGACCCGCGGCCAGCCCCAGCCGTCGTCGAGGAGCGCGCGGATCGCGATGCGCTCGTCCCGCGAGCGCGTCGGCGCGAGGAGCACGGGGTCGCCGAGGACGGCGCGCAGCTGCCGCACCCCGCGCGGGCGCGGGTGGTCGAGCACCAGCCGGGCGAGCTCCTCCAGGTCGAGCACCCCGCGGACCTGCGCCTGGCGGACCGCGGCCGCGAGGACGTGCTTCGGCACGCAGCCCGCGAGGTCCAGGAGCGCCCGCGCCACCGTGCAGACCGGGAGGCCGTCGATCCACACGACGTCCACGCGGGCCGTGTGGTTCGCGATCCCGGGGCGCGAGCGCTTCGCCGGCGTCGTGACGTGCACGCGGTGGTGCGGCTCCAGCAGCCCGTGGGCCGTCGCGGCGCTCCCGTGGCTCAGGCACGCGCCCGGGCCGCACGCGAGGACCGCGCCCCACCAGCGCTCCTCGTGGGTGCGGGGGAGGTGCCCGACCGCGTAGACGCCGCGGTGCACGGGCAGCAGCCAGCCCTTCTCGACGAGGCGGCCGATGGTGGACGCGGAGAACCCGAGCCGCTGCAGCTGGGGGTGCGTGACGTTCCCGCCCTGCCGCTGCGCCACCCCGGCGATCCGTCGAGTCGTCGCTTCGTCCCGCTCCGCGGGATCAACCGACGACTCGACGGGGTGTGGGCAGGACTCGACGGCCTCGAGCGAGGATGCGACCGGGTCGGGTGGGGGGTGGGGGGACGCCCAGACCGGGCGTGACGGGACGACGTGCACACCCCTAGTAGGGCGCGAGCCCTAGATTTCGCCCCCATGAGCTCTGACTTCACGACGGACCAACGCGAGCGCGAGGCCAGCGGCGGCCACCCCTACGGCCGCTACCTCGAGGAGTTCGAGGTCGGTGACGTCTACAAGCACTGGCCCGCGAAGACCGTGACGGAGTCGGACGACCACCTGTTCTGCCTCATCACGATGAACCACCACCCGCTGCACCTCAACGACGTCTACGCCGCCCAGTCGCAGCAGAAGCGCAACGTCGTCGTCGGGCCCCTCGTCTACTCCCTCGCCCTCGGCATGAGCGTCAGCGACGTGAGCGGCAAGGCCATCGCGAACCTCTCCACGGCCGAGCTGAGCCACCCGGCGCCCGTCTTCCACGGCGACACGCTCTTCGTCGAGACGGAGGTCCTGGAGAAGCGCGAGTCCAAGACGAAGCCCGACCGCGGCACCGTGAAGGTCCACACGCGCGTCTTCAACCAGGACGGCGTGCTCGTCGCGGAGTTCAAGCGCCTCGTGCTCGTGCCCCGCAAGGAGGCCGGCACCCCGGAGTGACCCGCACCGCGGGCGGGTAGCCCCGGGAGGTGGAGCAGGACGACGAGACCCGTGGCGCGCAGGTCGGCCTGGCCGTGGTCGGCGCGTCCGCCGGCGGCGTGGAGGCGCTGAAGACCTTCGCCGCCGGCCTGCCGAGCGACCTCGGCTGCCCCGTGGTCGTCGTCCTGCACGTCTCCTCCACGGGGACGAGCGTCCTGCCGCAGATCCTCGAGCGGGCCGGCACCCTGCCCGCCAGCGCGGCCCAGGACGGCGACGAGCTGCGGGCGGGCCACCTCTACGTCGCGCCCCCGGACTGCCACGTCCTCGTCACCCCCGGGAGCATCCGGCTCTCGGGCGGGCCGCGGGAGAACGGCCACCGCCCCGCGGTCGACCCCACGATGCGCTCGGCCGCCCAGGCCTACGACGGCCGGACGGTCGGCATCGTCCTGAGCGGGACCCGGGACGACGGGACCGCCGGCCTGGCCTCGATCAAGGCCCGCGGCGGCCGCGTCCTCGTCCAGGACCCGGCGGAGGCGCTGTACCCCGGGATGCCCTCGAGCGCGCTGGCGCACCTGAGCGTCGACGCCGTCCTGCCCGTGGCCGGCATCGCGCGCTGGCTCGGGGACGCCGCCGCGGGCCGCGACCCGGAGCTGGCCCCGATCGCGCTCGAGCCCCCGGACCAGACGAGCTTCCGCGGCGACGGCCCCTCGGACGGCGGCACGCGCTTCACCTGCCCGGACTGCGGCGGCGTCCTCTTCCAGGTCTCCGAGAGCGGCGTCGACCGCCTCCAGTGCTCCGTGGGCCACGCCTACTCGCCCGAGAGCCTCAGCGCGGAGCAGGGCCGCGAGCTCGAGCGCGCGCTGTGGACCGCCACCCGCGCGCTGGACGACCGGGCGGTGCTGCTGGAGCGCATGGCCAGCCGCGCGCGCGTGAGCGGCCAGCAGCGCTCCGCGGCCGGCTTCGCCCGCCAGGCGCTCGACGCGCGGGAGCACGCCACGGTCATCCGCCGCTCCATGCAGCGCTTCTCCGACACGAGCACCACACCCGAGGAGCCGGTGAACAGCGTCACCGATCGCTAGCTTTGGCGCCGATGGCACCACCGTCCCCGCTCGACCTGCTGCTCGATCACCTCCGCCTCTCCCGCGGCTTCGACTTCACGGGCTACAAGCGCACGACGCTCGAGCGCCGGATCAAGAAGCGCATGGAGGAGGTGGGCGTCGAGGACTACGGCACCTACCGGGAGTACCTCGAGCTGCACCCCGGGGAGTTCGGCGAGCTCTTCAACACGATCCTCATCAACGTCACGGCCTTCTTCCGCGACGCGCCCGTCTGGGAGCGCGTGGCCGACACGGTCATCCCCGACCTGCTGGCCCGCGTGGGGGACGGCGGCCCCATCCGGGTCTGGTGCGCTGGGTGCTCCTCCGGGGAGGAGCCCTACACGGTGGCCATCCTGCTGGCCGAGGCGCTCGGCACGGCGGAGTACCTGGCCCGGGTGAAGGTCTACGCGACCGACGTGGACGACGAGGCGCTGGCCGACGCCCGCGCGGCGATCTACTCCGACAAGGCCATCGAATCGGTCCCCCCGGGCCTGCTGGAGAAGTACTTCGAGCGCACCCAGCGCCGCTACGCGTTCCGCAAGGACCTGCGGCGCACGGTCATCTTCGGCCGCAACGACCTCGTGCAGGACGCACCGATCTCCCGGATCGACCTGCTCACCTGCCGCAACACCCTCATGTACTTCAACGCGGAGACGCAGTCGCGGATCCTCAACCGCCTGCACTTCGCCCTGAAGGACACGGGGCAGCTCGTCCTGGGCAAGTCCGAGATGCTCATCACGCACTCGGACCTCTTCGTCCCCACGGACCTCAAGCGGCGGGTCTTCGCGAAGGTGCCGAAGGCGACGACCCACCGGGAGCGCAGCTACCCCGTCATGGTCCCGGCGACGGACCCCTCGCGCGCCGCGGCCGTCCGCGACCTGGCCTTCGACGCGGCCTCCACCGCGCAGGTCGTGGTGGACGACCAGGAGCTGCTGGTCGGCGTCAACCGGGAGGCACGGACGTTGTTCGGCCTCGCGACCGCCGACCTGGGCCGGCCCCTTCGCGACCTCGAGCTCTCCTACCGCCCGATCGACCTGCGCTCGAACCTCGAGCTGGCCGTCCAGGAGCGCCGCCCGGTCGGTGTCGGCCTCGTCGAGCACACCTCGCCCGCCGGGGACCGCCGCACCCTCGACGTCACGGTCACCCCCGTCCTGGCCGACGACGCCGTCGCCGGCGCGACGGTCTCCTTCGTCGACGTCACGCTCCAGCAGCACCTGCGCACGGAGCTCGAGGGCTCCAAGGCGGAGCTCGAGAACGCCTACGAGGAGCTCCAGTCGACGGTCGAGGAGCTCGAGACGACCAACGAGGAGCTCCAGTCGACCAACGAGGAGCTCGAGACGACCAACGAGGAGCTCCAGTCGACCAACGAGGAGCTCGAGACGATGAACGAGGAGCTCCAGTCGACCAACGAGGAGCTCGAGACGATCAACGACGAGCTCCGGATCCGCACCCGCGAGCTCAACGAGGTCAACGGCTTCCTGGAGACGATCCTCACGACGCTCGAGACGGCCGTGGTCGTCGTGGACGGCCAGCTCGTGGTGCAGCTCTGGAACGGGCAGGCCGAGGAGCTCTTCGGCCTGCGGCTCGACGAAGTCCAGAACGAGGCGCTGCTCGGCCTGGACGTCGGGCTGCCGGTCGGCGAGCTCGCCGACCCCCTGCGCGACGTGCTCCGCGGCACCGTGCCGCGGGAGGTCCTCGAGCTCGACGCCATGAACCGCCGCGGGCGGGCGTTCCGCTCGCGGGTCACCGTCCTGCCGCTGGACGCGGACGAGAGCAGCACCTACGGGGCGCTGCTCCTGATCGAGGCGCTCGGCGCTAGGGGCGCCGAGAGCGCTCCTCCCGTCGCTGACGGCTCGCGATGAGCTCCTCGCGGGTCGCCGCGCAGCGCTCGAGCACCTCGCGCACCCGGCGCTCCTGCTCCGCGTAGGCGCCGTCGAGGGAGCGCAGTCGGGTCTTCAAGTCGTCCCCGGGGCGGACGGGCGCTGCGGCGGGGGGGGCGGGCGCCGGGGCGCCGAGGTCGGGGAGCACGGTGGCGTCCGGGGGCTGCCAGCCCGCGCTGGCGTGGTCGGGCGCGAGCCGCTCGAGCCCCTCGCGGCGCAGGACCCAGGCGCCGTCGAGGCGGCGTACGACGGTCCCGGAGGTCGCGAGCTCCTTCAGCGCCAGGGACACGGTCGGGCGCCGGGCGCCGACCATGCGCCCGAGCGTCTCGTGGGTGAGCGCGAGCCGCACGACGATCCCGTCGCGACCCACGCGGCCCCACCGCTCGGCCAGGTGCCAGAAGAGGGCGAGGAGGCGTTGGTCGACGCGCGGGAGCTGTGAGATCGCGCGCTGCAGCGCGAGGGTCGAGGTCTGGCGGGTGGCCCGTGCGAGCAGGCGGGCCGTGACGGCCGGCCAGGCTTCGAGGGTGCCCACGAGCGCCGCGTCGAGGACCGCCACGCGCGCCGAGGCGCTGACCGTCCAGCGGAGCTCGGCCGGGACGAGGTCGGCCCCGTCGGTCCCCAGGCCGGCGACGTCCCCGGGCCCGAGGAGGTCCGACGCGACGCTCCCGGCGACCAGGACGTCGCGGATGATGGCGCCCTCGGCGATGAGGAACCCGAACGCGTCACGGTCCGTCAGGAGGTCCGTCGGGTCCCAGGGGCCGGGCTGCACCGCCACGGTCTGCACGGCCGCACCGCGGCGCAGCGCCCCGCGCTCCTGCTCGGGCATCCCGTCCGCCAGGTCCGGGGCGATGTCCAGCAGGGAATCGGCACCGTCGCGCGTGGGGGCGGCGGGAGGCGTCGACGCGGCCATGGCCCTGAGCCTACCTCCCGTGCCCCGCGTTGAACCCCCACCACCAGACCGCAGCGCGGCGCCCCGTGCGGCAGAATCCCGCGGATCGCCATCCCAACGCCATGCGAGGTTGACTGCACCCGTGCCTGAGACAACTGTCCCGACGACCAACGCGAAGCTCGTCGCGTGGGTGGACGAGATCGCCGCCCTGACCACGCCCGACTCCGTCGTCTGGTGCGACGGCTCCGCGGAGGAGTACGACCGCCTCTGCCAGGAGCTCGTCGACGCCGGGACCTTCAAGCGCCTCTCGGACGCCAAGCGCCCGAACTCCTACCTCGCCTGGACGGACCCCTCGGACGTCGCACGGGTCGAGGACCGCACGTACATCTGCTCCGAGGACGAGCACGACGCGGGCCCGACGAACAACTGGCGCTCCCCCGCGGAGATGCGCGGAGTCATGGACGAGGCCTTCAAGGGCACGATGGCCGGCCGGACGATGTACGTCGTCCCGTTCTCCATGGGCCCGCTGGGCTCGGACAAGAGCCACGTCGGCGTCGAGCTCACGGACTCGGCCTACGTCGCGGTCTCCATGCGGATCATGACCCGCATGGGCAAGGGCGCCCTCGACATGCTGGGCGAGGACGGCGACTTCGTCCCCTGCGTGCACTCCATCGGGGCACCCCTCGCCGAGGGCGACACGGACGTCACGTGGCCGACGAACGCCGAGACGAAGTACATCGTCCACTACCCCGAGACCCGCGAGATCTGGTCCTACGGCTCGGGCTACGGCGGCAACGCGCTGCTCGGCAAGAAGTGCTTCGCCCTGCGCATCGCCTCGATCATGGCCCGCGACGAGGGCTGGATGGCCGAGCACATGCTCATCCTCAAGCTCACCTCGCCCGAGGGCACCGTGAAGTACATCACCGGCGCCTTCCCGAGCGCGACGGGCAAGACGAACCTCGCGATGCTCATCCCGACCCTCGAGGGCTGGCAGGTCGAGACCGTCGGCGACGACATCGCCTGGATGAAGTTCGGCGAGGACGGCCGCCTCTACGCCATCAACCCCGAGAACGGGTTCTTCGGCGTCGCGCCCGGGCACGGGCGAGGGGACGAACCCGAACGCGATCGCCTCCATCAAGGAGAACACGATCTTCTCGAACGTCGCCCTCACGGACGACGGCGACGTCTGGTGGGAGGGCCTGACGGAGGAGCCGCCGGCGCACCTCGTCGACTGGCACGGCAACGACTGGACGCCCGACTCGGACAAGCCCGCCGCCCACCCGAACTCGCGCTTCACGGTCCCGGCGTCGCAGACGCCCACGATCGCGCCGGAGTGGGAGGACCCGACGGGCGTGCCGATCGACGCGTTCCTCTTCGGCGGCCGCCGCGCCTCCGTCGTGCCGCTGGCCCGCGAGGCGTTCGACTGGGAGCACGGCGTCTTCCTCGGCGCGACCATGGGCTCGGAGCAGACCGCGGCGGCCTTCGGCACGGTCGGCGAGCTGCGCTTCGACCCCTTCGCCATGCTGCCGTTCTGCGGCTACAACATGGCCGACTACTTCCAGCACTGGCTGGACATCGGCAAGACCGAGGGCGCCCAGCTGCCCCGGATCTTCTTCGTCAACTGGTTCCGCAAGGACGAGCAGGGCAAGTTCATCTGGCCCGGCTTCGGCGAGAACTCGCGGGTGCTCGAGTGGGTCTTCCGCCGCTGCGAGGACAAGGCCGGCGCGGTGGAGACGCCCATCGGCCTGCTCCCGGAGGAGGGCGCGATCAACCTCGACGGCCTGGACCTCTCCGAAGAGGCGCGCACGCAGCTCCTCACGGTCGACGAGGAGGCCGTGAAGGGCGAGATCCCGCAGTACGAGGAGCACTTCGCGAAGTTCGGGGAGGACCTCCCCACGGAGCTGCGCACGCAGCTCGACGCGCTGAAGGAGCGCCTGGGCGCCTAGCAGCCCAGGCCGGCGACGGCCGTGCAGCCGCTGCCCTCGGGCGGCGGCGGTGCGGCGCCCGACGAGGTGCTCCCGCTCGGGGGCGGCGGCGGGGGGCCCTGCTCCGTGCTGGAGGTCGAGGCCGGCGGCGGGGACGCGGGCTCGCGCTTCGGCGGGGCGGCGGGCTTCGGCTCGGGCTTGGGCTTCGCGGCGGGGGCCCCCTCCTTCCCCTTCGGAGCGGCCGCCGCGTCGCGCTCGGCCTCCCGCGCGGCCTTGCGCTTCGCGGCGGCGCGCTTCTTCGCGGCGGCGCGCTTCTTCTTGGCCTTCTCCTCCTTCGCGTCCGCCTCCTCCGCGGCCAGGAGCACCTCGCGCTCGTGGACCCCGAACGCGTCGTCGAGCGCCGCCTCGATCGCCGGATCGCCCGTGCAGTTGAGGCAGAAGCCGTCGCGCGCCCAGGTCCGGGCGCGGCCGATCACCTGGTTCGCGTAGGTGATGCCGAAGAGGTCGTGGCCGTAGTAGGCGTAGGCCGCCAGCCACGACGGGCCGCCGAGCTCCCGCGTCGCGCCGCTGTCGCGCAGGAGCGCCCCCGCGGCCATGATCGCGTCGAAGTCGTCGTAGATCGACGGGTGGTGCTTCGTCGGGTGGGGGTAGGTCGCCGGGCGGACGGCCAGGCGGAAGGACTGGCGGTAGGCCTCCCAGGTGCTCACGGGCCCGTTCGTGACGTTGAACTGCATGGGGCCCGAGCAGCAGCCGAACGCGTTGCGGCCGCGGTAGGTGCCCGGGGTGGTGGAGAACGCGGTCTCCTGCCGGTGGATGGAGGCGACCAGGCGCCACGACACGCCGAACGCCCGCTCCGCCTCGCGGTAGAGCGGCATGAAGCCCGCCTCGGCCTTCGCGTCGACGTGCCGCGTCGTCGTGCGGCGGTAGTACGCGGCGCCCGGCCGGGGCTTGCCCTTGCGGGGCGCGGCAGCGTCGGCTCCCGTGGTCCCGAGGTCGAACGGCGTGGCGACCGCCGCGGCCGAGCCCGGCGCCGTGGCCACGACGGTCGGGCCCGTCGCCACGGGCTTCCGGGCGCTCGCGCGCTCCTCCGGCCCGAGGAGCGCCATGGCGGTCGCCGTGCCGCCGCCGAGCACCAGCACCGCGGCCGCCAGGAGGCCGCGGACCAGCGTCAGCCGCCCGGGGGCGAAGGAGGGGAAGGGCGACCGCACGGACCCCCAGCCTGACGCACCCGGCGCCGAGGGGCGCCGACGGTGTTCGCCGACCTACGCCGGGCGGTGGCCGGGACCGCTCCCGCCCCGCCGCGCGGCCACCTCCGCCAGCGCGGCCAGGCGGTCGTCCCAGCGGCCACCGAGCGTCGTCATCCAGCCGATCGCCTCACCCAGCGGCGCGGGGGTGGGGACGAACCGGGTCTCCCGGCCCTCCCGGTGGGCGGCCACGAGCCCGGCGTCCTGCAGCACCCCGAGGTGCTTCGCGACGGCCTGCCGGCTGATGGGCAGCTCCGCGGCCAGCTGCGTCGCGGTCGCCTCGCCGCGGCCCGCGACGGCCTCGAGGAGCCCGCGACGGGTGGGGTCGGCCAGCGCGTGGAAGACGTCGGGGCTCACGCGCAGGCGAGCGCCATGGGCGCGCTGACCGGCAGCTCCGTGACCGAGATCCGGGTGCCGCCGACCGCGGGGGTCAGGATGACCTCGACCCGGGAGCCCAGCGCGCCGTCGTCCCACCACCAGCTGAGGTAGGCGCCGGGCTCCTCGTGCTCGACTGCGGCGGAGCGCTCCGCCCACTCCTCCCCGAGCCACTCCCGGCGCAGCGCCGGGTCGGTCAGCAGCTCCCAGGCCGTCTCGCGGTCGACGGGGAGCACGATCTCGCTCGCAACCATGGGGTTGCATGCTAGCGTCGACGCATGAGCAACTCGATGCTTGCGCTTCCGCCGACGGAGCACGCGCTCCGCTCCCTCCTCGACCACCGGACCATCCTGCTCGGCGCCCCCGTCGACAGCACCGTCGCCAACGCGGTGGTGACCCAGCTGCTCCACCTCGAGGCCGAGCGCCCCGGGGAGCCCATCCGCCTGCTCATCAACTCCCCGGGCGGGGAGGTCTACGCGGGCCTGGCCATCCACGACGTCCTGCGCGACATCTCCTCGCCCGTCCACACGGTCTGCTGCGGCATGGCGATGAGCATCGCCTCCGTCATCCACACGGCCGGGGAGCCCGGGGAGCGGGCGAGCTACCCCAACGGCCGGATCCTCATCCACCAGCCCAGCGGCGGCTTCCAGGGGCAGTCGAGCGACGTGGCGATCCAGGCGCGGGAGGCCATCTGGATCCGCGACCACCTCGAGCGGATCTACGCCCGGGACACGGGCCGCACCCCCGAGGAGCTGCGCCGGGACATGGACCGCGACCGCTTCTTCACCCCGGAGGAGGCCAAGGCGTACGGGCTGATCGACCGCGTGCTCGCCTGAGGCGCTCGACAGACGGTCGGGTCGAGTTCCTACCGGTGGTCGAGCTTGAGCGGCGCGGCGCGTGCGTTCCTGCTCGGCGTGATCCCCGCTTCCCTCCGCCTGCTCACCCTCGTCGTGGCCCTCGCCCTGCTGGCCCCCGGGCGGGCCGCCGCGGCGGCGCCCGACCCGACGCTGCCCGGGGAGCTCCCCGTGACGAAGGTCCTCTACGACACGGGCAACCAGCTCGTGGGTGGGGCGGCGGGCGTCGACGCCTACCTCCAGTCGATCTCGGGGTCGGTGTTCGTCCCGACGGGCGGGCCGGCGAAGCTCCCGGTGCTCCTCTTCCTGCACGGGCGGCACAGCACCTGCCGGGTCCTCGACGCCACCGAGACGGGCCTCCCGCAGTGCCCCCCGACGCCGCTGACCGCGAGCGTCGACTCCTACCAGGGCTACGACTACCTGGCGCAGAACCTCGCGAGCCACGGCTACCTGGTGATGTCGATCGACGCGAACGAGATCAACGGCGCCGACGCCGGGGCCCGCGACGCGGGCGCCCAGGCGCGCGCGCAGGTCATCGCGAAGAACCTCGACCTCCTGGGGGCATGGAACACCGCCGCCGGGCCTGCGGGGATCGACGGGAAGCTCATCGGCCGCGTCGACCTCTCCCGCCTCGGGCTCATGGGCCACTCCCGCGGCGGGGAGGGCGTGGAGGCGTTCATCGCCTACAACCGCGTGCGGCCCGCGTCGGTCCCCGACCCGACCCTCGGGCCGGACACCGGGCCGCGCTACCCGGGCCTGAAGGCGGTCTTCGCGCTCGCGCCGATCGATTCCGCCGACCAGGCGCCGACGGGCGTCCACCTCGCCGAGCTGCTCCCGCTCTGCGACGGCGACGTCTCGACCCTCGCGGGCCAGGAGGCCTACGAGCGCACGAAGAGCGACCCGGCGAACGACCTCTTCACCCGCACCCAGTTCAACGTGCAGGGGGCCAACCACAACTTCTTCAACACGATCTGGACGGGGGACGACGAGAGCACCACGACGGACACCGCCTGCTCCAGGACGGGCGACAAGGCCGCGGCCGGCCTGCGGCTCACCGCTCCGGACGAGCGCGACATCGGCGCCACGCTGATCCCGGCCTACCTGCGGCGCTGGGTGGGGCCGGAGCCCGCCTTCGACCCCTACGTCACGGGTGAGGCGCCGCTGCCGGAGAGCGCCTGCGCCGGCGTGAAGGTCCCGACGTGCGCGGACGAGGTGCAGGTCTCCTACGTCGCCCCGAAGGCGGAGCGACGGCGGCTCGTGACCCCGGCGGCGACGAACCCCTCGACGGTCGGCGACACGGGCGGCGCGCTCACCGCGACGGGCTTCGCGGCCTACGGCGCGTGCGACGCGCTCGAGGACGGGACGGGCTGCCCGATCATGGGGCAGCCCGCGACGACGAACCGCTCCATGACCAAGCAGCTGACGCTCGCTTGGGACGGGCCCGCGAGCCTCGAGCTCGCCCTGGACCCGGCCGCGGGCGACGCCGGGCCGTTCGAGACGCTGAGCCTGCGGGCCGCGGCGAACTACGCGGACACGGCGCGCAACCCGGCCCTGGCCACCCAGGACTTCGACGTGACGCTGGTCGACGCGGCCGGGCACGCCGCGACCGTGGCCGCGGCGGACTACGCGCGGGGCGCGCTGCGACCCGACCGCGGCTCGACGGACGCACGGGAGGTCGTGCTCGGCGGCATCCGCATCCCGCTCGGAGCCTTCGTCGGCGTCGACCGGGCCGCGCTGCGGACGCTGCGGCTGGGCTTCGGCGGGAGGACCCCGAAGGGCTCGATCCAGCTCGCGGACGTCGCCTTCCAGGAGCCCGCGCGGACCGCGACCCCGGCCGCACCCGGGTCAGGGACGACGGGGCCCGGCGGGGCGTCGCCGGCCGGCGGCGGGCAGGCGTCGGGGGGCGGCCCGGCTGCGGGCGGCGAGCAAGGGTCGGGTGGCGGACAGGCATCTGGTGGCGGGCAGGCACCGGGTGGGGGACAGCCGTCAGGTGGCGGACAGGCGTCGGGCGGCGGACAGGCGTCGGGCGGGCAGCGCGGGCAGCCCTCGGGCGGCGGGCAGGCGGCCGGCGGCGGACAGGGGTCGGGTGGCGGGCAGCCCTCGGGCGGCGGGCAGGCGCCCGGCGGAGCGGCTCCGGCCTCCACGACCACGGCGCTGTCCTCGCAGCCCGACGCGGTCGAACCGTCCTGCGCGGACGTGCTCCCGCCGACGTCCCGCTTCGTCACGGTCCGCGTGACCCGGCGGGGTCTGCGGGTGGCCGGCCGCTCGGCCGACCGGGGCTGCGGGGGACTCGCGTCGGTGCGGGTGGCCGTGGCCCGGGCTGCGGGCAGCGGGTGCCGCTTCCTGCGCGCGGAGGGCAGCTTCGGACCGCGCACGAGCTGCCGGCGGACGACGTACCTGCGGGCGCGGGGCACGCGGAGCTGGGCCTTCACGCGGAAGCTGCGGCTCGCACCCGGGGCGTACAAGGTCTTCGTCCGCGGTGTCGACGCGGCGGGCAACGTCGAGCGCAAGGCCGGGGCGCGGACCTTCCGCGGGGTGCGCGTGGACTAGCCGTCGGCGGCCTCCGCGGGCCTCGGGTAGTGTCGGCCGATGACGCTCGCGGAAGAGGGGGAGGCGGTCCCGGCCGGGGCGGAGTGGGACACGGACCTCTACCGCATCGCGGCCGAGCAGCTCGAGCGCACGGCGGAGGTCATCGGCCTCGACGCGGACACCCTGGCCCGGCTGCTCGAGCCCCGGCGCACGCTCGCGGTGAACTTCCCGGTCCGCATGGACGACGGCAGCGTGCGCTCCTTCACGGGCTACCGCGTGCAGCACGCCCTGCACATGGGCCCGACGAAGGGCGGCATGCGCTACGCCCCGAACGTCTCGCTCGGGGAGTGCGCCGCGCTGGCGATGTGGATGACCTGGAAGTGCGCGCTGCTCGAGCTCCCCTACGGGGGCGCGAAGGGCGGGGTGCGGTGCTCCCCGAAGGAGCTGAGCCTCGGGGAGGTCGAGCGCGTGACCCGCCGCTACGCGACGGAGCTCCTGCCGATCATCGGCCCCGACCGCGACATCCCCGCGCCCGACATGGCCACGGGCGAGCGCGAGATGGCCTGGTTCATGGACACCTACTCCCAGCAGATGGGCCACGCCGTGCCCGAGATCGTCACGGGCAAGCCGCCCGTGCTCGGCGGGACGGAGGCGCGCCGCCCGGCGACGGGCCTGGGGGTCGTCTACGTCACGGAGGGGGTGCTCGAGCGCCTGGGCTGGCCCGCGCGGGAGCAGCGCTTCGTCGTGCAGGGCTTCGGCAACGTCGGGCGGGTCGCCGCGCGGGAGCTCCACGACCTCGGGGCCCGCGTCGTCGCGGTCTCCGACGCGAGCGGCGGCGTGCAGGACCCCGACGGGCTCGACGTCCCGGCCCTGGAGGCCTGGGTCGACGAGCACGGCGTCATCGAGGGCTTCCCCGGCGCCGCGCCCGTCGGCCGCGCCGAGGTGCTCGAGGTGGAGTGCGACGTGCTGATCCCCGCCGCGCTCGAGCAGCAGATCACGGAGGAGAACGCCGACCGCCTGCGCTGCCGGCTGGTCGTCGAGGCGGCCAACGGGCCGACGACGGGCCCCGCGGAGGAGCTCCTGGCCGCGCGCGGCATCCGCGTGGTGCCCGACGTCCTGGCCAACGCGGGCGGCGTCTGCGTCTCCTACTTCGAGTGGGTGCAGGACATCCAGCGCTACTCCTGGGACACCATCGAGCTGCAGGAGCGGCTGCGGCGCCAGCTGCGCGCGGCGCTCGCGAAGGTGTGGACCGCGGCGGAGCAGCTCGACGTCTCCTGGCGCACGGCGGCGCTCTCCGTGGCGGTCACGCGGGTCGCCGAGGCGGCCGAGCTGCGCGGCGTCTACCCCTAGGCAGCGCCTACGCGCCGAGCCGTCCGCGGGGCTCCGCGCCGCCGCGTCGGCAGGTGGCGCGCCCGTCCCGACGGGGCTCTAGGGTGCCTGCGATGCCCGCCTCCCGCCGCCTGCTGTCCCTCGCCCTCGTGCTCCTCGCCGGAGGGGTCACCGCCGCCCCGGCCCATGCCGCCACGGACCCGGTCCGCAAGGTCGTCCTGGCCCAGGACAAGGCGGTCGGGAGCGAGGCCACGGACTTCGAGTCCGACGGCGCGGACGCCTTCTCGGCCGTCGGGCGCGAGCGCGCGGACCTCGCGGTCAAGGCGTTCTCCCGCGCGACCTCGAAGGCGACGAAGGCGGTCAAGGCCGCCCGGCCGTCCGGCAGCGCGGCCAAGCGGGCGCGGACGCGCTACCTGACGGCGCTGGGTCGCACGACCACGGCGCTCAAGACGTTCGCCCGCGGCCTGCGGGCCTTCGATCCCGACGCGCCCGACAAGGCGGCGGCGCTCGTCAAGACGGCGCGGGCGCAGCTGCGCTCCGCGGCGAAGGCCCGGCAGGGGGCCAGGGCGCTCGCCGCGAAGCTCTGAGGCTCCGGCCCGCCGGGCCCACGGGGGCGCTCCCGTAGGCTCGCCCCCATGACCGTCCTCGTCGCAGGCGCCTCCGGGACCACCGGCAGCGAAGTCGCAGCGCAGCTCGCGGAGGCCGGCGTGCCGGTGCGGGCGATGACGCGCTCCCCGGAGAAGGTGGAGGCCGTCCGCCGGCCCGGGGTGGAGCCCGTCGTCGCGGCCTTCGACGACCCCGCCTCGCTGGCCGCCGCGTTCGACGGGGTGAGCGCCGCCTACGTCGCCACGACGGCGGCGCCCGACATGGCCGCGACGGAGGGGGCGTTCGCGCGGGCCGCCGCGGAGGCCGGCGCCCACCTGGTCAAGCTGTCGGTCATCGGCGCGAGCCCCGACTCGCCCCTGCGCTTCGGCCGCGTGCACGCCGAGACGGAGGAGGCGATCCAGGCCGCGGGGGGCTCTTGGACGTTCGTGCGCCCCAACGGCTTCATGCAGAACGACCTGGCCTGGGCGGCCCAGGTGCCGAGCGGCACGATCGCGGGCCCGGTCATGGACGCTGCCTGGTCCATCGTGGACGTCGTCGACGTCGCGGCCGTGGCGGTCGCCGCGCTCACGGTGCCCGACGAGCACCGCGGCAAGGCCATCACCGTCACGGGGCCCGCGGCGCTGACGCCCCGCGAGAGGATCGCCGTCCTCGCGGAGACCCTCGTCCGGGAGCTCGCGGTGGTCGACGTCCCGATCGACGCGGTGAAGGAGCAGCTCGCGGGCTACGGCCTCCCGCCGTGGACCGTCGACGGCCTCGGGGAGCTCTTCGCCCTCTACGCGGAGGGCCTGGCCGCGGAGGTCTCGGCCGAGATCGAGACCGTCCTGGGTCGCCGCGCGGGCTCCTGGCAGTCCTTCGTCACCCAGAACGCGGGAGCGTTCCGCAGCGCCTGATCAGTGGCGGTCCTCGCCCGTGGCCGCGGGCGGGCGGGACTCCTCGGCCAGGGAGGTGATCGTCAGGTGGCCGCGGGCGGCCTCCTCGAGGACCTCCGTGGCCTCCTCGACGTTGCGCGCGTAGAGCTCCACGAGCAGGTGGACGACGATGCGGCCCTCGTCCTCGTGCTTGTGGAAGCGCACGTGGGTGAAGAACTCGCGGGTGCCGTGGTCGCCGAAGGCGGCGAAGCTCAGCGCGTCTCCCGCCTCGGGGCCCGAGCAGGTCTCGACGTCGTCGGCCTCGACCTGCACGGTCACCGACGCGACCCACGGGGTGCCGGCGACCATGCGCTCCCAGCGGTCCTCGACGGGCTCGACCCGGCCGCCCGCGAACTGGAGGTGGGGCTGGTCGTGCATGCAGTCCAGGCACTGCACGACGGCCTCTTGCAGCTCGTCGACGACCTCCGCCCGCTCGCCCGTGGCCGAGTCGATCTTGTGGATGCCCTCGTAGTGCACCTGCACCTCGAGGTCCTCCGACCAGCAGCGGTAGCAGCGCAGCCAGGGCCGTCCCTGTTCTTCGTCAGTCATGCAGCAGGGAGTCTAGGCTCGGCGCCATGGCGGTCGTCGGCGTGGTGCTCGCGGGGGGTGCGGGCACGCGGATGGGCGGCGGGAAGGCCCTCGCGGAGCTCGACGGCGCGCCGCTCCTGCTGCGGCCGCTGGGCGCGCTCGCCGCCGTGACCGCGCGGCAGGCCGTGGTCGCCAAGGCGGCGACCGGGTTGCCCGGGCTTCCGGAGGGCGTGGCGGTGTGGCGCGAGCCCGACCTGCCCGTGCACCCGCTGACGGGCGTCCTCCACGCGCTGCGGTCCGCGGCGGGTGCGGAGGTGCTGGCCTGCGCCGTCGACCTGGCGCTGCTCGACCCCGCGACGCTCCGGCACCTGCTCGCCGGCGCAGCCGCGACGCCCGGGGCGGACTGCGTCGTGCCGGTGGTCGCGGGCCGCGTGCAACCGCTCTGCGCGCTGTGGCGCCCCGGGGCGCTGGCCGGGCTGGCGGCGCTCCCGGACGGCGTGCGGATGCGCGACGCCGTGGCCGGAGCGCACCAGGTCGCCTTCTCCGACCCGACGCCGTTCACGAACGTGAACACGCCGGGGGACCTCGCGCGGCTCAGCCGAACGTGAACGCGTAGCCCGCGGTCCCCGGGGAGACGTCGAGGGTCAGGCGGTGGCGGCCGTTGCGGCCGAGCGCCGCGAGCGTGTAGAGCTTCTGGCTGGTCACCCGCACGGTCTCCGTCGGCTTGCCGTCGATGCGCACCCGCACGGTCCCCGTCTTGCCGCCCGCCGGCGGTGAGAGCACGAGGTAGACGTCCTTCGCGGTCACCTCCGCGTCGATCCTGGCCCCCGAGCCGGCGGTGGCCGCCTGGTCGGAGACGGTCCAGCGCCCGCTGAAGGCGAAGGCGTTGGGCGGGAGCGTCCGCGGCGGCGCGGGGTAGGTCCGCGTCCCGATCGACGGCGGGCGCAGCCAGCCCATCGCGCGCTGGGCCCCGAGGTAGGTCTCGGGGGTCGCGACCTGCGAGGGGACCAGCGCGTCGGTGGGCTCGGCCTCGTCGGTCGCCAGCCCCGTGCTCCCGGCCTCGGCCAGCAGCGCCCGGATCGCCTTCTCCGTCTCGCCGTAGTCCCCCTCGCCCGCGTGGGCGTACCGGACCTGGCCCTTGGCGTCGATGAGGTACTTGGCCGGCCAGTACTGGTTGCCCCAGGCGTTCCAGGTCGCCAGGTCGTTGTCCTGGGCGACGGGGTAGCGCAGCCCGAGCCGCTCGATCGCCGCCTGGACGTTCGAGGTCTTCTTCTCGAAGCTGAACTCGGGCGCCTGCACCCCGACGATCGTCAGCCCCTTGTCCGCGTACCGCGTGTCCCAGGCCTTGAGGTAGGGGAGCGTCCGCAGGCAGTTGATGCAGGTGTAGGTCCAGAAGTCGACGAGGGTGACCTTCCCCGTGGCGACCTGCTTCGGGATGCTCACGGGCGCGCCGTTGAGCCAGCGGGTGATGCCGGTGAAGTCCGGCGCCGGGCCGAGCACGGGCAGGGCCGGGGTGCCCGGGGCCGGCGTCACGGCGGCGGCCGCGCGGTGCGGGCTCCGCCGCGGCGAACTTCGGCCGGCCGCGCAGGTCGGCGAGCCGGTCCTCGACCGCGTTGGAGCGCTCCAGGGCGCTCGTCGGGTTGATGAGGACGTCCGGGGCGTGCAGCGCGACCTGCTCCTGGAAGCGGACGTCGACGGAGAACACCATCGCCAGCGCCGTGAGCAGGAGCACCGCGCCCATCCCGCGCTGGAGGCGCAGCGCGCCGCCCGCGCCCGCGAAGCGCCCGACCAGCCGTCGGCCCGTGAGCGCGATGACCAGGAGCGTCGCGGCCGTCCCGAGCGCGAACGCGATCCCGAGCGCGACCGTCGAGCCGCTCGTGGCGCTCACCGCGATGACCGCCGCGAGCACGGGGCCGGCGCAGGGGGCGTGGACGAACCCGAGCGCGGCGCCGACCGCCAGGCCCGAGGCGAAGCCGTCGCCCGCGTCCTTCGGCCCGAGGCGGCTCAGGCGCGCGAGCGGCGCCTCGAGGAGCGCCGCCAATCGCGGGACGAGCAGCGCGACGCCGAAGAGCGCGAGCGCCGCGATCGCGAGGTCGCGGGTGACGGAGGTCCCGAGCCCCACGCCGTCGACGACCTTCGCCAGGCCGACGATCGTCAGCGTGAACGTCACCGCCAGGCCGAGGACGATCCCGAAGGGCCGCCGCCGCCCACCCGTCGCGCTGGCGCTGAGCAGCGCGGGGAGCACCGGCAAGGAGCACGGGCTGAGCGCGGTGCCCGCGCCGGCGACGAAGGCGAAGAGGGTCAGGAGGAGCATGCCTGCCTGTCCTTGCGCACGCCGGGGCGTTTCAGATGCCCGGCGGACCGGGCGCGCCGCCGACCTCGGCCGCGGCGGCGTCGCGGGCAGACCGGGCCGCGGCGGCGGCGCCAGCAGAGCGGGCCGCGGCGGCGTCGCCAGCGGAGCGGGCCGCGAGGGGGCCGATCCGGGGCCCGGGGACCCGCATCGGCCCTCTCGCCGCGCGCCGCGGTTCCGGGGATCCGCGAGGGGGCCGATCCGGGGCCTGGGGACCCGCATCGGCCCTCTCGCGACGTTCCGCCGGGCTGTCGGCAGCCCGCCGCGTCGGCCCCGGCCCCGCCGACTCGCGCCGGGCGCGCCGCCCGCTCAGCCGCCGATGGCGCTCATGGTGCGCGCGGGCTGCTGGAAGCCCGGCTCGTTCACGCGGTGCTTGAGCTCCTTGCGCCAGACCGCCTCACGCAGCACGACCTCGAGCTCGTCGTCGCTCGCCCCCGCGCGCAGCGGCGTCAGGAGGTCCGTCTCCCCGAGGGAGAACAGGCAGGTCCGCAGCTTGCCGTCCGCGGTCAGGCGGATGCGGTTGCAGTCCGAGCAGAAGGGGTGCGAGACCGGGTCGATGAAGCCGAGGCGGCCGGGCGCGCCGTCGGCGAAGCGGTAGGTCCGCGCGGTCGCGCTCGGCTCCCGCTCCTCCTCCTCCAGGGGGAACTCGGCGCCGATGAGCGCGCGCAGCTCCTCGCCGCTCAGGACGCTGCCCGGGGTCCAGGACTGGTCGGCGTCCAGGGGCATGAACTCGATGAAGCGGACCTCGAAGGGGTGCTCGCGGGCGAAGCGGGCGAAGGGGAGGACCTCCTCCTCCGTGAACCCGCGCAGCGCCACCGCGTTGACCTTGATCCGCCCGACCCCGGGCTGCGCGGCGAGCGCCTCGAGCCCCGCGAGGACCTGCGGCAGCGCGTCGCGGCGGGTCATCTGGAAGAAGCGGTCGCGCTGCAGGGAGTCGATGGAGACGTTGAAGCGCTTGACCCCGGCCGCCACGAGCGCCTCGGCGTCGCGCGCGAGCAGGTAGCCGTTCGTCGTGACGGAGAGGTCCTCGAGCCCCGGCGTGGCGGCGAGCATCGCGCAGAGGTCCGGGAAGCCCCGGCGCACGAGCGGCTCCCCGCCCGTCAGGCGCACGGAGCGCACGCCGAGCTGCGCGAAGAGCGCGACGAGGCGCGTGATCTCCTCGAAGGCCATGACGCCGTCGCGCTCGAGCCAGGTCAGGCCCTCGGCCGGCATGCAGTACTGGCAGCGGAAGTTGCAGCGGTCCGTGACCGAGACGCGGAGGTCGTCGATCCGCCGGCCGTGGCCGTCCATGAGGGGCGCGCGCTCGATGGGAGCGAGGGTACCCTCCCCGGCGTGCGCGGACCGGCCCTCTTCGTCCTGCTGACCGTCGCGCTGGCCGGGTGCGGGGACGAGACGACCCCGGAGGACGAGGTCCGCGGCGCGGTCGCGCGCTACGGCAAGGCCACCGCGGACCGCGACGCGCAGACCCTCTGCGACGAGCTCCTGGCCCCGAAGCTCAAGCAGAACGCGGAGCAGTACGGCCTGCCCTGCGAGCTCGCGGTCAAGCCCGCGCTCGAGGCCGCGAAGGACCCGCGGCTCACGGTCCGCACCCTGACCGTCAAGGGCGACGACGCCCGGGTGGCGATCCGGACCACCGCCGCGAACCAGCCGCCCGCGGACGCGACGCTCACCCTGCGCCGGATCACGGGCGAGTGGCGCATCGCCGCCCAGCGCTAGGGGCGCTTGACCATCACGCCGACCGTGACGGCGGCGAAGGCGATGACGCCGTAGGTCGCCGCCTGCGCCGTGTTCGGCGCGCCGAGGAGCGACGGCCAGGAGCGTCACCGCGAAGAACGCGGCGACGATGAGGCCCAGGTCAGTGCGCATGCGCGTGCTCCTCCAGGGTCGGAGACGAGGGTGGGGACGTCCGCGCCGGCCGGCTCGTCGTCGAGCAGGCGCGCCGCGGCGCGCGGGCCGCCCAGGGCGCGCAGGCCGCGCTCCCCGTGCTCCGCGGCGAAGTCGGCCAGGGCGCTCGCGCGGCGCTTGTCGCGGCGGACCGCGGGGACGTCGAGGGTCGCGCGGTGGGCGTCGAGCGCGGCGACGAGGTCCTCCATGCCGCGCACGGGGGAGATGCTCGAGACCGCGACGACCTTCGTGGAGCGCTCCCCGATGGAGCGCAGCGCGGCGGCGAGGTCGCGGCGGGCGCGCATCGCCACGTCGCCGAGGTCGGCCTTCGTCACGACCAGGACGTCCGGGACCTCCATGATCCCGCTCTTGAGGAACTGCAGCGCGTCGCCCGAGCCGGGCTGCACGATCACCGCGACGGTGTCCGCGACGTCCGCGACCTCCACCTCGCTCTGCCCGACCCCGACCGTCTCGATGACCACGACGTCGAAGGCCGCGGCGAGCGCGTGCGCGGCGGCGCGGGTGGCGGGCGCGAGGCCGCCGAGGCGGCCGCCCGCGGCGGTGGAGCGGATGAACGTCCCGGGGTCCGTCGGGTCGAAGACGATCCGCGCGCGGTCGCCGAGCAGGGAGCCGCCCGTGCGGCGGCTGCTCGGGTCGACGGCGAGCACCGCGACCGTGCGCCCGCCGGCCCGCCAGGTGCGCACGAGCTCGGAGAGCAGGGAGGACTTCCCCGCGCCGGGCGGGCCCGTGACCCCGACGACGTGGCCGCCGGCCTCGCCGCCGAGCGCGCCCGGGGCCACCGCCTTGAGCAGCGCGGCGGTCTCCTCCCGCGCGGGGTCCGTGCGGTTCTCGACGAGGTTGAGCACCGCGGGCGCCGCCGCGAGGTCGCCGGCGCGCAGGCGCTCCGCGAGCTCCGCGCCGCTCGGGAGCGCCGGGCTCACGCGCTCACGCGGGGGAGGCCGCCACGTCGCCCGCGAGCTCGGCGGCCTTCGCGGCCTCGATGCCGTTCGCGTGCGCGACGACCGCGACGACGTCGGCCATGATCTTCGTCAGGTCGAAGTCCTTCGGGGTGTAGACCGCCGCGACCCCCGCGTCCTTCAGGGGCTGCACGTCGGCCTCGGGGATGATCCCGCCGACGATGACCGGCGACTCCACGCCGCGCTCGCGCAGCGCCTTGACGACGTCCGGGATGAGCGAGTTGTGCGAGCCCGAGAGGATGGAGAGGCCGATGACGTGCACGCCCTCCTGCTCCGCGCTCGAGGCGATCTGCGAGGGGGTCAGGCGGATGCCCTCGTAGACGACGTCCATGCCGACGTTCCGCGCACGGACGGCGATCTGCTCCGCGCCGTTGGAGTGCCCGTCGAGGCCCGGCTTGCCCACGAGGATCTTGATCCGGCGGCCCAGGAGCTCGCTCACGCGCTCGACCTCCTCGCGCACCTTCTCGAGCTGCTCGCCCGAGCCCTGCACGGCGGCCGAGGCCTCGCCGACGCCCGTGGGGGCGCGGAACTCGCCGAACGCGTCGCGGAGCGCCTGGCTCCACTCGCCGGTCGTGGCCCCCGCGCGGGCGGCCTCGATCGTCGCCTCCATGATGTTCTCGTCCCCCGCGGCGGCCGCGCGCAGGCGCTCGAGGGCGGCCTCGACGGCGGTGCCGTCGCGCTGCTCGCGCCAGGTCGCGAGCGCCTCGACGGCCTCCTGCTCCACGGCCGGGTCGACGGTCATGATCCCGCCGTCCTCGCCCATGAGCGGGCTCGGCTCGCTCTCCGTGTACTTGTTGATGCCGACGACGATCTGCTCCCCGGCCTCGATGCGCCCGATGCGCTCGCGGTGGGACTCGACCAGCGCGGCCTTCATGTAGTCCACGCCGGCGACCGCGCCGCCGTGCTCCGAGACGACGGCCATCTCGGCGCGCGCCCCCTCGAGGAGCTCGGCCACGAGGCCGTCCATGACGACGGAGCCCTCGAAGATGTCGGGGTAGTCGAGGATGTCGGACTCGAACGCGAGGACCTGCTGCATCCGCAGGGCCCACTGCTGGTCCCACGGGCGGGGGAGGCCGAGCGCCTCGTTCCAGGCCGGGAGCTGCACGGCGCGGGCGCGCGCGTCGCGGCCGAGGGTGACCGCGAGCATCTCGAGCACGATGCGCTGGACGTTGTTCTCGGGCTGCGGCTCCGTGAGCCCGAGGGAGTTGACCTGCACGCCGTAGCGCAGGCGCAGGTGCTTCTCGTCCGTCACGCCGTAGCGCTCGCGGCCGAGCTCCTCCCAGAGGATCCCCATCGCGCGGAGCTTCGCGTGCTCCTCGATGAAGCGGACGCCCGCGTTGACGAAGAACGAGATGCGGCCGAAGACCGCGCCCATGCGCTCCTGCGGGACGCGCTCGCGGACCGCGTCGAGCACGGCGATCGCGTTGCTCATGGCGTAGGCGATCTCCTGCACGGGGGTCGCGCCGGCCTCCTGCAGGTGGTAGCTGCAGATGTTGATCGGGTTCCAGCGCGGGACCTCCTCGACCGTGTAGGCGATCATGTCGGCGATGAGCCGCATGCTCGGCGCGGGCGGGAACGCGTAGGTCCCGCGGGCGAGGAACTCCTTGATGATGTCGTTCTGGGTCGTGCCGGAGAGCTCGGCCTTCTCGACACCCTGCTCCTCGGCCGCGACGATGTAGAGCGCGAGCATCCAGGCGGCCGTCGCGTTGATCGTCATGGACGTGTTCATCTTCCCGAGGGGGATGCCGTCCATGAGCTGCGCCATGTCGCCGCGGTGCGCGACGGGCACGCCGACCTTGCCGACCTCGCCCCGGGCGAGCTCGTGGTCGGCGTCGTAGCCCGTCTGCGTCGGCAGGTCGAAGGCGACGGAGAGGCCCGTCTGGCCCTTGGCCAGGTTCGAGCGGTAGAGCGCGTTGGACTTCTTGGCGGTCGAGTGCCCCGCGTAGGTCCGCATCATCCAGGGGCGGTCGGGCTCCGGCAGGCGATGGCTCATGCCCGGATTCTACGGCTGGGCTGGGGAACAGGGCGTCGAGGTAGCCTGCCGCGGATGCCGGACGAGCTGCTGGAAGTCGACCTCGAGCACTGCGGGGTGCCCCGGGCGATCTGCTGCTTCGTCCACCCGGGGGAGGGCTGGCTCGTCGACCCGGGTCCGGAGTCGACGCACGCGACGCTCCTGGCCGCGCTCCCCGAGGGCTGGGCACCGCAGCGCATCCTGCTGACCCACATCCACTTCGACCACGCCGGGGCCACGGGCCGGCTGCTCGAGCACTTCCCCGACGCGGAGGTCTGGGTGCACGAGCGCGGCGCCAAGCACCTCATCGACCCCACGCGGCTCGTGAGCAGCGCGACGCAGATCTACGGCGACCGCTTCGACGCGCTGTGGGGCGAGGTCGTGCCGGTGCCCGAGGCCTCCGTGCGGGTCCTGACGGGCGGCGAGCGCATCGACGGCTGGGAGGTCGCCTACACGCCGGGGCACGCCAGCCACCACGTCGCCTACTTCCACGGCGCGTCGGAGACGGCGTTCTGCGGCGACGTCGGCGGCGTGCGGATCCTCGACGGCCCGGTCTTCCCGCCCACGCCGCCGCCGGACATCGACGTGGAGCTCTGGCACGCGTCGCTCAAGACGATCGAGGCCTGGGACCCCAAGGCGCTGGCCTGCACCCACTTCGGCCGCTTCTCCGACGTGGAGACGCAGCTCGAGGGGCTGCGCCGGACCCTCGACGAGTTCGCGGGCTACGCGCGCGAGCTCGACGCCGGGGCCTTCGAGGCGAAGGTCCGCGCCTGGGTCGAGGAGCGCACGAGCGGCAAGCTCTCCCAGTCGGCCTACGAGCAGGCGAACCCGCCGGCGACCCTCCACGCCGGCCTGGCGCGGTACTGGGCCAAGCGCGACGCGGGTAGGGCGTAGCCGTGGGGCAGACCATCGAGAAGCCGCGCGTCGGCGGCCCGGGCACGGGCCTCGGCGGCGGCTGGAACGTCATCGTCAAGAACGACGACCACAACACGTTCGACGGGGTGGCCGGCGCGCTCTCGCGCCACATCCCCGGCGTGGACCTCAACCGGGGCTACGCGATCGCGGAGCGCATCCACCGCTCCGGCCTGGCGATCGTCTGGACCGGCCACAAGGAGCTGGCCGAGCACTACTGGGAGCTGCTGCGCTCGGAGGGGCTCACGATGGCCCCCCTCGAGCAGAGCTAGCTCCCGGGCTGCCTCAGGCGGCCGAGTCCAGGTCGTTGGAGGGGACGAGGTCCGGCATGGAGCCCTCCGCCGCGATGTCCATGGCGGAGTAGAGCACCGGGACCTGGTACCAGCCCGAGCAGAGCGTGCGGAAGCGCGTCATCTCGGGGCCGTCCCAGTAGGCCACCCAGCCGGCCTTCGTCGGGAAGTCCGAGACGTGGGTGAACTTGTAGCGGTCGTCGTGCGAGCGGTAGACCGCGTAGTGGATCGCGCCGTAGCGCAGGGCGACGGGCGCGACCTCGGCCAGGGCCGCCTCGAGCTTGTCGCCGCGGAACCCCGTGGCGTACCAGGGGACGTGAACGGAGTAGGACATGGGGGTCAGGCTCCCACTTCGGCGTGGATGGCGCCAGGCCCCTCGGCGGTGCGGCCCTGGCCTTCTTCGGTGGCACCGACGAGGATCGCGATCTTCCCCGAGTGCTTGTTCTCGAGCATGAGCTGGTGGGCGTGCGCGACGCCGTCGAAGCCCAGCGTCTGGGAGAGCACGGGGCGGATCAGGCCGCTCTCGATGAGCTCGTTGGCCTTCGTGCACTCGTACGCGTTGGCGAAGTGCGAGCCGATGATCTCCTTCTGCTTCATCCAGAGGTAGCGGACGTCGAAGTCGAGGTTGTAGCCCGTCGTGCCGGCGCAGATGACGACCTTGCCGAAGGGCTTGACCACCAGGACGGAGGTCGGGAACGTCTGCTGGCCCACGTGCTCGAAGACGACGTCGGGCGCGTCCCCGAGGATCGCCTTGACGGCCTCGCCGAACGCGCGCGAGGCCTTGAAGCGGGTCTTCTCCTCCGGGCCGGTCTGCGGCGGGTTCGTGCGCACGAGGTCCGCGTAGTCCTTGCGGTTCACGTAGCCCTTCGCGCCGAGCTGCATGCAGAGCTCGCCCTTCTCCTCGCTGGAGACGACCGCGACGCACTCCGCGCCCGCCGCCTTGCAGATCTGGATCGCGAAGACGCCCAGGCCGCCGGCGCCGCCCCAGATGAGGACCTTCGAGCCCGCGCGGATCTTGGCCTGCGTGATGAGCATGCGCCACGCCGTGAAGTACACGAGGCCGTAGGACGCCGCCTCCTCCCAGCTCAGGGCCTGCGGCTTCGGGAGCAGCTGCTGCGCCTGGACCTTCGTGAACTGCGCGAAGGAGCCCCAGGTCGTCTCGTAGCCCCAGATGCGCTGCGAGGGCGCGGCCATGGGGTCGAGGCCGTGGACCTCGACGTCCTCGTAGGAGGCCTGGTTGCAGTGGACGACGACCTCGTCGCCGACCTTCCAGCGCGTGACGCCGGGGCCGACCTTCCAGACGACGCCCGAGGCGTCCGAGCCGCCGATGTGGTGCCCGTACTCCGGGTGGTCGCCGTACTTCATGACGGAGACGGGCTCGCCGAGCGCCGCCCAGACGTTGTTGTAGTTCACCCCGGCGGCCATGACGCGGACGATGACCTCGAAGGCGGCGGGCTCGGGGACCTCGACCTCCTCGACCTGGAAGGCGTCCTTGGGCTCGCCGAGCCGCTCGGACCGGATGACCCACGCGGCCATCGTCGCCGGCAGCTCGCCGGGCTCCGTCTCGACCTTCGAGACCTGGGTGAGGTCAACTGCCATGTGCGTCTCGCTTCCTCGCTCGCTTGCGCTTCTCGGGTCCGGCGGCGGCGGATCCTACCCGTCAGTCCTGAAGGAGGCCGTTGCGGACGAAGTAGGCGACCAGGAGCGCGCCGGCGAGCGCCATGCCGCCGACGCCGAAGAGCGAGGAAGTCGTCCTCGGAGGAGATGCTGTCGACCATCCAGCCGAAGTTCATCCCGAAGAAGCCCGTCACGACGGAGAGCGGCAGGAAGATCGTCGAGATGCGCGTCAGGCGCTCCGTCACGGCGTTGGCCCGCTCCGAGACGGCGGAGGCGTGGAGCTCGAGGGCGCCCGAGAGCTGGTCCCGGCTGGTCTCGACGGTGTCCGCGATGCGGATGAGGTGGTCCTGGATGTCGCGGAACCACTCGTGCGCCTCGTCCCCGCTGAGGCCCGGGAGGCGGTCGAGGGTCGCGCCCGCCTGGGCGAACATGTCGCGCTGGGGCACGACGACGCGGCGGATCGCGCCGATCCGCCGGCGCATCGCGAGGATCTGCGTGCGGATGTCCGTGTCGCCCCGCTCCAGCGCGACGTCCTGGAGCTCCTCGATCTGCTCGTAGAGGCCGTGCAGCACGGGCAGGAAGGAGTCCGTCAGCGCGTCGAGGACGCGGTAGATGGCCTCCTCCTCCGACTTCGCGTCGACGTGGGCCAGGCGGTCGTGGGCCGCCGTGAGGGTCGCGCAGTGGCCGTGGCGCAGGGTGATGATCGCCTCGCCCGTGACGTAGACGTGGACCTCCACGACCTCCTCGCCGTCCATCCCGTAGTACACGAGGAGCGCGTGGTCGCCGTAGTCGTCGATCTTCGGCCGCTGCCCGAACTCGCGCGAGTCCTCCATCGCGAGCTCGTTGAAGGCGAAGAGCTCCCCGAGCTCGTGGATCGTCCGCGTCGGACGCGGCACGGAGGTCGAGCCAGAAGAACTCCTCGCGGGCGCGGAGGTCGGCGATGGCGTCGGGGTCGAGCCGGGTGAGCGAGCGCACGGGCGCGCACGCTACGGACGGGTCAGGACGGCGTGCGCGCGATCCGGCGGCTCGCCGTGCGCCGGAAGACCCTCGTCCGCCGGTCGCGGACGTAGGTGCGCTCGAGCCGCGCGGCCGGGCAGCAGACGTCGTCGCCGCGGGCGTGGGCGGGCGTGATGACGATGAGCGCGCCCCGCGAGACGCGCACGAGCGCGCGGTGGAGCGCCTGGCTGCGGTAGATGACCTTCAGCGCGGCGTCCTCGACGCCCTCCGTGCTGAGCACGTAGGCGGCGATCGCGCCGGCCGCGCCCGGGACGGTCACGAGGACGACCGCATCGGACGTGCCGTCCGCGGTCAGGTCACCGAACGCGGCGGGCTGGGCGAAGGCCCGGTCGTCCCGCAGCGCGGCCTTGACGGCCGGGATCACCCGCGCGTCGGCCAGCAGGACGGCCTCGAAGTCCGGCGCCGTCGGCTCCGGCATGGTGGCCTGCCCCGCGGCCGACGCCGGGATCCCGAGGGCGGCGGCGGTCAGCAGGGCAGCGGTGGCGCGGCGGGCGGGAGCGCGGCGCATCCCGGAGCGCCCTAGGGCTGGAGGAGCTCGTCCTGGGCGCTCGGGCGGGCCTGGCCGACCTCGAGCTCGGCCGGGTCGATCGCGTCGCCCTGCACCTTCACGGTGACCTTGCCCCGCGGCACGTCGGCCTTGAGCGTGGCGGTGTCGCCCGGGTTGATCGGGCCGGTCTCCTGGGTGAAGCCGGCGGAGCCGTCCGCGGTCTCGAAGGTGATCTGCTGCGCGGCGCCGGTCTGGTTCGTGATGACCAGCGAGACGGGCCCCGCGCCGAAGCGCGTGGGGGAGACCGACACGGCGTCCTTGTTGATCGCCGCCGTCAGCACGATGGGCTGGGGAGGCCGTGGCTCGTTCGAGTAGCTCTCGTCCTCGCCGCACCCCGCGCCGAGCAGGGCGGCGGCCGCAGCCGTCGTCAGTGCAGCAGTCCTTCGCATGTGTCGACCCTTGCTCTCCATACCCTCACGACCAGGCACCCGGTGGGCACCCCGCGGCAACCCTAACCGGAATCCCGGCGGCGGCGCAGGCGGGCGGACGAGGGGCGCCCGCCAGGCCCCGGGGCCCGCGGCGCTCAGGCCGCCCGCACCCCGTCGGCGCCGCGTGCGGCGGTGCGCTCCGCGGCGATCCCGCGCAGCTCCTCCTGGAGGTGCTCCCACTCGGCCCGCTCCGCGTGGTCGTAGGCGACGCCGTCGAGGTCGACGAGGTGCTCCCGGTAGGTGCCCCAGGCCTGGCGGACGCGCTGGTCGAGCTCGCTGAGCCGGGTGCCGTCGTGGGTGGCGGACGTCGTCATGGCAGCCTCCTGGTGGGTGGTGGGGCGGTGCTCCGGCGGACGCTAGGGGAGGGGTCGGTCGGCATGGTCCGGCACGTCGCCGTGCGTGCCGTCTGGGCGGGCGAGTAGAACACGCGTTCGATGCTGCCGACCACCCCCTTGCGCACCGCGGAGTACCTCGTCGTCGACACGGAGACGAACGGGAAGTCGGGCGCGGAGTGCGAGGTGACGGAGGTCGGGGCGGTGCTCGTCGGGGGCGGGGAGCTCCACGACCGCTGGGAGACGCTGCTGGCCGTCCGGGCGCCGCTCGGGCGCGGCATCCAGCGCTTCACGGGGATCTCGCAGGCCATGGTCGACGAGGCGCCCCCGGCCGAGGCGATGCTCCCCGAGCTCGCGGAGCTCATGCGGGGCAAGGTCCTCGTGGCCCACTCGGCGCAGTTCGACGTGCGGGTGCTCCGGCAGGCCTTCCAGCGCGAGGGGGTGGCCTGGCCGGCGCCGCCCGTGCTCTGCACGGTCGCGCTCGCGCGGCGCCTCGCGCCCCTGGCCCGCCAGCGCAAGCTCGGGCCGCTGGCGGAGCACCTCGGGATCGAGGTCGGGGTGACCCACCGGGCGCTCGCGGACGCGGAGACCTGCGCGCGGGTCTTCTGCGCGCTGCTGCCGCGGCTCTGCGCGCACGCGACGACCCTCGGGGAGGCGGCGGAGCTCCTGGGCCCCGTGCGCCGGGCGCGGGCGCCCCGGGCGGGCGCGACGGACGGCGGGCGCTCCCTGCGCGGCGTGCGGCGACGGGCGCTGGACTGCTCCCACCTGCCGCGGGAGCCCGGGATCTACGTCTTCCGCAACGCCGCGGGGCAGCCGCTCTACGTGGGCAAGTCCGTCGACGTGCGGGCCCGGGCACGCGCGCACTTCGCGGCCTCCTCGCCCGACGGGGACTGGGTCGCCCAGGCCGAGGTCGTGGAGTGGGAGACGACGGCGAGCGAGCTCGGGGCGCTGCTGCTCGAGCACCGGCGCGTGCAGGAGCTCAAGCCGCCCGGCAACCAGCGCCTCAAGCACGTGGAGGACGCCGTGTGGCTGCGCTGCCGCCTCGACATCGCGTACCCGATCCTCGAGGTGGCCGGGGAGCCCGCGGCGGGGCGGGCCGTGAACGTCGGGCCCCTGCGCTCGAAGCACGCGACCCTCGAGCTCGTGGAGCAGCTCAACTCGCTCTTCGGCCTGCGGCACTGCGGGCGCAAGCTGCCCAGGCGCCAGTGGCCGAGCGCCTACGGGCAGATGGGCCGCTGCCTCTCGCCGTGCCTGCAGGACCTCGACCCGAACGCCTACCGCGGGCGGCTCGACGAGGCGCTCGCGCTCGTGGGCGGCGGCGACGCCGGCGCGGGGCTGCTGGCGCACGTGCGCCGGCAGATGCACGAGGCCTCGGCCGCGCAGGCGTTCGAGCGGGCGACCTGGCTGCGGCGCCGGGGCGAGCGGCTGGGGGAGCTGCTCGAGAAGCTCGGGGGTGCGGTCGAGGCGACGCACGCGCGGCCCCGGCTCGTGCTGGCCGAGCACCCCGACGGCGGGCGGGCGGACGCCGTGCTGCTCGTGGGCGGCCGGGTCGTCGACTGGGGGGAGGCGGGCGACGCCGACGCGCTGGTCGCCCGGACCCTCCGCGCGCTGGGGCGGGGTCCGCGGCCGACCGAAGTCCCGTCGCTGACCGCCGAGGAGGCGGCCGCGACCCGCATCGCGGCGAGCTGGATCGCCCGGGAGGAGCCACGGGAGCTCGCGCTGCACCCCGCCCCGGACGCGGCGCGCATCGCCCGCTTCCATGCGCGGGTGCTCGGGGAGCGCCCGCGGCCCGTGGTCGACTGGGGCGCCGCCGCGCGGCCCGCGGGCGGGGCGGGGGTGCCGGCGCGCCTGGCGGTCAGCTGAAGGGGAGCTCGACGACGCGCGCCTCGGGGGCGTCGGTGGCGCCGGGCTCGCCGAGGCGCACCGTGGCGCCCGGCTCGACCTCGCGGCGGACGAAGCCCAGGGCGATCCAGCCGCGCTCGGGGTGCTCGACCACGGAGGTCAGCGCGCCGGCGGCCTTGCCCTCCGCGGACGTCAGCGGCGTCCCGGGCTCGGCGGCCTCCGGGAGCTCGAGGCCGCGCAGGTGGCGGTTCGGCTTGCCGCGCCAGTGCAGGCGGGCGACGGTCTCCTGCCCGACGTAGCAGCCCTTCGTGAAGCTCACGGCGCGCTCGTTGAGGCCCGCCTCCTGCGGGATGACGCCGTCGTCGAGGTCGATCCCGTAGCGCGGGCGGCCCGCCGTGACCCGGACGACCTCCGCGGCGGCCTCGCCGACCTCCGTCGCGCCCGCTCCGAGGAGCGCCGCACGCACGCGGTCCGTGTCCTCCGCGCGGCAGAGGACGTCGACGCCGGCGTCGGTCCTGACCGCCCGGACGGCCGCGCCGCCGACCTCGAGCGCGACGTGGTCGTGCTCCGCCGGCCCCGGCGCGGGGGTGCCCGGGTCCTGCGCGGCTCCTCCCGGGCCCGTCGCCGCGAGGAGCACCTCGTCCGCCGCCGGGCCGACCAGGGAGAGCAGGCCCTCCTGGAGCGTCCGCTTGTGGAGCTCGGCCTGCCAGCCGATGGCGGCGCGCCGCAGCTGGTCGAACAGCGCCTGGAGCGCGACGCGCTCGCAGTCGAGGTGGAGCTCCGGGGCCTCCCCACCGACCCGCAGGACCCGGAGGTCCCCGAGCATCTTGCCCTTGTTCGTCAGCAGCGCGGCGTAGCAGCCGTGCCCCTCGCCGAGCCCCTCGATCTCGTTGGTCACCTGGCCCGAGAGCAGCCCGGCGGCCTCCGCCCCGGTGAGGGCGAGCTTCCCGCGCTCGGAGCGGTCGACGAGGCCGCAGGCCGTCGTCAGGACGGAGAAGGCGGACAGGGTGGGCGCGGCCATGCCCCGACGGTAGCGAGCGGCCCGTCCGGGCCGGCCGGGAGGCCGCGGGCTCGCCGGGTACGCTGCGGGCCATGGCCCTCGCCGACACGTACTCCGCGATCATCGAGTCCCTGCCCGACGACTGGACGGACCTCGAGATCGACCTGCGGATCTTCGACGAGGAGCGCTACATCGACGCCGCGACCTTCATGACGCAGGTCAACGGGCAGCCCTACTCGAAGCACGACTGGCACTGGCGCATCCTCATCGCCCACCGCTTCGGCCACGCCGCGAGCTCCCAGGCCACCCACGGGACGCTCAAGCTCCTCGACGACGCGGGCATCGAGGGCGAGCTCGCGGTCCGTGAGGTCCGGGTGGGCCGCTTCGAGACGCAGTACATGCCCAACCGGCCCGAGTCCGTGCGGCGCGAGTACCTGCGCATCCGCAACCAGTAGGCGGCCCCGCGGCGCCCCGGGCGCTCAGCCCGAGATGACCCCGCGGGTGGCGAAGGACGGGGCCGCGAGCTTCGTGACGTCCGGAGCCCGCTCCGTGATGCCGACCTCGCGCTCCCAGGTCGCCCAGCGCTCGAGCGTCGGGAGGTCGAGGACGCCGAAGCCGCGGCCGCCCGCGTCGAGGCTCGGCAGCAGCGCGTCCATGTCGGCCTGGGCGATCCGGCGGTCGACGCCGTCCGCGCGCTCCGTCAGCACGCCGACGGCCTCTTCGGGCCCGAGGACGACCTCGCGGTAGCCCCGCCGGAGCGCGGTGACCGTCGCCTGGACGGTGGCCGGGGCGTCCTGCACGAGCTCGCGGCGGCAGACGAGCACGAGCTCGGGGTAGCGCGGCGCGCCGGCGTCGGTGACGTCGAAGCGCTCGAGCCCCTTGCGCTGCGCGGGCAGGGTGGTGGCGGCGTCGGTCCCGAGCGCGGTCGCCGCGTCGGCCTTGCCCCCGAGGAGCGCCCGGCCGCCGGCGAAGCCCGCGGTGCGGCGCCGGACGGCGCCGGCCTTCCCGCCCGCGGCCCGGACCAGGGCGCCGAGCACCGCGGCGTCCGAGGGCCGTCCGGTCACCGCGACGCGCCGCCCCTCGAGGGCCCGCGCCGACCGGAGGCCGGGGCGCGCGAGGACCGCGGCGCGCGGCTCCTGGGTCAGGGCCAGGACGGCGACGTAGTCCTTGCCCGCCTCCCGGGCGAGCGCGAGGTCGTGCAGGTCGAGCACCGCGAACTGCGTCCGGTTGTCCGCCAGGAGGTCGAGGCCGTCGCGCGGCGCGCGCGGCGCCTCGATGCGCAGGTCGACCCCCTCGGCCTCCGTGAAGCCGCGCGCCTCCGCGAGGTAGATCCCGGCGTGGACGGCGCTCGGCGGCGCGTCGAGGACCAGGCGGGCCTCCGTGTCGGGCCGGTCCGTCGCGGAGGAGCCGCAGCCCGCGAGGGCCGGGAGGCCGGCCACGGCAGCGGCGAGCGTGGCGAGGCGCGTCCGCATCGCGGCCCATCGTAGGACGGCCCGCGCGCCGCTCCGCCCCGCCGCTCGGGTGGTGGTCGGACTTCCGGGTCCGGGTGACCCGGAAGTCCGACCGGTGCGGCTAGCTCGGCTGCGCGTCGTCCATGGAGGGATCGCCGGCGACCTCGCCCTCGCCTTCGGCGGGCGCCGGGCCGGGCGGGTTGAGCGCCGGGTGCGTGCCGAGGTAGGAGCCCGCGACGCCGGCGCCGACGGCCAGCGCGGCCAGCCCGGCGCCGCGGAAGCCGGGGAAGCGCCGGGCGTCGACCGACAGCGGGCCCGGGCCGGCCTCGGCCAGCGCGGCCACGGCGGCGATGAGGACCGCGTTGTACTCCCAGCCGCCGTTCGTGACCCAGGGCCCGGCGTTGCCGTGGACCTTGCGGATGGCGGTGGTCATCGTGCCGGTGACGAGCGTCGCGGCGACGGGGGTCGCGGCGCCGAGGACGAGCAGGGCGCCCGCCGCGGTCTCCGCCGCGCCTGCGGCGGTCGCATGGCGGCGGCCGGGCCGCAGGCCGATCGACTCGAAGAACCCGGCGGTCCCCTCGAGGCCGTGGCCGCCGAACCACCCCATGAGCTTCTGGGTGCCGTGACCGAGGAACAGCGGGCCGACGAGCCCGCGGATGAGCAGGGAACCGAGCTTCACGTGACGCCTCCTGGCGCGTTGGATGACGCGCTCTCCCTGCCGCGGACCGCGGTCCGCCAAACCCCGGCGCGCCGCGCGCGGTGCGATGACCGGGCCCGGCGGGAGTGCTCCCTACGATGGGTCGATGCGCCGCCGCATCACCTTCTCGCGCAACCACACGCTCTCCCTCTCGCGCACGTGCCAGTGCTTCTGCAAGTACTGCGCGTTCAAGACGCACAAGGCGCACCTCCACACCCCGGAGGAGGTCGACGCGACGATCGAGCAGGCCGTCCGGCGCAACGCGAAGGAGCTCCTGGTCCTCACGGGGGAGCGCCCGGAGGTCAACGCGGAGGTCCGCGAGCGGCTGCACGCGCTCGGGCACGAGGACTTCACCGCCTACGTCGTCTGGGCCTGCGAGCGCGCGCTGGAGCGCGGCCTGCTGCCCCACACGAACCTCGGCGTGCTCAGCAAGGAGGACCTCGCCCGCCTGCGTGAGGTGACGGCCAGCCAGGGGCTCATGCTCGAGTCGACCCGCACGGACCTCGTCGCCCACCAGGGCTCACCGACGAAGCAGCCCGCGCGCCGCCTGGAGACGATCCGCTGGGCCGGCGAGCTGCAGATCCCCTTCACGAGCGGGATCCTCGTGGGCATCGGCGAGGAGCCGCACGACCGGGTCAAGGCGCTCGAGGCGCTCGCGGAGCTCCACGCGGAGTTCGGGCACCTGCAGGAGGTCATCCTGCAGAACTTCGTCCCGCACGACTCCTACTACGGCCAGGAGCCGGCGGAGATCGCCGACGCGGCGGCCCAGGCCTACTGGAGGACCGGCATCGGCGAGCAGCCGTCCCACGGCCTGCCCTCCTGGGCCACGCCGGTCTCCATCGAGGAGATGCGCGACCTCGTCGCGGTCGCCCACGAGCTCATGCCGGGCGTCGGCATCCAGGTGCCGCCGAACCTCGCGGACTGGTGGCCCGACCTCGTCGCCGCGGGCGCCACGGACCTCGGCGGCCTCTCCGCCAACGGGGACCACATCTCGCCCGAGCACCCCTTCCCGGGCCCGCACCAGGTCCGCAAGGTCCTGCAGCCCCTGGGCTACGCGCTGACGGAGCGGCTCTGCGTCTACCCGCAGTACCTCGACCGGGAGTGGGTCGCCCAGGGCGTCCTCGACGTCGTCAAGCAGAAGTACTGGAGCTTCATCCCGCGCCGCGGCTCGGGCCGCACGGAGGCGCGGGCGATCCGCTCGGACCTCGTCCCCGGCGCGATCGCGAAGGGCCGCGACGGCATCGCGCTCAGCGAGGACGAGCTGACGGCCCTCTTCGCCGAGCAGCGCCCCGAGGCGATCGAGGACCTGCGCCAGGCCGCGGACGAGCTCCGCGCGGAGCTCGCGGGCGACGAGGTGACCTTCGTCGTCAACCGCAACATCAACGTCTCGAACGTCTGCATCGTCGGCTGCGCGTTCTGCGGCTTCGGCCAGGGCAAGCGCTCGCCCGACGCCTACGAGCACGACGAGGCCGAGTTCGTCGCCCGCATCCACGACGCGGTCGCCTACGGCGCCACGGAGCTCTGCCTCCAGTCGGGCATCCACCCGGACTGGTCGCTCGAGGACTACGAGGGCTGGCTGCGCCTCGCGAAGGCGACGGCGCCCGAGCTCCACCTCCACGCGTACTCGCCCATGGAGATCGACCACATGACGACGATCTCCGGGCTCGGGCTGCCCGAGGTCTTCGCCCGCCTGGCCGCCGCCGGCCTCGGCTCCACGCCGGGCACCGCTGCGGAGGTCCTCCACGACGGCGTCCGGGAGCGCATCTCCCCGAACAAGCTCCCCGCCGGTCGCTGGGTCGAGGTCATCGAGGCCTCGCACGCCGCGGGCCTGCGCTCGACGAGCACGGTGATGTTCGGCCACGTGGAGGAGCCCTGGGAGCTCGCGGAGCACCTGCGGGTCGTCCGGGAGCTCCAGGAGCGCACGGGCGGCATCACGGAGTTCGTCCCCCTGAGCTTCATCCCGTTCCACACGCTGCTCGGCCGCACCCACGGCGTCGAGGAGCTCTCCCGCGAGGAGAACCTCAAGCACACGGCGGTCTTCCGCCTCGCGCTCGGCCGGTCGATCCGCAACCTGCAGGCCTCATGGGTCAAGATGGGCCTGGACGCGGCGACGGAGAGCCTGCGCTGGGGCGTCAACGACCTCGGCGGCACGCTGATGGAGGAGAGCATCTCCCGCATGGCGGGCTCGGCCCACGGCACCCGCCTGGACCCCGACGACCTCATCGCCGCCGCGCACCGGGCAGGCCGGCCCGCCGCGGAGCGCACGACGCTCTACGGGATCCGGAAGCAGCACCCACTCCAGGAGGCAGTGCAGGCATGAGCAGCCAGGACCAGACGGGCGAGAAGATCACGGCGGAGGGCCTCGCCGCCCTGCGCGCCGAGCTGCAGGAGCTCGAGACGACCGCCCGCGCGGACATCGCCAAGCGCATCTCCTCCGCCCGCGAGATGGGCGACCTGAAGGAGAACGCGGAGTACCACATCGCCAAGGAGGACCAGGGCCACCTGGAGACGAAGATCCTCCGCCTCCAGGCGCGCCTGCGCGCCGCGGTCGTCGTCGAGGCCTCCCACTCCTCCGACGCCGTCGGCTTCGGCTCGACCGTCGAGCTCGTCGACGAGGACGGCGGCCCGGGGATGACCTGGACCATCGTCGGCCCGACGGAGGCCGACATCAAGCAGAAGAAGCTCTCCGCGGAGTCCCCCATCGCCGTCGCGGTGATGGACAAGGCGATCGGCGACGTGGCGGAGGTCCAGACGCCCAAGGGCGTCCGCCGCCTGCGCATCGCCTCCATCTCTAGGAGCCTGTCGAGGAACCGCGCGGCCGGAGCGCACCACCTCGCGCGCACCGGGCACCACCCGACGACTTGTCGATCCAACCAGGATCGACGGCGCCATCGGTCGGCGCCCGGCACGGGCGATGCGGCCCGCTCCGACCACCCGGCTGTTCCTCGACAGGCTCTCAGGCGAAGAGGTCCTCGTCGGGCGGGCGCAGGAGCGCGCCCGCGCCCGGGCCGTCCTCGTCGGTGACGTGGCGGCCCAGCCCGCGCACGACGGCCGCGGGGACCCCGCCCGCCTTCGTGCGGACCAGGTCCGCGGCGGCGGCCGCCTCGTCGGCGATCGCGACCCACGACGCGCGCATCACCCGGCCCCCGGCGTCCTCGCGCCCGCGCCAGTCCTCCAGCGCCGCGAGCCCCGCGATCCCGATCGCGACGTCGCACTGCCCGTGGCGCCACGCGCGCCCGAAGGAGTCCGTGACCACGACCGCGGGCCGGCCCGGGAGCGCCGCGCGCAGGCGCCGCGCGCTCGCGTCGGGGTCCAGCGGGAGGAGCACGAGCTCGTCCGCCGCGCCCACGTTCGAGGCGTCGACGCCGGCGTTCGCGCAGACGAACCCGTGGCGCGTGCGGCAGATCAGCACGCCGCGCTCGGCCCGGACGAGCTCGACGGTCTCCCGCAGGACGACCTCCACCTGCCGCGGGTCCTTCCCCCAGGGCTCCGCGAGCGCGACCGCCCGCGCCGACGGCTCGACCGACGCCAGCGCCACGACGCGGCCCTCCGCCTTGGAGACGACCTTGTGCGCGACGACCAGGACGTCCTCCGGGCCGGTGTCGCAGCGCGCCGCCAGGAGCGCCGCGAGGTCGTCGCCGGGCCGGACCTCCGGGAGCCCCTCGACCCCCTCGACCTCCAGCCGCACGCCCGCGCCTACAGGCGGCCGAGCCGCGAGAGCATCCCGCGGGTGTGCGCGGCGTTCCCGTGCCAGCCGCCGAGCGCGATGCGCAGCGCCTCGAGGTCGTCCGCCGTGTCCACGTCGAGGACGAGCGACGGGACCTCCTCGAGCGCGGCGTGGACGCCCGCGGCCTGCGCCGCGGTGACGTGGCGCTCCTGCGAGCCCGGCCCGAACGTGGGGGTGATGACGTCGGGCGGCGTGAGGACGAGCGCGTTCGTGCCGTCGCCGTGGCGGTCCGGGACGACCACGACCCCCGGTTCCTGGGCGGAGGCGGCGCGCTGCAGGAGCGCGTCGAGCTGCTTGGGGTCCAGCGCCGGCGTGTCGCCCGGGATGAGCAGCACCCGGCGGGCGCCGCGCGCCGTGGCCTCCCGCACGCCGATGAGCGCGGCGTCGGAGTGCGAGCGCTCCTCGGGGTCGGCGACCGTGTCCGCGTCGTAGCCGTGGGCGAGCGCCTCGACCGCGGCATCGGCGGTCACGACGAGCACCTGGTCGACCTCCTTGGCGCGGCGCAGCCCCACGAGCACGTCGGTGACCATCGCCTCGACGATCGCGCGGCGCGTGCCGGCGGAGAGGTCCTCGGCCAGCCGCGTCTTGGCCGAGGCGAAGCGCTTGACCGGCAGGACGGCGATCGTCCGCAGCTGGGCGCTCACGTCAGCGCCAGGGCGAAGTCGAGGGTGGCCCGGGCGACGCGCACGCGATCCGCCGCGTCGGTCATGAGCGTCGGGACGACCAGGGCCGGCACGGTCGGCTCGTCGACCATCTCGTCGGCGACCAGGCCGTCGAGCAGGTCGCCGTAGTACGCGACGACCCCCGCCGCGTCGACCGGGACGCCGGCCCACTGCAGGAACGTCGCCGTCGGGCCCTTGAGGACCGTGCCGCCGACGACGGGGGAGACCGCCACGACGGGCGCGGCGCTCGCCCGCAGGGCGTCCTCCATGCCCGGCAGCTCGAGGATCGGCCGCACGGAGATGACGGGGTTCGAGGGGCCGATGACGATCGCCCGGGCGCCCGCGACGGCCTCGAGGACCTCGGGGGACGGCGGGGCGGTGTCGATCCCGTCGAACGCGACGCCCTCGACGGGCCCCTCGGCGCGGTGGCGGATCATGAACTCCTGGAAGGGCACCCACGCACCGTCCTTCTTCACGCGCGTGCGGACGATCTCGTCGCTCATGGGCAGCACGCGCGCGGTGACGCCGAACGCGGAGCCGAGCGCCGCGAGCGCCTCGGTCAGGCGCTCCCCGTCGCCCAGCCGGCGTGCGCGGTCCAGGCCGATCGCGAGGTCGCGGTCGCCGAGGTTGAACCAGATGTCCTCCCCGAGCTCCCGGAGCTGGTCCATCGCGTGGAACGTGTCGCCGTCCAGGCCCCAGCCGCGCGCGTCGATGCGGTCGGCCAGCCAGAACGTGCAGAGGTCCGGGTCGGGGGAGACGTGCGCGCCGTAGAGCTCGACGTCGTCCGCGGTGTTCGCGACGACCACGAGGTCCTCCCCGACGAGGTCGAGCATGCCGCGGGCGAGCTTCGCCCCACCCGTCCCGCCGGCGAGGACGACGACCGGGCCGCTCATGCGCGGTCGGGCAGGCCCGTGATCCGGATGCCCGCGTGGGTCTTGTAGCGGATGTTGATCCCGATCAGCAGGGGCGTGAGCTGCTCGGTGAGGCGGGCCATCTCGAGCTTGCCGCAGTCGACGCACCGCAGTCCGTCGATCAGCTCGACCAGCTCCATGACGCGCTGCTTGTCGGCCTTCTTGTCGCCGCAGACCAGGACGTCCTCGTCGAGCGCGTGGCCGAGGTCGCCGAGCATCGCGGCGCTGACGGTGTGCAGCGCGGAGACGACCCGGACGCCGTCGGGGACCATCTCCTCGACCTGCTGGGCGGCCGAGCCCTGCCACACGCCGATGGTCCTCGTGGCCTTGCCGGAGATCGCGGCGGCCAGCGGCACGGAGGCGTCGACGACGAGCTGCCCCTCGCGGAGGTGCTGCTTGAGGTTCGTGAGCGTCTCGGACTGCGAGCGGAACGGCACGGAGAGGATCAGGAGCTCCGCCTTGCCGGCGGCGGTCGCGTTGTCGCAGCCCTCGAAGGAGCCCTCCGGGACCGCGGCCGCGGCGCGCGCGGCGGCCTCCTCGGCGCGGCCGGCCTCGCGGGAGCCGATGACGATGGGGACGCCGGCCCGGCCCAGGCGCACGGCGAGGCCGAAGCCCAGCGCACCCGAGCCGCCGATGATCGAGACGGTCTCCGACACAGCGGCCGATCATATGGGGTCCGGCGCGGACCCCCGGCGCCGGAGCCGGACGGCGCCGCGTCGCGCGCTCGCCCGGGTCGCGCCGCCGGTACCGTCGCGCCCATGAGCGCCACGGACACGCCGCCCGTCCTCTGGGAGCCGACGCCCGAGCGGGCGCGCGGGACGACGATGTGGGCGTTCCTGCAGGCCAACGGGTTCGACGACTACGACACCGCCTGGCGCTGGTCCGTCGCCGAGCCCGATGCGTTCTGGCGCGCGGTGAGCGACTTCTTCGCGGTGCGCTGGGAGGTGGCGCCGGAGGCCTTCTTGGCCGAGGAGCGCATGCCCGGCGCCGTGTGGTGCCCGGGCGCGCGGGTCTCCTGGGCCGAGCACGTCTTCCGCGACCGCGACCCGGCCGCCACCGCCATCCACCACGCCTCGGAGGTTCGCGAGCTCGCGACGATGACCTGGGGCGAGCTCGAGCGCCTGACCGCGCGGATCGCCGCCGCGCTGCGGCGCGACGGCGTGGGGGAGGGCGACCGGGTCGTCGCCTACCTGCCGAACATCCCCGAGGCCGTCGCGGGGCTGCTGGCGTGCGCGTCCGTCGGCGCGACGTGGTCGAGCTGCTCGCCCGACTTCGGCCCGAGCTCCGTCGTCGACCGCTTCGCGCAGATCGAGCCGACGGTGCTGCTCGGCCGTCGACGGCTACCGCTACGGCGGCAAGGACTTCGACCGCCGCGACGTCGTCGCGACGCTGCAGCGCGAGATGCCCGGGCTGGCGCGCACGGTGCTGCTGCCCTACCTCGACGCCGGCGCAGGGCTCGAGGGCACGACGAGCTGGGAGGCCTGGCTCGGGGACGACGAGCCCGGCCCGCTGGCCTTCGCCGCGCTGCCGTTCGACCACCCGCTGTGGGTCCTCTACTCGAGCGGCACGACGGGGCTGCCCAAGGCGATCGTCCACGGGCAGGGCGGCATCCTGCTCGAGCACCTGCGCCAGCTCGGCCTGCACGCCGACGCGCGGCCCGGCGACCGCATCCTCTGGTTCACCACCACGGGCTGGATGATGTGGAACTTCCTGGTCGGCGGCCTGCTGACCGGCGCGGAGATCGTCCTCTACGACGGCAACCCGGGGACCCCGGACCTCGGGACGCTCTGGGAGCTCGCGGCGCGGACGCGCGCGACGACGTTCGGGACGAGCGCGGCGTTCCTGGCCGCCTGCCAGAAGGCCGGGCTGCGGCCGGCCGCCGACCACGACCTCTCCGCGCTCCGCGCGCTCGGCTCGACGGGCTCCCCGCTCTCGCCCGAGGGCTTCGAGTGGGTCTACGCGGAGGTCGGCGAGGACGTCTGGCTCTACTCCACGAGCGGCGGCACGGACGTCTGCACGGCGTTCGTCGGCGGCGTGCCGATCCTGCCCGTGCACCGCGGGGAGCTCCAGGCGCGCGGCCTGGGCTGCGCGGTCGCGGCCTGGGACGAGGAGGGCCACGAGGTCGTCGGGGAGCTCGGGGAGCTCGTCGTCACCCGGCCGCTGCCCTCCATGCCGGTCTTCTTCTGGAACGACCCGGACGGCTCCCGGCTGCGCGAGTCCTACTTCGAGCACTACCCGGGCGTCTGGCGCCACGGGGACTGGATCGAGATCACCCCGCGGGGCTCCGCGGTCATCCACGGCCGCTCGGACTCGACGATCAACCGCGGCGGCATCCGCATGGGCACGGCGGAGGTCTACCGCGCGGTGCTCACCGTCGATGCCGTGGTCGACGCGCTGGTGGTCGACGTCCCGCAGCCCGGGGCGGAGGCCTGGATGCCGCTGTTCGTCGTGCTCCGCGAGGGGGAGGAGCTCACGGACGAGCTCGTGCGGGAGCTGCGCACCGCGATCCGCACGACCTGCTCCCCGCGCCACGTCCCCGACGAGGTGCGGCAGGTCGCCGAGGTGCCGCGCACGCTGAGCGGGAAGGTCCTCGAGGTCCCCGTGAAGCGCATCCTCATGGGCACCCCGCCCGACAAGGCCGCCGCGCGGGACTCCCTGGCGAACCCCGCGGCGCTCGACCCGTTCGTCGCGCTCGCGCGGGAGCGCGCCTAGGTGCTGCGCGTCCCGCCCTTCCGCGGCGACCAGGTCGCGGCGGGGGTCGTCGTGCTCGCGACGCTCGTGGTGCTGCTGCAAGTGCGCATGGACTGGTCCGTCGGGGCGCACCTCGCGGCGGCGGGCGCGGCCACGGGGCTGACCGGCGTGCTCATCGCGGGCTGCCCGCGCGAGCCGCGGCCCTACGTCAGCGCGATCATCACCTCGGGCCTCGTCCTGCTCCTGCTCGCCCTGGGTCGGCTCGGCGAGGTCCTCGGCGTCGACGGGCCCGTCGGCGGCGCCGGCGCGATCACCTGGAAGCTCGTCGTCCTCGGGCTCGTCGGCGCCGCCCTCGCCCACGCCTACGACGCGGCGGCCGCGACGCTCCTGGCGGCGCTCGCCCTCGCGTTCGTCCCGCTCGCGTTCTTCGCCTGGGTCACGGACCCGAGCGGCGGGGTCCAGCGGCTGCTGCTGCTCGTCATGGCCGTCGGCCTGGCGCTCGCCGCCGTGAGCCGCCGGGACCGGCGCCCGACCCACGCGGCGCAGCTCGCGAACGCCGGCGGCGTCGCGCTGGCGGCGATCGCGGCGGGGCCGTTCGCGCTCCGCGTCCTCGAGGTGGCCTTCGGCGCCGCGGGTGCCCCGTTCCTGACGCTCTTCGGCTCCGGTGTGGGCGTCGGCTGGGGCTGGGAGCTCCCCCTGCTCGTCGGTGGCTTCGGGCTCCTGGCCTACGGGGCCGTCGACCGCCAGCGGGGGCCCGTGCTCGTCGGGCTGCTCGTCCTCGGGACGTGGGCATCCTCCGCGGCCGCGGGCGGTGACGGCTCCTTCCTCGGCTGGCCGCTCGTGCTCGCGCTCGCAGCCGCCTTCATGCTCGGCGTGGGGCTGCGGCCGACGACCCCGGCGCCGCCCGACCCGCTCGAGGACGCCGAGCCGCCCGCCCCGCTCCCGCTGCGCTAGTCCCGACGGCCGAACGCGTCCGCGGCCGTGCTCCGCTCCGCGTCCGCGGCGTCGGGGCCGAGGTCGGGCACCGCGTCGGCCCGGACGACGAACGTCGAGGCGAGCTTGTCGTGCAGGGCCTGACGGCGGGCGTCGGCGAGCGGGAAGAGGACGTCGACGACGGAGTAGAACGGCACGAGGCCGAGGAGCCCGCGGCCGACGAGCTCGCGCAGCAGCGCGGTCGAGGCGGTCAGGGCCTCGGCGTCCGTGCGCACGACCCGGATGCCGAGCGCCTGCTTGCCGAGCGTCTGCCCGTTGTGGGCGCCGGAGCGGGCCAGGAGCACCGGCGCGTAGAGGAGGCTCGTGAGGATCGCCGCCGCGACGACGACGTAGCTCAGGTCCTCCCGCGAGACCGCCGCGGCCTCCGAGACCACGAGGGTGACGACGAAGACGGGGATGAGGTCGATGAGCGCCGCGCCGATGCGCGCGCCGATGCCGGCGAGGTCGCCGCCGCGGCGCACGTCAGCGCTCCGACGGGCGGTCGGAAGGGCGGGAGGTGTCGGGCGTTCGGCGGGGCACGGCTCGGGCGAGGATAGGGCTGCTCAGCCCGCCGGGTCGTGTGCCGCATCGCGTTCGGCGGCTCCGCCGGTGCCCCGCGCCGCGGCGGCGCGCCGCGCGGCCCGGGTCGAGGTGGGCGGGGGCGGCGGGGCCTGGGGCGGCGGCGCGGCGGGTGGGCGCTCCCGCCAGGCGGCGGGCGAGGGCTGGGGGACCGGCGGAGCGGCGCGCGGGCGCCGGGGGCGGGGCGCGCCCGCGGGCGCGGTGTCGGCCAGCTCGTCGTCGAGGGCGCGGACGAGCGCGAGGCAGGCGTCGAGGGTCGCGGTCAGGGCCTGCGGGTCCAGCCGGTCGGCCGTGTCGTCGTCGGCGCCGAGCCGCGGCAGGGCGCCGTGCTCGTCGACGCAGCCCACGGCCGTGGCGGGCCAGCGGATGGCCCGCGCGGCCCGGGCGCCCGAGGCCTCGCGGGACTCGTGGGGCGGGAGGCCGACCTGCCGCGCGAGGGCGGTCAGGCGCGGGTGGAAGCGCAGGGGCAGGACGAGCCCGTCCCGGGTCCAGACGACGGGACGACCGGCGCCGCAAGGGCCGATGTGCAGGACGGCCACCTCCTCGCCGCGCCGCCCGGCACGCCGCTCCTCCCGCAGCCAGCGGCGGAACCCGAGGGCGTGGGCGCCGCCCGCGCCGGCCAGGACGCAGTCGACGGCGAGCGCCCGGGGTGGATCCGCGTCGAGCGCTGCCACGAGGGCGACCGCCACCGCGGGCGCCGCCGCCTCGGTCGCCGCCTGCGGGGAGGGCGAGGCGACCGCCTGGTCGAGCGCGGCGCCCACCGCGACCAGCGCGACCACCGTGGGGACGAGCTGCAGCGCCCCGAGCACCAGGCCGTCGACCTCGAGGACGCGGGCCAGCGTGCAGGCGACGAGCGCCAGCAGCGCCGCGACGAGCGCGCCGTAGGGGCCGGGGAGGTGGCCGCGGAGCGCGCGCCGCGCGCGGGCCTGGAGCCGTGCGGGGGCGCCGCGGCCCGCGAGCCCGGGCGAGGCGGCGTCGGTCGCGGCCGTGACCACGAGCCGCACCCGGGCCTCCCGCGGATCACGGGCGACGACGTCCTGCGTCGCGCGCTCGGGCGTGAGCCGGCGCAGCAGCGCCAGGCGTCCGGAGAGGTCGCCGACCAGGAGGACGAGCCCGGCGACCGCGAGCGCGAGGCCCGTCGTCGGGTGGTCGACGGAGACGACGCTCCCGGCGACCCCGAGCGCGGCGAGCAGCGCGTGGACCGGCCCGCGCGCCGGGCGCACCCAGAGCGTGCGGACCTCCGTCGCGCGGCGCCGGCGGCGGCTCGCGCCACGCAGGGCCTCCGCCAGCACCAGCGCCGCGCGCCGCTCGGCGTCCGAGCCCGCGCGGCGGCCCTCGATCGCCGCGACGCGCTGGGCCAGGGGAAGCGGATCCATCGCGGCGAGCCTAGAGCCCGGACCGGCGCGCGCGCGTAGGCTGTCGGCCATGACCGCCACCGTCGACGCCGCCGGCCTCGCCTTCGCCGGGGCCGCCCGCCAGGCCGAGCTCATCGCCTCCGGGGAGGTCTCCTCGCGGGAGCTCACGGAGCTCGTGCTCGAGCGGATCGCGCGGCTGGACCCGCAGCTGAACGCCTACCGCGTCGTGCTCGCCGAGCAGGCGCTCGCCGAGGCCGACGCGGCCGACGCGCGCCGGGGCAGCGGGGAGGTCGGTGTCCTCAACGGGGTCCCCGTGGCGATCAAGGACAACGTCGACGTCGCGGGGCAGACCACGCCGATCGGGACGAGCGCCAACCCGGGCGTGAAGGGCGCGGACGCGACGGTCGTCTCCCGCCTGCGCGATGCGGGCGCGGTCATCATCGGCAAGACCCACGTCCCCGAGCTCTGCATCACCTGCTTCACCGAGACGCTCACGTTCGGCGCCACCCGCAACCCCTGGGACCCGACGCGCACCCCCGGTGGGTCGAGCGGCGGCTCGGGCGCGGCGGTGGCCGCGGGCCTGGCGGGCGTCGCCCTCGGCTCCGACGGCGCGGGCTCCATCCGCATCCCGGCCGCGTGGAACGGGCTCTTCGGCATCAAGCCGCAGCGCGACCGGGTCTCCCTCGCGCCGGTCACCGAGAGCTGGCACGGCATGAGCGTCTACGGCCCGATCGCCCGGACCGTCGCCGACGCGGCCCGCTTCCTCGACGTCGTCGCCGACACGGGCACGACGTTCACCGACGCGGTCGGCCGGCCGACGGGCCCCCTGCGCGTCGCGCTGGTCACGAACCTCCCGCAGGGCATCGTGGCCAAGCCGAGCGCGGACGCGCTCCGCGCGCTCGAGGAGACCGCGGAGCACCTCCGCGCCCTCGGCCACAGCGTGACGGAGACGACGCTCGACTACGGTCCGGCCGCCGGCCCGGCCGTCCTGGCGCGCTACCTCGGCGGCATCGCCCAGGACTTCGACGCGCTCCCGCACCCCGAGCGCGCCGAGCGCCGCACGCGCGGCTTCGCGCGGATGGGGCGGCCCTTCACCCCGGGGCTGGTCGCGAAGGCGGTGCGGGCCGGGGACGACGTCGCCGCCCGCATCGCGCGGACCTTCGAGCAGGCCGACGTGATCATGACCCCGGGGCCGGCCAGGCCGCCCTTCCGCATCGGCGAGCTGCAGGGCCGCTCCGCCTTCCGGACGATGAACGCCATGCTCGCGCGGGTCCCCTACTACGCGACGTGGAACGCCACGGGGCAGCCCGCGGCAAGCGTCCCGGCGGGCTTCGACCACGACGGGCTGCCGCTCGCGGTGCAGCTCGTCGGCCGGCCGCACGACGAGGCGACGCTCCTCGCCCTCGCGGCGCAGCTCGAGCAGGCCCGCCCGTGGGCGCACCGCCGCCCCGCGGTGTCGTGAGCGCGGAGCTCCTGCGGGTCGCCGAGGCGGCCGCCCGCGCGGCGGCGCCCGAGCTGGTCGAGCGCTTCCACCGCGGGGCCGTCGGCGTGCAGTCCAAGTCGACGGACACGGACCTCGTCTCGGAGGCCGACCTCGCCGCGGAGCGCACCATCCGCGAGGTGCTCGCCCGCGAGCGGCCCGACGACGCGATCATGGGCGAGGAGGGCGACGACACGCCCGGGACCTCCGGGGAGCGCTGGATCGTCGACCCGCTCGACGGGACCATCAACTACCTCTTCGGGCACCCGCAGTGGTGCATCTCCGTGGCCTGCGAGGGCAAGGCCGGCGTCGTCTTCGACCCCCTCCGCGACGAGCTCTGGGCCGTCGCCGCCGGCGGCCCGCCGACGCTCAACGGGGAGCCGCTGCGGCCGGCGAGCTCCCGCGCGGAGCTCGGCTCCGCGCTGGTCGCCACGGGCTTCGGCTACGCGGCGGAGGTGCGCGAGGTCGCAGGCGTCGATCGTGGCCCGGTTGCTCCCGCAGGTCCGGGACGTGCGCCGTGCGGGCGCCGCCGCGCTCGACCTCGCGTGGGTCGCCGGCGGCCGCCTGGACGCCTACTACGAGCACGGCGTGAAGCCCTGGGACATCGCCGCCGGGGTGCTGCTCTGCGAGGCGGCGGGCCTCCGGGTGGAGGAGCTCCCCGCCGTCGGTGGGCTGCCCCTGGGGATCCTCGCGGCGCCCGAGGGGCTGGTCGGCGCGCTCCGCGAGCGCGTGGCCTCTCGCTGAGCTCCGCCGCCGCCGGGAGCTGAACGTCGGTTCACCGCCAACCGTTGGCGGTGAACCGACGTTCAGCCTCTGGGCCGTCAGCAGCGCGTCCGCGCGACGAGCGTCCCGCTGCCCATCCGGACGCTCGCGCGCAGCACGCCACCCGCGTAGCGGAAGCGCTGGCGGCGGCCCCCGAGGACGAACGCGCAGGGCTTGGTGGGCATCGCGACCTGGAGGTCGAACCGCCGGCGGACCTCCTGCCGGACCCGCAGCGTCCAGCGGCCGCCCGTGCCCAGGCCCGAGCGCACCCGCGCCCGCGGCGTGGGCTGCGCCTCGCCCGAGCCGCCGCGCCGGGGCCACGCGAGCAGGGTGCGCCGCCGGGTGCGGTCGCGGAGGTGCACGACGCCCGTGCCGTACTCGGTCAGCGTCTGGACGTCGGCGGGCAGCAGGGGCAGGACGGCGCCCTCGCGGACGAGCAGCGGCAGCTCTTCGGCGGGCGCGGGAAGCGTGTGCTCCCGGCCGCCCTCGAGCACGACGGGCGCCTTGAGCGCCAGGGTCCCGTCGCTCCGGAGGTCCACGGAGCGCCAGAAGTCGACCCAGCGCCCCGGCGGGAGGTGCACCCGCTTGGTCGTCGCGCCCGGCTCCGTCACGGGCGCAGCCAGGAGGTCCGGCCCGAAGCCGTAGATGTCCTCCGACCCGACGGCGCGCGGGTCGTCGGGGTAGAGGAGCGCGAGCTGGCGCATGATGGGCAGGCCCGTGGCGTCGTAGGTGCGCTGCGCCGCGTCGAGGTAGGGGAAGAGCTGGGTGCGCAGGCGCGCGTACCGGGTCCAGGTGGGCAGGACGTCCGGGTCGAAGATCTGCGCGCGCTTGGCGTCGTTCAGGTCGAAGCCGTTGGCCTGCGTGCGCATGACCCCCTGGGCGAAGCCGGCCTGCAGCCAGCGCCGCAGGAGCTCCGGGGTCGTCTGGGGCGTCGAGAGCGCGAAGAAGCCGCCGATGTCCGAGCCCCACAGCGACACGCCGCTGAGGCCCATGCTCAGCCCGTTGCGGATGCTCGACTGCAGGCCGTCGAAGCCCCAGGTCGTCGACGGGTCGCCGCCCCAGACGACTTGCGACTCCCGCGCCGTGCCGGTCCACCCCGAGCGGTTGAAGCGGGCGACCGGCCGCGGCGCCCGCTCGCGCGCGTACGTGCGCCCGGCGCGGTGGTACTCCGTGACGTAGCGGTTGTGCATCGCGGTGCCCGGGGTGCCGTCGTGGGAGCGCGCGTCGGTCGGCGTGTACTCGCCGAAGTCCTCCATCCACCCGTCGTAGCCCGTGCCCACCGCCTCCTGCAGCAGGTCGCCGAAGAAGCTCGTCGCGCCCGGGGCGGTGAAGTCGAGCTGCCCGACGAAGAACTGCGCCGAGCCCGTGTAGCGGTACTCGTAGGGGCTGCCGTCGGGCCGCTGCGTCAGCAGCCCGCGGTCCCGCGCCTCGGCGTAGCGGCCGGGGTAGGTCGTGCAGACCATGGGGTTGAAGTACGTCGTGATCGCGAGCCCCGCCGCGTGGGCGCGGGCCGTCCGCTCCCGCTCGGCGACGGGGTTGCGCAGCTGGTCGGCACAGGGGAGGTAGTGCGTGTAGGTCTGCACCACGGAGCCGACCGCCCCGGCGCGGCGCAGGGTGTCGATCCCCTGCTGCTCACGCCCGTTCTGGGGCTGCCACCAGGGGCCGAAGAAGAACGGGGCCTCCACGGGGGGCTGGCGCCCGACGTCCTTCGTGAAGCGCGCGAGCGCGTCGGCCGGTCGGGGGCCGGCGTAGACCGCGTAGCGCAGGCTGCTCCCGTCCACGTCGAGCGACCACGGGTCGTCCAGCGTCGTCCGCGAGACCTCGTCCTCCTCGACCAGCACGCCGTACCCGCGGCTCGAGAGCACCCAGGGGACGGGGAAGTACGTCGCGTCGGGGCGCGTGCTCTGGCCCGGCGGCGGGACGAACGCCGTGAGGAACGGACCCTCGACGGGCTGGTACGGGCCCTCCGTGACGTGGTGCTCGACCGTCCCGCCCGTCCGGACGACGGCGTCGGAGCGCTCGCCGAAGCCGAGGAAGCGCTCGCCGGGCTGCGGCGCGAACCCGACGCCCATGCGCGTCGCGCCCGCCGGCCCGCGCGTCGCGACCCGCACGATCCCGTCCGCGCCCGGGGCGACGACGACGCCGATCGTGCCCCCGGCGGGGTCGTCGGTCGCGAGCGTGGCGGCGAAGCCGCCGCGCGGCGCGGCAGCCGTGGCGAGCACCTTCGTCGCGTGGTGCCAGAGGCCGTTGCGCTCGAAGCCGAGCGCCCCGGCCGGCCCGCCGGGGGAGCCGCCACGGCGCTCGGCCAGGACGAGGCCACCGCGCGCGTCCGTGAACCGCAGGCCCCAGGGCGCGTCCGTGACCTCCGCGCGCAGCGCGCCGGCATCGACGGTCGCTGCCGCGGCGTTCGGCGCAGTGCCCGCGACGAGCGCGACCGCCCAGGCCGCCGCGTACGCGGCCGGGCGCCCGCTGCGCGTCCGTGAGCGGTCGAGGCGGGGACGGCGGGAGAGGCGCACGGTGCGAGCCTCCCAGGAAGCACGAGGCGCTGCACCCGTTCCCGGCACTTTCGTCGTCGGGGGCGCACGCAGCACGGGCCCGCGACGGCGATGGACGGGGGCACTTGCCTCGCGCCCGCCTGCCCTAGACTCCGCCCGCCCGCCCGGGTGGTGGAACGGTCAGACACGGGGGTCTCAAAAACCCCTGCCTTCGGGCGTGCGGGTTCGAGTCCCGCCCCGGGTACTGCAGCATGCGGCGGTCAAGCAGCCGCGGCGAACCTGCGCGGCTACTTGCCGGGCATCGCCCGGGTCGTGCCGTCCGACAGGCGCTCGACCTCGATGTTCCACGCCTGCGAGAAGCCCTGCATCGCGAAGCCGATGAGCAGCGCCTGGACCGGGACGATGATCAGCGTCAGGGTCCCGAGGAGGTTCGCGTCGAAGTCCGGGTCGGTGAACCCGTCCTTCGCCCGGTCGAACCACTCGGGCCCGGAGACCGCGGCGAAGATGAGCATGATGATCGCCAGCGCGGCGGCGACGGGCAGCACGCCGCGGTTCCACCGCGCGACGAAGAACGCCATCAGCAGGTAGAGCCCGATGTAGATGATCTGCAGGATCTTCGCGCCCGCGAGCGCGTCCCAGCCGCCGTAGGTCACCAGCGTCACGAGCGCCGCGGAGGCGAGCAGCGCCACGACGACGAGGAGCTTGACCAGCTTGCTCGACGCCTTGTCGCGGTTGGGGTGTTCGATGACGATCTCGTCGGCCATGCTGCGCGCGAACATACCCCACCGCCCGGAGCGCTGCCGCACCCCGTGTCTGCCACGCTACGCCGCAGCCCCGCGGGCGTGGTGGAACTGGCAGACACGTCAGGTTTAGGTCCTGGTGGCCGCAAGGCCTTGGGGGTTCGAGTCCCTCCGCCCGCATCGCGCCGAGCTCAGGCCTTCGGGCCGATGAACGTGTCGAGCAGCCCGCGGATGTCCGCCGACGTGTCCGAGAAGAAGTAGCGGGGATAGGCGTACTCGGCGATCCGGCCCGAGGGGAGCTTCGTCTTGAAGCGGTTCACCGTCCGACACCCGTCGGACTCGATGAGCCCGCGCGCCGCCTGACCGCCTATGCTCGACCGCGCATGGGGGAATGAGTTAATGGCTATGCGCATGGTCTCCAAAACCGTGAATCCGGGTTCGAATCCCGGTTCCCCCGCCTCCTGACGCCCGCCGCAAGCGGGCGTCTTGCGCTTCCAGGGGGGCGAACTTCGCGCCCACCGCCCTAGTAGGGGCATGGACCCCTCCACGCTCACCGCCCACGCCGACCCCGCGCACGCCTTCGTCGTCGAGGTGCTCCGCACGGGCCTCATGCTCACGGACCTCGTCGCGGACCTCCTCGAGTCCGTCCCACCCGAGGCGTTCCCCGGGGAGGACCCGGGCGACGTGCTCTTCGAGATGCTCGCGGGCTCGCTCAGGCCGGCGGTCGTGGCCGCCGGGCCCGAGACGCTGGAGGAGTGCAGCGCGCTGCTCGGCGCGATCCGCGACCGCACGGTCGAGGACCTCGAGGAGGCCGCACGACGCGCGCGGCAGCACGAGCAGCACGGCCGCGGACGCGCCCGGCGGCGCCGGTAGGCTCGGCGCCGCCATGGCGCCCGCCCCCTCGGAGATCTACGCCCCCGACCTGCTCGACGGTCGCGTCGCCCTCGTCACGGGCGGCGGGACGAACCTCGGGCGGGAGGCCGCCCGGGAGCTCCTCGCCGCGGGCGCGGAGGTCGTCATCGCCGGCCGTCGCGAGGAGGTCCTCGTGGAGGCCGCGGAGGACCTCGGCTGCACCTGGGTCGCCGGGGACATCCGCGAGACGGCCGACCGCGAGCGCATCGTCCGCACGGTCCTCGAGCGCCACGGGCGCCTCGACCTCCTGCTCAACAACGCGGGCGGGCAGTACTTCGTCCCCGCCGAGGCCATCACGGAGAAGGGCTGGGCCGCCGTGCAACGGCTGAACGTCGGGGGCACGCTGGGGATGTGCGAGGCAGCCGTCGAGCACGGCTTCGGGCCGGACGGCGGCGTGATCGTCAACGTGACCGTCTCCCCGCACAGCGGCATGCCCGCCATGGCCCACACGGGTGCTGCGCGCGCGGCGGTCGAGGCCCTCGGACGCGACCTCGCCGCGACCTACGCCCCCCGCGGCGTGGCCGTCACCTCCTTGGCCATCGGCCGCTTCGACACCGCCTCCCTGCAGAAGTACCCCATGGTGCTCACCCGCGCGGTCGCGCGGACGGTCCCGCTCCAGCGCCTCGGGACCATGCAGGAGTTCGGGTGGGCCGTCGTCCTGCTCGCCTCGCCGCTCGGCCGCCGCTTCTCCGGGTCGACCCTCACCGTCGACGGCGGCTTCGACAACTGGCACGGGCCGTGGCCGACGGAGGACCACGCGGAGGACGGCGTCGTCCCCATCGAGGAGCGGCCCGCTACGCGCTGAGCCGCGCGCCCATCTCCTGGGCGAGCGCCGCCAGGCCCGAGGCGGGGCGGACCATCACGGAGAACTCGGCGATCCGGCCGTCCTCGCCCTCACGGATGAGGTCCATCCCCTGGAGCTGCTTCTCCCCGACGCGGGCCTCGAAGATGAGCGTGTGCACCCGGCCCGAGGCGTCCGAGAGCTCGTCCGTGTAGCGGAAGTCCTCGAAGACCCCGAAGACCGTGCGCAGGATCGTCGCGACGGTCGCGCTGCCCTCGTAGGGCTTGAAGACGGCGGGGGAGCGGAAGCGGACGTCCTCCGCCAGGAGGGCCGTCGCGGCGTCGAGGTCCGCGGCCTCGACGGCGGCGCGGAAGGCGGATCCGGCGGACATGGGGGGACCGTACACCCGCGTCGGCGCCCCGTAGGATCCGCCGCATGTCCGCTCCCATGACCGTCTCGGGCCGCACCGTCGTCGTCACCGGGGCCGGCTCCGGCATCGGCCGCGCGTTCGCCCAGCGCCTCGCCGCCCACGGCTCGCCCGTGGCCCTCTGCGACTGGAACGAGGAGCAGCTGCAGGAGACCGCCGACACCATCGGCGGCCCCGTCCTCACCCGCAAGCTCGACGTCCGCGACCGCCAGGGCCAGCTCACCTGGGCCGCCGAGGTCCGCGAGTGGGCGCCCGCACCGATCGGGATGGTCTTCAACAACGCGGGCGTCACGACCGCGCAGACCGTCCTGGACGCGAGCCCCGAGGACGACGAGTGGTGCTTCGACGTGAACTTCTGGGGCGTCGTGCACGGCATCCGCGCCTGGCTCCCGGTGCTCAAGGAGCAGGGGAGCGGCGCGATCGTGAACGTCTCGAGCGTCTTCGGCATCGTCGGCTTCCCGACCCAGAGCGCCTACTGCGCCTCGAAGTTCGCGGTCCGCGGGTTCACGGAGTCCCTGCGCCACGAGCTGCGCGGCACGGACGTCCGCGCCGTCGCGGTCCACCCCGGCGGCATCCGCACGAACATCGTCGCCAACGCCCGCTTCCACGTCGACGACCAGGGCGGGACGGACCACCAGAAGATGATGCAGGACTTCGAGAAGCTCGCCCGCACGAGCCCCGAGAAGGCCGCGGAGGTCATCCACCGCGGGGTCGAGAAGGGCAAGGACCGCATCCTCATCGGCCCCGACGCCGCCGCGCTCTCCGTCCTCGCGCGCGTCGCGCCCGTCCACTACTTCGGGGTCGTCGAGAAGCTCAGCGGGCTCGTGCGCCGCTGAGCCCGCGCGGCTTCGATCGCAAGCTGCTCGTCGGCGACCCCGACCTCCCGCCGCGGAAGGTCCGCCGCCGCGCGCGGATCCTGACCATCGCGGTCATCGTCGTCGCGAACACCGTCGGCGCCGCCACCGTCCTGTGCTTCGCGCTCTTCGCCCTCCCGAAGCCCCAGCTCGACGACGACACCGCCGTCCTGGTCACGAACCTCTGCGTCGCGCTCGGGTACCTGGCCGTCGCGCTGCTCGTCGGGCGTCGTCTGGGGCCGGCGGCGGATCGAGGGCGGACGGCACGGGACGTCGGGGTGGCTCGTCGAGGGGCGCGAGCCCACGTCTCGGGAGCGCGACCTCGTCCTGCGCGCGCCCCTGCGGCTCATGGTCGTCGAGGCCGCCCTGTGGGGCACGGCCGTCGTGCTCTTCGTCACGCTGAACCTCGCCGCCTTCTCGGGCCTGCTGGCGCTCGGGGTCGGCCTCACGGTCCTGCTGGGCGGCCTGACGACCTCCTCGGCGTGCTACCTGCTGGGCGAGCTCGCGCTGCGCCCCGTCGCCGCCCGCGCGCTGGCGGCGGGGGTGAGCAGCCGTCGCGGCGTGCCGGGCGTCGCGACCCGGTGGGCCCTGGCCTGGGCGCTCGGCACCGGCATCCCCGTCGTCGGGCTGCTCCTCATCGCGGTCGTCGCGCTGACCCCCGTCGACATCGACGAGACGACCCTCGCGATCACCATCCTCGCCCTCGGCGGGATCGCCCTGGTCTTCGGCGCGATCGTCTCCTTCCTGGCCGCCTACGCGACGATCCACCCGATCAGCGCGATCCGCCGCGGCCTCGAGCGCGTGCGGGAAGGGGAGCTCGAGACGGAGGTCGGCGTCTGGGACTCCACGGAGATGGGCCTGCTGCAGGCGGGCTTCAACGACATGGTCCGGGGCCTGCGCGAGCGGGAGCGCATCCGGGACGTCTTCGGCCGCCAGGTGGGCGCGGACGTCGCGTCGCTCGCGCTGGCCGACGAGATCCGGCTGGGTGGGGAGCTGCGCACGGTCAGCGTCCTCTTCGTCGACCTCACGGGCTCGACGCGCCTGGCCGCGGACCGCCCGGCGGAGGAGGTCGTCGCGCTGCTCAACCGCTTCTTCGCGGTCGTGGTCGACGTCGTCGAGGCCAACGGCGGGTGGATCAACAAGTTCGAGGGGGACGCGGCCCTGGCGATCTTCGGCGCGCCCATCGACGTGGAGGACGCCGCGGGCCGCGCGCTGGCCGCGGCACGGGAGCTCGACGTGCGCCTGCGCGAGGACGTTCCGGAGCTCGAGGCGGGGATCGGCGTGGCCTGCGGCGAGGCGGTCGCCGGGAACATCGGGGCGGAGCGGCGCTTCGAGTACACGGTGATCGGTGACCCGGTGAACGAGGCCTCGCGCCTCACGGACCTGGCCAAGACGACGGAGGGGCGCGTCCTGGCGTCGGACGTCGTGCTGGAGCGCTGCCTCGGGACGGAGTGCGAGGGCTGGGAGCGGGGCGACGAGGTGACGCTCCGCGGTCGGGACGTGCCGACGCGCCTCGCGTTCCCGGGCGCCTAACGGGGTTCGAGCCGCTCGCGGGGCGCGGGGGCCGCGGATCGCCGGGCGGCCTTCGCCGCGCAGAGGCGCTCGTCCGCCCGGGCCATCGCCGCGTCGAGCGGCTCCTCGGGCGCGCACGACGCCGTCCCGGCCGTCCAGCGCACGGGGTGCGCGCTCTCGAGACGTTCGAGCACACCCCGGGCGCCCGCCTCGTCGAGCCCGGGCAGCAGGAGGACGAACTCGTCCCCGCCGAAGCGGCCGATCACGTCGCTGGGGCGCAGGCTCGTCGTCCACACGGCCGCGAGCTCGCAGAGCAGCCGGTCGCCGGCCGGGTGCCCGAGGCGGTCGTTGACCACCTTGAAGCCGTCCAGGTCGACCATCGCGAGCGTCACCGGCTCGCCGTGCCGCAGCGCGGTGCGACGGGCGCGCCCGGCCTCGACCGCGAAGCCCGCCCGGTTCAGCAGGCCCGTGAGCGGGTCGACGCGCCCCTCCTGCCGCAGGAGCGCGTTGACCCGCGTCAGGATGAGCACCGCGGTCCAGACCGTGGCGGCGATCCACGCCCAGACCGCGGGGTCCGTGGGGGCCCGGGCCAGCAGGAGCGCGACGCCCAGCACCCCCGTGATGAGCGCCGCGTGGGCCCGGGCGACGGCCGCGGGCAGGAAGAAGGCGACGTAGACGGCGGTCCAGCTGAACCCGAAGGCCGCGAGGATCGAGCCGCGCTCGCCGGCCGCGCCCGCGACGATCACGCCGCGCAGGAGGGTCAGCCCGACGACGGCCGCGTTGAGCGCGACGGGTCCCAGGGGCCGACCCGTCCGGGCCAGCGCCACGGCGCCGAGCGTCGCGAGCAGGCCCACGGTCGAGAGCAGGCCGCGCGGCGCGCCGTCGGCCAGCGGGTGGGCCGTCGAGGCCAGGCACGCGACACCGAGCACGAGCGACATCGCCGCGAGCACGGAGACCTCGAGCGGCGTGCCGTCGCGGACGAGGCGAGGAGGGCCCACACCCGGGTGATCGGCGCCGCGTCCCGTTCCTGGAGTGCCACCCATGGGCTGCGGGTGCCGGGCCCGGCGAGGAGGGGTTGACAACGCGTCGACCGCGCTTGCATACTAGTACGCAGTGACGTTCGAGACCATCGACCGCGGGCGGGGGGAGACCTCTCGCGACCGGCTCTACCTCCGGCTGCGCGAGGCGATCACGACCGCGGCGCTCGAGCCGGGGCGGCGGCTCTCGGAGAACGAGCTCGCCCGGCAGCTCGGGGTCAGCCGCACGCCGATCCGCGAGGCGCTCGCCCTCCTGCGCCAGGAGCGCCTCGTCGCGATCGTCCCGCAGCTCGGGACCTTCGTCACCCGCATCAGCCCCGCCGCGGTCGCCGACGCCGCGTTCGTCCGGGAGGCGCTCGAGTGCAGCGCGGTCCGCCTGGCCGCCGAGCGCGTCGAGCCCCCGGCGCTCGAGGAGCTGCAGGTGAACCTCGCCGCCCAGGAGTCCGCGGACCCCGCGGCGTTCTACGGGCTCGACGACGAGCTGCACCGCGCGCTGTGCGACGCCAGCGGCCACCCCGTCGCCTGGAGCCTGACCCACCGTGCGAACGGCCAGCTCGACCGCATCCGCCGGCTGAGCCTGCCCGAGCCGGGCTACCTGCGCGAGATGGTCGCCGAGCACCACGACGTCGTCGCCGCCGTCGCCCGTCGCGACGCCGACGGCGCCGAGCGCGCGCTGCGCCACCACCTGCGCATGGTGCCGTCGCTCCTTCCCGCCCTGCGCGATCGCCACCCGGACTACTTCGAAGAGGACGGAACGCCATGACTGCCCTGGAGGACCTGGACCCCGCCGAGACCGCCGAGTGGCTGCAGGCCCTGGACGACGTGCTCCGGGCCGACGGGCCCGAGCGCGCCCAGGCGCTGCTCGAGACCCTGCTCGACCACGCGCGCCACCAGGGCGCGCCCGTCACGAGCGGCCTGGTCACGCCCTACGTCAACACGATCGACGCGAGCGGCGACCCGGCCTGGGACGAGGCCGCCGCGCTCGAGCAGCGCATCCGCGCCTACGTGCGCTGGAACGCGATCATGCTCGTGCTGCGGGCCAACGCGGAGAGCTCGGAGCTCGGCGGGCACATCGCGAGCTACCAGTCCGCCGCGACGCTCTACGAGGAGGGCTTCAACCGCTTCTGGCACGCCCCGAGCGAGGAGCACGGCGGGGACCTCGTCTACGTCCAGGGCCACTCCTCGCCCGGCATCTACGCCCGGGCGTTCCTCGAGGGCCGGCTCACCGAGGAGCAGCTGCTGCGGTTCCGCACGGAAGTCGACGGCGGGGGGCTGAGCAGCTACCCGCACCCGTGGCTCATGCCGGACTTCTGGCAGTTCCCGACGGTCTCCATGGGGCTCGGGCCGCTCATGGCGATCTACCAGGCGCACTTCATGAAGTACCTGACGGGTCGCGGCATCACGGACACGACCGGCCGGAAGGTCTGGGCGTTCATGGGCGACGGGGAGATGGACGAGCCCGAGTCGATGGGGGCGCTCTCGCTGGCGGGCCGCGAGCACCTCGACAACCTCGTCTTCGTCGTCAACTGCAACCTGCAGCGCCTCGACGGCCCCGTCCGCGGCAACGGGAAGATCATCCAGGAGCTCGAGACGAACTTCCGCGGGGCGGGGTGGAACGTCATCAAGGTCGTCTGGGGCGGGCGCTGGGACCAGCTCCTGGCCCAGGACCACCAGGGGCTGCTGCAGCGCCGGATGGAGGAGGCGCTCGACGGCGACTACCAGACGTACAAGTCGCGGAGCGGCGCGTTCGTGCGCGAGCACTTCTTCGGCACGTCGCCCGAGCTCGCGGCGATGGTCGCCGACTGGAGCGACGACGAGATCTGGCAGCTCAACCGCGGCGGCCACGACCCGCTGAAGGTGCGCGCCGCCTACCAGGCGGCGATCGAGCACACGGGGCAGCCCACGGTCATCCTCGCCAAGACGATCAAGGGCTACGGGATGGGGGAGTCCGGCGAGGGCCAGAACATCACCCACCAGCAGAAGAAGATGAGCGAGGACGTCCTCAAGGCGTTCCGCGATCGCTTCGGCCTGCCGCTCACGGACGAGCAGGTCCACGCGAAGGCGTTCGTCAAGCCCGCCGACGACGCGCCCGAGATGCAGCACCTGCTCGCGCAGCGCAAGGCGCTCGGCGGCTCGCTGCCGCAGCGACGCGGGAAGGCGGCGGCGATCGAGGCGCCGGCGCTCGAGGCGTTCAAGACGGTCCTCGACGGCACGGGCGAGCGGGAGATCTCCACGACGATGGCCTTCGTCCGCGTGCTGGCGAGCGTGCTGCGCGACAAGGCGGTCGGCCCGCGGGTCGTGCCGATCGTCGCGGACGAGTCGCGGACGTTCGGGATGGAGGGGATGTTCCGCCAGCTCGGGATCTTCAGCCAGGTCGGGCAGCTCTACGACCCCGAGGACGCCGGCTCGCTCATGTTCTACAAGGAGGACAAGAAGGGCCAGATCCTCCAGGAGGGCATCAACGAGGCGGGCGCGATGAGCTCGTGGATCGCGGCGGCGACGAGCTACGCGAACCACGGCGAGCCCATGGTGCCGTTCTACGTCTACTACTCCATGTTCGGCTTCCAGCGGATCGGCGACCTGGCCTGGGCGGCCGGCGACTCGCGCTCCCGCGGCTTCCTCATCGGCGGCACGAGCGGCCGCACGACCCTGAACGGCGAGGGGCTCCAGCACGAGGACGGGCACTCGCACCTCATCGCCGCGACGATCCCGAACTGCGTCGCCTACGACCCGAGCTTCGGCTACGAGGTCGCGGTCATCGTCCAGGACGGGCTGCGCCGGATGCTCACGGAGCAGGAGGACGTCTTCTTCTACCTGACCGTCCTGAACGAGAACCACAAGCAGCCCGCGCTGCCCGAGGGCGCGGAGGAGGGGATCCTGCGCGGGATGCACCGGGTCCGTGAGGGCGCGGACGTGCAGCTCCTGGGCTCGGGGGCGATCCTGCGCGAGGTGCTCGAGGGCGCCTCGATCCTCGCGGAGGAGTGGGGCGTCGAGGCCGACGTCTGGAGCGTCACCTCGTTCACGGAGCTCGCCCGCGACGGCAACGCGGCGGCGCGCAGCGCGCGGCTGCACCCGGGCGACGACCCGCCCACGCCCTACGTCGCGGAGTGCCTGAGCGCGCGAGCGCGGGCCCGTCGTCGCGGCGACGGACTACCAGCGGCTCTTCGCGGAGCAGATCCGCCCGTGGGTCCCGGGGCGCTACGAGGTGCTCGGGACGGACGGCTTCGGCCGCTCGGACTACCGGGTGGCGCTGCGCTCGTTCTTCGAGGTGGACCGCTTCCACGTCGTGGTGGCGGCGCTCCACGCGCTCGGCCGCGCGGAGGACGCGGAGAAGGCCATGGCCCAGTACGAGATCGACACGGAAGGAGCGCCGCCGTGGCGACGCTGAAGGACGTGCTGGTGCCGGACATCGGGGACTTCTCCGACGTCCCCGTCGTCGAGCTGCTCGCCGCGGTGGGCGACGTCGTGGCCGTCGACGACCCGCTCGTGGTCGTCGAGTCCGACAAGGCGACGATGGAGATCCCCGCGCCGTTCGCCGGGACGGTGACGGAGCTCTCCGTCGCGGTCGGCGACACGGTGAGCGAGGGCTCGAAGGTCGCGGTCATCGACGCCACGGGGGACGGGCCCGACGCCGCTGAGCAGACCGCGACCCCGACGACGGAGGCCGGCGCGGCCTCGTCCGTCGCCAGCGCCGTGGTCGCCGAGGCGCAGGCCGCGCCGACGGAGGCGCAGGGCGCGCCCGGCGGGAGCGCTCCGGCCGGCGGCGGCTCTCCGGGCGGGGCGGGCTCGCCGCCGCCCGGCGGCCCCGACCGCCCCGTCTCCTCCTACGCGGACGACGGCCCGGGCGGCGCCTCCGCCGCGGAGCCCGTGCGCGCGAGCCCCGTCGTGCGCCGCCTCGCGCGCGAGCGCGGCATCGACCTCGCGGCGCTCACGGGCTCGGGCCGGGGCGGCCGCATCACGAAGGACGACCTCGAGGGCGCCGGCGCGGCCGCGGCCGCGGGCGCGGGCCGGGCTCGGCGCGGCGCGGGCTCGGGCGCGCCGTCGAGTCGTCAGTTGGACCCGCAGAGCGGGACGAATCGACGACTCGACGCATCCGGGGCGGCGGCGCCCGCGCCGCGAAGCTGCCGGGCGCCGGGGAGGGGGTGCGGGAGCCGCTCACGCGCATCCAGGCGATCAGCGCGCGGAACCTCTCGGCGCGCGTGGCAGACGATCCCCCACGTCACCCACCACGACGACGCGGACATCACGGAGCTCGAGGCGTTCCGCAAGCAGCTCAACGCGGAGCAGTCCGAGGCGAAGGTCACGATGGTCGCGCTGCTGCTGAAGGCGAGCGCCGCGGCGCTCGACGCGTTCCCGCGCTTCGCCTCCTCGCTCGACGGCGAGGAGCTCGTCGTCAAGCCCGAGCGCCACATCGCCTTCGCGGCCGACACGCCGAAGGGCCTCATGGTCCCCGTCGTCCGCGACGTCGACCAGAAGGGCCTGCTGCAGCTCGCGGCGGAGCTCACGGAGCTCAGCGGCAAGGCCCGCGAGGGGAAGCTCGGGCCGAAGGAGCTGAGCGGCGCGGTCTTCACGATCTCCTCGCTCGGCGGCATCGGCGGCACGGGCTTCACCCCGATCGTCAACCCGCCGCAGGTCGCGATCCTCGGCGTCGTGCGCAGCGCCATGAAGCCCGTCTGGGACGGCGCGGCGTTCCAGCCCCGGCTGGTGCTGCCGCTCTCGCTCTCCTACGACCACCGGGTCATCGACGGCGCGGCGGCCGCCCGCTTCACGGCCCACCTGGCCGCCTTGCTCACCGACCTGCGGAGGGTCCTGCTGTGATCGTCGAGGTGCCGGACATCGGCGACTTCACCGACGTGCCGATCGTCGAGCTGCTCGTCAAGGTGGGCGACGAGGTCGCTCCCGAGGACCCGCTCGTCGTCCTCGAGTCCGACAAGGCGAGCTTCGAGGTCCCCGCCCCCGAGGCCGGGACCGTCGAGGAGGTCCTCGTCGAGGTCGGCTCCCTCGTCTCGCAGGGCTCACCGATCGTGCGCCTCGCCCCGAGTGCGCCAAAGGGGTCAGACCCCGCTGGCGCACCGGAGCCCGCCGCGGCCACGAACCCCGCGCCCGTGCCGCCGCCCGAGGCGCCCGCCGAGGCGCAGGTCGACGCGGCGGAGGTCGCCGGCGACCGGATCCCGCTCGTCGTGCTCGGTGCCGGCCCCGGCGGCTACGCGGCCGCGTTCCGCGCCGCCGACCTCGGCCTCGACGTCGTCCTGGTCGAGCGCCACGAGCGCCTCGGCGGCGTCTGCCTCAACGTGGGCTGCATCCCGAGCAAGGCGCTGCTGCACCTCGCGAAGGTCATCACGGAGGCCGAGGAGTCCGCGGGCCACGGCATCACCTTCGGCGCGCCGCAGCTCGACCTCGACGCGGTCCGCGCGTTCAAGGACCAGGCCGTCGAGAAGCTCACGGGCGGCCTCGTCGGCCTCGCGAAGGGCCGCAAGGTCCGCGTCGTCCACGGCGAGGCGCGCTTCACCGGCCCGAACACGCTCACGGTCGGCGACGAGGAGCTCGCGTTCGAGCACTGCATCGTCGCCGCGGGCTCCGAGCCCGTCGCGCTGCCCGGCCTTCCCGACGACCCGCGCATCATGGACTCCACCGGCGCGCTGGAGCTGCAGGACGTCCCGGAGCGCCTGCTCGTCGTCGGCGGCGGCATCATCGGCCTCGAGCTCGGGACGGTCTACGACGCGATGGGGTCGAGCGTGACCGTCGTCGAGCTCGCCGACCAGCTCATCCCGGGCTGCGACCCCGACCTCGTCAAGCCGCTGCACAAGCGCATGGCCGGCCGCTTCGAGGCCATCCACCTCGCCACGCGCGTCGAGGGCATGGAGGCGCACGAGGACGGCATCCAGGTCTCCTTCGCCAGCGAGGAGCACACCTTCGACCGCGTGCTCGTCGCCGTCGGGCGCACCCCGAACGGGAACGGCCTCGGCCTCGACGCCGCGGGGGTCACCGTCGACGAGCGCGGCTTCGTCCCCGTGGACGAGCAGCTGCGCACGAACGTCGCCCACATCCTCGCGATCGGCGACGTCTGCCGCGGCCCGATGCTCGCCCACAAGGCGACGCACGAGGGGCACCTGGCGGCCGAGGTCGTCGCGGGGGAGGACGTCGCCTGGGACGTCCGGGCGATCCCCTCCGTGGCCTACACGGACCCCGAGGTCGCCTGGGCCGGCCTCACGGAGGGCGGCGCCCGGGCCGAGGGCATCGCCTACGAGAAGGCCGTCTTCCCCTGGGCCGCCTCGGGCCGCGCGATCGGCACGGGCCGGCCCGACGGCTCCACGAAGGTCCTCTTCGACCCGCAGAGCCGCCGGGTGCTCGGCGCCGGCATCGTCGGCGCGGGGGCCGGGCGAGCTCATCGCGGAGGTCGCCCTGGCCGTCGAGATGGGCGCGGACATCGAGGACATGGCGCTGACGGTCCACCCGCACCCCACGCTCTCGGAGACCGTCGGCCTCGCGGCCGAGGCGGGCGCGGGGACGATCACGGACCTCCCCAAGCGCCGCACGCGCTGAGGCGGCGCGCACGCCCGGGGCGCCGCAGCTAGCGTCCCGGCCCGTGACGATGCGCCTGGTCTCCTTCGGCGTCTGGACGCTCATCGTCCTGACCTGCCCGATCTTCTTCGTCGGGGCCGTGGTCGTCTGGGCGCTCACCGCGCCGTGGGATCGCCGGAAGGTCGTCCTGCACCTCTACTCCTCCGTCTGGGCGACCTTCTACATCCGCGTCTGCCCGCTCTGGCGCGTGCGCACGACGGGCCGCGAGCACCTCTCGTGGCGCGGGCCGGCGGTCCTCGTCGCCAACCACGCGTCGCTCATCGACATCCTCGTGCTCTTCGACCTCTTCCGGCCCTACAAGTGGGTCTCCAAGGCCGAGAACTTCAAGCTGCCCTTCGTGGGCTGGAACATGCACATGAACGGCTACGTCCCGCTCGTGCGGGGCGACCGGGCCTCCGTCATGGCGATGCTCGCCAGCAGCTCGAAGCTCCTCGCGCAGGGCAGCCCCGTGCTCTTCTTCCCCGAGGGCACCCGCAGCGCCGACGGGCGCCTCAAGGCGTTCAAGGACGGCGCCTTCGAGCTCGCGGTGGAGCACGGCGTGCCGCTCATCCCCATCGCCGTGCACGGCACGGGCAAGGCGCTCCCGAAGCACGGGCTCGTCCTCGAGGAGCGCGTCGACGCGCGCGTCGAGGTGCTGCCGCCGCTCGCGCCCGCGGACTACGCGGGCGTGGCGGAGCTCCGCGACGCCGCGCGTGAGCGCATCGCCGCGGCGCTCGGCGAGACGCTCACGCCTAGCTGACCAGGCGCAGCTCGGGCCGGTTGCGCAGCGCGTCGGCGGGGGACGGGCGCCCGAAGAGGTACCCCTGGCCGGCGCCGCAGCCGAGCGCGGCCAGCGCGTCGCGCGTCGCGCGGTCCTCGATCCCCTCGGCGACCACGTCGAGCCCCAGGTTGTGCGCGAGCTCGATCGTCGACTGGACGATGAGCGCATCCTGGTCGTCCTGCAGCATCCGGGTGACGAAGGAGCGATCGATCTTCAGCGTCGTGACGGGCAGCTGCTTCAGGTAGGCCAGGGAGGAGTAGCCCGTGCCGAAGTCGTCGATCGTCAGGTGCACGCCCATGAGCCCCAGCTCCGCGAGCACCACGAGCGCCCGGGCGGGGTCGGCCATGATCGTCGACTCCGTGATCTCGAGCTCCAGCGCGCCCGCGCCGAGGCCGTGGCGGTGCAGCGCCTCCGCGACCGTGTCGGGGAGCCCGCGGTCCAGGAGGTTGCGCGCCGAGAGGTTCACGGCGACGCGCACGGGGCGGGCGTCGGCCTTCCACGCGGCGGCCTGCGCGAGCGCGAGGTCGAGCACCTCGTGGCTCAGCGCGCCGATGAGCCCCGTCCGCTCCGCGTGGGGGACGAAGGCCTCCGGGGGCAGCTCCCCGCGCTGGGGGTGCGCCCAGCGCACGAGCGCCTCCATGCCCACGACCTCGCCCGAGTCGAGCGCGACCTTCGGCATGTAGGCCAGCCGGAGCTCGCCCCGCTCGATGCCGTGCCGCAGCTCGCCGAGCAGCTGGAGCCGGTCGACGCTCGAGGCGTCGAGCGCCGCGTCGTAGACGATGACGTCCATCGGCGCCTCCTTCGCCTGGTAGAGCGCGACGTCGGCACGACGGAGCAGCTCGTCGACGTCCGTCCCGTGGTCGGGCCACAGGGCGACGCCCAGGCTGAGCTCCACGCCCAGGCGGAGGTCGTCGAGCGCGAAGGGGGTGCGGAACGCGCCGACCAGGCGCTCGGCCAGCGCCGCGACGTCGCCCGGGCCGCGCAGGGGGGACACGACGGCGAACTCGTCGCCGCCGAAGCGCGCCGCGGCCTCCTCGGGCCGCAGGGCCGTCGCGAGCCGCTCGGCGACCATGCGCAGCAGCTCGTCGCCCTGGTGGTGGCCGAGGGTGTCGTTGATCTCCTTGAACCGGTCGAGGTCGAGGACGACCATCGCCACCGTGCCCTCGTGCGCCGCGGCGTCGTGGAGCGCGCTGTCGGCCAGCCGGGCGAAGTGCGTGCGGTTCGGCAGGCCCGTCAGGTCGTCGTGCAGCGCGCGGTGGTGGTCGCGGACCGCCGCCATCCCGGCGACGTGCACGGCCACCATCGGCAGCATCAGCAGCGGGAGCAGCCAGAGGGAGAAGTCGCAGACGACCGCGACGATCGGCGCCATGCCGAGCAGCAGCGAGGCGATGAGCGCCTGGAACGGCGTGTCGTGGCGGATGTGCGCCCAGACGGGGATCCGCTGGTTGAGCGCGGAGACGACGCTCACCAGGACGTTGTTGCAGCTGAACAGGACGATCCCGGCCAGGACGATGGCCGGCATGTCGTGCGGGAAGAACGGCGGCCCGGACGCCATCGGGATGTCGCTGACGAGGTGCAGGACCGCGCCCGCGGCCATGACGAAGAGCCCGCCCTGGCCGAGGTTGAACGCGATGCGGATCGGCGCCTTGCCCTGCCGGAGGTCCGAGACGCCGAAGGCGACGAGCTGGGCCACGAGGGCCATGGGCAGCCCCGAGGAGATCAGGAGCGCGAAGACGAACGTCGAGGAGGAGGTGATCTCCTCCGTGAAGCCCCGGCGGGTCAGCTGGATGGGGATGCACTCGACCGCCACGGTGACCGCGACGAGCACCAGGGCGGTGAGCGACGTGTCGAGGGTCGAGGCACCGAAGCCCACGACCGCTGCGGCGCCGCCGATCCCGCAGAGCGAGACGGCGGCGACGTAGCGCCGCAGCAAGATGTCCGGTCTCCCGCCCACTGCGACATCTGTCGACAGGAACGGCGTCAAGGTTGAGCCCGGCCCGGCCGGCCGTCAGCTCACCACTTCTGCGTGGCGCTCAGGACCTCGACGGCGATGACGAGGGCGGAGACGGCGGAGGCGGTGGGGACGAAGCGGTGCCACTTGCGCATGGGGAACGACCTTTCGAGACGGGGTGCATGAAGGGTCGGGGTGACATAAGGCCACCGTCCCAGAACTGAAGCGGAAAGCCAGGAACTCGACAGATGTCCTAGCTCGCCTCGGGACGCCGGCGCCGATGATCTCCTCGTGCTCGCTCTCGTCGTGCTCGGCCTCTGCGCCGCGACGGTCCCCCTCGCCGGCGGGGGACTGCACCGCATGGTGGACTTCCGCCTGGACGGAACCGCGCTGGTGGCCCTCGCGCTGCTCGGGCAGGTCCTCGTCCTGGTCGTCCTGCGCGACGGCGACCCCGTCCTGCTGGGGATCGGCCACGCGCTCACCTTCGCGCTCGGCGGGCTCTTCGTCTGGCGCAACCGGAGGGTGCCCGGGCTCCTGCTGCTCGGCGCCGGCGGGGCCCTGAACCTCGTCGCGATCGTCGCCAACGACGGCGTGATGCCGGCTCGGCCCGGCGCGCTCCGCGCCGCCGGCCTGCCCGTCGGCGAGGAGGGCTTCAGGAACTCCGCGGCGGTCCTCGACCCGCACCTGGGCTGGCTCGGGGACACCTTCGCGATCCCGGCCGCGCTGCCCCTGGCCAACGTCTTCAGCGTGGGCGACGTCGTCCTCGTCGTGGGCGTGCTCGTCCTCCTCCACGTCACGTGCGGCTCCCGGGTGGTGCCCGCGGCCCGCCGTCCCGTGGCGGCGCCCGCCTGACGCGACGTCACCTCGCGACCCCTCCCGCGTTCCGGCCGGTGATGGTCCTGCGCCTCCTCGTCCTCCCGGTCCTGCTCGGCCTCCTTGCGCCCGCGCTGGCCGACGCCCGCCCGCACGCCACCCACGGGACCGTCCGGCGCCTCTGCGCCGACACGACGATCCGCCCCTGGCCGGGCGGACCGCCGGCGGGGCGCCTCGCCGCCGGGACGGACGTCCGGCGCTTCGACCTCGGCCCGCGGTGGGCGCTCGGGGTGACCAGCGGACGCCGCCCCGTCCTGCGCGGCTACGTCCGCCTCGGCGCGTTCTGCCCGCCGAGCGCCCGGGGCCGGGCCGCGCTGGCCCGCGCCCGCGCCCTGGCCGCGGCCCCCGGCGTGGGGCGGCCGGCGACCCCGCTCCCGCATCCCGTCCTGCGGCGCGTCTGCGCGGACGAGGTCTACCTCCGCGACCGTCCGCTCAACCGGGCGGTCGGCCTCCTCTTCCGCGGCGACGCGATCCTGACGGACCGCCGCGCCCGCAACCCCTGGCGCGGCGGGCCGGCCGGCGGCCACGCGAACCGCCGCGGCTGGGTGCCCGAGGCGGCGCTCTGCCACGGCATCGCGCGCGCCCTGCCGGGCCACGCGCTCCAGGCGGCGCCCGGCGCCCCGGGCCTGCGCGTGCTCGCCCCGCCCGCGGCACCCCCGTGCGGCCGGCGCATCGACGGCAAGCGGCTGCTCCAGGTGGGCGTGCGGATCCCGCGCGGCCCGGCCGGGGAGGGCCTCGTGGTCACGGCCCGCGCCGTTCGCGGTGGCCGGCCGGTGAGCGTCGTCGGCGCGGCCTTCCGCGGCCGGCCCGGGCGCACGGAGTTCGCGGCCGTCGGCCCCCTCGCGTGCCGGCGCACGACCGTCGTGACCTACGAGGCGCGGCGCGGGAGCCGGCTGCTGGCGACGGTCCACCACGCGGTCCGCCCCGGCGCGCCCGTGGCGGGCCGGGCCGCGACGGCGTGCACGACGCCCCCGGGGAAGGCCTACGCCCACGGCGGGAACGGCCCGGTCGACCACCGCTTCCACGTCCGCCCGGCGCTCTCCGCCGACGGGCGCTTCGTCGCCTTCGACAGCCCCGGCCGGCTCGTCCCCGCGGACCGCGACGACGCCCGGGACGTCTACCGGCGCGACCTGCGCACGGGCGCGATCCGCCTGGTCAGCGCGGGCACGGGGGCGGGGAAGGCCCGGGCGCCCGCGCTCTCCGCCGACGGGTCGGTCGTCGCGTTCGAGGCCGACGCGCCCGGCCTCGACCCGCGCGACACCGACCGGGTCCGCGACGTCCTCGTCGCCGACCTCCGGACGGGCGCCATCCGCCGCGCCGGCCCGGGCCCGGCCCGGACCCCGGCGCTCTCGGCCGACGGCACGGTCGTCGCCTACGAGCGCACGGGAGCGGCGCCCGCGATCGTCGTGCGGCGCGTCGCCGACGGCGCGCTCCTGCGCGAGCTCCCGGAGGGCTACAGGCCCGCGCTCGCGGGCGACGGCGCGAGCGTGGCCTACGAGACGCGCCGGCCCGTGGGGCCGCGGGACCGCAACGGGGACTGGGACGTCGCGCTCGCGCCCGTCCGCGACGCGGGCGCCCCGCGCCTCGTCTCCGTGGGCCGGGACGGCGCGGCTCCGCGAGGTGCCTCCCTCGCGGCCTCCGTGAGCCGGGACGGCGGGCGCGTGGCGTTCCAGTCCACGGCGGCCGGCCTCGTCGCCGGGGACCGCAACGGCCTCCGGGACGTCTTCGTCCGCGACCTCGCCGCGGGCCGCACCGTGCGGGTGAGCACGGACCGCTGCGGGGGCGACGCCGACGGCTACTCCCGCTACCCGGCGCTCAGCGCGGACGGCCGGACGGTCGCCTTCGACTCCCACGCGAGCGACCTCGCCCGGGGCACGACGGGCGGCCGCGGGCACGTCTACGTCGCACGGGTCGCGGCCCGCGCGCGGCCGCGGCTCGTCGACACGCGGCCGGGCGGCGGACCGAGCAGCAGGACCGCGTTCAGCCCGGCGCTCTCGGCGGACGGCACGGTCGTGGCCTTCCCGACGTTCGCCTACGACCTCGGCCCGCGCGACGTGAACCACCGCGTCGACGTCTACGTCCGCGCCCTCGCCGGTGGGCGCCCGCGCCGCGCGGGCTGAGCTGTCAGCGGCTGATCCGCTCGCAGTCCGTGGCGATGCGGTCCGTCGGGTCGCCGAAGACCCGGTCGTTCCCCGGCCCGCAGCGCACGACGTCGCGGCCGCCCGCGACCGTGTTGATGCGGTCGTCCCCGGGCCCGCCGTCGAGCTCGTCGGGCTCGAGGTTCCCGAAGAGCGTGTCGTTCCCCGGCCCGCCGAAGATGCGGTCGCGCCCGCGGTCGCCCGTGATGCGGTCGTCCCCCTCGTCCCCGCGGATGACGTCGTTGCCGTTGCGCCCGGGGAGCGTGTCGTCCCCGGGGCCGCCCGAGATGCGGTCGGGCCCGTTGCCGCCGTCGACGTAGTCGTCGCCCGCCAGGCCGAACAGGCGATCCGCGCCGCCGTTGCCGAAGAGGTTGTCCGGTCCCGCGCTGCCCGTGATCGTCTCCGCGGCGATGGTCCCGAAGACCACGGAGGGCGGCGTCGTGTCGTTCGCGGGCTCCGCGGGGACCATCAGGACCCGCTCGCAGCCCACGAGCTGGTCGCGCGCCGGCGCGTCGGCCTCCACGTAGACCACGTCGTCGCCCGCGCCGCAGTCGACGCGGTCGGCGCTGTCGTCCGCCGCCCGCACCTGGTCGTTCCCGTCGCCCGCCTCGAGCACGTCCGGGCCCGTGCCCCCGACGAGCACGTCGTCCCCGTCGCCGCCCACGACGCGGTCGGCCCCGGACCCTCCGTCGACCTGGTCGTTCCCCGTCCCGCCGTCCAGGTCGTCGTCGGCCGCGTCGCCCTTGAGGACGTCGTCGCCCTCGTCGCCCCGCAGGTCGTCCGCGGCCCGCCCACCGTCGACGAGGTCGTCGCCGAGCCCGCCGCTCATCGCCTCCTTGCCCGGCCCGCCGAACAGGCGGTCGTCCCCGGCCTCGCCCTCGATGATGCGGTCCGAGCCCCGGCCCCCGTCGATGACGTCGTCGCCCGGGCCGCCCGAGAGCCGCTTGTCGTTGCCGAAGCCCTTCTCGACGATCCGATCGTCCCCCTCACCGCCGAGGATCGTGTCGTCGCCGTCCCCGCCGTCGAGCTGGTCGTCGCCGTCCCCGCCGAGCAGCGTGTCGTTCCCCGTGCCGCCCTCCGCCCCGTCGGCGCCCGGCCCCGCGTCGAGCGTGTCGTCCCCGCTCGAGCCCAGCAGGAAGTCGTCGCCCTCCGCGCCGTCGAGCCGGTCCGAGCGCGAGCCGCCAGAGAGCGTGTCGTTCCCCGTGCCGCCGAGGAGCTGGTCGCGGTCACGCCCGCCCGAGAGCCGGTCGTCGCCCCCGAGCCCGTCGAGGACGTCCGGGCCCCGGGTGCCGACGAGGACGTCCGCCCCGTCCGTCCCCGGGGAGAGCGCCAGACCGGGCTGCTCGGCGACCCCCACGGGTGCGGTGCCGGGGAGCTCGACCACGTCGACGACCCGCCGCGTCGTGGTGCTGAGCACGGCGATCGACGCCCCCTGCGCCCGGGCGAGGTAGAGCCGGCTGTCGTCGAGGTTGAACGCCGGCACCCCGGGCCCCGTGCCCGTGGCGAGCCCGAGGACGCGCGCGGTGCCGGGCCGCACGAGCGCCCCGCCCGCGCGCGGGCCGGCCGGGCCGACCGCGAGGGCGCCGCCCCCGGAGGACCGGGCGAGCGCCCCGTCGGCGCCCGCGGGCAGGCGCAGCCCGTCGCGGCGCGGGCGGGGCGCCCCCGGGCGCAGCTCACGCAGGCGCCCCCGGGCCGTGACGTAGGTCCTGCCGTTCGAGGTCGTCATGACCCCGCGGGCCCCCGGCAGGCGGACGTGGCGCACGGCCCCCGGTCCCCCGAGCGGGACCCGGGCCACGCGTCCGTCCGCGAGCACGACCGCCGCCACACGGCCGCCCGGATCGGCGGCCAGCGCCGTCCCCGGGGCGCCGAGCGCGACGGCTCCGAGCGGCTCCAGGGTCGCCTCGTCGAGCGTCAGGAGCTGGTCGCCCTGCAGCACGAGCAGGCGACCCGGCACGGCCGCGAGCCCGGTGACCGGCGGCCCACCGAGCGCGCGGCGGGCGCTCTCCACCCGGCGGTCGAGGTCCACTTCGACGACGGTGTCGCCCGCGGCGACGTAGCCCCGCACCCCTGCGGGCGCGACGGCCACCGCGGTCCCCGGGGCGGGCAGGGGCAGCCGCGCGACGACGGCCCCCGTCACGACGTCGACGAGCGGGAGCTCCGGGGTGGAGGTCGCCACGAGGAGCACCCGGGCGCCCGCGGGCGCCGGCGAGGCGGTGAGCGCGAGGAGGACGGCGAGGGCGAGGAGCCCGGCGCGCCCACGGCGCGGGGCGTTCGCGGCGTCGGGCCCGTCCACCGCCTCGAGGCTACCGAGCACCCCCGCGGCGGGCGCTGGTCGGCCCGCTCAGCCGACGGGAACGGGCGGGGCGGGGCTGAGGTCGACCCGGTGCTCCGAGGTGCCCTCGTCGTCCACGAAGCGCAGGAGCGGCTCGAGCGGCGCGTCGGGGTGGTTCTCGACGACGATCGCGCTTCGCCCCTCGACCTCGACCTCCGAGCCGACGGGGTAGGGGAAGACGATGCGGCGGAAGACGTCGACGACCTCGGGGTCGAACATGGTCCCGGAGCCGCTCGTGATGATGTCCACGGCCTTCCAGGTCGGCATGGCGTCCTTGTAGGGCCGGGCGGAGGAGCACGCGTCGTAGACGTCGGCGATCGCCGCGATGCGGGCGAACTGGGTGATGTCCGCGCCGAACTTCCCACGGGGGTAGCCCGAGCCGTCCCACCGCTCGTGGTGGTCCCGGACGACGCTGAGCACCTGGGTGCTCATGCCCTCGTGCGGGAGCAGCGCGATCCCGGCGTCGGGATGGGTGCGCATGACCGCCCACTCGTCCGGATCGAGCGGGCCGGGCTTGTTGAGGATCTCCGAGGGGACGGTCATCTTGCCGATGTCGTGCAGGAGCAGCCCCATGCCCAGCTTGAGCAGGCGCTCCTCGATGCGGTCGAAGCGGACCTTGCCCGTGTTGTCCGTCCAGCCGACGGTGCGGAACATCGTCCGCGCGAGCAGGAGCCCGAGCGCGGTGACGTCGACGGAATGGCGGTGGGTGTACTGGTCGGCCGACGCGAGGTCGACGAGCGCCAGGGCGGCGTCGGGGGAGCCGACGATGGTCTCGGCCAGGGCGTCGACGACGCCGCTGAGGTCGGCCATGACGTCCTGGTCGATGGGCTGGTTGCGCGAGAAGGCGGTCCGCGCGGAGGTGAGCGCGTCGTGGACCGTCGCGGCGGCGTCGGCGCAGAGCTCCTCCGGGACGAGCTCGACGGGCTCGATGCCCTCCGACGCGGCGTCCTCGATCCACACGGCGTGGATGCCGTGCTGGTGCAGCCGATCGGCGAAGCGCGCGGTGATGACCGCGCCTTGGCGCAGGAGCGGGACCTGCCCGGCGCCGGGCAGCGGAAGGTCGCGGCCGAGCCGCTCGCCGATGGCCCGCGACACGGGCCTCAGGCGCATGAGCGCCTCGTCGTCCGGGGGAGCCGGGGTGCCATGTCGGGGACCATGCGCGCCACGCCCGGGTGATCGGCAGGAGCCCGGTGGGGTTGAGGGCTGCGAGCACGCTGGCGCGGGTCCGCAAGCGGGCGCCCGGCCCGGCCCTCAGGAGGTTCGGGGCGCCCGTGCGCGCGGACGCGCCAGGTGGGGCTGCAGGCGCGCGCGGGGCAGCGGACGCGGGCGCTCCTCGCGCTCGGCCAGCCCCAGGTGCACCAGCGTGTCCCAGGGGTCGAGCGCGAGCACGCGGAACGTCCCGCGCGCCACCCGGAGCAGGACGTGGAGGGCGAGGACGAGCAGGAGGCACGCGGTGACCAGCATCCCGTGGGCTTCGCCGGCGCTCCGGCGCTCCCTTCCCCTGGGCGGGACCTCCCACGGAGGCGGCCGACGCCGGGGTCGGACGCCGGCTACGCGGCGCTGACGACGCGGTCGCGCCCGTCGCGCTTGGCCGCGTAGAGCGCCTCGTCCGCGCGCCGCACGAGCGTGGGGACGTCCTCCTGCCGGTCCCAGCAGGCGACCCCGATGGAGCAGGTCTGCCCCTCGGGCACCGCGGCCCGCAGGCGCTCGGCCAGCTGCTCCGCACCCGCGGGGGAGCAGTCGGCCAGCAGGACGCAGAACTCCTCGCCGCCCCACCGGCCGAGGACGTCCGTCGTGCGCAGCGCGGCGCGCCAGGCGGCCGCGGCGCGCTGGAGCAGGACGTCGCCGCGGAGGTGGCCGAAGCGGTCGTTGTAGTGCTTGAAGCGGTCCATGTCGAGCAGGAGGACGACGAGCGGTGCACCCGTCCGCCGGGCCCGCTCCAGCTCACGCTCGAGTGCCTCGTCGATCGCGCGGCGGTTCGCCGCGCCCGTGAGCGCGTCCGTGCGGGCCAGGGCGCTCAGGGCGTCGGCGTGCCGGCGCAGCGCGACCTGGGCCTGCGCGGCGGTGGCGAGCGCGCGCAGCGCCTCGAGCTTGTCGCGGTTCAGGCCGCCCGGGGCGGGGTCGTGGACGCACATGGTCCCGATGGCCTGGCCGTCGGAGACGAGGGGGAAGCCGGCGTAGGAGCGGATCGTGCCGTCCAGGACGAAGGGGTTGCCCGAGAAGCGGTCGTCCTCGAGGGCGTCGGGCACGAGGAGGGGGCGGTCGGGATCCAGGATGGTCCAGGCGCAGAAGCTCAGCCGCCGGTCGACGAGCTCACCCGGGGTCCCGAGGCCGCGTGCCGCCACGAAGCGCAGCTCGGCGCCGACGACGTTGATCTCGGCCGACTTCGTCTCGCAGAAGTGCGCCGCGAGGCGGACCAGGCCGTCGAGGCCGGCGTCCGGGGACGCATCGAGCAGCCCCGACCGGAGCACGGCGTCGCGCCGCTGCACCTCGTCGGGGGGTTCGGGGACGAGGGCTGGGGGAGGGGAGTCGAGCATCGCGGGAGCGCACGTGGTGCACGTGCCCCCCGGTGATCGACCCCTGCCGGTCCCGGTTGGCGCGCAGAGCCGTTCTTGGCGCGTAGGCGTTCTGCGCCGATCGGCGTCGGACCGTGGCAGCATGCGGGCCATGACCAGGACCCTCACCGCCGCGCTCAGCGGCGTCGTCGTCACGCTGCTGCTCGCCCTCGGGGTCGCCGCGCCCGCGTCCGCCGACGTCGTCTGGCTCTGCAAGCCGGGCATGGCGAACGACCCGTGCCAGATCCCGCAGGACACGACGGTGCGCGAGGAGGGCAAGCCCGACAGGGTCGAGACGCCGACCGCGGGCGAGCGCGAGGTCGACTGCTTCTACGTCTACCCGACGGTCTCGAACCAGACGACCCCGAACGCGGACAAGTCCCGCGACCCCGAGCTCGACTCCATCGCGGAGTACCAGGCGGCGCGCTTCAACCGGCAGTGCCGGATGTTCGCGCCGATCTACCGCCAGTCGACGCTGGCCTCCATCGGGACGGGCTACGCGTCGGCCTCCGGGGCCGACCGCCAGCTCGCCTACGCCGACGTGCGTCGAGGCCTGGCGGGAGTACCTCGCGAAGGACAACGACGGCCGCGGCGTCGTGCTCATGGGGCACTCGCAGGGCAGCGGGATGCTCCGCCAGCTCCTGCGCCGCGAGATCGAGCCGAACCCCGCGCAGCTGCGGCGGGTGGTCAGCGCCGTCCTGCTCGGGGGCAACGTCACGGTGAAGGCCGGCGACGTCGTCGGGGGCGACTTCCGCCGCACGCCCCTGTGCACCCGCCGCGCCCAGGTGGGCTGCGTCGTCGCGTTCTCCACCTTCGCGATGGACCCGCCGAGCAACGCCCGCTTCGGCAAGTCCGCGACCCCGCCCGCGGTCAACCCCTCGACGCTCCCGGGTGGCCCGGGGTTCTCCGTCGCCTGCACGGACCCGCGGCCCCTGGCCGGCACGTCGGCGCCCTTGCGGCTGCTCACGCCGAGCAAGCCCTACGCGCCCGGGCCCATCGCCGCGGGCATCGTCATCACCGCGAACGGCACCCCGCCGAGCGCCCCGACGACGTGGGTGAGCCCGGCCGACCGCTGGGAGGGCGGCTGCAAGACGATCAACGGCGCGCGGGTGCTCCGCTACGACCCCCTCGGCGGCGCCCGCCGGCCCACGTTCTTCCCCGAGCCGACGTGGGGGACGCACCTCATCGACGTGAACCTCGCGCTCGACCCGCTCGTGAGCCTCGTCGCGCAGCAGGCCGACCGCTGGGCGCACCCCGAGGTGCGGCTGACCCGACGCTGCATCGGCGGCGGGCGCCTGCGCGTCGCGCTCGCGGGGCGCGACGCCGAGTTCGTGCGGAGCGCCGTCGTGAAGCTCGGCTCCCGCACGGCGCCCGGCGCGGGACGGGGCACGCTGCCGCGGGTCCTCTCGCGCGGCACGGTGCGCGGCGGGCGTGGCAAGGCGCTGCGCGCCGTCGTCGCGCTCGGTCAGGGTCAGCCGCAGCAGCTCGTCCTGGCGCGCTCCCTCCCGTCCTGCGGGGTGCGCTGAGCGCCCCGCGGGGTAGGGCCCGGCCATGCGCTACGTGAAGCTCGGCCGCACCGGCCTCGAGGTCTCGGAGATCTGCCTGGGCTGCATGAGCTTCGGCGAGCCGGGGCGCGGCAACCACGAGTGGACGCTGCCCGAGGAGGAGAGCCGGGCGCTCATCCGCCAGGCGTGGGAGGCCGGCGTGACCTTCTGGGACACGGCGAACGTCTACTCCGCCGGCTCGAGCGAGGAGATCGTCGGGCGCGCGTGGAAGGAGCTCGCGAGCCGCGAGGAGGTCGTGCTCGCGACGAAGGTCCACGGCCGGATGCGCCCCGGCGCGAACGGCGGCGGGCTGTCGCGCAAGGCGATCATGGCCGAGGCCGACGCGAGCCTCGCGCGCCTGCAGACGGACTACATCGACCTCTACCAGATCCACCGCTTCGATCCCGAGACGCCGCTCGAGGAGACGCTCGAGGCGCTCCACGACCTCGTCAAGGCGGGGAAGGTCCGCTACCTCGGCGCGTCCTCCATGTGGGCCTGGCAGTTCGCCAAGGCGCTCTTCACCGCCGACGCGCACGGCTGGACGCGCTTCGTCGCGATGCAGGACCACTACAACCTGCTCTACCGCGAGGAGGAGCGCGAGATGCTCGCGCTCTGCGCCGACCAGGGCGTGGGCGCGATCCCCTGGAGCCCCCTGGCCCGCGGGCGCCTCACGCGCGACTGGGACGAGGAGACCGCCCGCTCGCAGACCGACGAGTTCGGCAGCACGCTCTACCGCGACGAGGACCGCGACGATCGTCGAGCGGGTCGCCGAGGTCGCGCGGGAGCGCGGTGTCTCGCGCGCGCAGGTCGCGCTGGCCTGGGTGCTCCGCAACCCCGTGGTCACCGCGCCGATCGTCGGCGCCACGAAGGCGCTGCACCTCGAGGATGCCGTCGCCGCGACGGAGCTCGAGCTCACGGACGATGAGGTCGCGCGGCTCGAGGAGCCCTACGTCCCGCACGCCATCGCCGGGCACGCCTGAGCAGGACGCGCGGGGAACGCACCGCGCCCGTTGCGGCGCCGGCCCGGCCCGGGGTACCGTCGGCCCATGACGACCGACTACGACGTGCTCATCGTGGGTGCGGGCATCTCCGGCATCGGCGCCGCCTGCCACCTCGAGATGCGCCGTCCCGGCACGCGGTACGCGGTCCTCGAGGCCCGCGACGGGCTCGGCGGGACGTGGCACCTCTTCCGCTACCCCGGCATCCGCTCGGACTCGGACCTCCACACGTTCGGCTTCGCCCACAAGCCGTGGCTGAGCGACAACATGATCGCCGGGGCCGACGAGATCTGCGCCTACCTGCAGGAAGCGGCCGACGAGCAGGGCGTCACGCCGCACATCCGCTTCGGGCACAAGGTCGTCGACGCGGAGTGGTCCTCCGCGGAGGGGCACTGGACCGTGCGCTGCGACCACGGGGGCGAGCGCGTCGAGCTCACCGCCCGCTGGCTCTTCGGCAGCACGGGCTACTACGACCACGAGGAGGGCTTCCGCCCGCGCTTCGAGGGCGAGGAGGACTTCGCCGGGCTGGTCGTGCACCCGCAGCAGTGGCCCGAGGACCTCGACTGCGCGGGCAAGCGCGTCGTCGTGATCGGCAGCGGCGCGACGTCCGTGACGATCGTCCCGGCCGTGGCGGAGCGGGCCGCGCACGTGACGATGCTCCAGCGCTCGCCGAGCTACATCATGACCGTGCCCCGCAAGAACCACCTCGCGAACACCATGCGCAAGGTGCTCCCGGGGCGGCTGGGCTACGACCTCACGCGCCGCGTGAACATCCGGGTCTGGCGCGCGATGTGGACGCAGTCCAAGGCCCGGCCGGACGCGGTGCGCAAGCTCATCCGCGCGCTGACGAAGCTCCAGCTGCCGAAGGACCACCCCGTCGACGTGGACTTCAAGCCGAGCTACGACCCGTGGGACCAGCGCCTCTGCGCGATCCCGAACGGCGACCTCTTCAAGGCGATCCGGAAGGGCCGCGCCTCCGTGGTGACCGACCACATCGACCGCTTCACCCCGCGCGGCGTCCGCCTCGCCTCGGGGACGGAGCTCGAGGCGGACGTCATCGTCGCCGCGACCGGCCTGAAGATGCAGCCCCTCGGCGGCTTGAAGCTCGTCGTCGACGGCGAGCCCGTCGTCTACGCCGACACGGTCACCTTCCGGGGGACGATGCTCAGCGGCGTGCCGAACTTCGCCTTCGCGGTCGGCTACACGAACATCTCCTGGACGCTGCGGGTCGACCTCGTCTGCGAGCACTTCTGCCGCCTGCTGGAGCACATGGAGGCCCAGGGCTACGAGACCGTCGTGCCCGAGCTCGGGGACGGGGTGGAGCGCGTGCCGCTCTTCGACGACTTCCAGGCGGGCTACATGCAGCGCTCGATCTCCGACTGGCCGAGCCAGGGCGCGGTCGAGCCGTGGCGCGCCCCGATGGACTACGGCTACGACCAGGAGCGCTTCGCGCGGGCGGACATGGCAGATCCCGCGCTCCGCTTCGGGCGGGTCCGCGGGGAGCAGCCCGTTGGGGTCTGAGCCGGCGATGGTGCGGACGGAGGACCTCCCGGGCGGCGTGGTCCACGAGCTCCCGGACGACCTGCGGGAGGCGCTGTCGGCCAGCGCGGTCGCGCGGGAGGCCTGGACGGACATCACCCCGCTCGCCCGCAACGAGTTCGTCTGCTGGGTCGAGGACGCCAAGCAGGCCGCGACGCGCGCCCGGCGCATCCGCCGCACGACGGAGGAGCTCGAGGAGGGCATGCGCCGACCCTGCTGCTGGCCGGGCTGCAAGCACCGCGAGCGGGGGGCCGGACGGCCCGGCTGATCACCCGTCGCGTTCGTCGAAGGGGAAGCGCAGCTGCGGGGAGTCCCCGGGCTCCGCGCGCTCCCGGCGCTCGACGTGCTCGAAGGACCCGAGGCGCACCCCGAGCAGCCGGATCGGCTCGGCCGGACGGTGCTCGTCCCACAGCCGCAACGCCTCTGCGGTGATCCGGGCGACGTCGTCCGTGTAGTCCGGGAGGGTCGTCGCGCGCGTGTAGGTCCGCCAGTCGCCCGTGCGGATCTTCACCGCGACGTTGCGCCCGCGGAAGCCCCGGCGCCGCGCGGCCTCCGCGACCTCGACGGCCATCCGGTCGATCTGCTCGCGGAGCGGCATGGGCGCGCCCGTGCCGATGTCCGGGTCGGGCTCGACGTCCTCCTCGAACGTGTTCTCGCTCGAGATGCTCTTGCGCTGGCGCACGGGCTGCAGCGGGACGTCGACGCTCAGGTCCGCGACCTGCGCGAGCCACTGCCCGCGGCTCTCGCCGAAGGTCCGCACGAGCTCCCCGGGGTCCGCGCGCGTGAGGTCCGCGAGCGTCGCGAAGCCCTGTTGCGCGAGCGTCTCGGCCGCCTTGGGGCCGATCCCCGGGACGATGGAGAGCGGCCGCGTCGCGAGGCGCTGCAGCGCCTGCTCGCGCGAGAGGACGACGAACGCGGCGGGCTTCTCGAGGTCCGAGCTGATCTTCGAGATCAGGCGCGAGGGGGAGACGCCCGCCGAGAGCTGGATGCCCGTCCGCTCCCGGACCTCCGCGATGAGGCCGCGCAGGAACGCGAGCGGCTTCTCGATCGCGACGAGCTCCGCGTAGGCCTCGTCGATCCCGGCCTGCTCGAGGTGGGCGATCGGCCCGTCCTCGCCCTCGAAGACCGCGCCGGCCTCGACGAGCCGCTCCGCGACGAGGTCCCAGACCGCCTGCGAGGTGCGCGTGTAGAGCTCGCGGTCCGGCGGGATGACGACGGCGCCGGGGCAGAGCCGCAGCGCCCGGCTCATGGACATCGCCGAGCCGACGCCGAACTTCCGTGCGGGGTAGGAGGCCGTGGTGACGATGGAGCGCGGCCCCGAGCCGCCGACGACGACCGGCCGCCCCACGAGCCCCGGGTCGGTCAGCTCGTGGCACGTGGCGTAGAACGCATCCGCGTCGAGGTGCGCGATGACCCGGCGGACTCCCATCGGGCCTCGACGGTACCGCGGAGTGCGGCGGCGTCGGTGCCGGGCGTTGACAGCCCGCCACCCGTGCTGTCTTGTCCTCGGGGATGGACACCCACGCGTCGATCCGGCCGCAGGACCTCCCCGTGACCGGGGGCCTGGTCGGGCCTCGGCGTCGCACGAAGGTGGTCGCGACCCTCGGCCCGGCGACGGACGCGCCGGGGGTGCTCGAGGAGCTCATCGCGGCGGGCCTCGACGTCGCGCGCATCAACTGCTCCCACGGGGAGCCCGAGGACATCCGGGCGCGCGCGGCGCGGGTGCGGGAGGTCTCCGCCGGCGCCGGCCGGCCCATCGCGCTGCTGCTCGACCTCCAGGGCCCGAAGCTCCGGCTGGGCGCCTCGACCCCGAGCCGGGCGCTCGAGGTGGGGGAGCGGCTCACGCTGAGCGGGCAGGGCCCCGCGGACCTGCAGGTCGGCTTCCCCGGCTTCTGCGCGCTCGTGACGCTGCGCTCCGAGCTCGTCGTCGGCGACGGCGTCCCGCGGTTGCGGGTGCTCGAGGTCTCCGACGACCTCGTCACCGCCGAGGTCGTCGTCCCGGGGCCCGTCGCGCCGCGCCGTGGCATCAACGTCACCCACGCCCGCCCCGACCTCCCGGCCCTGACGGAGAAGGACCTCGCCGACCTCGCGCTCGCCGTGGAGCTCGACGCGGACTTCGTCGCCCTGTCCTTCGTGCGCTCCCGGGCCGACGTGGAGCTCCTGCGCTCCGCGCTCGGGATCCGCGGCTCGCGCGCGCGGACCGTCGCGAAGATCGAGAAGGTGGAGGCGTTCGAGGAGCTCGACGGCATCCTCGAGGTCGCCGACGCGGTGATGGTCGCCCGCGGCGACCTCGGCATCGAGGCGGGCGCGGCCGCCGTGCCGCTCATCCAGAAGGCGATCATCGCCCGGGCCAACCAGGCCGGCAAGCTCGTCATCACCGCGACGCAGATGCTCGAGTCGATGCTCTCCTCGCCCGAGCCGACCCGCGCGGAGGCCACCGACGTCGTCAACGCGGTCATCGACGGCACCGCCGCGGTGATGCTCTCCGGCGAGACGAGCATCGGCGCCCATCCCGTCGCCGCGGTCCGCGTCATGGCCGAGCTCGCCTGCGCCGGCGAGCAGGCCCCCGAGATCCACGGCCGCGCCCGCGACGAGGGCGACGCCTCCACCGGCCCCGCCGTCCTCGTCGCCGCGGTCCGCCTCGCCGAGCGCCTCCAGGCCGCCGCCATCGTCGTCCCGACCCAGTCCGGCGGCGCGGCCCGCGAGTGCGCGAAGTACCGCCCGCGCCAGCCCATCATCGCCCTGGCCCACGACCCCCGCGTCGTCCGCCACCTCGCGCCGGAGTGGGGCGTCACGGCCCTGCAGTTCGACGCCTCGACGACGGTCGACGAGATGATCGACCGCGCCCTGGCCACGGTCCGCGACCAGGCCGGCATCCCCCCGGGCGCGCTCGTCGTCCTCACGGGCGGCCGCCGCACGGGGACGCCGGGGGCGACGAACCTCCTCATGGTCCGGGAGATCCCGGCCTGACGGCGCCCCGCGGCGGCCGGGCTAGGGTTCCGCCGCGATGCCGACCCTGACGCTCCTGCACAACCCGCACTGCTCGACTTCCGTCCACGCGCTCGACGCGCTCGAGGCGGCGGGCCACGAGGTCCGGGTGCGCAAGTACCTCCTCAAGGCCGAGCGCCTCGACGCGGACGAGCTCCGCGACCTCGCCCGGCGCCTCGTCGGAGACCCGCCGGACGCGCTCATCCGCCGTGACAAGAAGTACGCGGAGCTCGGCCTCGACGCCGACGGCCTCGGGGTCGAGGAGGTCGTCGACGTGCTCGTCGCCCACCCCGCGCTCCTGCAGCGGCCGATCCTCGACGACGGCGAGACGGCCGCGATCGGCCGCCCCCGCGACCGCGCGGTCCGCTGGGCCGAGGCGGGCCGCGCGGTGGCCTGACTTCAGGCCGCGGCGCTCGCCTTCCACGCGGCGTACTCAGCGGGAAGGCAGCGCGCGCAGGGCCGGTAGCCCGCGGCCCTCGCGGTGGCCTCGTCGCGGAAGAAGACGCGGTGGGCGACGTACCCGCCACGCGCGATCGCCCGGAGCGCCGCCGGGCAGTCGAGGCGGCCGTAGAGCCTCGAGCGGCGGTGGCCGCCGAGCGTGCCCGGTCGCGCGCTCGGGTGGGGCCGCCCGTCGGCGCCGATCAGGGTGAACACGTTGCCCAGCAGGTGCGCTACCGGCACGCGGCGATCCGGCGGGCGACCACCAGGCGACGCGTCTTGCCCTTGCCCGCGAGGCGCAGGGTCAGCCGCACGCCGAACGCCCCCCGTGAGGCGCGCGCGATGCGCACGGAGCGCAGCGCGCGCCCCTTGACCACCACCACGCGGTGGTTCCGCCTGGTCACGGCGACGCGCACGACGCGCAGCCCGCGGACCTGCGGCAGCGCGATGCGCACCCGCCCGGAGCACGTGGGCGAGCGCAGCGCCTTCGCGCAGGTCAGCTGGAGGTCGAGCGGGCCGTCCGAGACGACGTCGAGGCGCGGCGCGCAGGACACGCGCGCCCGGGCCGTGTCCACGGTCGCCGCACCGACGTTCGTCGCCTTGACGTGGAGCACGTCCGCGGGGGTGGCCTTCTTCGTGCTCACGTCCCGGCGCGTCTCGGCGTAGGCGAGCACGCCCTTCTGCCCGCCGGTCAGCGTTCCCGCGCCGTTGGTCACCGGCTTGGGCGGGTCGTCGACGACGCCGAAGCCCTCCGACCGGACGTCCAGGGTGCCGCGAGGGCTCTTCGCACGGTCGCGGACCTTCAGGCCGGAGAGCCAGTAGGCGTGGTCGCCGACGGCGTCCGAGCTGTCCTCGGTGGGGTCGACGACGTAGGTGACCCGGGCCGGGTTGCGGTCCACGCGCGCGTCGCCCAGGAAGGCGGCGCCCGGGCCGTACTCGTCGTTCGTCGCCAGCGTGAGGTGGCTGGTGTTCGTGAACAGGTTCTCGATGAACCCGACGCCCGAGGCCTCGAGCGCCGCGATCGTGTCGCGCGTCGTGCTCGCGTTGACGAGCTCGTCCCGGTCGCCGTTCCAGCTCAGCAGCGGCGTGTTGCGCAGCGAGGCGAGCTGGTCGCCCACGGCGCCGGGCGCGCCGACGACCGAGAAGCCGCGCGCGAAGAGGTCGGGCCAGCGGGCCAGGAAGCGGAACGTCCCGAAGCCGCCCATGGAGTAGCCCGAGACGTCGGTCAGCGACGGGTCGAGGTGGTAGCGGCGGGCGACGTCGGCCCAGACCTCGAACGTGTCGGCTTCCGGGATCCCGGCGTAGAAGCCGTCGGGACCGCGCCCGGCCGGCGTGAGCACGAGCGAGCCCGTCCCACGGTCGCCGAGCTGCGACTGGTTGCGCGAGGCGGCGTACTGGCTGTAGTTCGCCGACAGGGAGTGCAGCAGCAGCGTGACGCCGTAGCCCGAGGCCGGCGGCGCCTTGCGCGGCACGTAGAGGACGTAGGGCTGCAGCTGCCCGCGCAGGCGCCCCTGGCACTTCGCGCCCTTGCTGCCGGCCATGTCCGAGAGGGAGAAGCAGACCTCGGCCGGGTCCTCGCCCTGGCCCGTGACGTAGCGGCTGGCGAGGATGCGGCTGAGCGAGCCGGTCTTCGGCACGCCGGAGTCGTCGTCGGCCTTCGCCGCGAGCTTGCCGAAGTCGACGTCGGCGCCGAAGCGCGAGACGTCGTGGGCGAGCAGCGCCGCCGACTGGTCCTTCTCCCGCCACCAGGCACCGAGCGCCTTCGCGCCGGCGGCGGCGTCCACGAGCGTGTTGCCGCCGGGGGAGGCGACCTGCGGGTACGGCTCGCCGAAGCGCGGCCCCACGTTGAAGAGCGCCGAACCACCCGGCGCGCCACCGCCCGGCGCGGTCGCCGTGGCCGCGCCCGCCGTGGGCTGCAGGTAGCTGCCGGCCGCGACGTCCCACAGCCCGACCCCCGCGAGCACGTGCACCTTCGACGTGCCGGGGTTCCATGCGGAGCGGGGGACGCGCACGTCGAGCTGCCGGCGCTCGAGGTCGACGCTCACCGTCGCCCCGCCCGGGACCACGGCTCCCGTCGTCGCGTCCGTGAGCTCGGCAGCGGCGCCGTGGACCGTGACGAACTGCGTGGCCGGCGAGGACACCCCGGCCCCGTGCGGCCACGCAGCCGACGCGGCCCCCGGCGAGCCCAGCGCGATCGTCACGCCGGTCCGCGCCGGGTCCTTGAGCGAGTTGAGCGTGACCCGGAACGCGGTGGCGTCGGCCAGCGGGCGGACCCGCAGCTCCACGAGGTCCGCCGCGTTGTTCGCGAACACGGGGTCGGTCGGGTAGGTGAGCGTGCCGTCCGTCGGCGAGAACAGGTTGTTCGCCGGGCCGTGCGGGTCGTTCGGGTCGACGCTCCCCACCGCGCCGTGGTCGTCGAGCAGGTAGTCCTGGTAGAGCCACTCGCCGTCGCGGTAGGCCTGCGCTCCGGACACGAGGATCGGCGCCGCCTTCCACGGCCCGACGTTCTCGAGCTGCGGCACCCGCGCCGGCGGCGGCGCGTACAGCGCGGCCGGCCCCGGACGAGCCCCGCTCGCGACTCCCGGCAAGTCCGCGGTGGCCGCGTGGGCAGTGGGGGCCAGGGAGACAGAAGGCGGCAGCGACGGCGGCCGAGCCCGCGAAGCGAGGGGACATGACGCGCCACTTTACGGACGGGGTGAGAGGCGTGCTGAGGTGGGTGGGCGGTCAGTTGCCCGGGCGCTTCGGGAGCTCGGCGTTCGAACCTGCGACCGCCCGGCCCCCAGCCGATAGACCCTGGGGTGGCTCAGGTACCAAACCCAGTGTTCATGCGGGTTTCAAGCGGCTGGGTGCTCCTCGGTTTCGCTCAATTTGTTCCCCAAATTGTTCCCCAGCACGGCCGAGCAGTCGTCGACGGGAGGCTCGCTTCGCTAGGTCCGACGCTGGCGTCAGCATTCTTGCTGTGGCCTCCAGATCCTCAACCGGCGCGGCTGACATCGACCTGCTCGCCTCGAACTACGCGGAGCTAAACGAGCAGTACTACGAACACCAGCCATGGACGTACTTCAGTCAACGGCTCTCGCACCTCATGCTCGTCGCCTCGCACGATGAGAGGCACCAGGAGCGGATCGCCGACGGCGTCGACCTCGGGCCGGTGAGGTTGTCGATCGCTCGCCAGCAAGAGCCGGCTGCTGCGACGACACCGGAGCAGACTTTTGCGGCCATCGACGCGGAGGTCCTTCTCCATCACAGCGCCGAGACGCTGCTGCGACTCGTTCATGCGCACTCGCAGGCTGACCCATGTCCTTGGCTTCGTATGAGCCGTGTGCGCAGTCCGCGCGACTTCAAGGAGTGGGTGCGGGCGGAGGTGAGCGAGCCGGAGCTTGAGGCGGTTGACGCGCTGTGTCGACGTGTGTTCGCAGTGGAAACCGCCTCAACGGAACAGGTGCGAACACTCACGCGCTGGCTGCGGCTCTTTGCTGCGGAGTTCCTTGACGCGGACGCCTACAACGCCGCGAAGCATGGGCTGTCGCTAAGCGGCGCGTCCGAGCGTTGGACGCTGGAGGTCGCCGGACGCAAGCTTCTCGAGCACGACGGTGCGTCCTTGACGTGGTTGTCGACTCGGCCCGACGAGAGCGGCCGCATGCGCTGGGCCGAGACGTCCCGACTGTTCTCAGTCGAGTCGACTGCAACGATGATTTTCATTGCGACGCGTCTCATGAACGGTGTCTGGGACCGCGGTCGCGCCACGCACCTGGGCGAGGAGGCTGAGCCGTTCGAGGGCGTGTCGGACACACGGGCGATCGACGAGACGTTCGGCACCGTTCACCGCGTGCTCGAAGAGCGAGAGCGTCCGCTGGCCTACCCCGACAATTCGCCGACGATGATTCTTCGCACCCGTTTGCGGCGACCAACCGACCCTGAAACGAGCTAAGCGAGCCGCGGTCGCGGGTTGTGCTCGCTTTGCTCGCCGGCCGGCGAAGCAGGCGGCTCGGCGAAGGCGGCGTCGACTTGCTCGACCTCGTGCGCGTTCGGCGCGTAATGCGTGTAGATCTGGGTGGTCTTGGCGTCAGCGTGACCGAGCCACTCTTGAACGCTGCGGAGCGGCGCGTTCCGGGCCACGAGCTGGGTGCCGAACGTATGGCGTAGATCGTGGAAGCGGATCGGTCGCACTCCCGCCGTCGTGCACGCCTCCTTGAAGCGCTTGGTGACTTTGCTGCGGTCGAGCGGCTTGCCGGTGAGCGGGTGAGCGAAGACGAGATCGTTTTCGCTGTTGTAGAGCGTGCGTCGAGACCAGCCATCGAGCTCGGCGGCGATCTTGGTCGCCATGGGGACCGAGCGCGTCGTCGACAGATCCGATTTGCCTTCGCCGGAGTGCTCGCCGCGGACGTAGGTGTTGCGAACACGCAGGCGTTGGGCCGTCCAGTCGACGTCGCGCCAGCGAAGGCCCAACAACTCGCTCTGGCGCAGACCGGACATCGCGGCGGTCCGGATGAGCGGACGTAGCACGGGACCGAGGACGTCGGGCGGGGGTGGCGGAGCCGGACCGCGGCGGCCCTCGCGCGTCGGCGCCGGGGTGCGGTGGACAACCTCGTCTGGGATGGCCCGGATCACGGCTTCGAGCTCGGCGACGCTCAAGAACTGCAGGTCCGGGTCGGCGTCGGTGGCCCGGCGGCGCTTGGGTCGGGCGGCATGCCTGACGGGGTTGGCGATGGTCCAGCCGCGGCCGATGGCGTGCTCGAAGGTGCTGTGCAGGTACGAGACGACGTTGCGGACGGTCTTCGGGGAGAGCCCGGCGGTGAGCATCGCTTCGGCGAGCGCCTCGATGTCCGTGGTACGGACCTTGCTGAGCTCCTTGTTCCCGATTCGCGGGGCGATGTGGACGCGTTCCATCGACTCGACGTTCTCGAGATAGGAGCGGCGCGACCCCTGCAGGCGCAGCTGCCGTCGCAGAGACTCGGACGTCTCGAGGACGGTGTGACGGTCGGCGCGCGCGGGGGAGGGGCGGCGAGCTTCGGCGTCCTGCAGCTGTCCAAAGGCTCGCTCGGCCTGCGCGCGCGTCAGGCCCTCGCGGGTGCCGACCTTGCGGACCGGGCCGATCTTGCGATTGAGCAGGCGGTCGTCGGGGGTGCGCCAGCGTCCGTAGTAGGACTCCGCCTTGATGTAGAGGTGACCGGTGCCGTAGCTCCTCTTGGCCATTGCATGAGTGTCGCTGACGTTCCGGCGGGAGCGGCGCATCCCGGTGTCAGCGAACGCCGCGTTTTGCGACATGGTGTTCGCTCTCGGCCAGCCAGTCGAGTACGGCGCCGCGGCGGTATCGGACGTAGCGGCCGAGCCGGACGTGTGGGACGGTGCCCTGGCGGGTCGCCGCGTAGACCCAAGCTGGGGTGACGCGGAGCATCTTGGCCACTTCCACCGCGGTGAGGAGCTCCTCGCGCTGCTGTGTGTCGCTCATACCTGCTTAGTCGCGCGAGTCGCGGAAACCCCACCCGTAACTTTTTCTCACCAGCCCATGTCGAGGCCGCTGTCCAGAGCCTCGACGCCCGGGCCGGGCCGAGGCAGCTCCAGGCGCGGCGCCGAGCCGTGGAAGCGGTCGAGCCGCTGCTCGACGATGTCGGCTTGGGAGGTTCGCTGGCGGGCCTCGTCGGTGAGCTCGAGGTAGCTCCGAACGTCGGGTCCGTGCGTCTCAAGCCATCGCGCTAGGTGGTCGGTGCGGTCGTCGAGGTCGAGCGAGAGGCCCTCGCAGAGCGCTCCGAGGCGTGTGTGCTCGTGGTTCGCTTGATCGAGGAACGCGCCGAGCTTCTTGCGCTCGTCTCGCTGGAACCAGTGCGTCTCGTCCCGCGCGGCCTGGAGGCGTTCCGCTCGGTCGCCGCGTTTTGCCGCATGTCTCCGAGTTGCTCGAGCTTGTGGGTCAGCTCTGCTGTCGGCTCGGGGATCTCCGCGGCTTGGAGGCGTGCGGCCAGGCGGGAGCGCTCGTCGTTGACTTGCTCATAACTGAGCTGTTGCAGCTGCGTCGTGGCGAGTTCCTCGGCTCGACTGCGCCCGAGGAGGCGAACGAGGCCGCCGGCGATCGGATCTGGTTCGGGCGCGCGGTCTTGGTCGAGGCCGAGGTCGGTCCGTGTGACGTAGAAGCGAGCGGTCTCGCGATGGCGGGAGAGCGCGGTGTAGCCCCACTCGCGGTAGAGGTCTTCGGAGGCGAGGACGAAGGCGCGGTCGACCGTGGCGCCCTGGGCTCGGTGAGCGGTGATGGCGTAGCCGTGATCCAGGTCCCCGCGCTCAAGGCTGCTTTGGCCGAGCTCGACGTGCGGCCCCGCGTCGAGGCGGACCCGAAGCGACTGGCTGTCTGCATCGGTCGCTTCGACGGTGCCGCGCTGCCCGTTGAGGATTCCCGCGGAGCGGTCGTTGCGGGTGGCGACGACGCGGTCGCCGGTGCTGAAGCCCCTGTCGGCCGCTACGACCTCGTCAGGCGGGAGCTGGTCTTGGGCTTGGCGAAGCCGGCGAGCTCGATCGTTCAGATCGGCCACGTCGGCGCGACGGTAGGCGATCATCACAGCGTCCCCCTCTGCCCTTGACCAGTCGTTGACGATCGCGGCGCGGGCCTGTTCGGCCGTGGGCGTGACGGTGATGCGGCCGGCGTCGCGGTAGGCCTTCGCCCATCGCTCGACGTCTCCGCGGCGCAGCTGCTCGAGCGCCGAGCGGTCCCAGGCCTCGCGCTGGCGACGAACTTCGCGGAGCTCAGCCGCCGGCGCTGCGTCGGCGAGTGCGCGGAAGGCGCCCCCGGCGTCGATCTCCGGAAGCTGGCGATCGTCGCCGACGAGGACGAGCTTGGCCTCGTCGCGGGCGGCAGCCTCCGCCAGTCTGCCGAGCGCGCGAGTGCCGACCATCCCGGCCTCGTCGACGACGAGGACGCTGCCGTTCGGGAGGCGGTAGCCCTCCTCGATGTGCCCCATGAGTCGCGTGATCGTGGTGCTTGGTATCGCGGCCTGATCCTCGAGCTCGAGCGCGGCTCGGGCTGAGAGCGCACAGCCGAGGACCTCGTGGCCGCCGCGCTCCCAAGCGTCGCGGGCGGCGTCCATGGTGAACGTCTTACCGGTGCCGGCCGGAGCCCGGACGACCTCGATCCCGGTCTGATCGCGCGCGAGGCGTCGCACGACCGCGGCCTGGTCGTCGCCGATGGTCGGGCGTGCGGCGAGGGCGGCCGCCACGTTCTCTGGAGCTCGCCTGAGCGTGCCAGGAGCCCTGCCGGTCGCTTGGGAGCGCAGCAGCCGTCGCTCGGCGTCCAGGAGGTCGCGCGTGGTGTATCGGGGATGCTCGAGGCGGTCCTCACCGACGTGGATGGTGTCGAGCTGACGCAGGACCGCGTCAGCTCGCTGCTCGAGGACGGCTACCGATGCTCCGCATGGCGCGTTCTCGGCCGTCAGCCGCAGGACGTCGGCGCGAGTGAAGGTGCTCGCCCGCTCGGTCAGCGACTGGACGTTCGGGGCCTGCTCGGCCATTCGCGGTTGCTCACGGTCGAGGAGTTGGCGGACGCCGACGCGGTCGAGGCCGTGCTCGGCGGCCCGGGCGCGCCACTCGCTGTGCTGCTGCTCGAGCGGGACGTGCTGCTTGGCTTTGCGGGTGTCCAGCGCGGCGACTTGTGCGGCTGCGGCGCTGCGCTCGCCGCGCACGGCCATCCGCTCGAGGATTTTTGCCGGCGCTGTGAGAAGTGCTCGACGACCTCTCGAGACACCCCGTCGATGTCAGCGACACCACGGTCTACTGGCTGCCACGAGACCCCGAGGCGGTCGGTCAGCTGCTCACGCAGAACGGCCTGGTAGAGGAAGCCTGCGGTCCGCGCCTGGTTGTAGAGATGGCGACCGTCGAGTGCCGTCCAGCGACCTTCAGGGCCGCGCGTGAGGTTGCCGGCGACCACGTGGGTGTGCAGCAACGGGTCACCGGCCCGCGAAGTGCGGTGCGTGAAGGCGGCAGCCACGAACCCGTCGCCTTTGACCTGCACGGCGCCCGCCCTTTCCTCGGCGCGCCCGGCAGGCCTCCCGCTCGAGGTACCCGAGCGCTTCGGCCACGGCGGCGTCGTGGCCGGCCCGCAGCTCACTGGCGACTCCCGGATCACCGACGGCCCAAAGGACGCTGACGGATTTGGGTGCCCTGAAGGTGAGGTCGAAGCCGCCGACGGCTCCCTTGGGGACCTTCCGCTGGCCGGCGCCGGCCAGCACGGCGTCGAGGTCGTCTCGAGAAACGTCTCCGGTGAGCCCCAGCTGCCGAGCGCCGTTGCCGGTCCAGCGGCCGGACGCCTCGCCTTCGCCGTCGTAGTAGCCCGACGGGTCGGGCGCCACCTGGTCGGCGTAGTAGGCGGCAGCTGCGGGGCCCGCGGCGATCTTGCCAATGGACAGCACATCTGCTTAGTCGCGTGGGCGGCGGTTTACCCCCCGGCGAATTTCGGCGGTGCAAATCTGTGTGTGCTGTCTGTGAGTGCTGTCTGCGTGTGGTCTGCGGAGGTCGGTGGCGTGATGATGGCTGTGGGACGGAAGGCGGCGGCGGCATGTCTGGCTCGGATCGCGGTCATGTCACCTGGCTCCGGCATCGCGGCGTTCAGTGCTTAGGGTCGTTCAAGGCGGACGGCTCAGCGGAGCTCCGGCGCGTTCGCCTAGGCGGTGTCGCAAGGCACCGATGCCGGGCTGGTTCTGACCGCGCCAGATGGGTCTGGGCGATGAAGCCCGAGGTCACTTCGCCCCGGGAGGGCCGCCGAGCAGAAGCACTGAGGCGAGGAGATAGAGCGCAACGCCGACGACCATGACGGCGAAACCGCGGCCGAGGACCCGCTGCGGAACCTTGGAAGCGGCTGCAGCGCCGAGGAGCGCTCCAGCAACGCACGCCGATGTCATCGTCGCGGTGAGACCGAGGTCGAAGCTGCGGCCAGCGACGACGTGGGTGAGGAAGCCGAGCAGTGAGGTGGCGGTGATGATCGCCAGCGACGTGCCGACGGCGGTGCGCATCGTGAACGCGAGGCCGATCGCGAGGGTGGGGACGATGAGGAAGCCGCCGCCGACGCCGAAGAAGCCAGTGAGGAGTCCGATGCCTGCACCTGCGGCTAGGTCACGCGGGAGGCGCAGCGGGGGGCAGGTGTCGCCTTCGTCCGGATCGGCACCGTCGTCGCCGGCCTTGCGCCAGGTCGCGTAGGCGGCGGCGAGCATCACGAGCGCGAACGCCGCGAGCAGCGCCGATCCTCCGACTGCCGCGGCGGCTGCGGTTCCGGCCGCGATGCCCGGTAGGGCGGCCAAGGTGAACGAGCCCGCATGGCGCCAGCACACCCGCCCGGCGCGAGCGTGCCCGAGGCCGCCCGCGATTGCACCGGCGGCCACGACAAGCAACGAGGCGGTGGTGGCCTCGTCGACGGTCTGCCCGAGGACGTAGACGAGGACAGGAACGGCGAGGACCGAGCCCCCGCCGCCGAGCATGCCGACGGCCAGTCCTATCGCGAGTCCGAAGGGGACGGCCAGCAGCATTGTGGTTATGCCGATTCGCCGTCCGGCTTCGTCGATCGGCCAGCCTTCGCGCGCCCAGCGCGGCACGCCGCCGTCGACGACGTGGAGGACGTCGCGGGCGCCGTGGTGCTGGAGCAGGCTGGCCCCGACCGCGGCGCGCTGGCCTGAGCCGCACACGACGGCGACCGGGCGTTCCGGGTCCAGGCCGTCGGGGACCCGGGTGATGTCGTGGTAGGGCTCGTGGACCGCGCCGGGGATGTGGCCGGCCTCCCACTCCGAGCGCTCGCGGACGTCGAGGATCTGCACCGCGCTCGCCGCGAAGCGCACATGGAGCTCTGGCACGTCGATGCGGGCTACGCGTTCGACGGGCTGGCGTTCCTCGCGCCAGGAGGTCATCCCTCCCGTGAGGTAGCTCGCGTCGTCACGCAGACCGACGGCGGCGGCCAGCACAGCAGCCTCCTGGGCGTCCTCGTCGTCGCGGCCGATGAGCACGAGCGGCTGGTCGGGCCGCGCGAGCCATGCGAGCTTGGAGCCGAAGCCCGCGCGGCGGGCCGTGACGCAGAGGGCGCCGGGTATGTGGGCCTCGTCGAACTGCAGCTCGGTGCGGACGTCGATCAGCAGCGCGCCGTCGTCCTGCGCCTGACGGACCTGCCGGGGGCTCAGGGGATGGGCCGCCGAGCTGTCCTGGACCAGCGGCCCGCGGTTGCGGGCGACGATGTTCTCGAAGTTCGGTGGCTGGGGTCCGAGCGCCGAGGTGGTGCGCCTGACGAACTCCGCCTCGTCGGCAAGTCCGAGGATCTCCTGATGCTCGCGCTCGAAGCCGATGGTCGAAGAGGTCTTCATGTCCATGCCGGGGCCGCCGCACAGCGAGCCACCGAGGTGGCCGGGCCAGACTTCGCAGGTGTCCGGGAGCGTCATCAGCGAGCCCGACAACGACGCGAAGATGTCGCGGGCGCCCTCCTGCTTGTCGACCGCGAGGTCGGGCCGGGCGATGTCGCCGACGAAGAGCGAATCTCCGGTGAGGACCGCCCACGGTTCGCTGCCGTCGCGGCTGTCGTCGAAGAGGAGGAAGGCCGTGTGCTCGGGCCGGTGGCCGGGCGTGTGCAGTGCGCGCACCCGGACCTTGCCGAGCTCGAGCTCCCAGCCGTCGTCGAACGCATCGTGGTCGTATTCGGGGTCGGCGAGGCGGTGTACGTGGATCCGCGCGCCCGTGGCGGCCACCAGCCGTCCGTGACCGGAGACGTGGTCGGCGTGGTTGTGGGTCTCCAGGACGTGGTCGATCGAGACGCCGAGGTAGCGTGCAAAGCGCAGGTACTCGGCGATGTCGAGCTTCGGGTCGACGATGGCGGCGACGCCGGCCTTCTCGTCGCCGACGAGGTAGGAGGCGCACCCGAGGTCGTCATGGGTGATTTGGCGCAGGATCATGCGGTCTCCTCGTGGGGTCAGTGGCCGAAGTGGATGTCGGGCAGGGCGCGGCGAAGCCACGCGGGGCACCACCAGCCGCCGGGGCCGAGCAGGCGCATGACGGCGGGCATGAGCACGAGCCGCACGAGCGCTGCGTCGACGAGGACCGCTACGCCGAGGATCACGCCCATCTCCTTCGGAGGCAGGGGGCCCGAGAGGGCGAAGGTGAAGAAGACGGCCACCATGACGCCGGCCGCGGCGGTGATGACGCGCCCGGAAGTCGCGATGCCTTCGACGGTTGCTGCGCGGGCGTCCCCGGTCTTGTCCCAGTGCTCCTTGGCCGAGGCGAGCAGGAAGACCGTGTAGTCCATGCCCAGCGCGAAGAGCATCGCGAAGAAGAAGACGGGCGCCCACGCGTCGAGGTAGCCCTGGGGCTCGAAGCCGAGCAGCCCCGCGCCGACGCCGTCCTGGAAGATCCACTTCGCCACGCCGAACGCAGCAAGGGTCGCCAGGACGTTCAAGAGGACACCGGCGAGTGCGAGGACCGGCGCCTGCAGCGCGACGAGCAGCAGGACGAAGCCGAGCACCAGCACGAGCCCAATGACGAGCGGCGTGCGCTCCCCGAGCACACGCTCGAGGTCGTGGTTCTCCGCCACCGCGCCACCGACGAGGGCGGACGCCGGGAGCGTCTCGCGAAGGCGGTCGACGGTGTCGCGCACGCCGTTGCCGCTCGGTCCGCCGACCGGGACCGCTGCGATGAGCGCCTCGCCGCGGGGTCCGCTCTGCGCCGGGAGCGTCCGCTGGATGCCGGGGTCCGCCTGCAGGACCGTCGCGGCGCGCTTGGCGTCGGTGCTGCTGGCAACGACCTGCAGCGTTCCCGGGGCGCCCTCGCCGAAGGCCTGCCTGCACGCGCTCATAGCCTTGCCGCGAACCGTCTTCGGCGGGCACGACGCTGATCGAGGGCATGCCCGTCTGCAGCTGGCTGACCGGCCACGCGAGCGCGGCGATCGCGACGAGGCCGACAGCGAGGAAGCGGCCCGGCCGGCGCCAGCCCAACGCGGCCCACCGCGCTAGGCGCGGCGAGCGCTGGTCCCCACGCACGAGCCACGGCATCGCGAAGCGGTCCACGCGGGGGCCGCGCCGCGCGAGCACCGCCGGCAGCAGCGTCAGCGACGCTGCGAGGACGAAGGCCACCGCGACCATGATCCCGACGGCCATCGAGCGGAACGCAGGACTCGGCACCAGCAGCACCGCCGACAGGGCGATCATCACGGTCAGGCCGGAGAAGAGGACCGCCTTGCCGGCGGTCTCCATCGCGGAGCTGACCGCGTCGACGGGGGAGCGGCCGTCGACGTTCTGCGCCTGCCTAAAGCGGGCGACGATGAACAGCGAGTAGTCGATCCCGAGCGCGAGCGCGAACATCAACGCGAAGTTCATGGCCCAGATCGAGATGTCGAACACCTGGGTCAGGAGGAAGAGCGTGCCCGCCGCGCAAGCCAGCCCGACGACGGTGAGCATGAGCGGGAGCCCGGCCGCGACAAGCGAACCGAAGGCCAACAACAGGATCGCGAGCGTGACGGGCCAGGAGATGATCTCGGACTTGAGCATCGCCGACTTGTTCGCCTCGTTGAAGTCCGACCACATGCCCGGCGCGCCGCTCACGTCCACGTGCGCGCCTGGCCCACCTGCCGTTGCGAGCTTCTCTTTGAGGTCGTCAGCCGCGCGGACCATGTCGTCGGGCTGCGCGGCGGCACCCGCGAGCACTACAGCAGTGCGGCCATCGGCAGACAGTGAGGCGCCCGCACGCGGCGGGAGGACGTCGGAGATTCGCTCGTCACCGCGAAGGAGTTGGCTGACCTTCGGGACCGCTGCGGACACGGTGGCGGCATCCCGTCCGCTCACGACGACCTGCAGGGCGTAGCTGCCCTGCCCCCCGAACGCACGGTCGATCCGCTCCCGAGCGGCGACCGACTCCGAACCGCTGGCCTCCCAGCCGGCGCCCGACAATGCCTTCTCCACGCCCGGCGCCAGCGCGCCGAGTCCGATCGCTAGGACGACCCACGCGAAGATCACGCCTCGAGTGTGCGTTGCGACGAAGTGCCCGAGGCGCCCGACCGGGCCGAGCCTGGGCGTCGCGGGCGCGGCCTGGGCGTCGGCCTGCAGCGATGCGTCCGTGACGGTCATCGCCCTGCTCCGATCAGCGTGCTGAGTTCGGCCAGCTGGCTCTGCAGCGCGCCGCAGATCTGCTCGCACAGCGCGAACACAGAGTCGTCAGCAATCGCGTAGAGGGCAGTCGTACCGACCTTGCGGCGCGAGACGATTCCAGCCTGCAGCAGCGTGCCGAGATGCTTCGAGGCGTTCTGCTGGCTGGTCTCGAGAAGCTCTGCCAGCTGTCCGACGGACAGCTCCTCTTGCCGCAACGCATCAAGCATGCGAATGCGCGTCGGATCGCCGATGACGCGAAAGCGCTGGGCGATGACCTCGGCCAGCTCGACCGGAACGGGGTGCGGAAGCATTCCCACACTCTACCACTGTTTAGTTGTAGACAGGAACCTTCGGACGCGGAAGCCCTAGGGCGGACGCGCGTTGGCTCGTCACCCGATGGCGTCGCGGAGTCGGGCCACTGTCGTCATCAGCGTGAGTCCGTCGGCGCTGAGCGCCTCGAAGCCGAAGCGGCCGTAGAAGCGCGCTGCGCGCTGGCCGATGGCGTGCACGACGACTGCCCGAATGCCGACCTCCTCGGCGGCGCGGACGGCTCGCCGCATGGCGTCCGCCAACAGCGCAGCGCCGAGTCCCTCGCCATGGCGCCGGTCGTCGACCGCAAGTCGCGCGAGGACGACGACGGGGATCGGGAAGTGCTTCGACATGCCGCGGCGAACGTCCGAGGTCGCCCCGTCGTAGCCGACCTGGCCGGCGACGAGGGTGTAGTAGCCGACGACCAGACCGTCGTCGTCCGCGATGACGTAGGTGCGGCTGGCGTCGCGCCGTTGGGCTTGACCGGCAGATGCTCGAAGCCACGTGTCGAGCCTCGGCTGGCCGCAGCGGAAGTCGTCGGTTCGGTGACGCGAACGGTCGAGCGGCGCGGGCGGCTGGAGCTTCACGTCTCCCAGGGCGTGGTGCGCTGGAAGAGCTCCCGCATCTGGGGCGGGGGAGGATTGTCGTCGTCGAGTGCTGCCAGGAAGCGTTCGGCAGCTTCGTTGTTCAGGACGAAGTCGGTCTGCTCGCGGAGGACCTCGCGGGCTCGGCCGTGCGCGGCCTGCCGGACGAACTCGCTGAGGGAGAGGCCGAGCGCTGCGGCCGCGGCCTCCTCGAGGCGCCGCTCGTCATCGCTGACACGCACTTCGATGCGGCGAGATCGCGCGGAGACGGCCATGTCCGGACAGAGTACGGACAATCGTCAGACGCACAAGGGCCGCGTCGCCCCCTCGATCGGCGGACTCGACTGCACGTTCGTCGAAGGATTTGTTCCCCAATTGTTCCCCAGCGCTCACCGCCGAAGCTCCCGGAACACGAGAAAGCCCCGCATGTGCAGGGCTTTCTCACATCGGGGAGACAGGATTTGAACCTGCGACCGCCCGGCCCCCAGCCGGGTGCGCTACCAGACTGCGCCACTCCCCGTGGTGCGTCGGAGCGCATGGTACTCGGGGTGCGCGCGCCGGGACTCGCCCCTGGTACTACGATCTCCGGAGCGCGGGTGTAGCTCAGTTGGTAGAGCGTCAGCCTTCCAAGCTGAATGTCGCCGGTTCGAACCCGGTCGCCCGCTTGCAGCACCGATGTCCATCCAGAGCGGGTGAGGGGCCTGGCCCTACGACCCCGCCGCAACCGACCCTCGGGCACGGTGCGTCAGCCAGGATCGATGGAGGCACCATGATCGACCCTGACCGGCTCGACCCCGACGCCCGCGAGGTGTGGGACGAGATGTTCCCCGACGGCTTCTGGGCCGGGGCTCCGCACCAGGAGGGCGCGCACTTCCGCCTGTGGAGCTACGCCCACGTCTGCCAGGTCCTCGAGCTCGGCTACGTCCCGGACGTCGTCGACGAGGTCCTGACCCCCGAGGACTACGCGCAGATCGGCGCGTACTGGCGCAACCGCCGTGAGGCCGCACGCCGGGAGTGAGGCAGCGCCGCAAGTTCGGGTGGGCCGTAGCGTTGGAGCCCTCATGCGCTTCGGCACCCTCCGCCTGCTCCTCGCCCTGACGCCAGCTCGCCGCGGCCCTCCCGGCCGCGACGTCGGCGTCGGCGGCGACGCCGATCTCCGTCGCGAAGCTCGACCTCCTCGGGGGGACCCAGGCCCTCACGGCCGACGTGGCGGTCCGGCGCTCCTGCTTCGCCGCGCCGCTCGCCGCGGGGACGCCGGGCGTCGTCGTGCGGCCGGTCACCACGCAGATCGACGGCGACGTCGTCGCGCGCCTGACGGGCTCCCCGCGCGGGGACGACTGGGACCTCGCGGTCTTCGACGCGCTCACGGGCCGGCTGCTGGGCGCCTCGGCCGCGTTCGGCGGCAACGAGCTCGTCCGCCAGCCCGTCGCCGCCGGCCGCAAGCTCCTCGTGCAGGCCTGCCGCTACGGCGGCGGCCCCGAGCCGATCGGGCTGACGGTGGGGGAGCTGGTCGTCTCGGGGGACGTCCCGAGGCCCGAGACGGAGTCGCTCGTCACCGTGGCGGTCAAGCGCCAGCAGGACGTGGAGGAGCTGCACGAGGCGGGGATCGACCTCAACGAGACGGGCACGAAGGCCGGCATCGACGCGGTCCTGCACGGCCCCGGGGACGCCGCGACGCTCACGCGCCTGGGCTACGCCTACCGCGTGAAGGTCCCGGACCTCGCCGCGGCCGACCGCAAGTCGCTGCGGGCCGACCCGGTGGGGGACGTCGTGCCCTCGGGCCTGCCGAGCGGCCGGCGGTCCTACCGCCACCTGGCCGACTACCAGCAGGACCTCAAGGACCTCGTGGCCGCGCACCCGACGGCCGTGCGCCCGCTGGTCCTCCCGCACAAGTCCGTCGAGGGGCGGACGGTCGAGGGCGTGGAGATCGCCACGGACGTCGCGCGGACCGACGACGGGCGCCCGACGGTCTTCGAGCTCGGCCTGCACCACGTGCGCGAGTGGTCCTCGGGCGAGATGACGATGGAGCACGCGCTCGACCTCTTCAAGGCGACGAGCCCGGCCGACGGGGCGCGCAAGAAGGCGATCCTCGACGGCGTGCGGACCTTCGCGATCCCGGTCGTCAACCCCGACGGGCTCGAGGCCACGCAGGTCGCCGGTGACTACATGCCCGCGGACGACGCGAACGCGGAGCTGCCGCCGGAGACGCCGGGGCTCGGCGGCGGCGGGTACGGCGCCGGGACGGGCCCGGCGGTCGCGGGCGCGGGCTCCTACCGGCGCAAGAACTGCGCGAACGACCCCGCCAGCGGCGTGCCGACCACCGCGCCGTGCGCGCTGCAGTCGGGGGTCGACCTCAACCGCAACTACGCGGCGTTCTGGGGCGGGCCGGGCGAGTCGAGCAGCTTCGACAGCCAGACCTTCCGCGGCCCCTCGCCGTTCTCCGAGCCCGAGACCCAGAACGTCCACGAGCTCTCCTCGGCCCACCAGGTCATGGTGGTCAACTCGAACCACAACTACGCGGGCGACGTCCTCTTCCAGCCCGGCTTCAACGGCGCCGACGAGCCCGGCTTCCCCAAGGGGACGATCCCGCCGTACCAGCCGGCGATGAAGGCCCTGGCCGACAAGATGGCCGCGGCGGCCAACTACGCCTCGTTCGTCTCCTACAACCTCTACGACGTCACGGGCGCGACGGAGGACTGGAACTACTTCGCCCAGGGCGCCTTCGGCTACACGACGGAGGTCGGCTACGGGAACTTCCACCCGAACTACCAGGACGCGGTCATCGACCAGTTCCTCGGGACCATCGAGGGGCCGGGCAACACCGCCAACGGCCGCAAGCCCTCCAAGGGGCTGCGCGAGTCGCTCCTGCTCGCGGCCGAGGCGGCGATCGCCCCGGAGAACCACGCGCAGCTCATGGGCACGGCTCCGGCCGGGCGCGTCCTGCGGCTGACGAAGGACTTCACGACGTCGACGTCCTTCGTCGAGTCCGACGACAGCGACAAGCCCGGACCCGCGCTGCAGGTGCCCGAGCACCTCGAGTCGACCCTCACGGTCCCGGCCTCGGGCAGCTGGACCTGGGCCGTCAACCCGAGCACGCGCCCCGTGAAGCTCCTCGCGAAGGAGACCGAGGCCTGGACGCTGACCTGCGAGGACCCCGCGACGCGCCAGGTCCTCGAGCGCCGCCAGGTGACCGTCGGGATCGGGGAGCGCTCCGTGCAGGACTTCGAGTGCCGGACCGCCGCGACCAGCCCGACGGGGCCGACCCCGACGCAGCCGGCCGCCCAGCCCAGCCCGCCGCCGCCGCCGAGCAGCTCCGGCACGAGCGCCGCTCCCGGTCCCGGCGCCCCGGGCGCGAACGGCGCCGCGGGCCCGGCGGGCGGTCCCGGCGCACCCGGGACCGTCACGGTCGTCCCGGCCACCCCGAAGCTGCGCCTGGAGATCCTGCGGCCCGAGTTCTCCGCGCGCCGCACGACGCGCATGGGCGGCCTGCGGCTCTTCCTGCGCATCGCGAACGGGAGCCTGCGCGACGTCCGGGCGACCATCACCACCCCGCGCGGGAAGCTGCTCCTCTCGGGCCGCGCCGCCGCGCTGCGCAAGAGCGGCCGCATCCCGCTCAAGCGCCGGGCGCGGCTCGTGCCCGGGGCGGTCCGGGTCACCGTGACCGCGCTCGACGCCAAGGGCAAGCGGGTGCGCACGACGCGCGCCTCCCGCCTCCTGCGCTAGAAGCGGCGGCATGGCCCGCCGCACCGTCCCGCCGCCGCTCGAGCGCCTCCCGGAGCAGTTCTTCAGCGGGGTGCTCGCCGCGGCGGCCCGGGAGCGGGAGCGCCCCGGGCCGCCCGTGATCGACCTCGGGCGCGGCAACCCGGACCTCCCGCCGCCGCCGCACGCCCTCGCGGCGCTGCAGGCGGCGAGCGCCCAGGGCGGCGTCGCGATCCACGGCTACCCGCCGTTCCAGGGGACCCCCGCGCTGCGCGAGGCGCTCGCGGCGCGCTACCGCGACGACCACGGCGTGGAGCTCGACCCGGAGACGGAGATCGCGATCCTCCCGGGGACGAAGACGGGGATCATGCTGGTCGTCCTGGCGGCCGCCGGCGCGGGGGAGACGGTGCTCCTGCCCGACCCGGGCTACCCCGACTACCGCTCCGCGACCGCCCTGGCCGGCGTGCGCGAGGTGCCGCTCGGCCTGCGGGCGGACGCGGGCTGGCAGCCCGACCTCGACGCGGCGCCGGACGCCGCGCTCACCGTCCTGAACTACCCCTCGAACCCCTGCGGCGTCTGCGCCGCCCCCGGGACCTTCGAGGCGGCGGTGGCGCGTGCGCACGCGACGGGCGGCTGGCTGCTCAACGACTTCGCCTACGGCTTCCTCGCCTTCGACGGCCGGCGCGCGCAGAGCCTGCTGGCCGTGGAAGGCGCGCGCGAGGTGGGGGTGGAGCTCTGGTCCGCGTCGAAGGTCTACGGCATGGCGGGCTGGCGGGCCGGGGCACTCGTGGGCAACGCGGAGCTCGTCGGGCGGGTCAAGGCGCTCGTCGACCACACGAGCTGCGGCGTCTTCGGCGCGGTGCAGGCGGGCCTGCTGGCGGCGCTGGAGTCCGACCAGGCCGACGTGGCCGAGCGCGTCGCGACCTACCGGCGCGGCGGGACCGCGTGGTGGCCGCGCTGCAGGGTGCGGGGGCGGAGCTCGCCGCGCCCGAGGGCTCCTTCTTCGCCTGGTGGCGCCCGCCGGCCGGGCTCACCGCGGAGCGCCTGCTGGCCGAGCAGCGCGTCTCGACCGCGCCGGGGGAGGGCTTCGGCGCGCGCGGCGCCGGGTGGCTGCGGCTCTCGCTCTCCGTGCCGGACGCGGAGCTCGACGAGGGCGTCGCGCGCCTGGTGGCCGCACTGGGGTGAGCGGCGCGCCCCGGAACGACGAACGGCACCCTGTCGGATGCCGTCGTGCTCGCGATGCGGATGAGAGGACTCGAACCTCCACGGGGTTGCCCCCACGGCGACCTGAACGCCGCGCGTCTACCAATTCCGCCACATCCGCGAGGAGCGGGAGCCTAGCGCGTGGGCGGCCCGGGGAGCCCCGTCCTCGCCGGTCGCCCGGATGCCGGTCCTTGCTACGCTGCCGATCCCCGCGCCGCTATCGTCCAGGGGACTAGGACGCCGCCCTCTCACGGCGGAAACCCGGGTTCGAATCCCGGTAGCGGTACCTCCGGAAGCCTCGCCGACGCGAGGCTTTCGTCGTTCCGGGACGGTGTCCCGAAGGGAGTGCGTCGCGTCACGCAGCGAACGCCAACGCGCCACCTTGTTCGCGGCGGCCGTTGCGCCGGATCCTAGGCCGGGAGTAGCTTCGCGCTGCACCCAGCGAGTGCTGACACGCCAAGTGTTCCCCCCGATGTTTAGGAGCGGTTCCCCATGGATCTTCGTCTTCCCCCCGCCGTCGCACTGACCACGGCGGCCGTCCTCATCGTCAGCCCGGCAGGCGCGTCCGCCGCGGGCAAGACCGTCCTGATGGGCATCCCTCCCGCGGCCCAGAAGCAGTTCCAGAAGACCGACACGGACGTCGACGCGTTCTTCCCGTCGTCCATCTCCGTCCACGTGGGCGACAAGGTCTCCTTCGCGCCCGTCGGCTTCCACAACCTCGACCTGCCCGGCGCGCGGCGGCAAGCCGTCGGAGCTCCTCGCCCCGACGGGCACGATGGCGGATGCGGCCGATGCCGCCGGCTCCCCGTTCTGGTTCAAGGGCGCGCCCGTGCTCGGCTTCTCCCGGAGCCTCCTGGCCTCGAAGTTCGGCAAGTCGCTGAGCTACTCCGGCGCGAAGGGCGTCAACAGCGGCCTGCCGCTGGCCGAGCGGCCCAAGCCCGTGTCCGTGAAGTTCACGAAGGCCGGCACGTTCACGTACTTCTGCGACATCCACCCCGGCATGAAGGGGACGGTCCGCGTCCTGGCCAAGAAGAAGAAGGTGCCGAGCACGAAGGCCGACGCGAAGGCCGTCGCCAAGCAGGTCAGCAAGGCGCTCGCCACCGCGAAGCAGCTCGCCGCGAGCACGGCGCCGGCCGGGACGATGCGCATCGGCGCCGCGGGTGCGGGCGGGGTGGAGCGCTTCGCCTTCGTCCCCGACACGCTCACCGTGGATCGCGGGACCACGGTGAAGTTCGCGATGCCGCCCGGCTCGCGCGAGGACCACACGGCGACGGCCGGTCCCGGGGACCCGTCGGACCCGAAGGGCGCGGACACCTACCTGGGCAAGCTCGCCGCCTCCTTCCAGGCGCCCGCGATCGACCCGATCGCCACCTACGCGAGCGAACCGCCGATGAGCCCGCCGGCGGCGTTGAGCCCGAGCCTGCACGGCAACGGGTTCTGGAACTCCGGGGTGCTCGACACGGTCGCGGCCTCGCCGCTCCCGGCCGACAGCAGCGTCACGTTCGCGGCGCCCGGGACCTACGCGTTCTACTGCTTGATCCACCCGTTCATGAAGGCGACGGTCACGGTCAAGTGAGGGGGCGGACGGCTGCGCTGGCAGTCGTCTGGGGACTGGGGGTGCTGGGTGCATGCCCGGCACCCCCGGCGCATGCGGAGGTCCGGGAGACGTGGGTCGCCGCCGTGCCGCACGTCGTCGACGTGGTCCCCAACGGCCGCGACGCGATCGAGGGCATGCGCTACGGCCCGGCGCAGACCGTGCTGCGCACGACGGTCTACCGCCGCTACACGCGCGGCTGGCGCATGCCGCTGCGCAACACGCAGGCCGGGACGGGCAACCCGGACCTCATCCCCGGGCCGCTGCTGCGGGCCCGGGCCGGCGACCGGCTCGTCGTGCACTTCAAGAACCTCGACCCCGCGCAGCCGCACTCCATGCACTTCCACGGCGTCCACTACAAGCCGAGCTCGGACGGCGCCTACCTGCCCGGCTTCTCCGGCGGGGACGCGGACGTGAAGCCCGGGCGCACCTGGACCTACCGGCTGCGGGCGGGGAACGACTCCGTCGGCGCCTGGCCCTACCACGACCACTCGCCCTCCATGCACGCCTCCCTCGACGGCGGCATGTACGGGATGCTCTCGATCCTCGGCCGCCACGAGCGCGCGCCCGATCGCGAGTTCGTCGTCGCGCTGGCGCCCATGGGGCAGTTCCAGGCCATCGACGGCCGGGCGTTCGTCGGGAACACGCCGATCTTCACCTCCCGGGTCGGGGAGCTCGTGCAGTGGGACGTCATGGCCGTGGGCTCCGAGCACCACACCTTCCACGTGCACGGGCACCGCTGGCGCGGGCCGGGCGGGGTCCCGCGGGACACGCAGACCGTCGGGCCGGCGGAGTCGTTCCGCATCCGCTGGCGCGAGGAGGACCCGGGCACCTGGCTCTACCACTGCCACGTCGAGAACCACATGGCCGCGGGCATGATCGGCATCTACCGGGTGGCCCGATGAGCCGCCGGGTGCTCGCCGCGCTCGGCCTGGCGCTCCTGGGCGCGGCGCCCGCCGCCGCGATGGAGGGCATGCACCACGACGCGGGCGCCCGGGACCCGCGTCGCGATCGGCTTCGCGGCCTTCACGCCGTCGGGGGTGAGCGTCGTGACCCACGAGCCCGTGACCTGGGCAACGACTCCGTCCGCCCCCACGACGTCGCCGCGGACGACGGGAGCTTCGACTCGGGGCGCATGCCCTCCGGGACCGCGTTCGACCACCACTTCGACACGCCCGGCACCTACGCCTACCACTGCTCCCTGCACCCGGGGATGGTCGGGCGCGTGCTCGTCGCGGACGTCCTGCTCACCCCGCCGGCCGCGCCCGTCGGGCCCGCAGCGGCCCGTGGCGCTGCGGGGCCGCACGGGGCTGCCCGCCGGCACGCGCGTCAGCCTGGCCGAGGCCACGCCGGACGGGGGTGCCGGGCGCGAGGCGGGGAGCACCGTGGTCGGCGAGGACGGCACCTTCGCGGTCGGGGTCGTTCCCGCGACCACGACGACCTACGTCGCGCAGGCCGCGGGGAGCACGAGCCCGCCCGTGACGCTCGTGGTCCTCGACCGGCGCATCACGGGCAGCGTGCGCCGGACGGCGCGCCGCGCGCACGTCTCCGCCTCGGTGGCGCCCGCGGCGCCGGGGGGGACCGTCGTGCTCCAGGCGCGGTCCCGCGAGCACTTCGGCTGGTACCCCATCGCGCGCGGCAAGCTCGACGGCCGCTCGGGGGTCCGCTTCACGGTGCCGCTGCGGCGGCGGCTGCCCCTGCGGGTCGTGCTGACGCTCCCCGACGGGGCGACGGCCCTGGCCGCGAGCCCGCCGCTCGGCCCGCGTGGGACCATGGGGCGATGAGCACCGAGGAGCCCCCGGCCACCCCGAGCCCCGCGCGCGGCCTGGCCGAGCAGGTCGCGGGCGCCGTCGTGGGCGGCGTGGCCTCCGCGGCGGTCGGCGCGCTCGTGGGGAAGGTCGCGGCGCCCAAGCCGTCGCCCGATCCCGCGGGCCGACGGCGATCGGTGACCCTCAGGGTGTCGTAGCGGCACTCCGAGGGTCACGCATCGGTCATCACCGCGCCGCGGCCGCGCGGAGCGGCGCCTGGGCGAACTCCCGCATGCCCTCGGCGAAGTCCTCCCGGGCGCGGAAGCCGAGCACGTCCTCCGCGCGGGCGGCGCTCGCGAAGACGTGGCGGACGTCGCCGAGGCGGTACTGCCCCGTGACCTCGGGCTCCGGCGTTCCCGCGGGGTAGGCGGCCTGGAGGGCGCGGGCCATCTCCCCGACGGTGCGCGGGCTGGCCCGAGCAGACGTTGAAGGCGCCCGGGACCGGCTCTGGTCGGCGGTGAGCGCGAGGACGTTCGCCCGGGCGACGTCGCGGACGTGGACGAAGTCGCGGGTCTGCGCCCCGTCCTCGAAGACCTGGGGCGCGCGGCCGCGCCGCCAGGGAGCTCGCGAAGATCGACGCGACGCCCGCGTAGGGCGTGTCGCGGGGCATCCGGGGCCCGTAGACGTTGTGGTAGCGCAGCGCCGTGACCGGCACGCCGGTCTCGCGGGAGAACGCGAAGGCGAGGTGCTCCTGCTGGAGCTTCGTCGCGGCGTAGACGTTCCGCGGGTCGACGGGCGCGTCCTCCGTGATCGGCTCGGGGGCGAGGGGCCGCGCGCAGATCGGGCAGGGCGGCTCGAAGCGGCCCGCGTCGAGGTCGGCGACCAGGCGCGGCCCGGGCCGCACGACGCCGTGCTCGGCGCAGGCGTAGCGGCCCTCGCCGTAGACGACCATGCTCGAGGCGAGCACGAGGCGGCCGGCGAAGGCCGCCGCGGCGAGCTCGCGCAGCAGGACCGCGGTGCCCGAGGTCGTTGTGGCTCGTGTAGTCCGCGATGTCGCCGATGTCCGTCCCGAGCCCGACCATCGCCGCCTGGTGGCAGACCGCGTCGACGCCCGGCGAGCGCCGCGGCGACCGTCGCGCCGTCGCGGACGTCGCCCTCGGTCCACTCGCGCGCCCTCGGGCAGGAACTCCGGCGGGCCCGGCGTGCGCGGCGGGGTGGAGGTTGTCGAGGATCGCGACCTCGTGGCCCTCGGCGAGCAGCTGGTCGGCGACGTGGGAGCCGATGAAGCCGGCTCCGCCGGTGACGAGGACGCGCATGGGCCGCAGGCTAGGGTGCCCCGGGTGCGCGAGGTCATCCTCCCCGTCCTCGACGAGGCCCAGGCCCTGCCCGGCGTCCTCGCGCGGATCCCGCCCGGGTTCACGCGCGATCGTCGTCGACAACGGCTCCTCCGACGGCTCGGGCGACATCGCGCGGGAGCACGGCGCGCGGGTCGTCCACGAGCCGGTGAAGGGCTTCGGCGCCGCCTGCTTCGCCGGCCTGACGCGCCGCCACCGCCGACGTCGTCTGCTTCATGGACGGCGACGGCTCGCTCGACGCGCGGGAGCTCGTCGCGCTCTCCGACCGGGTCGCCGACGGGCACGCGGACCTCGTCCTCGGGACCCGCAAGCCGACGCAGCGCGGCGCGTTCCCGCCGCACGCGCGGCTGGCCAACCGCGTCCTGGCCCTCGAGCTGCGCCGCCGCTCGGGCATCCGCACGACGGACCTCGGGCCGATGCGCGCCGCGCGCCGCGAGGCGCTCCTCGGGCTCGGGATCGCCGACCGTCGCTTCGGCTGGCCGCTGGAGATGGTCCTGCGCGCCGCCGCCGCGGGCTGGCGGGTCGAGGAGCGCCCCGTCTCCTACGCGCCGCGCGACGGCGGGAAGTCGAAGGTCACCGGAACCGTCGGCGGGACCGCCAGGGCGGTGCGCGACATGCTCCGCGTGCTGGCCGAGGTCGACGCCCGCGTCACCCAGGAGGTCCCCGCATGAGCGAGCCGCACGCCCCCGACCACCCCGGCGCCGCCGCGGACGTCCTGATCGTCATCGCCAAGGCGCCCGTCGCCGGGCGATCGAAGACGCGCCTGTGCCCGCCCTGCACGCCCGAGCAGGCGGCCGAGCTCGCGCAGGCGGCGCTCGAGGACACGCTCGCCGCGGTCCACGCGACGCCCGCGCGGCGGCGGGTGCTCGTCCTCGACGGGGAGCCCGGCACCTGGCTGGCCGACGGCTTCGAGGTGCTCCCGCAGCGCGGCGACGGCCTCGAGGAGCGCCTGGCCGCGGCGTTCGAGGACGTGGGGGAGAGCGCGTTCCTCGTCGGGATGGACACCCCGCAGCTCACGGAGGCGCACCTCGTCTCGGGGCTCGAGGCGCTCGCGACCGCGCCGTCGGTCCTCGCCCCCGCGGACGACGGGGGCTACTGGGGGATCGGCCTGCGCACGCCGGACCGCGCGGTCTTCGAGGGCGTGCCGATGAGTGCGGACGACACGGGCGCGCGGCAGCGCGAGCGGCTCGTGGAGCTCGGGCTGGAGGTCGTCGACCTGCCGGGGCTGCTCGACGTGGACACCATCGCCGACGCCCGGACGGTCGCCGCGCTCGCGCCGCAGACCCGCTTCGCGCGGGCGCTCGACGCGATGGACCTCTAGACCGGAACGGCCACCCGGCAGCGCCGCCGCGACCCGCGGCGCGGCCACGCCGTGCCAGGGGCCGCCGCCGCAGCGCACGCCGTAGTGGACGGCGAGGACGAGCGCGTGGTCGTGGGCGAGGCCGTCCGGCGGTGCGGCGCCGGCGGGCGCGCGCAGGACCGCCTCGTGGGTGCAGGCGAGCTGCACGCCCGCGGCGCGGTGGCGCAGCCCGCGCGCCGGGACGAGGACGAGCGGCTCCACCCCGCGGGGGAGCGCGACCAGCAGCCAGCCCGGGCACCGGTGCCGCTGGTCGAAGAGCACGTCGCGGACGACGCCGACGTCGATGCCCTCGGCAGAGGTGACCCGCGCCCCGACCCATCCGGGCACGAGGCCGGAGGCGGACGCGGAAGGTGGGGCCTCGAGGGCGTCCATGCCCCGGCGTTCGCCCCGGGACAGGTCGCTCCTCCGCGCCCCGACGGCCAGTGGACGCTTGATGGAGCGTTCAGGAGGGCCGGTAGCCTCGCAGGAGTGCTCCGCACGCCCCGCATCCCGCTGCTCGGCGCCGCCGCCTGCGCGCTCGGCCTCGCCGCCACGGGCGTCGTGGCGCTCCTGCTCCCCTTCGGGCAGGCGCGCGACTCCGCGACCCTCCAGGGCTTCACGGCCCTGAACCGCCCGCGCATCACGGTCCTGCTCGACCACGTCGCGCACCTCGCCGACCCGCGCTCCTACGCCCTCATCGGCTTCAGCCTGGCGGGGATCGCGCTCCTGCGCCGGCGACCCCGGATCGCGGGGACGATCGTCGCGCTGCTCGTCCTGACGGGCCTGACGACGCGCGAGCTCAAGCCGCTGCTCGCCTCCCCGCGCTACGACGGGTGGCTCGGCTCGGGGCAGATCGCCGCGGCCTCCTGGCCCAGCGGCCACGCCACGGCCTCGATGACGCTCGCGCTCTGCGCGATCCTCGCGGTTCCGGCGCGGCTGCGCCCGACCGTCGCGGTGCTCGGCGCGGGCTTCGCGATCTCCGTCTCCTACTCGATCCTCGCGCTGGGCTGGCACTTCCCGTCGGACGTCCTCGGCGGCTTCCTCGTCGCGATGACCTGGACGCTGCTGGCCGTCGCGGGGCTCGCGTGGCTCGAGGAGCGCCGGCCCTCCGCCCTCCGGCGCGAGGCGCAGCCGCGCCCGGGCGAGGCGCTGGCTGCCCCTCGGGCTCGTCGCGGGTGCCGGGGCGGCGCTGGCCGCGGTGCTCGTCGCCCGGCCCGCGGGCGCCGCGCGCTTCGCCGCCGAGCACTCGACCTTCATCGCGGGCGCCGCGGCGATCGCGGGCCTCGCCGTGCTGCTCGCGGTCGCGCTGGCGCGCGGCGTCAGCCCGCGGCTCAGGTGAGCGCAGCGCCCAGCGCGGCGTAGGTCGCCAGCTCGACGACCTTGTTCACGGCGCCGAACGTGTCGCCGCTCACCCCGCCGAGGCGCCGGGCGAAGTAGGCCCCGCCGAGCGCCGTGACGAGTGCCGCCACGCCCAGGGCGATCGCGCCCGGGCCCGGGCCGGCGACGAGGAGCACGAGCGCCGCGGTGTACGCCGTCGCGCCGAGGACGAGGAGCGGGCTCGCGCGCACGAGCGCCCCGGAGCCCTCGTCGGCCGCGGGCCGGATGAGCCAGGACTGGGGGAGGGTCGACCAGCGCCCGAGCACGTGCCCCGCGAGCGCCGCGCGCAGGAAGTCCCCGCCGTCGAGCGGCGCGAGCGTCACGAGCGGGAACGCGACCATGAACGCCACCGCGAGCGCGCCGTAGGTGCCGACGCGCGAGTCCTTGAAGATCTCCAGGCGCCGCTCGCGTGCGACGTGCGCGCCCATGCCGTCGGAGGCGTCCGCCAGCCCGTCCTCGTGGAAGCCGCCCGTGACCAGGACGGCGGCCAGGAGCGCCAGGAGCGTCGCGGGCGCGGGGTCCAGCGCGAGGTCGGCGAGGTTCCGGACGCCGCCCATGAGCCCGCCGACCAGGAGGCCGACGGCGGGGAACCAGAACGCCGCGCGGCTCAGGCGCGCCGCGTCGAAGGGGCGCCGCGCGTCGTGCGCGGGGATGCGGGTCAGGAACGAGACGGCCGCGCGCAGGTCGGCCAGCGGGGTCACGTCGCGCCCGCCACGCCGGCCTCGGCGAAGGTCGCCATGCCGTCGTGGGTGAGGACCGCGAGCCGCAGGACCGCGAGGGCCGCGGTGGCGCCCGAGGCCTCGCCGAGGCGCATGCCGAGGTCGAGCACGGGCTCGAGGCCGAGGTGGGCGAGCAGCGCGGAGTGCGCGGGCTCGGGGGAGCGGTGGCCGGCCAGCAGCCAGGGGACGACGCCGGGCTCGATGGCGGCGGCGGTCGCGGCCGCCGCGGTGGCGATGAGCCCGTCGCAGAGGTAGCCCACGCCGTGCTCGGCCGCGCCGAGCGCCAGGCCGCAGAGGACGGCGAGCTCCCCGCCGCCGACGCAGCGCAGCGCGTCGGTCGCCGTCGTGGGGGCGTGGCGCGCGAGCGCCTGCTCGACGACCTCGGCCTTGCGCGCGATCCCCGCGGCGTCCAGGCCCGTCCCCGGGCCCGCGAGCGCCACGGGCGCCTCGCCGGTGAGCCAGGCGGCCAGGCAGGTCGCGGGGGTCGTGTTGCCGATCCCCATCTCGCCGCCCACGAGCACCGTGATGCCGTCGGCGGCGGCCGAGGCGGCCAGGTCGCGGCCCGTCGCCAGCGCGTGGTCGAGCTCCGCGGCGTCGAGCGCGGGCTCCTCGAGGAGGTTCCGCGCCGGCGCGAGCCCCGTCTGGCGGACCGCGGCGCCGAGCGCCGTCGTGTCCCCCCGCACGCCCGCGTCGACGCAGACGAGCTCCGCGCCGACGGCCGCGGCCAGGACGCTGACCGCGCCACGGCCGGAGACGAAGGTCGCGAGCATCTGGCCCGTCACCTCCGGCGGGTAGGCGCTGACCCCGGCGGCGGTCACGCCGTGGTCGGCGGCCGCGACGACGACGCGCGCGCGCAGCTCCGGGCGCTCCTGCCCCGTGACGCCGGCGAGCCAGATCGCGAGCTCCTCGAGGCGGCCGAGGGCGCCCGGCGGCTTGACGAGCTGGTCCTGCCGCGCGCGGGCCGCCGCCTGCGCCGCGCGGTCCAGCTCCCGCGGGGCTACTGGAACCGCCCGGGCTGCCAGAGCGGCTCCTCCGCGCCGTTGGCGCCGCGCGAGAGGATGAAGAGGAGGTCCGAGAGGCGGTTGAGGTACTTCAGGACCTCCGGGTTGCCCCCCTCGACCAGGAGCGCGCGGCGCTCGGCGCGGCGGCAGACCGTGCGGCAGACGTGGAGGTGGGCGGCGGCCGGCGTCCCGCCCGGCAGCACGAAGCTCTTGAGCGGCTCGAGCGTCGCGTTGACCTCGTCGCAGCGCGCCTCCAGCCAGGCGGTCTGCTCCGGCTTGACCCGCAGCCGCGAGCGGTCGCCCTCGTGGGGGACCGAGAGGTCGGCGCCGATGTCGAAGAGGTCGTTCTGGACCTGCTGCAGCCAGCCCCGGTACTGCTCGGGCAGGCCGTCGACCGTGAGGGTCACCCCGACCTGGGCGTTGAGCTCGTCCACGTCGCCGTAGGCCTCGACCCGCGGGTGGTTCTTCGAGACGCGGGACATGTCGCCGAGGTGCGTCTCGCCCGTCGTCGCCGAGCTTCGTGTAGATCCGGGTGAGGTTCACGGTCATGGTCCGGGACCGTACCGCCGCCGCGTCCGAGCGGGCACCGGCGCGCTAGCCTCTCCCGGGTCAAAGGTCGGTGGTGCAAGGGAAGTCCGGTGAGAATCCGGCGCGGACCCGCCACTGTGACCGGGCGATCATCGCCCCACCGCACGCCGCGAGGCAGCCACTGGTCCCCCCGAGGGACTGGGAAGGCGCGAGGGGGAGCCCGGGAGCCAGGAGACCTACCTCCGGCCGACAAGCCATCGACCCCCGTGGAAGGGGAGGCCCCTACATGAAGTCCAACGTCCTGGCCGGCGCCGTCGCCGGTCTCGTCACGCTCGGCTGCGCCGCCGGCGCGAGCGCCGCACCCGTCACCGTCCCCCTGCGCGTGGAGGGACCGACCAAGACGCTCGTCGAGCGCTCGGTCACCGTCGACGTGCGGCCGTTCAAGTTCTCGAACTCCGGCCAGACCTACACCTGCGACGGGACCGGCTCGACCGGTACGACCACCGTGCCGTCGCCGACCCGCAACGGCGCCCTGGCCGAAGCTGCCGAGCGCGACGGCTTCGAGCTCACAGGGAAGTTCAGCTCCTTCGGCCCGAGCTTCGAGCGCATCAACGGCGAGTCCGTGGCCTACGACGGCGCGTCGATGCGCTACCTCGTCGAGTACAAGAACGGCGTGGCCTCGCAGTTCGGCGGCTGCGGCGACACGATCCAGGCCGGGGACGACGTCCTCTACGCCTACGGCACCGGCAGCGAGTCCCTGCTCAAGCTCGCGGGGCCGGCGACGGTCAAGCCCGGCCAGTCCGCGACCCTGACGGTGACGACCCAGCCCGACGGCGCGGCGGCTCCCGGTGCCTCCGTGGCCGGCGCGGTCTCGGGCGTCGACGGCAAGGCGACGACCCCGGCGCTGACCCAGCGCGGGCCCGTGAGCTTCAAGGCGACCCGCACGGGCGCCATCCGCTCCAACGCCGTGACGGTCTGCGTCACCGACGGCGCGGACGGGTTCTGCGGGACCACCGTGCCGTCCCCCACGGCACCCTCCGCGCCCATGCCCACCCCGCCCGAGCCCCCGCGGGACATGAGTGCGGCGTTCGCGGACATCACGTCGATCGCCGAGGGGCAGCGCTTCGCCCGGGCCGACGGCCCGCGGAGCATCGCGGGCAAGGTGGATCCCGAGCCGGCCGGCATCAAGGACGTCCGCCTGCGCCTCTCGCGCACGGACGGGCGACGCTGCTACCGCTTCGACGGTGCGAAGGAGCGCCTCGTCCGCGCCCGCAAGTGCGGTGTCAAGAACGCACGCACGTTCTCCGTGGGTGCCTCGTCCGACATCAGCTACCTGCTCCCGTCCGCGCTCCCGCGGGGTCGCTACGTGCTCGACGTCATCGTCCAGGACCGGGCGGGCCACCAGACGAGGACCTACCAGCGCGGGCGCAACCGTGTGGTCTTCTTCGTCGGCTAGGCGACGGCGCCTCGGCGTCGCCCTCCTGGTGGCCTGCGGCGCGGCCTGGGTCCCCGTGGGGGCCCAGGCCGCCGGGCCGCGGGTGACCGTCGCGGTCTTCGGGCCCGGCGGGACCGTCGTGCGCGCGCCGCGCACGGTGCTCGCCTCCTCGCCGCGGCTGCGGGTCGACGGGCGCACGTGCAGCGCCCCGGCGGCCACCCCGCTGGCGGCGCTCGCGCAGCTCCGGCTCCCCATCCGGGTGACCGGCGAGCGGCTCCTGCTCCCCCTCGGCCTACTTCGTCACCGCCCTGGCGGGCCACGCGAACCGCGGCCGCAACGGGTGGTCCTACAAGGTCGGCCGCCGGGCCGGGACCGCGTCGGCCGGGAGCTCCTCCGGGCCCTTCGGCCGCGGGCGCCTGCGCGGGGGCGAGGTCGTGACCTGGTTCTGGTGCGTGCTCGGCGGCCGGGGCTGCCAGCGGACCCTCACCGCCGTCCGGGTCGGCGCGCGCAGCGTGCGCGTCGTGGGCTACGACGACCGTGGCCGCGGCGTGCGCGTCCGCCGGGCCCTGGTCACCGTGCGGGCGGGCAGCCGGACCGCGCGGGCGCGGACGAGCTCCCGCGGGATCGCGACGCTCCCGGCGCTCCGCGGCTCCTGGCGGATCTCGGCGCGCCGCGGCGGCTACGTGCCGGCCCTCCCGGGCGGCGCGCGGTGAGGCGCCTGGCGCTCCTCGTGCTCGGCACCCTCGCCCTGGCGGGGTGCAGCGTGGGCACGGGAGCGCCGGAGACGTCCTTGCGGCTGCTGGTCACGGAGGACTTCGGGACGCTCCCGGTCGACGAGCGCGACAGCCCCGACAGCCGCTCCTCGGACACCGTCATGCGGCTGCTGCAGCGCAACGCGAAGGTCGAGACGCGCTACGGCGGCGGCTTCGTGCAGAGCATCGAGGGCCGGGCGGGCGGGCGGCAGGACGGGCGCCCCTACGACTGGTTCTACTACGTCAACGGCGTCCAGGCCGAGGAGGGCGCGGCGTCCGTGAAGGTCCGCCCGAGCGACCGGATCTGGTGGGACCGCCACGACTGGGGCGCCACCTCCGAGATCCCGGCGGTCGTCGGCTCGTTCCCCGAGCCGTTCCTGCACGGCTACGACGGGGACCGCCTGCCCGTGCGCCTCGAGTGCACCGCGCCGCGCTCGCCCGAGTGCACCTCCGTCGGCAAGCGGCTGGCCGAGGTGGACGTCGTGGCGGGGAAGGGCGGGCTGCAGACCTCCTTGAGCAAGGAGACGCTGCGGGTCGATCGCGGGCACGTGGTCGGCGATCCGCAACGACGAGACGGTGCGCAACCTCGAGAACGGGCCGAAGGCGAGCGGGGTCTACGCGCGGCCCGCGGCGAACGGGAAGTCCATCGCGGTGCTCGACCCGACGGGGAAGGTCGTCAAGACGCTCGGGCCCGGGTCGGGCCTGATCGCCGCGACGCGGTACGAGGGCGGCAGGCCCGTGTGGATCGTCACGGGGACGGACACGGCCGGGGTGCGAGGCCGCGGCCGACGCGCTGCAGGAGGGCAACCTCGGCGGCCACTTCGCGCTCGGCATCGAGGGCGGCGCGGCGGTCGACGTGCCGCTCGTCCCCCGGCGCGGCGCCGCCCCGACCGGCCCCACGGGCGGCTGAGCGGTGCGCTACCGGCGGCTGGCGAGCCCCCTGCACGCCGCGCGCGCCGCCGCGGGCGCGAGCTTCTGCCTCGCGCTCGTCGCCGCGGTCTTGAGCACACGCCACCCGCTGCTCCTCGTCGCGCTGGGCGTGGGGATCGCCGGCGCGGGGGTGGGCGCGCGGGCCGGAGCGGAGCTGCGCCGCGCGGCGCGCCTGGCCGTGCCGCTCGCGCTGCTCGTCGCGCTCATCAACCCCCTCGTGGTCCGCGACGGGCTGACGGTCTTCGCCCAGCTCGGGCAGGTCGGGCCGTTCGGGGAGGTCGACCTGACCGTCGAGGCGCTCGTGTACGGGCTCGTCGACGGGCTGCGGGTGCTGCTCGTCGTGCTCGCCTGCGCGCTCTTCTCCGCCTGCGTGGATCCCGACGAGCTCCTGCGGCTCCTGCGTCGCGTCTCCTTCCGCTCCGCCCTGACCGCCGTGCTCGCGGTGCGGCTCGTCCCGGTGCTCGCGCGCGACGCGCGGCGCCTGGAGGACGCGCGGCGCTGCCGGCCCGACGGGGGTGGTGGGAGCGGCGCCGCGGCTCGGCTGGCGGTGCTGCGCGCGGTGACGACGGGCGCGCTGGACCGGGCGATCGACGTGGCCGCGACGCTCGAGGTGCGCGGCTACGGGGCGCCCGGCCCGCGCGGCGCGGCGGCGCGCGAGCCGCTGAGCCGCCACGACCGCGCGTTCTTCGCGGGCGCCGCGGTGCTCCTGGCCGCGACGGTCGCGGCGCCGCTGCTCGGCCTCGCCTCCTTCGAGGCCTACCCGCGCCTGCGGGGCGACGCCGGCGTGGGGGAGCTCGCGCTCGCGGCGGTCCTGCTGCTCGCCGCGCTGCTCCCCTTCGCGGAGCGCCGGGGGATCGCGCGATGAGCGTCCTGGCCTTCGAGGGGGTCTCCTACACCTACGCGGGGGCGCGCGAGCCCGCGCTGCGCGACGTGTCGTTCTCCGTCGAGCCCGGGGAGTTCGTCGTCCTCGCGGGGCTCAGCGCGAGCGGGAAGTCGACGGTCCTGCGCGCGGCCGGCGGCCTGGTGCCGCACTTCCACGGCGGGGAGTTCGGCGGCCGGGTGCGCACGGGCGGGCCTGGACACCCGGGAGCACGGGCCGGGCGCGATCGCCGCGGTCGCCGGGACGCTGTTCCAGGACCCGGAGACCCAGGCCGTGCTCGGGACGGTCCGCGCGGAGCTCGCCTTCGGCCTGGAGAACCGCGGCTTCGGTGCGGCGGCGGTGGCGCGCGGGGTCGAGGAGGCCGCGCTCGCGCTCGGCATCGAGGGGCTGCTGGACCGCGCGACCCACGAGCTCAGCGGCGGGGAGCTGCAGCGCGTCGCGCTCGGTGCGGCGCTCGCGGGGCGGCCCGAGGTCGTCCTGCTCGACGAGCCCACCTCGCAGCTCGACCCGGTCGCGGGCGACGAGCTCGTCTGGCTCCTGCGGCGCCTGAACGAGGAGTGGGGGACCGCGATCGTCCTGGCCGAGCACCGCCTCGAGCGCTGCCTGGGCGCCGCGGACCGCGTCATCGTCCTCGAGGGCGGCGCGGTCGTCTGCGACGCACCGCCGCGCACGTTCCTCGGCTGGGCCGGCGACCACTCCCCGGCCCTCCAGACCCCGGGCGCCCGCCTCTTCACCCGCGCGGGCCTGCAGCCCCTCCCGGCAGGCGTGAAGGACGCCCGCGCGACCCTGCGCGCCCACGCGCTCCTGGCGCCGGTGACTGAAAGGTGCCAGGCACCTTTCAGTCACGAGGCCGCCGGCGGGTGGGTCGCGCGGCGGGCGGCGCGGAAGGCCGAGCGGGACGGGGCCGCGCTGCGCTTCGAGGACGTCTGGCACGAGCTGCCGGGCGGGCGCAGCGTCCTGCGCGCGGTCGACCTGACGCTGCAGCCCGGGGAGCGCGTGGCGCTCATGGGGCGCAACGGCGCGGGGAAGTCCACGCTGCTCAAGCACGCGAACGGGCTCTTGAAGGCCTCCCGCGGACGGGTCGCCGCGGGCGGGCGGGTCGCGCTGCTGCTGCAGCACCCCGGGGACTACGCGCTCCACGAGCACGTGGGCGAGGAGGCGACGGCCGCCGCGCTCGAGGCGGCGGGGCTCGGCCACGTCGACCCGCGGCGCCACCCGCGCGACCTCAGCGGCGGGGAGCGCCAGCGGCTCGCACTCGCGGTCGTCCTGGGCGACCTCGAGGGCGATCCGCCCGCGGTCGTCTGCCTCGACGAGCCGACCCGCGGCATGGACCGCGGGGCGAAGGGCGACCTCGCCGTGCGCCTGCGCGACCTCGCCGCGCGGGGCAGCGCCGTGCTCGTCGCCACCCACGACGCGGAGTTCGCCGCGACGGTCTGCGACCGCGTCGTCCTCCTGGCCGACGGGCGCCCGATCGCCGACGCCCCCGCACGCGAGGTGCTCGCCGGGGGCTGGTACTTCGCGACGGAGACCGCCCGCATCCTCGGCGGCGAGGCCGGCGCCCTGCTCCCCGAGGAGGGCGCGGAGCTCCTGCGCGGGAAGCTCATCCCGGAGCTGCGGCCGTGACCTGGACCCTCGCCTCCTTCGGCCTGCTCGCGCTCGCGCTCGTCGTGGGCTTCGCCTGGTACGAGCGCTCCCACCCGAGCTCGAAGGTCCTCGCCCTCGTGGCGACCCTCGCTGCCCTGGCGGTCGTGGGCCGCATCGCGTTCGCGCCGTTCCCGAACGTCAAGCCGACGACGGACATCGTCCTGCTCGCGGGCTACGTCCTCGGCGGGGCGCCGGGCTTCGCCGTCGGCGCGGTGAGCGCGCTCGCCTCGAACCTCTTCTTCGGGCAGGGTCCGTGGACCCCGTGGCAGATGGGCGCCTGGGGTGCCTGCGGCGTCCTCGGCGCCGCACTGGCCTGGGCGAGCCGCCGGCGGATGCGCCGGATCCCGCTCGCGCTCTGGTGCGGGGCCGCGGGGCTCGGCTTCGGCGCCCTCCTCGACTTCTCCACGTGGGTGACCTTCTCGGGGCGCCACACGCTCGACGCCTACCTCGCGATCTCGGGGGTCTCCTTGAGCTTCAACCTCGCCCACGCCGTGGGCAACGTCCTCTTCTGCCTCGCCTTCGGCCCGGCGCTCGTCCGGGCGCTGGAGCGCTACCGGGAGCGCTTCGTCGTCACCTGGCGGCCGCTGCCCCAGGCCGCCGTCCCGCTCCTGCTCGCCGGCGTGGTGCTCCTCGCCGTCGCGCCCCAGCACGCCCGGGCCGACGCGCGCTCCGCCGCGCTCGCCTACCTGGGCGCCTCGCAGAACGCCGACGGCGGCTTCGGCGGCGCGAAGGGGGAGCCCTCCAGCCCGCAGTTCACCGCGTGGGTGGCGATGGGGCTGGCCGCCGCGGGCGAGCCGTGCCCCGCCGGCCTCGCGGACGGCCTGCGCAAGGATGCCGGGCGCGTGAGGGTGCTCGGGGACGTGGAGCGCACGCTGCTCGGCCTGCGCGCCTGCGGCGCCCCGGACGCCGGGCTGGCGGCGAAGGTCGCCCGCGCCCAGGACCGCGACGGCTCCTTCGACGGCCTCGTCAACGCCACCGCGTTCGCGATCTTCTCCCTGCGCGCCACGGGTCGCAAGACCTCCGACGCGCGGGTGCGCCGCGCCGCGGCGTGGATCGCCGGTCAGCAGAACCGCGACGGGGGCTGGAACTTCGGCGGCAAGGGCGGGCCGAGCGGGATCGACGACACCGCCGCCGCGCTGCAGGGCCTCCGCGCCGCCGGGCGTGCGCGCACCACGAAGGGCGTCCGCGACGGCGCGCGCTTCCTCACGCGCCACCAGAACGCCGACGGCGGCTTCCCGCTCGCCCCGGGCAGCACCTCGAACGCCCAGTCCACGGCCTGGGCCGTCCAGGGGCTCGTCGCCGTGGGTCGCAAGCCGGCCGACGTGCGCCGCGGCGGCTCGCGCTCGCCCGTCGCGTACCTGCAGACGCTCAGCGGCCCCGACGGGGCGATCCGCTACTCGCGGACCTCGCGCCAGACGCCCGTGTGGGTGACGGCGCAGGCGCTCACTGCGCTGGCCGAGGCGCCGTTCCCCGTGCTCCCGCGCCGCGCGGGCGCGGTCCGCGGCACGGCCGCGAGCGCCCGCCTGGCCGTCGCGCGCCGCGCGGCGCTGCGCGCGGGCCGCGTGCTCGGCTGAGCGGCGACTCGTGTGGCAGTCGCGACGGCGACCTGACACCACGTCCAGCCGCCGGGACGCAGAAGCGAACCCCGAAGTGAGATTCTTCCGGCTGGCGTGCCCGGACGGGGACGCAGGACCGGCGAACGATCCAAGGGCAGAGAGCGAGCAGCAAATGGTGATTGGCGTGCTGAAGGAGGCGCAGGCGGGGGAGACGCGGGTCGCCGCGACCCCGGCCACCGTCGAGCAGCTCCTCAAGCTGGGCTACGAGGTGACCGTGGAGGCCGGGGCCGGCGAGGCGTCGGACTTCACGGACGAGGCGTTCGCCGAGGCGGGCGCGAGCATCGGCGATCCGCTGGCCGCGGACGTCGTCTTCGGCGTCAACGCGCCGGCGAAGCCGCAGCTCGACGGGCTGAAGGAGGGCGCGACGCTGGTCAGCCTGCTCTCGCCGCGGCTCGACCAGGCGATGGTCGACGACCTCGCCAAGCGGCCGATCACCGCCCTGTCGATGGACGCGGTGCCGCGCATCTCGCGCGCGCAGTCGCTCGACGTGCTCTCCTCGATGGCGAACATCGCGGGCTACCGCGCCGTCGTCGAGGCCGCGCACACCTACGGGCGCTTCTTCACCGGCCAGGTCACCGCGGCCGGCAAGGTCAACCCGGCGAAGATCCTCGTCGCGGGCGTCGGCGTCGCCGGCCTCGCGGCCATCGGCGCCGCCGGCAGCATGGGCGCGATCGTCTACGCGACCGATCCGCGGCCCGAGGTCGCCGACCAGGTCAAGTCGCTCGGCGGCGAGTACCTCTCCGTCGAGTCCGAGGAGGCCCAGGTCAGCGCGACGGGCTACGCGAAGGAGATGTCCGACGACTACAACACGCGGGCCGCGGCGCTCTACGCGAAGCTCGCGACCGAGGTCGACATCATCATCACGACGGCCCTCATCCCGGGCCGCCCCGCGCCGACGCTGATCACCGCCGACATGGTGGCGAGCATGAAGCCCGGCAGCGTCATCGTCGACATGGCCGCGCAGAACGGCGGCAACGTCGAGGGCACGGTCAAGGGCGAGTCGGTCGTCACGGACAACGGCGTGACGATCCTCGGCTACACGGACCTCGCGGGCCGCCTGCCCGCCCAGGCCTCGCAGCTCTACGGCACGAACCTCGTGAACCTCATGAAGCTCATGACGCCCGAGAAGGACGGCACGCTCGTGCTCGACTTCGACGACGTCGTGCAGCGCGGCATCACCGTCGTGCGCCAGGGCGAGCTGACCTGGCCGCCGCCGGACGTCCAGGTCTCCGCGGCCCCGGCCGCCCCGGCGAAGGAGGTGGCCCCGCCACCGCCGCCGAAGGAGCCCATGTCGGACACGACCCGCCTGGGCGTCGTCCTGGCGGGCGCCGCGGTGTTCTTCGGCCTCGTCGCGCTCTCGCCCGAGACCCTCGTGCCGCGCCTGACCGTCTTCGCCCTGGCCCTGGTGATCGGCTACTACGTCATCGGCCACGTGCACCACGCGCTGCACACGCCGCTCATGTCCGTGACGAACGCGATCTCCGGGATCATCGTCGTCGGCGGCCTGCTCCAGATCGGGCAGGACAACGACACGATCACCGCGGTCTCGTTCGCGGCGATCCTGCTCGCCAGCATCAACGTCTTCGGCGGCTTCGCGGTGACGCGCCGCATGCTCGCCATGTTCTCGAGGAGCTAGCGCCATGTCCGTCACCGTTCCGGCCCAGGCCGCGTACATCGTCGCCGCGCTGCTCTTCATCGCCGCGCTCGCAGGGCTCTCCAAGCACGAGACCGCGAAGGTCGGCCTGCGCTACGGCATGGCCGGCATGGCCGTCGCCCTGGTCGCCACCATCCTGCTGGCGATCAACGCCGACATCGAGGGCATCGGCCTCGTCCTGCTGCTCGTCGCCGTCGTCGTCGGCGCGGCCATCGGCCTCTGGCGGGCCCGCATCGTCGAGATGACCGGCATGCCCGAGCTCATCGCCCTGCTGCACAGCTTCGTCGGCCTCGCCGCCGTGCTCGTCGGCTGGAACGGCTTCCTGCTCGTCGAGAACGACGAGGGCGGGGAGGAGTCCAGGCTGCTCGACGGCCTGGGGACGCTCGGCATCCACCACGCGGAGGTCGCGATCGGCGTCTTCATCGGCGCCGTGACCTTCACGGGCTCGATCATCGCCTTCCTGAAGCTCTCGGGGAAGATGAACTCCAAGCCCCTGATGCTGCCGGGCAAGAACGTCATCAACGTCGGGTCGCTCGTCGTCTTCGCCGGGCTGACCGTGTGGTTCTGCCTGAGCCCCGGCATCGTCCCGCTCGCCCTGGCCACGGTCCTGGCGCTCGCGCTCGGCCTGCACCTCGTCGCCTCGATCGGCGGCGGCGACATGCCGGTCGTCGTCTCGATGCTCAACTCCTACTCGGGCTTCGCGGCAGCCGCCTCGGGCTTCCTGCTCGAGAACGACGCGCTCATCATCACGGGCGCGCTCGTCGGCTCCTCGGGTGCCTACCTGAGCTACATCATGTGCCAGGCGATGAACCGCTCGTTCATCTCCGTCATCGCCGGCGGCTTCGGCATCGAGGCCCCCGCGGGCGACGGCGACACGGACTACGGCGAGCACCGCGAGGTCAACGCCGAGGGCGCCGCCGAGCTGCTCAAGGGCGCGAAGTCCGTCATCATCACGCCGGGCTACGGCATGGCCGTCGCGCAGGCGCAGCACGGCGTGGCCGACATGACGCGGAAGCTCCGCGAGGCCGGCGTCGACGTCCGCTTCGGCATCCACCCGGTCGCCGGGCGCCTGCCGGGCCACATGAACGTCCTGCTCGCCGAGGCGAAGGTCCCGTACGACATCGTCCTCGAGATGGACGAGATCAACGAGGACTTCGACGACACCTCCGTCGTGCTCGTCATCGGGGCGAACGACACGGTGAACCCGGCCGCGGCGGACGACCCGTCGAGCCCGATCGCCGGCATGCCCGTCCTCCACGTCTGGGAGGCGGAGAACGTCATCGTCTTCAAGCGCTCGATGGCCTCGGGCTACGCGGGCGTGCAGAACCCCCTGTTCTTCCGGGAGAACACGCAGATGCTCTTCGGCGACGCGAAGGACCGCGTCGAGGACATCCTGAAGGCCCTGTAGTGCAGTTCGAGCGGCTCGTCGGCGGGCACGTGCTCGTCGAGGGGCCGCGGCTCGACGACGGCGGCGGGGTCCTGTACTCCGACGTCGTGTCGGGCGGGGTGTGGCGGTGGACGGGCGGCAAGCGCGCCACCGCCGTGCTCGAGGGGCGGCGCGGGATCGGCGGCCTCGTGCCGCACGCCAAGGGCGGCATCGTGGTCACGGGCCGTGACGTCCTGGTCGTCGGCGCGCGCGGGGAGGACCGGGAGCTGCTCGGCCTGCGCGGCGGCATGAAGGGCTTCAACGACCTGGTCACGACGGACGACGGCGCGCTCCTGGTCGGCGCACTGCGCTTCCGGCCCATGGCGGGCGAGGAGCCCGTGCCGGGCGAGGTCTGGCGCGTGCCGCCGCGCCGCGGCGGCGAGCCGGAGGTGCTGCTCGAGGGCGTCGTGTGGCCCAACGGCATCGGCCTCGCACCCGATGGCGCGACGGTCTACGTCAGCGACTTCCAGACGGGCGAGGTCCTCGCCTGCGCCGCCGGACGGCACGGGCCGCCGCACCTTCGCGCGCATGGAGGACGGGCAGCCCGACGGCCTCGCGGTCGACGCGGAGGGCGACGTCTGGGTCGCGCTCGGCCCGGGCGGCGCGATCGCGCGCCTCACGCCCGACGGGGAGCTGCGCGAGCGCATCGACGTCCCGGGCGCGGAGTTCGTCTCGAGCGTCGCCTTCGCCGGGGACGACCTCCTCGTCGCCACCGCGGGCGCGCTGCTGCGCGCTCGGGGCGTGGGCGTCACGGGGCGGCCCGTGCCGCCCTGCACGAGCTAGGGCAGCTCGATGACCAGCACGGACGCCCGGCCCGGTGACGGGCAGCTCCGTGCTCGCGTCCGCGGGGACGAGGAAGAACGCGCCGCGGCCGTAGGTCTCCCTGCCGCAGGTGACCTCCTCGTCGAGGACGCAGACCAGCGCGCACTCGCCCGGCTCCGCGAGGTGCTCTGCCTCCGCGCCGAGCGTGCGCCGCGCCACCGCGGAGGACGTCGGTGGCGAAGACGAGCCCGTCGCCGCCGCTCGCGGAGCTCGGGCTCCACGTCGGCGAAGTCGATGCACTTGAGCGACTGCGGGACGTGCAGCTCCCGCAGCTCCCCGTCGAGGCCCGGGCGGTTGAAGTCGAAGACGCGGTAGGTCGTGTCCGAGTTCTGCTGGACCTCGACGATGAGGCAGCCCGCGCCGATCGCGTGCACGCGGCCCGACGGGATCAGGAGCGCGTCGCCGACCCCGACCTCGATGCGGTGGAGCATCCCCGAGACGTCCTCGCCGGCCTCGAGCGCGGCCGCGAACGCCTCCTCGGTGACCCCCGCGCGGAAGCCCGCGAAGAGGTGGGCGCCCGGCTCGGCGGCCAGGAGGTACCACCCCTCCGTCTTCGGCTCGCCGTCGAGCTCCTCGGCCACGTGCGCGGGCGGGTGCACCTGGACGGAGAGCGTCTCGCGGGCGTCGAGGAGCTTCACGAGCAGCGGGAAGCGCTCCCCGGCGCGGGCGGCGCGGCTGCCGAAGAGGCGCTCCCGATCCGGTCCGCTCCACAGGGCGTGGAGCTCCTGGCCGGCGAGGGGCCCGGCCGCCACGACGCTCTGCGCCTCCGGACGGTCGACGAGCTCCCACGCCTCGCCGATCGCACCCTCGTCGGGGAGGGGCTTCCCGAGCCGCTCCTCCAGGCTGCGGCCGCCCCAGACGCGCTCCTTGAACAGGGGGACGAACGTGAGCGGCGCGGGCACGCTCAGCTCTTCGGCAGGAACGCCGGGTCGTCCTCGTGCTCGCGGAAGAAGCGCACGAGCTGCGGGGCGTAGTCGACGAAGCGCGGGCAGCGCAGGTCCGCGCGGCCGAGGACCAGGTCGGCCCGGGTCGTGTCGAACTCCACGGCGTGGTTCAGGTAGATGATCGACTCCGAGGGGGTGCCGCCGAAGGCCTTGCGCACCGGCGCGTAGCGCAGGGCGCGGATCAGCAGGCCGGCGGGCGCCGTGTAGCTCGGCTCGCGGCCCGCGTAGAGCCGCGCGAAGGTGCGCATGAGCTCCGCGGAGGCGACGGGGGCCGGGTCGCAGAGGTGGAGCGTCTCGCCGACGGCCTCGGGGTCCCGGGCGCCCGCGGCGATCGCGTCGACCACGAAGTCGACGGGAACGACGTTGAACGTCGCGTCGCCGCGCCCGACCTGCGGGACGGGCTGGCGCGCGCCCAGGCGCTGCAGGGTGCGCAGGAGGTAGTAGGGGCCGTCGAACTTCGCCGTGACGCCCGTCCGCGAGTCGCCCACGACGATCGCGGGCCGGTAGATCGTCGTCGGGACCTCGTCCATGGAGGCCCGGACGAGCACCTCGGCACCGAACTTCGTCGACTCGTAGTGGTTCTTGAACGGCTGCCCGGCGGCCAGGTCGGCCTCCATGACCCGCCCGGACCGCGCCCCGGCGACGTAGCACGTGGAGACGTAGTGGTGGCGCTCGAGCGCGGGTGCGGCGCGGCAGAAGGCCAGGACGTGCTGGGTGCCCAGGACGTTCACGCGCTCCGCGATCGCGAGGGGCACCGCGAGGTCGTAGACCGCCGCGAGGTGGTGCACCTGCGTCGTCGAGGCGGCGAGCTCCGCGTAGCGCGCGGGGGAGAGGCCGAGCCGCGGGTCCGTGATGTCGCCGGGCTCGACGACGACGCGCTCGGGGTCGATGGCGGCGGCGGCCCCCCGGGCCCGCTCGACCATCCGGGGCTCGACGAGCGCCACGACCGTCGCCCCCGGCGCGTCCGCGAGGAGCCGCGGGATCAGCCGCCCGCCGATGAAGCCGGGGAAGCCCGTGAAGAGGATCGTCTGCTCGGTCATCGGGGCGTGAACCTACCGGCACGCGGCGGGTTGCCGCCCCTCCGGGGCCTAGACTCGCGAGAGGTGATCACGCGCGCGCACGCCATCGCCGCCCTCGCGGCGGAGACCTACGACGTCGTCGTCGTCGGCGGCGGCATCACGGGGGCGGGCGTCGCGCTCGACGCCGCCACCCGGGGCTACTCCGTCGCCCTCGTGGAGCGCGCGGACTACGCGTCCGGGACCTCCAGCCGCTCCTCGAAGCTCGTCCACGGCGGCCTGCGCTACCTGCAGAACTTCGACCTCGGGCTCGTGCGCGAGGCGCTCCTGGAGCGCCAGATCAACGTGAAGCTCGCACCCCACCTGGTCAAGCCGCTGCCGCTCGTCGTCGCCGCCTTCGACGGCCAGCGCCCCGACCGGCTGACGGGGGTCGGCCTGAACCTCTACGACGTCATGTCCGTGGACAAGATCTCCTCCAGGCGCGGCCGCCGCGGCGCGGTGACGGAGGAGCGCGGGGCGCTCGCGGTCGCCGACACGGACGGGGACGGCCTCGCGGACTGGGCCCCGGACCGGCACCGGGTCATCTCGGGCGAGGAGGTCGTGGAGCGGCTCCCGGCGCTCGCGGGCCGCAACCCGACCTCGGGCTACCTCTTCTACGACTGCCAGACGGACGACGCGCGGCTCGTGCTCACGGTCCTGCAGGAGGCCGAGCGCTTCGGCGCGGTCTGCTGCAACGGCCTCGAGGTGACCGACCTGCTCGACGCGGACGGGCGCTCCCGCGGCGTCCGGGTCCGCGACGTCATGACGGGCGACACGTTCCCCGTCCACGCGAACAACGTCGTCAACGCGACGGGCGTGTGGGCGGACCGGCTGCGCCCGGAGGAGCTGCACGACGAGGCCGAGGTCCCGGTCATCAAGCCCTCCCGGGGCACCCACATCACCCTGCGCCACGACCAGCTGCCGCTCGTCAGCGGGCGCGATCGTCCCGGCCGGGGGCGGCCGGACGATCTTCGCGCTGCCCTGGCTCGGCGGGACGCTCGTGGGGACGACGGACAACGAGGTGGAGCCGAGCGACGACCCACGGGCGCTCGACCACGTCACCCCGCAGCCCGAGGACATCGCCTACCTCCTCGACGCGACCAACGCCTACTTCGGCACCACGCTGGCGCCGGGGGACCTCGCCGGGGCCTTCGCCGGCGTTCGCCCGCTCATCTCGACCGGGGACCCGAAGAAGTCCGTGGACATCTCCCGCAAGGCCGAGCTCTACGAGACCTCGAGCGGGATGATCACCATCACGGGCGGCAAGCTCACCACCTGGCGCCGCATGGCGAAGATGACCGTGGACCGGCTCGTGGAGCGCGAGGCCCGCGACGCGCCGTGCCGGACCCACGAGATCCCCCTGGGCCAGGCCATCGGGCTCGAGGAGCTGCCCCGCGTCGAGGGCGTCCCCGACGCGGCCTACGCGCAGCTCGCCGGGCGCTACGGCCACCTCGCGCACGACGTCCTGACCATCGCGCAGGAGCGCGGGGAGCTCGCGCAGCCCGTCGTGGACGGTCCGGGCCGCCCGCCCGACCTCCTGGCCGAGGTCGTCTACGCCGCGCGCCACGAGCAGGCCCGCACGGTCGGGGACGCGCTGCTGCGCCGCACGCGGCTCGGCCTCACGGCCGCGCGGGACGTCGCGGGCGCCGACGGCGTCGCCGCGCGCCGGGTCGCCGCCGCCATGGCACCCGAGCTGGGCTGGGACGCCGGGCGCATCGAGGCCGAGGCGGACGCCTTCCTGCTCGAAGCGGCCGCCGAGGGCATCGTCGCGGGTGCTTGAGCACCGGGTCGTGCGGCGCCGCACACCACCCCGCGGCGCCCGGAACTTCTCCACGGCCCGTCGGTTGCACCCCTCGGACATGACCCGCACGCCCAGCCCCTCCCGCGCCCTTCCGCTCCTCGCCGCGATCCTCGCGCTGACCCTCGGGGGCACCGCCCGCGCGGACTACTTCCCGGCCGACCCCATCGACGGCCCGTCCGCCGACATCCTCTCGGCGGGGGACCTCGACGTCGCGCGCGACGGCACGGGCGCGGTCGCCTACCTCAAGCGCGACGGCGGGGTCCCGCACGTCTTCGTCTCCCGCCTGGTCGACGGCGCCTTCGGGCCCCCCGAGCGGATCGACGGCCCGTCCCCCGGGCCTGCCGACTCCCCGGTGGTCGCCGCCTCCGACGGCGGCCGCCTGGCCGTCGCGTTCACCTCGGGCGGCCAGCTCCAGGCCGTCGTGCGGCCGAACGCCGCGACGGGCTTCGGCGCACCGCAGCCCGTCGCCGACGCCGCCGCGAACCCCTCCGTGGACATGTCGATCAACGGCGTGGCCTACATCTCGACGACCGTCGGGGCGGGCGACGTCCGCATCGCGCGCCTGGCCCGCGACGGACAGGCCTTCACCCTGCTGCCGGACGTCCTGGACATCAACCCGGCGAGCGTCGCGGGAGTCGGCGCGGGCCGCTCCGCCGTCGCGATCTCCGCCGACGGCACGGCCCTGGTGACCTGGGGGGAAGCCGACCGCGTCATCGCGCGCCGCGTCTTCGGCACGCGGCTGTCCGTCGCGCCCCAGGACCTCGTCGTCCCGGGGCCGGACGGCAGCCCCGGCGGCGCCGCGGACTCGCCGCGCGTCGACATCGAGGACGACTCGAGCTACGCCTGGGTCACCTTCCGCGAGGCCTTCGCCGACGGGCGCCGCCACGTCGTGGCCCGCCGCCTGGTCGGCTCGGCCTTCGACCCGCCCGTGCTCGTCGACGGCTTCGGCTACCCCGGCGCCGCGGACGCCTCGGAGCTCGCGCTCGAGCTCAGCGGGCGCGGGGAGGGCATCTCCGCGGTCACGGGCGGCGGCGGCGTCAACGCCTCCATCCTGCACGAGGACAAGTTCAACACGCCGCTGCCGCTCGGCTCGGGGACGACCCAGAGCCGGCCCGCGGTCGGGATCGCGGAGAACAACGACGCGTTCGCCGCGTGGCTGCCCGGCGACGGCTCGGCGCTCATCCGCCCCTACGACATCGACCCGGCCAAGCGCCAGGCGCCGCCGCCCGGGCCGGTCAAGGCGATCTCCCGCGCGGACTTCGGCCCCGTCGTGCCCGAGCTCGGGATGGACATGGCGGTCAACCGCGCGGGTGACGCGAACGCCGTCTTCGTCCAGGGGCCGCCCGAGGCGCGCCGCCTGGTGACGGGCGCCTACGACCGCCCGCCGGGTGCGTTCCGGACGTTCACGTCGTCCAAGTACGGCAACTTCGCCGCGCGCCCGCTCTCCTGGGCCTCGTCGTTCGAGCTGCAGGGCCGCCCGACCTACCGCGTGGAGGTCGACGGCAAGCCCGTCGGGGAGACCCGCGACACGAAGCTCGCGGCGCCCGTCGCCGACGGCGTCCACACCTGGCGGGTCGTGGCGACGGACCGCCGTGGGCAGACCGCCACGACGCCGGCGCGCACGCTGCGGGTCGACGCGCTGCCACCCGAGCTCGAGCTGAAGCTCACGGGCAAGCGCGCCGCGGGCAAGCCGGTGAAGCTCGCGGTGACGGCGGCGGACGGGAGCCTCGACCTCCCCTCGGGCTCCGGCGTGAAGACCGTGGCGATCTCCTGGGGTGACCGGACGCTCCCCGCGGCGGGGCGGCTGGCGACGCACCGCTACAAGCGGGGCACGTGGACCATCACGGTGACCGCGACGGACGGGCGGGCAACGCCGCGACCGCGACGTCCCGCGTCACGATCAAGAAGAAGTAGGCGTGCGGCGGCTCGGCGGCCAGGGGGAGGAGCGCACCGCCGCCGACGTCGTCGCCGCGCTCGAGCTGCAGGAGGGCGGACGCGACGGCCGCCCGCGGGTCGTGGCGATCATGATCGCCGCGGTCGACGGCCGCGCGACGGTCGACGGGAGCTCGACGAAGCTCGGCCACCCCGAGGACCGCGCGCTCCTGCGCGGGCTGCGCGCGGCCGCGGACTGCCTCCTGGCGGGGACACGGACGATCGAGGCGGAGGGCTACGCGAACCTCCTGGACCCCGAGCAGCGCGCTGCGCGGGAGGCCGACGGGCGCACGCCGCACCCGCTGGTCGCGACGCTGACCCGCTCGGGCGACGTGCCGTGGGCGACCCCCGTGTTCTCCGAGGCCGGGGTGCCCAAGCAGGTCTACTCCGGCGTCGCGGTCGCGCCGCCGGCCGGGGTGACCGACACGGCCGTCGAGGTCGTCCCCGGGGCCGGCGCCCGGGCGGCGCTCGAGCACCTGCGCGCCGCGCGCGGGGTCCGCTCCGTGGCCTGCGAGGGCGGCCCGGGGCTCCTGCGCGCGCTCGTGGCCGACGACCTGGTCGACGACCTGCTGCTGACGCTCTCGCCGCTCCTGGTCGCCGGCGACGGCCCGACGTCCCTCAGCGGGCCGCAGCTCTCCCCACCGCCGCGCATGGGCCTGCGCGACGTCCTGCGCGCCGACGACCACCTCTTCCTCCACTACGCGAGGTGAGCCCGGAGGCGCCGCCGCCGCTGCGGGCCTGCGGCCGCATCCTGCAGGCCGCGCCGGGCCGGCCGCTGCTCATGGGGATCGTCAACACGAACCCCGACTCGTTCTCCGATCGGGAGCGCCTGGTGGGCGTGGAGGCGCAGGTCGCCCACGGGCTGGCGCTCGCCGCGGCGGGCGCGGACGTCGTCGACGTGGGCGGGGAGAGCGGCGTCACCTACACGGGGGTCACCGCCGAGGAGGTCGAGATCGAGCGCGTGGTGCCCGTCATCGAGCGCCTGGCGACCGAGGGGATCGCCGTCTCCGTCGACACGTGGAAGCCCGCGGTGGCGGAGGCCGCGCTGGCCGCGGGCGCCGTGCTGCTCAACGACGTCTCGGGGCTGCGGGACGAGCGCCTCGCGACGCTCTGCGCGCGGACGGGCGCGGCGCTCTGCGTCATGCACACACGCGCCGCGCCCAAGGAGGAGCACTTCGCGGACTACGGCGGGGCGGTCGCCGACGACGTCCTCGCCTTCCTGCAGGACCGCAGCGCGCGGGCCGTCGCGCTGGGGGTCGCCGAGGAGCAGCTCCTGCTCGACCCGGGCCCGGACTTCGCCAAGACGCCGGGGGAGACCGTCGCGGTCCTGCGGGACCTGCCGCGACTGCACGCGCTCGGGCGCCCCGTGCTCCTCGCGGTGTCGAACAAGTACTTCCTCGGGGCGATCACGGGCCGGGCGCCCGCCGACCGCCTGGCCGGGACGCTCGCCGCGGTGGCCTGGGCCGCGCGGGCCGGCGCGGCGATGCTCCGGGTCCATGACGTCGCGGCCGCCGCGGACGTCCTCGCGGTCACGGCGGTGCTGGAGGGTCGCGCGCCGGTGCCGGGAGTCGATGCGGACGACGACGCGCTGAAGTGGATCGTCCAGGACGACTGACCCGGGAGGCCGCCGCCGGTTGGGCTAGGCTCGGGACCCACTCGCTCGCCGGCCGCTGACCAACGCGGCGGGGCGCCCTCCGAACGACCGCACCGAAAGGCACCACCCATGTCCGTCCTGACCCGCTCCTCCCTGGAGTCCTCTCCGCTCGCCGACCTGCACGTCCTCGCGGCCGAGCTGGGCCTCGAGGGCTACCGCAAGCTCCGCAAGGCCGACCTCATCCAAGCCGTCCTGGAAGCGCAGCCCGGCGGCGCGCCGGAGGAGGAGGTCCTCGAGGAGGGCACCACCGACGAGGACGCGCCCAAGCCGCGTGCCCGCCGCCGCGGCGGCCGCAGCCGGACCCGCGACGCCGACCCGGGCGACGACGCCGACGCGCGCCCGACCGCCGTCTCGGTCGCCGACGACGACGGCCCGCAGGCCTACTCCTCCGACGAGGACGAGCGCGCGCCGCGCCCGCGCCGCTCCCGCGGCGGCCGCAACCGCGGTGGTGGCGGCGGTGGCCGGGAGGAGCGCGAGGAGCGCGGCGCCGGGCGCGACCGCGAGCGCGACCGCGACGACCGCGACCGCGACGACGCCCCCGAGGGCGCCCCGGTGACCGGCGTGGTCGAGCTGCTCGCGCAACGGCTCGGGCTTCCTGCGCGTCTCCCCGCCCGAGCCCTCGGACGACGACGTCTACATCTCCGCCGCGCAGGTGCGTCGCTGCGAGCTCGTCTCGGGCGACACGCATCGCCGGGCCCGTGCGCGCCCCGCGCCGCTCGGAGCGCTACCCGTCGCTCATCCGCATCGACACGATCAACGACCGCCCGGCCGACGAGGTCGCGGAGGGCACGCCGTGGGACGAGCTGGCGTGCGCGTTCCCGACGGAGCGCTTCGCGCTCGGCTCGGACGACCCGACGCTCAAGGCGATCGAGTGGCTGACCCCCATCGGCCGCGGCTCCCGCGTCGTGATCACGGGCGCGCCGCGCGCGGGCAAGACCGAAGCCCTCAGGCGCCTCGCCGGCGCCCTGGCGGCGCAGGACGAGCTCGAGGTCTCCGTCGTCTACACGGGCCTGCGGCCCGAGGAGCTCGCGGAGGCGCCCGACGGCGTCACCCCCGTGGCGACGCTCGGCCTCGCCGCCTCGCCCGACGCGCAGGCCCAGGCCGTCGAGCGGACGATCGACACGGCCAAGCGCGTCGCGGCCCGCGGCGGTCACGCCGTCGTGCTGATCGACTCCCTCACCGGCGTGCCGGCGCCCGTCGCCAAGCGCGCGCTGGCCGCGGCCCGCGCGATCGTCGACGGCGGCTCGCTGACCGTCGTCGCCACCGCCCCTGACGCCCTCGGCGGCGAGACGACGGTCATCGCGCTCGACGTGACGCTCACCTCGACGGCGCGCTTCCCGGCGCTCGACCTCGTCGCCTCGGGCTCCCTGCGGCCCGAGCTCCTGGTCGGCGACGCGGGCGCCGAGGCGATCGCCCAGGCGCGCACGGCGGCGCTGGGGTAGGACGGGGCGGGGCCTGCGCGCCGCCGCTCAGTGCGGCGCGTAGGCGACCCGGCCCCAGGAGGGCTCGGGGGCCAGCTCGACGGGCTCGCCGCCGCGGTCGGGCTGGATGTAGGCGAAGCTCTGGGCCACGGCGTCGTAGGCCACGTCGAGCTCGCCCTCCTTCACGCGCTGGTCGAGCCAGGCCGAGCGGAAGACGAGGCGGCGCAGCCAGTGCACGAGGCTGCGGTCGCTCGGGCCGACGAGCTCGGGCCAGCAGTCGTTCACGTGCTCGCCGAGGGCGGAGGCGGGATCCTGGATCTCGCCGTTGACGGCGAGGTTGACGAGGTCCTCGACCTCCCACTCGTCCAGCCGGCCGACGACGAAGCCCAGCTTGAGCGCGGCCTGCTCGCAGCGCTCGGCGAAGTCCCGTTCGTTGAAGGTGAACCGGAGCTCGCCGTACTCGAGGACGAAGTCCTCGCCGGAGTCGTAGTTGCCGCGTTTCTCGGTGTGCATGTGAAGGTCGGCCCCGCCGCCCGGGAGGGTCCCGGGGCCGGTGGGCCGAAGGCGGCATCCTAGGGGCGCGGTGCCGCCGGGACGCGGGGGTGCACGGGTTGTTGCACCGGAAGGGTTCGTCGGGCGGTCGTCGAGGGTCCATAACGCCCCGCGTGCCCAAATGAGCGTCGGCGCGCCAGTTCTGCGGCTCAGGGGGACAAGGACCGCCGGCCCGTGGGGTAGGTGGGCATGACCGACGACGACCACGCAGCAACCATCCTCGTGCTCGAGGACGACCCGACGACGGCGGCCTTCCTGGTCGACGAGCTCACCGCCGACGGCTTCGCGGTCGAGCACGCCGCGGGCCTGGCCGAGGGCCTCGAGCTCCTCTCGAAGACCTACCCCGACCTGGTCCTCGCCGACGTCGGGCTGCCGGACGGGTCCGGTCTCGCGCTCCTGCGCACGCTGCGTGCCGGCGCCGGTGGCCGGGGGGTGGACCCGCGGACCCCGGTGCTGGTCCTCTCGGGCCGCGCCGCCGAGACCGACCGGCTCCGCGCCTTCGAGCACGGCGCGGACGACGTGCTCCCCAAGCCCTGCTCCTACCCCGAGCTGCGCGCCCGTCTCCGCGCCCTGCTGCGCCGTGCGGACGACCGGCCCGCCCGGGCGACGCTGCGGGTCGGGGCGCTGCAGCTCGACCCGGCCTCGCGGGAGGTCCGGGTCAACGGGGAGCACGTCCCGCTCGCCGCGAAGGAGTTCTCCCTGCTCAAGGCGCTGGCGGCCGATCCCACGCGGGTCTACACGAAGGACGAGCTGCTGCGCACGATCTGGGGCTACGGCGCCGCGTCCGGCACCCGGACGCTCGACAGCCACGCCTGCCGGCTGCGGCAGAAGCTCGGGGACGCGGGAGCGCGATGCGTCGTGAACGTCTGGGGTGTCGGGTACCGGCTCGTCGAGACCGGCGGGGTCGCGTGATGCCCGGCGCCCTGCTCCCGACCCTCTTGACCGCCTGCCTGCTGGTCGCCCTGGTGGGCCTGGTCCGCGAGCGTCGCCGGGCGCGGCAGCGGGCGGAGCTCGTCGCCCGCGCGTGCCACGAGGTGCGCGGACCCCTGGCGGCCGCGCACCTCGTGCTCCACGGGCTCGCGCGGCGCGGCGTCCCGGTGACCCCCGTCGAGGACGAGCTCTGGCGCGCCGCCCGCGCGCTCGCCGACCTGGGCGCCGCGCCCGCCGGACGGCAGGCCCCCGACGACCCGGAGCCCGTGGACGTCGGCGCGCTGCTGCGGCGGCAGACCGACAGCTGGCGCCGCGTCGCCGAGGCCCGGGGCCGCCGGCTCGTGCTCCGCGAGCCGGGGGTCGAGCTCGTCGCCCACGCGGACCGCCTGCGGCTGGCGCAGGCGACGGCGAACCTCGTCGGCAACGCGCTCGAGCACGGCGACGGGCGGGTCGACGTGGTCGTCGCCCGGTTCGGCGGCCGCATCACGGTCGAGGTGACCGACGAGGGGAGCGGCCTGCCCGCGCCCCTCAGCGTGCTCACCGCCCGGGCGCGCGGCGGGCGCGGGAGCCGCGGCCGCGGGCTGGCGATCACGGCGGAGATCGCCGCGCGGCTCGGCGGACGCCTGGCGACCGCCCCGTCGTCCCGCGGCGCACGCCTCGTCCTCGAGCTCCCGGCCGCGCCCGCCGAGGCACGCTCGGGAGCCGGCTCGTGAGCCGCGGGCGGCGCGCGCTCGTCCTGGCGGTGCTCGCGGTCCTGCTCGGCGGCCTGGCCGCCGCCGACGTCTCGGGCCGCGAGGCGGCGCTCCGGGCGTCGCTCGGGGCGCCCGTCACGGTGCTCGTGACCCGCGACGCCATCGCGGCCGGCCGCCCCCTCGCGCGCGCCCGCCTGGCGCTGCGGCGCGTCCCCGCCCGCTACGCCCCCGTCGAGGCCTTCGCCGGCCCCTCCGACGTCGTCGGCCTCAAGGCCGCCGTCGCCATCCCCGCGGGCACGGACCTCACCCCCTCGCTCGTGACCGACCCCGCCACCCTCGCCAGCGCCGCGGTCCCCGTCGGACCCGGGGAGCGCGTCGCGGAGCTCGTCGCCCAGGGCTCACCGGACCTCGTCGTCCGCGGGAGCCGCGTGGACGTCCTGGTCACGCGGGACACCGCGGACGCCACGGGGGAGACGACCCTCGCGCTCGAGGACGCCGAGGTCCTGCGCGCCGCGCCCGCGCCACCCGCACGGGGCGACGACCCCGGGCCCCGCGTCGCACTCGCGCTGCGGGTGCGCCTGCGCGACGCGGTCTACCTCGCCGCCGCCCAGTCCTTCGCCCGGGAGCTCCGGGTCCTGCCGCGCGCGGCCGGGGACCGGCGCCACGGCGCCGCGGGGCTCCGGGTCGGGTCCGGGCTCTGACGCCGCGCGGGTCGTAGGTCCGTCCGGCCCCGTGCCCTGTGACCTCAAGCGGGCGCCGGACGGGGCCGATGGCACGGGCGGCAGCGACTCCCCGTCTGCGCTGCCCCCATCCCATGACCCGACTTCGCCGCTCCGCTCTCGTCCTCGCCCTCTGCGCCCCCGCCGCGGTGACACCGACGGCGGCGACGGCGGCCGCGCTCCCGCCGTTGCCCAGCATCGAGGCCGTCACGCCGCTGGAGCTCGCCGTGGGGGACACCCTCACGGTCACGGGCAAGAACCTCCGGGTGGGCCGGAGCCGCACGACCCTCGTCCTCAAGCGCGACGGCGGCCGGGCCGTCTTCCTCAGGGCGAAGGCCGCGACCAGCACGTCGCTGTCGGTCGTCCTGCCGAGCACCCTGACCTCGTCGCTGCGGCAGGTGTCCGGCACGCCGCGCCCCACCCGCTTCCGCCTCCGCGCACTGACCAGCAGGTTGGGTCGCACCTACACGACCAGGGACGAGTCGCCCCTCGTCACGCCGACCCCGCTGTCGGCCACCGCGCCCGCCACGCCCCCGGCGCCCGCCGGGCAGGCGGCGCCCGTCGGGCCCCCGCGTCCACCGCCCCCACCGCGCCCGCCGTGGCGCCGCCCTCCGATGCGGCCCCGGCCGACGTCGACACGGACGGCGACGGGATCCTCGACAGCCAGGACACCGACGACGACGACGACCTGCTGTCCGACGACACGGAGCTCAAGTACCACCTGAACCCGCGCAAGGCCGACACGGACGGCGACGGCGTCCCCGACGGCTACGAGTTCCGCGCGGCGAAGGACCTGAACGGTGCCGCGGTGCCCTACCCCGCGAAGAAGCCCTGGCCCAACCCCTTGGACCGGGCGGACGTCGACTCCGACTTCGACGGTGACGGCCTCGCCCTCTCGCAGGAGCACGAGCTGTGGGAGCACCGGGGCCGCCCCGTCACGGCCGACGACCGCCTCGGGGAGTACAGCGACGGGACGCAGAACACCGGCGGCGACATGCCGACGAGCGCCCAGCGTCCGGACGGTCCCGACCTCGACATCCTCGATCGGGACCGCGACGGGAACCTGACGGACGACGAGCGCGACGCGGACGGGGACGGGCTCTCGAACCAGGTCGAGTTCAACACGTCCGGGACGCAGTCCTGGTGGAAGGGGGCCTTCTCCGACGAGCACCCGTACGCCGTCCGCCTCTTCAACAACCTCGATCCGACCGATCCCGACACGGACGGGGACGTACGCGGACGCGACGGCTTCGACGACGGCCACGACGACCAGGACAACGACGGCTACAACAACATCGACGAGATGCAGAAGTCGCGTGCCCGCGTCGGCCTGAGGGTGCACCCGTTCAACCCCTGCCTGCCGGATCCGCACTCGATCACGTGCAGCCGCTACGTCCCCATGGACCCCGCGACGCGGTGGCCGCCCTTCGACGACTCCGAGGCCCTCGGCGCGACGATCCCGTTCACGTTCCCGGACACGACCTCGCCCGACCCGGCGCTGGGCTGGGACGGCCGCGGGGGCTTCCAGGGCCTCCTGCCGTAGGCCGCTCGGGCAGCGCGTCGACCCCGCCGCTACGGTGGCGGGGTCCATGCGCCGGCTCGTCCTCCTCGCCAGCGCGATCGTCTTCGTCGACACCTCGTTCTACGCGGTGGTCGCGCCGCTGCTGCCGTCCTACGTCGACGAGTTCGACCTCTCCAAGACGGCCGCCGGGCTCCTCGCGGCGGCCAACCCGCTGGGGACGCTCGTGGGCGCGATCCCGTGCGGGATGCTGGCCGCGCGGTTCGGGCCGAAGCGGATCGTGCTGCTCGGCCTGGTCCTCATGGGCGTCTCGAGCGCGGTCTTCGGCTTCGCGCAGTCCATCGCGCTGCTCGACGCGGCGCGCTTCGTCCAGGGCGTCGGCGGCGCCTGCTCGTGGGCGGGGGCCCTGGCCTGGCTGCTGAGCGAGGCGCCGGCGGACCGCCGCGGGGAGTACCTCGGGACGGCGCTGGGCGCGGGCATCGCCGGCTCGCTCGTCGGCCCGGCGCTCGGCGGGCTGGCCCAGGCGACCTCGCCCGAGCTCGTCTTCAGCTCCGTGCTGGTCCTCGCCGCGGGCCTCGGGGTCTGGGCGGTCGGGACGCCGCAGCACCACGTCTCCCGGCCCCAGGGCCTGGTCGCGGTCTGGGGCGCCGTGCGGCGGCCGGCGGTCCTGCGCGCGATGTGGCTCATGACGCTCCCGGCGCTGGCGTTCGGTGCGCTGAACGTCGTCGGCTCGCTGCGGCTGGACCACCTGGGCGCCGGGACGGCCGCCATCGCGGCGACGTTCCTCGTCGCGGCGGGCGCCGAGTCGCTCATGTCCCCCGTGGTCGGGCGGCTCTCGGACCGGCGGGGCCGGCTCGTGCCCGTCCGGGCCGGGCTCACGGGGACCGCTGTGCTGCTCGTCGCGCTCACCCTGCCCCAGCAGGCGCTCGTCCTGGCGGGCGGCGTCGTGGTGCTCGGTGCGACGCTCGGCGCCTTCTGGGCCCCGGCGATGGCGATGACGGCCGACGCCGCGGAGCACGCGGGCCTCGACCAGGGCTTCGCCTTCGCGCTCGTGAACCTCGCTTGGGCGGCCGGGCAGGTGACGGGCTCGGCGGCCAGCGGCGCCCTGGCCGACGCGACCTCCGACGCCGTCCCGTTCCTCGTCGTCGGCCTCCTGTGCGGGCTGACGCTCGCCGGGTTGGCGCGGATCGCGCAGCCCGTTGCCGCCCGAGGGGGGCGAACCGGAGCCGCCACGCCCTACTAGGGGTGTGAGCCCCTCAGACGCCGATCCCCTCGACGCCCTCGCCGACGCGCTGCGCGAGCAGCTCGTGACCGAGGCGGGGGAGGCCTCGACCGGCGCGGGCCTCGCGCCCGCCCCGCGCATCGCGGCGCTCGTCGACCGCGAGGCGGGCGTCCTCGACGCGGCGACCCGCGCCGAGCTCGCCCGCCGCATCGCCCAGCGCTCCTTCGGGCTCGGGCCGCTCGAGCCGCTCCTGGCCGACCCGGCGGTCGACGAGGTCATGGTCTCCGGCACCCGCCCGGTCTGGGTCGAGCGGGCGGGCCGCCTGGAGCGCACGGGGGTCGCCTTCGGGGACGAGGCGGAGCTGCGCCACGCGATCGAGCGCATCCTCGCGCCGCTCGGCCGTCGCGTCGACGAGGCCGAGCCGCTCTGCGACGCGCGGCTGCCCGACGGCTCCCGGGTGAACGTCGTCCTGCCGCCGCTCGCGGTCGACGGGCCCTCGCTGACCATCCGCCGCTTCCGCCCGCGCGGCTTCTCCGCGGAGGAGCTCGTCGCGCGCGGGAGCTGGACCGCCGGGGCTGCGCGAGGTGCTCGAGGCCGCCGTGACCGGGCGGTGCAACGTCCTGGTCAGCGGCGGCACCGGCTCGGGCAAGACGACGACGCTCAACGCGCTGTCGGCGTTCGTCGGGGCCGGTGAGCGCATCGTGACCGTCGAGGACACCGCCGAGCTGCGGCTGCAGCAGCCGCACGTCGTGCGCCTCGAGGCGCGGCCGCCCTCCGTCGAGGGCCGGGGCGAGGTGACGATCCGCGCGCTGGTCCGCAACGCGCTGCGCATGCGGCCCGACCGCATCGTCGTGGGCGAGGTCCGCGGACCCGAGGCGCTCGACATGCTCGGCGCGCTGGCCTCGGGGCACGACGGCTCGCTCTGCACGGTGCACGCGGGGTCGCCCGAGGAGGCGCTGCGCCGCATCGAGACCCTCGCGCTCATGGCCGGGGTGGGCCTCCCGCACGCGGCGATCCGCGAGCAGGTGGCCGGCGCCCTCGACCTGGTCGTGCACCAGGCCCGGCTCGCGAGCGGGGAACGGCGGGTCGTCGCCGTGGCCGAGGTCGTGCGGGCCGCGGGCGGGCCGGCGGCCCGCGAGCTCTGGTCCTGGCGGGACGGGCGCCCGCGGTGGCGCGCGCCGCTCGGGCCACGCCTGGTCGCGCGCCTGGCCGGGATCGCGGCGTGACCACCGCGTCGGCCTTCGCCTTCGCCGCCGGGGCGAGCGCCGTCGGCGCCGCCTGGGACGCCATCGCGCTCGCGCAGCGCGCCGGGATCGTCGGCCGGGCACGCGAGGTCCTGGCGCCCCTCCGGGCGGCCGGAGCCGTCGGCCGCACGGCGACCGCGGACGAGCGCCTGCGCCTCGCGCTCGTCCTCGGCCTGACGCTCGGCGCCGCGGGCTGGCTCCTCCTGGGCCCCGTGGCCGCGCCGCCGCTCGCCGCGGGCGGTCCGTGGCTCGTCGGTCGGGTGCTCGCGGCCCGCCGGCGGCGCTGGCGCCGGGCGCTCGCCGACGGCGCGCCGCACGTCGCGCGGAGCCTGGCCGACGCGCTGGCGGGCGGCCACGCGATCCGGGGCGCCCTGGCCGAGGCGGCGCGGGGCGGCGGCGCCGGGCCCGTCGTCGACGCGGAGCTCCGTGCGGCGGCGGCCGCGCTCGCGCTCGGGGAGCGGACGGAGGTCGTCCTCGAGCGCCTCCGCGACCGGGCGGGGGCGCCGGGGTGGGAGACCGTCGTGGCCGCCGTCCTGCTGCAGCGCGACGCCGGTGGCGACCTCGCAGGGCTGCTGCGGACCCTGGCCGCCGACCTCGAGGCGGCCGGGCGCGCGGAGGCCGCCGCGCGGGCGGTCACGGCCCAGGCGCGCTTCACGGCGCGGTTGGTCTGCGCGCTGCCGCTCCTGGGCGCCGTGCTGGCCGAGCTCGCCCGTCCCGGCACGCTGCGCGAGACGGCGACAGGACCGATCGGGCTCCTGCTGTGCGGGAGCGCCGCCGCGCTGCAGGTCCTGGCGCTGCTCGCCGTGCAGCGGCTCGCCCGGCTGGAGCGCACGTGAGCCGCGCGACGCTCCTCGCGCTCCTGGCCGGGGCCGTCGCCGCCGCGGCGGTCGTGGACCTCGCGGCCCTCGCGGGCGCGCACGCCGCCCGGCGGGCCGGCCGCGACGGGGCCGGCCGGCGGCCCGGGCGGCTGCTCCTGCTCCTGGCGGCACTCGGCCGTCGGGCGGGCCTCGCGCCGCCCGGGGACCTCGGTGCCCGCCTCGCCGCGGCCGGGCTGCCCGCGCGGGTCGGCGCCCGGGACGTCATGGCGGTGAAGGTCGGCGGCGCGCTCGTCTGCGGCCTGCTCGGGCTGCTCCCCGCGGCCGCGGCGCCGGGACGGCTCGGCCCCGTCGTGCTCGTGGCGCTCCCGGCGATCGCGTTCCTGGCGCCCGACCTCTGGCTGCGGCGCCGGGCGGGGATGCGCGGGCGGGCGATGGCCGACGAGCTGCCCGAGGTGCTCGACCTCCTCCGGGTCGTCGTCGAGGCGGGGCTCACCCTGAGCCGGGCGATGGGGGAGGTCGGCGCCCGGCGTGGCGGCCTGCTCGCGGGCGAGCTCGGCCGTGCCGCCGACCGGATGGCGCTCGGCGTCCCGCGGGCGCAGGCCGTCGCGGACTGGCGGGCCCGCTGTCCGCTGCCCGCGGCGGGCGCGCTGGCCGTGGCGATCACCCGGGCCGAGCGCCACGGGGCGCCGCTCGGACCCGCGCTCGCGGCGCTCGCCGCCGACGCGCGCGCCGACCGTGCGCGACGGCTGGACGACAGGGCGGCCAAGGCCGCCCCGAAGATCCAGCTCGTCATCGCGCTCCTGCTCGTCCCCGCGGTGCTGCTGCTCGTGGCCGCGGCGCTGCTCGGGGCGCTGACCTGACTACTTCACCCCGAGGGTCACCGTCTGCAGCGTCAGGTCGCCCTCGCGCTTGCCGCCGGCGATGATCGTCCCGATGCGGTCGAGGTAGGGCTTGGCCTGGTCGAACCCGGGCTGCCCGCCCGCGAACGCGCCGATGAGCCCGTTCACCTTCGGGAAGTCGAAGTAGAAGCTCGGCGCCATCCCGTCACCGAGCGTCTCGGCGGCCGCCTTGAACGCGTCGTCGTCCGAGAGCGGCTTGGCGGGCGCGATCGCCTCGTCGAGCGCGGCACGGTTGACGGCCAGGACGAACCGCTCGCCCGCCAGGGCCGCGAAGACCTCGAACGGCGCGTTGCCCGGACGGACGGAGAAGCCGTCCGTGATGCCCTTGCCCGAGAGGTCCTGGGCGCGCAGGCCGGCCCCCGCGAGGATCGTCCGCGCCTTGCCGAGCGCGGCCCGGGTGGCGCCGGGGTCCTTGCTCTGCACGACGAGCGCCCCGCCGACGTCCGTGATCGAGGTGCCCCGCACGAAGAGCCCGGCGCGACCCATCCACGCGAGGAGGTCCTTCTGCACGTCGATGCCGGCCTGCTGCTGGAGCTGGTCGAGCCCGCTCTGGACGTCGAGGCCGGGGGAGGAGATGCCACGGAGGGCGTCGAGGCCCTGGGTCAGCGCCTTGCCCAGGTCACCCAGGCCTGCGGCCGCCCACGACCCGGCGGGCAGCGCGGCGAGCGTCTTCGCGTTCGCCTCGAGGTCCTGGCCCGCGGGCGCGTCGGACGCGGCGCGGAGCTTGATGACGTCAGCCTTGGCCTCGAGGGCCGCGGCGAAGGTCTTGCCGCCCTGACGGGTCACGAGCTCCCGGAAGGTCTCGAGCTGCTTCGCGTCGGCCGAGCCGAGGGAGCCGCGGACGGCCTCGAAGGTCTTCGCGACGTCGCCGTAGACGAACGCGAGCGCGTCGTCGGAGACCGCGTCGACGACCTTGCCGAACGCCGCGTTCGTGTCGAGGCCCTTGCCCTTGGAGGTGTCCACGACCGCCTTGAACGCGGGCTCCGTCGCGACCACGAGGGTGTCGTCGACGATGCCCGCGGCGTTCGTGGTGTCGTCCCCGGCGTCGAAGAGGTAGGACGTGTCGCCGTACTTGCGGTCCTCGACCTTCGCGCCGCTCTTGCGGATGGTCGCGAGCGCCTTGTCCGTGTCCGTGGCCTCGATGAGGACGGCGACGTCGGGCGTGCCGCCCGCCTTCGCGGCGCCGCCCGTGAGGACGACCGCCGCGTGCTCGCCCAGCCACGGCTTCACGTCGCGGTCGAAGGTGACCTTCCCCTTCGCGTCGCTCGAGGCCTTCGAGATGAGGCTGTCGAGCGTCTGGCCCGGGGCGACCTTCCCGATGAGGCGGTCGAGCTCGGCCCCCTGGTCGCCCTCCGGGCGGACGGTCGCCTGCGCGTAGAGGGGCGCGGTCGCCGGGGCGAGCCGGGCGAGGTCGCCGCCCGACGCGCCCGTGGCCGCCTCGTCCCCGCCGCAGCCGGCGAGGGGGGCGAGCGCGAGGCCGGTGAGCAGTGCGGTGATGGCGCGACGGCGCGCCTGGGGGGCGATGGGGGACAAGGGGAGCTCCTGCCGGCCGGCCGGCGATCGTGGGTCCGCGCATCCTACGCCGAGGAGGTCCTGCGGGACACCGGTCCGAGCCGCCCGCGCGCACCCCCCGCAGGGCGTCGCGTCCCACCGCGCCCCACTCCTCCGCCCACCGTGACCCACCGCGCCGCACATCGGGCGGACGGAACCGCGGTCGTGCTGCCGGGTGGCGTTGCAGGAGGCCGTGCTGCAAGGCCCGTTGCGCTTTGCAACGTCCGGCAGGCCGGAGCTCTCCCACCGCGAAAGCCCAGCAAGCGCGCTGCTTTTCGAGCCGACCGCGCTGGCGCACGAGGCGCTTGTGGGATTTCGTGTGCAAGTCGGGTTGCTTTGTGGGGGAAAGTGGGGGTACAGTGCCGACGCGGACCGGGGTGGAGGGGCTCCTCCCACTCCTCCACTCCGGCCCGCCCCACCTTCCCGATGAGCTTCAGCGGCACCTTCGACTACACGCTCGACGCGAAGAACCGCCTCACGGTTCCGGCGAAGATGCGCTCCCAGCTCACGGAGACCGTCGTCCTCTCCCGCGGCACCGAGAAGTGCGTCTCGATCTGGCTCAAGGCCGACTTCGACGCCTTCGTCGAGAACGCCCTCGCGGGGACGGGGCTGCTCGACCCCAAGCGCGACCGCATCAAGCGCTTCTTCTTCTCGAACTCCTTCGAGGTCGAGCTCGACTCGGCGGGCCGCGTCATGGTCCCCGCGAAGCTCCTCGAGTACGGCGGCCTCACGAAGGACGTCGTCGTCAACGGCATCGGCGATCGCATCGAGGTCTGGGACCGCGAGCGCTACCAGGCCTACGACGACGAGCAGGACATCGACGACCTCACCGCCCTGTTCTCCGGGCCCGCGGCGGCATGAGGGGCATCCTGCTCGACATGACCGCCGCCCACGTCCCCGTCCTCGCCGGCGAGCTCATCGAGCTCTGCGACCCCCAGCCGGGCCAGGTGGCCATCGACTGCACCTTCGGCGCGGGCGGCCACGCGCGCCTGGTCGCCGACCGCCTCGGCCCGGAGGGGACCCTCGTGGCGATCGACCGCGACCCGGAGGCCGAGCACCGCTTCAACCTCTTCGCCGCGGAGGCCGCCTGCGCGACGCGCTTCGTCCGCGCGGACTTCGCCGACGGGCTCGGGCAGCTCGTCGACGAGGGCCTGCAGGCCGACCTCGTCTACCTGGACCTCGGCATGTCCTCCATGCAGGTCGACACGTTCGAGCGCGGGTTCCGCTACTCCTTCGACGCACCGCTGGACATGCGGATGGACCCGACCCAGGAGCTCACGGCCGCCACGATCGTGAACACGTGGGAGCCCAAGCAGCTCACCCGCCTGTTCCGGGACTACGGCGAGGAGCGCTACGCGCCGCAGATCACCCGCGCGCTCGTGCGCGAGCGGGAGCGCAAGCCGCTCGAGCGCACGACGGAGCTCGTGGAGCTCATCACCCGGGCGATCCCGACCCCGGCGCGCTTCGCGGGCGGGCACCCGGCCAAGCGGGTGTTCCAGGCCGTCCGCATCGCGGTCAACGACGAGCTGGGCCAGATCGACCGCGCGCTGCCCCTGGCCTGGCGCGCGACCCGCGTCGGCGGCCACCTCGCGGCGATCTCCTTCCACTCGCTCGAGGACCGGCGCGTCAAGCGCTTCCTCGCCGACCGCGCCCAGGGCTGCATCTGCCCGCCCGAGCTGCCCGTCTGCGGCTGCGGCCGCACCCCGGCCGCCGAGCTGACCCCCCGGCGCTCCGTCGCGCCGAGCCCCGGCGAGGTCGCCGCCAACCCCCGTTCGACGTCGGCGCGCATGCGCGTCGCCCGCAAGCTCCACGAGGACCCACAGGCATGACGCCACCCGCAGCCACCGCCGCCGCCCGCACCCACGCCCGCCCGGGGAGCAGCACCGCCCCGCGGGCGCCGCGCCGCGTCTCGGGCCCCGCCCGCACGCCGAGCCGGAACGCGCCGCTCGTCGCCGGCCCGGGGGGCGCGGCCCTGGCCCCGCCGCTCGGCCTCCGGCTCGCCCGGGCGCTCGCGGCCCTCCCCGACGCCCGCGTGCTCGACCGGCTCTCGCGCGGGCGGCTGTGGATCGGGATCCTCGCCGTCGGCCTCGTCGGCATCGTCTTCCTGCAGATCTCCCTCCTGAAGCTCAACACGGGGATCTCGCGCGCGGTGGAGACGGGGCAGACCCTCGAGCGCCAGAACACGGCGCTGAAGTCCGAGCTCTCGGCCCTGGCGGGCGGGGAGCGCATCCAGGAGTCCGCGGCCGCGATGGGCTTCGTCCTGCCGGCCACGGGGCAGCCCCGGTTCCTCGACGCGCGCAAGGCGAACGCGAGCGCCGCGGCTGCCGGGATCACGAAGCCCGCGCCGATCCAGCAGCTCCCGCTCGGGATGATCCCGCCCGCCGAGGGCGGAACGGCCGGCATCGCGCCCGACCCCGTGGCCCCCGCCGCGGCGGAGCCGACCGCGGCCGCCGCGCCCGCGAGCGCCGGTGCGGCCACGAGCCCCGCGGCACAGCCCGTGGTGGCCGCGACCGCCCAGACCGCGACGGGCGCCGCTGCGGCCGCTCCGGCCGCGGTCCCGCCCCCCGTGGCGGCCGCGCCGGTGGCCGCCACCGCCGCCGCGCCGGTCGCCGCCGCCCCCACGGCACCAGCCGCCGGCGGCGCGACCGCCGCGCCCCAGGGCTAGCGCGATGAGCCTGGTCGACCGCCGCATCGGCCTCCTCTTCGCGATCTTCCTGGGCCTGCTCGCGCTCGCCTTCACCCGCGCGCTGTACCTCGGGACGCTCAAGGGCGGGAACCTCGCCCGCGCCGCGACGACCCAGCAGACCGCGGAGGAGGTCGTCCCGCCGCGCCGCGGCTCCATCCTCGACCGCCGCGGGGTGGAGCTCGCGGTCTCCGAGCCCGCCAGCGACGTCTCCGTCACGCCGTACCTCGTCAAGGACCCCGTCCGCGCCGCGAAGCGGCTCGCGCCCATCCTCGGCAAGCCGGCGCCCGAGCTCACGACGGCCATCGCGCGCCGGGACACGGGCTTCGTCTACCTCCGGCGCGAGCTCCCCGCCGACCGCGCGGAGAAGGTCCGCGACCTCCACATCGAGGGGATCGCCCTGGCGCCCTCGGAGCACCGGGAGTACCCGCGGCGCTGGCTGGCCTCGCAGGTCCTGGGCCTCGTCGGGACGGACGGCGACGGGCTCTCGGGCATCGAGCGCGAGCGCGACGGCCAGCTCACGGGCAAGGCCGGCCTGCGGCGCTCCGTCCGCGACGCGCTGGGCCAGTCGCTCGAGGTCCGAGACCTCACGCCGGCCGAGCCGGGGAAGGACCTGACGCTGACGCTCGACGCGCAGATCCAGGACCGGGTGGAGGCCGTGCTGCACGACGTGGGGGCGAAGTTCTCGCCCGCGGGCGCGAGCGCCGTCGTCCTCGACCCGCGGACGAACGAGGTCCTGGCCATGGCCAACTGGCCCCAGGTCGACGCGAACACCCCGGGCAAGGCGCCCGCGAGCGCGCTGCGGAACCTCGCGACGAACTTCACCTACGAGCCCGGCTCGACCTTCAAGGCCGTCACGATCGCGGGGGCGGTGGAGGACGGGACGGTCACCCCGGACCAGCAGTTCACGCTCGCGCCGCAGATCCAGGTCGCAGACCGCACCATCGGGGAGTCCCACCCCCGGGGGACGGAGACGCTCACGACGAAGCAGATCCTCGCGCAGTCCTCGAACGTCGGCGCGGTCACCATCGGCCTCAAGGTGGGGCCCAAGCGCTTCGACCAGTGGACCCGGCGCTTCGGCTTCGGCAAGCCGACGGGGGTCGACCTCCCGGGCGAGGAGCGCGGCCTCTCGCTCCCCGTGGCGAAGTACTCGGGCTCGACCATGGGCAACCTGCCGATCGGCCAGGGGCAGCTCGTGACCCAGATGCAGGTCTCGACGGCCTACGCCGCGCTGGCCAACGGCGGCATCCTGCGCCCGGCCCGGGTCGTCAAGGCCATCGGCGGCGAGCCCGTCGCGACCCCGCGGGGCAGGCGCGTCGTCTCCGAGCGGACCGCGGGCGAGGTCCGCGAGATGCTCGAGGGCGTCTTCGCGCCGGGCGGCACGGCGCACGAGGTGACGATCCCGGGCTACTCCCTCGCGGGCAAGACCGGCACGGCGAACAAGTTCGACACGAAGCTCGGGGAGTACTCCAAGGCGAAGTACGTCGCCTCCTTCGTCGGCTTCGCCCCGGCCAAGAAGCCCAAGCTCCTGATCTCCGTCATGGTCGACGAGCCCAAGGGCGAGATCTACGGCGCCCAGGTCGCCGCGCCGGCCTTCGGGAAGATCGCGTCCTTCGCCCTGCCGTACCTGAAGATCCCGCCGGGCTGATCAGAGCGCGACGACGCGGAGGCCGTGGAAGTGCTCCGCGAGCGCCCGCAGGTCCTCGCCGTCGGTCGTGAAGAGCACGGCGCCGGCGCGGGAGGCGCTCGCCGCGACGATCGCGTCGGTCGTCGAGGCGCCCGTGGCGCCGACGGCACGGCCGGCGGCTCGCGCCAGCTCCACGTCGACCGGCTCGACGACGGAGCCGCGCAGCTGGCGGGCGATGAGCGCCGAGGGTGGGTCCCGCCAGACCTCGGCGACCGCCACGACGCTCACGAGGACGTCCAGTCCTTCCTCTTCGGCTTGCTCGAGGCGCACGGCCATCGCGCGGGATCGCCGTTCGATCGCGATGAGCGCCCCGCCGTCGAGGGCGATCACCCCCCGAGGACGTCCCGACGCGCCGCTTCCCGCTCCTCGGCGGTGAACGGACCGGTCTCCGCCTCGATCTGCCCGACGACGGCGCGGAGGTGGTGGCGGCGGACGTGCTTGGCGAGCGCCTCGGCGGTGAAGGCGGAGAAGTTCCCGCCCGAGAGCTCCTCGATCGCGTCGACCGTCTCGGACGGCAGCGTCACCGTCTTGCGCACCATCGTCATACCGTCGATCATACCGGGGCGTTCGGGTCGGGCACACCCAGCAGGGTCGCGATCCCGGGGGTGGCCGCACAAGGCGCGGTGCGCGCCGAAGTGCGCCATCACACGCGCATCCCTGCCCGCCCCCCGCGCCGCCGGGGCGCCCCGTAGACTCGGCCCGACGATGACGCTGCGCGACCTGTTCGGCGCCGAGCAGCCGCCCGTTCCCGTCTCGAAGCTCGCCCTCGACGACCGCGTGGTGGAGCCGGGGACCGTCTTCTTCTGCGTTCCCGGGTTCACCCGTGACGGGCACGACTTCGCCGCGCAGGCCGTCGCCAGGGGCGCGAGCGCGCTCGTCGTGCAGCGACCGCTCGACGACCCGGCGCTGGCGGGGGTCCCGCAGGTCCTCGTCCCCGACGTGCGGACCGCGATGGCGCCCGCGGCGGCGGCGCTCGCCGGCGACCCGACGGCCCGACTGGTCACCGTGGGGATCACGGGGACGAACGGCAAGACCACCTCCGCGTACCTCCTGCGTGCGCTCCTCGAGGCCGGCGGGCACCCCACGGGCCTGCTCGGGACCGTGTCGAGCGTCGTGGGCGGGGTGGAGGAGCCCACCCAGCGCACCACCCCCGAGGCCATCGACCTCCAGCGCGCGTTCGCCGGGATGCTCGGGGCGGGGGACACCCACTGCGTCATGGAGGTCTCCTCCCACGCCCTGGAGCTCCGCCGCGCGGACGCGATCCACTGGGCCGTGGCGGTCTGGACGAACCTCTCCCAGGACCACCTGGACTTCCACCCGGACATGGAGAGCTACTTCCGGGCCAAGCGCCGGCTCTTCGAGGCGCTGGAGGGCACGGCGGTGATCAACGTCGACGACGCCCACGGGCGCCGGCTGGCCGAGGAGCTCCCGGACGCGGTGACCGTCGGCCTCGAGCCGGGCGCGCAGCTGCGCGCGACGGACGTCTCCTTCGGCCTGACGGGCTCGGACTTCACCCTCGACGGGCAGCGCCTGCACTCGAACCTGCCCGGCCGCTTCAACGTGCAGAACGTCCTCGGGGCGATCGCCGCGGCCCGGGCGCTGGGGGTCGAGGACGCGACGATCGCGGCCGCACTGCCCGGCGCGGGCCGCGTCCCGGGACGCTTCGAGCCGGTGGACGAGGGGCAGGAGTTCGCCGTGCTGGTGGACTACGCCCACACCCCCGACGGCCTGGAGAACGTCCTGCGCGCCGCGCGCCAGCTCGCGCGGGCGGGCCGGGTGCTGACGGTCTTCGGCGCGGGCGGCGACCGGGACCGCGCGAAGCGCCCGCTCATGGGCGCCGTGGCCGCGAGCCTGGCGGACGTCGCGGTCGTCACGAGCGACAACCCGCGCTCGGAGGACCCCGAGGCGATCGTGGCGGAGGTCCTCGAGGGCGCGGGGCCGGACGCGACCGCCCTCGTCGACCGCCGGCAGGCGATCCGCCACGCGGTCGGCCTCGCGCGGCCCGGCGACGTGCTCGTCATCGCGGGCAAGGGGCACGAGCAGGGGCAGGAGTTCGCGGAGGGCCGCAAGGAGCCCTTCGACGACGTCGCGGTCGCCCGGGACGCGCTCCGGGAACGAGCCGGGACCTGATGCGCACGTGGTCGCCCCAGCAGCTCGCGGACGCCGCGGGGGCGCAGCTCGTCGTCCCGAGCGCGGACGGGCCGGCGCGCACGCCCTCGGGCGGCGCGGCCGCCGCGGCGCCCTCGAACGAGCAGAGGATCGTCGGCCCGGCGCGGGCGACGATCGACTCCCGTGACGTCGGGCCCGGGGACCTCTTCGTCGGACTGCAGGGGGCGCGCACGGACGGCGGGCGCTTCGCGGCCTCTGCGCTGGCCGACGGCGCCTGGGGGGTCCTCGTCGCGCCCGAGCACGCCGCGGGCCTCGCGGTCCTCGCCCCCGCCGACACGGTCGTCCTCGCGGCGGAGGACCCGCTCGCCGCGCTGCAGCGCCTGGCGACCGCGTGGCGTCGGGAGCTCGGGGCGCAGGTCATCGGCATCACGGGCTCGACGGGCAAGACGTCGACGAAGGACGTCCTGGCCGCCATGCTCCAGCCCCACCGGCGCACGGTGGCCACCCGGGAGAACTTCAACACGGAGATCGGGCTGCCCCTGACGGTGCTCGCCGCGCCGCCGGGCACGGAGGTCCTCGTCCTCGAGATGGCGATGCGCGGCGCGGGGCAGATCGCCGAGCTCGCCCGCATCGCCGAGCCCGACGTCGGGCTGATCACGAACGTCGGGCCCGTCCACGTGGAGCTCCTGGGCTCCGTCGAGGCCGTCGCGGCCGCGAAGGCCGAGCTCATCGTGGGTCTGGAGCCCGGCCGGACGGTCGTCCTGCCCGCCGATCCCGGCCTCCTGGCGCCCCACCTGCGCGAGGACCTGCGCACGGTGACCTTCGGCCCGGGCGGCGACGTCGACGACGCCGACCTCGCGGGCCTCGAGCTCCCGTTCTCCTCCGCGCACATGCGCCTGAACGCCTGCGCGGCGCTGGCCGCCGCGCGCGCCGTGGGGGTCGAGCCGGCGGGCCGCGTGGAGGTCGCGCTGAGCGCCATGCGCGGCCAGGTGCACCAGCTCGACGGCGACATCCTCGTCGTGGACGACTGCTACAACGCCAACCCGATGTCCATGCGCGCCGCCCTCGACGACCTGCAGCGCTCGGCTCCCGGGCGCCGCGTGGCCGTGCTCGGGGACATGCGCGAGCTCGGCCCCGATGCGACTGCCCACCACGAGGCGATCGGGGAGCACGCCCGGGCCGCCGGCGTCGAGCTGCTGGTCACCGTCGGGCCGCTCGCCGCGGCCATGCGGGGCGACCGCACCGTGGACGACGCCGCGGCCGCCGCGGCCCTCGTGCCGGGGCTCCTGCAGCCCGGGGACACCGTCCTGGTCAAGGCCTCGCGCGGTGTGGGCCTCGAAGCCGTCGTCCACGCGCTGGCGGGGAGCTGAGCCGTGGGCGAGATCCTCATCGGCGGCACCGCGTCGCTGCTCATCTGCATCTTCCTGAGCCCGAAGTTCATCGCGTTCCTGCGCGCGCGGGAGTTCGGCCAGCAGATCCGCGACGAGGGCCCGGCGGGCCACCACGCGAAGGCCGGGACGCCCACGATGGGCGGGATCATCATGTTCCTGGCGATCTCCATCCCGTTCCTCCTGCTCGTGGACTACGACGACGAGCGGGCGGTCGCGGTCTACGTCGCCGCGATGCTCTGCGCCGTGCTCGGGCTCCTCGACGACGCCCAGAAGGTCTTCAAGCGGCGCTCCCTCGGCCTCAAGGGCCGCTGGAAGCTCATCATCACGATCCTCATCTCCGCGTTCCTCTGGTACGTGGCCACGCAGAAGGCCGGGCTGGACTCGACCCTGCGCCTGCGGACGATCGACGCGACGATCGACCTCGGCCCGTTCTACCCCGTGCTCATCTACCTCGTGGTGGCGGGCACCTCGAACGCGGTGAACCTCACGGACGGGCTCGACGGCCTGGCCGCGGGCTGCGCGGCGATCGTCCTGCTGGCCTACCTGGGCATCACGTTCATCTCGGGCGGCGACCAGGAGCTCGCGCTGCTCTGCGGCTGCCTCGTCGGCGCCTGCATCGGCTTCCTCTGGTTCAACGCGTTCCCCGCGACGATCTTCATGGGCGACACGGGCTCCCTCGGTCTGGGCGGGGCCGTCGGCGGCATGGCCGTCATGACCAAGACGGAGGAGCTGCTGGTCCTGCTCGGCGGCATCTTCGTCGTCGAGGCGCTCAGCGTGATCATCCAGGTCTTCTCCTTCCAGACCTTCCGCAAGCGCGTCTTCCTCATGGCGCCGATCCACCACCACTTCGAGATCTCGGGCTGGTCGGAGACGAAGATCATCCTGCGCTTCTGGATCGTCGCGACGGTCTGCGCGGCGATCGGCTTCACGCTGTACCAGAAGTCCATCTCCTGATTCCCCGCCTCCCGCCCCCACCGCTCCCGCCCGGGCCCTACCTCGTCGTCGGCCTCGCCCGCTCGGGCCTGGCCGCGGGGCGCCTGCTCGCGGCCCGGGGGGAGGAGGTCGTCGGGGTCGACGCGCGCGCGGCGCCCGGTCGACGCGGGCTTCCCGACCCACGTGGGCGACGGGCTCGACCTCCTCGAAGCGGCCGGAGCGGTCGTGAAGTCGCCCGGCGTGCCGCCGCGCGCGCCCGTCGTCGCGGCCGCCCGGGAGCGGGGGATCCCCGTGCTCGGGGAGCTCGAGCTGGGCTGGCGCCTGGTCGATCGCCCGTTCGTCGCGGTCACGGGGACGAACGGGAAGACGACCGTCACGGAGTGGCTGGCCCACACCCTGCGCCTCGCGGGCCGCGACGTGGTCGCGGCGGGGAACGTCGGGACGCCGCTGACGTCGCTGGTCGAGCGCCCGCCGGAGCTCGTGGTCTGCGAGTGCTCGAGCTACCAGCTCGCCGACACGCTCGCCTTCGCCCCGGAGGTCGGCGTCCTGCTGAACCTCGGCTCGGACCACCTGGACTGGCACGGCTCGCTCGAGCACTACCGGGCCTCGAAGCTCCGGCTCTTCGCGCGCCAGGGCCCGGAGGACGTGGCGATCGCACCGGCGCGCATCGCGCTGCCGGGTCGCGCGCGCCGCGTGGACCTCGTCGCGGACTGGCGCGCGACCCTCCCGGGCGGCCACAACGCGGTCAACGCCGGGGCGGTGGCCGAGGCCTGCCAGGCGCTCGGGATCCCCGACGACGTCGTCGCCGAGGGCTTGCGGACCTTCACGGGGGTCGAGCACCGCCTCGAGCTCCTGCGCGAGCGCGACGGGGTGCGGTGGGTCAACGACTCGAAGGCGACGAACGTCGCCTCGACGCTGACGGCGCTCGACGCGACCCCCGCCCCCGTGCACCTCATCCTGGGCGGCGACGACGCGAAGGGGGAGGACTTCCGGCCGCTGCGGGACCGCGCGGCCCACGTCTACCTCATCGGTCAGGCGGCCGGGCGGCTGGCCGAGGAGGTCGGCGGGGAGCCCTGCGGGGACCTCGGGACGGCGGTCGCGCGGGCCGCCGCGCGGGCCGGGGCGGGGGAGACGGTGCTCCTCTCGCCGGCCTGCGCGAGCTTCGACCAGTTCAAAGATTATGAAGAACGGGGAAGGCGCTTCGCGGCGCTCGTCGAAGCACTGGCCTGATGGCCCCGACCCCCCGCCGCGCGCAGCCCGTCGAGTACAACATCCTGCTGACGGCGGTCCTCTGCCTCCTGGCGGCGGGCGCGGTGATGGTCTACTCGGCCTCGAGCTCCCGGATCCTGCTCGAGGGGCAGGGCAACGGCTCCTCGTTCCTCATCCGCTACGTCGCCTACGGCGGCATCGGCCTCGTGGCCATGCAGGTGCTCGCCCGGCGGGGCGTGGCCCTGGTGCTGCGCCTCACGTCCCCGCTCCTGGCGGGCGCGTTCGTCCTGCTGCTGCTGGTCAAGACGCCGCTCGGGGTCGAGATCAACGGCGCCCAGCGCTGGCTCGGCTTCGGGCCGCTGCAGTTCCAGCCCTCGGAGCTCATGAAGCTCGCGCTCGTCCTCTACGCCGTCAAGCTGCTCGCGCAGAAGCCGACGATGGTCATGGAGCCGCGCCTGCTCGTGCCGCTCGGGGCCGTCACGGGCTCGGCCTGCCTGCTCATCGCCTCCCAGCCCGACCTCGGCACGGCGCTGGTCATCTGCTTCACGCTGATCGCGCTGCTCGTCGTCGCCGGCATCCCCCTGCGGACGCTGGGCCTGGGCTGCGCGGGGCTCGCCGTGCTGGTGCTGCTCTTCGCGCTGGCCGAGCCCTACCGCGCCGCGCGGCTGACGAGCTTCGTCAACCCGTGGGCCGACGCGGGCGGCGCCGGCTTCCAGTCCGTGCAGGGGCAGATCGCGCTGGGCTCGGGCGGCCTGGTCGGCAAGGGCCTGGGCCAGTCCGTGCAGAAGGCGTTCTTCCTGCCCGAGGCCCACACGGACTTCATCCTGGCCATCATCGGCGAGGAGGTCGGGGTCGCCGGCATCGGCGCCCTGCTCTTCCTCTACGGGCTGATCGCCTACGCGGGACTGCGGGTCGCCAAGGCGGCGACGTCGAGCTACGCGAAGCTCCTGGCGGCCGGGCTGACGGCGATGGTCCTCTGCCAGGCGGCGCTGAACGTCTTCACGGTCCTCGGCCTCGCGCCCCTGACGGGCGTCCCGCTGCCGTTCATCTCCTACGGCTCCACGAACCTCGTCGTCCTCCTGGCCGCGATGGGGCTCTTGCTGAACGTCGCGACCGGGGGCGCCGCGCACCTGCGCCTGGTTGCGACACCATCCCGGGGTGGGCGGGATGAGATTGAACGTCGTGATCGCAGCGGGGGGAACGGCCGGGCACGTGGTGCCGGCGCTGGCGGTGGCCGACGCGCTGCGGGCTGAGGGCGCCCGGGTCACCTGGGTCGGCGGGGAGCGCGCGGAGGCGCGGCTGGTCCCCGAGGCCGGCTACGAGCTGCGCCCCATCCGGGTGCAGGGCATCTCCCGCTCGAACCCGCTGAAGGCCGCACGGGCCGTCGGCCTCGCGGGCGCAGCGGTCGCGGAGGCGCGGCGCATCCTGCGCGACGTCCGGCCCGACGTCGTCCTGGGCGGCGGCGGGTACGTCGCCGGTCCGGTGGGTGCCGCGGCGCTGGCCCGGCGGGTGCCCATCGTGCTCACGGAGGCCGACTCGCACCTCGGGCTGACCAACCGCCTGCTGGCGCCCCGCGCCGCGAGGGTCTGCCTCGCGTTCCCCATCGCGGGCCGCACGGGGGAGCGCTACGTCGTCACGGGCCGCCCCGTCCCGCCCCCGGCCACGGACCGCGCCGCGGCCCGCGCACGCTTCGGCCTGGACGACCACGACCCCCTGCGTCCTGGTCTTCGGCGGCTCGCTCGGCGCCCGGTCGATCAACGAGGCCGCGGTCGTCGGGCTGGCCGACGGCCCCTGGACCGTCCTGCACGCCGCGGGCACGCGCGACTTCGAGGACCTCGCGCCGCGGGTGCCGGCCGCGGGCTACGACCTGCAGCCCTACATCGACGGCTTCGGCGAGGCCCTCGCCGCCTGCGACGTCTGCGTCGCCCGCGCGGGCGGCTCGATCTTCGAGGTCGCGGCGGCAGGCAAGCCCGCGATCCTCGTCCCGTACCCCCACGCGGCGGCCGACCACCAGACGGGCAACGCGCGCTGGATGGCCGACGGGGGCGCCGCGGTCGTCGTCGCGGACCGGGACCTCACCCCGGAGCGCCTGCGCGCCGAGGTCGAGGCCCTGCTGGGCGATCCTGCGCGCCTGGGGGAGATGGCCCGGGCGGCGCGCGCGCTGGCCCGGCCCGACGCGGCGGAGCGCATCGCCGCGGAGGTCCGCGCCGCCGCGGGGTGAGCTCCGGGCCCCGCAGCCCTCCGACGTTCGTCGACCCCGGCGCAACCTCGCGGGGCCCGCGCCGACGTCCCTGGCATGACCGCCTCCACGCTCGCGCCCGCCGCGTTCGCCCGGCAGCCCGTCGTGGACGCGGGTGGCCGCCTCACGGGCTACGAGCTCCGGGTGCCCGGCGCCGCCGGCGGCGCGCTGCCCGCGCTCGCGGAGGTCCTCGCCGACGAGGCCTCGGGCGGCCTGGCCACGTTCGTCAGCGCCACCCTCGCCGAGCTGCTCGGGGAGGTCGAGCTCCCGGGCGACCCCTCCCAGGCGGTCCTCGTGCTGCCCGGGGACACGGCGCCGCGCCTCGAGGACCTCGGCCGACTCGACGCACTGCTCGAGCGGGGGCACCGGCTCGGCCTCGACGGGGACCTCGAGGCGGCCGATCCCCAGCTGCGCCGTCGCGTCTCCTGGGTCCGGCTCGACGCGCGGGACGCGTCGGCGCGCCCGCCCGAAGGGGTCGAGGCCGTCGCGGTCGAGGTCGAGGACCTCGAGAGCCTCGAGCGCTGCCGCGAGGCGGGCTTCACCCACTTCCAGGGGGCGTTCGTGACCCGCCCGCAGGCGACGACGAGCATCGCCCCGGCGAGCATCGCGCGGCTGCAGACGGCGGCCGCCCTGCAGTCCGCCGACGGCGTCGACGAGCTCGAGCGGGCGATCTCCCTCGACCCGGTCCTCTCCATCGGCCTCCTGCGCGTCGTGAACTCCGCGGCGTTCTCCCTGCGCTCGCGGGTCCGCTCCGTGCGCCACGCCATCGCGCTGCTGGGGCCGCGGGCGGTCCGCAAGTGGGCGACCGCGCTGCTGCTGACGACCGCCGCTCCGGAGGACCGCCTGCGGATCATCGGCGTCACGGGGCTCGCGCGGGCCCGGACCTGCGAGGCCATCGCGCGCCGCCTGGACGAGCCGGACCCCGAGGCGCACTTCCTCGTGGGGCTGCTCTCCGTGACCGATGCGCTGCTCGGGACGTCGCTCGACGCCGTCCTGGCCGAGCTCCCCCTGGCCGACGACCTCGTGGCGGCCCTCGTCTCCCACGCGGGTCCGAAGGGCCACGCCCTCGCGGTCGCGGAGGCGTGCGAGCGCGGGGCGTGGGACGAGGCCGTCGTCCCCGGGATGGACCCGGAGCTGCTGGCGCACCTGCACACGGCGGCCCTGCGCTGGTCCGACGCGGCGTTCGCCGGCCTGGCCTGAGCGCGCCGCGGCCCGCCCCGCCAAGATGGGGGGATGAGCGCCTGGGGCCGCATCTTCGCCACCCTCTACGAGCCCGTCCTGCGCTCCTCGGAGCGCCACGGGCTCCGCGCGCTGCGCGCCGGGCTGCTCGCCGACGCGACCGGGCGGACGCTCGAGCTCGGCGCGGGCACGGGGCTGAACCTCCCGCACTACCCCGCCGGGGTCACGGAGCTCGTGCTCACCGAACCCGAGGCGCCCATGGCCGCGCGGCTCGAGGAGCGCGTGCGCGCGAGCGGCACGAGCGCCCAGGTCGTCCGCGCGGGCGCGGAGGCGCTGCCCTTCGGCGACGCGAGCTTCGACACCGTCGTCTCGACGCTCGTCCTCTGCACGGTGCCGGACCTCGAGGCGTCGCTGCGTGAGGCGCGGCGGGTCCTGGCCCCGGGGGGCCAGCTCCTCTTCCTCGAGCACGTCCGCCACCCCGACCCGGCGCGCGCCCGCAGCCAGGCGCGCTTCACCCCCGTGCAGAAGCGGCTGGCGTGCGGCTGCCACCTCGACCGCGCGACCCCGGCCGCCATCGCCGCCGCCGGCTTCGAGATCACCGCGGAGCGCCCGGAGCACTTCCCGAAGGCCGGGAAGCTCCTGCAGCCCCTGGCCGTCGGACGGGCGGCCGCGTGAGCGCCTGGAGCGGCCGGACGCTGCACTTCGTGGGGATCGGCGGGGCCGGCATGAGCGGGTGGGCGCGCGTGGCCCGCCAGCTCGGCGCGACGGTCTCCGGGACGGACCGCGCGGAGGGCCCCGCGCTGCCCGGCCTGCGGGAGCTCGGGATCACCGTGCACGTGGGGCACGCCGCCGAGCACGTGCCGGACGGGGCGGAGGTCGTCTTCTCCAGCGCCGTGCCGCCGACGAACCCGGAGCGGGAGCGCGCGCGGGCGATGGGCTGGCCCGAGCGGCCCCGCGCGGAGCTCCTGCGCGAGCTCACGGCCCTGAAGCGGACGATCGCGGTGGCCGGCGCCCACGGGAAGACCACGACGACGTCCATGCTCGCCCACGCGCTGCTCGAGCTGGGGGCCGACCCGGGCTACCTCATCGGCGGCCGCCTGACGACCACGGGGCACAACGCGGACTGGGGGACGGGGGAGTGGCTCGTCGTCGAGGCCGACGAGTCCGACCGCTCCATGCTCGCGCTCGACGTGGACATCGCCGTGGTGACGAACGTCGAGCTCGACCACCACGCGACCTTCGGCTCCCTCCAAGAGGTCGAGGCGGTCTTCCGGGAGTTCCTCGACGGCCCGCCGGAGGCCGTGCTCCCCGAGGACCCCGCCGTACGGCGGCTGCGCGCCGGCGCGGCGACCACCTTCCGGGTGCCCGAGCCGCCCTTGGCGCTCCGGGTCCCGGGCGCGCACAACCAGGCCAACGCCGCCGCGGCGCTCGAGGCGCTCGTGCTGGCGGGCTTCGACCGCGCGGCGGCCGCCGAGGCGCTCGGGAGCTTCGGTGGCGCCGGCCGCCGCTTCGAGGAGCTCGGCCGGACCCCGGCGGGCGTCCGGGTCGTCGACGACTACGCCCACCACCCCACGGAGGTCGCGGCGACGATCGCCGCCGCGCGCGAGGTCGCCGCGGGGCGGGTCGTCGCGATCTTCCAGCCCCACCTCTTCTCCCGCACGCAGGCCCTCGCCGCGGAGTTCGGCGCCGCGCTCGCCCTCGCGGACCTCCCCGTGCTCGTCGACGTCTACCCCGCGCGGGAGCGGGCCGAGGACTTCCCGGGGGTGAGCGGGCGGACGCTCGCCGCCGCCGCCGCCGACGCCCGGCCCGGCCACCCCGTCCTCTGGCTGCCGGCCTTCGCGGACGTCCTGCGGGTCCTGCCGTCGCGGCTGGAGCCCGACGACCTCGTGCTCGTCCTGGGCGCGGGGGACGTCGACGGGCTCGGCCGGGCGCTCGTCGCGGGCTGACGCGGGGCAGGAGGCGGCCCGCCCGCGTCGAACGCCCGGAGCAGATGCACGCTCCGAGCCTTCCCCTCCGCCGTCCCGCCGTGCGCCAGGCCACCGCGCGCGGCCACCTCGCCCTCCACGCGCCGAAGCTGCGGCTCCTCGTCGTGCTCGCGCTCCTCGCGGCCCTCGGGGCGGGCGCCTGGCTCGTGGTCCGCGACTCGCGCCTGGTGGCGGTCGAGCGCGTCGAGGTCTCCGGGGTCTCCGGCGCGCAGCGCGAGGCGATCCGCACGGCGCTGCAGACCGCGGGGCGGGACATGACGACGCTCCACGTGCGGCCCGACGTGCTCGCGGCGGCGGTCGCGCCCTACGCGGTCGTCAAGGACCTGCGGGCCGACGCGGACCTCCCGCACACCCTCCGGGTCCGGGTCACGCAGCACGTGCCCGTCGCGCGGGTCGTCACCGCGCAGGGCAGCGTCCCCGTCGCCGCGGACGGCACCGTCCTGGCCGGGGCGAGCGCGGCGGACGTCCCGGCGCTCGAGCTGCAAGCTCCCGCCGGCCGGGGACCGCATCACGGATCCCCGCACCCTCGCGACGATCGGCCTGCTCGGCGCCGCGCCCGTCGCGCTGCGCGAGGAGGTCACCACGGCGTTCCAGGGGCCGCGCGGCCTGACGGTCCGCCTGGCCGACGGGCCCACGGTGCACTTCGGCTCGGCCCGTCGCGTCGGGGCGAAGTGGGCCTCGCTGGTGGCGGTCCTGGCGAACCCCGCCTCCCGGGGCGCGACGGCGATCGACGTCCGGGTGCCCGAGCACCCCGCTGCCGCCGGCCTCGAGCAGAAGGCCGGTCCAGCGCGGGCAACCCTCGACCACGCCCTGAGCCTGCGGTCCGGGCAAACCTCCTGCACACCTGGAGGGTTCTGCGTGCTGCAACGACCGTTGCGCGGTAGCCTCCCGCGTTGACACGCCAAGGCAGTCGGCTAGCCTGCGAGCGCCCAAGGCATGCCCTTGCCCCAAATCCCTGGACTCTAGGTCGAGGGTAGGACGGAACCCCTCTCACATGGAATCCAGCGGAAGCTACCTCGCAGTCATCAAGGTCGTCGGCGTCGGCGGCGGTGGCACCAACGCCGTCAACCGGATGGTGGACGCGGGGCTGCGCGGCGTGGAGTTCATCGCCGCGAACACCGACGCCCAGGCGCTGCAGATGTGCGACGCCGACATCAAGCTGAACATCGGCCACGACCTCACGAAGGGGCTGGGAGCGGGCGCGAACCCCGAGACGGGCCACGGCGCGGCGGCCGAGTCGCGCGACGACATCAAGGAGGCGCTCAAGGGCGCCGACATGGTCTTCGTCACCGCGGGCGAGGGCGGCGGCACCGGCACGGGCGCCGCGCCCGTGATCGCCGAGATCGCCAAGAACGAGATCGGCGCGCTCACCGTCGGGCGTCGTCACGAAGCCGTTCGGCTTCGAGGGCACGCAGCGCATGCGGCAGGCCGACGAGGGCATCCAGCGCCTTCGCGAGGTCGTCGACACGCTCATCGTCATCCCGAACGAGAAGCTCCTGGCGATCGTCGAGCGCCGCACGACGATCCTCGAGGCGTTCCGCGAGGCCGACAACGTCCTGCGCCAGGGCGTCCAGGGCATCACGGACCTCATCACGATCCCCGGCCTGATCAACCTCGACTTCGCCGACGTGCGCACGATCATGAGCGACGCGGGCTCGGCGCTCATGGGCATCGGCACCTCCAACGGGGAGAACCGCGCCGCGGACGCCGCGAAGGCCGCGATCTCCTCCCCGCTGCTCGAGGAGTCCGTCGAGGGCGCCACGGGCGTCCTGCTGAACATCACGGGCGGTCGCGAGCTCGGGCTCTTCGAGGTCAACGAGGCCGCGGAGATCGTCCAGGGGGCGACGGACCCGAACGCGAACATCATCTTCGGCTCGGTCATCGACGAGCTCATGGGCGACGACGTCCGGGTGACGGTCATCGCGACGGGCTTCGACCACGGCCGGGCGCGCCCGCGCGGCGCCCGCGAGGACACCCGCCGCTCGGCCGAGCAGACCACCCGGGACCGCTCCCCGCGCGTCGACCGCTCGTCGCTGGAGATCAGCGACGACGACATCGACATCCCGCCCTTCCTGCGCTGACATCGCCTGTCGAAACGTGAGCGGCCGCCCGCGGCCGCGAGTTCGACGGCCGTAGGCCGTACGGTTCAGCCTCGGCTAAACTCCGGGCGTGCCGACGTTCGTCGACGACCGGCCCCTCGGGGCCGCGGTGGAGGACTACACGAAGGCGATCTACGCCCTCGAGCGGCGTGAGGACGGCGACGCGGTCACCACGAACGCGCTGGCCGAGCGCCTCGGCGTCTCGGCCGCCTCGGCGTCCGCGATGGTCAAGAAGCTCGACGGCCTCGGCCTGGTCACCCACCAGCCCTACCGGGGGGTCGTCCTCACGCAGGCCGGCACCCGCGTGGCGCTCGAGGTCCTGCGCCACCACCGCCTGCTCGAGCTCTTCCTGGCCGAGGAGCTCGGCCTGCCGTGGGATCGCGTGCACGCCGAGGCGGAGGTCCTCGAGCACGTGCTCTCCGAGGAGCTCGAATCGCTCATCGCGGAGAAGCTCGGCAACCCGAGCGTCGACCCGCACGGGGATCCCATCCCGACGCGGGACGGGCGGGTCGCCGAGGCCGCGACGGACAGCCTGGACGCGCTCGAGCCCGGGCAGGCCGGTGTCTTCTGCCGGGTCTCGGACGCCGACCCGGAGATGCTGCGCTACCTCGCCGAGCGGGGGATCCGCCCGGGGGACAGCTTCGAGGTGGTCGAGAAGCAGCCCTTCGGCGGCCCGACGTTCGCCCGCTTCGGCCCGGACGTGCAGGTGCTCGGCGGCGACCTCGCCCGGGCGATGCGCGTCGAGCTCGCGCCCTAGCCCAAGGCGGACTCGATCGCGCGCTTCATCGCGTCGAAGCCGAAGGAGCCCTCGAGCCGCGCGGTGATGCGGCCGCGGCGGTCCACCGCGAAGAGCCAGGGCTCCGTCTGCAGGCCGAACGCCTTCAGCGGCGGGCGCAAGCCGTTCTCCACCTTGTTGCCGACGTAGACCTCCTGGTGGATGAACTGCACGCGGTCGCCGTAGGAGCGCTTGAGCTGCTCGGCGATGTCGACCACGGGGCCGCAGACCCGCGACTGGCAGAGCTGCGGCGTCGCGAAGAGCAGGACGGTCGGCTTCTTCCCGACGACGTCCTTGAACGAGACGTCGTGCATCGTCCCGGGCGGGCGCCGGGTGTCGATGGCCTTCTCGTCCCCACCCGCGGACGCGAGGGTGTCCGTCTCGACCGCCGGCGGGCGCTCCCCGACCTCGGGGATGCGGTCCGCGGCCTTCGAGACGACCTTCACCTGGCTGCCCGCGGCGACGTCCCGGCCCTCGATCTTCGAGACGGCGAGCACGTCGTAGGTCCCCGGCGCGTCGAAGGTGACGCCGGCGGCGTACACGGCGGCGAAGGGGGAGTCCTCGGCCGCGGCCGTCTCCGAGCGGAAGGGCGCGTCGGTGATCAGGAGGTCCGCCGGGGCGGGGAACGGCCCGCGCACCTTCGCGGTCCCGCCGGACCGCGCGACGTAGACGACGGTCGGGGCGTAGAGGAAGCGCGTGCCCTGGTCGAGGAGGCCGAACGCAAGGCGCTGCTCCGTGCCCGGGGTCAGCACGGACGTGGCGGGCGCGAGCTGGGGACCCGTCGACGTGATCGTGTCCGCGAGCTGCTGCATCGTCCGGCCCTGCGTGGACGGGAAGTCCGCCGGGCGGACGGCCGTGGCCTTCGCGAGCTGCGCGCGCAGCCGCGCGTCCTCGGGGCCCCGGGGCGCGGGGGTCGAGCCCGAACCCCGGGCGCCGCCGTCGTCGCCGCCGCAGCCGGCAGCGAGGAGCAGGGCTGCGGCCGCGGCACCCGCGGCGAGGCGTCGCCGCACGGCCCTACTTGACCTTGAGCGTCAGGCTCATCCCGGGGTGGATGGTGCAGACGATCGTGTAGGTGCCGCGGCGGGTCAGGCGCTTGGAGTAGGTCCCGGAGGTCTTGATCGACGAGTGGAACTTCACCGGGCCCTTGGTGACCGTCACGTTGTGCGGCGCCTTGCCGGCCCAGCGGAAGCGCACCGTCGTGCCCTTGGAGACGGTCTTGGCCTTCGGGGCGAAGAAGTCGTCCTTCAGCGAGATGGACGTCGCGGCGCCCGCGGGGAGGGCCGCGACGCCGAGGGCGATCGCGGCGGCGGCCGGGAGCACGAGCAGGCGCTTGGTCATGGGCCGCAGGGTAGACGCGAGCCCGCCGGCCCGCGCCGGACGTCCGTCCAGGTCGGGACGGGACCTTCGGCCCGCAGGGCGTCGTCCCGTGCGCCGGGGCCGTTGGTAGCGTGCCCGCCTCCATGGCCCCCGACCTGCTCCGCACCCCGCTGCACCCCCGCCACGTCGAGGCGGGCGCGCGGGTCGTGCCGTTCGCGGGCTGGGAGATGCCCGTGCAGTACACGGGCGTCCTGGAGGAGCACCGCACGGTGCGCGAGGGCGTCGGCGTCTTCGACGTCTCCCACATGGGCGAGGTCGAGACCCGGGGGCCCGGCGCGCAGGCCTTCCTCCAGCGGGTGCTCTCCAACGACGTCGCGAAGATCGCGATCGGCGGCGCCCAGTACTCCCTGCTGTGCACGGAGGACGGGGGCGTCCTGGACGACCTCTTCACCTACCGCCTCGGCCCGGAGCAGTACCTCACGGTCACGAACGCCGCGAACCACGAGAAGGACTTCGCCTGGCTGCAGGACCACGCCGGGGCGTTCGACTGCGAGGTGACCGACCGTGCCGCGGACTACGCGATGCTCGCCGTGCAGGGTCCCCTCGCGCGGGAGACGGTGCAGGCCTTCTGCACGGAGCCGCTTCCGGGGAAGTTCAAGGCCGAGCACCGCTCGCTGCTCGGGCGCGAGGTCCTCGTGTGCGGCACGGGCTACACGGGGGAGGACGGCGTGGAGCTGCTCACCCGCCCCGAGGACGCCGTGCCGGTCTGGGACGAGCTCATGCGCCGCGGCGCCAAGCCGATCGGGCTGGCCGCGCGCGACACCCTGCGCCTCGAGGTCTGCTTCCACCTCTACGGGAACGACCTCATGGAGTCCCGCGGGCCCATCGAGGCCGGCCTGGGCTGGGCCTGCAAGGAGGACACGGGCTTCATCGGCGCGGAGGCCGTCCGCGCGGTGCGCGAGGCCGGGCCCGCGGAGAAGCTCGTCCCGTTCGTCATGACGGCGGGCGGCCTGGCCCGGCAGGGCAACCCCGTCGTCGGCGGCGGCGAGGTCACCTCCGGGACGATGGGCCCCTCCCTCGGCGTCGGGATCGGCATGGCCTACGTGCCCGCCGAGAAGGCGGCGCCGGGTACCCCGTTCGAGATCGACGTCCGCGGCAAGCAGCGCCCCGCCGAGGTCCACACCAAGCCCCTGTACTCGAAGGAGAACCCCTGATGGCCGACGCGAGCTACCCCGAGGACCTGCTCTACCACCCCGAGCACGACTGGGCGCGGATCGACGGCGACGTCGCCACGCTCGGCATCACCTGGTACGCCCAGGACGCGCTCGGCGAGGTCGTCTTCTTCGACCCGCCGGAGGTCGGCAAGGTCATCGAGAAGGACGAGCCGTACGCCGAGGTCGAGTCGGTCAAGGCCGTCTCCGACGTCATCGCGCCGCTCTCGGGCGAGATCGTCGAGGTCAACACGGCGCTCTCCGACAACCCCGAGATGATCAACGACGACGCCTACGGGGAGGGCTGGCTCGTGCGCATCAAGATGGGCGATCCCTCCGAACGCGACGGGCTCATGAGCCAGCCGGAGTACGTGGCTACGCTCACGTAGTGAGCCGCTACACGACGACGACCGAGGCCGATCTGGCCGCGATGCTCGAGACGATCGGGGTCTCCTCGCTCGAGGAGGTCTTCGACCGCCAGATCCCCGAGGGCGTCCGTCTGCGCGAGCGGCTGGACCTCCCCGAGGGCAAGTCCGAGCAGGACGTCTACGCGCACCTGCGCGACCTCGCGGCGAAGAACACGAGCGCCGAGGACGAGATCACGTTCCTCGGGGCCGGGATGTACGACCACTACGTCCCCGCCGTGATCGACATGCTCATGTCGCGCTCGGAGTTCCTCACGCCCTACACGCCCTACCAGCCCGAGATCTCCCAGGGCGGGCTGCAGTGCATGTTCGAGTACCAGACGGCGATCTCCGAGCTCACGGGGCTCCCGGTCTCCAACGCCTCGGTCTACGAGGGCCCGAGCGCCGTGGCCGCCGCGGGCTACCTCGCGAAGCTCACGAACGGGAAGGGGAAGTTCGTCGCCTCCGCCGGCCTGCACCCGCACTCGCTCGAGACGCTCAAGACCTACGCGCACGGCTACGACATCGAGGTCGTCGAGGTCCCCCTGAAGGACGGCGTCACGGATCCCGACGCCTGGGCCGCCTCCATCGACGGGGACACGAGCGCCGTCTTCTTCGCCCAGCCGAACTTCCTCGGCGCGGTCGAGGACGCGAAGGCGCTCGCCGGCGCGGCGAAGGACTCGCCCGCGGTGGTCATCGCCCAGGTCGACCCGATCACCCTCGGCGTCCTGGCCCCTCCCGGCGAGTGCGGCGTCGACGTCGCGGTCGGCGAGGGCCAGTCCCTCGGCCAGCGCCTGGACTTCGGCGGCCCGTCCTTCGGCTTCTTCGCCGCCACGGAGGCCTACCTGCGCCGCATGCCGGGCCGCATCGCGGGCGAGACGACCGACGTCGACGGCCGCCGCGGCTTCGTGCTGACGCTGCAGACGCGCGAGCAGCACATCCGGCGCGAGAAGGCCACGTCGAACATCTGCACGTCGCAGGCGCTCAACGCGCTGGGCGGCGTGGTGTACCTCTCCTGGCTCGGGAAGCAGGGCTTCGTCGAGCTCGGCGAGCTGCTCGTGCAGCGCACGCACTACGCCCGCGAGACGCTCGCGGCGCTCGACGGCGTCGAGAAGCTCCACGACCAGCCCGTCGTGCGCGAGTTCGCGCTGAAGCTCGACGTCGACGACGTCCACGCGGTGATCGCCCGCTGCCAGGAGCAGGGCGTGAACCCGGGCCTCGCGCTCGAGGACGGCGGCCTGCTCGTCGCGCTCACGGAGCAGCGCACGAAGGCGCACATCGACCAGCTCGCCGAGGTGCTCGGCGCGGCCGTGGCCGAGCAGCGAAGCGGCTCGAAGCAGGAGGTCGCGGCATGAGCCTCCTGAACGAGAACCGCCAGCACGGCGACCCGGGCATCGAGCATGAGCCCCTGCACCACGACGTCCCCACGGGCCCGACCCACGAGAGCCCGCTGCAGCGCGACCACGCGACGACGATCTTCGAGAAGGGTGCCGAGGGCCGCCGCGCGTTCCAGTGCCCCGAGATGGACGTGCCGGTGGTCGAGGGCCTGATCCCCGAGGGCCTCCGGCGCCAGAACCCGGCGCGCCTGCCCGAGGTCTCCGAGCCGGAGCTCGTCCGCCACTACGTGCGCGTCTCCAAGCGCAACTACGACCTCGACTCGGGCTTCTACCCGCTCGGCTCGTGCACGATGAAGCACAACCCGCGCCTGCACGAGCGCGTCGCGGCGCTTCCGGGCCACGCCCGCCTGCACCCGCTGCAGCGCCCGGAGCACGCCCAGGGCGCGCTCGAGCTCATGCACAACCTCGAGTACGCGCTGGGTCAGGTCGCCGGCCTGCCGCACGTCTCCCTGCAGCCCTCCGCGGGCTCCCACGGCGAGCTGCTCGGCGTGCTGCTCACCCGCGCGTACCACGAGTCGCGCGGCGAGCGGCGCACGAAGGTCCTCACGCCGGACACCGCGCACGGCACGAACCCCGCGACGGTCACCATGGCCGGCTTCGAGGTCGTCCGGGTGGCCACGAACGACCAGGGTGGGGTCGACGTCGAAGACCTGCGCAGCAAGGCCGACGACCAGGTCGCCTGCCTCATGCTCACGAACCCGAACACGCTCGGGATCTTCGATCCGAACATCGAGGAGATCGCCGCGATCGTCCACGACGTGGGCGGCACGCTCTACTACGACGGGGCGAACCTCAACGCCGTCATGGGCATCTCGCGCCCGGGCGACATGGGCTTCGACATCGTCCACTACAACCTGCACAAGTCGTTCACCCAGCCCCACGGCGGCGGCGGCCCGGGCTCCGGCCCGATCGCGGTGAGCGACCGGCTCGCGCCGTTCCTGCCGAAGCCGATCGTGGTCAAGCACGAGGACGGGTCGTTCGACCTCGACGACGACCGGCCGCAGTCCGTCGGCCGCCTGCGCGGCTTCCAGGGCAACTACGGCGTCTTCGTGCGCTCCTACGCCTACATCTGCTCGCTCGGGGCGGAGGGGCTGAAGGACGCGTCGGAGACCGCGGTGCTCAACGCGAACTACCTCCTGGCGAAGATCCGCGAGCTCGACACGGAGCAGCGGATCCCCCTCGCGTACGGCGAGCTCTGCATGCACGAGTTCGTCCTCAGCGGCGCGCCGATGAAGAAGGAGCTCGGGATCCGCACGCTCGACCTCGCCAAGCGGCTGCTCGACCACGGCTACCACCCGCCGACGGTCTACTTCCCGCTCCTGGTCGACGAGGCGCTGCTCATGGAGCCGACGGAGACCGAGACGAAGGAGACGCTCGACGCGTTCGCCGAGTCCATGGTCTCCATCCTCACCGAGGCGGCCGAGGACCCGACCGTCGCGCTCAACGCCCCCTACACGACGCCCGTGCGCCGGCTGGACGAGGCGGGCGCCGCGAAGCGCCCGATCATCCGCCAGCCCCTGGGCTGAGCCTCAGCCGACGGGCGCCTGGGTCTTCGCGGGCCCGGCGTCCACGTCGCTGCGCTCGTCGTCCGGGAGCCCGCCGCGGACCTGGGCGGCGGAGAAGATCCGCTCGGCCCGGGCGCGGCCGACGAACGAGACGATCCAGTGGGCCAGCGCGCTCACCCGGTTCTTGAAGCCCGTGAGGAACGTCAGGTGCACCACGAGCCAGGCGATCCAGCCGATGAAGCCGGAGAGCCGCAGGCGCCCGACCTCGGCCACGGCCTGGTAGCGGCTCACGGAGGCCATGGTCCCGAGGTCGATGTACCTGAACGGCCGCCGCTCGGTCACGCCCTTGCCATGGCGCATGATCTCCGACGCGGCGTGGCGGCCCGTCTGCATCGCGACCTCCGCGACGCCGGGGTGGTCGTGCAGGGCCATGAGGTCGCCGACGACGTAGACCTCGGGGAAGCCCGGCAGGCTGCAGTCGTCCTCCACCTCGAGCTGCCCGCGCCGCGTGGTCTGCACGCCGGCGGCATCGGCCAGGATGCGCCCGAGCTCGACGCCCTGCACCCCCGCGCCCCAGACCTTCGTGCGCGCCTCGACGCGCTGGGTCACCGGGCCGTCGAGGTCGATGCCGTCCGGGTCGATCCCCGTGACCTTGTGCCCGAGCAGGAGCTCCACGCCGCTCTTCTCCAGCGTGCGGGCCGCCTTCTGCGGGAGCTTGCCGCCGAACTGCCCGAGGACCGCGTCGGAGGCGTCGATGAGCACGATGCGGGAATCGCTCGGGTCGATGCTGCGGAAGTTCGAGGTGAGCGTGCGGTGGGAGAGCTCGGCGATCTGGCCGGCCATCTCGACGCCCGTCGGGCCCGCGCCGACCACCGCGAAGGTCATCCAGCGCTCGCGCTCGGCAGGGTCCGTCTCGACTTCGGCCAGTTCGAAGGCCCCGAAGATCCGCGCGCGGAGCTTCAGCGCGTCCTCGATGGACTTCAGGCCGGGGGCGTCCTCCGCGTAGTGGTCGTTGCCGAAGTACGAGGTCCGCATGCCGGCCGCGACGATGAGGCTGTCGTAGGGCGTGGTGGTCGCCTGGCCCAGCATGTGCGAGCGGACCGTCCGGGCCTCCAGGTCGATCGCGTCGACCTCGCCGAGGATGACCCGCGTGTTCTTGTTGCGCCGCAGGATGTCGCGCATGGGCAGGGCGATCTCGCCCTCGGAGAGGATGCCCGTCGCCACCTGGTAGAGCAGGGGCTGGAAGAGGTGGTGGGTCGTGCGGTCGATGACCGTGACCTCCACGTCGGCCCGCTTGAGCCGCCGGGCGGCGAACAGGCCGCCGAAGCCGGACCCGATGATGACGACGCGATGGGGCATGCCCCCATTGTGACCGGGTGCGCACGCGGGCCCCGTCCGCCGCTAGCTTGGCGCGGGCCATGCGGATCTTCAGCGGCATCCAGCCCACGGGCACGAAGCACCTCGGCAACTACATCGGGGCCATCCGCCAGTACGTCGAGGGGCAGGACCGCGGCGACCCGGCCATCTACTGCATCGTCGACCTCCACGCCGTCACCGTCCCCTACGAGCCGGCGCAGCTGCGCACGCGGGTCCTGGACACGACGGCGATCCTCCTGGCCGCGGGCCTCGACCCGGCGCGGTGCGTCCTCTTCCGCCAGAGCGACGTGCCCCACCACGCCTACCTGAGCTGGCTGCTGACGAGCGTCACGGCCACGGGTGAGCTGAACCGGATGCACCAGTTCCGGGACAAGAGCGCCGCGCAGCGCGAGCTCGTCTCGGCCGGCCTGCTCTTCTACCCCGTCCTCCAGGCCGCCGACGTGCTCGTCTACCGCGGGGAGGAGGTCCCGGTGGGGGAGGACCAGCGCGAGCACCTCGAGCTCATGCGCGACGTCGCCCGCCGCTTCAACGCCCGCTTCGGGGAGGGGATCCTCGTGGTCCCCGAGCATCGGATCCCCGCCGTGGGCGCGCGGATCATGGACCTCCAGGAGCCGACCCGGAAGATGTCCACGACGGGCGGCTCGGTCGAGGGGACGATCTACGTCCTCGACGAGCCCAAGGCCATCGAGAAGAAGGTCAAGCGCGCGGTGACCGACACGGAGGAGCCGTGGACGATCCGCCGCGACCGCGACGCCAAGCCGGGGGTGACGAACCTCATCGACCTCACGGCGGCCGCGCGCGGCGTCTCGCCCGACGACGTCGTCGCCTCGCTGGCCGACGCGCGGGGCTACGGGGACCTGAAGGCGGCGGCGGCCGAGGCGATCACCGCGATGCTCGCGCCCGTGCGGGAGCGCTACGCGGCGCTCCGGGCCGACGAGGCGGCGCTCGAGGCGGTCCTGGCGGAGGGCGCCGCGAAGGCCGAGGCCCTCGCGGCGCCCGTGCTGGCGGAGGTCCGGGCGGCGATGGGCGTCGGACCGACCTGAGCGCGGTCGGACTTCCGGGCCTCCACGACCCGGAAGTCCGACCAGCACGCCTCAGCGGATCGCAGGGTCGATGGTCCGGATGCCGTCGGCCGCGGCGTAGCGGGTGAAGGGCTGGGAGTCGTCGCCCGCGGCGGAGCGCACGCCGGCCGGGAGGCTGCGGGGCGCCTTCTCGACCCGCAGCGTGTACGGCCCGCCCGAGCCGGCGAAGCGCGCCGTCTGGAACAGGTCCGTGCGGCCCTCCGTCGGCACGAGCCAGCCGACGCGGTAGCGCGTGAGCTGCGGCGAGGTGACCTCCTCGGGCTGGCCCGCGACCGGCACGAGGTTCCCCGAGCGGCCCGAGGAGAAGCGGACCTGGAGGCCGAACCCGCGACTCGACGCGTAGGTGAACGCCGTCCGACTCTGGCTCGTCGCGGTCTCCCGGGCGAGCGTCGGGCTGAGCCGCAGGAGCCCGCGGCGCTCCGAGAACGAGAAGACGCCCTTGCGGCGGTGCAGGCCACCCGCACCGCGCCGGACGAAGGACCAGTTGCCCAGGTCCAGGCTCGGCGCGGTCTCGGAGTACGTCCGCGAGGCGAGCGCCGGGACGCGCTCCTCCTCGCCCGTGCTCAGGTCGTAGGCGTAGACGTCGCAGTCCTGCAGGGCCGAGGTCCCCCGGCAGCGCGAGTAGACCGCCGAGAGCCGCCGCGAGGCGTTCGTGTTGACGCCGTCGGCCCCGCCACGCGTGCCGATGGCCGGGTCGACCGGCGCGCCGAAGGAGCCGATGGACGGCGTCAGGACCGTGCCGTCGGGCTTGCGGACCTGGAGCTGGAACCGGCCGCCGGGCGTCGGGACGCTCCAGGCCTGCCAGCCGCCGCCCGCGGCGACGTTCTGCGCGCCGGGCGCAGGGCTCTCGAGCGTGTCGGCGCGCGCGGCGGCAGGCGCGACGGCCGCGAGGCCGGCGGCCAGGACGAAGGAGGTGGTGCGAAGGCTCATGCCCCTCCAACGCACGAGGAGGCCGAAGGCAACGGTCCGAGCATGCATCCGTCAGCGTGGCGAGAACTGGGGCCCGGAGCCCGAGTTCTCGCCACGGCGATGGCGCTGGACCGCGTCCGCCGGGACAGCCGCCACGATCAGCGGATGCCGGCCACGCCCGTCCCGCCGCCGCCCGTCTGGGGCGCGCTCGCGCCGAAGGACGACGCGGCGCGGGCCATCGGGCGGGCGAACGGCCGGGTCGACACGAAGCAGGAGCTCCTGGTCCGCTCCGCGCTGCACGCGGCCGGCGCGCGCTACCGCAAGGACTTCACCCGCGTGCGGAACACCGCGCGCGGAGGGCGAGGGGTGGACCGTCCTGCGCTTCTGGGAGCACGAGGCGCCCGCGGAGGTCTGCGAGGCGGTGCTCGCCGCGGTGGCCGACCGGCGGGCGCTCGGCGCGCTGACGCTTCGGGCCGAGCCGACCGGTGCGCTCGTTACCGTCCTCGGCGTGGCCGCCATCATCGAGGAGCTGGAGCTGGACCTCGAGGTCTTCACGGGCCCGTTCGACCTGCTCCTGACGCTCGTCCTGCGCGAGGAGGTCGACCTGCTCGAGGTCGAGCTCGCCGACGTCGTCGTCTCCTACCTCGACGTCCTCGAGGCGCGCGGGGAGCTCGACCTCGACGTCGCCACGGAGTTCCTCGTGCTCATCGCCGCGCTGCTCGAGCTGAAGTCGCGGCTCATGCTGCCGCGCGCGGACGAGGAGCTGCTCGAGGACTTCGCGCCCGGCGAGGCCGCGGAGGAGCTGCTCGCGCGCATGCTCGAGGCCAAGCGCTACCGCCAGGCCGCGGGCCACCTCGCGGAGCGCCTCGCGGGCGAGCACGGGTACCGCTACCGCGCGGCCGCGCCGCCCGCGTTCCTGCGCAAGGTCGTGCTCCCGGAGGCCGAGACGGCCAAGGCGGTCTACGACCCCGCGCAGCTCGGCAAGGCCGTCGGCGCGCTGCTCCGGCTGCCCGAAGCGATCAAGCTCGAGCACCTCACGCTGCACCGGGTGACGGTCGCGGAGCGCCTGAGCCACCTGCGAGACCTGCTCCGCCGGGGCGCCTGCACGTTCTCCGACGCCGTGAAGGACGCGGACCGCGTGACGGTCGCGGTGACGCTCTTCAGCCTGCTCGAGCTCTACAAGCAGGGCGAGGCGACGTGGACGCAGGAGGAGACGTTCGCCGAGATCCACATCACGCCGACCGCCGTGCGGGCGCCGGCCTTGACGGCGTGAGCGAGGGGCTCACCCGGCAGCTCGAGGCGCTGCTCTTCGTCTCGCCCGAGCCCGTCCCCGGCGCGGACCTCCTCGAGGCGCTCGAGTGCGAGCCGGGCGAGCTCGACCTCGCGCTCGCGGAGCTGCGCGGCGCCTACGCGCCCGGCCGGCGGGGGATCGAGCTCAAGGAGGTCGCCGGCGGGCTGACGTTCGCGACGGCACCGGAGGCCGAGGACGCCGCGCGGCGGCTCCTGGCCAAGCCGCGGACACCGCCGCTGACCCCGGCGCAGGCGGAGACGCTGAGCATCGTCGCCTACCTCCAGCCCGTCTCGCGGCCCGAGATCACCCGCATCCGCGGGGTGAGCGCCGACTCCGCGAGCGGCACGCTGCTCGAGCGCGGCCTCATCGAGGAGGCGGGCCGCTCGCAGTTCGGGGCCGTCCTGTACCGCACCACGCCGCTCTTCCTCAAGCTGTTCGGCCTGGCGTCGCTCAAGGACCTCCCCGACGCGAGCCGGTGGGACCCGACCCCGGAGGAGACCGCGGACCTCCGCGACCGCCTGCTGAAGGCCGGCGAGGCCCGCGCGGGCGGGCCCGTCGGCGCCGACCCGCAGAGCTGAGCGCGGGTGTTCGGAGCGGAGCCCGCTCAGCGGGCCCACATCCGAACGGCACCCGCGGGCGCCCGGCGGGCACCCGCGCGCGTCAGTCGCGGGAGCGGCGGGTGCCCGGCGTCGCCTCGAAGCGGCGGCGGTCGCGCTTGGTCGGCCGCGGGCCGGGCTGCCCGATGGGCACGCCCGTCGCCTTCTGCAGCGCCGCGAACTCCTCCCGCTTGCGCTTGCTCTCCTCGGACTCCGCGTAGAGCTGGACGGCCTCGACCGACGGGCGGCGGTGCTCGCTGAGGCCGACGACCTCCACGTGGAAGCGCCCGTGCTCCGTCTGGATGCGCAGGAGGTCGCCGAGGGCGATCTCCCGGGCGGGCTTCGTGCGCTGCTCCTCGGGCCCGAAGCGGACGAAGCCGCCCTTCACGCTCTCCGCGGCCACGCCGCGGGTCTTGTAGAAGCGCGCGGCCCAGAGCCACTTGTCGAGGCGGACGCCCTCGCTCACGAGACGGCGGCGGGGGCCTCGGCCGCCTCGACGCCCTCGACGGTCGCGGCCGCCTTCGCGGCGAGCTGGCCGCAGGCCGCGTCGATGTCGCGCCCCATCGTCAGCCGCACGGTCGCCTTGACGCCGTGCTCCTCGAGCACCGCCCGGAAGCGCTCGATCGTCGCGCGCGACGAGCCGTCGTACATCCCCGTCGGGTTGTAGGGGATGAGGTTGACCTTGTAGCGCTTGGGGTCGAGCACCTCGGCGAGCTCGCGGGCGTGCACGGAGCCGTCGTTCACTCCCGCGAGCATGACGTACTCCACGAAGACCTGGCGCTTCTTGGCCTCGTAGAAGCGGTCGCAGGCCGCGAGCACCTCGCTGAGGGGGTACCGGTCGTTGACCGGCATGATCTGCGAGCGCAGCTCCTCGTCGGCCGCGTGGAGCGAGAGCGCGAGGCGGATCGGCATCTCCTCCGCGGCGAGCGCGTCGATGCCCGGGATCCAGCCGACCGTCGAGACCGCCGTGCGCCGGTGGGTGACCCCGACGGCGGGAAGCCGGCGGCAGGTCTCGAGGACGTTCTCGAGGTTCATCATCGGCTCGCCCATCCCCATGAAGACGACGTGGTTCACGTCGTGCTCGCGGCGGAAGTGCAGCGCCTGGTCGAGGATCTCGCCCGCGGTGAGGTTCCGCCCGAACTTCATCGCGCCCGTCGCGCAGAACGTGCAGGTCAGCGGGCAGCCCGACTGGGAGGAGAGGCAGAGCGACTTGCGGCCGTCGCGGTACTGCATGAGCACCGCCTCGACCGAGCGGCCGTCGTGGGTGCGGAAGAGCGCCTTGACCGTGCCGTCGCTGGAGAACGCCTCGTGGACGAGCTCGAGCGAGGAGAAGGGGACCGCGTCGACGAGCTGCGCCCGCAGCGCGGCCGGCACGTTGGACATCTGCTCGTAGCCCTGCGCGCCGCGCGCGGCCCACTCCCACACCTGCTTGGCGCGGAAGGCGGGCTGGCCCATCTCGGCCAGGGTGCTCTCGAGCAGGACGGGGTCCACGGAGACCCCATGGTGACATCCTCCGTCGATGCGGCTGGCAAAGCACCTCGCGCACTCGGGCGTCGCCTCCCGGCGCGCCTCGGAGCAGCTCATCTTCGACGGTCGCGTCGAGGTGAACGGGCAGGTCGTCACCGATCCGGCCACGGACGTCGACGGCGAGGAGCACATCCTCGTCGACGGCAAGACGCTGCGGCCGCCCGAGCGCGACGCGCCCCGCTCCGTCTACCTGCTCAACAAGCCGCCGAACGTCGTCTCGACCGCGAAGGACACCCACGGGCGCAAGACCGTCGTGGAGTTCGTCCGTGCGCCCGGCACGCGGCTCTACCCCGTCGGCCGCCTGGACGCGGACACGACGGGGATCATCCTGCTCACGGACGACGGCGACCTCGCCCACCGCCTGACCCATCCGCGCTTCGAGGTCCCCAAGACCTACCTGGCCGAGGTCCTGCACCCGCCCGTGAAGGAGGCGGAGCTGCGCCGCCTGCGCGAGGGGGTCAAGCTCGAGGACGGCATGACCTCCCCCGCCCGGGTGAAGCTCCTCTCCAAGGGCGTGCTGGAGATCACGATCCACGAGGGCCGCAAGCGCCAGGTCAAGCGCATGTGCGAGGAGGTCGGCCACCCCGTGCGCAACCTCCAGCGCATCGCCTACGGCCCGCTGCGCCTCGGCGACCTCGCGCTCGGCGGCGTCCGCAAGCTCACCCCGGCGGAGGTCGAGCGGCTGCGCACCCCCGTCGTCCGGCGCGAGCACCCGGCGGCCTGAGAAGCTCGCCCCATGCGCCTGTTCGCCCTGCGGGGAGCCAGCTCGGTCGACCAGAACACCGCCCCCGCGATCCTCGGGGCCACGGAGTGGCTCATGCGCGAGATCATGAAGCGCAACCAGATCGGCCCGGACGACGTCGTCTCGTGCATCTTCACCCTCACGGAGGACCTCGACGCGGAGTTCCCCGCCGTGGCCGCCAGGAACCTGGGCTTCGGGAAGGTCCCGCTGCTCTGCTCGCGCGAGATCCCCGTCCCCGGCGCGCTGCCGTCGATCATCCGCGTGCTCATCCACTACCACGCCGAGGAGGGCCACGAGGCCCGGCACGTCTACCTCGGCGCGGCCCGCGGGCTGCGGCTGGACCTCGAGGGCGCCCAGTAGCCGGGGCCGCGTGGGGTCAGAACCCCCGCGCGACGAGCCAGTCGCCGACCGTCGCGCGGAAGCGGGGGGCGGTGTGGCCGAGCGTCACCGCGTGCCCCGTGCTCGCGAGGGTCACCTGGGTCACGTCGGGGTTGCCCGAGAACATCGCCTTCTCCTGCTCCCCGGCCGGCGGGGGGAAGAGCATGTCGTCCGCCCCGTTGACGATGAGCACCGGCACCGTGATGCGGCCCGCATCGGCGGTGTCGGTCATGATCGACTGCGGCGCGGAGCCCGTGTCCTGGCACGGGTCCAGGGAGCGCCGCGCCGTGACGTCACGGACGATCGCCGGGTCCGCGTCGTAGAAGTGCGCGCTCGCGAAGTCCGCGTCCGTCCGGCCGAACGCGGCGTAGTTGCGCGGCGCGGGTGCGGTCATGCACTGCATCTGGGTCTCGGAGAAGGTCCGCAGCGCCACGGGGCCCGCGCCCTTGTTCGAGAAGCCGGCGACGACGATGGCGTCCACGGCGCCGTAGGAGAGCTGCGCCCCCTCGACCATGAAGCCCGCGGCGGAGTGCCCGACCATCGCCAGCCGCTTGAACCTCGGGGGCGCCGCACCCTCGAGCCGGTAGGCCCCTGATCGCAGCTGGCGGGCGATCTGGGCCAGGTAGTCGGCTTCGGAGCCGTAGCAGACGAGGTTCCCGTCGGGGCGGCCCGACGCGCCGTAGCCCAGGCGGTCGATCGTCACGGACACGAGCCCGGAGCGCTTGGCCTGCTCCGTCGCGTAGTCGTAGCCCGGCGCCCCCTGGTAGGTCCAGAAGTACTCGCCGTAGCCCAGGCCGTGGACGTAGAGCGCGGCGGCCCTGCCCTCGGCGATGCGGCCGGCGGGACCCGTGATGTGCCCCTTGACCTCGTACGTCGCGCCGTCGGCGGCGCAGGAGACCCGCGAGGTGTTCGTGTTGCGCACCGTGAAGGTCACGGGCAAGGAGCGGATCGCGGCACGGGCGGCCGCGTCGGCGGCCGCCTTGCGCTTGGCTGCGGCCGCTCTCCGCCTCGCCGCGGCCGCCCTGCGCTTCGCGGCCGCTCGGCGCTTGGCCGTCGCGGCCTTCCGCTTCGCCGCGGCCCGGCGCTCGGCCGCCGCGCGCTCCTTCGCGCTCACCTTGGCCCCCCGTGCCGTCGGGGTGCCCGGACCGGCCGCCGCGGCCGTGCCGCCCAGGCCCCCACCGCCGAGCAGGGCGGCGGCGAGGACGAGGGCGAGCGCAGGACGCGGTGACAGCACGTCAACCACTACGGCGAGGCGCCCTGGGCGGATCCCTCCGGCCGCCTCGTAGCATGCCGCCCATGGCCATCGAGTACTCCGCGCGGGTCTCCCGCATCCCCGTCTACCCCGCCGCCGCGGGGTACGCGCTGCCCGAGGACGTCGCGCTCCTGGCCTCCAACGAGTCCCCCGACCCGCCGCTGCCGCAGGTCGTCGAGGCGGTCACCCGCGTGCTGGGCGGCGCGAACCGCTACCCCGACCCGACGAACTCGAAGCTGCGGGCCGCCCTGAGCGACCGCTTCGGGGTTCCCGCGAACCGGATCGCGATCGGCAACGGCTCCTGCGACATCCTCCTGGCCACGGGTGAGGCGCTGCTCGAGCCGGGGGCCGAGCTCGTCTACGCCTGGCCGAGCTTCTCCGTCTACCCCCAGCTCGAGGCCGCCAGCGGGGCCACGGGCATCCGGGTCCCGGTGAACGCGCGTCACGAGCACGACCTCGACGCGATGCTGGCCGAGATCACCGCGGCCACCCGCCTGGTCGTCGTCTGCAACCCGAACAACCCGACCTCCACGGCGCTGCCCCTCGCCGACATCGAGGCGTTCATCGCGAAGGTCCCCAAGCACGTCGCCGTGCTGCTCGACGAGGCCTACTGCGAGTTCAGCGTGCTCGAGGACCCCGACGCGAGCGTCGACCTGCTCAAGCAGCACGCGAACCTCGTGCTCCTGCGGACCTTCTCGAAGGTCTACGGCCTCTGCGGGCTGCGGGTGGGCTACGCGCTCTGCGGCGACGAGCGCTTCGTCCAGGCCGTCGACCAGGTCCGCCAGCCCTTCTTCTGCAACGCCGCGGCGCAGGCCGCGGCGATCGAGGCGCTCAAGCACCAGGACGCCGTCGTGGAGCGCGTCGAGCGCGCCATCGTCGCCCGGGTCGAGCTCGAGGCCGGCTTGAACGACCTCGGCATCGAGCCCGCGGCCAGCCAGGCGAACTTCGCCTGGTTCGACCTGCCGGAGGACGCCGTCGAGGCCGACGTGGTCAAGGGCCTGGCGGAGCGCGGCGTCCTCGTGCGCGCGGGCACGGCGCTCGGTCGCGAGGGCGCCCTGCGCGTGACCTACGGCACCCCGCAGCAGAACGACCGCTTCCTGGCCGCCCTGCGCGAGGTCCTCGACCTCTAGCTAGCGGCCCTGCCAGAAGGACGTCTGCATCGCGGCGCCCTTCTTGTTGAGCCCGATGTGCACGGACCGGCGGTGCGGGGAGCGGCCCCGGTAGCGCCGGGGCAGCGGCGTGGGCTTGGCGGAGGACCAGACCTGGCCGGCGAAGATGATCTCCTGCACGCCCATGCGCCGGGCGAGCGCGTAGTCGTTCGCGAGCAGGAGCGCGACGAGCTGCTGCCCGTCGTCGGTCGAGGAGGGCTGCACGTCGACCGCGCGCCCGTTCGCGTGGAGGTCACGGCGCGACGTCTGCTTGGAGCAGCGGTAGATGCTCGCCGTGCCGCGCTGGGAGATCCCCGTCTCGTCGACCCAGACGCGCAGGGCACGGGCCCCGCGGGTCGAGCCGTGCGAGCAGCGCCGCGAGCGCCGATCGAAGCGCAGGCCGTCGTTCGGGCCGAGCGGACCGAGCTCCGCGCCCGACCCGCCGCCGTCCGGCGAGCCCTCCGCGAACGGGTCCGGACCCGGGTCCGCGAACGGGTCGTTCGCGCCGGGATCCCCGCCTGCGCCGGGCTCCCCGGCGCCCGGGTCGGCGAACGGGTCGTCCCCGGGCGTGCCGGTGTCCTCGGCCCCCGGGTCGGAGAGGTCGGGCTGGGTGGTGTCCGTCGGCTCGGCACCCACCCCGTCCTTGTTGCAGGCCGCGCGCGACGTGGTGGGGCAGACGCGCATGGAGGTCGCGCGCTCGTCGAAGTCGCGCAGGTTGAAGTAGGAGGGACCGGGGCTCCCGGCGCAGTAGAGGTTCGACGTGGCGCCGCCGTACTTCGCGTAGTCGAAGAGCCGCACGCAGAAGTTCGCCTGCACCGCGACGGACGAGCGGTCGTTGTTGATGTCGACGGTCCCGCTGCCGCTCGGGAACGCCTTGAAGTCCGGGCGGTCGTCGTCGGGCGCGGTCTTCAGGACTTGGCGCGAGCCGCCCGAGCAGTTCGCGTCGCTCCAGAGCTGCACCCGTGCGTCCTTGTCCTTCGACCCCGCCGGGCAGGCGGCCAAGGCGGGCGACGCGCCCGTCGCGGCCAGCAGCCCGGCTCCCGCCAGCCCGAGGGTGAACACCGTCAGCACGCGCCCCATGGCCCGAACCTACCTCGGGGCGCCGGCGTTGCCCATGAGGGTTCCGTGAGGCCGCATCAGCGCGAGGCACCCGCGGTTCCGGGCCGCGCGGCGCGCTCGTGGCGCGCTTCCGCGGGCTCCGTGAGGATCGCGTGAGAGGCACCGCAACCGCCTCCGTGGCCCTGCATACTCCCCGCTCGACGGGACGGCGGGTCCCGGTCCGACACCAATGGGAGGTTCGATGTTCACGAGTACGAGGCGCGGCGCCATCGCCGTCGCGACGGGGGTCCTCGGGCTGCTGGCGGTCACCGCCGCACCGGCCGTGGCCGACACGGCGAGCTGCCGCGCGGGCGCGAAGGCGGACAACGCGCGCGTGCAGCTCTACAAGGACGCCACCTGCGGCGGTGCCTCGGTCATCGTCCCGAAGACGGGCGACGGCAACCGCCCCGACTTCGCGGCGTTCCGCAACTACGACGGCACGGTCCGCCAGGTGGACAACAGCCGCTCCTCGCTGGCCCTCGACCCCGGCACCTGCGTCCGGCTCTTCGACGGCAAGAACTACGGCGGAACCGCCTCGACGAACATCTGCGCCGGCGGGGGTGTCCTCTTCTGGAACCTCAACCGCTTCAACGACCGCGCGAGCTCCATGCGGGTCTGCGCGGCCGCGAAGCAGGCGGACTGCAACGCTCCCGGCGCTGCCGCACCGGCACCGGCACCGGCACCGAGCGCCGGCACCGGCACCGAGCCCGGGCCCGGCTCCGGCCCCCGCGCCGCCCCCGGCGGCGACGCTCCAGGACAAGGCCGTCGCCTGGGCGCTCTCGAAGGTCGGCGTCCGCGAGTGCTCCCCGGAGCAGGCGAGCTGGGCGCGCGGCTACCCGCAGCCCTGCCGCACGAGCTGGTGCGCGGTCTTCGTGCGACAGGCCTACCTCGCCGCCGGGCTCAACCTCGGCCAGATCGCCTACACGGAGAACATCTACAACAACGCGAAGGCCGGTCGGGACCACCAGTTCGCCGTGCCGGTGACCCAGATCCGCAAGGGCGACCTCGTCCTGATGTACACGATCGCCAAGCGCGGTCGGCGCGTGACGCACGTCGGCCTGGCCCGCGGCAACTACGCCAACGGCGCGGTCCCCACGGTCGAGGGCAACACCTCGAACGACGACGTCGCGCTGCGGACGCGCTCGACGACGGCGACGGTCTCCGGCCACAAGCTCGTCGTGATGGGCGTGCGGATCCGCTGATGCGCCGCGTCCTGACCACGTTGGCCCTCGGCGGCGCGCTCTGCGCCGCCGGGAGTGCCGCGACCGCGCAGGCGGGGACCGCGAGGGGCTGCGCCCCGTCGGCCCGGGCGCAGTTCGCCCGCGTGCAGCTCTACGAGGACGCGAACTGCAGGGGCGCGTCGGTGATCGTCCGGGCGACGGAGGGGGGCAACCGCCCGGACTTCGCCCGCTTCGAGAACTTCGACGGCACCGTGCGGTCCGTCGACGGCACCCGGTCGTCCCTGGCGATCGACCGCGGCACGTGCGTGCGCCTCTTCGACGGCAAGGCCTACGGGGGCCCGGCCTCCACGAACATCTGCGCGAGCGATCGCCCCGTGTTCTGGAACCTCGAGCGCTTCGACGACCGGGCGAGCTCCATGCGGGTCTGTCCTGTGGCCAGGCAGGCGGACTGCAACGCCCCGGCGGCGCCGGCCCCGGCGCCCACGCAGCCCGCGTTCGACCCGGACCCGCGCGGCTTCGGCGGCGCGACCGCCGCCGAGAAGAAGCGGAGGTTCTACCCCAAGATGCTCCCGCTGGCCCGGGCCGTGCGGGCGGAGTTCGGCATCCCCGTCTCCTTCGCCCTGGCCCAGGCGGCCAACGAGTCGGCCTACGGGACCGCGACCTTCGTCGTGGCGCGGAACTTCTACGGGATCAAGTGCGTGAACGGGTCCGTCGGCCCCGCGCGCATCGCCTCGGGCTGCACGAACGGGCGGACCACGGAGGTCTTCGACGGACGGCGCAAGAAGCTCACGGCGCAGTTCCGGACCTACCGGACCGTCCTGGACTCCATGCGCGACATGGGCAGCCTGCTCAAGCGCAAGTACCCCCGGGCCATGGCGGTCGCCCGCGACCCGAACGCGTTCGCCCGCGCCGTGCAGGCCGGGGGCTACGCGACGGACCCGGACTACGCGCGGACGATCGTCTCGATCATGCGCGTCAACGGGCTCTACGCCTACGACGAGTAGGCGGGAGCGGCGGGGCCGGCGCGCGCTGCGCCGGCCCCACGGGCCCTGCTAGGCGCCGACGGGCGCCGAGAGCGACGCGGCGAGCGTGATCTCCGGGACGCCCGCGAGGGCCTTGGAGACGGGGCAGTTCTCCTTCGCGTCGTTCGCGGCGGCCACGAAGGCGGCCTCGTCGATCCCCGGGACCTCGCCGACGGTCGTCAGCTCGATCTTCGTGATCGTGGGCGCGCCGTCGACGACCCGGAGCGTGACGACCGCGTCGGTTCTCACGGAGTCGACGGGGGTGCCGGCCTCGGCCAGGGCGTTCGAGAGCGCCATGGAGAAGCAGGCGGAGTGCGCCGCGCCGATGAGCTGCTCGGGGTTGGCCCCGTTGCCGTCCTCGAAGCGGGACTTGAACGAGTAGCTGCCCGAGATGTCGTCCCCGGCGGTGAACGTGCCGCTGCCGCTCTTGAGGTCGCCCTTCCACTCTGCGTTGCCCTTGGATGGCATGTGCTGCTCCTGTCGTTCGGTGGTCGTCCTTCGCCTGCCCCGCACGCGCCGGAACTAGTCGCGCGGGACGACCGCGACCTCGCCACGTGGCACGGCGAAGCGCGCGAGGTCCCGGGTGGGGGAGCCCTCGCGCTGGATGGTCCCGACGGCGCGGAAGCGGACGTCGAGGGCCTCGGGGCCGGCCTCGAGGACCGCGTAGCCGTGGTCGACCGGGTTGGAGAACACGAGGTGCGGGTTCGCGCGCAGGTCGGCCGCCGAGAGCGCGGGAACGCTCGCGGGGCCGAGCGCCTCCGTGGCCGAGGTCCCCGCGTTGGAGGCCCCGAGGGTGCCCGCGGTGAAGTCCGTGGCGAAGCGCTCGCCGCGGGTGCCGCCCTGCGTCGTGACGGTGCCGGCGTAGAACGCGTGGGCATCGCCCGAGACGACGGCGACGTCGCGCACCCCGTCGCGCAGCAGCCGCTCGCCCAGCGCCCGGCGCCGGGCGGGGTAGGCCTGCCAGGAGCCGGCCGAGGCGCCCGTGATGTCCTCCGAGCCCGGGCCGTTCAGGTCCATCATCGGCACGGGGGAGCCCACGACCTTCCAGCTGGCCCCCGAACGCCGCAGCCCCTCCTGGAGCCACTGCTCCTGCGCGCGGCCGAGCAGGGAGCCGCTGCCGGGGTGGCGGTACTGGCGGGCGTCGAGGGCGAAGAGGTCGAGGTGGCGGCCCAGGCGGACCCGGCGGTAGACCCGGTCGGCCTCCCGCGGCGGCCGCTCGACGGGCATGTGCTCGAACCAGGCGCGGTAGGCGCTCGCGCGGCGCTGCGCGAAGGGCGTACCACGGCCGCCGTCGGGCCCCACGTCGCCGTCGTAGTCGTTCGTGACCTCGTGGTCGTCCCACACGGGGAGGAACGCATGGGCGGCGTGCATGGCCCGCAGCTGTGGGTCGGAGCGGTAGGCCGCGTACTTCGCGCGGTACTCCTCGAGGGTCTCGGCCCCGCCCGAGGCGCCGGCGGGCTTGGGCTCCTTGCGCACGGAGTCCAGGTAGGTCTCGTACATGTAGTCCCCGAGGCAGAGGACGAGGTCGAGGTCCTCGGCCGCGAGCCCCGAGTGCCCGTTGAACCAGCCCAGGAAGTACATCTGGCAGGAGAAGACGCCGATGCGGACGGGCTCGCGGGAGTCGGCGGGGCGCAGGGTCTTGAAGTGGCCGACGGGGGAGGAGCCGTCCCGCGTGCGCCAGCGGTAGGCGTAGCGCCCGCCGGGCTGCAGCCGGCGCGAGCGCAGCCGCACCCGGGCGACGCCCGTCGCCGGGTCGACCGGGACCACCTCCCGCGCGAGGACGTGCCCGAAGCCCGCGTCCGTCGCGACCTCGAGCTCGAGCGGGCCGGGCGCCGCGGCCTCCGCGAGCTGGGTCCACAGGGTCACCGCCCGGAGGTTCGGCTGGCCCGACATGACGCCCTGGGCGAAGCGGCCGCCGCGTGCCAGCGTCGGCGCCGGGGCACGGGCCGTGCGGTCGCGCGCCGCCCGCGCGAGCGCCGTGGGGCCGAGGAGGGTGGCGCCCGCGCCCAGCACCGCGCCGCGTTCGAGGAGCTCCCGCCGGGTGCGCTGCATGACCGCATGCTCGCACGCCGGCCCTCTGGAATCAGGTGACGCGCCCGATGTGGCAGCGTGCCGGGCATGCCCTTCGCACGACCCGCCGCCCTCCGCGCCGAGCTCGAGGCCGCGCTGCCCGAGCGCCCGTTCCGCGTCCGCCTCTGGGACGGCTCGGAGGTGCCGCCCACGAGCGGCACGAACGGCGTGCCGACCTTCACCGCCCGCTCCCCCCGCGCGATCACCCACCTCCTGCGTGCGCCGGGGCAGCTCGGCCTGGGCCGCGCGTACGTCTCGGGCGAGCTCGAGGTCGACGACCTCGACGGCGTCGGCAAGCTCCTGGTGGGCTGGACGCCGCCGCCGCTCGACGGGGCCACGAAGCGCCGCCTGGCCCTGGCCGCGGTGAAGGCCGTCGGGCTCCAGCCGCCCCCGCCGATCCCGGAGGCCGAGCTGCGCCCCGAGGGCCGCCGGCACTCCCTCCTGCGCGACAACCGCGCCGTGCGCCACCACTACGACCTGAGCAACGAGTTCTTCGCGCTCTTCCTCGACGACTCCATGACGTACTCGTGCGCGATCTTCGAGACGCCGGAGCAGTCGCTCGAGGACGCCCAGGCCAACAAGCTCGAGACGGTCTGCCGCAAGCTCGAGCTCGCCCCGGGCATGCGCGTGCTCGACGTGGGCTGCGGCTGGGGCGCGTTCGCGCTGCACGCGGCCAGGAACCACGACGTGCACGTCACGGGCATCACGCTCTCGCCCGAGCAGGCGGCGGAAGCGCGGAAGCGCGTCGCGGCCGCGGGCCTCGAGGAGAAGATCGAGATCCGGGTGCAGGACTACCGCGAGCTCCGCGGCGAGACCTTCCAGGCCATCTCCTCCATCGGGATGGTCGAGCACGTGGGGGAGGTCGAACGTCAACGCCTACGCCCAGACGCTCGCCGACGCGCTCGAGCCCGGGGGCTGGCTCCTGAACCACGGCATCGCCCGCCTGCGCCACGGCGACCCGGAGGCCGGGCCGTTCTCCGAGCGCTACGTCTTCGCCGACGCCGCGCCCCTGCACCTCTCCCGGATCATGTTCGCCATCGAGGCCGCGGGCCTGGCCGTCCGCCACGCCGAGGGCTACCCCGAGCACTACGCCCGGACCCTCACGCGCTGGCTCGAGAACCTCGAGGCCGACCTGCCCGAGGCCGAGCGCCTCGTGGGGGCCGAGCGGCTCCGGGTGTGGCGGCTCTACCTGCGCGGGGCGCGCAACGGGTTCGAGACCGGGTTCATGTCCGTCTTCCAGGTCAGGGCGCGCAAGCCGGAGTAGCCGTGTGCCACAATGGGCGCCGACGTGACGCGCCAGGCCCTCGACACCCGTACCCCTGGCACGTATCCGTCCTACGCCACCTGGCGATTGAGCTAGGCGCTCGGCCGGCTGCACCACGCCGTCTGACTCCCTCGAGAGGACCTTCGGGTCGAGCGCCGTCCCCCGGCTTGATCTCACCTTCCAGGCAGTGCGAAAGGACCCGAACCGATGATGATCGTCATGAAAGAGGACGCCACCCCCGAGCACGTGGACCGCGTGATCGCCCGCATCGAGCAGGTGGGGGCGCGCGCCCACCGCTCGGCCGGCGAGGCCGTCACGTGCATCGGCGCGATCGGCGACCTCGAGCACATCTCGAACCTCGCGCTCGAGGCCGACCCCGGCGTGGACCGGGTCGTCCCGATCACGAAGCCCTACAAGCTCGCCTCGAACCAGTTCGCCCACGGGGAGCGCTCCGTCTTCGACATCGGCGGCCGCAAGGTCGGCGGGGAGCACTTCGCGCTCATCGCCGGGCCCTGCACCGTCGAGTCGCGCGACCAGCTGCTCCTCGCGGCCGACCAGGTGCTCGAGGGCGGCGCGACGATGCTCCGCGGCGGCGCCTACAAGCCGCGCACGAGCCCGTACGCCTTCCACGGCCTCGGGGTCGAGGGCCTGAAGCTCCTGCAGGAGGCCAAGGACCGCACGGGGCTGCCCATCGTCACGGAGTGCATGGACGCCCGGGACATCGAGGCGGTCGCCGAGGTCGCGGACATGATCCAGCTCGGCGCGCGGAACATGCAGAACTACACGCTGCTGACCGAGATCGGCCGCTCCGGCGTGCCCGTGATGATCAAGCGCGGGTTCTCCTCGACCCTCGAGGAGCTCCTCATGGCCGCGGAGTACGTCCTCAAGGAGGGCAACGAGAAGGTGCTGCTCTGCGAGCGGGGCATCCGGACCTTCGAGACGGCCTACCGCTTCACGCTCGACCTCACCGCGGTCCCCGTGCTCAAGGAGATGAGCCACCTGCCGGTGATCGTCGACCCCTCGCACGCGGCGGGCCGGCGCGACCTCGTCGAGCCGCTCTCCCTCGCGGCCGCCGCCGTCGGCGCGGACGGCATCGTCGTCGAGGTGCACCCGGAGCCGGAGGTCGCGGTCTGCGACGGCCCCCAGCAGCTCCGCGGCGAGGACTTCGCCGCCTACGCGGCCAAGGTCGAGCAGGCCACGGCGCTGGCCGGCAAGGCCCTGAGCGCCGCTGCGGCCTGAGGCGGGGCGTGGGTGGGAGGTGCCTGGCACCCTTCACCCACGCACTAGGTTGGGGCCGTGCGGATCGCGGTGCTCGGCGTGGGGCTCATCGGTGGCTCGGTCGCGCTCGCCGCGCGGCAGCGGCTCGGTGCCCACGTCGTGGGCTGGGACCCCGACCCCCGCGCCCTGCGGACCGCGGAGGACCGCGGGGCGATCGACCACGGCATCGGGGCGCCCGGGGAGGCGGGGGAGGTCGACGTGTGGGTCGTCGCCACGCCGGTCGCGACCCTCGAGGAGCACGTCCGCGCCGCGCTCGCGGCCGCCGCGCCCGACGCGATCGTCACGGACGTCGGCTCCACGAAGCGCGCGCTCGTCGAGGCGGTCGCGGACCGCGCGTTCATCGGCGGCCACCCCGTCGCGGGCGCGGAGACCTCCGGCGTCTCCCACGCCCGCGCCGACCTCTTCGACGGCGCCACCTGGTACCTCACGCCCCGCTCGGACACCCCGGGGGACAAGTACGAGCGCCTCCACCGCCTCGTCGCCGCGCTCGGCGCGGTGCCGACCGCCATCGGCCACGAGGAGCACGACCGCGTCATGGCCGCCGTCTCCCACCTCCCGCACGTCCTGGCCAACGTCCTGGTCGCCCAGGCCCACAGCGCGCTGGGCTCCGACGCGCTCCCGGCCACGGGCGGCTCCTTCCGCGACGCCACCCGGGTGGCCGGGGCCAACCCCGCGCTCTGGGCGCAGATCTACGCCCAGAACGCCGAAGCGCTCGGGGCCCAGCTCGACCAGGCCATCGACCACCTCACGGGCGTCCGCGGGCGCCTGGGGGACCTCGAGGCCTGGCAGGCCCGGGCGGGCGAGCAGCGCCGGGCGCTCCTGGAGGCCGACCTCAGCGGCGGCCCGCTGGCCGAGCTCCGCGTGACGGTCCCGAACCGGCCGGGGGTGGTTGCCGACCTCGCGCTCACGCTGGGCCGCGCGGGCATCAACATCTCCGACATGTCCCTCGCGCCCGCCTTCGACAACCTCGGCGGGACCGTCGCGCTCTGGGTCGCCACGGGGGACGCGGACCGCGCGCGGGAGCTCATCGCCGCCAAGGACCTCGCCGTCGGATGACCTTCGTTCCCCCGGCGGGTCGCCTGCGCGGGACGCTCACCCCGCCCCCGGACAAGTCCATCTCCCACCGCGCCGCGATCCTCGGGACGATGGCGGTCGAGCCCGTCGTCATCCGGAACTACCTCGACGCGGCCGACACCTCCTCGACCCTGAACGCCATGCGCCGCCTCGGCGCCCTCGTCGAGGAGCACCCGGAGCACATCGTCGTCCGCGGCACCGGCCTGCGGGAGGCCTCGCAGCTCGACAGCCCCATCGACGTCGGCAACGCGGGGACGCTCCTGCGGCTCCTCCCGGGCTGGCTGGCCGGGCAGGAGGGGCGCAGCTACGCCCTCGACGGCGACCCGTCCATCCGCCGCCGGCCCGTGGACCGGATCATCGCGCCGCTGCAGGCCATGGGCGCGCAGGTCGAGGCCGCCGGCGGCCGCCACGCGCCGCTGCTCGTCGCGGGCCGCCGGCTGCACGCGACGGAGCACGCGCTCCCCGTCGCCTCGGCGCAGGTCAAGTCGTGCCTGCTCCTCGCGGGCCTGGTGGCCGACGGGACGACGACGGTGGTGGAGCCCGCGTCGAGCCGCGACCACACGGAGCGCCTGCTCTGCGCCGCGGGCGTCCGGGTCAAGCGCGCCGGGCCCGTGGTGAGCGTCACGAACCAGGACGAGCTGGTCCTGGACCCGATCACGGTCCCCGCCGACCTGAGCTCGGCCGCCTTCATCATCGCCGCGGGCCTCCTGGTCCGGCACTCCCGCCTGCTCATCCGGGCCACGGGGGTCAACTGGACCCGCACGGGCTTCCTGCGGATCGTCGAGCGGATGGGCGGCATCGTCCTCGGCGACCTCGAGGAGCGCTCGGACACCGTCCACGCCGTCGAGCCGGTCAGCGACCTGGACGTCACCGCGAGCCCCCTGCGCGGCACGGTCGTGACCGCCGCGGAGGTGCCCCTGGCCATCGACGAGCTGCCGCTCGTGGCGCTCCTGGCCTGCTGGGCCGAGGGGACGACGACCGTCGAGGGCGCCGACGAGCTGCGCCACAAGGAGAGCGACCGCATCGTCCGGGTCGTGGAGGGCCTGCGCGGCCTGGGCGCCCGCATCGAGGCGACGGGGGACGGCTTCGTGGTCGAGGGGACCGGCGGGCTGCGCGGCGGGCCGTGGGACGCGCACGGCGACCACCGCCTGGCGATGCTCGGCGCGGTCGCGGGCCTAGCGTCGCGCGAGGGCGTCGAGGTCGTCGGCATGGACGCCGCCGCCGTGAGCTACCCCCGCTTCCTCGACGACCTCGCCTCCCTGGCCTGACGCCGCGCGGGCGTCGTCGCGGCGCAGCTCGGGGACGACGTAGTAGGCGCCGAGGGTGAGCGCCGCGCCGGCGAGCCCGCCCACGAGCAGCGTGGTGTCGGCCCCGGCGAGCGCGGCGATCGGGCCCGTCAGCGCGAAGGAGACGGGGGAGAGGCCGATGGAGACCGCCCAGTCCAGCGCGGAGACGCGGCCGAGCATCCCGGGCGGGACGCGGGTCTGCATGAGCGTGGCCCAGACGACGTTGCCGAAGGAGATCCCGACCCCGAAGACGAAGGTGAGCGCCGCGAGCTGCCAGGGGGCGGTGGCCACGGCGTAGCCCGCGATCATGAGCACGGCCAGCGCCCACCAGGCGTACATGAAGCGCAGGGGCCGGCGTGGCACGCCGATCCGGCTCATGACCAGCCCGCCGACGATGCCGCCGACGCCGCCCGCCGCGAGGACGAGCCCGAACGCGCTCGCGGGCTCCTCGAGGTCGTGCCGCAGGACGAAGGGCAGCAGGACGTCCTGGGGCCCGACCGTGAGCATGATGCTCACGGCGACCATGGTGAGCGTCACCCAGAACCACGGCTCCCGCCGCGCCCAGGCGAGCCCCTCGCGGACGCCGCCGTGGGCCCGCGCGAGCGCCTGGTCGACCGCCTCGGGCCGCGCCCGGATCGCCAGGACGCAGCCGATGGCGATCGCGAAGGTCCCGGCGTCGACGAGGAAGGCGGTCCCGGCGCCGAACGCGGCGACCAGCACGCCACCGATCGCCGGGCCGGCGAGGCGGAACATCGCGGGGCGCATGACGCCCTCGAGCGCGTTGGCCTGCACGAGCAGCCCGGGCGCCACGAGCTGCGGGATGAGCGCGTTGAAGGCGGGGGAGAAGAACGCCTCGCCGACCCCGAAGAGCAGCGAGAGCGCCACGAGGTGCCAGACCTCGACGACGCCCGTGACGGCCAGGACGCCCATCGCCGCGACCGCGAGCAGCCGCGCCCCGTCGGCCGCCATCATCTGCACCCGCCGGTCGACCCGGTCGGCGATCGAGCCACCCAGGAGCAGGAAGCCGACCATCCCGAGCGACCAGGCCAGCCCGACCAGCGAGAGCGCGGCCGGGGAGTCCGTGAGGTCGTAGACCTGCCAGGCGATCGCCACGAAGTAGACGCCGTCACCCAGCAGGGAGACCGTCATCCCGAGCCACAGCAGCGCGAAGTCGCGGGCCTTCAGCGGGGTCAGGAGGGTGGGGACGGACATGGGGCGCCACAATGCTCCCATGCTCGTCGCCATCGACGGCCCCGCCGGGGCCGGGAAGTCCACGGTCGCCCGCGCCGTCGCGGAGGCCCTCGGCTTCACCTACTTGGACACGGGCGCCATGTACCGGGCCGCCGCCCTGGCGCGCACGAGCTCCGACGGGGCGGACCTCGCGCGCCTGCAGATCGCCTTCGACGGCGACCGCGTCCTGCTCGAGGGGGAGGACGTCTCCACCGCGATCCGGACCCCCGAGGCCTCCCAGGCCGCCTCGCGCCTGGCCACGGACCCCGCCGTCCGCGAAGCGCTGGTGGCCAAGCAGCGCGCGCTCATCGCCGCGGGCGACTGGGTCGCCGAGGGCCGGGACATCGGCACGGTCGTCGCCCCGGACGCGGAGGTGAAGGTCTGGCTGACCGCCGCGCCCGAGGAGCGCGCCCGCCGCCGCGAGATCGCCGTGGCCGACCTCCTCGAGCGCGACGAGCGCGACGCGCGCCGCGAGGCCTCCCCGATGGTCGCCGCCGCCGACGCGGTCGAGGTCGACACGACGGGCCTGGCCATCGACGCCGTCGTGGAGCGCATCGTCGGGCTGGTCGGGCGATGAAGGTCGCGGTGGTCGGCTACCCCAACGTGGGCAAGAGCTCCCTGGTCAACCGCCTGACCCAGTCGCGCGAGGCCGTCGTGCACGAGCGGGCGGGCATCACCCGCGACCGCAAGGAGCTCGCCTGCGAGTGGAACGGGCGCCGCTTCACGCTCATCGACACGGGCGGGATGGACTTCCTCGACGCGGACCCCATCTCGGGCTCGATCCGGGAGCAGGCGCAGGCCGCGATCAACGACGCGCAGCTCGCGCTCCTCGTCGTCGACGCGAAGGCCGGCGTGCGCCCCGGCGACCAGGAGATGGCCGACCTCCTGCGCCGCTCCGGCCTGCCCGTGGTCGTCGCCGCGAACAAGATCGACTCCGTCACCGACACGGCGCTGATGTACGAGTTCCACGGGCTCGGCCTCGGGGAGCCCATCGCGGTCTCCGCCGCGCAGGGCCTCGGCTCGGGCGACCTGCTCGACGCGCTGGTCGAGCGGCTGCCCGAGGACGACGAGGAGCCCGAGGAGGACGTCCTCCGCCTCGCCATCGTGGGGCGCCCGAACGTCGGCAAGTCGACCCTGGTCAACCGCTGGCTCGGCGAGGAGCGCGTCATCACCTCCGACGTGGCGGGCACGACCCGCGACGCGATCGACCTCCCGCTCGAGGTCGACGGCCGCAAGATCGTCGTCGTGGACACCGCGGGCATGCGCCGCCAGGCGAAGGTCCAGGAGTCCGTGGAGTACTTCACGACGCTGCGGACCCAGCGCGCGGTGGAGCGCGCGGACGTCGCGCTGGTCGTCTGCGACGCGAAGGACGGCATCACCGCGCAGGACCTCCGGATGGCCGAGCTCGCGATGAAGGAGAGCTGCGCGACGGCGCTGGTCCTGAACAAGTGGGACGAGCACCCGCTCGACGAGGAGGACCTCAAGCGGGAGCGCGCGCACGCGCAGAGCAAGCTGCGCCTGCGGCCGAAGGTCCTGACCGCGAGCGCGCTGACGGGCCGCCAGGTCACGCGCATCCTCGAGGAGGCGATCACGCTCGGGGACAAGATGAGCAACCGCATCCCCACCCCGCAGCTGAACAAGTTCCTCTCGGAGGTCCAGCAGGTCCGCCAGCCCCCGGCCAAGCAGGGCCACCGGCTCAAGCTCATCTACATGGCCCAGATCGGGGAGCGCCCGCCGCGCTTCGCGATCCAGGTCAACTCGCGCAACCGCGTGACCCGGGACTACGCGTACTTCATCGAGAACCGCCTGCGGGCGCGGTACGGGATGGACGGCGTCCCGCTCATCATCGACTTCAACGAGCGGACGCAGCGGCGCAGTGAGGTCCGCTGACCGCCGCGTCCTCGCGGCCGCCGCGCTCGCGGTGGTCGTGGCGGCCGTGGTCGCGGTGCTCGCGCTGCGCGGGGGCGACGAGCCGGGCGGGCTCCCCGCGGCCGGCGCCGCGCGGCTCGTCCCCGCCGGCGCCCTCGTCTACCTGCACCTCTCGACGGACGGGGACCGCGCGGCGACCCGGGACGCGCAGGCCGTGGTCCGGCGCTTCCCGGGCCTCGACGGCGCGCTCCGGGGCCTCTCCGCGCGCCTGAGCGCGCCCGAGTGCGGCCTCGACGCCGGGGACCTCACGGGCAAGGAGGCGGCGCTCGCGCTCCTCGACGCGGGGAACGGGCAGGCGGGCTCGCTCGTGCTCGTCGACATGGGCGAGGACCAGGCGCGGGTGGCCCGGAAGGCCTGCGGCGGCGTCGAAGTCGTCGGGATCGGCCGGTTCCTGGCCGTGGGGCAGCCCGCGTCGCTCGCGGCCGCGCAGGCGCTGGCCGCGGGCCGGGGCACGGCGCTGGCCGCCGACCCGCGCTGGGTGGCGGCTTCGGCCGGCCTGCGCGGGGACCGCGTGCTCGACGGCTGGGTGAGCGCGGCGGGGGTCCGGCGGCTCCTGGTCCCGCAGGGCGGGGTGCTCGGGACGGCGGGGGCGCTGCTCGACCTGCCCGGGTTGCAGGGCACCGCCTTCGGCCTCTCCGCGCGCGGGAGCCAGGCGCGGGTGACCGTCGTCTCGCGCCTCGGGGGCGCCCGGGGTGCCGGGGAGCTCGCGCCCTTCACCCCGACCCTGGCCCGCGAGGTGCCGGCCGGCGCGCTCGCGGCCTTCGTCCTCCCGGGCCTCTCCGCGACCAGCTCGCGCCTGCTCGCCGTCGCGGGCGCCGCGAGCGTCACGGAGCTCGGCCCCCTGCTGGGGCGGGCGCTCACGGGGCTGGCCCCGCGGGTCCCCGGCCTCGAGCGCGACGTCCTGCGGCCCCTGCGGCGGGAGGTCGCGATCTTCGCGAGCCCGGGGGCCTCCACGCCCGCGCTGACGCTCGTCGCGCGCACGCCGGACCCCGCCGCGACCCGGCGCGCGCTCCGGCGCCTGCAGGGCCCGCTGGCCCGGGTCCTCACCGCCCCGGGGCGCGCGGCGCCGCGCTGGGAGCCCGAGGGGGAGGGCTTCCGGCTGCGCGCCGCGGCCGGGGTCGAGCTGCACTACGACGTCTTCGGCGGGAAGCTCGCGATCTCGACCCAGCGCGCGGGGATCGAGGCGGCACGGGCGCCCGGCGCGCGGCTGGCCGACAGCGCGGCCTACCGGGCCGTGACCGGCGGCAAGGGCTCCGGGAGGGTCACGTCGCTAGTGTTCTTGGACCTCAGCCAGCTGCTGCGGCAGGGCGGCCAGTCGGGGCTCATCGACGATCCGACGTTCCGGGCGGTCCAGGCGGACCTCCGGCGCGTGCGGTCGATCAGCTCCCGCGCGACCACCGACGGCAGGCAACCCACCGCGGAGCTCCTTCTCTCGATCCCATGAACGACAACGAGTACCTCTTCACGTCCGAGTCGGTGACCGAGGGTCACCCCGACAAGGTCGCCGACCAGATCTCCGACACGATCCTGGACGCGATCCTCGCCGAGGACCCCTACGGCCGCGTGGCCTGCGAGACGCTGGTCAACACCGGCCTCGTCGTCGTCTCGGGCGAGATCACGACCACGACCTACGTCGACATCCCGACGCTCGTGCGCGCGAAGATCGTCGAGATCGGCTACGACCGGGGCGAGCTCGGCTTCGACGGCGAGGCCGTCGCGGTCATGTCCGCGATCGACAAGCAGTCGCCGGACATCGCCCAGGGCGTCGACACCGCCCAGGAGGTCCGCGACCAGTCCGACGAGGACAAGATCAACCTCGCGGGCGCGGGCGACCAGGGGATGATGTTCGGGTACGCCTCCGACGAGACGCCCGAGCTCATGCCGCTCCCGATCTCCTTGGCGCACCGCCTGGCCGAGCGCCTCGCGGCGGTCCGCAAGGACGGCACGCTGGGCTACCTGCGGCCGGACGGCAAGACCCAGGTGACGGTCCGCTACGTCGACGGCAAGCCCGTCGAGGTCGTGAAGGTCCTCATCTCGACCCAGCACGACCCCGAGGCCACGCGCGACCAGATCCGCACGGACCTCTGGACGAACGTCATCGAGCCCGTCATCCCCGCGGAGCTCTACGACGCGGCGAAGCTCAACACGGTCGAGAACTACTACTGCAACCCGACCGGGATCTTCGTCATCGGCGGCCCCGTCGGCGACGCGGGCCTCACGGGCCGCAAGATCATCGTCGACACCTACGGCGGCATGGCGCGCCACGGCGGCGGCGCGTTCTCGGGCAAGGACCCGTCGAAGGTCGACCGCTCCGCGGCCTACGCGGCCCGCTGGGTCGCCAAGAACCTCGTCGCCGCGGGCCTGGCCCAGCGCTGCGAGGTCCAGGTCGCCTACGCGATCGGCGTCGCGCACCCCGTCTCGGTCATGGTCGAGACGTTCGGCACGGAGACGATCCCCAAGGGCCGGATCGCAGAGCTCGTGAGCGAGCACTTCGACCTGCGCCCGGGCGCGTTCCGCGAGGAGCTCCAGCTCCACCGCCCCATCTACGCCAAGACGGCCGCCTACGGCCACTTCGGCCGCGAGCTCCCCGAGTTCCTCTGGGAGCAGACGAACAAGGCCGACGCCTTGCGCGCCGCCGCCGGCCTCGAGGCCGCGACGGTCTAGGCACCCCGCGCGGGGACGGGGCTCCGAGTCCCGTTCCCGCCGCGGTCGGGGCGCCGCACGAACGCCCACGTTCGTCTAGCTTCCAGCGCCATGCGCCGCCCGCCTCTCGCGGCCGCCCTCGTGGCGGCCGTCGCAGCCCTGTCCGCCACCCAGTCGGCATCGGCGGCCCCGCCGCCCGCGGGCGACCCGGTCTACGACCTCGTGGGGAACTGCTACGCGCTCAAGAGCGTGGCCACGGGGCGCCTCGTGGCCCGCGACGGCGACGGGTACCGGGCGAGCGCGGCCGGCACGGACGGGGCCGAGGGCTTCCGGATGCAGGCCACGGCGCTCGGGCGCTACCTGCTCTACGGCCGCATGATGGACTTCCCGGCCGAGACGTCGGAGGGGGTGCTCGGCCACGCCCGGGTCCCGGGCCCGACGGCGGACTTCCGCCTGCGCTCCGTGGGCTCCGGGACCTTCGAGCTCGCCGCGCTGACCTCCGGGCGCCTGCTCAGCGCCGGTCCCGACGGTGCGCTGCGCCTCGTGGGCGCCGACGCGGGCGGCGAGGCGACGCGCTTCGCCGTCGTCCCGGCGACGGCCTGCCAGGTCTTCCCCGAGATCGACACGAACACGAAGGGGGAGCCGAGCAAGGGCAAGACCCCCTACGGCGACGTCCGGGGCTGGCTCGACTCCATCAACCACATGATGGCCTTCGAGTTCATCGGCGGCTCCATCCACTGCGGGCGGCCCTGGAGCCCCTACGGCGCGTCCGTCGCGCTCGTGGAGTGCCCCGACCACGGCCCGAACGGCTCGGGCGCCGCGGCCGAGAACGCGCTCTCCTACGGCGACCCGAGCCACATGCACGGGCCCGACGGCTGGCCGGGCTTCAAGGGCTGGCCGAGCGCGCCGTCGCTCACCCACGAGCAGGTCTACTGGAAGTGGCTCGAGCGCGCCTGGCGCGGCGGGCAGCGCCTCATGGGCGGCGTCGCGGTGGACAACGCGCAGCTCTGCGAGCTCTACCCGCTCAAGCGCAACCCCTGCGACGAGATGGAGGTCACGAAGCTCCAGGTCCAGGACTTCCACGACCTCCAGGACTACATCGACGCGCAGTTCGGCGGCCCGGGCAAGGGCTTCTTCCGGATCGTCACCGACCCCTTCGAGGCCCGCCGGGTCATGAACGACGGCAAGCTCGCGGTCTTCCTCGGGATGGAGCTCTCCCGCCCGTTCGGCTGCCGCTACGCCGACGAGAAGCCCACGTGCGACAAGGCGAAGATCGACGCGGCGATCGCCGACCTCTACGGCCGCGGGATGCGCTCCATGCAGCTCGTGAACAAGTTCGACAACCCCCTCGTCGGGGTGGCGGGCGACGGCGGCCCGACCGGCGTGGTGCTCAACTCGGGCAACCGGCGCGAGACGGGCCACTACTGGGAGCTCGAGACCTGCACGGGGCCGGGCGCCGACCGGGAGCAGGTCACGACGCTCCAGGGCGACGACGAGGCGAACTTCGCCCAGGGCCTGCAGGCAGCGCTGCCCCCGGGCGTCCCCGCGGGCGCCGCGCCGCTCTACCCGCCGGCGCCGCACTGCAACAAGCGCGGGCTGACGGACCTCGGCGAGCACGTGCTCCAGGGCATGGTCGGCCGCAAGATGCTCATCGACATGGACCACATGAGCGTCCGGGCCCGCAACCAGACGCTCTCGTTCCTCGAGGCCCGTCGCTACTCGGGCATCGTCTCGACGCACGGCTGGAGCACCCCGGACTCCTTCAAGCGCATCTACGCGCTCGGCGGGCTCGTGACGCCCTACGCGGGCGGCTCGACGAACTTCGCGAAGGAGTGGAAGCGCAACCGCGGCTTCAAGAGCACCGCGTTCCCGTTCGGCTTCGGCATCGGCTCGGACATCGAGGGCTTCGGCTCCCAGGGCAGCCCGCGGCCCGACGCGGCGAAGAACCCCGTCACCTACCCCTTCAAGGGCCTGGACCCGGCGGTGACGCTCGACAAGGGCACCTCCGGGACGCGGACCTGGGACATCAACCAGGACGGCGTGGCGCAGTACGGGCTCTACCCCGACTGGATCGAGGACCTGCGCAAGATCGCGGGCGACGACATCGTGGAGGACCTCGCGCACGGCGCGGAGGACTACGTGGGGATGTGGGAGCGCGCGGACGGCGTCCCGGCCGAGCACTGCCAGCCCGCGCGGCTGCGGATGACCCGGGGCGGCCTGGGCCGCATGCGCCTGGGCCAGTCGCACGTCGCGCTGCTGCGCGCCGCCGGGCAGCCCGCCGCACGGCCCGGCCGGACGTGGACCTACTGCGCGAAGGGGCGCGACGGCCGCTCGGCCGGCCGCGTCCGGACCGTCCTGACCGCCGGCGGCACCCTCGGGCTCATCACCTCCACGAGCGCGGAGCACCGGATCGGCGGCGTCGGCCGGGGCGCGCGCGCCACGCGGCTGCCGGCGACCAAGCGCCTGAGCGCGACGCTGCGCACGGCGCCCGCGGGCGGCGGCGCGCGGTACGTCTACCGGGTCCGCAAGGGCCGGGTGACGGCCACGGCGGTCGCCTCGAAGCAGGTCGCCCGCACCACCGCGGGCCTGCGGGCGGCGCTCCGCGAGGCCGGCCTGCGCTGAGGGGCGGAGCTCAGCGCGCGGTGAGCGCGCGCTGGGCCTCGTCGACCGCCCGGACCACCGCGGCCGGGTCGTCGACGGAGACGAAGCGGAAGTCGTCCTCGTCGTTGCCGGCCGTGTCGAAGTCGACCGTGCCGATGCCCAGGAGGCGCTCGAAGAAGCTCTGCCGCGTCGCGACGTCCTGGACGCGCTCCAGGCGGGTCTGCTGCTCCGAGCGCGAGAAGATCCCCTGGCGGATCCACAGCCGCTGGCTCGTGATGACGTAGCGGGTGCCGCGCCGCTTGATCGAGCCGGTGAGGGCGGTCGCGATCGCGAGGAAGATCGCGGCGGAGACCCCCGTGCCGGGCGCCACGGCGAACCAGAGCACCGCGCCGACCACCAGCGCCAGCGCGTCCCCCTTGGCGTAGACCTCCAGGACGGAGCGCCAGGAGGGGTGCCCGTCGAAGATGGTCGTCTCGCCGGGCCCGAGCTCCATGGCGCGCGAGCCTACCGGCCGCCGGGGCCGCTCCTAGAGTGGGTCCCCTTGCCCGGGGTCGTCAAGGTCGAGCCGATCACGACGGCCCGCGTGCTGCGCGGGCCGTTCGACTACGCGGCCCCGGAGGGCGCCGTCGTCGGCACCCGGCTCGTGGTCCCCTTCGGGCGCCGGGACGTCCCGGGGGTCGTCACGGGCCTGGCTCCCGACTCGGAGCACGAGCTCCTCGCGCCCCGCCGGGTGCTCGACCCGCCCCTGCCGCGCGAGCTCGTCGAGCTCGCCTTCTGGCTCGCGGACGAGTACTGCTCGACGCCCGCGCGCGCCCTCGCGCTCCTCGCGCCGCACCCGTCCGCGAAGGCGAAGACGGCGCTCTACGCGGAAGCCCGCGCGGCCGTCGCCGCCGGCGCGGCGCCCGCCGCAGCCGCCCCGGCGGCCGTCGCAGCCGCCCCGGCGGCCGTCGAGTCGTCGGTTGATCCCGCGGAGCGGGACGAAGCGACGACTCGACGGGGTGGGGGTGGCGCGCCGGCGCTCACGGAGGCGCAGCGCGCGCTGCTCGCGAGCCTGCCGCGGTTCTGCGGCGCCGACACCGCGGCGCTGCGGCGCCTCGAGGCGCGCGGGCTCGTGCGGATCGCGCCCCGGGTCGTGCGCCGCGCGCCGGTCCACCTGAGCGTGGGGGCGGAGCGGCCGCAGCCCGCGCTCACCCCGGACCAGGCCGCGGCGGTCGAGGCGATCGGCGCGGCGAAGCCCGGCGAGCCGCTGCTGCTGCACGGCGTGACGGGCTCGGGCAAGACGGAGGTCTACCTCCGTGCGGCGGCCGACACGCTCGCCCGCGGGCGCTCCGTCATCGTCCTCGTGCCCGAGATCGGCCTGACGCCGCAGATCGTCGCGCGCTTCGTCGCCCGCTTCGGCGACACGGTCGCCGTCCTGCACTCGAGGCTCGGCCGGGGGGAGCGCCACGACGAGTGGCTGCGCCTGCAGCGCGGGGAGGCGCGGATCTGCGTCGGCCCGCGCTCCGCGGTCTTCGCCCCCCTGACGGACCTCGGGCTCGTCGTCGTCGACGAGGAGCACGACGCGTCCTACAAGCACGAGGGGGACCCGCGCTACGACGCACGGCGCGTCGCGGCGTTCCGGGCGCGGCAGTCCGGCGCGGTGCTCGTGGCCGGCACGGCGACCCCGCGGCCCGAGAGCTTCAAGGCGCTCCGGCGCATCCGCCTGCCCCGGCGGGTCGACGGCCAGGGCCTGCCACCCGTGGAGGTCGTGGACATGCGCCGGGCGCCCCGCGCGCTGCACCCCCGGGTCCACGAGGCGCTGGGTGGCGCGCGGAAGGCGATCGTCCTGCTCAACCGGCGGGGCTGGTCGAACTTCCTCACCTGCCGCACCTGCGGGCGCGCGTGGGAGTGCCCCAACTGCGACGTGACGCTCGTGCTGCACCGGGCGACGGGAACCATCTCCTGCCACCACTGCGGCCACCGCGAGCCCGTGCCCGGCGCCTGCCCGGACTGCGGGAGCACCTCCATCGCCCGGCACGGCACGGGGACGGAGCGCCTCGCGGACGACCTCGAGCGGGCGCTCCCGCCGGGCGCGCGGGTCTTCCGCCTCGACGCCGACGTGGGCCACGCCGCCGGGGTGCTCCAGGCGTTCGGCGCCGCGCCGGGCGGGATCCTCGTGGGGACCCAGATGGTCGCCAAGGGCCACGACTTCCCCGACGTGGACCTCGCGGTGGTCGTCGACGCGGACGCCACGCTGCGCTTCCCGGACTTCCGGGCGGAGGAGCGCACCTTCGCGCTGGTCGCGCAGCTCGCGGGCCGCGCAGGGCGCTCCCGCGCGGGCGGTCGCGTGATGGTCCAGACGCTCGTGCCCGGCGCGGACCCGATCCGCTTCGCCGCCGCCCACGACGCGGAGGGCTTCCTGGCCGGGGAGCTCGACCGCCGGGAGGCGCTGCGCTACCCGCCGTTCTCGACGCTCATCCGCGTCGTCTGCTCCGCCGAGGAGGTCGGCCCGGCGCACGCCGCCGCCCAGGCCGTGCGCGACGGGCTCGGCACCCTCCCGGCGCTCGGGCCGGCCGCGCTCTTCCGCCTGCGGGGTCGGGAGCGCGCGCAGGTCGTCGTGAAGGCCCCGGACCGGCGGGCGGCGATCGCGACGGTCCGCGCCGCGGTGGAGGCCGTCAGCGCCGACGCGGCACACCGCGCCGCGGCCTTCTCCGTGGACGTCGACCCGCAGTGAGCGCAGCTAGGCTGGACGGTGCATGACCGACCAGGCCGAGACCACCGAGGTGGCCCCCGCGGAGGTGGCGCAGGAGCACGAGCCCGCGCCGCCGCGCACGCTGCCGCCCGAGGTCGCGGCGCGCCGGGACGCCGCGCTCAAGCACGTCCGCCGCTACGGCGACCCCGTGCTCAAGACGAAGGCGATGCCGATCACGCGCTTCGACGACGAGCTGCGCGAGGAGGTCCTGCGCATGGGCAAGCTCATGGACGAGGCGCTCGGCATCGGCCTGGCCGCGCCCCAGGTCGGGATCTCGCACCGCCTCCTGGTCTACCGCGTCGTCCAGGGCGGGCCGCTCGGCGTGCTCATCAACCCCGTGGTCGAGTGGACCTCGAAGGACGACGAGTGGATGGAGGAGGGCTGCCTCTCGCTGCCCAACGTCCACGTGGAGGTCGAGCGCCCCGTCCACGTCCGCGTCACGGCGCAGGACCACTTCGGCGAGGAGCTCACCGTGGAGGCCAGCGGCCTGGAGGCCCGGGTCATCCAGCACGAGATGGACCACCTCGACGGCGTGCTGATCCTCGACCGCACGCCGCGTGGGCAGCGCAAGGAGGCCATGCGCATGCTGCGCGAGGCCCTTGCCGCGGAATGAGATCTCCCCGGGCTCGCAAGCTCGCCCTCGCGGTTCGACGTCGACGTCACGGATGAGGGTCGCCTACCTCGGGACCTCCGCCTTCGCGGCGGGGCTCCTCGAGCGCCTCGCGGGCTCCGCGCACGAGGTCGTCCTCGTCGTCACCCGTCCCGACCGTCCGGCGGGCCGGGGCCGCAAGCTCGCCCCGCCGCCCGTGGCCGACGCCGCGCGGGCCCTCGGGCTCCCGCTCGACCAGCCCGAGTCCGTCAACGCGCCCGAGGCGCTGGCCCGGATCGCGGGCGCCGCCCCGGACGTCGTCGTCGTCTGCGCCTTCGGCGCGCTGATCAAGGAGCCGCTGCTCTCGGACCACGACGTCCTGAACGTCCACCCGTCGCTCCTGCCGCGTTGGCGCGGCGCGGCGCCCGTCGAGCGTGCGCTCATGGCCGGCGACGAGGAGACGGGCGTCTGCATCATGCGCCTGACGGCGGGGCTCGACGAGGGGCCCGTGTGCCGCCGCGGGGTCGAGCCCATCGCCCCCGACGACACCTACGGCACGCTGGCGCCGCGCCTGGAGCAGCTCGGGGGCGACCTCCTGCTCGACGCGCTCGACGGCGGCCCCGGCAGCTGGGAGTGGGAGGAGCAGCCCGAGGAGGGGGTCACCTACGCGGAGAAGGTCGGCCCTGCGGACCGCACGCTGGACCCCGCCACGAGCCCGGCGGAGCGCGAGCGCGTCGTCCGCGCGCTGAGCCCGCACATCGGCGCGCGGGTGCAGCTCGAGGACGGCTCCTTCCTCGGCGTGCAGCGTGCGCGGGTGGGGGAGGACGGCGAGCTCGAGCTGCTCGAGGTCCAGCCCCCGGGCGGGCGGCCCGATGCCGTGGGCGGACTACGCCCGCGGCCGCCCGAGCTGACCCGCGCGGCCGCGGGTGGAGAACGGCATGAGGCCGTCCCGCACCGCATCGAAGCCGCTCCCGTGGGGTAGATGGGGAACCCCACCCCGACCCACACCCGAGGGAGCACAGTTGTCCCACCGCATCGCCAGGACCCTCCTGGCCGGCGCCGCGACCGCGGCGCTGACGGCCGCCGTCGCACCCGGCGCCGCCCGAGCCGCCACCTTCACCTGCGAGGCGTCCGCCCTGCGCGGGACCGTCCTCGGCGCCGCCACGCTCGAGCCCGTCGTCTACGGCCGCGGGCAGGAGTGCGCCACCGGCAGCGCGACCCCGCCCGCCGCCCTTCCCGGCGTCCTGCGCGCCGACGTCCTGCTGGCCGCCGGCGTCAAGACGGACGACGCCACGAACCCCGCCGGGACCGCCGTCGGCGGCCTGGGCCGGGCCCGGATCGAGCTGCTGCCGACCCTCCCGATCACGCTGCCGGACCTCTCACCGCTCGTCAACGGCCTCCCCGACGTCACCATCCCGCTCGGCGGCCTGCCGACCTCGGGCCTGCCGCTCCTGGGCAGCGTCCTGCCCCCCACGGCGACGGTCTCGATCAAGGAGGCCGTGAAGTCCCTGCTGCCGAACCTCCAGCTCCCGAAGGCCGACCTCCTCTCGACGAGCGTCCTGAGCGCCACGGCGTCGGCCACGTGCACGGACGGCAAGCTCGGGCTCGCCGGGGCCTCCACCGTCACGGGCCTCAAGCTCCTCGGCCAGGACGTGAACCTCGACGGCACGCTCCAGCAGAACGTGAACGTCATCGACACGAGCTCCGTCGACCCGTCGAAGGTCACGGTCGCCCAGATCCAGTCGCAGCTCCCGGCCGCCGTGCAGGCCCTCCTGCCGACCCCGGGGGTCACCGCGGCGCTCCAGGCCGCGCTGCAGCCCGCCCTCGACGCCATCCCGAGCATCGTCATCCCGCCGACGGTCGCCCAGGTGAAGCTCACGGCCGGGACGCAGGCGTCCGACGCGACGTCCCTGACCCAGCAGGCGCTCCGGGTCCAGGCGAGCCTCCTGGGCCGCTCCCTGGCCGACGTCGTCATCGGCGAGGCGAAGGTGACGGCCGCCGGGGAGTGCCCCCGGGTGACCGGGTCGGGCACGGAGCCCGCCGAGCTGCAGTGCACGGACCGCAAGCTCGTGCTGCTCGACGTCTTCCAGCAGCGGGACCGCGTCTACCTGCGCGGCGCGGCCAACCGCGACTTCGCCGGCAAGACGGTCGACATCCGCTACCGCGCCCAGGGCAACAAGGTCGTCGCCCGGGCGAAGGTCGGCAAGGACGGCGGGTTCACGACGACCGCCCCGCTGCCGCCGAGCAAGGTGCGGGACACGAACGCCTCGCGCTACACCGCGACGCGCGGGGACGAGCGGTCCCTGCCGCTCAAGCTCGTCCGCCGGATGCGGACGTCGTCCGTGCGGTCGAAGGACGGCATGGTGACCATCAAGGGCCGGGTCTCCCTGCCCCTGGCGCGCCCCACGCAGGAGATCCGCCTCGTCCGGCGCGTCTCCTGCGGCAAGTCGACGCTCGTCAAGCGCTTCAAGCCGCGGTCGGACGGGACGTTCTCCGTCTCGGTCAAGGCCTCCTCGAAGCCCGCGGTCTACCGCGCGACCACCCGGGTCCGGAAGGTCGCGTCGAACCCGAAGACGTACCCGACGTTCACGCTGCCGCGCGGCATCGACCTGAACACGCGCTAACAGCACGTGCGCCAAAGGGGTCTGACCCCTTTGGCGCACGCGAGGGTGCCTAGCCTGGGGCGTCGTGCCCGTCAGCCCCGCCCGCACCGCCGCCTTCTCCGTCGTCCGCCGCGTCTTCGAGTCCGGCGCCTACGCCGACCGTGCGCTCCGCAAGGAGCTCGAGCGCCTGGAGGACCCGCGGGACATCGCCCTGGCCAAGCGCCTCGCGTTCGGGACCGTCCAGCGCAAGGGCACCCTCGACTGGGTCGTCGGTCGCATGACGAAGGGCCACCTGGAGCACCAGGTCCGCGCGGCGCTGTGGCTCGGCCTCTACGAGCTGCTCTTCTCCCACGAGGGCGGCCACCACGCCGCCGTCGACGCCGCGGTGGAGCTCGCGAAGCCGAGCGCGGGGCACAAGGTCGTCAACGCCGTCCTGCGCCGGGTCGCCCGCGAGGGCGTCGAGCTCCCCGACGACGTCCACCCCGCCGGCGCCGCGGTGCGCCACTCGCACCCCGAGTGGATCGTGCGGCTCTGGTGGGACGCGCTGGGCGCGGAGGAGACCCGTGCGCTCCTGGCCGCGGACAACGAGCCCGCGGAGTCCGTCCTGCGCGTCAACACGCTCGTCCCCGTGGCCGAGGAGGAGCTCCCGCCCGGGCGGAGGGAGCAGGACGCGCTCGTCCTCGACGGGCCGTTCGACGTCGCGGGCTCCGAGCTCTTCGCCCGCGGGGCGATCACGCCCCAGTCCCGCGCCGCGCAGCGCGTCGCGCGCGTCGTCGACCCCCGGCCCGACGAGCGGGTCCTGGACCTCTGCGCGGCCCCCGGGGGCAAGACGACGCACCTGGCGGCGCTCATGGGCGGGACGGGGACCGTCGTCGCCGTCGAGCGCCACGCGGGCCGCGCAGAGGCGCTCGAGCGCACCGCGGAGCGCATGGGGGCCCACAACGTCGTCGTCGTCCACGGCGACGGCCGCGCGGAGCTCGACCACCCGGAGCTGCAGCTCCCCTTCGACCGCGTGCTCGTCGACCCGCCCTGCTCCGGCCTCGGGACCCTGCGCTCGAACCCCGACCTGCGCTGGCGCATGACCCCCGAGGTGGTCGGGCGCCTGGTGGAGGAGCAGGACGCGCTCGTGGCCGCCGCCCGCGCGCGCCTGCGGCCCGGCGGCGTGCTCGTCTACTCCACCTGCACGATCAACCCGGGGGAGGAGCGGGTCCGCGGGGAGCACACGGAGCAGACGCTGCCCCACCGCGACGGCACGGACGGGTTCTACACTTCGCTCGAGCGTGTCTGACACCCCGAACCTCGGGCCGACGTGCCCGAGCTGCAAGGAGCCGTGGCTGCGGCCGACGGCCCTTCCCGGGCGCTACCGCTGCGTCTACTGCCTGCACCGCTTCGAGCTCCGGTCGGTCTGCCCCGACTGCGGGGAGCACGGGACGATCGTGCGCATGTCGGCCTCCATGAACATGAGCTGCAACCACTGCGGCGGCTCGCTCCTCGCCGAATCGTAGGATCCGACGGGTGCCGAGCCCCCGCATCGCCCCGAGCGTCCTCTCCGCCGACTTCGGCCGCCTCCGCGAGCAGGTCGGCGAGGTGGTCGCGGCGGGCGCCTCCGTCATCCACGTGGACGTCATGGACGGCCACTTCGTCCCGCCGCTCTCCATGGGCCCGCCCGTGGTCAGCGCCCTGCGGGAGCTCGACGTGCTCCTGGACGTCCACCTCATGGTCGAGCGCCCGGAGCGCCAGGTGGCCGACTTCGTCAAGGCGGGCGCGGGGCAGATCACGATCCACGCGGAGGCCACCCCGCACGTCCACTACGCGCTCGCGGCCATCCGCGACGCGGGCTGCAAGGCGGGCCTGGCCGTCAACCCCGGCACGCCCGTGGGCGTGTTCGAGGGCCTCGAGCTCGACTGCGCGCTGGTCATGACCGTCAACCCGGGCTGGGGCGGCCAGGCCTTCATCCCCGCGTCGCTCGACAAGGTCCGCCGGGTCCGCGAGCTCATCGGCCCGGGGGCGGACCTCGAGGTCGACGGCGGCATCGACCCCTCGACCGCCGGCCCCTGCGCCGAGGCCGGCGCGACGCTCTTCGTCGCGGGCTCGGCGATCTTCGGCCAGGCCGACCCGGCCGCGGCCTACGCCGCGATCGCGGAAGCCGCGGGGGCCGACGTGAGGGTTGCGTGAGGAGCCCGGCCGGGACGCAACCCCCGCACCCGGGGCGTCGTTCCGGGTGCATGTCCCGCCTGCTGCCCGGAGCGCTCGTCGCCACCGCCTCCACCCTGGCCCTCGCGGCGCCCGCCGTCGCCGCGCCACCCTGGGGGCCGCCGCAGACCGTCGCCACCGGGGAGGTCCGGGCGCCCGCGCTCGCCTTCAACCCGGCGGGTGGCCTCGGGATCGCCACGCTGGGGAGCGGCGGCGTCGGCACGCGGCTCCTGCCGCTCCGCGAGGGGCAGGCCGCGCCCGTCCTCACCGCTCGCGACGTGGCCTCCGTGGAGGACGGCCCGCTGCCCTACGCGCGCACCCGCACCCTCGCGCTGCGCCGCCGCGCGGTCGGGCAGGCCACGGCGCTGGGCTACTCCTTCGGGAGCCCGGGCGGGACGGTGGGCGGCGTCCGCCCGCTGCGGACCGTCGCGCTGCGGCCCGGCGAGGCGGAGCTCGCGGTCGCCCCGAACGGCAACGCCGTGATCGCCTTCGCCGAGGACCGTGGTGGCGTCACGCGCGTGTGGCTCAGCGTCCGCCGCGCGAGCTCGGGGCGCTTCAGCACCCCCAGGGTCATCCGGGGCTCGGGCTCGGCCCGCTCCCTCGCCGTCTCGGTCAACGCGCGCGGGCAGTGGGTCGTCGCCTACGTCCTCGGGGCGGGCGCGAAGCGGACCGTCGAGGCGCGGATCGGGACCGTCGCGGGGCGGGTGGGGAGCCTGCAGACCGTCGGCCGCCAGCTCGGGATCGCCCGCCTCGACGCCGTCGTGGCCGCCACGGGCCGCACGACGGTCGCCTGGACGACGCACGACGGCGGGGAGGAGCAGAACGTCCCGTCGGAGCTGCGCACGAACGTCGCTCCCGCGGGCCGCACGACGTTCGCGGGCGAGGTCGTCCTCGACCGCGCCGCCCCGGGCGCGCTGGCCACGGAGCCCGGGCCGCCGTGGCTCGCCGCCGCGCCGGACGGCCGGACGCTCGTGGCCTACGAGCTCTCCGGGCGCTACGCCGCGGGCGGGACCGCGGCCGACGCGAACGCCATCACCCCCGTCCGCGTGAGCCTGCAGGACGCCGCCGCGCGCTTCGCCGCCCCGCAGGAGCTCGCCGCCGACGGCGTCGCGGGCCGGCCGGCCGCCCGCGCGGACGGGACCTTCGCGGTGCCCTACGTGACCCCCGTGCCGCTCGAGGTCGCGCCCTCCGCGCTCCTCGTGCGCCTCGCGGCCCCGGGCGCCGCGGCCTTCGGCCCCGGCGAGCTCGTCGCGGACGACGCGGAGCAGGACGCCGCCGTGGCCTTCGAGGCCGGTCCGGGCGGCGCGCCCGTGGTCCTCTACCCGCGGTCGGGCGCCCGTGGGGCGGCCGTCGCGCGGCGCGCGGGCTGAGCGCTCCTAGGCGCTGCGCACGCGGACGTCGAGGCCCGCGACGACGACGCGGACCCGGGCAGGCCGGGCGGGAGTGGCCAGGGAGAGGAAGTCGCGCACGGTGCCGCGCGTGGTCGCAGACGGGACAGCGCATGGGCTCGGCCGGGCGCAGCGCGCGGCCGCCGGGGGAGACGGGCGCGTCGCAGGCGGGGCAGGCCAGCGTGCCGGTCGCCACGACGGAGGAGCGCGTGGCCCGGCGCTCCTCGACCGCGCCGCCGCCGCGCTGCACCGGTTCGACGTCGTCGGGGTCGGAGCGGCGGTCCAAGCTCACCCGACGAGTCTAGGAGCCCTCCGGGACAGCCTGGGGTCGGGGTAGGGGCGATCCCGGCAGAAGTGCGGCGCGTAGCCCGGCAGGATGTCGCCCATGATCGTCACCGCCACCGGCCTGACCCGCTCCTACGGCGAGGGCGAGGCCACCGTCCACGCCCTCGCGGGAGTCGACATCGCGTTCCCCGAGGGCCGCTTCGCCGCGATCATGGGCCCGTCGGGCTCGGGCAAGTCGACGCTCATGCACCTGCTCGCCGGCCTCGACCAGCCCACCGCGGGCTCCGTCGTCCTGGCGGGCACGGAGCTCGCCGGCCTCGGCGACAAGGAGCTGACGGACCTGCGCCGGGACAAGGTCGGCTTCATCTTCCAGTCCTTCAACCTCCTGCCGGTCCTCACCGCGGAGGAGAACATCCTGCTGCCGCTCTCCATCGCCGGGCGCAAGCCCGACCCCGAGTGGCTCGCGCGCCTGATCGACACCGTCGGCCTGCGCGGCCGGCTCGGCCACCGTCCCGCGGAGCTCTCGGGCGGCCAGCAGCAGCGCGTCGCCGTCGCCCGCGCGCTGGCCTCGCGGCCCGCGGTCGTCTTCGCCGACGAGCCCACGGGCAACCTCGACTCGAAGACCTCCGCGGAGGTCATGGGGCTCCTGCGGCGCTCCGTCGACGAGTTCGGCCAGACGATCGTCATGGTCACCCACGACCCCCGCGCGGCCGCCTACGCGGACCGCCTGGTCGAGCTCGAGGACGGCCTCGTCGTCCGCGACGGCGTCCCCGCGGCGGCCTGAGCCCGTGCTCCGCGTCGCCCTCCGCGGGCTGCTGGCCCGCAAGACCCGCCTGGCGCTCACCGCGCTGGCCGTCGCGCTCGGCGTGACGCTGATCAGCGGCACCTACGTCTTCACGGACACGATCAACCAGTCGTTCGACCGGATCTTCTCCGAGGCCTACAAGGGCACGGACGTCGTCGTCACCCCGAACGACGACGTGCAGCTCGACGAGGGCGGCGACGTGCCGCCGATCGCGGGCGCCGTGCTCGAGCGCATCCGTGGGGTCGACGGGGTCGCGAACGTCGAGGGCTCGATCTTCGACCAGAACGGCACGTTCCTGGACAAGGGGGGCGAGCCGCTCGCGTCCCAGGGGCCGAAGTTCGTGGCCTCCGCGTTCGACTCGGACAAGTTCGGCGGCTTCTCCTACGCCGAGGGCCGCAAGCCGCGCACCGCCGAGGAGGTCGCGATCGACAAGGCGACGGCGCGCAAGGAGGGCTTCGCGCTCGGCGACCGCTTCGAGATCCAGGCCGCGACGCCGCGCAAGGCCTACGTGATCACGGGCCTGACGCAGGTCGCGGGCGTCGACTCCTACGGCGGCGCCGCGGTCGCGCTGCTCACGCTCCCCGAGGCCCAGCGGATCACGGGCAAGCAGGGCGCCTACGACGAGATCGACCTCACCGTCGCGGCGGGGAAGGACCAGGATGCGGTCGTCCGGGAGCTCAAGGCCGCGCTGCCCCGGACGGTCGACGTCCGCACGGGCCAGGCCGAGGCCGAGAGCCAGTCGTCGGACATCCGCGACGACCTCGGCTTCCTGCGCACGGCGCTGCTCGCGTTCGCCGGGATCTCGCTCTTCGTCGGCGCCTTCATCATCTTCAACACCTTCTCGATCACGGTCGCCCAGCGGGCGCGGGAGTTCGCGCTGCTGCGCACGCTCGGGGCGTCGCGGGCGCAGGTGCTGCGCTCCGTCCTGGGCGAGGGCGTCGTCCTCGGGGTGCTCGGGAGCGCCGCGGGGCTCGGGCTCGGGATCGTCGTGGCCGCGGGGCTCAAGGCGCTCTTCAAGGCGATCGGGTTCGAGCTGCCCTCGAGCGGCACGGTGCTCGAGGCCCGGACGGTCTGGGTCTCGCTGCTCGTCGGGGTCGTCGTGACGCTCGTCTCCTGCCTGGCGCCGGCCTTGCGGGCGACCCGCGTTCCGCCCGTCGCCGCGCTGCGGGAGGGGGTCGCGCTGCCCGAGACGCGCTCCTCGCGCCTCGCCTTCCCGCTCGCCGGCCTCCTGACGGGGCTCGGGGTGGCCGCCATGGCCGTCGGGCTCTTCGCGAGCCTCGACGACGCGACCGCCCTGCTCGTCCTGGGCCTGGGCGCCGCGGCGACGTTCCTCGGGGTCGCGCTGCTCTCCCCGAAGCTCGTCGGGCCCATCGCCTCCGTCGTGGGGCGGCCCATCGAGCGCGCGTTCGGCGTGACGGGCCGCCTGGCGCGGGAGAACACCGTGCGCCAGCCCGGCCGCACGGCGGTGACCTCCGCGGCGCTCATGGTCGGCGTGGCGCTCGTGGCCTTCGCGACGATCTTCGCCGCGGGGGCGAAGTCGACGGTCAACGACGCGATCGACGCTGGGCTGAAGGGGCAGGCGGTGCTGCAGAACCAGGACGGCTTCTCCCCGTTCTCGGGCGCGGCGACCCGGCGGGTCGCCGGGGTCCAGGGCGTGCGCTCCGTCGCCGCGGTCCGCTTCGTCCAGGCCCGCTACGACGGGGAGGAGCAGGGCGTCACGGGCGTCGACACCCGGACGTTCCCGCAGCTCTACAAGACGGCGCTGCCCCGGCTGGACGACCGCTCCGTCGCCGTGTCGGTGGACTTCGCGAAGGACCGTGGCCTCGCCGTGGGCGACGCGGTCGTGCTGCGGACCGCCACCCGCAAGACCGTCCGGCTGCGGGTCACGGGGCTCGTGGACGACAAGGGCCTGCTGCTCGGGGACCTCACGGTCTCGAACGACCTCGTCCGGCGGGACTTCGGGCAGACGCGCGACTCCCTGGTCATCGTGGGCTACGAGGGCGGGGACCGGACGAAGGCGGCGATCGACGCGGCGGTCGAGCGGGACTTCCCGCAGGTCGAGGCGCTCACCGCCGCGGAGTTCAAGGACGCCCAGGCCGGCCAGATCGACCAGCTGCTCGTGCTCATCTACGCGCTGCTGGCGCTCACGGTGATCGTCGCCATGTTCGGGATCGTCAACACGCTCGTGCTCTCCGTGACGGAGCGGACCCGGGAGCTCGGGATGCTCCGGGCGATCGGGACCTCGCGGCGGCAGGTGCGCCGGGTCATCCGCTACGAGGCGGTGATCACCGCCCAGATCGGCGGGGTGCTCGGGATCGTCCTCGGGGTCTTCCTCGCCGTGCTGGTCTCGCGGGCGATCGACGAGTTCCAGGTGGCGATCCCCTGGGCGCTGCTCGCGGCGCTCTTCGTCGCCGCGGGCGCGGCGGGCGTCCTGGCCGCGGTGCTGCCCGCGCGGCGCGCCTCCCGGCTCGACGTCCTGGAGGCCCTGGCCTACGAGTAGCGCCGGGGTACCGTGGTGGGCGTGCTCCACACGGCCGCCCACCACGACGGGATCGACGATCGCGTCGCGATCGAGGAGCCGCTCGAGGTCCGCGTGGGCGGCGAGGCGCTGGCGGTGACCATGCGCACCCCGGGCCACGACGAGGAGCTCGCGCTCGGCTTCCTGGTCTCCGAGGGGCTCGTCGCCGCCGGGCCCGGCGGCGCTCGGCCCGCCCGCGGACCTCGCGGGGAACATCGTGGAGGTCGAGGCGGAGCTCCTGCGCCGCCCGGACGCCCGCCGCTTCTACGCCACCTCGTCCTGCGGGATCTGCGGCAAGGGCGCCCTCGAGGAGGTCGCGGTGGTCGCGGCGCCGCTCCCGCCCGCGACGGAGCGCATCCCGCGCGCGCTGCTCGCGGCGCTTCCCGACCACCTCGTGCAGCCCGGCTTCGCGGCCACGGGCGGCCTGCACGCCACGGGGCTCTTCACCCCGGAGGGCGAGCTCCTGCTCGTGCGCGAGGACGTGGGGCGCCACAACGCGATGGACAAGGTCATCGGCCGCCGGGCGCTCGACGACGCGCTCCCGCTCCACGGCCTCGTGCTCTGCGTCTCGGGCCGGCTCTCCTTCGAGCTCGTGCAGAAGGCCGTCGTGGCCGGCGCGGCGGTGCTCGTCGGTGCGGGCGCACCCACGTCGCTGGCGATCGCGCTGGCGGCCGAGCGCGGGCTCACGCTCGCGGGCTTCGCCCGCGGGGGCCGCGTGAACGTCTACACGGCGCCCGAGCGCGTGATCTGACTCACGTCGTCCCGAGGTTCGCCGAGAGGGCGATGACCATGGCGGCGATGGAGAAGACCATCGCGACCGTGAAGAGGAGCAGGGCCTTGCGGGTGTCCATGGCCTGGGGGCTACCCGCGCGGCGGCGGCTGACGCACGCGGGGCCGCTACGCGGGCAGCGGCGCGCCGCCGCGGCGGTAGAGGCCGAAGAGGCCGAGCGCGAGGAGGCTCGTCGCCCCGAGGTAGCCGACCTCCGCGCGGGCGAGCGCGTCGTCGATCGGCTCCAGCAGCATCCAGAGCGCGAAGCTCGCAGCCGCGCCGAGCCAGAGCGCCGCCGCCGCGCTCGCCCGGCCCCGCGCGAGGGCGGCCTGGTTCAGCGTGCCCGCCGCGAGGTGCGCGCCCATGCCGAGCGCGACCGCGGCGAGGCCGAGGCCCGAGTAGCCCGGCTGGTCGAGCAGGAGCTCGAGGGCGAACGGGCCGAGCACGAGCAGCCCGAGCGCGACGGCCAGGGCGAAGCCCGCGACGGCCAGCAGCGTCGTGCGGATCGCCTTCGCGAACGCGTCGCGGCCCTCCGTGGCCTCCAGGCCCGCGAGGTGCGGCAGGAGGGAGGTCTGCACGGACTGGAAGAGCTGCAGGGGGATGCGGGTGATGAGGAAGGCGTTGAAGACGACGCCGGCCGCGTCGCCCGCCGGGACGAGGAGCACCGCGACGTTCAGCAGGGCCTGCTCGGCCAGGCCGATCCCCGCGACCGCGGCGGCGAAGCGCCCGTCGCCCTCGGTGATCTCGCGCTCCTCGCCGGCGTCGGCGTCCGGGGCGCGCCCGCGGTGGCGGCGCAGGGCGATCGGGACGACGCAGAGGGAGGCGACGGGGGCGGCGAGGATGCCGGCGGCGACCCAGGTCCGGCCGCTCGCGAGCCCCGCGACCGCGGCGAGCGGGAAGCAGATGCGCGCCGCCGCCTCGAAGAAGACGAGGCCGCCGTAGAGGCCGAACCAGCCGTGGCCGGCGCAGTAGCCCCGGGCGAAGTACGAGGCCGCGTAGGCGATCGCGCTGCCCACGAGCACCCAGAAGAGCGCGGAGCCGCCGAGCGCGTCCTCGAGCGTCCCGCGCAGGGCGAACGCGACGAGGAGGAAGAGCGCCGCGAAGGCCGCCTGGATCGTCACGGGCCCGCGCAGCGGGTGGTCGTCGTGCTTCCCGCGCGCGCGGCGGTCGGCGATGGTCCGGGAGAGCAGCTGCTCCACGGGCCGGTAGATCACGGAGATCGTGATGAAGAGGATCGACCAGAGGGTCGAGATGTAGCCGTAGTCCGTTCTGGAGAGCTCGTGCGCGGCCAGGGAGAAGTAGCCGAACGTCACCAGGCCGGTCGTCGCGATGCCGATGGAGAGGATGCGCGCGCCGCGCCCGTAGGACGCGGCGGGCTCCGCGTCGGCCGCCGGCGCGGCCGCCCCCTCAGCCAAGCTTCACGAGGAGCATCGTCCACGGGAACGGCGAGCGGGCCTCGACGACCTTCCCGTGGCGGCTGAGCAGCTCGACGAACGAGCGCTTGCTCCAGTGGTTCACGTGGCCCGGGGTGTTCCCGAGCTCCTTGAGGTAGGCGCCGCGGGCGACGTTCAGCCCGCGCCAGAGCGGCTCGCGCGGGACGGAGACGAGCAGGTGGCGCGAGGCGACCCGGGCCATCTCGGCGACGGTGTGCGCGGGGTCCGGCACGTGCTCGAGGACCTCGATCGCGCTCGCGGTGTCGAACTCCCCGTCGGCGAAGGGGAGGTTCTCCGCGTGCATGACCTTGTACTCGAGGTTCGGGGCCTGGCGCTCGGCCCAGCCCGCCTGGATCGAGGGCTCCTCGAGGTCGATGCCCACGACGCGGCCGGGGTCGATCGCCTTGGCCCACTCGTGGACGAGCACGCCCTCGCCGCAGCCCACGTCGAGCAGGGAGGTCGGCGCGGCCTGGCGGAAGAGCTCCTCGAGCGTCCCCTCGAAGTTCGCCATGAGGCGCTTGACGACGGGGTTCGTCGAGCCGTACTTGTCGTAGGTGTTGCCGGTGACGACACCGGACTCGTCGACGGTGACGGGGGGCGGGGTCATGCGCGGACGGCCTCTCGGTCCTCGGTGGGTTGCGGCCCGGCGTGCGCGCCGGTGGTCGGCGCCTGGCCGGTGGGCTTGGCGCCCGGCTCGTAGTGCGACGGCGGGATCTTCAGCTCGAGCTCGATCCGGCGGACCTTCTCGAACGTCCGCTGCGCCATGACGCGCTGGGAGTAGAGGAGGTCGCCGATGATCCCGAGGACGCCGACCACGACGGCCGCGTTGAACAGCACCGCGCCGAAGATGAGCGACTGGACGTGCCCGGCACCCTCGCCGCCGATGTAGGCGACCAGGAAGCGGATGAAGGGGATGAGCGACAGCCCGAACAGCGACAGGGCCATGAAGGAGAAGACCCGGAGGGGCTCGTACTGCGCGTAGATCCGGGTGATGGCGACCGCGTTGCGACGGACGTAGGCGCCCATGTTCGGGAAGAGCTTGGACTCCCGCGTCTTCTCGTTCGTCCGGATGGGGACGTGGGCCGTGGCGACCAGGAGCTTGCCCGCCTGGATGATCGTCTCGAGCGTGTAGGTGTACTTCGAGACGACCGCCATCTGCAGGGCGGCCTCGCGGTTGTAGGCCCGGAAGCCGGAGGTCGTGTCGGGGACGTCCGTGTCCGAGGCGGCGCGCACGACGCTCGACCCGAGCTTCTGCAGCCGCTTCTTCAGGGGGGAGAAGTGCTCGATCGTGTCCGTCTCGCGGTCGCCGATGACCATGTCGGCCTTGCCGGCGACGATGGGGGCGACGAGGTTCGGGATGTCCAGCGCGGAGTACTGGTTGTCCGCGTCCGTGTTGACGATGACGTCCGCGCCGAGCTTGAGGGAGGCGTCGAGGCCGGCCTGGAAGCCCGCGGCGAGGCCCTTGTTGTTCGTGAGCTTGACGATGTGGTCCACGCCGTTCTCGCGCGCCACCTCGATCGTGCGGTCCGTCGAGCCGTCGTCGATGATGAGCCACTCGACGACGTCGAAGCCGGGGACGACGCGGGGGAGGTCCGCCAGGGTCGCGGGGAGCTGCTTCTCTTCGTCCCAGCACGGGATCTGGATGATGAGCTTCATGTCAGAGAGGGGGTCCGGCGCATGGGGGTCAAGATGCCTTAGACCCCGGACGGGGTGCGCGGTTACGGGTCCGGGGCGGTGCCGTACACTCGTGCTCGATCTTCCCAGACGCCCGGCCGGGGTGCGACGCCGGGCACCCAGGGAAGATCTCCTGCACTGATGGAGACCGCGACGCTCACCCGGCAACGGTCGGGCCCCGGACCTGCGAGCGCGGACGCCCCGACCCGGGCCCGCGCGGCGCGCCTGCCGGCCCTCGCGCTGGCGCTCTTGGCGGTGCTCGCGCTGGTCGCCTACGTCGTCTACCCGACGTTCCCGAACTACGACAGCTACTACTCGCTGCTCTGGGGCCGGGAGCTCCTCGACGGCCACAAGCCGAGCTTCGACGCCTACCGCGCGCCGACCCAGCACCCGCTCGCGGTCCTCTTCGGCGCGGCGCTCAGCCTCGTGGGCGACGACGCGGACCGGCTCATGATCCTCGCGACCTTCGTGAGCTTCGTCCTCCTGGCCGCCGGGCTGTACCGCCTGGGGCGCGTGGCCTTCACGCCGGCGATCGGCCTGGTCGCCGCGGTGCTGCTCTGCACCCGGTTCGACTTCCCCTTCCTGGCCGCCCGGGGCTACATCGACGTCTCCTACCTCGCCGCGGTGGTCTGGGCCGCCGCGCTGGAGGCGGAGCGCCCGCGGCGCGGCATCCCCGTGTTCGTCCTGCTGCTCCTGGCGGCGATGATGCGCCCGGAGGCGTGGCTGCTGGCCGGGATCTACTTCCTCTGGACCTTCCCCGGCATCTCCTGGCGCCGCCGCGCCGTCCACGCCGTCCTGACCTGGACGGGGACGGCGATCTGGGTGGCGCTGGACCTCTGGGCGACCGGGGACCCGAAGTTCTCCCTGACCCACACGAGCGGCCTGGCGGAGGAGCTCGGCCGCCAGCGGCCCGTCTCGGAGGTCCCGGGGCTCTCCGTCCAGTACCTCAAGGAGCTCGACAAGACGCCCGTCTTCGCGCTCGGGGTGCTCGGCCTGGCCCTCGCGGCCTACGCCGTCCCGCGCCGGATCCGGGTGCCCGCCGCCCTGCTGGCGATCGGGATGGGGACGTTCCTCCTCGTCGGCCTCGCGGGCCTCTCGGTCATCGACCGCTACCTCCTCGCGCCCTCCCTCATGGTCATGGTCTTCGCGGGGGTCGCGCTCGCGGGGTGGAGCATGCTCCTGCCCGGCCGGGTGCGGACGGCGTGGATCGCCGTGGCCGCCGCGGGGGTGCTCGGGGGTGCCGCGTACACGGCGCTGAACCTCAACCTCGCCTCCTTCGACACGGACCTGCGCTACCGCGGCGAGGCCCACGCGTCGCTGGAGCAGGTGCTCGGGACCCCCGCCGTCCGCAAGGCGCTGGCCTGCGGCCCGGTCTCCGTGCCGACCCACAAGCTCATCCCCGACGTCCGCTGGGTGCTCGACGCGGGCGTGGACGACGTGCGCGCCCGCGCCGACCGCACGACCGCGGGCCGCCTGGACCGCGGGGTGGCGCTCTACGTCACGAACCGGACGGCGCTGCTGCGCCAGGCGCTCGTCGAGCCGACGGACGACCCGATGAACGACGTCCCGCTGCCGGGGTACACGCGGATCGCCACCTCCTCCTACTACGCGGCCTACGCCAAGTGCTGATCGACGGGGACAACCCCTCCGCGACCCCGCGGCGCCGCCTCGGGGAGCGCCTCCCGCGCCCGACGGGCTGGACCGTGGCGGTCGCCGCGCTGCTGCTCGGCGCCTTCCTCGTGCGCATCTGGGGGGTCGGGCACGGCCTGCCCTACGCCTACAACGCCGACGAGAACGCGCACTTCGTCCCGAAGGCGATCGGGCTCTTCGGGCACGACCTCAACCCGCACTACTTCGTCAACCCGCCCGCCTACACCTACGTCCTGCACGTCGTCTTCGAGGTCTGGTTCGGCGGCCGGGCGGGCGTCTCGGACGCCTACGCCGCCCACCCGACGGAGGTCTTCGTCGTCGCACGGGTGACCGCCGCGGTGATGGGGACCCTCGCGGTCTGGCTCCTCTACCTCGCCGGCGCGCGGTTCTTCGACCGGCGGGTCGGGCTCCTGGCCGCCGGCCTGCTGGCCGTGGCGTTCCTGCCCGTCTTCTACTCGCACCTCGCGCTCAACGACGTGCCGACCCTCGCGCCCATCTGCCTGTGCCTCTGGGCCAGCGCCGGGGTGCTGCGGATGGGCCGCGCGCAGGACTACGTCCTGGCCGGGCTGGCGCTCGGGCTCGCGGCCGCGACGAAGTACACGGGCGGGATCGTCCTGCTGCCCCTGCTCGGCGCGACCGCCGTGCAGTTCGTCGCGCCCGGCGGCAGTCGCCCCGCGCTGCGCGGCATCGCCATCGCGGGCGGGCTGGCCCTGGTCGGCTTCCTCGTCGCCAACCCCTACGCGCTGCTGAGCTTCGGCGAGTTCTTCGACGGGCTGGCCCACCAGAACGACGCGGCGGCCGACACCGCCGGCAAGCTCGGCCTCACGCAGGACAACGGCGTCCTCTACTACCTGTGGACCTTCACCTGGGGCGTGGGCTGGATCCCGGCGCTCCTCGCCGTCGGCTCGCTGGTCTGGCTGCACCGCGACGAGCCCCGGCTGGTCTGGGTCCTCGCCCCGGCGCCCGTCGTCTTCCTCGTCTTCATGGGGCTCCAGTCCCGCTTCTTCGGGCGCTGGGTCATCCCCATCGTCCCGATCGTCTGCCTCCTGGCCGCCTACCTCGCGCTGGAGCTCGCGGACTGGGGCGCCCGGCGCCACCCGCGGCTGCGCCCGACGCTCGTCGCCCTGGCCGTCATCGCCGTCTGCGGGCAGGGGGCGATCGCCGTGCTGCACTCGGGGCGGGTCCTCTCGCGCGAGGACACGCGCAACGCGGCGCGCGACTGGATGGTCGCGAACGTCCCGGAGACCCAGGTCGTCCGCGACGACGCGACGGGCGGGACGAAGCGGGTCGCGACCCGCATCGTCGTCGAGCCCGTGGTGCCCGACGGCTGGGCCCAGGACATCGGCGCGCCCTCCGAGCTGACCTCGAACGGGAACCGCTGGGCGAAGTTCCCGACCTCGCGCTCGAGCTTCGCGGAGGACGGGACGCCCATCCCGGGGCCGGGGCGCATCGTGAACATCGAGCAGTACGTGGCCTCGCTGCGGCCCGAGCTCCTCGACCAGTACGAGGCCCAGGGCTACTGCTGGGTCGTGTCGGGCTCGACCCAGCGGGGGCGCGCGGAGGTCGACGCGGCGAAGGTCCCGCTGGCCGTGGCCTACTACTCCGAGCTCGAGCGCCGGGGGCGCCTCGTGCACGAGTCCTCGCCGTACAAGGACGGCGCGGACGCCATCGACTTCAACTTCGACTTCTCCTTCAACTACGCGCCGCTGGCCTACGAGCGCCCCGGGCCGGACATGCGCATCTACCGCCTGCGGGGCGGCCAGTGCGCCCCCTCGTAGACTGGCCGGGACCCGCCGATGCTCCGCACCCAGACCGATCACGCGCTCCTCGCCCGGGCGCTCGAGCTCGCCCAGCGCGGCCTCGGGCACGTGCACCCGAACCCCGTGGTCGGTGCGGTCGTCGCCCGCGACGGCGACGTCCTGGGGGAGGGCTGGCACGCGGAGTGGGGCGGCCCGCACGCGGAGGTCAACGCGATCGCGGACTGCGCCGGGGCGGACCTCACGGGCGCGACGATCTACGTCTCCCTCGAGCCCTGCTGCCACCACGGCAAGACCCCGCCGTGCACGGACGCGATCCTCGCCGCGGGCCTCTCGCGCGTCGTGGTCGCCTCGGACGACCCGACGGAGAAGGCCGCGGGCCGCGGGCTCGGCATCCTCCGCGACGAGGGGGTCGCCGTCGACGTCGCGGACGGGGAGCTCGCCGCCCAGGCACGGCTGCTGAACCAGGGCTTCCGCAAGCACGCGCGCACGGGGCGGCCCTGGGTGCTCTTCAAGTCCGCGATGACCCTGGACGGGAAGGTCGCGACCGCGACGGGGGACTCCAAGTGGATCTCCTCCGAGTCCTCGCGTGAGCTCGCGCACCGCTGGCGCTCGACCCTCGACGCCGTCGTGGTCGGGATCGGCACCGCGCTGGCCGACGACCCGCAGCTGACCGCCCGCATCCCCGACGTGACCCGTCAGCCGCGCCGCGTCGTCTTCGACTCCACCGCCCGCCTGCCCCTGACCTCCAAGCTGGTCCAGGACGCCTCGGAGCTGCCGCTCTCCGTCGTCGTCTCCCGGGCCGCGCCGCGGCAGGCGACCGACGCGCTCGAGATGGCCGGGGTCGACGTGATCGTGGCCACGGGGGAGAACGAGCCCGCGCGCGTGCGCTCCGCCCTGGGCCAGCTCGGCGACCGGGGGGTCAACGCGCTCCTGCTCGAGGGCGGCCCGCACCTCGCGGGCGCCTTCTTCGACGCGGGGGAGGTCGACGAGGTCCGGCTCTTCCTCGCGCCGCTCCTGCTGGGCGGCCGCGCGGCCCGCGACCCGCTGGAGGGCGAGGGGGTCGAGAAGATCTCCGACGCGCTGCGGGCGCTGACGCTCGACTGCGAGCGCTCGGGCGAGGACGTCCTGATCAAGGCCCGACTGAAGGAGTGGTGACGTGTTCACCGGACTCGTAGAGGACCTGGGGACCGTCGACGCGGTCGACGCCACGGAGGACGGCGCCCGGCTGACGGTGCGCACGCGCCTGGCGGCAGAGCTCGGCGCGGGCGACTCCATCGCGGTCAACGGCGTGTGCCTCACGGCGGTCGACCTCACCCCGGAGGGCTTCACCGCCGACGTCATGAACGAGACGCTCAGCCGCTCCTCGCTCGGCGCGGCGCAGGGCGGCTCACCCGTGAACCTCGAGCTCGCGCTGCGGGCGGACGGCCGTCTGGGCGGCCACATCATGCAGGGGCACGTCGACGGGGTCGGGACGGTCGCCTCGATCACGGAGGACGGCCTGGCGCGGCGGATCGCGATCGCGGCGGCCCCCGAGCTCCTGCGCTACGTCGTCGAGAAGGGCTCCATCGCGATCGACGGCGTCTCGCTGACCGTAGCCACGGTGGACGACGAGCAGTTCAGCGTCTCGCTGATCCCGGAGACCCTCGCTCGCACGAACCTGGGCGACGTCGTCGTCGGGACCCGGGTGAACCTGGAGGTGGACATCATGGCCAAGTACGCGGAGAAGATGCTGGGGGCGCACGCCCGATGAGCACGCCGACGCAGGACGCGGTCTTCGCCACGATCGAGGAGGCGCTCGAGGACCTCGCCTCGGGGAAGTTCGTCGTCGTCACGGACGACGAGGACCGCGAGAACGAGGGCGACCTGGTCATCGCCGCCGAGCACGTGACGCCCGACGCGGTGAACTTCATGGCCACGCACGCGCGGGGCTACATCTGCCTCGCGATGACCCCCGAGCGCTGCGACCACCTCGGCCTCGAGCTCATGGCGGCCAAGAACGACTCGGTCTACGAGACGCCGTTCACGGTCTCCATCGAGGCACGCGAGGGCGTCACGACCGGCATCTCGGCGGCGGACCGCTCCCACACGATCCGCACGGCGGTCGACCCGGCCAACGGGCCCGAGGCGATCGTCACCCCCGGGCACGTCAACCCGCTGAAGGCCAAGCCCGGCGGGGTGCTCGAGCGCACGGGGCACACGGAGGCCTCCGTGGACCTCGCGCGCCTGGCCGGCTGCGAGCCCGCCGGCGTGATCTGCGAGATCATGAACGAGGACGGGTCGATGGCCCGGGTCGACGACCTGAAGGCCTACTGCTTCAAGCACGGCCTGAAGATGATCACCATCGCCGACCTCATCGCCTACCGGCGGCGGCACGACAAGCTCGTCGAGCGCGTGGTGCAGACGGCGATGCCGACGACCTTCGGCACCTTCGAGGTCGTGGGCTACCGCTCCCTCGTCGACGACAAGCACCACGTCGCGATGGTCAAGGGCGAGGTCAACGGCAAGGAGGACGTGCTGGTCCGCGTGCACTCCGAGTGCCTCACGGGCGACGTCTTCCACTCCCTGCGCTGCGACTGCGGCGAGCAGCTCGAGAGCGCGCTGGCGATGATCGAGGCCGAGGGGCAGGGCGTGCTGCTCTACCTCTCCCAGGAGGGCCGGGGCATCGGCCTGCTGAACAAGCTGCGGGCGTACAAGCTGCAGGAGGAGGGCTACGACACCGTCGACGCGAACCTCCAGCTCGGCCTGCCCGCGGACCTGCGCGACTACGGGATCGGCGCGCAGATCCTCGTCGACCTCGGGCTGACCTCCATGCGGCTGCTCACGAACAACCCGAAGAAGATCAAGGGCCTCGAGGGCTACGGGCTCACCGTGAGCGACCAGGTGCCGATCGAGCACCTCCCCAACCCGCACAACGAGGCCTACATGCGCGCGAAGGCGGAGCGGATGGGGCACATCCTGCACCACCAGGGCGCGAACGTCGACGGCGAGATGCTCGCCGCCGAGCGGCTCGCCGACGCGGCGCGCAGGGCCGCGGAGGAGAGCACGGGATGAGCCGGTACGCCGTCGCCGCCGCGACGTTCTACCGCGAGCTCGCCGACCTGCTCATCGCGTCCGCGACGGGGGCCTTCGAGGAGGCCGGCCACGAGGTGGACGTCTTCGAGGTCCCGGGCGCCTTCGAGCTGCCCCTCACCGCGAAGCACCTCGCGGACTCCGGGCGCTACGCGGGCGTGGCCTGCGTCGGCGCGGTCATCCGGGGCGAGACGACGCACTACGACTACGTCTGCGGCGAGGCGGCGCGCGGGATCATGGACGTCGGCCTGACGACGGGCGTGCCGATCGGCTTCGGCGTGCTCACCGTCGAGACCATGGACCAGGCCATGGCGCGGGCCGGCGGCGGCAAGCGCGACTCGGGCCGCCACGCGGCCGAGGCGGTCCTCTCCGTGGGTGCGGTCACGGACCAACTCGGCGCGTAGCGACCCCCGGGGCCGGGGTAGCCTGGAGGCGTGGAGATCAGCGGAGAGATGGAGCTCGCGGCGATCCTGCTGACGTTCTTCGTGCACGTCATCGGGGCGGCCATCCTCGTCTGGAACCTCATGGGGTCCGACGGCGAGGAGCGCCACAGCTGGCGGGACTGGTGGCCGCGCGACGACCGCGGCCCGGAGCCGCCCGTCGCCCCGACGGGCCCGTCCGACGACACCGCGCTGACCCCCGTCCTCCCGGACGCCCAGCCCTCGCCCGTGCGCCTGCGCGAGCCCGGCCGCATCGGCGACCACAAGCCCGCACCCGCACGCCGCCCCGCGCACCCGGCCGTCCCGGCCCGCCCGGTCCGCGAGCGCGAAGAGGTCTGAGCCGCGCGGGCGCCGCGAGGCGCCGTCGCCAGCGGCGCCGCCGCGCCCGCCGTGCGCCGCACGCCCGCGGCGCCCCGCGCCTGCGGCGCCCCGCGCCTGCGGTGACCCCACGCCGGCCGCCCCGCGGGCGTTCCGCCGGGGGCGAGCCTTCGCAGAAGCGCTCGCCAGACGGGCGCAACTACGAAGGCGGTCTGACGGGCAAGCGCGCGTCTGGCCTCGAGCGCCCGGCGGATCGCCGCGGCGACGCGCGGACCCTCGTCCCGCACCTGTCGGTAGGTGTACCGGTGCGGGTCCCACCCCGCCTCGCGCAGCAGGAGGTCCTTCTCGTGGTCGCGCTCGAAGACCTCCTGGACCGCGTGCCACTTGCGGCTGTCGAGCTCGAGGGCGACCCGCTCGTCGACGTAGACGAAGTCGACGCGACCCGGACGGTCCTCCGGGCCCAGCGGCCACTGCGCCACCGGGCGGGGGAGCCCGTGGGCGTCGGAGACCTCGAGCCACAGCTCCTCGAGCTCGGACTCGGTCGGCGGCGTCTCGACGTAGCGCTCCAGCCGGCCACGGACGAGCCCGCAGCCCGGGCGCCGGCGGGCCACCTGCTCGGCCAGCGGCCCCACGTCGAGCAGCAGGCGCTCGTCCGCGGCGTTCCACGCCCTGGAGAACGCGCGCTCGTCGGTGCCCGCGAGGTCTGCGACCGTCCGCGCGATGCTCGTGCAGGGCAGTCCATCGCGCCACTCGACCTCGCCGCGACGCCACCGGTCCGTGTAGCGCAGGTGGATCCCCGCGTCGGCGGCCGGCCGGTGCCGCCGGCCCATGACCGTGATGGCGACGCGCTGCCTCGACGCGAGCAGGCCGTGCTCGGCCGCCGCGGTGTGGTGGCTCAGCACGGCGGTCGGTCCGCACCGCAGCAGCGCGGCTCGCAGCCTGCCGCGGGGCGGGACGTCCGCGCGCCCGACGACGTAGATGCCGCGGTGCAGGACGTGGAGGAGCTTGCGCCGCACACGGTCCCTGATCGCGGCGCCGCTCAGGCCGAGCGCGCGGAGCTGCTGGTGCGTCAGCACGCCGCCGCGCGGTGCGGCGGCGAGCGCGACCGCCACGTCGCGGGGCAGCCCGGCAAGCGCGGCGAGCTCCGCAGGAGCGAGGTCGAGCAGCGGGTGGATGCGCACCGGGCGATCGTCGACCCCGGAGCTGTCACGCCTCAAGGCCCGAAGCGCGCACCTCTGCGCCGGAACGCGCGCAGGAGGCGCGGGCCGCGTTCCGGCAAGGACCCCCTTCGCACTTGCGCTCGCCTGATGAGCGGAAGCGCGAAGACGGGCGCGGCCGGTGCTGTCCCGCGCGGGCGCCGATCCCGCGCGGCGCGCGCCCGCGGCGCGCCGCGCGCGCCGCGCCCGCGCGCGTCGCGGGTGGGCGGGGCGGCGCGGGGGTAGGGTCGGGCCATGCGAGCCACCCTCATGTACGGCGCCGGCGACGTCCGGGTCGAGGACGTCCCCGACGCCGGCCTCAAGGCCCCGACCGACGCGCTCGTGCGGGTCACGCGCTCGTGCATCTGCGGCAGCGACCTCTGGCCCTACAAGTCGCACGCGGGCGACGCGATGCGGATGGGGCACGAGTTCATCGGCGTCGTCGAGGACGTGGGCTCCGACGTGACCACGGTGAAGGCCGGCGACGTGGTCGTCGCGCCGTTCGTGGCCTCCGACGGCACCTGCACCTTCTGCCAGGAGGGCCTGCAGACCTCGTGCCGCGAGGTGACGTTCTGGGGCTCGGGCGACAACGACGCCGGGCAGGGCGAGGCGGTGCGGGTCCCGCACGCCGACGGGACGCTCGTCGTGCTCCCCGTGCCGGCCGACGACGCGCTGATGCCGTCGCTGCTGACGCTCTCCGACGTCTTCTCCACGGGCCACCACGCCGCGGTGAGCGCGCGGGTCGCGCCCGGCAAGACGGTGGCCGTGGTCGGCGACGGCGCCGTCGGGCTCTGCGGGGTCATGGCCGCCAAGCGCCTCGGCGCGGAGCAGATCATCCTCCTCGGCCGCCACGAGGCCCGCACGGACCTCGGCCGGGACTTCGGCGCGACGGACGTCGTCGCCGTGCGGGGCAAGGAGGCCGTCGAGGAGGTCAAGCAGCTCACGGGCGGCGACGGCGTGCACTGCGTCCTGGAGTGCGTGGGTGAGGAGGCGTCGTTCTTGACCGCCTCGAAGATCGTGCGCGCGGGCGGGGCGATCGGCCGCGTCGGGGTGCCGCAGTTCGCGGACCTCCCGGGCGCCCGGCCGACCTTCCTGCGCAACGTGACCGTCTCGGGCGGCATCGCGCCGGCCCGGGCCTACATCGAGGAGCTGCTGCCCGACGTGCTCGAGGGCAAGCTCGAGCCCGGCCGGGTCTTCGACCGCACGATCGCGCTCGACGAGACGCCCGAGGGCTACCGCGCGATGGCCGACCGCGAGGCGATCAAGGTCCTCATCGCCTAGGAGCCGTAGGGCGCGGGGCGCGCCAGAAGCTCGTCCGCTTCGCCGCGCCCGCCTTCGAGAGCCCGATGTGGACGTGGTCGAGGTGGCCGACGGTCGGGTTCACGCGCTTGCGGCGCGTCCCGTCCTTGCCGAAGCAGGGGCGGTAGGGCCCGAAGTCCTCCGAGCCCGCGCCCCAGTAGGAGCAGTCCCAGATGAGCTCCTCGACCCCCATGCGGCGGGCGAGCGCGTGCGGCGTGCCGGCCGAGTCCGTGGCCAGGAGCAGGGCGATGAGGCGCTTGCCGGCGCGGCGCTGCGCGGGGTCGCGGCTGTCGAGGTGCCAGTCGACCGCACGCCCCTCCGCGTGGAGCGACGCCTGCCCCGGGCCCCAGAGCTCGCAGCGGAAGGTGCCCCAGGAGGTGCCGGGGGTCGTGCGGCCGAGCCAGGCGACGAGCGCGGTCATCCCCGGCCGGGGCGTCGGGGAGCAGTGCGTGGCCGGGTCGTACTGCTCGGGATCCGGCGGGAGGGCGGCGAGGGCCTCGGCGGGGTTGGCTCCTGGGATCGGGGGAAGCGCCGCGACACGGATGGCTTGCGCCGTGGCCGGACCGGCGAGCGCGGCGAGCAGGAGGAGCAGCAGGACGGGGCGGACGGAGGGCATCCCCCTCGAGGTCGGCCCCCGCGGCGTGGCCTTGACCCGCGGGGGTCAGACCTCGATCAGTCGTCCCCGCCCTTGCCCTTGTCCTTCGCCTTGGCACCCTTCGCGCTGCCGCCGCCGGAGCTCGCGGCCGGCGCGCCGTTCGCGGCCTGCTGCGCCGCGGCGAGCTCGGCCTTGACGACGCCCGTCTTGTAGTCGGAGATGGAGAGACGGCGCTGCAGGAGCGGGACCGCCTCGGCCGGACGGCCCGAGAGCCGCAGGGCCCGTCCGAGGTTGTAGAGCGCGTAGGCGCAGTTGATGTCCCCCTCGTCCGTGCAGAGCCCGCTCACGGCCTCCTGCAGCGGCGCGACCTGCGCCGCCGGGTTCCCGTCCGTGGCCGCGAAGGCGCGGTTCATCTGCGCGACGAGCGCCGAGCGGGACTTCCCGCCGCCACCCGACGCGGGCGCGGGGGTGCTCGGCGTGGCGGCCGACGACGAGGTGGCCGGCGTGCTCGGGGCGGGCGCGGGGGTCGAGCCCGAGGAGGAGGACGTCGTGCGCTTCTTCGTCGTGGAGGACGAGGGGGTCGAGCTCGGCGTCGAGGCCGCGCTGCGGCTGGAGTCGTCCCCACCGCCCGAGGCGAGCAGGACGCCCCCCAGGCCGAGGAGCAGCGCGAGGGCGGCGAGGCCCGCGAGTGCCCGGCCGCCCAGGCCGCGGGAGGGGCTCGGCGGCCCGTCGTCCGCGGCGGCGGCCGCGTTCGGCGTGCGGGGGCTCCGCGGCGCGGCCACGGGGTGCGCCGCGGTTCGCGGTGCGGCGGCCGCGTCGTCCGCGGCTCCCGGCCCGGCGGCGGCCGGCTCGGCGCCCGCGGCGGCCGCGCCTGCGCCCGCGGCGGCCGCGCCCGCGCCCGCGGCGCCCAGCGGCACGGCGGCCGCCCGGGACCGCGCGGGCGCGACGTGGGTGGGCTGGGTCTGTCCACCGGAGTCGCCCAGCGCGGCCTCGAGCTCGCGCACGAGCTCCGCGCAGCTCGCGGGCCGGGCCTCCGGGTCCTCCGCCGTCGCGCGCCCGAGGACGACCTCCGCCGCCCCGGGGAGCCCGACGGCGCCCGCGGGAGCCGCGCCGCCGGGCTTGACCCCCGTCAGGAGCTCCCGGGCCACGAGGCCCAGCGCGTAGCGGTCGCTCGCCGCGGTGGCCGCGCCGCCCGTGCGCTGCTCGGGCGCGAGGTAGGCCAGGGTGCCGAGGACCATGCCCGTCTGCGTCATGGAGGTCTCCCAGGCCGCCGTGGCGATCCCGAAGTCCGCCACGGCCACCCGGTCGGCCGCGTCGAGCAGGAGGTTCGCGGGCTTCACGTCACGGTGGACGACCCCCTCGGCGTGCGCGAGGTCCAGGGCGCTCGCCGCGTCCTCGAGCCAGTCGAGCGCCTGGTCCCGCGGCACGAGCCCGGCCTTGAGCCGGTCGGCGACGGTCCCGCCGGGGTAGAGCGCCATGACCATGTAGGCCTCCCCGTCGGACTCCCCGGCGTCGTAGACCGTCACGACGTGCGGGTGGGTGGACAAGCGCGCGGCGGCCCGCGCCTCGCGCGTGAACCGGCGCTTGGCGGGCTCGTCGTCGGCGAACGCGGGGGAGAGGACCTTCACGGCGACGCTGCGGCCGAGCAGCTCGTCCCGTGCCTCCCAGACGGAGGCCATGCCGCCGTCGGCGACGTGCTGCACGATGGAGTACCGCTCGGGCAGGCTCACGCTGGACGCAGGTCGGGGCATCGAGCCTGGAGGCTGCCCAAAGGCGCACGCCGCTACACTCCGCCGCCTCATGGCCAAGGTCTGTCACAGCTGCGGGAAGGGTCCCGCCTTCGGCCAGAGCCGAAGCCACTCGATGGTCGCCACGAAGCGCCGCTTCAACGCGAACCTCCAGAAGGTGCGCGTCCTGGTGGGCTCCTCCCCGAAGCGCGTCAACGTCTGCACCCGCTGCCTCAAGGCCGGGAAGGTCACGAAGGCCGTCTAGCCCGGGTCCGCCCGGGTCGCGTCAGAAGATGCAGGACCCGAGCCTCGTCCGCTTCAGGAAGGTCGTCGCGGGGGCGCTCGCGCACCTCGAGTCCCGGCGCGAGGAGATCAACGACCTGAACGTGTTCCCCGTCGCCGACGGGGACACGGGGGACAACATGGCGCTGACCCTGCGCGCCGTCCTCGAGGAGATCGACCGCCTGCTCGCCGACCCCGGCAAGGCGCTCGACGAGGTGGGCCGCGCGGAGCTCACGGAGTCCCTCGCCCGCGCCGCGCTGCTCGGGGCCCGCGGGAACTCGGGGGTCATCCTCTCCCAGCTCATCCGCGGCGCCGCGGAGGAGCTCGTCTCGCGCCCCGGCGAGCTCGTCGACCCCATCATGGTCGGCGCCGCGATGGCCCGCGCGGCCCAGCGCGCCTACGACTCCGTCCGCCAGCCCGCGGAGGGGACGATGCTGACCGTCATGCGCGAGATGGCCCAGCGCATCGCGCTCGAGCTCCCGAGCGTCCCGAACCCGCGCCTGGGCTCGGAGTGGAACGCGACCCTGCAGGACGAGCTCATCGCGGACGTCCTGGAGCGCGCGCTGCTGGCCGGCGAGGAGGCCGTGCGCCGCGGGCCCGAGCTGCTCCCCGTCCTGAAGGAGGCCGGGGTCGTCGACGCGGGCGGCCACGCGGTCACGATCCTCTTCGCGGGCGTCGTCGCCGCCCTGCGCGGCACGGAGGGCCCGGAGATCCCCCGCCACGCCGCGGCCGCGCGGATCACCCATCCCGAGCACGAGTCGAGCACGTTCCGCTACTGCACGAACTTCGCCGTGACGGGCTCGGCCCTCGACCCCGCCGACCACGTCGGACGCCTCGAGGCGATCGGCGACTCCGTCCTGGTCGTCGGCGACGCCCACACCCTGAAGGTCCACGTCCACACGGACGACCCCGAGGCCGCCACGGCGCTCTTCGTCCCGCCGCACGCCATCTCCCACCTGGACGTCGCCGACATGCACGCCCAGGTCGCCGAGCGCGAGGAGCGCCTCGCCGCCGCGCCCGCCCCCGACGCCCGCTGCGGCGCCCTGGCCGTCGTGGCCGGCGCCGGGATGGTCCGGCTCTTCGAGGGGCTCGGGGTCCGCGCCCTGGACGGGGGGCAGACGCTCAACCCCTCGACCTACGAGCTCCTGGCCGGCATCCACCAGGTGCCCGCGGAGGAGGTCGTCGTCCTGCCGAACTCCTCGAACGTCTTCATGGCCGCCGAGCGCGCCGCGGAGCTCTCGGACAAGCTCGTGCACGTCGTGGAGACCCGGTCGCAGCAGGCCGGCCTGGCGGCCGCGTTCGCGCTGGCCCCGGGCCGCTCGGCCCAGGAGAACGCCGACGCGATGCGCGCGACGCTCACGGGCGTGCGCACGGGCGCCGTCGCCCGCGCGGGCCGCGAGGACGCGCAGGGCCGCTTCGCCGAGGGGGACGCGATCGGCTTCGTCGACGACCAGCTCGTCGCCTGGGGGACCCCGGAGGCCACGCTGCGCGAGGTCCTCGGCGCGCTGGGCGACGGCGCCGAGCTCATCACCTGCATCCTCGGGGAGGGCGCGCCGCTCGACGCGGACGCGGTCGCGACGCTCGCCGGGAGCGCGGAGCTCGAGACGCAGGAGGGCGGCCAGCCCGCCTACTGGTACCTGCTCAGCGCGGAGTAGGCGCGGCGGGCAGCCCCGCCGGGTCCGCGCCGGCCGCGGCCTGGTTCTCGGCGCGCACCGCGTCCCAGATCTCCTCGCGGTGCACGGGGACCGAGCGCGGCGCCTTGATGCCGATGCGCACCGTCGAGCCCGAGATCTCGAGGACCTCGACGACGACGTCCTCCCCGATGACGACCCGCTCCCCGACGTGGCGGGAGACGATCAGCACGCCGCGGCCGTCCCGGGGGCGGGGAGGAGCGGCGCGCGGACGGGCGCGTCCTTCGCCTCGTTGATGACCTGGTGCGCCTTGCCGCCGTGGACGAGGATCGGGGCGCGGAGGTTCGCGGTGCACTCCGCGGGGTCGGCGGTCGCGCGGATCGTCACCCAGACGTCGGGGTGGACGCCCTCGGGCAGGCCGAGCCGCTCCGTCGCCTCGTCGGACAGCGCGACCTCGTAGTCGGGGAAGAACGTCCAGGGCGGCGTGACGGGCAGCGCGAGCGCCGGGTCCTCGAGGGAGTGCAGCCAGCGGAACGCGGAGCCCGGCTCGGGGCTGACGAGCGCGTAGCGGCTGCCCTCGAGGCCGATGAGGCCGTCCGGGAGCTCCAGGACGTCGTCCTCGCCGACCTCCAGGGTGCCGAACCGGGTGCTCTCGACGGTCGTGCTCATCGCAGGAAGTCCATGAGGGAGGGCTGCAGGATGTTCGCGCCGGCCTTGAGGGCGGCCTCGTAGGCGCTGCTCTGGGTGCTGATGGTCATCATGGTCTTGGCGAAGTCGGCGTCCTCCGTGTCCGACAGCTCGCCGAGCGTACTCTCCTCGAGCTGGTCCAGGCGGCTCTTGGCGGCCTCGAGCCGCTCGGAGGTCGCGCCGTTCAGCGCCCGCAGCCCCAAGAGGGCGTCGATGCGGCCGTCCAGCCCCTTGAGGTCCGTCGTGCGCAGGGCCGCGCGGTCCGGGTTCGCGAGGGGGTCGGGCGGATCGAGGTGGTCCGCGATCCCCCGCAGGACGCCGAGCAGGTCCCCGGGAGCGCCCGAGCCCAGCACCTTCGATCCCGGGATGTTCACCGCGACGGCCACCCCCGGCCCGATCTCCCGGGCCATCGTGCCGGTGTTCCCCGCGTAGCCGTCCGCCGGCGGGAACGGCTGGGTGCCGGTGTCCGTGCCCGAGAAGACGTAGCGGCCGGCGATCGTCGAGTTGCCGAGCTCCTTGGCCTCGTCGATGAGCGAGCGGACCTTCTCGGCGAGGGCCTTGGAGGCCGTGCGGTCCAAGGAGTCCGTCGCACCCTGGACGACGATGTCGCGCACCGCGAGGGCCACCTGGGTGATCCCGTCCATCCCGCGCTCGGTCGCCTCGAGGAAGGAGAGCGCGTCGTCGACGTTGCGGCCGTGCTGGCGGGTGCCGTCGAGGGACTCGCGGAGCTTGAGCGCCCGGGCGGCGGCGGCGGGATCGTCCGACGGGCGGGAGATCTCGCGCCCGGAGGAGGCCTTGGCCCGCACGCGGTTGAGCCGGTCGGCCGTCGCGTTGATGTCCGTGATGACGTTGCGCGCGAGCATCGCGTTCGTGATGCGCAGGCTCACAGCCCCACCTTCCCCGTCCGGTTGATCAGGACCTCGAGCATCTCGTCCATGGTCGACATGGCCCGCGCGGAGGCCTGGTAGGCGCGCTGGAAGCGCACGAGGTTCGTCATCTCCTCGTCGAGGGAGACGCCCGAGACGGACTGGCGGCGATCGTCGACGGACTGGACGAGGACCGCGGAGTTCGCCTCCTGGCGGATCGCGGCGCCGACGTCCGTGCCGATCCGCGTGACGAGCTTCTGGTAGGAGCCGTCGATCGTCGCGCTGCCGCGGAGCGCGGCGACCTTCAAGGCGAGGTCGTTGGCTCCCACGGACGCGGTCGTCGAGGTCTTGACCGCGGTCTCGGTGGCGACGACCCGCAGGGAGCCCGCGGCGCCGCCCGGGCCCGTCGCGAAGAACGCGCCGCCCGTGCCGCCCGCGCCCGTCGCGTGCAGGCCGTTGACCGCGCCGGCCAGGGCGGAGGCGACCGCGTCGAGGGAGGCGCGGTACCCCGCGACCTCGCCCGAGGGCCCGCCGACGTCCTTCAGCGCGCCGAGGCGGCCGCCCGGGGCCGTGAGGGGCTGGGGCCAGGAGACCGTCGTGCCGACGACGAGCTTGTCGGCCGCGTCCCCGAACTGGACGTCGACGGTGCCGGGGACCGTGCCGGGCGTGGTGGAGACCTGGCCGAGGGCGGCGAGCTTGTCGAGCAGCCCGTCCCGGCGGTCCAGGAGGTCGTTCGGGGTGTCGCCCGCGCTGACGTAGCGGCCGATCGCGTCGTTGAGGTCGGCGAGGTCGTGGGCGATGAGGTCGACCGTCGCCGCCCTTGGCGGTCAGCGACCCGTACTCGTCCATGGCCTGGGTGGCGACGGTCTTGAGCTGGGCGTCGACGCCGTTGAACGCGCCGGCCAGGGCCGAGGCCCGGGAGACGAGGGCCTGGCGGGTGGAGGCCGACTCGGGGTTGTTGGCCACGTCGGACCACGCGTCCCAGAACTTCGAGAGCTGGGTGTTCAGCCCGTCGTCGGAGGGCTCGGCCAGCGAGAGCTCCGCGCGGTCCAGGGCGGCCGCCCGGGTCTGGTGGTTCGCGTGCCCCATGGTCTGGGTGCGGTACTGGAGGTCCAGGAACGTGTCGCGGACCCGGCGGTAGGACTGGACGTCCACGCCCGTGCCGAGCTGGGCGCCCGCGCCGTTCTGCAGCGCACCCGCCGGCAGCGAGCAGCGAGGCCGACGCCGCGAGGCCCGCCTCCTGACGGGAGTAGCCCTGGGTGGAGACGTTCGCGATGTTGTGGCCCGTGACGTCGATGGACCGCTGCTGGGCGACGAGGCCGCGCAGGGACGTCTGCAGGCCGTAGAAGGAGGAGATGGGCAAGGATCAGGCCTCGAAGTCGACGATGCGTCGTGGATGGGTGACCGCACCGGGCGGCGCCGAGACGGGCTCCGTGCCCGAGCCCGGCGGCCGGTAGCCCGGCTCGGGGTCGCGGCCGATGAGCCGCGTCAGGTGGGCGAGGAAGGCGAGCTCCTGGCGCATGAGCGCCCGGTTCATCCCGTGCTCCCGCGCGATCTCGGCCAGCAGGCCGCGCAGCTCCGCGGAGCGCTCCGTGGCGGCGGCCGCGCCCTCGGGCGTGAGCAGGTCGCAGATGCGCTCGAGCGTGACCTGGCTGGGCGGCGCGTCGAGCGCGGCGCCCGCGTGCTGCAGCAGCCGGGCGCGCTCGGTCTCCAGCGTGCCGCGGCGGCCCATCTCCGTCTGGATGCTCCCGAGGCGCTCCAGGACGGCCGGGGCGTCCCGGGCCCGCACCGCGGCGCCCTGCTCGAGCACGAGCCCGAGGAGCCGGCGCGCCGAGAGCAGCTGCTGGGAGAGGTGGGTGAGGAGGGTCGCCTCGAGGACGCCGCCGTCGTTCATCGGCGCATCTGGTGGTAGAGCTGCTCCGCGAGCCCGAGGCCGCCGCCCGCGGTCAGCGCGTCGGACATGCCGTCCTGGATCGCAGAGGCGTAGGGGGAGTCGTCCAGGCCACCGGCCTTCGTCATGTCCTTCACGACCTCGCTCATGAGGATGCGCTCGAAGCCGAGCGCCGCCTTGAAGGCGTTGCGGTCCTGCGCCGAGCCGGCGCGGACGTCCGCGGGCAGCGCCGCGTCGGGGACGGAGGGCAGCGCGTCCAGGCCGCTCACCGGCGCAGCCCGTTCGCGATCTCCATCATCTCGTCCGCCGTCGAGATCGCCTTGGAGGCCAGCTGGTAGGAGCGCTGCGCGTCGATCATCGCGACCATCGCCTCGCTCATGTCGACCCCGGAGGCCTCGAGGTTGCCCGCGGCGACCCGGGTGGCGCCCGGGGCGCGGACGGGCGCCCCGGAGGTCGGGGTCGTGACGAAGGCGTTGCTCCCGACGGCTTGCAGCCCCTCGCGGGCGGGGACCGTGACGACGTCGAGGCGGCCGATCCGGCGGCCCGCGGCGCTCACCTGCCCGTTGGGGGCGATGCGGAGCTGGTCGTCGCGGACGCCCTTGGGCAGCGTGATCGCGGGCTGCACGAGCGCGCCGGTGCTCGTGGTCAGGCGGCCGTTCGGGTCGACCTGGAGGCTGCCGTCGCGGGTCAGGCCCTGGCGCCCGTCGGGCAGGCGGACCCGGAGGTAGCCCTCGCCCTGGAGCGCGACGTCGAGGTTGCGGCCCGTGGGCTGCATGGCGCCCTGGACCGTCGAGCGACCGATCTGGTAGGCCGCCGCGCCCGTGCCCGTGCGGGCGGCGGTGCCCTCGGCGGCGGGGCGCCCGCCCTGCTGGTACATGAGGTCGCGGAAGCCGACCCGGACGGGCTTGTAGCCCACGGTCGACGCGTTGGCGAGGTCGTTGGAGACCGCGGCCATGCGGTCCTCCTGGGCGGCCATGCCGGCCGCTGCGGTCCTGAGTCCGTCGAGCATGCCTAGTTCCCGTTCATGGAGCCGACCTGGGACGACGCCCGGCCGAGCGTCTCGTCGATCGTCGTGATGACCCGCTGGCCGGCCTCGAAGGAGCGCATGGAGGCGATCATGTCCACCATGGAGGTCGCCGGATCGGCGCCCGAGCCCTCCAGCGCCCCGGCCCGCACCATGCCCGTGGCACCCGGTCCGGGCCTGCCCGTCACGAGCGAGTCGCCGTCCTTGCGCGCGCCGGTGAGCGCCGTGACCTGCAGGCGGCGGGGGTCCACCGCGCCGTTCGCGGGGACCCCGACGGGCCCGCCGTCGCGGCCCAGGACCCGGTCGCCCCTGGCCGTCACGAGCTCGCCCTGGGGGGAGCGCGCGAACTGCCCGTTGCGGGTGTACCGGGTGCCGGCGGCGGTCTGGACGGCGAAGAAGCCGTCGCCCGTGATCGCGAAGTCGAGCGGCTCGCCCGTCTCCTTGACCTCCGCCGGGCGCCAGTCCGTCTGGACCCGGTCGACGCGGACGGCGGTGCTCTGGGCCCCGATCGTCGCGCCGGTCTTCGAGTTCGTCAGCAGGAGCTCGCCGAAGGCGGACTGGGAGGTCCGGTCGGCCTTGTAGCCCGAGGTGGAGGCGTTCGCCAGGTCGTTCGCGATCTGGCTCTGACGCACCTGCTCGGCGAGCATGCCGGACGCTGCGATGTAGAGCCCACGATCCATGCCCTCATCAATCGGCCATGCGGCATGCTTCTTGAGGATGCTCCCCGTCGCCCTGGACGCCGCCCTGCTGAAGCTCCGGCTGCCGGACCTCGTCCTGCGGCCCGGGATGCAGGTCGTGGCCCGGGTCGCGTCCCGCGGCGAGGGGCCCCGCGGCGCCATCGTCCTGGCCGGCCAGCTGCTCTCCGCGCAGCTCCCCGAGCACGTCCGGGAGGGAGAGACCCTGCGCCTGACGGTCAGTCCCGAGACCTCCGCCGACCGCATCGTCCTGCGCCTGGACGCCCAGCTGCCGCCGGCGGCCGCCGCGCCGCCGCCGCCCCCGCCCACGAGGTCCGAGCACCGCATCGAGGACGAGGACCGCGCCGGCGCCGGGGCGGCCCGGGGCGGCGCGTCCGTGGCGCTGAGCTACGAGACGCCGCGGCTCGGGCGCCTGGACCTGCGGCTGCAGCGCGGCCCGGAGGGGGTGCGGGTCGTCGTCGTCGCGCCCGCGGCCTCCGCCGGGCTCGCGCGGGACGGCGCCGAGGAGCTGCGCGCGGCGCTGGAGGCGAAGCTCGGCACGGCCGCGAGCGTCCGGGTGGACACCCGGCGCGACCCGTTCGACGCCTATGCCTGACCCGCCGCGCAAGCGCAGGGCCATCGCGCTGCGCTACGAGGGCACGGGGGCGCCCCGGGTCACCGCGAGCGGGCAGGGCCACGTCGCGGACCGCATCGTCGCGCTGGCCGAGGAGGCGGGGGTCCCGCTCCGGGAGGACCCGGCGCTCGTCCAGGCCCTCTCCACCCTGGAGCTCGGCCGGGAGATCCCCGAGGAGCTCTACGCCGCGGTGGCCGAGGTGCTGGCCTGGGCCTACCGGCTGGACGGGGGAGGGGCGGCCGGAACCTGATCGTGCGGCCCAGTTCGGCCCGGGGCCGAAGTGGACCGCACGATCCGCGCTCCGCGGCTAGACGCCGACCATCGTGAAGCGGCCGCAGAGCTCCTCGAGCTCCTCGGCCGTGCGCGCCAGCTCCTGGGCGGAGGCGGCGATCTCCTGCGTGGAGGCGCTGGTCTCCTGCGTGGAGGCCGAGACCTGCTCGGAGGAGGCGGAGGACTGCTCGGCGATCGCCGCGACCTCCGTCATGTCCTCCTGCACCCGGGCCGAGCTCGCGGCGATCTGCTGCATGACCGCGGCGATCTGGTCGACCCGGCCGTGCATGTCCTCGACGGAGCTGCCGATCCGCATGAACGCGTCCCGGGCCTGGCCGACGGTCGCGGCGCCGTCCTCCGTGCGCTGGGCGCCGTCCTCGACGACCTCCACGGCGCGGGCCGTCTCGGACTGGATCTCGGAGATGAGCCCCGCGATGGACGCCGCGGCGGCCTGGGACTCCTCCGCGAGCTTGCGGACCTGCTCGGCGACGACCGCGAACCCGCGGCCCTGCTCGCCGGCGCGGGCGGCCTCGATCGCGGCGTTGAGCGCGAGGAGGTTCGTCTGGCCGGCGATCCCGGTGATCGTGTCGACGATCCCGCCGATCTGCCCGGACTTCTCCCCGAGGTGGCGGATGGTCTGGGTGACGGTCGTGGAGGACTCGCGGACCGCGGACATCGCGGTGGTCGCGAGCTCGACGGCGTCGACGCCCTCCTGGGCCAGCTCGCGGGCGTGGGCGGCGGCCGTGGCGGTCTCCGCGACGTTCGCGGTGCCCTCCTGCGTGGCCGTGGTGACCTCCTGGGTCAGCTCGCGGGTCGACTCGACGGTGCGGGCCTGGCGCTCGGCGCCCTGCGCGACGTCCGAGACCGCGTGGGCGATCTCGCCGACGGCCCGGCCGGCCTCCTCGGAGGTGGAGGCCATCTGCTGGGAGGCCGCCAGGAGCGTCGTGGCGGTCTCGGAGACCTGCCCGATCATGCCGCCGACCTGCGCGCGGCTGCCGTTGTAGCCCTCGATGGTCTGGACCATCCGGGCCAGCATCTGGTTGAACGTCGCGCCCAGGCGGCCGACGGGTGCGCCGTCGTGCGCGCCGACGGGGGAGGTGACGGGGACGACCTCGTGGGTGAGGTCGCCCTGGGCCATCTTGCCCAGGCCGAGCTGCAGGTTCGTCAGGCAGTTCGCGTCGAGGGAGTCGAGGCTGACGAGCAGGTCGTCGAGGCAGGACTGGTCGCCCAGGGCCTCGCGGACGGTCTCCCGGACGGTGTTGTAGCCCACGAGCGCGGTCTGCGCGCGACCGAGCATCTCGTTGAACGTCTCGGAGAGCGTGCCGATCGACGCGCCCTCGGCCCCCGTGATCGGCGTCGTCACGGGGGTGACGGCCACCGTCATGTCGCCGGCGTTCATGGCGGCCAGGCCGAGCTCGAGGTTCGTGAGGCAGTTGCCGTTGAGCGACTCCAGGCGCGTGGAGAGCTGCGCGAGCGTCGACTGGTCGCCCAGGGCGACGCGGAGCGTCTGGCGCATCTCCTCGTAGCCCTCCAGCGCGGCCTGCGCGCGGCCGAGCATGTCGTTGAACGTCGTGGCCAGCGAGCCGGCGTCGACGCCCTCGGCGGTGGTGATCGGGGTCGTGGAGGCCGCGACGGAGATCGTGAGGTCGCCGGCGTTGATCGCGGCCATGCCCCGCTCGAGGTCGTTCAGGCAGTTGCCGTTCAGCGCCGCGAGCTTCGTGTCCAGCGCAGCGAGGGAGGAGTGGTCGCCGAGCGTCGCGCGGTAGCCCTCGCGGACCCCGCCGTAGGCGTCGACCGCGTTCTGCGCCGTGCCGAGCATCCGGTTGAAGATCTCGACCAGCCCGTCGAGGTCCGGGTCGCCCGAGCGTGCGGTGATCGGGGTCGTCACGGCCTTCGCCTCGACGGTCAGGTCGCCCGCCTGCATCCCCTGCAGCCCCCGCTCCAGGTCCGTGAGGCAGTGCTGGTCGAGGCTGGTGAGGCGGTCCGTCAGCTCGGCGATGACGGTCGAGCGGGCACGGCGGTTGAACATCGTCATCTCGTGACGTCCTTGTCGGTCGGGAAGGTCTGCGGGGAGGCGGCTCGCCCCGGGGGGCCGGAGCCGTGGTGTCCGCGGTCATCGGCAGCCGGACGGGCAACTGGAGCGCGCCACGATGCGCGCCCCCGCACCGGCATCGACGGGTCGCGGGCCGCCTCAAGGCGGGTGCGCACCATCCGATGACCGCGGCAAGCAGCCCCGCCGCGGGCGCCTCCCCGACACCCCCCACGAGGAACCATGTCCGACTCGCCAGACACCCGCCAGCTCGTCGTCTTCTCGCTCGGCGACGAGGAGTACGCGCTCCCGATCGGCCACGTGCAGGAGATCCTCTTCTACCAGCCGCCCCGTCCCGTCTCCTCGGGAGAGCCGTGGGTCACGGGCGTCATCTCCTTGCGCGGGAAGATCATCGCGGTCTACGACCTCGCCGCCCGCCTGGGCGTCGCCCGGGAGCGCAGCGCCGAGGCGAAGATCGTCATCGTCGAGTCGGGCTCCGAGCGGGCCGGCATCGTCGTCGACGACGTCGCCGAGGTCCTCATCGTGGCCGAGTCGGACCTCGAGCCGCTTCCCGTGGCGGCCGAGAACGCCCTGCTCGAGGCGATCGCGAAGGTCGACGACCGGCTCGTCATCCTCCTGGACCTCGCGGACCTCGTCTCGGGCGCCACCCCCCACGTGCCCGCCGCGGGCGGGACCCCCGAGCCGCAGGTCGCGGTGGCCGCGTGAGTGCCCACCCGGCCGGCGCAGCGCGCGCCGGCCGCCCCCGGGTCGTCGTGGCCGACGACTCGCCGCTCATGCGGCGCATCCTCGAGAAGACCCTCCGGGACGCGGGCCTCGACGTCGTCGGCACCGCCGCCGACGGTGACGAGGCCCTGCGCCTGTGCGCCTCCCTGCGGCCGGACGCGATGACCCTCGACCTCCACATGCCAGGGACGGACGGGCTCGCGGTGCTCCGCGCCCTGCGCGCCCCGGACGCGCCGAAGGTCCCGGCCGTCGTGGTCTCCGCGTTCTCGCCCGCGCACGGCGCCCGCGCCGTCGACGCCCTCGCGGAGGGCGCCTTCGAGCTCGTGGCCAAGCCCGGCTTCGGCGTCGCCCTCGACGCCTTCGCCGACGAGCTCTGCGAGAAGCTGCGGGCGGCGGCCGGCGCCCGCGCCCGCCGGAGCCCCGCCACGACGCTCGCCGCGCCGGCCACGCCCGCGCCCGCCGCGCCCGCCGCGCCGCCGCGCCGCGCCGCGACGCGGCACGGCCGCGCACCCGGGGACCCCGCCTCGTCGTCATCGCCTGCTCCACGGGCGGCCCGCGCGCCCTGGCCGACCTCGTCCCCGCGCTGCCCTCGCCGCTCGGCGCCGGCGTGCTCATCGTCCAGCACATGCCCCCGGGCTTCACGGGCTCCCTGGCGGCGCGCCTCGACCGTGCCTCCCGGCTCGACGTCGTCGAGGCGACCCCGGGCGCGTCCATCGCCCCGGGGGTCGCTCTCCTGGCCCCGGGCGGCCAGCACCTGCGCCTCGCGGGCGACCGCGACGTGACCCTCTCCGACGAGCCGCCCGTCGGCAGCCTGCGCCCCCGGGCGGACCTGACGATCGTCGACGCCGCCCGCCAGTGGCGCCAGCGCTGCCTGCTCGTGGTCCTCACGGGCATGGGCAAGGACGGCCTCGACGGCGCCCGCGAGGTCCGCCGCCACGGCGGCCGCGTCCTCGTCGAGGACGAGCGCACCTGCACGGTCTACGGCATGCCCCGTGCCATCGCGGAGGCCGACCTGGCCGACGCGATCCTGCCCCTCGACGAGCTCGCGGCAGCCATCGCCGCGGAGGCCAACCCATGAGCCCCATCACCACCGCCCGGCCCGCGACGGACGAGTACGAGGCGTTCTGCGACGGGGTCCGCCTCGTCGCGAAGGTCGACCTCTCCCAGTACAAGCGCGGCCAGATGGAGCGCCGCGTGCGCACGTTCGCCGAGCGCCGCGGGCACGGGGACCTCCGGGCCTACCTCGCTCGTGCTGCGGCGCGACCCCGCGGAGGTCGAGGCCTTCCTCGACCGGGTGACGATCAACGTCTCGCAGCTCTGGCGCAACCCGGAGCAGTGGGACGTCCTCGCGCGCCGCATCCTCCCCGAGCTCGCGAAGGACACCGGTCGGGTGCGGATCTGGAGCGCGGGCTCGTCCTACGGCGCCGAGGCCTACACGCTCGCGGCGACCTGCCGCGCGACGATCCCCGACGCGCGGGTGGAGATCCGCGGCACGGACATCGACGCGCGGATGGTCCAGCGCGCGCAGGCCGGCCGCTTCTCCCCCGAGGACGCGCGGGACGCCCCGAGGGGCGAGCTGCGCAAGTTCTTCGACGCGCAGCCCGACGGCTCCCTGCAGGCCAAGGAGGAGCTGCGCCGCATGTGCCGCTTCGAGGTCGGCGACCTCCTGCGCCTGCGCCCCCGGGCCGAGGCCCACGACCTCGTGCTCTGCCGCAACACGGTCATCTACTTCACGGAGGAGGTCCGCGACGAGCTGCACGCGCGCCTCGTGCAGTCCCTGCGCCCCGGGGGCTACCTCGTCATCGGCGCCACGGAGCGCGTGGCCAACGCGACGGCGCTCGGCCTGCGGGCCACGCAGCCCTTCACGTACCGCAAGGAGGCGTGATGGACCTCTCGGAGTACCTCCCGATGTTCCTGGCCGAGGCCACGGAGCACCTGCAGGAGCTCAACCTCGCGATCGTCCGCATCGAGGAGGTCCCCGACGACACGGGCACCGTCGACCAGATCTTCCGGGTCGCCCACTCCTTCAAGGGCTCCAGCGCCACGATGGGCTTCGAGGGCATCGCCGCCCTGACCCACCGGATGGAGGACGTCCTGGAGCTCCTGCGCCAGCGGCGCGGCGGGCTCAGTCGCGAGGCCATCGACGTCCTGCTCGAGTGCCTCGACACGCTCGAGGCCGCCGTGGGCTCCATCGCCGCGACGGGTGCCGAGGGCATCGACCCGGGTGCGCTGATCGCGCGCCTCGGCGGCCTGATCCGGGAGGAGCGGCCGCCCGAGCCCGCGCCCCAGCCCGACGCGATGACCCCGACGGTCCTGGCCGCGCTGGCCGAGGGGCGTGCGCGTCGTGCAGGTCAGCGTGCGCCTCGACGACGACGTCTCCATGCCCGCCGTGCGCGCGTTCATGGTGCTCGCCGCGCTCGGCGACCACGGGGAGCTGCTCGGCAGCGCCCCCGCGCTCGAGGACGTCGACGCCTTCGCGGGCGTCGCCATCGAGGCCTGGCTGGCCACGGACCACGAGGACGAGGTCGTCGCCGCCGCCGCCTCCGGCGTCGCCGACGTCGCCCGGGTGGACCTGCGTCCGGCGGAGGCCCCGCCCGCCGAGCCCGACCCCGACGAGCCCGCCGGGGATGCCCTGCTCGGGGAGCCCGCGCCCGCCGCGGCGCGCCCCGCGGCCACCCGCGGCGCCGCCAGCGTCCGCGTCGACGCGGAGCGCCTGGACCAGCTCATGCACACCATGGGCGAGCTCGTGGTCCACCGCACGCACCTCGAGGCGCTCGCCGCGGAGGCGGACGTCCCGGGCCTCCAGCACGCGATGCAGGAGGTGACCCGCTCCTCCCAGGCGCTGCAGGCCATGGTCATGCAGGTCCGCATGATCCCCGTCGAGGCGGTCTTCCTCCGCTTCCCGCGCCTCGTGCGCGACCTCTCCACGAAGCTCGCCAAGCAGGTCGACCTCCAGCTGGTGGGGGCCGACACGGAGCTCGACCGCACGGTCGTCGACGCGCTCGGCGACCCGCTCGTCCACCTCGTGCGCAACGCGCTCGACCACGGGCTCGAGCCGCCGGAGGAGCGTGAAGCGGCGGGCAAGGACCCGCTCGGCGTCCTGACGATCTCCGCCCGCCACGCCGGCGCGAACGTCCTCATCGAGGTCGCCGACGACGGCCGGGGCATCGACCCGGCGAAGGTCGCCGCGATCGCGGTCAAGCGCGGGCTCATCGGGCCCGACGCGGTCGACGGGATCGACGCGCAGCGCGCCGTCGAGCTGCTCTTCGCCCCGGGCTTCTCCACCGCGGAGGTCACGAGCGACATCTCGGGCCGCGGGGTGGGGATGGACGCCGTGCGCACGATGATCCGCGAGCTCGGCGGGGAGGTGGTCATGCACTCGGAGCCCGGGGCGGGCACCCGCGGCCCAGATCCGGCTGCCGCTGACCCTGGCCATCATGCCCGCGCTCGTCGTGCAGGTCGGCGCCGACGGCGCCCACTACGCGATCCCGATCGACCGCGTCGAGCGCATCCTCGCCCTCGCGGACCAGAGCGTCCGCTCCATGGCCGGCCAGCCCATGCTCCTGCTCGAGGACGGGACGCTCGCGCTGCACGACGGCGCCGACGTCTTCGGGCACGCGAGCGCCGGGCCGCCCGCCCACGCCGTGATCGTCCGCGCGGAGGACCGCCGGGTCGCCATCGGCGTCGGCGGCCTGGTCGGCCAGCGCGAGCTCGTCACCCGGCCCCTGCCCAGCGCCGCCGGCGTCGGCGGCTGCCGTCTCGGGCGGCGCCGTCCTGGCCAGCGGGGAGATCACCCTCATCGTCGACTGCGACGCGCTGGCCGCGGATCGCGGAGCACCAAGCCCCAGCGCCACCATCCGAGGAGGAGCAGCATCGTGAGCACCTACACCCCCGTCCAGCTCGACGCCCTGCGCGAGGTGGCGAACATCGGGACGGGCCAGGCCGCGGGCGCCCTCGGCGCGATGCTCGGCCGCTTCGTCGACCTCACGGTGCCCAAGGTCATCGCGGTCCCCTTCGCGGACGCCGTCGAGGCCCTCGGGGCCCCGGACACGCCCGTCACCGCCGTGGTCATCCCGATCTTCGGCGCCATGGACGCCGTCGTCGTGCTGCTCTTCGCCCCGGAGGCCGCGGACACGCTGTGCTCCATGCTCGGCGTGGAGCCCGGCTCGGAGGTCGGCGTCTCGGCCCTGCAGGAGATCGGGAACATCCTCGGGACCAGCTACGTCGGCTCCATGGAGCAGATGACCGGGCTGCACCTCGAGCCCCGCCCGCCCATGGCGGCCGTCGACATGCTCGGGGCCGTCCTGGAGTCCGTGCTCCTGCACGTCGCGGGCGCCGCGGAGACCGCGCTGCTCATGGACTCCGCCCTGGAGGTCGAGGGCGAGGCCTGCTCGCTCTCCTTCCTCCTGCTCCCGAGCGACGAGGGTGTGGCCGAGCTGCTCAAGCGGCTCGGGCTGGGGTGACCGTCGCGGCCGAGACGGTCGTGCGGATGGGCGAGCAGGCGGTCTCGGCCGGCCCTGACGACGTCCTGCTGACCATCGGGCTGGGCAGCTGCATCGGCTTGGCGCTGCTCGACGTCAACCGGCAGGTCGCCGGGCTGGCGCACGTCATGCTGCCCGAGGCGCCGGCCACCAGCACCCCCGACCAGCTCGGGAAGTTCGCCGACACGGCGGTCCCCGCGCTCGTCGAGGCGATGCTCGCGCTCGGCGCCCGCCGGGTCCGCCTGGACGCCTACCTGGTCGGCGGCGCGCAGATGTTCTCCTTCGGCCGCGGGGCGCTCGACGTGGGCGCCCGCAACGACGCGGCGGTCCGCGCCGCGCTGGAGCGCCTGCGCATCCCCGTGCGCGTCGCGGAGACCGGCGGGACGAAGGGCCGGACCATCCGCGTGGCGGTCGGGAAGGGCCTCGTGTCCTCGAAGGAGTCCGGTGGAGTCGAACGAGAGCTCTGCAGTCCTGGGCTCCGTGGCCGATGACAGTGCGTGATGAGCTCCCCGACCCTTGATCCCGATGCCATCGCGGCGCTCTTCGCGGCGGCGGAGGAGGGCGCGCTGCCCGACCAGGGCGGCCCCGGCGAGGGCGGCGGCTCCGGGCCGACGATCCGGTCCGTCGACTTCCGGCGCCCGAGGCAGTTCACCACGGACGCGCAGCGCAAGCTGCGGCGCACCATCGACACGTTCTGCCGGACGGCCTCGGGCCGCCTGTCGGCCGAGCTGCGCAGCCCGACGGACCTCGAGGTCATCGGCGTGGAGCAGCTCACCTGGTCCGACGCGCACGAGCTGCTGCCGGGGACGTCGCTGACGGCGGTGCTCAACTCCGAGCCGCACGGCACGCGCCTGCTGCTCTCCGCGGAGCACACCCTCGTGCTCTCCGCCATCGAGCGCATGCTCGGCGGCGCGGGGGACAAGGCCCCGCCGCACCGCCGCCTCTCGGACATCGACACGATGCTCGCCGGCCAGCTCTTCGACTCGCTCGTCGACCAGCTCTCCTTCCTCTGGCACGGCCTGCTGGAGGCGAACCTCGCGGTGGAGACGATCGTCTCGCCCCAGCAGAGCGCCCAGCTCGTGCCCGCGAGCGAGCCGACGCTCTCCTTCACGATCGAGGTGAAGCTCACCTCCTCGTCCATGGCGCTCGTGCTCCTCGTGCCCTACCGCTCGATCTCGCACTCCATCGGGCGCCTGAACGCCGACGACAAGCTCGCCGTCGGCCCGGCCGACTCCGGCGCGCTCGAGGGGCGCCTGCGGCGCGTCGAGATGGAGGTCCGGGCGGAGGCCGGCGCCATCGACATCCCCATCGCGGAGGTCCTCGCGCTGCAGCCGGGCGACGTCGTGAACCTCGGGGTCTCCGCCCGCGCGGGGGTCCTGCTCTACGTCGACGACACGCCGCTGGAGCGCGCGCGCCCTGGGCGCAGCGGCTCCATGCGCGCGGCGCAGGTGCTCGGCGACACGGGGGTCGGGACGTGACCACGGAGCAGGCCCTCATGGAGCTCGGCCGCCAGACCGCCGCGTCGGTCCTCGGCGTCCTCGACGTGCTCTGCCCCGGCCAGGCGACCCACGGCCCGCCCATCATCGTCCAGGACCCGTCGCTCGCGCTGGCCGCGCCGCCCATCCCGGGCCTGGCCGCGAGCGTCGCCTACGTCGACGGGGTGACGGGCGGCAACGTCCTGCTCGTCGGCCTCGACGCCGCGCACCGCCTGGCCGCGACGATGATGGGGGAGGACCCCGACGCCGCCTCCGTCGACGGGCCGCTGACGGAGATCGAGCACTCCGCCGTCGGCGAGGCGATGAACCAGATGATCGCCGCGGCGGCCGCGGCGGCGGGCAAGGTCCTCGGCTACGAGGTGGAGATCGCGCCGCCCGACATGGTCCCGACCGGGACCGTCGAGCTGGCCGAGCGCTTCGAGGGGACCGCGCACGCGATCATCACGGAGTTCGAGCTGTGCCGGCGGCCCTGCCGCGTCGTGCAGCTCGTCCCCCAGACCTTCGTCGTGCGGATGCGCGGCGCGCTCGACGAGCTCAACGGCAGCGAGGGCGCGCACGACCCCGGCTCCGACGAGGGCACGCGCGACGCGCTGCTCGACCGCATGCGCCAGACGCGCGTGCGGCTCTCGGCGGAGGTCGGGCGCACGCGCCTGCCGATCGAGCGCCTGGTGCACGTCCCCGCGGGGACGGTCATCGAGCTCGACCGGGACGTCCAGGACCCGATCGACGTCTACGTCAACGGCCACCCGTTCGCAGTGGGACGGCTGGTCGTGACGGAGGACGAGGAGTGGGCGGTTCGCATCGAGCGCCTGCTCGAGCACGACATGACAACGAAGACGAGGTGGAGCTAGATGGCCCGTGTGCTGGTGGTCGACGACGCGATGTTCATGCGCAAGATGGTGTCCGACGCCCTCACGAAGGGTGGGCACGAGGTCGTGGGGGAGGCCGCGAACGGCGTCGAAGCCGTCGCGCAGTTCTCCGCCCTCGCGCCCGAGCTCATGACCCTCGACATCACCATGCCCGAGAAGGACGGCCTGGAGGCCCTGCGCGAGATCATCGCGCTGGACCCGCGGGCGAAGGTGATCATGTGCTCGGCCATCGGCCAGGAGTCGAAGGTCATCGAGTCCATCAAGGCCGGCGCGAAGGACTTCGTCGTCAAGCCGTTCCAGCCCGAGCGCGTGCTCGCAGCGGTCTCCAAGGCCCTGGGCTGACCCGCGGGCGCCACGGGCGCCCGCACCCCGCTTCCCCGGCGCTCCTCCCCGCCCCGCGCCCTCGTGGCGCGGGGCGGTCGCCGTGCTCGCCCGCACGCCCGCGCCGTCGAGCGGGTCCCCGCGCTCAAGACCCGGGCGTGCCTGCCGACCAACGACGGCATGAGGATCGCGACGACGCCCGGGACGGGGCGCTGAGGTGGCCAATCTCGGGATCTCCGGCATCGCGTCCGGGGTGGACACGGCCTCCATCGTCACCCAGCTGCTGTCCATCGACAAGCAGGGGCAGACCCGCACGAAGCTCGACCAGTCCCGCCTGACGGCGAAGGACACGGGCCTGAAGGACCTCCAGAGCAAGCTCGGCGCCCTGCGCGCCGCCGCCGTCGCCCTCCGCGCCCCCGCGGTGTGGGCCGACCGCCAGACCGTCGAGTCCTCCCACCCGACCCAGGTCGCCGTCGAGCGCACCTCGGGCGCCGGCACCGGCGCGACCTCCATCCGGGTCACGGGCCTGGCCTCCTCCTCCCAGCGCACGTTCACCTGGACCCCCGACGCGTCCGCCGAGCGGACGCTCGACATCACCTCGGGCTCGACCTCCACCCCCGTCACCGTCGGCGCCGGGGCGACCCTCGACGACGTCGTCGCGGCGATCAACTCCAGCACGACCTCGCCCGTGTACGCCGCGGCGGTCCGCACGGACCCGAGCGACCCGGCGAGCGCCCGCCTGGTCCTCTCCTCCCGCGAGACGGGCGCGGGCAGCTCCTTCACCCTCAACGAGGGCGGCGCCGCCGTCGCCGACGTCGCGGGGACCGCCCGCGCCGGCAAGGACGCCACGTACTTCGTCGACGGCGAGACGGACCCCGCGCTCGTGCGCACCTCCGCCTCGAACGTCGTCACGAACGCCATCCCCGGCCTGCAGCTGACGCTCAAGGGCGTCACCGCGGGGGAGGTGAGCATCACCGTCGGCTCCCCGCTCCCCGACCTCGAGGGGGCCAAGGGGAAGGTCAAGGCCCTCGTCGAGGCCTACAACGCGGTCCTCACCCTCGCCCGGACCAAGACGACGGAGAAGGTCGTCACGGACCCGACGACCACGGCCGACGCCGTGAAGGGCCAGCTCTTCGGTGACCGCGGCCTCGTCGGCATGGTCAACACGCTGCGCTCGGGGGTCTCCGGGAACGTCTCGGGCAACGCCCCGGCGCACGGACGAGCTCGGGGACCTCGGCATCTCCACGGGCGCCATCGGCGCCGGGCGCTCCGCGACGGGCACGCTGGTCATCGACGACGCGAAGCTCACCGCGATGCTCACGAAGGACCCGCGCGCCGTCCAGCGGCTGCTCGGCGGGACCCCCGGCGTCGACGGCATCGCCCAGCGCATGGAGGCCCTCGTGGCCGCGCAGGTCGGGCCGACGGACGGCCAGGACGCCACGGGCGCCCTGGACCTGCGCATCAAGGGCCTGCAGGACGAGCAGCGCCGCCTCGCCGACGTCCTCACGCGCTCCGACGCGCGGATCGCCTCCCGTGAGAAGCGCCTCAAGGCGCAGTTCGCCGCCATGGAGTCCGCGCTGTCGGCCTCCCAGACGCAGCAGTCCTGGCTCACCGGCCAGCTCAACGCGCTGAACCGCTGATCCCCTCCGACCCCCAAGGACCCCGAGCCCCCGTGAGCACCTACTCGCCCCAGCACAGCCCGGCCGCCTACCAGCAGTCGAGCATCCTCACCGCGACGCCCGAGCGCCTCGTGGTCATGCTCTACGACGGCGGGCGCCGCTTCCTCGTGCAGGCCGCCACCGCCATGCGCGAGGAGCGCCGCGTCGAGACGAACGAGCGCATGCGCCGCGGGGAGCTCATCATCGAGGAGCTCCTCTGCACCCTGGACATGGAGGCCGGCGGCGAGATCGCCAGCCGCCTCCAGGGCCTCTACGTCTTCTTCCTGCGCCAGCTCTCCGAGGCGCGCCGTGACTCCGACCCCGAGAAGGTCGAGTGGGTCGCGACGCAGCTCGGCGAGCTGCGCACGGCCTGGGCCCAGATCTCCCAGGCGGCGGCGTGACCGACCCCTACCAGCGGCTCACGGAGCTCGCCGAGCAGGAGTGGTCCGCGGTCGCGGGCCAGGTCTGGGAGGAGCTCCCCGTCATCGCCGCGGAGCGCTCCGCCCTCGTCGCCGCGCTGCCCGCCGTGCCGCCGCGCACGGCCGAGCGCGACCTGCGCCGCCTCTCCGAGCTCCAGGCCCTGGTCTCCGCCGCCCTGACCGCCGCCCGCGGCCTCGGCGGCGCGGAGCTCACCCGACTGACCCAGCGGCGCGACGCCCTGCGCGGCTACGCCGTCGCCGGCCGCTGACCCGAGACCCCCGAGGAGACGACCACCCCCGTGCTCTACGACGTCACCCAGCTCGCCCTCGAGGCGACGATCTCCGGCGCCGCCGCCCGCAACGAGGCGCTCGCCGCGAACCTCGCCAACGCGAACACCCCGGGCTACCAGCGCGTCGACGTCGACTTCCACGGTGCAGCTCGCGCAGGCCATGGGCGCCGAGCGCGCCTCCGACGCGCTCGCGCCGCACCGGCTTCTCCCCGACCGCCGACCCCGCGGCGGTCACCCGCGCGGACGGCTCCTCCGTCGACGTCGACGCGGAGGCCGCGAAGCTCGCGGCCAACGGCCTCGAGCACCAGGCCGCCGTGCAGATCGCGGCGACCCGCCTGGCGATCATGCGCAGCGCGATGGGGGTGTCACTGATGGGCATGTTCGACGCGCTGGAGATCTCCGCCTCGGCGCTCACCGCCGAGCGCGTCCGGATGGACGTCACGGCGGAGAACCTCGCCAACGCCGAGAGCACCCGGGGCGCCAACGGCGGCCCGTACCGCCGCAAGGAGGTCGTCCTCGGGCAGGCCGCCGCCCGCGACGACTTCGGCTCCCGCCTGAACGCCGCGATGGGCGCCGCGACCGCGCGGCGGCGGCACGCCCCGGCGGGGTCGAGGTCACGGGGATCGTCGAGGACACCGAACCCCTCGAAGATGGTCTACGACCCGGGCCACCCCGACGCCGACGCGCGGGGCTACGTCGCGATGCCGAACGTCGACTCCGTCACCGAGATGGTCGACCTCATCTCCTCCTCGCGCTCCTACGAGGCCAACGTCACCGCGATGCAGGCCTCGAAGCAGATGTTCACGAAGACCCTGGACCTCCTGCGCTGATGGCCCTCGATCCGACCATGGGCATCGGCGGCGGCGAGTGGGCGCATCGCAGGCCCCCGAGGCACCGGGCGCGGCCGGCGGGGCCGCGGGCGCGCGGTGCCGCACGGCGCGGGCTTCGGCTCCATGCTCTCGAACTCGATCTCCTCCTTGCAGACAGCCCAGACGGAGGCCGCCAGCGCCGCCCAGGCGCTGGCCACCGGCCAGGACGTCGACCCGACGTCCGTCGTCATGGCCGTGGAGCGCGCCCAGCTCTCCATGCAGATGGCCTCCCAGCTGCGCACGAAGGCCGTCGAGGCCTACCAGGACGTCTTCCACACGCAGGTCTAAGGCCACCCCATGCCCTTCCTCTCCTCCTTCTCCGCCCTCCCCGGCCGCTCCAAGGCGATCCTCGGCGGCACCGCCGTCGGCGTCCTCCTGGTGGCCTTCCTCATGCTGCGCATGGCCACCGCGCCGTCGTACACGACGCTGGTCTCGGGCCTGGACCCGGCGCAGACCGGCAAGGTGACGACCGCGCTGGACGAGGCCGCCGTCGCCTACGAGATCCAGAACGGCGGCACCTCGCTCGGGGTCGTCAAGGCCGACGCCGCCCGCGCGCGCATCGCCCTGGCCTCGCAGGGGATCTCGACCTCCGGCGGCTCCTCCGCGCCCGGGCTACGAGCTCTTCGACCAGCAGAAGCTCGGCGCCTCGGACTTCCAGCAGAAGATGACCTACCAGCGCGCGCTGGAGGGTGAGATCGGCAAGCAGCTCAGCGGCGTGCGAGGGCGTCCAGGGCGTGCAGGTGCGCCTCGTGCTCCCCGAGGACGACCTCTTCGCCGACGAGGCCAGCCCGGCCACGGCCGCGGTCTCCCTGGCCAACCCGGGGGACGCGCTGCAGCCCGGCGCGATCCGCGGGATGGCGCAGACCGTCGCCTCCTCCGTCAAGGGCCTCAAGCCCGAGCAGCGTGACGATCACGGACAACACGGGGCAGCCTCCTGTGGCCGGGTGCCGCGGACGGCGGCGGCTCCGGGGGCGCCTCGGCCAAGCAGGCCGCGGAGGACCGCTACGCCCGCGGCGTCGAGGCCAGCGTCAACGCGATGCTCGCCCGCACCCTCGGGCCCGACAAGGCCACGGTCAGCGTCCGCGCGCAGCTCGAACATGGACAAGACCACCCGCAACGAGCTCGTCTACGCGAAGAAGGGCATCCCGCTGACGACGCAGACCGAGTCCGAGAAGCTCAAGGGCGGCGGCGGCCGGGCCGGCGGCGCCGCGGGCACCGCGGGCAACATCCCGAGCTACGCCGCCTCGAGCTCCGGCAGCGCGAACTCGGACTACCAGCGCCGGAGCCAGAAGACCGAGAACGCGATCGACAAGACGATCTCGAAGGTCGAGGTCGCCCCGGGCGCCGTGCAGCGCCTCGACGTGGCGCTCATGGTCGACCGCTCCGTGACGAAGTCCGCCGTGGCGGGCGCGAGCACGAAGGGACCGCAGGCCATCGAGGCCGCCGTCGCCTCCGCCGTCGGGCTGGACAAGGCCCGCGGGGACACGATCACCTCCACCCAGCTCGCCTTCGCCAAGCCCCCCGCCGCGGCGACCGCCTCCACCGGGCCGGTCCCCACCGCCTTCATCGCGCCGCTCAAGTGGGGCGCCCTCGGCCTCGCGGCGCTCCTCTTCTGCGCGTTCATGCTGCGCAGCCTCAAGCGGCGCGAGCGCGAGGCGCTGCCCGTCCCGGCCTGGCTCTCCGAGCTCGAGGCCCCGGTCCCCGTCGCGGCCCTGGGCCCGGGCGGCGAGCTCCAGAGCACCCAGGTGATGCCGGCGATGCCGACCCGTGAGGTCGACGTGAGCCTCTTCCAGCTCGAGCAGCTCGTCGACAGCGAGCCCGAGCGGGTCGCCGCCCAGGTCCGCCACTGGATGCGGGAGAGCTGATGAGCACCGTGACCACGAACGAGTCCAGCCCGATCGCGGCGGACGAGCGCCCCGGGCGCGGCGCCGCCTCCCGGCCCGTCGCCCCGCGGGGCTCCGGGCTGCGCGGCGCCCAGAAGGCGGCCGTCCTGCTCGTCGCGCTCGGCGAGGAGCGCGCGAGCCAGCTCATGGGGCTGCTGCCCGACGACGACGTCGAGAAGCTCTCGCTCGAGATCGCCAAGGCGAACCACGTCCCCTCGGAGATCACCCACAACGTCCTCTACGAGGCGGCCGAGACCGTCGCGGCCGCCGACCACATCGCCTCGGGCGGCGTGGAGTACGCGCGCAGCGTCCTGGAGCGCTCGCTGGGGCCGGAGCGCGCCGCGGCGATCATGAGCCGCCTCACCGCGACGATCGAGCGCCGGCCCTTCGAGTTCCTGCGCAACACGCCCGCGGAGCAGATCTCCGTCTTCCTGCGCCAGGAGTCCCCGCAGACCGTCGCGCTGGTCATCGCGAACCTCCACACGAGCCTCGCCGCCGAGGTGCTCTGCCTCCTGGAGCCCGAGAGCCAGGCCGGGGTGGCCTGGCGGATCGCGACCATGAGCGAGACGCGCCCGGAGATCCTCCAGCGCATCGAGACCGTCATGCGCCAGAAGCTCTCGGCGGTCGAGTCCTCCGAGTACGCCTCGGCCGGCGGCGTCAAGTCGCTCGCGGACATCCTCAACCACTCCGACCGGCCGACGGAGCGCAACGTCCTCGACCAGCTCGCGGAGGACGACGAGCCGCTGGCGGAGGAGATCAAGATGCTGCTCTTCACCTTCGAGGACGTCGCGGGGCTCGACGACCGCTCCATCCAGCTCATCCTCAAGGAGGTCGACCAGGCCGACCTCGCGATCGCGCTGCGCGGCGTCGACGGCACGCTCCGGGAGCACTTCTTCGCGAACATGTCCTCCCGCGGCGCGGACCTGCTGCGCGAGGAGATCGAGTTCAAGCCGCCGCAGCGCCGGCGCGTCGTCGAGGAGGCGCAGGGCCGCATCGTGGCCGTCGTGCGCCGCCTCGAGGAGCAGGGCATCATCACGATCGCCCGCGCCACCGGCGACGGCGACGACGAGCTGATGTAGTCGTGGGCGCCTTCGAGTACGACTTCGGCCACCTGCAGGCCCCGCCCCCGCCCGTGGCGCCGCCCGACGCGGGGGACATCGTCGCCGCGGCCCGGGCCGAGGCGGCCCACCTGCGCGAGCAGGCGCGGGCCGAGGGCTTCGCGCTCGGGCGCGAGGAGGCACGCGAGGGGATGGCCCCGGCGCTGACCGCGCTCGACGACGCCGTGCGGCCAGGTGCACGACGCGGCCGAGCAGGCGGCCCACCGCCTCGAGGCCGAGGCCGTCGACCTCGCCTTCGCGGTGGCCGAGCAGGTGCTCTCCGTCCGCGTGGGAGTCGATCCCGGGCTCGTGGTGGCGGCCGTGCGCGGCGCGCTGCGCGGCCTGGTCGACCGCGAGCAGGTGACGGTCCTGGTCCACCCGGACGACCTCGAGACGATCCGCGCGGCGGCCGACGAGCTGCGCGCGACCCTGGGCGGCATCGAGCACTGGGAGGTCCAGGCCGAGCGGCGCACCGCCCGTGGCGGCGCGGTCGTCCACCACCGCTCGGGGATCATCGAGGCGACCCACGCCGCGAAGCTCGCCCGTGCCCGCGAGGTCGTCCTCGCGCAGCTCACCGAGCCCGACGCCCCGTGACCGCGACGCTCGCCCGGGCCACGACGGCCGTCGGCCACGCGGACCTGCACCGCCGCCTCGGCCGCGTCTGCGACCTCATCGGCCTCATCATCGAGGCGACGGGCCTGGAGGCCGAGGTGGGGGAGGTCTGCCAGATCGACTCGGGCCGCGGCCGCCCGCCCGTCGCGGCGGAGGTCGTCGGCTTCCGCTCGGGGCGCACGCTGCTCATGCCGCTGGCCGAGCCCTCGGGCCTCGGGCCCGGCTCGACGGTGACCGCGACGGGGCACCCGTTCCGCGTCGGGGTCTCCGACGCGCTGCTCGGGCGCTCCATCGACGCGCTCGGCGAGCCCATCGACGGCCTCGGGCCGGTCGAGGCGGCGCACCCGCGCCCGACCCAGGCGGCACCGCCCGACCCGCTCACCCGCCCGCGGATCACGGAGCGCGTCTCGCTCGGGGTCCGGGCCTTCGACGCGCTGGTGCCCTGCGGGCGCGGGCAGCGCCTGGGCATCTTCGCGGGCTCGGGCGTCGGCAAGTCCTCCCTCCTGGGGATGATCGCCCGCTCGACCTCCGCCCAGGTCAACGTCATCTGCCTCGTCGGCGAGCGTGGCCGCGAGGTCCGGGAGTTCATCGAGCGCGACCTCGGGCCCGAGGGCCTGGCGCGCTCCGTCGTGGTCGTCGCGACCTCCGACCAGCCCGCGCTCGTGCGCATCAAGGCGGCGTTCACGGCCACGACGATCGCGGAGCACTTCCGCGACCAGGGCTGCCGACGTCATGCTCATGATGGACTCCGTCACGCGCTTCGCGATGGCCCAGCGCGAGGTCGGCCTGGCCATCGGGGAGCCGCCGGCGACCCGGGGCTACACCCCGTCGGTCTTCGCCCTGCTGCCCAAGCTGCTCGAGCGCTCGGGCACCGCGCCGCTCGGCTCGATCACCGCGCTCTACACCGTCCTGGTCGACGGGGACGACATGAACGAGCCGATCGCCGACGCGGTCCGCTCCATCCTCGACGGCCACGTCGTGCTCTCGCGCGACCTCGCCCACGCCGGGCACTACCCGGCCATCGACGTGCTCGCGAGCGTCTCGCGCCTGGTCGGCGAGGTCACGGGCCCGGAGGCGCGGACCGCCGCGCGCGAGGTGCGCCGGCTCCTGGCCGCCTACAAGGAGAAGGAGGACCTCATCGCGATCGGCGCCTACCAGGCCGGCACGGACCCGACGACGGACGCGGCGATCGCCGCCCGCCCCGCGGTCCTGGACTTCCTGCGCCAGGAGCTCGACGACCCCACCGCGGCCCGGGACGCCGACGCGCGCATGGCCGGCCTCGTCGGGCTCGCCGAGCCGCCCGAGGTCGTCACGGGCGAGGTCCATCAGGCCGCGCCGGCCGCCCCCGCCGCGCCGGACGGCCAGCTCCTGCGCGCCGCCATCCCGCCGCTGCACCTCGCGGACACATGAGCCCCTCCGACGGACGTCCGCGCGCCTCAAGGCGCGCCCGGGGCGACCGAGCACCCTGGACGATGAGCACGACCCCCCGCGGCTGCGCATGAGCAAGCCGTTCCACTTCCGCCTCGAGCGGGTGCAGTCCCTGCGCGAGCGCGCGGAGGACCAGGCCCGTGAGGAGCTGGCCCACGGCCTCGCCCGCCACCGGGCGGGCGCCGTCGCCCTCGCGGCCGCCGTCGACGCCGAGGACGCCGCGCGGGCGACGACCCGCTCGACGCTCCTGGCCGGCGCGACGGGCGCCGACCTCGTCGCGGCCCACGCCTTCGCCGAGCGCGTCGAGGGGCGCAAGCGCTCCGCGGCGCTCGACCTCCAGCAGCGCGAGGCCGAGGTCGCGGCCCGCCGGGGCCAGCTCGTCGAGGCCGCGCGCGAGCGCGAGGTGCTCGACCGCCTCGAGCGCCAGGCCCGCTCACGCCACGAGCTCGAGCAGGCCCGCGTGGAGCAGATCGGCCTCGACGAGATCGCCCTCGCGGTGCACCGCCGGGGGCAGGCCGCATGAGCGTCGCCACCGTCACGGGCGCGCGTCGCCGAGCTCGAGGCGCTCCTGCGCGTGCCGCCGGCCGCGGCGCCGCCCGCACCCGCGGGTGCCCCGGGCGCCTTCGCGGCCCAGCTCGCCAGCGCGCAGACCGCCGCGCCGGGGATCGGGGGCCCCGCGGGGCTGCGGACCGCCGGTGCCGAGGGCTCCAGCACGCAGTACGACGGGCTCATCGCCGCCTCCGCCGAGCGCAACGGGATCGACCCGGCGCTGCTGAAGGGGCTCATCCGCCAGGAGTCGGGCTTCAAGGCCGACGCGGGCTCGCCCGCGGGCGCCCAGGGGCTCACCCAGCTCATGCCCGCGACCGCCCGGGGCCTGGGGGTCGGCGATCCGCACGACCCCGCGCAGGCCATCGAGGGCGGCGCCCGCTACCTGCGCCAGCAGCTCGACAGCTTCGGCGGCTCCGTGCCGCTCGCCCTGGCCGCCTACAACGCCGGCCCCGGCGCGGTGAAGCAGCACGGGGGCGTCCCGCCCTTCGCGGAGACCCAGCACTACGTCCGCCAGGTCCAGGCCTACGCGGACGCCTACCGCCTCGGCGGCGGCGTCAGCGCCCCCGCCGCGACCCCCGCCCCGACCACCTCCTCCCTCGGGTACCCGACCACATGAGCGTCCAGCGCACCTCCTTCGCCCCGGCCCCGGCCCCCACCCGTGACGGTGGCGGTCGCCGGTCCGTGGACCCCGGCATCGACTTCGCCGCGCTGCTCGACGGCGCCGCCCCCTCGGGGGCTCCGGCCCGCGGGCTGCGCGACCCCGACGCGCAGCGCTCGCGCGGCCGCACGGACCCTCCCGGCGAGCTCGCCTCCGCGGCGGCGCACGCCGCCCGCGACGCCAAGCGCGACGCCCACCCGACGAAGGCCCACGGGGCCGAGGCCGATGCGCGCCCAGAGCAGGCCCGTGACGCCGGCGTCGACCCGAGCGGCGACGCCGACCCGGCCGCCTCCGCGGCGCCGGCCGAGGCCCCGGATGCTGCGGCCGTCCCGACCGAGCCCGAGGCGGGCACGCAGGCGCCCACGGGTGCCGCCCCGGCGCCCGTCGTCGCGGCGGCCCTCGGCCTGGTGACGGAGGCCCCGGCCCCGGCCGCGCCCGCGCCGACGACCGCGCCCGGGACCACCACCGCTGCGACCCCCGCCCCCGTCCTCGAGGCGGTCGCGGCCGCCGTCGCGCCCGGCCCCGGCAGCCCGGCGGCGCCTGCTGCCGCACCCGCGCCGGCGACGACTGCTCCCGCGGCGCCCCCGGCAGCCGGCCAGGACGGGACGGCGGCCTCCACCGCCCCCGCCGGCCCGGGCGCCACCGACGCACCGGTCGCCCCGGCGGCCGACGCACCCGCAGCGGCGCCGGGCACCGCGCCCGCGGCTGCGGTCGCCGCGCCCACCGCGGGGACGGCTCCCGCCCCCGACGCCGGCCAGGCTCCGACGCCCGACGCGCCCACCCCGGCGGGCCCGGGCCCGACCGACGCGGGCGCCCAGGCCCAGGCGGCCCCCGGCGAGCCCGCCCCGGCGGACGCCACCCCGGCCCCGGCCGGTCCCGGTGCCCCCGCCGCCGCCCAGGCCCCGGCCGCCGCGGCGCCCGCGGCCGCGCCGACGCCGACCTTCACCGTCACGGGCACGGCGCCCCTGGCGCCGACGGCACCCGCGGCGCCCGCCGACGGCCGCCACCCCCGTGCCGCTGCCGCGCGCCGCGGAGGCGCTCGGGCACCTCCTGCGCCTCGCGGGCGACCGCGGGGTCACCCACGCCCGCATGACCCTGCACCCCGCGGAGCTCGGCGGGATCCAGATCCGCCTGCAGACCTCCGCGGCCGGGGTCACCGCCCAGGTCATCGCGGACTCCCCGGCGGCCACGCGGCTCCTGCAGGCCGCGGCCGACGACCTCCGCCGCCAGCTCGCCGACTCCGGGGTGACCCTCCTCGGGCTCGACGTCGCCACGAGCGGGGAGGACCGCAGCCCCGCCGCCTCCGCGGGCTTCCAGGCCCACGCGGACGCCCGCCGCGAGGCGGCCGCCCGCGGCGGGGGTCCGCGCGGCGCGCGGACCGCCGTCGACCCCACCGTCCCCGCCCCCGCCAGGGCCACCCTCGAGCTGCCGCACGGCGTGCTCGTGGACGTCCTGGCCTGACCCGGAGCGCCTTCCCATGCCCACCGACGTCACCGCCATCACCACCACGAAGCCCACCGCCGCGTCCCAGCTCGAGAGCAAGACGAAGAGCATGGGCAAGGACGACTTCCTGAAGGTCTTCGTCGCCCAGATGCAGCACCAGGACCCCTCCAAGCCCATGGACGACTCCGCGTTCATGGGTCAGATGGCCTCCTTCTCCACCCTCGAGCAGATCTCGAACATGGCCTCGGCCAACGCCCTGGTCGCCTCGAACCTCGCGCAGAGCAACGCCATCGGCCTCCTCGGCCGCACCGTGACCTACACGGACGCGGAGGGGAACGAGAAGAGCGGGATCGTCGAGCAGGTCTCGACGGCCAAGGGCGACGCCACCCTCACCGTCGACGGCGTGAAGGACGTCGACCCGGCTTCGATCACGAAGGTCGGCTCCCCGCCGGTCACGCAGGCCAGTTGAGTTCCGGCGCCCCGGGCGCCGCACCCCGAACCTCCTCCATCCACAGCCACCCGCGAGCGTCGCGGAGCAAAGGAAGCCCACCACCATGATGCGCAGCATGTTCTCCGCCATCAGCGGACTCAAGACCCACCAGATCAAGCTCGACGTCACCGCGAACGACATCGCGAACGTCAACACGATCGGCTACAAGGGCGCCCGCACGACGTTCCGGGACTCCCTCGCACAGCTCCAGCGCGGCGGCGCGGCCGCGGGCGGCGGCACGCGGCGGCACGAACGCGGCGCAGATCGGGCTCGGGGTCACGCTCGGCTCCATCGACAACCAGATGCAGGCCGGCGCGCTGCAGACCACGGGCGGCCCGCTCGACCTCGCCATCCAGGGCGAGGGCTTCTTCCGCGATCAAGCCCGACCTGGCCGGCCCGGCGGTGGAGTACACCCGCGCGGGCAACTTCGGCACGAACGCCGCGGGCGAGCTCATCACGGGGGAGGGCCAGTTCGTCGTCGACGCCACGGGCAACGCGATCAAGATCGCCGCCGGCGGCACGAACGTCGCCGTCAGCCAGGCGGGTGACGTCGAGCTACATCCCCGCCGCCGGCGGCGCGCGCGTCGTGGCGGGCAAGCTCTCCATCGCGTCGTTCTCCAACGCGGGCGGCCTCGAGCGCGTGGCGGGCAACCGCTGGCGTGAGGGCGCGAACTCCGGTGTGGCCGCGGTCAGCGCCCCGGGCACGGGCAACGTCGGCTCGATCGTCGCGGGCGCGGTGGAGATGTCGAACGTCGACCTCTCGACGACCTTCACGGACATGATCGTCGCCCAGCGCGGCTTCCAGGCCAACTCACGGGTCATCTCCGCCTCGGACGAGATGCTGCAGGACCTCGTGAACCTCAAGCGCTAGCGGGCTCCGAGCGGGGCGCCGGCCGTGGACGCACGCGGCCGGCTCAAGACCGCGGCCAGGCGGCCGACCACCGGGGGGCGGGCACGAAGGACGCCCGCTCACCCCCATGGCCTGGTTCCTCACCACCCGCACCGCCGCCCTCCTCCTCGCGGTCCTGCTGCTCCCGTCGGCGGCCCTCGCGGCCGACGGGGAGCGCACGCCGCTCGACCTGGGCGGCCCGGGTGCGGCGGGCGGGACGCCCGAGGTGGGCGGCACGGGCGGCGGGCTGGTCCGCACGATCGTCGGCCTGGCGATCGTCCTCGGGGTCATCTACGGCCTCCACTGGATCCTCAAGCAGGTCAAGGCCTCGAAGGAGGCCGGCACCGCGGGGCACGGCCTCAAGCCGCTGGCCACCGTCGGCCTCGGTCCCAAGGGCACCCTGCACCTCGTCCGCGCCGGTGACGAGGTCGTGCTGCTCGGGGTGGGCGAGGGGGGCGTCACGCCCATCCGGGTCTACTCCGACGCGGAGGCACGGGCCGCGGGCCTCATCGGCCCCGACGCCGACGGCCCGGGCGGCACCCGGCTGCCCGGCCTCATGGACGCCGGCCCCGTCACGGTGCCCAAGCGGGTCGGCCGCGCCCTGCGCGGCGGGGGCGTGGCCCGGATGGTCGAGGACCTCCGCTCCCGCACGGTGATCCGGTGAAGGTGGACACCAGCGGCGATGCCGTCCAGGTCCTCCTGCTGGTCGCGGGCGTCTCGCTCGTCCCGGCCCTCCTCTTCACCGTCACCGGGTTCACCCGGATCCTCATCGTCCTGGGCTTCATCCGCTCGGGCCTCGGCACGCCGACCGCGCCGCCGAACCAGGTGCTCGTCGGCATCGCGTTCTTCCTGACGCTCTTCGTGATGATGCCGACGTTCAACCAGATCAACGAGCGCGCGATCCAGCCCCTGCGCGCCGAGCAGATCTCCCAGGCGACCGCGCTCAAGCGCGCGGAGGCGCCCATGCGCGAGTTCATGTTCGACCAGACGCGCTCGAAGGACATCGCGCTCTTCGCCGGCATGGCCAAGCTCGAGCGGCCCAAGGCGCGCGAGGACATCCCGACCTACGTCCTCATCCCGGCCTTCACGATCTCCGAGCTCAAGACCTCGTTCCAGATCGGCTTCCTCATCTTCCTGCCGTTCCTGATCATCGACCTGGTCGTCTCCTCGACGCTCATGTCCATGGGCATGGTGATGCTGCCGCCCGTCTTCATCTCCCTGCCGTTCAAGATCCTGCTCTTCGTCCTGGTCGACGGCTGGAACCTCATCACGAAGTCCCTCGTCGAGAGCTTCGCCACGTGAACCAGGACGTCGTCGTCAACCTGGCCATGCAGGCCATGCAGCTCGCCCTGAAGCTCGGCGGGCCCATCCTCATCGTCGGGCTGGTCATCGGCCTGGGCGTCTCGGTCTTCCAGGCCGTGACGCAGATCCAGGAGCAGACGCTGGCCTTCATCCCGAAGATCATCGGGCTGGCGATCGTCATCCTCGTCGCCGGGCCCTGGATGCTCGGGCAGCTGCTCGTCTACACGGCGCAGCTCTGGTCCTCCATCCCCTCCATGGTCGGCACCTGATGCGCGCGGACGAGCTCCTGGGGACGTTCTCCGAGCAGCAGGTCGCCCGCTTCTTCCTCGTGCTCGCGCGCGTCTCGCCGCTCTTCCTGCTGGCCCCGCTCTTCTCGAGCCGGTCCATCCCGGGGCGGGTGCGCGGCATCGTCGCGGTCGGCATCGCCTTCGGGCTCTCGGGGATCGTCGCCCACGACGGCGCGGTGCCGCTCGACGCGCTCGCCTACGGCGGCCTCGTGCTCAAGGAGGTGCTCGTCGGGCTGGCCTACGCCTTCACCCTCGGCGCGCTCTTCGCCGCCGTCACCGCGGCGGGCGCCCTGCTGGACACGCTCATCGGCTTCTCCTACGGCGCGCTCGTCGATCCCATCACGGGCAACTCGGCCAGCGTCCTCTCGAACATGTACACGCTCGTCGGGGCCCTGGTCTTCATCGCCATCGGCGGCGACACCTGGGTCATCAAGGGGCTCGGGCAGAGCTACGACCTCGTGCCGCTGCTCGACGCGCCCGCCCTCGGCTCCCTCGTCGGCGGGGCCCAGGTCGCCTTCGCCTCCGTCCTCGGGACGGCGCTGCAGATCTGCGCGCCCGTGCTCCTGGCCCTGGTGCTGACGGACGCGGCCTTCGGCGTCGTCTCGCGGGTGGTCCCGCAGCTCAACGTCTTCGCCGTCGGCTTCCCCGCGAAGGTCGCCGTCGGCCTCCTGCTCATCGGGGTGACGCTGCCCTTCGTCGCGAGCTTCCTCCACGACGAGCTCCAGCGCTCCGTCGCGTCCGCCCTCTCCGCGCTCAAGGTGGCCTGATGGCCGGCGAGAAGACCGAGAAGGCCACACCCAAGAAGCTCGAGGAGTCGCGCAAGAAGGGGATGGTCGCGAAGTCCGCCGACCTCAACGGCGCCGTCGTGCTCATGGCCTCGCTGCTCGCGCTCTCCGCGCTGGGTCCCCGGGCCTGGCAGACGATGATGCAGGCCACCCGCGAGACCCTGGCCCTGGTCGCGACCCCCGGGATCGTCCAGCCGGACCAGACGGGCATGCTCCTGGGCCACGCGGCCCGGGCCTTCGTCGTCGCCGCGCTGCCCCTCGCGGCCGTCTGCACGATCGCCGGCGTCCTGGCGAACCTGGCCCAGGTCGGCTTCAAGCCCTCCGTCCAGGCGCTCAAGCCCGATCCCAAGCGGCTGAACCCCATCCAGGGCGCCAAGGGCATCTTCGGGACCCGCGCCGTCTTCGAGACCTTCAAGAGCACCCTGAAGGTCTCCGTCGTCGGCGCCATCGCGGCCCTGGCCGTCCTGCCCAAGCTCAACGAGCTCGGGGCCCTGGTCGGGATGCCGCCCGGGGAGCTCCTGGCCACCCTCTGCGGCCTCACCCTCTCCATCGCCCAGCGCGCCGGCCTGGCCTACCTGGGGATCGCCGCGATCGACATCGCCTGGCAGCGGTGGGACTTCGCCAAGAAGCAGAAGATGGACAAGCAGGAGGTCAAGGACGAGAGCAAGCAGCAGGGCGTGCCGGCCGAGGTCAAGCAGGCCCAGCGGCGGCTGCAGATGCAGGCCGCCCACGGCCGGATGATGGCCGCCGTCCCCACGGCGGACGTCGTGGTCATGAACCCCACGCACTTCGCGGTCGCGCTGCGCTACTCCAGCGACGCGCCCGCGCCCGTCTGCGTCGCCAAGGGGCAGGACCTCGTCGCGCTGCGCATCCGCGCCCTGGCCGAGCAGGCCGGGGTCACCGTCGTCGTGGAGCCGCCGCTGGCGCGCTCCCTGCATGCCACCGTGGAGGTCGGCCGCATGATCCCCGAGGAGAGCTTCGGCCCCGTCGCCCAGCTCCTGGCCTACGTCTACCGCATCGCCGGGAGCCGGACGGCATGACCGCCTTCCTCGCCAGGGCCGGGCGCTTCGCCGACCTCATCGCCGCGGGTGCGGTCGTCCTCGTGGTGGCGATGCTCGTCATCCCGCTCCCGCCGTTCCTGCTCGACCTCTTCATCACGCTGAACATCTCCGTGGCGCTGATGGTCGTCATCGCGACGCTCTACGTCCCCAAGGCGCTCGACTTCTCCTCGTTCCCGTCGCTGCTGCTGCTCACGACGCTCTTCCGCCTGGCGATCAACGTCTCCGTGACCCGGCTGATCCTCCTGCACGGGGACGCGGGCCACGTCGTGCAGGCCTTCGGCAACTTCGTCGTCGGCGGCAACGTCGTCGTCGGCCTCGTCGTCTTCATGATCCTCATCACGATCCAGTTCGTCGTGATCACCGCGGGCGCCGGGCGCGTGGCCGAGGTCGGCGCGCGCTTCACGCTCGACGCCATGCCCGGCAAGCAGATGGCGATCGACGCGGACCTCAACACGGGCCAGATCACGGACGAGCAGGCGCGCAAGCGGCGTGCCGCGATCTCCGAGGAGGCCGACTTCTACGGCGCGATGGACGGCGCCTCGAAGTTCGTCAAGGGCGAGGCCGTCGCCGGCATCCTCATCGTCCTGATCAACCTCGTCGGCGGCATCGTCATCGGCGTCATGCAGCAGGGGATGCCGTTCGGGGAGGCGGCGCAGACCTTCTCGCTGCTGACGGTCGGCGACGGCCTCTGCGCGCAGATCCCCGCGCTGCTCATCTCCGTGGCCACGGGCATCCTCGTGACGCGCTCGGCCTCGGAGAAGGACCTCGGCAACGACATCGCGGGCCAGATCCTCGACCAGCGCCGCGCGCCCCTCGTCGCCGGCGTCGTCATCTGCGCCTTCGCGCTCGTGCCCGGGCTGCCGAAGGTCCCGTTCCTCCTGATCGGCGGGCTCTTCTTCGCCGTGGGCTGGAGCCTGCGCAACGAGCCGACGAAGGCCGCGGTGGAGGCGGCGGAGGAGGCCCGCGCCGCCCAGCCCGCCGCCGCGCTGCCCGCCGCGCCGCGCGACCAGGCGGTCGAGGCGCTGCAGCTCGACCCGCTCGAGCTCGCGATCGGCTTCGGGCTCGTGCCGCTCGTCGACGCCGCCGCGGGCGGCTCGCTGCTGGCCCGGGTCGGCCTCGTGCGCCGGCAGATCGCCTCGGAGCTGGGGATGCTCATCCCGGCGGTCCGGATCCACGACGACGGCGGCCTGGACTCCCACGAGTACGTCATGCGCGTCCGCGGCACCGAAGTCGCGCGGGGCGGGATCATGGCCGGCCACCAGCTCGCGATGGACCCGGGGACGCCATGGGCAACCTCGCCGGCGTCCCGACCACGGAGCCCGCCTTCGGGCTGCCCGCGGTCTGGATCGTGGACCACTCGCGGCCCGAGGCCGAGGCGCTGGGGTACACGGTCGTCGACGCGGAGTCCGTCGTCGTCACCCACCTGACGGAGACGATCCGGGCCCACGCGGCCGAGCTCCTGACCCGGCAAGAAACGCGCCAGCTGCTCGATCAGCTCAAGGAGCACAACGCAGCTGTCGTTGATGAGGTTGTGCCCGACCAGCTCTCCGTGGGTGAGATCCAGCGGATCCTCCAGAACCTCATCCGCGAGGGGGTCTCGATCCGCGACCTCGGCGGGATCGTCGAGGCGGTCGGGGACAAGGCGCGCCTGACGCGCGACCCGGCGATGCTCACGGAGTACGCCCGCCAGGCCCTGGGTCGCACGATCATCGCCCCGCACCAGGACCTCGAGGGCGTCGTCCACGCCATCGGCCTGGACCCGGCGATCGAGCAGGAGGTCTCCGACGCGATCGTGCAGACCGCCGACGGGGAGTTCCTGGCCCTGGACCCGGCGCGGGCCCAGGCGCTCGTCGGGGCCTGCGCCGAGCAGGTCGACCATGCCCTGCAGCGCGGCCTGCGGCCCGTGCTCCTCTGCTCCGCGCGGGTGCGTCGCCACCTGCGGCGCCTCTGCGAGCAGCGCCTGCCGCAGCTCGCCGCCTGCTCCTACAACGAGGTGCCGGCGGGGGTGTCGGTCGAGACGATCGGCATCGTCGGCGCCGCACCGGCCCCCGCGGGCCTGATCGGCTGAACCCATGCAGACCCTGACGCAGAACCCGACGCAGGAGGAGGTCCCCGTGACCACCAGGACGTTCCGTGGCCGCTCACTCGAGGACGTGCTCGCCCAGATCCGCGCCGAGCTCGGGGAGGACGCGGTGGTCCTGCGCTGCTCCGAGGCCCTGACGGGCGGGGTCATGGGCTTCTTCCGGCAGGCCTGCGTCGAGGCCGAGGCCGCCCCGCGCCCCGGCGGTCCGGCGGCGCCCCCGCCGCCCGCCGGCTTCTCGCCGCAGGAGCTCGCGGCACCCCAGCTCGAGCTGCGCACGGACCGCGCGACCGCGACGGGCCTCGCCTCGCCCGGGGTCCAGCTCCTCGTGGAGCAGGCCGCGCCCTTCGCCGACCAGCTCCGGGTCGCCCAGCGCCCGGCGCCCGCGCAGACGGCCGAGGACCTCCTCGGGCCGGCGCTCTCGGCTCCCGGGCTCTACGGCCCCCAGCCCGCGCCGCTCCCGGCGCAGGCTCCCGCCTTCGAGGCCGACCTCGTCGTGCCGACCCAGCGCGCGTCCGCACCGGTCTGCCCGCGAGCCCGAGCCCGAGCCCGAGCCCGAGCCCAGGCGCGTCGCCCGCCGACCGCGCCGCCCGCGGGCAGCGCGCTGCCGGAGAACGCGCCGACCGCCGCCCGCACCGCGGAGCGCCAGCTCGTCCACGCCGGCATCGACAGCGCGCTGGCCGCCGAGATCGTGGGGGAGGCGCTGAACCACGGGCTGCCGTTCACCACGGGTCCGCGTCAGGTCAAGCGGCTGCGTCCGTGGCGTCCTGACCCAGCGCGTGCGCACCCTGCACCGCGGCGCCGGCACCGTCACGCTGGCGGTCGCCTCGCCCGTGGACGCCGCGGGCACGACCCTCGTCGGGCAGGTCGCGGCCGCGTACGCCCGCGCCGGTGCCTCCCCGGTCGTCGTCGCGGTCCGCCCCGACGACGGGGGCGCCGCGCTGCGCGCCCACCTCAAGGGCCTCGACGCCCGCGTCGAGGTCGTCGCCGACGGCGCCGCCGCCGCCCTGGCCGCCCGCGCGGCCGGCGACACCATGGTCCTGGTCGACCTCCCCGAGCTCACCTTCGCCACGGAGACGGAGGCCTCGCGCGCGCTGCACGCGGACCTCGCCGCGCTCGGGGCCGACGAGCTCCACCTGGCGCTCCCGGCCACCACGAGCGCCGCCTCGGCCGACGAGCTGGCCGAGATGCTCGAGCCGCTCGGGCTCACCCACGTCGCCCTCACGCAGATGGACGACACCCGGCGGCCGGGCGGCGGGCTGGGCTACTGCCTGCGCTCGGGCCGCGGCCTCTCCTACGTCTCCGGGCGCGACGGCGTCGCCCCGGCCGGCGCCACCGCGATCGCGCAGCTGCTCCTGCCGTGAGCACGCGGGCCCATCCCCCCGAGCGCCCGAGCGCCGCCGGGCAGCGGCAGCGCCGCAGCGCGTTCCGGGTCGACGCGTTCCTGGACGTGTGCCTCTGGGTGGGGGAGCGCAGCGCCGAGGTCGAGCCCTTCTGGACCACGACGCACGACATCTCGGCCAGCGGGCTCACCTTCACCGACCGGGACGACTTCGGCCTGGCCGCCGACGCGGAGCTCGACCTCGACCTCATGCTGCCCGACGCGCTGGTCGCGCCGCCGCTGCGCATGCGCGGGCACCTCGTGCCGGCCGCCCGCCGCGAGAACGTCCGGGCCTTCCACGCCCTCCTGGTCGGCAGCGCCGATCGCGACCGGCTCTTCCGCTACGTCCTCATGCGCGAGCGTGAGGCGATCGCCTGGATCCGGGGCTCCTGATGGCCGAGATCCGCGTCAGCGACCACCCGCGGGCGCAAGTCCAGATCCGGCGCGCGAAGGGCCTGGCCGGGTTCTGGACCTTCGTCGTCGTCGTCGCGCTGTCCGTGCGCGCGGGCCTCTCCTACGACGAGGCGCTGCTGCGCGCGCTCCCCGCCGGCATCGTCGCCTACGTCGCGACCTGGTTCGCGGCCCTGACGGCCTGGCGCCAGCTCGTCCTGGCCGAGCTCGACACCGCGCGCCTGCGCTACGAGGCCCGGCAGGCCGAGGAGTCCCCGGCCGCCGAGCTCGCCACGGAGCGCTGAGCGGGCCCATGGCCGAGCCCATCCACCGCGTCGGAGCCGTCCGGTCGGGCGCGGAGCCGGTGGCGGGCGCCGCGCGCCTGGAGCGCGTCGAGCGCGAGGACCGGGCCGCGGAGGACGAGGAGCGCCGACGGCGCAGGGGCGCGCCCGCGCGCGCCCGGCAGGTCGTGCAGCGCGACGCCGACGGCGTCCCGCACGTCGACGTCCGCGTCTAGCGCGGGCGGCGTCCAGGCCGCCCTGGACGCGCCCTCAAGGTCCGTGCGGGCCCGCCGATCACCGGGGGGCAGCAGGAGGAGACACGGAGTCGCCTCCGGCCCCCTATCCACAACAAGTCTCCAAGGAGGAGATCATGGGCCTTCGCATCAACAACAACGTCGAGGCGTTCAACGCGCACCGCAACCTGCAGATGACGTCGTCCAAGGCCGCCAAGGCCATGGAGAAGCTCTCGTCCGGGTACCGCATCAACCGCGCCGCAGACGATGCGGCCGGCCTCGCCATCAGCGAGAAGATGCGCGGGCAGATCGGCGGCATCGCCCAGGCACAGCGCAACGCGCAGGACGGCATCTCGCTCGTGCAGACCGCAGAAGGTGCCCTCTCCGAGGTGCACTCCATGCTCCAGCGTGTGCGCGAGCTCAAGGTGCAGTACGACGGCGGCACGCTTGAACACGACCGACAAGGCCGCCATCGCCAGCGAGATCACCTCGCTGACGACGGAGATCGGCGAGATCGGCACCCAGACGAAGTTCAACGGCACGTCCCTGCTGGCCGGCGGCACCCAGACCTTCCAGGTCGGGGCGAACGACGGCGAGACCATCGCCACCACGGGGGTCAACCTCGCGACGGCGGTCAGCGGCGTCTCGTCCAGCAGCACGCTGGCGGACATCGACACGGCGATCGGGAACGTCTCCTCGGCGCGCTCGGACTTCGGCGCGATCCAGAACCGCCTCGAGCACCGTGTGGCGAACCTCGCCTCCTACCAGGAGAACCTGGTCTCCGCCGAGTCGCGGATCCGCGACGTGGACATGGCTTCGGAGATGGTCAACTTCTCCAAGCTGCAGATCCTCCAGCAGGCCGGCACGGCCATGCTGGCTCAGGCCAACCAGGCCCCGCAGGGCGTTCTGTCGCTCCTGCGCGGGTAACCAGCAGCACCCGTAGGACCAGGACGCGACGGGTGGCCCCAGGGCCACCCGTCGTCGTCCGCGGGTGCGGGCCGACCCGGCCGCTCAAGCGCACGGGCCCGCGTCCGATGACCGGGTGGCATGAGCCTCGTCGACGTCCAGAGCCGGATCGCCGAGCTGACGGCCGCCCTGGCCCCGGCGCCGCCCAAGGCCCCGGCCACCGCGTCGACGTCCTTCGCCGGCCTGCTCGGCAGCGCCGCGGGCACACCCGTGGGGCGCCGCGCCGCTCGGCGGCGCCGCGCCGGTCGCCCCCGGGGCACCCGCCTCCGGCGTCGGCCAGGCGCTGCTCGACGCGGCCCGCAACGAGGTCGGCGTCGCCGAGCAGCCCCCGGGCTCGAACGACTCCCCGCGCATCGCGCAGTACCGCCAGGCCACGGCGGGCTCCGGCGTCGGGCCCTGGTGCGCGTACTTCGTCTCCTGGGCCGCCCGCCAGGCGGGCGCACCCGTGGGGGAGCAGGGCCAGGGCTTCGGCTCCGTCGACGCCCTCTGGGGCTGGGCCCAGCGTGCGGGCAAGGCCACGCCGGCCGGCCCCGGGGTCGTCCCGCAGGCCGGCGACCTCATCGTCTGGGACGAGCACATCGGGCTCGTCGAGTCCGTCGACGCCGACGGCACCGTCCACACCATCGAGGGCAACTCCTCCGACCAGGTCACCCGCCGCGCCCACCCGGGCGGCGGTGGCGCGGTCGGCTACGTCCACCTCGGCTGAAAGGCCGCCCCATGACCAGCACCGCCCCCCAGCCCCAGCCCGCCGACCCGGCCGTCGCCGCGCGGCCCGTCATCGCGGTCGTCACCGTCGCGGTGACCACCGAGGCCGACGCTCGCGCCCGCTGGCGCGGGAGCCTGGTCGCGGTGCACCTGGCGCTGCCCGGGGTCCCGCTCATCGTCGCCGCGGGCGCCGACTCCGCCCCGGCGCTGCTCGACCAGGTCGCCGCGGCCGCCGCGGAGCTCGACGGCGAGCTCGTCCGTTCCCCGGGGTCCGCCGTGGCCGCCGTGAACGCCGCGCTGCGGGCCGCGCTCGACGCCGGGGTCGACGTGGTCCTGCTCGGCCAGGACGTCGCGCCGAAGGGCACGGCGTGGCTCGAGCGGCTCCGGGCCCGCCGCGACACCCAGGGCCGGCCCGCCGCCGTCACGGGGGGCCGCCTGCTGCACCCGGGCGGCATCCTGGCCTCCGCCGGCCTCTACTTCTCCGCCCTGCACCGGGAGTGGGTGCCGCGCCTGCGCTACGCCCCGCACGACCTGCCCGCCGCGCTGCAGGCCTGCGGCTGCCCGGCCGACGCGGGCTTCCAGCTCATCCGGTGGGAGGCGCTGGACGCCGTCGGCCTGTGGGACGAGGACCTCACCCCGGCCGACGCGAACGTCGACTTCGCCCTGCGGGTCTTCGCCGCCGGCCTCGAGTGCGTCTACGAGCCCTCCGCGCGTGGCCCAGCGGCTGACGGAGGCGGCGCCCGCGGACGAGCTGCCGCCCCACGTCCACCACCGCCTGCAGCAGTCCTCCCGCGCGCTGCGCGCCAAGCACCGCAGCACGGACCTCTCCCCCTGGATCCCGGTGACCCTGTGACGCTCCCTCGCACCCTCTTCGTCGGCAAGAGCAGCTCCGCGGTCTGCTGGTACCGCTGCGCGCTGCCGGCCACCGTCCTCGGCCAGGACTGGATCGGGGTCGTCGGGCGCGCCGCCCGACCTCAAGCTCGCGACGGGCCGCACGGCGCGGCCCTTCGCCTTCGAGCACCTGCTCGACTACGACGTCGTCGTCCTCCAGCAGCCCGAAGCGGGCCTGGACGCGCGATGATCCGCCGGCTGCAGACCCGCGGCACCACGGTCCTCTTCGAGATCGACGACTACGTGCAGGCCGTGCGCAAGATGGCCGGCCACGAGGGCCGCGCGCTACTGGACGAAGCAGCGCGTCGAGGGCCTCGAGCAGAACATGCGCCTCGCCGACGGGCTGATCTGCTCCACGGACTACCTCGCCCGCGCTACCGCAGCTTCAACCCGCAACGTCTGGGTCTGCCGCAACGGCCTCGACCTCGGGCGCTACGACTACGAGCGCGCGCCCCGCGACGGCGTCACGATCGGCTGGGCGGGCGGCATCGGCCACATCCAGGCGCTGGCGCGCCTGGCTCCCCGAGGTCGGCCGCGGTCCTGCGCGAGCGGCCCGAGGCGCGCTTCGTCAGCGTGGGCCAGCCCGCCGCCCGCGAGCTGCAGGCCGAGTTCGGCCCGGAGCGCGCGGTGGCGATCCCGTTCGGCCACCTCGAGAGCTACCCGGCCTCCATGACGGTCTTCGACCTCGCGATCGCGCCCGCGGGCAAGGGGCAACCTCTTCCGGGGCAAGAGCGACCTGCGCTGGCTCGAGGCGTCCGCCCTCGGGATCCCGCTCGTCGCCGACCCGGGCGTCTACTCCGAGATCGAGCACGGGGTGACGGGCTTCCACGCCGGCACGCCGGCCGAGGCCCGCGAGGCGCTGGACGCGCTGGTGGCCGACGCGGCGCTGCGCACCCGCGTGGGGGAGGCGGCCCGCGCGCACGTCCGGGAGCACCGCTCCGCCGAGGTGGCGGCGGCCCGGTGGGCGGACGTGCTGCGCGAGGCGCGCGGCGCCACGGAGCGTCGCGATGTCGCCTGAGTGGCCCGGCGTGACCGTCCTGGTCTGCGCCTACAACTACGAGGAGTACCTCGCCGAGGCGATCGGAAGCGCCCTCGCCCAGGACTACCCCGGCGAGCGCTCGAGGTCGCTCGTCGTCGACGACGGCTCGACGGACCGCACCCCGGAGGTCCTGGCCGGCTACGGCGACCGCATCCGCGTCGTGCGCCAGGAGAACGCGGGGCTCAACGCCGCGACGGCGCGCGGGGATCGCGGAGGCCCGGGGCGAGCTCGTGGCGCTGCTCGACGCCGACGACGTCTGGCTGCCGGGGAAGGTCAGCGCAGCAGGTCGAGCTGCTCCGGGCCCGCCCCGACGTCGGCCTGGTGTACTGCGACATGGAGCTCATGGACGGGCAGGGCCGCGTCTTCGCCCCGTCCTTCCACCGGCAGTTCGACCTGCCGCCCGCCGAGCGGCGCCGGCGCCCTCGGCGCGCTGCTGCGCGCGAACTCCGTCCCGGCCCCCGCGATCATGTTCCGCCGCGCGCTCGCCGGGCGGCATCCTGCCCGTGGCCCCCGACGCCTCCTTCCAGGACTGGTGGATCGCCGTGCGGATCGCGGAGGAGGCCGAGCTCGCCTGCCTCCCCGTGCCGCTCGTCCGCTACCGGGTCCACGGCGAGAACATGGCGGCCGGCAGTCCGCGGCCCGAAGTGGGTCGCCAACGTCCGCCAGGACAACCGGTTCCGCCGCTGGATGCTGCGCGAGCTGCCCCTCGACACGGTCTCCGTCGAGGAGCTCGAGGCGGCGTGGCGGCACTACGACCTGAGCCTCGAGTTCATCGCCGGGCACTGCAAGACGCGGCTGCGCGCGGAGGTCGAGGTCACGCCGCAGGACGTCGAGCGCGGCCGGGAGCAGGCCGCCGCGGCCGCGGCCGCGCAGGCCCGCGGTGACGTGCGGGCCGCCGTGCGCCACCGGGTGGCGGCGCGGGCGTGCGACCCGTGGGACGTCGCCGCGCGGGACGAGCTCGACGCCGTCCTGGCCTGGGCCGCGAGCGCCGAGAGCCGCCTCGTCCGGGCGCCGGACCGGACGGGGATCCGCAGGAGCGGATCGCCTGGGCCGAGGACCGCTACGCCGACGGGGACCTCGACGCCGCGGTCTCCGCCCTCCACGACGTCGCGCACGACCCCGACGTCGACGACCCCGTGCGGGCACAGGCCAACGCCGACCTCGCGGTCATCGCCTTCGGCCTCGGGGAGGTCCGAGTCGCCAAGGACGCCGGGCGCGCCGCGCTCGCGCTCGAGCCGGAGCAGCCCGCCGCCCTCGAGGCGCTCGCCTCCTGCGCCGAGGCCGACGGCGACCACCTGCAGGCCGCGCACTGGACCGCGCGGCTCGCGCGCACGACGCCGGAGGACCCCGGCCCGTGGCGCGACCTCGGGCGCTTCGAGGTCGAGGGAGCGCGCTGGGACCGGGCGGTCGAGGCGCTCGATCGGGCCGCGGACCTCGCGCCCCTCCCCGCACGGGAGGAGCTCCTGCGCCGGCGCGCCCTCGAGGCGCTGGCCGCCGAGCAGGCGCCCGCACCGGAGGTCCCCGCGGTCCGCGTGGGGGCCGAGCGCCCCCGGGTGCTGGTCTGCGTGGACTACTTCTTCCCCTCCGTCGGCGGCCTGGAGCACATCGCCGAGGGCGTCGGCGTCGCCCTGCGCGAGCTCGGCTGGACCGTCGAGGTCGCCTGCCGTCACCTGCCCGAGCGGGAGTCGCTCGTCCGCCGCGGCCTGACGATCCACGAGGTGCGCGACCGGCCGCGGGAGGAGCTGCGCCGCATCGTGCGCCGCGGGCACTACGACGCGGTGCTCGCCTTCTCGGACCCGTACGCCTGGCCCGTCCCCGCGGTGCTGCGGCTGCCCCGGCCGGGGCCGCGGCTGGTCGTCGTCCCCTGCGTGACCGCCAACGCGGACCGCTGGGTCCGCGAGATCGCGAACCTCCCGCTCTGGCGGGAGCTGCTCGACAACGCGGACGTCGTCGTGCACAACTCCGAGCACGGGTGGGACGCGAAGCTCAACCGCGACATGGGGGTCCCGGGCGTGTACGTGCCGCAGGCCGTCGTCGAGCACGCACCCGCTCCGGGGGACCTGCGGGCCGAGCACGGCATCGGCCCGGACGAGCACCTGCTGCTCTACGTCGCCAACCTCCACCCGCACAAGAACCACGCGGGGCTGCTCGAGGCGCTCGCGGACCGCCCCGGCTCGTGGCGCCTGCTGCTGGCCGGGCGCCCGACGGCCGCCAACCCCGAGGAGGCCGTGCGCGTCGCCGAGCTCGCCGCGCGCGATCCGCGCGTCGTCCTCGCGGGCGGCCTGAGCCCCGCCGGCGTCGCGGCCGCGCTGCGCACCGCGGACCTCTTCCTCTGCCCCTCGGACTCCGACGCCGTCCCGCTCATCGTGCAGGAGGCGATGTGCGCCGGGCTGCCGTGGATCGCCACCCCGGCCGCCGGCGCGGTGCACGACTGGGCGGGCGGGCTCATCCTGCCCGTCGCGGACTTCGGCCCCGGCATCGACCACCTGCTCGCCGAGCCCGACGCCCGTGCCGCGCTCGGCCGCCACGGCCGTGCCCACTGGGAGGCCTGCTTCCACTACGGCGTCGCCAGCCGGTGCTACGACGCGCTGCTGCGCGGGGCCTCCCACCCGCCCGCCTTCCCCGCGCCCGCCGCCGCCCTGGAGGGGACGGACGCGATCCGCGCGGAGGCCTACGACGCGCTCGTCCCGTCCGCCCGCCAGCTCGTGGGGGCCTGAGCCGTGCCCGGGACCTCCCAGGACATCCATGCCGACGTGCTCGCCGAGGCCGTGGGGCACCAGGCGCTCGTCGTCGAGGGCATCGCCGCGCTCGTCCAGGCCGACCACGCCCGGATCGACCAGCTCATCGAGGTCGTCAACGTCCTCGTCGACGCCCACGAGGCCCGCGGCCTGCCCGCCGCGCCCGCCGCCCCACCCGACCTCGGGGGCCCCGCGATCGCCTGGGACGGCGAGGTCGGTGCCCCGGCGCCGACCATGGCCGGGGAGGTCTTCGACCTCGTGCCGCACGCCCCGGGGCTCGAGCGGCTGCTGCCGCTCTTCGACGCCCGCGACCCATGGCAGATGAGCTTCGGCGAGCGCACGGGGCTGGTCGCGATCCTGGACGCGGTCGCCCCGGCCCTCGCGGTGGAGATCGGCACCTGCGAGGGCGCGAGCCTGCGCCGCATCGCGCCGCGCAGCGAGGAGGTCCACTCCTTCGACGTCTTCACCCCGGACCCCGCGATCGTCGCCGAGGCGACCAACGCGACGTTCCACACGGGGGACAGCCACGTGACCCTGGCCCCGTTCCTGCGCGACCTGGCCGACGCGGGCCGCAACGTCGACTTCGCCCTCGTGGACGGGGACCACACCGCCGAGGGGGCGCGCCGGGACACGCTCGACCTGCTCGAGTCCGACGCCGTCGGCCGCACCGTCATCCTCCTGCACGACACGTTCAACCCGGAGGTCCGGCGCGGCCTCGAGGCCGTCGACTACGACGCCTTCGCGAAGGTCCTGCACGTCGAGCTCGACTGGATCCCCGGCCACACCTTCCGGGGCGGGCGCCTCGACGGCGAGTCGTGGGGCGGGCTGGGCCTGGTGGTCTGCGACGCCGGGCACCCCCGTGCGCCGGGCCGGAGCAGCCGCCAGGGGCTCTACGCGCCGAGCGCCCCGCGTCCCGGCCGGGTCCCGTGACCACGGGCCAGGTCGTCCTCGCGCACTACGAGGACCTGCTCGACGGGGGGCTCGCGGCGTGGTCCTCGACCTTCGCCGCCCAGGACGAGGTCACGCTGGCGATCAGCGTCCCGGCGGCCGAGCAGGAGCGGGCGCTCGCCGCGCTGGCCGAGGCGGCCGGCCCGGGGGGCCACGCCGAGGACCTCGACGTGCGCGTCGTGCCCGTCGACGACTTCGACGACGTCCTCGGCCTGGCCGAGATCGCGGCCGCCCGGCTCGGCGCCCCCAGGCAGGACGGGCTGCCCGCCTACGCCCTCGGGGGGCTCGGCGACCTCCGGGAGGCGCTCCTCGGACCGCCCCCGGAGCCGCCGCGAGCCCCCGTGCCGGAGGGGGACGTCATCGACCAGTTCGCCGCCGCGGTCGCCGCGCGCAGCACGCTGCGGGTCGAGGGGACGCCGCCGCTGCTCCGCCAGCCCGTGCTCATGGTCGGCGACGGGGTCCTGCGCTGCGAGCCCGACGTCTCCTTCGGCTGGCCGCGCTCCTCCGGCGGCCTGCTCAACCACGCCTACGTCGAAGTCAACCGGGCGGGGGCCGACATCACGATCGGCGCGCGCACGCTGCTGAACAACGACGTCGCGCTGCGCGCCGAGGGCCCCGGCATCGAGATCGGCGCGGACTGCCTCATCGGCAACGAGTCGCAGGTCTACGACTCGGACTTCCACGCCGTGCACCCGGCGCACCGCAACGACGAGGCCCACTTCCGCATGGGCCGCACGCGGATCGGCGACAACGTCTGGCTGGGCGTGCGGGTGATCGTCCTGCGCGGCACGACGATCGGCGACGACGCGGTCATCGGCGCCGGGAGCGTCGTCAAGGGCGACATCCCCGCGGGGGCGATCGCCGTCGGCAACCCCGCGACCGTCGTCGGCTGGGTCCCGGGCTACCCCGCCGCGGACTGAGCCTCCGCCTCCACGAGGTCCGCGAGCGCGGTCATGTCCCGGACCGTGCGGGCGCCCTCCGGCGCCTCGCCCTCGAAGTCGCGCCGCACCCAGACGGCCTGGAGGCCCGCGGCGAGCGCACCGCCGACGTCCGTGCGGAGGTCGTCGCCCGCGTGCAGGACGTGCGCGGGGGCGAGGCCGAGCGCCTCGCAGGCGACCTCGAACGGGCGGGGGTCCGGCTTGCCGACCCCCACGTCCTGCGCGGCCACGCAGCCCTGGAACCAGCGCGCGACGCCCGTGAGGCCGAGGTCGGCGTTGCCGTTCGTGATCGCGTAGAGCGGCACGCGGGCGGCGAGGCGGTCGAGGGCCGCCGCGCTGTCGGGGTAGAGCGCGACGCGCTGGCGGGCGGCGTAGACGACGTCGAAGGCCGGCGCGGCGAGCGCCGGGTCCTCGCCCGCGGCCTCGAGCAGCCGGGCCATGACGGCGCGGCGCAGGGCGCCGAGGTCATGGGCCAGGTCGTCGCGCTCGGCGCGCACGGCCGCGACCGCGTCGGCGACCGCCTCGGGCTCGTAGGCCGCCGCGGTCCGCGGCGCGTGCTCCTCGAGGAAGGCGGAGAGCGCGGCGTCGATCCGGCCCGCGATGGGCGCGAACGGCCAGAGCGTGTCGTCGAGGTCGAGCGTGACGGCGCGGACGGGACCCATGTCGGGTCCTACGTGCCCGGGCGCGGAGCGGTTCGCGCGTCAGGCCCGGGAGCCGGCGGCCTCGAGGCGCCGGCGCAGCTCCGGCAGGCGCCCCGCCAGCGTCGCGTGCCCGTAGGCCGCTGCGATGGCAGGCCGCCCGTGCCGGTCGATGAGCGCGCGGGTCGCGGCCATCCAGCCCATCGCGATCGCCAGCTCGGCCTGCCGCGCGCGCTCGTCGGCCTCGGGGACCACCGCGACGTCGTAGGGGATGCGGCTGGCCTCCGCGAAGGACTCCAGGCCGAACGGCGGGCAGTCCCCGACGCCGATCCCGAGGGTCGTGCGCAGCTCGCGGGCCAGGCGGTCGTCCTCCGGGGTCGGCTCCCGGGGGACGACGAGCACGAGCTCCACGGGGTCCTGCGGGCCGAAGGTCTGGGCGAAGGTGCGCACGAGGGTGCGTGCCTCCCCGGGCGCCTCCCAGTCGGCGGCCACGACCAGGCGCCAGCGCGGTGGGAGCTCCGCCACGGGCTCGTCGAGCCAGCTCGGGGCCCAGTGGCGGGCGGCGTAGGCCTCGCCGAAGCGCTCGTGGCGCCGGTGGGGCTGGTCGGGCGGGTAGGGGAAGAAGAGCTCGGGCCCGAAGTCCCGGAGCCCCGCCTCCAGCGCCGGGTCGCCCGCGGCCGCGGCGCTCATGAGGCCGGGCACCGTCGGCTGGACCTCCGCGCCCCGGCGGTGGGCGGCCAGGGCCCCGGGCAGCGCGTGGAGCAGCGCGGCGACGAGCGGGTGGCCCGGGACCGCGCCGAGCACCCCGATGGAGAGCACGCTGCCGTCCTCGGAGGCCGTGAAGGCCTCGACGTCGTCGAGCAGCGGCTCGAGGGAGCGCAGGCACTCGAAGTCGCCCGCGAGGTGGACCCCGCCGTAGCGCAGGAGCAGCTCGGCGCGGACGACCGCCGCGCGCTCGCCCCGGCCGGCGTCGGGACCCAGGCGCAGGGGGTGGCGCAGCACGGGGAGGTCCGCGTCGCGCCAGGTGCGCAGCTCCCAGCCCGGGTGGTGGTGCGCCCAGGTCTCCGCGAGCGCGTCGGCCATGGGCGGCGGGGGCTCGGGGCCGAGCCAGACCCGGTGGATGACCCGGGGGATGCGCAGCGCCTCGCGGGCCGGAGCAAGGCCGTCCGTGTCGACGAGTCGCATGTCCTGGGTTCTCGCCCGGAGCCCCACGCGCTTGACGCCTTCTGGACGTCTCGTCCGCGGCGGCTCTAGTTCGCCACGGGGTGGCCGATGACCACCTTGACGCCATGATCTCCCTCCATCGACTTGCGCACCCCGACGAGGCCTTCTTCCTCAACCCGGACACCATCGTGTCCGTCGAGGCGCGGCCCGACACCGTCATCGCCCTGGCGACCGGGGTCAAGGTCGTCGTGGCCGAGAGCCCCGAGGCCATCCGCGACGCGATCCGCGTCTGGCGGGCGGCCGTCCTCTCCACGGCGCTGCAGGACACCCCCCGCCGCAACGCGGACCTCGTGCTGGTGCGCGGCTCGGCGGGCGACGTCCCGCCCGGGATGGACGGATGAAGTCCTCGACGATCGGCATCGTCGTCGCCTGCCTCGGGCTCGCCATCGGGGCGACGCTCGAGGGGTCGAACGTCATGGCGATCCTCAACCCGTCGGCCCTGATGATCGTCCTGGGCGGAACGCTCGGGGCGACCATCGCCGGCACGAGCATGGAGACCGTCAAGACGATCCCCGCGCTCTACAAGAAGGCCATGGGCGCCGAGCCCCCCGACCTCGTCGGGCGCGTGAAGGAGCTCGTCGGCTACGCGGAGAAGGCCCGCCGCGACGGCCTCCTCGCCCTCGAGGAGCAGCTCGACACCGTCGAGGACGGCTACACGCGCAAGGGCCTGCAGCTCATCGTCGACGGCACGGACCCCGACCTGGTCGCGGAGGTCCTCGAGATCGAGAACACGAGCATGCGCAAGCGCCACCAGGCCGGCGCCCAGCCCTTCGAGAAGGCCGGCGGCTTCGCCCCGACCATGGGCATCATCGGCACCGTCTTCGGGCTCGTGCACGTCCTGGAGAACCTCGACTCCCCCGAGACCCTCGGCCCCTCGATCTCCGCCGCCTTCATCGCCACCCTCATCGGCGTCGCCAGCGCGAACGTCGTCTACCTCCCGATCGGCAACCGCCTCAAGCAGCTCTCGCTCGAGGAGCTCCACTTCCGCGCCATGACCCTCGAGGGCATCCTCTCCGTCCAGGCGGGCGACAACCCGCGCGTGCTGGAGGAGAAGCTCATGGCCTACGTGCCGCCGGCCCAGCGCACGTCGGGCGAGGACCCGGCCGCCAGCGCCCCCGCCGCCCCGCAGGCCACCCGCGCCGCCGCCTGAGCACCGTGTCCAGCCACGACGACACGGCGACCCCGCCGCTCCCACGCCTCCCACGAGGAGGAGGAGCACGAGAACGAGGAGCGCTGGCTCGTCTCCTTCGCGGACATGATGACCCTGATGTTCGCGCTGTTCATGGTGCTCTTCTCGATCTCCTCCGTGAACACGTCGAAGTTCGAGGCCCTGAAGCGCTCGCTGAACGAGTCGTTCAGCGGCGCGATCCTCCCCGGGGGCGAGGCGATCATGGAGAAGGGCGCCGACTCGCAGTCGACCGACCCCGCCACGCCGTCGCCCCAGACGCCCGTGCTCGCGCCGCGCGACTCCGTCGCCGCGATGATGGCCCAAGGGCAAGAGCGACGCGAAGGACGAGGCCGCCGCGCGCGAGCAGCGCGACTTCAAGGCGCTCAAGCGGCGCATCGACGCCGAGGCGGAGCGCCTGGGCCTCTCGGAGAAGGTCGTCACGACGATCCGCCGCCGCGGCCTCGCGGTGACGCTGCATCACCGACGGCGTCCTCTTCGACTCGGGCGAGGGCCGGCTCAAGCCGGGAGCCGCCCGGCTGCTCACGCCGCTCGGGAAGATCCTGCGCAAGGAGCGCAACCACCCGATCACCGTCGAGGGCTACACGGACACCCAGCCCATCGCCTCCTACCGCTACCCGACGAACTGGGAGCTCTCGGGCGCCCGCGCGTCGAGCGTCGTCCGCCACTTCCTCGGCGCAGGCGATCCCCGTGGGTCGCCTGACGGCGCAGGCCTTCGCCTGGCAGCACCCCGTCGCCTCCAACGCCACCGCGGAGGGCCGTTCGCGCAACCGGCGCGTCGAGGTCGTGCTCACCCGCATCAACCGCCCGGCCACCCCCGAGGACTCCCCATGAACAAGAAGCTGCTCGTCGTCATCCCCGTCGTCCTGCTCGCCCTCGGAGGCGTCTGGAAGATGAAGTTCGCCGGCACGGGGAGCGCGGACGCCAAGCCGAAGGTCGCGGGGGAGGTCTACGTCCTCGGCAAGCAGTTCCTCGTGAACCTCGAGGGGGGCAAGTACGCCCAGGTCACCGTGGGCCTCGTGCTCGAGCACGGCGAGACGGCCGCGGGCGAGGCCGGCCACGGGGCGGAGGCCGCCAAGCCGCCCGAGGGCTTCGGGCCCATGCCGCAGGAGGCCGTCGTCCGCGACGTCATCACGGACCGCCTGACGGGCCTGACCGCCGACGAGCTCGTCGAGGGCAAGGCCCGGTCACGCCTCAAGCGCGAGCTCGCCGCCGACCTGCGCAAGCACACCGACGTCCACATCGAGGACGTCCTGTTCACCGACGTCACCGTCCAGTAGCGGAGGAGCACCCATGTCCGAGATCGCGATGGAGTACCAGTCCTTCGACGGCGAGCCCGGTGGAGCCGACGGCACCGGCGGCCGCCCCCTCGACGACGATGCCGCGGGCCTCTCGCGCCTGCACGACGTCCCCGTCGAGGTGGCGGTGGAGATCGGGCGCACCCGCATGACCATCCGCCAGGCGCTCGCCCTGGGGCCCGGGGCGTTCGTCACCCTCGACCGCCTCGCGGGCGAGCCCGTCGACCTCCTGGTCAACGGCCAGGCCATCGCCCGCGGCGAGGTCGTCGTCATCGACGAGGACTTCGGCCTGCGCATCACGGAGATCATCGGCGCCGCGCCGACGGCCGCCGTGCCGACGGAGCCGCCGCCCGTCCTCTAGGCCGGCGCGGGCGTCCGGGCCTCCCGGGGCGCGATCGTCACCGAGAGGCTCTCGTGGAGCCTCGGGGCGCGCCAGTCCTCGGGCAGCGTCTTCTCGATGCACAGGTGCGCCTCGCGCCCGTCGAGGCGCAGCTCGGCGACCTGGTTGTCGAACGTGGGCTCCGCGGCGAAGTGCCACGACATGGGGGTGGGCGCCACCCCCGCGGCACGGGCCAGGCGCCGGGTCAGCGCGGCCATGGGCCGCCCGAACGCCGTCCGCAGCGCCCGGCGCTCCCGCGCGTCGAGCGGGTTGCGCACGGGCGAGCACGTCGCCTGCAGGACCCGGCTGGCGACGGGGCCCGAGTCGAAGCGCGCCTCCGCGAGGTAGGCGTGGTGGACGTCGCCCGAGAGCAGGACGATCGTCGCGGGGGCGGGGCCGTGCTCCCCGCGCGCGACCTCCTCGAGGAGCGTCGCCATCCGCTTGAAGCAGCCCTGGAACGCGGCCCAGTGCTCCAGGTCGAGGCCCTGGCGGAGCTTCTCCCCGAGCTTCGCGGCCCGGCCGCCCCAGGCGCCGTCGCAGACCGCCTCGTTCCAGGCCTCCAGGTGGTGCATCCCCGGGGCCAGGAGGTAGGGCAGCGAGGTGCCGAGCAGCAGGTGGTCGTAGTCGCCCTCCACCTGCTCGCGCACCCAGTCCCACTCCCCGTCGGAGAGCATCTGGCGCTTCCCGGGCTCGAGCACGCGGCCCGCACGGGAGTCCAGGACGACCAGGCGGGTGCGGCCGAAGTCGCGGCGGAAGCTCCAGCGGGCCGCGGCGACCTCCCGCGGCGGCGTCCCGGGCGAAGGCGCGGAGCTCCTGCTCACGGTCCCCGCCCTGCTGCACGTCGCGGTAGAGCGGGTCCGCGCGGAGCTCGCCGGGGGAGAGGTTCCCGAGGTGCTGGTGGATCCAGTAGCTCATGTAGGCGCCGACGACGCGGTCCTCCCACCAGGGCTGCTCGCGGATCTCCTCGACCCACGCCTGCGAGGTGTTCCAGTCGTCGTGGACGTCGTGGTCGTCGAAGATCATCGCGCTGGAGACCGTCGAGAGCAGCCAGCGCAACGCGGGGTCCGTCCAGCTCTCGCGGTACAAGGCGCAGTACTCCTCGAAGTCCCCGACCTCCTCGCGCGGTGGGCCCTCGCCCTCCGGCCGGCGCTGCTCGATGAGCTCCGCCACTCCCGGGGAGACCTCGTCGGCGTAGACCTGGTCGCCGAGCAGCAGGAGCGCGTCGGGCCACGTGTCGGGCGGCTCGTGGCGGAGGCGCTCGACGAGGGCGAGCAGCGCGTCGACCTCGCGGCCGCGCTCGTCGTCGTCCTTCGGCATGGAGTAGGGGTGGTCGTGCGGGACGCTCACGCGACAGGAGCCGAACGCGAGCTTGAGCTGCTCCGCGCGGTGCGGCGCGTGGGTCCGGATGACGCACGGGGGGTACGGGTCGTCGGCCGGGGGCCAGACGTGCTCGCCGTCGAGCGCGACCCCGTAGGGCAGCGTGCTGCCCGGCTCGAGGCCCTCCAGGACGACGAGCGCGTAGTGGTGGCCCGCGACGCAGAACGTCGGGGCGGTGGCGTGGAGCACCTGCACGTCGCAGGGCGCGTCCGTCTCCACCCAGACGGTGGCGTCCGTGTCGGAGACGTACCGCAGCAGGGGTCCGAGGAGCAGTCGGGGCACGCGTCCAGTCTCCCCTTCCGGGCCGTCGTCCAACCCGGGTGCCAGGATGGCCCGACCCCCGTGCCGACCGCCTTCGCCACCCCGACCGCGCTCACCCCGGAGCAGCTGCGCGACGCCCCCGTGCGCTGGCCCCGCCCCTCGGCCTGGGAGGCCCCGCTGGCCTGGGAGCCCCCGACGGTCGCCGAGGCCGCGGCGCAGCTCGGGCTGCACACGGTGGGCGACCTGCTCGCGCACCTGCCGCGGGACACGGGGGAGGGGCGCACGATCGCCGAGCTGCAGCCCGAGGAGGTCGCGACGGTCGTCGTCGAGGTGCGCTCCATCACGAGCCGGCCCGTGCGACGGCGGGGGATGAAGCCGCTCGTCGAGGCGACGGTCGCCGACGAGACGGGGATCATGGCGGCGACGTTCTTCAACCAGCCCTGGCTGCAGCGCGCCTACCCCGCGGGCACCCGGCTGATGCTGGCCGGCAAGTACCAGGGCCGCAACCGCTTCCGGGTCAACGCCCACGCCCGGACGGACGAGGGGGTCGGCGCGGCGGACGCGGCCGGCGTGGCCCAGTACCCCGCGACGAAGGGGATCACGAGCACGCAGGTCTTGGCGATGGCCCAGCAGCACCGGGGCGCGGTGGCCGACGCCGTGGACCCCTTGCCCGCCGCGCTGCGGGTCGCCGAGCGCCTGCCCGACGCGGTCGCGGCCTTCGCCGCGGCGCACTTCGGGGACCGCGAGGCGGGGCGGCGGCGCCTGGCGTTCGACGAGCTGCTGCTCGACCAGGTCGTCCAGGCCCGGCTGCGCGAGGAGCGGCGCGGGGAGGCGGTGGCGCCCGCGCTCGACGGGCCGCACGAGCTCACGGCCCACTGGCGCGCGGAGCTCCTGCCCTTCGCGCCGACGGGCGACCAGCTGCGGGCGATGGACGAGCTCGACGCGGACCTCGCCACCCCCCGGCCCATGCAGCGGCTGCTCATGGGCGAGGTCGGCTCGGGGAAGACCGTCGTGGCGCTGCACGCGATGCTCCGGGCGGTCGAGCACGGCCACCAGGCGGCGCTCATGGCCCCGACGGAGGTCCTGGCCGAGCAGCACTTCGCGACGCTCTCGAAGCTCCTGCCGGGGCTCGCGGACGCGGGGCTCATGGGGGCCGGCGCGGTCGCGCGGGGCGCGCTGCTGACGGGCTCGGTGACGGGCGCGCGCAGGCGCGAGGCGCTCGCGCGGCTGGCCACGGGGGAGCTCGACCTGCTCGTCGGGACCCACGCGCTCATCGAGGAGCCCGTCGTCTTCCGCTCCCTCGCCGTCGTCGTCGTCGACGAGCAGCACCGCTTCGGGGTGCGCCAGCGCGCGGCGCTCGACGCGAAGGCGCCCGCGGGCCGGGTGCCGCACGTCCTGCACATGACCGCGACGCCCATCCCGCGGACGCTGCGCCTGGCCTCCTTCGGCGCGCTCGACGTGACGACCCTGCGCGAGCTCCCGGGCGGCCGCAAGCCCATCGTCACCCACGTGGCCGAGAGCGAGCGGGAGCGGGAGCGGGCGTACGAGCGGATCCGCGAGGAGCTGCGGGCCGGGCGCCAGGCCTTCGTCGTCTGCCCGCTGGTCAGCGACTCGGAGGCCGTGCAGGCGCGCGCGGCCACCGCGGAGTTCGAGCGCCTGCGGACCGGGGAGCTCGCGGCGTTCCGCGTCGAGCTGCTCCACGGGCAGATGAAGTCCGCCGACAAGGCGGCGGTCATGGAGCGCTTCGCCGCGCGCGAGGCCGACGTGCTCGTGGCCACGACGGTCATCGAGGTCGGCATCGACGTCCCGAACGCGACGGTCATGCTCGTGGAGGACGCGGACCGCTACGGCCTCTCCCAGCTCCACCAGCTCCGGGGCCGGATCGGCCGGGGCGGCCACGCGTCCGTGTGCCTGCTCTTCGGGCCGAAGAGCTCGCGGCGGCTCAAGGCGCTCGCGGAGCACACGGACGGCTTCGAGCTCGCCGAGCTCGACCTCGAGCTGCGGGGGGAGGGCGAGCTCACGGGCACCCGCCAGTCCGGCCTGGCCCGCTTCACCTTCGCGCGCCTGCCCGACGACGCGGAGCTCCTCGCCCGGGCGCACGAGCGCGCCGAGGCGCTCCTGGCCGACGACCCGCGCCTCGAGCGCGTGGAGCACGGGCTGCTCCGGGCCGCGCTCGACGCCGTCGAGGCGCGCGCCGTGGCGGGCTGAGCGCGGTCCGCCGTTCGGCCAGCGGGCTGCCGCCGCGCGGCCCCACGGCCGAGGACCCCGGGGGTGACGCCCTTCCCCACCCGGCTGCCGGCGGCGGCGCGGACCCTCGCGGCCGTCCTGGCCCTCGCCGCACTCGCCCTCCCGGGCTGCGGCGGGGACGAGCGGCCCGCCGCGGCGATGGTCGTCCCGACCTGGAACCCGCCGAGCTACGTGGGCACCCCGGTCGACGTCGGCGGGCTGCGGGTCCCCGCGCGCGCGCAGGGCGAGGCGATCGCGCTGGGGACGGGCGACGGGTTCTCCCCGCGCTTCTGGCCCGGGGTGAACCTCGGGACCACCGTCCCGGGCCAGATGCCCGGCGCCCTGGCCCCGACCCGCGCCGACTACGACCGCTGGCTGACCGGCATGGGCCGCCTCGGGGTGCGGCTGCTGCGCGTCTACACCATCCTGCCGCCGCGCTTCTACGAGGCCTTCGCGGCCTACGACGAGGCGCACCCCGAGGCGCCCATCCACCTCCTGCACGGGGTCTGGATCCCGGAGGACGGCTTCCTGCGCACGCAGGACGCCTTCACGGTGCTCGGCGCCTGGAAGCGCGAGCTGGCCGACGCGGTCGCCGTCGTCCACGGCGACGCGGACCTCCCCGCGCGCCGCGGCCACGCCTCGGGCCACTACCGCACGGACGTCTCGCGCTGGCTGCTCGGGTGGTCGCTCGGGATCGAGTGGGACCCGCTCGCCACCGAGGGGACCGACCGCCGGCACCCGGGCATGGCGCCGTTCCGCGGGCGCTTCATCCGCGCCACGGCCCGCGCGACCCCCATGGAGAGCTGGCTGGCCGCGGGCATGGACCACGTCGCGACGCTCGAGGCCCGCCGGGGCTGGAGCCGGCCCATCGCGTTCACGAACTGGCTGACGACGGATCCCCTGCACCACCCCCGCGAGCCCTCCGACAAGGAGGACCTCGTTCCCGTGGACCCCATGCACGTCCGGGCCACCGCGGCCTGGCCCGGCGGCGTCTTCGCGAGCTACCACGTCTACCCCTACTACCCCGACTTCCTGCGCTGGGAGCACCGCGACGCCCGGGCGGCGGACGGCACCCCGGACCCCTACGCGGGCTACCTGCGCCGGCTGCGCGCGCACCACCGCGGGATGCCCGTGATGGTCACGGAGTTCGGGGTCCCCACGAGCCTCGGCGCGGCGCACCGCGGGCCCCTCGGGCGCGACCAGGGCGGCATCTCCGAGCTGCAGGCGGGCCGGGCGGACGCGCAGATGCTGCGCCGCATCCGCGAGGAGCGCTTCGCGGGCGGCGTCCTGTTCGAGTGGGCCGACGAGTGGTTCAAGCGCACGTGGAACACCATGGAGGAGGAGCTGCCGGAGGACCGGCGCGCGCTGTGGCGCAACCCCCTGACCAACGAGGAGCACTTCGGCGTGCTCGCGGTCGAGGCCGGCGCGCGGGCGACGAAGGTCCTCGACGGGGAGGACGGGGACTGGACGCCGAAGAACGAGCCAGTCGATCGCAGAGGCACCCGGGCCGGTCGCCGACGTCCGGGCCACCCACGACGCCGAGCACGTGTGGCTGCGGGTGCGCCTGAAGGACGATCGCGACCCCACGGTGCCGCTGCGCATCGGCCTCGCGGTGACGGGCACGGGCAACCGCGGCCTCCCCGGCACCCGGGGCGCGGACCCGCGGGCCGACCACGCGGTCCTCCTGGGTCCGGGCCGGACGGCGACGCTCCTGCAGGCGGCGTGGCTCGACCCGCTGCCCTGGCAGTACGCCGGCAAGGGCTACGTGGCCTGGGATCCCGCGGCGATGCGCACGGGCAGCGGCGCCTGGGCGCGCGTGCGGCAGATCCTCAACCGGCCCCTCGTCGTCCCGGGGATCGGCCGCCAGGCCGCGGAGTTCGCGGACCGCTCCCGGCTGGGGTGGGGCACGGGGGATCCCGCCGTGGCCGGGTTCGACACCCGCAACCTCGTGATGGCCCGGGGCAAGGTCGTCGAGCTCCGGCTGCCCTGGGGCCTGCTGGGCTACGCGGACCCCTCGAGCCACCAGGTCGTGCGCGGCGGTCCGCGCGGGGTGCTGCACGCCGAGCGCGCGGGGCGGCTCGGGATCACCGTGCAGCTCGGGAACGGCGCGCCCGTGCGCACCGCGGGCTACGCCTGGGAGGACTGGCAGCGGACCGCCTTCCACGAGCGCCCGAAGGCCGGCTGGGGCGAGATCGCCCGGGAGTTCGCGGTGGGGGCCGGGGCCGGGATGGCCCGCTGAGCCGTCCCCGGGCAGGATGGGGGCATGAGGATCGTGGGCGGGACCCTGGGCGGCCGCCGCATCACCGCGCCGCCCGGCGACGGGACGCGGCCCACGTCCGACCGGGTCCGCGAGGCGCTCTTCTCCATGCTCGGCCCGCTCGACGGCTCCCGGGTCCTGGACCTCTACGCGGGCTCGGGTGCCCTCGGCCTGGAGGCCCTCTCGCGGGGTGCCGCGACGGCGGTGCTCGTCGACGACGACCGCCGCGCGCTGCGCGCCCTGCGCGCGAACGTCGAGGCCCTCGGGCTGCCCGCCGGGGCCGCCGTGGTGCGGGCGGGGGATGCCAGCCGCGTTGCGCGCGAGGCGCTGGCCCGCGCCGAGGCCTACGATCTGCTCTTCCTGGATCCCCCGTACCGGCTGGCCGCCGGCCTCGCCGCCTCCCTGGGCGACGTGCTGACCGGCCTGCTGGCCCCGGGTGCGCGCGTCGTCGCCGAGAGCGACCGCCGTTCGCCGATGGAGCTCGCACTGCCCGTCGACAAAGAGCGCCGCTACGGCGACACCCTGATCCGCATCCACCGCGCGCCATGAGCCCCGACCCCAAGATCGCCGTCTGCCCCGGGTCCTACGACCCCATCACGAACGGGCACCTCGACGTCATCACCCGCGCCAGCGCGATCTTCGACGAGGTGGTCGTCGGCATCGTCAACGCCTCCGTCCGCAAGAAGCCGCCGCTCTTCTCCATCGAGGAGCGCATGGAGCTCATCGGGGACGCGACCGCGCACCTCGGCAACGTGCGCCCGCAGCCCTTCTCGACGCTCGTCGTGCACTTCGCCCGGGAGGTCGGCGCCCACACGATCGTCAAGGGCCTGCGGGCCATCTCGGACTTCGAGTACGAGCTGGAGATGAACCAGCTCAACCGCCATCAGGCCCCGGACATCGACACGCTCTACCTCATGGCGAGCCCGAAGTACTCTTTCCTCTCCTCCAGCGGCGTCAAGGAACTGGCGACGTTCGGCGGGAACATCGGCGAGTACGTCCCCGCGGCAGTGGCGCCACTGTTGCAGGAACGGCTCTCGCGGTAGCGAACAGAAGGGTTGCCCATGGACGTCCTGGTTCTCATCGACAAGCTCGACGACCTCGTGCACAACGCGAAGTCCGTCCCCATGACGGACACCGTGCGTGTGGACAAGGAGGAGATCTACGACATCCTCGACCAGATGCGCGCGACGATCCCCGAGGAGATCAAGCAGGCGCGCTGGATCGTCAAGGAGCGCCAGGAGATGCTCGCCGAGGCCAAGCGCGAGGCCGAGCGCATCATCAAGGAGGCGCGCGAGAAGCAGGAGGACCTCATCTCGAACGAGGAGGTCACGAAGCAGGCCGAGCGCGCCGCGGAGGACATCGTCGAGGATGCGCGGGCCCGCGAGCGCGAGATCCGCCTGGGTGCCGAGGACTACGCCGACGAGATCCTCAACACCCTCGAGGTGAACCTCTCGAAGTTCATCGCCGCCGTGCAGCGCGGCCGCGAGCGCCTGCAGGGCAAGGACGAGGCCGAAGAGCTCGTCTAGGGCTGCGATCCTGGGTCCGGCATGCCGGACCGAGGGATCCACCGCCCGCCTCGTCCCCAGGGGCCCGACCCGGAGCCGCCGCGGCTCCCCGGCCCGACCCGGCCCGACAAGATCTCCATCTGGCCCGTGGAGGCCGACCGCTTCGGGATCGACGTGCTCTTCCACGGCGCCGTGGGCTTCAAGCGCGCCGACCTGATCCACCGCTCCCTCGTCGACACGGGGGTCCCGGCCCAGCTGCGCCAGGAGCCCGAGAACGGCTGGGTCGTCCGCTTCGGGCCCGTGGACCGCGAGGCGATGCTGCAGGTGCTCAACGGCTACGTCTGGTGAGTCGGCGCCAGAGCGTCCGCCGGCTCGGGGCGTAGTCCGGCGCCTCCGCGAGGACGGCCGCCCGGGCCGCGCGGCCCTCGTCCGTGTGGCCCGCGCGGTCTTCCCGCGCTGCGGCACGAGGGGGACCGGCAAGTGCCGGATGGTCGCGCTGGACATCCTCGACGGGCGCACGAGCAAGGACCTGGGCAACGCCCGCTCCTCCATCCGCCGCTTCTAGGCGCGGCTGAGCCCGACCTATCGCAAGCGGGCGAGCATCGTCGGGATCCACAACTCCACGGACACGAACCGGCGGGGCCGCTCCGGCACGAAGAACGTCATCACGGAGACGAAGAAGCGCAACAGGCGCGCGAACTTCTGGCTCACGGAGACCGGCGGCATCGTGAAGCTCGGGACCACGGGGTCGTTCACGTGCTCCGCCACGAACAAGGCCTCCCAGACCCGCGCGGAGTCCCGGGCGAACAAGGCCGTCTCGTGGATGTTCACCCTCGCGAAGGACGACCGCCCCGACGTGGACCGGCTGTACGTCTACCAGTGGACCGGCACGGACTGCACGACGCGCTTCGACGCCGGCCTCACGCGTGTGGACGGCTCCGGACGACCCGGCCTCGCGGCGGTGGGGCGGCAGCCCGAGGCGTCGTCGGTCCTCCAGCCGTAGGTCAGCCCAGGCGCTCGAGGCGCTTGGTCGCCGTGGCCTCGTGGGCCGGCATGAGGTCGGCCCGCGAGATCTCGGCGACGTGCGGCGCGACGGCGCGGACCCCCTCGTCCGTGTCGATGCGCTGGTAGGTCAGCGTCTTGAGGAACTTCGCCACGGAGAGGCCGCCGGTGTACCGGGCGGCCCGGCCCGTCGGCAGCGTGTGATTCGTGCCGATCGCCTTGTCGGAGAACGCGACGGTGGCGCGGCTCCCGAGGAAGATCGAGCCGTAGTTGCGCAGGCGGTCGAAGTACCAGCCGTCGTCGGAGGTGTGCACCTCGAGATGCTCCGTGGCGACCTCGTCGGAGAGCGTGACCGCGTGCTCCCGGTCCCGGGCGACCACGACGACCCCGTGGTCGGTCCAGGCGCTCCGGACCGTCGCGTCCGCGCCCACGGCCTCCAGCGCGTCGAGCTGGGCGGCGACCTCCGCCATGACGGCGCGTCCCAGGTCCTCCGAGGTGGTGATGAGGACGGCGGGAGAGGACGGCCCGTGCTCGGCCTGCGCGAGGAGGTCGGCGGCCACGAGCTCGGGGTCGGCGGACTCGTCGGCGATGACGGCGACCTCCGACGGGCCGGCGAGCAGGTCGATGCCCACGCGACCAAAGAGCTGGCGCTTGGCCTCGGCCACGAACGCGTTGCCCGGCCCCACGATCATGTCGACGGGGGCGATCCCCTCGAGGCCGAACGCCATGGCCGCAAGGGCCTGGACGCCCCCGAGGGCGAAGATCCGGTCGGCGCCGGAGGTGGCGATCGCGTGCAGGGTGGGCGCGTGCACACCCGCGCCACCACGCGGCGGGGTGCAGGCGACGACCTCGCCGACTCCGGCGACCTTCGGGACCAAGACGGTCATGAAGGCGCAGGCCAGCATCGGGACGCGGCCGGAGGGGCAGTAGGCGCCCACGGAGGCGACGGGGACCTGGCGCTGGCCGAGGAAGACGCCGGGCAGGGTCTCCGCCTCGAAGTCCGTGAGGGTGGCGCGTTGCAGCTCGGCGAAGCCACGCACCTGCGCCTGGGCGAACGCGATGCTCTCCTTGAGCGCGTCGGTGAGCTCGTCGGCCGCCGCGGCGACCTGCGCCGGGGTGACCTCGAAGTCCGGTGGGTTCCAGCCGTCGAGCTCTGCGGAGTAGGCGCGCAGCGCGTCGGCCCCGTCGCGCTCGATCCGCAGCAGGATCTCCGAGACCCGCTCGGCGACCGCCGGATCCGAGCCGGACCCTCGGCTCGCCGAGGACTTCAGGAAGAGGGGGCCGGTCATGTGCCGAGCGTAGGTCGACGCCGAGTAGAAGTCTACGATTGGCCTTCCTTCACCTCCTCAAAGGATCGCCTTGACGCTGCAGCAGCTCGTCTACTTCCGCACGGCGGCCCGGACCGGGTCCTTCAACGCCGCGGCCCGCGAGCTGCACTGCACGCAGCCCGCCGTCTCCGAGCAGGTGCGCCAGCTCGAGCGCGAGCTCGGCGCCCCGCTGTTCGCCCGGGGCGGCCGAGGCCTGACCCTCACCAGCGCTGGACGAGCGTTCCTCGACCACGCCGAGCGCGTCGCGGAGGCCGCCGACGATGCACTGGCCTCCGTCGGGCGTCGACACCCGCGACGGGAGCGGGTCGTGACCCTCGGGGTCTTCCGCAACGCGCCCTACCAGGACATCGCCGCCCTGGCCGCACGGGTCTGCGCGGCCCATCCAGGCATCCGCCTGCGGCTGCCCGGCCAGAACTCCGCCGACGTCGCGACCGCGGTCCGCGGCGGTGACCTCGAGGCGGGGCTCGTCTGCCTGCCACTGGACGACCGCGGCCTCGAGGTCCGCCCGCTCTTCCGCGACGAGGTCCTGGTCGTCAGCTCGGACCCCGCCCGCACCCGCGGCGCCATGACCCTCGTACGGCTGGCCGAGGCGCCGCTCGTCCTCTACGACGCCAGCCACGGCTTCGATGACCCGACCCGCCGCCAGCTCGCCGCCCGGGCACAGGAGGCGGGCGTGGTGCTGGCGCCGCAGTTCGAGGTCGAGCACGTCGAGACCGCGCTGCAGCTCGTCGCCATGGGGCTCGGGGACACCATCGCCTCCAGGGCGGTGGTCGCGAGCGCCGCGTTCCCGGCCGGCTTGTCCACCGCGGCGCTCGAGGGGCCCGTCTACGACTCCTTCGCCCTGGTCACCCGGCGCGGCCGGCAGCTCTCGCCCGACATGCTCGACCTCGTGGGCGTCGTGGAGGACTGGGGGAGGGACGTCGCGGCGCGCCGCGGCGGCTAGGGCCGCACCAGGTCGGCGTAGAGCTCGGGACGGCGGTCGCCGAACGCGTCCGCGGCGTCCGTGAGCCGTTTGACCAGCGCGTCCTCCAGCGGGACGTCGGCGATCAGCAGGCCCGGAGCGCCGGATGCCGCGGCGACCCAGCCGTCCACCCCGACGATGGTCGCGCCGCCCGTCCACTCCTGTCCGCGTTCCGTCCCGAGCCGGTCGGCGCAGGCGACGGCCATCCGGTTGACCCGGGCGGCCGCCATCGCCACGACCACCTCGGGCGCGCGCTCCCCGTCGGGGCGCGGGAGCAGGGGCCAGTTCGTCGGGACGGCGAGCAGCTGCGCGCCGGCCAGCGCGACGGAGCGGGTGAGCTCTGGGAACTCGAGGTCGTAGCAGACGAGCACGGCGACGCGGCCGACCCGGGTGTCCACCACGGGTGGGGCGTCGGAGCCGGGGGTGAAGAGCGCCTTCTCACCGTCCCAGAGGTGCAGCTTGCGGTACACCGCGCGCAGCCCCGTCGCGTCGAGGATGGCGGCGCTGTTGTAGGTCGCGCCGTCCTCGCCGCGCTCGCAGAAGCCCGCGACGACGACGACGTCCGCGCGGGCGGCCTCCGCGGCCCACTCCACGAGGATCGGGTGCTCGCGCGTGATGGCGGCCGCCGAGGCCTCCTCGGGCGAGCCGAACATGTAGCCCGAGGTGACGAGCTCGGGCAGGACGACGACGTCGGCCCCGGCCGCCACCGCCTCCCGGATGGCCGCCAGCGCAAGCGCGCGGTTCGCCTCGAGGTCCCCGAGAACCGGGGCGAGCTGCTGGACCGCGATGCAGGTCACGAGCCCGAGGCGGCCAGCCCGGCCTTCACCCTGCCCGCCAGCCCCGGCGCGAGGGCGACGATCGCGGTCCCGACGAGCAGCCAGGCAAGGACGATCCAACCGAAGTAGGAGTACGGGCGATCCACCCCGATGACGTTCTTGTAGATCGTGTAGACGACGAACGCCCCGCCGAGCGCGGGGATGACCGCCTGCCACTTCGGCGCCCGGGCCACGTCGGAGAAGAAGAGGTAGCGCAGCGCACCGACCGTCGCGAGCACGTAGGCCACGAGCAGCGAGATCGTGCCGAGCGTGAGGGCGTAGAAGGTGGCGTCGAGGACGGCGGAGCCCACGAGGCGCTGGGCTACGACGCCGAGGCCGATCAGGACGAGGACCGCCAGCAGGGCCCTGGAGGGCTGGCCGCGGCCCGAGAGCTGCGCGAGCCCGCGCGAGTCGCCCGTGGCGTCGCGGGTCAGCGCGTAGAGGATCCGGGCGGCGCCGCTGGCGGTGCCGAGCGAGATTGCAAGGAGGCTGACGGTCGCCATGAAGAGCAGGACGTCGGCGAAGCCCTGGCCGACGTAGGCCGTCCCGAGGTCGAGGAACGGCGAGCCGCCCGCGAAGGCCTCGACCCCCTTGGTCCCCGTGCCGTAGCCGAGGGACTGCGACATCGCGGTGAGCAGGTAGAAGGCGCCCACGACGATCACCGCGACCTTGATCGCCCGCGGAATCTCCGTCTTCGGGCTCGAGGTCTCCTCCCCGAGCGCGGCGGCACCCTCGAAGCCCGCGAAGGCGAGGAAGCCGTAGACGGCCGCGGCGGCGACCGTGCCGAGGTCGGCCCCGTCCGGCAGCTTGAGGAAGTCGGCCGTGAACGTCTCGCCGCCCGGCCCGTCGCCGAAGGCGAGCCGGGCGAGGATCACCACGCTGAGGACGGTCACGAGCACCGCCCCGACGACCTCGGAGACGAGCAGGGAACGGGTCACGACCCGTATCTCGTTGAAGGCCAGGGCGAAGACGCCCGCGAGGCCGACGAGCGCGATCCAGACCCACTCGTTCGTCGTGAGGATGCCGGTGCTCTTGAGGAACTCGGCCCCGAAGAACCCGATCTCGATGGTCGAGCCGCAGCCGATCGCGGTGTAGGCGCCGAACAGCGCCCAGCCCGCGAGGAAGCCGGCGCGGGGCCCGAGCGTGACGCCGACCAGCGCGTACACCGAGCCCGTGTGCGAGATGTGCTGCGAGAGCCGCACGAACGCGTAGGCGACGAGGGCCACGCCGACGAGGGCGAAGACGAAGGAGAGCGTCACGCCTCGCCCGATGATGCCCGCGGCGCCCGTCCCGAGCAGGGCGATCGCACCGACGGGTCCGATCAGTCCGATGGAGAACGCCGCGGCGTCGGCCACCTTGAGCTCCTTGCGCATGCCCACGACCGTCTCCTGGGGAGTCATGGCGCGACGCTAACCCCGCACGCGGTCCAATGCCAGGCCTGCATCTCCTTCGGGACGTCAAAGCTGGTCCTTCATGTCAGGTTCCGTCCGCCGTGATCGACACATTGCGCGGTGATGCGCCTGCTCCACACCGCCGACTGGCACCTGGGCCGCTCCTTCCACGGGGAGGGGCTGCTGGCCGCCCAGGCCGCCTGGGTCGACTGGCTCGTGGACGTCGCCGCCGCCTCCTCCGTCGACGCGATCGTCGTGGCGGGCGACCTCTACGACCGGGCGCTCCCGCCGCTCGACGCGGTCGCGCTCGCCGACGACGCGCTCGCCCGACTGGCCGCGATCGCCCCCGTGGTCGTCGTCTCGGGCAACCACGACTCCGCGACCCGGCTGGGCTTCGGCGCCTCCCTGCTCTCCCGCGCGGGGCTGCACCTGCGCACGGACCCCGCGCGCTGCGGGGAGCCCGTGGTCGTCGGGGAGCTCGCCCTCTACCCGATCCCCTACCTGGAGCCCGACGCGGTCCGGGCGGAGCTCGGGGTCGAGGAGCGCGGGCACGGGCCGGTCCTGGCCGCCGCGATGGCCCGCGTGCGGGCCGACCACGCCGGCCGGCCCGCCGGCACCCGCGCCGTCGTGGTCGCCCACGCGTTCGTCTCGGGGGGCGCGGCCTCCGCCAGCGAGCGCGAGCTCGCGATGGGCGGCGCCGCCTGCGTCCCCGCCGCGACCTTCGCCGGGGCGGACTACCTCGCCCTGGGTCACCTCCACGGTCCCCAGCGCGTGGGGGAGGTCGGGCGCTACGCGGGGTCGCCGCTGGCCTTCTCCTTCTCCGAGGCGACCCACACGAAGTCCGTCGCGCTCGTCGACCTCGCGGGAGCCGCACCCCAGGTCGAGCTCGTCCCCTGCCCCGTCCCGCGCCCGTTGGCGCGCATCCGCGGCGGCCTCGCGGCCCTGCTGGCCGACGCGGCGCACGAGGCCGCGGAGGAGGCCTGGGTCGAGGTCACGCTGACGGACGCCGTGCGGCCCGCGGAGGCCATGGAGCGGCTGCGGGCGCGCTTCCCGCACGCGGTGGCGCTGCACTTCGCGCCCGAGGGCGCCCGCGCGCACCCCGGGGGCTCCTACGCGACCCGCCTGCAGGGCCTGACGGACCTCGAGCTCGCGACGAGCTTCGTCGAGGACGTGCGCGGCACCCCCGCCGAGCCCGCCGAGGAGGCGCTCCTCGCCGACGTGCTCGGCGATCCGCGCGTCACCGAACGGGTGGCCTGAGTGCGGCTGCACCGCCTGGAGGTCCAGGCGCTCCAGGCCTTCGCGGCCACGGAGCGGGTCGACTTCGACGCGCTGGGCGCCGCCGGGCTCTTCCTCCTGCACGGGGACACGGGCGCGGGCAAGACGACGCTGCTCGACGCGATCTGCTTCGCGTTCTACGGGAAGCTCCCGGGCGCCCGGGGGAAGGACGCCCGGGAGCGCTCGGACCACGCGGAGCCCGAGCTGCAGACCCGCGTCGTGCTCGAGGCGACCCTCCGCGGGGAGCGCCTGCGGATCACCCGCACCCCGAAGCAGCAGCGCCCCAAGAAGCGCGGGACGGGTCTCACGGAGGAGGCGGCGACGGTCCACCTCGAGCGCCTCGAGGGCGAGGGCTGGCGGACGCTGTCCACCCGTCACGACGAGGCCTCGCACGAGCTCGACCGCCTGCTCGGGATGAGCCGGGAGCAGTTCTGCCAGGTCGTCCTGCTGCCCCAGGGGGAGTTCGCGACCTTCCTGCGGGCGGACTCCGACACGCGCTGGGAGGTGCTCGAGCGGCTCTTCGCCACCCAGCGCTTCGGCGTGGCCGAGGACGTCCTGACCCGCCGCCGCAAGGAGGCGGGTGTCGCGCTCGAGGCGGCCCGCGGGGCGGTGCGGGCCGTGGCGCACCGCCTCTGCCAGGAGGTGGGCTGCGACGCCGAGCCCGCATGGGAGGAGGAGCCGACCGTCCTCGCGCCCTGGCTCCAGGAGCGCCTGGTGGGCGCCGAGGCGTCGCTCATCACGGCCCACAGCGTCTGCGACGCGGCCGCGGGCGCGCGCGTCGCCGCGGACCGCGCCCTGCGCGCCGCGGACGAGCAGGCCGCCCGCGCGCGGCGCCACGCGGAGGCGGTGGAGGCGGTCGCCCGCTTCGAGGGGCGCCGGCCCGAGCGCGACGCCGCGATGGCCGAGCTCTTCGCCGCGCGGGAGGCCGCGACCGTCGCGCCCCTGCTCGAGGACTGGGACCGGCTGATGCGCGAGGCGGCCGACGCGGACGCGGAGGCCACCGCGGCGCTCGACGAGCTGGGGCTCCTCGCGGGCGCGCCCGACCTCCTGCGCCAGGAGGCCGCGGGACTGCGGGCGCGCGCCGGGGCGGTCGCCGGCCTCGAGGCCACGGAGGCGGAGCTGGCGGCGCGCCGCGCGGCGCTCGCGGCCGAGGAGGGCCGGGCCGCCGCCGCCGACGCCGAGGCGGCGCGCCTGCAGGAGCAGCTCACGGCCGGGCCGTCGCGCGCCGAAGCGCTCACCCGGGCCTACGAGGCGGCGCAGGGGGCCGCCGTGGTCCTGCCCGACCGGGTCGCCGCGGCGCAGGAGGCGCACCGTCGCCGCGAGGCCGCGGACGCGCGGGACCGGCTGGAGGAGGAGCTCGAGCGGCAGCAGGCGCTGCGCACCCAGGCCCTGGAGCACGCGCTGGAAGCCAAGCGCCACCACCTCGACGTGCGCGAGCGGCGCCTGGACGGGATGGCCGCCGAGCTCGCCCGCGCGCTCGCCCCGGGCGAGGCGTGCCTCGTCTGCGGCGCGACGGAGCACCCCGCGCCCGCGCTCGGGGACGGGCTCGTGGTCGACGCGGACGTCGAGCGTGCGGCAGCCCATGCGCACGAGACCGCGGAGCTGCGCCTGCGCTCGCTCGAGGACCACCTCATGGGCCTGCGGTCCGACCTGGCGGCGGCGATGGCCGTCGCCGGCATCGCGGGCCGGACGGAGCTCGTCCGCGAGGCCGAGCAGGCCGACCGGGCCCGGGACGCCGCGCGCCGGGCCTCGAGCGAGGTCCAGTCCTGCGCCGAGGCGCTGCAGGCGTTCAGCGCGGAGCAGTCCGGGCTGGTCGCCCGGCGCGCCACCGCCGCGGAGACCGCCGCCGCGGCCCACGCCCGCGCGGCGGAGTGGCGCGGGGCGCTCGAGGCCGACCGGGACCAGCTCCTCACGGCGCTCGACGGTGCGCCCACCGTGCACGCGCGCGTCGACGCCCTCCGGGCCGCGGCAGGGCTGCGCGAGGCCGCCGCCACGGCGATCGCGGCGGCCGCGGCCGCCCGCGCCGTGGCCGAGGGGGCGCGGACCCGGCTCGTCGACGCCGCCCGGGCCGCGGGCTTCCGGGACCTCGCGGCGGCCCGCGGCGCCGTCCGCGAGCCCGAGCACTGCACGGACCTCGAGGAGCGCCTGCGGGCCTTCGACGACGAGCTGGCCAAGCGGCGCGGCCTCGTGGCCGATCCCGAGCTCCAGGCCGCCGCGGTGGCCGAGCCGCCGGACCTCCCGGCGCTCCAGGCCGCGGCCCGGGCCGCCGCGGAGGCCGAGGCCCAGGCCGAGCGCGGGCACGAGGTCGCCCGTCGCCACGCGGGCGCTCTGCGTGCCCTGGAGAGCCAGCTCGACGCCGCCCTCGCGGCGCTGGAGCCCGTCGCGGAGCACGCGCGGCAGGTCCGCGACCTCGCGTTCCTCGTCGACGGCAGCGCGGCGGCGAACCGCAAGAAGATGCGGCTGAGCGCCTACGTCCTCGCGGCGCGGCTCGAGGAGATCGCCGCCGCGGCGACGGTCCGCCTCCAGGCCATGACGGACGGCCGGTACACGATCGAGCACTCCGACGCGGGGGCCAAGGGCCAGAAGCGCGGCGGCCTGGACCTGCGGATCGTCGACGGCTGGACGGGCCAGGCGCGGACGCCCTCGTCCCTCTCGGGCGGCGAGACGTTCCTCGCCTCCCTGGCGCTCGCGCTCGGCCTCGCGGACGTCGTGGCCGCCGAGAGCGGCGGCGCGCGCCTCGAGACCCTCTTCGTCGACGAGGGCTTCGGCTCCCTCGACCCGGCGTCGCTGGACCTCGTGCTCGACGTCCTCGACCGCCTCCGCGACGGGGGCCGGGCGGTCGGGATCGTCTCCCACGTGGGGGAGCTGCGCCAGCGGATCCCGACCCAGCTGCACGTGGTCAAGGGCCGTGGGGGCTCGCACGTGGCCCAGGCCGCAGCGGCCTGACGTCACGCCCGCGGCCGTCCGCGCCGACGGGCGCCGCACTAGCCTCGACGGGGCGATGGATCCCCTGGGCGAGGCCCTCACGGAGGCCGGCGGCGTGCACGCCCCGCGGGAGCGGACGGCGCAGCTCCGGAGCCTCCTGGCCACGGAGCTCGAGCGTTCCGCGGACGAGTTGCACGGTCCGCGCAGCGGCTACCCGGACCCCGTGACCGTCCTCGTGGCGAGCACCCCGGACGGGCGCGGCCTGGTCGCCCTGCTGCCCGTGGACCCGGCGCTGCGCGCGGACACCGGCGCGGTGAGCGAGCGGGGCTGGCTGCTGACGGCGGCGACCGTCGGCGCCCTGGTCGAGGCGGGCGGCGCGGGGGTGCCCGAGGCCGGCGCGGACTCCGGCGCCCTGGCCCTCCGCCTCGGCGCCGCGCCGGGCGCTCCGGACCCGGACCCCGAGCTCGCGGCGCTCGCCTTCGAGGAGCACGTCGCCGGGGTGGACCGCCTGCGAGCCCGGGCCCTCGCGGTGCCCGCGCACCTCCTGGAGCCCGCCGCGGACCTCCGCCCGCCGCTCGGCCCGCACCACCCCCTGGTCGTGGCCGCCCACGTCGCGGCGCTCGGCGGCCGGCCCGCGGACCCGCGCTCGGCCGACGAGCACGAGGAGGCGGTGCTGGCGCTGCTGGGCGGCGCCGCGGAGGAGGGGCTCGCGCGGCCCCACGACGACCCCGACCCGGCCCGGCGCGTGGCGCGCAGGATCCTCCAGCGGCTCGACGGCATGGGCAAGTGGGGCGGGTACCACACGGAGTTCGCCCACCTGGCCAGGGGCTTCGCGCCCGCCGAGCGCGGGCTCGCGGCCGAGGTCGGGGAGCAGCTGCTCAAGGCCGGACTGCTGGCGGAGAAGCGGAGCGTGGGGCAGCGCCACGTCTTCCTCGACCCCCGGCGCGCCGCCGACATCCACGCGGCCATCGAACGCGGGGAGCTCCCCGCACCGCTCGGCGGGCCGCGCACGTGATTGGATCGTGCCCATGAACGTCATCGACCAGGTCGGCGCGCAGTTCTTCACCGTCAAGGCCCTCGCGGAGACCGGCGTCATCCGCCCCGTCCGGCCCGACCGGCTGGTCGGCATGGGCGCGGCGTTCATCAAGTGGGGGCCGACGCCGGCCGCGGGCTACACGGTCGCCGCGCTCCGCCACCCCGACCGCCTCGCGCTCATCGACGAGCTCGGGACGCTCACCTTCGCGGACGTCGACAAGCGCTCCAACGCCCTGGCGCACGCCCTGCGCGACGAGGGGGTCCAGGAGGGCGACGGCGTGGCGATCATGTGCCGCAACCACCGCGGCTTCATCGACGCGACGGTCGCCCTGAGCAAGCTCGGGGCCAACGCGCTCTACCTCAACACGCAGTTCGCCGGGCCGCAGATCACGGAGGTCTGCGAGCGCGAGAAGCCCGTCCTGGTCATCTACGACGAGGAGTTCGCGGAGCTCTGCGCGGGCGCGCTGGAGGAGCGCAAGGGCTTCGTGGCCTGGAGCGACGGCGAGAACCCGCACGGCCACCACCTCCTCGAGGAGCTCGTGGCCTCGGGCCGCGACACGGCGCTCAAGCCGCCGCAGGAGAAGGGGCGCGTCGTCATCCTCACCAGCGGCACCACGGGCACGCCGAAGGGCGCCTCGCGCAAGCAGCCCGACTCGCTCGCGCCGGCCGCCGCGCTCTTCTCGAAGATCCCGCTGCGCGCCCGCCAGAACACCCACATCGCCGCGCCGCTGTTCCACTCCTGGGGCTTCGCGCACTTCACGCTCGGCATGGCGCTCGGCTCGACGCTCGTCCTGCGCCGCAAGTGGACGCCCGAGGGGATGCTGCAGGCCGTCGCGGAGCACCGCTGCACGACCCTCGCGGTCGTCCCGGTGATGCTGCAGCGCACGCTGGAGCTCCCCGACGAGGTCATCGACCGCTACGACACGAGCTCCCTGAAGGTCATCGGCGCGAGCGGCTCCGCGCTGCCCGGCGAGCTCGCCCTGCGGACCATGGACCACTTCGGCGACGTCCTCTACAACCTCTACGGCTCGACGGAGGTCGCCTGGGCGACCATCGCGACCCCGAAGGACCTGCGCGCCGCCCCCGGCACCGCGGGCAAGCCGCCCTTCGGCACGGTCGTGCGGCTCTACGACCCGGAGGGCAAGCCGGTCGCCAAGGGCGAGACGGGGCGCATCTTCGTCGGCAACGAGATGGCCTTCGAGGGCTACACGGGCGGCGGGGGCAAGGACGTCATCGACGGGCTGCTCTCCTCGGGCGACGTGGGCCACTTCGACGAGGCCGGCCGCCTGTTCATCGACGGCCGCGACGACGAGATGATCGTCTCGGGCGGCGAGAACGTCTTCCCGCGCGAGGTGGAGGACCTCCTCGCGGACCACGCCTGCATCGAGGAGGCGGCCGTGCTCGGCGTGGACGACGAGGAGTTCGGCCAGCGCCTGAAGGCCTTCGTGGTGGTCCGCGACGGCAAGTCGATCGACGAGGCCGAGCTCAAGTCCTACGTGAAGTCGAACCTCGCGGGCTACAAGGTCCCGAGGGACGTCGTCTTCCTCGACGAGCTGCCCCGCAACGCCACGGGCAAGGTCCTCAAGCGGGAGCTGCAGGAGTCCTGAGGCCCGCCCCGCCGGGGCTAGGCTGGAGGGGCGATGGAGCGCACGGACACGTTCGACATCGGCCGCCTGCGGCTGACCTCAGGCGAGGGCCGCAAGCTCGAGCTCGCGACGGGGCTCGGGCGCTTCCACTTCGGGCAGGACGAGTACGACGTGCAGCCCGGGCTCGTGCCCGTGGTGCTCGACGTCTCGAAGATGACGGGCGCCGGCCTCGCGCTGCGCCTGCGCTTCTCGGCCGCGCTCGCCGGCCCCTGCATGCGCTGCCTCGGCCCGGCGGCGCCGAGCTTCGACGTCGACGTCCGCGAGGTCAACCAGCCCGGCGGCGGGGAGGAGCTCCAGAGCCCCTACCTCGACGAGCACGACGTGCTCGACCTCGCCGCCTGGGCCCGGGACGCCTACGTCCTGGCCCTCCCGCAGACGCTCCTGTGCAAGCCGGACTGCGCGGGCCTGTGCCCCGAGTGCGGCGCGGACCTCAACCTGGAGCCCGACCACGCGCACGAGCGCGCGCCCGACCCCCGGTGGGCGGCGCTGCGCGAGCTCAAGCTCGACTGACCGGCGGCGCTCCTCCGGAGCCGTCTAGGGTTCCTCCGCTTGCCGCTCTCGCACCTCCTCACCGACGCCCCGGCGTCCCTGACCCGGCGGCGCCTGGTCGGCCTGGCCCGCACGGCCAGCGACGACGTCTGGCTCGCCGACGCGGAGGGGAACCTCCTGACCGACCTGCCGCGCTGGCGCGGCGTCACGGGCCAGAGCGTCGAGGAGCTGCTCGGGGCGGGCTGGTTGGACGGGGTGCACCCCGAGGATCGCGAGCGGGCCGGGCTGACGTGGGCGGCCGCGGTCGCCGGCCGCCACGACTACGTGGTGGAGTACCGCCTCTTCGGCCGTGGCGGCGAGCGCTGGCTGCTCGTGCGCGGCGCCCCCGTCGCCGACGACGAGGGCGGCCTCGTCGAGTGGATCGGCACGATCACGGACATCACGCAGCAGAAGGCCGCCGGGGCGCTGGGGCAGGAGGCGGCACGGGAGCGCGAGGCGCTCGCCCAGGTCATCGCCCAGACCCCGAGCGCCATCTGCCTGACGACCGGGCCCGACCACGTCTACCGCTACGTCAACGACGCCTACCTCGCGCTCGTGCCGACCCGGCGCGTCGAGGTGGGCCGCCCCGTCGCCGAGGCGCAGCCCGAGGTGGCCCTCGCGGCCCTCCCGCTGCTGGACCGCGCGTACGAGGGGGAGACCGTCGAGGTCCAGGCGCTCCCCATCCCCTCCAGCGGCCCGGGGGCCTTCCGCGGCCACCGCTGGTACCGCTGCTGGTACCGGCCCCTGCTGGCGCACGGGTCGCCGGTCGGGGTCGTCGTGACCGCGATCGAGACGACGGAGGACGTCCGCCTGCGGGAGGACCTCCGGGTGCAGCTGGCCACGGAGCGCACGCTGGCCGAGCGCCTGCAGGACGCGCTGCTGCCCGACGAGCTCCCGACGGTCGCGGGGCTCGACGTGGGCCGCCGCTACCTGACCGCCCGCGAGGAGGCCGGGGTCGGCGGGGACTGGTACGACCTGCTCGCGCTCCCGGACGGGCGCGTGCTGCTCTCCCTCGGCGACATCAGCGGCCGGGGGCTGACCGCGGCGAGCCAGATGGGCCAGGTCCGCGCGGCGATCCGCGCGTTCGCGACCGCGGGCGGCTCCGTGACGGAGATCCTCGGGCGCACCGCGGCCTACGTCCAGGCCGTCGGCCTCGCGGACATGATCACCGCCGCGGTCGCGCTGCTCGACCCTGCCACGGGCGCGCTCTCCTACGCGACGGCGGCCCACCCGTCGCCCCTGGTCCTCGACCGCGACGGCCTCGCCCGGTACCTCGACGGGCCGAGCAACGCGCCGCTCGGGATCGGCGCGAGCTACGTGGGGATCGAGCTGCGGCTCGGGGCGGGGGAGAGCCTCGTGCTCTACACGGACGGCCTGGTCGAGCAGCGCGGCCGCTCCCTCGGGGACACGCTCGACGAGCTCCTCGCCCACGCGGGGACGATGCCGTCCGGGGCCGGTGCGCAGGAGCTCGCGGACCTGCTCGGCGCCTTCGGCCCGGCCGGGGAGCAGGGGGCCGACGACACCGCGATCCTCGTGGTCCGCCGCGTCGCGGGCTAGAGGTAGGCGCCGCTCGGGAGGTACGGGGCCAGGGTGCCGAGCTCCCCGCGGACGAAGACGGGGCCGTCGGGCGCCAGGGCGAGCCCCGCGTCGAGCCCGACGCGGATCGCCCACTGGTTCTCCGCGGTCACGAAGTCGTAGGAGACCGTGCCGCCGCGCGGGCCGCTGGCCAGGCAGCCCCAGAGGAGGTCGCACGCGGCGTCCTCGTTCGTGGCGGCCAGGAGCACCGGGGAGCCGGAGTTGGCCACGGCGAAGCCCTCACCCTCGAGGACCAGCAGCGCGGCGCCGGGCTTGTCGAGGGCCGTCGGGAGGTCGCGGCGGTGGGAGGCGCCCCGGGCGCGGCGCGAGGCGAGGTCGAGCGTGGCGGCGTCGGCGTCCACGTCCCCGGGGCGGCAGCGCAGGGCGGGGGCCGCGGCGGGGTTCCAGGCGCCCGAGAGCGCGACGGTCGGCAGCAGCCGGAAGCCCGCGGAGCGCGCGTAGCGGCGCATCGCGGCCGGGTGGGAGGAGGAGAGGATGATCCCGCCGGGCTGCTCGGCGCCGTAGGCGAGCGCCGGCGCGTAGAGCCGCCCGCCGATCCCGAGCCCCTGGAAGGCCGGGAGGAGCCCGAAGAGGCTGAAGCCCCAGACGCCCTCGCGGACGAGCCCGAGCGCGACGCCGACCACGTCACCGTCGACCTCCGCGACCCAGCAGCCCCCGGGGTCCGTCTGCTGGAGGTGCGCCGCGCGCGCGACCTGGGCGCGCTCGCGCAGGGGGACGTCCTCGGGCTCCTCCGCGATGGGGTAGAGCTCGGAGAGCGCGGCGTGGGCCACCCGGGCCGCCGCCGGGGCGTCCCCCGGGAGCATGGGGCGGATCGTGACGTCGGGCGCGGCGGGCACGCGCGGAAGTCAACCAGCCCGCGGATGCTCTACCCTCCGACGTCGCTCATGGCCGTCCCCAAGCAGAAGCAATCGCACTCGCGCACCACGAAGCGCCGCTCGCAGCACAAGGCTGCCACCGCGGGCTACAACTCGTGCCCGACGTGCCACAGCCCCCGCCTCCCGCACCGCGTCTGCAAGACGTGCGGGCACTACGGCGGTCGCGAGGTCGTGCACGTGCACGACCACGATCACGACCACGACTAGGCCCATGGGTCGCGACGTCGTCGTCGCGGTCGATGCCAACGGGGCCGACCTGGGCCCCTCCGAGGTGGCCGCGGGAGCGGCCATCGCCGCGTCCGAGGGCGTCCGCGTCCTCCTCTTCGGGCCGGCCGAGCAGCTCGGCGAGCCCGCCCCGGGCGTCGAGGTCGTCGACGCGCCCGTCTCCGTCGCGAAGGCCGCGGACCCCGCCCGCGCCGTCCGCGAGCACCGCGACGCCTCCATCGTCCAGGCCGCCCGTGCCGTGGCCGAGGGCCGGGCCGACGCGTTCGTCTCGGGGGGCTCCACGGGCGCCGCGCTCGCCGCGGGCCTCTTCAACGTCAAGCGCCTGCGCGGCGTGCACCGCCCCGCGCTGGCGATCCCCGTCCCCGTCCCGGGCCACCCGGTCACCTTCCTCGACGTGGGGGCCAACGCGGAGGTCCGCCCGGAGCACCTCGTGCAGTTCGCGTTCATGGGCGCCGCGCTCGCGGGCGTCGTGCTGGGGGTCGAGCGCCCGCGGGTCGGGCTGCTCTCCAACGGCGAGGAGGCGACGAAGGGCACGCCGCTCGTCCAGGAGGTCCACGCGCTCCTGGCCGCCGCCCCGGGCCTGAACTGGGTCGGCAACGTCGAGGGGACGGACCTCACGAGCGGCCGCGCGGACGTCATCGTCACGGACGGGTTCACGGGCAACGTCGCGCTCAAGGCGCTCGAGGGGGCCTCGCAGGCGACGCTCGGCGCCGTCCGCAGCGCCGCCATGTCCTCCCCGCGGGCGAAGCTCGGCGGGCTGCTGCTCAAGCCCGCGCTGCGGGGCTTCCGCGACGAGGTCGACCCGGAGAACGCCGGGGGCGCCTACCTGCTCGGCCTGCGCTCGCTGGGGGTCGTCCCGCACGGCCGCTTCACCCGCCGCGGCTTCTCCCGGGCGATCCTCCTGGCCGCCCGCGGGGTCACCGGGGACGTCGCCGGGCTCACCCATTCCGCGCTGGATGCGGCAGGAGCGCTGCGCGGTGGCGGGGCGGAGGGCCAGCCGTCCGACCCGAGCCCTAGCGTGGCCTGAGCCATGACCCGCGAAGAAGTCTTCACCCTCATCCAGGACCACCTGGCCGACGAGCTCGAGGCCGACCGCGCGACGATCAACGAGGACACGCGCTTCAAGGAGGACCTCGAGGCCGACTCGCTGGACCTCTACACGCTCGTGCAGGAGCTCGAGGACTCCTACGGCGTGGTCATGAGCGACGACCAGGCCGCGCGCATCACCACCGTGGGCATGGCGATCGACTTCGTCCTCGAGCACGCGCCCGCGGCGTCCTGAGCCGATCGAGCAGCTCCGCACACTCCTCGATGCGCTGCCGGAGGACCTGGCCACCCAGGTCTTCACCCACGCCTCGTGGACGGATCGCCGCGCGGACTCCTACCCGCGCCTCGCGTTCCTCGGCGACTCCGTCCTGGGCCTCTCGGTGACCTCGCACCTCTTCCCCCGCCTGGCCGCCGACGAGTACGGCGAGGGCCGGCTGACGAAGATCCGCGCGCAGGCCGTGAGCGGGCCCGCGTGCCGCGCGGTCGCCGAGCGCCTCGGGGTGCCGGAGCGCCTGGCCGCCGCCGCCCCGCCCGGCGCCTCGCTCGGGCAGCTCGCGGGCACGGAGCGCGTCCTGGCCTCGATCACGGAGGCGGTCATCGGCGCGATCTACCTCGAGCGGGGCTACGAGGTGACGGCCGCCGCGGTCGTCGAGGCCTTCGCCCCGGAGATCGAGCAGGCGCTGGAGCACCCCGTCGACTTCAAGAGCGCCTTGCAGGAGCGCCTGGCCCAGCGCGCGCTGCACGTCGTCTACGCCGTCACGGCCGAGCACGGCCCGCCGCACGACCGCACGTTCGACGTCGCCGCGACGATCGGCGACGAGGTGGTGGCCACGGGCTCGGGCAAGTCGAAGAAGAGCGCGGAGCAGGCCGCGGCCCGCGCGGCGCTCGAGCACTTCCAGCCCCGGGCGAAGGTCGCCTGATGCACCTCAAGTCGATCACGCTGAAGGGCTTCAAGTCCTTCCCGGACCGCACGAAGCTCGAGTTCGGCTCGGGGGTCGCGGTCATCGTCGGGCCCGAACGGCTCGGGCAAGTCGAACGTCACCGACGCGGTCCTCTGGGCCATGGGGGAGCAGTCGCCCCTCGCGGTCCGCGGGCAGTCCATGCAGGACGTCATCTTCGGCGGGGGCAAGGGCGTGCAGGCCCGCTCGAGCGCCGAGGTGGAGATCGTCATCGACAACGGCGACGGCGCGATCGACCTGCCCCTCGGCGAGATCTCGATCCTGCGGCGCCTGGACCGCTCGGGCGAGGGCGAGTACCGCCTCAACGGCGCGCGGTGCCGGCTGGTCGACGTGCTCGAGGTCCTGAGCGACACGGGCCTCGGCAAGGAGATGCACTCCGTGGTCTCCCAGGGCCGCGTCGAGTCCATCGTCACCTCCAAGCCGAAGGACCGGCGCCTGCTCATCGAGGAGGCCGCCGGGCTCGGCAAGCACCGCAAGCGGCGCCGCCGCGCGCAGGTGAAGCTCGAGCGCACCCAGGACAACCTCGATCGCGCGCTGGACGTCGAGCGCGAGGCACGCTCCCGGCTGCGGCCGCTCAAGCGGCAGGCCGAGGCGGCCGAGCTGCACGAGCGGCTCGAGCGCCAGACCGTCGAGGCGCGCTGGGAGCTCGCACGGGACGCCGCACGGGCGCGCCGTGGGGCGCTCGCCGCCGCGGAGGCCGCCGCGAGCGCCGCGCGGGCCGCGCGCGACGAGGCGCAGGCCGAGCTCGGCGCCGTCGCCGTGCGCCGCGAGGCCGCCGAGCGGGCGCTGGCCGAGCGCTCCGCGGTGCGCGAGGCGCTCGTGCGCCGGGCGTCCGCGGCGCGCTCCGCCGCCGACCGGATCGAGCTGCGGCTCGAGCGCGCGCAGGAGACGGGGCAGGCGCTCGAGGAGCGGGTCGCGAGCCGCGAGCGCCAGCTCGGCGTGCTCCGCGCGCAGGCCGCGGAGGACCAGCCCGACGACGCGGGGCTGGAGCGGATCGACGCGCTGGAGGCCGAGCTCGTCGCCCTCGACGAGGACCGCGAGGCGGCGCTCGAGCGCGAGCTCGCCGCGCTCGCGGAGGTCCGCGCGGAGGCCGTGGCGCGGGTCGAGGCGCTGGCCGGCGAGGCCGACGCCGCCCGCGCCGCGCTGGCCGAGGCCGACGCCGCGGCCGAGACCGCGCGGCGGGCCCGCCGGGCGGCGGAGCAGAGCGCGGAGGCCGCCCGCCGCGAGGCGGCGAAGGCCGGCGCGGAGCTCGCGCGGGCCAACCAGTTCCTGCGCTCCCACGCCAGCGCGCCGGGCGGCGCGCGGGCGCTGGCCGACGAGCTCCAGGTCGGCGAGGGCTACGAGCTCGCGCTCTCCGCGGCGCTCGGCGGCCGCATGACCGCCGCGATGGCCCCGACGCGCGAGGCGGCCGCGGCCGCGGTCGACGCCGCGGGCCGCGACGGCGGCCGGGCGCTCGTGCTCGACGCCTTCGCGAGCGCGGACGCCGCCGCGCACCCCGGGGGGCCGTTCGGATGCGAGCCCGCTCAGCGGGCCGCGACTCCGAACGGCCTGCTCCGGCGCCGGGCGCGGAGCGCCTCGCGGAGCTCGTGGGCGGCCCGGACGCCGCGGTCGCGCTCGCGCGGCGGCTGCTCGCGGACGCCTGGGTCGTCGCGGACCTCGGCGCGCTCCCCGCGGGCTTCACCGGGCTGGCGGTCACCCGCGACGGCCGGGCCTGGGACGGCGGGGTCCGCGAGCTGACGCAGGCCGCGCGCGGCGGCTCGGAGCGCGTGCTGGCCGAGCGCAACCGCCGCGACCGCCTCGTGGGGGAGTCCGAGCGGGCGGCGCAGGCGGAGCACGGCGCGGCGCAGGCCGTCGAGGCCGCGTCGGCCGCGGTCGCCGCCGCGGACGGCTCCCGGGACGGGGCGGAGCAGCGCGTCCGCGAGGCCGAGCGCGCGCGCAACGCCGCCCGCGAGGAGGTCCGCCAGGCCGAGCTGACGATGGCCCAGCGGCGCAACGCGCCCGAGGACGCCGCGGGTGCCGTGCGCCGCGCGCAGATCGCCGGGGAGCTCAGCGCGGAGAAGCGCACGGCGGAGCGCCGGGCGCGCGAGCGCGCCGAGCGCGACCAGCGCCTCGCGTTCCTCGCGGCGAAGGTCGAGCGCGACCGGGCGCTGCTGCCCTGGCCGCCGCGCCTGGCCGCCGCGCTCGACGCGGCGCTGGTGCAGGTGCGCGCGCAGGTCGAGCAGGCGGATGCGGCGCTCCTGGCCGACCAGCAGGCCGGCGAGGGCGTCGCCGCGGCGCTGCGCGCCTGCGCGAGCGACGAGGCGCGGGTGCAGCAGCAGCTGCGCGAGCGCAACGAGGCGCTGACGGGCACCCAGGTGCGCGCGCAGCAGGCGCGCGACCAGGACGCGGAGGCCACCCACGAGCTCGAGGCCCTCGCGGAGCACCTCGGCCTCCCGGCCGAGCCGGCGACGGAACCGCTGGAGCCTCCGGTGGCCGAGGAGCTGCGCAAGCGCGTCGAGCGCCTCGTGCGCCGGCGCGAGCAGCTCGGGCCGGTCAACCCGCTCGCGAAGGCGGAGTACGACGAGGCGCTCGAGCACGTGGAGGAGATGGAGCGCCAGCGGACGGACCTCGAGACCGCCCTGCGCGAGCTGCGCTCGCTCATCAAGGAGACCGACCGCCAGATCCGCGACACGTTCGAGGAGACGTTCACCGCGGCGGCGAAGAACTTCGAGGAGCTCTCCGCACGGCTGTTCCCGGGCGGCCGCGGCCGGCTCCGGCTGGTCCGCGACGACGCGGGCCCGCGGCCCGTGCTCGGCGGGCAGCCCGTGGAGGACGCCGGGGACGGCGTGGCGGAGGTCGCCGCGGCGGCGGCCGCCGAGGCCGCGGCCGACGCGGAGGCCGAGGGCGGCGCGGGCGAGGGGGAGGAGTTCGGCGTCGAGATCGAGATCACGCCCGCGGGCAAGGCGATGAAGCGGCTGACGCTCCTGTCGGGCGGCGAGAAGTCGATGACCGCGATCGCGTTCCTCTTCTCGGTCTTCCTCGCGAAGCCGTGCCCGTTCTACATCCTCGACGAGGTCGAGGCCGCGCTCGACGACCTGAACATCGGGCGCTTCCTCGACCTGCTCGAGACCTACGCGGACCGCGCGCAGTTCATCGTCGTCACCCACCAGAAGCGCACGATGGAGGCCGCGGACACGCTCTACGGCGTCTCCATGGGCGACGACGGGGTCTCGAAGGTCATCTCCCGGCGCCTGCCGCCGCGGGAGATCGTCCGCGACGCCGAGGCCGCCCGCGCGGCACCGGCCGTCGTCGGCGCGTAGCGTCCGGGCTCGCATGGGCAAGCGCAGCCGCAGGGGCAAGGGAGGGGACGACGGCCCGGTCGAGCGGCCGCCGGCCGTCGACGCGCTGCTCGGCGCCGACCCGCCCGGCGCCGACGAGGGCGACGCGGCCCCGGGAGCCGGAGCACCCGGAGCCGGAGCGCCCGGAGCCCCCGACGCCGACCCGGCCGCCCCCGCCGCCAAGGGCTCCGACCGCACGGCCCCACCCGCCCGCCATCCGGCGCCCGACGGCCGCCTGCGCGAGGTCGCCTACCTCGTCGAGGAGGCCGACCACCTCCTGCACCTCTACCGCTGGATCCTGCTGACGGGGGACGTCCCGCGCGCGCAGGACTGGCTCAAGCGCGAGGACTGGCCGCACCCGGACCACGTCGTCGACGTCTTCGGCTCCTGGCAGAAGTTCCTCACCCACGCGGGGGTCAGCGACTCCCCGCTGCTGGCCCGCCTGCGCGAGGCGAAGGCCGCGGAGAAGGACCTCGCGGCCCGCGCGAAGGCCCAGGAGAAGGAGCAGGCCCGGGCGGACGACCTGCGCCGCCAGGTCGAACGGGCCCGCGAGCGCCGGGAGGAGGCCGACGTCCTGCGCCAGGAGCAGGCCGCGCGGGCGGACCGGGCCGAGCGGGCGCTCGGCGCCGCCGAGGAGCGGGCCGCCGCGGCCGAGGCGCGGCTGGCCGCGCGCCGCGAGGAGGCGCAGGAGGCCGCGCCCGCGGCGCCCGACGCCCAGGCGACCGCCCTGCAGGACGAGCTCGAGGCGGTCCGCGCCCACCGGGAGGAGCTCCTCACCCAGGTCGAGGAGCTCCGGGACGCCGCAGCGCGGGACCAGCGCACCATCACCCGCCTCTCCACCCACCTCGCCGAGGCCGGCACGGCCCCGACCGCGGACGACGCCGCGGACGACGACGCCGCACCGCCCGCGACGGTCCTGGAGGCCGTCGAGCGCGCCGCGGCCCGGGCGCAGCACCTCGTCTTCACCGACGCGGCGCGCACCTCCGCCGCCGACTCGCCCTACCGCCGCCCCGCGGAGATCCTCGACGTCCTCGGAACGCTCGACGACCTCGCGGCCCGCTACGAGGCGGGGGAGATGGGCGTCTCGCTCACCCAGGCCGCGACGGAGGCGGGCCTGACCTGGAAGGGCAACGTCTCCGAGCTCGCGCGCTCGCGCAACCCGCACGACTACGCGGTCACCCACGCGGGCGAGAAGCTCGACCTCGGCCCGCACGTCGCGCTCGGCTCGGGCTCCGGGGCGGGCTTCATCGCCCGGGTCTACCTCCACGTCGCCGACGGCTCGGGGCCCGTGCCGCGCGGCATCTACGTCGGGCACGTCGGGCGCCACCTGCCCGACACGACGACCTAGAACAGCTCCCCGGGCTCGCGCTCGTCGGCGGTCGCAAGCGCGGTGAGGCGCTCCTCGAGCTCCGCGAGCCGGGCACGGCCCGACTCGATGGTGATCGTGTCCTCGCCGAGGACGGCGGTGAGCTTGCCGAGGTGGCCCGAGACCGCGCCGACCTCCCCGAAGCTCCACTGGCGCACGTCCTCCTCGTAGAGGAAGAGCAGCCGCCGCGACGTCGCCGCGAGCAGCCCGAACTTGAGCTTGCGCTGCGCCCGCTCGACCCAGGCGACCTCCTCCGTGTCGTCGAGCACCCCCGCGAGGGTCCTGACCTCCTGGCCCACGAGCCGCGCCGTGCGCATCTCCTCGACCGCCGCCTCGACGCGGCGGGTCCGCACGAGCAGGGGCGAGTCGCGGACGAGCTCGGCCGGGATGCGGGCGAGGAGCGCCTCCATGAGCCGAGGGCCGTCCTCCCACGCGTCGGGCCCGACGCGGATCTCGACCTCCTCGTGGGAGGTCAGCTCCAGAACCCCTTCGGGCTCGCGCAGGGCGATCGCGAGCTCGGCGAAGAGGATCGTGAAGACCCCCTCGTCGTCCTCGAGCGTGAGCCCGTCCTCGGCGAGGAGCAGTCGGCCCGCCGGCCGGCGCAGGCGCGCGCGCGCCCGCAGGAACTCCTCGCCGCCGACGACGGGCTCCGTGTTCCACGCGCCCCAGCGCTTCAGGCGGCCGGCCTTCGGCATGGGGGTTCCGTCGGGGACGATGACGATCGCGCTCTCCGCGAGCTCCCGCGCGGCGTCCCGGATCGCGTCGGCGTCGAGGGCCCGGACGCGCTCGACGACCTCCTCGCGCGACGGCGAGCGCTCCTCGAGGAGGTGGTCGTCGACGGCCAGGACGGCCTCGCGCACCCCGGATGCCTCGCGCGCCGCGGTCTCGGCGGCCTCGACGTGGGTGGCGTGCTCCTCGGGGGTGAAGCCCTCCGCGGCCAGCCGCTCGATGACGCCCAGCAGGCGGTCCCGGCAGCGGCCGCCCTCCGCGTCGAGGCAGTCGGCCTGCAGGAGGGTGTGCGCCACCCGCGCGTCCAGGGGGTCGTACGAGCTCGCCACCGCGTAGGAGGTGCCGAGCTCCTCGCGCAGGAGGGTCCGCGCCCGCTCCTCGGCCACCGCGAGCGTGACGACCATGGCCATGGACCGCTCCGGGAGGCTCGCGACGACCACGCCCCCGGTCCCGTCGGGGAGGTGGGCCGGGAGCTCCTGGCGGGCCAGCGGCTCGACCACGAGCGGCGCCAGCCGGGTCCCGGAGGGCAGGCCGAGCTCGACGCCCACGGGTGCCGGTCCCGCGAACCAGAGCGCGGCGTTCTCCGCGACGAAGCGCTCGCGGGCGAAGGCCTGGAGCTCCTCGGGCTCCGGGTCGTCGAGGCCGAAGTCCCGGAACCAGCCGAGGCCGGGGCCCCGGGCGCCGAAGCGGTGGTGCAGGAGGCGCTCGAAGAGGGTCGTCCCGTGCCGGCCCTCCTCGACGCGCAGCACACGGAGCTCGTCCTCGAGGCGCTCGAGGGGCAGCGCGTGGAGCGACGTCGACACCGCCGTCAGGAAGGCGCCGACCTCCTCGGGGGTGCCGGTGGCGTGGAAGCAGCAGCGCCGGTCGTCGACCCAGGCGTTGCTCCGGTGGCTCGTGGGGCCGACCCCGAACATCGCGAGGTGCTCGACGAGGTGGGTCCGGCCCGACGTCGGCAGCCCCTCGTCCGCGGCGCCGCCACGGAACACGAGGGCCGCGAAGCACTCCTCGTCACCGGGGTCCACGCCCCAGGCCCTGACCCCGTCGAGCTCCGTCTGCTCCATGCCGCCTCCCCGGTCCGCTCCCCGTCCCGGCCGCCCGCCCGGGATCGCCCCTCACCTCCCCTGGACGCGAGGAGGTGAACCGCACGCGGGCCGCCGTCCTGCGAAGCTCGTCCGCGGTGACCACCGTCGTCTTCGACCTCAACGGGACCCTCACGGACAGCTCCGCGCTGGCCGAGCCGTGGGGCGGCGCGGCGCCCGCCCGCTTCGGCGCGGAGGTCCTCGACGAGGCGATCGCGATGAGCATGGTCGACACGCTCACGGGGACCTTCCGGCGCTTCCCCGACCTCCTGCACGGCGCGCTCGTGCGGCGCGCGCAGCTCGCGGGGCTCCCGCTCGACCCGGTGGCCGCGGCGATGGAGGCGGCCACCGCGCTGCCCGCGCGGCCCGACGCCGCGGCCGCGCTCGACCACCTGCGCGCGCACGGGCACGGCGTCGCGGTCCTGACGAACTCCGCCGCCGTCGCCGGCCGCCACACCCTCGACGCGGCCGGGCTCCTCGTGCGCGTGGACCGCATCGACGGCGCCGACGCCGTCCGCGCCTACAAGCCCGACCCGCGGGTCTACGCCCTGACGGTCGCGCCCGCGGACGCCTGGTTCGTCGCGGCCCACTGGTGGGACGTCACGGGCGCCGCCAGGGCCGGCTTCTCCACGGCGTGGATCAGCCCGGAGGACGTCGTCCTGCCGGGCACCGCGGCGCCGCCGGACGTCGTCGCGCCCGACCTGCTCACGGCCGTGCGGGAGATCACCGCGCGCTAGGTGCGCAGCAGCCGGGTGAGGTGCACGCCGGGGGCGAGCTCCTCCTCGCCCACGGCCCGGAAGCCGCGGCGGGCGTAGAGCGCGAGCGCCGGCGCGTTGGCCGAGCCCGTCGCGACGCTCACGGGCCGCCCGGCCGCGAGCTCGTCGAAGGCGTCGAGCAGCGCGCTCGCGTGGCCCCGGCGCCAGGCCGCGGGAGCCACGACCAGCCGGTCGAGCTCGAGGCCCGCGGCGCCGTCGTCCTCCCAGGCCAACGCGCCGACGAGGGTCGCGCCCTCGTAGCGCCCGAGCCAGTGCTGCTCGCCCTCGAGGAGCTCGTCGAGCCCCTCGTGCAGGGGCGGGATGCCGTCGAAGCCCATGAGCTCGGCTTCCGCGGCGTAGGCGCGCTGCTGGATGGCCAGCACCCGCTCGGCCTTCGCGGGGTCGGCGCGCAGGAACAGGGGGCAGACGTCGAGGCGCTTCTCGCCCCAGAAGGCGGCGGCGTCGTTGTCGTTGTAGTTCGGGATGGCGGCGTACCCCGCGCTCTCGTAGAGCCGCTGCGCGTGGGCCTGCTTCGGCCCGGTGTCGAGGCGGACCCGGGTGTGGCCCAGCTCGCGGGCCGCGTCCTCGAGCGCGAGCAGCAGCCGCCGCGCCCAGCCGCGCCCGCGCGCTTCCGGGACGACGTACATGCGCTTGATCTCGGCCAGGCCGGGCGCGAGGACCTTCACGCCGCCGCCGGCCACGGGGGTGCCGTCCTCGCTGACGACGAGGTACGTCCCGCCGGGCGCCCAGAGCTCCTCGGGGGTCGCCGTCGGGGTGCGCCGCTGGGCGATCGGGCCGTAGAGCTCCTCGAGCTCGGCGACCATCGCGGCGACGAGCCCGGCGGCGGGCGGCTGGTCGGTGCGGACGGCACGGATCTCGATCACGCACTGGGTAGGTTGCCAGCCATGGCCCGGGATTGGCAGGACCTCTTCATCACCGCGGACGGCGCGGGCGGCGCCGGGGCCGTGGCGGTGGCCGAGGAGGCCGAGCAGCCCGAGAAGAAGCGGCGCTTCTTCAAGAAGCTGCGCGAGAACATGGCCAAGACCCGGGTGGCGCTCGCCGCGGAGGTCCAGGCCACGCTCTTCGAGGGCGACGTGGACGAGGAGACCTGGGAGCGCCTGGAGGAGGCGCTGATCATGGCCGACGTCGGCGCGACGACCACGGCCCGGGTCGTGGCGCAGCTCGAGCAGGAGGCGGAGGCGGGCTCCCTGGTCGGCGGCGAGCAGCTCTCCGCGCGCCTCGCGGAGCTCCTGGCCGAGCTCGCGCGGACGGGGGAGGAGCGCATCGACGTGCGCCACGAGCCGACGGTGATCATGGCCGTGGGGGTCAACGGCACGGGCAAGACGACGACCATCGGCAAGCTCGCCTGGCACCTGCAGCAGGAGCTCGGGCTCAAGGTCGTCCTCGGCGCGGCGGACACCTTCCGCGCCGCGGCGGTCGAGCAGCTCGCGGGCTGGGCGGCCCGCGCGGGCTGCGAGCTCGTCCGCGGGCCCGAGGGCTCCGATCCGGGGTCCGTCGCCTTCGAGGCCGTCAAGCGCGGCCGGGAGCTCGGCGCGGACGTCATCATCATCGACACCGCCGGGCGCCTGCACAACCAGGACCACCTCATGGACGAGCTCGCGAAGATCCGCCGGGTGATCGGCAAGCAGCTCGCCGACGCGCCGCACGAGACGCTCCTGACCGTCGACGCCACGACGGGCCAGAACGGGCTGCGCCAGGCGAAGCTCTTCTCGGAGGCCGTGCCGGTCAACGGCATCGTCCTGACGAAGCTCGACGGCACCGCCAAGGGCGGCATCGCCCTGGCGATCGCGGGGGAGCTCGGGATCCCCGTGAAGCTCATCGGGGTGGGGGAGGCGCTCGAGGACCTGCGCCCCTTCGATGCGGACGACTTCGCCCGCGCGCTGCTCGGCACCTGAGCGCCGCGAAGCCGCCGAACCGGTCGCCGGGCGCCCCGGGCCGGAGTACGCTCCGCCCACATGGACCTGTGGGTCATCTGGATCGTCCTGGCCTGCGCCCTGGCCGCCGGGGAGGTCGTCTCCTTCGGCTTCTTCCTGGCGCCGTTCGCGGGCGGGGCGCTGCTCGCGGCGCTCGTGGACCTCGCGGGTGCGCCCGACGCCGCCTCCGCCGCGACCTTCCTCGTCGCCTCCGTGCTGGCCTTCGGGCTCCTGCGCCCCGTCGTGCGGCGCCACACGCGGATGCCGCCCGTGGCCCGCACGGGCACCCAACGGCTGCTCGGGACCTCCGTCCTGGTCCTCGAGCCCATCGACAACGACCGGGGCACGGGCACCGTCAAGCTCTCCGGGGAGACCTGGACCGCACGCAGCTACCTCGACGACACCCCGATCCCCGCGGGCACCCGCGTGGAAGTCGTCGAGATCCGGGGCGCCACGGCGCTCGTCACCGAGTAGGAGGCAGCACCACCATGGCCGCACTCATCGTCGTCGGAGTCCTGTTCGTCTTCCTGCTCTACGTCGCCGCGAAGACCGTGCGGATCATCCCGCAGGCCCGCGCGGGGGTCGTCGAGCGCCTGGGCCGCTACTCCCGCACGCTCGACCCGGGGCTCACGATCGTCATCCCCTTCATCGACCAGGTGAAGCCGCTGATCGACCTGCGCGAGCAGGTCGTCGCGTTCCCGCCGCAGCCCGTCATCACCCAGGACAACGTCTCCATCGGGGTCGACACGGTCCTCTACTTCACGATCACGGACCCGAAGGACGCGACGTACGAGATCGCGAACCCCCTCCAGGCGATCGAGCAGCTCACGGTGACGACCCTGCGCAACGTCATCGGCGGGCTGACCCTCGAGGAGACCCTGACCTCCCGCGACAACATCAACACCCAGCTGCGGGTGGTGCTCGACGAGGCGACCGGGAAGTGGGGGATCCGCATCAACCGGGTCGAGATCAAGAGCGTCGACCCGCCCGCCTCCATCCAGGAGGCGATGGAGAAGCAGATGCGCGCGGAGCGCGACCGCCGCGCCTCGATCCTCACCGCCGAGGGCGTGAAGACGTCGTCCATCCTCACCGCGGAGGGGGAGAAGCAGTCCGCGGTCCTGCGGGCCGAGGGCGCGAAGACCGCGGCGATCCTGCGCGCGCAGGGCGAGGCGGAGGCGATCGACACGGTCTTCCGGGCGATCCACGAGGGTGAGCCGGACGAGGGGCTGCTGAGCTACCAGTACCTCCAGATGCTCCCGAAGCTCGCGGAGGGGCAGGCCAACAAGGTCTTCATCATCCCCTCGGAGTTCTCCGCGGCGCTCGGGAACCTCGGGGGCGCGCTGGGTGGCGCTCTCGGCGGTGGCGGCGGGCCGAAGGGCAAGCCGCGCCCGGGGCTCGACGAGGCGGCGGACTCCGCGGCGACGGACGCGGTCGCGGCAGCGGAGAGCGCGGCGGCCGCCGCCGCGGCGGCGGCCCGGACCGCGGAGCCCGGCGGGGGGCGGGAGCTGCCCCCGGGCACGCCCGACGCGGAGGCCTGACCCGGCTCCGCCGCGCCTAGACTGGACCCCCTCGTGTTCGACGCCCTCTCCGAGAAGCTCCAGGCCACCCTCTCCGACGTCCGCGGCCACGGCACGCTGACGGAGGACGACATCAAGAAGGCCATGCGCGAGATCCGCCTCGCGCTGCTCGAGGCCGACGTGAACTTCAAGGTGGTCAAGGAGTTCACGACCGCCGTCCGCGACCGGGCGATGGGCGCGGGGGTCATCGGCCAGCTCAACCCGGGCCAGCAGGTCGTCAAGATCGTCAACGAGGAGCTCGCGGCCCTCATGGGCGGCGCGAGCGCGGGCATCTCCTTCTCGCCGCGCCCGCCGACGGTCGTCCTCATGGCCGGCCTGCAGGGCTCGGGCAAGACGACCGCCACGGCGAAGCTCGCGAAGCACCTCATGAAGGAGCACGGCTCCTCCGTGGCGGTCGCGGCCTGCGACGTCTACCGCCCCGCCGCGGTCGACCAGCTCGTGAAGGTCGCGGGCCAGGTCGGCGCGACGGTCTACGAGCGCGGCACGGACATGGACCCGGTCGACATCGCCCGCTGGGCGCTCGACCAGGCCAAGATGGACGGCAAGGACGTCCTCATCGTCGACACGGCGGGCCGCCTGCACGTCGACGCCTCGCTCATGGACGAGCTCGTCCAGATCCGCGCGGCCGTCAAGCCCCACACGATCCTGCTCGTCGTCGACGCGATGACGGGCCAGGACGCGGTGAACGTCGCGGAGCAGTTCGGCGCGGCGGTCGACTTCGACGGCGTCGTCATGACGAAGATGGACGGCGACGCCCGGGGTGGCGCCGCGCTGTCGGTGAAGTCCGTCACCGGCAAGCCCATCCTCTTCAGCTCCACGGGGGAGAAGCTCGACCAGTTCGAGCGCTTCCACCCCGACCGCGTCGCCCAGCGGATCCTCGGGATGGGCGACGTCCTCTCGTTCATCGAGAAGGCCGAGGGGCAGTTCGACGAGCAGCAGGCCAAGGACCTCGAGCGCAAGCTGCGCAAGAACGAGTTCACCCTCGAGGACTTCCTCGGCCAGCTCAAGCAGATCCGCAAGATGGGCCCGCTGACCTCCCTGCTCGGGATGATCCCGGGCTTCGCCGGCCAGCAGCTCAAGGGGCTGAAGGTCGACGAGAAGGAGATGGACCGGATCGAGGCGATCATCCTCTCCATGACCCCGCAGGAGCGGCGCCGGCCCGAGCTCATCAAGGGCTCCCGCCGCCTGCGCATCGCGAAGGGCTCGGGGGTCTCGGTCCAGCAGGTCAACCAGCTCGTGAAGCAGTTCGCCCAGATGCGCAAGATGATGAAGGGCCTGAGCTCGGGCAAGATGCCCGACATGCAGCAGCTCATGAAGCAGGCGCGGTAGTTCCGCGCGCCCCGCCCGCCCCGCCCGCCGCGGCGCGGGTCGCTACCCTTCCCCGGCTGCATCCAAGACTTCGAGAGGAACCTCCCAGTGGCAGTTCGACTCCGGCTCACCCGCGTGGGTGGCCGCAAGGACCCGGTGTGGCGCGTGGTCGTCGCAGACCAGCGCTCCCCGCGTGACGGTCGCGTCATCGAGACCGTCGGGCAGTACAACGCGCAGACCGAGCCGTCCACGATCGTCCTCAAGGAGGACCGCATCGAGGAGTGGCTGTCCAAGGGCGCGCAGCCGACCGCGCAGGTCAAGCGGCTCATCCAGGCCAACGCCAAGGCGAAGGCCGCAGACGTCGCCGCGAGCTAGCGGCGCGAGCTCCCCGCACGTGCGCGAGCTGCTCGAGTACCTCGCCCGCCTCCTCGTCGAGGCGCCCGACGAGGTGCAGGTCGAGCAGTTCGAGGAGGAGGACGGCACCCTCGTCCTCGAGCTCGCCGTCGGGGCGGAGGACTACGGCCGCATCATCGGCCGCGGCGGCCGCACGGCCAACGCGCTGCGCACCGTCGTGAAGGCCGCGGCGGTCAAGGAGCAGCGCCGCGTGCTCGTCGACATCGTCGACTGAGGGCGCGCTGCCCATGCCCGCTCCCGACTGGCTCGTCGCCGGCCGCGTCGGCCGGCCCCACGGCCTCGACGGCTCCTTCCACGTCACGGGCGCCCGCCCGCGGCTGCTCGAGCTCGGCAACGTCGTGCGCATCGGCGAGCAGGAGGCGGAGATCGTCCGCCTCGCCGGCACGGAGGAGCGCCCCATCGTGCGCCTGAGCACCGCGGACAGCCGCGAGGCGATCGACCCGCTGCGTGGCCACGACGTCCTCGTGCCGCGCTCCGTCGCGCCGCCGCTGGAGGAGGACGAGTGGTACGCCTCCGACCTCGAGGGCCTGGCCGTGCACGACGGCGACGTCCCCGTCGGCGTCGTGGCCAAGCTCCTGCCGCTGCCCTCCTGCGAGGTGCTGCAGGTCGAGCGCCCGGACGGCCGCGAGCTGCTCGTCCCGCTCGTGCGCGACGCGGTCCGCTCCGTCGACCTCGACGCGGGGACGGTCGACGTGGACCTCGAGTTCCTCGACGAGGCGCCGTAGATGGGCGGTTCCACGGGTTCGGTGCCCATCTGATGCAGCTCGACGTCGTCACGCTCTTCCCGCAGTGGTTCGACTGGTTCCGCACCCAGCGCCACGTCGCCAACGCCTTCGCCGAGGGCCACGAGCTCCGGACGCTCAACCCCCGCGACCACACGCCGCTCTCGGGCGCGCAGGTCGACGACACGCCGTTCGGCGGCGGCGCGGGGATGGTCCTGCGCGTCGACGTCATGGAGGCCGCGCTGCGCGCCTTCTACGACGGCAAGGACCCCGTGGAGCTCAAGCAGGAGCGGCGCGTCATCGCGCTCACCCCGGGCGGCCGCGTCCTCGACGACGCCTACGTCGACGAGCTCGCCGCCGAGCCCGCGATCACCCTGCTCTGCGGGCGCTACGAGGGCTTCGACGAGCGGATCGTCCAGCACTTCGCGACGGACACGCTCAGCATCGGGCGCTACGTCCTGGCGGGCGGGGAGCTCGCCGCGATGGTGGTCGCCGACGCCGTCCTGCGCAAGCTCCCCGGCTCCCTCGGCCACGCGGACTCCGCCGCGGAGGAGAGCTTCTCCGCCGCGCTCGGCGGCAACCCGGAGTACCCGCACTACACCCGGCCCGCCGAGCATCGCGGCTGGAGCGTCCCCGACGTCCTGCTCTCGGGCCACCACGCGGAGATCCGCAACTGGCGCCGGGCACGCAGCCAGGAGCGCGGCGGCTCCTGAGCGCGGCGCGGCGGGCGGGGGCGTCGTTCCGCTACCATCGACCGCCGCACGCGCCGCACCGTCTCGTCCTTGCAGCCCCCGTCCCGCGCGGAGCGCCTCTCTCATGAGCACCACCGTCATCGCATCCCTCGAGCGCGCGCAGCTGCGCCGCGTCCCGTCCTTCCAGGCCGGCGACAAGGTCCGCGTCCACTTCCAGGTCATCGAGGGCACGCGTCGTCGTACGCAGGTCTTCGAGGGCGTCGTCATCAAGCGCCAGGGCCACGGTGCCCGCGAGACCTTCACGGTCCGCAAGCAGTCCTTCGGCGTCGGCGTCGAGCGCACGTTCCCCGTGCACTCCCCGAAGATCGAGCGGATCGAGGTCGCCGCCCGCGGTGACGTGCGCCGCGCGAAGCTCTACTACCTGCGCGACCGCGTCGGCAAGCGCGCCCGCGTCCGCGAGCGCCGCTACACGGGCCCGGAGGAGGTCGTCATGGGCGGCCTGCTCCACGACCCCGCCGCGGAGGCCGCCGCCGCCGAGGCCGAGCGCGAGGCCGCCGAGGCTGCCGCCGCCGCGGCCGAGACGCCCACGGACGCCGCTGCCGCCGAGGCCGCGACGGACGAGGTCGTCCTCGCCGAGGACCAGGTCGTCGAGGCGACGGACGCCGTCGAGGGCGCCGAGGCCGGCACCACCGGCGAGGCCGAGGCCGCCGACGCCGCGGGCGACGACGCTCCCGCCGAGGCCGAGGCCGCCGACGCTCCCGCCGCCGAGGGCGACGACGCCCCGGCCGCCGGCGCCTAGCCGGTCCACGCCGGACCCGTCGGCGTGAGCTCGAAGGCCGAGAAGCAGAAGTCGCCGGCGAGCTCCCTCGTGGAGCTCGTCGTCATCGTCGCCGTCGCCCTGGGCCTCGCCCTGGCGATCCAGGCGTTCCTGGTCAAGCCGTACCAGATCCCCAGCGAGTCGATGGTCCCGACGCTCACCGTCGGCCAGCGGGTGCTGGTCAACCGGCTCGGCGAGCGCTTCGGCGAGCCGCACGTCGGCGACGTCCTCGTCTTCCACCCGCCCGCGGCCGCCACGGGCGACCAGGACGGCGTCGGCGGCGACGGCGGCCAGTGCGGCGCCAGGCAGCCCGAGGGCGCGGCGTGCGACAAGCCCGTCTCGCGAACGCTCGAAGGACAACTTCATCAAGCGGGTCGTCGGCGCCCCCGGCGACACGATCGCGGTCATCGACGGTCACGTCGTCCGCAACGGCAAGCGCCAGGCCGAGCCGTTCATCCAGGAGAGCTGCCCCACGGGCGCCCCCGCGGACTTCGAGACCCCCATCAAGATCCCGGCGGGCCACTGGTTCATGATGGGCGACAACCGCGAGTGCTCCGAGGACTCCCGCTTCTGGGGCCCCATCCCGGAGAAGTGGATCATCGGCGGCGCCTTCGCGACGTACTGGCCGCCCAAGCGCATCGGCGTCCTCTAGCGACGCCGGGCCCGCACTTCGGCCCGGGACCAGCGCCACCGGCGTCCGGCCCGTGCGCCACAATGCCGGCCCGGTGACGCCTTCCTCCTCCTCCACGAGCGCGAAGCAGCCGAAGGCCAGGCCCAAGGCGCGCAAGAAGCCCACGGGACGTCGTCTGGTCCAGCACGACCGCGCGCTCGGCGTCCGCTGGGTCGCGGGCGCCGACGAGGCGGGTCGCGGCTGCCTGGCCGGCCCGCTCGTCGCCGCGGCGGTCCTCTTCGACCTCGAGGCGCTCGGCCCGCGGGAGGTCCGCGCGCTCTCGGCGCTCAACGACTCCAAGCAGCACACGGAGGAGAGCCGGGAGGCGCTCTACCCGACGGTCCTCCGCCTGGCCGCGAAGTCGTGCGTCGTCTCGCGCTGCGCGACGGGCATCGACGCGCGGGGCCTCCACCGCACGAACCTCCACGCCCTCCGCGACGCGCTCCGACGGGTCACTGCGGGGCACCCGGACGAGGTCGCCTGCCTCACGGACGGCTTCCGGGTCCCGGAGTTCGAGCGCCCGCACCGCGCGATCGTCGACGGGGACGCCACGAGCGCGGCGATCGCCGCGGCCTCGATCCTCGCGAAGGTCTCCCGCGACCGCTTCATGCAACGCGCCGACGCGCGGCACCCGGGCTGGGCGTTCGCCGCGCACAAGGGCTACAGCTCGCCCGACCACCGCGACGCCATCCAGCGGCAGGGCGTCTCGCCCTTGCACCGGATGTCCTTCGCCTCGGCGGCCTACCTCGGGCTGCCGGGCCGCGAGGCCGAGCCGGGGGGCGGCGCCGGCACCCACTCAGAACGCTCCCTCGAGGTGCTCGAGCCCGACGAGGGTCCCGTCCGCACGCAGGACGACGCCGATCGCGTCGAAGCGCAGTGAGCCCCCGCGCGGCCGGTCCGGCTCCTTGTTGAGGTAGGCCGCCGCCATCCGCCGCACCTGCAGGCGCTTGCGCTGGTGCAGGCTGTCCCAGGGCCGGCCGCCGCCCTCGCGACGCGACTTGACCTCCGCGAAGACGAGCGTGTCGTCCCCGAAGGCGACGAGGTCGAGCTCCCCGTGGCGCGTGCGGTAGTTGCGCGCGACGATCGCGAAGCCGAGGCGCTCGAGGTGCTCGGCCGCGAGCTGCTCGCCACGGCGGCCGAGGGCCTGGCGGGGGTCGGGTGGGGAAGGAGGCATGCCGCGATGCTGCGGCCGGCCCGCGTGCCGGGACAACACGCGTTCCGCGCGACTTCGTGCCGCAAGTGCGGCCCCTTCGACACGCAGCGTCGTGGCCCGCGGCGGTGGCACTTCTGCGCGCAACCTGTGCGCCTTCTGCGTCCCATGCGTCTTCTTCCGTGACAGGGGCCGGACGTAGCGTCGTCGCCGTGATCGCCCACGTCAGCACCTTCACCCTCACGGGCCTCGAGCCGCGCAGGGTCACCGTCGAGGTGGACCTCCGCAGCGGCCTGCCGTCGTTCACGATCGTCGGGCTCGGCGACCGGGCCGTCCGCGAGTCCCGCGAACGGGTCCAGACGGCGATCATCAACTCGGGCTTCAAGTTCCCGGACAAGCGCGTGACGGTGAACCTCGCGCCGGCCCACGTGCGCAAGTCGGGCGCCGGCTTCGACCTCGCGATCGCCTGCGGGATCCTCGCGGCCGCCGGGCAGCTCCCGCTCGAGCCCCTCGCGGAGCTGGCCGTGTTCGGGGAGCTCGCGCTGGGCGGGGAGATCCGGCCGGGGCGCGGGGTCCTCGCCGTCGCGGAGGGGGTGCGCGACGCCGGGCTCGCAGGGCTCGTCGTCGCGGCGGACCGGGTGGGGGAGGCGGCGCTCGTCGAGGGCATCGACGTCCACGGCGTGACGAGCCTCCCGCAGGCGGTCGCCGCACTGCGCGGGCAGCCGCTGGACGAAGCGGCGGGCGTGCCCGCGGCTCCGCGACCCGTGCGCGTCCGCGTCCGCGCGCCGGAGCCGCCGCCCGGCGCCGGGATCGACCTCGCGGACGTCCGAGGGCATGCGGGCGTCCTCGGGGCGCTGACCATCGCCGCCGCCGGCGGCCACAACCTCCTCCTCACGGGCCCACCCGGAACGGGCAAGACGATGCTGGCGCGACGCCTGCCCGGCATCCTGCCGCCGCTCACGCCGGCGGAGGCGCTCGAGGTCACCCGCATCCAATCCGTCGTCGGCCTGCGCGGCGCCTCGTCGCTGGTCGCGGAACGGCCGTTCCGCGCACCGCACCACCACATCTCCGCGTCCGGCCTCGTCGGCGGCGGCAGCGTCCCGATCCCGGGAGAGGCGACGCTCGCCCACCACGGCGTCCTCTTCCTCGACGAGCTCTCGGAGTTCTCCCGCGACGCGCTCGAGGCCCTGCGCCAGCCGCTCGAGGACGGCCGCGTGGCCATCGTCCGCGGGCAGCGCACCGCGATCTACCCGACCCGGCTCATGCTCGTCGCCGCGACGAACCCCTGCCCCTGCGGCTACCTGGGTTCGGAGCGGTGCCGGTGCTCGGAGCCCGAGCTCGTGCGCCACCGACGCCGGCTCAGCGGCCCGCTGCTCGATCGCATCGACCTGCAGGTGCACGTCGCGCGGCCGACCGCCGACGAGCTCCGCGGAGCAGCCCACTGCACCTCGGCGGGAGAGCGCGAGCGGGTCGTCGCGGCCCGTGAGCGGCAGCTGCACCGGCTGGCCGGCACGCCCGCGACCTGCAACGCCCACATGGACGCGGCGCAGGTGCGCCGGCTCATCCGCCTCACCCCGGACGCCGAGCGCGAGCTCTGGCGGGACTACGACCGCGGTGCGCTGAGCGCCCGCGGCCACCAGCGGGTCCTGCGGGTGGCCCAGACGGTCGCGGACCTGGCCGGCTCGGACTGCGTCGGGCGCACGCACGTCCTCCACGCGCTCGGCCTGCGCCGGGACGCGGTGGCCGAGGAGGTGCCGGCGTGACCGCGCTGCTCCCGGGGGCGGCGACGTGCGTGGCCTGCCTGCGCCGAAGCTGGCTGCTCGCCGCACTCGCGCCGAACCTCGACCTCATGTGGAAGCAGCGGCGGCCGCTGCGTGACGTCCTCGCCCTCGACGACCCGGACCTCATCGCGGGGCTCGGCGGCGCAGGCCGGGCTGAGCTCGACGCGCGACACGCGGCCTTCGACGCCGACGCGGCCCTCCGCGCCTGCGCCCGGGCGGGCGTCGAGCCCGTCTGCTGCCACGAGCCGCGGTTCCCCGCGCGGCTGGCGACGGGCCCGGGCGCCCCGCGGCTCGTGCACGTCGCGGGCGGTCTCGAGCGCCTGGGCCGGCTCGTCGGCACGGCGAGCGGTGGATGGTGCGCCGCCGGTGGTCGCGATCGTCGGGACGCGCCGCGCGTCGGCCGACGGCCTCGAGATGGCCACGACGCTCGGGCGCGGGCTCGCGCGGGCCGGTGTCACGGTGGTCAGCGGCATGGCGCTCGGGATCGACAGCGCCGCGCACCGCGGGGCGCTGGACGGTGGGGGCGCGACGGTCGCGGTGCTTGCCGGAGCTGCGGAGATCGCCTACCCGCGGTCGAAGGCGACGCTCCACGCCGAGCTCGTCTCCCGGGCCTGCGCCGTCTCCGAGCTGCCTCCGGGCTTCGAGCCGTTCCGCTGGTGCTTCCCGGCGCGCAACCGCATCATCGCCGGGCTGGCCCAGCTGACCCTCGTCGTCGAGGGGGCCGAGCGCTCGGGCTCGCTCATCACCGCGGACTTCGCGGGCGCGCTGGGGCGCGAGGTCGCGGCGGTCCCGGGCCGGGCGACCAGCCCACGGACCCGCGGCAGCAACGGGCTCATCCGCGACGGCGCCACGGTCGTGCTCGGGGTCGACGACGTCCTCGACGCGGTGCTCGGCTTCGACCGCGCGCGGGACGGCGCTGGAACGGGACGCACCGCCGGGTGCCGGGCTCGCCGCAGGAGCTCGGCGCGCTCCTCGACGCCGTCGCGGCGGGGACGGACAGCGTCGCCGCGCTGGCGACGACCCCGGCCGAGGCAGACGCCGCGCTGCTCGGCCTCGCGGAGCTCGAGGGCCGCGGCCTCGTGCGGCGCGCCGGCGGCGGACGCTACGTCGTGGCGGGCTGGGGTGCGGACTAGCCTGCGGGCGATGCCCCCCGAGCGCCGGACGCCCGTCTGCCTGACCATCGCGGGCTCGGACTCGGGCGGGGGCGCGGGCATCCAGGCCGACCTCAAGGCGTTCGCCGCGGCGGGGGCGCACGGGGCGAGCGCGCTGACCGCGTTGACCGCGCAGAACACCTTGGAGGTCAGCGCCGTCCTCCCCGTCCCGCCCGACTTCGTCGTCGCGCAGGTTCGCGCGGTCGTGGAGGACCTCGGCGTCGATGCGGTGAAGCTCGGGATGCTCGGGAGCGTCGAGACGATCGCGGCGGTCGCGGAGGCCCTCGCGCTCGTTCCGGAGGGCGTCCCGGTGGTCGTGGACCCCGTCATGGTCGCGGAGTCGGGCGCGCGCCTGCTGGACCTCGATGCGGTCCGGGCGCTGGTGGAGCTCATCCTGCCGCGGGCGACCGTCGTGACGCCGAACCTCATGGAGGCACGCGTGCTGGCGGGGGCCGGGGAGGACGCGCACGACGCCGAGGCGCTCGCCCGGGCGATCCACGCGCTCGGGCCCGGCGCGGTCGTGGTCACGGGCGGCCACCGGACGGCGGCGGTGGATGTCCTGTTCGACGGCGAGCGGATCGTGGAGATCGAGGGGCCGCGGCACCCGGACGGTGCGGCCCACGGCTCGGGCTGCACGCACGCGAGCACGCTCGCAGCGCACCTCGCACACGGCTTCTCCCTGCACGAGGCGGCCTTCGCGGCGCGTCGGGCGGCGGGGGAGGCGGTGCGGCTCGGGCTGCGCGACGTCGGTGCGGGTGCAGGGCCGGTGGACGTGCTCGACGTCCGGTCCCGGACGCCGCTGCGCCAGGGGCCATGACAGCCTGTCCATGCCCTGTCCAGGCCTGCAGCGGCTTTGCCATACTCCGGCGTGGATGAAGTTCCTGCGGATGAAGCCCGGACACGGTGAAGTGCTCCTCACGGAGGGTGATCCCGCGGTCCGCGAGGACCAGGAGCGCTTGGTCGAGGCCTTCCGCGAGCAGCTCGACGCCGGCATGTGGGCCGCCGTCCCCGAGAGCGCGCCGAGCGGCCGCCGGCAGGCCCGCATGGTCACCGCCTTCTCCGACATCCCGACGGACGCCGACCGCGTCATCTTCTTCCCCCGCGCTGCGGGCGGCTGCTAGTCCGGAGCCGACGATGCTGCTCGCCGTCGGCGCCACCGCCATCGTCATCGTCGCCCTCATGTGGGAGGTGTGCATGCCGCGGATCGAGGAGGAGCTCGAGAAGCGCCGCGCCCGCCGCGCCTACGTCGAGGGTGTCGGCTTCGACCCGGGCCGCGAGCGCCGCGCGGAGCAGCGCGCGCGCCAGCTGCTCAAGTCGTGCGTGAACGAGGAGGAGTGGGCCATGTACCGCGACCTCGGGTTCATCCGCGTCTGGGGCCGCAACGCCGACGGGCCGCAGCAGGGCGGGACGGACCGGACGCTCGAGGGCGCGCCGTACGCCTACCTCGTCTACCCGCACAAGCCCGTCGTGTCCTACCTCCCGCAGACGCGGCAGCTCCTGAGCGAGTACTGCGTCGAGTTCCCGGACGAGACGCGGCCCTACGGCTCCGCGCGGCTGCCCGACTCGGACGACGTCCTCGCGAAGTGGATGGCGCTGACGGGCGACGAGCGGCGGTTGATCGCGACCGCGAACATGCACCTCCCGGGCCGCCAGATCGAACCCAAGCAGGTCCGCCGCGACCTCTGGCGCCTCTCGGAGTGGGAGCGCGCGCGCCTGGCCAAGGACCGCCGCTCCGCCAGCGGCGCGCAGGCCTGAGCCCCGCCCGGCGCGGCGCGGCGGGCCACTAGGCTCCCGCCCGTGAGCACCACCGGATTCGACGTCAAGCACCGCTCCCGCGAGATGACCGAGGGCCCGCACCGCGCGGCCGCCCGGTCCTACTACCAGGCCATCGGCTTCGACGACGAGGCGATGAGCAAGCCGATCATCGGCGTCGCCTCGACCTGGATCGAGACCATGCCGTGCAACTACCACCTGCGCGCGCTGGCCAAGCAGGTCAAGGACGGCATCCGGGCGGCCGGCGGCACCCCGATGGAGTTCAACACGATCGCGATCTCCGACGGGATCACGATGGGCACGAGCGGGATGAAGACCTCCCTCGTCTCCCGCGAGGTCATCGCGGACTCCATCGAGCTCACCGCGCGGGGCTACAACTTCGACGCGGTCGTCTGCCTCGCGGGCTGCGACAAGACGCTCCCCGGCACGGTCATGGCCCTCGCGCGCCTCGACGTCCCCGGGCTCATGCTCTACGGCGGCTCGATCATGCCCGGCAAGCACGACGGCCACGACGTGACGATCCTCGACGTCTTCGAGGCCGTCGGCGCCCACGCGCGCGGCACGATCGACGACGCGGAGCTCAAGGCGATCGAGGTCGCCGCGAGCCCCGGCGCGGGCGCCTGCGGCGGCCAGTTCACCGCGAACACGATGGCCATGGCGCTCGAGGCGCTCGGCATCTCGCCGATCGGCACCGCGATGGTCCCGGCCGTCGACCCGACGAAGGCGCAGGTCGCCTACGCGGTCGGCGAGATGGTCGTCGAGACGCTGCGCCGCGGCCAGACCGCCCGCTCGGTCATCACGCGCGCGTCGCTCGAGAACGCCATCGCCACCGTCGCCACCTCGGGCGGCTCGACGAACGCCGTGCTCCACCTCCTGGCCATCGCCAACGAGGCCGGCATCCCGCTCGACATCGACGACTTCGACCGCATCCTCGCCCGGGTCCCGCTGCTCTGCGACATGTCCCCGGGCGGCAAGTACGCCGCCTACGACCTCCACGCCGCGGGTGGCATCGAGCTCGTGCTCAAGCGCCTGAAGGACGGCGGGCACCTGAACGACGACGCGCTCACCGTGAGCGGCAAGACGATCGGCGAGCACGCCGAGATGTCCCGGGAGACCGAGGGCCAGCGCGTCGTGCTCCCGCTCGAGGAGCCGATCAAGCCGCACGGCGGCATGGCGATCCTCCGCGGGAACCTCGCCCCGGAGGGCTGCGTCGTGAAGCTCGCCGGCCACGACCGGCGCAGGATCGTCGGCCCGGCCCGCGTCTTCGAGACCGAGCCGGCCGCGATGGCGGCGGTCACCGAGGGGCGCATCCAGGACGGCGACATCCTCGTCATCCGCAACGAGGGTCCCGTCGGCGGCCCGGGCATGCGCGAGATGCTCGCGGTCACCGCCGCGATCAACGGCGCCGGCCTCGGCGACACGGTCTCGCTCATCACGGACGGCCGCTTCAGCGGTGCGACGCACGGCTTCATGTGCGGCCACGTCGCGCCCGAGGCCGCGCTCGGCGGCCCGATCTGCGCCGTGCAGGAGGGCGACACGATCACCCTGGACGTCGACGCGCGTCGCCTCGACGTGGACCTCGACGACGCGACGATCGCCGAGCGGGTCGCCGCCTACGAGGTCCCGGTCTCCCCGGACGCCACGGGGGTCCTCGCGAAGTACGCGCGGCTCGTCGGCTCCGCGGCCCAGGGCGCGGTCACGACGGTCTGAGCGCCGAGCGTCGGATCACCGCCGAGGCCTGGCGGTGATCCGACGCTCGGCGCCGCGCCGGCTCAGACCGCGGGCTGCTGCACGTCGACGTTCGGCTCCTCCTCGACGAAGGCCTCGAGCAGGGCGTTGAACGCCGTGGGGCGCTCGATCATCGGCACGTGGCCCGTCTTCGGGTAGATGACCACCCGCGAGTCGGGGATGAGGCGGTCGAACTCGCGCGCGTCCTTCACGGGCACGAGGCGATCGAGCGTGCCCCAGACGATGAGGGTCGGGCAGGCGATCTCCGGGAGGCGCTCGCGGATGGGGTACGTCGTCAGCGCCTCGACCGCCGGGACGAAGCCGGGCTTGCCCGAGCCGCGGAGGTTCTCCTCGACGATGGCCACCGGGAGCTTCTCGGGGTAGGCCGCGACGATGGAGAACGCCGCGCGCCGCAGGCGCTTGCGCCGCGCGACGAACGCGGACTTCGAGGCGAACCAGCCCGCGTAGGCCGTGAGGAGGAAGTCGAGGCGCTCGAGCAGCTTCTGACCGCGGTCGTTGCGCAGCTCCTCGACGCTCAGCCCCGCGGCCGAGACGAGCACGAGGCGCTCGACGCGCGCGGGGAAGCGGATCGCGAGCTCCGCGGCGATGAAGCCGCCCATGGAGTTGCCGACCACGACCGCGTTCTCGAGGCCGAGGGCCTCCATGAGCTCGTCGACGATCGCGCCGTAGCCCGTGATCGTGATCTTCTCCCGCGGCATGGGGGACCGCCCGAAGCCGGGGAGGTCCAGCGCGATGCAGCGGTAGCCCGCGTCGGCGAAGGCCGGGAGGTTCTCCAGCCAGTTCTGCCAGGAGCCCGAGAGGCCGTGGACCCAGACGATCGGCGCCCCGTCCTGCGGCCCGATCTCGCACACGTTGACCGGCGCGCCGGCCACGGTGACCCAGCGCAGGTGGCGGCTCCAGTCGATGTCGAGCCAGGCCGAACGGCCCACCGGGCCGTAGGGTCCGGGCCCGTCGGAGGCGGGGGCGGAGGCGGCGGCCATGGCGCTCTACGATACCCGCGAGCCCCATGAAGATCGCCATCGACATCGACTCCACGCTGCACCACTACTGGGACGTCCTCTCCGAGGCCGCCCGGGAGCGCTTCGGCATCGAGCTGCCCTACGAGGAGCAGTACTCGTGGGGCACCACCCGCCTGAAGGACGAGCAGCTCAAGTGCGTCATCGACGCCACCCACTGCGAGCGGGCCATCCTCGCGGGGCGGCCGTACCCCGGCGCGGTGGAGGCCGTGAACCGCTGGGCCGCCGCCGGGCACTTCATCCACATCACCTCCCACCGCGCGGAGGCCTGCCACGGGGCGACGACGCGCTGGCTCGGGCAGATCGGCCTGCGCTACGACGAGCTCTACTGCTCCTACGACAAGATCTCGCGCTGCGAGGAGATCGGGATCGACCTCCTGATCGACGACAGCCCGCACAACATCACCGCGGCCCTCGAGCGCGGGATCGCGCCCGCGACGATCCTGCACCCCTGGAACGAGGACGTCGTCGAGGACGAGGGCGTCATCGCCGCCCGCGACTGGCCGGCGCTCGCCGCCGCGCTCGAGGCCGCCCACGCGCCCCTGCGCCGTGGGGACCGCACGGGCCAGGTCGCCTGATGGCCGAGGCCAGCCGGACGCCGCTCCGCGAGGTCGCGGAGACCCCCGACGCGCTCGTCCCGACCGCGCCCGCCGGTGGCGAGGAGGTCACGCGCCGCGCGCCCGACCTCCGGGACTTCCTCCCGGGCATCGAGCCGGACCGCCAGGTCGACGACTGGGGCCACTCCGAGCGCTTCGCGGAGCTCTTCGACAAGACCCTCGTCGACTTCTACTACCACCTCTGGTTCCGCTGCACGATCGAGGGGATGGAGAACGTCCCGGACGACGGCCCGGCCCTCCTGGTCTCGAACCACTCGGGCGCCCTGCCCCCGGACGCGATGATGATCCAGAAGGCCCTGCGCGAGGAGCACCCGCGCCAGCGCGACTGCCGGATGCTCGTCGAGCACTTCTTCAAGGGCTACCCCGGCTTCTCCATGCTCCTGCCGAAGATCGGCGGGGTGGCCGCCCACCCGGCGAACGTCCAGCGCCTGCTCCACGACGAGCGCCGGCTCGTCCTCGTCTTCCCCGAGGGCGCGAAGGGCACGGAGAAGCTCTACAAGGACCGCTACCGCCTGCGCCGCTTCGGCCGCGGCGGCTTCGTGGAGGCCGCGATGCGGGCCCACGCGCCCATCGTCCCCATCGCGGTCGTCGGCGCGGAGGAGAGCCAGCCCGTCTTCGCGCAGCTCGGCCTGCTCAAGAAGCTCACGGGCCTCGCGTACACCCCGCTCACGCCGACGTTCCCGCACTTCGGCGCGCTCGCCGCGCTCATGTACCTCCCCGCGAAGTTCACGATCCGCTTCCTCCCGCCCGTCCGCACGGACGACATGGGCGACGAGCCCTGGAACGACAAGGCGCTCGTGCAGAACGTCGCCCAGGACATCCGCGCGACGATCCAGGAGGAGCTCTTCGACATGGTCGGCAAGCGGCGGAGCGTGTGGTTCGGATGACCTCCAAGCGCATCCTCATCACCGGCCTGTCGACCTACTGGGGCGGCCGCCTGGCCCAGGCCCTCGAGCAGGACCCGGAGGTCGAGGCCGTCATCGGCGTCGACAAGCGCCCGCCGAAGGTCGCGCTGGAGCGCACGGAGTTCGTCCGGGTCGAGGACCACCACTCGCTCATCCGCCGCATCGTCCAGGCCGCGGAGATCGACACGGTCGTCGACACGCGCCTGGTCGCGGACTCCATCGTCACGAGCCCGAAGCTCGCCCACGAGAACAACGTCATCGGCACGATGAACGTCCTGGCGGCCTGCGGCGGCCCGGGCTCGACGGTCAAGAAGGTCGTCTTCAAGTCGACCTGCCGCTACTACGGCTCCGAGCAGGACGACCCCGCCTTCTTCACGGAGGCCATGCGGCGCCCGAAGCCCGCCCGCACGATGATCGAGCGCGACGTCGTCGAGGCCGAGGGCGCCGTGCGCGAGTTCAAGGAGCGCAACCCGGGGACCATCGTCACGACGCTGCGCTTCGCCAACGGCCTCGGCCCGGCGGTCCGCACGAGCTACACGCGCTACCTCGGGCTGCCCGTCGTCCCGACGATCCTCGGCTTCGACCCGCGCCACCAGTTCCTCCACGAGGACGACATCGCCGGGGTGCTCGAGCACGCGGTCCGCCAGGACCTCGACGGGATCTACAACGCCGCCGCCGACGGCGTCCTGGTCCTCAGCGAGGTGCTCGACCTCCTCGGCAAGACGGGGCTCCCCGTCCTGCCGCCCTTCGCCACGGCCCTGAGCCTCCCGCTGCTCAAGCGCCTCGACCTGCCGATCTCCCCGGAGATGCTCCAGCACCTCCGCTTCGGACGGGGGGTCGACAACCGCAAGCTCAAGGCGACGGGCTACCGCTACCGCTACACGACGCGCGAGACGATCCAGAAGCTCCGGGAGCACCAGCAGCTCGGGCCGCTCACCCAGGGCCAGCGCGAGGCCTACCGCTACGAGGAGGAGGTCGAGGAGTTCCTCCGGCGCTCCCCGAGCGTCCGCCACGTCAACCAGCGCGCGGCCCGCTCGAACCTCACCGCGGGCGAGGGGCCGCTGCCCGAGGAGGGCACGCCGGCGCCCCCGCCGGGCTACGCCGACCTCGACGCGAAGGAGGTCATCGCGCTCCTGCCCTCCCTCGAGGACGAGGCGCTCGAGGTCCTCCGGGCCCACGAGGACGACCACGGGGCGCGCAAGACGGTCCTTGCAGCGATCGACGCACTGCTGGCGCGACGGACCAGCGCCGTCTAACCTCGCGCTCCCCGGAGCCCCGCACCGGGTAGGCCCAGCCCCTGGGCGGACGCGATCCGCCTGCACAGCCCACCGTTCCACGACGCCGGACGACCATGCGCAAGAAGACCATCCTCATCCCGTTCCTCCTCGTCGCCATCCTGGCCGGCGGGACGGGCGCCGTGTTCGCCTACGACGGCTCCCGTGGAACGGAGATCGCGAAGGGGATACGCGTCGCCGGCGTCGACGTCGGGGGCCTCGCCCCCGCGGAGGCGCGCGCGGTGCTCCAGCAGGAGCTCGTCGGGCGGCTCGAGCGCCCGATCCGCGTCCACCACGGCGAGCGGACGTGGAGCCTCGGCCCGAAGGAGGCGAGGATCACGACGAACGTCGACGCGCTCATCTCCGACGCCGTGCGCCGCTCGGAGGACGGGGGCGTCCTCAAGCGCACGCTGCGCCGGGTGACGGGCGGGCGCTTGGACGCCGAGCTCGAGCCGCAGGTCACGTACTCCGACCGCGCGGTCGTCCGGCTCGTCGACCGCGTCCGCCGGGCCGTCGCCCGTCCCGCGCGCGACGCCCAGCTGCGGCTGACCGCCGCGGGCCCCGAGGTGCAGGACGGCCGGCGCGGCATCCAGGTCCAGGCCTCCGCGCTGCACGAGGCGATCGCCGGCGCGATGCTCCGGCCCGAGGCCGACCGCAGCTTCACGGCCACGACCCGGAAGGTCGCGCCGAAGGTCACCCGCAAGGTCCTGCTCGAGAAGAACCCCGTGGTCCTGGTGGCCGACCGCGCCGCGAACACGCTGAAGCTCTACAAGGACCTCGAGCTCGTGAAGACCTACGGCGTCGCCGCGGGGCAGCCGGCCTGGCCGACCCCGGCGGGCGAGTTCACGATCGCGAACAAGGCGGTCAACCCGACCTGGTCGGTCCCGACCTCCACCTGGGCCGGCGACCTCGGCGGGAGCGTCGTGCCCGGCGGCTCCCCGCAGAACCCGCTCAAGGCGCGCTGGCTCGGGATCACCGACGGCGTCGGCATCCACGGCACGTCCGACGACGGCTCCATCGGCTCCAACGCCTCCCACGGCTGCCTGCGCATGCACGTCCCGGACGTCATCGACCTGTTCCCGCGGGTGCCGGTCGGCTCGCGCATCCTCATCACCTGAGGAGGGGTCAGGGGGACCTCGGCGGGGTAGGGCGGCGGCATGCTCCGTCGCCCGCTGCTGGCCTGCACCGCCCTCCTCGTCCTCGGCACCCCCGTCGCCGCCCAGGCCAAGGAGGGCTCGCGGCTCCCCGTGGCGGCCGAAGGGCGCCTCGGCGTCGTCTCCACGGAGTCCCCGGCGGCCTCGCGCGTCGGCCGGGCGGTCCTGGAGAGCGGAGGCAACGCGATCGACGCCGCGGCCGCGACGGTCTTCGCCCTCGGGGTCGCCCGTCCGCAGTCGTGCGGGATCGGCGGGGGCGGCTTCCTCGTGTACCGCTCCGCCTCGGGCAAGACCCGGACGCTCGACTACCGGGAGACCGCGCCGGCCTCCTACGCCCCCGGGACGCTCGACCCGCCCGGGCTGCACAAGACCTTCACGGGCCACCTGCCCGTCGGCGTGCCGGGCGTCGTCGCCGGCATGGACGCCGCGCTGCAGCGCTACGGGACGCGCTCGCTCACGGCGTCCATCGCCCCGGCCGAGGCCCTCGCCCGCCAGGGGATCCGGGTGCCCACCTCCCTGAGCGGTGCGATGGCGGCCAACGCCGCGCGGCTGCGGCTCTACCCCACGGCCGCGGCGCAGTTCCTCAAGGGCGGGCAGCCCTACGCGCCCGGGGACATGCTCGTCCAGGCCGAGCTCGCCGCGACGTACCGGCGGCTCATGCGCGGCGGCCCGAAGGCGCTCTACGGCGGGGAGGTCGGCCGCCGCATCGTCCGCGAGATGACCGCCGCACGACCCCCGGGGGACCTCGGCGGGCGCATCACGATCGGGGACCTCGAGCGCTACGCGGTCTCCTGGCGCGCGCCCGTGACGGGGACCTACCGCGGGCGTGACGTCATCTCCATGGGCCCGCCGACCTCCGGTGGCGTGGCCATCCTCGAGATGCTGAACCTCCTGGAGCGCTTCGACCTCCGCGCCTCGGGCCAGAGCAGCGCCGACACCATCCACCGCGTGGCCGAGGCGCAGCGCATCGCCTGGGCGGACCGCAACGCCTACCTCGCCGACCCCGGGTTCGTCCCGCAGCCGACCGCCTACCTCACGAGCAAGGCCTACGCCGACAGCCGCGCGGGCGAGATCGCCCTCGAGCGCACGAGCGCGCACGCGCCGGGCCGGCTGCCCGCGGGCGCCGCGACCCGCGCGACGGGCGAGGAGACGAACCCGAACGGCTCGACGACGCAGGTGTCGATCGTCGACGCCCGGGGTGCCGCCGTGTCCCTGACCTGCACCATCGAGCAGGAGTTCGGCTCGGCCGTCGTCGCCCAGGGCACCGGCATCCTGCTGAACAACGAGCTGACGGACTTCTCCGCGGCGGGCACGGCCAACGAGCCCCGCGGCGGCAAGCGGCCGCGCTCCTCCATGAGCCCCACCCTCGTCGTCGAGGACGGCCGGCCCGTGCTGGTCACGGGCGGCGCCGGCGGCTCGCGCATCATCATGGGTGCACTGGAGTCCATCCTGAACCGCGTCGACTTCGGCCTCACCCTCCCGCAGGCCGTCGACGCGGAGCGCTTCGACAGCCAGGGCACGAGCACGCTGGAGATCGAGGACGCGCGCGTGGACCCGGCCGCCCTGGCCGGCCTCGAGCAGCGCGGCTGGAAGCTCACGCGCCTGGGGGAGTACGGGGTGCGCCCGCGGGTGCAGCTCGCGGGCATCGAGCCCCGGACGGGCCGGACCGCGGGGACGAGCGACGCGCGCTCGGACCGCGCCGCGCTCGCGCAGCGGAAGGTCGCGGTCCGCGGCGGCCTGAACCACTTCTGCGCCGTGAACCCCGGCGCCTGCCCCCCGGGCAGCCGCTAGGCGGCGGCGCCGTCGCCCGCGGGGGCGGAGATCGCCTCGTGCGGGATCTCCTCCCATCCGCGGTCGAGAAGCAGGGAGTGGTGCGTGCTGTGGCGAAACACCAGCGTGCCGATGAAGATCCCCTTCTCCTGCTTGCGCATCACCGCGTACCACATGGTCGTGGCGTCTCCCGAGCCCTTGATGCGCAGCCAGGGCCGCGGCGGCTCGCCCGTGGCCGGGGCGACCCCCGCGGCGACGAGCTGGTGCTGGGTGGCGACGTGACCCGAGCTGGTGTCGATGAAGAACAAGGCCATGCGCTCCACGCTAGCGACGGCCCCGCGGAGGGCGGCGGGCTCGGCTGGGCCGAGGCGCTGCGCCTGTTCGACGCCGACCTCGCCCGTCGCGGCCTGGCCGAGGCGACCCGCCGCGCCTACGGCAACGACCTCGGCCAGTTCTCGGGGTGGAGCGCCGCGCAGGGCGTGCCCCCGGCCGGGATGACCGTCCGCGTCCTGCGCCGCTACGCGCAGGGCCTCGGGCAGCAGGGCGCGAGCCCGGCGAGCGTCGCGCGCAAGCTCGCGGCCATCCGCACCTGCTTCGGCGTGCTGCGCGCGCACGGGATCGTGCAGGCGAACGTCGCGGAGCTCGTGCCCGCGCCCAAGCGCTCCTCGAAGCTCCCGCACGTGCTCCGTGCGGACGAGCTGGCGCGGCTGCTCGACGGCATCCCGGCGGGCACGCCGCTCGAGCTGCGCGACCGCGCGCTCTTCGAGCTCGCCTACGCCAGCGGCCTGCGCGCGGCCGAGCTCGTGGACCTCGACGTGGGGTCCGTCTCCTTCGACGCCGAGCAGGTCCGCGTCGAGGGCAAGGGCTCCAAGACCCGCTTCGTGCCTGCAGGAGAGGCCGCCCTGGCGGCCGTGCAGCGGTGGCTGGCCCGGGGACGCGCGGTCCTGGCGACGGACCCCGCGGAGCCCGCGCTGTTCGTCTCCAAGACGGGCAAGCGGCTCTCGGCGTCGGACATCCGGCGCCGTCTCGCGGTCTGGACGCGGCGTGCGGCGGTGCAGGGCGGCGTGTCGCCGCACACCCTGCGCCACTCCTTCGCGACGCACCTGCTGGACGGCGGCGCCGACCTGCGCGCGATCCAGGAGCTGCTCGGACACGCCAGCATCTCCACCACGCAGACGTACACTCGAGTAGAGTCGGCGCGGCTCAAGTCGGCCTACCAGCAGGCACATCCTCGGGCCTGACCGGCCCAACCCGACCCACACGAGAGACCACTGGTGGAGACCAACGTCAAGGCGATCGAGCTCAAGGACCTGTGGCGACGCTACAAGTCGTCCGGGGACGAGCGTGCGCGCGAACGGCTCGTCGTCGCCTACTCGCCGCTGGTGAAGTACGTCTCGGGGCGCATGGCCTCGGGGCTGCCCGGCCCACGTCGACGAGGCCGACCTCATCTCCTACGGGCTCGTGGGGCTCATCTCCGCGATCTCGCGCTTCGAGCCCGAGCGCGAGATCAAGTTCGAGACCTACGCGATCACGCGCATCAAGGGCGCGATCATCGACGAGCTGCGCTCCCTGGACTGGGTGCCGCGCTCCGTGCGCGCCCGGGCCCGGGCGATCGAGAAGGCCAACGCGAAGCTCGAGCACAAGCTCCAGCGCGCGCCCTCCGACGAGGAGATGGCCATGGAGCTCGAGATGACGGTGTCGGACTTCCAGGACGCGCTGCTGCAGATCTCGAACTCGACCGTCGCCGCGCTCGACGAGCTCTGGACGGTCTCGGACGCCAGCGGCGACCAGGTCTCCCTGCTCGACACGCTGCAGGACCCCGACGCGCCCGACCCGGCCGCGGCGATGGACCAGGTCGACCTCAAGGACCGCGTCGCCGACGCCATCGCGCGGCTGCCCGAGCGCGAGAAGCTCGTCATCGCCCTCTACTACTACGAGAACCTCACCCTCCGCGAGATCGGCGAGGTCCTCGGCGTGACCGAGTCGCGGATCTCCCAGCTGCACACGAAGGCCGTCCTGCGCCTCCGCGGACGCCTCACCGACGAGGACCGCTAGCGCCGTTGCAGGAGCCCGCGCGCGGGCGCCGGGACGCTAGCCTCGATCGCCTCGTGCCCGGCCCCGCCCGCAAGTCCATCGCCACGAACATGGCCGTCGTCTCCTGCGACGTGTGCGGGCGCACGCTCCTGCGCGGGGAGAACGCCGACGTCTTCCTCCACGGCGGGTCGCGGCGGACGGTCTGCGAGCTCTGCACCTCCCGCGCGATGCACGAGGGCTGGATCCGCGAGGGGGTCGACGGGCGCGCCCCGAGCCCGAACGACCGGGGCAGCGCGGCCCGCACGCTCCTGGGCCGGCTGCGCCACCGGCGCGAGCAGCGCCAGGCCGAGGTCGAGCGGGACCTCCTCGTGGAGGCCGAGCCCGGTCCGCGCTACCACGACGAGCCCCTCCCGGCGCCCGCGCCGGTCCACGTCGAGCCGGTCATGCCCGTCATGCCGGAGGTGCCGGCCCCCGTGCACGTCGCCCCGCCCGCGCCCGAGCCGCACCCCACGCCGCGGGAGCAGCGCAGCATCCACGCCATCCCGACGAACGCCGAGCTGAAGGTCGTCCGCGCGCTCGAGGTCTTCAACGCCAGCCCGCACCCGCGGACGGTCGCGGGGGTCGCGCGCTCCCTCGGCGCGCCGATCGTCTCCGCGCGACCCAGTGCGACGGAGGGCGCGATCGTCACGATCGTCGTCGGGTGGGAGCTCTCCTGGTACCGCTACGAGGTCGACCTCGCCGACGAGGCCGCGGGCGTCCGGGTCTCGGCGCAGGGCGCGGAGCTCTCCGAGCTCGACCCGGCCGACCAGACGCCGAACGCCGCGGCGGGCCCGCAGGGCGAGTTGCACCTCGTCAGGACCCCTGAGTAGGGTCCCTCGCCGATGACCCCGGACCAGCACCGATGATCTACTGCGTCGTCCCGGAGGAGCTCGCCGACGAGCTGCTGCCGAAGCTCGAGGCGTACTACGCCGAGGACCCGAACGTGAAGGTCATCGTCGATCGCCGGCGCTCCGAGCGCCGGCGGCGTGGGGAGCAGGCCGCCGACGACACCCAGCGCGAGGTCCGCGACCGTCGGCGCTCCCGGGTGCCGGGCGAGTTCCCCTCCGTCTGACGGCGGTCCGCCGCCCGGAGGTCACCGCGTCGGGGGCCGCCAGCCGCGCGCGTTGCGCCGCGACGCCGCAGGGCGGGCAGGGGCGGAGGCCACGAGCGCCTCGACCGCCGCACGGGTGGTCGCGCGCCGGCGCCTCGGCGCCGCGCCCTTCCCGTCGGAGAGGTCGATCCGGATCCGGGTGCCGAGGGCCACGTGCCTGCCGCCGCCGGGGGAGATCCGCACGAGGCGCCCGCGCCTGAGGTGCGAGCGCACGCGCCGGACCGTCCCCACGGCACAGCCCGCGCGCTTGATCTTCGAGCGCGCGGTGCCGTAGAGCGAGCTCCGCGAGAGCTTCGGGACGACGCACTGCGGCGCCGGCGCGGCGACGACGGGCGGCGCCGGGGCGGGCGCCGGGGGCGGCGGGGGCGCGGGCGGCGGCGGCGGGGTCAGGCGCTGCTCCGCGGCCCGGGCGCCCACCTCGGCCTCCCCGAGGGCGCGCGCCACGCGGAAGACGCGGGTCGTCGTGACGCTCCCGCCGGCGGGCACCGCGAGCGTGCCCCGCTCGAGGTAGCGGTAGTCCTGGCCGAAGAAGCGGACGTCGGCCGGCGGCGCGTCCCAGGTCTCCGCCCCCGTGCCCTGCCGGGTGGTGTCCGGGGTGATCGCGTCGCGGGTGTAGGTCGAGCCCGGGAGCCCCGGGGTCCCGAGGCGCGGCTGGTCCCCGGGCCCGTAGGGCGCGAACGCGTCGTCGCCCGGGAAGCGGAAGACGGGGTCGTTGTCGAAGACGACGTACTGCTCCGCGTCGAGGCCCACGGCGTGGGCGGCGCCGTCCGCGGAGCTCAGCGTCTCGGTGAGGGTGGCCTGCAGCCCGTCGTCGTCGAAGGTCGTGCGGCGCTCGAGCGCGACCCCCGTCGAGGTCAGGAACGTGCAGCTCGCGGCCGTCGGCGGGAACGTGGGGGTCGTGCAGCGCTGCAGCGTCGTGCGCTCCACCGTCGTCACCGCGCCCGAGCTGAGCCCGCGGCGCACCTCGACGGAGAGCCCCGCGGCGCCCGTGGGCTGGAGGGGGCCACCGGGGCCCGTCCCGTCGTAGTCCAGCGCGGGCGCGCTCGAGCCCGTGTAGGCCGGCACGCCGTCCACGACGACCTGGGACCCCGCGTCCCCCGCCTCGGGCGGGAGGACCGCCCGCACGCAGTCCCAGTTGGGGTAGAGCGCCGGGGCGAAGGCGCCCGCGTTGACGTAGGGCCGGAAGGAGAAGGCGCCGCAGCGCGAGGACCACTCGGCCTGCCCGCGCAGCCCGCCCGCGCCGAGCGCGTAGTCGACGGTGACGTTGCCCCCGCCGCGGACCCCGAGCGTCGTCGAGCCGAAGCGGGCGACGTTCAGGCGGGGGCCGGCGAAGTCCGGCAGGGTCGCCGTGTCGAGGTCCGCGAGGGCGGCGACCGCGGGGGTCGCGCGCAGCCGGCAGGTCTGCACGCCCGCGGCGTCGTCCGTCGTGCCCGTCCCGAACGCGTTGTCCCCGACCGTCGCGGGGTCGGCGCTCGCCGCGAAGCTCCCGCCCGGCCCGAGCGGCACCTTCAGCGCGACGGTGTTCGCCTGCAGGCTGCCGCCGCTGTCGGTCCAGAAGCAGCGCACGTCGACCCGGTCGGTCCCGGGGGCCGTCGAGGCCGCCTGCCCCGTGACGGTCAGCCGGTTGGCCTCCGCGTCGGGCCCGAGGTCCGCGTCGTAGGTCCGGAACGTCGGGTCGGCGGGGGAGGTGATCGTCGACGAGGTCACGGTCGCCGTGGCCGGGGCGGCGGCGAGGAGCGCGACGAGGAGGGTGCCCAGGGGGATGACGCGGCGCATCGTGCCCCGAGCGTACCCCCGGGGAAGGACGTCCGTCGCGGTCGCGCAGGACCCCGTGCAGCCCTGGGAGCGCCCCGCCCGGCGGTCTACCGTGGCGGCTTCGCCCGCTCGCCGGGCGCTCCTGCATGCCCGCCCCCCTCCGCCTCCTCGCGCCCCTCCTGCTGCTGGTCCTCGTGGCCGCCGCCGCCCTGCCCGCCGGCCGTGCCGCCAGTGCGGACGAGGGCGGCCTGCAGCGCAGGATCGAGGCGCAGCGCCAGCGCGAGCGCTCCCTCTCGACCGCCGCGGAGCGGCTCGGGCGCCTCGAGCGCTCCGCGGCACGCGCGGTCGCGGTCCTCGACGGCCACCTCGCCGAGGTCCAGGCCGACCTCGCCGGCGCGCAGGCCCGCCTCGCCCGGACCCAGGAGCGCCTCGACGCGGCCCGCCGGCGCGCCCGGCGGCTCGAGCGCCGCGTCGCCGAGGTGCGGACGTCGCTGGGCGCGCTGCTCCGCGCGCGCTACATGGGCGACCCGCCCGACCTCGTGACCGTCGTGCTCCAGGCGGACGGGTTCGAGCGCCTCCTGGAGGACCTGAGCTTCGTCCGCCGGGTGCAGGACCGCGACGCCGACCTGCTGCAGGAGGTCCGGGTCGCCCGGCGTGAGGCCCGCCGCGAGCGCGGGGTGCTGGCCGACCTCGAGCCGCGTCAGCGCCAGGCCGCCGCCGCGGTCGCCCGGCGGCGCGACGCGCTCGCCGCCATCAGCGCCGCGGCCGCCCGGCGCCGCGCGGCGCTGGGCGAGGCCCGCGCCGCGCGCCTGGCGCTCCTCGGGGACGTCCAGGCGGACCGCCGGCGCTCCGCAGCGCGCGCTCGGCCGCCTGCGCCGCGAACGGCGCGCGGCCGCGCTGCGGGCGCTCCAGCGCCTCGAGGCCCAGCAGGACGCGGCGATCCGCCAGGTCGGGCCGGGCGGGCCGTGGGCGATCCCCTACGCGATCGTCGAGTGCGAGTCCGGCGGGCAGAACCTCCCGCCGAACGCCAAGACCGCCTCGGGCTACTACCAGTTCATCGACCCCACCTGGAAGGGGCTCGGCGGCTCGACCCCCCACGCCTACCAGGCGCCCGAAGGCCGAGCAGGACCGCCTCGCCGCACGGCTGTGGAACGGCGGGGCGGGCGCGTCGAACTGGGACTGCGCCGCCATCGTCGGCATCGGCTGACGCCGACGGCACCTCCGCCTCAGTGCGAGGCGGCCCTGCCGGTAGCGCGCGACGGCCAGCGGGGCGAAGATCGCGAAGATCACGAAGGCCCACACGAACGCGCCCCACACGCTGTTGCCCGCCTCGCCGCCGACCCAGAGCGCCCGCATCGCGTCGACGGTCACCGTGAACGGGTTCACCTCCGCGACGGTCTGCAGGACGCTCGGCATGGAGTCCACCGGCACGAAGGCCGAGGAGATGAACGTCAGCGGGAAGACGGCGATGAAGCCGACGGAGTTCGCCGCCTCGGGGGAGGAGACGAGCAGGCCGACGAGCGCGAAGACCCAGGAGAACGCGTAGCCGAAGCAGAGCAGCAGCAGGACGCCGAGGAGGACCTCCCCGACGTCGCCCTCGAAGCGGAAGCCGATGATCAGCCCCGTCACGACGAGGACGACGATCGAGAGGAGGTTCGTGACGATGTCGGCGGTCGTGCGCCCCGCGAGGACCGCGGGCCGGGCCATGGGCAGGGAGCGGAAGCGGTCGACGAGCCCCTTGTTCATGTCCTCGGCCAGGCCGAGGGCGGTCAGGAAGCCGCCGAAGGCGATGTTCTGCACGAGGATCCCCGGGATGAGGAAGTCCTTGTAGTTCTCGAAGCCGGGCGTCTGGATCGCCCCGCCGAAGACGTAGACGAAGAGCAGCACGAACATGACGGGCTGCACCGTCACCGCGAGCAGGAGGTCGGGGGAGCGGGGAAGGCGCACGAGGTTGCGCTCCGCGATGACGAGGGTGTCGCCCACGAGCCGGCTCATGCCGCGACCTCCTCGTCGGTCTCGGCGCTTCGGCCCGTCAGGGTCAGGAACACGTCGTCGAGGGTCGGGCGGCGCAGCTCGAGGTCCTCCACGTCGAGCCCGGCGGCGGAGAGCCGCTTGACCGCGTCGACCATGGCGCCGCTCCGGGTGCGGACCGTGAGCTTCACGCGGCCGTCCTCGGCGACGGGGCGCTCGTCGCCCATGGGCGCCAGGGCCTCGATCGCGGCCTGGGGGTCGCCGCCCTCCGTGAGGGTGACCTCGAGGCGCTCGCCGCCGACGCGGTCCTTCAGCTCGTCCGGGGTGCCCTCCGCGATGACCCGGCCCTGGTCGATCACCGCGATGCGGTCCGCGAGGCGGTCGGCCTCGTCGAGGTACTGCGTCGTCAGCAGGACGGTCGTCCCCGCCGCGACCAGCCGCTCGACCGTCGCCCAGAGGTCCAGGCGGCTGCGCGGGTCCAGGCCCGTCGTGGGCTCGTCGAGGAAGAGGACCTCGGGCTTGGCGACGAGCGCCGCCGCGAGGTCCAGCCGGCGCCGCATGCCGCCCGAGTACGTGCTGGCGGGGCGCCCGCCCGCGTCCGTGAGGGCGAACTCCTCGAGCAGCTCCGTCGCCCGCGCCTTCGCGGCCTTCCGGGGCATCCCGTAGAGGCGGCCGACCATCACGAGGTTCTCGGCCCCCGTGAGGTTCTCGTCGACGGCGGCGTACTGGCCCGCCAGGCCGATCCGGGAGCGCAGGGCGGTCGCGTCGGCCACGACGTCGTGGCCCGCGACCGTCGCCGTGCCCGCATCGGGCGCGCAGGAGGGTCGTGAGGACCCGGACGGCGGTCGTCTTGCCGGCGCCGTTGGGCCCGAGCAGGCCGAGGACCGTCCCCTTCGCGACCTCGAAGTCGATGCCGGCCAGCGCCTCGACCTCCCCGAAGGACTTCCGCAGGCCCGAGACCCGGATGGCGGTGGTGGTGCGCGTGGGGGAGGACATGGTCGGCGGTCCTGGCTCGGGTCTCAGGACAGGACCTGTCCGCATGGGGGAAGATCCTGCGGCGCACCATGACGACCTCGGCCCGCTTGCTCAAGCTCCTCTCCCTCCTGCAGACCCGCCGCGACTGGCCGGGAGAGGAGCTCGCGGGGCGCCTCGAGGTCTCCTGCCGGACGATCCGCCGCGACGTGGAGCGGCTCCGCGAGCTCGGCTACCCCGTCGACGCGCTGACGGGGCCGAGCGGGGGCTACCGCCTGGAGGCGGGCACCGCGATGCCGCCCCTGCTGCTCGACGACGACGAGGCCGTCGCGATCGCCGTGGGCCTGCGGACGGCGGCGGGCGCGGCGGTGACGGGGATCGAGGAGACGTCGATCCGGGCGCTGGTCAAGCTCGAGCAGGTGCTCCCGAACCACCTGCGCCGGCGGGTCAACGCGCTCGGGTCGGTCACGGACACGATGGCGACGACGGGCCCGACCGTCGACCCGGCCTGCCTCACGGCGATCGCCGGCGCGTGCCGCGACGGCCAGCGCCTGCGGTTCCTCTACCGCGCGCGGGACGCCGCCGAGAGCCGCCGGGAGGTCGAGCCGCACCGGCTCGTCATGCTCGGGCGCCGCTGGTACCTCGTCGCCTGGGACACGCGGCGCTCGGACTGGCGGACCTTCCGGGTCGACCGCATCTCCGAGCCCGCGTCGACCGGCGTGCGCTTCGAGGCGCGCGGGCTGCCGGGCGGCGACGCGACGGCCTACGTCCGGCGCAGCATCTCCGGCGCCGTCTACCGCTACCAGGCGCGCGTGACGCTCGCGGGCGCCGGCGAGCGCGCCGGAGCTCCAGCACCAGCGGCTGCAGGGGACCCTCACGGAGCTCGACGGGGAGCGCTGCGAGCTGCGCGACCTCCGACGACCACCTCGACTGGCTGGCGATGCGGATCGGGATGCTCGGCGTCCCGTTCGAGGTGCACGAGCCGCCCGAGCTCGTCGCGCGGGTGCGCGAGCTCGGGGAGCGGTGCGCCGGCGGCGCGTCCCGCACGCCACACTGCCCGCGTGACCACCCTGCTCACCGCGCTGGCCGCGGCCGTCGCCGTGGCCGTCGAGCTCATCGAGGCGATGGCGATCGTCCTGGCCGTCGGGGTCAGCCGCCGGTGGCGCGACGCGGTCTGGGGCGGCGTCGCCGGCGTGGTCGCCTGCGCGGTGCTCGCGGCGGCGCTGGGGCCGCTGCTCGTCGGCCTGCCGACGGACGCGCTGCGCCTGGCGATCGGGACGCTCCTGCTCCTCTACGGCCTGGAGTGGCTGCGCAAGGGCGTGCTGCGGCTCGGCGGGCGCAAGCGCGCGCTCCTCGGCCGTGCACGAGTACGACGAGACCGTCGAGGAGCTCGAGGACGCGCCGCTGCCGCCCGAGGGGATCGCCGGACTGGGCCGGGCCGCGTCGTGGCGTTCAAGGGCGTGCTGCTCGAGGGGGTGGAGGTCGTCGTCATCGTCGCGGCGCTCGCCGCCCGGCCCACGGGCGCCCTGCCCGCGCTGCTCGGCGCGGGGGTCGCCGCCGTCGTCGTCGCTGCCGTCGGCGTCCGCCTGCGCGCGCCGCTCTCGCGCGTCCCCGAGACGGAGCTCAAGTACGGCGTCGGGGTGCTGCTGACGACCTTCGGGATCTTCTTCGCCGGGGAGGGGCTGCAGGTCGACTGGCCCGGCGGCGACGCGGCCATCCTCGCGATCGCCGCGGTGCTCGTCGCCGTCACGCAGGTCCGCATCCGGGGCTTCCGGCACGCGGCGGTGGCGGCGTGAGCCTCCTGCGGACCCTGCGCAAGCTCGTGCTCGGGGAGACCTGGGTGCTGCCGCTCGGCGTGCTCGCACTGCTCGTGCTCGGTGACGTCCTGCGCGTGGCCGACGCGGGCCTCTGGCGCGACGCGGGCGGGCCGCTCCTGCTCGTCGGCGTCGTGGCCGTGCTCCTCGCGGGGGTCGCGCGGACGAGTCGCTAGGCGCGCAGGGCGAGGACCTGCGCGAGCGTGTCGGCCTCCGCGGCGGGCTTGTCCTCGCGGTAGCGCTTGACCCGCGCGAAGCGGAGCGCGGCGCCGGCGGGGTACCGGGTGCTCGTCTGCACGCCGTCGATCGCGACCTCGACGACGAGCTCGGGCCGCACGTGGACCGCGATGCCCTCCCGGTGGGTCTGCCGCGCCAGCAGCGCCTCGGTCTGCCAGGCCAGCAGCTCGTCCGTGAGGCCCTTGAAGGTCTTGCCGACCATCGCGAACCCGTCCTCGTGGCGCGCGCCGAGGTGGAGGTTCGAGAGCTTCCCGCGCCGCCGGCCGTGGCCCCACTCCGCCGCGAGGACGACGAGGTCGAGCGTGTGGACGGGCTTGACCTTCAGCCAGCCCGCACCGCGCCGCCCGGCCGCGTAGGGCGCGTCGAGCGCCTTGACGACGACGCCCTCGTAGCCCGCGGCGACCGCGGCGTCGAAGGCGGCCTGGCCCGCCGCGGCGTCGTCGACGACGCTCCGCGGCACCCGGTTCGCCGCGGGGACGAGCGCCTCGAGCGCCGCGGCACGTTCGGCCAGGGGCCGGGCGAGGAGGTCCTCCCCGTCGCGGTGCAGGAGGTCGAAGGCCAGGACGGTCAGGGGGACCTCGCGGGCGCCCGCGCTGCCGAAGCGCGAGGCGGTGACCTGGAAGGGCTCGGGGCGGCCGTCCTCGCGGAGGGCGATCGCCTCCGCGTCGAGGACGAACGTGGTCGCGGGGAGCCCGAGGGCGAAGGCGACGACCTCGGGCAGCCGGGCGGTCACGTCGTCGAGCGTCCGGGTGAAGACGCGGACCTCGTCCCCCCGCCGGTGGACCTGCACCCGGGCGCCGTCGACCTTCCAGTCGACCGCGGCGGGCGTGACCTTCTCGAGCGCGGCGGCGACGTCCGCGGCGGTCCCGGCCAGCATGGGGGAGAGCGCCCGCCCGACCTCGAGGCGGACCCCCGCGAGGGCCGCCGCGCCGCCTTGGAGCGCGAGCCTGGCGATCGCCGGAAGGTCCCCGTGGAGGGTCAGCGCCGCGCGGACCGCCGCGACCGGCACGCCGGCGGCGCGGGCGATCGCGTCGGCCATGACGCCGGCGAGCGCGCCCTGGCGCAGCCCGCCGCCCAGCAGCGCGAGCAGGAAGGCCTGCTCCGTCGCGGTCGCCGCCCCGAGCAGCTCCCCGACCGCCGCGCGCCGCGCCGCCTGCGAGCCGGGGCCCGCGAACGCGCCGAGTCCGTCGAGCGCCGCCTCCACGTCGCCGACGCCGAGCGTCGCCTCCGTGGCCGCCGGGGGCTGGTCCTTCAGCGCGGCCCAGCCCACCCCGACCTGGCGCTGGGTGAGCTCCCCGGCCAGCCAGGCCACGACGGGCGCGACCTCCTCCGGAGCAGCGCGGCCCAGGAGCTCCGCGAGCGCCGTCGCCTTCGCCGTCCGCGAGCTGGTCGCGGCCACGGCGGCGGAGGTGGCGACGACGTCGGCGAGCAGCAGCGGCACGCCGTCAGTCCTACCACCCGGCGCGCCGCGAACGCCCGCGTGCATCTACGCTCCCGCCATGGCCACCGTCGCGCTGGACGCCCCTGACCACGAGGTCGCCGTCATCGGCGGCGGGTTCTCCGGCATCGGCGCCGCCATCGCGCTGGCCAAGGCGGGGATCGAGGACCTCGTCGTCGTGGAGGAGGGCGACGGCGTCGGCGGCGCCTGGCACTGGAACACCTACCCCGGCGTCGGGGTCGACATCCCGTCCTTCAGCTACCAGTTCTCCTACGAGCAGCGGGCGGACTGGTCCCGCGTCTACGCGCCGGGCGGCGAGCTGAAGGCCTACGCGGAGTCCTGCGTCGACGAGTACGGCCTGCGCCCGAAGCTCCGGCTCGGCACCCGCATCACGGGGGCCGCGTGGGACGAGGAGCGCCACCTCTGGCGCCTGGGCACCGCGGCGGGCGACGAGCTCACCGCCCGCCACGTCATCGGCGCCACCGGGGTGCTCACCCAGCCCAAGCCGCCGGCGATCGAGGGCCTGGACGACTTCGCGGGCACGACGCTGCACACCGCCCGCTGGGACCACGGGACGGACCTGCGCGGCAAGCGCGTCGCGGTCATCGGCACGGGCGCCTCCGCCGTCCAGCTCATCCCGACGATCGCCCCGGACGTCGCGCACCTCACGGTCTTCCAGCGCACGCCGATCTGGTGCCTGCCCAAGCCCGACGCGCCCGTCGCCCGCCCGCTGCGCGCCGCGCTCGGCCGCATCCCGGGCGCCCAGTGGGCGCTCCGGGCGGTCAGCCAGTCCTACGTGGAGCTCACGTTCCCGCTCGCCGCGCACTACGCGGGGGTGCTGCCGCTGGCCAAGGGCGGGGAGGCGATCGCGCTGCGCCACCTGCGCAAGCAGGTGCGCGACCCCGAGGTCCGCGCGAAGCTCACCCCGCAGTACAGCCTCGGCTGCAAGCGCCCGAGCTTCTCGAACGTCTACCTCAAGACGTTCGACCGGGCGAACGTCGCGCTCGAGACCGCCCCGATCGCGCGGGTCACCGCCACGGGCGTCGTGACCGCGGACGGCGTGGAGCACCCCGTCGACGTCCTCGTCCTGGCCACGGGCTTCAAGGTCTTCGAGTCCGGCAACATGCCGCCCTTCGACGTCACGGGCGTCGGCGGCAAGGACCTCGACGGGTTCTGGACGGAGAACCGCTTCCAGGCCTACCAGGGCGTGAGCGTCCCGGGCTTCCCGAACTTCTTCAGCATCCTCGGGCCCTACGGCTACAACGGCGCGTCCTACTTCACGCTCATCGAGAACCAGATGCGCCACATCACGCGGCTCCTGCGCCACGCCCGCAAGGAGGGCGCGACGTCCGTGGACGTCACCCCGGAGGCCAACGCGCGCTACTTCGAGACGGTCCTCGGCCGGCGCGGGAAGCAGGTCTTCTTCCAGGGGAGCTGCGGGACGGCGAACTCGTACTACTTCGACCGCAACGGGGACGTCCCGTTCCGGCCGGCCACGACGCTCGAGTCCGCCTGGCGCGCCGCGCGCTTCCCGCTGACCGACTACCGGTTCGAGACCGCGGTGCCGGAGCGGAGGGTCGCCGCCGCCGCGGGCTGACGCTAGGTTCCGCCCATGGCGGACGACGAGGCCGTGGTGCTCGAGGCGGCAGGGCGCGAGGTCACGATCTCCAGCCCGGACAAGGTCTACTTCACCGAGCGCGACGACACGAAGCTCGACCTCTGCCGCTACTACCTCGCCGTGGAGGAGCCCTTCATGGCGGCCTGCCACGACCGGCCGCTGCTCCTCCAGCGCTTCCCGAACGGCGCGGGGCAGAAGGGGTTCTTCCAGAAGCGGGTCGCGCCGACCAAGGCCGCGCCGTGGATCACCACGACGGAGGTCTCGACCCCGAACGGGACCACCTCGCAGGCGCTCGTCGCGGTCGACATCGCCCACGTCCTCTGGGCGGTCAACCAGGGCTGCCTCGGCTTCCACGTCTGGCCGACCACCGCCCAGGACCCCGGGCACGCCGACGAGCTGCGCATCGACCTCGACCCCGCGCCGGGCATGGCCTTCGACCAGGTGCGGGAGGCGGCGCGGGTCACGAAGCTCCTGGCCGACGAGGTGGGGCTGGCCTGCCACCCCAAGACGACCGGGAGCAAGGGCATCCACATCTACGCCCGCCTCGAGCCAAGGTGGGACCCCTACGCGGTCCGCTCCGCCGCGGTCGCCTTCGCCCGGGAGCTCGAGCGCCGCCACCCCGACGTCGTGACCTCGGCGTGGTGGAAGGAGGAGCGCGGGGACCGCGTCTTCGTCGACTTCAACCAGAACGCGCCGCACAAGACGGTCTTCGGTGCCTGGTCCGTGCGCTCCAACGCCCACGCGCAGGTCTCCACGCCCTTCGCCTGGAGCGAGCTCGACGACATCGAGCCGCGCGAGCTCACGATCGCCACCGTGCCGGCGCGGGTGGCCGAGCAGGGGGACCCCTGGGCGCACCTCGACGACGAACGCCAGTCCATCGCGCCGCTGCTCGAGTGGCACGAGCGCGACACGGCCGCCGGGCTCATGGACGCGCCGTGGCCGCCCCAGTACCCCAAGATGCCCAACGAGCCGCCGCGGGTGCAGCCCAGCCGGGCGAAGAAGCCGGCCTGAACGACGAAACCCCCGCGCTGGCGGGGGTCTCGGGCGAAGCGGATGAAGGGACTCGAACCCTCGACCTTCTGCATGGCAAGCAGACGCTCTAGCCAACTGAGCTACATCCGCGAGGTGGTCGGAGCATAGCCGACGTGGCCGGGACGAGGGCGCTCGGCCCCGGGCGGGTTCAGCGCGCCGGGAGCGGGTACATGCCAGCCCATGATCGGAGCACTCATCCTCGGCCTCGTGGCCGGCTACATCGCCAAGGCACTGCTCCCGGGCAAGGACCCGGGCGGCTTCTTCGTCACCATCCTCATCGGGCTCGTCGGCTCGCTCGTCGGGTTCTTCCTCTTCACGGAGGTCCTCGGCATCGGCGACTCGGACATGTTCGACCTCGGCGGCCTGATCGGGGCCATCATCGGCACCGTCCTCGTGCTGCTGGTCTACCGCAAGGTGGTCGGCACGGGCGGCGGCCGCCGTCACGCGCACGTGTAGCTCCGCCGCCGCACCCCCGAAGGACCGAGAGCCCCGCGATGCGGGGCTCTCGTGCGTCCTGGGGCAGAGGCGACGACCGGAGTCGAACCGGTGTGCACGGCTTTGCAGGCCGCTGCGTAGCCACTCCGCCACGTCGCCGTGGCCGCCGAGTCTAGAGCGCGTCCGCGGGCAGGGTCGCGCGCTCCGGGGGCACCCGCCGCTCGCCGCGGCCCGTTGCTACGATCCGCGGGCTCCCGGGCCGTTAGCTCAGCTGGGAGAGCGCCTGCTCGACAAGCAGGAGGTCACTGGTTCGAGCCCAGTACGGCCCATCGGAAGCCCTCGCCGCCGCGGGGGCTTTCGTCTTTCCCGGGACAGCTCGTGCCGCGTCGGGCTCGGCTTCGTGGCACGCTGCGACGCGCAGGGATCGCGAACACTCCGAGGAGAAGCTGATGCACAGGGTCGGGAGCAGCATCGTCGTGTCCATCGCGCTGGCGGGGCTCGCGCTGCCGGCGTCCGCCGTCGCGCAGATGCCCGCCGGCCCGCTCAACGACCTCTTCGCGCTGGGGCAGGGCGAGGGGCAGACACCCGTCATGGCGCCCGTGCAGCAGAACCCGGAGCCGCCGGTCACGGCGACGCCGCGGGCGACGTGCGGGCCGGGCTCCAAGCCGGAGCCCGGGATCCAGGGGCGCGTGCCGGCCGGGTCGAACCCGAGCGCGCTCACGTGCAACGTGGAGCTCGTGGCCCACCAGGGCTCCTCGGGCGGCTTCAAGGTCCTGCGCTACCGCGACGTCACGGGCCGGGAGTGCGCGTTCTACGACACGGCGCTGCTCTTCCCGACCAACGCGACGAACGGCGGCGGGCCAGTCGCTGGGGGTGAAGGTCCTCGACATGACGGACCCGACGAAGCCGCTGCTGACCGACACCCTGACCGAGCTGCCGATGCTCACGCCGCACGAGTCCGTGGCGCTCAACCCCAAGCGCGGCCTCATCGCGGCCGTCAGCGGCAACCCCTCCACCTACCCCGGCCTCGTCTCGATCTACGACGCGCACGCGGACTGCCGCCACCCCGTCCTGCAGTCCACGACGCCGAGCGCGCGGCTCGGTCACGAGTCCGGCTTCGCGCCCGACGGCAAGACGTTCTACGCGACGGGCACGGCGTACGAGGCGATCACCGCGATCGACGTCACCGACCCGAAGGCGCCGCACCCGATCTGGCAGGGGAACGTCATCTCCCACGGCATGACGCTGTCCGACGACGGCACCCGGGCCTACATCGCCGACCCGACCGGGCACCAGCTCGGCATCCTCGACACCTCGGAGATCCAGCAGCGCAAGCCGAACCCGCAGGTCAAGGAGGTCTCCCGCCTGACCTGGAAGCCCGCCTCGATCCCCCAGAACGCGATCCGCTTCACCCGCGGCGGGCACCCGTACATCCTCGAGTTCGACGAGTACACGGCGGCCACGCTCGGCAACGGCTCGCCCGACGACGTCGGCGCCGGCCGGATCATCGACATCGCCGACGAGCGCAAGCCCCGCGTCGTCTCGAACCTGCGCCTGCAGGTCAACCAGACCGCGGACCACGCGGCCGCCAAGGGGGACCCGGGGACCACGAGCCCGGCCCAGGGGTACGCCGCCCACTACTGCAACATCCCGACGCAGACGGACCCGACCCTCGTGGCCTGCTCGTTCATCGCGTCGGGCCTGCGGCTCTTCGACATCTCGGACGTCACGAAGCCGAGGGAGGTCGCCTACTACGTCGCGCCGAGCAAGGCGGAGCTGGAGAACGGCTACGACGGCTCGAACTACGCCATGAGCCAGCCCACGTTCGTCCCCGAGCGCAAGGAGGTCTGGTACACGGACGGCGCCTCGGGCTTCAACGTCCTGCGGCTGACGAACGGCGCCTGGCCGACCGCCGCGCCCACCCCGGGTGGGACCCCCGGCCTCGTCTGCGGCTCGCGCCGCTCCTTCCCGGCGACGCTGAAGGTCCGCAAGGGCCTGCGCATCCGCTCCGCCTCGGCGACGCTCGGGGGCAAGGCCGTGAAGGTCACGCGCGGCGCCCGCACCGCCCGGGTCACCGTGAAGCTCACGGGGTTGCGGCGCAGCACGGTGAAGCTCGTCATCCGCGCGGTGCTCCGCGGGGGCCGGGTCGTCCGGACGACCCGCACCTACCACCCCTGCACGAAGCGCCGGGCGGCCTGACCGCGACCCGCACCCACGCCCGCCGGCCAGCGGCGCGGGCCGCTCCCGGCGTGGAAGTGCGGCTCGGAGCCACGGTTCCACGCCCGCTGGCGGCGCGGCCGGCTCCCGGCGTGGACGTGCGCCCCGCCTTTCGGCCCCGCCGGCGCTCTACGCGAAATCAACCCCAGGGTCCCGGGTCGATCTCGGGCGGTCGGGCCGCGCGGAGCCCGGAGGCGGCCCGCATGTCCCACGCCCGCTAGGCGGCGCGGGCCACTCCCGGCGTAGAAGTGCGGTTCGCAGCCACGGTTCCACGCCTGCTGACGACGACGGCCGCTCCCGGCGTGGAAGTGCAGCTCGGTGCCACGTTCCACGCCCGCTGACGACGTCGGCCGCTCCCGGCGTGGAAGTGCGGCTCGGTGCCACGGTTCCACGCCCGCTGGCGGCGCGGGCCGCTCCCGACCTGACCGCTGCCCACACCGACCCCCGCCGGCGGCGCGGGCCGCTCCTGGCGTGGAAGTGCGGCTCGGAGCCACGGTTCCACGCCCGCTGGCGGCGCGGCCGGCTCCCGGCGTGGACGTGCGCCCCGCCGCCCGGCCCCCCGAGCGCTCCTGGGCAAGGGGCCCGGGGGCGACCCGCAATCTCACGCCCGCTGGCGGCGCGGGCCGCTCCCGGCGTGGGAGTGCGGCTCGGAGCCACGGTTCCACGCCCGCTGACCCCGCGGGCGCGCCCGGCGGACCCCGCCGCGCGCGGGTGGGCGGCTAGCGCCGCCCGCCCGCCCGCCCGCGCCGCCGCCGTCGCTAGAGCACGACCTCGCAGTTGCGCGTGCGGTCCGTCTTGTCCTTGGCGACCGCGTCGCGGCCCGGGCCGCAGTCGATGACGTCCTTGCCGCCGCCGACGGCGTTGATGCGGTCGTCGCCGCCGCCGCCGAACAGCTTGTCGTCGCCGAACCCGCCGTTGAGCTCGTCGTCGCCCGCGCCGCCCTTGAGGGTGTCGGCACCGCGGCCGCCCTCGAGCTCGTCGTCGCCCGCGCCGCCGTCGAGCAGGTCGTTGCCGAAGCGGCCGAAGAGCTCGTCCGCGCCGGCGCCGCCGAGGAGGCGGTCGCTGCCGCCGGCGCCCTCGAGGAAGTCCGAGCCGCCGGCGCCGCGGATCGTGTCCGCCCCCGCGGTGCCGATGATGCGCTCGTCCGCGGCCGTGTTGCCCTTGCAGCCCTTCGCGAAGGAGCAGATGACCCGCGCCTCCTGCGCCTGGACGCGCTCGAGGATGTCCGTGCCGGCCCTGCCCGCCGTCGCGAGCGCGAGGTTCGACCAGCCGGCGCTCATGATCGCCTTGCGCCCCGCCGCGACGTCCTCGTCGTCCGTCGGGTCCTGCCCGGCGACCTGCAGGATGCCGCCGACCATGAAGCCGCTCACGGGCCCCGTCGGGGGCGCGCCGGGGAGGTGCGGCAGGCCCGGGAGCGTGATCAGCCCCGTGGGAGCCGGCGGCACCCGCGGGGTCGAGGGCAGCGTCGGGGTCGAGGGCAGCGTCGGGGTGCTCACGGCCGGGGTGGGGAGGGCGCCCGGGGTCGGCGCCGGCAGGGTCGGGATCGTCGGGACCCCCGGGGCGCTGACGGCCGGGATCGTGACGGTCTCGCCCGGGCCGGCGACGCGCGTGGCCCCGGCGATGGTGATCGGCTCCATGACCAGGAGGTAGTTCGTGCTGAGCGTGCCACCGGTCCAGACCGCGAAGCCGGCGGGGATGACGGTCCCTGACACGTAGGGGGCGACGTTCGTCGCCCGGATGCTCCCGCCGCGCCGCGGGGAGGGCAGGACGACGAGCTCGCAGCCCTCCGCCTTGGCCGCCTCGCCCTGCGAGGAGGTGTAGAGGATGTCGTCACCCGGGCCGCAGTCGACGTCGTCGGAGCCCGCGCCGGAGAAGACGACGTCGTTGCCCGGGCCCGCGACGACGTGGTCCTCGCCGCCGAAGCCGTAGATCGTGTCGTTGCCGGTGCCGCCGACGAAGTCGCCGTTGCCGCCGTCGTCGAGCAGGATGTCGTCGCCGTCGCCGCCGAGGATCATCTGGCCGGCGTTCTGCCCGGCGCCCGCGTCGATGCGGTCGTTGCCGGGGCCGCCGTCGAGGGTGTCGCCGCCCGAGCCGCCGAAGAGGACGTCGTCGCCCTCGCCGCCGCTGATCATCCGGTCCGAGCCGAGGTTCCCGTGGAGGTAGTCGTCGCCCGGGCCGCCGTCGAGGAGCTTGTCGTCGCCCGCGCGGGACTCGACGATGAAGTCGTTGCCGGGTCCGCCGACCTCGATGTCGTCGCCGTCGCCGCCGTCGAGGACGTCGTCGCCGTCGCCGCCGGCCAGCTGGTCGTTGCCGCTCTCGCCGTTGAGGCGATCGCGGCCCGCGCCGCCGTCGAGCTTGTCGTCGCCCGTGTCGCCGTCGAGGCGGTCGTCGCCCATGCTGCCGAGCAGCACGTCGGCGCCGCTGCCGCCCAGGAGCCAGTCCGCGCCGCCCGCACCGTCGAGCCGGTCCGAGGAGCCGCCACCCGAGATCGTGTCGGGCCCGGAGGAGCCCGTGATGCGGTCGGCGAGTCGGGTCCCGCTCTTCTTCGCGAGGGCCGTGGAGGCCATCAGGGAGAGCAGGAGAACGGCAAGGACGGAGATGCGCCTGAGGGTCATTGCTGCCTCATCGACCGTTCGTCCAGGAGCTGAAGCCCGGGACGCGCCAACTGTTCGATGCCCGGCGCCGGCGGCGAGGGGGCGCTGGCGCGTCCCCCGCTCAGAGCGCGGCGAGCAGCCGCTCGAGGTCGGCCTCGGCGTTCCAGGCGCCGCAGGAGGCCCGGAGGTACGGCGTCCCGGGGAGGTTGCGGACCACGATCCCCGCGTCCGCGAGGCGGGCCACGGTCCCCTCCGGGTCCGCGTCCTCCCAGGAGACGAGCGTCGTCGCGTCGCGCGGCGCGACGACGCGACCCGAGGCCGCCAGGCGCGTGGCGAGCTCCGCGGCCAGGCCCGCCGCCCGCTCGAGCACCGTGGGCCAGCCGGCCTCCGCGAGGACGTCGTGCGCGGCCAGCGCCGCGGTCAGGGCCTGGTTCGAGAGCGCGTGGGTGTCGAAGGCGCGGGCGTCCTCCCACGGCTCCGCGTCGAGGCCCTCGGCGGGGACCCGGAGGTTCAGGTAGGTCGGCGTCCCGGTCGTCAGGCGCTGCTGCCAGGCCGGGGCCACCCAGAGCAGGCCGGTCCCGACGGGGCCGCAGAGCCACTTCTGGCCCGCGGCGGCGTAGAAGGCGCAGCCGAGGGCGCCGACGTCGACCGGCACGGCGCCCGCGCCCTGCGCACCGTCGAGCAGCACGGGCACGTCCTCACCGAGCTCGGCGAGTGCGGCCGGCGCCAGGGCGCCCGAGATCCAGGAGACGTGGGAGCAGGCGACCAGGCGCGTCCGCGGCCCGACCGCGTCGGGGATGTCGGCGAGCGGGACGGCCCGCACCTCGATCCCGAGCCGGCGGCGCGCGGCGGCCAGCGGCCCGTAGAGGCCGGGGTGCTCGTCGTCGGCGGTGAGCACCTCGTCGCCGCGCTGCAGGCCCAGGCCCGTGAGGACCGTCGTCATGCCCTCGCTGGTCCCCGTCGTCAGCGCGACGTCCTCCGGCGCGCCGCCGACCACGCCTGCGTAGGCCGCCCGCAGCCGGGCGCGGAGCTCGAACATCTCGTCGAAGTACCACTTGGCCCGGCCCCGCTCGGCCGAGCGCAGCCCCGAGTCGGCGCCCGCCCGCAGCGCCGCCCCGGGCAACGGCCCGCACGTGCCCGCGTTGAGGTAGGCGAGCTGCTCGAAGACGGGGTACTGGGCGCGCAGGGCGTCGGGGTCCATGGGCCGACGGTACCCGCCGTGCGGCCCCGGCTCCCTAACCTGCCGGGCATGCAGGTGACCCTCCCCGACGGCAACGTCCTCGCGCTCGAACCCGGCGCCACCGGCCTCGACGCCGCCCTGGCCATCGGGCCCGGGCTGGCCAAGGCCGCGCTGGCCATCAAGCAGCAGGGCGAGGTCCGGGACCTCTCGGCGCCCCTGGTCGACGGGGAGCCGATCGAGATCGTGACGGAGCGCTCGGGCCAGGACGCGCTCGACCTCATCCGCCACGACGCCGCGCACGTCTTCGCCGCCGCGATGCTCGAGCTCTACCCCGGGGTGAAGATCTCCATCGGGCCGCCCATCGACAACGGCTTCTACTACGACGTCGAGCTGCCGGAGGGCGCGACGCTGACCGATGCGGACTTCCCGCGCATCGAGCAGCAGATGAAGCAGCACGTCAAGGCGGACGAGACCTTCGTGCGCGAGGACGTCCCCGTCGCCGAGGCGCGCGAGCGCTACGCCGCGCAGGGCCAGGACTACAAGGTGGAGCTCATCGACGACCTGGTCGACGAACAGCGGCGTCGAGACCGTCTCGCTCTACACGAACGGCCCGTTCACGGACCTCTGCCGGGGCCCGCACGCGCCGTCGACGAAGCGCATCAAGGCCTTCAAGCTCCAGTCCGTCGCGGGCGCCTACTGGCGCGGGGACGCGAGCCGCACGATGCTCACGCGCGTCTACGGGACGGCGTTCTTCTCCAAGGCGGAGCTCGCGGAGCACCTCGAGCGCCTCGAGCAGGCCAAGGCCCGCGACCACCGCCGCCTCGGCCCGCAGCTCGGGCTGTTCACCTTCAACGAGGTCGCCCAGGGCGCCGCGTTCTGGCTGCCGCGTGGCACCACGGTGTTCAACGAGCTCGTGAAGCTCAGCCGCGAGATGGGGGACCCGCGGGGCTACCAGGAGGTCAAGACCCCGCAGCTCTACGACGCGGAGCTCTGGAGGACCTCGGGGCACTGGGGCAAGTACCGCGAGAACATGTTCCTCACGGAGGCCGAGGGCGCGGAGATGGCGCTCAAGCCCATGAACTGCCCGGGCCACGCGCAGCTCTTCAAGAGCCAGCAGTGGTCGCACCGGGACCTGCCGGTCCGCTACTCCGAGCCCGGGCTGCTCCACCGCAACGAGCTCAGCGGCGCGCTGCACGGCCTGCTCCGCGTCCGCCACTTCGCCCAGGACGACGCCCACGTCTTCTGCACGGAGGAGCAGGTGCCCCAGGAGGTCGCCAACTGCCTCGAGTTCGCGTTCGCGACCTACGGCGTCTTCGGCTTCGAGAACATCACCGTCGAGCTCTCCACCCGGCCCGAGAACCGCATCGGGACCGACGAGTTCTGGGACATGACCGAGGGGATCCTCTCCTCCGTGCTCGAGGAGCAGGGCATCCCCTACGTCGTCAACGAGGGCGACGGCGCGTTCTACGCCCCGAAGATCGACCTGCAGTACGCCGACTCCCTCGGCCGCTCGCTGGCAGATCGGCACCGTGCAGCTCGACTACAACATGCCCGAGCGCTTCGGCCTCACCTACACGGGCGCGGACAACGCGGACCACCGGCCCGTGATGATCCACCGGGCGCTCATGGGCTCCTACGAGCGCTTCATCGGGATCCTCATCGAGGACACGGCGGGGGAGCTCCCGCTCTGGCTCGCGCCGACCCAGGCGATCGTCCTGCCCATCGCCGACCGCCACAACGAGGCCGCCGCCGCGGTCGTCGCACAGCTGCGCGGAACCGGCCTGCGCGCCGAGGCCGACGATCGCACGGAGTCCGTCGGACGCAAGATCCGCGACGCGGAGCTCCGGAAGGTCCCCTACATGCTCGTCGTCGGCGACCGCGAGGCCGAGGGGGGGACGGTCGCCGTGCGCCGCCACCGCGAGGGCGACGAGGGGACCGAGGCCGTCGCGGACTTCGCGGCGCGCATCGGCGCGGACGTCGCGACCCGCGCGCGCTGAGGTGGCCGGCTGGGCCGAGCGCCTCGCGCCCCTGGAGGCCGAGCCGCTCGAGCGCGGCCGCCTCGCGCTGCACCACGCCCGTGGCTTCGGGGAGAAGGGCCGGGGCCTCGCGCGCCTCGACGCGCTCCCGCCCGAGGTCGGCCTGCAGCTCCACGCCTGCAGCGCCGTGCACACGCTCGGCATGCGCTTCGCGCTCGACCTGCTCTGGCTCGACCGCGACGGCCGGGTCGTGCGGATCGACCGCGAGGTGCAGCCCAGGCGCCAGCGGATGTGCCGGGGCGCGCGGAGCGTCGTGGAGGTCGCCGCGGGCGGCGCGGACCGCTGGGCGGCGGCCTGGCGCTGGACCCGCGCGTCGGGTCCTGACCCTGCCGCAGTTCGAACCGCCGGCGCCCCGGGTGCTTGGCTCGCGCGCGCCGGGCTGGCTAGACTTCCCGGCGTTGACACGACTCCACGCTGAGAGCGCCGCGGCCCCGCCGCGCTCCACCCATCGATAAGTGCCGGTCCCGAGAAGGTTCGACCGGCGCCCGCCCGAGCGGGACACGACCCGGATCAACGAGCGCATCCGCGTTCCGGAGGTCCGGCTCATCGACGAGCTGGGCAACCAGGTCGGCGTCATGCGCACGGACGAGGCACTGACCTACGCGACGAGCAAGGAGCTCGACCTCGTCGAGGTCGCTCCGGAGGCCAAGCCGCCCGTCTGCCGCGTGCTCGACTACTCGAAGTACAAGTACGAGCAGGGCCAGAAGGTCAAGCAGGCGAAGAAGCACCAGCAGCAGATCGTCGTCCGCGAGATCAAGTTCCGGCCGAAGATCGCGCAGCACGACTACGACACGAAGAAGGGCCACGTCGAGCGCTTCCTGCGCCACAAGGACAAGGTCAAGATCACGATCATGTTCCGCGGGCGCGAGGTCACGCACCCCGAGCGCGGCGTGATGATCCTCGACCGCCTCGCGGAGGACCTCGTCGAGCTCTGCCAGGTCGACCAGCGCCCCATCCAGGACGGGCGCAACATGACCATGCTGCTCTCGCCGTCCAAGGCCGTCCTCGCGGACGCGCTCGAGGACTCCCACCTCGACGACGACGTGGACCTCGACAGCCTCGAGGACCGCGACGACCAGCTCCCCTCGGCCGAGAGCGTCCCCGAGACCTCGCCGTCCTCCGACGCCGCCGACGCGGTGGTCGAGGGCACGGAGGCCGCGCCGGGCGACGAGTCGGCCGTCCTGGCCGGGGCGGCGAAGACCGGCGACGTGGCTCCCGCCCCGTACGCCGGCCCGAAGAAGAACAAGGGCGGCGGCCGCCAGATCCAGTCCGACGCGGAGAAGCCGAACATCGTCGTGACCGACGACGGCTCCATCGTCGGCGCGGAGGACGAGGCGCTCGGCGCCCTGCCGCCGCCGCCGAAGAAGAAGGCCGCGCCGAAGAAGAAGGCGGCGCCCAAGGCGAAGGCCGAGGAGCCCGTGGCTCCCGAGGAGCCGGCGAAGGCCGACGTCCCGGCCGCGGAGGCCGACGTGGCCTCCAAGGCCGAGGAACCCGCCACCCCCTGAAGCACCCGGCCCTCCCGGGGCGCGAGGCCGTCGCGCCCCGGGAGCGGCTACCATCCGGCGTCGCCATGCCGAAGATGAAGACCCACTCGGGTGCCAAGAAGCGCTTCACGCTCACCGGGAGCGGCAAGGTCAAGGCCCGTCACGCCAAGACCAGCCACATCCTCGAGAAGAAGTCGCAGAAGAAGAAGCGCTACCTGGGCAACGACCTCGTCCTCAAGGACTGCGACGCCAAGCGCGTCAAGAAGCTGCTGGGAGCGAAGAGCAAGTGACCCGCGTCAAGCGTTCCGTCCACGCGAAGAAGAAGCGTCGCTCCGTCCTGGAGCAGACCAAGGGCTTCCGTGGCCAGGCCAACTCGAACTACAAGCGCGCGAAGGAGGCCCTGCTCAAGGCGGACTCCTACGCCTACCGCGACCGCCGCAACCGCAAGCGCGACTTCCGCAAGCTGTGGATCACGCGCATCAACGCCGCGGCGCGCCTGAACGGCATGCCCTACGGCCAGTTCATGCACGGCCTCAAGCTGGCCGAGGTCGAGCTCGACCGCAAGGTGCTCGCGGACATCGCCGTCCGTGACGCCGAGACGTTCTCCCGATTCGTGGAGGTCTCGCGAGAGGCCATCGCCAACAAGCCCGCCCGGGAGACCGTCGCCGCGTAGGCGCTCCACCGCACCACCTGCAGGACCCGGGCGTCGCTCCTCTCGCAGGACCGGCGCCCTTCCTTTTGCCCTGACCGACCATGATCACCTCCGCCCAGAACCCGCTCCTCAAGGAGATCAAGCGCCTGCAGCGCAAGCGCGAGGGTGGCCGCTTCGTGGCCGAGGGCGAGGACCTCGTCGCGGCCGCGGATGCCGCGGGCTGGACGGCCGTGCACCGCCTCGAGGCCGGCGTCGACGTCGAGCCGGCGCTGCTCGACGGCGTCAGCGCGCTCGGCTCGGGCACCCGGGTGCTCGCGGTCTACGAGCAGCGCTGGGCTCCCGAGCCCGTGGGGCCGCTCGCGGTCTACCTCCACGGGGTCGGGGATCCCGGGAACGTCGGGACGATCCTGCGCGGGGCGCTGGCCTTCGGCGCCGGGAGCGTCGTGCTCGGCCCCGGCACCGCCGACCCCTACGGCGCGAAGGCCGTGCGCGCCTCCATGGGCGCGCTGTTCTCCGTCCCCGTCGTCCGGGCGGAGCTCGGCGCCTGTCCGGCGCCGCGGATCGCGCTCGTGGCCCGGGAGGGCGAGGCCCTGCGGGGCAGCGACGGCGCCGGGACCCTCGTGGTCGGCGCGGAGCGCACGGGCCTGCCCGACGAGGTCGTCGCGGCCTGCGAGGTCGTGGCGCACATCCCGATCGCCGGCGAGTCCCTGAACGCGGCGATGGCGGCGACGGTCGCCCTGTACGAAGTCACCAATAGGTTGGAGCCCCGTGGGAGTGCTTGAACGCATCGACGAGCTGCGCGCGGAGGCCGAGCAGGCCGTCGCCGCGGCCGCGGACACCGCCGGCCTCGAGGAGCTGCGCGTGCGCTTCCTCGGCCGCAAGGCGGAGCTGCCGAACCTCCTGCGGGGCGTCGCGCAGCTCGAGCCGAGCGAGCGCGGGAAGGTCGGGAAGGCCGCGAACGAGGCGCGCAAGGCCGTCGAGGCGCTGCTCGAGGAGCGCGCTCGGAACGCTCGCGACGGGCGAGCTCGACGCGAAGCTCCTCGCGGACCGCGTCGACGTGACGCTGCCGGGCTCGCCCGCGCACCGCGTCGGCCGCCTGCACCTGCTCACGGCGACCCGCCGGGAGATCGAGGACGTCTTCCTCGGCCTCGGCTTCTCCGTCGTGGAGGGCCCGGAGGTCGACACCGTCGCGAACAACTTCGACAAGCTCAACCACGCGCCCGCGCACCCCGCACGCTCGCTGAGCGACACGTTCTACGTCGACGAGCGCACGGTGCTGCGCACCCACACGAGCCCCATGCAGGTGCGCTCGATGGAGCTGCAGCCGCCGCCGATCGCGATCATCGTCCCGGGCCGGGTCTACCGCCGCGACTCCGACGCGACCCACACGCCGCAGTTCCACCAGGTCGAGGGCCTGTGGATCGACGAGGACGTGACGCTCGCGGACCTCAAGGGCGTGCTGCTCGCGTTCTCCCGCGCGATCTTCGGCCCGGACCGCGAGGTCCGCCTGCGCCCGCACTTCTTCCCGTTCACGGAGCCCTCCGTGGAGGTCGACGTGAGCTGCTTCCAGTGCGGCGGCACCGGAGCGCTCCCGCGCACGGGTGCCCGCTGCAACCTCTGCAAGGGCACGGGCTGGCTCGAGATCCTCGGCTCGGGGATGGTCGACCCGAACGTCCTCGCGGGCATCGAGGCCAACGACTACGACCCCGAGCGCTGGCAGGGGTTCGCGTTCGGGATGGGGATCGAGCGGATCGCGATGCTCAAGCACGGCTTCCCGGACCTCCGGCAGCTCTACGAGAACGACCGGCGCTTCCTGGGGCAGTTCGGATGAGGGTCCCGATCAGCTGGCTCCACGAGCACGTGCGCCCGGACCTCGGGCTGCGCGACCTCGCCTACCGCCTGGCGATGACCGGGACGGAGGTCGACCGCATCCACCACCACGGCGTCGACGCCCTCGAGCACTTCGTCGTCGGGCAAGGTCCTCTCGCGCGAGCAGCACCCGGACGCCGACCGGCTCGGCGTGTGCCTGGTGGACGTGGGGGAGGGCGAGCCGCAGCAGATCGTCTGCGGCGCCCCGAACGTCGCCGCGGGGCAGACCGTCGCGGTCGCGCGGCCCGGCTCGATCATGCCCGACGGCGCGAAGCTCAAGGCGAGCAAGCTCCGTGGGGTCATGTCCAACGGGATGATCTGCTCCGAGGACGAGCTCGCGCTCGCGACGGACCGCGCGGGCGGCATCTACGTCTTCCCGGACGAGCACGCGCCGGGCACGCCGCTGGCGGACGTCCTGCCGATCTCCGACGACGTCCTCGAGCTCGAGATCACGCCGAACCGCCCGGACTGCCTCGGCCTCTACGGCGTCGCGCGCGAGGTCCACGCGGCGACGGGCGCGCCGCTCGGCCCGCCGCCGTGGCAGGAGGACCCGGGCAGCGCCGGGGCGCTCGACCCGGCCGTGGCCACCGTCGCCGTCGAGACGGACCTCTGCCTGCGCTTCACCGCGCGCGCCTTCGAGGGCGTGACGATCGCGCCGTCGCCGACGTGGCTCAAGGCCCGGCTGATCGCCGCGGGCCAGCGGCCGATCAACAACGTCGTCGACATCACGAACTACGCGATGCTCCTGACGGGGCAGCCCCTGCACGCCTTCGACCTCGACCGGATCGCCGGCGGTGCGCTGACCGTGCGCCAGGCGCGGGACGGCGAGGTGCTCACGACGCTCGACGGCATCGAGCGCAAGCTCGACCCGGACGTCGTGCTCATCGAGGACGCCGACGGCCCGACGTCGCTGGCCGGGGTGATGGGTGGCCTGCGCTCCGAGGTGGAGCCCGACACGACCCGCGTCCTGCTCGAGGTCGCCTGCTGGGACGGCCCGAACATGAACCGGACGATGGCGAAGTTCAACCTCCGCTCCGAGGCCGGCTCCCGCAACGAGAAGGGCCTCGCGCCCGAGCAGACCCTCGAGGCGCAGGCCGTCGCGACGCGGCTCATGCTCGACCTCACGGGCGCGACGGCTCGTGCCGGGCACCATCGACGCCGGCGGTCCGGGTCCCGAGCCGCAGGTCATCCGCCTGCGCGACGCACGGGTGGAGCGCCTGCTCGGCGCGCCCGTCGAGCGTGCGGAGTCCCGGCGCGTCCTCGAGGCGCTCGGCTTCGGCGTGACCGAGGCGGAGGACGGGCTCGACGTCGGCGGTCCCGCACTTCCGGCGCCTCGACGTCACCCGCGAGGCCGACGTCATCGAGGAGGTCGCGCGACTCTCGGCGCTCGACACGCTCCCCAGCACGCTGCCCGAGAACCGCACGCTCGCGGCGGCGCAGCTCACCCCGTACCAGCGGGGCCGCCGCCGGGCGGAGGACGCGCTCGTCGGCCTCGGGCTCTCCGAGGTCGCGGGCTGGTAGCTTCACGAACCAGGCGACGCTCGCGAAGCTCCGGGTCCCGGACATGCCGCACGTCGGCCTCGTGAACCCCATGAGCGAGGCGCAGGCCATCCTGCGCCCGACGATCCTCGGCTCGCTGCTCGACGTCGCCGCGCACAACATCGCCCACGGCTCCGCGGAGCTCGCGCTCTTCGAGAGCGCGCCGGTCTACGGCCCCGGCGGCGAGGACGGCCTCGCGGACGAGCACCACGCGCTCGCCGCGCTGCTCCACGGCCCGGTCGCGCCCGGCGACTGGCGCGGGGGCGGCGCGCCGGCGGCGGACTTCTACGCCGTCAAGGGCGTCCTCGAGCACGTCCTTGCGACGCTCCGGGTGCCCGCCACGTACGAGCCGGCGGGCGACCGCTGGCCGTTCCTGCACCCGGGCCGCAGCGCCGCGGTCCTGGCGGGCGACGTCCGGCTCGGCTTCGTCGGCGAGGTCCACCCGGCCGTCGCCGCGGCCTGGGACCTCCCGCAGACCGCCGCGGTCTTCGCGGTCGACCTCGGGAAGGTCCTCGCGGCCGCCCCGGGGGTCACGACCTACGCGGACCTCACGTCGTTCCCCGCGCTCCGGCTCGACCTCGCGGTCGTCCTCGCCCGACGACGTCCCGGCCGCGCGGGTGCTCGAGGTCGTGCGCGCCGCGGGCGGCAACCGCCTCGTCGACGTCTCCGTCTTCGACGTCTTCACGGGTGACCAGCTCGGGGCGGGGAAGCGCTCGCTCGCGCTGCACCTCGAGTTCCGCGCGGCGGACCAGACGCTCACCGACGCCGACGTGCAGCCCGCGCGCGACAAGGTCGTCAAGAAGCTCGCGAGCGAGCTCGGGGGTGAGCTGCGTGGCTAGCCGCGTCCTGGTCGCCGGCGCCAGCGGCTACGCGGGCGCGCTCGCCGCGCGCCTCGTGCAGCAGCACCCGGAGCTCGAGCTCGCGGCGGTGACCTCGCGCTCGGACGTCGGCAAGCCGCTGCGGGCGCTCTACCCGCACCACCGGGTCGACCTCGTGCTCGAGGAGCTCGACCTCGACGGCCCGCACGGGGAGGTCGACGCCGCGATCGTCGCCTACCCGCACGGCGCCGCCGCGCCCGCCGTCGCCGCGCTGCGCGCGCGGGGCGTGAAGGTCATCGACCTCTCCGCGGACTTCCGGCTGCGCGACGCAGGAGACCTACGAGGAGTGGTACGTCCCGCACGAGGCGCCCGAGCTGCTGCCGGGCGCGGTCTACGGGCTGCCCGAGCGCTACCGCGAGGAGCTCCGCGAGGCCGAGCTCGTCGCGAACCCGGGCTGCTTCCCCACCGCGGCGATCCTCGCGCTCGCCCCGCTGGCGCCGTACCTGACCGACGTCGTCATCGACGCCAAGACCGGCGTGAGCGGCGCGGGCCGCGCGGCGACGGACACGACGCACTTCGTCTCCGTCAGCGAGAACGTCAAGCCCTACAAGGTCGGCGGGACGCACCGCCACACGCCCGAGATCGAGCAGGAGCTCGAGGCCGCGGGCGGCCCGGCGGGCATGGCGGTCTCCTTCACGCCGCACCTCCTCCCGCTCGACCAGGGCGAGCTGCTCTCGTGCTACGTGCGCCTGGCCGACGGCGCCCCCGCCGCGGCCGAGCTGCTCTCGGAGGCCTACGCGGGCGAGCCGTTCGTCGAGCTCGTCGCCCGCCCCGCCCGGCGTGCGCGACGTCCGCGAGACGAACCGCTGCGCCATCCACGTCGCCGAGGACCCGCGGACGGGCCGCACCCTCGTCTTCGCCGCGATCGACAACCTCTGGAAGGGCACGTCATCCCAAGCGATCCAGAACCTGAACCTCATGCTGGGGCACCCGGAGGCGACGGGCCTGCTGCCGTGAGCTTCTTCGCCTCGCGCTGGGTCGACGTCCCCGAGGGCCTCACGGAGGTCCCGGCGGGCGGCCTGCCGCAGGGCTTCCGCGCCGCGGGCGTGCACTGCGGGCTGAAGGCCGACGGCGGGCTCGACCTCGGGCTGCTGGTCTCCGACCCGCCGGACACCGTCAGCGCCGCGCGCTTCACGCGCTCCGGGCGTCCTCGCCGCGCCCGTGCTGGTCACCCAGCAGCACGCGGACCTCGCCGCGATCCGCGTCGTGGCCGCGAACTCGGGCAACGCGAACGCCGCGACGGGCAACCGCGGGCTCGACGAGGCCGCGCGCATGCAGGGCGCCGCCGCGATGGCCGGGCGCGCGGACACCGCGAACGTCGCGGTCTGCTCGACCGGCGTCATCGGCGTCCAGCTCGACGGGCGCAAGGTCGTCTCCGGGCTGCTCAAGGCCGCCTCGGCGCTCGGCCCCGACGACGCCGCGTTCGCCGCGGCGATCATGACCACGGACAAGTTCGAGAAGCGGGTGACGCTGCGGCTCGAGCTCGCCGGCGGCCCCGTCCTGCTCAGCGCGCAGGCCAAGGGCGCCGGGATGATCTCGCCCGGCCTTCGCGACGATGCTCGCCTTCGTGCAGACCGACGCGAAGCTCGAGGCCGAGCACCGCGGACCTCCTGCTCGGCGTCTGCGTCAAGCGCTCCTTCGACCGCATCTCCGTCGACGGCCAGCTCTCCACGAACGACACGGTGATCCTGCAGGCCAGCGGCGCCAGCGGCGTCGCGGTCGCGCCCGAGTCCGCCGACGAGCTGCTCTTCGGCCAGGCGCTCGACGCGCTGCTGCGCCAGCTCGCGCTGCTGATCGTCAAGGACGGCGAGGGCGCCCGGCGGGTCGGCCGGGTCGTCGTCCGCGGCGGCGACCCCAAGGGCGTCGAGCACGTCGGCGCGCGCGATCGCGAACTCCCCGCTGGTCAAGACCGCGCTCTACGGCGGCGACCCGAACTGGGGCCGCATCGCGCAGGCCATCGGCATGGCGCGTGCCCTACTCGGCGCCCGCTCGTCTTCGACATCTCCATCGAGGGGATGCAGGTCGCCAGCGGCGGCCAGGCGATCGCGCTTCGACCTCGAGGACCTCGCGCAGCGCGTGACCCGGGACGAGGTCGAGTACTGGGTCGGCCTGCCGGGCGACGGCGCCGAGACCGAGGTCTTCTTCTCCGACCTCGGCCACGAGTACATCACCATCAACGCGGACTACACGACATGACCCACGAGGCGCCGTCCACGCGACGTCGGCACGCTCCTCGAGGCGCTGCCGTACATCCGCGAGTTCCACGGCAAGACGATCGTCGTGAAGTACGGCGGCGCGGCGATGACCGACCCGGATCTGCGCGAGGAGTTCGCCCGCGACGTCGTGCTGCTCAAGTACGTCGGCCTCAACCCCGTCGTCGTCCACGGCGGCGGGCCGGAGATCACGGAGTACATGGAGCGCCTCGGGCTGCCCGTGCGGTTCGTCGGCGGCCTGCGCGTGTCGCGACGCCGCAGACCGTCGAGGTGGCCAAGATGGTCCTCGTCGGCAAGGTCAACAAGGACATCGTCCAGCGCATCAGCCGCCACGGGCAGGCCGCGGTCGGGCTCAGCGGCGACGACGGGAACCTCTTCCGCGTCTCGCGCGCAGGCCGCGCCCGGCGGCGAGGACATCGGCTTCGTCGGCAAGATCGACCGGGTCGACGTCGACGTGCTCAACCACATCGCCCAGGACTACATCCCGGTGATCGCGTCGGTCGGCGCGGACCGCGAGGGCAACTCCTACAACGTCAACGCGGACGAGGCGGCGGCCGCGGTCGCGCCGCGCGATGGGCGCCTACAAGGTCATGTTCCTCACGGACGTCGAGGGCTGGATGGCCGACCCGAAGGACCCGGCCTCGGTCATCTCCGAGGCGCCGACGGACGAGGTCGAGCGCGCGCTGGAGGACATCCACGGCGGCATGCGGCCGAAGCTGCAGGCCTGCGTCGACGCGATCCACGGCGGCGTGACGTTCGCCCACATCGTCGACGGGCGCGTCCCGCACTCCCTCCTGCTCGAGCTCTTCACCGACGCGGGCATCGGCACGAAGGTCCGGGCCGCGTCGTGACGATCGCCGACGACCACCTCACCGCGAACTACGCCCGCTTCCCCGTCGCCTTCGCGCGCGGCGAGGGCGCCCGGCTCTGGGACGAGGAGGGCAACGAGTACCTCGACTTCCTGGCCGGCATCAGCGTCTCGAACGTCGGCCACTGCCACCCGCGGGTCGTCGCCGCGATCCAGGAGCAGGCCGCGCGGCTCATCCACGTCGGCAACCTCTTCTACACCGAGCCGATGGTCGCGCTCGCGGGGCGCCTCGCGCGCAACTCGCTCGGGGACGGCTCGCGGGTCTTCTTCACGAACTCGGGCGCCGAGGCCGTCGAGGCGGCGATCAAGTGCGCGCGCAAGGCCAAGCAGGGCGGGGACGTCGTCTCCCTCCAGCGCGCGTTCCACGGCCGCACCTACGGCGCGCTCTCCGCGACGCCGCAGGAGTCCAAGCAGGCGCCGTTCGCCCCGCTCGTCCCCGGCTTCCGCGCCGTCGAGCCGACCGCCGCCGCGATCACCGCCGGGGTCGACGACCGCACCGCCGCGCTCATCCTCGAGCCCGTCCAGGGTGAGAGCGGCGTCTGGGTCGCTCGCCGACGAGGTGCTCGTCGCGGCCCGCGAGGCCTGCGACCGCCACGGCGCGGCGCTGATCTTCGACGAGGTCCAGTGCGGGCTCGGGCGGACCGGGACGTTCTGGCACTTCGAGCAGACCCCGGTGGTCCCCGACCTCCTGACCACCGCGAAGGGCCTCGGCGGCGGGCTGCCGATCGGCGCGCTCATCGCGGGCCCCGCGTACGCGGACGTCTTCGCCCCGGGCGACCACGGCTCGACGTTCCCCGGCGGCCTCGTGGTCTGCGCCGCCGCCCACGCGGCGCTCGACGTCCTGGCCGACGAGGCGCTCCTGGCCCGCGTGCGCGAGCTCGGCGAGCGCCTGCGCGCGGCGCTGGCCGAGCTCCCCGGCGTCACGGAGGTCCGCGGCGCGGGCCTCATGAACGCCTTCGACCTCGCGGAGGGCGGGGCGCCGGAGCTCGTGCGCCGCGCGCTGCTCGAGGAGCGCCTGGTCTGCAACGCGACGGGCCCGGCGACGATCCGCCTGCTCCCGCCGCTCGTGGTGAGCGAGGCGCAGGTCGACGACGCCGTCGCGCGCCTCGGGCGCCTGCTGGCCACTGCTGCGTAGGAACGCTGCCCGGAGCAGCCCAGGAGCGCAGCAGTGCTGCGCCGGCCGCTCAGCGGGTCGGCGCGGGCTGCTCGGCCCGTGCCACGCGCGCCGTGCGCGGGCTCGTCGCCGCGCCGCACTCGGCCAGGAAGAGCCGCACGCGCTCCATCGTCTCGGGGTGCGCCTCGCCGTCCCGGGCGCGGATCGGCGCGCCGAAGCGGATCTCGATGGGGTGGCGCGAGCCGATGCCGCGGCCGGGCTCGCGGGACATCCAGCGCTCGCCCGTCGGCATCGCCGCGTGCGTGCCGCCGACGTGGACGGGGACGATCGGGAGCCCGTGGCGCGCCGCGAGCACCGCGGCGCCGCGAGCGCAGCGGCCCGACGCTCCCGTCCCGCGAGCGCGTGCCCTCCGCGAAGAGGACGAGCGACCAGCCGTCGGCGAAGAGCCGCTCGACGTGGCCGGTGTCCCCGAGCCCGCCGCCCTTGCGCTGCAGCGGGATGGTCCCGAAGGCGAGCGACACCGTCGCGGCGAGCTTGCGGTCCGCGTAGAAGTAGTCGGCCGCCGCGGCGACCGCGGTGCGCCGGCGCCAGCGGCGCGGGAGCGCGCGCAGGAGCGCCGGCGTGTCCATGTGGCTCGCGTGGTTGGCGACGAAGAGCACGGGCCCGGCTGCGCCGCGAGGTGCTCGTGGCCGACGACCGTCCGGCGCGTGTAGGCGTCCATGCAGGCGCCGAGGACGCCGCAGACGAGGAGCTCGCGCACCGCCGTCGCGGGCGCGGTGCGCGCCCAGCGGGCGTCGGCGGCGGGCGGGCTCGGCGTCACCCCAGAGGGCTACTCCGGCGCGGCCGCCGGGTTTCCCGCGGCGACGGGCCGCGCACCGACGATCTTCCCGGGGTTGAGGTTCGCCCCGGGGTCGGCGACCTCGAAGAGCCCCTGCAGCAGCGCGACGCCCGCGGCGCTGACGTCCTGCTCGAGCCACGGCGCGTGCTCCGTCCCGACCGCGTGGTGGTGGGAGAGCGTGCCCGCGGTGTCGACGAACGCCTGCTGCACCGCGCCCTTCACGACGTCGTACTGCTCGAGGACGTCCCCGCGGCCCGGGGCCGGGCTGAACGCGAAGGTGAAGTAGAGGCAGGCGCCCGAGTGGTAGCTGTGCGAGAGGTGGCACATGAGGTAGCCCTTGACGCCCAGCTCGGCGAAGGCGCCCTGCACCGCACCGCGCGCGCCGTCGTAGAGGCGCTGGAGCTCGCTCCACGGCGCCGCGGTCTCCGAGACGTCGGCGAGGCAGCCCCGGTCGAGGAGGAAGTCGCGGATGTAGGGGGTGTCGAACTTCTTCTGGTCGTAGAGCGCGCCCGGGGAGGCGCCGATGCACAGGCCGCCGTGGCGGGCGACGAGCTTGCCGACCGCCTTGCGCTGGGCCTTCACGTGCGCGGCGGTGCCCTCGTAGCCGATGAAGGAGAGGCACATCTCCTCGAGCACGAAGCCCTTGCGCCTGACGAGGAACCCCTGCAGCGCCTTCGACTTCACCTTGTCGAGCAGCGTTCCCCGCTTGCGCGTCGCGAACGAGAAGCGCGTCTCGGGCGCGTCGGAGACGCGGGTCACCGAGACGGAGAGGTCGCTGGCCGCGAGCTCCGCCATCGCCTGCAACCCGGCGCCGAAGGTGGGGAAGAGGTAGCCGAGGATCGTGCGCTCCTCCGCGACGCGCTGGACGTGGACCGTCGCCTCCGTGATCAGGCCGAGCCGGCCCTCGGAGCCCAGGACCATCTCGCGCAGGGACGGGCCCGTCGACTGCGACGGGACGGGGCGCGTGGCCAGGACGCCGTGCGGCGTCACGACGCGGACGGCGCGCGTGAGGTCGGCGATGTCGCCGTAGCGGTCGGACTGCATGCCGCTCGAGCGCGTGGCGATCCAGCCCCCGAGCGTCGAGTGGGTGAAGGAGTCCGGGAAGTGGCCGAAGGTCCAGCCCTCGCGCTCCAGCTGCTCCTCGAGCCGCGGGCCGAAGACGCCGGCCTGCACGCGCGCCGTGCGCGACGCCGGGTCGATCGCCAGGACCCGGTCGAGGCGGACCATGTCGACGGAGACCACGGGGCGCTCCTCGTCGGGCTCGGCCTCGAGGCTGCCCGAGATGCTCGAGCCGCCGCCGAAGGGGATGAGGACCGCGTCGTGGGCGATCGCGGCCTGCAGGACCGCGTGGACCTCCTCCTCGCTGCCGGGTCGCACGACGACGTCCGGGACCCGCGGGAGGTCGCCGCGCCGCTGGCGGACGAGGTCCCGGATGCTCTTGCCCCGCGCGTGGACCACGCGCTCGTGGGCGTCGTCGGTCAGGTGCGCGGCCCCGACGGCCTCCGCGAGCGCCGCACGCAGCTCGTCGGGCAGCCGGGACGCGGGCACGTCGAGCTCCGCGAAGGCCTTCGGGCGCTCCACGACCCGCGCGACGTCCACGTCGAGCTGCTCGGCGATGAACGGCCCGAGCTCCGGCTTGTCCTCGTGGGTGAACGTCACGCCGTCGAGGCCCCAGCCCCACCACTTCATCGCTGCCATCGTCCGAGCGTAGGGCAGGGCGCGGGCGCCGGGGTCGCCCCTAGGATGCGGCGCGATGCCCGAGATCGAGCGCACGCCGAACACCCGCACCGCGAGCTACCTGGCCGAGAAGGGCGAGGTCTCCCGCGTGCTGCTGCTCTACTCGGGCGGCCTGGACACGAGCGTCATGCTCAAGTGGATCCAGGACGAGTACGGCGCGGAGGTCGTGGCGCTCACCGTGAACCTCGGCCAGCCCGGCGAGGACTACGGGGTCGTGAAGGGCAAGGCGCTGCAGCTCGGCGCGATCGAGGCCGAGGTCGTCGACGCCCGCGAGGAGTTCGCCCACGACTTCATCGTCCCCGCGATCAAGGCCAACGCGATCTACGGCCTGGCCTACCCGCTCTTCACCGCGCTCGGGCGCCCGCTGATCGCGAAGCTCGCGGTCGAGTACGCGCTCAAGCACGGCTGCGACACGATCGCCCACGGCTGCACGGGCAAGGGCAACGACCAGGTCCGCATCGAGGCGACGGTCGCGACGCTCGCGCCCTCCCTGAAGGTCATCGCGCCCGTCCGGGGCTGGCAGATGGGCCGCGAGGAGGAGATCGCCTACGCCCGCGAGCACGGCATCCCGATCAAGGGCGGCGCGGAGCAGACCCCGTACTCCATCGACGACAACCTCTGGGGTCGCTCGAGCGAGGGCAAGTGGATCGAGGACCTCTCCCACGCCCCGGACGACGACGTCTTCCAGCTCGTCACCCGCCCCGAGGAGGCGCCCGACGAGCCCGAGACCGTGACGCTCACCTTCACGGAGGGCGTCCCGACGGCCTACAACGGGGAGGAGCTCGGCCTCGTCGAGATCATCACCCGCTGCCAGGACGTCGGCATCGAGCACGGCATCGGGATCGTCGACCACATCGAGGACCGGATCGTCGGCCTGAAGGTCCGCGACATCTACGAGGTCCCGGCCGCGACGATCATCCTGCAGGCCCACGCGGAGCTCGAGCGCCTCGTCTGCACGATCCACCAGAACCAGTTCAAGGGCGAGCTCGACCGCAAGTGGGCCTACCTCGTCTACGCCGGCCTCTGGTGGGAGCCGCTGCGCACGGACCTCGACGCGTACATGGACGAGGTCTCCAAGCAGGTCACGGGGACCATCGGGATCAAGCTCTTCAAGGGCCACGCCCGCGTCGTCACGCGGGAGAGCCCGAACGCGGTCTACGACATGCAGCTCGCGACGTTCGAGACCTCGGGCGGCCTCTTCTCCCAGCAGGCCTCGCCGGGCTTCATCGAGCTCTGGTCGCTGCAGTCCCGCCTCGCGCACCGGCTGCGCGCGGGCGAGGGAGATCCGGCGGAGCCCGTCACGGGCGACTGAATCGCCGCTCCGAGCGGACGTTCGTCCGATCCCCGCCGCGCGACGGCGTAGCATCGGCGCGCTTTGGTCCCTCCGCCTGACCCCACCTTCGATCCCGAGACGGGCCGCGTCGTCGAGCCCGGGGTCCTCGCGGGCCGGCGCGCGGCGCGGTCCGGGCCCGGGGACGACGCGGCCGCCGACCGGCTGGCGCGGGCCGAGCGGCAGCTGCTCGAGGCGCTCGACCAGCGCGCCGCCCTCGCCGACGAGCTCGCGCGGGCCCGGGAGCAGCTGGCCGCGACGCGGGAGCGGGCGGCCGAGCAGGAGCACCTGAGGCGCGCCTTCGAGGCCGAGGCCGGCGAGGGCCTGGCCCGGCTGGAGCAGGACCTCGAGCGGCTGCGCGGGGAGCAGGAGGCGGCCGAGGCCAGGACGGCGGAGCTGGGCCGCGCGCTCGCCGCTGCGCAGGAGGCGGTCGTCCTGCTGCGCGCGACCGCCGACGACCTGACGGCCGAGCTGGGAGAGGAGCGCGTCGCCCGCGAGGCGGGCCAGCGTGCGCTCGCCGCCGAGCGCGATCGCGCCGAGGCCGAGGCGGCGCTGCTCCGTCGCCAGCTCGAGCGCCGCGCGACGCTGCAGACCGCCCTCATCGAGCAGGTCACGGACCTCCGCGGTGGGCTTCGCGAGCTCCGGCGGCGGCTCGACGACGAGGGCGCGCGGGAGGGCGAGGAGCTCGTCGAGGTGCGGGCGGCGCTCGAGGCGCTGCAAGAGGAGCACCGCGGGCTGGAAGCGCGGCTCGAGGAGGCCCAGGAGGCGCTGGCCGCCGGGAGCGCGGCCCTCGCGGGAACCCAGGCGCAGCTCGCGACGGTGCGTGAGGAGCTGGCCCGGGCGCAGGACGAGGCGACGGCCCAGCGGACCGTCCGGCGCGAAGCCGACGCGGCGGCGGCCGCGGCCCAGCAGCGCGTCACGGAGCTCGAGGGCCAGCACGCGGAGCTGGGGGCGGAGCTCGCGCGGGCCCGCGACCAGGAGCGGGAGGCGGCGCGGGCGGCGGCGGAGCGGCTGGAGGCGGCCGAGGCTGCCGGGGACGCGCTGCGGACGGAGCTCGCCGCCGCTCGGGCGGAGCGCGAGGAGCTGCTGCGCGCCCGCGACGAGGCGGTCCGGGCACTGGCGGACGCCCCGGCGCCCACCGCCTCGTCTCCCGACGACCTGGACGCCCTCGGGGAGCGCATCGCCGAGCTGCAGGGGCGCCTCGCCGCCGCGACGGACTCGGAGGAGCCCGCGGCGTCACGCACCGTGGTCCTGCCCGCCGCGGACCACCCCGCGCTCGCCCACCACGTCTCCGACGAAGCGGCCCCGACGGCGGCCGAGCGCCCCGTGGTCGTCGACCTCGCCGCCGCGCTCGAGCGCCTGCGCGGCGGGGACGGCGGCGGGGCGGGGAAGCCCGCGGCGGTTCCCGCGGGTGCCGAACCCGAGAGGGCCGGGGACGCCGCCGAGCCGGCTCCCGCGCCGGAGCCGCCCGCGGCCGCGGTCCCCCGCCCGGAGGCGGACGCCGTCCCGGAGCAGCTCGCGGAGGCGGAGCCCGGCGATGTCGCGGAGGCGCCGACCACCGACGGGCCCGCCGAGGCGGAGCCCGCCGCCGGCACGGACGAACCCGCCGAGGCGGAGCCCGAGACGGCGATCGGAGCGCCTGTCGAGGCGGTCCCCGACCGCGCCGTCGAGCTCGAGCCGGCCGCCGCCGCGCGGCCCGCAGCGCCCGCGCCGCCCGGGGCACGGCCGCGGCGCCGGAGCACGGACCAGCCCGGGGCCCGGGATCCGGGCCCGGCGCCACCAGGCACCCCGCGCCGGCGCACGACGGACGCCCTGCCCGCGCTCCCGACGGCATCCGCCTGGCTGGCGCCGGCGCTGCTCCGGCTCGCGGGGATCGACGAGACGACGGCCGAGCGCCTCTTCCTGGCGGCGCTCCCCGCGCAGGGGCTCGACCATCCGGCACGCCGTGACCTACGCCGTCGACCTCCCGCACGCGGGGAGGCACGTCGTGCAGGCCGCACCCGGGCATCCCCGCGCTGGTCCTCCCACCCGTCCACGCCGTGGGGCTCGGCGTCGCCTTCACGGTCACGGGCAGCGTCGCGGAGCTCCTCCCGCTCGTGGGCGGCTCGGGCCTGAGCGAAGCTCCCCGGGGCGCGGGTCGAGGGCCGCCGGCGCTCCCTGCGCCGCCTGCTCAAGGAGCTGGGGGCGCCCATCGGCCTGCCCGAGCTGCGCGCGGTCCGCTCCCACCCGCGTGCGGGCGAGCTCCTCGCGCTGCTCTGCGCGCGCATCCCGAAGGAGCTCGCCGCGGGCCACGACTTCGGCGTCGCCTTCGTCGTCGAGGCCGCCCGGGCCGGCGGCGGAGCGGGTGCTCGTCCGCGCGGAGGCCGACGGGGAGGTCACGGCGATCCCGGGCGCCCCGCCGCAGTTCGGCGCCGAGGCGACCGTGCGCGTGACCCCGAGCCGGCTGCTCGGCTTCCTGGCCGGCACGACGACCCGGTGCCCGAGGGCGACGCCGTCGCGATGGCGAGGCTGCAGGACTGGCTCCTCGACCGTGCAGGGCCTGCGGCGGCTGACCCGGCGGATCCTCCCAACGTGCGGCCGAGGGGCCCGCGGGGCGCAGGATCCCGTCCGCCCCGCCACCTAGGATCCGTCGGGCCGTGACTGCTCCCACCTGCGCCCACCTGCACGTCCACTCGGAGTACTCGCTCCTCGACGGGGCGGCGAAGATCCAGAAGCTCGCGGAGCGTGCGGCGGCCTTCGGCCAGCCCGCCCTCGGGCTCACGGACCACGGGGTCATGAACGGCGCGGTGGAGCACTTCCTCGCCTGCAAGAAGGCCGGCATCAAGCCGATCTCGGGCTGCGAGGTCTACCTCGTCGAGGACCACGCGGACCGCTCGCCGGGCAAGTACGAGCGCAACCACCTCACGCTGCTCGCGGAGGACGACGAGGGCTTCGCGAACCTCGTGAAGCTCTCGAGCAAGGGCTTCCTCGAGGGCCTCCGGGGCGGCAAGCCGAGCCTCGACATGGGCCAGCTCCAGCAGCACTCGAAGGGCATCATCGCCCTCACGGGCTGCCTGGCCTCGCGCTTCTGCCAGCGGCTGATCGACGACGACCCCGCGGGCGCCCGCGCGCACGCGGACGAGCTCCTGCAGGTCTTCGGCTCGGACAACGTCTACTTCGAGGTCCAGAAGAACGGGATCGACGTCCAGGACAAGGCGAACGCCGGGATCGTCCGCATCGCGCAGGAGGTCGGCCGGCCGCTCGTGGGCACGGGCGACGTGCACTACCTCGGGCGCGAGGACTACCACCACCACGCCGCGCTGCTCTGCGTCCAGACGAAGTCGACGCTCGCCGCGCCGAGCATGTCGTTCGACACGAACGAGTTCTTCCTCAAGAGCAACGACGAGATGGCCTCGGACTTCGCCGAGTGGCCCGAGGCGCTCGCATCGACGGTCGAGATCGCGGAGCGCTGCTCGTTGGACATCGAGCTCGACAAGCAGCTCATCCCGCGCTTCCTCGAGGAGGGCCGCGACGAGGGCCTCTACCTGCGCGAGCGCGTGCTCGAGGGCCTGCGCGCGCGCTTCGGCGACCCCATCCCGGGCGCGGCGATGGAGCGCATGGAGATGGAGCTCGGCGTCATCGGGAAGATGGGCTTCGACGCCTACTTCCTCATCGTCTGGGACTTCGTGAAGTGGGCGAAGGACAACGGCGTCGCCGTGGGCCCCGGCCGTGGCTCGGCGGCGGGCTCGCTCGTGGCCTACGCCCTGCGGATCACGGACCTCGACCCGCTCGCCCACGGGCTGCTCTTCGAGCGCTTCCTGAACCCCGAGCGCGTGTCCATGCCGGACATCGACATCGACTTCTCCGTCAAGGGGCGCGAGCGGGTCATGCAGTACGTCGTGGAGAAGTACGGCCGGGAGTCCGTCGCGCAGATCATCACCTTCGGCAAGATGCTCCCGCGGGCGGCGACGAAGGACGCGGCGCGCGTGCTCGGCCACGACTACGGGGTCGGCGACGCGCTCGCGAAGCTCATCCCGGATCCCGAGCAGGGCCGCTCGCCGAGCTTCGACGACTGCCTCAAGGAGGGCGCGGACCTCCGCAAGAAGTACGACGAGGACCCCGTGGCCAAGCAGGTCATCGACGTCGCCCGCGGCCTCGAGGGGATCGTCCGCAACAACTCGATCCACGCGGCCGCCGTCGTCATCGCCGGCATGCCGCTGACCGACGTCGTGCCCCTCCAGCTCGCCGACGCCCGCTCGCTCGACGAGAAGGGCAACAAGGTCTACAAGATGGTCACGCAGTACTCCATGAAGCCCGTGGAGATGCTCGGCCTGCTGAAGATGGACTTCCTCGGGCTGCGCAACCTCGACGTCATCGAGGCGGCCCTCGACATCATCGAGCGCTCCACGGGCGAGCGGCCGGACATGGACACGCTGCCCATGGACGACGCGAAGACCTACGAGATGCTCGCCAACGGCGACTCCGTCGGCGTCTTCCAGTTCGAGTCCGAGGGCATGCAGGGCGCGCTGCGCCAGGTCAAGCCGACGGAGTTCGACGACCTGGTCGCGCTCGTGGCCCTCTACCGCCCGGGCGCGATGGAGCAGATCCCGACCTACGCCCGGGGCAAGAAGAACCCGGACAACGTCGAGATCCCCGACGAGCGCCTGGAGCCGATCATCGGCTCGACCTACGGGGTCATCCTGTACCAGGAGCAGGCCATGCAGATCTCGAAGGCCATCGCGGGCTTCACGGGGGCGATGGCCGACGACCTCCGCAAGGCGATCGGCAAGAAGAACCGCGAGGCGATGGCCAAGCTCGAGCCCGAGTTCCGGGCCGGCTGCGAGCGGTCGGGCACGCCACGGGGGGTCGTCGACTGGCTCTGGGCGACGAACCAGAAGAGCGCGGACTACTCCTTCAACAAGTCCCACGCGGCCTGCTACGCCCTGATCTCCTACCGGACCGCCTGGCTCAAGGCGAACTACTGCGCGGAGTACATGGCCGCGCTCATCTCGTCCGTCATGGACACGAAGGACAAGGTCCCGTTCTTCGCGGCGAAGTGCGAGGAGATGGGGATCGGCGTCCTGCCGCCGGACGTGAACCTCTCCGACCACGAGTTCGTCGTCGTCGACGGCGACATCCGCTTCGGGCTCGACGCGGTCAAGGGCGTCGGCTTCTCCGCCGTCGAGGCGATCAAGGCGGCCCGCGACGAGGGCGGCCCGTTCACCTCCCTCTGGGACTTCTGCGCCCGGGTCGACCCGCGCGCGGTGAACAAGAAGGCGATCGAGGCGCTCGTCAAGTGCGGTGCGTTCTCCTCCACGGGCGACTCGCGCAAGGGGATGCTCTCCGTCCTCGAGCAGGCGCAGGCCGCCGGGCAGAAGACCCAGCAGGACGCGGAGATCGGCCAGGGCTCGATCTTCGACATGCTCGACGCGGCCCCGGCCGGTGGCGCGCCCGCCGGCTCCGCCGACGCCTTCGCCCCGGCCTACCCGCCCGTCCCGGCCGAGGAGTTCGAGCAGGGCGAGCTGCTCGCGATCGAGAAGGAGGCCATCGGCCTCTTCCTCTCGGCCCACCCGCTCAAGGAGGTCCGCGAGGCGCTCTACGCGAAGGTCGACTGCCGCCTGGAGAAGCTCGCGGAGCGCAAGAGCGGGGACTGGGTCACCGCGGGCGGGATCGTCACCCAGGCGAAGAAGATCCGGACGAAGTCCGGCGACCCGATGATGTTCCTCACCCTCGACGACCTCGAGGGCCAGGTGGAGGTCCTGATCTTCGCGAAGACCCTCGCGGAGTTCGAGCCGGCGGTCGACGACGTCCTGCTCGTGCGCGGGAAGGTCGACCACGGCGACAAGGGCACGGTGCTCGTCGCCCAGCAGGTCGATCCCTTCACCCCGACCGAAGCGGAGGTCGAGAAGGCGCGCGAGGAGGCCGCCCGGGCGCCCCAGGCACCCGACGCGCTGCGGCTGTGGGCCGACGCCCGCCGCCTCTCGGCGTCGGTCATCGACGACCTGAAGCACCTCTTCGTCCAGCACCCGGGGCCGGCGGAGGTCGTCCTGAAGCTCGAGACCTCGGAGGGGCCGCGGTTCCTGCTCTTCGGCCCGGGGTTCAAGGTCAAGCCGACCCCGGACCTGCGCATCGAGCTCGAGGGGCTCCTCGGCCCGCCGCCGGCGCGGCCCGCCCACGGCCCCGACGATGCGCTGGGCGACCGGCCGGCCGCGATCGCGCCCGCGCCGGACCCGCAGCCCGAGCCCTCGCTGGCCTAGGCGGCGTCTCCCGGTGGACCCCGGCGCCCTCCGGCGTTCGCGACGGACGTCGATGCTCGCTGCGCTCGCAGCGGCGTGAGCCACCGCGTTCGGATGTGCGCCCGCTGAGCGGGCTGGAAGCCGAACGACCTCAGCCGCGGGCGGCCCTGCCGCGCTCGCGGAGCTCCTCGCAGAGGCGGATGTCGGCGTCGCTCGGGGTCTTCGGGTCCGTGAGCGTCTCGAGGATGACCGGGAGGCCGTCGAACCTGGGCTCGCTGAGGAAGACCGCGAGGCCGTCCTCGCCCAGCTCGCCGTCGCCGAGCTTCTCGTGGCGGTCGACGTTCGAGCCGAGCCCGACCTTCGAGTCGTTCAGGTGCAGGGAGCCGAGGCGCTCGGCGCCGCAGAGGCGGTCGTGCTCGTCGAGGGTCTCCGTCAGGCCCTCTGCGGTGCGGATGTCGTAGCCGCTCGCGTAGAGGTGGCAGGAGTCGAGGCAGATGCCGAGGCGCTCGTGGCCGCCCGCGGCGTCGATGAGCCCGGCGAGCTCGGCGAACGAGCGCCCGAGCGTGCCGCCCGAGCCCGCGGTGTTCTCGAGGTGCAGGGGACAGCCGTCGCTCTCCGCCAGCGCCTCGGCGATGACCTCGCCGGCGCGGGCGATCGCCTCGTCGACGTTCCCCTTCAGCGCGCTGCCCGGGTGCAGGACGACGCAGTGGGCGCCCAGGCGGTCCCCCGCGCGCAGGGAGGAGGTGAGCGAGGTGAGGGTCTTCGCGCGGATCTCCGGGTCCTCGGAGGCCGCGTTGAGGAGGTAGACGGCGTGGATGAGCAGCGCGTCGACGTCCGAGGCGCCCATGGCCTCGTGGAACGCCGCGACCTTCTCGTCGTCGTACTCCGTCGGCTTCCACATCCGCGGGCTCTGGTTGAAGATCTGGATGGACCGGGCGCCGAGCTCCGTGCCGCGCGCGACGGCGTTCGCGGGCCCGCCGGCGGGGGAGACGTGGGCGCCGATCAGCATGCGCGGAGGGCGAGGCGGGGGCTGGGGGCCATTGCCTAGAGTCAACCGGAATGGCCCCTGGAACGCGCGTCCGCTTCGCTCCCAGCCCGACGGGGGCGCTGCACATCGGTGGCGCCCGCGCCGCGCTCTACAACTGGCTCGTCGCGCGGCAGTCCGGCGGCGCGATGGTCCTGCGGATCGAGGACACGGACCGCGAGCGCTCGACCCCCGAGAACGTCGAGCAGATCCTCGATGCGCTCCGCTGGCTCGAGATCGACTGGGACGAGGGCCCGATCTCCCAGGTGGAGCGCTCGGACCGCCATCGCGAGGTCCTCGAGGACCTCCTCGCGCGCGGGCTGGCCTACCGCACCACCGCCACCGCCGAGGACGTCAAGGCCTACAAGCTCGAGCACGGCGACGCGGCGGGCTACCGCGGGGAGCCGAGCGCGGACGGCGAGGGCGCGGTGCGCCTGCGGGTGCCCGACGGGGAGCTCGTGGTCCGCGACGTCGTCCGGGGCGACACGACCTTCCAGTCCGAGCACCTCGACGAGCCCGTCATCGCGCGGGCGGACGGCACGGCGCTCTACAACTTCGCGGTGGCCGTCGACGACCACGACGCCGGCATCACCCACGTCATCCGCGGCGAGGACCACCTCTCCAACACGCCGAAGCAGCTCCTGGTCTACGCCGCGCTCGGCGCCACGCCGCCCGCCTTCGCGCACCTCCCGCTCCTGCACGGCCCCGACGGCAAGAAGCTCTCCAAGCGCCACGGCGCCGCGAGCGTCCAGGAGCTCCGGGAGCTCGGGTACCTCCCGGCGGCGATCCGCAACTACATCGCGCTGCTCGGCTGGGGCGACGTGGACTCCGAGACGCTCATCCCGACCCCGGAGCTCGTCAAGCGCTTCGACCTCTCGCGGGTCACGCGCAACCCCGCGCGCTTCGACGAGCCCAAGCTGCGGTGGATGAACGGCCGCTACCTCCGCGAGCTCTCCCTCGAGGAGCTCACGGCCGAGCTCGAGCGCTTCACGGGCCGCACGGGCCTGCGGGCGGGCGTGGAGATCTCCGCGGAGAAGATCCAGACCCTCGCGGACTTCTGGCCCCTGGCGGGCTTCCTCTACGACGGGCCCGTCGACGACGCGAAGGCGAAGCAGAAGTGGCTCGCCGACCCGCAGCACCTCGAGGCGCTCGCGGACGCCCGCGAGGCCCTCGCCGCCGTCGAGCCCTTCGAGGTCGAGCCGATCGACGTCGCCCTGCGCGCCGTGGCGGAGCGCCGCGGGGTCAAGGCGAAGGACGTCTTCCAGCCCGTCCGGGTCGCGATCGCGGGCACCGCGGCGTCCCCGGGGCTCTTCGAATCGCTCGCCGTCCTGGGGCGGGCGGAGGCGCTCGCACGCATCGACGGGGTCGTCACGGCGGCGGTCTGACAAAAGAAACTCGCCCAGGGGCTCAACCATTCGTCCACCGCTGCCGACTAAGGGTCCAGACCACCCCGTCGAGGAGACGCCCGAAGATGAGCACCGCCGCCCTGAGCCAGCCGACCAAGACCACCGCCGACGCGCAGCGGAACCACAACGAGGGGCACGGCCGCCGGCTGACCGCCGCCTTCGAGGCGCTCGAGGCCTTCCCCGCGCTGGCCGAGTCCCGCAACCGCCTGCTGCGCCTCGTCTCCGAGGAGCGCCCCTCGACCAGCGAGGTCGTCAACGCGGTCGAGTCCGACGTCGCCCTGGTCATCTCCGTCATGCGCCTGGCCAACCAGGTGGAGGGCAAGACCCGCGGCCGCGTCGAGTCCGTCGTGCAGGCCGTCGAGCTCCTCTCCCCGGAGGCCGTCCAGTCGCTCGCCACCCGCGCGCGCACCTTCGACTTCTTCGAGCGCTCCGCCGTCTGGGACGCCGCCCCCGAGCGCTTCCGCCTCCACGGCGTCTCCACGCAGCGCGCCGCGGACCGCCTGGCCACGGAGGCCGGCTTCGAGCACCGCGACCGCCTCATGGTCACGGCGCTGCTGCACGACATCGGCAAGCTCGTGCTCATGCACGCCTACCCGGGCTACCCCCAGCAGGTCCACGGGAACGCCCGCACGCCGGAGGAGCGCATCCACCGCGAGCGCCGCGAGCTCGGCGTCGACCACGCGCTGGTCGGCGGCGTCCTGGCCCGCCGGTGGGGCCTGCCCAAGCAGGTCGCCTCGGTCATCGAGCGCCACCACTCCGAGGACGCGACGGGCGAGGCCGCGTTCGTCCGCCTGGCCGACATGCTCGCCCACTACGCGCAGGGCGGCGCGGTCTCCCCGACGGAGCTCCTGAAGAGCGCCCGGGTCATCGGCCTCGGGCCCACGGAGCTGCGCAAGGTCATGTACGACCTGCCCTACCCCGTCCAGGGCCGCGCCCGCCAGGTCGACCCGTGCCCGCTCTCCACGCGGGAGGTCGAGGTCCTCAAGCGCCTCGCCGAGGGCAAGGTCTACAAGCAGATCGCCCTCGAGCTCGCGCTGAGCACGAGCACGGTCCGCACGCACCTGCACAACATCTACGGCAAGCTCGGCGCCGTCGACCGCGCCCAGGCGGTCCTCATGGCCACGGAGCGCGGCTGGCTCTAGGCCCCGTCGCGGGGCCGGGGCCCGAAGGAGACGTCGACCTCCTCGAAGCCCTTGAGGCGCTGGGCCTCGGCGAGCCCCGTGTAGGCGGCGCGGTCGCCCGGGGTGAGGTCGACGCTGTCGGTGAACGGCGTGAGCAGCGCCCGCGGGTGCAGGCGCTCGACCCGCACGACGTTGACCTCGACGCAGAGGACGATCGCCACCGCGGTCACGTAGACGAACGCGATCAGCCCCAGCACGAGGGCGAAGACGCCGCTCGTCGCGCTCGAGCGGTCGACGACGAAGCTCACGTAGCTCGCGCCGAAGAGCTGCAGGCCCAGGTAGACGAGGGCGGCCAGCACCGCGCCGGGCAGCACCTCCCAGAGCGCGAGCGGGCGGGCCGTCGCCAGGCGGAACGCGACGCCGAAGATCACGACGTCGAGCAGGGTCGTCGCGGCGAGGATCGCCACCTTGAGCGAGCCCCGGCCGAGCTGGTCGCCGACGATCCCGTGGGTCAGCCCCGCGGAGAGCGCGGTCGTCGCGATGACGCCGAGGCCGACCGTGACCAGCAGCAGCACGCTCACGCCGCGGGCCTTGAAGGGGTTGGGGCGCGAGTTGCGCGGCACGGCCCAGGCGACGTTCATCGCGTTCTGGGTCGCCTGCGCGACGCCGAGGCCGCCGTAGAGCGAGCCGACGAGCCCGACGACCAGGCCGCTCGTCCCGCCGCCGATCCGCCCGGGCTGCCCGAGCTCCTTGCCGATGACGGGGAACTGGCTCAGGGCCCCGGTGAGGACCTCGCGCTCGAGCCCCGGGTTGCCCTCCAGGACGAAGCCGAGGATCGTCGAGCCGAGGAGCAGCAGCGGGAAGAGCCCGATGATCCCGTAGTAGGTGATGAGCGCGGCCAGGTACGGGCCCTGGTCGTCGAAGTACTTGTAGACGACCGCCAGGGGGAAGCCGACGACACGGTGGTGCTGCTGGAAGCGGTCGATCCGCGCGGTGATCGACACGGAGCTCCTAGTGCCCGTGGGGGCCGCGCGCGACGCGCCGGGTCCGGAGCACCCAGCTCGCGGCCGCGACGCCCATGCCGGCGGTGTCGATCGCGACGTCGAAGGGGGAGGGGTGCCGGGTCGAGACGAAGGACTGGTGCACCTCGTCGGAGATCGCGTAGGCCACCGCGATCCCGAGCGCCGTGAGCGTGCGCCGGACGGGCCCGGCACCCGCCTGCGCCCAGACGAGCGCGAGCCACAGCAGCCCGTACTCCGTCATGTGCGCGCCCTTGCGCAGCACGAGGTCCAGGTCGCTCTCGACCCTCGGGAGGCTCGACTGCGCCGAGAGGAAGAAGATCAGGCCCATCAGCGCGACAGCAGGGGCGTAGCGGCCGACGGAGCGCATAGAGTCACCGGCGACGGTACCCATGATCTCGATCACCACGAAGAGCCCCTACGCCCTCAAGGCCCTCACGGAGCTCGCCCGCGCCGGCGATGCCGGTCCCGTCCCCATCGGCGAGCTCGCCCGGCGCCGCGACGTCCCCGTCCAGTTCCTCGAGCAGCTCTTCGCGACCCTCCGCCGCTCCGGGATCCTCAAGTCCCAGCGCGGCGTGAAGGGCGGCTACTCCTTCGCCCGCCCCGCCACGGAGATCACGGTCCTCGAGGTCGTCGAGCTCCTCGACGGCCCCCTCGGCCGCGAGGCGGAGGGCGTCTTCGCCGACGCCGCCGCCGCCGCCCGCTCGATCCTCGCCCGCACGAGCATCGCCGACGTGGTCGAGCGCGAGGCCCGCGAGGCGGGCGTCGCGATGTACTACATCTAGATCGACCTCGCGGGGCCGCGGGAACCTCGCGGGTGAACGCTGTTCGGTCAGCCCTTTTGACCTGCGTCGCCGCTGTGTAGGATCGCGCCGAGCCGGTCAGGTAGGGGCCTGGACCGGAGTTCCTCCACATAGAAAGGAGGCACGTTGCCCAACGTGTCTCGTACGGTCCGCCTCGGCGGGCTGGCAGGGGTGCTGGCCGTGGGAGCGGCCACCACCATGCTGACCTCCGCGTCGGCGGTGCCCGCAGGTGGCGCCGTCCAGATCGCGACCAGCCGGCCCGACCTCGTGTCGGCCCGGATCACCCAAGGCGTCAGCACGACGCCCGGGAGCAACACCACCGTCGCGCGCGCTCAGGCGTGCTACGACGCGAGCCTGAACTCGGTCACGAGCACTCCCGGGCAGTACCGCCTCGAGGGCTACGACCAGGGCAACTTCGTCAACAGCGTCGCCCATCGCGTCGTCCTCAGCAACCCGAACTGCGTCGAGATCGACTTCGAGTCGACCGCCGGGACGATCGACCTCGCGTCGTTCACCCTGCTGACCGACACGGGCAGACTCGGCCTCGACGCTCGGCGGCGTCGGCACGCCTCGGGCGGCTCTGCAGCGCTCGAGGGCTCACGCCAGTCCGCACGCAACGGCGGCGACGAGCGCGGCCGGACCTCGTGAACGTCGGCTCGTTCGACGCCACGAACCGCACCATCGACTACACGTTCGACGAGCACCGATCATCGGCACGCCGGTCGCGTCGCGGTTCCACGCCTACAACTCGAGCGGCGCGGAAGTGCTCGAACAGCGGGACGGCGGCCATCGTCAACGGCACGACCGTGCGGGTCACGTTCCCCGTCGGCACCACCGCGGCGCAGCTGGTCCGCTACGCGGTCGACTTCGGGGCCGTCTCGGAGTTCCAGGGTGACTTCGAACCCGTCGGGCAGCTTCGGCGTCGCAACCCAGCGGGCAGAGCTCACGGGGGTGACCAAGACGGGGACCAACGAGTTCCAGCTGACCTACGACAGCGACGTCAACGTCGGGACCCTGGCGAACATCGTCGCCTACTCCGAGGACGGCCAGGCCGCCTACCCGGCCACCTCGTCCTCCGCGGCCGGCCCCGCCACGACGCTCCGGGTGGTCTTCCCCGGGGTCCAGGAGTTCGGCGAGAAGGTCGTCGCCGTGGCCGACACGGGCGGCGGCGTCCGTGACCGGGACAGCGGCAGCGCGAGCACGCCGTCCTACTTCGGGCTCCGCTCCGCGCCGATCACCCCCGGCTTCACCGACGGGCCGGACCTCCGGCAGGTCGTCGTGAGCAGCGCCAACAACACGGCGACGTTCCGCTTCGACCAGCCCATCGACACGACGAACGGCAACAACGCCGACGCGAACGACGACGGGACCAAGGACGGGGGCGCGCCGAACCCCCAGTCCCTGCAGCTGCTCGACGCGGACGGCAACCGCCTCACGGGGACCGGGGTGAACTCCACCACGGGCGGTGACGTGGTCGTGCAGTTCACCGGGAGTGCAGCTCCGCAGCGCGGTCGGTGGCCCGGGTGGCCGAGGACGCGGTGTGCGACTTCGAGGACAACAACCCCGCGTTCCTGAAGAGCGCGGACGACTCGGACTGCAGCCCGCTCGGCACGGTCGCCCTCAGCACGGGCACGACGACGCCGCCGCCGACGACGACGACCACCACGACCACGACGACGACGGGGACCACGCCGCCGCCGCCGCCTCCGACCACGCTCGACCGACGACGACCACGCCGCCGCCGACGACGACGACCACGCCGCCGGCCACGACGCCGACGACCCCCACCCGACGCCGCCGGCGACCCCGGTGACCCGGGTGAACCCGACGAGCGGTGACGGCGAAGGGCCGTCGCATCGGGACGCGGCAGTTCGTCATCAGCGGGACCGTCGGCGTGCCCTCGTCCGCGACCCGCGGCAGGTCGCGGGCGACGCCGGCCCGTCCGAACGTCCGCCTCGGAAGCTCCTGCTCAGGTCGCGGGCCGGCGCGCCGATGAACCGAGCAGCCCATGGCACCCGACCTCACGAACCGCACGGCCTCCTCGGCCGTCCCGACCATCGTCCACCTCCCGGACGCCTTCGGCGGCTGGGTCTTCGAGGACGAGTCGGGCCGCATCCGGGGCGGTGGCCGCACCCTCGCCGAGAGCGAGGAGGCCGCCCGCCACGCGGTGCGCCAGCACCGGGGCGGTCTCCCCGGCCGCTAGGCGGCGCGCACGTCGTAGCGGTGCCCCGCGGCGCGCAGGCGCTGCACGAGCACGTCGCCCATCGCGGTCGCGGGGGTGAGCACGCCGGCCGCGTCCGGCAGCCGGTCCTGGTCGAGTGCGAGCGCCAGCGCGCTCTCCCCGAGCATCACCGCCGTCGCCTTGTAGCCCGGGTCGCCGGGCGCCTGCACCTCGCAGACGAGCTTCGCCCCGCTCGTCGTCGTCGTGTGGACGTCGATGCGGAAGAAGCCCTTCTCGCGCGCGGCCTCGTCCGGCCCCTCGCCCGGGTCGGGCAGCAGCCGATCGAGCAGCTTGCGCGTCGGCGGCAGGGCGAGCCCGGCGACGAGCAGCCCGAGGCCGCCGGCGATCCCCGCGGCCTTCGCCGGCCCGAGGGGCAGGCCGCCGGCCAGCATGAGCTCGCGGTAGCGCAGGGAGCGCCCGTAGCCGTGGCCGCGGAGCGCGTTCGAGCGCCGCACGACCCGGGTGTTGACGGTCCCCATGACGAAGGGCGCGAGGTAGCCGCCGAGCTCGGGGTCGCGGATGACGCCGACGGGGTCGCGCTCGCCCTCCGGCTCCGCCGCCCGGTCCGGGCTGAGGCTGTAGGGGTCGAGCATGACCTTGCGGCTCTCCCGGTCCATCCGCGCCTCGTCGATCTGGCCGCGGAGGGAGTCGACGGTCCCGCCGCTGACCCCGCCCGAGAAGCCCTTGACCACGAAGGTCGTCTCCCCGAGCTCGCCGAGGCCGTGCTCGCGCGCGTGCTCGGCCAGGAGGAGGACGGAGAGGTCCGAGGGGATCGAGTCGAAGCCGCAGGTGTGGACGATGCGCGCCCCGCTCGCGGCGGCGTCGGCCTGGGCGGCGTCGATGGAGCGCCGCATGAAGAGCACCTCGCCCGTGAGGTCCGCGTAGTGGGTGCCCTCCGCGGCGCAGGCGAGGACGAGCGGCAGCCCGTGCTTGAAGTACGGGCCGACGGTCGTCGCGACGGCCCGGGTGGAGCGCGCGAGCTCCGCGAGGGCCGCGTCGTCCGCGGAGTCGGCGACCAGGAGCGGCCAGTCGGCAACTCGCGCGCCGAGCTCCGTCCGCGTGCGCTCGAGCTTCTCGCGCGACCGCCCCGCGAGGGCGATGCGGGTTCCCGAGGGGGCGTGCGCCGCGAGGTAGGCCGCGGTGAGCTTGCCGACGAAGCCCGTGGCCCCGAAGACGACGACGTCGTGCTGGCGGTCCTGCGCGGGGGTGCTCATGCGGCCATCCTGCCCGACGCGGAGGTCCGGCGACCCCTTCGGGGCCCCGGGAGCGACCGCACCCGGCGGTACGCTGGAGTCAATGGGGGCAATCCCGATCGACGTTTCCGACCTCGTGGGCCGCACGCCCATGGTCCGGCTCTCGCGCATGGCGCCGCCGGAGGTCGAGCTCTACGCGAAGATCGAGGCCTTCAACCCCGGCGGCTCCGTGAAGGACCGCATCGGGAAGGCGATGATCCAGGCCGCGGAGGACGAGGGGCGGATCGAGCCGGGCCGCACGACGATCGTCGAGGCGACCTCGGGCAACACGGGCATCGCGCTGGCCTTCGTCTGCGCCGCCAAGGGCTACGACCTCGTCCTGACGCTCCCGCAGGGGATGAGCCGCGAGCGCGAGGGGCTCCTGCGCCTCTACGGCGCCCGGGTCGAGGTCATCGAGTCGCTCGGGGGGATGAACGAGGCCGTCGAGGCCGCCCGGAAGCTCGCCAGCAGCGGCGACGTGTTCCTCCCGAACCAGTTCTCCAACCCCGCGAACCCCCAGGCCCACCGCGACCACACGGGCCCGGAGATCTGGGAGCAGCTCGACGGGAAGGTCGACGTCCTGTGCTGCGGCGTCGGCACGGGCGGCACGATCACCGGGGCCGGGGAGTACCTCCAGCACAAGAACCCCAAGCTCCGCGTCGTCGCCTGCGAGCCCGCCTCCTCCGCGGTCCTCTCGGGTCGTGCGCCCGGGCCCCCACAAGATCCAGGGGATCGGCGCGGGCTTCGTGCCCCCGGTCCTCAACCGGGAGCTGCTCCACGAGGTCATCCCCGTGCCGGACGAGGCGGCCATCGAGACGGCACGCCTGGCCGCCCGCAAGGAGGGCGTGCTCGCCGGGATCTCCTGCGGCGCCGCGCTCTGGGGCGCGCTCGAGCTGGCCAAGCGCCCCGAGTACGCCGGGGCGCGCATCGCCTGCGTCCTGCCGGACTCGGGCGAGCGCTACGTCTCCGCCAGCTGGTTCGCCTACTAGGCCAGCAAGGGCGCCGCCCGCCCGCCGAGCACCCAGTCGCGCATCGCGGGCCACGGCCCGTAGCCCGCGTCCGGGTTGAGGTGCCCGCGGCCCGGCAGGAGGTCCGTGACGAGCTCGAGCGGCTCGGCCCAGTGCTCGTGGGCGCCGCGGCCCGGGCAGTACGGGTCGTCGTCCGCGCAGACCAGGCGGGTGTGCCCGGCGGCGTCGCGCACCGCGTCGCGGTCGGCCCAGGTGGGGTAGAAGCGGGCGAGCTCGGCGACCTTCGCGCCCGGGCAGGGCGGCGCGACCAGCGCGACCCGGTCCACCCGGAGCTCCGGCGGGATGCGCGCCGCCTCGCGGAACCAGAGCACGCAGCCCAGGGAGTGGGCGCAGACGACGCGCTCGCCCGTCCCCGGGCAGCGCCGCGAGCGCGGCGAGCTCCTCGTGCAGGGAGGCGCCCCACTTGTCCGGGCAGGGCACGTCGCACTCCGGGAGGTCCGGGAAGCGGACGAGCTGGCCGGCGGCCTCGAGCTCCTCGGCGAGCCAGCGCTGCCAGTGGCCCGGGCCCGAGCCCTGCCAGCCGTGCAAGAGGAGCACCCGTCGCGGTTCCATGCGGGGAGTACCGTACCCGGGACATGCTCGGCCTCGGAACGCTGGCGCGCGTCGCAGGGGAGGTCCGCCGTGACGTGGCCGCCGTGCACGATCGCGACCCCGCCGCGCGCGGGGTCTCCTCCGCCGAGGTGCTCGGGCTGTGGCCCGGGGTCCACGCGCTGCTGGCCCACCGCGTCGCCCACACGCTGCACGGCATCGGGCTGCCCGTCGTCCCGCGGGTCATCGCCACGACGACCCGCGCGGTGACGGGGATCGAGATCCACCCCGCCGCGGAGGTCGGCGACGGGCTCTTCATCGACCACGGCATGGGGGTCGTGGTCGGCGAGACCGCCGAGGATCGGCGCGAACGTGACGCTGTACCAGGGCGTCACCCTCGGCGGCAACGGCTTCGCGACGGGCAAGCGGCACCCGACCGTGGAGGACAACGTGACCATCGGGTCGGGCGCGAAGCTCCTCGGGCCCATCACGATCGGGCACGGCGCGAAGATCGGCGCGAACACGGTGGTGATCACCGACGTGCCGCCCAACGCGACGGTCGTCGGCAACCCGGGCCATCCCGTGCGGGTCGACGGCAAGCGGCCCGAGGGCCCGGACGCGGACTGGATCCACCTGCCCGACCCGGTCGCGGACGCGATCCGGGGCCTCTCGGGGCGGCTCGGCGCGCTCGAGCGGCGGCTGGCCGAGCTCGGGGCGGCGGAGGACCCGGAGCCGCCGGCCGTCGTCCGCGAGCTGCGCTCCGTGCGCGGGCAGAACCCCGCGGGGGGCTAGGGCGCCCGCAGGGGCTGGACGAGCACGTGCTGCGGGCCGACGGTCCCGCCGAGGTGCAGCCGCTCCGTGTCGACGAACCCGGCCTGGACGTAGAGCTGACGCGCCACGGGGTTCGTCGTGTTGACCGTCAGGACGATCCAGACGGCGTCGGGGTGATGACGGGCGACGAAGGACGGGAGCGCACGCAGCGCGGCCGCGGCGATCCCCTCCTGCTGGTGGCGCGCGTCGACGAAGAACGCCCGCAGGGCGGCCGACGGCTCCGGCGCGGTGTACTCGCAGATGGGGTCGGCGGAGTCGAGCGCGAAGAAGCCCACGGGCTCGTCGTCGCGGAGGATCGCGACGGGCTGCCGCGTCCGGTGGCGTTCGGCCGCCGGCAGCGTCTCCGACGCGACGCCGGAGAAGCGCGCCTGCCCGGGGGACGGGGCGAGGCCCAGGACCGCGTCGCGCAGGCCGGCGTCGACCGTCCGCAGCCGCACCATCAGTAGTAGACGGTGCGGCAGCGGTGGCGCGGGCGCGCCTTGATCGCCGGGTCCTGCCCGCGGCTCCACAGCAGGTGGTCCAGCGCGGGCTCCCTGAGGCCCAGTCGGGGGGCGAGCTGGGCGCAGGCGTGCACGGCGCAGCCGCGGATCTCGCGCTCCCAGGGGCCGAAGGGCAGGAGCTCGCCGGCGTCGACGTGCGCCGCGAGCAGCGCGTCGTACACCAGGACGCCCTCGCAGCGCAGGACGTGCGGGACGAGGTTGTCCGCGAAGATCGTGAGCGCGTCGAGGTCGCGGAAGCGCGCCACGCCGGCCAGCTGCGAGGTCGCTGGGCAGGAGCTGCGCGCGCTTGTAGAAGCCGCGGTCGGCCCACAGCGCCATGCCGCTCGCGACCGTGCGGGCGAGCTCCGCGGCGCTGCCGTTCGCCGCGCGGACGAGGTCGAGCGCGCTCCGCTCCCCGAGGAAGGTCCCGAGGGAGCGCAGCGCCTGCGCGTAGAGGGCCATGAGCTCGTGGTCCGCGCGCTGCCCGAGCGTCGCGGCGACCTCCTCCGTGCGCATCGCCCGCAGCTCCGCGTTCGTCCACGGGCCCGTGGGCGCGGAAGCGGTCCGCGAGGCCCCAGGCGACGGTGAAGTACCCGCTCACCGCGGCGCCCTCCGGCCGCCGGCGCTTGCGCAGCGTGGGGAACCAGCCCGAGCCGAAGTTCACCGCGTCGACCGTCAGCAGGTAGGTCGCGACGTCCGCCTCGGAGCCCTCGAGGTAGTGCGCCTCGGCGTCCAGCGCCGGCGGCGGGCGCGTCTCCGGGCCAGGTCAGCGCTTCCAACCGCTCGCGATCGATGCGGACCGCACGGGCGTGCGAGGCGACCTGCGCCGCGTGGGCGCGCACCTCCTCGGGCAGGCTCGCGGCGGGCACCCCGCGCAGGCTACGGCACCCTCCCGCGGGGCCCCGTCCCGCCGCCGGTGGCGGACCTATGCTCCGAGGGGGATGCCGGACACGCACGCACAGGGTCGGATCGAGAAGCTCCTCGAGGGGCTGAACGAGCCGCAGCGCGAGGCGGTCGTCCACGGCGAGGGCCCGCTGCTGATCCTCGCGGGGGCCGGCTCGGGCAAGACCCGGGTGCTCACCCACCGCATCGCCCACCTCATCCACACGCGGCAGGCGCGCGCGGGCGAGATCCTCGCGATCACCTTCACGAACAAGGCCGCCCAGGAGATGCGCGAGCGCGTCGAGCTGCTGCTGGGCCACTCGACCCGCGCCATGTGGGTCATGACCTTCCACGCCGCCTGCGCCCGCATCCTGCGGGCCGAGGCGCCCCGGCTGGGCTACACGCGGCAGTTCACGATCTACGACCAGTCCGACTCGCGGCGCCTGGTCAAGAAGTCCCTCGACGACCTGGGGATCGACCCCAAGCGCTTCACGCCGGGCGCCGTCCACCACCAGATCTCCGACGCGAAGAACAAGCTCCGCGACGCCGACGCCTACCGCCAGCTCGTCGGGGGCTTCTTCGAGCAGACCGTCGCGGACGTCTTCGAGCTCTACGAGCGCGAGCTCCACCGCATGAACGCGATGGACTTCGACGACCTCCTCGTCCGCACGGTCAACGTCCTGGAGCTCTTCCCCGAGGTCCGCGCCCGCTACCAGGCGACCTTCCGCCACGTCCTCGTCGACGAGTACCAGGACACGAACCACGTCCAGTACCGGATGCTCCAGCTCCTCGCGGGCGGCGGCGACGAGGGCGGCCACCGCAACCTCGCGGTGGTCGGCGACGACGCGCAGTCGATCTACTCGTTCCGCGGCGCAGACGTCACGAACATCCTGAACTTCGCCGGGACAACCCCGACTCGAAGGTCGTCAAGCTCGAGCAGAACTACCGCTCCACCCAGACGATCCTCGACGCGGCCAACGGCGGTCATCTCCCACAACCGCGAGCAGATGGAGAAGGACCTCTGGACGGACCTGGGGGAGGGCGACCTCGTGAAGGTCCGCGAGCTCGAGGACGAGCACGCGGAGGCGCGGTACGTCGTCGGGGAGATCGAGCGGCTGGTCGACGAGGGCGTCTCGCGCCAGGAGATCGCCTGCTTCTACCGGACGAACGCGCAGTCCCGGGTCCTCGAGGACACGCTCGTGCGGCGGGACGTCGGCTACCAGGTCGTCGGCGGCACGAAGTTCTACGAGCGGGCGGAGATCAAGGACGCGGTCGCCTACCTCACGGTCCTCGGCAACCCGCAGGACGTCATCTCCTTCACCCGCATCGCGAACTCCCCGCGGCGGGGGATCGGGCAGACCTCGCTCTCGCGGGTCATCTCGCACGCCTCGACCATGGGCATCCCCGTGTGGGACGCCGCGGCCGAGCCGGCGTCCGTGCCGGGGCTGGGGACCGCGGCGGTCCGCGCCTTCGAGCGCTTCATGGGCACGATGGTCGAGCTGCGCGGCCGGCTCGAGCAGGGCGTTCCGGTCGGTGACCTGCTCGAGGCCGTGCTCACGGAGTCGGGCTACCTCGACTGGCTCGAGGCCGAGCGGACGATCGAGGCGCAGGGCCGCACGGAGAACCTCCAGGAGCTCATCGAGGTCGCGCGGGAGTTCGACGCCGCGGCCGACGCGGACAACGACACGCTCGACGTGTTCCTGCAGGGCATCGCGCTCGTCGCCGACGCGGACACGCGCCGTGACGACGACGGGCTCGTCACCTGATGACGCTGCACAACGCCAAGGGCCTCGAGTACCCCATCGTCTTCATCCTGGGCTGCGAGGAGGGCGTCTTCCCGCACTCGCGCTCCGTCGACGAGGGGACGCTCGAGGAGGAGCGGCGCCTCATGTACGTCGGGATCACCCGGGCGATGCGCGACCTCTACCTCACCCACGCGCGGCGGCGCTCCGTCTTCGGCTCCGCGCCGAACTACGGCCTGCCGAGCCGCTTCCTGGCCGAGCTGCCGACCCACCTGCTCGACCGCGAGGAGTCCGGCGCCGCGACCTGGGGCGGCTCGGGCGTCCTGGCGGGCGCGCCGGCCCGGGGCCGCGCGACCTCGTGGAACAGCCCGGCCGGCGGGTGGGGGAGCACCCCGGCGGCCGAACCCGCCGGCGGCGGGAGCTTCCGCACGGGCGACGACGTGGCCCACGCCGCGTTCGGCGAGGGCGTCGTGACCTCCGTCGAGCCCGGCGGCATCGTCGTCGTGCGCTTCGCGAGCGACGGCTCGGAGCGCAAGCTCATGGCCGAGTACGCCCCGATCACGAAGCGCTGAGGCCGCCGGGCCCGCCGCTAGCCTGCGGCGCCCATGACGGCCACCCTCATCGACGGCAAGGCGAGCGCCGCGGCGCTCCGGGCGCAGCTCTCGGAGGACGTGGCGGCCTTCGCGGCGGCGCACGGGCGCCCGCCCGGCCTGGCGACGGTGCTCATCGGGGAGGACGCGGGCTCGCAGGTCTACGTCGCCGGGAAGCAGCGCGCGTGCGCGGAGGTCGGCATCCGCGGCTTCGACCACCGCCTCGCGGCCGACACGCCGCGCGACGAGGTCCTCGCACTGCTCGACGAGCTCAACGCGAACCCCGACGTCAGCGGGATCATCTGCCAGCTCCCGGTCCCCGGCCACCTCGACGGGGTTGCAGTTGACAAATCGAATCTCCGCGGACAAGGACGTCGACGGGCTCACGGTCGCGTCCGCGGGCCGGCTCGCGCTCGGCCTCCCGGGCCTGCGCCCGTGCACCCCGACCGGCGTGATGCTCCTCCTGGCCGAGCAGGAGGTCGAGCTGCAGGGCGCCGAGGCCGTCGTCGTCGGCCGCTCGAACCTCTTCGGCAAGCCCATGGGCCAGCTCCTGCTCGCCGCCAACGCCACGGTCACGACCTGCCACTCCCGCACGGCCGACCTCGCGGCGACCTGCCGTCGCGCGGACGTCCTCATCGCCGCCGTCGGCGTCGCACACCTCGTGCGCGGGGACTGGGTCAAGCCGGGAGCCGTCGTCATCGACGTCGGCATGAACCGGCTGGAGAGCGGCCTGACCGGCGACGTGGACTTCGCGGCCGCGGCCGACGTCGCCCGGGCGATCACGCCGGTCCCGGGCGGGGTCGGCCCGATGACCATCGCCTGCCTCCTGCGCAACACGCTGCAGGCAGCGGAGCTGCAGCTCGCGGCCGCCGGGTAGCTTGCGGGCATGGACCCGTCCCGCCTGAGGGTCGGCGAGCTCATCGCCGGCGTCGCCGCCGTCCTCCTGCTCGTCAGCCTCTTCTTCGACTGGAACCGCGAGGGCGCGGCCACGCAGTCCGGCTGGGGTGCGCTCGGCGTCGTGACCCTGCTCGCCCTGCTCGTGGCCGTCGGCACCGCGCTGGCGCTCGGCTTCCTCACGGTCACGAAGCGGCCCGCGGCGCTGCCGATCGGGGCGGCGGTCCTCACGACCTTCGTGGGGCTCCTCGCCACGCTCGTCCTCGCGCTCCGCGTGCTCCTGCTCGATGACTCGCTCGGCGCGGCCTACTTCGGTCTCCTCGCGATGCTCCTGGTCCCGGTCGGCGGCTGGGTGACGATGCGCGACGAGCGCCTCGACGCGCCGTACTCCGCCGCGCCCGACCTCCCGCGCCGGCCGGCGCCGCCCGCCGCCTCGGCGTGAGCACGCGGGCCGCCCCGCCGGAGCCCGCGGCGCCCGTGGCCGCGGGAGCCACCGCGACCCGTGGGCGCCTCCTGCTCGGCCTGGGCGCGGCCGCCCTGCTCCTGAGCCTCCTGCTGGGCTGGGACGGCGGGATCCGCGACCAGCTCAGCGCCGCCGACGTCGCCACGGCGCGGCGCAACGGGGTGCTGAGCGCCTTCGACACGGAGCCGAGCACACCCTTCGCGCTCCTGGTCCCGTTCGGCTTCGCGCTGCTCGCCGTCGCGGCGCTGAGCATCACGGTCGCGGTGCGCGGGGTGGCCTCACGGGCCGACCCCGTGGTGCTCGCAGCGGCGCTGGTCTGCACGCTCTCGCTGACGGTTCGCGGGCTGCTCGACGGCACCCCGGGAGTACCGGACGGCAGCCTCCTGGCCACGGGCGGGCTGCTCGTCGCCCTGCCCGCGGCGACGATGCTCCCGGCGCGGGGCCAGGGGCCGCACTGGTCCGTCCTGGCCCTCGGCGTGGTCTGCGCGCTCCTGCTCACCGGCCTGGTCCACGACGCCTACGCGGTCGTCGACACGGACGAGGCGGTCCTCGGCTCCTTCGGCCTCCCCGACGGCACGCCCTGGCCCGAGTCCTGGCTGGGTGCGGCGGTCGGCCCACGGACGCTCGTCGACGCGGGGTACATCGCCGTGGCGAGCCTCGGCCTGCTGGCCGCCGCGCTGGGCGCCGCCCGCCGCTTCGAGCGGCCCGCGGCGCTCGGCCTCGTGGCCTTCGCCGCCCTCGTGCTGGCCGGTGCGCTGGTGCTCGCCGTCGGCACGAACCCGGGGGTCTCCGGGGTCGATCGCTTCCCCTGGGCCGGTGGCGCCATGGCGGCCCTGCTGGCGACGATGGTCCTCGCGCCGCGCGCGGCCGCGGCGGCGAGCGCGGCACTGCCCGAACCGCCCGAGCCGTCCGCGTCCGTGCCCCCCGTCCGGGCGCCCGAGCCGCGCGACGAGCGCGTCGCACCACCCGAGGCCTGGGCGCACCCGTCGAAGCGCCCGCGCGGATGGTGGAGCTGACGGCCCGACGCCCGGCTCTAGGATGCGCCGCTCATGATCGACCGTGACCAGGTCCTGCACGTGGCCCGACTGGCCCGCCTCGAGCTCACCGGGGAGGAGACGGAGCGCATGAGCCAGGAGCTCTCGACGATCCTCGGCCACATCGAGAAGCTCGGGGAGCTCGACCTCACGGAGGTGCCGCCGACCTCGCACGTCGTGGACGTCGACGTCGCGCTGCGGGCGGACGAGCCGCACGCGTCCCTGCCCCAGGAGGTGGCGCTGGCCCAGGCGCCCGACGTCGCCGACGGCGGCTTCCGCGTCCCGAGCCCGCAGGCATGAGCGCCGGAGAGCTCGTCGGCCTCACCGCGAAGGCGGCCGCCGACGCCATCGCCGCCGGGGAGCTCGACCGGGCGGAGTACTTCGAGGCCTACCGCGCCCGCGCCGCCGCGGACGAGCTCAACGCCTTCACCTGGGTCGCCGACGAGCCTGCCGCGCCCGTCGACGGCGAGCTCGGCGGGGTCCCGCTCGCGGTGAAGGACCTCTTCTGCACGGAGGGCGTGCCGAGCCAGGCCGGCTCGAGGATCCTCGAGGGCTACCGCCCGCCCTACACCGCGACCGTCGTCGAGAAGCTCGCCGCCGCGGGCACCGTCCTGCTCGGCAAGACGAACCAGGACGAGTTCGCGATGGGCTCCTCGAACGAGAACTCGGCCTACGGGCCGGTCCTCAACCCGTGGGACCGCAGCCGGGTCCCCGGCGGCTCGAGCGGCGGGAGCGCGGCGGCCGTCGCCGCCGGCCTCGCCCCGTGGGCGCTGGGCACGGACACGGGCGGCTCCATCCGCCAGCCCGCCGCGCTCTGCGGGATCACGGGCCTCAAGCCGACCTACGGCACCTGCTCGCGCTACGGGATGATCGCCTTCGCCTCGAGCCTCGACCAGGCCGGGCCGTTCGCCCGCGACGTCACCGACACGGCGCTGCTCTACCGCCACATGGCGGGCAAGGACCCGCGGGACGCGACCTCCGTCGGCCACCCGGACGAGATCGTCCTGCCGACCGCTCAGGACCTGACGGGCATCCGCCTCGGCGTCCCCGAGGACCTCACGGGCGAGGGCATCGAGCCCGGCGTCCTGGCGAGCTTCGAGGCCGCGCTGGAGACCGCCAAGGGCCTCGGCGCGACCGTCGAGCGCGTCCCGCTCCCGCATGCGGACTACGGCCTGAGCGCCTACTACGTCCTGGCTCCCGCGGAGTGCTCGAGCAACCTCGCGCGCTTCGACGGCGTCCGCTACGGGATGCGCACGGACGCGCCGGACCTCCTGAAGATGTACACGGGGACGCGGCACGACGGCTTCGGCGCGGAGGTCAAGCGCCGGGTCATGCTCGGGACCTACGCGCTCTCCTCGGGCTTCTACGACGCCTACTACGCCAGCGCCCAGAAGGTCCGCACGCTCATCGCGCGGGACTTCGCCCAGGCCTTCGAGCGCATCGACTTCCTCGTGACGCCCACGAGCCCCGGGGTCGCGTTCGGCCTCGGCGCCCTCACCGACGACCCGCTGGCCATGTACCTCAACGACTACTTCACCGTGCCCATGTCGCTCGCCGGCATCCCCGCGATCAGCCTGCCCTGCGGGCTCAGCGAGGGGCTGCCGGTCGGCCTGCAGCTCGCGGGCCCGGCCTTCAGCGAGAACCGGCTGCTCGACGCGGCCCACGCGCTCGAAGGGGCCATGGGCTTCGACGGCACGGGGGTCTTCGCATGAGCGCGGTCGAGTACGAGACCGTCATCGGGCTCGAGATCCACGTGCAGCTCGCGACGCGGACGAAGATGTTCTGCTCGTGCGAGCTCGCGTTCGGCGACGAGCCGAACGTCCACACGTGCCCCGTCTGCCTCGCGCTGCCCGGGGCGCTGCCGGTGATCAACGCCGAGGCGATCCACTTCGGCCTGATGATCGGCCTGGCGCTGGGCTGCGACCTCAACGACCGGTCGATCTTCGACCGCAAGCAGTACTTCTACCCCGACTCGCCGAAGGGGTACCAGATCAGCCAGAACGAGGACCCGCTCTGCTCGGGCGGCGAGCTGGGCGGCGTGCGGATCCACCGGGCGCACCTCGAGGAGGACGCCGCCAAGACGATCCACTCGGGCGGTGGCGGCGGGCGCATCCAGGGCTCGGCGCACTCCGTCGTGGACTTCAACCGGGGCGGCACGCCGCTCTGCGAGATCGTCACGGAGCCCGACATCCACTCGGCCGAGCAGGCCGGGGAGTTCCTGCGCCTCCTGCGCACGACGATGCGCCGCATCGGCGTCTCGGACGTGAACATGGAGGAGGGCTCGCTCCGGTGCGACGCGAACATCTCCATCCGTCCCCGGGGCGCGACGGAGCTCGGGGTCAAGACGGAGCTCAAGAACATGAACTCCTTCCGCTTCATCGAGCGCGGCATCCGTGCCGAGGTCGCCCGGCAGGAGGGCCTGCTGCGCGCGGGGGAGCCCGTCGTCCAGGAGACGCTGCACTTCGACCCCCGCACGGAGAAGCTCACCTCCATGCGCTCGAAGGAGGAGGCGCACGACTACCGCTACTTCCCCGAGCCCGACCTGACCCCGGTGACGATCACCCCGGAGATGCTCGAGCGCGCGCGGGCCGCGATGCCCGAGCTCCCCGCCGCACGGCAGGAGCGCTTCGCCTCCGAGCTCGGCCTGAACCCGGACACCGCGAAGCTCCTGGCCTGGCGCACGGAGCTCGGCGACTACTACGAGGCCGCGCTGGCCGAGGGTGCCGCGGAGCCCGTCCCGCTCGCGAACTGGACGACGAACGAGCTCGTCCAGCGCCTGGGCGCCGACGTGGATCCCGCCACCAGCAACGTCCGCCCCGCGGCGCTCGCGGTCCTCGTGCAGCTCGTCCAGGAGAAGAAGATCACCGCCGGCGCGGGCAAGACCGTCCTCGACAAGCTCGTGGCCGAGGGCGGCGACCCGACCGCGATCGTCGAGACGGAGAACCTCGCGGCGCTCGGCGGCGAGGACGAGCTCGGCCCGATCGTCGCCGCGGCGCTCGAGGCCCAGCCCGCGATCGCCGAGCGCCTCAGGAGCGGTGACCCGAAGCCCATGGGCGCGATCATCGGCGCCGTCATGAAGGAGACGAAGGGCCGCGCGGACGGCAAGGAGGTCACCCGCCTCGTGCGGGAGCAGCTCGGCCTCTGAGCGCGCCGCTCAGGTCGCCGCGCGCTCGGGGTCCGGCTCCTCGTCCCCTGCCCGCAGCCGCCTGGCCAGGGGGCGGGCGGCGAGCAGGAGCGCCAGGATCGGCGCGAGCGCGAGGTAGAGGAGCGGGTCGCTGAGCGAGAGCTCCTCGAGCCGGGAGCCGAGCAGCACGAAGACGACCGTCAGCGGGGTGAAGCCCACGACCGTGGTCCAGGCGAAGCGCCAGAGGCGGACCCCGGCCGCGCCCGCGACGTAGCCCGTCAGGCTGAAGGGCACGACGGGCACGAGGCGCGCGGCGAGCAGCACGGAGGCGCCGCCGCGCAGCACGACGGCCTCCGCCCTGCGGAAGCGGCGCTCCCCCGCGAGCCGATGGAGGAGCGAGCGCCCCGCGTAGCGCCCCATGGCGTAGGTCAGCAGGGCGGAGAGCAGCCAGCCGGCCATGATGATCGGGAGGGCCAGCGCGAAGCCGTAGACGAAGCCCGCGGCGGCCGTCGGGATCTCGGCGGGGTAGGGGATGACCGCGTGGGCGAGGATGATCGCCAGCAGGACCGCCACGCCCCAGGCGTCGAGCTCGCGCAGCTGGTCGCGCAGACCCGTGGTGTCGCCCGCGAGGGCGAAGCCCGCGGCCTCGTGCAGCGGTGGGACGAGCCAGACCGCCAGCGCCAGGACCGCGACGGCCAGGCCCGTGAGCCCCAGGCCACGGCGCGAGACCGCCGGGGACGAGGGGGAGGGCGCGCGCACGGTGCAAGCGTACGCCCCGCCGCGTCGCTACCTGTCCGGGTCCTCGTCCCGCCGCCCGGCGTCGAGCACGTCGGCCCGGCGCACGAGCGCCTCGGCCTCCGCGCGGCGGCGCTCACGAGCCTGGCGCCCCCGCGTCCGCGCGCCGTCGCCCACGGCGCGACGCAGGCGTAGCATCGAGCCCATGTCGCGCCTCATCCGCATGGACAGCACCGGCCACTCGACCCTCGCGGAGTGGACCGCGGGGGACCCCGTCGCCGTCGAGGCCGCGGTCACGGCCTTCCAGGCCGAGCTCGACCGGGGGTACTTCGGCATGGTCTCGACGGGCGAGGGGCACGCGGAGCAGGTCCGGCAGCTCCCGATCGACGCGGGGCTCGTGATCATGCGCCGCCCGATCGCCGGGGGCTGATGGAGGCCGGCGCCCTCCCCGAGCTCGCGGCCGTCCACTGGCGCCCGCGGGTCGACGAGCGGCGCCTGCGCACGCTCGGCCGGGGCTGGACGGCGACGACGATCGCCCACGTCGTCCCCTTCGCGGGCGCGGGCGTCGTCCTCTTCGCCGCGGAGCCGCTCGCGTTCCCCGTGACGCTCGCGAGCTTCGCGCACGCCTGGATCATCCCCGAGCTCTACGCGGCGCGGGGTGCGAACGTCGTGCGCCCCAAGCGCTTCCGGGCGAGCGCCCGGGCCGAGGAGGTCTCCGTCGGCCTGCTCGGCGACCTGGTCTCGCACGACGCCCGGGAGCTGCACCGCGAGACGGGGCTCGTCCTCGAGCGCGGCGCGCTCGGCACCTGGCTCGTCGGCCCGGCGGGGGCGCTCCTCGTCCGGCCCGGCGGCCGGCGGGTCCTCTGCTACTGCGTCCGGGTGCCCGACGAGGACCTCCCGGCGGGCGACCGCATCGCGCACCTCCTGCTCGCGCTGCGCTCGGACGAGGCGGGCTTCGCCACCGTGGCCAACTGCGCGTTCTCCGGCGCGCCGTGGCGCGTCCGGCGGCGGCTGCCCGCGGCGATGCGGCCCGCGCTGGCCCGCGCCCTGGCCACCGCTCGCACCTGACGCCTGTCGGGCGACCGGTCAGGGGGTTCGACCGGGTGTCGAACGCGGGGTGACGAGGGGGGACCGGCGGGACATGGCCGCGGGCCCCGGCGCGGCGCATGATGCTCCCCATGCCCACCACCGCCGCCGCCCGCCTCCTGCTCTTCTCCGACTCGGCCCGCCCCGAGGGGCCGAGCACCGTCACGAGGATCCGTCGCTACCGCCTCGCGAAGCTCCGCGTGGACGCCGCCCGGGCGACCGAGGCCGAGCCCCGCTACGCCTACCTCAAGCGCTCCTACGACTGATCCGCGGCTTCACCGCGGCTTGAGGCCGCGCCCCTAGACTCGAGCGCATGCACGAAGAAGCGTCGAGGTCCAAGGGTCTGCTGGCGCGCTTCGTCGCGCTCCTCGTCCTCCTGGTCGCGGGCTGGCTCCTCTTGAAGGTCGTCATCGGCATCATCGCCGGCGTCGCGACCGCGGTGATGGTGGTCGTCGCGCTCGTCGCCGTCGTCTGGGCGTACAGCACGCTCAAGCGCCGGTGATCTACCTCACCCTCTGCCTCGTCTTCGGCGTCGCCACGGCGCTCGTCGGGCGCGCGCGGGGCTCCTCCTGGCCCATGTGGGGCCTGATCGGCGCGATCTTCCCCGTGCTCGGCCTCGCCGGCGCGCTGCTCTACCGCCGGGAGGACGAGGAGCTGCGCCGCACCTGCCCGAACTGCGGGAAGGTCTGCATGCTCTACGACGCGCTCTGCACCCGCTGCGGCACGGAGCTCGAGTTCCCCGAGGTGGCCGTCGAGTCCGCCGCGGAGGCCGCGCGCCGGGCGCGCCCGGCAGCCTGAGCGCCCGCATCGGGAGCTAAGCTCGGCTCCTCGTCCTCGCGCCCGCGAGGTCGGACACCCTGAGTCACCGCGAGCAGCGGAGAGGAGGTCGAAGGACGATGCGTGCAGTCGATGCCGTGCTGGAGTGCCTGAAGGCGGAGGGCGTCGACGTCGTATTCGGCTACCCCGGCGGGGCGAACATCCCCACCTACGACGCGCTCTACGACTCGGGCATCCGCCACATCCTCGTCCGCCACGAGGCCGGCGGCGGCCACGCGGCCGAGGGCTACGCGAAGGCGACCGGCAAGGTGGGCGTCGCGTTCGGCACGAGCGGCCCCGGCGCGACGAACCTCGTCACGCCGATCATGGACGCGATGATGGACTCGGTCCCCGTGGTCTTCATCACGGGTCAGGTGCGCACGGACCTCCTCGGGACGGACGGCTTCCAGGAGGCCGACGTCATCGGCATCACGATGCCGGCCGTGAAGCACTCGATCATGATCCAGCACCCGAACGAGATCCCGCGGGCGCTGCACGAGGCCTTCCACATCGCCCGCACGGGGCGCCCCGGCCCGGTCGTCGTCGACATCCCGACGGACCTCTCCAAGGCGGACATCGACTACGAGCCCATCACGGACGTCCGGCTGCCCGGGCTACCAGCCGACGACGGAGGGCAACGTCAAGCAGATCCGCCAGGCCGCGAAGGCGCTGGCGGCGGCGCGCCGCCCCGTCATCTACTCGGGCGGCGGCGTCATCCTCGGCGACGCCGGCGACGAGCTCACCGCGCTGGCCCGCTCGGACCGCTTCCCGGTCACGACGACCCTCAACGGCCTGGGCGGCTTCCCGGCCCCCGACCCGCAGTGGCTCGGGATGCTCGGCATGCACGGCACGCGGACGGCGAACTACGCCATGGACGAGGCGGACCTCATCTGCTGCGTCGGCGCCCGCTTCGACGACCGGGTCACGGGCAAGCTCTCGGAGTTCGCCCCGCGCGCGAAGTTCATCCACATCGACGTGGACCCCGCGGAGATCTCGAAGAACGTCCCCGCGCACATCCCGATCGTCGGCGACTGCAAGGGCGTCCTCGCGAAGCTCAAGGTCGAGTACGACGCGCTCGAGGCGGATCCCGCCCGGCTCTCGGACTGGTGGCAGCGCATCGCGGGCTGGCAGGCCAAGCACCCGCTCCGCTACGACGACTCGGAGGACGAGGAGATCAAGCCCCAGCGGCTGGTCGAGGCGATCTACGAGGCCACGGGCGGCGACGCGATGATCACGACGGACGTCGGCCAGCACCAGATGTGGGCGGCGCAGTACTACCACTACAAGTACCCCCGTCAGTGGAACTCCTCCGGCGGCCTGGGGACCATGGGCTACGGCCTCCCCGCGGCGCTCGGCGCGGCGATCGGGCGCCCGGACAAGACCGTCGTCTGCATCACGGGCGACGGCTCGATCCAGATGAACGCGCAGGAGTTCGCCACCTGCGCGCAGGAGGGGATCCCCGTGAAGGTGATCATCGCCAACAACGGCTACCTCGGCATGGTGCGCCAGTGGCAGGAGCTCTTCTGGGAGAAGCGCTACTCGAGCGTCGACATGGGCCAGTACCCCGACTTCGTGAAGCTCGCCGAGGCCTACGGGTGCACGGGCGTGCGGTTGACGAACAAGGGCACGCTCGTCGACGACCTCCGGGCCGCCATCGCGACCCCGGGCCCCGTCGTCGTCGACGTCGCGGTCACCCGCGAGGAGAACGTGTACCCCATGATCGTCGCCGGCGAGGCCGCCCGCGACATGGTGGGCTGAGCCGTGGGCGAGCCGGGAGTCAAGGAAGTGCTGTCGCTCGAGAGCCTCGAGGCCGCCGGGTCGGTGATGACCGGCCGCAAGCACATCCTCTCGATCCTCGTCGAGAACAAGCCGGGCGTCCTCACGCGGATCTCGAGCCTCTTCGCGCGGCGCGGCTTCAACATCGACACGCTCTCCGTCGGGCCGACGGACGACGACCACATCTCGCGGATCACCATCACGCTCGACGGGGCCAACCACCCCATCGACCAGGTGACCAAGCAGCTGCACAAGCTCGTCAACGTCCTGAAGATCCGCGACCTCGAGCCGGCCGACGCGGTCTCGCGCGAGCTCGCGATGTTCAAGGTGGCCGCGGACGGCGCGCAGCGCGCGGAGCTCATGCAGCTCTGCGAGATCTTCCGCGGGAAGGTCATCGACGTCACGAAGCGCTCCATGGTCGTCGAGGTCACCGGGACCGTCGACAAGATCGAGGCCTTCGAGCGCAACGTGCGCCCGTTCGGGCTCATCGAGATGATGCGGACGGGCGAGATCGCGATCTCGCGCGGCCGCGGCGAGACCTGAGGCAGGGCGGCCCCGGAGAGCTCCGGGGCCGCGCCGCACGTACCCTGGGTGAGCGTCATGTCGACCCTGATCGCCGCCAGACCGCCCTTCGCGCTGCACCCCGCGGACCACGCGCGGCTGCGGCAGCACCTCGAGGCGGCGATCCGCCGCGCGCGCGGCAGCCGGTCGGGCGCCGTGCTCGCGGCGGTCACGGTCGCCCTCGACCCGCGGACGGACCCGACGGCGGTCGGCGGTCGCCTCCCGGCGGCCGGGCGAGCCCTGGTTCGTGCTCGAGCAGCCCGACCGGGAGCGCTCGGCGCTCGCGACGCTCGGCTGCGTGCAGGAGCTCGAGGCCCACGGGCCCGGGCGCTTCACGGAGGTCGCGGCGCGCTGGCGGGCGCTCGTGACCGACGCCTGCTGCGACGCGGACGACGACAAGTTCCGCCCCCGCGGCTCGGGCCCCGTCGCCGTCGGCGGCTTCGCGTTCGCCGACGCGGGCGGCCAGGCACCGCACTGGAGCGGCTTCGCCCCCGCGTCGCTGCACGTCCCGGAGGTCGCGATCGCGCGCCGCGGCGACGACGTGCGCATGACCCTCCACGCGCTCGCGCGGCCCCATGACAGCGCGGACGTGCTCCTGGCGGCGCTCGAGGAGCGCTGCGGCGAGCTGCGCCTCGCGGGGCTGCCCATGCTCGACCCGGACCCCGTCGGCCGCGTGCGCGTCTCCTCGACGATGGCGCCCGAGCACTACGAGGGCGCGGTGGCCCGCGCCGTCGAGCGCATCCGGGCGGGGGAGCTCCAGAAGGTCGTCCTCGCCCGCGAGGTGCAGGTGCACCGCGGGCGCGGCCAGCACCACGACGAGGGGGCGGTGCTCGGCGTGCTCCGCGAGGCCTTCCCCTCCTGCTACGTCTTCGCGGTCGGCCGCGGCGACGCGACGTTCCTGGCCGCGAGCCCCGAGCTGCTCGTCCGCCGCGACGGCCTGCGCGCCGGGACGCTCGCGCTCGCCGGCTCCACGCGGCGCTCCGCCGACCCCGCGGTCGACGACCACCTCGGGGAGCAGCTCCTGCGCTCGGAGAAGGACCGCGGCGAGCAGGCGATCGTGACCCGCCGCATCGAGCGCGCGCTCGAGCCCGTCGCGCTCTGGGTGACCGCTGCGGAGGAGCCGCAGGTCATCAAGATGGCGAACATCCAGCACCTCGCGACGCCCATCCGCGCGCAGCTCGCCGAGCGGATCCCGGCCGTGGAGCTCGCGGGGCGCCTGCACCCGACGCCGGCCGTCGGCGGCGAGCCGTGGGCCGTCGCGCAGCCGCTCATCCCAGCGCTCGAGGGCCTCGACCGCGGCTGGTACGCCGGGCCCGTCGGCTGGACGGACCTCAACGAGGACGGGGAGTTCTGCGTCGCGCTGCGCTGCGCGCTGCTCGACGGCCCCGTGGCCCGCTGCTACGCGGGCGTCGGCGTCGTCGCGGACTCGGACCCGGCGAGCGAGCTGGCCGAGACGGAGACGAAGCTCCAGGCGCTCCTGCCGGTCCTGGCGCTCTAGGAGCCGAGCGCCCGGCCGACCTCCGCCCACACCGCCCGGTGCAGGCGGACGTTGTGGCCGCGATCGGTGTGGACGTGGAGGAGCGAGACGCCGTCGTGGGCCAGGCTCGCGTCGAGCGCGGCGCGGAACTCCGGGACCGTCGTGGCAGGGCGGTACGCGAGGCCGAAGGCGACCGCGACGTCGGCGAAGTCGAGGCCCGTCGGGGTCGCGATGTGGACCTCGTAGCGGTCCTTCGGCCGGGTCTTGGCCACGGGGAGGAAGTCGAAGATGCCGCCGCCCTCGTTGTCGATGACGACGACGGTGAGCGGGAGGCGCAGCCGGCGGGCGCTCACGAGCGCGCCGATGTCGTAGGCCAGGGCGACGTCGCCGATGAGGGCGACGACCGGGCCGGCGGAGCCCGCCGCGACCCCGAACGCGGTCGAGACGACGCCGTCGATGCCGTTCGCCCCGCGGTTGGCCAGCACGCGGGGTGGCGCGTCGCGGGTCGGGAAGAAGGTCTCGACGTCACGGATGGGCATGGAGGCCGAGACGACGAGGGTCGCCTCGGGCGGCAGGCCGGCGCCGAGCTCGCGCGCGACCCGCGGCTCGGAGAGCGGCTCGCCGAGCGCCGTGTCGATGGCCTGCGCGGCGAGCAGGTCGGCCTGCAGCCAGGCGCGCAGGTACGAGGGCGGCTCGGTGGGCGCCGCGGGCGCGAGGCGCGCGGCGACCCCGGTGAGGACCCCCGCGGGCTCCGCGGCGAGGGAGAGGTCGAGCTTCGCGGCCGGGTCCTGCCAGGCGCCCTCGGGGTCCAGCGCGACCTGGATGGCGTCCGCGCCCGCGAGCCACTCGCGCAGGGGCTTGCCCGTCGGGACGTCGCCGACGCGGACGACGACGTCGGGCCGGGTGGCCTGCGCGAAGGCCCCCACGCGCAGGAGGGCGTCGTAGTGGGCCACGGCGCCGGGCCCGCCGCGCGCACCGCCCAGCGGCTCGCTCAGCACGGGCCAGCCCGCGGCTTGCGCGAAGGCGGTCGCGGCGGCGCCGAGCGCGGGCCGCCGGCGCTCGTGGCGGCCCACGACGAGCACGCCCTTCTCCGCCGCCTGCACGACGGGCAGGAGCGTCTCGACCGCGGCGGTGGGGTCGGCCGGCAGGGGCGGGCGCGAGACCCACGGGCGGCCGTCCGGGCGGCCCGAGCCGTCCTCGGGCAGCGGCTGGTCGAGGACCAGGGGCTCGCGCAGCGCCCAGTTGAGGTGCACGACGCCGGGCCGGCCCTCCAGCGCGGTCCAGAACGCGCGGCAGGCGAGCTGGCGGACCCAGCGCAGGCGGGCGTCGTCCGCGGTCGTGGGTGCCGACGTCGACGAACCACTTCGTCGCGGAGCCGTAGAGCTTCACCTGGTCGATGACCTGGCCCGCGCCGACCTCGCGGAGCTCGGGCGGCCGGTCCGCGGTCAGGACGATGAGCGGAACACGGGCCTCGCGCGCCTCCATGAGCGCCGGGAGGTAGTTCGCCGCGGCGGTGCCGCTCGTGCAGGCCAGGACGACCGGGCGGCCCGTGGCCTTCGCGACCCCGAGCGCGAAGAAGGCGCCCGAGCGCTCGTCGATGTGGGACCAGGTCGGGACGTCCTCGTTCGCGGCGAGGGTGAGGACGACGGGGGTGGAGCGCGAGCCCGGGGAGGTCACCGCGCCCGCGATGCCGCAGCGGGCGAGCTCGTCGACGAACGCCCGCAGCAGGAGGTGGGTGCCGACGGCCTCGGTCATCGGGTGCGTAGCGTCTCGGTCCATGGACGACATCGTGCTGCTCCACGGCTTCGCGGGGACGGGCCACGCCTGGGATCCCGTGCGCGAGCAGCTCGACCCCGCACGCTACAGCGCGCTCACGCCCGACCTCCGCGGCCACGGCAGGCGGGCGCGCATGCGTCCGGTCTCCTTCGACGGCTGCGTCCGGGACGTCCTCGCGTGCGCGCCGGACCGGCCGTTCACGCTCGCGGGCTACTCCCTGGGCGGGCGGGTCGCCCTCCACGTGGCGCTCGCGGCGCCCGAGCGGCTCGCGCGGCTCGTGCTCGTCGCGACCACGGCGGGGATCGAGCACCCGGGGGAGCGGGAGGAGCGCCGCCGGGCCGACGCGGCCCTGGCCGACCGCGCGGAGGGCATGGGCAGGGACGAGTTCGCGCGCATCTGGCAGGCGCAGCCGATCTTCGCGGGCACCCCGCCCGAGGCCGCCGCGGCGTGGTCGCAGGACCTCCAGCGCACGGCGCCGCGCGACCTCGCCGCCGTCCTGCGCGGCATCGGCACGGGCTCCATGGCGCCGCTCTGGAGCCGCCTCGGCGAGCTCCGCATGCCCTGCGACGTCGTCGTGGGGGAGCGCGACACGAAGTTCACCGCGCTGGGCGAGCGCCTCGTCGCGGCGCTCCCCGACGCCCGCCTCCACGTCGTCCCGGGCGCGGGCCACGGCCTGCCGCGCGAGGCGCCGGCGGAGCTGGCCGCGCTGCTGTGACTGGAAGGTGCCAGGCACCTTTCAGTCAGACGCCGAGGCCCGCTCGCGTCGGGACGAGGATGCGGCCGCGGCGGACGCGCAGCGCCAGCGGCTCCTCGTAGTCCGCGAAGTGCCCGAGGGTCGCCAGGCCGCAGGGGAGGTCGACCCGCAGCGCGGCGGCGGCGTGCACCGCGGCGGCGATCCCGCGCGGGCCGTCCATCGTCGAGGCGAGGTAGACGTCGGCGCCCGTGGCGCGGACGAGCGCGGCCTGGGAGAGCAGGCCGGAGATCCCGCCGCAGCGCCCGACCTTCAGGCAGACGGCATCCGCGACCGACGCCGTGAGCGCGCCCGGCTCGTCCGCGGTCTCGTCGATCGAGACCCGCGTGGCGACCCGCGCGCGGACCTCGCGCACCGCGGCGATCCCGTGCACGGGCTCCTCGACGAGCTCGAGCCCCGCGGGCGCGAGCGCCTCGATCGTCCGCACGGCGGTCTCGACGTCCCAGGCGCCGTTCGCGTCGAGCCGCAGCGCGGGCTCGGGCCCGAGCGCCGCCCGCACCGCCGCGACGCGCCCCGCGTCGTCCCCGACGCCGACCTTGAGCTTCACGCAGTCGTAGCCCGCGTCGACCGCCCGCGCCGCGGCCAGCGACGCCCCCGCGCGGTCGAGCGCGCCGATCGTCGCGTTGACCGCCACGGCGTCGAGGTGGTCCTCCCGCAGGAGCGCCGCCACGGGCGCCCCGCGGTCTTCCCGGCGCGGTCCCAGAGCGCGAGGTCGACCGCCGCGAGCGCCTCGGGGAGCTCGACCGCGCGCCGGCAGGCGTCGAGCAGGAGGTGCCCTGGCACGTCCGGGGTGAACTCGCGCAGGAGCTCCGCGTAGAACGTGAGCGCCTCGGCCACCGCGGCCGCCGGCACCCCGTCGTAGGGCTCGAGCGGCGCGGCCTCCCCGATCCCGACGACCCCGCCGCCGTCGAGCTCGACCGTGAAGAGGTCGCGCTCGGCGAGCTCGCCGTAGCTCGTCCGCAGCGGCGTCCCGAAGCGCAGCGTCGACCGGGAGACGCGGAGCTCCATCGCCCGCGCTCAGCTCGCGAGGATGCCCGCGGCGAGGAGCACGCAGAAGACGAGCTGCAGCTGCCCCGTGCTCGCGAGCGCGCCGTTGAGCGTCGGGCCGTCCGCGTGGTTGCGGACCGTCCGCACGAGCCGGGCCGCGAGCGGGAGCGCCAGCCAGGGGAGGAAGAGCCAGAGCTCGAGGTCCTCGGCGAAGATCGCCAGCGGCGCCGCGACGAACGCGCCGTAGACCATGACCGCGAACATCGTCCGGGTGCGCTGGCGGCCGAGGCGCACCGCGAGCGTCTTCTTGCCCACGCGCCGGTCCGTGTCGAGGTCGCGGACGTTGTTGACCACGAGGATCGCGCTGGCCAGCAGGCCGACCGGGACGGCGAGGACGAAGGCCTCCCAGGGGAACTCCTCGATCTGGGCGAAGGTCGAGCCCGCGACCGCGACGATCCCGAAGAAGAGGAAGACGAAGACCTCCCCGAGGCCCTCGTAGCCGTAGGGCCGCGGCCCGCCCGTGTAGAGGACGCCCGCCGCGATGGAGAGCACGCCGATGATCAGGAGCTCCCAGCCGCTCTTGGCGATGAGGTAGACGCCGCAGAGGACGGCGAGGCCGAACGCGACGTAGACGCCCTGGAGCACCTGCTTCGGGGGGACCAGCCCGCCCGCGGTGACGCGCACGGGGCCCAGGCGGTCCTCCGTGTCAGCACCTCGCCGTGCGTCGGAGTAGTCGTTGGAGAGGTTCGTCCCGACCTGGATGAACAGCGCGCCGAGCAGTGCGGCGATGAAGACGCCCACCCGGAAGGTCCCCGTCGTGGCCGGCAGCGCGGTGCCCACGAGCACGGGCGCGACGGCCGCCGGCAGCGTCTTGGGCCGGCTCGCCATGAGCCAGACCTTCACGGGCGACATCAGGCGCGCCGCGGGAACTGGGAGAAGTCCGGCGTGCGCTTCTCCTTGTAGGCCTCGCGCCCCTCCTTCGCCTCGTCCGAGGCGTAGAAGAGGAGGTTCGTGTCGTGCGCGAGCTGCTGGATCCCGGCGTAGCCCTCCTCGTGCGCGTGGAAGCTCGACTTGACGAGGCGCAGCGCGAAGGGGGAGAGCGCGAGCATCTCGCGGCACCAGGCGACGGTCTCCTCCTCGAGCTGCTCGAGCGGCACGACGGTGTTGACGAGGCCCATCCGCAGCGCCTCCTGCGCGTCGTACTGGCGGCAGAGCATCCAGATCTCCTTCGCCTTCTTCGGCCCGACGAGGTCGCTCAGGATGGAGGCGCCGTAGCCCCCGTCCCACGAGCCGACCCGCGGTCCGGTCTGGCCGAACCGGGCGTTGTCGGCCGCGATGGTCATGTCGCAGACGAGGTGCAGCACGTGCCCGCCGCCGACCGCGTACCCCGCGACCATCGCCACGACGGGCTTCGGCAGGCGGCGGATCTGCACCTGGAAGTCCGTCACGTGGAAGCGGCCGACCTTCGCGCCCTCGGGGATGTAGCCCGTGTCGCCGCGGACGCGCTGGTCGCCGCCGGAGCAGAAGGCCAGCGGACCCTCGCCCGTGAAGATGATCACGCCGACGTCCCCGTCCTCCCGCGCGCGCTCGAAGGCGTCGGAGAGCTCGATCAGCGTCTGGGGCCGGAACGCGTTGCGGACCTCGGGGCGGTCGATCGTGATCTTCGCGATCCCGTCGCCGCTGAGCTCGTAGCGGATGTCCTCGTAGTCGACGCCCTCGGCGGCGGTCCAGGTCACTGACATGGGCGGCAATCTAGCCGCGCGCTACGTTCGGGCCGATGCTCGTCGACGCCTGGTTGCCCCGCGCGGCGCGCGCCCACCCGGAGCGCCCGGCGGTCAACGGCATGCCCTACGCGGAGCTCTTCGGCGCGGCCCGCGAGGCCGCCGCCGCGCTGGCGGCACGCGGCGTGGCGCCGGGGGACCGGGTGGCCCTCGCGCTCCCGCCCGGCACGGACTTCGTCGTCGCCCTGCACGCCACCTGGTTGCTCGGCGCGGTCGTCGTCCCGCACGACCTGCGCCTGACCCCCGCGGAGCGCCCCTCGGCCGACCACCTCGTCGAGCGCCTCGAGCGCGTGCCGGTCAACGGCACCTCACTCACCGCCACCCACGACCTCGACGCGCCGGCCCTCGGGCTGCAGACCAGCGGGACGAGCGGGACGCCGAAGCCCGTGACGCTCACGTTCGGGCACCTGCTCTGGAGCGCGCTCGGCTCCGCCGCCGCGCTCGGGGTCGAGCCCCACGACACGTGGCTCTGCACCCTCCCGCTCTCCCACGTCGGCGGTCTGTCGATCGTCGTGCGCTCCGCGATCTACGGGACCCACGCGCTCGTCCACGAGCGCTTCGACGCCAACCGCGCGCTCGCGGCGATCAGCACGGAGGGGGTGACGCTCGTCTCCCTCGTCCCGACGACGCTCGGCCGCCTGCTCGACGCGGGCCTCAGCGAGCCGCCCGCGCTGCGCTGCGCCCTGCTCGGCGGCGCGCCCGTGCCGCCCGCGCTGCAGGACCGCGCGACGGCGGCGGGAGTCCCCGTGGCCCAGACCTACGGCCTCACGGAGGCCTGCTCGCAGGTCACGACGCAGGGACCCGGGGATCGCGCGGCGGACGCGGGCCCGCCGCTCTTCTGCACCCGGGTCGAGGTCGCCCCGGACGGGGAGCTCGTCGTGCGCGGCCCGACGGTCGTGGGCGGGCGCCACGCCACGGGGGACCTCGGGACGCTCGACGCCGAGGGCCGGCTGACCCTCGTGGGCCGCAAGGCCGACACGATCGTCACGGGCGGGGAGAACGTCGCGCCGACGGAGGTCGAGGCCGTGCTGGCCGCCCACCCGGCGGTGGCCGAGGCCGCGGTGCACGCGCGGGCCGACGCGACCTGGGGCGAGGCGGTCGTCGCCACCGTCGTCCTGCGCTCGCCGGCCACGGAGGCCGAGCTCCAGGAGCACTGCGCGACCCGGCTGGCAGCGTTCAAGGTCCCCAAGGCGATCGCGTTCGCCGACGCGCTCCCGCGCACCCGCTCGGGCAAGCTCCTGCGCCGCGAGCTCTGAGCCTCCACCGCGCCGCCCGGGCGCCGTCTACGATCGCGCGCATGTCCCCTCGCTCGACCCTCCTGGCCGCCGTCGCGCTCGCCGCCGCGGCGCTCCCGGCCTCCGCCTCCGCGGCCACGACCTACGTGGTCGACCCCGCTGCCGCCGCGGGCTGCGCGGGCACGACCTGCAAGACGATCACCGACGCGAACGCGAAGGTCGCCGCGGGCGACACGGTGACGATCAAGGCGGGCACGTACCGCGAGCCGACCATCGTCGTCACGAAGGACGACGTGACCTTCGCCGCGGCCGAGCCCGGGAAGGTCACGATCTCGACCAGCACGACGACCGCGGGAGCCCCCACGCTCACGCTGGGCGACGGCTCGGGCAACGGGAAGGGCACGAAGCTCCGCGGCCTCGGCATCACCGGCCCGCCGACGGGCGGCGCGCCCCTGCGGGTGCAGACGACGGGGACCCTCGTCGAGGCCGGGGCCGTGACCCGGACGGGCACCGCCGACGCCCCGGCCTACGAGGTCCTCGACACGACGGACGGCGTCGCGGACGGCGTCAACACGATCCGGACCTCGCTCGTGGTGAACCTCGCGGCGCCGCAGGCGGCCGGCACCGCGCCCGCCGTGCTGGGCGGGTCGAAGACGTCGCTCGTCCTGGAGGACGCGGTCGTCGTCGCGGGCGCGAAGTCGGGGCCCGGGGTCGTCTTCAACGCCAACGGGGCCGCGCCCAACCGCGTCACGCGCGGCACCGTCGTCGCGCTGAACCCCGCGGCCAACGGCGTCGAGGTCCTCTCCGCCGCCACGAGCTCCGTCGCGAAGGCCACGACGCTCGACTCCGTGACCGTCGTCGGCGGGAGCAGCGCCGCGGGCCTGCGCGCCGCGAGCGCGGCGGGCAACCAGCTCCAGGGCTCCAGCGCGGGCACCATCACCGTGACCGCGAACCACGTGACCGTCGCGGGCGCCGGCCGGCCCTTCGCCCTCGACGCCGCGGCGCTCGGCAGCCCCGGCACGCCCGCCCTCGGCCCCATCGTCGCCGTCCCCCCGGGGCCGCCGGTCGGCGCGGTGGCCGTGAAGGCCGACCGTTCCATCGTGCACGGCGCCGCGGCGAGCACCGTGACCGCGGCCGCGAGCACGTCCACCCAGAACGGGGCCACCGCGAAGCTCACCCTGCAGGACTCGGACGTCACCGACACGGCGGGGGGCAGCGGTGCGGCGACCACGACCACCTCCGGGGCGATCTCCCGCACGCCCGACGCGATGCTCTTCCGCGCCCCGACCACCGGGGACTACCACCTGCGCGCAGGCGCGCCCGTCATCGACAAGGGCGGCCCGCAGGTCGCCGGGGAGTCCGACAAGGACTTCGAGGGCCAGCCCCGCGTGAACCTCGCGGCCAGCGACCTGGGCGCGGACGAGTACGTCAACGCGAACCCGACCGCGGTGCTCAAGGCGGACCGCACGACGATCAACCAGGGCGAGACGGTCGCCTTCGACGCCTCCGCCAGCGGCGACCCGGACGGCAGCATCGCGACCTACGCCTTCAACTTCGGCGACGGGACCCCGACCCAGGTGCAGCCCGGGCCCACGACGAGCCACCAGTTCACGAAGGTCGGCACCTACGACGTCCGGCTCCTGACCCTCGACGCGGCGGGCGGGGGCGCGCTGACCACGCTGCGGATCACGGTGCTCGACGGCACGGCGCCCGCGGTGGCGATCACGGCCCCGAAGGCCGACGGCTCCTTCAAGCTCTTCAGCAAGAGGACAGTCCGCAAGGCGCTCGCGCCCAAGGGCGGCCGCAAGCGCACCAGGACGACCACGACGACGAAGCTCCGCAAGGTGCTGCTCACCGGCACCGCGACCGACGACGCCGGCGTGACGTTCGTCGAGCTCGCCCTGCAGCGGGTGTCCGTGACGAAGGACAAGTCGAAGGTCGGCAAGACGACGCGGGTGGTGACGGGCAAGAAGGGGAGCGCGGCGCAGGCCGGCAGCTGCACGTTCCTCGACCAGAAGGCCGGGGCGTTCGTCTCGCGGCCGTGCGGCAAGCCCGTGTTCTTCACCGTTGCGCTGAAGGACGGGGCGTGGGCGTTCCAGCTCAAGGCGCCGATCCCCTACCGGCTCGGCTCCTACGTCCTGAGCGCGCGGGCCACGGACGCCAACGGGGTCGTCTCCGCGCCCGTGACCGCAGCGTTCGAGCTGCGCTGATGCCGTTCGAGCCGCTCGCCGACCCCGACACGTTCCGCGCCGCCAGCCGGGGCCGGTGGGAGGAGGCGGCGCCCGGGTGGGCGGCGGTGCGCGAGGCGTTCAGCGCGGCCACGGCGCCCGTGTCCCGGTGGCTCGTCGACGCGGTCGACCCGCAGCCGGGGCAGACCGTGCTCGAGCTCGCGGCCGGCCCGGGGGACACGGGGCTCCTGGCCGCGGAGCGGCTGCGGCCGGGCGGGAAGCTCCTCTCGACGGACGGGGCGCTCGCGATGGTCGAGGTGGCGAAGGGCCGCGCGGAGGAGCTCGGGCTCTCCGACGTCGTGGAGGCCAAGCCCATGGAGGTGGAGTGGATCGACGCGCAGACCGCCTCGATCGACGCCGTCCTGTGCCGCTGGGGCTACATGCTCGTCCCGGATCCCGAGACCGCGCTGCGCGAGACGCGCCGGGTGCTCAAGCCCGGTGGCCGCGTGGCCTTCGCGGTCTGGGCGGACCCGGCGGCGAACCCGTGGATCGCCGGGAACCAGCTCGTCGAGCTCGGCTTCACCGAGCCGCCCGCGCCCAACACCCCGGGGCCCTTCGCGCTCTCGGACCCGGACCTCGTGCGCGAGCTGCTCTACGGCGCCGGGTGGACGGACGACATCGTCATCGAGCCGCTCGACTTCGCCTTCTCCGCGCCCGACCTCGACGCCTGGTGGGGCCAGCAGCTCGACTGCTCCATCTCGCTCAAGGAGCTCGTCGCGGGCCTGGCGCCGGCCGAGCACTACCGGCTGCGCGACGCGGTCGACGCCGACCTGGCCCGCTTCGTGCAGCCCGACGGGTCCGTGCGGATCCCGGCCAGGACGCTCGTGGCCTCCGCCACCGCCTAGGATCCGCCGCCACATGATCTACGACGACGACGCGGACCTCACCCTGCTCGACGGCAAGACCGTCGCCATCCTCGGGTTCGGCTCCCAGGGCCACGCCCACAGCCAGAACCTCAAGGACTCCGGCGTCTCCGTCGTCGTCGGCCTGCGCCCGGACTCCGAGTCCGTCGCCGAGGCGGAGGCCGCGGGCCTGCGCGTGACCTCCGTGGCCGAGGCGGCCGCCGAGGGCGACGTCGTCATGGTCCTCCTGCCCGACGAGAAGCACCACGACGTCTGGGAGTCGGACATCCGCGAGGGCATCCAGCCCGGGAACCTCCTGCTCTTCGGCCACGGCTTCTCGGTCCTCTACGGCGAGGTCGAGCCGCCCGAGGGCGTCGACGTCGCGCTCGCCGCCCCCAAGGGCCCGGGCCACCTCGTGCGCCGTCAGTACCTCGAGGGCTCGGGCGTCCCCGGCCTCGTCGCGATCCACCAGGACGCCACGGGCGACGCCCGCCCGCTCGCCCTGGCCTACGCGAAGGGCATCGGCTGCACGCGCGGGGGCGTCTTCGAGACCTCCTTCAAGGACGAGACCGAGACGGACCTCTTCGGGGAGCAGGCCGTGCTCTGCGGCGGCGCCTCCGAGCTCGTCCGCGCGGGCTTCGAGACGCTCACGGAGGCGGGCTACCCGCCGGAGATGGCGTACTTCGAGTGCCTCCACGAGCTCAAGCTCATCGTCGACCTCATGTACGAGAAGGGCCTGGCCGGCATGCGCTACTCCATCTCGAACACCGCGGAGTACGGCGACTACACGCGCGGCCCGCGCGTCGTGACCGACCAGACCCGCGCGGAGATGAAGAAGATCCTCGGCGAGATCCAGGACGGCACCTTCGCCCGCGAGTGGATCGCGGAGAACCGCGCGGGCCAGGAGAACTTCAAGCGCATGCGCGACGAGGGCGCCAAGACGGAGCTCGAGTCCGTCGGCAAGGAGCTCCGCGCGCAGATGGACTGGATCAACCCGGACTTCTAGCCGCCCGCGGCACCCTGGGCCGCCCGCGCGCCGCGCCGGGGAAGCTGAACGTCGGTTCACCGCCAACGCCTGGCGGTGATCCGACGCTCGACGGCTTCGCGGACCAGGAGCAGGAAGCGATCGGGCTCCTCGCGCACGAGCGTGTCCGGGAACCGGACCACCTCGACGCCGAAGGAGCGGAGGTCCGCGTCGCGCATCGCGTCCTTGCGGCTCTGGCGGGGGAGCAGGTGGTGCGGCCCGTCCACCTCGAGGTCGAGCAGGAGGTCGGCGAACCAGAGGTCGAGCTCGTGGCCGTGGCCGCCCCGGGTCGGGAACCAGGCGTTGACCCGCGGCTGAGGGAGGTCCGTCGTGCGGATGAGGTCCCGCGCGATGCGCTCCGGCCGGGAGCGGAACACGACCCCCTGGTCGCCGAGTCCGGCGACGGCCGCCCGGAGCGGCCGCATGCCCCGACAGCCGGCTCGCCGCTCCAGGAGGGCGAGCATCTCGCGGTGGTCGTACTGCCCGGCGAGCAGCGCGCGGTCGAGCACCTCGGCGGCCCGGTCCTCGCCCTCCGCCGCGGCGACGTCGAGCGCCGTCCGCGCCACCGTGGTCACCGGGAGGCCGCGATGCACGTCGCAGTCCTCCGGCAGCAGGGCGATCCGGTGCGTCCGGATGCCGGGGAGCTCCTCCCCGCGGCGCTTGGGCGTGGCGACGTCCGTCGTCGACCACGCCGGGAGGTACCCCCGCGCTGCCGCCGACGCGCGGCCGCAGAGCCGCGCGTCGCGCCCGCAGGCGAGGGCGGCGGCCATGAGCCACGCGTCCTGGGTGAGGACGGCGCTCCCGAAGCCGTAGATCGCCGGCCAGACCACGCGGAGCACGCGGTCCTCGATCCGGCGGTCCACCGTCCTGGCGCTCCAGCCCAGGTCGAGCAGGTCCTCTCGCGTGACGATGCCGCGCTGCTCGTTCGCCAACTCGGACGCCCGGCTCATGAGACGCCGTGGGGTGGCGGGTCGGTCGCGGCGGGTGGTCTCGGTGGCCATGCGACCCACCGTGCCGGACGCCGTGACGGCCGTGGGGCTCCGCGCGCCTCCCGGCGCACGTCCTGCGCAGACCTGCGACGAACGCGTCGATCTCGCGCGCTCTTCGCCCCGAGCGAGCGCGCCGCGTCGCCCGCAGCGCCCCGCGGAAGGCTGAACGTCGGTTCACCGCCAAGCGTTGGCGGTGAACCGACGTTCACCTTCTCGCGGCGCGGGCGTCGCCGGGGCGTCGCCGTGGCCCGCGCGGCGGGTTCGCTAGCCTCAGGGCGTCGGCGCAACTGGCGCATTCGAGGTGGGCGAACCACCGGGGAGCGACCGACGCAGGATCGAACGCCGCGCGCCTGGGCACTCCCGCCGTCCGACCCCTGCGAGGATCCGAGCCCATGTCGTCCAGCACCACCCACCTGGTCATCCCCGACGCGCTGAAGCCCGCCGACGGCCGCTTCGGCTGCGGCCCGTCGAAGGTCCGCCCGGAGCAGCTCGAGGCGCTCAAGGCCACGTTCGACGGCGTGCCCGTCATGGGGACGAGCCACCGTCAGAAGCCCGTCAAGGCCGTCGTCGGCCGGGTCCGCGAGGGGCTCGGGGAGCTCTTCTCGGTCCCCGAGGGCTACGAGGTCATGCTCGGCAACGGCGGCACGACCGCGTTCTGGGACGCCGCCGCGGCGGGCCTCGTCCGCGAGAAGGCCCTGCACCTGAGCTACGGGGAGTTCTCGAACAAGTTCGCGCAGGTCACCGCGGGCGCCCCGTTCCTCCAGGACCCCATCGTCGTCAAGGCCGACCCGGGCGACGCGCCCGCGGTGCAGTCCGACCCGTCGGTCGACGTCGTCGCCTGGGCCCACAACGAGACGAGCACCGGCGTGATGCTGGGCGTGGAGCGCCCCGACGGCGACGCGCTCGTCCTCGTCGACGCGACCTCCGGCGCCGGCGGCCTGCCGCTCGACGCGAGCGCCGCGGACGTCTACTACTTCGCCCCGCAGAAGTCCTTCGCCGCCGACGGCGGGCTCTGGCTCGCGCTGCTGAGCCCCGCCGCGCAGGAGCGCATCGCGGAGGTCGGGGCGCGCACGGACCGCTGGATCCCCGAGTTCCTCAGCCTCACCACGGCGCTCGACAACTCGAAGAAGGACCAGACCTACAACACGCCCGCGGTCGCGACGCTGCTCATGCTCGCCGACCAGGTGGAGTGGATGAACGAGAACGGCGGCCTCGAGTTCACCGTCGGGCGGACCACCCAGAGCTCGGGCACGCTCTACGACTGGGCCGAGCGCACGTCGTTCACGAGCCCGTTCGTCACGGACGCGGCCAAGCGCTCGCTCGTCGTCGGCACGATCGACTTCGACGAGGCCGTCGACGCCGCCGCGGTCGCGGCCGCCCTGCGCGCGAACGGCATCGTCGACGTCGAGCCGTACCGCAAGCTCGGCCGCAACCAGCTGCGCGTCGGCATGTTCCCCGCCATCGACCCCGCGGACGTCGAGGCCCTCACCCAGTGCATCGACTTCGTCGTGGAGGCGCAGGCATGACCAAGGTCCTCGTCGCGGAGAACATCGGTGCCAGCGGCATCGAGCTGCTGAAGGGGCACTTCGACGTCACCGTCAAGACCGACTGGGCCGACGGCGAGCTCGCCCGGGAGCTCGGCCAGTACGACGGCGTCCTGATCCGCTCGGCCTCGAAGCTCACCGCGGAGGTCCTCAAGGACTCCGGGAACCTCAAGGCGATCGGTCGCGCCGGCGTCGGCGTGGACAACGTCGACGTCCCCACCGCGACCCAGCGCGGGATCATCGTCGCCAACGCCCCGGCCTCGAACGTCGTCACCGCCGCGGAGCACACCGTCGCGCTGCTGCTCGCCCTGGCCCGCAACATCCCGCAGGCCCACGCGAGCCTCACGAGCGGCAAGTGGGAGCGGTCGAAGTTCTCCGGGGTCGAGGTCATGGACAAGACGCTCGGCATCCTCGGCTTCGGCCGCATCGGCCAGCTCGTCGCCCAGCGCGCCCAGGGCTTCGGCATGCGGGTCATCGCCTTCGACCCCTTCGTCGGCGCGCGACCGCTACGCGCAGATGGGCGTGGAGCACGCGGAGACCTCCGACCAGGTCTACGCCGTCGCGGACTTCATCACCGTCCACCTGCCCAAGACGCCCGAGACCGAGGGCTGGCTGAACGCCGAGGCCTTCGCGAAGATGAAGGACGGCGTCCGCATCCTGAACGTCGCCCGCGGGCCGCTCATCGTGGAGGAGGACCTCGTCGCCGCCCTCGACTCGGGGAAGGTCGGCGGCGCCGCGCTCGACGTCTTCAAGACGGAGCCGATCACGGAGAGCCCGCTCTTCGCCTACCCCCAGGTCGTCGTCACGCCGCACCTCGGCGCGAGCACCGCGGAGGCCACGGACCGCGCGGGCTTCCAGGCCGCGGAGCAGGTCGTCGCCGCGCTCACGGGCGGCACGGTCACCACCGCGGTGAACGTCCCGGCCGTCGCCGCGGAGGACCGCGAGGTCCTCGGCCCGTTCGAGCCGCTCGCGCGGCAGCTCGGCAAGCTCGCGATGGCCCTGGTCGAGGGCTCGAGCGTCGACCGGGTCGAGGTCGAGTACCTCGGCCGCATCGGCGAGCGCGACACGCGCCCGCTCGGCGTCTCCGTCCTGCTCGGCGTCCTCGACGGCAAGACGGAGGAGGAGCTCAACGTCGTCAACGCGCCCTCCGTCGCCGAGCAGCGCGGGATCACCGTCGTCGAGTCGAAGCGCACGAGCGCCCGTGACTTCGCGGACCTCCTGCGGGTGACGGTCGTCGCGGGCGAGCAGTCCACGCGCGTGGTCGGCACGGTCGTCGGCCGCCAGAACCGCCCGCACCTCCTGGAGGCCTGGGGCCAGCGCTTCAACCTCCAGCTCGAGCCGCACGTCGCGCTGTTCAAGTACCGCGACCAGCCCGGCATGGTCGGCCGGGTCGGCAGCGCGTTCGGCGAGGCGGGCGTGAACATCGAGTCCGCCGCCGTCGGCCACGCGAAGGGCGAGGAGGGCGTGAGCGCCGTCATGGTCGTCACCTCCGACGGCAGCGTGCCCCAGTCCGTCGTCGACGCGATCGTCGCGGCGGACGGCTTCACCGACGGCCGCACCGTCTCGCTCTAGGCCCGGGCGCGGGTGGTCGTCTACCAGGTCTACCCGCGCTCCTTCGCCGACGCCGACGGCGACGGGATCGGCGACCTCGCCGGGATCACGGCGCACCTCGACCACCTCGCGTGGCTCGGGGTGGACGCGCTCTGGCTCTCCCCGATCAACCCGTCGCCCATGGCCGACGGCGGCTACGACGTCGCCGACTACCTGGGGGTCGACCCGGCGTTCGGGAGCGTCGAGGACCTCGAGCGCCTCGCGACCGAGGCGCAGGAGCGCGGCATCACGCTGCTCCTGGACATCGTCCCCTGCCACACCTCCATCGAGCACCCCTGGTTCCGCGAGCGCCCGGAGCTCTACGTCTGGTCCCCGACGGACGGCCCGCCGAACAACTGGCGCGGCACCTTCGGCGGCCCGGCCTGGTCGCCCGACCCGCACGGCCGCGGGGTGGTACCTGCACTCCTTCTACCCCGAGCAGCCCGACCTCGACTGGCGCAACCCGGAGGTCGGCGAGGAGCTCGGCGCGGTCCTGCGCCACTGGCGCGGCAGGGGCGTCGGCGGCTTCCGCCTCGACGCGCTGCAGCAGCTGCTCAAGGACGCGGAGCTCCGCGACGACCCGCCGAGCACCGGCCCGGGCCTCATGGCCGGCAACCCGGAGTACGAGACCCTGGACCACCGGCACTCCAGCGACCAGCCCGGGGTGGGGGAGCCGCTGGCCGCGCTGCGCGCCGGCGCGGGCGCGGACGCCTTCGTCGTCGGGGAGATCGGGTTGCCCGCCGACCGCCACCCGCCCTACCTCGAGCACCTCGACGCCGCCTTCTGCTTCGAGCTCTTCTTCGCCACCTGGGACGCCGAGGCGCTCGCGGCCGGCATCCGCGCGGGGCTCGGGGCGGGCAAGCCCGCCTGGGTGCTCTCCAACCACGACTTCCCGCGCCTGGCCGACCGCATCGGGCGTGCGAACGTCGCGGCCGCCGCGCTCCTGCTGCTGACGCTGCCGGGCCCCGTCTTCCTCTTCCAGGGCGACGAGCTCGCGCTGGGCAACGGCCCGGGACGTCCGGCCGGTGCGCCCGACGCGGCGCCCTACGACCGTGCGGGCCGCGACCCCTTCCGCCACCCGATGCCCTGGACCGCGGACGGGCCGCACCACGGCTTCACCACCGGGACGCCGTGGCTCGAGGTGGTGACCGCGCCCGCGGGCTCCGCGGAGGAGCAACGCGCGACCCCGGGCTCGCCCGCGCACCTCGTCCGGGACCTCATCGCGCTGCGGCGGGAGCTCGACGGCCCCGTGGAGGCGCTCGGCGTCCGCGACGGCGTGCTGCACTTCCGCCGCGGCGGCCACGCCGTCGCCGTCAACACCACCGCCGAGGATCGCCCGGTCCCGGTCCGCGGCGAGGTCGTCCTGACGACCGGGGAGCGGAGCACCGGCCACCTCCCCGCCGGAGTGGCAATCGTGACGAAGGTGGTGTGAAGAGCCCGCCCGTTGGGGAGGAGTGAGCGCACCATGCACCTGGTCAAGGCAGGGTCCCTCCTCGCAGCAGGCGCAGCAGCTCTCGCGCTCGCCTCCTGCGGCGGCGACGAGACGGCCGGAGGCCCGGCGAAGCTGCAGTTCTGGGCCTACAACGAGCCCTCGGGCGCCTTCCGCACCGCCGCGGAGAACTGCTCCAAGGCGTCCGACGGCGCGTACCGCATCTCCTTCCAGCCCCTGGCCAACGACGCGGACACCCAGCGCCAGTCGCTGGTCCGGCGCCTCGCCGCGAAGGACTCCTCGATCGACATCATGTCGATGGACGTCGTCTGGACCGCCGAGTTCGCCGAGGCCGGCTGGGTCGCGCGGTTCCCCGACGACCTCGCCAAGCAGGTCAAGGACGAGTCGCTCGCAGGCCCCTACGACACGGCGACCTACCAGGACAAGCTCTACGCGGTCCCGGCGAACTCGAACACCCAGCTGCTCTGGTACCGCAAGTCCATGGTCAAGGGCGCGCCGCCCAAGACCTGGACGGAGCTGATCGACACGGCCGAGAAGCTGGAGAAGGGCGGCCGCATCGAGATCCAGGGCGCCGCGTACGAGGGCATGACCGTGTGGTTCAACGCGCTCGTCGCCTCCGCCGGCGGCAGCATCCTCAAGTCCCCGCAGGAGTCCGACCCGGGCCCCGCCTGGACGGAGGCCGCGGACATCATCGCCCGCCTGGCGGACTCGAAGGCCGCGGACCCGTCGCTCTCCTCGCAGAAGGAGGACCAGAACCGCATCGCCTTCGAGAGCGGGGCGGCCGCCTTCCAGATCAACTACCCCTTCATCTACCCCTCCGGGGCCGCGGTGGGCAAGGACTTCCAGGAGGACATCGGCTGGGCGCCGTACCCCGGCGTCGGCAAGGGCGAGTCCAAGCCCCCGATCGGCGGGTTCAACTTCGGCGTCGGTGCGTACTCCAAGCACCCGAAGGAGGCCTTCGACGCCGCGATCTGCCTGCGCAACGAGAAGAACCAGAAGCTCGCCGCCGCCGAGGGCGGGCTGCCGCCGACGATCGCGAAGGTCTACGAGGACGAGAAGTTCCGCAAGGACTACCCCTTCGCCGACCTCATCCGCAAGTCGATCGAGAACGCCGGCGTGCGGCCCGAGACCCCCGCCTACGCGGACCTCTCGCTCGCCATCGCCACGACGCTCTCGCCCCCCGGCCGCGTCAAGGGCAAGGCGGCCCTCGACGAGCTCAAGCAGAAGATCAACGACGCCCTGACCTCGAAGGGACTCCTGTGAGCACACCCGCCAGCGCCGTCGCCCCCGCGAGCGCCGAGGCCGAGGAGCCCGGCCGCCTCGAGAAGCCCGCGCGCAAGAAGCCGCTCTCCGACCGCGCGAAGGCGGAGCGCAAGCTCGGCTGGATGCTCTGCGCGCCCGCCGCCATCGTCATGCTGGCGGTCACCGCGTACCCCATCCTCAACGCGCTCTGGCTCTCCCTGCAGAAGAGCGACCTGCGCTTCCCGGACCAGTCGAAGTTCGTCGGGCTGGAGAACTACGCGACGATCCTCAGCTCCCGGCTGTGGTGGACCGACGTCTGGCACACGGTGCTGCTGACCGTCATCTCCGTCGCCATCGAGCTCGTCCTCGGCATGCTGCTCGCGCTCGCGATGCACCGGGCGCTCTTCGGCCGCGGCCTCATCAGGACCTCGGCCCTGATCCCGTACGGCATCGTCACGGTCGTCGCCGCCTTCGCCTGGCGCCTGGCGTTCTCCGACGCCGACGGCGGCTTCATGCCCGGGGTGCTGCGGTCCATCGGCCTGCTGGGCGCCGAGACCGATCCCCTCGCCCAGACCTCGACGTTCTCGACCTACGTCGTCGCGATCCTCGCCGAGGTGTGGAAGACCACGCCGTTCATGGCGCTGCTGCTGCTCGCCGGGCTCGCGCTCGTCTCCGACGAGCTGCACGAGGCCGCGAAGGTCGACGGCGCCACGACCTGGCAGCGCTTCTGGCGGATCACGATCCCGCTGATGAAGCCCGCGATCCTCGTCGCGCTGCTCTTCCGCACGCTCGACGCGTTCCGGATCTTCGACACGGTCTTCGTCCTGAGCAACAACGGGGCCAACCGGTCGGTCGAGACCGTGTCCGTGCTGGGCTACAACACGCTCCTGAGCCGGCTGAACCTCGGCCTGGGCTCGGCGGTCTCCGTGCTGATCTTCATCTGCGTCGTCCTGATCGCCGCCTTGTTCGTCAAGGGCTTCGGCGTCTCCGTCTCCCAGCAGGAGGACTAGCGCCATGTCCAGCCGCAACTCCAAGACGATCTTCTCGTGGACGACGGTGAACACCGTCGTCGTGATCGCCGCGCTCTTCCCCGTCCTGTGGATCCTCTCGCTCTCCCTCAAGAGCGCGGACACCGTCACGGACGGCCGGCTCATCCCGGCGAAGTTCTCCTTCGAGAACTACAAGGGCATCTTCACCGGCGCAGGCGGCGACGTCTTCACCAAGGCGCTCGATCAACTCGCTCGGCATCGCGACGATCGCGACGATCATCGCGGTCGCCCTGGCCGCGATGGCCGCCTACGCGATCGCCCGCCTGGAGTTCCCCGGCAAGAAGATCATCCTCACGGCGGCCCTCGCGATCGCGATGTTCCCGCCGATCTCCGTCGTCGGCCCGCTCTACAACCTCTGGCGCCAGCTCGGGCTCTTCGACACCTGGCAGGGGCTGATCATCCCCTACATGACCTTCACGCTCCCGCTCGCGATCTACACGCTGAGCGCGTTCTTCCGGGAGATCCCCTGGGAGCTCGAGCAGGCCGCGCAGGTCGACGGCGCCACGCCCTTCCAGGCGTTCACGAAGGTCATCGCGCCCCTGGCGGCGCCCGGGCGTCTTCACCACGGCGATCCTCGTCTTCATCTTCGCGTGGAACGACTTCGTCTTCGCGATCTCGCTGACCTCGACGGACCGCGCGCAGACCGTGCCCGCGGCCATCTCGTCCTTCACGGGCGCCTCGCAGTTCTCGGCGCCCACGGGGTCGATCGCCGCCGCCGCGGTGATCGTGACGATCCCCATCATCATCATGGTCCTGTTCTTCCAACGCCGCATCGTCGCGGGCCTCACGGCCGGCGCCGTGAAGGGGTGACCGCATGTCCTCGATCAAGCTCCACAACCTCGTCAAGCGCTACCCGGACGGCTTCGAGGCCGTCAAGGGGATCAACCTCGAGGTCGCCGACGGCGAGTTCGTCATCCTCGTCGGCCCGTCGGGCTGCGGGAAGTCGACCGCCCTGCGGATGATCGCCGGCCTCGAGGACATCTCCGACGGGGAGCTGCGCATCGGCGACGAGGTGGTCAACGACAAGGCGCCGAAGGACCGCGACATCGCGATGGTCTTCCAGAACTACGCGCTCTACCCCCACATGACGGTGCGGGAGAACATGGGCTTCGCCCTGAAGCTCGCGAAGGTCGACAAGGCGGAGATCGACCGGAAGGTCGAGGAGGCCGCGAAGGTCCTCGACCTGCAGGCCCACCTCGACCGCAAGCCCGCGAACCTCTCGGGCGGCCAGCGCCAGCGCGTCGCCATGGGCCGCGCGATCGTCCGCGACCCCTCCGTCTTCCTCATGGACGAGCCGCTCTCGAACCTCGACGCGAAGCTGCGCGTGCAGACCCGTGCGGAGGTCTCGCGCCTGCAGCAGCGCCTGGGCACGACGATGATCTACGTCACCCACGACCAGACCGAGGCCATGACCCTCGGCGACCGCGTCGCGGTCATGCGCGCGGGCAACATCGCAGCAGGTCGCCTCGCCCAAGGAGCTCTACGACCACCCGGTGAACCTCTTCGTGGCGGGCTTCATCGGCTCCCCGGCGATGAACTTCTTCCCGGCGGAGGTCCGCGGCGGGCGCGTGCACCTGCCCTTCGGCGACGTGCCGCTCGGCGCCGCGATGCGCGACGTGCCCGAGGGCAAGGTCATCGCGGGCGTGCGCCCCGAGTCCTTCGAGGACGCGGAGCTCGCCCCGGACCACCACCGCGGCGAGTCGTTCACGTTCGACGCCGAGATCGAGCTCATCGAGTCGATGGGCTCCGAGCTCTACGCCTACTTCTCCTACGAGGGCGAGGCCGCGAACTCCGACCAGCTCGAGGAGATCGCCGCCGACGCCGGGCTCGCGGACGTGCCGGGCGCGGGCGGCAGCGGCCAGGTCGTCGCCCGCCTCTCGCCCGACTCGCAGGTGCAGCAGGGCAAGTCGTCGCGCCTGTGGCTCGACGCGGAGCGCCTGCACCTCTTCGACCCCGAGAAGGGGCACCGCCTGCACGGCAACGACGAGCAGCGCGGGGGCGCGGCCGCGTCCCCCGGCGCCGCCGCGGCCGGCGACGGGTCCGTCCGCGCCTAGGAGCGCTCCTCGCGCAGGCGCTCGAGGATCTCGGGCGTCCACTCCTGGGTGCGCATGAGGCGGTAGCGGGCGGCGCTGACGGCGAAGTAGGCGTCGGCGTCCGTCTGCCCGGCGGTGGCCAGGCCCGCATCCCGGAGCATCGCCACGACGGGGACGAACTCCTCCTCGAACCAGAGCCGCGCGTTCTCCTCGCGCCCGAGGAGCTCCGCGCGGTCCTGCATCGCCCGGAACCCCCAGGCCTCCACGCCCTCCGCGAGCTGGCCGTACTTCCACGGGTCGCTGAGCACGACGCGGGCGCGGGCGGCGGCGGGCAGCGGCACGCGCTCGCGGAAGAGGCGCTCGTGGCCCTTCATGGGCAGGTCGGCGAGCGTGAGCTCCCGGCCCGCGCCGACCCGTGTCGTGACCTCGACGACGCGCGCCTCGAGGTGGCTCAGCCCGAGCGCGCGGGCGACGGAGACGCGGTGGTGGCCGTCGCGGACGAAGTGGACCTCGCCGACCCGGTAGACGCTGATCGGGCGGCAGCTCGCCGCCGCGGCGCATCTGCTCCGCGATCCGCTCCCAGCGCACCCGGACCCGGGAGCTCGTGGGCGCGAAGCGGCGGTCGAAGTTCCCCGAGCCCGTGCGGTCGACGGTCCCGACGATGGTGTCGAGCTCGATGAGCTGCAGGCCGAGGTCGCGCTCGCCGATGCGGCCGAGCTCGGCCACGACCTCGTCGAAGGGGAGGATGAGGTCGATGTCGCGCCCGTCGCGCTCGAAGCGCCGCCCCAGTCGCCGCAGGGCCTGGCGCCGGCGGGCGCGCGAGAAGTCGTCCTGGGCGTCGTTGGCCGGGAAGCCGGTGGGGAGCGGTGGCACGCCCGAACGGTACCCGCGCGGCGTAGGCTCGGCGCATGGCCACCGCTCCTCCTGCGACCACTCCCGGCCCCTACGTCGGTGAGGACGGGTCCGCCCCCGGCACGAAGGGCCTGAAGTCGGGCGCGATCGGCTTCGCCTCGAGCGTCGTCATCGGCGTCGCCTCCACCGCCCCGGGCTACAGCCTCGCGGCGGTCCTCGGGCTCATCGTGGCCATCGACGGCATCGGCGTGCACGCCCCGGGGGCGATCATCGCCTCGTTCGTCCCGATCCTCTTCGTCGCGACGGCCTACCGCTACCTCAACCGCGCCGACCCGGACTGCGGCACGACGTTCTCCTGGGCGACCCGGGCCTTCGGCCCGGCGACGGGGTGGGTCGGTGGCTGGGCGATCGTCGTGGCCGACGTCATCGTCATGGCGAACCTCGCGCAGATCGCCGGCCTCTACACGTACCTGCTCCTCGGGGTCGACGACCCGTCGACGGCGGCGGTGACCGCGCTCGGGGTGGTCTTCATCGCCGCCATGACCTGGGTCTGCGTCATCGGCATCGAGCTCAACGCCAAGACGCAGCGCGGGCTGCTGACGGCCGAGCTCGTGACCCTCGCCGTGTTCGCGGTCGTCGCCCTCGTGCGGGTGTACGTCGACACGCCCGACGAGGCGATCAAGCCGGCGCTGGGCTGGTTCTCGCCGTTCGCGATCGACTCCCCGGGCGCGCTCGTCGACGGCGTGCTCATCGGCATCTTCATCTACTGGGGCTGGGACTCCCTCGTGACGGTCAACGAGGAGACGGAGGACTCCGCGCAGACGCCGGGCCGGGCGGCCGTCGCCTCCACGGTGATCCTCCTCGGGATCTACGTCCTCGTGGCGGTCGCGGCGATCGCCTTCGGCGGCGTGGAACGGCTGGCCGGCGACGAGTCCGGCGACGTCCTCGGGCTGCTGGGCAACGACGTCTTCGGCTCCGAGGCGCTGGGGAAGCTCCTGATCATCGCGGTGCTGAGCTCCGCGGCGGCCTCGACGCAGACGACGATCCTGCCGACGGCCCGGACGACCCTCTCCATGGCCCGCGCCCGCGCGCTGCCGGCGCGGCTCGGCGAGGTCCACCCGCAGTACCTGACCCCGCACGTCTCGACGCTCGTCATGGGCGCGCTCTCCATCGTCTGGTACGTCGGGCTGACGATCGTCTCGGAGGACATCCTCTTCGACTCGATCGCCGCGCTCGGGCTGATGATCGCCTTCTACTACGGGCTCACGGGCTTCGCCTGCACCTGGTACTTCCGGCGCGAGCTGACCAAGAGCGCGCGGGGCTTCTTCCTCGCGGGGGTCCTGCCGCTGGTCGGCGGGCTCATGCTCCTCGGGGTCTTCGTCAAGTCCGTCATCGACCTCTCCGACCCGGAGAACTCCACCGCGGGCGACGCGTGGCTCGGCCTCGGGCCGCCCGTGGTCATCGGCATCGGCTTCCTGCTGATGGGGCCGGTCCTCATGCTGCTGTGGCGCTTCTCGGGGCACCCGGAGTTCTTCCGCCGACGCGCGGAGACCGCGCCGCCCGGCCTGCTGGAGACCCGCTGATGCGCGCCGTCGTGATCACCGCCCAGGGCGACACCTCCGTCCTGCAGGTGCAAGAGCGCCCGGCGCCGGCCTGCGGGCCGGGGCAGGTGCGCATCGCGGTGCGCGCGGCCGGGGTGAACTTCGCGGACCTCATGGCCCGCATGGGGCTCTACCCCGACGCCCCGCCGCTGCCGGCCGTCGTCGGCTACGAGGTGGCCGGGGAGGTCACGGAGGTCGGGCCCGGCGTGGCGGACCGGGCGGTGGGCGACCGGGTCGCCGCGGGCTGCCGGTTCGGCGGCTACGCGGAGGACGTCGTCGTCGGCGCGGGGGACTGCTTCGCGCTGCCGGACGGCATGGGGTTCGCCGAGGGGGCGGCGATCCCCGTGAACTACGCCACGGCCTGGGCGGGCCTGCTCGGCTACGGCTCCCTGCGGGCGGGCGAGCGCGTGCTCGTCCACGCGGCGGCCGGCGGCGTCGGGATCGCGGCGACGCAGATCGCCAAGCACGCGGGCGCGCACGTCACGGGGACGGCCTCACCCGGGAAGCACCCGGCGGTCCTGGCCAACGGCGCCGACGCGGTGATCGACTACGGCGTCAAGGGCTGGGAGAAGGGCGCGGGGGAGTTCGACGTCGTCCTCGACGCGATCGGCGGCGCCTCGCTGCAGCGCTCCTACGGGCTGCTGCGCGCGGGGGGCCGGCTCGTGGCGTTCGGCGCCTCGAGCGTCGTGGACGGCGAGAAGAAGAACCTCCTGAAGGCGGCGCCGCAGGCCCTGCGGATGGTCCGCGGCTTCAACCTCATGGAGCAGATGGGGGCCTCGAAGACCGTCATCGGGCTCAACGTGCTCACCCTCTGGGACAGCCGGGGGACGCTCGAGCCGTGGCTCACGCCGCTGCTCGAGCTCCTGGAGGCCGGGGTGATCAAGCCGGTCGTCGCCGCGGAGGTCCCCTTCAGCCGTGCCGCCGAAGCGCACCAGATGCTCTCGGAGCGCCGGAACGTGGGGAAGGTCGTGCTCGTCCCGGGCTGAGGCGCTGGTAGCCTGCACCGCGGATGCCGTTCTCCCTCGCGCTGCTCCGACTTCTCCTCCTTCCCCGCTAGGGGAAGCGATGCGTGCGTGGCGGCCGCCTCAAGCCGCGAGCGAAGCCCAGAGCAGCCACCGAGTCCACTAGGAGAACGCATGTCCCAGGCCCAGCACGACGACGCCCAGCGCGTCCGCATCTTCGACACCACCCTGCGCGACGGGGAGCAGTCGCCCGGCATCTCGCTCAACGCGGCGGAGAAGCTCGAGATCGCCGAGGCGCTCGCGCGGCTCGGGGTCGACATCATCGAGGCGGGGTTCCCCATCGCCTCCCCGGGCGACTTCGCGGCGGTGCAGGGCATCGCCCGGCGGGTCCAGGGGCCCGTCATCTGCGGCCTGGCTCGTGCGAACCCGGGGGACATCGACCGCTGCTGGGAGGCCGTCCGCGAGAGCGAACGACCTCGGATCCACACGTTCTGCTCCACCTCGGACATCCACATCGAGCACCAGCTCAAGAGCTCGCGCGAGGACGTCAAGGGGCTCGTGCGCGCGTCGGTCGCGCAAGCGCGGGCGCTGTGCGAGGACGTGGAGTTCTCCCCGATGGACGCGACGCGCGCCGACGTGGAGTTCACCGCGGAGGTCCTGCAGATCGCGCTCGACGAGGGCGCGACGACGATCAACGTCCCGGACACGGTCGGCTACGCGATGCCGCTCGAGTACGCCGCGTTCCTCACGCGGCTCTACGAGCTCGTGCCGGACCTGCGGGGCGCCACGCTCTCCACCCACTGCCACGACGACCTCGGGCTCGCGGTGGCCAACTCCTTCGCGGGCGTGCAGGCCGGCGCGCGGCAGGTCGAGTGCGCGATCAACGGCATCGGCGAGCGCGCGGGCAACGCGTCGCTCGAGGAGGTCGTGATGCTCCTGCACGTGCGGGAAGCGGCGGTCGCCGGCCTCCACACGGGGATCGAGACGACGGAGCTCGCGCGCGCCTCGCGTCTCGTGAGCCGCCTGACGGGCTACGTCATCCAGCCGAACAAGGCGATCGTCGGGCGCAACGCGTTCGCGCACGAGTCGGGCATCCACCAGGACGGCGTGCTGAAGGACCGCTCGACCTTCGAGATCATGGACGCGCGGACCGTCGGCCTCGAGGTCAACGCGCTCGTGCTCGGCAAGCACTCGGGCCGCGCGGCGCTCAAGGCGGCGCTGGAGGACCTGGGCTACGCGGTCGACGGGCAGACGCTCAACGCGGCGTTCAAGCGCTTCAAGGAGGTCGCGGACCGCAAGAAGACGGTCTCCGCGATGGACCTCGAGGCGCTCGTGACCGACGAGCTGCGCGAGGACCTCGTGGGCTGGGCGCTGGACTGGTTCGACGTCGAGGCCTCCACCCGCCGCCCGCCGCACGCGACGGTCTCCGTGAAGGGCCCCGACGGTGCGTCGAAGCAGGGCTCGTTCACGGGCGACGGCCCGGTCGACGCGATCTTCAAGGCGATCAACGCGGCGACGGGCGTCGACGCGCGCCTGCGGGAGTTCCGCGTCGACGCGGTCACCCCGTACGCGGACGCCCTCGGCGAGGCCAGCGTCGTGCTCGAGCTCGGTGACCCCGCCGCCGCCGTGCGCTCCGACACCCCGGGCACCCTCACGGGCGAGCGGGTCACCGGTGCGGGCCAGGCGGTCGCCACGGACATCATCGAGGCGGCCGCGACGGCCTACGTCCGCGCGCTCTCGAGCGCCGTCGCGAAGGCCGCAGCGCTCGCCACCGCGCCCGAGGAGCCCGTCACCTCGCCCACGCCCTGACCGCCCGCACCGCAAAGGGGCCTGACCCCTTTGCGGTGCGCGGTAGTCGTCCGTACGCCATCACGTACGGCGACGGGCGTACGTGATAACGTACAGCGCGGCATGGCGACGGTCACCGAGAGCGAGCAGCTGGTCCAGATCGGGCCGCGCGTTCGTGCGCTGCGGGAGGCGATGGACCTCTCGCTGCGCGACCTCGCGGAGCGCTCCGGCGTCTCGGCGCCCATGCTCTCGCAGGTCGAGCGGGGGGAGACCTCGCCGACGCTGCAGATCGCGTCGCGCATCGCGCACGGCCTGGACCTGCGGCTCTCGCAGCTGCTGCGCCTGGACGAGGGCGGCGTCGTCTCCGTCGTCCGCGCGGCCGACCGGCGGCGCGGCGGCGGCGGGCAGCACACCTTCGAGATCCTCACCCCGCCGCTGCCCGGCCAGCGCGCGGAGCTCTCCCGCCACGTCCTCGCGCCCGGCGCCCGGACGGGGCAGCAGGGCGACCCGCCCATGCACGAGGCCGGCGCCCGCGAGGTCGCGCTCGTGGAGCGCGGCCGCCTCACGCTCGTCATCGACGGCGGGCAGCACGACCTCAGCGAGGGGGACTGCGTCACGTTCGACGCGGACCTCGAGCACCACTTCGAGAACCCGACCCGAGAGGAGGCAGTCCTGCTGGCGATCGTGTCCGCGGGGCTGCGACGCTCATGAGCACCACCGCACCCAAGTCGCTCTTCGACAAGATCTGGGAGGCCCATGAAGTCGCCCAGGGCCTGATCTACATCGACCTGCACCTCGTCCACGAGGTCACGAGCCCCCAGGCCTTCGACGGCCTGCGCATGGCCGGCCGCAAGGTCCGCCGCCCGGACCGCACGCTGGCCACGGCCGACCACAACGTCCCGACGGACGGCACGCCCGTCGCGGCGCGCATCAAGGACCAGCTCTCCCGCGTGCAGGTCGAGACGCTCGAGGCCAACTGCGCGGAGTTCGGCGTGCCGATCTACTCCCTCGGCTCGGAGCACCAGGGCATCGTCCACGTCATCGGGCCCGAGCTCGGCGTGACCCAGCCCGGCATGACGATCGTCTGCGGCGACTCCCACACCGCGACCCACGGTGCTTTCGGGGCGCTCGCGTTCGGCATCGGCACGAGCGAGGTCGAGCACGTCCTCGCCACGCAGTGCCTCGTGCAGGCCAAGCCGAAGTCCATGCGCATCAACTACGTCGGCGAGCTCGGCCGCGGCGTCACCGCGAAGGACCTCATCCTCGCGACGATCGGCCAGATGGGCGTCGACGGCGCCGCCGGCCACGTCGTCGAGTTCGCGGGACCGGTCATCCAGGGCCTCTCCATGGAGGGCCGCATGACGATGTGCAACATGACGATCGAGGGCGGCGGCCGCGCGGGGATGATCGCCCCGGACGAGACGACGCTCGCCTACCTGCGCGACAAGCCGGCGTTCACCGGCGACGTCGACATCGCCTGGCTGCAGACGGACGAGGGCGCCGCGTTCGACAAGGAGATCACGGTCGACGCGAGCCAGGTCTCCCCGATGGTCTCCTGGGGCACGAACCCCGCGCAGGTCGCGCAGGTCACCGCCGCGGTGCCCGTCCCGGACTCGGAGGGCATCGAGCGCGCGCTGGACTACATGGGCCTGAAGGGCGGCGAGCCGATCACGGAGATCCAGCTCGACCGCGTCTTCATCGGCTCGTGCACGAACTCGCGCATCGGCGACCTCCGGGCCGCCGCGAAGGTCGTCGAGGGCCGCAAGGTCGCGAGCACCGTCAACGCGATGGTCGTCCCGGGTTCCGTGCAGGTGAAGGCCCAGGCCGAGGCGGAGGGGCTCGACGAGGTCTTCCGCGCGGCGGGCTTCGACTGGCGCGCCGCGGGCTGCTCCATGTGCCTCGGCATGAACCCGGACATCGCGGCGCCGGGCGAGCGCGTCGCCTCGACCTCGAACCGCAACTTCGAGGGGCGGCAGGGCAAGGGCGCCCGCACGCACCTCGTCTCCCCGGAGATGGCCGCCGCGGCCGCCATCGAGGGCCGCTTCGTCGACATCCGCACCTGGAACTAGGAGCCTGACCATGGATCGCCATCGAGACCATCACCGGCCCCGTCTCCGTGCTCAAGCGCGACGACGTGGACACGGACCAGATCATCCCGAAGCAGTTCCTCAAGCGGGTCGAGCGGACGGGCTTCGGCGAGTTCCTCTTCTACGACTGGGCGAAGGAGCCGGGCTGGGACCTGCCGGTGAACCAGATCCTCGTCACGGGCCGGAACTTCGGCTGCGGCTCGAGCCGCGAGCACGCCCCCTGGGCGCTGGAGGACTACGGCTTCAAGGCCGTCATCGCCGAGAGCTTCGCGGACATCTTCAAGTCGAACTGCACGAAGTGCGGCCTCCTGCCCGTGCAGCTGACGCACGAGGAGGTCGAGGCGATCGCCGCCGTCGGCCACGCCCAGGTCGACCTCGCCGCCCAGGAGGTCCGCTGGGAGGGCGGCACCGCCTCCTTCGACATCGACGCGGAGATCAAGCACCGCCTGCTCAACGGCCTCGACGACATCGCGCTCACGCTCCAGGAGGACCCGTCGATCTCCGCCTACGAGGCCGACCGGGAGCGCGCCGGCCCGGTCACGACCGCGCTGGCCTGACCGGCGCGAGGTCGAGCGCCAGGCCGACGGCGCTCGCGACGTTCAGGGAGTTCACGCTGCCCCACTGGGGCAGCGTCAGCACCGCGTCGCACACGCGCAGGTGCTCCGGGGAGAGCCCGTGCACCTCGTGCCCCGCGACGAGCAGCGCGCGCTCCGGCAGCGGCACCGTCCCGAGCTCCGGCCCGCCCTGCTCGAGCGCCACGACCACCCGGCCCTCGGCCCGCGCCGCGGCAACGGTCTCCGCGAACGGCTGCACGCGCCAGTGCTCCCCGAGCGGCGCGCGCTCCGGCCCCGGGTCCTGCGGCGTCACGAGCCCCGCGCCGCCCGCGGCCAGGGTGTTCCGCGCGCAGACCACGGCGTTGAGCGGCGTCTGCCCGTCGGGCAGGCAGACCCACCAGTCGCGCCGGACCTCCCACTCGAACGCGCCGACCCACCAGGCGAACGGCAGCCGCGCGAGCTGCTCGCGGCGCGGGAGCGCCTCCCATCCGGGGACCCAGCGCGGCGCGGCGTGCGCTCCACTGGTGCCATCGGCACCATCGGAGCGCACGCCGAGCCCGCGGAGCCGCCACATGAGCAGGTGGGCGAGCATCGCCGGCGACGTCGCGCCGCTCCACCCCGGCGGCGGGCCGTAGCGCGCGTCGCAGCGCGCCGCCAGCGCGGGGGAGAGGCCGACGCCGTCGTGGCCCAGGACGTACGTCGCGTCGGGGGGCAGGCCGGCGGCGGGAAGCGGCGGGAGCGCCGGGTCCGCCTCGACCGCGACCAGCGGGCGCTCCCGCCGGCTGCCGGACCACCGTGATCGGCTCGTGCTGGTGGGTCCCGACCGCCGCGCGCTTGTTGTAGCGCCCCTTCCCGAGGAGCTCGACCCCACCGCCGGCGAACGCGTTGTGGGCCCGCACGATCGCCCCGACGCCCCCGTCGATCCCCGAGTTCTCCACGGCGATCCGCCACCCGGCCCGCCGCGGCGCCATCCAGTCGCGGACCTCCTGGTTCGTCAACCCCCGCAGCTCGGCTCGGCGCCCCACCCCCTGGGTCTACCATCGCCGGGATGGCCAAGCACCGCTCCGCCGCCGTGTCGTTGACGATCGTCCCCATCGTGGCGGCCGCGTTCCTCGCCGGCTGCGGCGAGGAGGAGGAGCAGGAGACGGCCTACTGCGTGGACGAGAACCAGCAGGTCATCGACAACTCGAACTGCGACCGGGAGTACGACGGCGTGGGCGGCGGCGGGTTCTTCTGGTTCTTCGTCGGCAGCTCCTTCGGCCGCGGCCTCGGCCCCGGCTCCCGCATCACGGGCATCCCGGGGGACCGCGTCCGCGCCTCGGACCGCGCGGCGCTCGCCCGCCGCGGCGGCTTCGGCTCCCGCGCGCGCTCGGGCGGCGTCGGGCGCTCGAGCGGCACCCGCTCCTCCGGCGGCGGCGGCTTCTTCGGCCGCTCCGGCGGCGGCTGACGTCGTGGAGCGCGTCCCGAGCCCGCCGCGCCAGGACTGGCAGGCGACGATCGAGTCCCAGGGCCTCGTCTACTGGAAGACGGACCTGCCGGACGGCAGCACGACCTCCTACTGGCACGAGGAGCACCAGTACGTGCTCTCCAGCGAGGAGGTCTACGAGATGGAGGCGACCGCCCGGGTCCTCATGGAGCTCTTCGTCGAGGCGGGCGACCACGTCCTGAGCAAGGGCCTGCTGCACCGCTTCGGCATCCCGGGCTGGGTCGGCATGCGCATCCGCGAGACCTGGGAGGCCGAGCCGCCCATGGTCTACGGGCGCTTCGACTTCGCCTGGGTCGCCGGCCAGCTCAAGCTCCTGGAGTTCAACGCGGACACGCCGACGGGCCTCGTCGAGACCGCCGTGCAGTGGCACTGGCTCCAGGACGTCCACGGCGAGGGCGGCGACCAGTGGAACCGCGTGCACGAGGCGCTCGTCGAGCGCTGGCTCGAGCTGCGCGAGGGCCATCGCCTGCCCGACGGCCACGTCCACTTCCTCCACACCTCCGCGGAGCGCTCGGGCGAGGACTGGCTCACGGTGAGCTACCTCGCCGAGACCGCCCGCGAGGCCGGCCTCAAGACCTCCGTCCTGCCCATCGAGCAGCTCGGCATCATCCCCGACGTGGGCTTCGTCGGCGTGGAGGGCGAGCCCGTCCGCACGGCGTTCAAGCTCTACCCCTGGGAGTGGCTCGTCCACGAGGAGCTCGCGCACGAGGCGCTCGGCCGCATGGGCACCGCGAAGGGCGAGACCCAGTGGATCGAGCCCATCTGGAAGATGCTCTGGTCGAACAAGGCGATCCTGCCGGTCCTCTGGGAGCTCTTCCCGGACCACCCGAACCTCTTGCCCGCGTACTTCGAGGACGAGGTTCCCGCCGACCTGACGAGCTACGTCCGCAAGCCGCTCCTGGCCCGCGAGGGCGCGAACGCCACGGTCGTCATCGACGGCGAGGAGGTCGAGCGCGGGCCCGACCAGGAGTACGGCGAGGAGGGCTTCGTCGTCCAGGCCTACGCGGACCTCGGCTCCTACGACGGCGCGCGCCCCGTCCTCGGCGTCTGGGTCGTCGACATGGAGCCCGCGGGTCTCGGCATCCGCGAGTCCGACGGCTACGTCACGAACAACACGTCCCGCTTCGTCCCGCACGTCATCTCCGGCTAGGAACCCCGCCATGGACCTCGAGCTCGTCGCCCAAGTCATCGCCTACGCCGCCGTCGGGCTGGTGGTCCTGGCCGTCGGCTTCCTCGTGCTCGACCTGCTGACCCCGGGGAAGCTCGGCCGCCTGGTCGCGGAGGGCAACCCCAACGCCGCGGTGCTCTCGGCCGGGATCCTCCTCGCGCTCGGGCTCGTCCTCTGGTTCGCGATCTACTTCACCGGCGGCGACTGGGACGGCCTCGTCGACGCCGCGGTCTACGGCGCGGTCGGCGTCCTCGCGCAGGCCGCGGGCTTCGTCGTCCTCGACGCGCTGATCCCGGGGAAGCTCGGCAAGGTCGTCGAGGAGCCGCGCCTGCACCCGGCCTCCTTCGTCGCGGCGGCCGCGCAGCTCGCGGTCGCGCTCATCGTCTGCGCCTCGTTGACCTAGCGGAGCGCCTGCGCGCCAACAAGGGCGCCATGCCCGAGTCCCGTCGAGAATCGGTTGCGCCGCCCGTCATCACGGTGAACCCGCACCAACCGAAAGGCTCGACATGCACTACATGCTCCTCATGTACCACGACCCCACCCTCGCCCCCGCGTACGACAGCGCCGAGGGCCAGGCCGAGTTCGCCGGCTGGATGGGCTACACGCAGGCGATGCGCGACGAGGGCGTCCACGTCGCCGGCGAGGCGCTGCAGCCGACGCAGACGGCGACGACCGTCCGGGTGCGCGACGCCGAGACGCTGACCGTCGACGGCCCGTTCGCCGAGACGAAGGAGATCCTCGCCGGCTTCTACGTGCTCGACCTGCCCGACCTCGACTCCGCGCTCGCGTGGGGGGCGAAGGCGCCGAACATCGACTACGGCTCCGTGGAGGTGCGCCCTGTCGTCAGCTTCGGCTGACGCGCTCGCCCGGGCCGTCCGCGAGGACGGTCCGGGCGTCCTGGCCACGCTGACGCGGCACCTCGGCGGCGACCTCGCGCTCGCCGAGGACGCGCTCCAGGACGCGTACCTCTCCGCCCTGACGGCGTGGGAGCGCGGCGTCCCCGCGGTCCCCGCGGCGTGGCTGACGACCGCTGCCCGGCGCAAGGCCCTCGATCGCCTGCGCCGTGCGCAGGGCCTCGACGCCCGGGTCAGGACGCTCGAGGCGCTGGCGGACCGCACGGGCGCCGCGACCGCCCCACCCGCCGACGCCGGCCTCGACGCCATGGACGACAGCTCGCTCACCGACGACCGCCTGCAGCTCCTCTTCACCTGCTGCCACCCCGCGCTGGCCCTGCCCGCGCGGGTGGCGCTCACGGTGAAGTCGCTCGGCGGCCTCAGCACGAAGCAGACGGCGGCGGCGTTCCTGACCTCCGAGGCGACCATGCACCAGCGCCTCCTGCGCGCCCGGACGAAGATCGCGCTGGCGGGCATCCCGTACCGCGTGCCCCCGGACGAGCTGCTGCCGGAGCGCATGGCCGGCGTGCTGGCGACGCTCTACGTCGTGTTCACCGAGGGGCACACCGCCTCGGGCGGCGAGGAGCTCGGCCGGCCCGACCTCGCCGACGAGGCGATCCGCCTCGCCCGGCTGCTCGCGCGGCTCATGCCCGACGACCCCGAGGCGCTCGGCCTGCTCGCGCTCATGCTGCTGACCGAAGCGCGTCGCCCCGCGCGCACCGACGCCGACGGTGCCGCCGTGGACCTCGCCCGTCAGGACCGCACGCGCTGGGACGCCGGAGCGATCGCCGAAGGCCTCGCCACGCTCGACCGCGCACTGCGCCTCCGCCGCCCCGGCGCCTACCAGCTGCAGGCCGCGGTCGCCGCGCTCCACGCCCGGGCCCCGTCGCTCGAGGAGACCGACTGGCCCCAGATCGCCGCGCTGTACGGCCAGCTCCTCCGGCGCTCGCCCACCCCGGTCGTCGCCGTCAACCGTGCGGTGGCGGTCGGCTTCGCGGAGGGTGCCGCGGCGGGCCTGGCCCTGCTGGAGGGCGTCGAGCTCCCGGCGGGCTACGTGCCCTACCACGCGGCCCGCGCGGAGCTCCTGCGCCGGACCGGCGATGCCGCGGGCGCCGATGCCGCCTACGCCGCGGCCATCGCCGCCAGCCAGAACGCGGCGCAGCGCGCGGAGCTCGCCGCGCGGCGCGCCGCTCCGCCGGTTCCATAGCCTGCGGACCATGCCCCACATCGTCACGTTGCCCGGCGACGGGATCGGCCCCGAGATCGTCGCGCCGACCGTCGAGCTGCTGCGGAGGCTCGTCCCCGACGCGACCTTCGAGGAGCACGTCTTCGGCGGCGCGAGCATCGACGCGCACGGCATCGCGATGACCGACGAGGTCCTCGACGCGATGAAGCGCTCGGACGCCGTGCTGCTCGGCGCGGTCGGCGGCCCGAAGTGGGACACGACGAACCCGGACGACCCGCGCCCGGAGCAGGGCCTGCTGGGCATGCGCAAGGAGCTCGGCCTGTTCGCGAACCTCCGCCCGGTCAAGCCGATCCCGGCGCTCTACGACGCGAGCCCGCTGAAGCGCGAGGGCATCGAGGGCACGGACCTCCTGGTCGTCCGCGAGCTCACGGGCGGCATCTACTTCGGCGAGAAGACCCGCACGGGAACCGACGCCTCGGACCTCTGCCACTACACGGTCGCCGAGGTGGAGCGCATCGCCCGCGTCGCCTTCCGCGCCGCCCGCACGAAGGTCACCAGCGTCGACAAGGCGAACGTCATGGAGACGAGCCGCCAGTGGCGCCAGACCGTCCACGCGATCCACGCCGCGGAGTTCCCCGACGCGACGCTCGACGACCTCCTGGTGGACAACGCGGCGATGCAGCTCGTGGCCAACCCGTCGGCCTTCGACGTGATCGTCACGGAGAACCTCTTCGGGGACATCCTGAGCGACATCGCCGCGATGCTCACGGGCTCGATCGGCATGCTCCCGAGCGCCTCGCTGGGGGAGGAGGGGACCCCCGGCGTCTTCGAGCCCGTGCACGGCTCGGCCCCCGACATCGCGGGTTCGGGCGCCGCGAACCCGCTCGCCACGTTCCTCTCCGCGGCCCTGCTGCTGCGCCACGGGCTGGGGCTCGAACCCGAGGCCCAGGCGCTAGAGTCGGCCGTCGACTCCGCGCTCGCCGAGGGCCTGCGCACCCGCGATCTCGGCGGCTCCGCGAGCACCGCCGAGGCGACCGCCGCAGTGCTCGCACACCTGGGATAGGAGCGGTTTCGATGGAGCAGGCCGAGCTCATCTGGATGAACGGCGAGTTCGTCGCCTGGGAGGACGCGAAGGTCCACGTCCTGACCCACGGCCTGCACTACGGGACGGGCGTCTTCGAGGGCGTCCGCTGCTACGACACGGAGATCGGGCCGGCCGTCTTCCGCCACGCCGAGCACGTCGATCGGCTGTTCAAGTCGGCCGAGCTCTACTACATGCCGCTCCCCTTCACGCGGGAGGAGCTCCGCACCGCGACCCTCGAGCTCATCGGCCGCAACGGCCTGCGCGAGTGCTACATCCGCCCGCTCGCCTTCCGGGGCTACGGCACGATGGGCCTCTTCCCGCTCGAGGCGCCCGTCGACGTGACGATCGCCTGCTGGCCCTGGGGCGCCTACCTCGGCGACGAGGGCAAGCGCGACGGCATCCGCGCGAAGGTCTCGAGCTGGCGGCGCATCTCGCCCGACTCGCTCATCCCGACCGCGAAGGCCACGGGCCAGTACCTCAACTCGATCCTCGCGAAGATCGAGAGCCACAAGGCCGGCTACCAGGAGGCGATCCTCCTCGACGACCAGGGCCACGTCTGCGAGGGCTCGGGGGAGAACATCTTCGTCGTCCGCGACGGGGTCATCACCACGCCGCCGCTCAGCGCGAGCATCCTCGACGGCATCACGCGCAAGACGGCGATCACGCTGGCCCGCGACCTCGGCTTCGAGGTGGTGGAGCGCGACCTGGCCCGTGCAGAGCTCTACCTCGCGGACGAGATCTACCTCACGGGCACGGCCGCGGAGCTCGTCCCGGTCCGCGAGCTCGACGACCACGCGATCGGCACGGGGGAGCCCGGCGAGGTCACCCGCGCGGTGGCCCAGGCCTTCGACGACGCGCTGCACGGCCGCACGGAGCGCTACCGCGAGTGGCTCGACCCGGTGCCGGCGTTCGTCGGGTCGCAGTGACGATCGAGCTCTACGACGCCACCCTGCGCGACGGCATGCAGGGCGAGGGCATGTCGCTGACCGTGGGGGAGGAGGTCCGCGTCGCCCACGCGCTCGACGACCTCGGCGTCGCGCTCATCGAGGCGGGCTTCCCCTCCTCGAACCCGAAGGACGCGGAGCTCTTCGCCCAGCTCGCGCGCGAGGAGTTCCACACGGCGCAGATCGCCGCCTTCGGCATGACGCGCCGCCGCGGGGTCTCCGCCGCGGACGACCCCGCCCTGCAGACGCTCGCGGCCTGCGCCGCGCCCGTCTGCACGATCGTCGGGAAGACCTGGGGCCTGCACCTCGACAAGGTCGTGAGGGTCTCCCGCGAGGAGAACCTCGCGATGATCGGCGAGTCCGTCGCCTACCTCGTCGCCGCCGGCAAGCGCGTCGTCTACGACGCGGAGCACTGCTTCGACGGCTTCCGCGACGACCCGGAGTACGCGCTCACCTGCCTGCGCACGGCGATCGAGGCCGGCGCGGAGCGCGTGGTCCCCTGCGACACGAACGGCTCCTCGCTGCCGGGCCAGGTCGCCGCCGCGATCGGCGCCGCGGTCGCCGCGCTCGGGGGCGAGCGCGTCGGCGTGCACTGCCACAACGACCTCGAGCTCGGCGTGGCGAACACGCTCGCGGCCGTCGAGGCGGGGGCGACCCACGTCCAGGGCACGATGAACGGGATCGGGGAGCGGACGGGCAACGCGAACCTCGTCTCGATCATCGGGGCGCTCCAGCTCGGCCTCAAGCGCGAGGTCCTGCCCCCGGACCGCCTCGCGCGCCTCACGCGCACCGCCCACTACGTCGACGAGCTGCTCAACCGCCCGCCCGACGCGCGGCAGCCCTTCGTCGGCCGCAACGCCTTCGCCCACAAGGGCGGGCTGCACATCGCGGCCGTCCGCGAGGAGCCGCGGACCTTCGAGATCGCCGACCCGGCGCTCGTCGGCAACGCCCGCGCGCTGCTCATCTCCGAGCTCGCCGGCCGCGGCACCGTCGCCGAGAAGGCCGCCGCCGCCGGCATCGCGCTCGACGACGAGGCGGCCGTCCGGGTCATCGAGAAGGTCAAGGCGCTGGAGCACGCGGGCTACCAGTTCGAGGCCGCCGACGGCTCCTTCGAGCTCCTCCTGCGCCGGGAGGCCGGGGAGCACGAGCCGCTCTTCACCCTGGAGAGCTGGCGGACGATCGTCGAGCAGGACGCCGCGGGCCGCGTGCAGTGCGAGGCGACGATCAAGATCTGGACCCGCGCCACCGCCGAGGCGCCCTCGGTCCGCCTCGTGCAGACCGCGGAGGGCAACGGCCCGGTCAACGCGCTGGACGCCGCGCTGCGCCTGGCGATCGGGACGATCCACCCGCACCTGAAGGACGTGGAGCTCGTGAACTACAAGGTCCGCATCCTCGACGAGGCCCACGGCACCCAGGCGACGACCCGCGTCCTGCTCGACTCGAGCGACGGCGCGCGCACCTGGGGGACGATCGGCGTGGCCGAGAACGTCATCGCCGCCTCCTGGCAGGCGCTCGTCGAGAGCCTCGAGTACGCGGAGCAGCCCGCGCGGGTGCCCGCGTCGTGAGCGCGCTCGACGAGGTCCCGCTCGCCCAGCCCGTCATCGGTCAGGAGGAGGAGGAGCTCGTCCTCGAGGTCCTGCGCTCGGGCCAGCTCTCGCTCGGCCCGCGCATCCCCGCCTTCGAGGAGGCGTTCGCCGGCTTCGTCGGCGCGCCGCACGGCTCCGCGGTGAGCAGCGGCACGGCGGGCCTGCACCTCGGCCTCCGTGCGGTCGGCGTGAAGGACGGCGACGAGGTCGTCACGAGCCCCTTCTCCTTCGTGGCCAGCGCGAACGCCGCGGTCTTCGAGCGCGCCCGCCCCGTCTTCGCCGACATCGACCCGCGAACGCTCAACCTCGACCCGCAGGCCGCCGAGGCCGCGATCACGGACCGCACCGCCGCGATCCTCCCGGTCCACATCTTCGGCTACCCCGCCGACATCCCGGCCTTCGAGCGCCTGGGCCTGCCCCTCGTGGAGGACGCCTGCGAGGCGCTGGGCGCCCGCCACGCCGACGGCGTCGCGGTGGGCGCGCGGGGCCACGTGGCCTCCTTCGGCTTCTACGCGAACAAGCAGCTCACGACGGGCGAGGGCGGGATGCTCCTCACGGGCGACCCGGCCGTGAAGGCCCGGGTGGACTCCGAGCGCAACCAGGGCCGCGCCCCCGACATGGGCTGGCTCGACCACGACCGCCTGGGCTTCAACTACCGCATGACCGACCTGCAGGCCGCGATCGGCATCGCGCAGGTCGGGCGCCTCGCGCAGATGCTCGCGGACCGCAAGCAGGTCGCCGCCTGGTACCGCGAGGCGCTCGGGCCCCTGGCCACGGAGCACGGTGTCGGCCTGCCCTGCGAGGACGCGGGCGGGGACGAGCGCGGCTGGTTCGTCTGGGTCGTCCAGGTCCCGCACGGCGTCGATCGCGACGCGACGATCCGCGCGCTGCGCGGGCACGGCATCCAGAGCAAGCCCTACCTGCCGGCCATCCACCTCATGTCCTTCTACCGCGAGACGTTCGGGCACCGGGAGGGCGAGTTCCCCGTCTGCGAGGACGTCGCCGCGCGCTCCGTCGCGCTCCCGTTCTTCCCCGGCATGACCCAGGGCCAGGTCGACCGCGTCAAGTCGGCGTTCGAAGCGGTGCTCACCGGGTCATAATCGGGAGCCATGGCTCCGGGCCGCAAGCCACGCAAGTCCGTCGCCGCCGAGCGCCGGCGCTCGCAGCTCGTCGGGCTCGTCGGCGTGGTGCTGGCCGCCCTGCTGCCCGTGTACCTCTGGCACGACGTCGTCGCGGACATCTCGCGGATCGAGGGCTGGAGCTGGACCACCGCGGCCGGCTGGAGCCCCTGGGTGCTCATGGCCCTCGGCCTGCTCTGCGGCATCCCGATCGGCCTCGAGCACCTGCGGCGCGAGCGCCGCTTCCACCGCCCGGGTGTCGGCGCCTGGGTCGGCTGGGGCGTCTCGCTCTACCTCCTGGGCTTCGGGCTGGCGACGCAGGTCGCGCAGATCCACGGCCTGCACTCCTGACGCAGGCCCCTGCGACACTGCGCGGCTCCATGTCGCGCTTCGCAGAACCCCAGGCCGCCGCCTTCCAGGCGCTCAACTCCTCGGTCGCCTTCGACCAGCGCCTCTGGCCGCAGGACCTCCGCGGCTCGCGCGCGCACGCCGCGATGCTCGGCGCGCGCGGCATCATCTCCGGGGAGGAGCGCGACGCGATCCTGGGCGGCCTGGCCGCCGTCGAGGCCGAGCTCGCGGCGGGCGAGTTCGCCTTCCTGCCCGACGACGAGGACGTCCACATGGCCGTCGAGCGCCGCCTCACCGCGCTGATCGGGCCCGTCGGCGGGAAGCTCCACACCGCCCGCTCGCGCAACGACCAGGTCGCCACGGACGTCGCGCTCTTCTGCAAGGAGACGGCGCTCGCCCTCCGTGACCAGGTCACGGAGCTCATGGGCACGCTCGTCGCGCTGGCCGAGCAGCACCTCGAGGTGCCGCTCCCGGGCTACACGCACCTGCAGCGCGCGCAGCCCATCTACCTCTCCCACCACCTGCTGGCCTACGTCTGGATGCTCGAGCGTGATCGGGAGCGCCTGACCTTCGCCGCCCAGCAGGCCGACCGCCTCCCGCTCGGTGCGGGCGCGCTGGCCGGGGTGAACTTCGACACGGACCGCCAGGGGGTCGCCGCGGAGCTCGGCTTCGCGAGCGTCATGGCCAACTCCGTCGACGCGGTCTCCAACCGGGACTTCGTCCTCGACCTGCTCCACGCCTCCGCGACCTGCGCGACGCACCTCAGCCGCCTGGGCTCGGAGCTCGTCATCTGGAGCTCGCAGGAGTTCGGCTTCGTCGTGCTCGCCGACCGCTGGACCTCCGGGTCGTCGATCATGCCGCAGAAGAAGAACCCCGACGCCGCGGAGCTCCTGCGGGGCAAGGCGCCGCGCGTCGTGGCCCACGGCGCGGCGCTGCACGGCGTCCTCCACGCGCTCCCGCTGACCTACAACAAGGACATGCAGGAGGACAAGGAGCACCTCTTCGACGCGGTCGACACGCTCGCGCTCTGCCTCGCCGCGGCCCAGGGGATGCTCGACGGCGCGGCCTTCAACGCGGAGCGGATGGCCGCCGCGGCCTCCGACGACCTCATCGCCGCGACGGACCTCGCCGACCTGCTGGTCAAGCGCGGCGTCCCGTTCCGCGAGTGCCACGGGATCGTCGCGGGGCTCGTGCGCTTCGCGGTGGCCGAGGGCAAGGCGCTCGGGGAGCTCTCCGACGCGGAGCTCGCAGCGCAGTCCGAGCACCTCGACCCCTCCGTGCGCTCCGTCTTCGAGCGCTCCTCCTGGCTCGAGTCCAAGGTCAGCGAGGGCGGCACGGCGCTGCCGCGCGTCCGCGAGCAGCTCGAGCTCGTGCGCGCGCTGCTGGCGTGAGCGCGCCGCTCGACGCGGCCTTCTACGACCGCCCGGTCGTCGAGGTCGCCCGGGACATGGTCGGCTGCGTCCTCGTCCACGGCGCCTGCTCGGGCGTCATCGTCGAGACGGAGGCCTACCACCACACGGAGCCCGCCTGCCACGCCTACGTCGGGCTCACCGCCCGCACCTCGACGCTGTACCGCGAGCCCGGGACGGCCTACGTCTACCGCTCCTACGGCATCCACGCCCTGGTCAACGCGGTCTGCGAGGGCTACGACGTCGGCGCCGCCGTCCTCGTCCGTGCGCTCGCGCCGCTGTCGGGGATCGAGGACATGCGCGCGCGCCGGGGCCAGGAGGACCTCGAGGCGCTCTGCTCCGGCCCCGGGAAGCTGACGCAGGCGCTCGGGGTCGAGCTCGAGCTCAACGCGAGCTCCCTGGTCACGGGGCCGCTGCGCGTCCTGCCCCGTCCGCCGGGGGCACCCCGTCCCGTCCTCGTCGCCTCGGAGCGCATCGGCATCACGAAGGCCGTCGAGCTGCCCTGGCGCTTCAGCCTCGTGGGCTCGCGCTACGTCTCCAAGCCCTGGCCCGCGGGGCTCGACGCCCCGCGGCGGGCGGCGCGGCGGTCGGCCTAGGGCGTCGCGGGCGCCGCCGCCGCGCCGCCGGCCTCGCCGTCCGGGGTCCCGGCGGGCGGGGTGGCGGGCGTCGGCGTCGGGGTCGCGGGCGCCGGGGTCGGCTCGGGGTCCGGCTGCGGCGCCGGGGTCTTCGGCGTCGCGGGCGTGGGCGTCTTGGGCGTCGGGGCCACGGGGGTCCCGCCGTCCGTCGCGTCACCCGGGGCGCCGCCCTCGGGGGCCGGGGTGGCGCTCGGCGGGGCGACGGTGGTCGGTCGTGGGCCCGGTCGGGCCCGACGCGCCGACGGGGGGCAGCCCGCGCCGCTTGCGGTCGGCCGCCACCCGAGCGTCGAGGATCGTCGTCGCCGACACCTGGAAGTCGTGCCAGATGAGCGCCGGGAACGTCCCGCCCTCGACCGGGCCGCCCTGGAACTCGGTCTCCATGGGCTTGAGCTTGTCGGGGTAGCCGACCCACACCGCGACCGTCAGGCGGTCCGTGAACCCGACGAACCACGCGTCGCCCGAGTTCTCCGTCGTCCCCGTCTTGCCGGCGGCGAACGGCCCGAACGCCGCGCGCTTGCCCGTGCCCTGGGAGACGACGGTGGACATGACCTGGCGTCGCCTGCTGGGCGGTCATGCGCTTGAGCACCGGGATGCGCCGCGTCCGGTTGACCCCGCCCTCGATCGGCCTTCCCGCTGCGGCCCGTCACCCGGGTGATGCCGACGGGGCCGTCGTCCGACGCGCCGAGCGTGCCGGTGACCCGGCGCCCGCCGGTCTGGAACGTCTCGTAGGCGTGGGCCATGTCGAGCGGGGTGACGCCCTGCTCGAGGCCGCCCAGCGTCATCGCGAGGTTCGAGGAGACCGGGGTCCGGATGCCCATCCGGCGTGCGAGGCGCGCGACCTTCTTCGTCCCGACCTCGATGCCGGCCGCCGCGTAGACCGCGTTGTCGGAGTACGTCAGCGCGTTGGCCAGCGTGCGCTGCCCCGTGTAGGTGTCCTCGAAGTTGTTGACGACGAAGCGCTCCGTGCAGCCCTTCGCCTTCGAGCGGGTCACGCAGAACTCGCGCTTGCGGGAGGGGTAGACCCTCGACGGCGAGATGCCCGACTCGAGCGCCTCGGCGAGGATGAAGGGCTTGAAGGAGGAGCCGGGCTGGCGCTGGCCCTGCGTGGCGAGGTTGAACGGCGCGTCCTGGAAGTCCTTCGTGCCCGAGACCATCGCGCGGACCTCGCCCGTGTCGTTGTCGATCGCGACGAGCGCGGCGGTCGGCCCCGCCGGGTTCGCGAGGTACTTCGTCACCGCGTTCTCCGCCGCCGCCTGCAGCGGGAGGTCGAGCGTCGTGCGGACCTTCAGCCCGCCCTCGAAGGCGCGCTGCGCGCCGTAGCGGTCCACGAGCTGCTGGCGCACCCAGGAGACGAAGTGCTCCGAGCCGTACTTCGCGTCCAGGCGCGGCGCCTTGGGCTTGGCCGGCAGCGCCTCGCCGACCGCCTCGTCGTGCTCCGCGCCGCGTGATGTAGCCCTGGGCGAGCATCTTGGCGAGCACGACGTTGCGCCGGGCGGTCGAGGCCGCCGGGTGGGCCACGGGGTCGTAGCCCGACGGGCTGGCGACGACCCCCGCGATGAAGGCCGCCTCGCTCGGGCGCAGCTCCTTCGCGCACGGGCGCTTCGCGGTCCTCCCGCAGCCCGGGTGGTCCTGGCCGAAGTACGTCTGCGCGGCGGCCTCGATCCCGTAGGCGCCGTTGCCGAAGTAGATCGAGTTGAGGTACTCCTGCAGGATCTTCTTCTTGCCCCAGCGGCGCGTGAGGTGGTAGGCCAGCGCGGACTCGCGGAGCTTCTGGAAGACCGTGCGCTGCGACTGCGCCTCGAGCGCGTTCTTGACGAACTGCTGGGTGATCGTCGAGCCGCCCTGGGCCGCGCGCTTGCGGACGATGTCCTGGGTGAAGGCGCGGGCGATGCCGCGGAGGTCGACGCCGTTGTTCGTCGCGAAGCGCTCGTCCTCCACGGCGACGATCGCGGAGCGCATGGCCGGGGAGATGTCGTCGTACTTGACGAAGACGCGGTTCTTGTCGGAGACCAGGCGGCCGATCCGCAGCCCGTTGACGTCGACGAGGGTCGAGTTGCGGGTGTCCGCCGCCGTGCGGTACTCCGGCTCGTTCTCGAGCGCCGGGAGGTCGGAGGCGACCGCCATCATCATCCCGAACACGGTCGAGACGCCCGCCAGCAGGGCGAGCGGCACGAGGACGAGCAGGAGCCGCAGCTTCTTCACCCGCGGGCGCTGGCGGGGGAGCGGCTCGTCGTCGGTGGTGGAGCGGACGCGCATGGGCGGGGTCGTCGGTGGCTCGCGGCGAGGCGGGCGCCTCCCTCGCGCACCGGCGGCGCGGGCGCGGGGACCGGGTGGCAGGACCCCGGTCCGACGGAGGCCCAGACTACCATCGGTCCCGATGGCCGATCCCGCCCAGAGCGCCGCCTTCCTCGCCCGCAACGCGGTGGACGCCCTCCCCGTCGGAGGCCTCGAGGCGCGCCTGGGCGCGTGCCGCGCGCGAGGGGCGCCAGCTGCGGGCGAAGCTCGGGCTCGACCCCACGGCCCCCGACCTGCACCTCGGGCACACGGTCGTGCTGCAGAAGCTGCGCGAGTTCCAGGACCTCGGCCACCGCGTCGTGCTCATCGTGGGCGACTACACCGCCAGGGTGGGGGACCCCTCGGGGCGCTCCGCGACCCGCCCCGCGCTCTCGGGCGCGGAGATCGACGCCAACGCGGAGACCTACAAGGCCCAGGCGTTCAAGGTCCTGCGCTCGGAGCCCGAGCTGCTCGAGGTGCGGCGCAACGCGGAGTGGCTCGACATGCGCATGGAGGAGCTCTTCCGCCTCGCGCGCACGACGACGGTCGCGCAGCTGCTGGAGCGCAACGACTTCGCCAAGCGCTTCGCCGCGGGCTCGCCGATCTCCGTGCTCGAGCTGCTCTACCCGCTCATGCAGGGCTACGACTCCGTGGCGATCCGCGCGGACGTCGAGCTCGGGGGCACGGACCAGACCTTCAACCTCATGCTCGGGCGCGACGTCCAGCGCGCCTACGGCCTGCCCGAGCAGTGCGTCCTGACCGTCCCGATCCTCACGGGGACCGACGGGGTGCAGAAGATGTCCAAGTCGCTCGGGAACCACATCGGGGTCACCGAGGCGCCCGAGGACATGTACGGCAAGACGCTCTCGCTGCCCGACGACGCGATGGCCCAGTGGTTCGAGCTCCTCGGCGATCGCGCCGCCGCCGCGAGGGCACGGGCCCCCGCGACGCCAAGCGCTTCCTCGCGCGGGCGATCGTCGAGCGCTTCCACGACCCCGGGGCCGCGCGCGCGGCCGAGGCGCACTTCGACCGGCTCTTCGTCGACCGCGGCGTCCCGGAGGAGATCGACCCCTTCGGCGTGCCCTCCGCCCCGGACCCCGTCCACATGCCGGCCCTCATCGCCGAGGCCTTCGGGCACTCGCGATCCGAGGCGCGCCGGATGCTGGGGGCGGGAGCCGTGCGCCTCGACGGGGTCGTGCTCGGCGAGCTGGACGTGCCGGCCGCCGGCTTGGAGGGCGTCGTCCTCCAGGTGGGCAAGCGCGGCTTCCGCAGGCTGCACCTGGTCTGAGCGCCAGGATGGGCCGGTCGGAACGCATCGCGCTCCGGCTTGTGTCTACACTGCCGCTCGTCGGGTCGGGGCGCAGGTCGCCCCGCACGGCAAGGAAGGGTCGAGCAGGGCTGGCGACTCCTCCCGGACGGCGGTGCTACATTGCCGCCCCGGGAACGAGCGACAGCCGCGCGACACCGCCGAAGATCTCCTTGAGATCGACCGGGGGCAAGCGCTACACTCCTCGACCCCGACTCGAAGCGCAGTACGGCTCCGAGCGCGAACCTCGCAGAAGGCAGCACCTTCCCGAGATGGGCGCGACGGTCTTTGAAAACTCAACAGCATGCGCACTTCTGACCTTCGGGTCTTGAAGTGTGCGTCCAGGTTCGACCTCATCGATACCCAGCCGGGCGTCGATGGGGACAAAGCAGTACCTGTCATGACCGCGGCTTCCCCGTGTAGGGAGGCCGCACAAACTGGTCACGGACAACTCAAAGTGAACGCCGGCCTCGTGTCGGCAAAGAATGATGCAGTTCTTCACGGAGAGTTTGATCCTGGCTCAGGACGAACGCTGGCGGCGTGCTTAACACATGCAAGTGGAGCGACGAAGGCCTTCGGGCTGGCAGAGCCGCGAACGGGTGAGTAACACGTGGGTAACCTGCCTCGATGATTGGGACAACCCGACGAAAGTCGGGCTAATACCAAATGTGCTTTCTGCTCTCAAGGGCAGTTCGGAAAGGAAGCTTCGGCCTCCGCATCGAGATGGGCCCGCGGCGCATTAGCTTGTTGGTGGGGTAACGGCCTACCAAGGCGACGATGCGTAGCTGGTCTGAGAGGACGATCAGCCACACTGGAACTGAGACACGGTCCAGACTCCTACGGGAGGCAGCAGTGGGGAATCTTGCGCAATGCGCGAAAGCGTGACGCAGCAACGCCGCGTGTGGGAAGACGGCCTTCGGGTTGTAAACCACTTTCAGTTGGGACGAAGGGCAGTTCGTGAATAGCGATTCTGCTTGACGGTACCTTCACAAGAAGCCCCGGCTAACTACGTGCCAGCAGCCGCGGTAATACGTAGGGGGCAAGCGTTGTCCGGAATCATTGGGCGTAAAGCGCGTGTAGGCGGGTCGGTAAGTCTGCTCTGAAAGTCCAAGGCTCAACCTTGGGATGCGGGTGGATACTGCCGACCTCGAGTCCGGAAGAGGCGAGTGGAATTCCTGGTGTAGCGGTGAAATGCGCAGATATCAGGAGGAACACCAATGGCGAAGGCAGCTCGCTGGGACGTGACTGACGCTGAGACGCGAAAGCGTGGGGAGCAAACAGGATTAGATACCCTGGTAGTCCACGCCGTAAACGATGGGCACTAGGTGTGGGAGGTGTCGACTCCTCCCGTGCCGAAGCTAACGCATTAAGTGCCCCGCCTGGGGAGTACGGCCGCAAGGCTAAAACTCAAAGGAATTGACGGGGGCCCGCACAAGCAGCGGAGCATGTGGTTTAATTCGACGCAACGCGAAGAACCTTACCTGGGCTTGACATGTGCCTGACCGCCCTGGAAACAGGGTTTCTCTTCGGAGCAGGTTCACAGGTGGTGCATGGCTGTCGTCAGCTCGTGTCGTGAGATGTTGGGTTAAGTCCCGCAACGAGCGCAACCCCCGTCGTATGTTGCCAGCATTCAGTTGGGGACTCATACGAGACTGCCGGTGACAAACCGGAGGAAGGTGGGGATGACGTCAAGTCATCATGCCCCTTATGTCCAGGGCTACACACGTGCTACATTGGCGCGTACAGAGGGCTGCGATACCGCGAGGTGGAGCGAATCCCTTAAAGCGCGTCTCGGTTCGGATTGTAGGCTGAAACCCGCCTACATGAAGGTGGAGTTGCTAGTAATCGCGGATCAGCACTGCCGCGGTGAATACGTTCCCGGGCCTTGTACACACCGCCCGTCACACCACGGGAGTGAGCAACACCCGAAGCCGGTGGCCTAACTCTTCGGAGAGGGAGCCGTCTAAGGTGGGGCTCGTGACTGGGGTGAAGTCGTAACAAGGTAGCCGTACCGGAAGGTGCGGCTGGATCACCTCCTTTCTAGGGAGTCCCTTCAATGGGGCCCGCTACGGAAACGCGCTAGCCGGCGCGCACATCCCTCCGGGGAGAGCTCTCGAGCTCCCTCCGTGCACATGGGTGTCGACCGGTCGGCTACGCCCGAGCGGCCTAGCATGTCGACCGGACCTGACCTTGCCAGTGGCGCATACCGCGTCCACTCGAGCGAGCATGCTGTTGAGTTTTGAGAGACCGTGCGCCCGCACGTCGCCCACCGTGGTGACCTGCCAAGCACGGCCCTTCTCGGACGGCCCTTGAAAACTGCACAGTAGCCACACACCCCTGGAGCGATAAGCCAGGGGTGAACGGGTATCACCGAGCATCGCGAGAGCGATGTTCTTCTTGTGTCCGGTTCGCAATGCCGGCACAAGTTCGAACCTCAGCAGTACACGTCGCAAACGGCTTGACCGCGGTTTGCGGCAGAGGAGTTCGAGATCACCGTCAAGATAGTAAGGGCACGTGGTGGATGCCTTGGCACCTAGAGTCGATGAAGGGCGTGAACGACTGCGATAAGCCCCGGTGAGGCGTTGAATGGCCTTTGACCCGGGGATTCCCGAATGGGGAAACCCAGCGCTGGTAATGCGGCGTTACTCCCGCCTGAACACATAGGGCGGGTAGAGACAAGCGGGGGAAGTGAAACATCTCAGTACCCCGAGGAAAGTAAATCAACCGAGACTCCCTGAGTAGTGGCGAGCGAAAAGGGATCAGCCCAAACTTCGTACGTGTAAGCGGTCATGCGTTGCGTACGTGGTGTTGTAGGGCGTTAGTTCCAGGTCATGACCGGCCTGGCAGCAGTTACAAAGTCATGTGGTAGGCGAAGCGAGTGGAACCTCGCACCAAAGAGGGCAAGCGTCCCGTAGCCGAAACCCCATGACCTGCTGTCTAGCGTTCCTGAGTAGGTCCGCACCCGTGAAACGCGGACTGAACCCGGGGGGACCACCCTCCAAGGCTAAGTACTCCTAGGTGACCGATAGCGGACTAGTACCGTGAGGGAAAGGTGAAAAGTACCCCTGAAGGGGAGTGAAATAGTACCTGAAACCGCGTGCCTACAAGCGGTGGGAGCAGACTTGTTCTGTGACCGCGTGCTTTTTGCATAACGAGCCGGCGAGTTACTCGTCTGCGGCAAGGTTAAGCGATGAGCGGAGCCGTAGCGAAAGCGAGTCCTAATAGGGCGATTCAGTCGTAGGCGGTAGACCCGAAACTGAGCGAGCTACCCATGGGCAGGTTGAAGCGGGGGTAAGACCTCGTGGAGGACCGAACCGACCTAGGTTGAAAACTGGGCGGATGACCTGTGGGTCGGAGTGAAAGGCTAATCAAGCTCAGTGATATCTGGTTCTCTCCGAAATATATTTAGGTATAGCGTCGAGTCATGAGCGTATCGGCCGTAGAGCTACTGTTTGGACTAGGGGGCCTACCAGCTTACCGAATTCAGGCAAACTCCGAAGACCGGTACGTGCTTCTCGGCAGTCAGTTGCTGGGGGATAAACTTCAGCGTCAAAAGGGAAACAGCCCAGACCGCCAGCTAAGGTCCCCAAGTCATAGCTAAGTGGCAAACGATGTCTGAGTGCATAGACAACCAGGAGGTTGGCTTAGAGGCAGCCACCCTTGAAAGAGTGCGTAACAGCTCACTGGTCAAGTGTTCGGGCGCGGATAATGTAACGGGGCTCAAGCTATGCACCGAAGCTGCGGGTTCAAGGTTCGCCTTGAGCGGTAGGAGAGCGTTCCCTCGGCAGTGAAGCGGCGGTGGAAACCAGCCGTGGAGCCGTGGGAAGTGAGAATGCCGGCATGAGTAACGAAAGAAGGGTGAGAATCCCTTCCACCGATTGCCTAAGGATTCCTGGGTAAAGTTCGTCTGCCCAGGGTTAGTCAGGACCTAAGGCGAGGCCGAAAGGCGTAGTCGATGGCCAACAGGTTGATATTCCTGTACCACGTCGTGATCGCTTGACCGATGGGGGGACGGGGAAGGCTACGGGAACCCAGGCGATGGTCGTCCTGGGGTAAGTGTGTAGGGGAGCTCCTTGTCAAATGCGGGAGCTCATAACCTGAGACACGATGCCAGCTGGCTCACGAGCCGGCGAGTCCCTTACGCCATGCCTCCAAGAAAAGCCCCTAGGGAGAACACGCGTGCCTGTACCAAAACCGACACAGGTGGGCAAGTAGAGAATACTAAGGTGATCGAGATAACCCTCGTTAAGGAACTCGGCAAAATTGCCCCGTAACTTCGGGATAAGGGGCGCCCCGGTAGGTTGACCAGACTTGCTCTGGAAGGCCGAGGGGGCCGCAGTGAATAGGCGGAAGCGACTGTTTACCAAAAACACAGGTCTCTGCTAAGTCGCAAGACGACGTATAGGGGCTGACTCCTGCCCGGTGCCGGAAGGTTACGTGGAGGTGTTAGGGCTTGACCCGAAGCACCGAAGCTAAGCCCCGGTAAACGGCGGCCGTAACTATAACGGTCCTAAGGTAGCGAAATTCCTTGTCGGGTAAGTTCCGACCTGCACGAATGGAGTAACGACTTCCGCGCTGTCTCAACGAGGGGCTCGGTGAAATTGCAGTCTCGGTGAAGATGCCGAGTACCCGCGGCTAGACGGAAAGACCCCGTGCACCTTTACTACAACTTGGTATTGGCGTTCGATGCATTTCGCTCAGGATAGGTGGGAGGCTTTGAAGCACCGGCTGCGGCTGGTGTGGAGCCAACCTTGAGATACCACCCTTGATGTATTGGACGTCTAACAGGACACCGTGATCCGGGTCCTGAACAGTGCCAGGCGGGTAGTTTGACTGGGGCGGTCGCCTCCCAAAATGTAACGGAGGCGCACAAAGGTTCCCTCAATACGGTTGGAAATCGTATGTAGAGTGCAAACGCAACAAGGGAGCTTGACTGCGAGACCGACAGGTCGAGCAGGTGCGAAAGCAGGTGTTAGTGATCCGGCAGTAGCAAGTGGAAGTGCTGTCGCTCAACGGATAAAAGGTACGCCGGGGATAACAGGCTTATCGGGCCCAAGAGTCCACATCGACGGCCCGGTTTGGCACCTCGATGTCGGCTCGTCGCATCCTGGGGCTGAAGTAGGTCCCAAGGGTTGGGCTGTTCGCCCATTAAAGCGGTACGCGAGCTGGGTTCAGAACGTCGTGAGACAGTTCGGTCCCTATCTGCCGTGGGCGTTGGAGAATTGAGAGGATTTGCCCCTAGTACGAGAGGACCGGGGTGAACGGACCTCTGGTGTATCAGTTGTCCTGCCAAGGGCATAGCTGGTTAGCTACGTCTGGATCGGATAACCGCTGAAGGCATCTAAGCGGGAAGCCGGCCTCAAGATAAGTTCTCCCATCCCCATGAGGGAGTAAGACCCCTGGTAGACCACCAGGTTGATAGGCCAGATCTGGAAGGACAGCAATGTCCGTAGGAGACTGGTACTAATGGGTCGAGGGCTTGACGGTTTTATTTACGTGGTACCCGTTCTAGTGTGGCTGTCTGTGCAGTTTTGAAGGGCCTCCGGAAGGCTCTCACGAGTTTCCGGTGGCTATGGCGAGGGGGAAACACCTCTTCCCTTTCCGAACAGAGCAGTTAAGCCCCTCAGCGCCGATGGTACTTGGCTCGCAAGAGCCCGGGAGAGTAGGACGCCGCCGGTTTTAATTGAACGAAAGGCCCTCACTTCGGTGGGGGCCTTTCGTCGTTCCGGCCCGTTTGGTTGCGCAGTTGCGCTGACGGTGCTTGCGGATCCTTGCGCGGCGCGGGCAGGGGGTCCTTCACTCAACGAAGACCCTGAGTTGGCGGAGTTCGCGGCCTCTTGTGCTTCCAAACCGTTCAGGACCCCCTGCCCGCGTCGCAGTTGCGTCGGCGGCGGGCTCGGGCGCAGGCGCTCCGGCTAGGTGCGGTCACCCCAGCGGCCGCGCTGGCCCAGGCGCGTCTGCGGCGCTGCGCGACCTCGGTCCGGCGGACGGCTCGTTCGCGCACCAAGCTCGAAGCGACCGGGGCTCGATGGGCGCTCGCGTGGAAGGCATCTTCGCTGGAGCTGTCCGTTGCTGGGGCCCGGTGGTTCTACTGCGAAGGGGCCGGTGGGTCTCTCGGTCGGTCTACGGGTCGCCGGTGGCGCATCCGACCGACCGAGAGGAACCCGAGGACCCTGGGGGCTCTCGCAGGCGTCGAGCGAAGAGCGGGGTGCGCGGCGCGCTGGCCCGGATGGCGCCGTAGGTCGTCGGGGGCTGAGCCGTGGGCGTTGACCCCCCGCGCCACCCTTGCTGCGGTTCGTCCGTCCCGCGTCGGGCCCGACCGCCTTCGACGGTCCCCGCCCGGGGGTGTGGCCTGTCGGTCGAGGGGAATGACGAGATCCGGCACGACGCCGGGAGCACCGTCTCGGCGGTGACTCTGCCAACGCGTCTTGATGCGGGTCGGCTCGAGGGCGCGCCGCGGGGTGGGTGGTCGCCGGGCGTGGTCGCTGGCGTCGTAGCGCGAGCCGGCGTTCGACTCGCGTTGGCGTTCCGCTCGGGCCAGGGCGCTGGTGGGTGGGAAAGGCCGTGGCGCGAACGACGGAGGGCCGCCCCCACCCGGGACGGCCCTCGTCGTGCGAAGCGGTGCGGCCCTCCCAGGCCGGCAGGCGGGGCGGGGCGCTAGTGCGCCGCGTCCTGCTTGGCCGTGCGCCGCTGCGGTGCTGCGGTCGTGCCGACGCCCGGGGCCCAGGCGGGCTCGGACGTCGTGCGTGCCGTCGCCCGGGCGGGCGAGAGCGGGGTGGTGCAGAGCTGCTCGCGCGGGGCCGAGGCGCCCGGGCGGCGGGTCCGTGCCGGAGCGCGGAGCTCGCGGCGGTGTGCGTCGTGCGAGGAGCCGGCGGCGGCACGCGGGGCCGAGCCGGAGCTCGGGGACGCGGCCGCGTCGTCGGTCAGCGAGCCGGGGTGACCGGGCGCGCTCGGGGCGGGGGTGCGACGGGACTCGTCGGTCCCGCTCGCGGCGGGGGTGCGACGGACTCGTCCGTCCCGCCGGGGGCGGGGGAGCGACGGAGGTCGTCGAGCCCGTAGCCCTCGAGCGTCGCGAAGGCGATGGCCAGGTCGGCGGCGTGCCGGACCACGTCACGCAGGGAGCGCTTGGCGGGCCGGGGAGTAGCGGGGGTGGGGAACATGTGTTCGCAAAGCTACGGGGGGTGTCGGACGGAACGGGTGTTCGCTTTCGGCGCGGTCGCCGAAGTCCAGTGTTCATGCGGTCCTACGGCCGGAGGACTGCAACGGATCTTGCGCGGGCGGCCGCAACGTGCGGCCGAACGGGTCCCGTCAGACCGTCGTGCCGAGGGAGGACCAGACCTCGATCTTCGTCCGCACGCGGCGGACGACGTCCGAGGTGAACTCCGTCGTCCCGGCGTGGCCGCCGAGGTCGGGGGTGCGCACGCCGTCGGCGGTGGCCTCCAGGACGGACTCGTAGATCGCGCGCGAGGCGCGCTCGGCGCCCGTCGTAGCCCGCCTCGCCCGCGTAGTGCAGGACCGCACCGGCGCTCAGGAGCATCGCCATGGGGTTGGCGACGTCCTTGCCGAGGAGGGTCGGCGCCGTCCCGTGGGGCGCTTCGGCCATCGCGACCGTCGTCTTGTAGTCCTCGTCGAAGGCCAGGAGGATCGACTCGGCGCCCGCGATGGAGCCGAACATGGGCATGACGAGGTCCGAGAGGCAGTCGCCGTCGCGGTTGAGCGCGGGAACGACCAGCGGGCTCTCGCTCGTGCCCGAGATGAGGCCGGCGTACGTCGCGTCGATGAGCATGGGCCGGTAGGTGACGTCGGCGAAGCGCTCCGCGGCGGCGTCCATCTCCTCCTTGAGCAGCCCCTCGTAGACGGGGCTGACGGTCCACTTGGGCCCGCCGTAGACCTTCCCGCCCATCGCGCGCGCCTGACGGAACGCGTACTCGGCGACGGCCCGGCAGGTCGAGCGCGTGATGTGCTCCGTGCGGAAGGACCGCTCGTCGGGCGAGCCCTCCTCGCCCTCGCGCCACTCCTTCGCGCCGTAGGCGTCCTCGACGGCCATCCGGACCACGGAGATGGGGTGGTAGGTGCCGCCGATCGGCGTGATGCCGGGGATGCGGCGGCCCGTGCGGACGATGACCTTCCCGTCGACCTGCTCGCGCAGCAGGCGGTTCGGCGAGCCGACGTCGTCCTTGCCCTCGGGGGTGACCGTCGCCGCCTTGATGCCGAAGCCCGAGGCCCGCATGGCCTGGGCGGCGTCCGTCACGACCTGGTTGTCCGTCGCGCGCCGCGTCTCGAGCGAGAGGTCGAAGCGCTCGAGCTCGAGGGGGATCCCGACGACGTCCTCCTCGAGCACCCGGAGGCTCTGCTCGAGGAGCTCCTGACCGGTCTCGTCGCCTTCGAGGATGGTGATGCGGAGCGGCGCGGTCATGGCCCGGGACTGTACCCGCGCCTGCCTGCGCCACCCGCCGGACGGACCACTACCGTTGGGCCCATGAGCGAGGTGGCCTGCAGCACCTGCGGCGTGGCGATCCCGAGCACCGGCGGCCTGCGGCTCTCCGAACCCGAGGCCGAGCGCCACGCGGCGTTCTGCCGGCTCGAGCACCTCGTCACCTGGGCCGAGGGGCGGGCCAGCTGGCGGTCGGGCGCCCTGCTGGACGACGACGACACGGGCGAGGGCCTGGGCCGCTGCGCCCAGTGCGGCGACGGGCTGGCCTACGGGCGGGTGCTCCTGGTCCGCCACCGGGGGCCCCTGCGCACCGGCGACGCGTTCTGCGGCGTCGAGCACGCCGCGGAGTGGGCGGCCGCCGGCGGCCGCTGGCGCGTCGGCTAGGTCCGCGCGGCCGGCGGGGGCGCCGCGGGCTCCGGCGTCGGCTCGGCGGCGAGGGCCGAGGGCAGCGGCCGGAGCGTCCCGCGGCGCACGAGGAGCACGGCGCCGCTGAGCGACCCCGCGGCGGTCGCGACGAGGAACGCCGTCTGCCAGTCGGCGGCCTCGACGACCGCGCCGGCCGTCGCGTTCCCGCCCGCAACGCCGAGCACGAGCGCGGTCAGCGGCCAGGTGTAGGCCTCCGTCTGCTGCCCGGGCGGCGTCACGTCGCCCACGAGCTGGTTCCCCGAGGCCAGCGTCGGCGCGATGATCGCGCCCGGCCGGCACCACGAGCAGGAGCATCACGCCGATGGAGGGCGCGAGCGCGAGCGGCAGCAGGGAGAGCGGCAGCAGGAGCGCGAAGCGGACGAAGCGGTCGGCCAGGGGCGTGTCGGAGTGGCGCCCGCCGTAGGCGAGGCCGCCCGCGGCGCTGCCGATGGACCAGACCGCGAGCAGGACGCCCGCGAGCGCGCGGTTCCCCTCGGCCTCGGAGAACGCCGGGAGGGTCACCTCGGTCGCGCCCAGCGCGAAGCCGAGCGGGATCAGCGCGAGGACGAGGGTCAGCAGGCCGGGGGAGCGCAGCGCGCCGAAGGGGCCGCCGGACACCCGCTCCCCCGAGGCCTCACGGGCGCGCGCGGGCGGCTGGGTGGCGAAGACGAGCGTCCCGATGAGCGAGAGGCTCGCGGAGAGGACCAGGGCCGCGGCCGGGAAGAGCACCGCGGTGATGAGCGCGACGAGCGCCGGGCCCACGACGAAGACGAGCTCGACGATGACCGCGTCGAGCGCGAAGGCGGTGGTCAGGAGGTCGTCGCGCCGGCCGAGCAGCGCGGGCCACAGCGTCCGCATGACGGCGGAGATCGGCGGCAGCGTCGCGCCCGCGACGAGCGCGACCGCCACGAGCAGGCCGGCGTGGACACTCGAGTAGCCGAGCGCCACGAGGACCATGAGGCCCGTCGCGTGGACGACGGAGCCCGGGATGAGGACGCGTGCGGGGCCCAGGCGGTCCACGAGCCGGCCGACGTACGGCGCGGCGCAGGACGAGCCGACCGCGAAGGCCGCGGCGACGGCGCCCGCGGTGGCGTAGGACCCGCGCTCCTCGCGCAGGAAGAGCACGAGCGCGAGGCCGATGATCCCGATGGGGATGCGCGCGAGCAGCGCTGCCCCGGTGACCGCCGCGACGTGCGGCGTGCGCAGGAGCGCGCCGTAGCGCTGGGCGCCGCGCACCTAGCTCGCGGCGGCGGCGCCGTGCAGGCCGAGGGCGTCGGCCTCGCCCTCGAGCGCGCCGATCACGAGGCGGATGAGGTCGTCGAGCTCCATGCCGAGCTGGCCGGGGCCCCGCGCGACGTCCTCGCGGGAGACCGCCGCGGCGAACGCGGGCGTCTTGAGCTTCTTCTTCACGCTCTTGGGGGTCATCCCGTGGATGCCCTCCGGGCGGACCTGGGCGACCGCCACGACGAAGCCGGAGAGCTCGTCGACGGCCAGCAGCGCGCGGGCCATGTCGCTTCCGGGCTCCACGCCCAGGTAGTCCGCGTGGGCGGCGATCGCGTGGCGGACCTCGGGATCGACGTCGCGCCGCTCGAGCTCCTCGAGCGCCATGCGCGGGTGGCCCGTCTCCAGGTCCGGGAAGCGCTCGTAGTCCATGTCGTGGAGGAGCCCGGCGACGCCCCACTGCTCCTCGTCGGCGCCGCGCTCGCGCGCCACCGCGCGCATCGAGGCCTCCACCGCGAGGCAGTGGCGGCGCAGGCTGGCCGACTCGACCCACTCCGTGAGCAGGGTCCAGGCCTCCGCGCGCGAAAGGGACGTCGACATGCCCGTCACCCTAGCCCCGCTCCCGCCCCGCCCGACCCCCGACCACCCGGGCCTGCGACCCTCTCCCCCCATGGAGAAGTTCGTCATCGACGGCGGGGTCCCGCTCTCCGGCACGGTCACCCCGGCCGGCAACAAGAACGGCGCCCTGCCGATCCTCGCCGCGGCGGTGCTGACCGCGGAGGAGGTGGTCGTCCGCAACGTCCCGCAGATCCGGGACGTCGAGGCGATGCTCGAGCTCCTCGAGCTGCTGGGGGTGACCGTCGAGCGCCGCTCGGAGCACTCCGTCGCCCTCTGCGCCGCGGGGGTGACCGCCGACGCCGTCGTCGCGCAGGACGTCGCGGACCGCATCCGCGCCTCCTTCCTGCTGGCCGGCCCGCTGCTCGCGCGCTTCGGCCGCGTGACGATGCCGCCGCCGGGCGGGGACGTCATCGGCCGCCGCCGCCTCGACCCGCACCTCGACGCGTTCCGCGGCCTCGGCGCGGAGGAGCGCTTCCAGGGCACGGACATCGTCATCGAGGCCGCGGGCGGGCGCCTGCGCGCCGGCGAGGTCTTCATGGACGAGCCGTCGGTCATGGCGACGGAGAACGCGCTGATGGCCGCGGCGCTCACCCCGGGCACGACGACCATCGGCAACGCGGCCTGCGAGCCGCACGTGCAGGACCTCGCGCGGATGCTCGTCGCGATGGGCGCCGAGATCGAGGGCATCGGCTCGAACCGCCTCGTCGTGCACGGGAAGGACGAGCTCGGCGGCTGCGACCACCGCATCGCCCCGGACCACATCGAGATCGGCTCGTTCATGGCCATGGCCGGCATGACGGGCGGCGAGATGCGGATCGTCGACACGGAGCCGGCGGACCTGCGGATGATCCGCCTCGTCTTCGCGAAGCTCGGCCTGCAGACGAGCTTCGAGGGCAACGACCTCCTCGTGCCGGGCGGGCAGAAGCTCTTCGTCTCGCGGGACCTGGGCGACCACGTCTACAAGGTGCAGGACGGGCCCGTGGCCGCAGTTCCCGGCCGACCTCACCTCGATCGCGGTGGCGCTGGCGACGCAGTCCGACGGGCAGGTCCTCGTCCACGAGTGGATGTTCGAGTCGCGCCTGTTCTTCTGCGACAAGCTCGTCTCCATGGGGGCGAAGATCCACATCTCCGACCCGCACCGGGCGCTCGTGATGGGCCCGGCGCCCATGCGCGGCGCGCGCGTGGAGAGCCCGGACATCCGCGCCGGCATGGCCGTGCTGCTGGCCGCGCTGTGCGCCGAGGGGCGGACCGAGATCTACAACATCCGCCAGATCGACCGGGGCTACGAGCGCATCGACGAGCGGCTGCGCGCCCTGGGCGCGCGCATCGAGCGCGTGGCGGCCGACTGAGGCGGCACCCCGCCCCATAGCCTGTCGGGCGTGAGCCCGATGCACCCCATCCCGAGCGGGACGCGCGACGTCCTGCCCGACGAGATGCGCGAGCTCCGTGCGCTGTCGGACACGATCCGCGGGGTCTTCGAGTCCTTCGGCTACGGCGAGGTCTACACGCCGGCCATCGAGTACGACACCCCCGCGCAGCGCCTGGGCGGGAACGCCGGGATCTACCGGCTCTTCGACGACCACGGCGCCGTGCTGCAGCTGCGCTCGGACCTCACGGTGCCGATCGCGCGGGTCGCGGCCACCCGGTACGCCGGGGTCGAGCCGCCCCTGCGGTTCTCGGCCTTCGCGCACGTCTACCGTGGGGTGCGCCCGCACCGCGGGCAGATGCGCGAGACGCTCCAGGCGGGCTGCGAGCTCATCGGCTCCCCCTCGCCCGAGGGGACCGTCGAGGCGCTCACGGTCCTCAGCCGCGCGCTGGACGCCACGGGGCTGCGCGACTACCGCATCGGGGTCGGGGACGCCTCGCTCTACCCGGCGCTCATGACCGCCGCTCGGGGTGGACCCGCGAGCGCCGCGGCCGTCTCCTGGACCGCCTCGTGCAGCGCGACTTCGTCGGCCTCGAGCGCGACGCCGAGGGCCTCGACCCGCTCGTGGTCTCCGTGCCGCAGCGGCGCGGCGGGCCCGAGGTCCTCGGCTGACCTCCCGGGCGGCGACGGGCTGCGCGCCGTCCACGCCGCGCTCGAGCCCGACGTCGCCGCGCGGGTCATCTTCGACCTCGGGCTCGTCCGCGACCTCGACTACTACACGGGCTCCGTCTTCGAGGTCTACGACGCCTCGATCGGCACGCCGATCGGCGGCGGCGGGCGCTACGACGAGCTCATGGGCCAGCTCGGGCGGCCCATGCCGGCCGTCGGCTTCGCCATCGCGGTCGACGCGCTGCACGAGGCGCTCGCGGGCGAGGAGCGGGCGCGATGAGCTCCGCGAACGGCCTGGTCATCGCGGTGCCCCGCGGGGCGCTCATGCAGGACACGCTGGCGCTGCTCGACACGCTCGGGATCGACACGAGCGAGGTCCGCGCGAACGACCGCAAGCTCCTCTTCGAGGACGTCGGCATCGTGACGATGCGGCCGAGCGACGTGCCGACCTACGTCGAGGCGGGCGCCGCGGACATCGGCATCACGGGCAAGGACGTGCTCACGGAGCAGAGCGACCGCGACGTCTACGAGCTCCTCGACCTCGGCTTCGGGCGCTGCGTCATGGTGCTCGCGACGGAGGCCGGGGAGGACCGCACGGCCGAGGCCCTGCGGCGCCTCGGGGTCGTCCGGGTCGCGTCGAAGTACTACAAGACGGCCGCGGCCTACTTCGAGGCGACGGGCCGGCAGGCGGAGATCGTCGAGGTCAAGGGCTCCGTCGAGCTCGCGCCGCTCACGGGCCTCGTCGAGGCGATCGTCGACCTCACCGCGACGGGGACGACCCTGCGCGAGAACAACCTCGTCGTCCGCGAGGAGCTCTTCGTCTCCACGGCGCGGCTCATCGCGAACCCCGTCTCGCACAAGCTGAAGGCCGCGGCCATCGACGACGTGCTGGAGCGCCTGCGTGCGGCTTGAGGCGCGGCACGCCGCCGACGCCGCGGCGGTCCGCGCCCTGGTCGCCGACGGGACCTCCGTCACCTCGGACGTCGCGCGCATCGTCGAGGCCGTGCGCTCGGGCGGGGACGAGGCGCTGCGGTGGTACGTGGAGAAGTTCGACGCGACGGGCGGCGCGCCCGTGCTCGTGCAGCCCGCGGAGCTCGAGGCCGCGCTGCGCGGCGCTCGACCCGGCCGTGCGCGCGGGGCTCGAGGTCGCGATCGAGAACGTCGGGACCGTCGCGCGCGCGGGGGTCGCCGAGCCGAAGGAGGTCGCGCTGCCGCAGGGGCACACGGTGACGCTCCGCGAGGTGCCCGGTCCGCCGCGCCGCGATCTACGCACCCGGGGGCCGGAACCCCTACCCGAGCACCGTCGTCATGGGCGCGGTCACCGCTCGCGCGGCGCAGGTCGACGAGGTCGTCGTCTGCGCGCCGGGCTCGCACCCCGTGATCCTCGCGGCCTGCGCGCTCTGCGAGGTCGACGCGGTCTACCGCATGGGCGGCGCGCACGCCGTGGCCGCGCTCGCGCACGGGACCGAGACCATCCCGCGCGTCGACGTCATCGCGGGGCCCGGCGGGCTCTGGGTGCAGGAGGCCAAGCGGCAGCTCACGGGGGTCGTCGGGATCGACGGGTTCTTCGGGCCCTCCGACGTCCTGGTCTGCGCGGGCGGGGACGCGGACGCCGCGCTCGTCTCCGCGGACCTGCGCGCCCAGGCCGAGCACGGGCCGGGGACCCTGAGCGTGCTCGTCTCGGACGACCCTGCGCTGCTCGACGCCGTCGAGGCCGAGCTGCGCGGAGCGCCCGACACGGAGGCCGTCGCGGTGACCGTCCTCGTCGACGGCCCGGCCGGCGCGCTCGCCTTCGCCGACGCGTTCGCCCCGGAGCACCTCGAGCTCGTGGGGGAGGGCATGGAGGCGCTCGCGCCCGCGGTCCGCAGCGCGGGCTGCCTCTTCGTCGGCCGCGCGGGCGCGACGGCGTTCGGGGACTACGTGGCGGGCTCGAACCACTCCCTGCCGACGGGCGGCGCGGCGCGGTACGCCTCGACGCTGAACGTGCGCCACTTCCGGCGCCGGATGAGCGAGGTGCGCATCGGGGACGCCGCGGGCGCGCTCGCCGCGGCCGGGGCGCCCATCGCCCGGGCGGAGGGCTTCGACGTCCACGCGGCATCCATGGAGATGCGCGAGGATGCCGGGACATGACGCGGGCGTCACGCATCGAACGCAGCACGGCCGAGACCCAGGTGACGCTCGAGCTCGACCTCGACGGGACGGGGGCGGGAGCGCGGGCGACCGGTGTCGGCTTCTTCGACCACATGCTCGACCTGCTCGCGCGCCACGGCCGCCTGGACCTCGACGTGACCGTGACGGGCGACCTCGAGACCGGCGGGCACCACACGGTCGAGGACACCGGCCTCGTGCTCGGCGCCGCGATCGACCAGGCGCTCGCCGACCGCCGCGGGATCTTCCGCTACGGCCACGCGGTCGTCCCGATGGACGAGGCGCGCGCCTCCTGCACCCTCGACATCTCGGGCCGGCCCTACGTCGCCTTCCGCGCGGCAGCTGCCCCCGGGCGCGACGGGGACCTTCGACCACGAGCTGACGGAGGAGTTCTTCCGCGCCGTGGCCAACGCGGCGAAGCTCACCCTGCACCTCGACGTGGAGCGCGGGACGAACGCCCACCACATGATCGAGGCCTGCTTCAAGGCGTTCGCCCGCGCGCTGCGCCAGGCCGTCGCGATCGATCCGACGGAGACCGGCGTCCCCTCGACGAAGGGCACCCTCACCGCATGACGGGGGAGCCGCTGGTCGCCATCGTCGACTACGGGATGGGCAACCGCCGCTCCGTGGAGAAGTCGCTGCAGCGCGTCGGGGCGCGGACGACGATGACCCGCGACCACGGCGAGCTGCGCGCGGCCGACGGGATCCTGCTGCCGGGCGTGGGGGCGTTCCCCGCCGCGATGCGCGTCATCCACGAGCTCGGGCTCGACGACGTCCTGCGCGCGATCGCGGCCTCCGGGCACGCCGCTGTTCGGCTCGTGCATGGGGATGCAGCTGCTCTTCGAGGAGAGCGAGGAGCACGGCGGCGCCGAGGGCCTCGGGATCCTGCGCGGGAGCGTCAGGCGCCTCGAGGCGCCCGGGCTGAACCTCCCGCACATCGGGTGGAACGCGGTGCGCTGGACGCAGCCCTCGCCGCTGACCGACGGGCTGCCGGACCCCTCGTTCCTCTACCACGTGCACACCTTCGCGCCGCACCCCGCGGACCCCGGCGACGTGCTCGGCACGACGGACTACGGCGAGACCTTCGCCACCGTCGTGGGTTCGGGGAACGTGTTCGGCGCGCAGTCGCATCCCGAGAAGTCCTCCGCGCACGGCCTCGCGCTGCTGCGGAACTTCACCACCCTCTGCTCGAAGGTCACAGCGTGATCCTGTACCCGGCGATCGACATCTACGAGGGGCGCGCGGTCCGCCTGGTCCAGGGCGACTTCGCCCAGAACACGGTCTACGAGGACTCCCCGCTGGAGGCCGCGCGCGCGTGGGTCGAGGCGGGCGCGCGGTTCCTGCACATCGTCGACCTCGACGGCGCGAAGGGCGGCAGCCCGAAGAACCTCCACCACATCGAGGAGATCGCCGCGGAGCTCCGCGTGCCCGTGCAGTGCGGCGGCGGCCTGCGCTCCCTCGGCGCGGTGCGCGACGCGCTGCGGGCCGGCGCCGAGCGCGTGATCCTCGGCACCGCGGCCTTCACGGACGTCGACTTCCTCGACGACGTGCTCGGCGCCTACCGCGAGCGCATCATCGTCTCCGTGGACACCCGCGGCGGGATGATCTCCACCTCGGGCTGGCAGGAGACGACGAAGATGCCGGCGGAGTCGGTGATCGAGCGCCTGCAGAACCGCGGGGTGCGCTCCTTCGTCTACACGAACGTCGACAAGGACGGCCTGCAGGAGGGCCCGGACCTCGAGGAGGTCAAGCGGATCGCGGGCGCCGTGCGCGGGCGCTTCATCTACTCGGGCGGGATCGGCTCGCTCGACCACCTGCGCGGCCTCGCCGCGCTGCGCCAGGTGAACATGGGCGGCGTGATCGTCGGCAAGGCGCTCTACGAGGGCAACTTCACGATCGCCGAGGGCCAGGCGGCGCTCGAGCCGCCGCGGCGCTAGGCGTGCCGCACCTCAAGCGGGTCATCCCGTGCCTCGACGTCAACGCCGGGCGCGTGGTGAAGGGGACGAACTTCGTCGACCTGCGCGACGCGGGCGACCCCGTGGAGCTCGCGGAGCGCTACGACGCGATGGGGGCCGACGAGCTCGTCTTCCTCGACATCACCGCGACCCACGAGGCGCGCGGGACGATCGTCGACCTCGCGCGGCGGACCGCGGACAACGTCTTCATCCCGTTCACGATCGGGGGCGGGATCCGGCAGGTCGCCGACGCCCAGGCCGTGCTCGACGCGGGGGCGGACAAGGTCGGGGTCAACTCCGCGGCCGTCGCGCGGCCCGAGCTCGTGGGCGAGCTCGCGGACCGCTTCGGCGCGCAGTGCGTCGTGCTGGCGGTGGACGCCAAGCGCGTCGGGGACCGCTGGGAGGTCTTCGTCGCGGGCGGCCGGACGCCGACCGGCATCGACGCGGTCGCCTGGTGCCGCGAGGCGGTCGAGCGCGGCGCGGGCGAGATCATGCTGACCTCCATGGACCGCGACGGGACCGAGGGGGGCTACGACCTCCCGCTGACCACCGCGGTGAGCGACGCGGTCGCGGTGCCCGTCATCGCCTCGGGCGGGGCGGGGAACCTCCAGCACCTGGCCGATGCGCTCAACGCGGGCGCCGACGCGGCCCTCGCGGCGTCGATCTTCCACTACGGCCAGCACACCGTCGGGGAGGCCAAGGCGCACCTCGCCGCTGCCGGGATCCCCGTGCGCGCGATCGCCTGAGGGTCAGCGGGCGTGGAAGCGTGGCAAGGCTCGCTGCGGTTCCACGCCCGCTGTGCGGGCGGGTCACAGCGGGCGTGGGATGGTGGGCGCCTGTCCGAGCTTCGCCCCGGCGTGCCGCGGTCGTTTCCGGGCTTCGCCCCGGCTCGCCCCGGTCGCTCCCGGGCGGGAGGCGTCGCGTCGGCGGCCGGTGCGCCGCGGCTCCCGGCCCGCCGCGCCGCACCCGCGCTTCCACGCCGGCTGGGGGGCCGCCGTGCAGCGGGCGTGGGACGGTGGGCCGGAGCTGCGATCCCACGCCCGCTGTCGGTGGGGCGGAGGCGGCGGTGCGGGGGCGCCCGGCCCGTCAGCGGCGGCGGGCGCGGCAGACGGTCCGCTCGCTGCCCTGCGGGCTTGAAGCAGACGAGCGGCGCGGGGCGCACGCAGACCCGGCGGCCCCTCATCGGGAAGCAGACGCGCGCGCCGCTCGCGCGCAGCGCGTTGCGGCGGCGGACGGCGGCCCGGCGGGCGGCGACCCGGCGGGCGAGCGCGCGGGCCTCGGCCTGCCGGCGGCGGGCGACGCGGCGGCCGATGACGCGCTTGCGCGCGGCCTCCGCGGCGCGGCGGCGGGCGACGCGCCGGCCGATGCTGCGCTTGCGCGCCGCGGCCGCGGCGGCGGAGCTGCGGGTGGGGGCGTCGGCGCTCGCCGTGCCCGGGCGGCCGTCGAGGCCGAAGAGCGAGGTCATGCCGACGAGGAAGAGCCCGCGGCCGTTGGAGACCACGGGGTTGAACGCGCCGCGGCGCGTGCGCCAGACGACCTTCCCCGACCGGGCGCCGAGCGCGGTCGTCGTCTTGGCGAGCGTCGAGTAGAAGACGAGGTCGCCCAGGACCGGTCGCCCCGCCCGAGATCCGCCCCTCGGCACGGTGGCTCCAGCGGACGCGGCCCGTGCGGGCGTCGAGGGCGTAGAAGCGCTTGTCGTAGGAGCCGACGTAGACCGTCGGCTTGCCGCCGGGCACCTGGGCGACCGCGGGCGAGCCGTAGACGAAGCCGCCCGTCTTCTTGCGCCAGGCGAGCTTCCCGTCGCGGGTGGAGAAGGAGTAGACGAAGCCGTCCGTGTTGCCGATGTACGCGCGCCCGTAGGCGGCCGCGGCGGTCGCGTAGAAGTTGCCCGCGGCCAGCCCGAAGCGCCCCCCGCGCGTCTTGGCCTTCCAGACGGGCCGGCCCGTCGTGGCCCGGATGGCGTGGACCGTGCCGCCGTAGTCCCCGAAGACGAGCTTGTCCCCCGCGAGCGCCAGCCCGCCCTTCACGGCCCCGTCGGCCTTGTAGCGCCACCGGGTGAAGCCGTCCGCGGCGCGCAGGCCGTAGACCGTGCCGTCCTCCGTGCCGAAGGAGAGCGTCCCCTCGTGGAGCATGGGCGAGGACTCCGAGCGGCTCGGCAGCTTGCGCGACCACTTCGTCGAGCCGTCCTTCGCGCGGATCGCCGCCACGCGCCCCTGCTTGATCCCCTTGCCGCGCTGGAGGATGACGATGTAGACGACCCCGTCGGCGTACGCGGGCTGCGAGGCGGCGAGGTAGCCGAACTGCCGCTTCCAGCGCACCCGGCCCGTCTTCCGGGACAGGCCGTAGAGCGCGCGCGTTGTTCTTCAGGAGGTAGAGGCTCTGGCCGCCCATGGCCGGTGGGAACTCGAGCAGGACCTTCCCGCCGAGCTTCCAGCGCTCCGCGAACGGCGGGCGCAGCGGCGTGGCGAGCGGCAGGTAGCGCGTGCGGGCCTTGTCGTAGCCGTAGAAGGGCCAGTCGAAGGACCTGGCCCCGGACTCGCGCGCGCCCGTGGGGGCCGCGGCCGGCGGGGCGGGCGCGGGCTCGGCGTCGTCGAAGGGGACGTCCGTGTTCGAGACGTCGCCCGGCTCGGAGGAGCGGAGGACCAGCGCGGCACCGCCGGCGCCCAGCGCCAGGAGGGCCACCGCGATGCCCAGCCACGCCAGCCACCGGCGCTTGCGGGGGCGCGAGGGCATGTGCAGGGCATACGGTAGAGGGGTGGGCCGGACCGTGCGCACCCCGGAGCAGGCCGAGGACGCCCTGCGGGAGCTGCCGGGCGGCGCGCGCGCCCTCGACGCCGTGGCCGCGACGCCGGGGGCCTGGGTCGTGGGCGGGGCGGTCCGCGACGCGCTCCTGGGGCGCACGCCGGGGGAGCTCGACGTCGTGCTCGCGCCGGGGGAGCGCGGCGGTGCGTCCGCGGCACTGGAGGCCTTCGCGACCGCCGCGGGCACGGAGCTCCGGACCGCCGAGCCCCGCTTCGGGACCGCCAGCCTCACCACCCCGGAGGGCCTGGTGCTCGACCTCGTCCTCGCGCGCGAGGAGCGCTACCCGCGCCCGGGTGCCCTGCCCGAGGTCGCGCCCGCGGACCTCGGGGCGGACCTCGCGCGCCGCGACGTCACCGTCAACACGATCGCCCTGCGCCCGGGCGCGGGGCTCCGGGCGGTCCCCGGCGCGCTGGAGGACCTCGACGCCGGCGTGCTCCGCGTCCTGCACCCTGCGTCGTTCACGGACGACCCGACCCGCCTGTGGCGCGTCGCCCGCTACGGCGCGCGGCTCGGCTTCACCCCCGACGCGGCGACGGCGGCGCTCGCGGCGGCGGCCGACCCGACGACGGCGAGCGGGCCACGGCACGGCAACGAGCTGCGCCGCACCCTCGCCGAGCCCGACCCGGTCCGGGCGCTCGCGGCCACGCGGGAGCTCGCGCCCGCGCTCTTCCCGCCGGGCTTCGCGCCCCGGGACGCGGGCGACGCGCTCGCGCTGCTCCCGCCCGGCGAGGGCCGGCCCGGGCTCGTCGTCCTCGCGCGGGCGTGCGCGGGCGTCGACGCGGCGACCCTCGTGGCCTGGCTCGACGCGCTCGGCTTCACCTCCGGGGAGCGCGACGTCGTCGCCGCGGGCTCCCGCGCCGCCGTGCTGCACCCGCTGCGGACGGCTGCCGAGCCCGCCGCGATCGGTCGCGCGGCGCGTGGGGTGCCCGTCGAGGTCGTCGCGCTCGCGGGCGGCCCGGGAGCCCGGCGGTGGCTCGAGGAGCTGCGCCACCTGCGCCTCGCGATCGACGGCGCGGACCTCCTCGCCGCGGGGGTCGCGCCGGGGCCCGCGATCGGCGCCGGGCTGCAGCGCGCGCTCGACGCGCTGCTGAACGGGGACGCCCCGACAAGGGCCGAGCAGCTGGGGGTGGCCCTCGGCTAGGTTGCCCGCGTGCTGCGGTTCGGGAGACGCACGGGGGAGGGGGCGTGAGCGCCCCGGAGCTCCCCGCGCCCTTCCGCTGGGAGGGCGAGCACATCGCGGCCGACCTCGGCGAGCACCACGTCCGCTTCACCACCCGCCGCGGCGGCGTCTCGCACCCGCCGTTCGGCACGCTGAACCTCGGGCGCTGGACGGAGGACGAGTCGGGCCACGTCCTGACGAACTACGACCGGGTCAGCGACGCGTTCGCCATCGACCGCGACCGGATCGCCATGGGCTTCCAGGTGCACGGCAACGAGGTGCAGCGCCGGGACGGCGAGCCCGAGGAGGGCGACGAGCTGCTCGCCTGCGACGGCCAGGCCACCCACGTCGCCGGGCTCACCTGCCTGGTCATCACCGCGGACTGCCTGCCGATCGCCCTGCTCTGCGACGGCGCGGTGGCGATGGTCCACGCGGGCTGGCGCGGGCTCGACGGCGGGGTGCTCCCCGACGGCCTGCGGGCCCTGCGCGAGCTCGGCGGCACCGGGCCGGTCACGGCGCTCATCGGGCCGGGCGCGGGGCCCGGGTGCTACGCGGTCGGGGACGACCTGCGCGAGCGCTTCGGCACGACGGGCCCGACCCTCGACCTCAAGGGCATCGCCGCGGCGCAGCTGCGCGAGGCGGGCGTGGCCGCCGTCCACGACGTCGGCCTCTGCACGATCTGCTCGGCGCCGGACATCTTCTTCTCCCACCGGCGCGACGGCCCGCGCACGGGCCGTCAGGCGGGGCTCGCATGGCTGAGCTGATCCGGGGGCTCGACCCCGACCGGGTGCGCGAGAACCTCGCGGGGGTGCGGGCGGAGCTGGGCTCGGACGCCGTCGAGGTCGTCGCCGCGGTGAAGTACGTCGCGCTGGAGGAGCTCCCCGTGCTCGTGGAGGCCGGGCTCACCCACGTGGGGGAGAACCGGGCGCAGGACCTCGCGGCGAAGGCCGCCACGGAGGCGGGCGCGCAGCTGACGTGGGACTTCATCGGGCTGCTCCAGTCCCGCAAGGTCAAGCAGGTGCTCCCGCACGCGCGGCTCATCCACTCCGTCGCGACGGACTCCGTGCTCGAGCAGCTCGGCAAGCACGCGGCGGCCGACACGGAGGTGCTCGTCGAGGTCAACGTCGCCGGCGAGGAGGGCAAGGGCGGTGTCGCCCCGGAGGAGCTCGACGCGTTCATCGCGCGCTGCCCCGTGCGGGTCACCGGCCTGATGACGATGCCGCCCTACGCGGAGCGCGCGGAGGACTCCCGGCGCTGGTTCGCCGCGCTGGCGCAGCTCGCGGCCGACCGCGGGCTGCCGCGCCTGTCCATGGGCACGACGCAGGACTTCGCCGTCGCGGCGCAGGAGGGCGCGACGATCGTGCGGGTCGGGACGCGCCTCTTCCGCTGAGTGGGCGATGCCGCCCAGGAGGAGGAAACGGGCGCTGCGCAGCTAATCTCCTCCCGTCATGGCACTGCGCGACACCTGGCACAAGACGGCGGTCTACTTCGGCTTGGCCGAGGAGCGCGACCCCGACTACGACGAGCCGGTGGAGGAGTACGAGCCGGAGGCGCAGCTCCAGGAGAGCTACCGCGAGCGCCCGAACGTGCGCCGCCTGAGCGGCGGAGGCCGCCGCCGCGGCGGGGACTTCGACGACATCTTCGCGGAGGACGACGCGCCGCGCACGACCCCGCTGCGGGCCGTCCGGCCGGCGAACGGCGCGGGGGCGAAGGGCGGCGTGCGCGTGCACCTCGTCATCCCGAAGTCCTTCAACGACGCCCAGCAGGTCGCGGACAAGTTCAAGGACTCCATCCCGGTCGTCCTGAACCTCCAGGCGACGGACAACGAGCTCGCCAAGCGGCTGATCGACTTCGCCTCGGGGCTGACCTACGCCCTCGACGGCGGGATGCAGCGCATCGCCGACAAGGTCTTCATGCTCACCCCGCGCAACGTCGAGATCTCCGCCGAGGAGCGCGCCTCGCTCATCGAGAAGGGCTTCTTCAACCAGTCCTGAGGCCGGGACCTGGGCAAGCCATGAGCGTGATGGGGCTGATCGGTGCGGGCAACATGGCCCGCGGCCTGGCCCTGGGCTGGGGCGAGCCGGTCCTGGCCACGGACTCGGGCTCGGGTCGCGCCGCGGCGCTGGTGGCCGAGCTCGGCGGGGAGGCGCTGGGGACCGACGTCGCCGCGCTCGCGGCGCGCGCGGACGTCCTGCTGCTCTGCCACAAGCCCTACCAGCTCGACGACGTCGCCTCGCGCATCGAGGGCTTCGGCGGCCTGGTCGTCTCCGTGCTCGGCGGGGTCTCGCTCGCGCAGCTGCGCACCGCCTACCCTGGGGCGTCCGTGTCCCGCGTCATGCCGAACACCGCCGTCGAGGTCCAGCGCGGCGTGAGCCTCGTGGCCGAGGGCGGCGACCGGGCCGACGAGGTGGCCGAGCTCTTCGGCCGCGTCGGCAGCGTCGTCACGCTCCCCGAGGCCGCGATGGCCGCGGGCACCGGGATCTCCGGGGTCGGGCCGGCCTACGTCGCGCTGTTCGCGGAGGCCTGGGTCGACGCGGCGGTGCGCACGGGCCTCAAGCCCGAGATCGCCTCGCAGCTCGTCCTCGACACGATCACGGGCTCGGCGGAGCTCATCCGCGCCCAGGGCGGGGACACGCTCGGGGTCCGCCGCGGCGTGACCTCCCCGGGCGGCACCACCGCGCGCGGCCTGCGCGCGCTCACCGACGCGGGCCTGCCCGGCGCGCTGCACGCCGCGATGGACGCGACGAAGGGGACCTCATGAGCATCGTCCTGGCCGCGGAGCTCCGCGTCGAGATCGGGGACTTCCTCGCCTCGCTGCTGCGGGTCTACGTCATCCTGATCATCGCCTACATCCTCATGCAGCTCTTCCTGGGGTTCGGCGGGCGGGTGCCCTACAACCGCTTCCTCTCCGCCGTCATGGGCTTCCTCGAGCAGGTCGTGGCGCCGTACCTGAACATCTTCCGGCGCTTCATCCCGCCCATCGGGCCGATCGACGTCTCGCCGATCGTGGGCATCCTGCTGCTGCAGGTCGTGGGCGGGATCCTCGTGCGGATCGTCCGCGGCTACTAGGTGCGCGGGGCGTAGGTGCTGCGCGGGGCCTGGAGCCGCGCGGGCCTCGTGCTCGCGGCGGTGCTGCTGGTCGACCAGGTGACCAAGGCGCTCGTGCGGGCGAACGTCGAGCTCGGCAGCGAGGACCCGGTCTTCCCGCTGGTCAAGCTCGTCTTCACCCGCAACCGCGGCGTGGCGTTCGGGGCGTTCGAGGACCAGACCTGGGTCGTGGTAGCCGTCATCGGCGTGGCGATCGCGGCGCTCGTCGCCTACTTCGCCACCCACCGCGACCGCCCCTGGGTGTGGCTGCCGACGGGGCTGCTGGCGGGCGGCGCGCTCGGGAACGTCCTGGACCGCATCCGCGACGGCTTCGTCACGGACTTCCTCAAGCTGCCGTCGTGGCCGGCCTTCAACGTCGCCGACATGGCGATCACCTTCGGGGTCCTGGCCCTCGTCCTCGTCGTGGAGGGGCGCGATGACGCTGCAGCTGCAGAGCGGGCCTGAGGACGCGGGGACGCGGCTCGACGCGTTCCTGGCGGCGCCGCTCGGCTCCCGGTCGCGCGCGCAGCGGCTCGTGGCCGCGGGCGCGGTGACCGTCGACGGGAAGCCCGTGCTCAAGAGCTTCAAGCTCGTGGGCGGCGAGGCCGTGGCGGTCGACGAGGCGCTCGATCCGATCGAGGAGCCGCTCGAGGCCGGCGAGGGCGAGCCCGCGGCGTTCGGCGTGGCCTACGAGGACCCGCACCTCCTCGTGGTCGACAAGCCGCCGGGGGTCGTCGTGCACCCGGCGCGCGGGCACCGCTCGGGCACGCTGGCCCAGGCCCTGGCGGGCCGCGCGGCGGGCGGCGAGGACGCGTGGCGCGCCGGGATCGTCCACCGGCTCGACCGGGACACCTCCGGCCTGCTCGTCGTCGCGAAGACCGAGGGGGTGCACCGGGAGCTCAAGGAGCAGCTCGCGGCGCGCGGGATCACCCGGGAGTACGCGGCGCTCGTCGAGGGGCGGCCGCCCGCGCGCTCCGGGACGATCGACGCGCCCATCGGTCGCGACCGCAAGGTGCGCACGCGCAACTCGACGGACACGGACGTGCCGAAGGAGGCGCGGACGCACTTCGAGCTGGCCGAGGCCCTGCCGCGGCACACGCTCCTGCGCGTCCGCCTGGAGACGGGGCGCACGCACCAGATCCGCGTGCACCTGCAGGCCATCGGCTTCCCCGTCGCGGGCGATCCGGAGTACGGGACCGCCGGCGTGCTCGGGCTCGAGCGCCAGTTCCTGCACGCGCAGCGCCTGGCCTTCACCCACCCCGTCACGGGCGAGCCCGTCGAGGCCCACTCGCCGCTCCCGCCCGACCTCGCCGCGGCGCTCGAGCGCGCGCGGGGCTGAGCGCTCAGCCGCGCCGGCGTCGTCGCGTGAGCCAGATCCCCGCGCGGTAGGGGACCTCGACGCTCCCGACGCCGTCGAGGGTCCCGCGCAGGGCCTCGAGGAACGCCTCGCGGTCCTCCATCGCGTTGACGTAGGAGGCCGACGCAGCCTCGGCGAGCAGGCCCTCCGGGTCCGTGCGGTGGACGAAGGCGACCTCGCGGTGGACGAGCGGTGCGAACGCGGGGTTGTGGCTGAGCGCTTCGCGGCCCTGCTGGCCCCGGAAGCCCGGGTGCTCGCCGCGCGCGCCCGTGAGCAGGGCGTAGTAGGCCGTGAGCTCCGCGGGGTGCTCCTCGGGCACGGACCCACGCCAGACGAGCGCGAGGCGTCCCCTCGGGCGCAGGACGCGGTGGACCTCGTCCGCCGCCGCGTCGGGGTCGAACCAGTGCCAGGCGTCGCCTGCGACGACCGCGTCGACGCAGGCCTCGGGGAGCCCCGTCGCCTCCGCGGGGGCCAGGACGCGCTCGACCCCCTCGGGCTGCCGGGCGGCCATGTCCGGGTCGGGCTCGACCGCGACGACCTCGTGCCCGGCCGCCAGGAGCGCGCGGGAGAGCAGCCCCGTGCCCGCCGCGAGGTCGAGGACCCGTGACGGCGGGGCGGGGAGGTCGAGCGCCGCCACGACCCCGGGGACGTAGGGCGCACGACCGGCGTCGTAGGCCGCCGCGGCGGCTCCGGAGAAGCGGTGGGGCATCGCCCGCACGGTACGCCGCCGGGCCGGGCGCACGGCGGAGCGCGGCCGCATCGCCGTGGAGGGCTGGGCGCCGTGGGCCGTCGGCGTTGGTGGAGTGCCGCGGGCGAGCGCGAGAGGGCCGGTGTGGGGCTGGGGACCCCGGACCGGCCCCCTCGGCGTCGGCGGAGTGCCGCGGGGAGCGCGAGAGGGCCGATGTGGGGCTGGGCGCCCCGGATCGGCCCCCTCGGCGTCGGCGGAGTGCCGCGGGGAGGCGCGAGAGGGCCGGTGTAGGGCTGGGCGCCCCGGATCGGCCCCCTCGGCAGCCTTCCGTGATGCGGCGCCGGCGTTGGGGCGGGCACCGTGGGCTTTCGCCCGCCGTGCGCCCCGGGCGCGCGGCGAAGCGTGGGCGGGCCTGGCTCCATCGCTACCATGCTGCGCTCATTCATCACTACCCGCCCGGGAGCCCGGCGCCCCTGCCCTCGAAGCCACCACTGCGCTGAAGGGGTCCGCGCCACAGCACAAGGCCCCGCGGCGGATCCGCACGACCAATCGAACAAGGGAGCAGGACCTCACATGGCGACCCAAGTCGGCCTTCGCGAGCTGCTGGAGGGTGGCGTCCACTTCGGGCACCAGACCCGCCGGTGGAACCCCAAGATGCGGCGCTTCATCCACGGTGAGCGCGGCGGCATCTACATCATCGACCTCATGAAGACGCAGCTGCTGCTGCAGCAGGCGCAGGAGTTCGCGCTGCAGCTGTCCCAGCGCGGCGGCGTCGTGCTGTTCGTCGGCACGAAGAAGCAGGCGAAGGACGGCATCAAGGAGCTCGCGGAGAGCTGCGGCATGCCGTACATCGACAACCGCTGGCTCGGCGGGCTGCTCACGAACTTCCAGACGATCTCGAACCGGATCAAGCGCCTGCACGACCTCGAGCGCTACGAGACCGAGGGCCAGCTCGAGCTCCTCCCGACGCGCGAGAGGATGGCGGCGCGTGCCGACCTCGCGAAGCTCCGCAACAACCTCGGCGGCGTGAAGAACATGAAGCGCCCGCCGGACGCGATCTTCGTCATCGACCTCAAGACGGAGGTCATCGCCGTGCAGGAGGCCCGCCGCCTGCGCATCCCGATCATCGGCCTGGTCGACACGAACTGCGACCCGGACGGCATCGACTACGTCATCCCGGGCAACGACGACGCCATCCGCGCCTGCAACACGATCACGAAGGCGATCGCCGACGTCGTGGCCGAGGGCTACTCGGCCTACGCCGTGCAGGAGCAGGAGCGCCAGCGCGTCGAGGCCGAGGCGCAGGCCCGCCGCGTCGCCGAGCAGCAGGCCGCCCGCGCGGCCGAGGAGCAGGCGCGCCGCGAGGAGCAGGCCGCCCGCGAGCAGGCCGCGCGCGAGCGCCAGGCCGCGGCCGTCGCCGCGTCCACGGGCCAGACCGTCGCGCCCCCGACCACGGAGCCGGCCGTCACCGTGACGACCGCCGACGGTGGCGGGGACCGCAACGTCGCCGAGGCGCAGGTCGCCGCCGCGCACGCGGAGGAGACCCAGGTCGTCGACCCGCACACGTCGGGCCGCGCGAACGAGGAGCACCCCGAGGCCAAGGACCGCCGCACGGGCACGTCCCCCGAGGTCGCCCCGACCGCCGACGAGCCCGCGAAGGACGCGGCCTCCGAGGCCACCACCCCGCTGACCGACACGATGGAGGAAGGGACGACGAATGGCTGAGTTCACCGCCAAGGACGTCGCTGCGCTGCGCCAGAAGACCGGCGCGGGCATGATGGACTGCAAGAACGCCCTGAGCGAGGCCGACGGCGACGCCGACAAGGCGCTCGAGCTGCTCAAGGTCAAGATGGGCAAGAAGCTCGGCAAGCTCGCCGACCGCGAGGCCGCGGAGGGGACCGTCCAGTCCTACATCCACGCCACGGGCAAGGTCGGCGTCCTCGTCGAGGTCGACTGCAACACGGACTTCGTCGCCCGCAACGACGACTTCATCGCGTTCGCCCGCGACGTCGCGATGCACGTCGCCGCCTCCCCGGGCGTGAAGTACGTCAACGAGTCCGACGTGCCCCAGGAGGAGAAGGACGCGGAGCTCCGCGTCTTCGTCCAGCAGGCCGAGGCCGAGGGCAAGCCCGAGAACATCCGGGAGAAGATCGCCACGGGCAAGCTCAACAAGTGGCTCGAGGAGATCGTGCTCGTCAAGCAGGTCCACGTGAACGCGGACAAGCACGAGTCCAAGACGATCGAGCAGATCCGCGAGCAGCTCTCGACCACGACGGGCGAGAACGTCGTCGTCCGGCGCTTCCAGCGCTTCGCCGTCGGCGAGTAGGAGCCCGGCCATCGCCGACCCGGTCTTCAAGCGCATCCTGCTGAAGCTCAGCGGGGAGGCGCTCATGGGCGAGCTGGACTTCGGCACGGACCCCGAGCGGGTCCGGGCCGTCGCCCAGGCCGTGAAGGTCGTCCACGGCCGCGGCGTGGAGATCGCGATCGTCGTCGGCGGCGGGAACATCTACCGCGGCATGAAGGCCGCCGCGACCGGGATGGACCGGGCCACGGGCGACTACATGGGCATGCTCGCGACGGTGCTCAACGCGCTCCCGCTGCAGGACGCGCTGGAGCAGATGGGCGTCCGCACCCGCGTCCAGAGCGCGCTGACGATCGCGGAGGTCGCCGAGCCCTACATCCGCCGGCGCGCGATGCGCCACCTCGAGAAGGGGCGCGTCGTCATCTTCGCCGCGGGCACGGGCAACCCGTTCTTCACCACGGACACCGCGGCGGCACTGCGGGCGGTCGAGGTCAAGGCCGAGGCGATCCTCATGGCCAAGAACGGGGTGGAGGGCGTCTACACCGCCGACCCGCGCACGGACCCCTCCGCGACGCTCATCCCCGAGATCACCCACGGCGACGCGATCGCCCGGGGGCTGGGGGTCATGGACGCCACCGCGCTCACCCTCTGCCGCGAGAACGGCACCCCGATCCACGTCTTCAACATGGACGACGAGGCCAACATCGACCGGATAGTGTCGGGCGAACGCGTGGGAACCCTGGTGCACACATGAGCGACCTGACCGACGAGCTGATCGCGGACGCCCGGGAGCGCATGGGCAAGTCCGTCGAAGCCACCCAGCACGAGTTCCAGAGCGTGCGCACGGGCCGTGCGAGCCCCGCGATCCTCGACCGCGTGGTCGTCGACTACTACGGCGCGGCGACCCCCTTGCGCTCGCTGGCGACGATCAACGCGCCCGAGGCCCGGCTGCTCACCGTGCAGCCCTTCGACACCTCGACGATGAAGCTCCTCGAGCGCGCGATCTCCGACTCGGGCATCGGCCTGAACCCCTCGAACGACGGGAAGGTCATCCGCCTCGCGGTCCCCGAGCTCAACGAGGAGCGCCGGCGCGAGCTCGTGAAGGTCGCCCGGGGCATCGCGGAGGAGGGGCGGATCAAGATCCGCAACATCCGCCGCGACGTCATGAAGGACCTCAAGGAGCTCAAGGACGAGGGCGAGGTCGGCGAGGACGAGGAGAAGCGCGCGGAGGCCGAGGTCCAGAAGGTCACGGACCAGCGGGTCGGCGAGCTCGACAACGCGCTGAAGGTCAAGGAAGCCGAGATCCTCGAGGTCTAGCGGTGTCCGAGGACACCGCCGCCACCGCGACGCCGAAGTACGTCGCGATCATCACGGACGGGAACGGCCGCTGGGCGCAGTCCCGCGGGCTCTCGGTCGCCGAGGGCCACCAGGCCGGAGCCGACGTCGTCAAGGCGCGGCTGCGCGACGCGGCGCGGATGGGCGTCGAGGAGCTGACGGTCTACTCCTTCTCCACGGAGAACTGGAGTCGCAGCGCCGAGGAGGTCACGGCGCTCATGCGGATGTTCCACGAGCGGATCCTCTCCGAGACCCCCGAGCTCAAGGCCGAGGGGGTGCGGATGCGCTTCATCGGCCGCCGCGACCGCGTCGCGGGCGCCCTGCTCAAGCAGATGGACTGGGCCGAGGCCGAGACCGCGGACTGCACGCGCATCACGCTCTTCGTCGCCTTCGACTACGGCGGGCGCCACGAGATCCTCGATGCGGCCGAGCAGTACACGGGGGGCGGGGAGGACGCGTTCCGCGCGCTGCTCTACGCGCCGGACATGCACGACCCGGACGTCGTCATCCGCACGAGCGGCGAGGAGCGGCTCTCGAACTTCCTGCTCTGGCAGAGCGCGTACTCCGAGCTGGTCTTCGCCCCCGAGCTCTGGCCGGACTTCACCGCGGAGGCGTTCGAGCGCGCGCTCGGCGCCTTCGGCCAGCGGGCCCGGCGGTTCGGCGGCCGGTGAGCTCGGACCTGCAGCAGCGGATCCTCGTCGGGATCCCGGCCGCCGCGCTGGCGCTGCTGTTCGTCGTGCTCGGCGGCGCGCCGTTCACCGCCTTCCTCACGCTCTTCGGCCTCATCTGCCTGCACGAGCTGTTCGGGATGTACCCCCAGGCGCACCCGTCCCGGCTGGCCGGCTTCGCCGCGCTCATCGGGCTCATGGTCGCCGCGGACCTCGGGGACGCCGACCAGGTGCTCCTCGTGCTCGTCTGCGCGGTGCCGCTGACGTTCGGGCTGACCCTGCTCCAGCCCCGGGGCGGCGCGCCCGCGATCGCGGTGACGCTCCTGGGCGTCGCGTGGATCGGCGTCGCGCTCGCGCACGCCGTGCTGCTGCGCGAGCTGCCCGACGGCCGCGACCTCGTCATCTGCGTCATGGTCGGCACCTTCGTCGGGGACACGGGCGCCTACCTCGGCGGCCGCGCGTTCGGCCACACGCCGCTCGCGCCCGCCATCTCGCCGAACAAGACGATCGAGGGGCTGCTCGATCGGCCTGCTCGCCGGCATCGCGGGCGTGTGGTTCGCGGGCCTCTACATGGACTGGCTGAGCGGGACCGACGCGCTCCTGCTGGGGCTGGCGATCGCCTTCGTGGCGCCGATCGGCGACCTCTTCGAGAGCTACCTCAAGCGCGACGCCGGCACGAAGGACACGGGCCGCGTGTTCGGCGCGCACGGCGGCGCCCTCGACCGCCTCGACGCGATCTTCTTCAGCATCGTCGCGGCCTACTACGTCTGGAACGCGCTCAGCTGACCGGGTTCCGGCGCGCCGAGCTCGCACCGCTCGCGCCCGGGTGCGCTTCGGGAGCTCCGCGGTGGGGGAGGGACGCCCCATGCCCGCACGCTCCCGCCGCCTCGCCCTCGCCGGACTGACCGCCGCCCTCGCCGCGGGCGGGGTGACCGCCGGGGTGGTGACGGCCGCCAAGACCCCGTCCGACGTCCAGTCGATCCTCACGGACCTCAAGGACGGCACCGGCGCCACGGTCGGGACGGTCGAGTTCCGCAAGAGCCCGCGCAGCGCGACCTACGTCTACCTGACCGCGCGCGGCCTGACCCCGGGCTACCACGGCTTCCACGTGCACGCCGTCGGCACCTGCGACGCGCCGGCCTTCACGACCGCGATGGGGCACCTGAAGGAGCCGGGCCAGTCCCACGGCGACCACACGGGCGACTTCCCGCCGCTCCTGGTCAAGCGCGACGGCACCGCGTCGGCCCGCTTCCAGACCGACCGCTTCGACCTCGCCTCCCTCCGTGACGCCGACGGCAGCGCGGTGATGCTCCACGCCGGCCCCGACAACCTCGCGAACGTCCCGCCGCGCTACGCGCCCGGCGGCCCGGACCAGGCCACGAAGGACACGGGGGACTCCGGCGCCCGGATCGCCTGCGCGGCCATCGCGCCGACGGCGCCCAAGGCGGGCAGCGCGGGCTGAGGCCCGGCGGCAGGAGGCGGCGGGCTGCGATCATGCCCGCCGTGCCCCGCCGCCTGCTCGTCCTCGGTTCCACCGGCTCCATCGGGACCCAGGCGCTCGACGTCATCGCGCGCGCGGGGGAGGAGTTCGAGCTCGTCGGCCTGAGCGCGGAGCGCTCCTGGGAGCCGCTCGTGGAGCAGGCCCGCGCGCACGGCGTCCGCCGCATCGCGCTCGCCGACGCGGACGCCGCCGCGCAGGCCGCCGAGGCGTGGACGGACGGGGAGGTGCTCGGGGGCGCGGAGGGGCTCGTGCGCCTCGTGGTCGAGTCGGGCGCGGACCTCGTGCTCAACGCGCTGGTCGGCTCGGCCGGCCTCGGGCCGACGGTGGCCGCGCTCGGGGAGGGCATCGACCTCGCGCTGGCCAACAAGGAGTCGCTCGTGGTCGGCGGGGAGCTCGTCATGGCGCTCGCCGAGGCGACGGGCGCGCAGGTCCTGCCGGTCGACTCGGAGCACTCCGCGCTCTTCCAGCTCCTGCACGGGGAGTCGCCCGCGGCCGTCGAGAAGCTCGTCCTCACCGCGAGCGGCGGGCCGTTCCGCGGCCGGACGCGCGCGGAGCTCGAGGAGGTGACGATCGAGGAGGCGCTCGCCCACCCGACGTGGAGCATGGGCGGGAAGATCTCCATCGACTCCGCGACGCTCATGAACAAGGGCCTGGAGGTCATCGAGGCCCAGCACCTCTTCGGGGTCGGCTACGACCGCATCGACGTCGTCGTCCACCCGCAGTCCATCGTCCACTCGCTCATCACCCTCGTCGACGGCGCCGCGCTCGCCCACCTCGGCAACCCGGACATGCGCGCCCCGATCGCCTACGCGCTGCACCACCCGGAGCGCGTCCCCGTCCCGATCGCCCCGCTCGACCTGGCCGCCCACGGCCGCCTCGACTTCGAGCCCGTCGACCACGACGCGTTCCCCTGCCTGCGGCTCGCCCGGGAGGTCGGGATCGCCGGGGGCACGGCGCCCTGCGTCCTGAACGCCGCGAACGAGATCGCCGTGCACGCCTTCCTCACCGGCCGCCTCGGGTTCCTCGGCATCGCGGGGGTCATCGCGGGGACGCTCGACGAGCTCCCCGGGGAGCCCATCCGCGCCTTCGAGACGCTCTACGCCGCGGACCGCGAGGCCCGTGAGGTCGCCGCCGAGCTCGTGGCGTCGGCGGCATGAGGCTCTCCTACGAGCCGCGGGACGACGACGACGCCGACCCGGGCGAGGTCGTGTGGGCCTGGGTGCCGTTCGAGGAGGACCCGAGCCAGGGGAAGGACCGGCCCGTGCTCGTCGTGGCCCGCAACGGTGCGCGCCTGGTCGGGCTCATGCTCTCGAGCGTCGACCACGACCGCCGCACGGACGACGAGGCCCGCGGCGAGACGTGGATCGACGTGGGCGCCGGCGGGTGGGACGCGGAGGGCCGCCCGAGCGAGGTGCGCCTCGACCGCGTGCTCGACCTCGACCCGGCGACGGTGCGCCGCGAGGGCGCGGCGCTCGACCCCGGGCGCTTCCGGGCCGTGGCCGACGCCGCGCGGGCGCTGCACGGCTGGACCTGACGCCGGCCCTGGTGCGGCATGGGGCCGATCCGGGAAGGAGCACCGCATGGCCAACAGCGTCTACGTCTCCCACCTCTCGGGCGAGAAGTGGGTGGTGTCCACCGACGAGGACGCCGCCCCGCAGATCTCCGAGCACGACACCCGCGGCGACGCGGAGACCGCCGCCCGCGCCCACGCGGTGACGTTCGGGATCCCGCAGGTCGTCGTGCGCGGCCAGGACGGCCAGGAGGAGGTCCAGCTCATGGAGCCGGACGCGCAGCCGCCCGAGGGCGCCGGCGGGCCCGCCTACGGGCCGCCGGTCTAGGCGCGGGCGCTTCACCTGCGCCTCAGGTGGGCGCTCCTACACTGACCGGCGACGATGAGCTTCCTCTACGCCTTCCTGGGCTTCGCCGTGCTGATCGTGCTGCACGAGGCCGGGCACTTCGCCGCCGCCAAGGCCGTCGGCATGCGCGTGGAGCGCTTCTCGCTCTTCTTCCCGCCGCTTGATCGCGAAGGTCCGCCGGGGCGAGACGGAGTACGCCATCGGGGCGCTCCCGCTCGGGGGCTACGTGAAGATCACGGGGATGAACCCGGCGGAGGACATCCCGCCGGAGGTCCTCCCGCGCGCCTACTTCCGCCAGCCCGTCTGGAAGCGCGTCGTCGTCATCGCGGCCGGTCCGCTCGTGAACGTCGTCATCGCCTTCGCGCTCCTCCTCGTCTTCTTCATGGCCCAGGGCCCGTCCGTCGTGCAGCCGAGCGTCGAGGCGATCAGCCCGCAGTCCGCCGCCGTCGGCGTCCTGCGGCCGGGGGACCGCATCGTCGCCGTCGACGGCGTCCGCGGGACCCCCGAGCGCCTGCGCACGCAGATCGGCACGCACCGCTGCGCCGGCACCCAGGTCGACGGCTGCCGCGCGGCGACCCCCGCGGCGCTGACCGTCGTGCGCGACGGCCGCGAGCAGGCCGTGCGGATCTCCCCGCGCTACGACGCGGAGCTCGAGCGGCCGCTCGTGGGCTTCAGCTTCGGCTCCCGCAGCGAGCCGCAGGGGCTCGTCGAGGCCGCGGGCTCCTCCGTCACGGGCATGTGGACCGTCACGACGACGACCGTCGACCGCATCACCGCGCTGGTCTACGACGCCCAGGCGCGCAAGGAGGTCAACGGGATCGTCGGCTCCTACGAGACCTCACGGCAGGTCATCAAGACCTCGAGCTTCGAGACCGTCATGTCGATCTTCGCGCTCATCTCCCTCTCGCTGGCGGTCATCAACCTCTTCCCGTTCCTCCCGCTCGACGGCGGCCACATCTTCTGGGCCGTGGCCGAGAAGGTGCGGGGCCGGGCGATCCCGTTCCGGGTCATGGAGCGCGCCTCCGTCGTGGGCTTCGTCCTGGTGATGCTCCTCTTCTTCGTCGGGCTCTCGAACGACATCTCGACCCTGCGCGGCGAGGGGTTCGGACTGAGGTAGGGTCGCGGACGCACCCCCCGAGGAGGAGTCCGCACCATGGAGAGCAGCACCAGCGAGCGCCGGGCGATCGACGCGTCGAGCATCGCGGAGGCGTTCCGCATCACCGCCACGCAGAAGGCCGACACGGTCTTCCTGCGCACGAAGGAGGACGAGGTCTCGCTGACCTTCGGCCAGGCGCGGGAGCGCGTCGACGCGATCGCGGGCGGCCTCGCGCAGCTCGGCGCCACGAAGGGCGAGACCGTCGCGCTGCTCATCGGCAACCGGCCCGAGTTCGCCCTCGTCGACCTCGCGGTGACGATGACGGGGGCCACCCCGTTCTCCATCTACATGCAGTACACGCCGGAGCAGATCGAGTTCGTCGTCTCCGACGCCGACGCGAAGGTGCTCGTCTGCGAGCAGCAGTTCCTCGAGGGGGTCCTGGAGGCCCGCAAGAACCTCCCGGACCTCGCGCACGTCATCGTCGTCGACGGCGACGCGCCCGAGGGCGTCACCCCGCTCGCGGACGTGGAGGGCGCGAACCCCGGCTTCGACGTCGAGGCCTCCGTCGCGGCGCTGGGCAAGGACGACGTCCTGACCCTCATCTACACCTCGGGGACGACGGGCCCGCCCAAGGGCGTGCAGCTCTCCCACCGCAACCTCCTCGCGGGCGTGCAGGCGGTGGAGCAGACCGTCCGCTTCCCCGACGGCTCCCGGGTGATCTCCTGGCTGCCGAGCGCGCACATCGCCGAGCGCGCGGCCCACCACTACCTGCCCATCGTCTACGGCATGACGGTGACCTACTGCCCCAACGCCCGCGAGGTCCTGGCCTACGTCGCCTCGGTGCGGCCGAGCTGGTTCTTCGCGGTCCCGCGCATCTGGGAGAAGCTCAAGAGCGGCCTGGAGGCGATGATCAGCGGCCAGCCCGACGAGCAGCGCGAGCAGGCCGAGGCCGCGATCGCCGCCGCCACGAAGAAGGTCCGGCTCGAGCAGGCGGGCGAGGAGGTGCCGGAGGAGCTCGCGGCCGCGGTCGCCCAGGCCGACGAGCAGCTCTTCTCCAAGCTGCGCGCGCAGCTCGGCTTCGACCAGGTCGAGGCCGTGAACGTCGGGGCGGCGCCCACCCCGCCCGAGGTGCTCGTCTTCTTCCACGCCATCGGCATCCCGGTCGGTGAGCTCTGGGGGATGAGCGAGACCTGCGGCGCGGGCTGCGTCAACCCGCCCGACAAGGTGAAGATCGGCACGGTCGGGCCCCCGGCGCCCGGGGTCGAGGTCAAGCTGGCCGACGACGGCGAGCTCCTGATGAAGAGCGACGTCGTGATGCTCGGCTACCGCAACCTGCCCGAGAAGACCGCCGAGGCGATCGACGCGGACGGCTGGCTGCACACGGGGGACATCGCGACGATCGACGAGGACGGCTACGTCACGCTCGTCGACCGCAAGAAGGAGATCATCATCAACGCGGCCGGCAAGAACATGTCGCCCGCGAACATCGAGTCGACGGTCAAGAGCTCCTCCCCGCTCATCGGCCAGGCCTGCGTCATCGGTGACCGGCGCTCCTTCAACACCGCGCTCCTCGTCCTCGACGCGGACTTCGCGCCCGCCTTCGCGGCCAAGCACGGCATCGAGGACACCTCGCTCGAGGGCCTGGCGACGAACGAGCAGGTCCGTGCGGCGGTGCAGGAGGGCGTCGACGCCGCCAACGCGAAGCTCGCGCGGGTCGAGCAGATCAAGAAGTTCGAGGTCGTGTCGGGCGACTGGCTGCCCGGCGGCGACGAGCTGACCCCCACGATGAAGCTCAAGCGCAAGCCCATCGCGGAGAAGTACGCCGACGTCATCGAGGGGATGTACGCGGGCTGACGTGGAGCGCATCGCGTTCTACGGGACGCTGATGAGCACCGCGCCGCCCCTGCCGGGCGCGCCGCGGCTCGCGGGGCTCGTGGAGGTCGTCGGGCCGTGCGTGCTGCCCGGGGTCCTGCACGACCTCGGCAGCTACCCGGCGCTCGCGCCCGGGGCCGGGACGGTCCGGGGGGAGCTCTGCCGGCTCGTCGGCGCCGACGCGCTTCGCGTCCTGGACGCCTGGGAGGACTACGCCGTCGACGACGAGCCCGGCTCGGAGTACCTGCGCCGGCGCATCACCCTGCTCGAGCCCGCCGGCCTCGAGGTGTGGACCTACGAGTTCAACCGCCCGCCCGCGGAGCTGCCCCTGGTGCCCGACGGCGACTGGGTCGCGCACGTGCGGCGACGGGGCGAGGCCCCCGGCGCGGCGCGCTGGGCCTGAGAGCGGGGCCCGCGGGGTAGGACGGCGCGCATGGCCATCGCCGCAGGGGCACCCGGAACCGCCGACGCCGAGCCCGGGGGCGGCCTGCAGCGGGCGATCGGGCGCAACATGCTGCTCGTCTTCGTCATCGGGGACGTGCTCGGCGCCGGCATCTACGCGCTGGTCGGCGAGGTCGGCGGCCGCGTCGGCGGGGCGATCTGGACCGCGTTCGCGGTCGCGCTGGTCCTCGCGGTCTTCACCGCCTTCGCCTACGCGGAGCTCGTCACGAAGTACCCGCAGGCCGCGGGCGCCGCGCTCTACGTCAACAAGGCGTTCCGCCGGCCCGTCGTCTCGTTCATGGTCGCCTTCGCGGTCATGGCCTCGGGCATCACGAGCGCCGCGACGCTCGCCCGGGCGTTCGGCGGCGACTACCTCGCGGCGTTCGTCGACGTGCCGACCGTGCTGGTCGCGATCGGCTTCCTCCTCGTCGTCGCCCTCATCAACGCGCGGGGCATCAAGGAGTCCGTCGGCCTGAACCTCGTCCTGACGGGCATCGAGCTCAGCGGCCTGCTGCTGGTCATCGTCATCGCGGTCGCCGCGCTGGCCGACGGGCAGGGCGACGCGGGCCGCGCGTTCGAGTTCAAGGAGGGCGAGTCGGTCATCGGGGCGATGCTCGGCGGTGCGGCGCTCGCGTTCTACGCCCTCGTCGGCTTCGAGGACTCCGTGAACGTCGCGGAGGAGACGAAGGACCCGCGCCACGCCTACCCGCGTGCGCTCTTCGGCGGCCTGCTCATCGCGGGCGTCGTGTACCTCGCCGTGGCGATGCTCGCCTCCATGGTCGTCCCGGTCGACGAGCTCGCGGACTCCTCCGGCCCGCTGCAGCAGGTCGCGTCGACCGGGCCGCTCGGGGTGGGGGACAAGGTCTTCTCCGCGATCGCCCTCTTCGCGCTCGCCAACGGTGCGCTGATCAACATGATCATGGCCTCGCGGCTGCTCTACGGCATGAGCAACGAGGGCATCCTGCCGAGCGCCCTGGGCGGGACGGGCGCGCGCCGCACGCCGCTCCTGGCGATCGCGATCACCACCGCGCTGGGGATCGTCCTGGTGGCCACGGGCGACCTCTCCGACCTCGCGGACATGACCGTCGTGCTGCTCCTGCTCGTGTTCATCATGGTCAACGTCTCCGTGCTCGTCCTGCGCAAGGACCCCGTCGGCCACGACCACTTCAAGACGCCCACGGTCGTCCCCGTCATCGGGATCGCCGTCTGCATCCTGCTGCTGACCTACAAGGAGGGCGAGGTCTTCGCGCGGGCGGGCATCCTGCTGCTCGTCGGGCTCGGCCTCTACGTCGTCAACCGGCTGCTCACGGGGGAGAACGGCCCGCTGGACACCCGGCGGCTGGAGGCGGTCGCCAACCCGGAGATCACGCCCGCGACGGGCTCGGGCCCGGGGAACCGCGAGCGCCGGCGGCCCTCCTAGGTCCGCTCGACCTGGGTCGAGCCCCGGGCGACCCGGAAGCGCGCGAGGTCCGAGACCGTCGAGGTCGGCGTCGCGATGGAGGCGGGGGAGCGGAACGCGACGCGCAGCTCGTCCGGCCGGGCCTCCAGGACCCCGTAGCCGTTGGAGACCGTGTCGGCGTAGCGCAGGTGCGGGTTGCCGGCCAGGAGCGCCTGCGGGGTCAGCGGGCCGCCGCCCGCGGGGACCCCCTGGTCCTCGAGCTCGGCGTTGATCCCCTCGGAGGTGATCGAGCCGCCGACGAACTCCGTGGCGAACGGGCGGCCGTCGACCCGGCCCGAGGTGGTGACCGTGCCGGCGAAGAACGCGTGGATGTCCCCGGTCATCGTCGTCACGTCGCGGACCCCGGCGGCCAGCAGGCGCTCCCCGATGATCCGGCGCTCGTCGGCGTAGCCGTCCCACGCGTCGGCGTTGATCGCCGCGCCCGGGGCGAGGTCCAGCCCGGCGAACATGACCTGCGAGGCCAGGACCTTCCAGGGCGCCGTGGAGCGCGCCATCGCGCCGACGAGCCAGTCGCGCTGGGCGGTCCCGAGGATGGAGCGCCCCGGGGCGGCGCCCTGGGGGCACGGGGTGAGCGGCTCGCAGGCCAGCGCGTCGCGGTACTGGCGCTGGTCCGTGAGGAAGAGCTCCGCACCGCCGAGCGGGATGGAGCGGTAGATGCGCGAGCGGTCGTCGGCGTCGCGCTGCACGGGGTGGTACTGGAAGAAGGCCTCGTAGCCGTGCCGGCGGCGGGCCGCGAACGGGACCCGCCGGTCCTTCCCGGTCCCGGGGGTCGTCCCCGCGTAGTTGTTCTCGGCCTCGTGGTCGTCCCAGATCGCCACGTAGGGGTGCGCCGCGTGCATCGCCCGCAGGGCCGGGTCGGCCTTGTAGAGCCGGTACTTCTCCTGGTAGTCGGCGAGCGTCTGCACGTCGCCGTCCCGGTTCGCGCCCGTGCGGTCCGGGCGGCGCGCGTCCGCGCCCACGCGGCTCTCGTAGATGTAGTCGCCGAGGCAGACGACCAGGTCGAGGTCGGGCTCGGCGGCCAGCCCGGCATGGGCGGTGTACCAGCCGACGGAGTACTTCTGGCAGGAGAAGAAGCCGATGCGGGTGACCTCGCGCGAGTCGGGCGGGCGGAGGGTGCGCAGCCGGCCGACGGGGGAGTCCGAGGTCCGGGTGTGGAAGCGGTAGAAGTACTCCTCGCCGGGCTCCAGGCCCCGGACCGACTGGCGGACGCAGAAGTCGCGCACGGCCGCCGCCCGGGTGGTCGAGCGCTGCACGACCTGCCGGAAGTCGCGGTCGCGCGCGACCTCGAAGGTCAGGCGCCCCGAGCGCTCCAGCCCGTCCACGCGCGTCCACAGGATCGCGCCGTCCGTCCGGGGCTGGCCGGCCGAGACGCCCTGCGGGAAGGCCCCGGCCCGGATGAGCGCCTCGGGCCGGATGCGCTTGCTCGCCGCCGCCCCGGGCGCGCCCAGGACGAGCGGCGCGCCGGCGGCGGCGCCGGCCTTCAGGAGGTCGCGTCGAGTGAGCACCGGGGCATCCTGCCAGGCGTGCCGCACCCTCAGCGCCGCTCGATCGCGAGCGAGCCGCGGCCGACCCGGAAGCGCGCGAGGTCCGAGGTCGTGGCCGTGGGGGCCGTGATCGTGCTCGGCGAGCGGAACGTCACGCGCAGCTCGTCCGGCGCGGCCTCGAGGACCCCGTAGCCCTTGGCCTCCGTCTCGGCGTAGGCCAGGTGCGGGTTGGCGGTCAGGAGCGTGCGCGGCGTCAGGGGGCCACCGCCCGCGGGGACCCCCCGGCCCGCGAGCGTCTCGTTGATCCCCCCGGAGGTGATCGAGCCGCCGACGAACTCCGTGGCGAACGGCGTGCCGCCGGTCCGGCCCGTGGTGGTGACGGTCCCGGCGAAGAACGTGTGGATGTCCCCGGTGATCGTCGTGACGTCGCGGACGCCCGCGGCGAGCAGCCGCTCCCCGATGATGCGGCGCTCGTCGGCGTAGCCGTCCCACTGGTCCGCGTTGAGCTGCACGCCCGGCGGCAGGTCCAGGCCGGCGAGCATGACCTGCGAGGCCAGGACCTTCCAGGGTGCCCGGGAGCGTGCGAGCCCGTCGAGGAGCCAGTCGCGCTGGGTCGCGCCCAGGATGGAGCGGCCGGCGGCGGCGCCCTGCGGGCAGGGGGTCAGGGGCTCGCAGGCGAGCGCGTCGCGGTACTGGCGCTGGTCCGTGAGGAAGAGCTCGGCGGCCCCGAGGGGGATGGAGCGGTAGATGCGCGAGCGGTCGTCGGCGTCGCGCTGCACGGGGTGGTACTGGAAGAACGCCTCGTAGCCGTTGCGCCGCCGGGCGGCGAAGGGGATGCGCCGGTCGACGACGTCGCCCGGGCCCTGGCCCGCGTAGTCGTTCTCGACCTCGTGGTCGTCCCACACGGCGACGTAGGGGTGCATCGCGTGCATCGCCTGCAGGTGGGGGTCGCGCTTGTAGAGGCGGTACTTCTCCTGGAACTCCGGCAGCGTCTGGACCTCCCCGTCGCGGTTGGCGCCCGTGGTGTCCTTGCGCGGGGTGCTCTTGGCCTCGCGCTCCTCGTAGATGTAGTCGCCCAGGCAGACCACCATGTCGAGGTCGGGCTCGGCCGCCAGCCCCGCGTGGGCGGTGTAGTAGCCCGCCCGGTACTTCTGGCAGGAGAAGAACCCGATGCGCGTGACCTCGCGGGAGTCGGGCGGGCGCAGCGTCCGCAGCCTGCCCACGGGGGAGTCCGAGCGCTTCGTGTGGAAGCGGTAGAAGTACTCCTCGCCGGGCTCGAGGCCCGTCACGGGCTGGCGCACGCAGAAGTCGCGTACCGCCGCGGCCCGGGTCGTCGAGCGTCGCACGACGTCGCGGAACCCCGGGTCGCGCGCGATCTCGTAGCTCAGGCGCCCCGAGCGCCCGACCTCGCCCACCCGCGTCCAGAGGATCGCGCCGTCCGTGCGCGGCTGCCCGGCCGAGACCCCGAGCTCGAAGGTCCCGTCGGCGAGCAGCGCCTCGGGGCGGATCCGCTTCGCCGCCCCGGCGACGGGGGTGCCGAGGACCAGCGGCGCACCCGCCGCGACGCCGGCCTTCAGGACGTCACGGCGGGTGAGCATGGAGCGACCCTAGAGCCGGCGGGCGGTCAGGGTCGCCGTCAGCGGCGTCCCCGCCGAGCCCGGCACGCTGATGCGCACCGTGTAGTCGCCGCGGGCCAGGCCCTTGGCGTCCAGGCGGAGGCGATGGGTGACGCCCGTGCGCCGCTGCGTCGGCCCGAAGCGCTTGACCACCTTCGTCCCCTTGAGCACCGTCACGGTGACCCGTGCGGGGTTCGCCAGGCGGAAGGAGACGTTCAGCGCGCGGTTGGTCCGCCCGCCGAAGACGGGCCGCTCGAGCTTGAAGCTCGGCAGCGCGTCGCACGTCGCCCGGCGGTAGAAGTCCGCCCGCTTGACGAAGCGCCCGCCCCGTCGCTCCAGCACGACGCGCCGGGTGTCCTTCGCCGCGCCCGAGCCGATCTCGTAGCGGGCGAAGTAGTAGCCGTCGGCCACCGTCCGCTTGCGCTGCGTCGCCCGGCCGTTCCAGGTGAACGCGCCCGTCTTGCCCGTGAAGCGCGCGACGAGCCGCTCACCCGTGATCCGCCGGCCCGACGACTGCTGGAAGACGGAGATGGTCGCCTTCGCGCTGATCTTCCGCGTGAAGGCGAAGCGCGCGCCACGCCCCGTCGGGGTGGCACCGACCGTGCCGAACCCGCCGCCAGCCACGCAGGCCGCCGGGGTGGCCCCGGGCGGTGCCGGGGCTGCGGGTGACCCGGGCGTCGCCGGCGTGCCCGGGGCGGCCGGCTCGCCGCCGCGGGCGCCGCACGGCGTGAGCCCCGCCACCTTGCCGCCGCGGTCGACGATCACCGGCTCGGTGGAGAGGACCTTGCCGCCCTGCTCGCAGGTGAGGGTCCAGGCCTCGACCTGCGCCGGCTCGAACTTCTCGGGCCCGACGTAGGTCACCTTGACCGTGTACGGCTCGACCGCGGCGAAGTTCACCACGCGCAGGACGTACTTCTTGCCGGGAGCGAGGCCCGGGACGTTCACGGCCTCGAAGCTCGTGGCCCCCTGGGCCGAGGACCCGAGCTGCTTCTCGTTGTCCTGTGAGCGCCCGTCGCCGTTCGCGTCCTCGTAGAGGGCGATGTCGTAGTCCGACGCGGGCGTCGACCAGGTGACCTCGACGTTGGCGGAGCGGTTGACCCCCGTGGTGGGGACCGTGAACGGATGGTCGTTGTAGTTGGCCGACGTGACCGGGACGCCGTTGCCCGGGGAGGGTGCGGCGCCGTCGTTCATCGGGTCGTCGGGCGCGCCCGTCGGGTCACCCGACTGCGTGACGGGCGGGCTCGGCGTGCCCGTGACCTGCTCGCCGCGGCTCTTGGCGACGATCGGGCGGGTCGAGGGGTTGACGTTCCAGCTGAAGGTCCCGGACGGGCCGACGTCGAGCGCGGAGGTCAGCTGGTCGTCGAACTCCGCGGGGGTGGCCCCGGGGAAGGTCTTGGTCTTGAACGTCTTCTTCAGGCGCAGGGTGGCGCCCGCGGGCGCCGTGCCCTCGAGGACCGAGTGGCGCGCCGGGTCCATCGCGCTCTCCGCGGCGATGAGGTAGGCCTCGCGGTTGCCCTTGCCGTCGTAGTTCTGGACGTTGCCGAAGGGCGCCGCCGCGCTGCGGCCCGGGTCCTTCTTGTGGTCGGCCTGGGCGGACGTGCCCTCGTACTCCTCGACCACGCGGCCGAAGGTCGGGTGGAAGGAGGGGTCGTCGCAGTCGCCCGTCTCGTAGTTCGGGCTGTCGCAGAAGATCTCGAACGTGAAGCCGAAGCCGCCGGCCGTGTTGTAGGTCCAGTCCTCCGTCGTGCCCGTCGTGTCGTAGAGCTCGAAGGACTTCTGGCTGAAGTAGCCGTTCTCCTTGGCCATCGCGTCGCCGAGCGCCTTGTAGCCCGCGCTCCTCGTCGACGGGGTCACCGAGCGCCGCGATGCCGGGCGCCCGCAGGACGAGGCCCGCAGTCGTGTGGTTCGTGATGAGGGACATGATCTGCGTGGAGCCGACGAGCTCCTTGATGTTCTGCGTCTCCTTCTCGGAGAACGGGCCGTCGCCGCGGTAGGTCTGCGCGGCGACGTTGTCCGCGTCCGCGCCCGGGCCGCCCCAGAGCCCGCCGTAGTTGCGGTTCGGGTCGACGCCCGGCTCGGCGAGGCCCGCGGAGGTCAGGCAGTTGCCGGTGTCGGTGCTCGGGACGTGGCAGTTCTTGCGGCGGTACTCGCCGCCGTTGCTGGCGCCCGCGACGATGTAGGCCGTGTCCTCGACGGACTCGTCACGCCCGGCGTCGCCGCCGCTCGACCGCGCCGGCCTGGCGCGAGGCGTTGAAGCCGTCGGGGTTGACGATCGGCACGACGTAGTTGCGGACGCCCTTGACGATCTTCGTGATGCGCGGGTCGCCGGCCTTGAAGCCGTTGACGAGCTCGTAGGCCCACTCCATCGCGTTCTCGCCCGCGGGCCACTCACGGGCGTGGTGCACGCCCATGTTCAGGAAGCCCGGGCTTGCCGTCCGCGACGTTGACGTCCTGGTGATCTCGATGCCCATGACGTCCTGCGGCCCGAGAGCGTCTTGTTCTTCAGCGTGATGAGCTTCACGAGCCCGGGGTTCTGGTCCGCGAGCGTCTTGAGCTCGGCGTTGTAGTCGGCGAGCGTGCGGTAGGTGCCCGTGCGGCCGGAGGGCAGCCCGGCGCGGTTCGTCGAGCGCGCGCGGGCGCTTCGCATGCGCCCGTGCCTCCGCCGCGGCGGGCGAGGAGGTCGCCCTTGACGAGGTCCGCGTCGACGACGGTGAACTTCAGGCCCGGCGCGGCTCGAGCTTCAGCGCGGTCCGCGGCGCCGTGGAGGACGACGCCGACCGTCGTGCGGCCCGCGTGCTCGGTGAGGTCGAGGCCCATGGCGGCCACGCGGCGTCCGTTCGGCGCGGGTGGGCGCGACGACGTCGACGAGCTGCGGCGGGTCGGCCTTGGACGGCCGCCGCGTCGCCGCGCAGGACCGCGCGCTCGAGGACGACCCGCAGGTCGCGCGGCGCGCCGTCGCGGCGGCAGACCTGGAGGCGCACGACGCCGCCCGCGGCGCGTAGCCCTCGGCGACCTCCTGCGCGTCCGGGCTCGCGTCCGCCGCCAGGACCCGGCCGGCCGCGTCGAAGAGCGCGAGGTCGGCGTCGCCGCCGCGCCCGGACATGCGGGCGCTGGAGGACCTGGAGTCCGCCGGGGAGCCGGACCTCCTTCGTGGCCACACCCGGGGTGCCGGGCCGGTAGGCGGCCTGGCAGGCGCGCGCCGTGGTCCCGGCCGCGGGCTCGAGCGTCCCGGAGAAGGCCCGCAGCAGCGGGAGCTCCGCCGGGGGCGGCGGCGGCCGCCGGCGGCGGCTGCCGCGAGGGCGGCCAGGAGGGCGAGCGGGCGGGGCGGCGGTGCGAAGGCGCAAGGGCGGGACTCGGGTCGGGAGCGGGGGCAGACCCTGCAACGACGGCTCGGGGACGAACTGGCGCTGCACGCGCCGTCGGGAAGCCGGGGGCGGTTAGAATTCGGACCGATGGCCGCGGGAGCGCAGAGGCGGGCCCGCGCCTGCACCTCTTCCGGGACGACGACGGCCGCGACGCGCTCCAGCGCCTGCGGCGCGCGGGCTACCAGGTGCGCGCGTTCCTGCGCCTGCCCGCGGCCCGTCGCCGCGCTTCTGGACCGTGCGCTGCCTGGTCGCGCGGTGCGGCGCGGGGACACCTGGAGCGTCGACGTCGCCTGCCGGCCCGCGGAGCTGCGGCGTGCTCGTCGAGGCGCTGCGGGGCCGCGCGGTGGTCGCCGAGGTCGGGACGGCCGCGGCCTGGACGGCGGGCGCGCTGCTGCTGGCCGAGCCGGGCCGGCGCGTGCTCGAGCTGGGACGTCGCGGAGCACCCGCAGCGCGCCACCACCCTTGCGCTCCTGCCCCCGGAGGCCCGCGGGCGCCTCGAGCTCTTCGATCGCCCGGGCGGCGCTCGGGCCGGCCGACCCGCCGCCCGGTCGACGCGGTCTTCATCGACTCCTCGCACGAGAAGGAGGAGACGCTCGCGACGTTCCGCACCTGGGAGCCCGCGCTGGCGCCGGGGGGCGTCGTGGCCTTCCACGACTGGGACGACCCCGCCTACCCCGGGGTGACCGAGGCGATCCGCGAGCTCGGCCTCACCGGTCACGCGAGCGGGCACCTCTTCGTGTGGCGCAAGCCGGCCTGAGCCGCGGGGGTCGGCCGGGCCGGCACCTTGGTCGGAGTTCCGGGTCACCCCGGCCCGGAAGTCCGACCGGCACGCGCCGGCGAGCCGCGTGAGCGGATCGTCGCGCGCCCCCGGCGCTCCTACACTCAGGACATGGCTTCCGAGCGGCAGATCCACGTCGGTCCGGTCCCCGTCGGGGGCGGCGCGCCCGTCGCGGTCCAGACCATGACGAAGACGGAGACCGCGAACCTCCAGGCCACCATGGCGCAGATCCGCACGGTCGCCGACGCCGGGGCCGACATCGTGCGCGTGGCGGTGCCGCGCGACCGCGACGTCGAGGCGCTCAAGACCATCGTCGCCGAGTCGCCCATCCCGATCATCGCCGACATCCACTTCAACCACACGCTCGCGCTCAAGGCCATCGAGGCCGGCGCGCACTGCATCCGCCTGAACCCGGGGAACATCGGGGGGCCGGACAAGGTCGCGGAGGTCATCGCGAAGGCCAAGCAGTTCGGCACGCCGATCCGCGTCGGGGTCAACTCGGGCTCGCTGCCGGCGCACCTGCGCGACCTGGAGTACTCCAACCCCGTCGAGGCGCTCGTCACCGCCGCGGTCGAGACCGTGACGCTCATGGAGTCGCTCGACTTCCGGGACTTCAAGGTCTCCATGAAGTCGACGTCCGTGCCGAACACGATCGCCTCCAACCGCCTGCTCAGCGAGAAGATCCCCTACCCGCTGCACCTCGGGGTCACGGAGGCGGGCACGAAGTGGTCCGGCTCGCTCAAGAGCGCCGTCGGCCTCGGGACGCTCCTGGCCGACGGCATCGGCGACACCATCCGCATCTCGCTGTCCACCTTCCACGCGGAGGAGGAGGTGAAGGTCGCCTGGGAGATCCTCAAGGCGCTCAAGCTGCGCGAGCGCGGCCCCGTCCTCATCGCCTGCCCGACCTGCGGCCGCCTGCAGTTCGACATGGACTCCGTCGTCGCGGAGGTCGAGCGGCGCCTGGAGGCCTACGCCGACCCGCTCGAGGTCTCCATCCTCGGGTGCGCGGTCAACGGCATCGGCGAGGCGCGCCACGCGGACTTCGGCATCACGGGGGCCAAGGACGCCGGGATGATCTACTCGAAGGGCGAGCCCCTCAAGAAGGTCAAGACGGAGGACCTCGTGGACGAGCTCTTCGCGGAGATCGACAAGTACTACGCGGCCGGCAAGAAGGTGGTGGTCGACGCCACCGCGGCGTCCGAGGCCGCGGCCTGGCTCGCGGAGAACGAGGACGAGTTCGCGATCACCCCCGAGCGCCTCGCCGCCGCCGAGAAGGCCAAGGCGGAGGAGGAGGCGCTCGCCACCGCGCAGTCGGGCCACACGCCCGACGAGGCGGAGTCGCCCGTGGCCGGGCGCCGCTTCAAGCGCGACGCGGTCTAGGGCCGTGGCGGCCGCGGAGACGTTCCTCCTCGTCGACGGGGAGAACATCGACGCGACGCTCGGCGGCAGCCTCCTGGGGCGCCGCCCGAACCCGGAGGAGCGGCCTCGCTGGGACCGCGTCCGCGACCACGCGGCCGGCGCCTGGGGGCAGCCCGTCCGCGGGCTCTTCTTCATCAACGGCTCGAACCACGTGCCGATGAGCTTCGTCCAGGCGCTCTCGGCCCTGGACTACCGGCCCGTGCTGCTCAGCGGGCCGCCCGAGACGAAGGTCGTCGACGTCGCGATCCAGCGCACGCTCGACGCCCTGGCCGAGCGGGAGGCCGGCGACGTGCTCCTGGCCAGCCACGACGGCGACTTCGCACCCCAGATGGCGCGGCTGCTGGAGCTCGAGGAGCGGCGGGTCGGCCTCATGGCCTTCCGGGAGCTCGTGAGCTTCGACCTCAAGGAGCTCGTGCCCGCGGGCCTCGAGCTCTTCGACCTCGAGGACGACGTCGGGGCGTTCACCGTCGCGCTCCCGCGGGTCCGGGTCATCCCCATCGAGCAGTTCGACCCCTGGTCGCTGCTGGCCTAGGAGCCGGGCCGCACGGCCTGCGGCAAGGAGGTGCGCAGGGCCGAGCCGGGGAGCCCGTCCGTGCGCGGCCCCGTCCAGGTGAAGCGGTAGCGCGCGGCCTCGCGCACCGGCAGGAGCGCGGTCCAGCTGCCCGTGGCGTTCGTCGTGAAGCCGCGGACGGGCGTCCAGGCTCCGCTCCCGCGCTGGCGTTGCAGCTCCACCCGATGGGCGCCCCCCGGGCGCACCTGGCCCCAGAAGCGCGCCAGGGTCCGGCCGCGGCGGACGTCGACCCAGAAGGGGTTGGGGAACGCGTGGAGCAGCGGCTTGGGCCGGCCGTCCGCGAAGACCAGGCCGGACTGCCACGAGCCGAAGCGGTCCGTCCCCGTCCGGTCGAGCGCGAGGGGCTCGTCGGCGAGCTCGTACTGGGTGATGCTCGTCACCCGCGGATCCCGCCAGGCCAGGAAGGTCGCCTGCTGCACCCAGCGGGCCTGGAGGGCGGGGGCGATGCCGACCCGCGGGTCGGGCGGGTTCGTCTGGTAGCCGAACTCCGTCAGGTCGATCGGGAAGCGCGTGCCCCGGGTGGGCTTGACGATCCCGGCCCTCGTCGTCCCGTCGAGCACCCGCTCGAGCTGCGCGAGGTCCGCGATCGCCGCGTCGTCGGCGAACGGCGCCGGGGTGTCCGGCGCCAGGAGGATCGGGTGGGGGTGGTAGGCGAAGCCGTCGGCCCGCACGGGCCGCGCGCCGCGGCACGGCCCGGAGCGGTCGCGGCGGAAGCCCGGGGTCACGCAGCCCATCGCCCGGATGAAGGCCAGGGGCCGGACCTTCGCGTTGGGCGTGGTCGCGGGCTGCCCCCGGGGCGCGAGCGTCCCGAAGAGGACCGCCGCGCCGGGGTCGCGGCGGCGGATCGCGGTGGCCGCGTGGCGGAAGAGCTCGCGGTAGAGGTGCGGGGACTCGGGCGTGCACCGGCCGGCCCGGCAGGTCTGCTGGGGCTGCAGCCAGGCCGGGATGTTCGGCTCGTTCCAGATGAGGTAGCGGCGCACGGCGGGCCCGTAGCGCGCGGCGACGGCCCCGGCGAACTGCCCGAAGAGGACGGGATCCGGCTTGTAGCGCGGGTTGCCCCGTCGCGGCGCGCGGCTGGCCCAGAGCGGCCCGGAGCCCGTGACGGCCAGCACGGGCTCGATGCCGACGGCGCGCAGGACGCGGACCGCGCGGTCGAGGGGACCCCAGCCGTAGCGGGGGTCGTCCGGGTTCGCCAGGGAGAAGCCGGCCGGCTTGCGGGCGTCCTCGGGCCGGGGCACGACCGCGACCCACCGCGCGTGGAGCCGCACGGAGTCGACCCCGAGCGCCCGCATCACCCCCGCGGCGTAGGCCACGGAGGCGTCGCTGCCCTGCAGCAGCAGGCGGTCGTCGGCCATGCCCGTGCCCAGGTTCCCGGCGGCCCGGGCCGCTCCCGGCGCCGCGGCACCGGCCAGGAGCGCGAGCAGCGCGACGAGCGCCGCCCGCGCCGGCCTCACCGGCCGGGGCCGGGGGCGATCCGGCTGACCACGGGTGTGCCGCCCCCAGCGGGCACCCAGCGCAGCCGCCACGAGCCGGGCCGCGCGTCCACCACGGTGTCGACGAAGCCCTTCTGCCCCGTCGTCGTGGTCTCGGCGACGGTCTCGAAGTCCTCCGAGCCCGGCGGCGCGTTCTGGACCTCCACGGGCTCGACGGCGCCGTCGGCGGCCGGGCGCACCTGCCCCCACACGCGGTAGCGGCTGCCGGAGCGGCTGAGCCAGAGCGGCAGGCGGTAGGCCGCGAAGCCCGGCTTCGCGCGGCCGTCGAGGAAGCGCAGCCCGCTCTGGAAGCCGGCGGTGCTGCGCTCGTCGCGGAGCTCGTACTGCGCGACGGTCCGGACGGCGGGGTCGCGGTAGGCGAGCCAGTCGGACTGGTTGAGGTAGGCCGCCTGGGCGTTCAGGCCGACCCCGAAGAGCTCGTCGGGCGGGTTCGTCTGGAACCCGAACTCCGTGTAGGAGAGCGGCAAGCCCCTGGGGATGCGCCCGCGCCGGGCGGCCTGGGCCACGATGGCCTTCAGGCGTGAGGAGGAGGCGATGGTGATCTCCGCCGCGCCGCCGCGATCCGAGGGCGCACGCGAGCCGCCACGGGTGTAGGGGTGGTGCGAGATCCCCGTGACCGGCAGGCGGCGGAAGCCCTCGCAGTCCAGGGCCCGGGCCGCGGGGCCGGTGAGGCTGCGCCCCTTCGCGTCGAGGCAGAACGTCGCGCGCAGGAACGCGCCCGGGGCCATGGGCCGCAGGCTCGGGGTGCCCGTGGAGCGCCCGAGCGGCGCGGTCTCGCCGAGCAGCAGCTCGTCCGTGCCGTGCCCCGAGGCCGCGAGGCCCTTCGCGGCGGCGCGGACGAGCGCGCGGTAGGTCACGGGGGAGCGGGGCTGCAGCCGCCCACCGACCCGGGCGTACTGCGGGGTGAGCCAGCCCCCCTGGTTCGGCTCGTTCCAGACGCTCCAGCGCTCCACGCGGGGCAGGACGCCCCCGGGCGTCGCGAAGGTCCCGGAGTAGCGGGTGCCCAGCGCCTGCACGAAGCGCTTGAACTGGGTCGGGTTGGGGCTGCAGGTCCGCGGGCGCCCCCCGCGGCAGCCCGAGGCCCAGGCCGGGATGGGGCTCGAGGGGGAGAGGAGCACGGAGAGCCCGCGCGCCTGCGCGGAGCGGACGAGCGCGTCGTAGGGGCCCCAGCTCCCGCCGTAGGCGGCGGGGTCGCTGCCGTCGAAGCCCGCGGGGCGCCTCCGCGAGGCCGGCCGGGGCGCGACCCGGGCCCAGAAGACGATGGAGTGGATCCCGTCCGCGCCGAGGGCCTGGGCGTCGTCGAGGCCGCGCTCGCGCGCCGCGTCGCCGCCCAGGACGAGCTGCGCGTCGTCCTGCACGAGGGACTCCTGTGCCGGGTTCGCCCCCGCGGGCGCGGCACCGGCGGCAGCGAGGGCCAGGGCCCCGACGGCGGCCGCGACCGCCCGCCGCCCGCGCACCGCGCTCAGGTCCCCCGCGGCAGCGAGACGGCGGAGCCGGGGGACTGGGGCCCCGACCACGAGGCCCGGAGCTGGCCCGGGAACGGCTTGGGCACCACCGCCACGAAGTACCCCCGGGCGTTGACCGTGATGGGGTCGCCGAACGCCGCCCAGTCCGCGGAGCCGTCGGCGGGCTTGAACTGGAGCTGCACCTGGTCCGTCGGCGCGCCCGGGAAGAAGTTGTCCCGGAAGCGGATCTGCCCGAAGACGACGACCTGCGCCTGGCCCGTGGCCGGGTCCGGGGCGCCCGGGAAGACGGAGAAGGGGAACGCGTAGGCCTGCGTCGCGGGCTTGGGGGTCCCGCCCGCCGTCATCAGCCCGGACTGGTACGTGCCCCAGTAGGGCCGCGAGCCCTTCTTGTACTGCTTGAGCGGCTTGACGTCGCGCAGGAGGAACTGGGTCGTGGCCTGGATGCGCGGGTTGAAGAACGTCAGGGCCTCCGAGAGCGAGAGGTAGTCGGCCTGCTGCTCCGGCGTCACCTTCACGAAGGGGTCCGGCGGCGCGGTCTCGTAGCCGAACTCCGTGGACATCAGGGGCAGCCCGTTGCGGATGTTCCCCGTGCCGGAGAGCTGGTCGAGCAGGCTCCCGAGGTCGTTGATGTTCGCCAGCGTGATCGAGTCCTTGCTGGCCTCGGGCACGTTCGGGGCGAGGTTGCGCGTGTAGGGGTGGTGCGCCCAGGCCGTCGCGAGGATCGGGCCGGACTTCGCGAAGGTCGAGCAGCCCGCGCCCCGGTGCCCGGGGCCGCAGAGGCAGCTCCGTGGCGAAGGTCCGCACGCCCATGGCCGAGGTGGTCGTCCGCCGGCTCACGGAGCGCGGGGCGGTCTCCCCGACGAGGATCGTGTCGTTGCCGTGGCCCGTCACGACGAGCGCCCGCCGGCCGGCGAGGTAGAGCTCGCGGTAGATCTGGGGCGACACCGGCTTGCCGCCGAGCCACTGCGGGCGCAGCCAGCCGCCCTGGTTCGGCTCGTTCCACAGCGCCCAGAAGGAGACCCGCGGGATGGGCTGCTTGCCGTCGTTCTCGTCGCGGAACGTGCCGCCGTAGCGCTTGCCGACGGCCCGGACGAACTTGAAGAACTCCCGGGGCTTGGGCCGCCACCACTTCGCGTCCTTGCGGTACTTCTTCGGCGGCTTGGCGTGCGCGTAGGCCGGGCCCGGGCCCGTCACGTCGAAGTAGACCTCCAGCCCGAGGATGCGGGCCGCCCGCACGAGGCGGTCGTAGCGGTCCCAGTTCAGCAGGGGGTAGGTGCGCGGGTCGTCGGCCCCGAGCCGCCTGTAGCGCCGCTCACGCGCCGGCGTGGAGCGGATGCCCTCGGCCACGACGGACCAGAGGACGGTCACGCGGACCGTGTCGACCCCGAGCGCCTTCATGCGCTTGAGCGTCTGGTCGCGCGTCGCGTCGTCCCGGTACACCAGGAGGTCGTCGTCCATCATGATCGAGCGCTGGTCGGCCGAGGCGCGGGCCTGGGCGGGCTGCAGCGCGGCCGAGGCGCCGACGAGCGCGAGGGCGCAGGCGACGGCGCAGGCCAGCAGGGTGCGGAGCGTCGTGCGGGGGGTGTGCGGCATCGGGGCTCCTGCTGAAGGGGCGATCGTGAGCGGACAGCACGAGGGCGGCCGGAGGGCCGCCCTCGATGCAAGCGAACGCGATGGTACCGCCGGAGTTGCGCCGGACGAGCCGGTCCGGCGCGCGCCCCCGGGCTACTTCGCGGCGGAGTACCGCTGCCCGACGACGTCCCAGTTGACGACGGCCCACCAGGCCTCGAGGTACGCGGGGCGCTTGTTCTGGTACTTGAGGTAGTAGGCGTGCTCCCAGACGTCGTTGCCCAGCAGGGGCTCCTTGCCGTCGAGCACGGGGGAGTCCTGGTTCGGCGTCGAGGTGATCGCCAGCTCGCCGCCGTCGAGCACGAGCCAGGCCCAGCCCGAGCCGAACTGGCCGACGCCCGCGGCCTCGAACTGCTTCTTGAAGTCGTCGAACGAGCCGAACTTCGCCGTGATGGCCTCGGCCAGCTCACCCGTGGGCTCACCGCCGCCGTCCGGGCTCATGGCCTCCCAGAAGAGGGAGTGGTTGTAGTGGCCGCCGCCGTTGTTGCGGAACGGGCCCTGCTTGTCCGAGGGCAGGGACGAGAGGTTCTCGAGGACCTCCCGGACGTCCTTGCCGTCGAACTCCGTCCCCTCCAGGGCGGCGTTCGCCTTGTCGACGTAGGCCTGGTGGTGCTTGTCGTGGTGGAACTCCATCGTCGCCTTGTCGATGGTGGGCTCCAGCGCATCGTGGGCGTAGGGCAGTGCGGGGACCTCGTAGGCCATGCGGCTCTCCTGTGGGTCGTGGGGCGGGGTCGTGGTGAACCTATACCCCGCGGACGGCCGCTCAAGGGTGGCCGGGTAGCCTTGCCGCACATGCGCTCGTCCCAGCTCCTGCTGCCCACCGAACGCGAGCCGCCCGCCGACGCGGAGGCGCTCTCGCACAAGCTCATGGTGCGTGCCGGGCTCATCCGGCAGGTCGGCGCGGGCCTGTGGACGTGGCTGCCGGCGGGGTGGCGCGTGCACCAGAAGGTCGTGCAGGTGATCCGGGAGGAGATGGACGCCATCGGCGCCCAGGAGCTGCTCATGCCGCTCGTCACCCCCGCGGAGCACTGGCGCACCTCGGGCCGCTACGAGACCGTCGGGGCCGAGCTCTTCCGCTTCCAGGACCGCAAGCGCGCGGACATGGTGCTCGGGATGAGCCACGAGGAGACGGTGACCTTCCACGTCGCGAACCTCGTGCGCTCCTACCGCCAGCTGCCGCTGCAGCTCTACCACTTCCAGCTCAAGGGCCGGGACGAGGCGCGCCCGCGCGCGGGCCTGCTGCGCACGCGCGAGTTCATCATGAAGGACGCCTACTCCTTCGACCGCGACGAGGAGGGCCTCGACCGCACCTACGAGCTCCAGCGCGCGGCCTACCACCGCGTCTTCGCGCGCGCGGGGCTCGAGTTCTACGAGTGCGAGGCCGACGTCGGGATGATGGGCGGCTCGGGCGCCCACGAGTTCATGGCGCCCTGCGCCGCGGGGGAGAACGACGTCGTCCTGGCCCCGGGCTACTCCGCGAACCTCGAGATCGCGAGCGCCGAGCCCCAGCCCGTCCCGCCCCTGCCCGACGCGGTCGCGGGCGAGCTCCACACGCCGGGCCTGACGACGGTCGAGGCCGTCGCGGGCGCCCTCGGGGTGCAGCCCGGCAACCTCCTGAAGGCGTTCCCCGTGGTGACGGAGTCGCGCGGCCTGCTCATGGTCATGGTGCGCGGGGACCACCGGGTCAACGAGCTCAAGCTCCAGACGAAGCTCGGGGAGGCGTTCACGCAGGCGACGCCGGAGCAGCTCGGCGGCGCGGGCCTGCACCCGGGCTTCCTGGGCCCGAGCGCCGAGGTCCAGACGGTCTACGACGAGGCCGTCACCCCCGGCCGCTACGTCGTGGGGGCGGGCAAGCCCGACCACCACGCGGTCCTCGAGGTCGAGCCGGGCGAGCGCCTCGACGTGCGCACGGTCGAGCCCGGCGACACCGTGGGCGGGCACGCCGTGACGATCGAGCCCGCGATCGAGATCGGGAACATCTTCAAGCTCGGCACGCGGTACTCCGAGCCCTTCGGCGCGACCTACCTCGACGAGGCCGGCAAGGCGCAGCCGATCGTCATGGGCTCCTACGGCATCGGGCCCGCCCGGGTGGCCGCCGCCGCCGCGGAGCAGTTCGGCGACGAGCGCGGCATCGCCTGGCCCAAGAGCATCGCGCCGTGGGACGTGGAGCTCGTGGCCGTGGGCAAGGCCGGCACGCCCGAGCGCGAGGCCGCCGACGCGGTCTACGAGGAGCTCTCCCAGAGCTCCCTCGAGGTCCTCTACGACGACCGGGACGCCAAGCCGGGGGAGAAGTTCGCCGACGCGGAGCTCCTCGGGGTCCCCCTGCGGCTCACGCTCGGCAAGCGCTCCCTCGAGTCGGGCGCGCTGGAGGCCCAGAAGCGCCGGGGCCGGGAGGACGTGGAGGGCGGCATCCCGATCGAGGGCGCCGCCGCGGCGGCGGAGGCCCTGTGGCGCGAGCTCCCCTGAACCGGCTCGGGGAGCTCGGGGAGACGGAGGAGACCCGGGCCGCGCGGGAGGCCCTCGGCCCCAAGCCGGGCCGCGAGGCGCCGGTGGCCGAGCGTGCCGCGCACGCACGCGAGCGCACGCGCCTGACCTTCCGGCGGCTCTCGGGCCTGGACCGCTCGGGCCCGCCGCCCGAGCAGACGCGGCAGGGCGAGCCCTGGCGGGTGTGGACCCTCCCGAACGTCATCGGCTTCGTCCGGGCGGGGCTCATCCCGCTCTTCCTCGTGACGGCCTTCCTCTCGGACAACGGGACGGACGCGCTGCCCGCGGCGCTCTTCGCCCTCTGCGCCTGGGGCGACTACGCCGACGGGATCACCGCGCGGATCACGGGCCAGTACTCGCGCCTCGGGGCGCTCATGGACCCGATCATCGACCGCTGCCTGGTCATCTCGGGCGTCGTGGTGGTCTTCGCCTTCGACCTCCTGCCGCGCTGGGCGCTCGTGCTGCTCGTCCTCCGCGAGCTCTACGTCCTCTACAACGGCCGGGTCGCGCTCAAGGCGCGGATCGACCTCAAGATCAACTGGCCCGGGCGCCTCGCGGTCGGCCCCGTCATGTCCGCGCTCTTCTTCGCGATGTGCGCCCTGCGGACGTTCGCGGAGGTCCTGCTCTACCTCGGCCTGGCCCTGGCCTACTACGCGGCCTACCTCTACCGCCGTGACGGCCTGCGAGCGCTGGCCGCAAGGCAGGGTGCACCCTCAACCGGAGCTTGAGGCGGCCGGCCCCGGCGCTGGTAGCATCGCGCCATGGACACCTTCCCGGATCTCGGCAGCCTGACGGACCAGGAGCTGAAGGACCTCATCCAGCAGCTCACCGAGGAGGAGATCGACATCTCCTACAAGCGCCGGATCCTGCACGGGAAGATCGACATCCTCCGGGCCGAGCTCGTCAACCGCCTGCGCAAGAAGCACGAGGGCGGGGAGGACGTCATCACGGGCGCCGACGTCCAGCGCCTCACGGACATCCTCGCGGGCCGCGCCTCGGGCGAGACGGACCTCACCTAGCGGCCACGGGGGACCCGGGCCCATGGCGCTCCACTGCCCCGAGTGCGGCTTCACGAACGCCGAGGGAGCCAACTACTGCCAGCGCTGCGGGTCGTTCATCGGTGCCCAACCGCCGGAGAAGCCCGCGACGGAGGGGCAGACCGCGACGTACCGCATCGGCGAGACCGGGGAGTTCATCCCCGTCGAGCTCGGCGACGTCGTCGCGCGCGGCGCCGCGCTCGTCATCCGCTCGGGTGGCGGCCGGGTCGGGGAGTCCTTCGTCCTGGAGGCGGACCGCATGACGATCGGCCGGCGCCCCGACGCGGACATCTTCCTCGACGACGTGACGGTCTCGCGGGACCACGCGATGCTCGTGCACCGCTCGGACGAGTGGTTCCTGGACGACCTCGGGTCGCTCAACGGCACCTACGTCAACCGGCAGCGGATCGAGTCCCAGCGCCTCGGCGACGGGGACGAGCTCCAGGTCGGCAAGTACAAGCTCACGTTCCTCTCGCGATGAGCCCCGTCCCGCTGGATCCGCGCACGGCCCCGGCGCTGCAGCCCGGCGGCTCGCGGGCGCGCGGGAAGGCCATGACGATCGGCGCGGTCTGCAAGGCGCTCGCGCAGGAGTTCCCGGACATCTCCATCTCGAAGATCCGGTACCTCGAGGACCAGAAGCTCCTGACGCCACGGCGGACCCCGGGCGGCTACCGCCTCTACACGACGTCCGACGTCCAGCGGCTGCGCACGATCCTGCGCCTGCAGCGCGACGAGTTCCTCCCGCTCCGGGTCATCCGCCAGGAGCTCGCGGCGGGCGCCGGCCGCGAGGACGACGGCGGAGTCGGCGGGCCCCGGGCCCTCCGCGCAGGCCGAGTCCGAGGCCGAGGGCCGGCGCCGGCGCCGGGCGAGCGTCTCCGTCCGCGAGACGGGCGCGCTCTACTCGCTCGAGGACGTCGTGGAGGACACCCGCGCGGACCCCCGCATGGTCGCCGAGCTCGAGGAGTTCGGGGTCATCCGTGGCGAGCGGCGCGCCGGGACGACGTACTACGACGAGACGGAGCGCGAGATCGTCCGCGCCGTCACGGAGCTCGCGCGCTACGGCGTCGGGGGCCGCAACCTGCGCGCCTTCCGCACCTCCGCGGACCGCGAGGCGCAGCTGCTGCAGACGATCCTCGAGCCCGCGCTGCGCTCCCGGAACCCCGAGCGGCGCAAGGAGGCCGTCGAGGCGATGGAGAACCTGGCGGCCGTGACGACGCACCTCAAGCACCTGCTGCTCATCCGCGACCTGCGCAGGATCGCGGGGCCGTGAGCGACGTCGACCTGCGGGCCTTGGTCCGGGATCCACGATGCCCCGAATGACCGAAGCGCAACTCAGGGAGCTCGTCCGGGACATCCCGGACTTCCCCAAGCCGGGGATCGTCTTCAAGGACATCACGCCGATCCTGGCCGACCCGGTCGCGCTCGACACCGCCGTCCGGGCGCTGGCCGACGCGGCCCGTCCGCACGGGGAGGTCGACGTCGTCATCGCCGCCGAGGCCCGCGGCTTCCTGCTCGGGCCCGCGGTCGCGCGCGAGCTCGGCGCGGGCTTCGTCCTGGCCCGCAAGCCGGGCAAGCTGCCCTGGTCGACCGTCCGGGCGGAGTACCTGCTCGAGTACGGCTCCGACGCCCTCGAGCTCCACTCGGACGCGATCGCGCCCGGCGCGCGCGTGCTCGTGCACGACGACCTCCTGGCGACGGGCGGGACGGCGCGGGCGCTCTGCTCGCTGGTCGAGCAGAGCGGCGGCACCGTCCTGGGCTGCTCCTTCCTCATCGAGCTCGGCTTCCTCCCGGGCCGCGAGCGGCTCGAGGGCTACGACGTCCACGCGCTGATCGGGTACGACGGGGAGTGAGGGTCCGCCGCGAGCGCGAGCTCCGCGTCCCGCCCGCGCAGGCCTGGGAGGTCGTGGGCGACCCGTACCGCCTGGCGGACTACTGGCCGCGGGTCGAGCGGATCGAGAGCGTCGACGCCGGGGGCTTCACGGAGGTCTACCGGACGGCGAAGGGCCGCGCGGTCCGCGCGGACTTCCGGATCGCCGCGCTGGAGGACGAGCAGGAGCTGCGGGTCGTCCAGCAGCTCGAGGGCACGCCGTTCGAGCGGATCTTCTCCGACTCCTCCAAGCGGATGCTGCTCGCCCCCAGCGCCGCGGGCACGCTGGTGGCGCTCGAGCTCGACCAGACCGCGGCGAAGATGGCCAAGCTCGGCTCGTTCATGGTCCGCAAGGCCATGGGCAAGCAGCTCGACGAGGCGCTCGACGCCCTCGCGGCGCTGCTCGAGGCCCGCTGAGCGGGAGCCGAAGCGGGGCCCGCCGCTCCGCGTCCGCCGCTCCGCGCCCGCCGTGGGATCCGGCGTGGGATCGCGGGCGGGAGCCGCGGTTCCACGCCCGCTGTGGCGAGCCGCGGGATCCGGCGTGGACGTGCGGGTGCTCGCGCGGGGGCGGAACCCGGCACGCCCGGGTCCCGCGTTGGGCCCGCGACTCCCGCGCGGGAGCCGCCGATCCACGCCCGCTGTCGCGAGCCGCGGGAGCCGGCGTGGGATCGCGGGCGGGAGCTGCGGTTCCACGCCCGCTGTCGGCCGCCGGGAGACGCCGCGGAACCGCGCCCGCGGCGCGCGCGGCGCGCTACCCGCGCTTGATCGCCCCGCGCAGGACGATGCGGCCCGGGGTGCTCAGGGACTTCGACGGCTGCTTGGTCACGACGATGCTCTGGAAGTTCCGCGCCTCGTCGGGGAGCGTCTGCAGGGCGCCGGCCAGGCGCTTGGTCGTGCGGTCGTAGGCGCCGAAGCCGAGCGCGAGCGCCTGGTTGCGTGAGGTGTAGAGCCACACGCCGTAGAGGTCGCTGGCCGGCAGGCCGTCCGCCTGGAGGGCGAGGCCGCCGTCGGCGATGAGGGCGAAGCCGAGGGGGGAGGAGCCGCCACCCGGGGGGTTCAGGTTGATCTGCTGCTGCGGCAGGCCCGCGGCCCCGGTGCCCGAGCCCGTGGCCCCCGTGGCGCCGGCCGTGGCGGTGCTCGTGGTCCCGCCGGCCTGCGTGGCCGGCTCGTCGTCGCCGCCGCGGATCAGCAGCACGATGCCCAGGGCGACCACCGCGGCGACCGCGACGAGGATGAGGATCCCGCCCAGGCGCGAGGAGTGCTCCTGGCGCTCGCGGGCGGCCGTGCGCTCGTCGAGGGCGTCGAAGGCCTCGGCGACCTCCTCGGGCTCGGCCGGGATGTCCGGCAGGACCTGGCCCCCGATGGGCCGCAGCTCGTTCGCGACCCCCCGGGCCCAGGTGCGGCCGGGCGCGGAGCCCTCGAGGAAGCGGCGGGTGCCGGCGCGCTCGGAGGCGGACTGCTGGAGCAGGAGGTGGTCGGCGAGCTCGTCCTGGCGGTCCGAGTCGAGCCCCTGGGTGCCCGGGAGCTCCGCGCCGAGCGCGTCGAGCGCGTCGAGCGCCCGCTCGCGGACGCTGGTGGGCTCCAGGCGCAGGAGGTCCGCGATGTCCTGGTAGGACTTCCCCTGCTTGAGCAGGAGCTGCAGGACGGCCTTCTGGTCAGGGGCGAGCGTGTCGAAGCCGGGCATCGGTGCGCCAGCCTAGAGCAGCACCGGCCGAGCTGGTCGCACCGCCGCGTAGGGTGCCCGGCCATGGACTTCGAGGGCACCATCCCCTACGCCGAGACCTTCGACGCGCTCTACGGCCTGGTGCTCGACTCGCACTCGGAGGAGGAGGCCCGGGCGCACGTGCCGGTCTCCAACGCGGTCAAGCAGCCCATGGGCCTCGTCCACGGCGGGGTCTACGCCTCCATCGCGGAGTCCCTGACCTCCTTGGCGACGGCCGCGGCGGTCCATGCCGACGGGATGTCCGCCCAGGGCCTGTCGAACCAGACGAGCTTCCTGCGGCCGATCTTCGAGGGGACGATCCACGCCGTGGCCCGCCGCCGCCACCGGGGCCGCACGACCTGGGTCTGGGAAGTCGACATCACGGACGACCAGGGCCGGCTGTGCGCGATGGTCCGCATGACGATCGCCGTGCGGCCCCTGACGGCGTGACGAGCGCGGCCGGGGGGTAGGTCCCCGCGCGTACCCGAACCAAGGAGCCCACCATGGGTGATGGAACCGCAGACGACCTCAAGGGCCGCGCGAAGGAAGCGGGCGGCGCGCTGACCGGCGACGACGACCTCAAGAACGAGGGCAAGGTCGACCAGGCCGCCGGCACGGTGAAGGACAAGGCGGGCGACGCCGTCGACGGCATCAAGGACGCCCTGCACAAGGACTGAGCGCTCGGCGGGAGGGGCTCGGCTCCTCCCGTCACCCGCCGTAGCGGTTGACGATCGGCAGGCGCCGGTCGCGGCCGAAGGCCCGCGGGGTGATCTTGATCCCGGGCGGCATCTGGCGGCGCTTGTACTCCGCGAGGTCCACGAGGCGGATGACGCGCTCCACGTCGGCGGCCGGCAGGCCGAGGGCGACGAGCTGGTCGCGCCCGAGGTCCTCCTCGACGTAGCCCTCGAGGATCGGGTCGAGCACGTCGTAGGGCGGCAGGGAGTCGTCGTCGCGCTGCTCCGCGCGGAGCTCCGCGCTCGGCGGGCGGGTCACGATCTCCTCCGGCACGGGGTTCTGCGGATCCCGGTGCGCCCGGTGCTCGACCAGGCGGTAGACGAGCGTCTTCGGGACGTCCTTGATCACCGCGAAGCCGCCCGCGGAGTCCCCGTAGAGCGTCGAGTAGCCCGTGCTCATCTCGCTCTTGTTGCCGCAGGTCAGCACGAGCCAGCCGAACTTGTTCGAGAGGGCCATGAGCAGGTTCCCGCGGATGCGCGCCTGCAGGTTCTCCTCCGTGAGGTCGACCTCCCGGCCCGCGAACGTCTCGGCGAGGACGTCGTCGAACGCGTCCATCGGCCCGGCGATGGGGAGCGTCAGGAGCTCGCAGCCGAGGTTCGCGGCGAGCCGCTCGGCGTCCGACCGCGTCCCCTCGGAGGAGTAGCGCGAGGGCATCGTCACGGGCTTGACCCGGTCGGGCCCGAGCGCGTCGACGGCGACGAGCGCGACCAGGGCGGAGTCGATGCCGCCCGAGAGGCCGAAGGTCACGGCGCCGAAGCCGTTCTTCTCCACGTAGTCCCGCGTGCCGAGCACGAGCGCCGCGTAGACCTCGCTGAGCTCCTCGAGCGTCTCGAACGTCTCCCCGCCGACCCGGTGCTCCGGGGAGGGCGAGGCGATCTCCGCGCCCGAGCCGACCGGCGGCAGCCAGGTCACCCGCGGGCGCTCGACGCGGAGGGTCGCGCGGGGGCGCGAGTCCTTCAGCCGCGCGGCGGCGGGTGCGTCCGTGTCCACGTCGCAGACCAGCAGGTGCTCGGCCATCTGGGGCGCGCGGGCCAGCGTGCGGCCCCGGTGGTCGAGCACGACGCTCGAGCCGTCGAAGATGAGCTCGTCCTGCCCGCCGACCATCGCGCAGAACGCGACGGCGCAGAGCGAGTCGCGGGCACGCTGGGCGAGCATCCGCTCGCGCTGCATCGCCTTGCCCGCGTTGAAGGGGGAGGCCGAGAGGTTGAGGATGAGGCGCGCGCCCGCGAGCGCCTCGGCCGTCAGGGGCTCGCCCGGGACCCAGACGTCCTCGCAGATCGTGAGGCCGACGGGCACGCCGTCGATCTCGACGAGCATGGGCTCCGAGCCCGCCTGGAAGTAGCGCAGCTCGTCGAAGACGCCGTAGTTCGGCAGGCGCATCTTGCGGTAGACGCCGACGACCGCACCCCCGGCGCACACGGCGGCGGCGTTGTAGACGTCGTCGTCGCGCTCGGGGAACCCGAGGACGACGCAGATGCCGTCGGCCAGCGCCGCGAGGCGGTCGACGCTCTCGCGCGCGGCCTTCAGGAAGTGCTCCTTGAAGAGGAGGTCCTCCGGCGGGTAGCCCGTCACCGCGAGCTCCGGGGTGAGCAGGACCTGCGCGCCGGCCTCCTTCGCGTCGGCGATCGCCCGGGCGATCAGCTCCTCGTTGCCGGGGAGGTCCCCGACCGTCGGGTTCATCTGGGCCAGGGCGAGGCGCACGCCGGACATTCCAGCAGGCCGGCCGGGGAGCGATGAGTTCGACCGCGCGCGGCGGTCTGAGCTGCACCCAACCCGAGGAGCCCCACCATGCCGCAGCGGATCGTCCCGAACCTCTGGTTCGACACGGAAGCCGAAGAGGCCGCAGAGCACTACGTGTCGATCTTCCCGAACTCCCGCGTGGTGCACGTCGTGCGCTACACGGAGGCGGGCCCGCGGCCCGCGGGCATGGTGATGGTGGTCGAGGTGGAGCTCGACGGCCAGCGCCTCGTCCTCATCAACGGCGGCCCGGAGTTCTCCTTCTCCGAGGCCACGTCGCTGCAGGTGACCTGCGCGGACCAGGCCGAGATCGACTTCTACTGGGAGCGCCTCGGCGCGGGCGGCGAGGAGGGGCCGTGCGGGTGGCTCAAGGACAAGTGGGGCTTCTCGTGGCAGGTGACCCCCGACGGGATGGACACCTGGTTCGCCGACCCCGACCCGGCCCGCGCCGAGCGCTCGATGCGCGCCATGTTCACCATGCACAAGATCGACATCGCGGCGCTCCGGGCGGCTGCGGACGGCGTGCCGGCCGGCTGAGCAGCGCAGGCGCGCTCGCGCGGGCCCGCGCGAGCGAGCCGGTACGGTTGGGTCATGGACGCACGGGCGCAGGCCGGGCCGGCCGGGGCCGCCGCGTCGCCCGACGGCGACGAGCCCATGTTCGACACCCGCGGGGTCCTCCGGCGGGTCGGGCTGTTCGTCCTCGTCGGCGCCGTGGTGGCGATCGCCTTCGCGACGCTCCCCGGGGTCGACGAGGTCCGCACCCGCCTGCGCTCCGCCGAGCCCTCCTGGGTCGCCGTCGTCGCCCTGAGCTCCCTGGGCTCCGTCCTGGCCTTCGTCGCCGCCCTGCTCGGCGCCTTCGGCCGCGTCGTGCCGCTCCGGCGCGGGCTGACGCTGGGCCTGGCCGAGCAGGGCGCGAACGTCCTGCTCCCGGCGGGCGGCACGGGCGGCCCCGCGTTCGGCACCCTCGTCATGCGCCGCGCGGGCGTGCCGGGGGACATCGCGGCCGAGCGCCACGTCGCGCTCTTCCTCATCACGAGCGCCGTCGGCTTCGTCTCCCTCGCGGTCTTCGGGACCCTCGTGGCGACGGGCGCCCTCCCGGGCGACACCTCCCTCGCGGGCGCGGCGATCCCGGCGGTGGCCGGCGCGGCGGTGCTGGCCGGGGCCGTCGCGTTCTCGCACATGGGCGCGCACGACGAGCCCGCCGAGCAGCGCCGGATCGCCCACGCCGTCTGGCGCCTGCAGGTCTTCCTCCGCGACGGGGTCCGCACGAGCCTCGGGCTCCTGCGCGACCGTGACCCGCTCCTGCTCGGCGGCGCGGTCCTCTACTACGCGCTCGACATCGCCGCACTCGGGGCGGCCTTCGAGGCCTTCGGCGGCGGCGGCCCGCCCCTCGGCGTCTTCGTCCTGGCCTACACGATCGGCCACGCGGGGGCGTTCATCCCGACCCCGGGCGGGGTGGGGGGCACGGACGGCGGGCTCATCGGCGCGTTCGCCGCCTACGGCGCGCCCATCGACCTCGCGACGGCCGCGGTGCTCTCCTACCGCGTCTTCCAGCTCGGGCTCCCGGCGGTCCTCGGCGCCCTCGGGCTCGTGGACGTCCGGCGGCGCCTGCGCTCCCCCGAGCCCGTCGTGGTCGCGGAGCGCTTCGCCGCGCTGCAAGCCGCGGGCGAGCGCCACCGCCACGTGGCCTAGGGGCCGCGCCCCAGCCAGTACTGGACGAACTCCTCGAGGGCCGGGTCGTCCGCCCGCTCCGCGCGCAGCTGGTGGCGGTAGGCCACGGCGACGACGCCGCCCCGGCCGGGTCCCTCGCGGACGAGGACGGCCTGGCCCGCCTCCCGGAGCGCGGGGGTGGCCGGACCGCCCGACAGCCGCGCGGCCAGCGCCCGCGCCTCCGCGACGCGGCCCTGCCCGGCGACCAGGACGACGTTGCCCGCGCGCAGGACCGCCCCGCCGTCGCCGTCCTGCGCCGGGACCTCCATCCCCGGGGCCGCGGCCGGCCGGGGCGCCGGGTCGTCACGGGCGCCCACGACGAGCGCCAGTGCGGTGGCCAGGACGGCGATCGCCGCGCAGGCGACCGCGACGAGCTGCGCCCGGCGCCTCAGGACGGCTGGGCCGTCCGGGCGGGCTCGTGGGCGGCGGCGCGGCGCGGGGCGGCGCGCGTGACCCCCGCTGCGCGCGCGAGGTCCGAGATCGCGTCGTCGAGGTGGTCCGCGAGGCGCTCGATGTCGGGCAGGGCGTCGTAGTCGGCCAGCAGGCCGTAGCCCAGGCGCCCGTCGTAGGACATGATCGCGATCCCGAGCGCCTGCTTGCGGGCGAGGGGGACGACGGGGTAGAAGCGCTCGAGCCGGCGGCCCTGCATCCACAGCGCGAACTGCGGCCCGGGGACGTTCGTCACGACGCAGTTGAAGAAGCGCTGGCGGGCCTGGAGCCGCGCGGCCTGGGTCATGATCGTCGGCGGGGCGAAGTCCGCGAGCGTCGTGAGGGTCGCGGCACCCACGGCCTGCCCGGACTCCTTGAGCCCACGCATCGCCTCGCTGACCGTCGCCATCACGGCCTTCGGGTCGTCCACGCCCACGGGCAGGGGCGCCCACATCGTCGCGACCTGGTTGCCCAGGGCCCCGCTCTGGGCCTCCACCCGCACGGAGACCGGGACCATCGCCTTGAGGACCACCCCGTCGGTCTCCTCACCCCGGTCGCGGAGGAAGCGGCCGAGGGCGAGCGCGACGGAGGAGAGCACGACGTCGTTGAGCGTCCCGCCCAGCTCCGTCTTGATCGCCTTGAAGGTCGGGACGTCCGCGTCGACCCAGGTGTAGCGGCGGTGCGGGCCGATCTCGACGTTCAGCGGCGTGGGGGGCGCGGGGGAGGCCGCGCCCGCGAGGGTGAGCGCGCCCAGGCCCGCGAGCCGGCCGGCGACCTCGCGGGGGGCGCGGGTGAGCGCGCGCAGGCCGCGGGCCGCCTCCCGCGGCACCGTCGCACGCTCGAGCAGCGCCGTGGTCAGCAGCTCGGCCCCCGTCGGGACGGGGCGCGGGACCCAGGGCTCCGCGGGCGCGGGCGCCGGCGCGGGGTCGGGCTCGAGGTCGAAGAGGATGGACATGATGTCGACGCCCGAGACGCCGTCGACGAGGGAGTGGTGCGTCTTGGAGATCACCGCGAAGCGGCGCTCGCCGTCCTCGTCCTGGATGCGCTCGACCAGCGTCATGTCCCAGAGGGGCTTCGTGCGGTCCAGGGGCTGGGCGAAGAGCCGCCCGGCGAGGTTGCGCAGCTCCCGCTCCCCGCCCGGCACCGGCAGCGCGGCGTGGCGCACGTGGTAGGCGATGTTGAAGTGCGGGTCGTCCACCCACACGGGGCGGCCCTGCCCGAGGGGCACGTGGGCCAGCCGCTGGCGGTAGCGGGGCACGAGGTGCAGGCGGGACTCGACCCCCGCCATGAGCTCCTCGTGGCTCGGCGCCTCGCCCGAGAAGACCAGCACGGAGGCCACGTGCATGTGGGCGCCGTCGGTCTCCAGGTGCAGGAAGGTGGCGTCCAGGGCGGAGAGGCGGTCGTGGCGCGGCACGTTCGGAGTGTGACCGTCTCGAGAAAGAGGTGGCAACCTTCAACACGATGGGTATGCTTTGCGCACAAGCTGTTGAAGGTTCTCCTCTCGCCTTGAAAGGCACCCGCTCATGCGCCTCGACGATCCCACCACCTTCGCCCGTGTCTACGACGACCACCACCGTGGCGTCTACGGCGCGGCGTACCGCATCCTCAACAACGCCGCGCAGGCCCAGGACGTCACCCAGGACGTGTTCGTGAAGGTCTGGCGCAACCCGCAGAAGTTCGACGCCAAGCGCGGCGAGCTCTCGAGCTACCTCCGCCTCATGGCGCGCTCGCGCGCCCTCGACGTCTGGCGCGAGGGCCAGGCGGCCGGCCGCGCGTCGGACCGCCTGAAGCTCGTCGTGGCCAAGGAGGAGGCGCGGGTGGAGGATCGCCCGGCCGCGATGGCCGAGCGCGAGGACGAGCGCTCCGCGGTCCGCCTGGCACTGCGCAAGCTGCCCGACCCGCAGCGCGAGGCCGTCGTCATGGCCTACTGGGGCGGGCTGACCGCGGACCAGATCGCCAAGCGCGCCGGGGTCCCGCTCGGGACCGCGAAGAGCCGCATCCGCCTCGGGCTCGCGAAGCTCCGCGAGGAGTTCGAGTCGGTCGGCGAGGCCCGCGCGCCGATGGCGCCGCTGGCCGCACTGCCCGCCGCCGCCTGAGCGGCGGGATGGCGTCCCGCGGCCGGTAGGTTCCCGCGGGATGCCGATCCGTGGTGAAGCGCCCGTCGACGACCTCGGGGCCTTCTACGCCGACGGCCGCGACTGGCTCGGTGACGCGGACTGGTTCGACGCGCACACGCACATGGGGCACCACGACCCCGACGGCGTGGAAGCCGACCCGGAGGAGGTCCTCGCCGGCCTCGACGCCGCGGGCCACCGCCGGGCGCTCATCTTCCCCATGCACGAGCCCGGGGGCTACCCGCCCGCGAACGACGCGGTGCTCGCCGCCTGCGCGGCGTCGGGCGGCCGCCTGGAGGCGCTCGTCCGGGTGGACCCCGGCGCCCCGGGAGCGCTCGCGGAGGCGCGCCGCGGGCTCGACGCGGGCGCCCGGGGCATCAAGCTCCACCCGCGCTCGGACGCGTTCGGCCTGCCCCACCCCGTGGTCGAGGAGCTCGTGGCCCTCGCGGCGGAGCGCCGCGGCATCGTCCTCTTCCATGCGGGCCGCGGGATCCCGGCGCTCGGGCCCTCCGCGGTCGCGCTGGCCCGGGCCAACCCCGCCGCCTCGCTCGTCCTCGCCCACGCGGGCATCTCGGACCTCGGGCTGCTGCGCGAGGCGGCCGCGGAGCTCCCGAACCTCTTCTTCGACACGGCGTGGTGGCAGGTGGGCGACCTCCTGCAGCTCATGACGAGCGTGCCGCCGGCCCGCATCCTCTACGCCAGCGACCTGCCCTACGCGCCCGGGCGCTTCACGGCGCTGCTCCTGCTCCGCACGGCCCGCGCCGCCGGGCACGGGCCCGAGGTGGTCCGGGCGATGGCCGGCGGGCAGCTCGCGCGCGTCGTGGCCGGGGAAGCGCCGCTCGACCTCGGGCCCGCGCTCGGCACGGCGGCGCTGGGGCCCCGGGTGCCGGCGCTCGAGCGCGTGGTCGCCCATGCCTCGACCGCCGCGATCGCGGCCTTCCGGGGCACGGACCCGACGGAGCCGCTCGCGCTCGCCCGCCTGGCCTGCCAGGTGTCCGGCGACGAGGAGCACGCACCCCTCCTGCGGGCCCTGGACGTCGTGCTCGCGCGCACCCAGGCGCACGTCGCGACGCCCGGGGCGGAGCGTGACGCGGCCGCCGCCGGCGCGCTCGTCGCGCAGGCGCTCGCGGGGACCCCGGAGTCCGGGGTCCCCTCCTTCGCTGCGTGACCGAGCGCACAGCGATCGCCGCGGCGGCGGCTACTGTGCGCACGTACGTTCGATCGCCGAGTCGTGCCCGCACCCGTGGGCGCGAGCGGGGGACCCACCGCCAGGCACACGGCACCGCCGGAACCTGGATGGGGCGAATCGCGGGTTGATGCCCGCGTAGCGCCCGGATCGTCGTCGCCCACGCGACGCACGGCCGGCTGCGAGCCCGACAGCTAACCCCGTAGGCGCGCCAGACACCCAAGGAGGTCGACCTCTTGAGGCCGATGAACCCCACCCGCGTCCGCGGCGGCCTTGCTGCGGCCGCGACGCTCAGCCTGACCGCCGTGGTCCCCGCCATGGCGCAGACCCCCGCGCCGCAGCCCCCGGTCGTCGCGCCCGCGCCCGCCGCGGCGCCCGCCAAGCAGCGCACGTCGTTCACCGTCACGTCCGCGCGGCGCTCGGTGACCCTCGGCCACCGCGCGCTCGTCACGGGGCGCCTGCGCCCTGCCGTCGGCGGCCGCCGCGTCCAGCTGCAGGTCCGCTCGGGCAAGCGCTGGACGACCGTGGCCCGCGACGTCACCAGCAGCGGCGGCGCCTACCGCCTGCGCTACACGCCCAAGGGCGCGGCGGCGCTGCGCACCCGCGTCGCCTTCGCCGGGGACCGGCGGTTCCGCAACGCGACGCGGTCGATCGGGACGGTCAACGTCTTCCGCCACGCGCTCGCGTCCTGGTACGGCCCGGGCCTCTACGGCGGCAAGCTCGCCTGCGGCGGCCGGCTGACCACGAGCACGCTCGGGGTCGCGAACAAGTCGCTGCCCTGCGGCACGAAGGTCACCCTGCGCCACCGCGGCCGCTCCATCCGCGTGGCGGTCGTCGACCGCGGCCCGTACGTCGGCGCGCGCGAGTTCGACCTCACGAGCGCGACCCGGGCCCGCCTGGGCTTCTCGGGCGCGGGGACGGTCCTCAGCACCCGCTGAGGCTGCCACCGGGCCGCGCCCCTGCGAGGGACGTGGCCCGGTCGGCCCCGCGGTGGGTAGCGTCGGACCCATGCCCAAGGTGCAGATCAGGACGACGGAGCTCTTCTACGAGCAGCGCGGCAGCGGCGAGCCCCTGCTGCTCATCCAGGGGATGAGCGGCACCCACGCCTCCTGGGGCGAGCCGTTCCGGGCGGCCCTGGACGCCGCGGGCTTCGAGACCGTCGCCTACGACCACCGCGGCATCGGCTTCTCCGCGGCCTACCGCCAGCCCTTCTCCATCGGCGACCTCGCGGAGGACGCGGCATCCATGCTCGACGCCGTGGGCTGGGACACGGCCCACGTCCTCGGGATCTCCATGGGCGGGATGGTCGCCCAGGAGCTCGCCCTCCGCCACCCCGACCGGCTGCGGTCGCTCACGCTGGGCTGCACCTACGCGGGCGGGCCCGGGAGCTCCTTGGCCGCGCCCGAGGTCATGGCGCTGCTGGGCGAGGCGATGATGAGCGGCGATCGCGAGCGCGCGCTGCGGGCGGGCTACGAGGTGAACGTCTCCAAGGCGTTCGCGGCCGACGAGGCGCACTGGGCCGACTTCCGCGCCATGGCGACCTCCGTCCCGGCGCCCGTGCCGGTGATCCTGCTCCAGATGCAGGCGATCGCCTCGCACGACACGAGCGCGCGGCTCGGGCGAGATCGGGGCGCCGACCCTCGTGGTGCACGGCACGGAGGACCGGATGCTCGGGATCGCCAACGGCCGGGCGATCGCCGGAGCCATCCCGGGCGCGACCCTCGAGGAGCTCGAGGGCGTCGGGCACATGTTCTGGTGGGAGCAGCCCGCCCGCAGCGCGGAGCTGCTCGCGGCCCACGCCCTCGCCGACTGAGAGGTGCCTGGCACCTTCCAGTCACGCTGCGGCTAGTACAGCGCGGCAGCCAGGCGGCGGCGGGTGTCGCGGACGAGCGGGTGCTCGGGACCCAGCTCGTCCAGGACGCCGACGACGGCGGCGCGCAGGTCGTCCTTCGCGCCGTTCGCCCCCGGGATGGCCTGCAGGAGCCCGTCGAGGCCGCCCTCCACGTCGCCCGCGTCGAGGGCCGCGAGCGCGGGGGAGACGTCGAGCTCCGTGGCGTCCTGCAGGCGGAGCCGCGCCGCGAGGCCGTCGGCCTGGAAGGAGCCGCGGACCTTCCCGAGCAGCGCCAGCGCCTCGTCGCGCTCCCCGCGGGCGACCAGCAGGCGCGCCAGCGCGACGCTCGCGTCGGGCCGGCCGGGCTGGAGCTCGAGCGCCTTGCGCAGCGACGCCTCGTCGCCCGCGCCGGCGAGCGCGTCGGCCTCGCTCGGCACGAGCTTCTCGAAGAAGCGGCCCGCGACGGTCGGGTTGACCGCGCCGACGAACTCGTCGACGACCTCCCCGTCCACGAACGCCTTGACGGCCGGGATGCCCTGGATGCCGAAGGCCTGCGAGATGCCGGGGTTCGCGTCCGTGTCGACCTTCGCGAGGACGACCTGGCCCTCGTGCTTGGCCGCGAGCTTCTCCAGCAGGGGGGTCAGCTGGCGGCACGGGCCGCACCACGCGGCCCAGAAGTCCACGACGACGGGGAGGGTCGCCGAGCGGTCGACGACCTCGGCCTGGAAGGTCGCCTCGGAGACGTCGATGACGGTCATGGCGCGTAGGCTAGGCGGTCCCGTGCCCGCTCCCGCGCTCTCCGTCACCGAGGCCGGCGACGGCCCGCCCGTCGTCCTGCTGCACGGGCTCACGGCGTCGCACCGCTACGTCGTCATGGGCTCCCGGAGCCTCGAGCGCGCGGGGCACCGCGTCATCGCCTACGACGCCCGCGGGCACGGTGCCAGCGCGCCGGGGGACGCCTACGACTACCCCGCGCTGACGGAGGACCTCCTGGGCGTCCTCGACGGCTTCGGCCTCGAGCGCGCGGTGCTCGCGGGCGCCTCCATGGGCGCGCACACGGCGATCCGCCTCGCGCTGGACGCCCCGGAGCGCGTCGCCGGCCTCGTCGTCATCACCCCGGCCTCCCACCCGGACGCGCCCCCGGGCCTGGAGCGCTGGGACCGCCTCGCCGCCGGCCTGCGCACGGGCGGCGTGGAGGGCTTCGTCGCCGCCTACGGCCTCGAGCACGTCGCCCCGGCCTACCAGGAGACGATGGGCCGGGTCCTGCGCCAGCGCCTCGCCGTCCACGAGCACCCCGAGGCGGTCGCCGACGCGCTGGAGCAGGTCCCGCGCTCCACCCCGTTCGGCCTCGAGGAGCTCGAGCGGCTCGCCTGCCCGACCGTCGTGGTCGCCGACCGCGACGAGGCCGACCCGGGCCACCCGCTCTGGGTGGGGGAGGAGTACGCGCGGCGCATCCCGGGCGCGTCGCTCGTGGTCGAGGAGGAGGGCAAGAGCCCCCTGGCCTGGCAGGGCGGGCAGCTCTCGCGGGTCATCGCGGAGCTCGCCGCGCGGGCGTGGGCCGCATGAGCGCGATCGCGATCTTCACCCGGGACGGCGACGAGCTCGTGCCCACGCCGCACGCCGTGGGCCCCTGGGATCCCGGCCAGCTCCACGGCGGGGCGCCCTCGGCGCTCGTCGTCCGCGCCGTGCAGGCGCTCGCCCCGGGGATGCAGCTCGCCCGCTGCACCTTCGAGTTCCTCGGGCCCGTCCCGCTGGCGCCGGTCGAGGTCACCGCCGCCATCGTCAAGCCGGGCAAGCGCTTCGCCCTGGCCGAGGCGCAGCTCACGGCGGCGGGCCGTCCCGTCCTGCTCGCCCGCGTCGTGCTCCTGCGGCGCGGGGAGCCCATGGCGCTGCCCGCGGGCGCGGCCTGGCCGGACGGGCTGCCGTGCGAGGGGCCGCGGGAGAGCGTCCCGCAGCCCTCGGCCGGCACCTCCGCCCCCGGCGCCCAGGGCTTCCACCTCACGGGCATGGAGCTCCGCTACGGCGGCGGGACCCGCTTCGGCGGGGAGCGCTCCCTGGCCTGGTTCCGCCTCGCGGGCCCGCTCGTCGAAGGCGAGGAGACCGTGCCGGCCGCGCGCGCGGTCGCCGCGGCGGACTTCGGCAACGGCATCTCGCACGTCCTGGACTTCCGGACGCACCTCTTCGTGAACACGGACCTCAGCGTCACGCTCCTGCGCGATCCCGTCGGCGATTGGGTGCTGCTCGACGCGCGGACCCGGATCGACCCCGCCGGGATCGGCTGGGCCAGCTCGACCCTGCACGACGAGCGCGGCCCGATCGGCTTCGCGCAGCAGACGCTCTTCGTGCAGGAACGCTGAGCGGTCCGGCGGGCCGGGCTGCGAGGATCGCCCCGTGAGCGCGTCCGCCATCTCCCTCCGCGGGGTCGTGAAGTCCTACGGCACCCTGCGCGCCGTCGACGGGCTCGACCTCGACGTCCCCGAGGGGTCCTGCGTCGGGCTGCTCGGCCCGAACGGCGCGGGGAAGTCCACGACGATGAAGCTCCTGACCGCCCAGGCCGTCGCGGACGCGGGCGAGCTCGAGGTCCTCGGCTTCCGGCTGCCGGGGGAGAGCAAGCAGGCGCGCGCCCAGATGGGCCTCGTGCCCCAGCTCGACAACCTCGACACGACCCTGAGCGTCCGGGACAACCTCCGTGTGTTCGCCCGCCTCTACCGGGTCCCGAAGGGCGAGCGGGACGCGGCGGTCGCAGCGCGCGCTCGAGCTCGCGACGCTCACGGAGCGCGCCGGCGAGCGGGCGGACAAGCTCAGCGGCGGCATGCGCCGGCGGCTGCTGATCGGCCGCGCGCTCGTGCACCGGCCGCGCCTCGTGCTCATGGACGAGCCGACCGTCGGCCTCGACCCCCAGGTCCGCCAGGAGCTCTGGGCGCTGATCGACCGCCTGCGCCGCGAGGGGACCTCCGTCCTGATGAGCACCCACTACATCGACGAGGCCGAGCGCCTCGCGGACTCCGTGACGATCATGAGCCACGGCAAGGCCGTCTCCGTCGGGGCGCCCGACGCGCTCATCCGCGAGCACGCGGGCGCGGAGGTCCTGGAGGTCTACGGGCCGCCCGAGCGCCTCCGGGAGGTCGAGGCCCAGGCGCAGGGCGCGGGCCACGCGACGCGCCGGACCGGCACGAGCGTCGCGATCCTCGACGCGGCGCGCGTCGACGAGGCCTTCCCGGAGGGCCACCGCCGCGCCGCGAACCTCGAGGACGTCTTCGTCCGCCTGACCGGTGAGGAGATCGCCTAGCCATGAGCACCCCCGCAGCCCGCCCCGCCCCGAAGCGCCTGCGCCGCCTGGAGCGCGCCGCGATCGGCGGCGTCGTCTTCCGCGAGGTCGTGAACTTCGGCTCCTACTGGAAGGCCACGACGTTCTCCTCGACCGTCGAGCCGACGATCTACCTCCTGGCCTTCGGCTTCGGCTTCGGCACCCTCGTCTCGACCGTCGGGGGCTTCGACTACGTCGACTTCGTCGGCACGGGGACCGTGGCCACGGCCGTCCTCTTCTCGAGCGCGTTCCCCGCGATGTTCGGGACGTTCGTCAAACGGGAGTTCCAGCGGACCTACGACGCGATCCTCGCCGCTCCCGTCGACGTGGAGGAGCTCGTCACCGCCGAGGCGCTGTGGATCGCGATCCGCGCCGGGGTCTACGGCTGCACGCCGATGCTCGTGGCGATCGCGTTCGGCCTCGACCCCTCCTTCGGGATGCTGCTCGTCCCCTTCGTCGGCTTCGTGACGGGCTTCGGCTTCGCCTGCTTCGGGATCCTCGTCGCCGCGCTGGTCTCGGCCATCGAGAACTTCAACTACATCGTCAGCGCCGTGCTCACCCCGCTCTTCCTGGTCGCGGGCACGTTCTTCCCCATCGACCGGCTGCCGCAGTGGGCCCAGGTCGCGGCCGAGTTCAACCCGCTGCACCACTGCGTGGAGCTCGTCCGCCACTGCGTCTTCGGCTTCGAGCCGGGCACGGACCTCCTGCGCGTCCTGGCGCTCCTGGCCTTCGCCGTCGGGCTCTGGCGCCTGGCCATCCGGCGGATGGCGTCGCGGCTGATCGACTGAGCGCCACACGTCGTTAGGCCGCGCGCCGACGCGGGCACCCCTCCACCATGGCCTCACCCGACCTGACCACCCTGGACCCGGAGGCCCGCAGCCGCATCGACGCGATCGTCGCGGGCGCCGAGGACCAGGACTGCCTGAACCTCTCCCAGCTCGCGGAGGTCGCCGACGAGCTCGACCTCGACGACGAGCAGGCCCACGCCGTCCACGAGCACGTCGAGGCCCTCGGCTTCTCCATCTCGGACGACTGCGCCCGCGTCGAGGCCCCGGCGCCCGTCGCGGCCGCGCGCGGCACGAAGGTGGGCTACCGCGACTGGGCGGGCTCGACCACCGACGCGCTGCAGCTCTTCCTCAACGAGATCGGCCGCCACCCCCTGCTGACCAAGGCGCAGGAGCAGGAGCTCGCCAAGCGGGTGGAGAACGGCGACGAGGCCGCGAAGGAGCAGATGATCAACGCGAACCTGCGCCTGGTCGTCTCGCTCGCCCGGCGCTACCAGGGGCACGACCTGCCGCTGCTCGACCTCATCCAGGAGGGCATCTTCGGCCTCATCCGCGCCGTGGAGAAGTTCGACTGGCGCAAGGGCTTCAAGTTCTCGACCTACGCGACGTTCTGGATCCGCCAGGCCATCCAGCGCGGGATCGAGAACAAGGCACGCACGATCCGGATCCCCGTGAACGTCTCCCAGCGTGAGCGGCGCGTCGGCCGCGTCGAGCGCGACCTGACGACGAAGCTCGGCCGCCCGCCGACCGACGAGGAGCTCGCGGAGGGCGCGGAGGTCACCCTCGAGCAGCTCCAGGACGTGCGCGACCTCGCCCGCACCGTCACCTCGCTCGACAAGCCCGTCGGCGAGAGCGACGAGTCCGCCCTCGGGGACCTGCTGCCCTCCCAGAGCGCGACGACGGAGGAGGAGGTCATGGTCGGCCTCCGCGAGGACGCCATCACCCGTGCGCTGGAGGGGCTCCCGGACGTGGAGCGCGACGTGCTGCAGCTCCGCTACGGCATCGCGGGCGGCGACGGCCCGCACCCGCTGACCGAGACGGGCCGCCGGCTCGGGATCTCCGCGGACCGGGTCCGCGAGGTGGAGCGGCGGGCGCTCGAGCGCCTCTCGCTCAACCGGGAGATCGGCGCGCTGCGCGAGGCCGCGTAGGCGCCACGGGGCGCTAGCGTCGGGCCCATGGCCCGCCGCGACGCCGCCCGCCCGGTCTACTCCACGACGGACGGGGACCTGCGCAAGGCCCGTGACCCGGCGCTCAAGGCGCGCTTGGAGGGCGACGGGAAGGTCCGGGTCCGCCGCGAGACGAGCGGGCGCAAGGGCAAGGGCGTCACGACGATCAGCGGGGTGCCGGTCGACGACGCGGCGCTCAAGGCGCTCGCCGGGCGCCTCAAGAAGCGCTGCGGGGTCGGCGGCGCGGTCAAGGACGGCGTCATCGAGGTGCAGGGCGACCACCGCGACACGGTGGTCGCGCTCCTGCGCGCGGAGGGCTTCGAGGTGCTCCTCGCCGGGGGCTAGCTCCTAGCGCGGGGGCAGGACCCGCATGACCTCCGCGAGGGAGGTCGCGCCGGCGCTCACCCGCTCCAGCGCGATGTCGTGCAGGCGGCGCATGCCGGCCGTCTCGGCCACCCGGGCCAGGCGGGCGGTCCGGGCCCCGGCGAGCACGAGCTCGCGCAGCTCCTCCGTGAGCTCGAGGACCTCGCAGATCGCGATCCGGCCCCGGTGCCCGTCGTGGCACTCGGCGCAGCCCACGGCCTCGTAGCCCTGCACGGCCTCGATGGCCTCCTCGAAGCCCGCCGCCTGCAGCGCGGCCGGCTCGTGGCGGACGGGGCGGCGGCAGGCCGGGCAGAGCGCGCGGACGAGCCGCTGGGCCACGACGCAGCGCACCGCGCCCGCGATGAGGTAGGGCGCCACGCCCATCTCGGCCAGCCGGGTGACGGCGCTCGGGGCGTCGTCGGTCTGCATGCCCGCGAGGACGAGGCGGCTGCCGAGCGCGGAGGCGATCGCCAGGCCGGCGACCCCGGGCTCCCCGAGCTCCCCGACCAGCAGGACGTCGGGATCCGTGGCCAGCAGCGCCTCGAGGCCGCTGCTCCAGGTGACGCCCGCCTGGGCGTGGACGGCCATCTGGCGCGCGCCGTCGATCCGGCGCTCCACGGGATCCTCGAGCGTGCAGGCCGCGCGCTCCGGGACCGCCTGGGCGGCGAGCAGCGCGTGGAGGGTCGCGGTCTTGCCCACGTCGCGCGGCCCGGTCACGAGGATCGCGCCGTGGCCCTGGGCGCCGGCCTGGTCGAGGACGCGGCGCTCGATGCGCGAGAGGCCGAGGTCGTCCAGGACGACGACGCGCTCGGGGCGGTCGAGGATGCGCACGACGACCCCCTCGCCCGTGACCAGCGGGAGCGTGACGACGCGGACGTCGACCGGGCGGCGGCCGACGACGACGACGGCCCGGCCCTGCTGGGGGCGGCGGCGCTCCGTGAGCTCGAGCTCGGCCATGGCCTTCAGGCGCGAGACGATGCCGGGGGCGAGGGCCTCCGGGAAGGTCGTGAAGCCGCTGAGGACGCCGTCGACGCGCAGCCGGCCCACGAGCGCCCCGGCCTCCGGGGTGAGGTGCAGGTCCGTGGCGCCCCGCTCGACGGCCTGCTCGAGGAGGTCCTGGACGACCTCGACGACGTCCTGACCGCGGCCCGTCGCGCTGCCGGCGCCCTGCGCGAACCCGTCCAGGAGCGTGTCGATCTCCTCCTGGGTGGCGATGGCCGGGACGATCGCCTTGCCCGTCAGCAGGGCGAGGTCGTCGAGGGCGACGACGTTCGAGGGCTCGCTGACCGCGACCAGGAGCTGCGCGGGGGAGAGGCGCGCGACCGGGACGGCACCGAAGCGCCGCAGGGCCTCCGTGTCGACGAGGCCGGCGACGTCGGGGTCGACCCGGAAGACGCGGAGGTTCAGGTGGTCGAGGCCGAAGCGCTCCGCGACGACCCGCGAGTGCTGCCCCGGGGTCAGCGCGCCGCGCTCGAGGAGCACGCGGCCCGTGAGGCGGCCCGTGGCCCGCGCTTCCGCGACGGCGTCCTCGACCTGGTTCGGCGTGACGTAGCCCAGGCCGACGGCCACCTTGCCGATGGGGCGCGACGAGAAGCCACGCTGGCTGGGCGCGGTGAGGCCCGGCAGCGTCTCGGGCCGGAGGGTCGTCGCGAGGGGCACGCCCGATCCATCGGCCGCGAGGCCCGCGACGTTGAGCGATTGGCCCTAAGTCGGCCGCATCCGCGTCGAGGCGTCGTACGCGGCGCCCCGCAGGCGGTTGACGAAGCCCGTGGCGGCGATGCCGCCCCCCGTCGTGTCCGAGTTGAAGGTGAGCGCCTGCTCCTCGGCCTCCCCGAGCCGCCGGCCGACCTCGAGGCGCCCCAGCGTCCGCCAGGGTCCACGGAGCGTCGCCATCCGCAGGTCGAAGGCCATGCCGTCCTGCGCCGCGCGCGCGGCGAGCTCCGGGAGGTCCCGCTCCCCGGGGACGGGCGCCGCGTGGGGGACGGCCCCGAAGACGACGGTCGTGCCCGCCGCCGAGAAGGGGATGACGCTCGAGTAGGTCTGGGTCAGGTGGGAGCGCCCCCAGGCGAACAGGTGCCGCAGGACGGGCCGGTCGCCCGAGGCCGTCATGAGGAAGTCCTGGTCGGCCCCGGGGCCGTAGGCGTCGCGGACCTTCACCGCCACGGAGAGGATCTCCGGCAGCGGCTCGGGCAGCCCGAAGCCCCGCGAGAAGCGCACGGCGGCGTCGTAGCGGCCGGGCCGGGCGAAGAGCGCGAGCTCCGGCGCCGTGGCCTCCTCCACGAGGAACGTCGCGTCGAAGGCGACCCCGGCGGGGTGCAGCGGGCGGCCCCGGAACAGGCTCGCGAGGCCGCCGAACAGGCCGGCGGCGCCCTTCTGCCCGAGCTCGGTCGCGGCGCTCACAGCAGCGTGATCGCGCCGTCCACCACGGCCACGGGGAAGGTCTTCAGCTTGAACCCGTGGTTGGTGTAGCCCTTGATCGCCTTCGAGTAGGGCCCGAAGCCGAAGATGCGGCCCTGCGGGCCCTGGACCATCGTCCCGTCCGTCACGTCGTAGCGGGCGCGGTGCCACGGGCACTCGAGGCAGCCGTCGCGCACCTGCCCCTGGCCGAGCTTCGCGAACTGGTGGCGGCAGAGGTTCGAGACCGCGAAGGGACGGTCGTCCGCCATGCCCACGGCCAGGACGCCGTGGGCTTCCGTGCGGACTTCCACCACCCCGGCGGCGGGGAGGTCGGCGAGGGCGACGAGGCGGTTGCCCTGGGCCTGGACGGGGTCGTCGTGGACGACTTCGGGAACGGGGGAGTCAGGAGCCATGGAGGCCCCCTACCCGGGTCACCACCCGTCGCGCGCAGCCTGTCCGATCAGCGTGGGCCAGTCCTCCTCGACCCCGAGCCGCGCGAGCAGGCCCGGGAGCGCGCCGAGCATGCGCAGGGGCCAGAGGTCCTCGGGCGGGACGGAGGCGACCTGGGCCAGGGGCCAGAGGGCCTCCGCGTGGCCGAAGGCGCGCTCGCCGACCGCCACGACGGCGTCCGCGTCGAGCCGCGACGGGCCGTCGAGGTGGCCCTGCAGGATCTCCCGGCCGAGCGCGAGCGCGGTGGTGCCGACGCTCGCGGGCAGCCAGCCCAGCCGCTCGAGCGAGGCCCCGAGCGCCTCGCCGTCGGCGCCCAGGAACGCGTCGAGCGCCCCGACGGCCTCGTCCACGCGGGTCGCGGGCACCTGGCGGACCGCGCCGAAGTCGAGGAACGCGTGGCGCCCGTCGGCCATCCGCAGGGTGTCGTGGGGGTGCGGGTCGGCGCTCACGGTGCCGAAGCGCGCCGAGCCGACGTGGAAGCGCACGAGCGCCCGGGCGGCCTCGGCGCGCTCCGCCGGGTCCGCGAGCTCCCCGACGGGCGTCCCGTCGACCCAGGCGCTGACGAGCACCCGCTCGTGGCAGAGGTCGCTGACGGGCGCCGGGACGTGCAGCGCCTCGTGGCGGCGCAGGGCGCGCGCGAAGGCCCGCTGGGTGGAGGCCTCGTGCTCCAGGTCGAGCTCGTCGAGGATGCGCTCGCGGACCTCGCGCAGCAGCAGCCCCGCCTGCAAGGAGGGGAAGACCGCGTGGACGGGGCGCACGAGCGCTTCGAGGAGGTTCAGGTCCTGCCGGACGCTGTCGGCGATCCCGGGCCGCAGGACCTTCACCGCGACGGCCTCGCCCTCGTGGACGCCCCGGTGGACCTGGGCGGTGGGCGTCAGCGCGGCGGGCTCGGGGTCGAGCTCGTCGAGCACGTCCGTCGGCTTCTGGCCCCAGGCCTCCCTGAGCGCCTTCTCGACCTCCTTCGCGCCGAGGGGGGTCGTCGACGCGGCGTGCGCCGCCTCCATCTCGGCCACGGCACGCTCCCGGACCTCCGGGGGGAGCGTCGCGGGGTCGACGGTGTCGCGCAGCCCGGCCAGCGCGATGCGGGCGGTCGTCGTCCCGCGCGCGAGGCGCAGTCCGGTGTCGGCGAGCGCGCGGAGCGCGTCGAGGCGGGGATCGGGAGCGGCCATGGCCCCTCAGGATGCCCGACGCACCGCGCCGGGACCCGCCTGGGCGTCGACCCAGGCGCGGTGCTCCAGTCCCAGGGCCGTCCGCGGCTCCTCGCGCGCCAGCAGCTCGTCGGCCAGCGCCCGCCAGTCCGCGCTGGCGCGCAGGTCGCAGCAGACGGAGAAGACCATGTTCTCCATGCGGCGCAGCAGCACGGCCTCGCTCGGGAGGGAGAAGGACTTGACCATCTTCTGCCACGCGGGCCCCAGGGCGAAGACCTCCTCCATGATCTCGTAGGCCGTCGCGCCGCTCAGGCGGCGGGGCTGGGGGTCGTCGAGCATCCACGCGGCCGCGCGGCGCATGTACTGGAAGAGCAGCTCGTCCGGGTGGCCCCAGGGCTCGGGGAGGTAGCCCAGCGCGCCGAGGGTCTCCCGCAGGCCGGCGCGGTCGTCCGCGCGCAGCGCGCGGTAGACGTCGCCCTCGCGGGGCATGTACGCGGCCGGGAGCTTGCGGAGCATCCCGAAGTCGATGAACGCGACGCGGCCGTCCTGCGGCGAGCAGGACGTTGCCGGGGTGCGGATCCCCGAGGGCGACGCCCATGCGGCCGGCCGTGTCGTGGAAGAAGCGGTGGATGACCTCCGCGTAGCGGTCGCGGTCGGCGTCCTCGTGCGTGCGCATCGCGCCGAAGCCCTCGCTCGGGACGAACTCCGTCACGAGCACGCGACGGGTGGAGAGCTCCGTGAGGACCCCCGGCACCACGAGGTGCGGGTGGTCGCGCCAGCCCCGCGCGATGCGCCGCTGCGACTGGGCCTCGAGCTCGTAGTCGAGCTCCTCGGAGATCCGCTCCCGCAGCTCCTCGGCCAGGGCCTTCGTGTCCAGGCCGGGGGCGATGCGGCCCAGGAGCGGCATGAGGAGCTTCAGGTTGCGCAGGTCGCTCTCGACGGCCTCGGCGATCCCGGGGTACTGCACCTTGATCGCGACGTCCCGCCCGTCCTTCGTCGTGGCGCGGTGCACCTGCCCGATGGAGGCGGCCGCGATCGCGTCGGGGTCGATGTCGGCCATGACGCTGCCGGCCCGCTCGCCCCACTCCTGGGCCATGAGCTTCTCGAGGCGCGGGAAGTCGACCCGCGGCGCGTTGTCGCGCAGCTCGGCCAGGCGGGTCTTGATCCGCTCGGCGTCCTCGGGCTCCAGGCCGGGGAGGTCCACGGTGCTCAGGACCTGCCCGAGCTTCATCGCGGCGCCCTTCATCTGCCCGAGCTGGACGACGACCTGCTCGACCACCGCGGCGGTGCGCTTGCGCTGGGCGCGGGCCTTCGCGTCGTCCGTCCGGACGCGGTCCACGGCGCGGCCACCCGCGACGCGGGCACCCTGCCCGGCGACCAGCCCGCCGATCCGCGCCGTGCGGCTGAAGCGCGAGGTGGGCGTCCGGTCCTTCGTCTCGTCGGCCATCTACGAGGGGTTACGTGCCACGGAGCCCGAACGATGGCTCAGGAGAGGATGACGTCGAGCTGCCAGGCCCCGCGGCCCTCGGCGAGCTCGACGCGGTGGCCCGCGGCCTCGACCACGCCGGCCACCGCCTCGGGGTCCTCGGGGAGCTCCGGGGCGGCCACGAGCGCCCGCGCGACGTCCCCACGGGTGGCCTTCGCCATGTGGGAGACGACGGTGCGCTCGCCCCCGTGCCTGGACGAACGCCCGGACCTCCACCGTGGCCCCCCGGGCCGGGCGCCAGGCGGCGGCGTAGGCGGCCGAGCGGCAGTCGACGACGAGGCCGTCGACGGGCAGGGCCGCCGTGAGCGCGGGCTTCCACCAGCGCGCCAGGCCGGGGAGGCGGGGGAGGTCCGCGCCCATGCCGAGGCGGTAGGCCGGGATGCGGTCCTCGAGCCGCACGACACCCCAGAGCGCGGAGGCGACCAGGACGCGCTGGGCGGCCCGGGCGCGGGCGGCGGGGTCGAGCGACGCGAGGTCGAGGTGCTGGTAGAGGACGCCCGTGTAGACCTCGGCGGCGGGGGCGGCGGGCGCGCTGCGCAGCGTCGCGTTGCGCTCGAGCTCGGGCAGGAGGCCCGGGCCGATCCCGAGGCGCGTCAGGCCGTTCTTCGCCGAGCCGCGCCCGAGCCGCTCGACGGCGTCGAGCAGCCGCTCGCGCTGCGGGGTGAGCTCGGGATGGGCGAGCGCCCCGAGGTCGAGGGGCGGGCCGCCGGCCGGGGCGGCCTTCCCCTCGGAGGGCGGCAGGAGGAGGAGCACGGCGGCGCACGCTAGTCGGCCCGCGCGGCGTCCCGGCGCCGTCGCGGTTGGAGCCGGAGGCCCGATCTGCCGATCACGCCGATGATGACCGCCGTCACCGCGCTCCTGCTCGTCCTGGTCGTGACGGGGTCGATGCTCGCCGTGCTCGTGGCGCTCGTCGTGGGCCGCAAGGCGCACCGCGACCGGGCGGAGGCGACGATGGGCGAGCGCCGCCGCCGCTACGCCCGCACCCTGACGAGCCGCTCCCCGGAGGAGTTCGCCCGCATGGTGCGCGAGGCGACCAGGAAGCGGGCGGCCCAGACGGACCTCCTCATCGAGCTCGGGTTCAGCGGGCCGGGGCTCGACGCCACGAGCCGGCAGTGGCTCGCCGAGGCCGCGACCCGGTACGGCCTCGTCCCGCAGCTCGTCGGCCAGCTCACGGCCCGCAACCCCGTCGCCCGGGGTCGCGCGGGCCTGCTGCTCGCCCGGCTGCGCGTCCCCGGCGTGCCGTCCCTCGTCGCCCCGCTCCTGGACGACGAGGACTCCGACGTGCGCCTCGCCGCCTGCGCGGGGCTGGCCCTGACGGAGAGCGCGGAGGCGGTCCGGGCGCTCACGGGCGCCCTGCGCGCGGGACTGCTCGCGCCCGAGCGCGTGGTCGAGCGGCTCGCGGCGCCCTGGGCGGTCCGGCCCATGCTCGACGTGCTGGCCGAGGAGGACGGCCGGGACGAGGCGAGCGCCCGTGTTCGCGCGCTCCTGGCCCGGGCGCTCGGCCTCACGGGGGACCGTGCCGTGGAGCCCGCGCTGATCGTCCTGCTGACCCGGGGTGGGACGGAGGAGCGCATCAGCGCCGCGCGCGGCCTCGGCGCCACGGGCGGCCCGGCGTCCGTCCTGCCGCTGATCACGGCGCTCGACGACGAGGCGTGGCCCGTCCGGGCCCAGGCCGCCCGGGCCCTGGGGGCCCTCGGGACGACCGTGGCGGCCGCGCGCGTGGCCGGGCTGCTCACGGACGAGGCCTGGTGGGTGCGGGCCGCGGCCGCGGAGGCGCTCGGCCGGCTCGGCGGCCCGGGCCGGGCCATGCTCTACGCGGCGCTGCGCAGCACGGACCGCTTCGCCCGCGACCGCGCCCGGGAGCAGCTCACGCTCGCCGCCGACCCGGTCGTGGCCGCGCTGCCGGTGGCCGCATGAGCCACCTCGCCCACCAGCTCCTGTCCTGGACCACCTGGGGCATGCTCGGGTACTTCATCGTCCTGAACGCGATCTACACGACGCTGCTCTGGATCGGCTGGCGGGCGGTCGACGGCTACGTCAAGCGCCGGCCGCTGCGGGACTACGCGACGGTCGGCACCTCGCCGCTCAGCATGCCCGTGACGATCCTCGTGCCCGCCTACAACGAGGGGCCGGTCATCGCGGAGTCCGTCCGCTCCCTGCTCAGCTCCCAGTACCTCGAGCTCGAGGTCATGGTCATCAACGACGGCTCGAAGGACGACACGCTCGACGTGATGATCCGGGAGTTCGGGATGGTCAACGTCGACCGGGTCCCGCGGGCACGGCTGCCCACGAAGGAGGTCCGGCAGGTCCTCGCCAGCCCGCAGGAGCCGCGCCTGGTGGTCGTCGACAAGGTCAACGGGGGGAAGGCCGACGCGCTCAACGTGGGGCTCGTCCACGCCCGCTACCCGCTCGTCTGCGCCATCGACGGCGACACGCTGCTGGACCCGGGCGCGCTCGCGCGCCTCGTCTGGGAGTTCCAGGCCGCCCCGGAGACCGTCGCGGTCGGGGGCATCGTGCGGATCGTCAACGGCTCCGACGTGCGCGACGGCCGCCTCATGGAGGTCCGCTCGCCGCGCGAGCTCCTCGTCAACCTGCAGATCCTCGAGTACCTCCGCGCCTTCCTCGGGGGCCGGATCGCCTGGTCGCGCATGGGGATGCTCGTCATCATCTCCGGGGCCTTCGGGCTCTTCCGGCGCGACGCGCTCGTGGAGGTCGGCGGCTGGGACCCGACGACGGTGGGGGAGGACGCGGAGCTCGTGCTGCGGCTGCACCGCCGGCGGCGCGAGGCCGGGCAGCCCTGCCGGGTCACGTTCTTCCCGGACCCCATCTGCTGGACGGAGGCGCCCTCGTCGCTGAAGGTCCTCATCCGCCAGCGCGACCGCTGGCAGCGGGGGCTCTTCGAGATGCTCTGGCGCCACAAGGGGATGGTCGGGCGCTCGCGGTACGGCGGGGTCGGGACCGTCGCGCTGCCCTACTTCATCGTCTTCGAGCTGCTCGGCCCGACCGTCGAGGTGCTCGGCTACCTCTCCTTCGGCCTGGCGCTCGCCCTGGGCGCGTTCTCCCCGTCGATCGCGGCGCTGCTGGCGCTCGTGAGCATCACCTACGGCCTCGTGCTCTCCTTCGGCACGCTGCTCATGGAGCAGCGGGCGTTCCGGCGCTACCCGAACTGGAAGGACCTGCGCCGGCTCGTGCTCGTCGCCGTGCTGGAGAACTTCGGCTGGCGGCAGTTCATGGCCTTCGTGCGCGTGCGGGCGTGGTGGACGCTGTGGCGGGGGCGCAAGGCGGGGCACGTCTGGGGGGAGATGACGCGCGCGGGCTTCGGCGGGACGCCGGCGGCCCCGTCGGCTCCCGTGCTCGTCCCGGTGCCCGCCGCGGCCGTCCCGGCGCTCATCGCGCTGCCGGCGCCCGACCCGGCCTGAGCCGCGTCGCGCACGCCGGCCACCCCCGTACGGGAGACTCGCGGGGATGGCCCCCGCGACCCGCGCCACCTACCGCCGTCGGCGCGCCGTCGCCGGGCTCGTCCTGCTCGGGGTCGTCGTGGCGCTGGTCGCGCTGCTCCGGGGCGGAGCTCCGGCGCCGGAGCGCGCGGCGGCGCCCGCGGTGCGCGCGGCGCCCGGCACGGCCCCGGCCGCGGACGGACGTCGCGGCGATCGCGGCCCGCGCGCACGTCCCGGTGCTCTGCTACCACCAGGTCCGCGCCCTGACGGCGGCGGACTCCGCGCAGGACCGGACCTACATCGTGCCGCCGAAGCGCCTGGACGCCCAGCTCGGGGCGCTGGAGCGGGCGGGCTTCACCTCCGTGACCGCCGCGCAGGTCGCCGCGCACCTCGCCGAGGGCGCACCCCTGCCGCGCAAGCCGGTCCTGCTCACCTTCGACGACGCCTCGGAGGGCCAGTGGACCCGCGCGGTCCCGCTCCTGCGCCGCCACGGGTTCCGGGCGACGTTCTTCGTCATGACCGTCGTGCTCGGGAAGCCGGGGTGGCTCACGAAGGGCCAGGTCCGCGCGCTCGACCGGGGCGGCATGGAGGTCGCGGCGCACACCTGGGACCACCACGCCGTGCCGGACTACGCCGGGGAGGACTGGCGGATCCAGGTCGACGAGCCCAAGGCGGAGCTCGAGGGGATCGTCGGGCACCCGGTCGACGTCTTCGCCTACCCGTTCGGCCTCTGGAGCACGGCGGCCTTCCCGCACCTGCGCAGTGCGGGCTTCCGCGTCGCCTTCCAGCTCGCGGAGCAGCCCGATGCGACGGAGCCGATGCTCACGGTGCGCCGGGTCCTGGTCGGGCCGGACGTCACGGGCCCAGGCGTGCTGCGGCTCATCCGCGACGACTTCTGAATCGGTCTCGTGTGAGTCGTCAGGACTCTCACGGAGGCGCTACACCATGGGAGCACGACTTACTCCGACCCCCGAGGTGATGCCCCAATGGCCCTTCCCGGCCTCGAACGCCAGCAGTCGACCAGTGTCCTCGTCATCGGCGCGGGCGGCGCCGGGCTCCGGGCCGCGATCGAGGTGGCCCAGCGCGGCGTGCAGGTGCTCATCGTGGCCAAGCGGTCACGGCAGGACGCCCACACGGTCCTCGCCGCGGGCGGCGTCAACGCAGCGCTCGGCACGATGGACCCGGAGGACTCCGCGGCGCAGCACGCGGCGGACACGCTCTCCGAGGGGTACTGGCTCGGGCACCCGCGGATCGTCGACCAGCTCGTCGAGGGCGCGCCGCAGGCCGTCGAGGAGCTCGAGCGCTGGGGCGCGCGCTTCCACCACGAGGAGGACGGCCGGCTCTCCCAGCGCTTCTTCGGGGCGCACAAGTACCGCCGCACCTGCTTCGCCGGCGACTACACGGGTCGCGAGATGCAGGGGGCGCTCGTGCGCCGGGCGATGGAGCTGCCGATCGACTTCAACGACCGGCTGGTCATCACCCGCCTGCTCGAGACGGGCGGCCGCGTCTTCGGCGCGTACGGCTTCGACGTCGAGACGGGCGCGCCCCACGTCGTCTACGCCGACTCCGTCGTCCTGGCCACGGGCGGCCACACGCGGATCTACCGCCGCTCCTCCTCGCGCCGCGACGAGAACCTCGGCGAGGGCATGCGCCTCGCGCTGCAGGCCGGCGGCAAGCTCCAGGACATGGAGCTCGTGCAGTTCCACCCGACCGGCATGGTCGCGCCGGAGGACGCCGCGGGCACCCTCGTGACCGAGGCCGTGCGCGGCGAGGGCGGCATCCTGCGCAACGCGGACGGGGAGCGCTTCATGGAGCGCTACGACCCCGAGCGCCGCGAGCTCTCCACCCGCGACCGGGTCGCGCTGGCGAACTACACGGAGATCCTCGAGGGCCGCGGCACCGCCAACGGCGGCGTGCTGCTCGACATCACGCACCTCCCGCGCGAGCTCGTCCTCGAGCGAGCTGCCGCGCATGTACCGCCAGTTCCTCGACCTCGCGATGCTCGACATCACCCGCACGCCGATGGAGGTCGCGCCGACCGCGCACTACTCCATGGGCGGCATCGCGGTCGACCCCGACACCCACGCGGTCGAGGGGGTCGAGGGCCTGTGGGCCGTCGGCGAGTGCGCCGCGGGCCTGCACGGCGCGAACCGGCTGGGCGGCAACTCGCTCGCGGAGATCGTCGTCTTCGGCCGGATGGTCGGCGAGCACGCGGCGGCGACCGTCGCAGGGGCTCGACGCGCAGGTCCGCTCCCCCGAGGCGCTGCGGGAGGCCCGCGAGGACGTCGAGGAGGTGCTCGCCCGCCGCGGCACGGAGTTCGCCCGGCCGCTGCAGCGCGCGGTGCGCGACCTCATGTGGGAGGGCGCGGGCGTCGTGCGCTCCGCCGACGGGCTGCGCGACGGGCTCGGCGCCTCGACGAGGTCCGCGACGCGATGGAGCACCTGGAGGTCCGCCCGGACATGGCCGGCTACGACGACGTGGCCCACGCGTTCGACCTCGCCGCGATGGTCGACACGGCGGAGGCGACGCTCCTCGGGGCCCTGGCCCGCGAGGAGTCGCGGGGCTGCCACCAGCGCTCGGACTTCCCGGACACGGACGAGGCCCTGCGCCTGAACCTCACGATCGACGCCGCGGGCGCGGTCGGGGAGCGCGAGCTCCCCGCGACCGACCCCGCGGTCGTCGCCCTCACGGGCGAGCTCGAGGTCGCGGGCCGGCTGCTCGAGTAGCCGCGGCGCTCCGGGCGGCGGTCGCCCAGCTCGTCGAGTCGTCGCTTCGTCCCGCTCCGCGGGATCAAGCGACGACTCGACGTCTCCGGGGTGCGACGTAGGGTGCGGCGCATGCCCGCCCGCCGCGTCCGCGTCGCGCCCACCCCGGAGCTCCGCGCCGGCCTCGACGCGCTCCGGGCCGAAGCGGGGGTGCCCACGGCGTTCCCCGCCGAGGTCGAGGCCGAGGCGGTCGCTGCGGCGGCCCGGGCGCCGGAGGGGGAGCGCTCGGACCTCCCCTTCGTGACCGTGGACCCGCCGGGCTCGCGCGACCTCGACCAGGCGCTCCACATCGAGGCGCGGGGCGACGGGCACCGCGTGAGCTACGCGATCGCCGACGTCGCGGCCTGGGTCGGGCCGGGCGGCGCGATCGACGCGGAGGCGCACGCGCGCGGCGTCACGGTCTACGCGCCGGACCACCGCACGCCGCTGCACCCGCCCGCTCTGAGCGAGGGCGCGGCGAGCCTCCTGCCCGGCCAGTGGACCCCCGCCGTGCTCTGGACGCTCGACCTCGACGCGACGGGGGAGCTCGTGGGGACCGACGTCCGGCGCGCCCTCGTGCAGTCGCGGGCGCAGCTGACCTACGAGGACCTCCCGCCCGAGGTCGCGGACGCCGCTCCGGGTCGTGGGGGAGCGGCGCCGGGCGCTCATGCGGGCGCGGGGCGGCGTGGAGCTCGCGGTGCCCGAGCAGGAGGTCGTCGAGGAGGGCGGGGGCTGGACGACGCGCTTCCGCGCCCCGCGTGCCCAGCGAGGACTGGAACGCGCAGATCTCCCTGCTCACGGGCATGGCCGCGGCGAAGCTCATGCTCGACCACGGCGTCGGGCATCCTGCGCACCCAGCCCGCGCCGGACCCCAAGGCGCTGGCGCGGCTGCGCCTGCAGGCGACGGCGCTCGGCACGCCGTGGCCCGAGGGGGAGCCCTACGCGGCCTTCATCGCCCGCCTCGACCCGGGGACCCCGGCCCACGCGGCGCTCCTGCGCGAGGCCACGGGCGTCGGCCGCGGCGCGGGCTACACGGCCTTCGACGGCGCGCCGCCCGCGGAGCGCACCCACTTCGCGCTCGCCGCGGAGTACGCGCACGCGACCGCGCCGCTGCGGCGCCTGCAGGACCGCTACGTCAGCGAGTGCTGCCTGGCCGCCGCGGCCGGCACGGAGGTCCCGGCCTGGGTGCGCGCGGCGCTCCCGGGGCTCCCCGCGACGATGGCCGGCGCGACGCGGAAGGCGAACGCCGTGGAGCGCGGCGTCCTCGACCTGGCCGAGGCGCTGCTGCTGCAGGGTCGCGAGGGCGAGCGCTTCGCGGGCCTCGTCGTCGACGACGACCTCGTGCAGCTCGCGGAGCCCGCGGTCCGCGCGAAGCTCCCGGGCGCGCCGCCGCCCGGCACGTCGGTCACGGTCGTCCTGCGGTCCGCCGACCCCGCCGCGCGGAAGGTGACCTTCGCGGTCGCGTGAGTGAGAGGTGCCAGGCACCTTCCACTCACGCCGCGACGTTCGCCCGGTCCTGGAGGTTCGCGGCCTGCTGCTGCTTGGCGACCGGCAGGCCGTTGCGGGCGACGGGGATCCGGCGCAGCGGGCCGGGGAGGAGGGGGTGGACGAAGCGCTTCGTCGCCTCCGCTGCGACCGCCAGGGTCGCGCCGCGGACGGGATCCCAGCCGAAGCCGTACTGGTCGCGGACGACCTTCGGCAAGGAGCCGATCGTCACCTGGTTGACGAGCTCGAGCAGCGGCCGGGCGACGAGCGGCAGCGGCGGCTGCATGACGATGGAGATCGCGAGCTCGCGCGCCTGCGGCGTCACGTGCAGCGAGCCGTCGGTGAGCATCCCGTCCCAGTAGTCCGTGAACTCGAGCCACGAGCGCGGCATGTCGTCGTCCGGGATGCCGAAGAGCCGCCCGACGATCCGGTAGTCCTGCCAGAGCGCCTCGAGCTCGAAGCGGTCCAGGCCGCCGACCCAGCGCTGGTAGACCGTCGCGCCGCCGTCGGCGAGCGTCGCGAGGATCCAGAGCAGGAGGTCCGGGTCGTCGGCCGCGTAGGGCGTCCCGGCGGGCCACTTCCCCGCGGGCTCCGTGAGCTCCCCCTGGACCCGCGTGTGCATGTTCCGCACGCGGGCGGTCGCGCGCTCGGCCATCTCCTCCGTGCCGAACGCGACCGTGTTCATGATCAGCGTCGTGCGGTTCAGGCGCTCGTAGGGGTCGTCGAGCGCGCCCGTGTGGGCGAAGAACCCCGCGAAGGCGACGGGGTGCGCGGCCTGCATGAGCAGCACGCGCGGCGCGGAGAGCCCGACGAGCGTCTCGGAGATCACCTTGCGCAGGAGGGAGTCGGGGCCGAAGAACGACCCGTCGAGGAGGCCCGGAGGCGGGGGAGCGGCCATGGTCGGCATACGGCCTACCCGCCCGGACGGCCCACGCGGCGCGGCCCGGCGCCCGGTTCGGCGTGCGTGCCCCGCGGCCCGGCGACACTCGAGGGCGTGACGCTCCCGCCCGGCCCGGCGCTCCCGCCCGTCCTGCAGACCCTCGCGCTGCTGCTCGCCCCGGAGCGCTTCATGCGCACGTCCCACGCCCGTCACGGCGACGTCTTCACCGTCCGCACCGCCGCCTTCGGCACCTTCGTCGTCGTCGCCGGGCCCGAGCCCGTCCGCGAGGTCTTCACGGGGCCGCCCGCGGTGCTGCGTGCGGGGGAGAGCAACGCGCCGCTCTCCGTCCTGGTCGGGGAGCGCTCCGTCCTCGTGCTCGACGGGCCGGAGCACCTGCGCCAGCGCAAGCTCCTGCTGCCGCCCTTCCACGGTGAGCGGCTGCGCGGCGCGGAGCACCTCATCGCCCGCGCGACCCGCCGGGAGCTCGAGGGCTGGCCGCTCGGCCGGGGCTTCCCCCTGCTGCCGAGCATGCAGACCATCACGCTCGAGGTCATCGTGCGGGTCGTCTTCGGGATCCGGGGGACCGCCCGGTTCGAGGAGCTCGACGCGGCCCTGCGCAAGGTGCTCGAGCCCATGGGCGGGCGGCTGCGCGCGGTGCTCTCGATCCTCGCGGGCGACGGCTTCGACGGCGGGCCCGACGCGGAGCGCTTCGCGGCCCGGCGCGCCGCGGTCGACGCGCTGCTCTACGACGAGATCGCCGCGCGCCGCGCCGCGCCGGACCTCGCCGAGCGCGACGACGTGCTCTCCATGCTCCTGCTCGCCACGGACGAGGAGGGGCGGGGGATGACCGACGTGGAGGTCCGCGACGAGCTCGTCACGATCCTGCTCGCCGGCCACGAGACGACCGCGACCGGCCTCGCGTGGACCTTCGAGCGGCTCGTCCGCCACCCGGGCGTCCTGCGCGAGGTCGTCCGCGAGCTCGACGCGGGCGGCCACGAGTACCTCGACGCCGTCGTGAAGGAGAGCCTGCGGGTGCGGCCCGTGCTGCCGAACGTCGGCCGCGTCCTCTCCGAGGACCACGAGCTCTTCGGCCACGAGCTCCCCGCGGGCACGGGCGTCCTGCCGTCGATCACGCTCCTGCACCGGCGGGAGGCGACGTTCCCCGACGCGGCGGCGTTCCGGCCCGAGCGCTTCCTCGGCCGCCAGCCCTCGGGGTACACCTGGATCCCGTTCGGCGGCGGGATCCGGCGCTGCCTGGGCGCCTCGTTCGCCCTCCTGGAGATGCGGGTGGTCGTGCAGACCGTCCTGCGCGAGCTCGAGCTCGCCGCCCCCCGCCGCGCCGACGAGGCCGTCGTGCGCCGCGGGATCACGCTCACGCCACGCGACGGCGCCCGCGTCGTGGCCCGCGAGCGCCGCGGCGCCCGAGGCGCCCGCGCGACCCGGGGGGTTCCGGCTCCCGTGACCGCGGACGTGGGGCGCTAGGGCCGGAACCCCCCGCGGGCGCCGCGGCGCTCGTCGGCGGCGGGCGCGGCGTAGGGTCCGCGGCGTGGAGCGCCAGGAGCTGCGGGGCGAGGGCGGCGGCGTGGTCGCGCGGTACGTGCGCACGGAGCGCGACCAGCGGCCGTGCGCTGACCTCGTCGAGCGTGCGGGCGGTGCGTCGGTGGCCGCAGTCGTCGCCGCGGCGCGGCGCGCGTGGCCCGGCTGGCTGGCCGCGACGGAGGACCCCGCCCTCGCCGAGGCGCTCCTGGCCGCCGGGGCCGCGCTGCACCGCCACGCGTTCGTCCTCGAGCTCGACCTCGCCGCGGCCCCCGAACGGCCCCCCGCGCCACCGCCGCCAGGCGTCGAGGTCGCACCGCTCGAGCAGGTCACCCCGGCGCTGGCCGCCGCGTCGCGCGCGGCCTTCCCGCCCGGCCACCCGGACTTCCGGGCCCGGACCCCGGAGGAGGACCTCGAGGACCTCCGCGACCACGTGCTCGGCCGCGGCACCTGGAGGCGCCTGGCCGCGTGCGTCCTGGCCTCCCGCGACGACGAGCCGGTGGGCGCGGCGATCCTCAACCTGCGCGACGCTCCGACCCGGCCCGCGCCGATCGCCTGGGTGACGGAGCTCTTCCGCATCCCGGACCCCGCGCTCCGCGGGCTCGGCGGCGTGCTGCTCGACCACGCGGTCCTCGCCGCCCGCCGCGCCGGGGTGCCCGCCGTCGGCCTCGTGGTCACCGCGGGCAACCCCGCGCAGCGGGTCTACGAGCAGCGGGGCTTCCGCGTCGTGCAGGAGGCTCGGACCGTCGTGCTCCCGAGCTGACGCCGCCGCGGGACCCCGTACGATCCCGCGCCGTGCCACCCGCTTCCAAGCCCCGCCGCGCCGCCTCGAAGAAGCTCCCCGGGACCATGCCCGAGCCGCTTCCCGGCGAGGTGCTGATCTGGACCGACGGCGCCTGCCAGGGCAACCCGGGCCCCGGCGGCTGGGCCGCGATCCTCGTCGACGACGGCGGGAACCCCGTCGACGAGCGCTCGGGCGGCTCCCCGGCCACGACGAACAACATCATGGAGATGACCGCCGCGCTCGAGGGGATGCGCGCGCTGCCCGAGGGCTCCTCCGTCGTCGTCGTGACGGACTCCCGCTACCTCCTGGACGGCATGACCTCGTGGATGGCCGGGTGGAAGAAGCGCGGCTGGAAGACCGCGGGCGGCGATCCCGTGAAGAACAAGCAGCTCTGGCTCGACCTGGAGGCGGAGACCGGGCGCCACGCCTCCGTGCGCTGGCACTGGGTCAAGGGCCACGTCGGCAACGCGCTGAACGAGCGGGCGGACGAGCTCGCGGTCGCCGCCGCCGCCGCGGCGGCCTGAGGCGGGCCGGGGTGCTCGACGCGGAGCGCGAGGCCCTCGCGGCCGCCGCCCGCGGCCTGGCGCGCGCCGGCCTCGTCGCGGGGACGAGCGGCAACCTCAGCGTCCGCGCGGGGGACCGCATCGCGGTCAGCCCGACGGGCTGCGTCCTGGCGGAGCTCGACGCCGCGGACGTCTGCGTCGTCGACCGCACGGGCGCCGTCGTGGCCGGCCACCTCGCACCCACGTCCGAGCTCCAGCTCCACCTCGGGGTCTACGAGCGCTACGACGCGGGCGCGGTCGTCCACACCCACGCGCCCATGGCCACGACGGTCGCCTGCGTCCTCGACGAGCTGCCCTGCGTCCACTACGAGATGCTCGCCCTCGGGGGCGCCGTGCGCGTCGCGCCCTACCGCACCTACGGCACGCCGGAGCTCGCCCAGGTGGCGCTCGAGGGCCTGGCCGACCGCCGCGCCGTCCTGCTCGCGAACCACGGCGCGCTCACCCACGGCCCGGACCTCGCGAGCGCCGTCCGGGCCACGGAGGTGCTCGAGTCGGCCGCGGGCCTCTTCTGGCGCGCGGCGCAGCTCGGCACCCCGCGCCTCCTCGGCGCGGACGACCTCGCGGCGGTCGAGGAGGCGATGCGCGCCACGGGCTACGGCGCGCCCCGCCCGCTCCCCTAGGCGGGCACCCCGGCCTGCACGCGCCCGCGGATGAGGTCCGCGGCGCGCTCGGCGACCATGATCGTCGGCGCGTTCGTGTTCCCGCCGGGGATCACGGGGAAGACCGACGCGTCCACGACGCGCAGGCCCTCGATCCCGCGCACCTTCAGCTCGGGGTCGACGACGGCCCGGTCGTCCACGCCGATCCGGCAGGTGCCGACCGGGTGGTAGATGAGCTCCGTGCGCCGCCGGACGTCCGCCTCGATCTCCGAGTCCGACTGCGCCTCGGCCCCCGGGTAGATCTCGCGGGCCATCGCGTCGGCCAGCGGCCCGACCCCGACGATCCGCCGCGCGATCCTGACCCCCTCGACCATCGCGGCCATGTCGTCCGGGTCGGCCAGGGCGTTCGGGTCGATGACCGGAGCCGCGGTGGGGTCGCTGGAAGCGAGCTTCACGTGCCCGCGGCTCTTGGGGCTCACGAGCGTCGGCCCGACGGTGAACGCGTGCTTGTCGTGGGTCTCCGCGCCGTGCTCGGAGAAGAACGCGGGCGCGAAGTGGAACTGGACGTCCGGGGCGGGCAGGCCCGGGCGGGTGCGCACGAACGCGAACGCCTCGCCGACGGAGCTCGTCAGCGGCCCCGTCTTGCGCAGGAGGTACTCCGCGAGGAACTTCGGGTGCTCCGCGTCGAGCAGCGAGCCGCCGACCTTCGACTCGAAGATGCAGACGAGGAACGGGTGGTCGTGGAGGTTCTGCCCGACCCCGTCGAGCTCGTGGCGGACGCCGACGCCGACCTCCTGGAGGTGGTCCGCCGGCCCGATGCCCGAGAGCATCAGGAGCTGCGGCGAGCCGTAGGCGCCCGCGCTGAGGAGGACCTCGCGCGAGGCGCGCGCGACCTGCTCCTTGCCCCGCTTGTCCTTGTAGCGCACGCCGGTCGCCCGCGAGCCCTCGAGCTCGACGCGCATGACCTGCGCGCGGGTGACGACCTCGAGGTTCGGGCGCTTGGCGGCGGGGACGAGGTAGGCGTCGGCGGCCGAGAAGCGCTTGCCCCCCTTCTGCGTGACCTGCGCCCAGGACGCGCCGTCCTGCTCCGGGCCGTTGTAGTCCGAGACGCGCGGGATGCCCGCCGCCTCGGCCGACTCGAGGAACATGGGGGTGAGCTTGCGCGGCGAGCGCGTGTTCGCGACGTTCAGGGGCCCGCCGACGGCGTGGTGCTCCGAGGCGCCGCGCTCGTTGTTCTCCGCCTTGAGGAAGTAGGGGCGGACGTCCTCCCAACCCCAGCCCTCGGCGCCCTGCGCCTCCCAGAGGTCGTAGTCGAGCGGCCGGCCGCGGACGTAGAGCATCGCGTTCATGGAGCTCGAGCCGCCCAGGCCCTTGCCGCGCGGGGAGTAGAGGCGGCGCCCGTTGAGCTCCGCCTGCGGCTCCGTGGAGAAGTCCCAGTCGAGCTTCGTGTGGAACTGCTTCGCGAACGCCGCCGGGATCTTGATGTTCATGTGGCGGTCCTTGCCGCCGGCCTCCAGCAGGAGCACCCGGACCGAGGGATCCTCCGAGAGGCGGTTGGCGAGGACGCAGCCGGCGGAGCCGGCCCCGACGATGACGTAGTCCGCGGAAGGCATGCCGGGATCCTAGGCGGCGGGCTGACGGTGTGTCAGCAGCCCGGCGCGCGGGAACGGATGTTGCGTGTGCAACCATCAGGTGACATGACCGACGCGCGACGCAAGACCCTCACGCTGTTCCTGTGCTGCCTGGCGCAGTTCATGGTCATCCTCGACGTCTCCATCGTGAACGTCGCGCTGCCCTCCATCCGCGCGGACCTCGGCTTCAGCGCCCCGGACCTGCAGTGGGTCGTCAACGCCTACACGCTGGCCTTCGCCGGCTTCCTGCTCCTCGGGGGCCGGGCGGCGGACCTCCTCGGGCGCCGGACGGTCTTCATCGCCGGCCTCGGGGTCTTCGGGGTCGCCTCGCTCGTCGGCGGCTTCGCGCAGGGCGACGGGATGCTCGTCGCCGCCCGCGCCATCCAGGGGCTCGGCGGCGCGATCGTCGCGCCGGCGACGCTCTCCATCCTCACGACGACCTTCACGGAGGGCACGGAGCGCAACCGGGCGCTCGGCCTCTGGGCCGCGATGGGCGGCGCGGGCGGCGCGGCGGGCGCCCTGCTGGGCGGGCTCCTGACGGAGTGGCTCTCGTGGCGCTGGATCCTCTTCATCAACGTCCCGATCGGCCTGGGCGCCGCGCTCGCCGCGACCCGGGTCCTCGTCGGGGGTCGCGCGCCCCGCACGGGCCGCCACTTCGACCTCGCCGGCGCGATCACCGTCACCGTCGGCCTCGTCGTCCTGACCTACGCCATCGTCGGCTCCGAGCAGCACGGGTGGGGCTCCGTGCGCACCCTCGGCCTCATGGGTGCCGGGGTGGCGCTGCTCGGCGTCTTCACCTTCGTCGAGGGTCGGCTGGCCGCCGCGCCGCTCGTGCCGCTGCGCATCTTCGGCTCCCGGCAGCTCACGGGGGCGAACGTCGTGGTCTTCCTCATGGGCTCGGCCGCCTTCGCCATGTGGTACTTCGTGTCGCTCTACCTCCAGGAGGTCCTGGGCTTCTCGCCGATCCAGGCGGGGCTCTCCTTCCTGCCGATGACGCTCGCGATCGTGCTCTGCTCGCAGGTCGCGGGGCGGCTCACGGGGCGCATCGGCCCCGGCCGGGTGCTGACCATCGGGATGAGCTCCATCGCCGTCGGGATGCTCCTGTTCACCCGGGTGCGCCCGGACGGGACCTACCTCGTCGACGTCCTCGTGCCCTCGCTCTTCGCCGCCGCGGGGATCGGCTTCTCCTTCGTCCCGGTGACCATCGCGGCGACCACGGGCGTCCAGGGCAGCGACGCGGGGCTGGCCTCCGGCCTGGTCAACACGTCGCGCCAGGTCGGCGGCTCGCTCGGCCTCGCGCTCCTGGCGACCTTCGCCACGCAGCGCTCGGCCGACCTCCAGGGCACCGTGTCGCAGGCGACCGCGCTGACCGAGGGCTTCCAGCGGGCGTTCCTCGTCGGCGGGCTCTTCGCGGTCGTGGGTGCGCTCGCGGCGGTCACGCTGCTCTCCCGGCGGCCGGCGGTGGCTCCCCAGCCCGCATGAGCCTCGCGCGGCGGGTCGCCGTCGACACCACCCCGCTGCGCGAGTCGCGGGACCTGCGGCTCCTCGTCCTCGGCACCTTCGTCACGGGGCTGGGGACGCAGGCGTCGCTGGTGGCGCTGCCGTACCAGCTCTACGTCGAGACCCGCTCCGCGTTCCTGACGGGCCTGCTCGGGGCGGTGGAGCTCGTGCCCCTCATCGCCGCGGCCCTCGTCGGCGGCGCGCTCGCGGACCGCATGGACCGCCGCCGGCTCCTGCTGCTCGACCAGGTGGCGCTCGTCCTGGTGACCAGCGCGCTCGCGGCCCTCGCGCTCGCGGGGGACCCGCCCGTCCTCGCGCTCTACGCGCTCGGCGCGGTGCTCGCGGGCGCCGGGGCGATCCAGAACGTCGCCCGTGGCGCGATCGTCCCGAACCTCGTCCGGCCCGCGCTGCTGCCGAGCGCGCTCGCGCTGAACTTCGGCCTCGCGCAGCTGACCATGGTCATCGGCCCGGCCCTGGCGGGGGTCGTCATCGCCGCCAGCGGCGTGGAGCTCGCCTACGTCATCGACGCGGCGAGCTGCCTCGCGCTCGTCGGCGCCGTGGTCGCGATCGCGCCGCAGCCGCCGCAGGGGCTGCTCGAGGACCGGCTGCCGATCCGGCAGTCCATCGGGGAGGGCCTGCGCTTCGTGCGCTCGAAGGACGCGCTCGTCGGCTCGTTCGCGATCGACCTCGCGGCGATGACCTTCGGGATGCCGCGGGCGCTCTTCCCCGTCCTGGCGCTCACGGTCTACGACGCGGGCGCGGCGGGCACCGGGCTGCTCTACGCGGCGGTCGCCGCGGGGGCGACGGTCGCGGCGCTCACGACGGGCTGGCTGCAGCACGCCCGGCGGCTCGGGCGGATCGTCATCCTCGCGGTGCTCGCCTGGGGCCTGGCGATCGCCTGCGCGGGGCTGACGGGCTCGCTCTGGGTCGCCGCGGTCCTGCTCGCGCTCGCGGGCGCCGCGGACAGCGTGAGCGCCGTCTGCCGTTCGACCATCACGCAGTCCGTGACCCCCGACGCGATGCGCGGGCGCATGGGCTCGGTCTTCTCCCTCGTGGTGACGAGCGGGCCACGGCTCGGGTGACGTCGAGAGCGGCGCGGTGGCGGCGCTGGCCAGCGCGCGGGCCTCCGTCGTCAGCGGCGGCGTGGCCTGCATGGCGTCGGTCGGGGCGATCCTCCTCGCGTTCCCGGCACTGGCGGCCTACGACAAGGACGCCGCGCTGGCCGAGCGCGAGGCGCGAGGCCGAGGCGCTCGCTGCCGCCTAGGCCGAGGCGGCGAGCTCGCGGGGCGCCGCGGGGCGCAGGCCGAACGTGTCGGCCAGGAGCTCGTAGGAGCGCCGGCGGGCCTGGTGGTCGTGGACGATCGTCACCGCGACGACCTCCTCGGCGCCGTAGTCCGCGGCGAGCTGCTCGAGCTGCGGGCGCACGGTGTCGGGGGAGCCGATCACGCCGCGGCGGCCGCCGCCCATCGGCCCGCCGACGGACTCGCCCTGGCTCTCGAGGAAGCGGATCGCGGTCTCGGGGGTCGGGACGGGGATGAGCCGCCCGCGGCGCAGCATCGCCATCGTCATCCGCGCGCTCGCGGCGAGGCGTTGGGCCTCCTCGTCCGTGTCGGCGACGATGACCCAGGCCGCGACCGCCGCCTGCGGGTGCGCGAGGCGCTCCGAGGGCCGGAAGCGCTCGTGGTAGGCCTGCGCGTTGCCGGCGCCCTGGGGGTTGATGAAGTCCGCGAGCGCGTAGGGGAGCCCGAGCTCCGCGGCCCAGATCGCGCTCTGGACGCTCGAGCCGAGCAGCCAGGGCTGCGGGCCGGCGGTCCGGTCGCCCTGGCCGGGAAGCGCCGCGGCGTAGCGGGCGAGCGGGTGGTCGGCGGGGAAGGAGTCGTCGAGGTAGGCGAGCAGCTCGGCGAGCTGGCTCGGGAAGTCGTCGGGCATCCGCGCGTCGCGGTCGCGCTGCAGGACCTGGGTGGTCATGGGGTCCGTGCCCGCGGCGCGGCCGATGCCGAGGTCGATGCGCCCCGGGGTCAGGCCCGCGAGGATCGAGAAGCTCTCCGCGACCTTCAGCGGGGAGTAGTGGGGGAGCATCACGCCGCCCGAGCCGACGCGGATCCGCCGCGTCGTCGCGGCGATGGGGCCGATCAGCACCTCGGGGCTGGCGCCGGCGAGCGACGGCCCGCCGTGGTGCTCGGCGACCCAGTAGCGGTGGTAGCCCAGGTCGTCCGCGAGGCGGGCGAGGTCGAGGGTGTTCGCGAGCGCGTCCGCGCCGCTCGAGCCCTCCGGGACGGGCGACTGGTCGAGGACGCTCAGGCGGGTGATCTCGCTCACTTACCCGACGTTAGCACTGACCGGCGGGGAGGCCCGGAGCGTCGCGCCGCCCGCGTCGCGGGTGCCCAGGCGGAAGGCGGCGGGCGGCTCCGCCTCCCCGAGGACCCAGGCCGCGGCGTCCTGCCCGAGGGCCGGCCCGTGCTTGAAGCCGTGGCCCGAGCCGCCGCCGAGCAGCCACACCCCGGGCGCCCCGGGGTGCTCCCCGGCGAGGAAGCCGTCGTCCGGCGTGAGCTCGTACGCGCAGACCCGCCCGCCCCGGCGCTCCGCGGTGGCCAGGCTCGGCAGGCGCCCGGCCGCGTAGGCGCGCAGGCGGGCCTCGACCTCCGGATCCGCGGGCCGCTCGGGCGCATCGAGGTCGAGCGGGTGCGGGCCGAGGTCGTCGGCGACCTTCACGCCGGCGCCGTGGACGTCGGGCAGGACGTAGATGCCGGCGGCGACGTCGATGAGCACGCTCGCCTCGGGCTCCCAGTCCGCAGGCGGCGCGAGGTAGAGGTACTCCCGGCGCGCCGCGCGGACGGGCGCCAGCGCGGGGAACTGGCGGCCGAGCCAGGCCCCCGTGGCCCACACGGTGACGTCGGCGGCGAGCGGCACGCCGTCGACGACCGCCCGGCCGCGGGCGTCCGGGGTCGCGGTCGCGCGCAGCAGCTGCACGCCCTCGCGCACGAGCGCCTCCGTGAGTGCCCGGATGGCGGGCGCGGCCCGCAGGACGCCGGCCTCGGGCTCGTGCAGCGCACCTGCGAGGCCGGCGGTCCGCACCCGGGGCTCGAGCTCGTGGAGCTCGCCGGGGCCGAGCCACCGTGCGGGGACGCCCAGGGCCGTGAGGCGCTCGTGGGCCGCGCGCTCCGGCCCGTCGGGCTCCGCCGCGAGCCAGGTGCAGCCGACGGGGTGGAGGATGCGCGTGGCCAGGCGCTCCTCGAGCGCCTGCCAGAGGGTCCAGGCACGGCGGGCCGAGCGGACGTAGTCGTCCCCGCGCTCGTCGCCGTGGCCCGCGCGGATGACGCGGGAGTGGCCGCCGGAGGAGGCGTGGTCGTGACCGGGGCGCTCCGCCTCGACGAGCGTCACCGCGACGCCCCGCTGCCGGAGCGCGTCGGCGAGGCAGACGCCGAAGATGCCGGCGCCGACGACGACGGCGGAGGTGGAGGCGGCCATGCGCCCATCCTGACGCCGCGGCGGGCGAGGGGGCGCTTCCGCGCACCGGCGTGGCAGAGTCCGCACCATGGCCGAGCGCGAGACGATCTTCACCCTCGAGGCGACCCCGATCAAGTTCGGCGCGGGCGCGGTGGACGACGCGGGCTGGGAGGCCAAGCGGCTCGGGATGCGCCGGGCGCTGCTGGTGACGGATCCCTCCGTGGTCGCCGCGGGCCACGCGGACCGGGTGCGCGCCGCGCTCGAGGCCGAGGGCATCGACGTCGTGCTCTGGGACCGCTCGCGGGTCGAGCCGACGATCGACTCCTTCCGCGAGGCGGCGCGGTTCGCGCTCGACGCCGGCGTCGACGGGTTCGTCTCGGTCGGGGGCGGCTCGAGCATCGACACGGCGAAGGTCGCGGACCTCGTCGTCTCCCACCCCGCGGACGTCATGGAGTACGTCAACGCGCCCGTCGGGGCGGGGCGCAAGCCGACGGGACCGCTGCTCCCGCACCTCGCGATCCCCACCACGGGCGGCTCGGGCTCCGAGGCCACGACGGTCGCGGTGCTCGACCTGCCCGAGCTCGGCGTGAAGTCCGGCATCTCCCACCGCTACCTGCGCCCCGCGCAGGCCATCGTCGACCCCGAGCTGCTCGGCACGCTCGCGGGCGAGGTCGTCTCCGCCACGGGCCTGGACGTCGTCTGCCACGCCGCGGAGTCCTTCCTGGCCCGCCCCTTCGACGCACGCCCGCGGCCCGCCTCGCCCGACGAGCGCCCGCCCTACCAGGGAGCGAACCCCGTCGCGGACGTGTGGAGCGCCCAGGCGCTGGAGCGCGGCGGGCGCTTCCTGCGGCGCGCGGTCGCGGACCCGTCGGACCTCGAGGCCCGCGGGGCCATGATGCTCGCCGCCACGATGGCGGGGGTCGGCTTCGGCTCCGCGGGCGTCCACATCCCGCACGCCTGCGCCTACCCCATCGCCGGCCTCAAGCACGACTACGTGCCGCCGGGCTACCCCTCCGACCACGCCTTCACCCCGCACGGGCACTCCGTCATCGTCACGGCGCCCGCGGCCTTCCGCTTCACCTACGAGGCCGACCCCGAGCGCCACCACCGCGCGGCCGAGCTGCTGACGGGCGGGCCCGTCGAGCCCGGGCCCGACGCGCTGCCCGACGCCCTCATCGCGCTCATGCGCGACGTCGGTGCGCCGAGCGGCGTCGCCGAGCTCGGCTACGGCGAGGAGGACATCCCCACGCTGGTCGAGGGCGCGCTGCAGCAGCAGCGCCTGCTCGTCCTCGCGCCGCGCGAGCCCGACGCGGAGCAGCTCGGGCAGCTCTTCCGCGACTCCATGGCCAACTGGTGACGGGCGCGGACCCCGCCGACGCGGCGCGGCGCGGGGACTTCCCGCACCACCACCCGGTCCCGACGCGCTGGGCCGACAACGACGTCTACGGCCACGTGAACAACGTGGAGTACTACGCCTGGTTCGACACGGCGATCAACCACTTCCTCATCACGGAGGGCGGCCTGGACATCCACGGCGGGGGCACGATCGGGCTCTGCGTGGAGTCGCACTGCGCGTACAAGGCGGCGGTCGCCTACCCGGAGGTCGTGAGCGTCGGGCTGCGGGTCGGCAAGCTCGGGCGCTCGAGCGTCCGCTACGAGCTCGGCATCTTCCGCGAGGGCACGGACGACCCGGCGGCGGAGGGCTGGTTCGTCCACGTCTTCGTCGGCCGCGACGACCGCCGCCCCGTCCCGATCCCGGACGGCCTGCGCACGGCGCTCGAGCGGCTCCTGCCGGCGGGCTGACGCGGGCGCAGGGCGGCGCGGCGCAGCCGGCGTGGAAGCGAGGCCCAGGACTGCGATCCCACGCCGGGTCCCCGCCCGGACGACAGCGGGCGTGGAGGTGCGGGGCGTGCTGCTCCGTGCCGCGGTTCGACGCCGGGTGTCGAGGGCGCGCACAGCGGGCGTCGAAGGGCGTCCCTGATGCGCCATCCCACGCCGGATCCGCCGCGACGCGTCCGGGCGGCGGTGCCCATAGGGTCGCGGCCATGGATCGTCCCGTAGCCCTGATCACCGGCGGCGCGAGCGGCATCGGCCGCGCCGTCTGCCGCGCGCTCGCCGCCCGCGACCACCTCGTCGTCGTCGCCGACGTCGACGAGCCGGGGGCGCAGGCCGTCGCCGAGGAGGTCGGCGGGCACGCGCGCGCCCTCGACGTGACGGACTTCGAGGCCAACGCGGCCGCGGTCGCGTTCGCCGTGGAGCAGGGCGGCCGGCTCGACCACGTCTTCCTCAACGCCGGCGTCGCGACGGGCACCGGCCTGGGGGAGGCCTTCGACCTCGAGCGCTACCGCCGCGCCATGGCGATCAACCTCGACGGGGTCGTCTACGGCCTGCAGGCCGCGCTGCCGGCGCTCAAGGCGAGCAAGGGCTCGGCCGTCGCGACCGCCTCGCTCGCCGGCCTGACCGCCGTGCCGATGGACCCGTTCTACGCCGCGAACAAGCACGCGGTGGTCGGCCTCGTGCGCTCCGCCGGCCAGGCCTACGCCGCCGACGGCATCCGCATCAACGCGATCTGCCCGGGCTTCACGGAGTCGGCCATCATCGCCCCGTTCCGCGAGCGAGCTCGTCGGCAGCGGCGTGCCGATCATCGCGACGGAGGTCGTCGCCGACGCGGTGGTCGAGCTCCTCGAGGGAGAGGTGACCGCGGAGTGCTGGTTCGTCCAGCAGGGCCGCCCCGCCGCCCCGTTCGCGTTCCGGAACATCCCCGGGCCGCGCCCGCTGGCCGAGGAGGAGTAGCTCAGAAGGTCGTCGCGAGCACGAGGGGCCGGACCTCCTCGGCGCCCGCCATCCGGAGCTGCCCGCCCGCCATCGCCAGGGTCCAGCCCGAGGAGCGGCGGTCGTCGACCAGCAGGCCGAGGCCGGGCGGCGGCTCCCCGACCACCCGGAAGGCGCCGCGCACGTTCGCCGCCTGCTGCACCGCGTTGGCCATCTCGCGCTGCGAGGGCCGGGGCCCCGTGCGCTCCAGCAGGCGCAGGGCCGGCACGCCGAGCGCGGCGCCGAGGCGGGGGAGGAGGTCGTCGAGGACGGCGCCCGCGCCGACGGACGGCACCGCCGCCAGCCACGCCGGCCGCGCGCCCGCGACCCGCACGGCGTCGGCCAGCGCGGCGACGACCTCGTCGCCGACCGCGCCCGCGCGCAGCCCGCGCTCGACCACGGGCCACCAGCCCCCGTCGCCGACCCGGCACAGCGCCCAGCCCTCCCCGACCCGCGCGCCCTCGGGGATCTTGCGCATCGCGCCGTCCGGCCCCGGGGCCATCTTCTTCGCGTCGACGGGCGAGCGCGCCCGAGCGCAGGTGGCGCTGCGCCTCCTCGACCAGCGCGGGCTCCGGCGGCTCGCCCCAGCGCGGCGCCGTGCACACCGCGCAGCGCCCGCAGTCCGCCGGCTCCGGATCGTCGAGCTCCTCCTGGAGCACCCGCATGAGGCAGCGCCCGTCCGCGCCGAAGGCCGCCATGGCCTCCTGCTCGGCCCGCCGCAGCGCGGTCACCTGCGCGTAGCGCTCGGCCTCGTAGGTCCACTCCCGGTCGCGGACGGCCTCCCACCGCGAGCCCGAACGCGTGACCGCACCCTCCACGTCGAGCACCTTGAGCATCGCCTCGATCCGGCCCGCGCCGAGGTTCACCGTGCCCATGAGCTCCCGCGACGTCCGCCCCTCGCCGCCCGCGGCGTCGAGCTCGGCCAGCACGGCGGCCACCCGCTCCTCGCCCGGGAAGGCCTGCTCGATGAAGAAGTCCTGGATCCGCCGGTCCTCCGCGCCGCGCAGGAGGATCGCCTCCGCGTGGGGGACCCCGCGGCCCGCGCGGCCGACCTGCTGGTAGTAGGAGACGACGGAGCCCGGCGCCTGGAAGTGGACGACGAAGCGCAGGTCCGCCTTGTCGTAGCCCATCCCGAGCGCGCTCGTGGCCACGAGCGCCTTCACGTCGTTGCGCAGCAGCTCCTCCTCCGCGGCGATGCGGGCGCCCGTCTCCTGGTCGCCCGAGTACGCGAGCGCCCGGATCCCGTGGGCGGTGAGGAAGCCCGCGACCTGCTCCGCGTCGCGCTTGGTCAGCGTGTAGACGATCCCCGAGCCCTCGAGCTGCGGCAGGGTCTCGACGAGCCAGGCGAGCCGCTCGGCCGGCCGCGGGAGCTCCACGACCTCGAGGCGCAAGGAGGAGCGCGCGAGCGGCCCGCGGTAGGAGCGCAGGAGCGAGCCGCCGGCGCCCGCGCCGACCCCGAGCTGCTCCAGGACGTCCCCGACGACGCGGTCGTTCGCCGTGGCGGTCGTCGCCAGGACCGCCACGTCGGCGCCCAGGCGGGCGAGCATGTCCTTCACCCGCCGGTAGTCCGGGCGGAAGTCGTGGCCCCAGTCCGAGATGCAGTGGGCCTCGTCGATGACCAGCAGCCCGACGGCCTGGGCGAAGTGGGGGAGCATCTCCGCGCGGAACTGCGGGTTGTTCAGCCGCTCGGGGGAGATGAGCAGGAGGTCGAGCTCGTCCGCGGCCAGGCGGTCGCGGATCGCGGCCCAGTCGTCGCGGTTCGTCGAGTTGACGGTCTCGCGCGCGCAGCCCGAGCGCGCGTCGCCGCGGCGATCTGGTTGCGCATGAGCGCGAGCAGCGGCGAGACGATGAGCGTCGGCCCCGCGCCGCGCTCGCGCAGCAGCGCCGTGGCGACGAAGTAGACCGCGGACTTGCCCCAGCCCGTCCGCTGGACGCAGAGCACCCGCGCGCGGTCCTCGACGAGGTCCGTGATCGCCTCGACCTGCCCGGGCCGGAACTCGGCGGCCGGGTTCCCCGTGAGCCGGCGCAGGCGGTCGTGGGCGGCGGTGGCGAGGAGCATCGGCCCCCGACGCTAGCCCCGCGGGTGTGCGAGAGCGCCCCCGGAGGGGTAAGCCACGGGCCATGGCCGGCTTCGACGACGACGACTGGGTGGGCACCCCGCCCGAGGGCCACCACTCCCGCGATCGCGCGCGCCCCGCGTTCTGGTACCAGCAGCCCGCGGCCCGGCTCGGCTTCGCGGGGATCGGGGTCGCGCTGCTCATCCTCCTCGTGGTCGTCCTCCTGGCCTGACCGCCCGGCGGACCGAGGAGCGGACGTGCGCCTCGATCCGGCTTCCGCGGGCTACGCTGCGCGCCATGAACGCGGCCGAGCATCCCCGGTCCCCCGCGAGCGCCTGTCGGTCGAGCGGATCGTGGAGGAGGCCCTCGCCCTGGCCCGGCAGGAGGGCGTCCGCGGCATCAGCATGCGCCCGCTCGCCGCGCGCTTCGGCGTCAGCGCCACCGCGCTCTACGGCCACGTCGCCTCCCGCGACGCGCTGCTCGGGCTCATGCTCGAGACGATCATCGCCGACGTCCCGCCGCTCGGCGACGACCTCGAGTGGGACGCGGCCCTGCGCCTCGGCGCCCACCAGCTGCGCGACGCCTTCGGCCCCTACCCGCAGATCGCCCTCGAGGCCCTCGGCGGCCACGCGAGCACCTCCGTCACCCGCATGCGGGGGGAGCACCTCGTCGAGCGCCTGGTCCGCGCGGGGTTCGCCACGGAGGACGCCGCCCTCGCCGTCTCCACCTGGGGCCGCTGGACGCTCTCCTTCCTGGCCGCCGGCGAGCACGTCCCCGAGGGCGCCGAGGAGCAGACCGCCCGCACGTTCGAGCTCGGGGTCGACCTCCTGCTCGAGGGCCTGCGTCGCCAGCTGCGCTGACCCCTAGCCTGCCTGGGCCGTGAGGTCGTCCTTCGCCCCCTTCCTGCTCGGCCGCGTCGCCTCGGGCGCGGCAGCCGTCGTCGCGGTGGTGGCCGCCACCTGGCTGACGCTCTACCTCCTGCGGCCGAACCTCATCGACGACGGCACGGGCCTGGTCCCGCAGCTCACGGGCTACCTCGGCCGCGCGTTCCTGCACTTCGACCTCGGGATCGCACAGCTGCCGGGCGCGCCGACCGTCGCCAGCCGCGTCACGGAGGGGCTGCCCGCGGACCTGCAGCTCCTGCTGGGCGGCATCGTCGCCGGGCTGGCGCTCGGGGTCGGCGGCGGGGCGCTCGCCGCGCTGAAGCCCAGGAGCGCCGGTGCCCGCGCCGGGGAGGCGCTCGCCTTCGTGGCCTACGCCTCGCCGGTCTTCGTGGTCGGCCTCGGCCTGCTGCTGCTCTTCGGCGCGGACATCGCGGCGCTGCCGATCGGCGGCGGGATCCCGCTCGAGTACGTCCCCTTCGGCGAGAGCCCCGCGCGCTGGTTCGGGGCGCTGCTGGTGCCCTGGGTCGTCCTCGGCCTGCCCCTCGCCGGCCTCTGCTTCCGCGTGATGTCCGGCATGACGGTCGAGGCCTTCGGCGAGCCCTACGTGCAGACCGCCCGCGCGAAGGGCCTCACGCACCGGGCGACCGTCCTGCGCCACGCCGCGCCGTCGGGCCTCATGCCGACGCTGACCCTCGCCGGGGCGGCGACGAACACGACGCTCCTGAACCTCGCGCTGCTCGAGCCCGTGTTCAGCGTCCCGGGCCTGCTGCGCGACTTCCCGCGGGTGCTCGGCACGACGGACGTCCCGCTCCTGCTCGGCATGACGCTGGTGATCGCGGCGCTCGTCGTCGCGATGAACCTCGCTGGCCGACGTCGCGCTGCGGGCGATCGACCCGGCGCTGCGCCGCACGACCTGAGCGCCAGCCGCTCATCTAGGGTCGGCGCATGAGCGGACCCCTCGACGGCAAGACCATCTTCATGTCCGGCGGCAGCCGCGGCATCGGCCTGGCGATCGCGCTGCGCGCGGCGCGCGACGGCGCGAACGTCGCGCTCATGGCCAAGACCGACCAGCCCCAGCCGAACCTCGAGGGCACGGTCCACACGGCGGCGCAGGAGATCGAGGACGCCGGCGGCAAGGCGCTGCGCGATCGTCGGCGACGTCCGCGACGCCGAGGCGGTCGCAGGCGGCGGTCAAGCAGGCGGCCGACACTTCGGCGGCATCGACATCGCCGTGAACAACGCGAGCGCGATCAACCTCAGCCCGCTCACGCAGCTGCCGCCCAAGCGCTTCGACCTCATGATGCAGATCAACGTCCGCGGCACCTACGCGGTCAGCGCGGCCTGCGCGCCGTTCCTGAAGGAGCGGCGGCGGCCACATCCTCACGCTGAGCCCGCCGATCGACCTCGACCCGAAGTGGCTCGGCCCGCACGCCGCCTACACGCTCAGCAAGTACGGCATGAGCATGCTCACGCTGGGCCTCGCCGAGGAGCTCAAGGACGACGGCGTCGCCGCGAACTGCCTCTGGCCCCGGACGCTCATCGCGACGGCAGCGGTGCAGAACCTCCTCGGCGGGGAGGCCTCCATGGCCCGCTCGCGCCGCCCGGAGATCGTCGCGGACGCCGCCCACGTGATCCTCTCCCGCGACCCCGCGACCTCGTCGGGCAGCTGCTTCATCGACGACGACGTGCTCCGCGAGGAGGGCGTCACGGACTTCAGCCAGTACCTCTACTCGGGCAAGGAGGAGGACCTGGCGCTGGACCTGTTCCTCTAGGGAACGACGAGGGCCCCGCGGTGCGGGGCCCTCGGGGTGCAGCGGGTGCGGCGCGACGCTAGGCGGTGGCGCCGGCGCCCTCGCGCATCGCCTCGGCCAGGCCGGCCGGGAGGATGCGGTAGGAGTGGAACTCCATGGAGTAGCCGCCGCGGCCCTGGGTCGCGGAGCGGATGTCGTTCGCGTAGCCGAACATCTCGCTCAGCGGCACCTCGGACTGCACGGAGACGATCCCGCCGGGGCGCGACTCACGCTCGCCGACCAGGCCGCGGCGCCGGGCGATGTCGCCCATGACCCAGCCCAGGCCGTCCTCGGGGACGATGACCTCGACGAGCATGATCGGCTCGAGGATGACCGGCTTCGCGCGGCGGCACGCCTCCTTGAAGGCGATGTTGCCCGCCATCTGGAACGCGATCTCCGAGGAGTCCGTGTCGTGCGACTTGCCGTCGGTGAGCGTCACCTTGACGTCCTCCATCGGGTAGCCGGCCACGACGCCCGAGCCCATGCCGAGCTCGCAGCCCTTGCCGACCGCCGGGATGTACTCCGTCGGGACGTTGCCGCCCTTGACCTTCGACTCGAACTCGAAGCCCTTGCCGGGGTTCGGCTCGATGTCGATGTAGACGACGCCGTACTGGCCCGAGCCGCCCGTCTGCTTGACGAACTTGCCCTCGATCTTCTGCGCCGAGGCGGTGATCGTCTCGCGGTAGGCGACCTGCGGGCGGCCCGTGTTCGCGTTGACCTTGTACTCGCGCTTGAGGCGCTCGACGGTCACCTCGAGGTGGAGCTCGCCCATGCCCGAGAGCACGGTCTGGCCCGTCTCCTCGTCCGTGCGCATCTGCAGGGACGGGTCCTCGCGGACGAGGTAGGCCAGCGCGACCGCGAGCTTCTCCTGGTCCGGGCGGGAGGCCGGCTCGATCGCCACGTGGACCACCGGGGGCGCGAAGGAGATGTTCTCCAGCAGGACGGACTTCTCCGGGTCGCAGAGCGTGTCGCCCGTCGTGGCGTTCTTCAGGCCGATGGCCACCGCGATGTCGCCCGAGTAGACCTCCGTGACGTCCTCGCGGTTGTTCGCGTGCATCATGAGCAGGCGGCCGACGCGCTCCGTCTTGCCCGTGGTCGCGTTGAGGATCTTGTCCCCGGCCTTCAGCACGCCGGAGTAGACCCGGAAGTACGTGAGCGGGCCGGCCTGCGGGTCGCGCTGGATCTTGAACGCCAGGGCGGCGAACGGCGCGGCGTCGTCCGGCGCACGGAGCTCCTCGGAGTCCGAGGCCTGGACCTCGCCACGGTCGAGCGGGGAGGGGAGGTAGGCGAGGATCGCGTCGAGCAGGGGCTGGACGCCCTTGTTCTTGATGGCCGAGCCGCAGAGGACGGGCTGGACCGCGTTGGCCAGCGTCGCCGCGCGGATGCCCTCGACGAGCATCTCGTTCGTGACGGACTCCGCGTCCTCGAGGTAGGCCTCCATGAGCGGCTCGTGGTACTCCGCGACCGCGTCGATGAGCTCCTCGCGGGCGACCTGCGCCTCGTCGAGCATCCCGGCCGGGACCTCGCCGAGCTCGAAGACCATGCCGTCGTCGGCCGCGTAGTTGATGGAGCGCATGCCGACGAGGTCGATGACGCCCGAGAAGTGCTCCTCGGCGCCGATCGGCAGCTGGACCGGCACGGCGTTCGCGCCGAGGCGCTCCTTCATCGTGCGCACGGCCTTCGCGAAGTCCGCGCCCTGGCGGTCCATCTTGTTCACGAAGCAGAGCCGCGGGACGGTGTACTTGTTCATCATGCGCCAGACCGTCTCGGACTGGGGCTCGACGCCGGCGACGGAGTCGAAGAGCGCGATGGCGCCGTCGAGGACGCGCAGGGAGCGCTCGACCTCGGCCTGGAAGTCCACGTGGCCGGGCGTGTCGATGATGTTGATGCGGTGGTCGGGCGCGCTCTCGTCGTCCGACGGCTTCCAGAAGCACGTCGTCGCCGCGGACATGATCGTGATGCCGCGCTCCTGCTCCTGGTCGAGCCAGTCCATCGTGGCGGCGCCCTCGTGGACCTCGCCCATCTTGTGGACCTTGCCGGTGTAGTAGAGGATCCGCTCGGTCGTCGTCGTCTTGCCCGAGTCGACGTGGGCGGAGATGCCGATGTTGCGGGTCTCGGCGAGGGGGATCTGGCGGGCCATGGCGGTGGTGTTCCTTGTGGTCGTGGAGAGTGCGGGGAGCCCGGCGACGCGCGCTCAGGCGGGGCTCGCGGGCGCGCAGGGGCGCGGACGAGCGGGGTTCGGGCGAGGCGGGACCGGCGTGCAGGCCGGTGCCGCTTCAGCGAAGTGCCGAGCGTGAACCCGAACGAGCGCGGGCACGGCCGAACAGCACGCGGGGGGCGTGCGGGCACGGAGGCGTGTGGCCGGGCAGGCGGAACATCGCCCTAGCAGGGTAGAGCTTCGGGCGGCAACCCCTGCGGCCAGCGCTCACAAGTCGATCACCTCCAGGCCGGGCAGCCGCTCGCGCAGCCGCTCGACCAGCACGGAGCGGTGGCAGACCGCGGGGTCGGCCTCGAGGCAGAGGAGCGCCGTGGGTGGCTGCGTCGGGAGCGCCGCGGCGAAGGCGTCCAGCGCCGCGCCCGACTGGCGCTCCACGTGCTCGCGGAAGGCCGCGTGGCCCTCGGCGACCCGGTTGGACTTGTAGAGCTGCCGCAGGTCCGCGGGGGTGCCGAGCGCACGGTGGTGCTCGTAGCGGATGCCGTGCTCGGCCAGGAGGTCGCCGAGGCGGGTCTTGGACATGCCCGGGCGGCGGGACTGGGGGCGGAAGCGGACGTCGACGAGGCGCTGCACGCCCGCGAGCTCGAGCTCGTGGACGAGCGGGCCGGGCAGCAGCTTCTCGTAGCCGATGGTCCACAGCGTGGTCATGGCCCGAGGCTACGATCCGTGGCCATGCCGACCGTCCAGGGGCTCCAGTTCGAGTACGCGCTGCACCCGCTGCAGCCCGGGCGCTGGAGCTTCACCCGCTGGCGCTGGGAGCTCTGGCACGGCGCCCACCTCATCGCGACGGGCTGGCACTACTCCCGGCCCGAGGCCGAGAAGTGCGTCCGGCGCCACGCCGCGCGGGTCGGCTGCCGGCTCATGGGGCTGCCCAAGCCCGACCCGGACGCCCCGGTGCCCGGCGGCGACCTCAAGCCCGGCGCGAGCGTCCAGCTCGTCATCGGCGGGGTTCCGTGCCGGCTGATCCCGCGGGCGCTCGAGGTGCCCGGCGGCACCCGCACCGCCTCCGCGGCGTAGCCGCCCGCGTCAGCCGCCGCGGCGCGCGCGCTCGCGGCGGAGCGCCTCCTGCAGCGCCTCCGTGTCGCGCAGGAGCTGCCGCTGGCGGGCCAGGAGCCGGTCGAGCTGGCGGTCCACGGAGCCGCCCGAGCCCGCGGAGCCGGCGCTCCCCGCCGCGCCCGTCGGACCGGTCGCCCCGGTGCCGCCGCTGGCGCCCGTCGGCCCCGTCGCGCCGACCCCGGCCTGCGCCGGGTCGTCCGCCGGCCCGTCGGAGACCGTCCCGTCGGGCAGGCGGCCCGTCGCGAGGTAGGTCTGGGTCTTCTCCTCCGCGTCGCGGTCCGTGTCGTTGAGAAGACCTGCACGAGCTTGTTCGTCTCCGCGTCGGTCACGACCGTCTTGGCGACGGAGGACCCGTTGAGCGGGATGATCGAGGTCAGGTAGACCAGGCGCCCGCGGACGAAGACGGGCCGCGGCTCGACGACCCGGAAGTTCCCCGTGCCGCCGGGGCCCTGCCCGAAGTCGATGCCCGGGATGGAGATGGCCCGGACCGCGTCGAGCGCCCGCGCGTTGCCCGAGTACGACTTGCCCTTCGGCACCTCCCAGATGCGGACCTTCCCCGTGGTCGCGTCCGTGAGGAAGATCGCCTTGGCCGCGAAGGCGCGCCCGTAGGGCTCCGCGACCGTCACCCACTGCGGCCCGAGGCCGCCCGTGCCGGCGAAGTCGATGAGGTAGGGCTGCGCGTTGATCGCCGTGTCCGTGATCTGCGTCTGGTCCTCGTGCACGAAGAGCTTGTTGAAGATCCCCTTGCGGTAGGCGTAGCTGTCCTGCACCCGCCGCGCCAGGGCGTCGGGGTAGATCCGGCCCGTCTGGGCGAGCTCGGGCCGCGCCGCGGCCTGGGCGGGCGAGAGGTCCTCGATCCGCCCGTCCGGGGCGACGACGAAGACGCCGCCGAGCACGGGCCGGCGGATGAGGAAGCCCTTGGACTCGACGTAGGGGACCATGATCCGCACGCCGTCGGGCGTCTGGATCCCCACGGGGTCCTGCAGGTCCACGAGGAAGTGGCGCTTGAGCAGCCGCCAGCGGAGGTTGTCCGTGATCTGCAGCCCCGGGGCGACGTCGAGGGGCTGGTCGACCTGCTGGAGGTTGCGCGCGGTCTGCTGCGCGTCGAGCACCACGAGGCCCTGGCTCTTCTTGGAGAACGTCCGGAAGAGGCCCTGCGGCGTGCGCAGCGCCGTCCACTTCAGCCCGTCCTCCGTGCGGACGATCCGCAGGTCCGTCAGGGTCTCCGTGGACGAGTTGAACGCGCCCGCCGCGCTCTGCTCGGCCACCTCCCGCGGCACGAGGCGCACGAGCCCGCCGGCGGGCAGCTGGGGGATGGAGGTGAAGTCCGTGTGGGAGGCCAGGGAGCGCGCGGTGAGCGCGCCGTTGAACGCGGAGCCGCCGACGAGCAGCACGAAGGCGACGATCGGGAAGGCCACCAGGCGCGGGTCCGGACGTCGCCCGGACTCGAGGTCCTCGAGCGTCCGCCAGCGCGTGGAGCGGCGCAGGGCGACCGTGCCCGCGACGAGCACGAGGACGGGCGGGACCCAGACCAGGGGGGAGGCCCAGAAGAACCAGGCGAAGCCGTGCCACAGGGGGCGCACGAGCCACAGGACGACCAGGGCGACGAGGACGGCGACGGCCGCGGCGACGCGCGAAGGGGTGGGCGGAGAGCGGCGCATCGGGCTCCCGGGACGCTAGTGGCCCGGGCGGCGTGACGCCGCCGGCGCGGCCCGCCGTGGCGCCCACGCCCTAGGCTGGGGGGATGCCCAAGGCCCCTGCCCTGTCCGCCGCCGCACTCCAGGAGGAGCTGCAGCGTGTCGCGGAGGCGCTCGCCGATCGTGACCTCAAGGGTCCGGACCGCCTCGCGCTCCTGCGTCGTCAGGCGACGCTCGGGGACCTGCGCGACGCCCTGGCCCAGCGGGACCGCACGGGCCGCGGCTGAACGCCCCGGGGCCCCGCGCCGCTGGTGTCCGGACCGCCCGTCAGCATCCCGAGGCGATGACGCTGATCGAGCACCGCCCGAGCCCCACGCACCCTGCCGGCCACCGCGCCGCCGCCGCCTCGAGCCGCCTCGAGGTCATCTGCGGGTGCATGTTCTCGGGCAAGTCCGAGGAGCTCATCCGGCGCCTCGTGCGCGCGGACATCGGGCGCCAGCGCGTGCTGGCCGTCAAGCCCGAGCTCGACCGCCGCTACCACGCGGAGGCCATCGCGTCGCACGCCGGCCGTCGCTGGCCGTGCGCCGCGGTGGGCGACGCGGAGGAGATCCCCTGGCTGGTCAAGCGCCACGACGCCCAGGTCCTGGGGATCGAGGAGGCGCAGTTCTTCGGGCCGAACCTCGTCGACGTCGTGCGGCGGCTCGTCGACGGCGGCGTGCGGGTCATCTGCGCCGGCCTCGACCTCGACGCGCTCGGCCGCCCTTCGGGCCGATGCCCGCCCTGGCCTGCGAGGCCGAGCAGGTCACGAAGCTCACGGCGGTCTGCATGGTCTGCTCCGCCGACGCCTCGCGCTCCCAGCTGCTCGTGGACGGGGAGCCCGTGCCCTGGCAGGACGGGCCGCTCATCAACGTGGGCGGCGCGGAGGCCTACGAGGCGCGCTGCCGGACGTGCTTCACCGTGCCCGACCGGCCGGGCTGACGGATGGGCAAGCGGGCCCGGGCGCGGGGGACCGCCGCGCCGCGCGCGAAGCAGCCTGCGGCGCCGCGCGGCGTCGCGGGGCTCGATCCCGTCCGGCGGACCCTCACGGCCTACCTCGTCGGCGCCCTGCTGATCGCGATCGTGTGCCTCGTCGGGATCCTCGTCCTGGGCGGCACGCTCGGCCCGTCCATCACGCTCGGGGTGGTCCTGCTGGCCGCGGGCCTGCTCTCGCGCGAGGCGTCGCGGCGCCTGGCGGGCGCGACGCTCTCCAACGAGGACCGGATGATGCAGACGCTCGCGGGCGGGATGCTCTTCCTGGCGGTGGTCCTGGCCGCCGCGGGCGTCGTCGTCGCCGCCGTGGCCTGAGCAGGACCCACGGGCCTCCGCCCTGGCGTAGGCGGGCGCGGCTCGGGTAGCTTCGGCCCATGGTCAACGACGTCTCGCAGGAACGCCTCCGGCAGCTCGCCGCCCACCGCGACGGGGCCGTGCTCTCGCTCTTCCTCGACCTCGACCCCTCGAAGGTCCCGACGGCACCGGCGCGCCAGAGCGCCGTGGACGCGCTCATGGCCGAGGCCCGCCGTGCGGTGGAGGACGGGAAGCTCGGGCACGACGACAAGGTGAAGCTGCGGGACGCGCTCGCGGAGATCGAGGGGCGCCTGGCGCCGACCGCGATCCCCGTCGGCGGCGCGCGGGCGCTGGCGATCTTCGCCCCGGGCCCGAGGCCGCGGTCGACATCCTGCGCCTGCCGGCGCCCATCCCGAGCCAGGTCGTCCTCGACGTCAGCGCGCACGTGGAGCCGCTGCTGCACCTCGGCAACCGCGCGCGCTGGTGCGTCGCCCTGGTCGACCGCAGCACCGCGCGCTTCCACCTCGGCAACGAGGACGGGATGCCGCTCAGCGGCACGCTCGACGACGACACGCACGGCCAGCACGCCCAGGGCGGGTGGAGCCAGCCGCGCTACGAGCGCTCCGTCGACAACGAGGTCCACGCGCACCTCGACCACGTCGCCGACGCGCTGCTCACGGGGCTCCGCGAGCGCCGCTTCGACCGGCTCGATCCTCGCGGGCCAGCAGCCCATGCGCTCCGACCTGGAGGCCAAGCTCGACAACCAGGTCAAGGAGCGCTTCGTCGGCTGGGTCGACCTCGACCTCTCCTCGGCGGACGCCGAGGCGGTCCGCGCGGCGGCCGAGCCCGTCATCGTCAAGGCGCGCCGGGCCTTCGAGGCCGGGGTGCTGGCGAAGCTCGAGCAGGGCGTCGGGACCCCGGGCGGCCACGGGGTCGCCGGGTTGCGCACGACGCTCGGGGCGCTCTCGGAGCGCCGCGTGGAGACGCTCGTGGTCGATCCGACGCTGGCCTCGCCCGGCTCGCGCTGCCCGGCCTGCGGGCTGCTGGGCCTGCACCTGGCGGAGTGCCCGGCCGACGGGACGGAGATGGAGCAGCTCGACAGCGTCATCGAGGCGGCGGTCGCGCTGGCCTACGAGCAGGCCGCAGACGTCGTCCTGCCCGCGCCGTCACCGCAGCTCGCGGCGGTCGACGGCATCGGCGCGGTCACGCGCTTCTGAGCGCCCGCGGGCCCGCCTCGAGTCGTCGGTTCATCCCGCATGCGGGGATGAAGCGACGACTCGACGTGGGCGCGGGCGCGTGGCGGGCGCGGCTCTAGCCTGGGGGGATGCCCGCCGCTGTCGACGTCCCCGAGCTGCGGCGGCGCCTGGGCGCGCTCACCCTCCGCGACGAGCACCGGCTCGGCGGCCGCCTGCAGCGCCTGCGCTCCCTCGAGGACCCGGGCGCGCGGGAGCACGAGCTCGCGACGTTCCTCGCGGAGCTCGAGAAGGCGGACGCGCGCGTGGCGCAGCGGAAGCTGTCGGTCCCGACGCTCACCTACCCCGAGCAGCTGCCGGTCTCCGCACGACGCGAGGAGCTCCTGGAGACGATCCGGGACCACCAGGTCGTCGTCGTGGCGGGGGAGACGGGCTCGGGCAAGACGACGCAGCTCCCGAAGGTCTGCCTCGAGCTCGGGCGCGGGATCCGCGGGACGATCGCCCACACGCAGCCGCGTCGGCTCGCGGCGCGGACGGTCGCGGAGCGCATCGCGGAGGAGCTCGCGGTCCCGCTCGGCGGCGCCGTGGGCTACTCCGTGCGCTTCACGCAGAAGTCGCACCGCCGACACGCTGCTCAAGCTCATGACGGACGGCCTGCTGCTGGCCGAGATCCAGCACGACCGGCTTCTGCGGCGCTACGACACGATCATCGTCGACGAGGCCCACGAGCGCTCGCTGAACATCGACTTCCTCCTGGGCTACCTGCGCGACCTGCTGCCGCGCCGCCCGGACCTCAAGCTCATCATCACGAGCGCGACGATCGACCCCGGGCGCTTCGCGGAGCACTTCGGCGGCGCGCCCGTCGTCGAGGTGAGCGGGCGCACGTACCCCGTCGAGGTCCGCTGGACCTCGGACCCCGTGGGGGAGGAGGGGGAGCCGGTCGCGGCCGCCGACCCCGTCGACCAGATCGGCGACGCGGTCGAGGAGCTCCTGGCCGAGGGGGACGGCGACGTGCTCGTCTTCCTGAGCGGCGAGCGGGAGATCCGCGACACGAAGGAGGTGCTCGACGGGCGCCTCGGGCCGAAGGTCGAGGTGCTGCCGCTCTTCAGCCGGCTCTCCGTGCAGGACCAGCAGAAGGCGTTCAAGCCCCACGCCCACCAGCGCGTCGTGCTGGCCACGAACGTCGCGGAGACGTCGGTCACCGTGCCGGGCATCCGCTACGTCGTCGACCCGGGGACGGCGCGGATCTCGCGCTACTCCGCCCGGCTGAAGGTCCAGCGGCTGCCGATCGAGGAGGTCTCGCAGGCCAGCGCGGACCAGCGCAAGGGCCGCTGCGGCCGCGAGGGCCCGGGCATCTGCATCCGCCTCTACTCCGAGGAGGACTTCGACGCCCGCCCGCGCTTCACGGACCCCGAGGTCCAGCGGACGAACCTCGCCTCGGTGATCCTGCAGATGGCCGCGCTCGGCCTCGGCGACGTGGAGGAGTTCGGCTTCCTCGACCCGCCCGACCGCCGGCAGGTCCGCGACGGCGTGAACCTCCTGCACGAGCTCGGGCGCGATCGACCCGGACGCCGAGGACCCGCGCAAGCGCCTGACGCCGCTGGGGCGCAAGCTCGCGCGGCTGCCGGTCGACCCGCGGCTCGGGCGCATGGTCCTCGAGGGCGACCGCCTGGCCTGCGCGGAGGAGGTCAGCATCGTCGCCGCGGCGCTCTCCATCCAGGACCCGCGGGAGCGCCCCGCCGAGCAGCAGGCGCAGGCCGACCAGAGCCACGCGCGCTTCAAGGTCGACGGCTCGGACTTCCTGGGCTACCTCGAGCTCTGGCGCTACCTCGAGGCCCTGCAGGCCGAGCTCTCCGGCAACCAGTTCCGCAAGCGCTGCAAGGCGGAGTTCCTGCACTACCTGCGCGTCCGGGAGTGGCAGGACCTCGCCGGGCAGGTGCGCCAGGCGGCCGAGGGCGTCGGGGTGCGGGTGAACCAGTCGCCGGCCAAGCCCGACGCGATCCACCAGGCGATCCTCTCCGGGCTGCTCTCCCACATCGGCCTGAAGGGGCCGCGCGGCCGGGAGTACGAGGGGGCCCGCGGGTCGCGCTTCGCGCTCTTCCCGGGCAGCGTCCTCTCGCGGGGGCAGGCGAAGTGGGTCATGGCCAGCGAGCTCGTCGAGACCTCGCGCCTCTTCGCCCGCACCGCGGCGGAGATCAAGCCGACCTGGGTCGAGCCGCTCGCGGAGCACCTCGTCAAGCGCACGTACTCCGAGCCGCGCTGGGAGCGCAAGCGGGCCACGGTGGTCGCGACGGAGCGCGTGACGCTCTACGGCCTGCCGATCGTCGCGGGCCGCACGATCGCCTACGGGCGCGTCGACGCGGCGCTCTCCCGCGCGCTGTTCCTCCGGCGTGCGCTGGTCGAGGACGACTGGGAGAGCACGCAGGCCTTCGTCGAGGAGAACCGGCGCCGCCTCGCGGAGGTCGAGCAGCTCGAGCAGCGGACGCGGCGCCGCGACCTCCTCGTGGGCGAGGACGTCCGGATGGACTTCTTCGACGCGCGCATCCCCGAGGACGTCGTCTCGGGCTTCCACTTCGACCGCTGGTGGCGCGAGGCGAAGCGGGCGGACCCGGACCTGCTGACCTACCCCCGTGAGCTCCTGCTCCGGGGCGGGGCGGACGTCGATGCCAAGTCCCGGCCGTCGAGCTGGAAGCAGGGGGAGCTGCGGCTCCCGCTGACCTACCGCTTCGAGCCGGGCGCCCCGGACGACGGGATCACCGCCCACGTGCCGCTCGCCGCGCTCGGCCAGCTGCGGCCCGTCGGCTTCGAGTGGCTCGTGCCCGCGTTCCGGGCGGAGCTGCTCACCGCGCTCATCCGCGGGCTGCCGAAGGACATCCGCAAGCCGCTCGTGCCCGTGCCCGACCTCGTGGCGGAGATCCTCGCGAGCGTCAAGCCGCGCAGCGCGCCGCTGCTCGAGGTGCTGGGCGCGGAGCTCGAGCGCCGCCGCGGGCGTGATCGTGCCCGTCGGGCTCTTCCGCCCCGAGGAGCTGCCGCCGCACCTGCGCATGACGTTCTCCGTCGAGGACGACGAGGGCCGCGTCGTCGCGGTGGGCGAGGACCTCGACGCCCTGCGCGAGCAGCTGCGGCCGAAGCTCCAGGCCGAGCTCGCGAGTGCGGCGCCCGGGCTCGAGCGCACGGGGGAGACCACGTGGGCGTTCGGTGAGCTCCCCCGCGTGGTGGAGCACACGGGCAGCGCGGGCGCCGTGCAGGTCTTCCCGGCGTTGGTCGACGAGGGCACGACGGTCGGGGTGCGGCTGCTGCCCGAGCCGCTCGCCCAGGCCGACCACATGCGCCTCGGGACGCTGCGCCTGCTCGAGCTCCTGACGCCGAACCCGGCGCGCTGGGTGCGTGACCGCCTCGACCTCGCGGCGCAGGTCGCGCTCGCGGCCGGGCCGCACGGGAGCCTCCCGGAGCTCCTGGCCGACGCGCGGCGCGCGGCGACCGCGGCGCTGCTCGACGAGGCGGGCGGCCCCGTGTGGGATGCGGCGTCGTGGCAGCGGCTGCGCGACCACGTCGCGGGCTCCCTCGCGGAGCGGACGCTCGCGGTCGCCCTCGAGGCCGTCCGCGTGCTCGACGCCGCCCAGGCGCTGCAGGAGCGCCTCGAGCGCCCCGCCCGCCCCGACGCGCGGCACGCGATCGACGACGTGCGGGTGCAGCTCGCCGGCCTCCTCGGTCCCGGCTTCCTGGCCGCGACGGGCGCCGCGCGGCTGCCGGACCTCTTCCGCTACCTCGTCGCTGCCGCGCACCGCCTGGATCGCGTCGCGCAGAACCCGGGCCTCGACCGTCGCCGTACGGAGGAGCTCCGCGCGCTGGAGGACGAGCACGCGGCCCGGATCGCCGCGCTCCCGGCGGGTCGCCCGGTCCCGCCCGAGCTCCGCGAGGTCCCCTGGCTGCTCGAAGAGCTCCGCGTCTCGCTCTTCGCGGAGTCCCTCGGCTCCCGCCGCGCCGTCTCCCCGAAGCGCATCCGCCGGGTCCTCGCCACCGCGTGACTGAGAGGTGCCTGGCACCTTTCAGTCACGCAGGGTGCGGCCGACCGCCGAGCCCGTGAGGACGCCGAGGGCGATGCCGACGATCACCGCGACGGCGCCCGTGGCGGTCGCCAGGCCGTCGCCCGTGTCCGCGGCGATCTGGGTCGTGCCGACGAGGCCGAGCGAGCCGGGCACGAGGAGCCAGAACGCGGGGAGGAAGACGACGAGCTGGGGCGGGCCGTGCGGCAGGCGCTCCGCGACCGCGGCGCCCGAGCGCGGCGACGACGCCGCCCGCGAAGGCGCCCGACGGGCGCGCCGTAGGCCTCCTGGCCCGCGGTCTGGGCGAGGAAGGTCAGCGCGAGGAGCGCGAGCATCCAGGGCAGCGCGACCCGCGGCGCGCTGACGTTCAGGTGGACCCCGAGCCCGACGAGCAGGAGCCCGACCCAGGGCGCCCAGCCGCCGAGCTCGTCCACCCGGAGGTTCGAGAGCTCCCCGGGCGCGACGTCGGCCACCCGCACCGCGGCCAGCACGCCGAAGGTGAAGAGCAGGAGCTGCACCCCGCCGAAGACGAGCCGCGCGGTCCCCGCCACCATCGCGCCCGCCGCGAGCTCGCTCATCCCCGTGACGATCAGCGCCCCCGGCAGCAGCACCGCGATCGGCGCCAGCAGCGTGCGCAGCGGGCCGTCGAGGAGGTCCGCGTCGGCCGCGCCGAAGATGAGGCAGGCCACGAGGAACGCGGCGACGACGGGCAGGAGCGTCTGCAGCAGCCGCGAGCGCCCCGCGAGCTCGACCAGCGCGGCGACGACGACGGAGCCCACCAGCGCCGCGAGGACGTTCGGCCAGGCGGGCTGGAGGATGAGCGCGAGCCCCCCGCCGACGGGCAGGAGCGCCGCCGGGCCGACCCAGCGCGGCCACCGGGGCGGCATCGCGAGCACGGCGCGCAGCTCGGCGACCGCCGCGTCCGGGCCGAGCTCCCGGGCGAGCACCCGCGCCACGACCCCCTGCAGCGCGGCCGCCTGGTCGAAGCGCAGGGGCGGGCCGACGGCGTGGAACCCCGCCGCGCCGTCGCTGCCGAGGGAGACGAACAGCCCCGTCGGCGTCGCGGCGCACTGGATCGCCGGCTCCCCGAGCGCGGCGCCCATCCGGTGCAGCTCGGCCTCGACGTCGTGCACGGGCCGGCCGCCCGCGAGCGCGGCCGTGCCGAGCAGCAGCAGGCACTCGCGGCGGGAGGTCGGCTGGGGCACGCCGGGAGTTCTACGGACTTCGCCACACTCAGGGCATGCCGCAGCTCGCGCAGATCGCCCCCGGGGAGTCCACCTTCGACCCGCGCCTGGAGGAGCTCCTCGTCGCCAGCGGCGTGGAGAAGGACGACTTCGAGGACCTCGACTGGTTCTCCCTGCTCCCCTTCTTCGCCCTCGCGGGCGCCTCCATCGAGACCCAGGCGCACGCCCACGGCGACCACGCGCACTTCGAGTCCGTCCGGGTCGTGCTGCCCGAGGAGCTCGAGCCGCACTTCTTCACCGTCTTGCCGCAGATGCTCCAGCAGCTCGGGTGAAGCTCGGCGAGGTCCCGCGCGCCCGCCGCGACGGCGGCCTCGCGGTGCTCGAGGGCTTCCACGCCGTCAAGCACGCCGTCCGCTTCGGCGCGGAGCTGCTCGGGGCCTGGACCGCGGACCCGGAGGAGCTCGAGGCGCTGCGCGCGCGCATGGCCCCCGACGTCGCGCTCGCCCCCGACGTCGTCGGGGCGGAGGAGCTCGCCCGGATCGTCCCGCGGGCGCAGGTCGTCGCGGTCGCCCGTCGCCCGCGGCTCCCGCACCCCGACGCGCTCACGGGGGCCCCGGGCACGGAGCCCCTCGTGCTGCTGGAGGACCCGCGCCACCTCGGCAACCTCGGAGCGGCCATCAGGGTCGCGGCGGGCGCGGGCGCGGGTGGCCTGCTGACCACGGGCCGTCAGGACCCCTGGCACCCCGACGCGCTGCGCGGGGCCGCGGGCCTGCACTTCGCCCTGCCCGTCTACCGCCTCAAGGCGCTCCCGGCCGGTCCGCGCAAGCTGCTCGCGCTGGACCCGGAGGGTGAGCGGTTCGATCCCCGCCGCGTCCCGGCCGGGGCCATCCTCGCCTTCGGGACCGAGCGCGACGGCCTCACGGACGAGCTGCTGGCCCGGGCGGACGCGCGGCTGGCGCTGCCCATGGCCCCGGGCGTCTCGAGCCTGAACCTCGCGACGGCGGTCAGCGCAGCGCTCTTCGCGCTGCGCCTGACCACCTGACGCGAGGAGCTAGGAGGTGACCTGCGCCTCCGCCGGCGCGGAGGTCCGGTCCTCGGACTTCGAGTCCTTCGGGCGGACCGTGCGGCGCTCGACGCTCTCGCACGAGGCGTCGACGACGTCCACGCGGTCGGCGAAGACCCGGTCGAACCCGGCGCCGCAGGTGATGCGGTCGACCTCGCCGTCGCGGGTGCGGAAGCGGTCGTCGCCGTTGCCGCCGTCGAGCGTGTCGCCGGCCTCGTCCACCTCGCCGTTCGGACCCGGCTTCACGTCGCCGCGGGCCAGCGCCCAGAGCGTGTCGTTCCCGTCGCCGCCCGAGGAGGTGTCCTGGCCGAGGTTCGCGAAGATGACGTCGTCCCCGGCGCCGCCGGACTGCGTGTCGTCGCCCGTGCCGCCGGACATGACGTCGTTGCCGTTCTGGCCGTCGGAGGTGTCGTTGCCCGAGCCACCGCCGATGCGGTCGCGCGAGTCGCCGCCGAAGAGCTTGTCGTCGCCGCTGCCGCCGTAGATGCGGTCGAACGAGGTCAGGTCGCCCGTGGCGTTCGCGTCACCCGAGATCGTGTCGTCGCCCGAGCCGCCGTTGAGCAGGTCGTTGCCCTGCACGCCGGAGATCGTGTCGTTGCCTGCGCCACCGAAGACGCGGTCGTTGCCCGAGCCGCCCACGAGGACGTCGTCGGCGCCGAGGCCGAAGATGCGGTCGTTGCCCGCGTTGCCGTCGATCTTGTCCGGGCCGTTCGTGCCGCGGAGCCGCTCGTTGCCGGCGTTGCCGTCGATCGTGGCCGCCAGGGCCGTGGCCGGGACCAGCAGGCCGAGCGTGGCGACCGCGGCCACCGTGTGCTTCCTCATGTCGAGCATGTGCTTCTCCTCAAGGTCGGGAACGTCGTGGAAGGCACCCTGCCCCACGCCGGCGGCGCGGTGGGGTGGCTCTCAAGAAGCCCTCACGTTCCGTGAGAGTCCCGTGAGGATCAGGGGCCCGGGTCCACGCGCGAGGAGGGGTGCGTCAGGATCGGGGGCATGCGTCGCTCCGCCGCCCTCGTCGCCGTGCTCTGCTGCGGACTGCCCGCGGTCCCGTCGGCGGTGGCCGCCAACCGCTACGGCAACGCCCGCGCGAACGTCATCACGGGCACGAGCCGCGCGGACAAGGTCCTCGGGCGGGGCGGGAACGACCGCCTGTACGGCCGCGGCGGCAACGACGTCATCGACGGCGGCACGGGCAACGACCTCGTGGCCGGCGACTCCGGCGCGGACCGCCTCCAGGGCGGCGCGGGGAGCGACACCATCCTCGGCGGCAGCGGCAACGACCGGATCTACGCGGCCGACGGCGCCGGGGACACGATCGCGGGCGGCGGGGGCAACGACGTCGTCTTCGCACGCGACGGCGCGGCCGACTCCGTCTCCTGCGGCCCGGGCCGCGACGCCGTCCAGGCCGACGGGGCCGACCAGGTCTCCTCGGACTGCGAGACGGTCCAGCGTGGCTGACGCGGGCGGCGGGCCGCTCGTCCTCCTCGTCGACGACGACCCGGGCATCCGCCGCTCCGTCGCCGCCGGCCTCGAGCTCGAGGGCTTCCGGGTGCTCCCCGCCTCCGGGGGCCGCGCCGGCCTGGCCGCCGCCGCCTCGGAGCGGCCCGACGTCGTGCTGCTCGACCTCGGCATGCCCGACCTCGACGGCATCGAGGTGCTCCGGGCGCTCCGCGCGGGTGGCGACGACGTCCCGGTCTGCGTCCTCTCGGCCCGTGACGAGGTCGACGACCGCGTCAAGGGCCTCGAGGCCGGCGCGGACGACTACGTCGTCAAGCCCTTCGCCCTGGAGGAGGTGACCGCGCGCCTGAACGCGCTCCTGCGGCGCCGGCCGGTCAGCGAGGACGCGGCGCTCAGCGTCGGCGACCTCGAGCTCGTCCCGAAGGAGGCGAGCGCCCGTCGGCGCGGCCGCGACCTCGCCCTCACCCGCCGGGAGTTCGAGCTGCTGCACCTCTTCATGCGCCACCCGGGGGAGGTGCTCGAGCGCAAGCGCCTGCACGAGGACATCTGGGGCTACACGTTCGACCCCGGCACGAACGTCGCCGACGTCTTCGTCGGCTACCTGCGGCGCAAGCTCGAGGCCGACGGGGAGGAGCGCGTCCTGCACACGGTCCGCGGCGTCGGGTTCGTGCTGCGGCCCTAGGCTTCCAAGCCGTGCGCAGCCTCCGGGGTCGCCTCACGCTGGGGGTCGCCGCCGTCCTGGCCGCGGTGCTCCTCGTCTCGGGCGCGAGCGTCTCGAGCTACGTCCAGCGCACCACGCGCCAGAACCTCGACGACCGCCTGCAGCGCACCGCGGACCTCTCCCGGGCGACCTCCCTGGACGCCATCGAGCAGGAGCTCCCGCTCACGGACCGCAGCCTCGACGACGTGCTGCGCGCGTCGGGCACCTCCTTGCGGCTGACGCTGGGCACCCAGCAGCTCTCGAGCCTCGGCCGCCCGCCGCCCGTCCCGCCCGCCCCGCGCAACGGCTTCCGCACGCTGGAGGCCGACGGGCGCCACTACCGCATCTACACGACGGGCCTGAAGGAGCTCGGGAACCTCGCGCGCCTGGAGGCCGCCACGCGGCTCGAGAACGTCGAGCGCACGCAGCGCCGCCTGGATCGCACGCTCCTGCTCTTCGGCAGCCTCGCGCTGCTCGTCGGCGCCCTGGCGGCCTTCGCCTTCGCCGACGTCCTCCTGCGGCCGCTCTCGCGCCTGCGCCGCGCGGTCGTGGAGATCGAGGGGGACGCGGACCTCACCCGCCGGGTGCCGACGGACGAGGGGCCGGAAGAGCTGCGGGCCTTGGCCGAGAGCTTCGACGCGATGCTCGCCCGCCTGGCGCGCTCCTCCGCCGACCGCGAGCGGGCCCTCGCGGCGACCCGGCGCTTCGCGGCCGACGTGGGCCACGAGCTGCGCACCCCGCTGACCAGCGTGCAGGCGAACCTCTCCGCGCTGCGGCGCCACCTCGACCTCCCCGCGGACCGGCGGGGCGAGCTGCTCGAGGACGCGCTGACGGAGCAGCGCCGCCTCGTCGCGCTGCTCGACGGGCTCCAGGCGCTGGCCCGCGGCGACGCGGCGCTCGCGCACGAGCGCGTGGACCTCGCGGAGCTCACGGACCAGTCGCTCGAGGCGGTGCGGGCGCAGCACCCCGGAACGACCTGGGTGGTGGACCTCCCCGAGGAGCCCGTGGAGGTCGAGGGCTGGGCCCCCGGCCTGCGCCTGGTCCTGGGCAACCTCCTCGGCAACGCGGCCAAGCACGGCCGGCCCGGCGACGGGACGGTCCGCGTCGCGCTCGCCGCGGCCGCCGGCGAGGTCCTGCTGACCGTCGAGGACGACGGCCCCGGGGTGCCGCCGGAGGAGCGCGGCCGGGTCTTCGAGCCCTTCGCGCGTGTCGACGGGACCGCCGCGCAGGGCTCCGGCCTCGGCCTCGCGCTCGTCGCCCAGCAGGCCGGCCACCACGGGGCCCGGGTGGAGCTCGACGACGCGCCGGAGCTCGGCGGGGCGCGCTTCCGCGTCCGCTTCGCGGCTCCCGGCCAGGGGTGAGCGCCCGCGCTGCCGGGCACCACCTCTCCATGATCGCCCGCATGGCCCAGCGCTTCGTCACCGGCCGCCTCGCCCGCCGGCTGCCCATCTTCAAGGTCATCGCGGTCGCGCAGGTGGGGCTGCTCGCGCGGCGCCACCTGCAGAACCTCGGGCCCGGGGAGGCCCGGCGGCTGGCCGAGCTCGTGCGGCGCCGCCGCGAGCCTGACCCCCGCGGAGCAGGACGAGCTGCGCGTGCTCACCGCGAAGCTCGACCCGAAGGCCTTCGCCGGCGCGGCGGCGGACCAGCTCTCGCCGATCCCCCTGCCGCGCCGCTTCACGGGCGCCGCGAAGCGCTAGGAGACGCGGGCCCGGAGCGTCCGGCCCCGCCCGTCCGCGGTGGCGCGGACCCGGACGGTCGTCCGCCCTCCACGCGGCACACGGACCACGAGGGTCGAGCGGCCCGCGGGCCGGGTGCGCACGACCCGGCGCACGAGCCGCCCGGCGCGCTCGACCCGCAGGACGACGCGGGCGGGCTCGCCGAGCACGAAGGTCGCGCGCAGCGTGCCGCCGCGGCGTCGCACGGCCAGCCCGCGGGCCAGGGCGGGCTCCCCGCCCCCGCCGTAGCGGGCCTGCACCCGCGTGTCCCGGCGGACGTCCGCGGCGCAGAAGGGCTGGGGCGTCCACGTCTTGGCGGCGAGCCGCTCCGTGCCGTTCCGGAACCAGGGGGACGTCCGGTCCGTGCTCTGGGAGTGCCCGAGGAGCGTCTGCGCCTTCACGGGGCAGGCCCGGTCGTCGTCGAAGCCGACGGTCTGGACGTAGGTCGCGCCCTCCTGCACCCGCGACCAGCCCTCCTTCGGATCCCACTGGACCCCGAGGTGGTTGAAGAGCCCGAGGCTCTGCGGGCCGCCGCCGATCGGGATCCGCGAGCCGTGGAACGTGTCCCACTGGAAGTCGCCGAGCTTCGCGTCGAGCGGGATGCCGGCGCCCTCGAGGTCGGCCACCGCGTCGGTGAGCGCCTGGCGGACCATGGGGTTCTGCGTGTTCAGCCCGCGCGGGGTGCCGATGGGATCGGCAGGGTCGAACGGGACGGCGTAGGGCGACGGCATGGCCGCCAGGGCGCGGACGGCGAAGCGCCGGAAGAGGTGCGCGCCGCGGGCCTCCTTGTCGTCGCGGCCCCGGTAGAGCGCGAGCGCCGCGCAGACGTCCGCGGGCTGGGTGTCGGCGCACAGGCCGGGCAGCGCGTCCTTCCACAGCTCGTAGGCGTGCTGGCGGTTGGAGAGCATGAGCTCGCGGAGCTCCTGCGCGTTGAAGCGCTTGCCACCCGCGATGCCCTCCTCGACCATCTTGACCCCGAGCCGCGTGCGCAGGGAGCGGACCGTCCGCTCGTCGCCGTGGATGCGCGGGTAGCCCTCGAGGGTCTGCCGCGGGTTGGACGCCCAGTAGGAGTCGTTCGAGTTCGTGACGTAGTCATCCCGGATGAGCTGGGGCTGCTGGTCGGGGCCGAGGAGCCCGCGGCCCTTGGCGCCGGCGCCGGTCTGCGGCGCGCAGGAGCTCTGCGACCCGTCGAGCACCGCGACCCGCTGGGCGGTGTCCAGGGCGACGCCCAAGGCCGTCGAGCAGGCCTTCAGGAGCTCGTTCGTCACCCCCGGGACGCTCGAGACGTCGGAGAACATCGCCTTGCCGGCGCGGTCGGCCGCGATCGTCGTGACCCACGGGATGCCCTGGTACTTGCGGAGGATCCGGTCGAGCTCGGCCACGGAGCTCGCGAGGTTCGCCTCGAGGAAGTGGTTGAACAGGCGGCCGAAGTTCTCCCGGTTGGAGTCGTTCATCGCGTAGGCCTTCGCGGGGGTCCACGGGAAGATCGGCAGGCCGACCAGGGAGGTGGTGACGGCGCCGTGGATCGTCTCGTACAGCGTCCGGGTGCGCTCCTCGAGCTTCCCGCCGACGAGCGCCTGGACCTTCACCGTCGTGCGGGTCATCTCCCGGGGCTGCCCGTCGACGAGGTAGGTCGTGGGGGAGCCCGGGACGAGCGTCTCCTCGGAGATGGCGAAGCGCCGGGCGGTCGAGACCGTGTGGCTCCAGGCGAGGTTCCGGTTGAAGCCGATGTTCACCACGGGGGCGCCGTAGAGCGAGCCGCCGCTCACGTCGAGCTTGCCCGGGATCGTCAGGTGCGACTGGAAGAAGCGCTCCGCGCCGAGCCAGGGCTGGTGCGGGTTGCCGAGCAGCAGGCCCTTGCCGTTCTCCGTCGCGGCGGCGCCGAGCGCGATGGCGTTCGAGCCGACGCCCTTGTCGACCAGGTGCCGGTCCACCTCGCCCGGGGCGAGCGCGCGGACGCTCGCCTCGGCGCTCGGCGGCGCCGGCGCGGCGGGGGTCGGGGGCTGCGCGGAGCCGAGGCCGTCGAGCGCCGCCATGCCCGAGGCGAGCTCCCCGAGCATGAAGAAGCGGCGGTAGACGTCACCCTGGTCGATGGGCCGCACCCACGGCTTGCCCTTGCAGTCCGGGTCCTTCACGCCGGCCGCGCCGCCCACGGAGGCGAGCTGGTCGTTGTAGCCGTCGACGTAGCCCGCCACGACGTCCTTGACCTCCTGCCGCGGACCCGCCGGCGGCGCCACGGCGACGAGCTTCTCGACCCGCTGGTCGGCGATGACCTTCTTCCAGAAGAAGTCCGAGTTCAGGTTGTTCGGGCTCGTCCCCGTGTTGCGGATGGGGTAGGTCCCGTCCGGGCCGAGGAAGCGCGAGCGGTCGCCGTCCGTGGTCATGTAGACGTCGGCGAGCACGCAGAGGTTGTCCTGGGCGTGGGCCCGCGCGAAGCCGTAGCCGAGCGACCGGAAGTCCTTCGCGATGATGTGCGGCGTGCCCTGGGCGTCGCGGCGGATGGTCACCTGCGGGGCGGCGGCGGCGGTCTCGGCGGAGACAGCGGCGAGGAGCAGCGCGGCGCAGACGGCGGCGTTCAGTCGAGCCATGGCGCTGCACCCTAGAGCGGTGCGTCGAGCCGTGTCGCACCGGCGGCCCGGGGTAGGTTCCCCCGCATGCCCGCATCCGAGAAGCCCGTCGTCGACGTCCCGGACGGCCCCGCGCCGCCCGACCTCCAGCTCGAGGACCTCGAGGTCGGCGACGGCGACGAGGCGACCTCCGGCACGACCGTCGAGGTCCACTACGTCGGCGTCTCGCACGCGACGGGGGACCAGTTCGACGCCTCCTGGGACCGCGGGGACACGTTCCGCTTCGGGCTCGGCGCCGGGCAGGTCATCCCGGGCTGGGACCAGGGTGTCGCCGGCATGCGCGTGGGTGGCCGCCGCCGCATCACGATCCCGCCGCACCTCGCCTACGGGTCGCAGGGTGCGGGCGGCGTGATCGGCCCGGACGAGACGCTCGTCTTCGTCGTCGACCTCATCGGGGTCCGCTAGGGGCAGATCGCGAAGGCGCGGGCCGGGAAGCCCGTCCCGCCCAGCGGCTTGGGCCACGTCGCGACGATGATCGCCCCGGTGGCGGGGAGCTCGTGGAGGCCGGCCATGAGCTCGAGCTGCCAGCGGTCCGCGCCCAGGATGTACGTCTCCGCCGGGACCTGGCCCGCGCTGACCAGCGCGCCCGGGTCCGTGTCGGTCACGTCGTGCCCGATCGCCATCGCGCCGCGCTCCTCCACCAGGAGCTGCAGGGCGTCGACGCCCCAGCCCGGGGAGTGCGCGACCCCGTCCGCGTCCCGGTTGGCCATGGCGTCGCCGTCGGGCCAGCGGGCGCCCCAGCCGAACGAGGCGGCGACGAAGCAGCCCGGCGGGATCCGGCCGTGCTCGGCCTCGTGGGCGAGCACGTGCTCGGCCGACAGGCTGAGGTCGGGGTCGGCCGCGACGGCCTCGACGAGGTCGAGGACGACGAGGGGCAGGACCATCTCCTCGATGCCGATCTGGTCCGAGGTGCGCCCGTCCCGGTCGAAGTGGGCCGGCGGGTCGCAGTGCGTCCCCCACTGGCCCACGTGCGAGTAGCGCTGCGCGTGGAAGCCCGTCCCCATGCTCCCGACGCCCTCGTCGAAGTGGTACAGGTCCGTGCGCTCCTCGTCGGGGAACCCCGCGTAGTGCGGGATGCCGGGGGCGAAGGCGTGCGTGAGGTCGACCCAGCGGCAGGCGCGCAGCTGGTCGAGGAGGTCCGTGAGCGGGGCGGGCATGCGCGGCATCCTCGCGCACGACGCCCCCGGCGATCGCCATGGGTGACCCCTGGGGAGCCGTGACGACTCCCCAGGGGTCACCCCCGGCGCTCAGACCCCGAGGCCCTTGCCGATGATCTCCTTCATGATCTCGTTCGCCCCGCCGTAGATCCGGGTGACGCGGGCGTCGGCGTACATGCGGCCGACGGCGTACTCCGTCATGTAGCCGTAGCCCCCGTGGAGCTGGACGCACTTGTCGGTCACGGTGCCCTGCAGCTCCGTGCCGATGAGCTTCGCGGAGGCGGCGCGCTCGGGGGAGAGGCGCTTCTCGCCGAGCTCGGCCATGCACTGGTCGATGAAGGCCTGCACGCAGTCGATCTCCGCGCGGCACTCCGCGAGCTTGTGGCGCGAGACCTGGAAGGAGCCGATGGACTGGCCGAAGGCCTGGCGCTCCTTCACGTAGTCGAGCGTCACCTGCAGCGCTGCTTCCGCGACCCCCACACCGAGGATCGCGATGGAGAGGCGCTCCTGGGCGAGGTTCGAGACGAGGTACTTGAAGCCCGAGCCCTCGTCCCCGAGGAGGTTCTCCGCCGGGATGCGCGCCTCGTTGAAGAAGAGCTCCGCGGTGTCCTGGGAGTGCATCCCGACCTTCTCGAGGTTGCGGCCGCGCTCGAAGCCCGGCGTGTCGCGCTCGACGATGAAGATCGAGAGGCCGCGGTGGCGCTGGGTCGGGTCCGTCTTGGCGGCGGTGATCACGAGGTCGGCGTTGATGCCGTTCGTGATGAAGGTCTTGGCCCCGTCCATGAGGTAGGAGCCGTCGTCCTGCTTGATCGCCTTCGTGCGGATGCCGGCCAGGTCGGAGCCCGTGCCGGGCTCGGTCATCGCGACCGCGGTGATGAGCTCCCCGGAGACGATGCCGGGCAGCCAGCGCTGCTTCTGCTCCTCGTTGCAGTACTCGAGGAAGTAGGGCAGGCAGACGTCGTTGTGCAGCGTGATGCCGACGGAGAAGCCGCCGAGGTTCGCGGCGCAGCACTCCTCGCCGATGATCGCGTTGAAGCGGAAGTCGTCACCCACGCCGGCGCCGCCGTACTCCTCGGGGACCTGCATGCCGAGGAAGCCGTTCTCGCCCGCCTTCTGGAAGACCTCGCGCGGGACGATGCCGTCCTTCTCCCACTGGTCGTAGTGCGGCACGACCTCCTTGGCCAGGAAGCGCCGGAAGGACTCGCGGAAGTCCTCGTGGTCGTCCTCGTAGATCGCGCGGCGGCGCGTGGGCGCTTGAACGGTGCTCATGGCCCGGACGGTACCTGGCCCGGCGGGCTCCCCGCGCGCCACCACGGGGCGCTCAGCGCCGCCGGGTGCAGGTCCGGAAGCGGCGGACCTGGACCGTGCGGCGCCCGTCGCGGGCGCGGACGACGAGCCGGACCCGGTGCACGCCGCGCGGCAGCCCGGCCAGCGACGCCGTGACCCGCCGCGGGCGCCCGGCCCGGCGGCGCGCGGCGCGGCCGTCGACCTGGACGGTCGTCGAGCGCGCCCGGCCCCCGCGGGGCGTCCGCGGCGGCGTGAGGCGCAGCACGCGGCGGCTCAGGCAGCGGCCACCGGCGACCGGCGGGGTGGTGGTCTGCGCCGGCCCGGAGGAGCGCAGCTCGTAGCTCCCGCGCGCGCAGCCCGTGACGCGCCAGCCCCCGGCGCTCGGGCGGACCGTGATCCCCGTGACGCCCGTCGCCAGCGAAGGCCGGCTCGGGGCCGGCCGGGACCCAGACGTCGAGCGCGCAGGAGCCGGTCGGGTCCGCGTCGGTGCCGCGCACCAGCAGCGCCCGCGTGCCCGGCTCGGCCCGCAGCGCCGTGAGCCGGCCGGGCGCGGCCCGCGGGTAGGGCCGCTCGAGGACGCGGCGGGTGGTGGCGGGGATCCCGAGGTCCGTCCCCTGCGGGCAGGCGAAGCGGTGCAGCGACGGGGAGATCGCGCCGGGCTTGCCGCCGGGCTCGCCGAAGTTGTGCGGGTCGCCGCAGGCCTGCTTCCAGTCCCAGTACGCGCCGCCCCAGCGGTAGGTGTCCTCGAGGCGCGGCGTAGGTCCGCAGCGCCGCCTCGTCCGTCGCGGGATCGCCGAACCAGCCCCACTCGCCCGACCAGACCGTCGTCCCGTAGCCCTGCGCGACGCCGTCGGCCAGGGCGAAGCCGCGCTCGGGCGTGAGCGCCTCGACCCCGACGGTGCGGTCCACGGTGATCGAGCCCGAGTAGAGGTGCGGGGCGAAGACGACGGAGGGGTCATCCGTGAAGCCGGGCGGCGGGACCGCGTCGGCGGCGGCCGCGGACCACTCCACCCCGGGCTCGAAGAAGACGGCGCGGGGTGCGGCGAGGCCGGGGAGCCGGCGCTCGGCGGCGCGGATCGCCGCGAGCGTCCGGGTGTAGAACGCGGCCAGGGACGTCGCACCCGTGGCCCCGACGGCGTAGCCCGGGTTGGGCTCGTTGATGGGGTCGTAGCCCGCGATCGCGGGGCTCGGCCCGAGGGCGGTCACGAGCCGGCCCCAGGTGTCGACGAGGTGCTGCTGGATCCCCTCGCGGTCGAGCCAGAAGGACTGCCAGGCCTGCCCGACGGCGGGGGAGAGCTCGCGGATGGAGGCCTTGCAGGTGGTCAGGCCGTCCGTGAGCGTCGCCCAGCGCGGTGCGCCGTCCCAGCCCACGGCCGGGCTCAGGCCGGGTGGGCAGGCGGTGCCCGCCGGCGTGTCGACGAACTTCCCCCAGGCGTCCTGGTGCATGTCGACGACGACGTGGAGGTCGTGGGTGGCGGCCTGCTCGATCGCGGCGCGGACCCGGGCGGCGTAGGCCGCGTCGAAGGCGCCGGGAGTGGGCTCGAGCGCGCTCCAGTGCACGAGCAGCCGCACGGAGTCCATGCCCAACCCGGCGATCTGCGACCAGTCGTCGTCCGTGAGCGGGAGGGTCGGGTCGAGCGTGGGGTCCGTGCGGAAGTAGTCGCCGAGCTGGTTGACGTTGACGCCGCGCAGGAGCACCTGGCGCCCCAGGTCGTCGACGACCGCCGGCGCGCTCCCGCGGACCGCGTGCAGCGGCCGCGGCTCGGCGCCGGCCCGCGCGGCGAGCCCGAGGGCCAGGAGCACGACGAGGGTGATCGCCCGGATGCCGGTGTGCCGCACGGCGCGACGCTACCAGCGGCTCACGCGATCGCGCGCACGACCCCGCCGTCGACCCGCAGCGCCGCGCCCGTGGTGGCCGAGGCCTGCTCCGAGCAGACGTAGACGACCATGTTCGCGACCTCCTCCGTGGAGGTCAGGCGGCCGAGGAGGGACGTCGGGCGGTGCTCCGCGATGAACGCGCGGCCCGCGGCGTCGACGTCGTCGCCCTCGCCGCCCATCTGCCGCAGGAAGCCCTCGACGCCCTCGGAGAGCGTCGGCCCCGGGAGGACGGAGTTGACCGTCACGCCGCTCTGGGGCACGGACTCCGCCATCCCCCGCGCGACGGCGAGCTGGGCGGTCTTCGTCATCCCGTAGTGGACCATCTCGGCCGGGATCTGCAGCGCGGACTCGCTCGAGATGTAGACCACCCGGCCCCAACCCCGGCCCACCATCCGCGGGACGTGGTGCCGCGCCAGGCGTATCCCGGAGAGGACGTTGACCTCGAAGAACCGGGTCCACTCCTCGTCGGGGATCTCGAAGACGGGCCGGGGCCCGAACACCGCGGCGTTGTTGACCAGGATGTCGACATCGGGTGCGGCGGCCAGGAGCGCCGCGCAGCCCTCGGCGGTCCCGACGTCCGCGGCCACGCCGCGCACCGCGCCCGCACCGGCGGCCGCCGCGACGCGCTCGACGGCGGCGTCCACGCGCTCCTGCGTGCGGCCGTTGACGACGACGGTGGCGCCCGCGCGCGGCGAGGCCGACGGCGATCGCCTCGCCGATCCCGGCGGTCGAGCCCGTGACGAGGGCGGTGCGGCCGGAGAGGTCGATCTGCATGCGCCCGACGGTAGTGCGACCTGGCAGGATGGACACCCTGTCAACCACATCGCAACGCCAGGAGCCGCCGTGCAGGGTCTGATGCAGGACGTCCCCCTCTCGCTCACCCACGTCTTCGAGCGCGCCGAGCGCCTCTGGAAGGACAAGGCGATCGTCACGGCGACGGTCGGCGGCGGGCGGGAGCGCACGACCTACGGCGCGTGGGCGGAGCGCACCCGACGCCTCGCCGGCGCCCTCGACGACCTCGGGATCTCCGCCGACGGCCGGGTCGGGACCTTCGCCTGGAACTCCGCCCGCCACCTCGAGCTCTACTTCGCCGCGCCGTGCTCCGGCCGCGTCCTGCACACGCTGAACATCCGCCTGTTCCCCGAGCAGGTCGTCTACGTCGCCAACCACGCGGAGGACGAGGTCGTCTTCGTCGACCGCTCCCTGCTGCCGCTCCTGTGGCCCCTCGCGGACCAGCTCGAGACCGTCAAGGCCTTCGTGGTCATGGACGACGGGGCCGACGCGGAGATCCCGGACGACCCGCGGATCCGGGACTACGAGGAGCTCCTGGCCGCGGCCTCGCCGGTCGCGGACTTCGTGATCGAGGACGAGAACCAGGCCGCGGCCATGTGCTACACGAGCGGCACGACCGGCAACCCCAAGGGGGTCGTCTACTCCCACCGCTCCATGGTGCTCCACGCGGTGGCGACGATGTTCGCGGACTCCTTCGGGCTCTGCGAGCGCGACACGGTCGCTGCCGGTCGTCCCGCAGTTCCACGCGAACGCCTGGGGCCTCGCGCACGCGGTGGCCATGGCCGGCGCGTCGATCGTCATGCCGGGGCCGGACCTCTCGCCCAAGGCGATCGCGACGCTCATCGAGGAGGAGCGGGTCACCATCGCGGCCGGCGTGCCGACGATCTGGATGGGGATGCTCGCGGAGCTCGACGGGCGCGACCTCGACGCGCTGCGGCTCATCATCTGCGGCGGCTCCGCCGTGCCGCGCGCGCTCTCGGAGGCCTACCGGGAGAAGACGGGGCGCCCGATCCTGCAGGCCTGGGGGATGACGGAGACCTCGCCGATCGGCTCCGTGGCGACGGTGAAGTCGACGCTCGCGGGCCAGTCGGACGACGAGCTCGCCAACCTGCGGGCGAGCGTCGGGCTCATCTCCCCGCTCGTCGACGTGCGGATCGTGGAGAGCGGCACGACGGACGTCCTGCCCTGGGACGGCTCGGCGCAGGGCGAGCTCCAGGTCCGCGGACCGTGGATCGCCGCGGCCTACTACGACGACGAGCGGCCCTGCGTGACCGGGGACGGCTGGCTGCAGACGGGCGACGTCGCGACGATCGACGCGGAGGGCTACATCCGGATCGTCGACCGCACGAAGGACGTCGTGAAGTCCGGCGGCGAGTGGATCTCGACCGTCGAGCTCGAGAACGAGATCATGGCCCACCCCGACGTCGCGGAGGCCGCGGTCATCGGGCTGCCCGACCCCAAGTGGGGCGAGCGGCCCGTGGCCTGCGTCGTCGCGAAGGACGGCGCCTCGCTCAGCCCCGACGACGTCCGCGGCTTCCTCGACGGGCGGGTCGCGAAGTGGTGGATCCCCGAGCGGGTCGAGCTCATCGACGAGGTGCCGAAGACCTCCGTCGGCAAGTTCTCCAAGAAGGACCTGCGCGCACGGTTCGCCGAGGAGGAGGCGGAGGCACCGGCGCCCGCCGCGGGCTGAGGCGCCCCACGGCGAGGGCTCCTAGGGCAGGGCGATCCCGCGTTGCGCGAGCTGCTCGCGCAGGCGCAGGACCGCGAGGTCCTTCAGCCGCGCCTCGACGAGCACGTCGAAGTCGCGGCCCGCCTCCGCGACGGGCCCGCGCAGCCAGCGCTCGAAGTCCAGGACGTCCACGAGGTCCGCGTGGGCGACGATCCGCGGGAAGGCGACCTTCCCCTTCTCGCCGGGCTCGCCCTGGGTCTTCGGGGAGGACCAGTGGACCTTCGGGGTCACGTCGTCCGGCCAGGTCGCGAGCGCGAGCCGGAGCGCCTCGGCGTCCGGGATCTGCCCCGCGGTCGAGGATCCGGTGGTGCAGGACGTCGAGGACGACTCGCAGCCCCGCGCGCTCCGCGATCCGCAGGGTGGACTCGAGGTCGTGGTGGGTGTCGTCGTTCTCGAGGACGACCCGGGCGCGGGCGTGGTCCGGCAGGGTGTCGACCGCGCGCAGGAAGCGCTCCTCCGCCTCGGGGTCGGCCGAGCCGACGTGCACGATGATCACGGAGTCGGGCCCGCGCCCCATCGCGTCGAACATCGCCGCCTGCCAGTCGAGCTCGCGGACGGAGGTCGCGACGACGTCCTCGCGCTTGGAGGAGAGCACGACGTAGGGGTTCGTGTGCATCGTGACCCGGATGCCGCCCGCGGTGAACCGCGCGCCGAGCGCCGCGAGCTCCTCCGCGTGCGCCTCGACCTGCCCGCGGAACTGCGTGAGGGTCGGGTGCGAGGCATAGGGCGCCAGGGCCTGCGAGATCCGGTAGAAGCGCAGGTCGTTGCGCTCGAGGTAGTCCACGATCGCGTGCACGAGCTCGATGGAACGCCCGAGGGAGGGCTCGTTCTGCCAGCGCCGTCCGTCGCGCTGGGGCAGCCCGCCGTCGCCGAGGACCTTCTCCGGGAAGCCGAGCCGCACGCCGGGGGACGTACCCAGGCCCGCTCCGGGCGTGCGGAGCGCGGCGCGTCACCGGTCGCGGCGGGCGCTCAGCGCGGCTGGGTCAGCCAGAGCTGGAGGAACGGGTCCACGAAGCGCCAGGCCCCGCCCGGGTCGCGGGCGATGAGCGTGTCGGCCGCGAGCGCGTCCCGGACCCCCGCCTGCGTCCCCTTCGCGTGGCCCGTGTGGGCCAGCGCCGCCTTGCCCGTGAGCTCCACGTGCCCCGCGGCGAGCGCCCCGAGCACGCGGCGCTTCGCGTCCCCGAGGAACCGCCACGTCTGCTCGAGGCCGTCGCCCGCCTCCCGCAGCGCGGCGTCGACGGCGTGGGGGAGGGCGTCCGGGTCGTCGTCGGCCTGCTCGTAGAGCATGTGGGCGAGGAGCATCGCGCGCTGTGGGTGGCCGGCGGAGACCGCCACGAGGCCGTCGACGAGCTCGAGCAGGCCCTCGCGCCCGGCGGCCTCCAGCCGGCCCTCGACGTAGTCCGCGAGCTCCGGCGCGGGGAGCGGGTCGAGGACGACCGCGCGCGCCTGCTCGAAGAGCGGCCGGCGCCGGTCCCCGAAGAGCGCCCGCATCATCGAGGGCTGGGAGCCGGCGAACACGTAGGAGGCGCTCGCGCCCTGGTGCTGCAGGTGCGAGCGCAGGACGCCGTCGAGCCCGTCGGCGACCGTGAAGAGGTCCTGGAACTCGTCGAGGACGACGAGGCAGCGCTGCCCCGTGCGCTCGTGGACGCGGACGGGGAGGTCGAGCGCGTCGTGGAGCGCCGCCAGGGCGGAGGCGCCGCCGGGCGCCGCGACGCCGGCGCTGACGCTGGCGACGCCGGGCACCCCCAGTTGGGCGGTGCCGGTGCCACGGCGGCGGATGCTGCGCCAGACGCTGCGCGTGCGGCCGCGGTCGAGTCCCCGCTCGTAGGCGCGGGTGATGCGCAGGACGACGTCGTCGAGGGTCGTGACCCCCGAGAGGTCCACGACGGTGGGGACCATCTCGTGCGCCTGCCACGCGGCGTCCGCCAGCGCGTTGAGCAGGGTGGTCTTGCCGTAGCGGCGGGGCGCGGCGAGCCGCACGGACTGGCCGGCGGCCGCCATCGTCAAGAGCTGGTCGAGCTCCGCGACGCGGTCGACGAGCTGGTCCGCCGGCAGCGGCCGGTCGAAGGTGAAGGGGTTGGCCGTCATGGTTCGGCTTCACCGTACCACTTGGTACGGTCGTGCCGAACCGGCCTCAGGTGGACGGGAGGTCGGGCGCGGGCGGCCCGGCGACGACCAGCTGCCGCAGGACCGACGCGCCGGGCAGCTCGTCCTCGGCACCGCCCCGCACGGCGTCCGCGACGGCCTCCGGTGCCGTGGCCTCGCCGTCGTAGAGCACGACGAGCGCCTCGTCGCCCACCTCGAGGAAGGTCCGCGCCCCGAAGGGCGTGTACCGCGTCGCGCCGATCCCGACCAGCACCGTGCCCGGGTTCCCCGCCGCGGCGAGCAGCGCGCCCACGTCCTCGAGCGGCGTGCCGTCCCCGCCTCGTTGCGCGCGCAGGCGCTCCGTCATCCAGTCCAGGAGCTGCGCGCCGTAGTAGGAGTAGTCCGCGAGGGCGGAGTCGACGCCGTAGGCCTCGGCCGTCCCCCCGCGCCGCAGGAAGCACGCGAGGCGCAGGCCGGCGGTCGGGCCGTCCGGGGCCAGGTCGTCCACGGGGATGCCGACGGCGGCGACCCCCTTCGAGTCGGCGCCCCAGTTCTTCTTGTGGCTGATGCGCGCCGCCCCCGGACGGCGGATGGAGCAGTCGTTGAACGCCGCGACGGCCTGCGGGACGAGCTCCTCGACGCCCCCGTCCGCGGCGTAGGCGACGTGGCAGAGCAGCCCGACCTCCGGCTCGATCTGGAGGTTCACGGGCACGTCCGACGCGGGCTTGCTCAGCCGGTCGTGCGAGACGGGGAACGTCTCGAGGAAGGTCCCCGACCCGGGCGCGTAGAACGGGAAGATCCCCTTCGGCGCGTCGGGCGCGGCCGTCACGGCCTGGAAGTCGACGGCCTCGCCCGCCTGCTCGAGGTGCCCCGCGAAGTTCCCCGCGACCCCGAAGCCGAAGCCGCTGCGGAGGGCGGTGAGGTCGACGTGCATGGCGCCGATGCTAGGGCTGCGTCGACCCTCAGAGCGCGCTGCGCAGCGCCGCGAGCGCCGGGCCGTACATGCCCGCCTTGATCGCCCCCAGCGTCTGGGGGTTCTTGCCCGCGAGCGCCTGGGCGTGCGCGATCGCGCGGGGGAGGACCTCCTCGAGCGGTGCGACCTCGTCGACGATCCCGGCCGCGAGGGCCTCGGGCCCCGTGTAACGGCGGCCCGTCGTCATCGCCTCGTGCGCCGTGCGGACGGGCAGCCGCGCCTGCAGCAGCGCGCTCATGCCGGGGGTGAACGGGAGGCCGATGTCCACCTCGGGGTAGCAGAGGTAGCCCGCGGTCCTCCCGCATGACCTTGTGGTCGTGGGCCGTCGCGAGCATCGCGCCCGCGGCGAAGCAGTGGCCCTGGATGGCCGCGACGGTCGGCACGCCCGCCTCGAGCACCCGCGCGAAGAGCTCCTGGACGGTCGGGATGAACGTCGCCATCTGGTCCTGGTGCTCCCCGAGCCACTCCAGGTCGAGGCCGTTGGAGAAGAACTTCCCGCCCGCGGAGGTCACGAGCGCCCGCGGCGCCTCCGTCGCGAGGACCTCCTCGAGCAGGCCGGTCACCGCCGCGACCCACGTGGGGTTGAAGCGGTTCTCGTCGTCCCCGAGGTGGAGGACGAGCACGTCGCCCTCGCGGCTGAGCTGCGGCATGGGCGGACCCTACGAGACGGGGCGGTCGGGCCAGGCGGGCGTAGCCTCGCCGGATGCTCGTCGGCATCTGCACGGACGTGCACCTCCACACCCAGCGGCTGCGGGAGGTCGGCCGGGAGGCGCGGGCGCTCGGTGCCGAGGAGCTCTGGTGCCTCGGGGACGTCGTCGACGCGCTGCTCGGGGCGCCGCCCGCGGTCCTCGCCGAGGCCGTGGACGTCGCGCTGACGGAGTGCGACCTGGTGCTCGGCGGCAACCACGAGCTCTGGGCGCTCGAACGCGGGCTGCTCCCGGAGGCCACGGCGGCGCTCGTGCGGAGCTGGTCGCCCGTGGAGGAGCGCCACGGCGTGGGCCTCGTGCACGGCAGCCTCGACGACCCCTTCATGGAGTTCGTCGACGCCGCGCCGAAGGCCGGGAGGCTCCTGCGCCAGAGCCCGGGCTGGCTGGCGGTGCACGGCCACACGCACCGGCGACGCCTCTGGGCGGCCACGGAGCGCCACCCGCACGCGGTCTCCCGACCGACCCGCGGCACGGTCGAGGCGGGGGAGGAGCGCCTGCTCGCCTGCCCGGGAGCGCTCACGGGCGCCCGGCCCACGTGGCTGCTCGTGGACCTCGCGGCCCGGACGCTGCGCTGGGTCGCGCTGCCACCCGCGCGGGTACCGTCCTCCGGGTGACCGCCCGACAGCCCGACGTCTGCTCCGCTCTCGCGACGACGGCCGGGAGCCGGGCATGAGCGCCGGGCTCGCGGCGCTGCTGGACGACATCGCGGTCCTCGCGAAGGCGGCGGCGGCCTCCGTCGACGACGTCGCCGCGGGCGCGGGCCGGGCGAGCATGAAGGCGGCCGGGGTCATCGTGGACGACGCGGCCGTCACCCCGCGCTACGTCGAGGGCTTCCAGCCCGAGCGCGAGCTCCCGATGATCAAGCGGATCGCCGCGGGCTCCCTGCGCAACAAGCTGCTCTTCATCCTGCCCGCGGCGCTCCTGCTCAGCGAGCTCCTCGACTGGCTGCTCACCCCGATCCTCATGGTCGGCGGCGTGTACCTCTGCTACGAGGGCGCGGAGAAGCTCTGGGAGCTCGTGGGCCCGCACCCGCATGCGGCCGAGGAGCAGGCCGCGCAGCCCGGTCCCGAGCACGAGGACGCGCTCGTCGGCGGGGCCATCCGCACGGACTTCATCCTCTCCGCGGAGATCATGGTGATCTCCCTGAACGAGGTGACCGACGAGCCGCTCCTGGCCCGCGCGCTCATCCTGGTGGTCGTCGCGTTCCTCATCACCGCCGGCGTCTACGGGGCGGTCGGCGCCATCGTGAAGATGGACGACGTCGGGTTGCGGCTGGCCCGCGGGGGCGACGGCCCGGCCGCGGCGCTCGGCCGCGGGCTCGTGCGCGCCATGCCGGTGGTGCTCTCCGTCCTCTCGAAGGTCGGCATCGCGGCGATGCTCTGGGTCGGCGGCCACATCCTGCTCGTCGGCCTCGACGAGCTCGGCCTGCACGCGCCCTACGACGCGGTGCACCACCTGGAGGAGGACGTCCACGCGGCGCTCGGCGCCCTCGGCGGCCTGGGGGGCTGGCTCACGAACACCGCGGCCTCGGCGCTCCTCGGTGTGCTGGTCGGCGCGCTCGTCGTCGCCGTCCTGCACCGCCGGTCCACCGCGGCCGGGCACTGAGCGCCCCGTGCCGGCCCCGGACGCCGCCGCCCTCGTGCTCGCCACGGCCGCGGAGGACGCGATCGAGCGCGGCGCGGGCTTCGTCTTCCTCGCGCTGGCCCTCGCCATCTTCGTCCTGCGCCGGCGAGAGCGCCGGCGGGGGCCCGACGAGGACGACGACCTCGACCCCTGAGCGCGGATCCGACGCCTGGCGCATCGGCGCTACGCGGAGTACATTCCGTTCGTGCGACCTCGCCCGGAGGTGGATGCGGTGCAGGACGCCGCCCGCCTGCAGGCCCTTCAGGAGAGCGGCCTCCTCGACGCGCCGTCGCACGAGCGCTTCGACAGGCTGACGCGCTTGGCGGTCCGGACGCTGGCCGCGCCGGTCTCGCTCGTCACGCTCGTGGACACGGACCGGCAGGTGCTCCTGAGCCAGCAGGGGTTCGAGGGGCCCATGGCCGAGGCGGGGGAGACGCCGCTGTCCTACTCCTTCTGCCAGCACGTGGTGCGCTCCGCAGCCCCGTTCGTCGTCCCCGATGCGCGTGAGGAGCCGCTCGTCCGCGACAGCCCGTCCATCGACGAGCTCGGGATCGTCGCCTACGCCGGGGTCCCGCTGACCACACCCGAGGGCCACACGCTCGGCGCGCTGTGCGTCGTCGTCGGCGAGCCCCGCGCTTGGGCGCCGGAGGACGTCGACGCGCTCGAGGACCTCGCGGCGCTCGTCCTCCACGAGGTGCTCACGCCACCGCCGGCCGAGGCCGACCGCGAGGCGACCCGCGACCTGGCCCACGAGCTGCGCCCGCCGTTGCACGCCGTGCTCGACCTCACGGAGGAGCTCGCCTCCCGGGACCGCGCCGCGGTGGAGGAGCTCCGGCTCATCGACCGCGCCACCCGGGACGCGCTGGTGATGCTCGATCGCCACCTCGATCCCGTGCAGACGCCGGCCGGCGACGAGCTGCTCCGGCTCCGCCCGGTCGCGCCCGCGGAGATCCTCCGCACCCTGCAGCAGCTGCCGGCGCCGGATGCCCACGGTGCCGAGCTCGTGGTCGAGGACGCGACGGGCCTGCCCGACGTCGAGACGGACGTGCGGAAGGTCACGCAGGTCCTGGCCAACCTCGTCACGAGCGCGCTCGAGCGCCCCGGGTCCGGCGAGGTGCGCGTCCGGGCGGAGCTCACGCGCGCGGGCGACGCGCTCGCGTTCATCGTCCGCGACGGGGGCCGGGGCGGCGCCGGGGGGCTCCCGCAGCGGCTCCGCGGGCGCTTCCAGCCGGGCGGCGGGCCGGGGCGTGGCCTCGCGCCGGCGCAGGACCTGGCCCGCGCGCTGGGCGGCGTCGTCGAGCTCGCGCCCCAGCGCGACGGCGAGGGCACGCGCTTCGTGCTGACGATCCCGCTGGTCTCCGCGCACGACCCGGGTGGGGAGCACGGGCGCCCGCCGGCGGAGGTCGCCGAGCTCCTCGACGTCGCCGACCGGCGCGACGCGCAGGCGTACCTGCGCGACCTTGCCGCGCTGGACCGCGACGAGGCCGCCGTGCTGCGCGACGTGGGCGCGGAGCGCGAGGACGCCGACCAGGGCCGGGCGGCCGGGGCCGGGCGCATCACGGGCGGGGAGCTCGTGCTGCGCGCCGCGGACGACCGCAAGCGCGCGCTGCGCCACCGCACCGGCGGCCGCGAAGGACCGCGTGCGGGCCGCCCGTGACCGCTGGGCCGCGTCGGAGGACCGACGGGACGCCGCCCGTGACCGGCGGCGCGCCTTCGAGGACCGGGACCTGCTCGCGCGGCGCGTCGTCGACGCCGAGACCGACGCCCTGACGGGCGCGCGCTCGCGCAGCGCCGGCCTGCGGGAGCTCGCGCGCGAGGTCGAGCGCTGCCGCCGCGACGGCGCGGCGCTCGCGGTCGTCTACGTCGACGTCGTCGGGCTCAAGCACGTGAACGACACGGAGGGTCACGCGGCGGGTGACCGGCTGCTGGTGCAGGTCGCCGACGCCGTCCGGGCCCAGATGCGGGCCTACGACTCCGTCGTCCGGCTGGGCGGGGACGAGTTCCTCGTCGTCATGCCCGGCGCCACGGCCGAGCAGGCGCGCGTGCGCATCCGCGACGTCGGCGCTCGCCTGGCCGCCGACCAGCCGCCCGCGGCGCTGCGCGCCGGCGTCTCCGCGCTCCTGGCCGACCACGACGCCGCAGCGCTCGTGCGGGCGGCCGACGCGGACATGGTGCGCCACCGGCGCCTGGGCGACGGCCGGGGCTGAGCGCGCCCCGCTGGATCGCGAGAGGGCCGATGCAGGTTGCAGCGCCCCGCATCGGCCCCCTCGCGCTTTGCTCAACGCTCGATAATGTCGGTTATGTAACGCGAGAGGAACGCGCTCGGCCAAGCATGGCGGCGCTAGCATGTAGTTGCTCTTGCTAACGACCTCCTCCGACACCCTCCCCGCCGACCTCCGGGTCGCCGTGACCCGCCTGGCGCGGCGACTGCGCCAGCGGGCCGGCTCGGGCCTCTCGCCCTCACTCGGTGCCGCGCTCCACACCGTCGAGCGCTTCGGGCCGCTCACGCCGTCCGGGGTCGCCGAGCACGAGGGCGTGCAGCGCCCCACGGCCACGCGGCTGGTCGCGAAGCTCGTGGCGCTCGGGCTCGTCGAGCGCGTGGACCACCCGGGCGACCGTCGCTCGCACCACGTCGCGCTGACCCCCGCGGGCCGCGACCTGGTCGAGGACACCCGGCGGCGGCGCACGGAGGCGCTCGCGGAGGCGCTCGGGCGGCTGCCCGAGGAGGACCAGGCGACGCTGGCGCGCGCGGCCGTGCTGCTCGACGGCCTGCTCGAGGCCGAGGCATGAGCGCCTCCTTCGCCGCGCTCCAGGTGCGCAACTACCGGCGCTTCTACGTCGGCCAGACCATCTCGGTCAGCGGCACGTGGATGCAGACCGTCGCCGAGGCGTGGCTCGTGCTCCAGCTGACCCACTCGGGCTTCGCGCTCGGGGTCGCCGCCGCGCTGCAGTTCCTGCCCATGCTGCTCTTCGGCGCCTGGGGCGGCGTCCTGGCCGACCGCCTCGCCAAGCACCGCGTCCTGCAGGTCACCCAGGTGCTGGCCGCCGCGCCCGCCCTGCTGCTCTGGGGCCTCGCGGCCACCGGCACCGTCGAGCTCTGGATGCTCTTCGTGCTCATGGCCCTGCGCGGGACGGTGCTCGCCGTCGACAACCCGACGCGCCAGAGCTTCATCCCCGAGATGGTCGGCCCGGAGCGCGTGGTCAACGCGGTCGCGCTGAACTCCGTCCTCGTGCAGACCGCCCGGATCGCCGGGCCGGCGGCCGCGGCCCTGGTCATCGCGACCCTCGGGGTCTCGACCTGCTTCCTGCTGAACGCCGCCTCCTTCGGCGCGATGCTCGTCGCCCTCCGCGGCATGGACCCCGCGCTCCTGCACCCCACCCGGCCGGCGGCCCGCGCGCGCGGGCAGGTCCGCGAGGCCGTCCGGGTCGTGCGCGCCGACGTGGCGCTGTGGCTGCCGCTGCTGCAGATGGCGCTCGTCGGGACGCTCGCCTTCAACTTCACGACGACCCTGCCGCTCCTGGCCGCCGACGACTTCGACGGCGGCGCCGCCACCTACGCGCTGCTGACCTCCGTCATGGGCGCCGGCGCGGTCGCGGGCGCGCTGGTCACGGGCGCCCGCGGGCGCACCTCCCCCCTGCTCGTGGCCGCGTCGTCCGCGCTGTTCGGCCTCGGCATGGCGCTCGTCGCCGCGGCCCCGTCGCTCGGGACCGCCCTCGCGGCGCTCGTGCTCGTGGGCGCCGCGAGCGTCACGTTCACCTCCTCGGTCAACGCGGCGCTGCAGCTCGCCGCGCCCCCGGCGGTCCGGGGCCGGGTCATGGCCCTCTACGCGGTCGTCTTCCTCGGCTCGACGCCGATCGGCGCGCCGCTCATCGGGCTGGTCGACGAGGCCTTCGGCGCCCGCACGGGCCTCGGGGTGGGCGCCGTCGCGGCGCTCGTGGCGGGCCTGGCGTCGCTCGCGCGCCTGCGCCGGGAGCGGCTCGCGCCGGCCCGCGCGCTCGTCGCGTAGCCGGCCTCAGGCGGCGCGGCGCGGGGCGATCGCCTGCACGAGGACGACGAAGAGGACGAGCCCGAGCGCCGTGACGGTCCCGTCACCCAGGCCGAGGCCCGTCCGCTCGACGGGCTTGGCGAGCCAGTCGGCGACGGAGGCGCCCACGGGCCGCGTGACGACGTAGCAGGCCCAGAACGCGATGACCGGGTGCAGCCCGAAGCGCCACCAGGCCAGCGCGGGCACGGCGATGATCGCCCCGAAGATCCAGACGGAGGCGAGGAAGCCCAGGTTGAAGGTGATCGCGGTCAGGTCGCCCGCGGCCGTGCCGAGGGCGAAGGTGGCCAGGACCGCGCCCCAGTACCAGCGCTCGCGGCGCCGGGTGTCGATCGCGTGGATGGAGAGCGTCCCCTGGTCGCGGTGCCAGAGCGCGAAGATCGTGGCGACCCCGACGGCGCAGAACGCGGTGGTCGGCCCGTAGCCGATGCCGGTCCCGTCCTTGAGCCCGTCCGCGACCATCGTCCCGAACACGGCGACCATGAGCACCGCCGACCAGTACGTCCGCGGGTCGTAGGCCGGGGCGCGGAGCTGCCGGCGCAGGGTGAACCAGAGGCCGCCGACGCCGACGACGGCGGCGAGGGGCACGAAGACGTTGCCGAGGAAGTCCGAGGCGGCCTCCCCCAGGCCCGTCGTCAGGAGCTTCAGGACCCAGAACGCGGCGGTGACCTCCGGGACCTTCGCGGCGACGGGCTCCGCCCCGTCGGCGAAGCGGCGCAGGCGGCTGGTCTCGGAGCGGGTGGGTGCGGTGGTGGTGGTCACGCCCTGCAGGACAGCGCGGAGCGCCTGACGCGCACCTGAACACGGGCGCCGGGACCGCCCGGGCGGTCGTAGCATCCCCGGGGTGCCGAGCCCCCCGACCCTCGGACTCTGCGAGGACGACGACGAGCTGCGTGACGTCCTGCGCATCGCCTTCACCCGCGAGGGCTTCGAGGTCGTGGCCACCGCGACGGGCGGCGAGGCCGTGCGCCGCTTCCGCGCGGCACCGCCGGACGTCCTCGTGCTCGACGTCGGGCTCCCCGACGCGGACGGCCGCGACGTCTGCCAGGCCCTGCGGGCCGGGGGCTCGACGGCGCCCGTCCTGTTCCTGACCGCCCGGGACGCGCTGACGGACCGCCTCAGCGGCTTCCACGCGGGCGGGGACGACTACCTCACGAAGCCCTTCGCGCTGGCCGAGCTGCTCGTGCGCGTCCACGCGCTGCTGCGCCGCGGCTCGACGGCCGCCGAGCCCGCGGAGGAGCCCGCGGGCCTCCGGCTGGACCCCGCGGCGCACGCGCTCGTGGTCGACGGGGCCCGGGTGACGCTCACCCCGACGGAGTTCCGGCTGCTCGCCGCGCTGGCCGCGCGGCCCGGGGAGGTCGTGCGCCGGGCGACGCTCGTGGCCGCGGGCTGGCCCGACGGGGCGATCGTGCACGACAACACGCTCGACGCCTACGCGACGCGCATCCGGCGCAAGCTCCGGGAGGCCGGCGCGGACACGGCGCTCTCGACGGTCCGCGGCGTGGGCTACGCGCTGCGGTGAGCCTGCGGACCCGCCTCATCGGCACCTCGCTGCTGACGCTGGCCCTCGGCCTCGGGGTCCTGCTCGTCCTGGGCAACACGCTGCTGGCCGTGGAGGTCCGGGGCGAGACCAGCCGGGTGCTCGACGCCCGGGCGGACGCGCGCCTGGCGGCGCTGGTGGTCCGGGGTGACGGCGTGCGCGAGCGCCGCGCCGCCGGCGGGCTGCCCGAGGGGCCGAGCTGGGTCCTGAGCGGCGCGCGGGTGGTCGAGCGGCCCGCCCGGGTGGCCCCCGGGGTCGACCGTGACGCCGTGGCGCTCGGGCGCGAGGGCCGTGCCACGGAGCGCAGCACCGGGCGGTGACCTCCGCCTGCTGGCGCGTCCCGTCCGGGCGGGCGGCAGGACCGTCGGGGCCGTGGTCGTCGCGACCTCCGTCGAGCCCGTCGAGCACTTGCAGGAGCGCGTCCTGCTCGGCTCCCTGGTCCTCGCGGCGCTCATCCTCCTGGCCGGCGGCCTCGTCACCCGCCGCGCCGTCGACGGCGCGCTCGGGCCCGTGGCGGGGATGACCGCCTCCGCGGAGTCCTGGGGCGCCCACGACCTCGAGCAGCGCTTCGACCTCGGTCGTCCGGTCGACGAGCTCACGGGCCTGGCCGCGACCCTCGACGGCCTCCTGGCCCGCATCGCGGCCTCCCGGCGCCACGAGCAGCGCTTCGCCAGCGAGGTCGCCCACGAGCTGCGCACCCCGCTCGCGGGGCTGCGCGGCCGCGCGGAGCTCGCCCTCGGCGCCCGGGGCGGCGGGGCCGACGCCGAGCGCGAGCGCGCCCTGCACGAGGTCGTCGCGGGGGCCGAGCGCCTGGCGGGGACCCTCGACGGCCTCGTGGCCATCGCCCGCGGGGAGCTCGACCCCGCCGTGGGCGCGGTCGACCTCCGGGCGCTGGCGGCGGAGCACGACCTCCGGGTGGAGGCGCCGCGGGAGCTCCCGCCGGCGGCCGGGGACCCCGAGACGGCGCGGCGCGCGCTGCAGCCCCTCGTGGACAACGCGCGGCGCCACGCCGTGGGCGAGGTCTGGCTCGAGCTCTCCGCGGGCGGCGGCCGCGTCCGGGTGGCGGTCTGCGACGACGGCCCGGGGCTGGCCGCGGAGCTCGTCGGCCCGGCGTTCGACCCCGGGGTCCAGGGCGACGCGAACGGGGGCGGCGCCGGCCTGGGCCTCCCCCTCGCGCGGCGCCTGGCGCGGGCCTGCGGCGGGGACGTCGTCGCCCACCCCGGCCCGGGCGGGCGCGTCGTGCTCGAGCTCCCCGCGCTCGGCGCGGGCGGCGGCTCCTAGCCCTCCGCGCGCCGGGCGCGCTTGACCGCGTAGAGCTTCGCGTCGGCGGCCCGGAGGGTCGCCTCCTCGCTGCGCACGTGGTCGAGGTGGGTGGCGCCGACGCTCGCGCGGACGGGCACGACCTCGCCCTCGAGCCCGAGCGGCGAGGCCGCCAGGCGCGCCCCGAGCTCGCGCGTGACCGTGTCGAGGTCCTGACCGCCCGTGTGGGTCAGCAGGAGCGCGAACTCGTCGCCCCCGAACCGGGCGACCTCGTCGTTCGGGCCGACGGCCTGGCGCAGGACGGTCGCGACGTGGCGCAGGACGAGGTCGCCCCCGTGGTGGCCGAAGCGGTCGTTCACGGCCTTGAAGCCGTCGAGGTCGAGCAGGACGAGCACGGAGCCGGGACCGGCGGCGCCGGCCAGCCGGAGGGCGAGCTCGCGCTCGAAGTGGCGGCGGTTGTGCAGGCCCGTGAGCTCGTCGTGGGTGGCCAGGCGGTGCAGCTCGCGCTCCAGGCGGTGGCGCTCCGTGATGTCGTGGACCTGGGCGACGAGGTGGACGGGCGCGCCGGCCTCGTCGCGGACGAGCGAGACGGAGAGCTCCGCCCACACGACGGAGCCGTTCGGGCGCAGGTAGCGCTTCTCCGTGCGGTAGGAGCTCCGGCGCCCGGCCAGGACGTCCTGCCTGAGCTGCCGGTCGGCGTCGAGGTCGGCGGGGTGGGTGAGCGCGGCGGACGTCGACCCCAGCAGCTCGTGCGTCGAGCGCCCCAGGAGCGAGCAGAGCGCGTCGTTGACGCGCAGGAGCCGGCCCGTCAGGGCCACGAGCGCCATGCCGATCGGCGCGTCGTCGAAGGCGGTCTTGAACTGCTGGTCGGCCACCCGCCGTGCGGCCTCGGCGGTCTTGCGGTCCGTGATGTCGCGGGCCGCCGCCTGCACGCCCTCGAGCTCCCCGGCGGCGTTGCGCAGCGCGGTGGAGCGCACCTCGACCCAGACCCAGCCCCCCTTCGCGTGCGCGACGCGGACCTCCCCCACGTGCTGGTCGGCGCCGCCCTCGAGCGCCGCACGGAGCGCCGCGCACGCCGCGACGTCGTCCGGGTGGACGACGTCGCGGACGCGGCGGCCGACGAGCTCGGCGGGGGCCCGGCCGTACACGCGCTCCGCAGCGGGCGAGACGTAGCGGTAGACCCCGTCGAGGTCCGCGCGGCTGATGACGTCGCTCGCGGACTCCGCGAGGCGGCGGAACTCGCGCTCCCGGGCGGCCAGGGCGCGCTGGGAGAGCCGCTGCTCCGTGACGTCGCGGGCCGCGAGCAGCCCGCCGATGATCCGGCCGCCTGCGCTGATCGGGGCGCCGTCCACCTCGTAGCAGCGGCCGCGGGACTCCAGGACGAAGCGCGGGTGCCCGCCCTCGAGGGCCGCGTGGTGGTGCGGCAGGAGGTCCGGGAGCCGGTGGGCAGGGACGACGTCCGGCAGCGTGCGCCCTTCGAGCGCCGCCGCGTCGAGCCCGTGGTCGCCCAGCGCCTCGCCCGCGCACAGGACGTAGCGGAGGTCGTGGTCGAAGACCACGATCCCCGTCCGGGGAAGCGCCGCCAGGACGGACCGCGCGAGCTCACCCGAGCGTCGGAGGTCGGTCGGCTCGGAGGGTGCCCGGATGGCGGTGATGACGCCCACGACTCCCCTCCTCGGCAGCCGGGCGCGGAACTTGAGGCCCCCTCGTTCGCAGGGTTGGCTTCGACCCCGCAACGAGCGACGTTCGCGCGGCGACGGACCCCACCCGATGGGCCTGCAGGCGGGCCTACCCTCACCCCATGAGCGTCGCCGCCCCTCCCCTCTCCGCCGGGAGCACCACGTTCCTCGAGCTCGAGGGGCTCTACGTCCCGTGGCAGGCCGCCCCGGCCCCCGAGCCCCGCCTCCTCGTCCTCAACGAGCCGCTCGCGGCGGAGCTCGGCCTCGACCCCGAGGCGCTGCGGCGCCCCGAGGGGGTCGCGCTGCTGGTGGGCAACGCGCCGCCCGAGGGCAGCACGCCGATCGCCCAGGCCTACGCGGGCCACCAGTTCGGCGGCTGGTCCCCGCGGCTCGGCGACGGCCGGGCGCTCCTGCTCGGCGAGCTCGTCGACGTGCACGGGCAGCGCCGCGACCTCCACCTCAAGGGCTCGGGGCGGACGCCGTTCGCGCGCGGCGGCGACGGCTTCGCGGCCGTGGGCCCCATGCTGCGCGAGCACGTCGTCGGCGAGGCGATGCACGCGCTCGGCATCCCGACCACCCGCGCGCTGGCCGTCACCGCCACGGGCGCGCAAGTCGTCCGCGAGACGCTGCTGCCCGGGGCGGTCCTGGCCCGGGTCGCGGCGAGCCACCTGCGGGTCGGGACCTTCGAGTACGCCAACGCGCAGGGCGACCCGGAGCTCGTCCGGCGCCTGGCCGACTACGCCATCGCCCGCCACCACCCGGCCGCGGCGGAGGCGCCCAACCCCTACCTGGCCCTCTACGAGGCCGTGGTCGCCGCCCAGGCGTCGCTCGTCGCGCGCTGGATGCTCGTGGGCTTCGTCCACGGCGTCATGAACACGGACAACATGACGATCTCGGGCGAGACGATCGACTACGGCCCCTGCGCGTTCATGGAGGCCTACGACCCCGCGAACGGTCTTCTCCTCCATCGACCACGGCGGCCGCTACGCCTACGGCAACCAGCCCCGCCTCGCGCAGTGGAACCTCGCGCGGCTCGGCGAGTCGCTGCTCGGGCTCCTCGCCCCCACGCAGGACGCGGCCGTCGAGCTGGCCACGGAGGTCCTCGGGACGTTCCCGCGCCGGCACGACGAGCACTGGAGCCGCGGGATGCGGGCGAAGCTCGGCCTGCCGGCCACGGACCCCGACGCCGCGGACGCGCTCGCGCAGGAGTTCCTCGCGCTCCTCCACGAGCAGCACGTCGACACCACGGAGGCGTTCCGGGCGCTCTCCGCCGTGGTCCGCGGGGACGCCGCACCCGCCCGGGACCTCTTCCTCGACCGCGAGGCCTTCGACGCCTGGGCCGGGCGCTGGGCGGCCGCCCGGACCGGGGAGCCCGCGGAGGTCGCCGCCGCGATGGACGCCGTCAACCCCGTCTACCTCCCGCGCAACCACCTCGTCGAGGAGGCGCTCGCCTTCGCCACCGCGGGCGACCTCGCGCCCTTCGAGGCGCTGAACGCCGCGCTCGCGCAGCCGTTCACGGAGCGGCCCGGGCTCGAGCGCTTCGCGGCGCCCGACCCGGACGCGGGCGAGGGCTACCGCACCTTCTGCGGGACCTGACGCACGCGGCTCGCTAGCGTCGGCCCGATGGCCGAGCTCGAGGTGACCGACGTCCCCGACCAGCAGCGCTACGAGGCGCGACGTGACGGTGAGCTCGTCGGGTGGCTCACCTACACCCACGCGGGGCGGCGGATCGTCCTCAGCCACACGGAGGTCCCGGCCGCCCACGAGGGCGAGGGGGTGGCCAGCACGCTCGTGCTCGAGGTCCTCGACGGCATCCGCGACGCGGACGAGCCGATGGAGGTCGTCCCCGTCTGCCCCTTCGTCGCGCAGTGGCTCCTGCGCCACCCGGAGTACGCGCCGCTCGTCACCCCCGCCCTGCGCGGGCAGTTCGAGGCCCGCTAGAGCGCGCCGGCGAGCCGCCGGACGCCCTCCGTCAGCCGCGCCGGCGGCTCGGCCGCGTAGGTGAGGCGCAGGTGCGGCGCGGGCGCCTCGCCCGGGAACCAGCGCCGCCCCGCCGAGACGACGACCCCGGCGGCGGCCGCCCGGCGGGCGACGGCCTCGTCGTCCGCGCCGTCGGGCAGCCGCAGCCAGAGGTGGAGCCCGCCGCGCGGCAGGCAGGCGAGCTCGAGCTGCGGGAGCTCCGCGGCGAGCGCGGCGGCGAGCGCGTCGCGCCGCTCGCGGAGCCCCGCGCGCAGGCGCTTGCGGTGGGTGCGCCAGGCCGGTGAGGAGACGAGGTCGAGCGCGGCGTGCTGCAGGGGCCCGGCGACGAAGAAGTCGTCCACGACGCGCGCGGCCCGCAGCCGGGCGCCCGCGGCGCCGCGGGCGGCGACGGCGGCGATCCGCAGGCCGGGCGCCGCGCTCTTGGTCAGGGAGCGCAGGTGGACGACGTGCCCGTCGGGGTCGTCGGCGACCAGGGGCGCGGGCGGCTCGCCGTCGATCGCGAGGTCCCGGGCCCAGTCGTCCTCCACGAGGAACGCGCCGGCCGCGGCGATCGCCGCCCTGACCTCCGCGCGCCGCTCCGGGGCGAGCGTCGCGCCGTGCGGGTTGGCGAACGTGGGCTGGACGTAGACGAGGCGCGCGGCCGTGCGGGCGAGCGCCTCGGCCAGCAGGTCGGGCCGGAGGCCGTCGCCGTCCGCGGGCACGGCGACCACCCGGAGCCCGGCGGCGAGCGCCGCGGCGCGGGCGCCGCCGTAGGTCGGCGACTCGACGAGCACGGCCTCGCCCGGGCTGCCGAGCGCGCGGAAGACCGTGCCCAGCGCGGACTGCCCGCCCGAGCAGACCACGACGTCGTGGGCGGCCAGGCCGCCGCCGGCCTCCCGCGCGAACCACGCGCGCAGCTCGGCGAGCCCCTCGGTGGGCGGGCGGTCCCAGGCGCCCGGGCGGCGGGCGGCCCGGGCCAGCGCCGCGCCGAGCGCCGCGACGGGCTGCAGGTCCGGGGACACGTACCCCGTCGAGAGGACGACGGCCCCGGGGGGCGCGAGCCCGAGGAGCTCGTCGAGGCCGCCCGTGTCGACGGCCGGGCCGGGCAGCGCGACCTCCTGCCACGAGAGGTCCGCGGGGCGTGCGGCGGTCCGCGGCGTGGCGACGAAGGTCCCGCGACCGGGCCGCGGCTCGACGACGCCCTCGGCCGCGAGACGGGCGAGTGCGCGCTGGACGGTGACGGGCGAGGCGCGGTGCTCGGCCATGAGCGCGCGCACGGACGGCAGGCGGCTGCCCGGCGGCTGCGCGGCGGCCGCCGCGCGCACGGCGGTCACGATGCGGTCGTCGGTGTTATCGTCAGGCATGAGCACCACGAGTAACGCTATCGCACCGGCCGCGGTCACACCGCGCGCTTCCGCCCGGCCTCGCGCTCGGGTGCGCTGGGCATCCTCGGGTTCTCCTTCTCGCTTCCCGGCGACGAAGCTCGCGGTGGCCGACCTCGACCCCTGGTTCGTCGCGTTCGGCCGCGCCGCGGTCGCCGGCCTCCTCGCGCTCGTGGTGCTCCGCGCGGGCCGCGCCCGCCGTCCGACGGGTGCGCAGTGGCGGCGCCTCGTCCTCGTCGCCGGGGGCGTCGTGGTCGGCTTCCCGCTCCTGACCTCCCTCGCCCTCCGCGAGCTCCCGGCCGCCCACGCGATCGTCACCATCGGCCTGCTCCCCGCCGCGACCGCCGTCGCCGCCGTCCTGCGCGCCGGCGAGCGCCCCGCGCTGCCGTTCTGGCTGGCCGCGGGGGCGGGCACCGCGGCGATCGTCGCCTTCGCGGTGGTCGGCGGGGCGGACGGCCTGGCGCCCGAGGACCTCCTCATGCTCGGCGCGGTCGTGGTCTGCGGCCTGGGCTACGCGGAGGGTGCCGTCGTCGCGCGCGACCTCGGCGGCGCGCACACGATCTGCTGGGCGCTCGTCCTGGCGCTCCCGCTCACCCTCCCGGTCGCGGGGCTCACCGCGGGCGGCCTCGACGCCGGGACGACGGCCTGGCTCGGCTTCGCCTACGTCTCCGTGGTCTCCATGTTCCTCGGCTTCTTCGCCTGGTACGCGGGGCTGGCCCGCGGCGGCGTCGCGCGGATCGGGCAGGTCCAGCTGGCGCAGCCCGTGCTCAGCCTGGGCTGGGCGGCGCTCGTGCTCGGGGAAGCGGTGAGCGCGGTGGAGGCGCTCACGGCGGCCGTCGTGCTGGCCTGCGTCGTGGCGACCCAGCGCGCGCGGGCCTAGTCGAGCTGGTCGAGCACCCCGAGGATCTCGCCGACGCGGCAGACGAGCAGCCGCTCCTCCTCGATCTCGACCCAGGCGCCGGCCGAGGCCGGGAAGACGACGTGGTCCCCGGGCGAGACGGGCATCCGCACCCCGGCCTGCGCCCACCAGTCCAGGCCGGGCCCGACGGCCAGGACGATCCCGTGCTGCGGCGGCGGCTCGTTCGTCCCGGGCGGGACCACCAGGCCGGAGCGCCGCATCCGGGCGGGGTCGAGCTCCTTGACGACGATGCGGTCGAAGAGGGGTCGCAGCTGCTGTCGCACCGCGTCGATCCTAGGCGCCCGGGTCCGGCCGGGCCGCCGGCGTGGCGCGGGGTGCCCGCGCCGCCCCTAGGCTTGGCGCGATGGCCCGGCCCGGACTGACGCTGACGGACCCGACGACGGGCCAGACCATCACCTTCGAGCAGACCGCGGCCGACACGGGGGGCGAGCTGCTGGCCATGCGCACGACCTACGTCGCGGGCAGGGGCGGCACGCCGCCGAGCCACCGCCACCCCGCGCAGGACGAGCGCTTCGAGGTGCTCGAGGGCGAGCTGCACGTGAAGGTCGGCCGGAAGCGCTCGACGCTCGGCCCCGGCGAGGTGCTCGAGGTCCCCGCCCGCACGCCGCACGCCATGCACGGGAACGCCACGGTGCGCTGGGAGGTCCGCCCGGCCCTCGAGACGGAGGCGTTCCTCGAGGCGGTCTGCGACCCCCATGCCGCGCCCGCGTCGCGGCTGGCCGCGGCGCACCGCCACCGGGCGGAGTTCCGCCTCACGGGGCCCGCCGGGCTCCTGCTCGCCGTCCTGGGCCGCTTCGTCGCGCGGCGGGCCTGAGGCGATGCGCGCGCACCGCGGCCCCGCCGCCGTCGTGCTGACCACCCTCGTCGCCCTCGCGGGGTGCGGGGACGAGGGGCCCGCCGCGCGCTCCGCGGCGGCGCCGGCGAGCACCCCGAAGCCCGCCGTCGCCCGCCCGGCGCGGGCCGCGATCCGCCCCGTCCTCGACGACGCGGAAGCCGACCGCAGCTACGCCACCGCCCCGGGGACGGTGCTCACGGAGAAGGCACCCTCCCCCGGGACGGCGCGCAAGCGGGCCGCACGGGGGTCGAGCATCTCGCCCGGCGCCCCGTCGGACGAGCAGATCGCGGCGGAGCTCAAGCAGATGGAGTCCGTGCTGAAGGCGCAGGAGAAGGCCGGCGGCGAGGGGCACGGGATCACGCTCGAGCGCGACGGCACCGCGACGCCCGCCGACGGGGTCCCCGCGGCGGTCGCGCAGGTCATCGCAGGCGCGAACGCCATCGCGAAGTTCCCCTACGTCTACGGCGGCGGCCACGGCTCCTTCGTCGACACGGCCTACGACTGCTCGGGCTCGCTCAGCTACGCCCTGGCCGCGGGCGGGCTGCTCTCGGCGCCCAAGACCTCCGGCGACCTCGCGCGGACCGGCGCGAAGGGCCCGGGCCGCTGGATCACGATCTACGCCAACGCGGGCCACACCTTCATGGAGGTCGACGGCCTGCGCTACGACACGAGCGGCCGCGGCGGCCCGCTCGGCACCCGCTGGCAGGCCGCACCGCGGAGCACGAAGGGCTTCGCGGTCCGCCACCCGCCCGGCCTCTAGAGCGGGCCGAGCGCCTCCCGCAGCGCTTGGGCGCGGCCCCGCCCGATGCCCGCGGACCTCCTGGAGCTCCCGGGGGTCGGCCGCCGCGACCGCCGCGACGGAGCCGAAGTGCCCGAGCACGCGGCGCGCGGTCGCCGGGCTGATGCCGTGGACGCAGGTGAGCATCTGCTCGGCCTGGGCCGCGGCCGCCAGCGGGGAACGCCGGCGCCCCGTGGGCAGCAGGCCGACCTGGTCGGGGTTGCGGCGGGCGCGCTTGGCCAGCCGGGCGATCCAGCGCGCGGTGTCCTCCGTCCCCGTGGTCTGCAGGACGGTGACGCCCTGCTCGACGAGCTTGCAGACCGCGCCGCGGAACTGCTCGGGCAGCGGGTCGACGGGGAAGTCCTCGATGACCAGCACGGGCGCGGGCCAGGCGGCCAGCAGGCGCTCGGCCTGCTCGAAGAGCCGCCCGTCGCGCAGCGACGCGCCGAGGTCGCCGCGGGCCTTGCGCTCGACGCAGATGCGCTCCGAGACGACGTAGTCCCCGACGGGGAGCTGCGTGCCGAGGAGCGGGACGCCCTGCTCGCGCAGGAGCTCCGGGAGCCCCGAGGCGTCCTCGCGGTGGTCGTAGAGGACGGGGCGCGTGGCCGCCGCCGAGGCGTCGGGGGATCCGGGGGTGGCGGGCTGCAGCAGCACCACCCCGAACGGTAGCTCCGGCGGGCCTCAGCGCAGCTCGGCGACCGCCCGCGCGACCTCCTCCGCCAGGGCGACCGCGGCGCTCACCGTGCGCAGGTCGACGTTCTCGGGCGTGTCGCTCATGAGGTGGTAGTTCGCGAGCTCCTTGTGGCGGTCCATGGAGACGAGGGTCGCCGTCGGGTAGCCCGCCCGGGAGGCGATGACGGCGTCCGTCGACGCGCGGGAGCGCATGCCGCGCCGCAGGGTGATGCGGGCGTCGTGGGCGACCCGGGCGACGAGGTCGCGGAACTCGCGCTGGGTGTAGTCCTCCATGACCAGCGGGCCCTCGCCCTCCAGCAGGACCAGGCGCTTGGAGCCGAGCGTCTCGAAGTTCAGGACCCAGGTCGCGTCGCGGTCGAGCGCCGCCGAAGTGCCGCGCGGCGAAGCCCCGCATCCCGCCCTGCAGCGCCTCCTCCGCCCCGCAGGAGACCAGGAGGACCCGGAGGCCCGGGACGGGCCGGTCGCGGAACGCCCGGGCGAGCGCGACGATCCCGGCGACCGCCGTGAGGTTGTCGTTCGCCCCCGGGACGATGGGGCTGCGGGCGATGTCGGCGAACGCGGCGGTCGAGCCCGCCGCCAGGACCGCGCCCGCGGCGAGCAGGCGCCGGGAGCGCCGCCGGGCGCCGAGGCCGACCAGCGCGGGCCCCGCGGCCACGGGGAACCAGATGGGCAAGGAGGTGTCGACACGCTCCAGCAGCCCCGGGAAGCGCTCGCCGAACGCCTGCTGGCCCGTCGGGTCGAAGACCTTGCCGGTCGGCGCCGCGTCGTGGTGGGCGAGGACCACGAGCGTGCGCGCCCCGTCGGGGTCGCCGCAGGAGGCGACGACGTTCTGGGTCGTGGCCGGGCGCATGGTCAGGCGCCGGAAGAGCCGCGGGCCGTTGGAGATGTCGTCCGCGATGCCGGCCGAGGCGGCGACCCCGAGCGCGGTGGCGGCCCGCCGGGCGCCCGCGAGCGCCAGCGCCCCGGCCACCAGGCCGAGCGCCGTCATCTGCGCCAGCGCGGGAGCGAACTCCGCGAAGGCCTCCTCCTCCTCGACGGTCACGGAGCAGCCGAGCTCCTCGAGGCGCCGGGCGATCCACGCGGCCGCCTCGGCCTCTCCCGGCGAGCAGGGCGGGCGCTCGATGGGCGCCAGCGCCGCGATCGTGGCGGCGAGGTCGTCGCGGTCCACCAGGTCCATCGGGTGCTCGGGCACGGCGCGAGGCTACCGGCGCTGCTCGTCCGTACCCCCCACGTGACCCGGTCGCCCCGCGTCGAGCAGCTCCTCCGCGTCCTCGAGGCCGAGCCCGGCAGCACCCTGCGTGAGCTGGCCGAGGCCACGGAGCTGCCCTCGCGGCACCTGGCGATGCTCCTCTGGCGCCTGGAGGACGACCGGCTCGTCGTCCACGAGGCCCACCGCTGGTTCCTCGCGCCCTGAGGGCCCGTCGCACGGCGGCGTGCGGATCCTGCGGCTGCAAGAGATCCTGCAAGCGGGCGCTTTCGGCGGTGGTAGCTTGGCCGCCGCGCCGAGCCGTCACCCCCCGGGGTGGCGGACGGGGGACCCATCGCGGCCAGGCCGGTCGCAGGGGTGAACCACGGCCCCATGCCGTGGAGCGGGAGCTCTCCCCGCCAACCCTTCAGCTGACCTCGTAGGCGCGCCCAACCCATGCCCAAGCGCCTCCTCCTCCCCCTCGTCGCCGCCGCCCTCGTGGCCGCCGCGCCGCCCACCGCCGCCCAGGCCAAGCCCCTGAAGAAGGGCGCGCACGGCGCCCGGGTCGTCCAGCTGCAGCGGGCACTCCACGTCCGCCCCGCCGACGGGATCTTCGGGTCCGGCACGGTCCGGGCCGTCAAGCGCTTCCAGCGCCGGCACGACATCCGGGCCGACGGGATCGTGGGCGCCGGCACCTGGAGCATGGTCCGCCGCGCCCGCCGCGCCGCCCGCTTGCGCGGCGCGGGGAGCAGCCGCACCGTGGCCGCGTCGAGCTCGGGCCGCGTGACGGGACGGGGCCCCTCCGTGCGGCTGCTGCAGCGCAAGCTCGGGATCGGCGCCGACGGCGTCTTCGGCCCCGGGACCTCCCGCGCCGTGAAGCGCTTCCAGCGGCGGCGTGGGCTCACCGCCGACGGCGTCGTCGGGCCCGGCACCTGGAGCGCCCTCGGCGTCCGCGGCCGCCACCCGGTCCTCAAGCGCACGAGCCTGCGCGACGCGCGCCGCGGCGCGCCGGTCCGGATCGCCCGCGCGATCGCCGCCGCGAACCGCATCGCCCGCACCCCGTACGTCTTCGGCGGCGGCCACGCCTCGTTCAACGCGGCGGGCTACGACTGCTCGGGCAGCATCTCCTACGTCCTGCACCACGCGGGGGTCCTGCGCCGGCCGCTCGACTCGGGCCAGCTCATGTCCTACGGGTCGCCCGGCAAGGGCCGCTTCATCACGATCTACGCCAACGCGGGCCACGCGTTCATGGTCATCCGCGGACGCCGCTACGACACCTCGCTCACCGCCGCCGACGGCTCCCGCTGGGGCCCCGGCATGCGCCCCACCGCGGGCTACACGGTCCGCCACCCGCCCGGCCTCTGAGCGCCGTCAGTGAGAGGTGCCAGGCACCTCTCACTCAGGGGACATGAGCGCGACGCGGACCGGCAGGTCCGCCTCGCGCGTCAGCGCCGCGATGCGGCGACCGGGCTGCACGGCGTCGCGCGGCGCGCCGCAGCGCTCGGGACCCAGGTGCTCCACCGCCGCGTCGAGGTCCTCGACGACGAGGGTGAGCCCCCAGAAGGCGGCCGGGCCGTCGTCCACGGGCTCCGTCGGACCGACGACCTCGATCCGCGCCTGCCCGTGGCGGAAGAACCCCTGCCGCAGCGGGCGCTCCTCCGTGCCGGCCTCGCGCTCGAGGCGCAGGACCATCCCGGCGCTCTCGAAGCAGGCGAAGGTCCGCGCGGGGTCCGGCGTCCGCACGACGACGTGGTCGACGGCGAGGACCCCGAGCGGGTGCTCGACCGGGGTGCTCGGGGTGACGGGCTCGGGGAGCCAGAGCGTCCGGAGCCCGTCGAGCTCCCCGGGCCCGTCGACCCCCTGCAGCGCCCAGCCCCGGATGCCGTCGTCCGAGGCCTGCTCGCGCTGCTCCGCGGTCACGAGGTGCTCGTAGCGCAGGGTCACGTCGCCGACCTGGGAGACCCCGTCGGCGACCATGAGGCCGATCGCGGCCCAGGGGTCCGACGAGCCGCCGAGGTCGAGCGCGACGAGCGCGGGGCCGCTCACGTGGTCTCCATGCCCACCACCATGCCCGCTTCGGCCGCGAGGTGCGCGTACTTCCCGCCCAGGCGCACGAGCTCCTCGTGGGTCCCGCGCTCCGCGACCCGGCCCGCCTCGAGGACGACGAGCTGCTCCGCGTCGCGCACCGTGGAGAGCCGGTGGGCGATCGCGATCGTCGTGCGGCCCTCCGACAGGCGGTCCAAGGCCTCCTGCACGGCGCGCTCCGTCTCGTTGTCCAGGGCGCTCGTCGCCTCGTCGAGCAGCAGCACGGGCGGGTTGCGCAGGACGGTCCGGGCGATCGCGATGCGCTGCTTCTCCCCGCCCGAGAAGCGGTAGCCCCGCTCCCCCACGACGGTGTCGTAGCCCTCGGGGAGCCCCTCGATGAGCTCGTGGACCTGCGCGGCGCGCGCGGCCTCCACGAGCTCCTCGTCCGTCGCGGCGGGCTTGGCGAAGCGGAGGTTCTCGCGGATCGTCGCGTGGAAGAGGTAGGTCTCCTGGGAGACCATGCCGACGGTCTCGGCCAAGGAGGCGAAGCTCAGGTCGCGCACGTCGACCCCGTCGATCGTCACCCGCCCCGCGGTCGTGTCGTAGAGCCGGGCGACGAGGTAGCCGAGGGTCGTCTTGCCCGAGCCCGTCTCCCCCACGATCGCCAGCGTCGTGCCCGCGCGGGACGTCGAGGCTCACGCCGTCGATCGTCGGCGCCGCGTCCGCGTCGTAGCCGAAGGAGACGTCCTCGAAGCGGACGTCGCCCCGCACGGTGCCCGGGGTGAGGTGCACGGCGCCCGGCGCCTCCTCGATGTCGACCGGGAGGTCGAGGTACTCGAAGATCCGCTGGAAGAGCGCCGTGGAGGTCTGCAGGTCGATCTGGACGCTCAGCAGCGACTGGATCGGGAAGAACACGCGGGTCTGCAGCTGGGTGAAGGCGACGAGGGTGCCGAGGGAGATCGTCGTCGAGCCGCTCGCGAGCGAGAGGCCGGCGAACCAGTAGACGAGCGCGGGCATGACCGCGAAGGCCATCTGCACGGAGGCCATGCGCCAGCGGCCGGCCATGCGGGCGCGCACCTCGAGGTCCGCGAGCTCGGAGCTCTCGCGGGTGAAGCGCTCCGCGAGCTCGGCCGAGCGGCCCATCGTCTTGCCCAGGAGGATCCCGGACACGCTCAGGGACTCGGCCACGAGCGCGCTCATGTCCGCCATCCGGCCCTGGCGCTGGGCCGTGATCCGCTTGCGCTCGGAGCCGACGCGCCGGGTCAGCCAGACGAAGAAGGGCAGCAGGACCAGGGAGAAGAGCGCCAGCCGCCAGTCGAGCAGGACCATCGCGACGACCGTCGCCACCACCGTCGTGACGTTCGAGACGATGGAGGTCGCCGTGCTGGTGACGACGTTCTGCACCCCGCCGATGTCGTTCGCGATGCGCGACTGGACCTCTCCCGTGCGCGTCCGGGTGAAGAAGGCGAGCGAGAGGCGCTGCAGGTGGCGGTAGACCCGCGCGCGCAGGTCGTGCATGACGCGCTGGCCCACGACGTTCGAGAGGAAGGTCTGGGCGACCCCGAGGACCCCCGTGACGACGGAGATCCCGATGAGCCCGAGGACGAGCGCGCTCAGGAGCGTCGTGTCGTCCTGCGGGATCGCGGTGTCGAGGATCTCCCGGAGCAGGAACGGCGACGCGATCCCCAGCAGCGCGGAGAGCCCGATGAGCGCGAGCACGGTGACCAGGCGGCGCCGGTAGGGCCGGAAGAGGGCGAGGATGCGGTGGGTCTGGGGCGACAACGTGGTCGGTAGTGTAGCTCAACGGTTGAGGTGGTCAACCATCTGGCCCAGCCCCGAGGTGCTCCCCCGCCCCGCCCCGTCCTCGAGGACCTCGGCCACCCGGGCGCTGATCGCCGGCCAGGCCCACCGCTCCAGCGCGACGTCCCGCGCCGCGGCGCCGCGGCGCTCGCGCTCGTCCGCGTCGTCGCAGGCCGCCACGAGCGCGTCGGCCAGCGCCTCGCGGTCGTCCGGGGGCACGAGCCAGCCCGTGCGCCCGTCCTCCACGATGCCGGCCGGGCCGAAGGCGTCGACGGCGACGCAGGGCCGCCCGCAGGCCATGGCCTCGACGAGCACGAGCCCGAACTGCTCGCGGACGGAGGCGAGGACGAGCGCGTCGCTGCCCCGCAGGAAGCCCGGCAGCGCGTCGTGCCCGTGCCAGCCGGCCAGGAAGACGTCGGTGGCGCCCGTCCGCGCGACGGCTGCGAGCGGGTGCTCCCCCTCCCACTCCCCCGGGTGCCCGCCGACCAGGACGAGCGCCCCGCGCTCCCGGGTGCGGCGCTGGGCGGCGGCCCAGGCCTCCACGAGCAGCCCGAGGCGCTTGACCGCCGTGAAGCGGCCCACGCAGACCAGCACGGGGCCGCGGCGCAGGGGCTCGAGGTCCGCCTCCGCGTAGCCGACGCTGCCCTCGTCCTCCCCGGGCGCCCACCCCTGCGGCGCGTCGACCAGGTGCCGGCGCCAGAAGGCCTCGCGGTCCACGGCCTCCGGGGTGAAGACCTCGGGGTCGAAGCCGTTCGGGACCACGACGCAGCGGTGCGGGTCGACCCCCAGGAGCGCCACGGCCCGCTCACGCTGGCCCGGCGCGAGGAGCAGCAGCCGCTCGCAGTCCTGCGCCCAGCCCCGCATCCGCGCCGCCCAGTCCTCCGCGTGCAGCCAGTGCTCCGGCGCGCCGTCCGCGATCTGCTCGAGCATGAGCAGCTCCGTCCCGTGCAGGTGCCCGACCACGGGGACGTGCGGCGCGACCCGTCGCGCGGCCTCGTTCAGGGGCGTGAGGTGGTGCAGGTGCAGGACGTCCGCGCGGGCGGCCCCCGCGGCGTGCAGCGCGCCCGCCCAGGTGCGCACGTGCCCCTCGAAGGCCGCCGGCCCGACGGTCGCGAAGCACGGGTCCACGGCGCCCGGGCGGTCCTCGTAGGAGGGGTGCATGGGCGCGCCGCCCGGCCCGAAGGTCACCGCCCGCACGTCGAGGCCCGCGTAGAAGGCCCCGGCGTCGCCGTGCCCGCCCGGCAGGGAGCCCGAGAGCAGCGTGACGTCGTGTCCGAGCGCCGACAGCCCGTGCGCGAGCGCGCGGGTGACGTGCGCGGAGCCCCCGCGCGGGAAGAACATGACCCCTTCGAGCACTCGCACCGGCGACCCCTCCCCGGGCCGCGCGGTTCGCGGCGGTCCCGACCCCAGAGGCTAGCGGCGGGCCCCTAGCGCGGCCGGAACACGAGCGCCGTCGAGATCGCCCGGCCGCCGGGCAGCTCCACCGCGTGGTCCGCGCGCGGGACGTTGCGCAGCTCCCCACCGCAGACCAGGGAGCTCGAGCCGCCGCCGTCGAGGTTCAGGGCCTGGCGGGCGCCGAGCGCCGCGAGCACGCCGGCGAGCTCGGCCATGGAGAGCCCCGCCTCGTCGTCGGCGCGCCCGTCGCAGACCACCGCGAGCACGTGCTGCGCGGAGATGCCGAGCGCCGCGCGCGGGTAGCGCCCCGCGGTGATGTCCGAGTCGAACTGGCGGGCTCCGGCGCTGAAGCCCTCGTCGTCGCCCCGCACGACCGCCCCGTCGCGGACCAGGAGCGGGCCGGCCTGCAGGAGGTCCCCGCGCGGCGTCGGGGGGAGCGCGTCGCGGCGGTCGATGGCGACGGTGCCGCCCGCGATGTGGACGCAGGCGCGCACGCCGCCCCACGGCGCGTCGAAGGGGACGTGGCGGCGCTCGACCCCCCGGGTGCGCAGCTCCCCGAGCGGCGTCCCGTGCGGGCGCGCGTAGAAGCCGCCGACGAGGGCCTCCTCGACGCCGTTGCGCGCGCACCAGGCCGCCAGGGGCTGGGGGCGGCGCAGGCGGACCACCCGCACGTCGACGTCCTGCAGGCGGTGCCGGGCGACGTGGACCGTCGTCCGCGCGCCGTCCGGGAGCGTGACCCGGAGGCGCTCGAGGTGCCCGGGCGCCGGGGCGGGCGCCGGGAGGAGGTGGGCGTGGGAGGCCATGGCGCACATGGGAGCGTGAGGGGTGCTTCGCCGCCGCGGGTCACGATCCTGTGACCAGGGGCTGCGATCCCCGGTGTCCTCCGTGTCGCCACGGCGGTTGCACCCCTTGAGGGCGGGGCCCTACTTCCGGACGGGCCGGTTCTTCTTGCGCGCCTGGCGCGCGCGCTTCGCGGCGGCCTTCTGCTTCTGCGCGGCGCTGGCGTCGCGCCGCTTGCGCTCCCCCTCCCCCGTGATGGAGCGGCCCTCGAGCGGGCGCCCCGGGCGCTCGTCGCCCGGGGCGTTGCGCCGGGCGTCGCGGGCGATGAAGAAGCCGATGGCCAGGACGAAGGCGATCCCGGCCGCGATGATGAGCGCCTGGGCCCCGGAGGAGATGCCGCCGTCGTCCTGCGACCCGGGGGTCGGCGCCGGCGCGGCGGGCTGCTCCTGCGGCGCGGGCGGCAGGGGCTGGAAGGGCGAGGACTGCGCCGCGGCGGCCGCCGGGAGGAGCAGCAGGGCGGCGAGGAGGGCGAGGACGGCGGGGCGCATGGCCGCGCAGGATGCCACAGGTCCCCGGCGCTAGATTCCCCCGCACATGGCCAAGCAGCGGCAGGTCCGGATCGAGCAGAAGAGCGCCCTGTCGCAGATGCAGGCGCTCGAGACCCGCAGCGACGAGGAGCTCGAGCGCGAGACCCGCATGAAGGCCGCCCGCGCTGGCCATCCTGGGCGCCCGTGCCGCGGAGCGCTACGACGCGAAGGCCGCCCGGGAGTACTTCCGCCGCGCCGTCGCCGCCGCCCGCCCGCAGGAGCGGATGCAGATCCGCCGCATGGCCGACGCGTCGCTCGCGCTCGCCGAGCGCCGGCCCGACGACCTCAAGGCGGCCGTGGAGCGCCTCGGGCCAGCAGGCGCCCTCGAGCCGGCAGCTCTTCCTCCTGCGGATCATGGGGCTCGTCGCCCCGGCGCAGGGTGCCTCGACGCTCCAGAAGGTCCGCGGCGTCGCGATCGTCGTCGCCTTCGTCCTCGCGCTCCTGCTCGTCGGCTTCCTCCTGGTGAAGCTCATCGCGCTGCCCTTCGGCGGCACGGGCACGGGCACGTCGATCCTCTTCGGCTTCGTCCTCATCCTCGTGATCCTCGGCGTGCTGACCCTCGTCGGCCGCCGGCGGCAGGCCAAGGCGCTCGCGGCACGCGCCCCGGGTGGCGCGCCGCCCGCGGTCGCCAAGAAGAAGTAGGCCCCGGTGTGCGGGCGCTACACGCTCGCCGGGCCGCGCCCCGGGGAGTGGACCGAGGCGCGGGTCCGCACGCGCTTCCCCGCGCTGGGCGAGGCCGTGGAGCTGCGCCAGCGCTTCAACGTCGCCCCGACGGACGAGGTCGCCTGCGTCACGACCAGCCGCGAGGGCGAGCCGCGCGGGGAGCTCCTGCGCTGGGGCCTCGTGCCCCACTGGGCCAAGGACCCGGGCATCGGGGCGAGGATGATCAACGCCCGCGCGGAGACCGTCGGGGAGAAGCCCGCGTTCCGGGACGCGTTCGCCCGCCGGCGCTGCCTCGTCGTCGCCGACGGCTTCTACGAGTGGGAGCGCCGCGGCCCGCGCGCCCGCCACCCGTTCCACATCACCCGGGCCGACCACGCGCCGTTCGCGTTCGCGGGCCTCTGGGCCACCTGGCACGGCCCGGGCGACCGCGTCCTGCGCACCTGCTCCATCGTCACGACGCGGGCGAACGCCGCCGTGGCCGAGCTCCACGACCGCATGCCGGTCATCCTCCCGCCCGACGCGGAGGCGGCCTGGCTGGATCCGGCGACCCCCGAGCCCCTGCTCCAGGAGCTCCTCGCGCCCTGGGCGCCGGAGCAGACCGCCCTGCGCGAGGTCTCGCGGGTCGTCAACGACGCGCGCCACGACGCCCCGGACTGCCTGGACCCGCCGGCGCCGGACCCGGAGCCCACGCTCTTCTGAAGGCCATCCGCGACACGGGGATGCGGTGCATCGGCATCATGCGCTCCATGGACACCCCCAGGGACGGGATCACCCGCCGCGGCCTCGTCGGCTCCGCGGCGGCGGGCGCGGCGGTCGCGGTGCTGCCGCGCGACGCCGAGGCGGCCGGCCGCAAGCGCAAGGCGCCCAAGCGCCGCGACGTCGTCGTCGTCGGCGCGGGCCTGGCGGGCCTCACCGCCGCGCGCCGCCTCGCCGCCGCCGGCCGCTCCGTCGTCGTGCTCGAGGCGCGGGACCGGGTGGGCGGCCGGACGCTCAACGCGGACGTCGGCGGCGGGGAGGTCGTGGAGGTCGGCGGGCAGTGGGTCGGCCCGACCCAGGACCGCGTGCTCGCGCTCGCGAAGGAGCTCGGGGTCCCGACGTTCAAGACCTTCCAGGGCGGCAAGGGCGTCCTGGTCTACAAGGGCGGCCGCCAGACCTTCGACCTCGACGGCCCGCTCGGCCCGATCCCGCCCGTCCCCGACGGCCTGCTCGACGCGGCCACCGCCATCCGGAAGCTCAACGAGATGGCCGCGACCGTGCCGGTCGACGCGCCCTGGACCGCGCCCCGGGCGCTCGAGTGGGACTCCCAGACCTTCGCGACGTGGGAGGCGGCGAACACGACGACGGAGGGCGGGCGCTACCTCCTCGAGCTCGGCTTCGCGTCGGTCTTCGCCGCCGAGCCCCGGGACGTCTCGCTCCTCTTCGCGCTCTTCTACATGGCCGCGGCGGGCAACGAGACGACCCAGGGGACCTTCGACCGCCTCATCAACACCGCGGGCGGCGCGCAGGAGTCCCGGTTCGTCGGCGGCTCCCAGCGGCTGTCGCTGCTCATGGCCGCGCAGCTCGGCCGCCGGGTCGTGCTGAACGCCCCGGTCCGCAGCATCCGCCAGGACGCGAAGGGCGTCGTGGTGGGGACGGACAAGGGCGAGTACCGCGGGCGGCAGGTCATCGTCGCCCTGCCCCCGACGCTCGCCGGGCGGATCGCCTACACCCCGGACCTCCCGTTCATGCGCGACCAGCTGACCCAGCGGGTCCCCATGGGGACCGTCATCAAGGTCGAGGCGGTCTACGACAAGCCCTTCTGGCGCGACGAGGGCCTCGCGGGCTACGCCAACGGCGACGTCGACCCCGTCCGGCTGACCTACGACAACTCCCCGCCCGACGGCTCCCCCGGGATCCTCATCGGCTTCATCGAGGGGGAGGCCGGCCGGGTGTGGGGGCAGAAGAGCCCCGAAGAGCGGCGCGCCGGCGTGCTCGGCTCGTTCGCCGCGTACTTCGGGGAGCGCGCCCGCACGCCCACGCGCTTCATCGAGAAGAGCTGGGCGGCCGAGCCCTGGACCCGGGGCTGCTACGTCGGCTACACCCCGCCCGGGGTGCTCACGAGCTACGGGCCCTGGCTGCGCAAGCCCGTCGGCCGCATCCACTGGGCGGGGTCGGAGACCTCGGGCTACTGGAACGGCTACATGGACGGCGCGGTCCGCTCGGGCGAGCGGGCGGCCAAGGACGCCCAGGCCGCCCTGTGAGCCCGCGCCGCGCCCTCGCGCTCGCGGCCGCCGCCGCGGCGCTCGTCCCGGCGGTCCCGGCCGCCGCGGCCGAGGGGACCGGCCCGCCGCCGCCGAGCGCGGCGGAGTGCGCCGCGGTCCGCGCCCCGCGCACCGTCGCGCCCGTGGTCGCCGCCCACCGCAAGGGCGGGGGCGTGCGGGTCTTCGCCATGCAGTTCCGGCAGGACCCGGCGAACGTCGTGAGCGCCGCGACCTTCCGCCGCAAGGTCGAGTGCGACCTGCGGACCTCCGTCCTGCCGCACCTGAGCCGGACGCGGCCGAACGTCGTCGTCTTCACGGAGGACGTCGGCCTCATGACGATCGGGACGGGCTCGCGCGGCGCCGCGGCCCGCGCGCTGCTGGCCAACCCCGCCGCCCGCCCGGGCTGCGAGGGCCAGGGCTTCCCCTGCGCGACCCTCGCCGCGCTCGGCGCCGTCGGCGCGGGCTACGCCGTCCCCGCGGCCGCGTACCGCTCGCGCTTCGGCAGCACCCCGGGGCTGAGCGACGTCTTCCTCGCCGCGACGGACACCTTCGCCCGCGGCTGGATGCAGACCTTCTCGGACCTCGCGCGCCGCTACGGGGTCTACCTCGCGGGGTCGAACAACCAGGCGCGCTTCGGGGCGTCCTCGGCCCCCGAGGACCTCGCGGCCTTCGCCGACCCCGACGGGCCCCGTCCGTCCGAGGTCTACGTCGCGACCTCCCCCGCGATCTACAACGAGGCGTTCCTCTGGGGCCCACGGCTCGTGCGGCGCGACGGGCCGCCCATGCTGCGCAACGTCGTCTCCTCGAACCAGAAGGTGCCGCTGACGCCCATCGAGGAGACGCTCGGCCTGACGAACGGCCCCGCGACCGGGCCCGCGGCCCTCGCGAACCTCAAGCCCTACCGCGTCCCCGGGACCCGGGCGAAGCTCGGCTTCGCCACGAGCCTGCCGGCGTTCGTCTACGGCGACCGCGGCGCGCCGCCCTGCGCGGACGTCCGGAAGACCTACATGCGCTGCCTCGACCACCTCGGGACGAACGTCGTCCTGCAGGACGAGGCGAACCCGGGCCGCTGGACGGGCGCGGACGGCGACGGCGTGGAGCAGTGGCAGCCCCTGTCCTGGATGACCTCCACCTACCGCGCGGTCACGGACCCCACCGTGCGGTTCTCCTACAACGTGACGCCGATGATGGTCGGGAACCTCGCGGACCTCGCCTTCGACGGGCAGAGCGCGATCACCCAGCGCGGCCTGCGGGGCGCGGGCTGCCACTACGTCGGCAACGCGACCTGGGTCAAGGGCGAGGACCGGGAGGACCTGCGCGCCACCGCGGGCCCCAAGCCGGGGTTCCTCGCCCTCGCGCCCTGGGTGGTCCCCGATGCGCCGCGGGCGGCGCTGCGGGCGGTCGGCGCCCGCCTGGCGCCGGGCTCGGGCGACCCGCTCGAGGGGGACTACCTCGAGACGGCGCTCGTCGCCGACCTGCCCATCCCGCCCGACCCGCGGCGCACGGGCTGCCGCGGGCGCCGGGCCCCGGGCTGAAGGGCGGCGCAGCGTCCCCGAACGGCCCCGGGTTCACACCCGGGGACGAGGGGAACATCCGTCCAATGCGCTCATCACGCTTCCGCACATCCCTCGCCGCCGCGCTCTGCGCGCTCGGCCTGACCGCCGCCGTGGCGCCCTCCGGGGCCTCGGCCGCCGCGCAACCCGGGGCCATGATGGTCACCGACGGCGCGCAGTGCACCGCGAACTTCCTCTACACCGCCGCCGGCAAGACCTACCTCGGCTACGCCGCGCACTGCGCCGGGACGGGCGCCGCGACGGACACGAACGGCTGCGACGCCGCATCCCTGCCGCTCGGCACGAAGGTCGAGATCGACGGCGCGGCCGAGCCCGCCACGCTCGCCTACTCCTCCTGGCTGACCATGCAGGCCGCGGGCGAGACCGACGACGAGACCTGCCAGTACAACGACATCGCCCTCGTGGAGCTCGCGCCCGCGGACGCCGCCACCGCGAAGGCCTCCGTGCCCGTGTTCGGCGGCCCCAACGGGGTCGGGAGCGCCGAGGCGCTCGACGACGTCGTCACCTACGGGAACTCGAGCCTGCGCCAGGGCGTCGCGGCGCTCAGCCCGAAGAACGGCAAGGTCGTCGAGGTCTCCCCGGGCGGCTGGTCCTTCACGGTCTACACCGTGACCCCCGGCATCCCCGGGGACTCCGGCTCCGGCTTCCTCACGGGCACGGGCCAGGCGCTCGGCGTCCTGAGCACGGTGGCCGTCGCGCCCCTCCCGTTGTCGAACGGCGTCGGGTCGCTCGAGAAGGAGCTGGCCTACGCCCGCGCCCACGGCCTCCCGGACCTCGCGGTGGTCGACGGCGGCCCGTTCCGGACCAGCCTGCTCGGCCTGACCTGAGGCCCTACCCCGCGCGGAAGGTGGCGGACGTGATCGTCACCTTCTTGCGCGGCGGGCCGTCGCCCTCGCCGAGCGCCGTGATCTCGTCGACGGTCTCGAGGCCCTTGCTCACCTTGCCGACCAGCGCGTACTCCGCGGGGAGGCCGACGTCCGCGGCGGAGACGACGAAGAACTGGGAGCCCGATGCGCCGGGCGCGTCCGCGCCGCCCTTGGCCATCGCGACGACCCCGCGGGTGTAGGTGAGGCTGGTCGGCGGCGCCTCCGTGACCTGGTAGCCCGGGCCGCCCGTGCCGTCGCCGTTCGGGTCCCCGCCCTGGATGACGAAGTCCGGCACGACGCGGTGGAAGTCCAGGCCGTCGTAGAAGCCCTCCTTCGCCAGGTAGGCCACGGAGTTCGCCGTGAGGGGCGCGTCCTCCACGTCGAGCGTCACGTCGAAGGAGCCCTCGGACGTCTTGAACGTCACGACGTTCTCCTTGCCGGCCACGGTGGTCTTCGTGGGGCACGGGAGCGCCTTGCCGCCGCCCGGCTCCGGCTTGGGCGCGCAGGAGCCCGCGTCGGCGGTGGCAGGGGTGGGCGTCGAGGGGGTCGACGTCGCGGGGGTCGAGGCGCTCCCCGCCGGGGCGGGGGTCGTCGCCCCGTCGTCGTCCCCGCAGGCGGCGAGGCCGAGCACGAGGCAGGAGAGGGCGGCGGCGAGGGGGCGGTGCATCCCGGCCACGATAATGCGGCGTCGTGCCCGACCTCCCCCCGCTCCTGCACCCCTACGACCACGTGCTGCTCGACCTCGACGGCTGCGTGCGGGTCGGCGAGGCGGCGACGGACCGGGCCGACGCGGCGATCGCGGCCCTGCGGGCGGCCGGGAAGGGCGTCGCCTTCGTCACGAACGACCCCGCGATGTCCCCCGAGGAGATGGTGCAGCAGCTCTGGGGCCTCGGCGTGCGCGCCGCCCCGGCCGACGTCGTGACCGTCGGCGGTGCGATCCAGCACGTCCTGGCCGGGACGGCGCGCCTGCGCACGGCGTTCGTCGTCGGCGGCGCGGCCCTGCACCGCCACGTGGAGCATGCGGGGGTCCGGATCCTGAACGGCACGGACCTCGCGACCCGCGTCGACGTCGTCGTCGTCGCCGCGCACGGGGGCTTCGACTACGCCGAGCTCCGGACGGCGACGCAGGCGGTCCTGCGCGGCGCGGAGGTGCTCGCCGCGGGCCGCGACGCGACGTTCCCCGCCGCGGACGGCCTCTGGCCGGGGACGGGCGCGGTGCTCGCCGCGCTCGAGGCGGCCACGGGCGTCCGCGCGCAGTCCGTCGGCAAGCCCGAGCCGCAGCTCTTCCTCACGGCGCTCGACCGCCTGGGCGGCGGGACGGCGCTCATGGTCGGCGACCGCCTCGACGCGGACGCCGCCGGCGCCCGGGCTGCCGGGCTCGACGCCGCGATCGTCCTGACGGGCGTCACGCAGCGCGCGGAGGCCGAGGCGGCGGCGGCCGACCCCGAGGCGCGGATCGTCGCGGTCGCCGACTCGCTCGGCGCGCTGGTCCTCGGGCGCTGAGCGCCCTGGTCGATCCAAGGGCCGCCTGGCAGCCCTTCGATCGACCAGGTCGGCGTGCCGCCCGGCCATGGGCCAGAATGGCGCGCTTGCCCGCCCCGCGCTCCTTCCGCCTGGTCGTGAACCCCGCCGCGGGCGGCGGGCGCGCCGCCCGCGTGCTCCCCGCGGTCGAGGCCGAGCTCCGGCGCCTCGGGCTCCCCTTCACGACGGAGCGCACGACGTCCGTCGCGCACGCGCGCGAGCTCGCGGTCGCCGCCCACGCCGCGGGCGAGGTGCCCGTGACGCTCAGCGGCGACGGGCTCGTCGGGTGCGTCGCGGGCGCGCTGAGCGGCCTCGGGGCCGCCGAGCCGCCGCTCATGGGCGTCCTGCCCGGGGGCCGGGGCAACGACTTCGTCCGGGTCACGGGCATCCCGGCGGAGCCCGTCGCGGCCTGCGCCGTGCTGGCGACGGGCGTCCCCTCCCCCGTCGACCTGGGCAGCGTGGACGGCGCGCCGTTCATCGGCATCGCCTCGCTCGGCTTCGACTCCGAGGCGAACCGGATCGCCAACGCGGCCCCCGCGCGGCTCGGCAACCTCGTCTACGCCTACGGCGCCCTGCGCGCGCTGGCCTCCTACCGCCACGCGACGTTCACCGTCGAGGCCGAGGGGGAGCCGCGGACCTTCACGGGCTGGTCCGTGGCCGCCGCGAACGCGAGCACCTACGGTGGGGGCATGGTGATGGCCCCGGACGCGCGGCTGGACGACGGCGCGCTCGACGTCGTCCTGAGCGCCGCGACCTCGCGCGCGCGCTTCCTGCGCACGCTCCCGGCGGTCTTCAAGGGCGAGCACGTGCACGAGCCCTCCGTCAGCGTCCTGCGGGCCGCCGAGGTCCGGATCTCCGCGGACCGCCCGTTCACGGTCTACGCCGACGGGGACCCGATCGGGGAGCTGCCGGTGACCGATCGGCGTCCTCCCCGCGGCCGTGCGGGTGCTCCTGCCCGCATGAGGGGCGCGGGCTGGAAGGGGGCGGCGGCCCGGGCGGCGGGCGCGGCCTCCCGGCGGGCCGGCAAGGGCGGGACGAGCCTGCCCGGCAAGCTCCTGCTGCGCCTCGAGCCGCACGCCATCGCGAAGCTCTCCCGGGGCCTCGGGCGCTCCGGGGTCATCTCCGCCACGAACGGCAAGACGACCACCGCCGCGATGGTCGCCGCGATCCTCGAGGGCGGCGGTGCGCGGCTCGTGACCAACCGCGCCGGGGCGAACATGGCCGGCGGGGTGACGGGCGCGCTGCTCACCGGGCAGGGCGACACGGGGCTCTTCGAGGTCGACGAGTTCTGGCTGGGCCCCATCGTCGAGGAGCTCGGGGCGGGCGGGGACGTCGTCCTGCTCCTCGCGAACCTCTTCCGGGACCAGCTCGACCGCTACGGGGAGCTCGAGTCCATCGCGGATCGCTGGGCGGCGATCGTCGCGGCGGGGCACGCGCGCGGGCTCGTGCTCAACGCGGACGACCCGCTCGTCGCCGACCTCGGCCGCGACCGCGCGGGGGTCACGTACTTCGGGGTGGAGGACACCTCCCTGGCCACGGCCGGCCTGCAGCACGCGTCGGACTCGACCCACTGCCGCCGCTGCGGCGCGCCCTACACCTACGACGCGGTGTTCCTCGGCCACCTGGGCCACTACCACTGCCCGAACTGCGACGCCGCGCGCCCGCAGCCGACGATCACCGCCCACGACGTGACGCTGGACGGCGTCCGCGGCGCGCGCTTCGAGCTCCGCACCCCGGCCGGGAGCGCGCGCATCGCCCTCCCCCTCCCCGGGCTCTACAACGTCTACAACGCCCTGGGCGCCGCGGGCCTCGCGCTCGAGCTCGGTGCCCCGCTGGCCGGGGTCGTCGCGGGGCTGGAGGGCGTCGCCGCGGCGTTCGGGCGGGCGGAGACCGTCGCCGTCGCGGGGCACGACGTCTCCATCATGCTCGTGAAGAACCCCGCGGGAGCCAACGAGGTCCTGCGCACGCTCGCGCTCGAGGCCGGGGAGCACGACCTCCTGGCGATCCTCAACGACCAGACCGCGGACGGCCGCGACGTCTCCTGGATCTGGGACGCGGACTTCGAGGCCCTCGCGCCCCGCCTGCGGCGGGCGGTCTGCTCGGGCACGCGGGCGCCGGAGATGGCGCTGCGGCTGAAGTACGCGGGGGTCGACGAGGCGGCGATCACCGTGGAGCCCGCGCTGCCCCGCGCGCTCGACGAGGCGCTCGCGGGCGCGCCCGAGGGCGGCCGCGTCTTCGCCCTGCCGACCTACACGGCGATGCTCGGCCTGCGCGAGGAGCTCGTGCGCCGCGGGGTCGCGGGGAGCTCCTTCGGGTGACCAGCCCCGAGGACCTCGTGCGCTGGCACGACCTCGAGTGCGGGGGCTACGACGTCGACATGCCCCTGTGGCGCGAGCTCGCCGCCGCGGCGGGCGGGCCGGTCCTCGACGTGGGCGCCGGGACGGGGCGCACGAGCATCGCGCTGGCCCGCAGCGGCGTCGACGTGACCGCCCTCGACGTGGAGGAGCCCCTGCTCGCCGCGCTGCGCACGCGCGCGCGGGCACAGCGCGTCGACGTGCCGACGGTCCTCGCGGACGCGCGCGAGCTCGCGATCGCGCGGCGCTTCGCGGCGATCATCGTGCCCATGCAGACGATCCAGCTGCTCGGGGGCCCCGAGGGCCGGCGGCGCTTCCTGGCCCGCGTGCGGGAGCACCTGCTCCCGGGCGGGCTCTTCGCCGCCGCGCTCGCCGACGCGCTCGAGGGCTACGACGCCGGGGTGGCGGAGCCCCCCGTGCCCGACATGCGCGACTTCGGCGGCACGCTCTACGCCTCGCGGCCCGTCGCGGTGCTCCCCGTGCCCACGGGGATGCTGATCGAGCGCATCCGCGAGGTGGTCACCCCCGCGGGCGAGCGGACGGTCACGGAGGACCGGATCGTCCTCGAGGCGTGCCCGGCCGAGGTGCTCTACGCGGAATGCGCCGCGGCCGGGCTGACCCCGGAGCCCGAGCGCCACGTCCCGGCGACGGAGGAGTACGTCGGCTCCGCGGTGGTGGTCTGCCGTGGCTGATCGCCTGCGCGTCTGCGCGCTCTACCCCGAGCTCATGTCGATCTACGCCGACCGCGGGAACCTCCTGCTGCTCGAGCGGCGCTGCGCGTGGCGCGGGATCGGCTTCGAGCTGACCCCCGTGGGCCACGGGGACGCCTTGGACCCCGACGCCCACGACCTCTTCTACATGGGCGGGGGCCAGGACCGCGACCAGCAGCTCGTCGCGGAGGACCTCGTGGAGACGAAGGCCGAGGCGCTCCGGGCGGCCGCCGCGCGCGGCGCGGCGATCCTCGCCGTGTGCGGGGGCTACCAGCTGCTCGGCAGCCACTACGAGCTCGGGGAGGAGCGCATCCCGGGCGTCGGCCTCGTCCCCCTGCACACCGTTCGGGCGGACGGCGGGAGCGGCACGAGGTTGGTGGGCAACGTCGCGATCGAGGTCGACCTCCCCGGCTCCGACGGCCCTCGGGTCCTCGCGGGCTTCGAGAACCACGGCGGGCGCACCCACCTCGGCCCCGGGGCGCAGCCGCTCGGCCGCGTGCTCAAGGGCCACGGCAACACGGGGCGCTCGGGCTACGAGGGCGTGCTGCAGGGCGCGTTGGTCGGCACCTACCTCCACGGACCGCTGCTGCCGAAGAACGCCTGGTTCGCCGACTGGCTCGTGCAGACGGCCCTCGGGCTCGACGCGCCGCTCGCCCCGCTCGACGACCGCCTGGAGGACGCGGCGCACGCCGGCGCGCGCCGGGCTGCGGGGCTCTGACGGCCCTGCCGCCGCGTCCTGACCGTGCCGGAATGTAGGGTCCCTCGGCATGGATGCCGCCACCCTGGAGCTCCGGAACGTCTCCAAGACGTACCCCGGAGCGCCGCGCCCAGCCATCGCCGACCTCAGCCTGGAGGTCGGCGCGGGCGAGATCTGCGTGCTCGTCGGGCCCTCGGGCTGCGGGAAGACGACCGCCATGCGCCTCGTCAACCGCATGATCGACATCACGAGCGGGGACATCCTGCTCGACGGGAAGTCCATCGTCGACCGCAAGCCGGCCGAGCTGCGCCGCGAGATCGGCTACGCGATCCAGCAGATCGGCCTGTTCCCCCACCGCACGATCGCCCAGAACATCGCGACGGTCCCGAACCTCCTGGGCTGGGAGAAGGCGCGGATCGCCAAGCGCGTCGACGAGCTGCTCGACCTCATCGGCCTGGACCGCAGCCTGGGCAAGCGCTACCCCGCGCAGCTCTCGGGCGGCCAGCGCCAGCGCGTCGGCGTCGCGCGGGCCCTGGCCGCCGACCCGCCCCTGCTGCTCATGGACGAGCCGTTCGGCGCCATCGACCCCATCAACCGCGAGCGCCTGCAGAACGAGTTCCTGCGCCTGCAGGGCGAGCTGCGCAAGACCATCGTCTTCGTCACCCACGACATCGACGAGGCGATCAAGATGGGCGACAAGATCGCGATCCTCAAGGAGGGGGGCGAGCTCGCGCAGTACGCGCCGCCCGCGGAGCTCCTGACCTACCCCGCGGACCCGTTCGTCGAGGACTTCGTGGGCTCGGACCGCGCGCTCAAGCGCCTCGCGCTCCAGCGCGTCCGGGACATCGACCTCTGGAAGGCCGCGACCGTCCGGGTCGGCGAGCCGTCCGCGGGCGTCGCCGCGAAGCTCGAGGACGCCGACGTGAAGTACCCGCTGCTCGTGGACGACCACGGCCGGCCGATCGGCTGGCTCTCCACCCGCGCGACCTCGGGCGAGCGGGTCACCGCGGACCTGCGCTCGAAGGCGGACCCGATCGTCGAGCTCGACGACATCCTCCGCGACGCGCTCTCCGACCTGCTCTCGAAGGACTCCCGCTACGGCCCCGTGGTCGACAAGGACGGCACGGTGGCCGGGGTGCTCTCCATCGAAGCGCTCTCCCACGCGCTCGCGGCCAACCCCGACCACCTCCCGAGCCCGTCGGAGCGCGCGGCCCTGGAGTCCGACGCGTGAGCGGCGGGTGGGTGACGGTCCTCGGGGCGATCACCCCGCGGGACCGCTCCGTCGCGGGCTGCCCGCAGAACAACCAGCTCTGCCCGGGCTGGATCGCGGACAACGTCGACCGCTACGTCGACCCCTTCGTCCGCCACGTGGAGCTCACGCTGCTCGCGCTGGCCTTCGGCTTCCCGATCGCGTTCGTGCTCGCGGTCATCGCCTACCGCCGGCGCTGGCTCATCGGGCCGACGACCGCCGTCACGGGCGTCCTCTACACCCTGCCGAGCCTCGCGGTCTTCTTCCTCCTGCAGCCCATCACGGGCCGCGGGATCGTCACGGCGACGATCACGCTGACGGCCTACACGCTGCTGATCCTCTTCCGCAACGTCCTGCTCGGCCTGGACAACGTCCCGGCGGAGATCAAGGACGCGGCGCGCGGCCAGGGCCTCAGCCCGAACCAGCAGCTCCTGCAGGTGGAGCTGCCGCTGGCGCTCCCGGAGATCGTCGCCGGCCTGCGGATCGCGGCGACCACGACGGTCGGCCTGGCGACCCTCGCGTTCCTCGCGGGCGCGGGCGGGCTCGGGGAGCCGCTCTTCGACGGCGGGGACGGCATCGTCTTCCGCGGGAACGTCGCGTTCTGCGGCCTGCTCTGCGTCTTCCTGGCCGCGACGTTCGACCTCGTCCTGCTCGGGCTGCTCAAGCTCGTCTCGCCCTGGCAGCGGGCGGTGCCGGCATGAGCGCCACCGTCCTGGCCGCCGGCGCGCTGGACCAGTTCGCCGACGGCATCCGCTTCCTCGTGCAGGAGAACCCGGGCCAGTACGACGGCTCGCGCGTCGGCGGGCCCGGCGAGGTCGGGCCCCTGCTCGGCGAGCACCTGCAGATCTCGTTCCTCTCCGTGCTGTTCGCCTCGCTGATCGCCATCCCGTTCGGGCTGTGGCTCGGGCACCTGGGCCGCGGGGAGTTCCTGGCCAGCGCGACGGCGAACATCGGCCGCGCGGTGCCGGCCCTCGGCGTCGCCGCGTTCCTCTTCGCCTACATCGGGCCCTCGAAGAGCAACGTCATCATCACGCTGACGCTCCTGGCCATCCCGCCCTTGTTCACGAACACCTACATCGGCGTGCGCCAAGTCGATCGCGACGTCGTCGACGCCGCGCGCGGGATGGGCTTCAACCCCCTGCGCATCCTGCTGCGCCTCGAGCTCCCGCTCGCGCTCCCGCTGCTCTTCGGCGGCCTGCGCACGGCGGCGGTCTCCGTCGTGGCCACCGCGACGATCGCGCCGCTGGTCGGCGTGGACTCGCTCGGGACGCCCATCGTCGCCCGCGGCGTCTACGGCCCGCCCGGGCAGATCGGCGCCGCCATCGCGGTCGCGCTGCTGGCGATCCTCTGCGAGGTCGTCTTCGCGGCCCTGCAGCGGGCGGTCACCCCCAAGGGCCTCAAGCTCGCGGGCGAGACCAAGCACAAGCGCCGTGCCCTCACCTTGACACCAACCAAGAGGATCCAGACACCATGAGAACCCACCAGAGCGGGCGGCTCGTCCAGGCCGCCCTCGCAGCTCTTGCCGCCTCGGCGACGTTCGGCCTCGCGGCCTGCGGCTCCGACGACGAGACCAGCACCTCCGGCGCCGGCGCTTCCACGCCCGCCGCCAGCACGAGCACGCCCAGCGACAGCGCGAAGGTCGTCGCCGACCCCGCCAACAAGGGCAAGACGATCAAGCTCGGCTCGAAGAACTTCACCGAGTCGATCATCATCGCCGACATCTACGGCCAGGCCCTGAAGAAGGCCGGCTTCACGGTGCAGTACGACCTCAACCTCGGCCTCGAGGACGTCGCCAACAAGGCGATCGAGGAGGGCCAGATCGACGGGTACCCCGAGTACACCGGCACGGCGCTGACCGCGCTGCTCGGCGTGGACCCGAAGGACGTCCCGAAGGACGAGGACAAGGCCTACGAGGACGCCAAGCGGCTCTACAAGGAGAAGTTCGACTTCGTCGCGCTCCCCCAGACGCCCTTCACGGACTCCAACGCGCTCGGGATGACGAAGGAGAAGGCGGCCGAGCTCGGCAACCCGACGAAGATCTCCGACCTCAAGGGCAAGTCGCAGAACCTCACGATCGCCGCGTCGGCCGAGTGCTTCAAGCGCACGGACTGCGCCCTGGGCTTCAAGCAGGTCTACGGCCTGAAGTTCAAGCGGGAGATCAAGATCGACGTGGCCCAGCGCCACGAGGTCATCCTCAAGAAGAAGGCCGACCTCACGATCCCGTTCACGACGGACGGGGCGATCGCGGCCAACGAGGAAGTCGTCCTCGAGGACGACATGCAGCTGTTCCCGCCCTACAACGTCACGCTGGTCCTCAGCCAGAAGGCGGCCGACAAGCTCGGTCCCGCCGGGCAGAAGGTCATCGAGACGGTGCAGGCCGGGCTCACCACCCCGGTCATGTCCGAGCTGAACTCCCGCGTCGACCTCGACAAGGAGAAGCCCGAGGACGTCGCCGCGGAGTACCTGAAGGACTACCTGTAGGACGCACGGAGCGCCCCGCGGCCGGCTGCGCGCCGGCTGCGGGTGCTCACCCGAGGGCGGATCAGGGGGCGACGGCGCCCCCGAAGCGGCGGTCGATCGACTCCGTGCGCGCGAGGATGCGCCGCTGCAGCTCGAGGCTCTCCGCGAACATCCGCTCGATGCTCGTCGTCCGGGTCAGGCTCTTCCGGTTCACCGTGAGCGCCGCCCGCTGGAGCTCGGCGATCCGGCCGACCATCGGCAGCGTCCGCGACGCGCGCCGGACCAGCTCCCGGCGCTGGACCTCCGTGGCCAGGGCTGCGACGGCGGGCAGCGTGCGCTCGCCCGTGGCTGCGAGCCGCTGGACCGTCCCCAGGACGCCGGGCAGGTCGGCTGCCGCGAGCGCGCGGGCGACGGGGCGCAGGTCGCTGACCGTCGGCCCGAGGTCGGCCACGACGGGAACCAGGTCCTCCACCACCGGCTTGGTCGCCGTCAGGAGCGCCTGACCGTCGCGGGCTGCACGACGGGCTGACGGGATGGCCTTGCGGGAGGCCTCGAGGACGGGCGCGACGTCCCGGAGGAGCGGCTTCGCGTCGTCGAGCACGCCGGGCGCCCGTTGCAGCGACGGGTCCGCCTTCTGGATGAGCAGGCGGGTGCGCTGGTTCTGCTCGACGATCTGGTTGCGGACGCTCGTCAGCACCACGAGCATGCCGACGAGCAGCCCGACGAGGACGACGGCGGCGGGGACGACGAGGGACAGCTCGCGTCTGGAGAGGGCCCGGCGCTCGGGCAGGGTCGGGGGAGCACTGCGGGTGGCGGGCACCCGTGGCGCGTACCCGCTCCGGGCCGCCCCGTGTGTGCGGTGGGTCCACCCCCGGCGTGGCAAGGCGTCTTGCGGAGGACGGCCGGGACCACGGCTACCGTGCGCCGCCACGGATGAGCACTTCCCCGCGCCCCCGTCGGCGTCAGCCCCTCCTCGTCGTCTCCGGACTCCTGCTCACCCTGATCGCCGGGGTGCTCGTGATCGTCCTCGGGCTGCGCGTGGCCTACGACGAGCAGGCGCTCCCGGGCACCCGCGTCGCGGGCGTCGCGCTCGGCGGTGCGTCCGCGGGGGAGATCCGGCGGCGCCTGCAGCCCGTCGTCGGCGACGACGTGCCGGTCGTCCTGCGCGCCGCCGGCAAGACCTACAGGATCACCCCCGCGACGCTCGGCTACCGGGTGGACCTCCGCGCGACGGTCGACGACGCGCTCCGGGCCGGCCGCACGGGGCTGCTCGGGGGTGCGCTGGCCACCGTCGAGGGCGTGGTCGCCACCCGGGACGTCCGGCTGCGCAGCCGGGTCGACCGGCGGACGTTCGACGAGACCATCCGCCTCCTGGCCGAGGAGGTCGACCGCCCGGCGTTCCCGGGCGAGCTGCGGATCACGACCGACCCGATCGCCGTGTCCGCCGAGCCGCCGCGCACGGGGCGTGAGGTGGACCCCGCGGTCCTCGCCGCGACGCTCGAGCGGGCGGTCCGCCGGCGTGCCCGCGCGCCCGTCAGCGTGCCGGTGACCTCCGTGCGCGTCCCCTCCCGGGCCGCGGTGCAGCGCGTCGCCCGCCAGGCCGAGGCCTACCTGCGCGAGCCCCTGCGGCTCACGGGTGCGGGCGCGGCGCTGGAGGTCCCCGCGGACCAGCTCGCCGGCGTCCTCGCGCTCGAGTCCGTCGACGGCGGCGCGCGGGTGCGCCTGGGCGCGGGCGACAAGCGCCTGGCGGCGCTCGTGGAGCGGGTCGCGAGCACCCGGGACCGGCCGCCGCGCGACGCCCGGATCTCCGTCGGTGCACGACCGGCGAGCCTCTCGGCCAAGGGCGACGTCTCCTGGCGCCCGAGGCCGGCGGACGTGACCGTCCGGGAGGGCCGTCCGGGCCGGGAGGTGCGTCGGGCGCAGACGGCGACCCTCGTCGAGCAGGCGATCCGCGCCGGCCGCCACGAGGCGCGGCTGGCCGTGCGGCGGGTGACGCCGACCGTCTCGCGCAGCGCCGCCGCGAAGGTCGACCGGCTCATCGGGACCTTCACGACGCAGTACGTCCCGGGCCAGCCCCGGGTGACGAACATCCGCCGGATCGCGCGGGCCATCGACGGGACCGTCATCGCCCCGGGCAAGCAGTTCTCGCTCAACGCGCTGGCGGGCGAGCGCACGGAGGCCAAGGGCTACGTCCCCGCGCCGTTCATCGCCGAGGGCAACAAGCTCGAGGACTCCGTCGGCGGCGGGGTCTCGCAGGTCTCGACCACGATGTACAACGCCGCGTACTTCGCGGGCCTGCAGCTCGACTCCCACACCCCCCACTCCTTCTTCATCTCGCGCTACCCCGCGGGGCGCGAGAGCACGCTGAACTTCGGGTCCATCGACCTGCTGTGGACGAACGACACGGACACGCCGGTCTTCGTGCGGACCTCGAGCGACGCGACCTCGGTGACCGTCGCGCTGTACGGCGACAACGGCGGCCGCCGGGTCTCGGCGGTGTCCGGCAAGCGGACGCCGCGGCCCGACGGCGGGTTCTCGGTGGTCGTCACCCGGCAGGTCACCTTCGCCGACGGGCGCACGAAGTCCGAGCCCTACACGACGACCTACGGGGTCCCGGCCGAGGGCGAGTAGGTTCGCGGGCCATGGACCTCGGGGACTACCAGCGCGCCTCGCGCGCGACGGCGATCTACCCCGGCGCGGGCGCGAACCTCCTCTACCCCACCCTCGGCCTGTGCGGCGAGGCGGGCGAGGTCGCCGAGAAGGTCAAGAAGATGCTCCGCGACGACGCGGGCGTGCTCACCCCCGCCCGCCGCGAGGCGCTCGCGGCCGAGCTCGGCGACGTCCTCTGGTACGTCGCGCAGGTCGCGACGGAAGCGGGCCTCGACCTCGACGCGCTCGCCGCGGGGAACCTCGCGAAGCTCCGCTCCCGTGCGGAGCGCTCCGCCCTCACGGGCGACGGCGACGAGCGCTGAGCACGGTTCGCGGATGCGCTCGCCAGACGAGCGCATCCGCGAAGGCGGTGCTCAGGCGGCGTGCGCCGGCGCGCCGTCCTGCGCCGGCGCCTCGGCAGGCTCCCGCGCAGGCTGCGGCGCGCGCTCCGGGACGATCGGGTCGCCGAACTCGTCCACGGGCGTCGGCGGCGCGGTGCTGAAGCGCTCGTAGCGCTCCGCGATCGTCTTGGGCAGCTGGAGGCGGACGAGGACGCCGTCCGGCGTGTCCTCGCGCTCGATGTCGTCCGTGAGCTCGTGGAGCTCGGCCAGCCGGGCGCCGTCCGCGTAGGGGACGAGCAGCTCGAGGCGGCGCAGCCCCTTCTCGAACTCCTCGAGGATGCGGGCCTGCAGCACGTCGAGCCCCTCGCCCGTCGCGGCGGAGACCAGCACGCCCTCCGGGTGGACGTGCGCGAGCTCCGTGCGGCGCTCCTCGTCGAGCGCGTCGGCCTTGTTGAGGACGAGCAGCCGGGGGTTCTCCCCCGCGCCGATCTCCTCGAGCACGTCGTCGACCGCGGTCAGCATCGCGAGAAGCTCCTCCTCCTCGGCGGAGGCGTCGACGACGTGGAGCACGAGGTCGGCGACCTTCGTCTCCTCGAGCGTCGCGCCGAAGGCCTGGACGAGCTGGTGCGGGAGCTTGCGGATGAAGCCGACGGTGTCCGTGAAGAGGAACGGCCGGCCCTCGATCTTCGCCGCGCGGGTCGTCGGGTCGAGCGTGTGGAAGAGCCGGTCGCGCACGCCGACGTCCGCGCCCGTGAGGGCGTTGAGGAGCGTCGACTTGCCCGCGTTCGTGTAGCCCGCCAGCGCGACCTGCGGCAGGTGCGCGCGGCCCCGCTCGACGCGCATGGTCGCGCGGTGGCCCTTGACCTCCTCCAGGCGCCGCTTCAAGCGCGGAGATCCGGTCGCGCGCCAGGCGGCGGTCCGTCTCGATCTGCGACTCGCCGGGGCCACGGGTGCCGATGCCGCCGCCGAGGCGCTCGAGGTGCGTCCACAGCCCCCGCATGCGCGCGAGGTTGTACTGGAGCTGCGCCAGCTCGACCTGGAGCTTGCCCTCGGCGGAGTTCGCGTGCCCCGCGAAGATGTCGAGGATCGTGACCGTCCGGTCGACGACCGGCATGCCGAGCGCCTTCTCGAGGTTGCGCTCCTGGCGCGGGGTGAGCTCGTCGTCGCAGGCGATGACGTTCGCGTCCGCGGCCTTCGCGAGCCCCTTGACCTCCTCGAGCTTGCCCTCGCCGAGGTAGGTGTTCGGGTGCGGGAGCTCGCGGTGCTGGATCGTCTGGCCGACGACGGCGACGCCCGCGGTGCGCAGGAGCTCCTTGCAGCTCGGAGACGTCGTCCCCGTCCGGGCAGCGCGGCGATGACGTACGCGCGCTGCTTCGCGCGGCCCGCCTTGGGCGCGCTGGCGTGCTTCGTGGGCTCTTGACGACCGTTGCGGCTCTTCTGCATCCGACGGGGAGTCTAGAGCCGTTCCGAGCGGGCGCGAGGGTGTCCGCCACCTACGCGAGCGCCTGCCGCGCGGGCGGCGGGAGCGGCGCGTACCGGTCCAGGAGCGGCGCCACCGGGAGCACGACCACGCCCTCCCGCGCGTCGCCCGCCCACCAGCCCGTGCCGTCGGCCAGCGCGTGCGCGGCGTAGGCCAGCGCGCAGGCGTCGAGCTCGTCGAGCGTGCGGTGCCAGAGGCCGCCATCTGCGTCGACGACCCCGCGCAGGCGCAGCGCCGCGATGCGCTGCTGCAGGCCCCAGGGCGTGCGCTTGGGCGGCGCGCGATGGCCGAGCAAGGCGGCGAAGACCGCGTCGGGGTAGCTCTCCGCGACCCGCCCGAACCCGAGGCTGCCCGCGCGCACGGGGCCCTCGAGCGCGTTCGCCGTCGTGGGGCCGGTGCGGCCCGAGGCCCTCGAGCGCCGCGTGGACCCCGAAGCCGACGTCGACCCACTGCTCCCAGCGCTGCCGCGCACCCGCCGCGGCGCCCGGGATCGCGTAGAGCGGCAGGCCCCGGCGGAAGAGCAGCGCGTCGCAGACCCGGTGCTCGGCGTAGCGCCCGGGCGGGCAGCCCGAGCGCCGTCGCGAGGCGCGGGATCCGCGAGCAGGTCGAGCCGCCGGCCGCCGGGCGCGTCGACGCAGACGACCGCCTCGCGGCCGAAGCCGAGCACCGTCCGGGCGACCGCCTCGACGCTCCCGGGCGCGTAGAAGGTCGCCACCAGCTCGACGGGCTCGTCGCCGCGCGTGCGCCGCTCGTGGAGGGTCACGAGCTGCTGGGCGCCCGGCCGGGCGGAGACGTCGATGCCGCAGTAGCGCACGCGCCGGGGAGCCTAGGGACCTCGCTAGGGTCCGCGACGTGCTGGCCGTCGCCGACGACGCAGAGCTCGCGGAGCGCCTCGCGGCGCGGACGCTCGAGCTCGTCGACGTCCCGAGCGAGTCGCGCGAGGAGGCGGCGCTCGCGGCCCACGTGCTCGGCGTGCTGCGTGACGGCGGGCTCACGGTGCGCGACGCGGGCGACACCTGCGTCGTGGCCGAGTGCGGCGCCGCCGACGGCCCGCTCGTCGTGCTCGCGGGCCACTTCGACACGGTCCCGACCCAGGGCAACCGCCCGGGCCGGCGCGACGCGGAGGCCGTCCACGGGCTCGGCGCGACGGACATGAAGGCCGCGCTCGCGGTGATGGTCGAGACGGGGCTGCTGCTCCGCGACGCGGGCAAGCGCGTCGCGCTCTGCTTCTTCGGCCGCGAGGAGCTCGGGATCGCCGAGTCGGCGCTCACCCCGCTGCTCGAGCGCGACGAGCTGCTGCGCAGCGCGGACCTCGCGCTCGTCATGGAGCCCACGGACAACGCCCTGCAGGGCGGCTGCCTCGGGAACATCAACGCGACCTGGACCTTCACGGGGCGCTCGGGCCACTCCGCGCGGCCGTGGCTCGCGGACAACGCGATCACCCACGCCGCGGCGGCGATCACGGAGCTCCACGCGATCCCGGTCGAGCGGGTGACCTTCGACGGCCTGGAGTTCGCGGAGGTCGCGAGCGTCACGAAGATCGCCGGCGGCATCGCCGAGAACGTCATCCCGGACACCGTCGCCTGCCACGTGAACTACCGCTACGCGCCCGGCCGCAGCGCCGCGGACGCCGAACGGGTCATCCAGGAGCGCTGCGCCACGCTCGCACTCGACGCTCGACATCCACTCGAACGCCCCGAGCGGCGCGGTGGCCGTGAGCCACCCGCTCGCCCAGGAGCTCATCGCGGCCGGGCAGCTCCTCGTGGCGCCCAAGCAGGCCTGGACCCCCGTCGCGGAGTTCGCGCTCGCGGGCGTCCCCGCCGTGAACTTCGGCCCGGGCGACCCGGCCTACGCGCACCGCCGCGACGAGCTCGTCCGGGTCGACGCGCTGCTGAAGAACGCGCGCACGCTGGAGCGGTTCCTCTGCTCGAGCTGAACCCGGTCCTGACGGGCCTCAAGGCGTACCCGTTCGTCCGGCTCGGCGACGCGCGCCGGGCGAAGGAGGCCGAGGGCGTCGACGTCATCGACTTCGGCATCGGCGAGCCGCGCGAGGAGACACCGGCCTTCATCCGGCAGGCGCTCGCCGACGCGATCGAGCCCCAGTCGCGCTACCCGCTCGCCGAGGGCCTGCCCGAGCTGCGCGAGGCCGCCGCGCGGTGGTGCGGCACCCGCTTCGGCGTGGCGATCGACCCGGCCACGGAGCTCGTCCCGACCCTCGGCGCGAAGGAGGCGATCTTCTCGCTCGCACAGGTCGTCGGGCCCGGGGGGGTCGGCGTCACCGTGCCGGGCTACCCCGTCGCGGAGCGCGGAGCGCTGTTCGCCCACCGGGAGGTCGTCGAGGTGCCGCTCACGGCCGAGCGGGACTTCCTCCCCGACCTCGACGCGATCCCCTGGGCCGACCTCGCGCTGCTCTGGCTGAACTACCCGAACAACCCGACGGCCGCCACGGCGCCGCTCGCGTTCTACGAGGAGGCCGCCGCGCGGGCCCGGGAGCACGGCGTCGTGCTCGCCAGCGACGAGGCGTACTCCGAGCTCTGGTTCGAGGGCGACGCGCCCGCGAGCGCGCTGCAGGTCGCGGACCGCACGAACGTCCTGGCGCTCCACACGCTCTCCAAGCGCTCCTCCATGCCGGGCTACCGCTCGGGCTTCGTCGCGGGCGACCCGCATCTGATCGCCGGCCTCAAGCGCTTCCGCCCGAACGTCGGCGTCGCGCCGCAGACCTTCGTGCAGCGCGCCGCGGTCGCCGCCTGGAAGGACGAGGCGCACGTCGAAGCCGTGCGCGAGGTCTACCGCACGAAGCGCGACGCGCTGCTGCCCGCGCTCCTCGACGTCGGCCTGCGCCCGGCGGGCGGCCACGCCTCGTTCTTCCTCTGGCTCGCGATCCCCGAGGGCTGGAGCGGCAGCGAGCCCTTCGCGCTCGCGCTGCTCGACGAGGGCCTCGTCGTCGCGCCCGGCGCGTACTTCGGCCCCGCGGGCGAGGGCTACGTGCGCGTCGCGCTCGTCCCGACGCTGGAAAGATGCCGGGCCGCTTCCGAGCGCCTCAGTCGTTGGCGTGCAGCACCGCGTTGAGGCCGCCCCACGAGCCGCCGTCACGGGGTGAGACCTCGACCGCGCCCGTCTGCGAGTTGCGCCGGAACAGGAGGTTCGAGGCGCCGCTGAGCTCCCCGGCCTTGACGACTTGGCCGTCCGGGTCGGTGACCTTCGTCCCCGCGGTGAGGTAGAGCCCCGCCTCGACGACGCACGCGTCCCCGAGCGAGATCCCGAGGCCGGCGTTCGCGCCCAGCAGGCAGCGCTCGCCCAGGGAGATGACCTCCTTGCCGCCGCCGGAGAGCGTCCCCATGATCGAGGCGCCGCCGCCGATGTCCGTGCCGTCGCCGACGACGACGCCCGGCGGAGATGCGCCCCTCGACCATCGAGGCGCCGAGCGTCCCGGCGTTGAAGTTCACGAAGCCCTCGTGCATGACCGTCGTGCCCTCCGCGAGGTGGGCGCCGAGCCGGACGCGGTCCGCGTCGCCGATCCGCACACCGCTCGGGATGACGTAGTCGACCATCCGCGGGAACTTGTCCACGGAGGTCACCGCGAGGGGCAGGCCCTGCGCGCGGGCCCGCAGGCGGACGCGCTCGATGTCGGCCGGGTCGACGGGCCCGAGCGTCGTCCAGGCGACGTTCGCCAGGAGGCCGAACTGGCCGTCGAGGTTCACCCCGTGCGGCGCGACCAGGCGGTGGGAGAGCAGGTGCAGCCGCAGGTAGACGTCCTGGGCGGAGACGGGCGGGGCGTCGAGGTCGACCTGCACGACCTGCTCCTCGAGGCGCACGCCGCGGACGGCGTCCTCGCGGTCGAGCTCCGGCCCGAGCGGCTCGAGGTCGTCGGGGATCGGGCCGAGCGCGGGCTCGGGGAACCAGGCGTCGAGCGCGCGGTCCCCGGCGAGCGTCACCAAGGCGACGCCGTGGGCGAGGCGACCGGGGGCGGGAGCGGGGTTCTCGGCGGCGGAGCTCATGTCCGCCGCAAGCTACAAGCCCGCCAGCTCGTCGAGCAGCCCGGGCGCGACCTCCCCGGCGTAGACCGCGACGGCCCAGCCCGCGAGGTCCACGTGGAGCGCCTCGTCGACGTCCACGGTCAGCTCGCCGCCGTCGAGCTCGACGGTCACGGGGGAGTCGCCGCCGCGCAGGACGTGCGCCACGGCGGCGCCGGTCGCACCGGTCCCGGAGCTCTGCGTCTCCCCCACGCCGCGCTCGAAGATCCGGGCGCGGATGCGGTCCGGGGCGAGCTCCGTCCACCAGGAGACGTTCGTGCGCTGGGGGAAGAGCTCCGCGTGCTCGATGCCCGGCCCGATCGCCGGGAGGTCCAGGTCGTCCAGCTCCGCCTCCGAGCCCACGCGGATCGCGCACTGCGGGTTGCCGATGTGGACGTGCTGGAAGCGGAAGCCCGCGACCTCCCCCGCCCCGTCGGCGCCGCCGCCCGGGTACGCGTCGGAGCGCGTGCGGGCGCGCCCCATGTCGACGCTGCACGTGGTCGGCCCCGTGATGCTCGGGCGGATCTCCCCCGCGACGGTCTGGATGGAGAAGTGGTCGCTCGTCGTCCAGCCGCGGGTGCGCAGGTAGAGGATCGCCTCGCGCGCGCCGTTGCCCGAGAGCTCGGCCTCCGAGCCGTCGGGGTTGAAGATCCGCAGGCGCGCGACGTAGCCCGGCTCGTCCGGCGGCTCGAGCTGCAGGATGCCGTCGCCGCCCAGGCCCGTGTGGCGGTCGCAGAGGCGCTGGATCCGCGGCGGGGTCAGCGCGAAGGGCAGGTGGTCGCGCTCGACGATCAGGTAGTCGTTGCCCAGGGCCTGCCACTTCTCGAAGCGCACGGGGCGGAGGCTACGGGAGCAGCTCGGCCGCGACGTCCTCCGGGTCGCGTCCCGTGAGGTCGACGGTCTCGACCCCGGGGAGCTTGCGCAGCCAGGTGAGCTGCCGGCGCGCGTACTGGCGCGTGTGCCGCGCCATGGCCTCGGGATCGCCGTCGAGGAGCTCCTGGAAGCCGAGCGCCTTGCGGGCCGTCGGCGAGGCGCCGGCAGCGTCGGCGCGACGGACCTCGTCCGCGGCGCCGGCGGCGACCATGGCGGCGACGCGGGCGTCGATCGCCGCGTAGAGCGCCGTCCGCTCCATCGTGCAGGCGACCAGCCGCGTCGGGTGGCGGGTCTCCGCGGTCCAGAGCTGGCTCTGCGCCCGCGGCGGGTGGAGCGCGCCGAGCGCCTCGAGCTCGAGCGTCCGGACCAGGCGGTGGGTGTCCGTCGGCCGGACCGCGTCCGCCGTCCACGGGTGGCGGGCGACGAGCGCGGCGTGGACGCCCGGCCGCGTCCGCGGCCACCCGCGCGGCGACCTCCGCGCGCAGCCCGGGCGGCGGCTCGGGGCGCAGCTCGAGGTCCGCGAGCGCGGCCCGGAGGTAGAGGCCCGTGCCGCCGACGACGATCGGCGTGGCGCCCGCGGCGAGGAGGCCGTCGATCTCCGCGTGGGCGAGCTCCGCGTAGCGGCCGGCGGAGAACGTCTCGGTCACGGGGACGCAGGCGACGAGCCGGTGCTCGAGGCGCTCGCGTTCCTCCGGGGTCGCCACGCCCGTGAGGACCTCGAGGCCCGCGTAGACCTGCAGCGCGTCGGCGGAGACCGCGACGGGCCGCTCCCCGCGGGCGCGCAGCCGATCGGCGACCGCGAGCGCCAGGGCCGTCTTGCCGACGCCCGTGGGGCCGAAGAGCGCGAGGACGGTCGGGGCCATGGGCCGCGGAGTGTGATGGTCCGCGCCCGCGGGCGCTCCCGCGCGGCGCGGGGGTACCGTGGACGGGATGAGCGTGCGCGCCGGCTGCGGCCTCTCCTCCCTGCTCGACCCGGCGCTCGCCGCCCGGACGGCCGCGCGCGCGGCCCAGGACCAGCTCGGCCCGTACCCCGCCGACCTCGTCTTCGTCTTCTGCTCCGGCGCGCACCTCGACGACGCGGAAGCCGTCCTCGACGCGATCCACGACGTCCTGGCGCCCGGCGCGCTGCTGGGCTGCGGCGCCGCGGGCGTCCTCGGGCAGGACCGTGAGGTCGAGGAGGGCACGGCGGTCACGGTGTGGGCCGCGCACCTCGGGCCCGAGGGCCGGGCCGAGGCCTTCCACGCCTCCGTGGAGCAGCTCGACGACGCCGTGGCGATCGAGGGCTTCCCGGAGCTCGAGGGCGCCAGCGCGCTCGTGCTCCTCCCGGACCCGCGGACGTTCCCGACGGACCGCGTCCTGGCCGAGCTGCCCGGCGCCGCGCCCGGCGTGCCCGTGCTGGGCGGGCTGGCCAGCGGCCGCATCGGCGACGGGAGCGCGCTGTTCCTCGACCGCGAGGTCCACGCGTCCGGCGCGGTCGGGGTCCGGCTCGACGGGCTCGAGGTGCTCCCCTGCGTCTCCCAGGGCGCGACCCCCGTGGGGCCCGAGCTCACCGTGACCGCCGGCGAGGGGAACCTCATCCACGAGCTGGCCGGGCGCCCGGCGCTCGAGCGGCTGCGCGAGGCGGTCGAGGAGCTGAGCGACGAGGAGCGCGAGATGCTCACGGGCGGCCTGCTGCTCGGGATCGTCATCGACGCGGCCAAGCCCGAGTACCTCCAGGGCGACTTCCTCGTCCGGGGCCTGCTCGGTGCGGACCCGGAGAAGGGCGCCATCGCCGTCGGCGTGCCCGTCGAGCCCGGCGCGATCGTGCGCCTGCACGCGCGCGACGCCGGCTCGGCCGACCAGGACCTGCGCGACGCGCTCGACCTGCGCCGGACCGCCCTGGGGGGCGCGACGCCGGCCGGGGCGCTCGTCTTCAGCTGCACGGGCCGCGGGCGCGGGATGTTCGGCGTGGGCGACCACGACGCCACGGCGGTCGACGACCGCCTCGGCCGGACGCCCACCGCGGGCTTCTTCGCGGCGGGCGAGATCGGCCCGGTCGGCGGCGAGGCGTTCCTGCACTCCTTCACCGCCACCCTCGCGATCTTCGCCTGAGCGAGGCGCGGCCGGCGGGCGCCCGTGGGCCCCATGGGAGCCGCCCCGTAGGATCCGCCGCATGCTCCTCAGCGGCAAGACGATCCTGCTCACCGGCGCGACGGGCGGCATCGGGCACGCCATCGCCCGCCGCCTGCACGGGGCGGGCGCGCGCCTGGTCCTGACGGGCCGCCGCACGGACGTGCTCGCGCCGCTGGCCGAGGAGCTCGGCGCCCAGTCGCTCGCGGTCGACCTCGCGGACCGCGACGCCGTCGCCCGCCTGGCCGAGGAGTGCGCGGACGTCGACGGCCTGATCGCGAACGCCGCGCTGCCCGCCTCGGGGGAGCTCGGCACCTTCTCCGTCCCCGAGCTCGATCGCGCGCTCGACGTGAACCTCCGCGCGCCGATCGTGCTCGCCCACGCCCTCGCGCCGCGGATGGTCGCCCGGCGCAGCGGCCACGTGGTGCTGATCTCGAGCCTCAGCGGCAAGACGGGGACGAACGGGACGTCCATGTACTCCGCGACGAAGTTCGGGCTGCGCGGCTTCGGCCAGGGGCTCCGCGAGGACCTGCGGCCGCACGGCGTCGGGGTGAGCGTCGTCTTCCCGGGCTTCATCTCCGACGCGGGGATGTTCGCCGACACGGGGGTGACGCTCCCGCGCGGCGTGGGGATGAGCACCCCCGAGGAGGTGGCCGAGGCCGTCGTGGTCGCGGTCGAGCGCAACCGGGGCGAGGTCGACGTCGCCCCGCTGCCCATGCGCCTCGGCGCGGCGTTCGCCGGCATCGCCCCGGAGCTCAGCGCGAAGGTCGCGCGGCGTGCGGGCTCGGCGGACATCGCGACGCAGATGGCGGGAACGCAGGGCGCCAAGCGCTAGCGCCCCACCCCGGCGTCAGGGGCCGTCCCGCCCGGGGCCCGGCTCGGCGACGCCGCCGGGCTCATCGGCCTGGATGGCCTGCCCGAACTCCGCGCAGGCCTCGTTGCGGCACTCCCAGCCGTGCTCGGGTCCGGCGAGGGCGGTGCTGGCGGGCTGGCCGCAGGTGGGGCAGGTCGGAGCGGAGGGCATGGTGGTCGTCTACCCATCGGCGCGCCGTAGGCTGCGCCCATGTCCTCCACCACGCTCGCCGGAACCGTCGCCCTCGTCACGGGGGCGTCGAGCGGCATCGGGGAGGCGACCGCCCGGGAGCTCGCCGACCACGGCGCGAGCGTGGCGCTGGTCGCCCGTCGCGCCGACCGCCTCGAGGCGCTCGCGACCGAGCTGCGCGATGCCGGCGCCACCGCCGTCGTCGTCGAAGCCGACGTGACGCAGCGGGACGCCGCGGAGGCCGCCGTCGCGCGGACCGTCGAGGAGCTCGGCCGCCTCGACATCGTGGTCAACAACGCCGGGGTCATGCTCCTGGGGCCGATGGAGCAGGCGCCCGTCGACGAGTGGGAGCGGATGGTCGAGTTGAACGTCCTCGGGCTCATGTACGTCGCCAAGGCCGCCCTGCCCCACCTGCTCGAGGCGGCGGCCGGGGAGCCCCGACGGGCAGCGGACCTCGTGAACGTGTCCTCCGTCGCCGGCCGCCAGGTCCGCCTCGGCAGCGGCGTGTACAACGCGACGAAGCACGCCGTCGGCGCCTTCAGCGAGTCGCTGCGCCAGGAGGTCACCCAACGCCACGTGCGGGTCTCGCTCGTCGAGCCGGGCGCCGTCGACACGGAGCTGGCCGGCCACAACCGGCCCGAGGTGCTCGAGACCATCGCCAAGCGCTTCGCCGACATGGAACGCCTCGCCGCCGCGGACATCGCGGACGCGATCGCCTACGTCGTCACGCGCCCACGGCACGTGGCGATCAACGAGCTGCTCGTCCGGCCGACGGAGCAGCAGCAGTAGCGCGGCTAGAGGAGCCGCACCACCAGGACGATCCCCGCGACCCACGCGAGCAGCCCGAGGACCACGAGCGCGACGACGAGGCGCTCGGAGGTGCGCGCCGGCGTCGCGTCGGAGATCGGCGAGAGGTCCATGGGGCCGACGGGCGCCGCGGGGGCAGTGCCGTCCGCGCCTGCGAAGGCCCCACCACCCGCTCCGTCGAGCGCCGGGGAAGCCGGGGTCAGGGCGACGTCCGGTGCCCTCGACGCTCCCGCGACCTCCTCGTCGCCCACCCGGACGAACTCCGTCGTGCTCGAGCCGAGCGACGCCACCGCGTCACCCAGCGCCGCGTCGGCGTCCGCCGCCGCGCCCGGCTCCAGCCGCCCGGCCGCCCCGGCCAGCGTGGACGTCGTCGCGTGCGGCTCGTCGGCCCCGGCTCCCGAGGGCCCCGGACCATCGAGCGGGACGTCGAAGGTCATGGCCACGTGCGTGCCGGCCCCGTGCGGTCCCGGCCGCACGTCGAACTCGGCCGCGGTCTGCGCGATGACCGTGAGGCCGGGACCGAACCCGGCCGAACCCGGCCGCAGCGTCATCCCCTGCCCGTCGTCGGAGACGTGGAGCGTGACGCGGCCCGCGCGTCGCGGTCGACGTCCACGCGCGCGGTGATCGTCCCCGGCTGCGACCCGGCGGGGAACGCGTGCAGCACGGAGTTCGTCAGCGCCTCCGAGGCCGCGAGCGCGAGCGTGCCCAGCTCGGGCTCGCGCGACCCCGTGCTCGTGCGGCGAAGTCGACGACGTGACCGCGGAGCTCCGGCACGCTGGCCGCCGGCGCGGGCAGCGCCCAGCTGGCGCTCCTCATCCGGGGCGACCTCGCGCAGCACGGCATCGAGCGTGGTGTCGGGAACCATCTCCGCTGTATGCCCGAGCGCAGCGATTCGACGCATCGGCCCGCCGTCACGGCGGTCGTCCCGAGTTCCGGAGCAACGCCTGCGCTGACCGGCGTCACCGGCTCGTGCGCTCCTTCGGCGCCAGCGCGCCGAGGGCGCCGGCCCGCACGAGCGCGTCCCGCACGGCGAACGCATCCATCCCGACCTCCCGACCGATGGAGGGCATGTCCGCCCCGTTGCCGTGCGCGGAGGCGATCGCGTCGTCGAGCTCCCGCTGCGCGCGCACGAGCCGCAGCACCGCTCCGCGCAGCGCCCGCCGGGTCGGCGGGCTCAGCCGCGGCCCTGCGGCCGGCGGGGTCGTCTCGTCCGCGGGGGCCACGGCTGCCGTCAGAACAGCGCCTTCTGCACGCCGGGGGTCGACCGCGGCGGCCCAGCCGGTCGGCGCCCGCCCCGCGCGCCGCGGGCGCCCCCGTCGCCGCCGCCGCCGGCACGGGCCGGGCTCCCGGCGCCGTCCGCAGGGGCAGGGTCGACGTTGCGGAGCTCCGTCGGCACCTCGAAGCTGGGGTCGCGCGAGAACGGGGCGGCCGGCGGGGCGCCCGTGGTCCGCAGCAGCGCCGCAAGCCGGCGCCGTTCGGCGGGCGGCGCGTAGGCGCCCCCGGCGTAGAGCTCCTCGTAGAGCGGCACGAGGTCCGGCCGCTGGGAGCGCAGCCAGTCCATGAAGACCCCACGGACCTCCCCACGCAGGTGCAGCGCGACGCCGCCGATCCCGGTCGCCCCCGCATCGGCGGCCGCGGCCAGCAGCTCCTCGACCTGCCGCGGGTCGTCGTTGATCCCCGGCATGAGCGGCGCGATGAGGATGCCCGTCGGGATGCCCTGCCGGTTGAGCTCCTTGACCGCCTCGAGCCGCGCCCGCGGGTTCGGCGTGTGCGGCTCCGTCGCCCGCCAGGCCGCCTTGTCGAGCGTCGGGATCGAGAGGTTCGCCGTGAACGACGTCGCCTCGGCGATCTCCTTCATGATCGCGATGTCCCGCAGCAGCAGCGGCGACTTGGTCAGCACGGAGGCCGGCGTGCGCGCGTCGCGCAGCGCCTCCCAGATCCCGGGCATGAGCTTGTACTTCGACTCGACCCACTGGTACGGGTCCGTGTTCGTCCCGAGCGCCACGTGCTCGCGCGCCCACGACGGCCGCCGCAGCTCCGCCCGCAGCACCTCGGGCGCGTTGACCTTGACGACGATCTCCTTCTCGAAGTCGCGTCCGGGATCCCAGCCGAGGAACTTGTGCGTCGGCCGCGCGAAGCAGTTGTGGCTTACGACGCCGTTGGCGATGAAGTCGCCCGTTCCTGTGGTGATGTCGCAGAGCTGCATCCGGCCGAGGCGCTCGATGGACACGACGGCGAGGTTCGCGTCGGTCTTGACCGCTTGCCCGGCGATGGAGCACTTGCGGCGGATGGCCGGGTCCACCGTGTGGATGAACCGCAGGTGCTCGACGAGCCCGCCGCGGAGGCGGACCGTTCGCAGTCCCCCGTCCACTCCGCGCTCCGTGACTGCGTCGAACTTGAAGTGCCGCAGGCAGTCCATCGTCCACGCGATCAGCACCTCGTCCGTGTTCGAGATGCGAAGGACCTGTGTGCTCCGGGAGCCTTCGGCGTCGAAGATGCCGGCGAGGAAGCCCTTGCGCCAAGAGTCCGACGGCGAGAGCGGCCAGCGGATGAGCTCCTCGATGCGCTCGACCTTCGCGCGAGCACCGGTCACGATCATTTGCGCGGGCTTCCCGCCTGATGCGAACCGCTTCAGCTCCAGCTGACCGACATCCCACCGCAAGAACTCCTGCGCACGAACGAGCCCTTCCGGATCGACGAGGGCGAGGCGGAAGCTGTCGACACGTGCCACGCGCCCCGTCGGCCGCTCGTAGCGGTAGTGCCCGATCGTCCCGTCGCCTCGCACCATCCCGCACAACCAGCCTCGTTGGTAGTCGGTGTCATGGGCCGGTGGCTCGGCGAAGCCCCCCGTCCCGACGAGCGCGTTGTTCAGCGTGAGGTGCGGACGCTGCAACGGTCCGTGCTCTGCACCGATCACGTGCTTCCACCCTCGGTCGCTCAGGAACCGATGGTCACCGCTCGTCACGAGCTCCGTGCCGTCCGCCAGCCTGGTTCGGTAGGCGACCTTCGACGTGTTCCACTTCGCCTCGACCGTCGTCTCGACGAAGCGGCGGTAGGTCTGGCCCTGTTCGGTGCCGATGATGCGGTCGCCGGCCTTGAGATCGGCGATCCTCCTCCGTCGACCGTCGGCCATGAGGACGGGCGTGTCCGGCGAGGCGCAGTAGACGCACGCGTGGCTGCAGCCCCGGTAGGGGTTGATCGTCCAGCGGAACGGCATCCGCGATTGCGCCGGCACGCGGTTCAGGACGGACTTCGCCCGCACCTCGTAGAAGCGCGTCTCCAACGCCTCGGGCGCGTCGAAGCGCCGCACGACCGCGTCGTCCGTGTAGCCCGGCAGCGTGGCGGCCTCGCCGGCCGCGGGCTCCGTGTCGATCCTCAGGGTGTCCCAGCGCACGAACACATGTTCGCACGGCGGGCGGACGGATGCGTCGGTCAGGCCAGCGCGCGGGCGAGGAGCGACTCCTCCCCCATGAGCGTCTGCGACGACGCCGAGGCGATCTCGACCTGCACGAGCTCGCCGGGATGCGCGAGCCCCGTGAAGTTCACGGCCTTGCCGTGGCGCGAGCGCCCACGCAGGCGGCTCGGGTCCGTGCGCGAGGGCCCCTCGACGAGCACCTCGAGCGTCCGCCCCACGAAGCGCTGCGCCCGCTCGTGCCCGCGGCGCTGCACGACCTCGACGAGGCGCTGCATGCGCTCGACCTTCTCCTCGTGCGGGACGAGGCCCTCGGTGAGCTCCGCCGCCTCCGTCCCGCGGCGCGGGGAGAAGACGAAGGTGAAGGCCCCGTCGAAGCCGACCTCCTCGACCACCTCGAGGGTCTCGACGAAGTCCGCCTCGGTCTCCCCCGGGAAGCCGACGATGATGTCCGTGGTGATCGCGCAGTCCGGCACGTGCTCGCGGATGAGCGCGACCCGGTCCATGAAGCGCTCCCGGTTGTACGTCCGCTTCATCGCCTTGAGGATCCGCGACGAGCCGGCCTGCAGCGGCAGGTGGATGTGCTCGCAGAGCGCGGGGAGCTCCGCGTGGGCGCGGATGACGTCCTCGCGCATGTCCTTCGGATGCGGGCTCGTGTAGCGGATGCGCTCGATGCCCTCGATCGCGTCGACGGCCCGCAGGAGCTCGGAGAACTGCGCGGCGCTCCGGCCGCAGGTCGCGCCCGTAGGCGTTGACGTTCTGGCCGAGGAGCGTCACCTCGCGCACGCCGTCGGCGGCGAGCCGCTCGCACTCGGCCACGAGCGCGTCGAACGGCCGGGAGACCTCTCGGCCGCGGGTGCTCGGGACGATGCAGTAGGAGCAGTTCATGTTGCAGCCGACGGAGATCTGCACCCAGGCCTGGACCTCACGCGCACGCTTGCTCGGCAGGTCGCCCGCGAAGCCCTCGAACTCGAAGAAGCCCTGGGCGGTCAGCGAGTCGCTCGTGAGGAACTCCGCCAGCTTGTGCACCTGGCCCGGCCCGAACGCCACGTCGACGAACGGGAACTGGCCGAAGACCTCGTCCTTCACGGACTGCGCCCAGCAGCCCCCGACGCCGATGAGCACCCCGGGCCGCTGCTTCTTGACCGCGCTCGCGTGGCCGAGGTGCGCGACGAACCGCGAGTCCGCCTTCTCCCGGATGGAGCAGGTGTTGAAGAGGATGAGGTCCGCCTCCGCCTGCTCGGCCGCCTCGGCGTAGCCGATCCCCTCGAGCATCCCCTTCATGCGCTCGGAGTCGTGCTCGTTCATCTGGCAGCCGAAGGTCGTGACGTGGAACGTCTTCTGCGGAGCGGTCATGGCAACGACGCAGCCTAGGGCCGTCGCCGACGGTGCCGGGACGCGATCGGCGTAGGCTCGCTCCGTGCCGCTCGAGCTCCTGGTCCTCGTCAAGCACGACTGCCCGGTCTGCGACCAGGTCCTCCCCGCGGTCGACGCCGCCCGCGCCGGCGGCAGCGCGGTCCGCATCCTGTCGCAGTCCTCTGCTCCGGAGACCGACGCGCAGGCCCGGCGGCTCGGCCTGGCGGCCACCCCGGAGCTCGACGTGGAGCTCGAGACCTCCGAGCACCTGGACCCCGACGCGGTCCCGGCCTTCGTCCTGCTCGAGGACGGTGAGGAGCGGGACCGCTCCGAGGGCCTCGACCGCGAGCGCCTGCGCGAGCTCCTCGTCCGGATCGGCGCCACGCCCGAGCTCGGGGACCTGCCGACCCTGCGTCCAGGCTGCGCCTCGCACGCCCGCGACCCCGCCGTCGCCGCCCGGCTGGCCGCCCGCGCCGCGCGCCGCGACGGACGGCTCAGGGCGCGGACGCTCGAGCTCGGCGGGCTCGAGGACCCGATCGAGGCGCTGCACGACCGGGGGGTCACCGACGGCCTGCCCGTCGTCCCGCCGACCGCCGAGCGCGTCGTCGCGATGCTCGAGCACACCTCCCGCCATCCGCAGGACCTCGTGGCCGTGCTGCCGCCCTACGACGGGCGCGCGACGGTCGAGAAGGTCGCGATCAACGCCGTGATGGCGGGCTGCCCGCCCGAGGCGCTGCCGGTCGTGCTCGCCGCCGTCGAGGCCGCGCGCCGTCGCCCGAGTTCGCCCTCCACGGGCTCCTGGCCACGACGCATCCCTCCGGGCCGGTCGTCGTGGTCTCCGGGCCCTACGCCGAGGAGATCGGGATGAACGCGAAGGGCAACTGCCTCGGGCAGGGCAACCGCGCGAACGCGACGATCGGCCGGGCGCTGCAGCTCACGGTGCGCAACGTCGGTGGCGGGCGCCCGGGCGTCGAGGACCGCGCCGCGCACGGCCAGGCGGGGAAGGTCGGCGTCGCGTTCGCGGAGCGGCTCGACGGCATGCCGTGGCCGCCGCTCGCGCAGGCGCGCGGCCTTCCGGAGAGCGAGACGGGCGTGACGCTCTTCGCGGGCGAGGCGCCACGGCTCGTGGTGGACCAGCTCGCCCGGGATCCCGAGGGGCTCGCCGCCTCCTTCGCCGAGGCGCTCGAGGGCGTCGCCCACCGCAAGCAGCGCCTCGTCTGGGATGCCCTGCTCCTCGTCGGCCCCGAGCACGGGCGGGTCTTCGCGGACGCGGGCTGGGATCGTGAGCGGCTGCAGGCGGAGCTCTTCGCCCGGACGACCTCCCCGGCCGGTGAGCTCGTCCGGGGCGCCGGCGGCTCGCCTGAGGGCATCGAGGCGCGCTGGGTGAGCGACCCGGCGATGCCCGTGACGAAGTTCGCCGCACCGGACCGCATCCTCATCGCCTACGCGGGCGGGGACGCGGGCCTCTTCTCCATGGTCTTCGGCGGCTGGGCGTCCGGCGAGATAGGGTCGGCACCCGTGACGCGCAGCATCGAGCCCTGGCGATGACCGCCACCTCCCTCGAGGTCCTGGACCCGACGGGGGAGCTCGACGCGGTCGAGCGCCCGCTCGCCGCGCGACTGCCCGCCGGCCGGCCCGCGCGGATCGCGCTGCTCGACATCCGCAAGCCCCGCGGCGACGTCTTCCTCGACGCCGTCGAGGAGGAGCTCACCGCCCGCGGGCACACCGTGGAGCGCACGGCCAAGCCGACCTTCACGAAGCCCGCGCCGCCCGACCTGCGCCGCGAGATCGCCGAGCGCTCCGACGCGGTGATCGAGGCCCTCGCCGATTGAGGCAGCTGCGTGTCGTGCGGTCTGCACGACGTCCTGGGCTTCGAGACGCAGGGCCGGCCGGGGGTGCTCGTCGCCTCGAGCGTCTTCGCCCAGGCGGCGCGGGACCAGGCCCGGCTCCTCGGCGCCCCGGACCTGCGGCGCGTGCTCGTCGAGCACCCGATCCAGGACCGCTCGGACGCCGAGATGCGGGCGCTCGCCCACGCGGCCGTCGACGAGCTCGTCGCGGCGCTCTTCGCCTGAGCGCCGCCCGGCCGCCTACTCGACCGTCACGGACTTCGCGAGGTTGCGCGGCTGGTCCACGTCGCGGCCGAGCGAGATCGCCGCGTGGTAGGCCAGGAGCTGCAACGGGATCCCGAGGAGGATCGGGTCGAGCTCGGGCTCGGACTTCGGGACGAGCAGGACGTCGTCGGCGACCCCGTCGCCCGGGTCGGAGTGCCCCACGACGACGAGCCGCCCGCCGCGCGCGGCGACCTGCTGGAGCGCGCTGCGGTTCTTGTCGACCATCTGGTCGTCCGGCACCACGGCGACCGTCGGCAGGTCCGGGGTGATCAGCGCGAGCGGGCCGTGCTTGAGCTCCGAGGCCGGGTAGGCCTCCGCGTGGACGTAGGAGATCTCCTTGAGCTTCTGCGCCCCCTCGAGCGCGACGGGGTAGCCCGCGACGCGCCCGATGAAGAACGCGCTGGAGGCGGGGGCGATCCGGGCGGCGACCTCCGCGATCCGCTCCTCGCCCGCGAGGACCTCCTCGATCTGCGCCGGGAGGGCCTCGAGACCGGCGATCAGGCGCTCGCCGTCCCCCGGACCCAGGTCGCGAACCCGGCCGAGGTGCAGCGCGAGCAGCGCGAACGCGGTGAGCGTGCAGGAGTAGGCCTTCGTCGAGGCGACGGAGACCTCGGGCCCGGCGTGGAGGTAGATGCCGCTGTCGGTCGCCCGCGCGATGGAGGAGCCGACGACGTTCACGATCCCGAGGACGCGCGCGCCCTTGCGCTGCACCTCCTGCACCGCGCCGAGGGTGTCGGCCGTCTCCCCCGACTGCGAGACCGCGACGTAGAGCGTCTCGGGGTCGATGACGGGCGAGCGGTAGCGGAACTCCGAGGCGGGCTCCGCGTCGGCGGGCAGGCGGGCGATCGACTCGATGAGGTGCGCGCCCGCGATGCCCGAGTAGTAGGCCGAGCCGCAGCCGAGGATCTTCACGCGGCGGATCGCGCGCAGCTCGCGGGCGTTGATCTCCAGGCCGCCGAGGCGGGAGGTCGCGAAGCGGTGGTCGAGGCGGCCGCGCAGCGTGCCGCGGACGGCCTCGGGCTGGTCGCCGATCTCCTTGCGCAGGTAGTGCGCGTGGCCGCCCCGGGAGTAGTCGTCGTCCGTGACGTCGACTTCCGTGGCGACCTTCGTGGTCGTTCGTGCGTCGAGCGTGAAGGTGCGGAAGCCGTCGGCGGTGATCGTCGCGAGCTCGCCGTCCTCGAGGAAGACCACCTGCTGGGTGTGGCGGACGAGCGCGGCGATGTCCGAGGCGACGAACATCTCGCCGTTGCCCACCCCGAGGACGACGGGCGAGCCGTTGCGGGCGACGACGATCCGGTCGGGGACCGAGGCGTCGCAGACCGCGAGGCCGTAGGCGCCCTCGACCTGACGCAGCGCGGCGCGGACCCGGTCGTCGAGCTCCTCGCCGTCGGCGCGGGCGATGAGGTGCGCGATGACCTCCGTGTCCGTGTCGGAGGCGAAGACGACCCCGTCGGCCTCGAGCCCCGCGCGCAGGAGGGCGGCGTTCTCGATGATGCCGTTGTGGACGACGGCGACGCGGCTCTCCGCGTCGACGTGCGGGTGGGAGTTCACGTCGCTGGGCGGTCCGTGGGTCGCCCAGCGGGTGTGCGCGATGCCGAGCGGGCCGGCGACCTTGCGGGGGAGCGTGTCCGTGACCCCGCGGACGCGGCCCTCCGCCTTGTGGACGCGGAGCGTGCCGTTCTTCACCGCGGCGACCCCCGCGGAGTCGTAGCCGCGGTACTCCAGGCGCTGCAGCCCCTCGAGGAGGAACGGGACCCCGTCCTGCTTGCCCACGTAGCCCACGATCCCGCACATGCCCTGCCTCCTAGCCGTAGATGACGCGACGGATCTGCCGCACGGAGAGCTCCGGGGCGGCGACGCGCCGCGCGGGGAGCTCCCGGGCGATGCGCTCGAACGCCTCGGGGTTCGCTGCCCCCTCGGCGCGCAGCTCCCGATGGCGGCGGCGCACGAACGCCTCCGTGCTCTCCGAGCACCACGCCAGCACGTCCTCGACGACCCGCCGGGCCTCGCCCGGACCGATCGCCGTGGTGCGCTGGAGGTGCTCGAGGAGCCCCTCGAGATCCTGCGGACCCGTCTGCACTGCGGGCAGCCTACGGGATCGTCGCGGGTTTTGCGTCGAGTTTGCCCGCTTTCGGGCAGGACAGGAGTTCAGCGGGTCCGTTCCATCGACCCGGACCGTCGAAGGGTGACGGCGACACACGATCCACCGTGTCGTAGGGACATTGTCCGTACAAGGCGATGAGTCGAGGCTCGGTCATCGAGCCGCCCTCCGTTCCACGCCGGCTGTGGACCCGGCGGGGAGCGGGCGTGGGACGGTGGCGCCGACCCGCACTTCGACGCCGGATGCTCACCGCCCCTGGCGCGCCGGCTCAGGGCGCGGCTTCGACGAGCCGCTTGAGCGCCTCGAGGTCCGCGAGGACCGTCGCCGCGTCGTGCTCGTGCTCGGCAGCGCCGACGCCGGCGACCCGCCGCAGCGAGAAGACGACCTCGGACCGCGAGCCGTCGGCGAGCACCCGCAGGGGGTTGCGGACCACCTCGCCCGAGGGGAGCGTCACGTCGTGGTCGAGGACGCCGAGCGCGTTCGGCGCGACGAAGGCCACCTCGACGCGGCCCAGCGGTCCGTCGGCCACCCAGCGGCCGTCGACCAGCTCGCCCTCGCCGCCGAGGCCGGAGGCCCAGGCCGGCAGGTTCGTCGGATCCGACGCGAAGGCGTACACCACGTCGGCCGGCGCCTCGACGTCGACGGCGATGTGCCGCGAGGGCACTCAGTCCCCGGGTCGCCCGTGGGCGCGGATCGCCTCGTAGGCGAGCTCCATCCCGTAGCCCTTGCGGACGAGGAACCCGAGCGCCCGCTCGCGCTCGCGTGGGCTCTCGAGCGGCGTGGGGTACCGGCGGTGCAGCGCCGCGAGCGCGGCCTCCCGCTCGTCCGCGACGTCCTGCTGCGCCAGTGCGGCGCGCACGTGCTCCGCGGCGACGCCGACGGCCTGGAGCTTGCGCTCGATCCGCTCCGCCCCCCAGGAGTCCAGGGAGCGGCGGTCCTCCGCGAAGCGCATGGCGTAGCGCGCGTCGTCGAGGTAGCCCGCCTCGTGCAGCTCGCGGACGGCCTCGTCGATCGTGTCCGGCTCGATGCGCTTGAGCTCGAGGTGCTGGCGCACCTCCCGCACCGTGCGGTCACGCCGGCCGAGGTAGCGGTAGGCCACGTCGAGCGCGTGCTGCAGGCGCAGCTCCGGATCGACGAGGCGCTCGACCGGCGTCAGCGCGGTCGAGCTCTCGTCCTCGGCCAGGCCGAACACGGCCGGCTAGGCGACTTCGCCCGTGACCGGGTCGACGCCCGGCGGCACGCCGGGCACGGCGGCCTTCTCGTCGCGCACGCCGCCGTTGCCGCCGATGTTGTCGCGATCGATCCCGAGCGCCTCGTAGATCTTGCTCTCGATCTCCTTGGCCATCTCCTGGTGCTCGTCCAGGAAGTGCTTCGCGTTGTTGCGGCCCTGGCCCAGGCGCTCCTCCTTGTAGGAGAAGAACGAGCCGGACTTCGTGACGACGTTGTGCTCGATGCCGAGGTCGATGAGGTTGCCCGAGGTCGAGATCCCCTTGCCGAACTCGATGTCGAACTCCGCCTGCTTGAACGGCGGGGCGACCTTGTTCTTGACGACCTTCACCCGGACGCGGTTGCCGACGGCCTCCGTGCCCTCCTTGAGCGTCTCGATGCGCCGGATGTCCAGGCGCTGCGAGGCGTAGAACTTCAGCGCGCGACCGCCGGGCTGCGTCTCGGGCGAGCCGAACATCACGCCGACCTTCTCGCGGATCTGGTTCGTGAAGACGCAGAGGGTCTGCGTGCGGTTCAGGTTGCCGGCGAGCTTGCGCATCGCCTGGCTCATCATGCGGGCCTGGAGGCCGACGGTCTGGTCGCCCATCTGGCCCTCGAGCTCCGCGCGGGGCGTCAGCGCCGCCACGGAGTCGATGACGATGACGTCCACCGCGGAGGAGCGGACGAGCATGTCCGCGATCTCCAGGGCCTGCTCGCCGAAGTCGGGCTGGGAGACGAGCAGCTCGTCGATGTCCACGCCGATCCGCTCCGCGTAGAGCGGGTCCATCGCGTGCTCCGCGTCGATGAACGCGCAGACGCCGCCGAGCTTCTGGGCCTCCGCGAGGATGTGGTACATCAGCGTCGTCTTGCCGGACGCCTCCGGGCCGAAGACCTCGACGATGCGGCCGCGCGGCACGCCGCCGATCCCCAGGGCCAGGTCCAGCGCGAGCGCGCCGGTCGGGATCGCGTCGACCTTCACGCGCGCCCCCGGGTCACCCATCCGCATGACCGAGCCCTTGCCGTACTGCCGCTCGATCTGCGTCAGCGCACCCTGCAGGGCGGCGTCGCGCGCCTTGGCGGCCTTCTCGTCAGTCGTCGCTGAAGCCATGCGGTCTCGATCTCTCTCTCATCAACTCGGTTCGGAGGCGCATTGTGGGCCTCGCATCGGACGGAAGGCCATGGTGCGCCCGTCCGCTGCACCGACGCAAGGCGCGTTCGTGCCGGAACTGCGGAGGAAGCGTGCCGGGTCTGCTCGGCCCCGTCGTGTGCGGAACGTCTCGGACACGGTGTCAGGCCGCCGGGAGACTGCCCGCCATGCGCTCCTCCACGCTCCTGGCCCTCGTCGCCCTCGGCCTCGTCCCGGCGGGCGCGCGGGCGCAGGTCCCCGACCCCCGCCCCTTCGCCGTGGTCGACGCGGAGAGCTCCGCGCGGTCCAGCGGCCGCTTCGCCGACCAGACGGCCAACCCGGATTACCAGCTGGCCGCGCAGGAGCGCGGGACGGACGTCGACCCCCTCCGCGCGGGCTGGGAGGGGACGCGCGGCGAGCGCCGCACCGTCCGCTTCGAGAACCGCTACGGCGCGGAGCTGCACGGGGAGCTCTACCGCCCGCTGCGGATCCGGAAGCCGCTCCCAGGGATCGTCGTCCTCCCCGGCTTCGGGACGCCCGTCCGCACCTACGAGGCGCTCTCGCAGCAGCTCGCGGAGCACGGGTACGTCGTGCTCGCCGTCGAGCCGCAGGGCGTCGGCAGCTCCGACGTGGAGCCGGACCCGCGGTTCTGCGGCGAGGGAGGGGCATGGCGGGCGCCGCAGGAGGCCGGGCTCGCTGAGCGCGGTCGCTGCGCGGGGATCGACCCGCCGGCGCCGCCCTACACCACGCCGGTGAGCGCGGCCGTGGCGCCGCTGGCGACGACCCCGCTCGGCCTGGTGACCGACCTGGGGTCCGCCGCCGCGGACTTCTACCTCGACCCGGAGGGGACGCTGGACGACGTCGCCGCCGCCTACGACGCCTTCCGGCCGCGCTTCGCGTTCGCCGGGATCGACGCCGCGACGTGGCTGCTCTCCGCCGCGAACCCCTGGCGTACGTCCGTCGACCCGCAGCACCTCGGCATCGCCGGCCACTCCGCAGGGTGCCGACGGCGCGGTGGTGGCCGGCAACGCCGACCGGGCGCGGCGGTTCGACGCCGTCGTGGCCTGGGACACCTTCGGGCGGCCGCCCGCCGCGATGCCCGCGCGGGTCCCGACGCTCATCGAGCAGTCCGAGCGCCCGCCCCTGCCGACCCCGTGGGGGACGAAGCCCGACCCGGAGCTCTGGCCCTCCTACGACCTGCGACGGCGCTTCGCGGCCCGGGGCGTGCCGAACGGCCTGCTGGCGCTCCACGGTGCCTCGCACGGGGAGTGGGGCTCGAACGAGGCCTTCCCCGGCAGCGGGTCGGGCACGGGGCACCAGGTCGCGCTGCACCAGACCGTCGCGTGGTTCGACTGGGTCCTGAAGGGGGCGAGCCCGGCGCGGCTCACGTCGCCGGTCCTCGACGACACGGCGGACCGCACGAGCATCGGCACGGGCCGCTACGACCCGGTGGCCCGGCGCAACGTCCCCTACGCCATCGCGGGGGACCGCCTCGAGAGCCATCTCTCGCGGATCTTCGCCAGCCGGATGGAGCTCAAGCCCCGCGCCAAGCGATCCGTCAGCCCCAGAGCACCTCGTACTGCGCACCGCCCGCGCCGGGGGTCGAACGCAGGAGCGTGACCCCGCCCGTCGCCCAGGGCACCCGGGCCGCCGCGGGGAGGTCGGGCAGCTCACGCGGGCGCACCCGCGCGTCGCGCCGCACGCGCGCGAGCGTCACGTGGGGCCGGAAGGCCCGGCGTTCGGGCTCCCAGGCCACGGCCCGGCCGCAGGCCTCGACGACCCGCTGCTGCAGTGCCCCGAGCAGCCCCGACGGGTCCGCGACGCCGACGGTGAGGACGTGGGGCCGGCGCGGCGCCAGCCAGAGCGGCTCGAGCACGTGGGCGTCCCGCGGCGGCGACGCCCGCCCGAGCGCCCGGGCGAGCTCCGGGGCCAGGGCATCCACGTCCGCGTCGGGCCGCTCCCCGAGGAACGCGAGCGTCAGGTGCAGCGCGCCGGGCGCGACCAGGCGCAGCTCCGGGTCCTCCCCCACCGCCCCGCGCGCCCAGGCCGCGAGCGCCTCGCGCACGCCCGGGGGCGGCTCGAGCGCGACGAACAGCCGCACGGCTCAGGCCGTGGGCGCCGCCACGGCGTCCTCGCCGAGCAGCACCCGGCGGACGAGGTGCAGGGCCACCGTCGTCGAGCGGTCGCGCACGTCGAAGCGGGACCCCGGCAGGTGCACGGTCCGCGTCAGGCGCGCGCCGTCCCGGGTCGAGACGGAGAAGCAGACCGTGCCGACGGGCTTCTCCTCCGTGCCGCCGCCCGGCCCGGCGATGCCCGTGATGCCGACGCCGACGTCGGCCCCGAGCGCCTCACGCGCCCCGTCGGCGAGGGCCTCGGCCACTTCGGGCGACACCGCGCCGACGCGCTCGATGAGGTCCATCGGGACCCCCGCGAGCTTCGCCTTCGCCGCGTTGGAGTAGACGACCAGGCCGCCGAGCGCGTAGGCGCTGGAACCCGCGCGCTCCGTCAGGCGCCCGCCGAGCAGCCCGCCCGTGCAGGACTCCGCCGTCGCGACGGTGAGGCCCCGCTCCAGCAGCGCGTCCGCGACCTGCTCGTCGACGGAGCGCCCGTCGTCGGAGAAGAGCGTGTCGGCGTGGCGCTCGCGCACCACGGCCTCGAAGTGGTCGTAGGCCGCCTGGAACTGCGGCTCGAAGCGCGTGACGACCTCCACCTCCCCCCGGCGCAGGCAGGTCGTGACCTCCAGGCCCTCGAGCCCGCCGTCCTCCCCGTCGGCGACCCGGAGGGTCTCCGCGATCTCCGACTCGGGGATCCCGAAGAGCCGGAGCATCGTCTGGCGGTACTCGACCGCGTCGCCGATCGCCGCCCGGAAGGCCTCCTGGCCGACCGCGTCCTCCCACATGGGCTGCAGCTCGCGCGGCGGCCCGGGAAGCACGACGATCGTCGGCGCGGTCCCCGAGGGCGGCGGCACGACGAGGCCGGGAGCGGTGCCCGACGGGCTCGAGGACCGTCGCGCCCTCGGGGACCATCGCCTGCTTGCGGTTGGCCTCCTCGATCGCGGCGGGGTCGAGGTCCGGCCACCGGGCCAGCAGGGGCCGCACGATGTCCGCGATGCGCTCCGAGAGCGCCGGGTCGAGCGCGGAGGGCCGACCCTGGAAGTCCCCGACGAGCGGCGCGGTCAGGTCGTCCGCGGTCGGGTCCGAGGCCCCCGGAGGTCACGACGAGGTCCATGCCCTCGTCCCGGAAGAAGCGCAGGGCGCCCGTGATGTCCTCCGGGCGGTCGCCGACCACCGCGATGTGCGCGATGTCGACCCCGAGCTCGCGCAGCCGCTCGGCCAGCCACGGCCCGTTCTTGTCGACCACGCGGCCCGTGAGGACCTCCGTGCCCGTGACGACGATGCCTGCTCGGGCTGCCATCTACTCGCACCTCGGGAGCTGGGAGGCGGGCAGCCGGCGCTTGCCCGTCCGGGTGATCGCGTACCCGATCGGGCCGTCGGAGGCCGCGGGGCGGAACGCCTTGCCGTTGATCCGCAGGCGCACGGCGTTGTTGCCCAGGCGGATCGTGAAGCGGGTGGAGCGGAAGGTGTTCGGCGTGTCCCCCGCGCGGTAGGTCACCGCAGGGATCAGGGGCCGCGGGCGCCCCTTCGCGCGCAGGCAGACCTCCACGTCGCCGAGGGGTTGGATGCGCAGGGCGACGACCTTCGACACGGGCTTCTTCTTCCTGGCCGGCGTCGAGGCGGTCCCGGACGAGGCGGGCGTCGAGGTCGTCGCCGCCGTCGAGGGCAGCGACGTCACCGGGAGGTCCGAGGCCTGCTTCTCGCTGTCCCCGCCGAAGATGCCGATGAGCGCGAGGATCCCCACGACGGCGAGGACCAGGCCGATCGTGATCGGGCCGCGGGCGCCGCGTCCGCCGCCGCCGCCCGTGCGGATCGCGCCGCCGGGCCGCCGCGCGGGCGCACGGCTCCCCCGGGCGTTCGAGCGCGGCGAGATGGGCCGCAGCTCCGTGTCCGAGAGGCGCTCGTGGCGCAGCTTGTACTCGTCGACCAGGAGCTTCGCATCGAGGCCGAGCGCCTCCGCGTAGGTCCGCAGGAACGTCTTGACGAAGGTCGGGCCCGGGAGGAGGTCCCACTCCTCGTTCTCCAGCGCACGCAGGTACTTCGCCCGGATCTTCGTCGCCGTCTCGATCTCCGCGATGTCGATGCGGGCGCGCATGCGCGCCTCGCGGAGGGTGGCGCCGATCTCGGGCATTCGTCAGCGGAGGCTACTCGCCCTCCTGCCCCGTGTCCGGCAGGGGGCTTGCATGGAGGATCGCGTCCACTCCCGCCTCCGAGGGCAGCACGGTGTCCGGGGCCTCGGCGGCCCCGCCGGCCGGCTCGGCCAGGGAGGCCAGGACGCGTGGGAGGTCGTGCGGGTTCACGAGGACCTGGCGGGGCTTGGACCCCTCGTAGCCCGAGATCACGCCCCGGCGCTCGAGCATGTCGATGAGCCGCCCCGCCCTGGTGTAGCCGAGGCGCAGCCGGCGCTGGAGCATGGACGTGGACGCGGTCCCCATCTCGACCACGAGCTCGATCGCGTCGCCGAGCAGCGGGTCCTCGTCGGGGTCGAAGCCCTCCTCGCCGTCGACCGACTTGGAGGTGTCCTCCTCCGCCTCGACCTCCTGGAGCAGGTCCTCACGCAGCTCGGGCTCCCCCTGGGCGGCCCAGAACTCCGTGAGCATCGCGATCTGCGGCTCGTCGATGTACGCGCCCTGGATGCGGTGGAGCTTCGAGGAGCCGACCGCGGAGAAGAGCATGTCGCCCATGCCGAGCAGGGACTCCGCGCCGTTCTGGTCGAGGATGACCCGCGAGTCCGTCTGCGAGGAGACGGAGAACGCGATCCGCGAGGGGACGTTCGCCTTGATCATGCCCGTGATGACGTCCACGCGCGGGCTCTGCGTCGCGAGGACGAGGTGGATGCCGACCGCCCGCGCCTTCTGGGCGATGCGGATGATCGAGTCCTCGACGTCGGCGGGCGCGACCATCATGAGGTCCGCGAGCTCGTCGATGACGCAGAGGACGTAGGGCAGCGGCGCCTCGCCCTTGCCGACCCGGTGCTTGTTGAGCTCGGGCAGGGAGCGCGTGCGGGCCATGGACATGATCCCGTAGCGCCACTCCATCTCCCGCACGAGGTTCTGCAGCGCGTTCGCGGCGGCCCGCGGCGAGGTGATGACCGGCGTGAGCAGGTGCGGGACGGCCTCGTAGTGGTTGAGCTCGACCTGCTTGGGGTCGACGAGGATGAGCCGCACCTCCTCCGGCGTGGCCCGCAGGAGGATCGAGGAGAGCATCCCGTTGATGCAGGCCGACTTGCCCGCGCCCGTGGTGCCGGCGACGAGGATGTGCGGCATCTTCGCGAGGTCCGCGTGGATCGCCTTGCCGCTCACGTCCTTGCCGAGCCAGACCGTCAGGGGGCTCGAGCCCTCGGGCGGCGGGCCGTAGACGTCGCCGAGCGTGACCATCTTGCGCTTGAGGTTCGGGACCTCGACGCCGACCGCGGTCTTGCCCGGGATGGGCGCGAGGATGCGGATGTCCGTCGCCGCGAGCGCGTAGGCGAGGTCGTCCTTCATCTGGGCGACCTTCGACATCTTGATGCCCGGCGCCAGGCGCAGCTCGAAGCGGGTGATGTGCGGGCCGCTGACCGTGCCGACGACCTGCGCGTCGACGTTGAAGTGCGCGAGCGCCTCGATGAGCCGCTGCCCGACGAGCGCGTTGCCCTCCGTGTCGGGCTTGGCGTCCGCAGCCGCGGAGCGCGCCAGGAGCGTCGGGCGCGGGCGCAGCCACTCGACCGCGCCGTCGAGGTCCATGACCGCCTGCTCGCCCACGGGGAGCTGCCGTCCTCGTCCTCTTGGGGGGAGCCGCCGGGACGGGGCGGGACGGGCTCGCGGGCGGGGAGCACCGCCGTCGGCGGGTCGAAGGGCTCCGCCTCGGGCTCCGCGTCGTCGATGGCGAAGGGGTCGTCGGCGGTCCGATCGACCTCGGGTTCGGCGATCGTCGGCTCGAGGTGGACCGGGGCGTCGGGCTCCCCGAAGAGGTCCGGGTAGCGCAGGGAGCCGTCGAGCTCCGTCTCGCGCGGAAGGACCGCCTCGTCCCCGCGGCGCACGCTCGGCTCGCCCTCGGGCGGCCAGATCGCGACGTCCTCGTCGACCGGGGCGGCCCCCTTGCGGCGCTTCGCCGGCGGTGGCGCCTCGTCCTCCCCGGGCTCGTCGGACCAGTCCTCGGGCTCGGCGCGCGGCGCGCGGAAGGAGCGGGTCGTGTCCGCGGCGACGAGCGCGCCCGAGCGGACGAGGCTCGCGGCGCTCGCGCCCGTCAGGAGCGTCGCGGCGACGAGGAAGAGGAAGAGGGCGAGGATGTGGGCGCCGATGGTGCCGAGGAGCGTCGAGGCGGCCCAGAACTCCGCCTCCCCCACGATCCCGCCGCGCAGCTCGAACACCTCGGAGCGCCAGAAGGCGCCGTGGGCGCCGTCCGGGCCGAGCCCGAGCGTCCCGGCGCCGAGCGCGAGCTCGAGGGCGACGAAGAGCACGACGCCACCGGCCCGGAAGGGGCGGAACGCCGGGATGACGGGCTTGAGCACGAGGACGCCGCCGACGAGCGCCAGGACGAGCGGCGCCGTCCACTTCAGGACCCCGAAGCCCCACGCGAACGCGTCGGTCAGCCCGGCGCCGATCGCCCCCGCCTCCCACCCGAGCCAGAGCGGGAAGACGAGGAAGACGGCCAGGGCGACGAGGCCCGAGGCCGAGCAGGTCGAGGTGGTGCTGCTCGACCACGGGCAGCCGCGGGACCCCCGTGGCGGCGGAGCGACGGGCGCGCGCGGGCGCCTTGCCGCTCCCGCGCGCGGGAGCGCGGACCGACCCCTTCCCCGCGGGTGCGCGGCGCGCGCCCGTGCCGGTGGCGGCGGTCGAGCGCTTCTTCGGGGCGGGGGTCCGGGTCGTGGCCATGCCCGGCCGTGGTTCGACGCGCGCCCGGCCGACCCTGCTTCAGGAAGCCTTCATCCCCGCGACCTAGCGTGGCCCGGGTGATCGAGGCGACGGGGCTGGTGAAGCACCACGGCGAGGGCCGCGCGCGTCGGAGGATCCTCGACGGCGCCGCGTTCTCCGTCGCCCCGGGCGAGGTCGTGGCCATCACGGGCCGCTCGGGCTCGGGCAAGTCGACCCTCCTGCACCTCGTGGGCGCCCTGGATCGTGCCGAGGCCGGCCACATCACCGTGGCCGGCGAGCGCGTCGACGGCCGCCCGGAGCGCGAGCTCACGAAGCTCCGGCTGCGGCGCATCGGCTTCGTCTTCCAGTTCTTCCACCTCGTCCCCGAGCTGACGGGGATGGAGAACGTCCTCATGCCGAGCCGGCTGCCCGGCGCGCCCGTCGGCGCCCGCCACCGGGCCCACGAGCTCGTCGAGCGCCTGGGCCTCGAGGACGCCTCGACGCGGCGCCCCCACGAGCTCAGCGGCGGCGAGCAGCAGCGCCTCGCCTTCGCCCGCGCGCTGGTCTGCGACCCGCCCGTCCTGCTCGCCGACGAGCCCACGGGCAACCTCGACCCCGCCGCCGCGCAGCTCGTCCTCGGCCTCCTCCGCGACGCGGCCTCCGACGGCCGGGCGGTCGTCCTCGTCACCCACGAGCAGGCGGCGACCGCCTCCGCCGACCGCGTGCTGGTCCTGCGCGAGGGGCAGCTCGGCCCGTGAGCGCCCTCGGCGCCGCCCTGCGCCTGCTGCGCGCCGGCGGCCGCCGGACCGTCCTCTCGGCGGCGGGGCTCCTGCTCGCCGGGGCGATGGCGGGCGCCGCGCTCGTGGTCGCCTTCTCGCTCGGCACGGGCTTCGACCGGGCGGTCGAGCAGACGGACCTCCCCGACGTCGTCGCGCGCTTCGCCCCGCAGCCCAAGGAGCGCATCGACGCGCTCGTCTCCGCGCTCCCGAACGTCACGGCGCGCGCCTACCGCGTCGAGATCGACCGCTTCCGCCTCAGCGCGGGGACGAACTCCACGACGCGCGGCTCCCTGCAGCTCGTGGACTCCCGCGCCCGCCGCGGCTACGCGGTCGTCGCGGGCCGCGACCTGCGCCGGGGCGAGCCCGGCGTGGTCGTCGAGCGCGGCCTGGCGGACGCCTGGGACCTCCACGTCGGCGACGAGCTCACCTTCGGGCGCCGGCAGCGACAGGCGACGATCGTCGGGATCAGCGTCGCCCCGGACAACGTCGCCTTCCCCTTGGCGAAGGCCCCGCGGGTCCTCATGGACCTCGACTGGATCGAGGGGCTGTTCGGCGAGGGCGGCGAGTTCGCGGTCGACCAGGCGCTGATCTGGACCGCGGACCCCGCCAAGACCGACGTGACGCTGCAGCAGGCCCGCGCGACCACCGCGCCGATCAAGGACCTGCGGTTCATCACGGTCTCCGGGGTCCGGGTCCTGATCGACCAGGCGGCGGGGATCGTCATCGCGCTGCTCGGCTCCTTCTCGCTCATCGCGCTCGTGGCGGCGGGGATCATGCTGGCCTCGCAGGCCGCCGCGGACGTCCAGCGGCGGCTCGGGACGATCGGGGTGCAGCGCGCGATCGGGATGCCGCGCGGCCGCGTCGTGGCCGAGCACGCGCTCGGCGCCGCGGTCCTCGGCCTCGGCGCGGGCGGGCTCGGGGTCCTGGCGGGCGCCGTCGCGGTGAACGGGCCGGCCGACGCGCTGCTGCGGACCCTGAACGAGCTGAGCCCGGGCTGGGCGGTGCTCCCGCCCCTGCTGGCCGCGGTCGCGGGGATCACGCTGCTCACCGCCGCCGCCGCGGCCTGGCCCGCCTGGCGCGCCTCGGGCCGCACGCCCGTCGCGCTGCTGCGCGGCGCGGAGCTCCGCGGCCCCGCGCGCTCGCTCATCCCGGGCGCGGGCCCCTTCGCGCTCGGCGCCCGCCTCGCGCTCGCACGCCGCGGCCGCGCCGTCCTGGCCGTCGCGGTCCTGGCCGTCAGCGGCGCCGTCGTCCTGCTCATGCTCGGCCTCGCGTCCCTGCTGACCGGGCTGCGGGACGACCCGGGCGCCCTCGGCAAGCGCTACTCGATCACCGTGCGGCTGCCCGCGGACCGCGTTCCGGACGTCCGCGCGCTGCCGGGCGTCGCCGACGCGGGCGCCCGGTACGCGATCCGGGGTGCCGACTCCTTCTCGCTCGGCGAGCCCGTGAAGCTCATCGCGTTCGCCGGCGACCACACGCGCTTCGAGGACCCGCCGCTGGCCGCCGGCCGCCGGCTGCGCAACGCCGGCGAGGCCGAGATCGGCCTGGGCCTGGCCAGCGCGCTCGGCGTCTCCCCCGGCGGCACGCTCGCCGTCCAGCTCCCGAGCGGCGGGGAGGCGCGCTTCAAGGTCGTCGGGACCGTGCGGGCGCTCGAGGACGACGGGCGCGTCGCCTACGTCAGGCCGGGGCGCGTCCTCGACGTCGAGCCGGGGCTCGAGCCCCAGGTCGTCGTGCGCCGGGACGCCGGCGCGGACGAGGAGCGCGTGACCGCCGAGCTCCGCGCGATCGGCGCCGAGCCCGTCGCGGTCACGGGCGCGGGCACGACCTCCGCCGCCTTCCTCGACACGCTCGCGAACCTCCTGCGGGTCGTCGCGCTGCTCGACGCGCTCGTCTGCCTCTACGCGCTCGTGCAGGCGCTCGGGCTCGTCGCCCGGGAGCGCCGCCCGACCCTCGCGCTGCTGCGCGCCCAGGGCGCCTCGGCGCTCACCGTCCAGCTCGTGCTCCTCGGCGCCGCCTTCGCGCTCGCCCTGCCCGCGGTGCTCCTCGCGGTCGCCCTCGAGCACTGGGTGCTCGCGCCGCTCACGGGCTCGCTCGCCGCGGGCTACGCGGACCTCGCCGCGGGCGCGACGGGTGCCCAGGCGCTCGCGGTGGGCGCCGGGTTCCTCGTCCTGGCCGTCGTCGCCGCGCTGCGCGTCGCCTCGCGCGTCCTCTCCGAGCCGCCCGTCGTGGGCCTGCGGGAGGAGTGATGGCCCGCCCGCGCCTGCTCGCGCTCGTGGTGCTGCTCGCGCTCGCCGCGCTCGGCGCCGGCCTGGCGGTCGGCGCGGGCGGCAGCGATCCCGGCGACGGTCCGGATCGCTCGGGCTCGACGCTGCGCGCGACCTGGGTGGACCCGGACGGCGACGGCGTCCTGCAGCGCGGGCCCGGCGAGGGGCTCGTGGACCGCACGGACCTCGCACCCGTCGCGCGATCCGGGCGGGTCCTCGCGACGCTCGGGCAGATCACGGACACGCACGTCCGCGACGAGGAGTCCCCCGCGCGCGTGAGCTTCCTCGACCGCCTCGGCGGGCCGTTCAAGCCGACGTTCCGCCCGCAGGAGACGCTGACCACCCAGGCCTTCGCGAGCGGCCTGCGCGCCCTGGATGCCGACGACCCGGACCTCCTGCTCGTGACGGGGGACATCGTCGACAACGCCGAGGAGTCCGAGTACGACCAGGCGCTCGAGGTCCTCCGGCCGGGCGCGCGCGTGGATCCCGACACGGGCGCGCGGGGCTACGACGGCCCGCAGCGCGCGGAGAACCCCGACCCCGCCTACTACCGCCCGGACGTCGACCCGCCCGCCGAGCCGGGCCTCCTGACCCGCGCGCAGCGGGCGTTCACGGCGCCGCGGGTGCGTGCCCCCTGGCTGCCGATCCCGGGCAACCACGACGTGCTCGCCGCGGGCGAGGTCACGCCGACCGCCGCGACGAACGCCGTGGCGACGGGCGACCGGACCCTCGTGCGCCCGCGGGCCGACCTCCAGGTCCCCCAGGACGCCGCGGGCGCGAACGAGGCGGTGCAGGGGCTCATCGCAGGCGGGCAGCTGCCCGGGACGACCGCCGCGATCGCCCCCGATCCGCGCCGCCGCTTCCTGACGCCCGCCGAGGGGCGCGAGCGCCTGCGCCGTGCGGCCGGCCTGCGCGCCGACCCCACGGCGCCGAACCTCTCGCGGGTGCGCGACCTGGGCGACCGGGTCCGGGTCGTGACGCTCGACTTCGACCAGGCCGGCGAGGGCGCGGGCGGCGCGGTCTCCGCCGCGCACGTCGACTTCCTGCGGCGTGCGCTGGCCACGGCCGGGGAGCGCTGGGTGCTCGTCGTCTCCCACCAGCCCCTGACCAAGGCGACGGGCGGGGAGCGCCTGCTCGCGCTGCTCGACCGCGACCCGCACGTCCTGGCCGCCCTGGCCGGCGACACGCACCACCACGCCGTCACCGCGCGCCGGACGCCGGCCGGCGGCTTCTTCCTCATCACGACGAGCGCCATCGCGGACTTCCCGCAGCAGGCGCGGACGCTCCGGGTCCGCGAGGCCGCGGGCGGCGGCGCGGTCCTCGAGACCTGGGCGGTGGACACGTCGGGCGCGGGCGCGGTCGGGAAGCTCGCCGACACCGCGCGCGAGCTGGCCTTCCTCGACGCGCAGGGCGGCCGGCCCGGCGGCAACCGCGGCCGGCGGATCGACCGCAACGTGCGGCTCTTCAAGGCCGCGCCTAGGGGCTGACGACCGTCCCCAGGCCCGGGAGCCGGAGCGCCTCGGGCGCGTGGACGACGCGCGCGACGGCCTCCTTCGCGCTGCACGAGCCGAGGACCATCTCGCGCGCGAGCGCGGCGACCACGACGCCGACGGAGAAGGAGGTGCCGCTCCACGCGGCCCAGCCCCCGAAGCGGTCGGCGTCGTAGGTGTTCACCTCGGGCGCCGGGCCGTCGAAGTCCGCGAAGAACGCGCTGACGAGCTCGACCCCCGGGGCGCAGGCGTCGACCCAGTCGCCCCAGTTCGACCACGGGGGCGGGCCGTCGGGCCCGACGGCGCCGACGGCGACGACGTCGGGGTAGGCCGCGGGGAACTGCGGGACGGAGGTGCCGTTGTTGCCCGCGGAGGCGACGACGGTGATCCCGGCGACCCCGGCGAGGGCGACGGCACTGCGCAGCGCCGGGGCCTCGAGCAGGACGGTCCCGCCGAAGGAGAGCGAGAGGAGGTCCGGACGGTCCCCGGGAGCCAGCGCGGCCTCCGCCAGGATCGCCTCGTAGCAGTCGCTCTCGACGCCGATGCCCAGCGGGGAGAGCACGCGCCCCACCCGGATCGCGCAGCCCGGGGCGAGCTGCTCCACGAGGCCCGCGATGAACGTGCCGTGGCCCGCCACGGGATCCAGCCAGCCGTCCTCGGGGGTCGTGGCGCCCGTCGGGTCCGGCGTGAGCGCGGCATCCGGCGTGTCCGGCGCCCCCGAGATGCGATCGGGCTGCTGCGGGTCGTTCAGCAGGAGCGGGCACCAGTCGCGCTGCGTGCCCCCGGCGTCCTGGCGGGTGGCCAGGCCCGTGTCGAGGATCGTCACGCGCGGGTGCGCCCCCGGCCCGTCGAGCGTCCGGGGCGGGAAGCTGCGGCCCGTGGCGGGGACGGCAGAGCTGACGTGGGGGTTCCCGACGTGGGGGTTGCCCACGTGCGGGTTGCCGACGTGCGGGTTGCCGACGTGCGGGTTGCCGACATGGGGGTTGCCCACGTGCGGGTTGCCCCACAGGCCCCCGCTCGCGTCGTGGGCGAAGAGCACGTGGTCGGGCTGGGCCTCGAAGCCGTCCGCCCGCAGCGCGGCCACCACCGCCAGCGGGTCCTCCAGCCCCTCCGCGAGCGCGTACTGCACCGCATCGCCCGCCTCCTCGCGACCCGCGAGCACCCGCACGGGGACGTCGCGGCCGGGCAGCAGCACGCGCAGGTGCTCCACCGCCGCCGCGCCTCGCACCAGCACCCGGCCCGGCACGTGGGCCACGGGCGTCCCGCGGCTGGTCCAGGCCACTCCCGGCGTCCCCGGCTCCTCGCCCCGCCCCGGCTGCTCGCTCATCCCCCGACTCCCCTCGGTTCCGCGTCCCGCTCGGACCCTACGGCGCCAGGACGCGCTCCGCCAGGTCCGCGGCGTCGTCGAGCGTGCGCGCCGTCCCGACCGCGACCGCCCGGGCGTGCTCCTCGGCCCCGAGCGCCTCCCGCGCCCGCTCCATGAGCGCCGCGCGGACCTCCGCGTCCTCCTCGAAGAGCGCGTAGCCGATTCCCGCCAGCAGCGCGTCCGCCCGCGCCTGCAGCTCGACCGCCGGGCCCGCCCGCCCGCCGTCGAGCTCGAGCCGGGCGGCGATCATGAGCGAGAACGCGATGAGCATGGGCTGGCGCTGCTCCCGGGCCAATCCCAGGCAGACGGCCTGGTGGTGCGCCGCGGCACCCGCGTTCCCCGGCCCGGAGGTGCGCTTCGGCGAGGTTCGCGTGCGTCCGGGCCAGGAACGTCTCGAGCTCCCCCTCCTCCACCGCGGCGAGCTCGGCCTCGAAGGCCCCGACCGCGGCCGGCGCGTCCCCGAGCAGGTCGAGGGCGATCCCCAGGAGGTTGCTGAGCTGCGCCCGGGCGCGCGGGGCGTGCCCGCCCCCGAGGGCCTCGCGGGCCAGGGCGACCGCCTCCTCCACGTCCCCGCGCCGCAGGGCCAGGTGGCCGCGTGCCCGCGAGATGCCGGCGCCGTCCCAGGCAGGGCACCCGACCTCCTCCGCCAGTGCCGTCGCCTGCACGAGCACCTCCTCCGCCCGGTCGAGCTCGGCTTGGCGCAAGTGCAGGTAGGCCAGCAGCGCGAGCAGCGCGACGCGGTCGGGGGTCGGCTCGGGCCGGGCGGCGAGCACGGCGGAGAGCTCGGCGATGCCCGTGGCGAAGTGCTCCGCGAGGTCGTGGTGGCAGCCGATGGACCACGCGAGCGCCTGCGCCGCCGCCGGGGAGTCCACGTGGGCCAGGCAGGCGCGCACGTTGTCGAGCTCGAGGTCGAGCTCCAGCACCCAGGAGCGCCGGCTGGCCCGCGACGGGCCGAGCCGCTCGAGGAACCGCGCCGCCAGGCGGGTCGTCGCCGCCGCCCGGTCCTCGGGGTCCGCCCGCGCGACGGCGTGGGCGCGCACCGTGGAGAGCAGGCGGTAGCGCGTCGCGCCCGCCGCGTCGTCGAGGCGGACGAGCGAGGCGTCACGGAGGTCCCAGAGGAGCTCCGCCACGTCGTCGGCCTCGACGTCCCCGCCCGCGCCGACCGCCTCGGCGGCGTCGACGTCGAAGCCCGCGGCGAAGACGGAGAGCCGGCCCAGCACCGTCCGCGCCGCGGGGGTCAGGAGCTGCCAGCTCCAGTCCAGGAGGCGCTCGAGGTCGCGCTGGCGCTCCGGGAGCGTCGGGTCGCGCGAGCGGATGACCGAGGCGGTCCGGCGCAGCCGGCGCAGGATGTCCCCCGGCGCCAGGGTGCCGGTGCGGGCGGCGGCGAGCTCGATGGCCAGCGGCAGGCCGTCGAGCTCCGCGCAGAGCGCCTCCACGTCCTCGAGCTCCCCCGCCTCCGCGTCGCCGTGCTCGAGGAAGAGCGCGACCGCGGCGTCGCGGTCCAGCGCGCCCAGGCGCAGCACGCGCTCCCGCCGCAGCCCCAGCGGCTGCCGGCTCGTGGCCAGCAGCGCGACCCCGGGCGCGGCGGCCAGGAGCTCGGCCGCGAGCGCGGCGAAGCCCGCCCCGAGCTGCTCGCAGTTGTCGAGCACCACGAGCGCCTGCCGCTCGGCGAGGTGCGCGAGGACCTCCGTCCAGCGCTCCACCCCGGGGCTCCCCGGGGCACCGATCGCCGCCCCGAGCGCCTCGGGCACGAGCTCGGCGGCCTCGAGCGGCGCGAGGTCGACGAACCACGCCCCGTCCGCCCAGTCGGGCGCGGCGTCGAGGGCGACCTCCGTCGCCAGCCGCGTCTTGCCGACACCGCCGGGCCCCGTGAGCGTCACGAGCGCCCCGGCCCCGAGGAGCTCGGCCACGGCCCGCTCGTCGTCGTCGCGGCCGAGGAGCGGCCCGACGGGGCGCACGAGGTTGTGCCCGTCCGCGGGCCGCACGCGCGGTGCCAGCGCGACGCCGGGGAGCTCGGGCGCCGCGGCGGCCCAGAGGGCCACGGGCTCGTCGAAGTCGCGGACCCGGAAGCGCCCGAGCGGCGTGAGGCCCGCGTCGGGCGCGCCCCCGGCACGGAGCACCGCCTCGGCGACGTCCCCCGAGACCAGCACCTGCCCCCCGTGCGCCGCGCCGACGACGCGGGCGGCCTGGTGGATGACCATCGCCGTGTAGTCGCCGTCCGCGGGCCGCGCGAAGCCCGAGTGCATCCCGACCCGGACGCGGACGGGCAGCTCCGTCGGCCAGGTGGTGGCGGCCAGGGCGCGCTGCGCCGCGACGGAGGCCGCGACGGCCGCCTGCGCGGACTCGAAGGCGACGAGGAAGCCGTCCCCGAGCGTCTTGACCTCGTGGCCGCCGTGGGTCGCCCACACCCCGCGCAGCGCGGCGTCGTGCCGCGCCAGGAGCGTCGTGAAGCGCGGCCCGAGCTCGCGGAGCAAGCGGGTCGAGCCCTCGATGTCCGTGAAGACGAAGGTGAGCACCCCTGCCGGAAGCGCCATCCCCCGGGAATCTGCCACACGGCGCAACTCACCTCGCGTTGAGGGACGCGAACTACCCTTGCGCGCATGGACCCCGACCGCTCCGCCCGCGTGCTCGTCGTCGAGGACGACGAGGAGATCGCCCAGGTCCTCCAGCGCTCCCTGCGCCTGGAGGGCTACGAGGTGAAGCTCGCGCTGGACGGGCAGGTCGCGCTCGACGTCGCCGGGGCCTTCAACCCCGACCTCGTCATCCTCGACCTCGGGCTGCCGAAGGTCGACGGCATCGAGGTCGCCAAGCGCCTGCGGGCGCACGACGACGTCCCGATCCTCATGCTGACCGCCCGCGACGCGGTCGAGTCGCGGGTCGAGGGCCTCGACTCCGGCGCGGACGACTACCTCGTCAAGCCCTTCGAGCGCCAGGAGCTGCTCGCCCGCCTGCGCGCGCTCCTGCGCCGCCGGCCCCCACGCGGCTCGGCCTCCGTCGTGGTCGGCGACCTCTCGCTCAACCCGGACACCCACGAGGTCAAGCGGGGGGAGCGCGACGTCGAGCTGACCCAGCGCGAGTTCGAGCTGCTCGAGTACCTCATGCGCAACGAGCGGATCGTCGTGCCGCGCCAGCGGCTGCTCGAGGAGGTCTGGGGCTACGACCCCTTCGCCACGACGAACACCATCGAGGTCTTCGTCTCGAACCTGCGGCGCAAGCTCGAGGCGGGCGGCGAGGTCCGGCTCCTGCACACGATCCGCGGCGCGGGGTACGTCCTGCGGGCCTGAGCCGGTGCTCGGCGGCTTCTCCATCCGCTGGCGCCTGGCGGGCATCTCCGCGGCGCTGACCTTCGCGATCCTCTGCGCGTTCGCGGTGATCATCGGCGAGCTCACCGCGCGCCGGGTCCGCTCGGACTTCACGAACCAGATCGTCCGCACGAACGACGACCTCGCCGCCCGGCTGGACATCGTCCTGAACCTGCGGACCTACCGGATCCGCTCCATCGAGCCCAAGCTCGGCGACTACGCGACCGACCGCGCCGCGATCCGGCTGCTCAGCGCCGCCGGGGACACCCTGGCCAGCTCCGGGCGGGTCGCGCAGCTGCGCGACGGCCGCTTCCCGCGCTCGGGGGTCATCGACACGGGCGGCTACCGCGTCGCGACCCGCCCCATCCGCTTCGAGCCCTTCGGCGACGGCTACCTCCAGTACGCGCGGCCCCTCTCCGACGTCGAGGCGACGGTCCGCCGCGTGCGGCTCTTCCTCTTCTTCGGGGTGCTGAGCGGGACGGGGCTCGCGCTGGTCGCGGGCCTCATGCTCGCCCGGCGGGCGATGGCGCCCATCGCGGCGCTGACGGCCACGACCCGGGAGATCGCCCGGACGCGCGACCCGAACCGCCGGGTGCCCGTGCCCGACGCCGACGACGAGGTCGCGGAGCTCGCGCGGACCCTCGAGGAGATGCTCCAGGCGCTCGAGGCCTCGCGCGCCGAGAGCGCGCACATGCTCTCGCGCCAGCGGCAGTTCGTCGCCGACGCCTCCCACGAGCTGCGCACGCCGCTGACGAGCGTCCTGGCGAACCTCGACATCCTCGCGGAGACGCTCGAGGGCGACCACCGCGAGGTGGCGGAGTCGGCGCTGCGCTCCTCGCAGCGCATGCGCCGGCTGGTCGCGGACCTCCTCCTGCTGGCCCGCCAGGACGCCCAGCGCGCCGCGTCGCGTGAGCCCGTCGACCTGCGCCGCGTGGTCATCGACGCGGCGGCCGAGCTCGGGCCGATCGCGGAGGGCCACCAGCTCGTCGTCGAGGCGGAGCCCGCGACGGTCTGCGGCGCCCGCGACGAGCTCCACCGCCTCGCGCTGAACCTCATGGAGAACGCGCTGAAGCACACGCCGCCGGGGACGACGGTCCGCGCGACCACGGGGGTCGAGGCGGAGGAGGCCGTGCTCGTGGTGCGCGACGACGGACCGGGCGTGCCGCCCGCGCTCCGCGAGCGGATCTTCGAGCGCTTCGTGCGCGGCGAGGGCGACCGCGGCGGCTCCTCCGGCCTCGGGCTGGCGATCGTCCGCGCGGTGGCCGAGGCGCACGGCGGGACCGTCGTGCTCGCCCCGCCCGAGCCCGGCATGGGGGCCCGCTTCGAGGTCCGCCTCCCCCTCGCGCCGGTCGGTGCCGCAACGAGCCCCGGGGTCGCCACCGCCCAGCCGGGCTGACCGCCGCCCGGGCCCGATCCACCGGGTAGCGTTGCGTCGGCCATGCGCCTTCGCTCCGCCCTGCCGCTGCTCGCCGCCGCCGCCCTCCTCCCGGCCGCGCCGGCCCACGCCCAGGCCCCGGTGAGCCAGGCGGCCTGCGAGGCGCAGGGCGGGCCCAAGCCGGCGTGCGTCGCGGTGGGCAAGTTCGGGGACCGCATCGCGGCGGAGTGCTCGCGGGTCGGGGCCGACGCGGCGACCTGCGGCAGCATCGTCGGGCGGCGCGTGGCCCGCGCGGAGGTCCGCAGCTTCCAGGGCACCCCCCTGGAGCGCACCCTCGCGTTCCAGCGCCAGCTCGGCGAGGTGCTCGGCCTGCGCGACGCGCCCATCGCGGGCACCCACAACTCCTTCAACGCGCCGACGGAGGACCCGACCCTCTCGCACTCGGACTCGAACCAGCAGCTCACGCTGACCGACCAGCTCGACCTGGGCATGCGCTCGCTGGAGATCGACGTCCACTGGATCCCGAGCCCGCGCGCCGCCGGTGCGAACGCTCCCGTGGTCTGCCACGGCACCGGGATCGTCGGGTGCTCGACGGAGCGCCTGCTCGCCGACCGCCTGCCCGAGGTCGTGCAGTGGCTCGACGCCCATCCGCGCGAGGTCATCCTGCTCTACCTCGAGGACCAGATCGACGACCCGGCGGGCTACGAGGCCAGCGCGAAGGTCGTCCGCGACGCGTTCGGCTCGCGGCTGGCGGTGCCCGCGGGGCCGGGCTGCACGAAGCTGCCGCTCGACGTCTCACCCGCCGCGCTGCGGCGCGCGGGCAAGCAGGTGATCATCACGGGGGACTGCGGGACGGGCGCCTGGCAGGGCATCTCGCACTCCTGGCCGGCGGACGTGCGCTTCGAGAGCGGCCCCGACGGCTTCCAGGCCTACCCCGCGTGCGGCGGTGCGAAGGCGATCGCGGCCCGGCCGCACATCGTGCGCTACTTCGAGGACTCGACGCTCGTCTCCGAGCTCGACGGCGGCAGCGGCGCCGGGCTCACCCCGGAGACCGTCCGCCAGATGGGGCGCTGCGGCGTCGACCTCCTCGGCTTCGACCAGCTCGTCCCCGGGCGACCCCCGCCTCGCGGCGCTCGCGTGGTCCTGGATCGACGGCCCGCCCGCCGCGGGCGACCCGACCTGCACGGCGCAGCGCGCCGACGGGCGCTGGGAGCCGCGGAGCTGCACCGCGCGGCTGCGGCCCTCCTGCCGGCGCGCCGACGGGAGCTGGTTCGTCCTGGCCAAGGCCACGCAGCGCAACGCCGCGGGCCCGGCCTGCCGGCGGGCGAAGGGCCTCTTCCGCTCCCCCCGCACCGCCTTCCAGAACCAGCTGCTCGACGACGCCGTGGGCGCCGGCGAGGCCTGGATCGCCTACCGGCCCGCAGGCCGGTAGGGCACGGGGCTCCTAGACCTCCACGACGACCGGCAGCACCATGGGGCGCCGCTTGAGGCGGTCGTAGACGAACTTCGCGAGGTCGTCGTGCAAGCGCCTTCTGCACGAGCTCCACCTCGCGGATCTGCTTCTTGGCGGCCTGCTCGAGCGAGGTGTCGACCGCGTCGCGGAGGTCGTCGAGCAGCCGGTTGGCGTCCTCGGAGTACGGGACCCCGCGGAAGATGACCTCGGGCTCGGCGACGCTCTTGCCGTCCTGCTCGGAGATCGTCGCCACGACGACGAAGATGCCGTCGGCGGAGAGCATCCGGCGGTCGCGGAGCGCCGCGTCGGTCTCGTCGCCGAGGTCGACGCCGTCGACGTAGATGACGCCGGCCTGCTCCTTCTTGCCGAACTTCGCACCCTTCGCGTCGACGTCCAGCGGCAGGCCGTTCTCGCCGCGGAAGATGTTCGCGGCCGGCACGCCGACCGCCTCGGCGAGCTTCCCGTGCATGTAGATGCGCTTGTGGTCGCCGTGGAACGGCATGACGTAGCGCGGCCGGGTGAGGTTCAGCATGAGCTTGACCTCCTCCGCGTAGCCGTGGCCCGAGGCGTGGATCGGCGCGTCGCGGGTCGTGATGACGTCGCAGCCGATGTGGTAGAGCCGGTCGATCGTCTCGTTGACCGCCCGCTCGTTGCCCGGGATGGGCGTCGCCGAGAACATGACGGTGTCGCCCGACTTCAGCTCGACCTGGCGGTGGTCCTTGTGGGCCATCCGGCGCAGGGCGCTGAGCGGCTCGCCCTGGGAGCCCGTCGAGATGATCACGAGCCTGTCGTCCGGGAAGTTCGACATCTCCCGGGGCTGGACCATGATCCCGTCGGGGAACTTCACGTGGCCGAGCGAGCGGCCGATGTTCGTGTTCTTGCGCATGGAGCGCCCGACGAGGACGACCTTGCGGTTGTGGAGCTTCGCCGCGTCGATGACCTGCTGGACGCGGTGGATGTTCGAGGCGAAGCAGGTGACGATGATCCGCCCCTTGACGCGCGCGAACTGCTCGTTGAGGTGCGGGCCGACCCCCGACTCGCTCGGGCTCCAGCCCGGGCGGTCGACGTTCGTCGAGTCCCCGCAGAGCACGAGGACGCCCTCCCGGCCGATCTCGGCCAGGCGCTGCATGTCGGCCGGGCGGCCGTCGACGGGGGTCTGGTCGAACTTGTAGTCGCCCGTGATGAGCACGGTCCCGAGCGGGGTCGTCAGCGCGACGGCCGAGCAGTCCGGGATGGAGTGCGTCATGTGGATGAGCTCGACGTCGAAGGGCCCGATCTCGATGATCTCGCCCTCCTTCACGTCGATGCACTCGACCTCCTTGAGGCGGTGCTCGTCCAGCTTGGAGCGGGCCATCGCCATCGTGAGCGGGCCGCCGTAGACCGGGATGTCCTGCACCCCGAGGTCCTTGAGGATCCAGGGCAGGGCTCCGAGGTGGTCCTCGTGGCCGTGGGTGATGACGATCGCCTCGATGTCGTCGACGCGCTCCCGGATGTAGGAGAAGTCCGGGAGGACCAGGTCGATGCCGACCATCTCGGCGGTGGGGAACCGGAGCCCGACGTCGACGAGGATGAGCTTCCCGTCGTACTCGAGGACGGTCATGTTCTTCCCGATCTCCCCCAGCCCGCCGAGCGGGAGGACGCGGAGGCGCTCCTTCGTGGGCGCGCTCATGCGTCGGGGACCAGGTTCAGTGCTGCGAGTGCGGTGCGGATGATGTGGAGCTCCTCCTCGGAGACTTCGACGTAGGGCAGGCGCGGCGCGCCCACCTGGTGGCCCAGGAGTCCGAGGGCGGCCTTCGCCGTGGTTGCGGCGGGAGCGACTCCCAGCGCGGCGACCACCTCCCCGATCTCCTGGTCGATGCTGTGACGGTGCTCCGGCTCGTCGACCATCCGGCGCATCTGCGGCCCGACCACGTGGCTGGCGACGAGGATGCCCCCGGCGCCTCCCAGGTCGAGCGTGCGTGCGAGGACGTCGTCGTTGCCGGCGTAGAGCGCGAGGCCGTCGACGAGCGCGAGGTTCGCGTTGTTCGCCTGCTTGACGGCGGCGATGTGGTCCAGCTGCGCGAGGCGGGCGAGGAGCTCGTTCGAGAGGTCCGCGCCCGTGCGCTGCGGGATGTTGTAGAGGACGACGGGGCGGTCGGCGGCCTTGGAGACCTCGCCGTAGTGGGCGAGCAGCCCCCGCTCGTTCGGCCGGTTGTAGTACGGGTTGACGCTCAGGAGCGCGTCCGCGCCCCGCTCGCACGCGCCCTGGGTGAGCTTGATCGCGTGGCGCGTGTCGTTCGAGCCGACCCCGGCCACGATCGTGAAGTCCGGGTGCGGCTTCTCCTGCACCGCCAGGCCGATGAGGGCGAGGTGCTCCTCGTCGTCCAGCGTGGCCGCCTCGCCCGTGGTGCCCGCGACGACGACGCCGTCCGAGCCCTGGTCGGCGAGGTGGGCCATCAGCGCGACGAAGGCCGCCTCGTCCACGCGCCCCTCGGCGTCGAAGGGCGTGACGATCGCGGTGAGGATGGCGCCGAGTCCGGACATGCACCCCCATCATCCCACGGGCCCCGGCGGGCCCGCCGTCCGGGTCATCTGTGACCAACGGCCCACTCGGCGGACCGGGGAGCAGATCAAACTTGACGCAGGCGTCAAGAAAGGACCCACCATGGCCACCCCGGTCACCACCCCCGTCCCGAGCAGCACCCCGAGCACCCCCGCACCCCGGGCGGAGCGCAGCTCCCACGGCGGCGTCATGTACGTCGGCCCGTCCCTCACCCGCTCGCTTCTCGGCGTCGCGCTCGCGCTCACGCGCGCAACCGCGTAGCGCCCCGCGCGGAACACGCCCGCCCGCGCCGATCCGCCCGGCGCGGGCCGTAGCCTCGCGGGGGTGAGTGAGCCTGCCGACCCCGACGCGCGCCTCCTGGCCGTCGAGGTCACGGCGGTCCGCTACCGCGTGCCCGACGGGGACTTCGCCGTCCTCTCCGGGCTGACGGAGGAGGGCGACGAGGTGACGGTCACGGGCCCGCTCGCGCACCTGCAGGCCGGGGAGAGCGCGGAGGTCGGCGGCACCTGGCGCCGCCACGCGAAGCACGGATGGCAGTTCCACGCGGCGAAGGTCCGGGTCCTCGAGCCCGTCTCCTCCCAGGCGCTCGTCGCCTACCTCGCGGGGATCAAGCACGTGGGCAAGCGGGGCGCCGCCTGGCTCGTGGAGCAGCACGGCGCCGGCGTGCTCGCCGTCATCGACACCGATCCCCGCGGGGCGCTCGCGAAGGTCCCGGGCATCGGGCGCCAGAAGGTCGGCGCGGCCGTGCGCTCCTGGGAGGACCAGGTCGAGCAGCGCGCGATGCGGCTCTTCCTCGAGGAGCACGGGGTCCCGGCCGCCGCCGCGGGGCGCGTGGTCCGCCACGTCGGCGTCGGCGCGCTCGACGAGCTCCGGGCCGACCCCTACGCGCTGACGGAGGTCGAGGGCATCGGCTTCTCGACGGCCGACGCGCTCGCCCGCGCGCTCGGCCTGGCCCCGGACGCCGACGGCCGGCTCGACGCGGGGCTCGTCCACGCGCTGCAGCTCGCGGAGTCCGACGGCCACTGCTTCCTCCCACGCGGGGAGCTCCTCGCGCGCACGGAGCGCCTGCTCGGGGCGGACGCCTCGCACCGGATCGACGCGCTCGTGCTCGGCGGGCGGCTCGTGGTCGAGGGGGACCGGGTCGCGGAGGCGCGGATGTGGAACACGGAGCGCAAGCTCGCGCGGCTCGTGCGCGAGCTCGTCGACGACGAGGCGCAGCTCGACGCGCCCGAGCGCGAGCGGGAACTGACGAGCTTCGTGCCGAGCGACGCGCAGTGGTCCGTCGTCACGAACGTCCTCGAGCACCGCCTCTCGATCCTCACGGGCCTCCCGGGGACGGGCAAGAGCGCCTCCATGCGCGCGCTCGTCGACGTGCTCAAGGCGAACAAGCGCTCCGTGCGCCTGGCGGCGCCGACGGGCAAGGCCGCGCGGCGGCTCTCGGAGAGCACGGGCGCCGAGGCCACGACCATCCACCGGCTGCTGGAGTGGGCGCCCGACGGCGGCTTCGTCCGCTGCGCGGAGAACCCCATCGACGGCGCGGACGTCCTCGTGGTCGACGAGGCCTCGATGCTCGGGGTGCAGCTCGCGTGCGCGCTGATGGACGCCATCGGCCCGCGCACCCACGTCCTCCTCGTCGGCGACCCGGACCAGCTCGCGCCCGTCGGGCCGGGCCGGGTGCTCGAGGACCTCATCGACTCGGCGGCGATCCCGACCGTGCGCCTGACGGAGATCTTCCGGCAGGCCGCGCGCTCCATGATCGTCCGCGCCGCCCACGCGATCAACGCGGGCGAGCACCCGCCGACGAAGCCGCGCGAGGACGACCTCCACGACTTCTTCCTCATGGGCCGCGAGGAGCCCTCGCGCATCTTCGCCGACGTCTGCGACCTCGCCGCGGAGCGCCTGCCCAAGCACTACGGCGTGCCCGCGCACGAGGTGCAGGTGCTCGCGCCGATGCACAAGGGTCCCCTCGGGATCGACGCGTTCAACGACGCCCTCCGCGCCCGCCTCAACCCGGACGGCGAGGCGATCCCCGGCACGCCGTTCCGCCTCGGCGACCGGGTGATCCAGACGAAGAACAACCACGAGGAGGAGCTCATGAACGGCGAGCTCGGCGTCCTCGTCTCCTTCGACCGCGAGCGCGAGACCGTCATCTTCAGCGCGGACGACGGCCGCCGCCTCCGCCTCCCCGTCCGCGCGACGGAGACGCTCCGCCTCGCCCACGCGATCTCCGTCCACAAGGCCCAGGGCTCGAACATGGGCGTGGTCGTCATGCCGCTCACCAGGGGGCACGGCATGATGCTCACCCGCAACCTCGTCTACACGGCGATCACCCGCGCGTCGACGGCCGCGGTGCTCGTCGGGGAGCCGAGCGCGCTCGGCGTCGCCCTCGGCCGCCGCGACGCCCACACGCGCCACACCCGCCTCGCGGCGCTCGTGGCCTGACGGCCGCGGGGACGCGCTGCCGGCGCTGAGCGCGCTGCGCGGGGCGTCGCCGCTGCTTCGGCGCCGTGAACTGCCGCTCTGACGGAGCGGGGCTGGGCGCTCCGGTTGCCCGCGAGACGTGGCGGTGGATCGAGGCCGTGGAACAGCAGCAACGCGACGATCGGCGCTGCCGGCGTTCGCTGGGGCTCAGCGGCCACCGGACGACCGAAGTGACCACTGATGCGCAAAAGGCGTCCTACGAGGAGCGATCGAGCGCAACAGTGCCGGCCCGAGGGTCCCGCGAACGCCGAGGCGCCACGACCTCGCGTTGCTGCTGTTCCACGGCGCCGGCAGCCCACGGACGTCTCGCGGGCGACGCCGGCGCCACAGCCCCGCCCCTGAGAGCGGGCAGTTCCCCACGCCGACGCACCGCGAGCGCCTCGCGCAGCGCGCCCAGCGCCCGCGGCGCGCCACCGCAGCCCCCCGGTCAGCGGTCGCTCTCGAGGTCCCTCCGCCGGTCGCGCTCGCGCGGCGAGCGGTCGGCGACCGCGTCGTCGGAGTCCTTGAGCGCGTCCGTGAACTGGCGGGGGACGCGCGGGCCCGCGCCCACCACCCGGGCGCCCGGCGCCTCGTCGTCCTCCCAGAGCGTGACCACGACGAGCTCCTCGCCCTCGCGGCGGCAGACGTAGACGACGCCGCTGTCCGGGCCGACGCGCGCGCCGCGGAGGTAGAGGGTGCCGCGTGCGCCCGTGGCCCCCGCGGGCGCGACGTCGCTCACGCGGCCGGCCTCCCACGCCCCCACGACGCGGCGGACGACCTCCGGCTTGACGTCGAGCTCGCCCGAGCGGGAGCCGACCCGCTGGCGGAAGCGCTCCGCCGCGTGGTCCGTCACCGCGACGAGGACGCTCACAGCGCCCGCCGGTACCGCACGGCCGGGGCCCACCAGTCCGCACCGTGGTGGGCGGCGATGACCCCCTCGGGCTCGAGGACCCAGCCGCGCTGCTCGTAGACGTGACGGGCGTGGCCGTTCGCGGTGAAGACCCAGAGCACGGCGGCGTCGCGCCCGTCCTGGCGCAGGCGCCCGAGCGCCGCGTCGTGCAGGCTGCCGCCGACCCCCGCGCCCTGCGCGGGCGGGTCGACGTAGAGCGCGGAGAGCTCGCCGACCCCGGGCCCGCAGTCCGCGTCGCGCGCCGGCCCCACGCCGACGAAGCCCGCGAGCTGCCCCTCGAGGTCGAAGACCAGCGTCGTGCGGCCCGCGTCGGGCGCCTGGGCCAGGATCCCCTCCCAGCGCGCGACGCGCTCCTCCAGCGTGCCGAAGCGCTCCGGGTCGATGAAGTCGGCGTAGGCGCGGTGCAGCGCGCGGAGGTGCAGGCCGGCCAGCCCCGGCGCGTCGTCGGGCCGGGCCGGTCGGATCACGGCGCGCCGCCGCCGAGGTGGTAGCGGACCTCCGGCGCCACGCGGCCCTCGCGCCGCCCGAGGTCCTCCCCCTGGGTCCAGCCGCGTCGCTCGAGCAGCCGGCGCACGCGCAGGTCGCCCTCGGGCACCTCGGCGACGGCCGGGCCGTCGAGCTGGGCCTCCGCGGTGGCCAGCAGCGCGGTCCCGAGGCCCTGCCCCCAGAGCTCGGGCATGACGCAGACCCAGCGCAGCTCCCCGGGCCCGATGGCGACGAGCCCCGCGGCGTTGCCCTCGCGCTCGGCGATCCAGGCCCGCGCCTCCGGGTGCTCGAGCTCCGTGCGCCACCAGGAGACGCGCTCGGCCACACCCGGGAGCTCGGCGGTCGTCTCGAGGAACTCCGCGTAGCCCGCCAGCAGCGCCGCCATCTGCAGCGCGCCGAGCGCGGGCGCGTCGGCCGGGGTCGCCGGACGGAGCGCCTCGCTCACAGCAGGTGCTCCAGCCCGACCGTCACCCGGTCGGGAAGCCGCCGCCACGCCGCGCACCGCGAGCAGCACGCCGGGCATGAAGCTCTCGCGCGACAGGGAGTCGTGGCGGATCGTCAGCGTCTCCCCGAGCCCGCCGAGGATGACCTCCTGGTGGGCGACGAGCCCGGGGAGGCGGACGGAGTGGATCGGCACCTCGCCCTCCATGAGCGCCGCGGTCCGCGCCGCGGTGCCGCTGGGCTTGTCGAGCTTCTGGTCGTGGTGGAGCTCGACGATCTCCGCCTTGGCCATGTGCTTCGACGCCTCGGCGGCGAAGCGCATCATGAGCACCGCGCCGATCGCGAAGTTCGGGCAGAAGAGGACCTTCCCCGCGCCCTCCACGCCGTCGAGCGCGTCGACGTCCCAGCCGCTGGTCCCCACGACGCAGTGCACGCCGGCCTCCACGCACGCCCGGGCGTTGTCCAGCGCGGTGTCCGGGCGGGTGAAGTCGACGACGACGTCGAGCTCCCCGAGCACCTCCTCCAGCGACGTGCCCAGCGCCGGGTCGACGCGGGCGGCGAGCTCGAGGCCCTCCGCCCCCTCGACCGCGTCGCAGGTCGTCGCGCCCATCCTGCCGGCGGCGCCGGCCACTCCCACGCGGATCACGCGGCCAACCGTAGCGAGCGCCGGGCTAGGCCTTCTGCTCCTTCTTCTCGAGCTTCGAGACGTCGCGCGGCTCGAGGAAGGGCTGGTCGAGGTCGGCGTCGTGGCCCGCGGCGATCTGCTGCGAGCGCTGCAGCTCCGAGTTGAACTCGGCGCCGAAGAGGACCGCGACGTTCGTGATCCAGAGCCAGACCAGGAACGCGATGACGCCGCCCAGCGACCCGTAGGTCTTGTTGTAGGAGGCGAAGTTCGCCACGTAGAGGCTGAAGAGGAACGAGGCGACGATGAAGAGGACCACGGCGACGACCCCGCCCGGGCTGACGAACTTGAAGCCCGGCTGCTTGACGTTCGGGGCCGCCCAGTAGAGGAAGGCGACCATGAACATCACCAGCGCGATGATCACGGGGATCTTCGCGAGGTCGTAGACGGTCACGAACGTGTCCCCCAGCCCGAGGAACTGGCCGACCTGGTCGGCGATCGGGCCGCTGACGGTGATGCCGACCGCGATGAGCACGAGCGTCAGCAGCAGGACCAGGGTGATCCCGATCTGCGCGGGCTTGAGCTTCCAGACCGGCCGCCCCTCCTCCACCTCGTAGATCTCGTTCGAGGCCCGGGTGAAGGCGCCGATGTAGCCCGACGCGGAGTTGAGCGCGAGCACCAGGCCGATGACGAACGCGATGCCCGCCGAGCCGCCGGAGCTGGCGATGCCCTCGACGGCGCTCGTCAGGATGTCCTTCGCCGGGCCCGGGCTGACCGTGCTGAGGTTGTCCAGCAGCGTGGTCGTCACGGAGCTGCCGAGCAGCCCGACGATCGAGACCAGGGCGATCAGCGCCGGGAAGAGCGCGAGGACCGCGTAGTACGTCAGCCCGCCGCGCGGTCGGTGACGTGGTCGGCCGAGAACTCCTTGAAGGTCCGCTTGAGCGTGGCCTTCTTGGACTCCGTCGGGAGGTCCGTGGGGCTGTCGGGCGCTCGGCCGTCGGGCGCTCCGATCCCGCGGCGCTTGGCTTCGAGCGTCTCGCGCTCGCTCTCGTGCTCGATCGGCATGCCCCTGGGGTTGTCCGGTGCGCGCGGCGCGAAAACCGTCGCGGAGCGCGCCGTCGTCAGGCGGCGACGGCGTCGAGCGCCGCGAGGAACGCCGACTCGTCCGCGCCCACCCCGGCCGCGGAGAGCTGCTCCGGTGCGAAGAGCTCGCGGGCGAGCGCCTCGACGTCCTCGAGGGTCACCGCGTCGATGCGCTCCTCGAGCTCGTCCACGGAGAGCAGCGGCATCCCCGCCAGGACGGAGGACCCGAGGCGGTTCATCCGCGACGTCGTCGACTCGAGGCCGAGCAGGATCCGGCCCTTGACGTTCTCCCGGGAGCGCTCGAGCTCCTCGGGGGTCGCGCCGGACTGCCGGAAGCGCTCGAGCTCCTCCCCCACGACCCGCATCGCCTTCGTCACGTTGTCCGGGCGGGTGCCGACGTAGAGGCCGACCTGCCCCGTCTCGGCGTAGGTCGAGGTGAAGGAGAAGACGGAGTAGGCCAGCCCGCGCTTCTCCCGGACCTCCTGGAAGAGGCGGGACGAGGACGTGCCGCCCAGGATGTTGTCCAGGACGCGCAGGGCGAAGCGGCGCGGGTCGTCCCGGGCGATCCCCGGGCCGCCGAGCGTCACGTGGTACTGCTCCGTCTCCTTCGTCACGAAGCGGACCCGCCGTTCGAGCACCGCGGCGCCCGGGTCGGGGAGCGCGAGCGCGCCCCGGGGCGCGCCGGCCTTCGCCTCGGCCTCGCGCGTCAGCGCGACGAGGGCCTCGTGGTCCACGTGGCCCGCCGCCGCGACGACGACGTTGCCCGGGGACGTAGCGGCCCGCGTGGAAGGCGGCCAGCCCGGCGGCGGGCGTGCCCGCGACGACCTCCGCGCGGCCGATGATCGCGCGGCCGAGCGGGTGGTCGCCGAAGACCGCCTCGCCGAGCACGTCGAAGACCTTGTCCTGCGGGTCGTCGTCGTACATCGCGATCTCCTCCAGGACGATCTCGCGCTCCTGGTCGAGGTCCTCCTGCGCCAGGCGCGGGGCGAAGACCATCTCGGCCATGACGTCGAACGCCTCGGCGACGTGGCGGTCGAGCACCCGGGCGTGGACGGAGGTCGTCTCCTTGCCCGTCCCCGCGTTGAGCTCCGCGCCCCAGCCGTCGAAGAGCTGGTCGATCTCGAGCGACTCGTACCGGGCGGTCCCGCGGAAGAGCATGTGCTCGATCAGGTGCGACAGCCCGGCCTCGTCGTGCGACTCGGCCGCGCTGCCCGTCCCGATCCAGAGCCCCAGCGCCGCGGACCGGACGGAGGGCATGGCCTCCGTCACGACCCGCACGCCGGACTCCAGGGTGGTCAGCTCGTGCGTCTGACCCATGCTGCGTCGGACCCCCTAGGAGTCCGAGCCCGAGCGATGACGCGGGCGGCCCGAGCCGCGATCGCCGCCGCGCCCGCCGCCCTCACGGCCACCGCCGCCGGAGCGCTCGCGCCGCGGGCCGCGGTCGCCGCCGCCACCCCCGCCGCCACCGCTGACCGAGGAGAGCTCCTCGGCCGACTTGCCCGCGACGTCCGGGTCGCTCGCGAGGCGCAGGCCGATGCGGCCGCGCTCCCGGTCGACCTCGACCACCGTGACGGAGATCTCGTCGCCCTTGTTCAGGACGTCCTCGACCGTGTCCACGCGCTGGCCCGGCGAGACGTTCGAGATGTGCAGCAGCCCGTCCGTGCCCTTCGTCAGCTCGACGAAGGCGCCGAACGTCGTCGTCTTGACGACCTTCGCGGTCGGGAAGGCGTCGCCCACGGCGACCTCCTTCGTCATGCCCGTGATGCGCTCGACGAGCTTGTCGGCCATCTCGCCGTTCGCGGAGTAGATGAGCACCTGACCGTCGTCGTTGACGTCGATCTGCGACTCGAACTCCTCCGAGAGGCCACGGATCGTCTCGCCGCCCTTGCCGATGAGCAGGCCGATCTTGTCCGTGTCGATCTTCACCTTCGAGATGCGCGGCGCGTGCTGGGAGAGCTGCGCGGCGGGCCCGTCGATGACGGCCTTCATCTGCTCGAGGATGTCCAGGCGCGCCTCGCGGGCCTGGGTCAGCGCGTCACGGAGGATGTCGAAGGTGACCCCCGTGATCTTGATGTCCATCTGGATCGCGGTGATGCCCTCCTCGGTCCCGGCGACCTTGAAGTCCATGTCGCCGAGGTGGTCCTCGACGCCCGCGATGTCCGTGAGGACCGTGTAGTCGTCGCCCTCCTTGATGAGCCCCATCGCGATGCCGGAGACCGGCGCCTTGATCGGGACGCCCGCCTGCATCAGCGACAGCGACGAGCCGCAGACCGACGCCATGGAGGACGAGCCGTTGGACTCGAGGATGTCGGAGACGACGCGCACGGTGTACGGGAAGTCCTCGATGCTCGGGACGACCGGCACGAGCGCGCGCTCCGCCAGGGCACCGTGGCCGATGTCGCGGCGCTTGGGGCCGCGCATGAAGCCGGCCTCACCCACGGAGAACGGCGGGAAGTTGTAGTGGTGCCAGTAGAACTTCTTGCTCTCGAGGCCGAGCGTGTCGATCCGCATCTCCTCCTTGAGCGTGCCGAGCGTCGCGACGGAGTAGGCCTGCGTCTGGCCGCGGGTGAAGAGCGCGGAGCCGTGGTTGCGGGCGCCGAGGCCGACCTCGATCGTGATGGGGCGGATCTCCGTGGGCTGGCGGCCGTCGGGGCGCTTCTTGTCCTTGGCGATGCGGCCACGGATGACCTGCTTCTCCAGGGTGGAGAAGGCCTTGGAGGCGTTCGTGCGGGCCTCGGCGTAGTCCGCCGCGTCCTCGGCAGGGGTGTACTGCGCGATGACCGCGTCCTTGACCTCCTGCGTCTTGTCCTGGCGCTCGAGCTTGTCGAAGACCTGCGTGGCCTCGTCGAGCTGGGTGCCGTGGGAGGCGCGGATCTCCTCGACCAGCGAGGAGAGGTCGACCGGGGTCGGGATGACCTTGTCCGGCTTGCCGCACTTCTCCTTGAGCTCCCACTGGACCTTGCAGAGCTTCTTGATCTCGCCGTGGGCGATGTCGAGCGCGTCGAGGATCTCGGCCTCGGAGACCTCGGAGGCGCCGGCCTCGACCATGAGGATCGCCTCCTCGGAGCCCGCGACGATGAGGTCGAGGTCCGAGGCGCCGTCGAGGAGCTGCTCCTCCGTGGGGTTCACGACGAAGTTGCCGTCGATGATGCCGACGCGCACGGCGCCGACCGGGAAGGGCAGCGGGACCTCGGAGATCATGAGCGCCGCGGAGGCGCCGTTCATCGCGAGGATGTCGAAGGGCTCGTCGTGGTCGACGGAGAGCGGCAGCGTCACGAGCTGCGTGTCGAAGCGCCAGTTCTTCGGGAAGAGCGGGCGGATCGGGCGGTCGATCATGCGGGCGGTCAGCGTGGCCTTCTCGCCCGAGCGGCCCTCGCGCTTGAAGAACGAGCCGGGGATCTTGCCCGCGGCGTACATGCGCTCCTCGACGTCGACGGTCAGCGGGAGGAAGTCGGCGTCCTTCTCGCGACCCACGGTCGCGGTCGACAGGATCATCGTGTCGCCGGCGCGCACGACGACGGCGCCCCCGGCCTGACGAGCCATCTTGCCCGTCTCGAAGGAGATCTCCGTGCCGGCGATCTCGACGGTGACGGTGGTCACGGCGTCATTGCTCATATGTGGTGGTTCCCTTCGGCGCCGGCATCGGTCTCGACGGCGCATCGGTTGCTTCTCGTGTCGGAAGTGCCTTCCAGCCTAGCCGAAGCGCCCGGCGTCAGAGCGCGGCCAGCCAGGCCGCGTCGGGCGGGCCGGCCAGCACCGCGTCGCCCGCGAAGAGCGTCGGGGTCGCCACCGCGCCGCCCCGCAGCGCGTCGCGCACGTCGCGGGTGACGCGCGCCGCGACCGCGTCGGAGCGGCGGTCGGCCTCCCAGCGCTCCAGGTCGAGCCCGAGGCGCTCGCAGTGGGCCCAGAGGTGCGGGTCCTCCGTGCGGCCCTGGTCGGCGTAGAGCAGCGCCGCGAGCTCCCAGAACGCGCCTTGGAGCGCGGCGGCCTCGGCGGCGTGCGCGAGCGCGACGGCCCGGGGGTGCTTCGCCTTCAGCGCGAGGTGCCGGAAGGCCAGGCGCACGGGCGCCCCGTCGAGGCGCTCCCAGGCCAGCGCGCAGCGCGGGCAGGCGAAGTCCGCGTAGAAGAGCACGAGCGGGCCGTCCCCGCGGAGGTGGTCGTCGGGGCGCGGGCCCGGGACGGGGCTCGAACGCAGGGAGTCCTCGGCCACGCCTCGACCGTACCCTCCTCCATGCCCCTGCGCACCCACGTCCTGCGTCGCGAGCAGCGCCTCGACGGCACCCCGGAGGAGGTCTTCGGCTTCTTCGCCGACGCGAAGAACCTCGAGGCCATCACCCCGCCCCTCCTCCGCTTCCAGGTGATCACGCCGGGTCCCGATCGAGATGCACGTCGGGACCCTCATCGAGTACCGCCTGCGGATCCACGGGGCGCCGATCTCCTGGCTGACCTCCATCCAGGCCTGGGAGCCGCCGCACCGCTTCGTCGACATGCAGCTCAAGGGCCCCTACGCCCTCTGGCACCACACCCACACGTTCGCCCCGGACGGTCCTGCCCACACGACGATGACCGACACGGTGCGCTGGGCCATCGGCTTCGGGCCCTTCGGGGAGCTCGCCCGGCGCCTCTTCGTCGAGCGGGACGTCGAGGGCATCTTCGAGCACCGCGCGCGGGTCATCGGGCCGCTCCTGGCCGCGGACATCGCCGCGCGGCGCGAGCGCGGCGAGCTCCCCGCCGCGGCCTAGGGTCCCGTCGCGCCGGTCGCCCCCGTCGCCCCGGCGGCGGGCGGGGCCGGCGTGGTGCCCGGCTCCGTGGTGGTGCTCTCGGGCGGCGCGGTCGGCGTCGCCGGCACCGTCGTGGTGGTCGTTCGCGTCTCGGTCGAGGTGGTCGGCGTGGCGGCCGGCCCCGTCGGGGTGCGCGGGCGCGAGGACCCCGGGGAGCCGATCCCCAGGCTCGTGCGCCCGCCGCTCCCGGCCACCGCGTCGCCGAAGACGAGCTCACCCGACGTCAGCAGGAAGATCCCGATCACCGCGGCGACCAGCCCGGTGACCGCCGCGACGACCACCGCCGGACGGCGGGAGCGCGCGACGGGAGCGGGGGTGGCCACGACGGTGTCCCCGGCCTGCAGGGCGTCCGCCCCGACCTCGCGGCGGCGGGGCTGCGCGGGCTCGTGGACCTGCGTGCCGGTCGGCGTCCGCACGACCGTGATGACCTCCGCGGGCTTGCGCAGCGCCTCGGAGACGAGCGTGACGATGACCGGCGTGGCGGCCGCACCGACGAGGGTGCCCGGGCCCCAGATCCGGGAGACGACGAGCGCCGCCACGACGGACGAGACGCTCGCGATGATCAACGTGGGAACGCTGATCGAGCTCCTGCGGTGCTCAGGCTGGGACTGCGGCGAGGGCATCGGTGGGGACCGTAGCGGCCCCCACCTCAAGCGCACCTCAAGGCGCCGGTGGCGCCTGGGCGCTCAGCTCTTCGAGGCCTCGAGGCCGTCGAAGATGAGGTTCACGCCGGGCAGCTCGCCCGGGTTGGCCGCCAGGTGCGACCAGGTGACGACCCCGTCGGGGCCGACGATGACCAGCGCGCGGTTGCTCATCCCCGCGGGCTCGAAGTACGCGCCGAACGCCTTGGACGCCTCGCCCTTGGGCTCGAAGTCCGAGAGCTGCTCGATCGAGACGCCGAGCTTCTCCTTGAAGGCGGTCTGCGAGTACGTCGCGTCGGTCGAGACGCCGTAGAGCGTCGCGCCCTTCTCGGCGAGCTCGGGCAGCGCCTCCTCGTAGACCTGCAGCTGGTCCGTGCAGACCGGGCTGAAGGCGAAGGGGTAGAAGACCAGGACGGTCGTCTTGCCCTTGAGGTCCTCCGCGGTGAAGTCCTCGCCCTCGGCCGTCTGGAGGGTGAACTCCGGGACGGGGGTCCCGGGCTCGATGATGCTCACTTGCGCAGGCCGAGCTGCTTGATGAGCGTGCGGTAGCCCTCGAGGTCGGACTTCTCGAGGTAGTTCAGCAGGCGGCGGCGCTGACCGACGAGCATGAGGAGGCCACGACGCGAGTGGTGGTCCTTCTTGTGCGAGCGGAGGTGCTGCGTCAGGTCGTTGATGCGCTGCGTCAGGAGGGCGATCTGGACGCGGGTGTTCCCCGTGTCCTGCGGGGTCGCCCCGAACTGGGCGACGATCTCCTGCGTGCGTTCTGGTGAGAGCGTGGTCATCGGCGAGTGGAGGCTAGCAAGCGAGGCGCTGCGCCTCCTCGACGTCCCGCCCCATCTGCTCGAGCAGCGCGTCGACGGAGTCGAAGCGCTTCTCCCCCCGCAGGCGCTTGAGGAAGTCGATGCGGATCTCCTGGCCGTAGAGGTCGCCGGACCAGTCGATGAGGAAGGCCTCGACGAGCACGCCGAGCCCCGACTCGAACTGGGGCCGCACGCCGATGCTCGTGGCCGCGGCGACGGGCTCCCCGCCCCCCGGGAGCTGCACCCGGCAGGCGTAGACGCCGTGGGCCGGGGTGACGTACTGCGCCTTGGGCACGAGGTTCGCGGTCGGGTAGCCGAGGGTGCGGCCGCGCTCCTCCCCGTGCTCGACCTCGCCCGTGATGGAGAAGGGCGCGCCGAGCAGCTCCCCCGCGTACTCGAGCGCGCCGCCGGCGACGAGGCCGCGGATGTGGCTCGAGGAGACGATCTCGCCGTCGACCTCGAGCAGCGGGACGACGCGGACCGCGAAGCGCCCGTCGGCTTCGAGGAGCTTCGTGTCGCCCTGCGCCCGCATCGCCGTAGTGGAAGTTCTCCCCCACGGTGACGCTCGTGGCGCCGAGCCTGCCGACCAGGACGTCGTCGTGGAAGGCCTGGGCGCTCTGGCTCGCGAACTCGCGGTCGAAGGGGATGACGACGAGCTCCTCGACCCCGAGCTCGGCGATGAGCTCGCACTTGCGGTCGAAGGGGGTCAGGAGCGGCGGGGCGCTCGCGGCGTTCGTGACCATGCGCGGGTGCGGCTCGAAGGTCAGCACCGTGTCGGCGCCCTTGATGACCTCCCGGTGGCCCAGGTGGACGCCGTCGAACGTGCCGACCGCCACGCGGCGCGGCCGGGGCTCGGCGTCGGTGAGCCGGGTGACGATCACGCCCTGAAGCCTACGACGGGCTTCAGGTGGCCGCCCGGACGCGGCTCGGCCAGGGCGATCGGCCCGTGCTCGTCGCGCAGGAGGACCGTGGCGTCGATGCCCTGGCGCGCGATGGGCTGCCCGTGGGCGGCGCGGCGGGCGGCGTCGCCCTCCAGGTCGACGACCGGCAGGAAGCGCGCCAGGCCGTCCTCGAGGGGGATGAGGTCCGCGGGAGTCGGGTCGCTCGTGGCGTCGGCGACGTCGAACGGCCCGACGGCCGTGCGCCGCAGCGCCGTGCAGTACGCGTCGCCGAGCTCGGAGACCAGCGTGCGGACGTAGGTCCCCGCGGAGCACTCGATGAGGAAGCGGTCCGGGGCGAGCCGCTCGAAGCGGTGCACCTGCACCTCGCGCTCGGGGAGCTCGACCTCGATCCCCTGGCGCGCCAGGGCGTAGGCGCGCTTGCCCCCCACGTGCACGGCCGAGTAGGCCGGCGGGCGCTGCTGGAGGGTGCCCGTCGGGAGCTGCAGCGGCTCCGCGGGGACGCGCCCGGTCTCGGTCAGCTCCCCCTCGGGGTCGCCCGTGCTGGAGGTCCAGCCGAAGCGCGCCGTCGCCTCGTAGCGCTTCGTCAGCGCCATGACGTGCGCCTGGACGCGGGTCGCGCGGCCCAGCAGGACGACCAGGAGCCCCGTCGCGAACGGGTCGAGCGTGCCGGCGTGGCCCACCCGGACCTTCCCGACGCCCTTCATCGAGCGCTCGCGCCCGACGACCTCACGGCGCACCCGGGCCACGACGTCGTGCGAGGTCACGCCCGCGGGCTTGTCGACCAGGATCAGTCCGTCCATCTCGGGCACCGAACCCGTGGGATCGCTCATCTGCGGGCATGATGACCCCATGGCCCCCGACGCGTTCGCCGAGCTCGCCTGCGAGCCCGACCCCCCGGTCGAGGAGCTCGGCCCTGGCCATGGCCGCCGAGTTCGCGCCCGTCGACGCGGCCGCGGCCCGCGCGCGGCTCGACGAGCTGGCCGAGGACCTGCGCCTGGAGCTCGCGCTCCCCGACCCCGACCCGGCCTCGGCGCTGACCGCCGTCCTGGGCCGCCAGCACGGCTTCACGGGCGAGACCCGCGAGTACGACCACCCGGACAACTCCATGCTCCCCGCTCGTCCTCGAGCGCCGGCGCGGGCTGCCCATCGCCCTCTCGGTCCTCTACGTCGCGGTCGCCCGGCGGGTCGGCATCCCCCTGGACGGGCGTCGGGCCTGCCCGGCCACTTCGTCGTCGGGCTCTGGGGCGGCCGGGGCGGCGCCCCCGTGCTCCTCGACCCGTTCCACGCCGGCGTCCGCCTCGCGGTCCCGGAGCTCCCGCAGGCCGTCGTGCGGCCCTGGAGCCCGCACGAGACGGCCCTGCGGATGATCAACAACCTCGTCGGGGCCTTCGCCAAGCGCGGCGCTGCTCGGCCACGCGATCCACGCGGCGGACCTGCGCCTGCTGCTCCCCGTCGAGCCCGCGGACATGGAGCGCCTCACGCTGGAGGCGCGCGCCCTGCGCGCGCGGCTGAACTGACGCGGCTCAGCCCGTCGGCGGGCCGAGCTGGAGGCCGACCTGCTCGCGGACGAACGCCACGAGCTCGCCGTGCCCCAGCGTGGTCGTGAAGCCCGCCGCCTGGCGGTGGCCGCCCGCCGCCGCCCGCGCGGGCGATGATCGAGACGTCGACCTCGCCGTCCGTCGCCCGGAGCGAGACCTTCCGGCGGCCCGAGGCGTCGAGCAGCTCGCGCGCCAGGGCCGCGACCTTCGTCCCCTGGACGGAGCGCAGGTGGTCGATCGACGCCCTCGGAGTAGCTCTCCTCGGCGCCCGCCGCCTGGAAGTCCGGCCGCCGCGAGCTGGGAGATCGTCAGCCGGCCGTCGTCGAAGCGCTCGACGTTCGCGAGGCCGCGCGAGAGCAGCGCGAGCTTCGAGTAGGGCATCTCCTCGTAGAGGCGCCGGTAGATCGCGTTGACGTCGACCCCCGCCTCGATGAGCTCCGCGGCCATGACGTGCGCGCGGGTCCCCGTGTTCTCGTACATGAACTTGCCCGTGTCGGTCACGAGCCCGACGTAGAGCGCGTCGGCGATCGTCGGGGTCGGCTCGACCTCGAGCGCGCGCATGAGGTCCCAGACGATCTCCGCGGTGCACGAGGCCTCCTCCACGACGTGGTTGACGGTGCCGAAGCGCGTGTTGTCGTGGTGGTGGTCGATGTTGAGGATGTGCGCCTCGGGCCGCTTGACGATGTCGGCCGGGTTGCGGTCGATGTTCCCGCAGTCGAGGAAGACGACCGTGCGGTCGGTCGAGGTCGGCGGGGGCCTCGGAGACGAGGCCGTCGAGCACGAAGAAGCGGTACTCGTAGGGCAGCGGGAACTCGTCGGCGCCCATGAACATGACGGAGTCCTTGCCGAGCGCGCGAGAGCACGCCGTGCATCGCCGACCAGCGAGCCGAGCGCGTCGCCGTCGGGGTTCTCGTGGGTGACGAGGATGAAGCGCTCGGCCCCGCGGATCTCGTCGAGGACGAGCGCGCGCGAGGAGGCGACGTCCGCCGGAGCGTCACCGCTCGCGCCTCCTGCTCGCGGATCAGCGCCTCGAGCGCGAACGCCTTCTCGGCGGTGTCGTCGTAGAGGAAGTCGAGCTGCGGCGTGTGCTTCATCCGCAGGGAGTCCGCACAGCGCTTCTGCAGGAAGCCGTGGGCGGAGCGCAGCCCCTCCAGGCTCGCCTCGCGGACCGCGTCGTCGCCGAGCACGCTGACGTGGACGCGCGCGTGCCGGAGGTCGGGGCTGGTCTTGACGTCGGTGACGGTCACGAAGCCGACGCGCGGGTCCTTGAGCTCGCGGGTGACCACGTCGCTCAGGACCTCGCGCATCGCCTCGTCGACCCGGCGCATGCGGTCGGCGCTCACGCGCTCACCCTCTCAGGCCGCGGGCCGGACGCGCGAGCTCACGCGAGCTCGCGGTCGACCTTGCGCGTCTCGTAGACCTCGAGGACGTCGCCCTCGCGGATGTCCTGGTAGTTCTGCAGCGTGATGCCGCACTCGAACCCGGCGAGGACCTCGCGGGCGTCGTCGTTGAAGCGCTTGAGGCCGGCGACCGTCGTCTCGGCCAGCACGGTGCCGTCGCGCACGACGCGCACCTTGCCGCCGCGCGTGACCTTGCCCTCGAGGACGTAGGAGCCGGCGATCGTGCCGATCTTCGACGCGCGGAAGATGGCCCGCACCTCGATCTGGCCGACGGTGTCCTCGACCTCCTCGGGGTCGAGCATCCCGGTCATCGCCTCGCGGATCTCGTCGAGCGCCTGGTAGATGACGGAGTAGTTCCGGATCTCGATGCCCTCGCGGTCCGCCGCGGCGCGGGCGTTGCCGACCGGGCGCACGTTGAAGCCCATGATGATCGCCTCGGAGGCCGAGGCGAGCATGACGTCGGACTCGGTGATGCCGCCGACCCCGGAGGAGATGACGTCGACGAAGACCTCGTCCTGCGGGAGCTTGGCGATCTCGTCCTCGAGCGCCTCCATGGAGCCGGCGACGTCGGCCTTGATGATGACGCGAGCTCCTTCGTGCCCGAGCCGCTGCTGGCGCTTGAAGACGTCCTCGAGGGAGACCTTGCGGCCCGAGCGGCGCGCGAGCGCCTCGCTCTTCAGGCGCGTCTCGCGCTCGTTGGCCTCGCGACGTGCCTCGCGGTCGTTCTTCACGACGCGCACCTGCTCGCCGGCGTCCGGGACGCCGTCGAAGCCGAGGATCTCGATGGGGTCGCCGGGGACCGCCGTCTTCGTGCGGGTGCCCTTGTAGTCCGTGAGCGCGCGGACCTTGCCCCACTGGGGGCCGGCCACGACGGCGTCGCCGATCTTCAGCGTGCCGCGCTGCACGAGCATCGTCACGACGGGGCCGCGGCCCGGGTCGAGCTTGGACTCGATGACGATGCCCGAGGCCTCCGCGTGTCGGGTTGGCCTTCAGGTCCTCGAGCTCGGCGACGAGCGTGGATGGTCTCCAGGAGCTCCGCGAGGCCCGTGCGCGCCTTCGCGGAGACGTCGACGAACTCGATGTCGCCGCCCCACTCGACGGGCTGCAGGCCGAGCGCGGTCATCTCCGTGCGCACCCGGGTCGGGTCGGCGCCCTCCTTGTCGACCTTGTTGACCGCGACGAGCACCGGGACCTCGGCGGCCAGCGCGTGGTCGACGGCCTCCCGCGTCTGCGGCTTCACGCCGTCGTCGGCCGCGACGACGATGATCGCGATGTCCGTCACCCGGGCGCCGCGGGCACGCATGGCGGTGAACGCCTCGTGGCCCGGGGTGTCGAGGAACGTCGTCGACGTGGTCGCCGTGGTGGACCTGGTAGGCGCCGATGTGCTGGGTGATGCCGCCGGCCTCGCCGCCGACGACGTCCGCCTCGCGGATCGCGTCGAGCAGGGACGTCTTGCCGTGGTCGACGTGGCCCATGATCGTGACGACCGGCGGGCGGCCCGACGAGGTCCGCCGGGTCGTCCTCGAAGGCCGGGGCCTCCGCGTCCTCCTCGCTGAGCGAGGTGATCTCGATCGTGCGGTCGAACTCGTCGGCGATGATCTGGATCGCGTCGTCGGACAGCGTCTGCGTGAGCGTCGCCATCTGGCCGAGCATCATGAGCTTCTTGATGACGTCGGGCACGGGGACGCCCGAGGGACTCGGCGACCTCCTTGACGTTCGAGCCCGACGCGACCTTCACGTTGTCGATCGCGGTCTGCGCCTCGACGTCGAGCGGGGCGATCGTGTCGTTGTAGACGCCACGACGGCGACGGCCGCGGCGCTGACGGCGCGGGGGCTGGTTCGGGCCGCCACCGGGGCCACCCGGGCCGCCGGGACCGCCCGGGCCGCGACGGGCGGCCTGGGAGTCGATGACGACGCGACGGCGGCCGGCGGCGCCCGCGCCCGCACCCGTGCGGGGGAGGTTCGCGGACTCGTCGCGCTTGGGGCGCTTGGGCGGCTCGGGGACCGCGAGGATGCGCGGACCGGCGCCGGGCGGCGGCTTCTCCTTCGAGGGGACGAGGGTCGGCTTCTCGTCCTTGGGCGGGACGACCTTGCCCTTCTTGCCCTTCGCCGGGGCGGCGGTGGTCGGCCGCCGGGGTCGCGGCCTCGGCCTGGACGGCGGCGGCGGCCCCGACCTCCGTCGGGGTGATCGCGGGCTCGGCGGCCGGTGCGTCGCCCGTGGGCGTGTCGCCCGACGGGGTCTGCGTGGGCTCGGGGGCCGCGGGCGTCGCGGGGGTGCTGACGGCGGCGGCCGGGGCCTCCGCGGCGACGGGCGGCGCGGGGGTCGACGGGGCGGCGGGGGCGGACGGCGCCGCGGCGGCGGGCGGCGCTGCGACGGGGCGCATCGGCGTCAGCGGGATGGGCGCGGCCGGGCGCGGGACGAAGTCGTCGGCGCCGATGACCTTCGGGCCGACGGACTTGCCGCCCGCCTTGGCGGCGGGCGCAGGAGCCTCGGGCGCGGCCGGGGCCGGCGCGGGGGTGTCCGCCGGGGCGGGCGGCGCAGGAGCCTGGGGCGCGGGCGCCGGGGGCGCCGCGGGCGTGCCGTTGCCACCCCCGTTGGGGGTCGCGACGGCGGTGCCGTTGCCGTTCGTCGGGGCCTCGGGCGGCGCCGGGGGCGCGGCCACCGCGGCCTTGGACGAGCCGAAGTCGAACGCGGCCGTCGGGGCGCCGGTCTTCGTGAGCCCGAGGGCCTGCACCACCCGGTCCTCGTCGACGAGTGCCGACGCTGCGGTCACGGTGATCCCGGCGTCGCGAAGCTGCACGAGGAGGTCCATGGCGGACATCCCGTGCTCCTTCGCGATCTGTGATGCCTTCTTCTCAGCCACTGTTCATCGATTCTAGAAGGTCTGGGGGTACGTGGACAGCGCGCCTGAAGGCGCGGGGGAACGCCTTGCGGGCCAGAGCACGCTCCGTGCAGGCCGCGTCGCAGGTCCAGGCGCCGCGCCCCGGGGCGGTGCGCGACGGGTCTGCGGCGACGATCGCACGACCGCCGTCCCCGGAGGGTGTGCAGGTGAAGCGGTGGAGCTCCGCCTGCGGCCGGATCCGCGCCGCAGGCGACGCACCGCCGTGCGGGGACGTGGCCCCGGGCTACGACGCGGGCTCCTCCGCGAGACCGGCCTCGGCCGGCTCCGCGTCGTCCGCCGCGAGCGCGTCCGGCTCGCCGGCGTCGGCCTGGGGCTCCAGGCCATCGTCGTGCGACGACCGGGTCCTCCCCCTCCGGCGCCGCGGCCTTCGCCGCCGCGAGGTTCGCGATGGCGCGGGTCACGAGCTCGTGCACGCGGTCCTCGTCCGTCGCGCCGTTGGCCAGCTCGGCGAGCTCGGCCGGGTCGAGGTCGGCGATGACCGAGGCGTCGGTCGTGTCGAAGCGGGCGAGCGCCTGGTGGGCGTCGAGGCCGCAGAAGTACGTCTGCGGCAGCGACGCGTTCGGGCAGCGCCGGCCCGTGCCGAGGATCGCGTGGCAGCGGCCGTCGTCCTGCGCGCGCTGCTCCCCGTCGCCCTCGTCGGCGTCCCCGCCCGTGTCCTGGGCGAAGTCCGTCTCGGACTTGATGTCGATCCGCCAGCCCGTCAGGCGGGCGGCCAGCCGCGCGTTCTGGCCCTCGCGGCCGATGGCCAGCGAGAGCTGGTCGTCCGGCACGATGACCGTCGCCTGGCGGGCGTCGTCGTCGACGAGGACCTCGCGCACGCGGGCGGGCGACAGGGCCTTGGCGACGAAGCGGGCGGGCTCGTCGTTGTAGGGGATGATGTCGATCTTCTCGCCGCGCAGCTCGGAGACGACCATGCGCACGCGGGAGCCGCGGGGGCCGACGCAGGCGCCGACCGGGTCGACGCCGTCGGCGTGGGAGACCACGGCGATCTTCGAGCGGTAGCCCGGCTCGCGCGCGACGTTCTGGATCTCGACCAGGCCGTCGGCGATCTCGGGGACCTCGAGCTCGAAGAGCGCCTTGATGAGGTCGGGGTCGCGCCGGGAGACGATGATCGACGGGCCCTTCGTGGAGGCCGAGACCTCCTTGATGACCGCCTTCACGCGCTGGTTGTGCTCGTAGCGCTCGCCGTCGACCTGCTCGCTCTTCGGGCAGCAGCGCCTCGACGCGCTCGCGCAGCTGGATGAGCGTGTAGCGCGCGTCCTTCTGCTGGACGATGCCCGTCACGAGCTCGCCGACGCGGTCGCGGTACTCCTCGAACATCATGTCCCGCTCGGCCTCGCGGATCCGCTGCAGGATGACCTGCTTGGCGGTCTGCGCGGCGATGCGGCCGAAGTCGTCCGGGCGTGACGTCCTGCTCCCCGATCTGGTCCGCGTACTCCGCGAACTTCTCCGGGTCGATCTCGACGTTCTCGGGCTCGACGAACTCGCCCGTCTCCTCGTCGAGGTAGGTGTTCTCGTCGATCGTCTCGACGATCAGGTGCGCCTCGAGGCGGTCGGGCACGAGCAGCTCGATGACGCGGTAGTCGCCGCGTCTCGGGGTCGAGCTCGACCCGCGCGTACTTCGCGGAGTCGGGCTGCTTCTTGTAGGCGGAGAGCAGCGCGTCCTCGAGGGCCGCCTGCAGCTTCTCGGGCGCGATGCCCTTCTCGCGCGCCAGGGCGCTCATGGCTTCCAGGATCTCGCGTGACATCTGGCTACTCCTCGACCAGGTTGGAACGGTGGATTTCGGCGTACGGGATCGCGATGACGCCGGTCTCGGCGGCGATCGTGACCTCGGCGTCGGTGGCGCCGACGAGCTCGCCGGTGAACGACTTGTGGCCCGTCGAGCGGCCTCGCGGGTGCGCACCCGGGCACGGCGGCCCAGGAAGCGGCGGAAGTGCGTGGGCTTCGTGAGCGGGCGCTGGGAGCCGGGCGAGCTGACCTCGAGCGCGTAGCGCTCGCGGACGTCCTCGAGCGCGCGGGTGACGCGCTCGCAGACCTCGAGGGTCACGCCGTCGGGGTGGTCGACGAAGAGGCGCAGGGTGCCGCCGCCGACGACCTCGGCCAGCAGGACCTCGACGTCGGGCGTGGCCGTCGGCGAGCGTCGCCTCGACCTCGTTCTGGATCGCTGGCTCATCTTCTCTCCTCTCTCCCTCTGGAAACGCCGAAGGCGGGCCTAGCGCCCGCCTCCTCGTACTGCCCGCCACGTGCCTCGTGCTGCTGGCACCGCTGGCGGCGAAAGCTCTCCGTCGAGGCTACCAAGCGCGGCGGCCCTCGCGCACGGGCCCGCGTCAGGCCGCGTCGGCGCGCCGCCGGGCGCGCTCGCGGTAGCAGCCGGTAGTCCGCGCGCTCGGGGCGGAGGGTCGCCGCGAGCGTCAGCGGCGGCACGCGCCTCGGCGTGGCGTCCGAGCTGCTGGAGGCTGCGGCCGAGGCAGAACAGCGCGTAGTCGTCGGTCGGGTGGTGGGCGATGACCGCCTCGAACTCCTCCGCCGCCTCCGCGTAGCGCTGGGCGCCGAAGTAGCGCGCGGCCGAGCGCCTCGCGCACCGAGGACTTGTCGGGCTCGAGCGTGCGGGCGCGGGCGAGCGGGACCGTCGCGGCGTGGAAGTCGCGCCGCTCGAGCAGGGCGCGTGCCGTTGCTGGAAGAGGTCGTACGCGGAGTCCATGCGAGCCGCTCCATCGTAGCCGCGGCCCCGGCGCCCCGAGGGCGCTCAGGAGCGCCCCGGGCGCCGTGCGGGCGGCGCGGCGGGAGCGCCCACAGCGCCCGCAGGCGGCCGCGCAGGCCGAGCCCCGCGGCGAGCTCCTCGCGCAGCGCGGCGCGCTCCGGCCGCGGTCGGCGGCTCCGCCGCGGCCGGCGTACCGCGCGAGGCGCAGCTTGCGGACGTAGGCCTGCGCCGCCGGCGCTGCCGCGCGAGCGCGCGCTCCAGCGCCTGAGAGCGTCGTGTCCGGCGCGGCCGGCCGGCCGCTGCGGGCGAGCGCGCGGCGCAGCTCCTCCAGCGGCCCGAGCGCGACGTGCGGGCGGCGCCACCAGGCCACAGCCGCCGGCGAGCGCGGCCACCGCCGCAGCGCCACCGAGCCCGAGGAGCAGCACGGCGCCCGGCCCGCCGTCGCCCGCCGCCCCGGGCGCCGGCGGCCGCTGTCCTCGGGGGTCGGCCGCGTCGCGCTCCGGCGACGTCCGCGCGGTCCGCGGCCTCGTCGGGCGCCTCCGCGGCGGTCCCCGTGTCCCGCCGTCGCCCGGCGTCCTGCGCGGCGGGCGGCGCGACGGTCGGGGTCGGGTCGAAGGTGACCCAGCCGACGTCGGGGAAGAACGCCTCGACCCAGGAGTGGGCGTCGAGGTCGCGCACGATGTACTGGCCGCGGTCGGAGTCGAAGCTCCCGGGGGTGAAGCCCGAGGCGACCCGCGCGGGCACGCCCGCCATCCGCAGCAGCAGCGCCATCGCCCCGGAGAACTGCTGGCAGTAGCCCTCGTGGGTGTCGAAGAGGAACGCGTCGAGCGGGACGTCGCGCTGCGCGGGCCGCTCCGTGTAGCGCGCGCCCTGCTGGACGCGGCGGCGCACGCGGCGGACGAGGTCGCAGGGGCGAGCGAGGACGCGTCGCGCAGCTGCTGGGCCAGCGCCCAGGTGCGCGCGTAGCCCGGGACTGCGCGAGGAGCGCACCGCCCCCGGGGAAGGAGCGCTGCCCGGGGATGAAGGTCGTCGGCGGTGCCGCCCGAGCCGAAGGGCGCGAAGACGATCGTCGTGGTAGGGGCTGGCCGCGGAGGGGCGCTCCCGCGGGCCGCGGGCCGCCCGACGTCCTCGGGCAGCTCCAGCGCGAGGTCCGCGGTGACGTAGTCGGGGTAGACGGTGCCCGCCCGCTCGAGCTGCGCGGGGGTCGGCCGCGGCGCGTAGACCGAGGCCTCGTAGGTGTCCCCCGGGCGCAGGGGCCGCCCCGCGGTGACGTACGTGCCCGAGCCCGCGGCGCGCGGGGGGCGCGGGACCTCCCGGATGCTCGTCGTGTAGCCCGCGGTCAGGTACTGCTCGGAGCGCAGGCCGCGGACCGTCACCTCGATGTCCTCGTTCCACTCGGGGCGGGTGGAGGGCAGCGGCGTGTCCACCGAGGTCGCGCCGGCGCGGTGTCCGCCGCCCCGACCCAGCGGATCGCCGTCGAAGCGCCGCAGCACCGTCGCCTTCCAGTAGGCGCGCTGCTTGGCCTTGATCCGGAGCACCTCGCGCCCGTCGCGCGGCCAGTCCAGCGGGGAGTAGCTGTGGTTCCAGTCGAAGGAGGTCTGGTTGCGCTCGGCGAGGTCGTCGGCCAGGCCGCGGTAGTCGACCCAGGGCGCCGCGCCGTCGAGCTGCGGGGCGACGAGCGCGGCGAGGGCCGAGCGCGAGGGCCGCGGCCCCGCGGCGATCAGGCGCGGCCGGGCGCCGCCCACGGCGACGAGGCGGTCGGCGCCGAGGTAGAGGGCGAGCAGGACCGCGAAGCCGGCGCCGCTCGAGGAAGGGCTGCTCGGGGTTGCGCTCGACGACGGGGAGCCCGTAGAGGACGCCGAGCGCGAGCGCGGCGCCGGCCTGGCGGCGCGCGCCCGGCCGTCGGTCCGCGCAGGCCCGCGTAGGCCAGGCCCGCCGCCAGCACGCCGAGCAGCGCGGCGCCGGCGAGGATCGTCCAGCGGACCCAGGCGTCCAGCCCGCGGTAGGGGACGTTGAGGTTCGGCAGGGCGGCGAGCCCCTCGCCGACGCCGGTCCGCAGCTCGCCCCAGTTGTGCCAGCCCACGAACCGCAGCGGGATGCCCGCCGCGGCGAGCGCGAGCACCGCGGCGGCCACCGAGACGCCCGCCACGGCGATGCGGCGCCGGCCCGGGCCGTGATCCGGCTCGTCCCGGCGAAGAGCAGCGCGGCCCCGACGGCGACCGCGGTCGTCTGCAGCGCCGTGCGCGACGGGGTGGGCGCGACCTGGCGGGCCCAGTGCTCGCAGCCGTAGAGGACGAGGGCCGCGAACGCGGCGAAGCGCAGGCTGCCGGCGAGCGCCGCCGGGCCTGCCGGGCGACGCGGCCGCGCCGGGCGCCGCCGACGCGACCCGCACGGGCGGGCGGTGCGCACCGCCGTGGCCATCAGGCGACCTCCTGCCGGCGGCCGCGAGGCTCCAGCCCGTGCAGCCCGCGACCGTGAAGAGCTGGCGAGCGGCCGGGAGCCGCGCCGCCGTCGGGCACGACGAGCACCCGCACGCCGCCGCCGCCCTGCGAGCGCCCGCGGCGCGCGGCCGCCCGCCCGGGCGCTCGACGTAGACGACGGGGCCCGAGCGACCGCCGACGCCCGCCAGCGACGGCGCGTGCCCGTCGTCGGCGACCAGGGCGAGGCGGACGTGCACGCGCCCCCAGGCGCTGAGGCCCGGCTCGACGAGCGACGGGCCGGCGGTCGCCGGGCAGCAGGACGGAGCAGCCGCCCTCCTTGGCCAGCGCGACCGTCAGCGAGGCGAGCGCGCGGACCGCGGCGTCGAGCGCGAGCCCGCCCTCCTCGCCGCCGGCCGTCCGCGGGTCGAGGACGAGCAGCGGACGGGAGTCGGCGTCGGCGAGCAGCTTGCGCTCCCAGAGCTCGCCGGTCCGCGCGAAGACGCCACCAGTGGATGCGCGAGGCCGCCGCGCCCGGGCGGTACGGCCGCAGGCCGTCGAGCTCGACCTCCGCGGCCATCCGCGGCCGGCCCGCGCGCGGCGAGAGCAGGCCGCCCTCCCCGCCCGCGCCCGTCGCCTGCGACCGGGAGGACCCGCGGGAGCACGAGGACCTCCGCCTCCGCCCCCGCCGTGACCGTGCGCTGCGGCGAGGCCGAGCGGGTCGCGGACGACGACGCGGACGGGCGGCGAGCACGCGGCGCCCGCGGCGGGCGAAGGTCGCCGAGATCCGCAGCGCCATCTCGCGGCGCCCGAGCGCGAGCGGCACGGGCGCGCCGAGCAGCTCCTCCTCGACCGTCGCCCGTGAGCAGCGGGGTGAGCCCGGCCCGCACGCGGACGCGGACCTCGACGGGCTGGTCCTCGAGCACCGTCCGCGCGGCGACGTCGCGCTGCGACGCGAGATCCCGAGCGCTCCCGAGCCCGGCCCAGGCCAGCGCGAGAGGAGCCCAGGAGCGCGAAGGCGACCCCGGGGACGTAGAGCGGCTCGGCGTCGAAGGTCGCCCGCGACCAGGAGCAGGAGCACCCCGAGCGCGGCGGTGAGGGCGGCGGGCCGCACGTGCCGCCTAGAGCGCGGGGGTCGCGGCGAGGGCGTCGCGCGACGATCTGCGTCCCCGTCGCGTCGAGCGCCTCGGGGGCGGGCACGACGCGGTGGCTGAGGACGAGCTCGGCGAGGGCCTGGACGTCGTCGGGCAGCGCGTGGTCGCGGCCCGAGAGCAGCGCACGGGCCTTCGCCGCGCGCAGCAGCATGAGGCCGGCGCGCGGGCTGGCCCCGAGCTCGGACCGCGCGTCCTCGCGCGTCGCGCGCAGGAGCGCGACGACGTAGGCCCGGAGGGCGTCGGAGGTGTGGACGCGGCGGGCCGCGTCCTGGGCGGCGAGCAGGTCCGCGGCGCCCGCCGACCGGCTGCGATCGAGCTCCGTGCGGTCCCCCGACTCGTGGTTGCGCAGCATCTCGGCCTCCGCGCGCGGGGTGGGGTAGCCGAGCGAGACGCGGGCCATGAAGCGGTCGACCTGCGCCTCGGGCAGCGGGTAGGTGCCCTCGAACTCGACGGGGTTCTGGGTCGCGAGCACGACGAAGGGGCGCGCGAGCTCGTGGGTGTGGACGTCGACGGTGACCCGCCGCTCCTGCATGCACTCGAGCAGGCCCGGACTGCGTCTTGGGCGACGCGCGGTTGATCTCGTCGACCAGCGCGACGTTCGCGAAGATCGGGCCGGGCCGGAACTCGAAGCGCTCCTCGCGGCGGTTGTAGATGTTCGTCCCGACGACGTCGGCCGGCAGGAGGTCCGCCGTGCACTGGATGCGGGAGAACTCGAGGCCGACGGCGCGGGCGAGCGCGCGGGCCAGGGTCGTCTTGCCGACGCCGGGCAGGTCCTCGATGAGGATGTGGCCCTCGGCGACGATGCAGACCAGGAGGTCGTCGAGCAGCCCGTCGCGGACCTCGACCGCCGCGCTCACCGCGGCCTTCAGCGCCTGGGCGAACGTCGAGGCCGCCGCGATCTCGGCGGGGGCGACCCGGGCGGCCGCGGGCGGGACGGAGGCCACCGCGTCAGGCCTCGGCGTTCGTGCCGTCGCGCATCCGGTCCACGAGGGACAGGATGGCATCCGCGACGTCGCGCTTCGCCGATCGCGGCACGTGGACCTCCGCGTCCCGCGTCACGAGCGTCACCTCGTTGTCCGCGGTGTCGAAGCCGATGCCCGCGCCGGCGACGTCGTTGACCACCACGGCGTCGAGCCCCTTGCGGGCCAGCTTCTCGCGGCCGTAGGCCACCGCGCCGGCCCCGGTCTCGGCCGCGAAGCCGACGAGCACCTGCCCAGGGCGACGCCGCGCGGCGAGGCCCGTGAGGACGTCCGGCGTGGGCTCCATCGCGACGACGAGCTCGGCGCGCCCGGACTTCTTGACCTTGCCCGCCTCGGGCGCGACGGGCCGGAAGTCGGCGACGGCGGCGGCCATGAGCAGGACGTCGCAGGCGTCGAAGGCGCGGCCGCAGGCGGCGTCGAGCTCCGCGGCGCTGCCGACGTCGAGGTAGGCGATGCGGGGATCGCGCGGGAGCGCGACGTTCGCGGCGACGACGGTCGACCTCCGCGCCGCGGTCCGCGGCGGCGGCGGCGAGCGCGAAGCCCATGCGGCCGCTCGAGCGGTTGCCGACGAAGCGGACCGCGTCGATGGGCTCCCGGGTCCCGCCCGCGGTGACGAGCACGCGCAGGCCGTCCCAGGGGCCCGCGGTGATCGGGCCCCGGCCGAGGGCGGCCTCGATCGCCGCCAGGACGACGGCGGGCTCCGCCAGGCGACCCATCCCCCACTCGCCCTGGGAGCCCAGCCGGCCCTCCGTCGGCGCGACCAGGAGGACGCCGCGCTCCTGGAGCGTCGCGACGTTGGCCTGCGTGGCGGGGTGCTCCCACATGTGGACGTTCATCGCCGGGGCGACGAGCACGGGGCAGGTCGCGGCGAGCGCCGCGGAGGTCAGGAGGTTGTCCGCCAGCCCGTGGGCGAGCTTCGCGAGGGTGTTCGCGCTCGCCGGCGCGACGACGTAGACGTCGGCGTTGGCGACGAGCTGCAGGTGGGACAGCGGCTCGTGGTCCGGCGGGGCCTGGTCGGGGAACGCGCCGCGTGCGGGGTCGCGCTCCCACTCGCTCGTGAGGACGGGGGCGCCGGTCAGGCCGGCGAAGGAGGCCGCACCGACGAAGCGCTGGCTCGCCTCGGTCTGCACGACGCGGACGGCGTGGCCCGCCCCCGTGGCGAGGCGGACGAGCTCGAGGGCCTTGTAGGCGGCGATGCCGCCCGAGACGCCCAGGAGGATCCGGGCCATCGTGGGCTCCGGACGGGGCGGTGCTGCCTAGCGGTACTGGTACTTGATCTTGCCCGCGGCGACTTCCTCGAGCGCGATCGTCAGGTAGTTCTTCGAGCCCGTGTCGATCATGGGCGGCGGGAACTCGTCGAAGGTCCCCTCGCCGAGGTTGTGGTAGTACGAGTTGATCTGACGGGCGCGCTTGGCGGCCACCAGGACGGACGCGTAGTTCGAGTCCACGTTCTCGAGCAGGGTGTCGATGCGGGGGGAGATCACCCGCCCAGTGTACTCCGCACGATGCCCTCGAGCTCCTCGATCGCCCGGTCGAGGTCGTCGTTGACGACCCGGTGCCCGAACTCCCCCGCGGCGGCCAGCTCGGCCTCGGCGACCTGGAGGCGCTCCTCGATCTGCTCCGGGGCGTCCGTCCCGCGGCCGACGAGCCGCGTCCGCAGGCTCTCCGGGGACGGCGGCATGATGAAGATCTGCACGGCCTCCGGCATGACGGAGCGGACCTGGCGCGCGCCCTGGAGCTCGATCTCGAGCACGACGGGATGGCCCGCGGCGGTCCGCCGGTCGAGCTCCTCGCGCAGGGTCCCGTAGCGGCGCCCGGAGTAGCCCGCGTGCTCCACGAAGGCGCCCGCGGCGATGCGCTGCTCGAACTCCTCCTCGTCGAGGAAGTGGTAGTGGACGCCGTCCTGCTCCCCGGGCCGGGCTGCCCGCGTGGTCGCGGAGACGGAGAGCTCGAGCTCCGGGATCCGCTCGAGCAGGAGCTTGATGAGGGTCCCCTTGCCGACCCCCGAGGGGCCGGTGATCACGAACACGCGCGCCACGAGGAGCGCGAGGCTAACGACGCCGTCGGTCGGTGCGCCGCGGCGTCGCCGGGCTACCGACGGAGGGAGGCGACGAGCTCGTCGCGCTGGCGCTGGGAGAGGCCGCCGATGGTCTTGCTCGGGGAGATGCGGCAGGTCGTGAGGATCTTGTTCGCCTTCACCCGGCCGTACTTCGGGACGGCGAGCAGCATGTCGAAGACCTTCGCCGTCTCGACCCACTCCGGCGGGTCGAGCAGCAGGTTGTGGATGGACGCCCGACCCGCCTTGAGGTCCCGCTTGAGCTGGGCCCGGCGCGACCGGATCTCGTTCGCGCGCTGCAGCGCGTCCATGCGCTGGTTGAGCGACCGTTCGGGCGCCGAGGTGTGCTTCGGGGTGCTGGAAGTGGCCGGCGGCATCGGCGGGGAACTCTACATCGCCCGCGTCGGCCGTGGGGCCCGGGGCCGCAGATTCGCCTCGACCTCGACTTGAGGTAGAGCCTCGTCGAGCCTCGTGACCCCGTTTGTGGCGATTTGCAGGCCGAACGAGGGCTCCGCGGTCCGGACGGAGGCGGCGTCAGACCCTCGACGAGGGGCGGTCAGATGACAAGTCGGCCAGCTCCGCGGCCACGCGGCCACCCGCGCGCGGATCGCGGAAGCTCTCCGTCCCGACGGCCACCAGCGTGGCTCCGGCGGCGAGCAGGTCGGCGGCGTGCCGGCCGCGCTGGACACCACCCATGCCGACGATCGGGATGGCCACGCGGTCGGCCACCGCGGCGACTTGCGCGAGGGCCACGACACGGATGGCGGGCCCCGACAGCCCGCCCTGGCGCCCGCCGAGCCACCGTCGCCCGGAGCCGTCCGGGTGCAGCGGCACGGCCCGCAGCGTGTTGACCAGGGAGACCGCATCCGCGCCCGCGGCCTCCGCGGCCTGCGCGCACAGCGAGACGTCCGCCGTGTTCGGCGTGAGCTTCACGACCAGCGGCTTGGAGGTCACCCCGCGCACCCGGCGCACGACCGCCTCGAGCTCCGAGGGGACCGCGCCGATGTCGAGCCCCGTGGCGACGTTCGGGCAGGAGACGTTGAGCTCGATCGCCGCGATCTCGGGGCGGTCCCCGACGGCGGCGGTGACCTCAGCGAGCTCCTCCCCCGTGCCCCCCATGACGTTCGTGATCAGCGGGACGGGGAGCTGCGCGTAGCGGGGCAGGTCCTCGGCCAGGTACGCCTCGACGCCCTTGTTCGGCAGCCCGATGGAGTTGACCATCCCGGCCGGGGTCTCCCAGAGCCGGGGCGGCGGGTTGCCCGCCCGCGGCGCGAGCGTGATCGTCTTGGAGACGTAGGCGCTGAACGGGAAGTCCGCGAGCAGCGCCTCGCGGCCGAACGCGCGCTCCGCGGCGAGGACGTCGAAGGTCCCCGAGCCGTTGACGACCGGGTGCGCGAGCGTCATGCCGCAGAAGGCGACGGGAGCGCTCAATGCGCCGGCACCGCGGCGAGCGTCGCGGCCTCCAGGACGGGGCCGTCGACGCAGACCCGGGCGTAGCCCCCGGCGTGCAGCGGGACGACGCAGCCGTAGCACGCGCCGTAGCCGCAGGCCATGCCCGACTCGAGCGCGAGCTGGGCGGGGACCCCCCGCGCCGACACGAGCTCGCGGACGGCCTCGAGCATCGGGCCCGGGGCCGCAGGCGCTCACCGTCGCGTGCGGGTCGCGGTCGAGCTCCGCGGCCAAGAGCTCCGTGACGTAGCCCCGATGGCCGGCGGAGCCGTCGTCCGTCGCGAGCTGCGCGTCGAAGCTCGCGGCGACCTGCGCGTGGGCCGCATCGCGGAAGCCGAGCAGCATCGTCGCCGCGATCCCGCGGTCGCTCAGCGCGCGCGAGAGGCTCATGATCGGCGGCAGGCCGATGCCACCCGCGACCAGGATGGGCCGCCGCGTCGGGTCCCCGAGCGCCCCCGGATCGCTGAACGTCGGTTCACCGCCAGGCGTTGGCGGTGAACCGACGTTCAGCTCCACGGGGAGCGTGAAGCCGTTGCCGAGCGGGCCCGTGACCCAGAGCGCCGCGCCCTTCTTCAGGCCCGTGAGCTGGTGCGTCCCCGGGCCGACGTCCTCGAGCATGAACCAGAGGTGGCCGCCCGAGCTGCCCATGGGCGAGAACGCCCGGGGCAGGAACGGGCGCTCGTCCTCCCCCGCCCCCCAGCCCTGGACCGTCGCGAGCATGTGGAACTGCCCGGGGTCGGCCTGCGGGCCGTCACGGTCGCTCAGTTCGAGCAGGACGTAGGCGCCGACCTTCCGGGTGGAGACCACCAGCGCCCGCCGGCGGCCGAACGGCGCGAGCACGCGGCCGTCCTCGCCGCGGGCGACCTCCGTCACGCCGGGCTCCCGGCCGGGGCGTGGAGCTCCTGCAGGGAGAGCGGGATCTCCGCGTCCCCGCGCTTGACCGCGCCGATCGCACGCGCAGCGGCGAGGCCGGCGGCGATCGTCGTCAGGCACGGGATCCCGCGGGCGACCGCCGCGCGGCGGATCTCCCAGCCGTCCGTGCGCGCGCCCGAGCCCGTCGGCGTGTTGACCACGAGGCAGATCCCGCCCGCCTCGATCTCGTCGACGACGTTCGGGGAGCCCTCGCCGATCTTCTTGAGCTCGCGGCACGGGATGCCCATGCGCTCGATCGCCTCGCGGGTGCCCGCGGTCGCGACGATCTCGAAGCCCTGGTCGTGGAGGGTCTGCGCGACGGAGCCCGCCGCGGGCTTGTCGTTGTCCGTCACGGAGAGGAACACGGAGCCCGAGGAGGGCAGCGGGGAGCCCGCCGCGGCCTGCGCCTTCGCGAACGCCGCGGGGAAGTCGCGCGCGACGCCCATGACCTCACCCGTGGAGCGCATCTCGGGCCCGAGCAGCGCGTCGGAGCCCTCGAAGCGGTCGAAGGGCAGCACGGCCTCCTTCACGGAGATGTGCGAGCCGGCCATGGGGTCCTCGGGGAGGCCGAGCTCCGTGATCTTCTCGCCGAGCATGATCCGGCAGGCCATCTTGGCCAGCGGGATCCCGACCGCCTTGGAGACGAACGGCACGGTCCGCGACGCGCGCGGGTTGGCCTCGATGACGTAGAGCTTCCCGCCGCTCACGGCGTACTGGACGTTCATGAGCCCGACGACGCCGATGCCGAGCGCGAGCCTGCGCGTCGCCTCGCGGATCTCGGCCACGCGCTCGCGGCCGAGCGAGTGCGGCGGCAGCACGCAGGCCGAGTCGCCCGAGTGGATCCCGGCCTCCTCCACGTGCTGCATGATCCCGCCGACCCACACGTCCTCGCCGTCGCAGAGCGCGTCGACGTCGACCTCGATCGCGTTCTCGAGGAAGCGGTCGAGGAAGATCTCGCCGCGCGCCGCGTCCCCCTCGGGCGCGTGGCGCTCGAGGTAGTCCGAGAGCCCGTCGCGCGAGTAGACGATCTCCATCGCCCGGCCGCCGAGGACGTAGCTCGGGCGCACGAGCAGCGGGTAGCCGACCCGATCGCCCGCGTCGAGCGCCTCGGCCACGGAGTGCCCCGTCGCGTAGGGCGGCGCCTCGAGGCCGAGCTCGGCTCAGGAGCGCGCCGAAGCGCCCGCGGTCCTCCGCGAGGTCGATCGCGTCGACGCTCGTCCCGAGCAGGGGGACGCCGGCCGCGGCGAGGCCCGCCGCGAGCTTCAGCGGCGTCTGGCCGCCGAACTGGACGATCACGCCCTCGGGCTGCTCGAGCTCGACGACCGCGAGGACGTCCTCGAGCGTGAGCGGCTCGAAGTAGAGGCGGTCGCGACGTGTCGTAGTCCGTCGAGACCGTCTCGGGGTTGCAGTTGACCATCACGGCGTCGCGGCCGCTCGCGCGCACCGTCATCGCCGCGTGGACGCAGCAGTAGTCGAACTCGATGCCCTGGCCGATGCGGTTCGGCCCGGCGCCGAGGATGACCACGGAGGGGTTGTCCCCACGCTCGACCTCGTGCGCGGCCGTCCGCTCCCACGCGGAGTAGAAGTAGGGCGTCTGCGCGGGGAACTCCGCCGCGCAGGTGTCCACGGACTTGTAGGAGCGCACCGCGCCCGCGAAGGGCGACTCGGGGTCCGCGGCGATGAGCGCGAGCTCGTCGAGGAACCAGGGGTCGACCTTCGTCAGCCCGTGGACCTCGTCGCGGGTGGCGCCCGCGCGGAACGCGGCGAGGATGACGTCGAAGCGGTCCGCGTGCGGACGCTCGAGCAGCGCGAGCAGCTCGTCCTTCCCGAGACCCGTCAGGTGGCGTGCGGCGTCGAGCTCGCGGGAGCGCATGGCCTTGGAGAACGCCTGGCCGAACGTGCGCCCGAAGGCCATGGCCTCCCCCACGCTCTTCATGTGCGTGGAGAGCTCGTCGTTCGCCCCCGTGAACTTCTCGAACGCGAAGCGCGGCCACTTCACGACGACGTAGTCGATCGTCGGCTCGAAGCTCGCGGGGGTGACCTGCGTGATGTCGTTCGTGATCTCCTCGAGCGCGTAGCCCACCGCGAGGCGCGCGGCGATCTTCGCGATCGGGAAGCCGGTGGCCTTCGAGGCCAGCGCGCTGGACCGCGAGACGCGCGGGTTCATCTCGATGACGAGGATCTCCTCCGTCGCGGGGTTGACCGCGAACTGCACGTTCGAGCCGCCCGTCTCCACGCCGACCGTCCGGATGACCTTGATGGCCTGGTCGCGGAGCTGCTGGTAGAGCGCGTCCGTGAGCGTCTGCTGCGGCGCGACGGTGACGGAGTCGCCCGTGTGCACGCCCATGGGGTCGAGGTTCTCGATGGAGCAGACGATCACGACGTTGTCGTTGCGGTCGCGCATGACCTCGAGCTCGAACTCGCCCCACCCGATGACGGACTTGTCGATGAGGATCTGGTTGATCGGGCGACGCCGCGATCCCGCGCTGCACGAGCGCGTGGAACTCCTCCGCGGTGTAGGCGATCCCGCCGCCGCGGCCCCCGAGCGTGAACGCCGGGCGCACGATCGCCGGCAGGCCGATCTGCTCCGCGAAGCCGAGCGCCTCCTCGAGCGTCGTGGCGATCGCCGACTCGGGCATCTTCAGCCCCGCGCGCTCCATCGCCGCCCGGAAGAGGTCGCGGTCCTCCGCGCAGTTGATCGCGTCGTAGTTCGCGCCGATGAGCTCGACCCCGAACTCCTCCAGGGTCCCGTCCTCCGCCAGCGCCTTGGCGAGGTTCAGCGCGGTCTGCCCGCCGAGGGTCGGCAGCAGCGCGTCCGGGCGCTCCTTCTCGATGACCTTGCGGACGTTCGCGGGCAGGAGCGGCTCGACGTAGGTCGCGTCGGCGAACTCCGGGTCGGTCATGATCGTCGCCGGGTTGGAGTTCACGAGGACGACCTCGTAGCCCTCCTCGCGCAGCACCTTGCAGGCCTGCACGCCGGAGTAGTCGAACTCCGCGGCCTGGCCGATGACGATCGGGCCCGGAGCCGAGGATGAGGATGCGCTTGAGGTCGTCGCGGCGCGGCATCAGCCCTGGCTCCTGACCTGCTCGAGGAAGCGGTCGAAGAGGTACAGCGAGTCGTGCGGGCCGGGGCCGGCCTCGGGGTGGTACTGCACGGTGCCTCCCGGGACGTCGAGGAGCGTGAGCCCCTCGACGGTGCGGTCGTAGAGGTTGATGTGCGACAGGGCGGCCTCGCCGAAGTCCGTCGTCCAGCGGACGGGCTCGTCGGCGGCGATGGTGCCGGTGCCGTCGGGCGCGCGGACCGCGAAGCCGTGGTTCTGCGAGGTGATCTCGATCGTCCCCGTCTGCAGGTCCTTCACGGGGTGGTTGCCGCCGTGGTGGCCGAACGGGAGCTTGTAGGTCTCCAGGCCGACGGCGCGGCAGAGCAGCTGGTGGCCGAGGCAGATGCCCCAGACGGGCTTCTTGCCGACGAGCTCCCGGGTGGTCGGCGACGACGTGGTCGAGCGCGGCCGGGTCGCCCGGGCCGTTGGCCAGGAAGAACGCGTGCGCGTCGGTCGCCAGGAGCTCCTCGGCGGTCACCGTGCAGGGGTGCAGCGTGACCTCCGCGCCGCGCTGCGGTGAGGTGGCGGACGATCGAGCCCTTGATCCCCGTGTCGATCGCGTGGATGCGGACGTCGCCGCCCCAGCCGTGGGTCGTCGCCTCCTTCGGCGTGACCTCGCGGGCGAGGTCCCGGCCGACCATGAGCGGCTCGGCGTCGAGCAGCGCCCGGGCGTCGTCCTCGCCCATCGCGGCGGGGAACACGCCGCCCTTCATCGCGCCGGCCTGGCGGATGTGCCGGACGAGCGCGCGGGTGTCGACGCCGCGTGATCGCCGGGACGCCGCAGTCCGTCAGCCAGTCGAGCCAGCCGCGCTCGGCCTCGGGCGCGTCCTCGCGGTTGACGGCCTCGCGCATGATCGCGGCACGCGCCCAGACGCGCTCGCACTCCATCGCGCGCTCGCTGACCCCGTAGTTGCCGATGTGCGGGTAGGTGAAGGTGATGAGCTGCCCGGCGAACGACGGCGTCGGTCATCGACTCCTGGTAGCCGGACATGCCGGTGGTGAAGACGACCTCGCCGACGGCGTGGGCGTCGGCGCCGCAGGCCTCGCCGTCGAAGCGCGTGCCGTCCTCGAGCAGGACGTAGGCGGTGGCGGGCCTCATGCTCCGGCGGCGTGAGCGCGAACGCGCGCTCGCGGTGGGCGACCGAGCCGGCGGCGACGGTGAGCAGGACGCGGCCGTGCAGCGTGCGGCCGGCGAAGCAGCAGTTGGCCGAGCGCGAGGCCCAGCCCTCCGCGCCGGCCTCCCACTCCGCGGCGAGGTCGACGAGCACGAGGTTGGCGGGCGCGCCGGGCTCGATCCGCGGGACCGGCAGGCCGAGCAGGCCGCCGCCGCTCGTGAGCTTCTCGACGACGAGCGCGAGCGGCAGGATCCCCGGGCTGCGACGAGGCCCGGTGTGGACCGCGGCGAACGCGGTCTCCAGGCCGGTCGTGCCCATCGGCGCCTGCTCGAACGGGACCTCCTTCTCGTCCCGCGCGTGCGGCGCGTGGTCGGTCGCGATGCAGTCGATCGTCCCGTCGCGCAGGCCCTCGATGAGCGCCTGGCGGTCCTCCTCCGTGCGCAGCGGCGGGTTCATCTTCATCCGGGTGTCGAGCGTGCGGACGGCCTCGTGGGTCAGCAGTCAGGTGGTGCGGGCTGGCCTCGCAGGTGACCTGCACGCCCTGCGGCCTTCGCGGCGCGCGACCGCCAGGACGGACTCCTGCGGCGGAGAGGTGCTGCATGTGGACGCGCGCCGCCCTCGTAGCCGGCGAGCGCGCAGTCGCGGGCGACCATCGTGCGACTCGCTGATCGACGGGATGCCCGCGATGCCGAGCAGCGCGGAGACCGCGCCCTCGTGCATCGCGCCCGCGCCGCTGAGCGACGGGTCCTCCTCGTGCAGGGCGAGGACGCCGCCGCAGAGGCGCTGGTACTGCAGCGCCTTGCGCAGCATGCCGGCGCGAGACGACCGGGCGGCCGTCGTCGGTGAAGCCGAGCGCGCCCTGGGCGCGCAGCTCGGCCATCTCCGTGAGCTCCTCGCCGTGCAGGCCGCGCGTGATCGCCGGCATGAAGCCGACGGGGATCCGCGCGTCGCGGGCGGCCGCGTCGCGCAGGGAGCGCAGGCCGGGCGTCGAGTCGACGACCGGGCTCGTGTTCGGCATCGCGACGACGGCGCAGTAGCCGCCGGCGGCCGCGGCGCGCGTGCCCGGTCTCGAGGTCCTCCTTGTGCTCCTGGCCCGGCACGCGCAGGTGCACGTGCGGGTCGACGAAGGCCGGGAACAGGTGGCGGCCCGTGCCGTCGACGAGCTCGGCGCCCGGCGGCGCCTCGAGCGCTGCCGGGCGCGCCGACCTCGGCGACCTGGCCCGTCGCGGACGAGGACGTCGTGGAGCCCGTCGAGGCCCGTGCGGGGGTCGAGGACGTGCGCGCCGCGGACCAGGAGGTCGACGGCGGCGCGCGGGGGCGCGGACGAGGGGTTCGATCATGCGCTGTGCTCCTGCGAGGGACGGTGCGCGGGCGCGCGGTTGCCCGCGAGCACCTCGTAGAGGACGGCCATGCGGACGACGACGCCCGCCTCGACCTGGGCGGTGATGACGGCCTGCGGGGAGTCGACGACCTCGCCGCTGAGCTCGACCCCGCGGTTGACCGGGCCCGGGGTGCATGAGCACCTGGTGGGGCTGCAGGCGCCTGCCGTTGACCTGGTAGACGGACGCGTACTCGCGCAGCGACGGCACCCAGGCCTGGTCCATGCGCTCGTGCTGCATGCGCAGCGCGTAGACGACGTCGGCTTCCGGGAGCGTCGTCGAGGGTGAAGCGGACCTCGCAGCCCAGCGCCTCGATCCCGCGGGGGATGAGCGTCGGCGGGCCCGCGACCGTGACGTGGGCGCCCATCTTCTGGAAGGCGAGGATGTTCGAGCGGGCGACGCGGGAGTGCAGGACGTCCCCGACGATCCAGATGCGACTTCCCGTCGAGCGCCCCGAGGCCTCGAGCGCAGCGTGTGGACGTCGAGCAGCGCCTGGGTGGGGTGCTCGTGCTTGCCGTCGCCGGCGTTGACGATCGCCGCGGGCGTCCAGCGGCTGCACGAGCTCCGCGGAGCCCGCCCAGGGCGTGCGGATGACGATCGCGTCGGGCTTGTGGGCGCCGAGGGTGAGGATCGTGTCCTTCAGCGACTCGCCCTTCTCGACGCTCGAGCCGCTGGCGGCGAAGTTCACGACGTCGGCGCTGAGAGCCGCTTGGCGGCGAGCTCGAAGGAGGAGCGGGTGCGCGTGCTCGACTCGTAGAAGAGGTTCAGGACCGTGCGCCCGCGGAGCGCCGGGACCTTCTTGATCTCGCGGTCGGCGACCTCGGAGAACGAGGCGGCCCGGTCGCAGATCCGCTCGATCGCGGCGCGGTCGAGGTCCTCGATGCTCAGCAGGTGGTTCATGCCGCTGCCTCCTGGCTCGCCGTGATCGTCACGAGGTCCTCCCCGTCGAGCTCCTCCAAGCGGACGTTCACGCGCTCGCTGCGGGCCGTCGGGAGGTTCTTGCCGACGTAGTCCGGGCGGATCGGGAGCTCGCGGTGGCCGCGGTCGGCCAGGACGGCGAGCTGCACGCGCGCCGGGCGGCCGTAGTCGAAGAGCGCCTCGATCGCGGCCCGCACGGTGCGGCCGGTGAAGAGGACGTCGTCGACGACGATGACCGTGCGGCCCTCGAGGTCGAAGGGGACGTGCGAGGCGTGCACGGTCGGCTGGTCGCCGCGCAGGGCGACGTCGTCGCGGTAGAAGGAGATGTCGAGCGTGCCCAGCGGGACGTCGGCGTCGAGCAGGTCGTCGAGCAGCTGCTTGAGGCGCGCGGCGAGGAGCGGCGCCGCGGCGGTGGATCCCGACGACGGCCAGGAGCTCGGGCTCGGCGTTCTTCTCGACGATCTCGTGGGCGATGCGCACGAGCGTGCGCCGCATGTCGTCGCGGTCGAGGACCGTCTTGCGGCTGCCATGGGTCGCCTTCCTGGCCTCTCGGGACCGGGTTAAAGGGCATGGGCGCGGGGTTCCGTGCCGGTCGGGGACCGTACCAGCGGCCCCGGCGTCAGCGCTTGACGATGTCCACGTGGATCGTCGAGCCCTGCTCGATGAGCTCGTCGGCCCCGGGGCGCTGGGCCACGACCTCCCAGTTCTCGTCGCGGATGACGCCGAAGATCCCGCCGCCCGAGTCCACGGTGACGGAGAACTTCGCCCGGGCGGCCCGCTGCTTGGCGACGTCGAGCGGCTCGCCGACCATGCGGCGGCACCAGGGCCTTGACGATGACGGTGCCCCCGTTCGGTGACCGAGCCCGTGACCGTCACGCGGCGCGTGACCGTGCGGGTGTCCCCGTCGTCCGTCGCGCCGAGGGTCGTCACGACCAGGACGCCGAAGAGGAACCCGCAGGCCGTGGCGAGCGCCAGCGCGATCCACCCGCCGCGCAGGGGGCTGCGGCGGTGCTCGCGGGTCGGCTCCTCGCTCACGTCGCCGCCGGCTCCGCCGGGGACGCCGGGGCCTGCGTCGCGTGGTCCCATCGGTGCAGGACGGGCTCGCCCTTCTCCCGGAACGGGACCTCGATCGTGTCGAAGTCCCGCGGCAGGACGGTGCGGGGGAAGGTCGCGCGGGCCTCGTCGACGGACCTCCCGGCCCAGGTAGCGCGTGGAGACGTGGGTGAGCGCGAGGAGCCCGACGTCGGCCTCCGCGGCGAGGGTCGCCGCCTGGGTCGCGGTGGAGTGCCGGGTCTCGGCGGCGCGCTCGTGCTCCTCGGAGGTGAAGGTCGCCTCGTGGACGAGGAGGTCCGCGCCGTCGGCCGCGACCCGGATGGCGTCGCAGGGTGCCGTGTCGCCCGAGATGACGACGCGGCGACCGGGCCGCGGCGCGCCGACGACCTCCGCGGGGTCGATGCCGTTCACCGCCTCGCCGCGCTGCAGGCGCCCGAGGTCGGGGCCGAAGGGCACGCCGAGCTCCGCGGCGCGCTCCGCGTCGAAGCGGCCCGGGCGCTCCTGCTCGACGAGGGCGTACCCGAACGCCGTCCCACGGTGGCGCACGTTGAAGGCCTCGACGGAGTAGCCCCCGTCGAAGTCCAGCCCGTCGCCGCTGGCGAGGTCGACCACCTCGAAGGGGTAGGGCAGCCGGCCGATGACGACCCCCATCTGCGCGAGGAGCTTCTCCGTCCCCGGCGGGCCGTAGACCGTCAAGGGCCGCTCGCGGTCGCGCAGCGCGAAGGACTTGACCATGCCGAGCAGGCCGAGCCAGTGGTCCACGTGGTGGTGGGTCAGGAAGACGAAGTCGAGGTCGGCGAGGCCGACGGAGCGCAGCAGCTGGCGCTGCGTGCCCTCGCCGCAGTCGAACAGGAGGCGCTCGCCACCCCGCCGCACGAGGACGGCCGGGAGGCCGCGGCGGGCGGTCGGGACGGAGCCCGCGGTGCCCGCGAAGAAGACGGAGAGGTCGGTCATGGTGCGCCGCCCGAGGGTAGTGCGGGCGGCGCACCCGACCGGCGGGAGCTAGACCTGGCGCTGCTGGCGCAGGAGGTCCCGGATCTCGGTGAGCAGGACGGTCTCGTCGCTCGGCGCGGGGGTCTCCGCGTCCGCGCCGGTCTGGCGGCGGCTCATCATCTTCTGCATGGGGACGACGACGACGAAGTAGATGACGGCGGCGACGATGACGAAGTTGATCAGCGCGGTCAGCGTCGAGCCGATGACCACCTTGCTGTCGTTGATGGTGAACCCGGCGTTCCCGAAGTCCGGCGAGCCGCCGATGGCGCCGATGAGGCCGCCGATGAAGTCGTTCGCGAAGGCGGCGACCACGGCGCCGAAGGCGGCGCCGATGATGACCGCGACCGCGAGGTCGACGATGTTGCCTCGGAAGAGGAAGTCCTTGAAGCCCTTGATCATGGCGCGAACCTACCCCCTGCCCCGGCGGAAGGTGCATCGGTTCGGTGTCACGCCGCCGCTACGGTCCCGGGCGTGCCGGAGCCCTCCCTCGCCGCCGCGGTCGCCGCCCACCCGGGCTGGTACCACACGATCGAGCTGCCGGAGGGGGTCCTCACGCCGGGCTTCTGCGACCTGCGGCCCTTCGCCGCCTCGGCCCTCCCGGGGTCCTTCGCGGGCAAGCGGGTCCTCGACGTCGGGACCTTCGACGGCTTCTGGGCCTTCGAGGCCGAGCGCCGCGGAGCGGCCACGGTCCTCGCGCTCGACCTCGAGAAGGGCACGGACGCCGACTGGCCGCCGAACACCGCCGCGGAGAACCTCGCCGCCAGCGAGGCGCAGGGGCTCGCCTGGGGCTCGGGCTTCGCGCTGGCCCACCGCGCGATCGGCTCGGGGGTGCAGCGCATCGAGGGCAACGTCTACGACCTCACCCCCGCGTGGACGGGCGGCCCGGTCGACACCGTCGTCTGCTCGACGGTCCTGCAGCACCTGCGGGATCCGATCGGCGCCCTCGAGCGCATCCGGGAGACGCTCGTGCCCGGGGGCGAGCTGCTGCTGCTGGACACGTACTCCGTCGCGCTCACCCGACTGCACCCGCGCCGGCCCGTCGCCGACTTCCGCCCCGCCATGCCGGGCTCGAAGTTCACCTGGTGGGTCCCGAACATCGCGGCGCTGCGCGGCTGGGCGACGACCGCGGGCTTCCGCGGCCCCGGCGAGGAGCTCACGCGCCACAAGCCGCTCCGCGGCGCTGGGGCCGGCGACCACCTGGTCGCCCTGCGGTTCCTCGCGCCCTGAGGATCACGCGACCGCCTGACGCGCCACCCAGTCCGCGAGGCGGTAGTCCGAGGCGAAGCGAACCCCTCGACGCTGGTTGTTGGCGGTCGGGGTCAGCCGGAGGTACATCTTGCCGCGGCGCGCCTCTTCCACGGGCACGACGTACTGCTCCCCCGTCGCCCGCACGTGCACCGCGAAGACGTCCGCGCGCCCGGCGTACGACCCGACGCCGTTGCCGTGGTCCGTGCCGACGCAGTTGAACTCGACGCAGTCACCGCGGAGACGCCCCGACTTCACCTGGACGCGCACGAAGCCCCGCGGACCCTCGACGAGCAGGTCGTACGGACCGAAGCGCCCGAACGGGACCGACACCAGCAGATCGCCCTCCAAGAGGCTCCCGAGGATGGCGGCCTCGGCAGCGTCGCCGACCTTCAACGTGTCCATGGATGCCACGCTCCCACGCACCCCGGACGGAACGTACGTTCGCGTTCCACCCGTCCCGGATCCGCTAGGCTCGACCCCAAGCGCCCGTAGCTCAGTGGATAGAGTGCTTGCCTCCGGAGCAAGAAGCCGCTGGTTCGAATCCAGCCGGGCGCGCTCCCTCCCAGACGCCCCGCTTCCTGCGGGGCGTTCGTCGTTCCGGGGCCCCGGTACCCTCTGCGGATGCCGGAGCAGCTCCTTCACACCGGGTCCGTCGAGCTCTGCTACGAGACCTTCGGGGATCCGACCGACCCCACCGTCCTGCTGGTCATGGGCCTCGGGACGCAGATGATCGCCTGGCGCGAGCCCTTCTGCGAGCAGCTCGCGGGCCGGGGCTTCCACGTCGTCCGCTACGACAACCGCGACGTCGGCCGCTCGACCCACCTGTCCGACCGCAAGCCGCCCGGTCTCTCCGAGCTGCTGCTGCGTCGGGTCAAGCACCCCGCCTACGGGCTCGACGACATGGCCGACGACGCGGCCGGGCTGCTCGACGGCCTCGGGATCGAGGCGGCCCACGTCGTCGGCGCCTCCATGGGCGGGATGATCGCCCAGCAGCTCGCGGTGCGGCACCCGGCGAAGGTCCTCTCGCTCGTCTCGATCATGTCGACGACGGGCGCGTCGCGCATCGGTCAGCCCGGTCTGCGGGTCCTGCCCTTCCTGGCCAAGCCGCCCGCGAAGGAGCGCGAGGAGGCGATCGAACGGGTCGTGGCCCTCTTCGGGCTCATCGGCTCCCCCGGCTTCGAGCGCGACCTCGAGGACACGCGCCTGCTCGCGGGCCAGAGCTTCGACCGCTCCTCCGACCGCCGTGGCGCGGGCCGCCAGCTCGGGGCGATCATCGCCGCCGGGGACCGCACGGCAGGCCTGCGGAGCATCGCGGCCCCGACCCTCGTCATCCACGGCACCCAGGACCGGATGGTCAACGTCTCGGGTGGCCGGGCGACCGCGAAGGCGATCCCGGACGCCCGGCTCGAGCTCATCGAGGGGATGGGCCACGACCTCCCCCGCGGGGTGTGGCCCCGGATCATCGACCTCATCGCCTCGCACGCGCGCGCGGCTGCGGACCGCGTCGCGACCCCCTCGGACTGAGCCCGCGGGGGTCGGGCGGCTCCTCGACGGGTGGCTAGGACGCAGCCCTGAGCTTCGCGGCGGCCTTGATGCACGTGCTGTAGGGCGTGCCCTTCATGCCCTTGACGTGCTTCTTGCTGAGGGACTTGCACGCGCTCTTCGCGGTCTTGGCCTCGCCGCTGTCGAGCTTGGCCATCGCGGCGACGCACTGGCTGAACGGCGTGCCCTTCGAGCCCTTGACGTGCTTCTTGCTCGCGCCCTGGCAGAGCTTGCCGTAGGCGTCGGCCCGCGAGCTCGCGCCGTCGGTCGCCCCGGCCTTCGGCCCGTGGCCGTTGCCGTGCCCGTTGCCCTGGGACCCCGTGGCCAGACCCGCGGGGAGCAGGACGAGTGCGGCGCCTGCGGCGGCGGCGTAGGTCTTCATCTGCATGTGGTTCTTCCTCCGGTGGTCGCTTCGGAGCGGGTGCCCCGCGGCTGTGGGGCTCAGACGGCGGAGCGGCGTGAAGGTCAGGCCCTACTCGCCGGGAGTGCCGTCCGGCACCGGGGTGACGGGCGCCTCCGTCCGGGTCTTCGAGGCCCCCGGGGCGCTCGTCTTGCTTCCGGTGCGCTCCGGCCGCCCGTCGCGATCGCGACGCGCGGTCGAGGCGGCGGCGGGCTGACGGCCCGTTGGGGTGCGCGAGGAGTGGGGGGCCTTCGTCGTCGACGTGCTCGGGCGCCCGGCGCGGGAGCTCGGGGCCTTCGGCGGGCGGGCAGCGGGGGCGGCCGTCTTGCCGTCGTTCCCGGTGGCTCCCTTGCCGTCGCCGCGCTTCGGCGCGACGCCGGGCGCGTCCGGGTCGCCGGCGTTCGCGGCGGCCGGCCCCGCGGCGCCGCCCGCGGGCCGCGCGGCGCGGCGGGCGCGGCGCTCGGCGCGGGTCCGGCGCTCCGCGGCCTGGCGAGCGGCGGCAGGGGCGGACGCACCGCGGGCGGCCCGAGCCGCGCTCGGGGCGGCCGGCGTCGTCGCCGGGCGCCCGGGGGGAGCGAGCGACGGCGCCGAGGTGTCTCCGGCCGGCGGGGCGCTGCGAGCCGGGCGCGCGGGCGCCGGGTCGTCGCGGCGCTGCTCGACCGCGACGCCGCCGCCGACGGCAGCGGCCGTGAGGGCCAGCGCGGCCGCGCCCTTCGCGGCCAGGGCCGTGGCGCCCGCGCTCGCGAGGCCGCCGCCGGCCGCGCCGACGGAACCGCCGGCCGCGGCGCCGCCCGCGACGACAGATCCTCCGGCGGCCGTCGCCCCGACGCCCGCACCGCCCCCGGCCAGCGCACCCCCGCCGACCGCGACCGCACCGCCCCCGGCGGCCACCGCACCGGCGCCGGCGCCTCCGCCGCCGACGAGGCCCGCGACCGCGCCGCCGCCGAGGGCGTGGGCGACGAGCGCCGCGGCCGCGACGGGCGGGACGGCCGGCACGAGCGCCCGGAGCTCGCCCGGTCGGTGCTCGAGGGCGAGCGCGAAGCGCTTGCAGCCCTTGCAGCTGCGCAGGTGGCCACGCACGCGGCGCCCGCGCCGCACGCGGCCGTCGCCGTCCGAGAGGGCTTGCTGGATCGTCGCGCAGGTCATGCCGCGGCCCTCGTCGGCCTCGTCGAGCGCGACGCGTGCCTCGTAGATGGTCTGCTTGACGGCGCGGGGCGAGCTGCCCAGGACCTCGGCGATCTCGTCGTGGCCGAGCCCGTTGAGCTCCCGCAGGACCAGCGCGGACCGCTGCTTCGGGGGCAGGGCCGCCAGGTCGGCGTCGAGGTGCGCGAGGCGCTCACGCCGCTCCACCACGACGTCGAGGCCCTCGCCGGGCTCCTCGGGGACCTCCGCGACGGGCTCCACCACGCGGCGTCCGCGCAGCACGTCCATCGCCGCGTTGTGCGCGATCCGGTACAGCCACGGCTTGAAGTCGTGGACCCGCGCATCGCGCTGCCAGGCCGCGAGGGCCTTCACCACGGCCTCCTGCAGCGCGTCCTGCGCGTCGTGGTCGTTGCGCAGCAGCGCCCGGCAGTAGCGGTAGAGCGCCGCGTGGTGCTCCTCGTAGGCCCGGAGGAGCGGCGCCGGATCCCGGGTGGGCGGCGCGACCGGCGACGGGGTCGTGGTGTGGGTCGGCAGGCTGGTCATCGTGGACGCGCTCTGGGCCCATGTACCCGTGACGTGGGTGCTCGGCCAGGGTCAGGTGCTACGTGAGGACGAGCTCCTCCCCCGCGGCGACGACGACGTCCCCGGGGTGCAGCTGGCGCCCGCGACGCGCCTCGGGCTCGCCGTTGACCACGACCTCGCCCGCGGCCAGGAGCTGCTTGGCCTCCCCGCCCGAGTCCGCGACCCCGGCGTGCTGCAGGAGCTGCCCGAGGCGGATCATGTGGCCGCGGATCTGCACGTCTCGCACGCCCCCAGCATGACGCGTCCCGCGGCCGGACGGGGACGACCGTGGCCTTGACGACCATGCGAACATGCGTTCGCATGACGAGCCAGGGATCAGCCTACGCCCGCTTCCGCCGGGCCTTGCAGACGAAGAACCTCACGCTGATCCGCGCGGCCGCCGCGGAGCTGCCCCAGGTCCGCCTGGACGACGCGCTCGAGGTCTGCGTCCTCCTGCGCGACCGGGAGCCCCAGCGCTACGAGGCGGCGGCGGTCCGGTGGATCGCGCGCTTCTGCGTCGAGCGCATCGACGTGTCGCTGGAGGACGTCGACCACGCCACCCGCGCCTTCGCGATGATGCGGCGCGGCGAGCCCGAGCAGGCGCTCACCGTCCTGCAGTCCCTCTGCGCCGGGCCCTGACCGCGGGTAGGGTCGGCCCATGTCCGAGCAAGCCGCAGTCGTCGTGGTCGCCACCGTCGAGGTCAAGCCCGGATCGGAGGACGCCGCACTGGCGGCCCTCGAGACCGCGATCGCGGCCACCCACGGGGAGGAGGGCTGCCTCTCCTACGCGCTGCACCGTGACTACGAGAACCCGCAGCGCTTCGTCATGGTCGAGCGCTGGGCGTCGAAGGAGGCGCTCGAGGCCCACTTCTCGACCCCGCACCTGGGGGCGCTCTTCGCCGCGCTGCCCGACCTCGTCGCCGCGCCGCCCGTGATCATGCGGACCGAGCCGGTCCCGCTGGGCGACGCGACGAAGGGCGTCATCTAGGCGACGTTGCGCCGCAGCGGGTCCATGCGTCCCACTGCCATGACCCGCCGGGTCTAGCGGTAGGAGCGGACCTTCACCGTGCGGCCGACGTTGTTCGCGAGGTCGCCGTCGCCCGAGCCGGCGAAGACCCGGTAGGAGCCGCCGCGCGGGATCCGGACCTTCACGGAGTAGCGCGAGCGCGAGGACTGGAACGGCCGGGCCACGGAGCCCGCGACGGTGATCCAGCGGCCGTCGCGGAGCTTCTGCACCGCGACGTTGCCCATGGGGCGCATCGGGGTGATCGTCCCCGAGAACGTGATGGAGCGGCCCCGGCGCACCCGGGTGGCGCTCACCCTCGTGCCCACCGTGACCGGGACGAGCGCCGTCACGATGGGGCTGGCGACGGACCGCCCGGGGATCTGGACGCGGAACTGCGTGTTCGTGGTCAGGGAGAGGATCGGGAACGCGAAGGTCCCGGTCGAGCCCGTGACCTGCGGGTTGCCGACCTGCGCGAAGTCCGCGGTGTAGGGGAACGCCTTGGACTGCAGGACGATCTGGCGGCCGGAGTTGTCCGTGCCCGAGAGCGTTCCCTGCAGCGTCACCGGGCCGGCGTAGCGGACGGGGTTGGGGCTGGCCTCGAGGGTGAGGCCGAGGGGCTGCTTCGCGGTCTTGAACGTGCGGTCCGCGCCGCGGACGGTGCCCACGCCGTTCGTGGCGACGACACGGAAGTGGTACGTCGTGGCGGGCGCCAGGCCCCCGATCGCGGCGGAGACCGGCTTGGCCTTCGTGTCCTTGCCGATCGGCACGGGCGGCGTGCCCGCGCCGTAGGACGTGGTCGGCCCGTACTGGAAGGAGTAGCTGGTCTCGGCGCCCTGCGGGTTGACCGTGCCCCGGAGGGTCGCCGAGGAGGGGGTGATGGTCGTGGCGGTGCCGGTCGAGGCGGTCGGCTTCGTCGCGGCGGCGGCCGCGGCGGGGGTGGCGAGCGCGACGAGCAGCGCGGCGGGCAGCAGGGCCCGCGTCCTGAGGGGAGTGCTCATGCGCCTCATCCTGCCCCCAGGAGCGGTCGGCAACCGTGAGGAGTCCGTGAGATCACCCCGCCGGCAGGCGCTGCACGGTCGTCAGCACGGGGGCGAAGAGGTCGCCGCGCTCCCGGACGCGCTCGAGCACCTGGGCGCTCGTGAAGGTCAGGAGCTCCGGGTCGGCGGCGGCCGCGCAGGCCCGCACCTCGTCCCAGCTGACCGGCGTGGAGACGGTGGGCCGCTCCCGCGCGCGCAAGGAGTAGACGTTCACGGTCGTCTTGTGCTCGTCGTTCTGGCTCCAGTCGACCAGGACCTTCCCGCCCCGCAGCGCCTTGGCCTGCTTGGAGACGACGAGCTCGGGGACCTCGGCCTCGAGCAGCTCGGCGACGGCCTTCGAGAAGCCCTTGGCCACGGGCTCGGTCGCGTCGGGGTCGTTCAGCGGCACGTAGAGCTGCAGGCCCTTCGACCCGCTCGTCTTCGCCCAGGTCTGCAGCCCGAGCCCGCCGAGCATGCCCTCGAGCAGCAGCCCGACCCGGCAGCACTCGACGATGGTCGCGGGAGCACCCGGGTCGAGGTCGAAGACGACCATCGTGGGGGTCTCCGCGGCGGTGCCGCGCGCCATGGGCGTGTGGAGCTCGAGGTCGGCGAGGTTCGCGAGCCAGGCGAGGGTCGGCCGGTCCTCGCAGAGCACGTAGTCGATCTCCCCCACCCGCACGGTGCGCACCCAGTCGGGCCGGTGCGACGGGCGCGTTCTTCTCGTAGAAGAACTTCCCGTCGACGCCGTTGGGGTAGCGCTTGAGCGTGAGCGGGCGGCCCGCGAGGTGCGGGAGCAGGACGTCCGCGATGCGCTGGTAGTAGTCGACGACGTCCGTCTTGGTGAACCCGACGGCGGGGTAGAGCACCTTGCGCGGGTTGCTCAGGCGCACGGGGACCTCGTCCACGAGGAGCTCCGCGGCCTTCGCGCCCTCCCGGACGACCTGCCAGGCGGGCTTGTCGTCGCGCAGCCCCTTGTAGGAGGGGTGGCGCAGCTGGCCGTCGGGGGTCCACTCCGTGAACTCGACTTCCGCGAGGTAGCGCGGCTCGACCCAGATCGCCTCGCGCGGCGGCTTCGGCCCACCCGCCGCGGTGAACGGGGACGCGGGCTGCTCGAGCGGGCCGAGGATCCCCGCGAGCCGGTCGAGCTCGTCCTGGGTGAAGCCGGTGCCGACCCGCCCGGCGTAGCGCAGGCCGCCGTCCTCGTTGACCCCCACGACCAGCGCGCCGATGCGGTCCCGGCGCCGGCCCGTGCCCGGCAGCCAGCCGCAGACCACGAGCTCCTGGCGCTGCAGGAGCTTCACCTTCCGCCAGGCGTCCGTCCGCCCTCCGGGCGTGTACGGGCAGTCGAGCTTCTTCGCCATCACACCCTCGAGGCCCTGCGCCTTCGCGGCGGCGAGGACCTGCGAGCCGTGGCCGACCACGTGGTCGGGGACCGTCCAGCGCGGCGCGTCGTCGAGCAGCTCGCGCAGCCGCGCGCGGCGCTCCGCGTAGGGCAGGTGGGTGAGCGGGTGGCCGTCGAGCCAGAGGAGGTCGAAGACGACGTAGGAGACCGGGGAGCTCTTGGCCAGGCGGCGCGCCGCGCTGTCCGAGGTGAGGTGCATGCGCCCCTGGAGGGCCGAGAAGCTCGGGGTGCCGTCGGGCCCGAAGGCGACGACCTCCCCGTCGAGGATCGCGCGGTGGTGGCTCAGCGCCCTGTTGAACGGCCGGAGCTCGGGGTAGCGGGCGCTCACCTCGTTCTGGTTGCGGGTGAAGAGCTTCAGCGTCCCGGGCTCGGAGACCGCGATGGCCCGGATGCCGTCCCACTTGATCTCGTAGGCCCAGGCCGCGTCGTCGTCGGGCGGGAGCTTGCCGGCCTTCGCGAGCTGCGGTGCGATCCACTCGGGCATGGGCTCCATGTCCGGGTCCGCGGGCTCGCCCATGAGGTGGACCATCCAATCCTTCGGGTCTTCCCCCTTGTCGATGGGGAAGAGCGCGTACCGCGCGTCGACCCGCTCCCCGTGGAGGTGGACCTCGATCTTGCGGTCCTCCCACTTGAGGACCTCGTAGGTCCCGTGGTCCCAGATCGTCATGGAGCCCGCGCCGTAGTTGCCCTCCGGGATGACCCCGTGGAAGGTGAGGTACTCGAGCGGGTGGTCCTCCGTGTGGACCGCGAGGTGGTTCTTCCTCGGCTCGACGGGCAGCGCGTTCGGGACCGCGAAGGAGACCAGGACGCCGTCGCGCTCGAGGCGCAGGTCCCAGTGCAGGCGGGTCGCGTGGTGCTCTTGGACGACGAAGCGCGGCGGCGCGTCCTTCGCGCGGCGCTTCGGCTTCGCCGTCGGCTCGGGGGTCGCCTCGAAGTCCCGCTTGGCGTCGTACTCGGCGAGCGGCTTCTCCTTCGACCGGGCCATCAGCCCTTCGGGAGTGCCCGCAGGGCCCGCGCGGGAAGCCCGCCGATGAGCCAGGCGGCCGGGAACTCCCCGCCGTTGACCACCGCGCCGGCCGCCACGACGGCGTTCGGGCCGATGCGGGTGCCGCGCAGCAGGACGCAGTTCGCGCTCACCGCGACGTTGCGCGCCGAGGACGATGGGCTCCGCCTTCAGACGGCCGCTGGAGCACGGGGGTCGGGTCGTCGCCGACCGTGTGGTCCGAGTCGATGAAGGACGTGCGCTCCCCGATCGCGTTGTGCGCGCCGATGGTCACGCCGGCGGTCGCGTGGACGTGCACGCCCCGGCTGAGGACCGTGCCCTCCCCCACCGTCAAGACCGACTTGGTCTTGAGGAGCACGAGGTCGCGGACGTGGACCTCGTCCCCGAGGACGATCGTGCCGCCCTGCAGCTGGACGCGGCAGAAGGCCTCGAACGTCGAGCGGTCCCCGACCTCGAGGCGGTTCTCGTGGCCCGTCCAGACCTCGAGCACGAGCTCGCGGCCGAGCTTCACGTCGCGGCCGAGCCGCACGGTCAGCGTCCCCGGGCCGTTCCCGCCGAGGACCGGCTCGAGGTGCGGGAGCGTCCAGCAGCGCGGGGTCGCCGCGACCTCCCAGCGCACCGTCACCCCGAGGCGCCCGAGCCGTGCGCCCACGTAGCGCTGCCACACCGCGAAGCGCGCGGCGGCGACGAGGTGGGCGGCGCGCGTCAGCACGGGCCGCAGGCTACCGGCGCCCGTCGCGTCGTCGGCCGCGCCCTTCGTCGAGTTGTCGCTTCATCCCGCCAGGCGGGATGAAGCGACGACTCGACGCGGGCGAAGGGCGAAGGGCGCTCCGGGGCGCGACGGGCCGTCAGGCCGCGACGAGGACCACGGGGAGCGCGACGGGCGCCGCCGCGGCCCAGGCCGCGTCGAGCGCCCCCTGGTCGGCGAAGGGACCGCCCGGCAGCCGGCGCGCGGTGACCGTCGTCTCCAGGCGCGGGCCGACGAAGGGCCACGGCGCGACCGCGACGCTCCCGTCCTCCCGCGGCTCGAGGCGCAGGACGCCGGCCTGCGCGGGCTCCGTCACCCCGAAGCAGAGGTGCAGGGAGAGCGTGTCCCAGAGCGCGAGCAGGGAGGTGCCGCGGGCGAGCTCCGCGTCGTCGAAGCGCGGGCCCTCGGCCCGGAGCTCCGCGACGAGCTCGTCGATCCGGCCGCTGATGGCGGCCGTCATCGCCTTGAGCCCGGCGTCGTCGTAGTCGCGGTGCAAGCGCTCCGCATGGCGGAGCACCCAGACCGCGGCCTCCCGCCCGAGCGGCTCGGCCACCTCGCCGACGCGCTCCCACAGCGCCAGGCGCGCGGGGTCGTCGAGCTCGAGGAGGTCGAACGGCCGCCCCGTGGCGGGGTTCAGGGGCGGCGCGGCGTCGCGCTCGGCCCAGACGTCGTCGTGGTGGTGGGTCGCGAGGACGAGGTCCGGGGCGAGGTCGTCGTCCCAGGCCTCCGCCAGCCGTCCGGCCAGCGCCGCGTGGTCGGGCTGGGCGACGGCGACGAGGCCCTCGCCGTCCTCCCGGAGGATCACCCGCCGGCGACCGCCGGGAGGATCTGCACCTCGCCGCCCGCGGGGACCTGCGTCTGCAGGCCCTCGCCGAAGCGGATGTCGTCCCCGTCGACGTAGACGTTGACGAAGCGCCGGAGCGTCCCGTCCTCGTCCGCGATGCGCTCCTTGAGCTCCGGGTGGACCGCGTACAGCGCGTCGAGCGCCTCCCCGACCGTCGCGCCCTCGACCCGGACCTCGCCCTCGCCGCCCGTGACGGAGCGCAGCTGCGTCGGGAGCTTCACCTTGACCGCCATCAGACCGCCCCTCCGACGCTCGCGAACTCGCGCTCGAAGTCGGCGAAGGTCGGGTCGATCTCGTGGACCGCGAAGGAGTCGCGGACCGCGTCGAGGGTCTTGAGGCCGTCGCCCGTGATGACGAGGACGACGCGCTCCTCCGGGTCGATGTCGCCCTGGTCGGCGAGCTTCTTGAGCACCGCCGTGGTGACGCCGCCGGCCGTCTCGGTGAAGACGCCCGTCGTCTCGGCCAGCAGGCGGATGCCCGCGCGGATCTCGTCGTCGGTGACCTGCTCGATGGAACCGCCCGTGCGCTTGGCGACGTCGAGCGCGTAGGGGCCGTCGGCCGGGTTCCCGATCGCCAGGGACTTCGCGATGGTGTCCGGCTTGACGGGCTGGCAGAAGTCGCGGCCCTGCTCCCAGGCGTGGGCGACGGGGTTGCAGCCCACGGCCTGCGCGCCGTTGAACGTCGGGTGCTCCCCGGTGATGAGGCCGAGCTCGAGCCACTCGGCGAACGCCTTGTCGAGCTTCGTGAACTGCGAGCCGGAGGCGATCGGGCCGACGACGCGGTCCGGGGTCTGCCAGCCGAGCTGCTCCGCGATCTCGTAGGCGATCGTCTTGGAGCCCTCGGCGTAGTACGGGCGCATGTTCACGTTCACGAACGCCCAGCCCTCGCGCTCGCCCGAGAGCTCGACGCAGAGGCGGTTCACGTCGTCGTAGTTCCCGCGGATCGCCACGACGTTCGTCCCGTAGACGCCCGTGGCGAGGATCTTCTGCTCCTCGAGGTTCGAGGGGATGAAGACGTAGCTCGGCAGGCCGAGCGCGGCGGCCTGGGCGGCGACCGCGTTGGCGAGGTTGCCCGTGGAGGCGCAGGCCAGGGTCGTGAAGCCGAGCTCCTTCGCGCGGGCCGAGGCGACGGAGACGACGCGGTCCTTGAAGGAGTGCGTGGGGTTCGCCGCGTCGTTCTTGACCCAGACCTCACGCAGCCCGAGGCGCTCGGCCAGGCGGTCCGCGCGGATGAGCGGGGTGCAGCCCGCGGGCAGGCCGCCGGCCGTGGAGTTCCGGCTCGCGGAGCCGGGCTGGCCGTTCTCGAGCGGCAGGAAGTCCGCGTAGCGCCAGATGTTCTGGGGCCCGCCCTGGATCTTGCGGCGCAGCTCACCGACGTCCGTGGCGTCAGGGGCGGAGTAGGCGACCTCGAGCGGGCCGAAGCACTTCTCGCAGACGTAGCGCGCCTCGAGCGCGTACTCCGTCTTGCACTCGCGGCACTTCAGAGCAGTTGCAGCCATGGGAAACGAAAGACCTCCGGTTGGGTGGCGGAGGTCTCATGCTTCGTCGGCGCGGGACTCCGGCCACATCTGTCAGGAATTGGCACCTTTCTCGCTTGCTCGTCCTGCAGCTTGCGAGTGGTTGCCGGGGTTTCGTAGGGCCAGTCCCTCCACCCCTCTGGATGTGTCCAGCTATGTGCCGCGGAGCATAGCGACTCGCCCCGCCGCCGCAAGCTGGGGGTAGACTCACGTTCGAGCGCCCATGCCTGCGATGTCCGACGAGCCCCGAAGTCCCCGTGCCGAACCTTCCCAAGCCACCCCGCTTGCGGCGGCCGGATCGTGTGCGCGGCACGAGCGGCAGCACCCGGCTCGCCGAGCCTGAGCCACGGACCTACGAGGCCGTCGAGCACGACGGCCTGCGCTGGGTGAACATCGAGCGCCCGACCCGCGCGGACCGCGCGTGGCTCGAGGAGCACTTCGACTTCCACCCGCTCGACTACGAGGACGTCTTCTCGCGCAACCAGCGCCCGAAGGTCGACGAGTACCCCGACTACCTCTTCGTCGTCCTGCACTTCCCGGCCTACGACAAGAAGATCGGGCGCCTGAACCAGGCCGAGGTCGACATCTTCGTCGGGCCGGACTTCGTCATCACGCTCCCCAACGAGCCCATCCAGCCGCTCGAGTACCTCTACGAGCGCTGCCGCACCCGGGAGGACGAGCGGGAGCAGCTCTTCGCCAAGGGCCCGGGCTACCTGCTCTACAAGATCGTCGACTCCTGCGTCGACGCCGCGTTCCCCATGCTCGCGAAGATCGGGAACAAGCTCGAGAACCTCGAGGGCGACATCTTCGAGGGGCGCTCGAAGGCGATCGTCCGGGACCTCTCGAACGTCAAGCAGGAGATCATCAACTTCCGCAAGATCACCCGCCCGCAGCGCGCGGCCCTGCGCGACCTCGAGCGCACGAAGCGCTACATCCCCGAGCACCTCGACATCTACTTCGACGACATCCTCGACGCGTCCGAGCGCATCTGGGACACGCTGGAGAACTACAAGGAGGTCGCCGAGGGCCTCGAGAGCACGAACGAGTCCGTGCTCACCCACGAGGCCAACGACGTCCTGCGCCTCCTGACCGCCCTGAGCGCGATCCTGCTGCCGCTCACGCTCATCACCGGCGTGTTCGGGATGAACGTCGAAGTGCCGGGCGAGGGGGAGTTCGCGGGGTTCGTCGTGGTCATCGCGACCATGGTGCTCCTGGCCGCCGGCCTGGCCTACGTCTTCCGCAAGCGCGGGATCTTCTGAGCGAGCCGGGGGGCGGGCCGGCGCCCGTCGTGAGCGTCGTGGTCCCCGCGCGCGACGCGGCCCCCACCCTGCCGGCGCTGCTCGACGCGCTGGCGGCGCAGGACCTCGAGGGTCCGTTCGAGGTGCTCGTGGTCGACGATGCGTCGGGGGACGCGACCGCTGCGCTGGCGCGGGCGCACCCCGTGGTCACCGCCGTGCTCGCCGGCACCGGCGACGGGCCGGGCGCCGCGCGGAACGTCGCGATCGCCGTCGCCCGTGCGCCCGTCCTGGCCTTCACGGACGCGGACTGCGTGCCGGCCGCGGGCTGGCTGCGGGCGGGCGTCGCGGCGCTCGAGCACGCGGACCTCGTGCAGGGCCGCGTGGAGCCCGCCGGGCCGGCGGGGCCGTGGGACCGCACGGTGACCGTCCGCGGGCTGAGCGGCCTGTGGGAGACGGCGAACCTCTTCGCGCGGACGGACGCGGTGCGCACCGTCGGCGGCTTCGAGCCGTGGCTGCGGCCCCGCCGGTCCAAGGAGCTCGGGGAGGACGTCTGGCTCGGCTGGCGCCTGTGCCGGGCGGGCGCCTCGGCGGCCTTCGCCCCGGACGCGCTCGTGCACCACGCGGTGGTGGCCCGCGGCCCGGCGGGCTTCGTCGCCGAGCGCGCCCGGGCGCGCTTCTTCCCGGCCATCGTGCGCCGGGTCCCCGAGCTCCGCGCGACGTTCCTCTGGCGCGGACGCTTCCTGAACGCGCGGCAGGCCCGGCTCGACCTGGCGCTCCTCGGGCTCGTGGGCGCGGCCGGGGCCGGCTCTCGGTCGGTCCGAGGTGCGCGGGCGGCGCACGAGACCGACCGGGAGGCCCTGCGGCGCGGTGCGGTGCTCGCCGGCGCCGCGCTCGCCCTCCCCTACGCCCGCGAGCTCTGGCGCGGCGCGCGGGGCGCAGGGCGGCGGCGGGCGCCTGCCGTCGCCGCGGTCCACCTCGCCGCGGACCTCACGACCGCCGGGGCGCTGCTGGTCGGCGGCCTGCGGGCGCGATCGTTCGTCGGGTGAGCGCCCTGCCCCCGCGCCCGGCGTTCGCGGCCGTCGCGCTCTGCTTCCTCGCGCGATGCTCGGCACGACGCTGCCGACGCCCGGCGGCGCTCGACCTCGTCGGAGCGGACCGGGCGCTGCCGCTGGGCTGCGCGGTCCCCGACGCGGGGAGGTCGCCTCGGCGTTCTTCGTCGTCGCCTACGTCGCGCTCTCCGTGCCCGTCATCGGCGTCGGGCTGCTGGCCCAGGCGACGGACCTCAAGACGGCCGGGCTCGTCTTCGCCGCCTGCGTCGCGGCCGCCGCGGGCGGCGTGCTCGTCGCGCCGGCCCGCCCGGAGACGGCCTGACACCGCGTGCGGTAACCCGTGGGCGACCCCGGGGGTAGGGAACGCAGATGCCGCCGATCGACCACCTCGAGCAGCTCGGCGACGCGTTCGCCTCCACCGCGCCCCTCGAGCGCAAGCGGATGCTCGTCATCGTCAACCCCTACGCGACGACGGTCTCCGACCGGCTGAAGAACCTCGTGGTCTCGGCGCTGCAGGGCCGCTACGACGTCGAGGCGATCGACACCGCCGCGAAGGACCACGCGACGCAGCTCGCCCGCGAGGCGGCGGACGAGGGCTTCGACGTCGTGGTCGCCTTCGGCGGCGACGGGACCCTGAACGAGGCCGCCAACGGCCTGGCCGGCTCGAGCACGCCGCTGACGACGCTCCCAGGCGGCTCGGCGAACGTCTTCTGCAAGATGCTCGGGATCCCGGGCGACATCGTCGACGCCACGGAGCACCTCCTGCGCATGGCCGACGACTTCCAGCCCCGGCAGGTCGACCTCGCCCGGGTCAACGGCCGCTGGTTCACGTTCTCGGCCGGCATGGGCCTCGACGCCGCGGTGGTCGAGCGCGTCGATGCGCACCCGAAGCGCAAGGCCCGGTGGGGCGCGAACTACTTCACGGCCTGTGCGGTCTCGACGTTCACCCGCCGCTACGTCGTCAACCCGCCGCGCCTCGAGGTGGAGGTCGACGGCCGCCACCTGGCCGGCGGCGTCAGCGTCTTCGTCCAGAACGGCGACCCCTACACGTACTTCCGCTCCACGCCCATCCACGTCGCCGAGCACAGCCGCCTGGACTCGGGCTTCCTGGCGGGCGCGATGCTCGAGCGCGCGCGGCTGACGGACATGCCCTCGATCGCCTGGCGGGTCTTCTCCCCCGAGCGCGAGGTCACGGGCGCGAAGGCCGCCCGCGGCTTCCACGACGTGTCGGAGGTCGTGGCCCGCGCGGCCGACGGCGGCCGCATCCCCCTGCAGGTCGACGGGGACTGGATCGGCGACGTCGAGGAGGCGCGCTTCTCCGTGGTCCCCGGCATGCTGACCGTCGTCAGCTGACCGCTCAACCCCGCAGGGCGGTGACCGTGTCCAGGAAGCGGGCCGGGCCGCCCGGCGCCGCGTAGCCGTCGAGGACCTGGAGGCGTGGCCGCGCGGCCTGTCCCGGGCCCGGGCCGAGCCAGAGCTGCTGCCCCTCCCCGTCACGGGTGACGAACTGCGTCGGCCCGTGCCCCGCGCACGCCGCCCCCGCGTTGCGCCCGGTCGGGTCGCTGCAGTCCACCAGGCGCCAGCCCACGTCGACCCGGCGCACCTCCTCGGGCGCCATGAGCGCGTAGACCAGGGACTGGTCCCAGGGCCGCAGGCCGAGGTCGCCGAACGCCGCGGTCCAGAACGCCCGGAACGCCCGCGCCTTGTCCCGCAGCCAGACGCCCTCGGGCGAGCTGCCACCGAGGCGGTCGACCCGGGCGCTGTCGAGCAGGTACCCGCCCGCGTGGTGGTAGGGCGACGCCGTGAACGTCGCGCCGGCCAGGGCGGGGCTGGAGAGCACCGTGCGGACCGCCTCGGGATCGGCGCCCACGTTCAGGGAGAACAGCGCGGGGCGGCCGTTGAGGTCGTAGGGCTCGCCGGGGCGCGCGCCGACCTGGGCGAGGACCTCCACGACGTTGCCGGCCGCCACGGGGTCCGTGCGCGCCAGGCAGGCCAGGTCGGTGAGCGGCCCGGAGGCGATGACCGTCGCGGGCCCCTCCCGCAGCTCGCGGGCCAGCAGCTCGACCCCGGCGTTCCGGCAGGGGTCCGGCGTCCCTGCCTGCGGTGCCGGCGGGAGCTTGCTCGACGCGCCCTGGGCGATCGGGATCTCCCGTCGGCCCATGACGTCGTGGACCATCTCGCGGGCGACCCGGGTGCTGGGCTCGGCCTCGTTGTTGCCGAACTGGATGGCCAGGCCGTCGACCCGGAGCGCCTTCGCGTTGAGCGCCAGGGCGACGGCGATGCCGTCGTCGACGTCGCTCGGGTACGGCGAGGCGGGCAGCGGCCCGACCAGGCCCGGGGTGAAGTCGGTCGAGAAGAGCACCCGGCGGCGACCGTCGGGCAGCACGTCGCTCGGCGGGGCGCAGGAGCGGGCCGGGGCGAGCACGCGGCGGGCGACCACCCGGCGCCCGCGACCCCTCCCGAGCTCCACGACGACCTCCCGCGGCCCGCAGGTCCCGAGCGCCCGTCGCCCGCGGGAGGTGAGCGGGAGCTCGAGGGCCTGCGCGCGGCCGGGGACCAGGCGGAGGACTCGGCCCCGGACCACCCAGGTGCGCCCGACACGGATCGCGACCCGGGTCCGCAGGCTCCGCGACGTCGTCACGCGCACCCGGAGGCCCCCCTCGGCGAGGCCGGCGGCCGCGGTGGGCGTCAGCAGCGCCGCGCGGCTCGGCGCCGGGCGCGCCTGCGCGGGGACCGCCGGGAGGGCCGTGGCGCAGAGCGCCACGAGGAGGAGCTTGCGCACGGGCCCTCAGCCCACGCCGGGGGTGACGCGGTAGGCGTCGAAGACGCCCTCGATCGACCGCAGGCGGTTGACCGTCGTCTTGAGCACGCGCGTGTCCCCCACCTCGACGACGAACGTGTTCTTGACCATGGGGCTCGTGACGATGCAGCGGGCCTCGACGATGTTGATGCCCGCCTCGGCGAAGGTCCGCGAGAGCTCCTCGAGCAGGCGGGTGCGGTCGTAGGCGTCGATCTGGAGCTCGACCTTGAACGAGGTCTCGTGCTCGCCCTCCCAGTGCACGCGCACGAAGCGCTCCGGGTCCTTGCGCAGCGCGGCGGCGTTCGGGCAGTCGTCGCGGTGGATCGTGATGCCGCGGCCGAGGGAGACGTAGCCCACGATGGGGTCACCGGGGACGGGACGGCAGCACTTCGCCATCCGCAGCAGCACCTCGTCGACGCCGTCGACGGAGACGCCGTAGCTCTTGCTCGTCCCCGTCGGCGCGCGGCGCTGGCGGCGCGTCGTGATGAGCGACTCGACGGTGTTCTGCTCCGCCTCGGCCGCCTCGCCCTGCTTCAGGCGGTGCAGGACCTTGTTGACGACGACCTTCGGGGAGACCTTCGCGCCGCCCAGGGCGATGTAGAAGTCCTCCGCCTTGCGGAAGCCCATCTCGCGGATGACGTCGGCCAGGAGCGGCGAGCCCGAGATCTTCTGGGCCGGCAGGCCGCTCTTGTTCAGGTGCTCCTGCAGCAGCGCGCGGCCCGTGTGCTCCGTGTCGTCGCGCGACTCGGCCTTGAACCAGGCGCGGATCTTGTTCTTCGCGCGGGTCGTGCGGACCATCGCGATCCAGTCGCGCGACGGACCGCGCTCCCGGTTGGCCGTGAGGATCTCGACGATGTCGCCCGAGCGCAGCTCGTAGTGCAGCGGGACGATCTTGCCGTTGACCCGCGCGCCGACGCAGCGGTGGCCGATCTCCGTGTGGACCTCGTAGGCGAAGTCCAGCGGCGTGGCGCCGGACTGCAGCGACTTGACCTCGCCCTTCGGCGTGAAGACGAAGACCTCCTCGTCGAAGAGGTCGACCTTCAGGTTCTCCATGAACTCCTGCGGGTCCTGGAGCTCCTTCTGCCAGTCGAGCATGGAGCGCAGCCACTTGAGCTTCGCCTCGCCGTCGGCGAGCGGCTTCTGCGAGCCGCCGTCGGCCGCCGGGTCGACCTTGTAGATCCAGTGCGCGGCCACGCCGAACTCGGCCATGTCGTGCATCTCGCGCGTGCGGATCTGGATCTCGAGCGGCAGGCCCTCGGGCCCGATCACCGTCGTGTGCAGCGACTGGTACATGTTGAACTTCGGCATCGCGATGAGGTCCTTGAACCTCCCCGGCAGCGGCTTCCACAGGGAGTGGATCACCCCGACGGCGCCGTAGCAGTCCTTCACGGAGTCGACGATGACCCGCATGGCCGTGAGGTCGTAGATCTCGTTGAACTCGCGGCCCTTCTTGGTCATCTTCGAGTAGATGGAGTAGAAGTGCTTCGCCCGCCCGGAGATCTCCGCCTTGATGCCGAGCGCCTCGAGGTCGGCGGCCAGGCCCTCGCCCGCCGCGCGCACGTAGTCCTCGCGCTCCTCGCGCTGCTGGTTGACCAGGCCCTTGATCTCCTGGTACTTGCGCGGGTGCAGCGCCGCGAACGCGAGGTCCTCGAGCTCCCACTTGATGGCGTGGATGCCGAGCCGGTGCGCGATGGGCGCGTAGATCTCCAAGGTCTCCTTCGCCTTGTCGATCTGCTTCTGCTTCGGCATGGCGCCGATCGTCCGCATGTTGTGCAGGCGGTCGGCGAGCTTGATGAGGATGACGCGGATGTCCGTCGCCATCGCGACCATCATCTTGCGGTAGTTCTCGGCCTGCGCCTCGTCGCGCGACTGGAACGTGATGCCCGTGAGCTTCGTGACGCCGTCGACGAGCAGCGCGACCTCGTCGCCGAACTTCTCCGTCACCTCCTCGAGGGAGGCCGAGGTGTCCTCGACGGTGTCGTGCAGCAGCGCGGCGACGAGCGTCTCGGTGTCGAGGCGCATGCCCGCGCAGATCTTCGCGACCCCGACGGGGTGCACGATGAACTCCTCGCCGCTCTTGCGCCGCTGGTCGGCGTGGTGCTCGCAGGCGAAGACGAACGCCGCCTCGACCCGGTCGCGGTCGACCTCGACCGCGGCGTCGTGGGCGTGCTCCTCGACGATGGCGAAGAGGTCGGCGAGCAGCGCTCGCTCGCGCGGGTCGAGCTGGATCTTCGCCGGGGCGGTCACGCCACCTGCTGGTACCCGGGCCTCAGCCACGGCTCCCCCTCCGCCAGGCGCTTGGCGCACGCGGCGAACGTCGGGGAGCGCTCGAGGTCCGTGCGGCCCGCGAAGGGCGGCACCGTGACGCGCAGCGTGGCGGGCTCGAGCTCGACGAGGCCGAGCTCGCGGAGGACCCGGAGGACCCGCGCGGCGGCGACGGGTGAGCGGGGCAGGGCACCGGCCACGTCCCCGGGCGCCCCGCGCAGGAGGCGGTAGGCGGCGGAGGTGTGGTCGCGCAGCGCATGCTGCTCGTGGTGCACATGCTGGGCAAAGCCTAGCTCAGGCGGTCCTGGGCACAGGTGGGTCAGCTGCTCGGGGCGGCCCGCGTGGACGATCGTTCCCAGCGCCGGGTGCGGCGCCGGGTCGAGGACGACGACGTGGTGGTGCGTCGCGCCAGGACCTGCGGGTCGCGCTCGAGGGCGGTCCAGGAGCAGAGCGCGAAGCCGCCGAGGAGCCCCGCGAGGTTCGCGCGCCGGCGCCGGGCATCGGCGCAGACCACCAGCACGGGCTCGCCCGAGGCGACGAGCGCCGTGAGCACGCCCGCGATGCCGGCGCCCTCGCGATTGCAGACCGTCCGGCGGCCGGGGAGCGGGGCCGCGAGCGTCGTGAACGGCCGCAGCGGTGCGTCGAGCTCCGCGCGGACCGCGTCGGCCCAGTCCTCGGGCTCGCCGACGAGCGTGATCGGCCCGGGCGCGCAGGCGAGCGCCTGGCGCAGGACCAGCCGGGGCTCCACGACGCCGTTCCACTCGTTGCGCTCGAGCTTGAAGAGCGCGTCGACGCCCGCCTCGGCGCCATCGGGCAGCGTCGTGGTCTGGAACGCGACCGCGCTCGGCCCGGCGCCCCCCGGCGAGCACGACGAAGCGCAGGTGCCGGCCCTCACCGCCCATGGGCCGCGGGTCGACGAGCTTCGCGGCCGGGACGAGCAGCCGGGGCTCGGGGTTGCCCATGCCGAACGGGGCGAGCTGCTCGAGCTCCTCCGCCAGGTCCAGCCCGAGCTCGTCCCCGCTCACGACGGCGTCGGCGCGCTCGGCCCGGACGAGGTCCTCCGGGGCCAGGACGGCCTCCGCGTGGGCGCAGAAGGCGGCGCGGAACGCGGCGACCTCCGCCCGGGCGATCGTGCAGCCCGCGGCGGCGCGGTGCCCGCCGTGGCGCTCGAGGTGCGCGGCGCACGCGTTCAGGCCGCCCAGGAGGTCGAACGCCGGGATGGAGCGCCCGGACCCCGTGCCGGTGTCGGCACCCTCGCCGAACGCGAGGACGACCACGGGCCGGTGGTGGCGGTCGGCGATGCGGGAGGCGACGATCCCGATGACCCCCGGGTGCCAGCCGTCGCCGGCCAGGACGTAGGCCGGCGAGGGCCCGAGCCCCTCGGCCTCGCGGGCCGCGTCCGCCTCGGCCACCTGCTTCTCGGCCTCGAAGAGGATCCGCTGCTCCGTGTGGCGCCGGTCGCCGTTGAGGCGGTCGAGCTCCTCCGCGATCTGCTCCGCCCGGGCCTCGTCGCGGGTGCGCAGGAGCTCCACGCCCGCGTCCGCGCGCTGCATGCGGCCCGCGGCGTTGATGCGCGGCGCGAGGCGGAAGCCGATGCTCGAGGCGTCGACGGCGGAGGGGTCCACCCGGGAGACGCGCAGCAGCGCGCGGAGCCCGGGCTTCCGCGTCGCCGCGATCCCGCGCAGGCCCGCGCGCACGAGGCGGCGGTTCTCCCCGACGAGGGGGACGCAGTCGGCCACCGTGGCCAGCGCCACGAGGTCGAGGTCCTCGTCCGCGAGCGCCGGGTCGCGGCCGGCACCGGCGAGGAGCGCCCGGGCGAGCTTGTGCGCGACCCCGGCGGCGCAGAGCTCGGCCACGGGGTAGCCGCAGACGGCCGGGTGGACGATGGCGCAGTCGGGCAGGGCGCCGTCCGCGCGGGGCGCGTGGTGGTCCGTGACCAGCACGTCGAGGCCCGCGGCCCGCGCCGCGGCGACCTCGTCGACGGCGGTGATCGCGCAGTCCACCGTGATGAGCAGCTTCGTCCCGCGGGCCGCGAGGCGCGCGACGGTCGCGGCGCCCAGCCCGTAGCCGTCCTCCGTGCGCGACGGCAGGAACCAGTCCGCGTCGGCCCCCAGGAGCTCCAGGACGTCGAGCAGGATCGTCGTGGAGCAGACCCCGTCGACGTCGTAGTCCCCGTGGACGGTGATGCGGCTCCCCGCCTCCACGTGCCGCAGCACGAGCGCGACCGCCTCGTCCATCCCCGCGAACAGCGCCGGGTCGTGGTCGTCGGCCGCCGCCAGCCATGCCCGTGCGGCGTCCGGCTCGGCGAGCCCGCGGCGCACGAGCACCTGCGCGAGCGGGCCGGAGCAGCCCAGGGCCTCCTGCAGGGCGAGGACGTCGGCGTGCGGGCAGGGATCGAGGCGGAGCCGGGAGGCCACGAGCTAGTTGTACGCGCCGGACCGGACGGGAACCCCCCGCGACCCCGCTCCGAGCGCGGAAGCGCCGCCGCGCGGCGGTGAGATCCGGATGGGCCGCACGGGGTGGGGCCGATCCGGATCTCAGCGTGCCGCCTGCGCTCAGGCCGACGGAGCGGTGCTGCGCGCGGGGGCGCTGCCCGCGGTGGGGTCGAGCTTCTCGCGGCGACGGCCCTCGAACCACACGACGGCCATGCCGACGACGGTGCCCGGCACGCCCTCGAAGAACGTCACGAGGTCCACGTCGTCGCGGCTCGGGATCGTGAAGCCGCTGACGATGAGCCCGCCGAGGACGGCCCCGACGATCGCGCCGACGAAGGCGCCGGCGATCCCGCCCCAGAAGTGGTCCGGGAGGTAGACCGTGAAGTGCCAGATGGCCAGGCCGACCATCACCCACACGAGCGGGGCCATCAGCGCGGCCTCCCGTGCTTCTTGGTCTTGGGGCGCTTGGGGCGCGTGTCCTTCAAGACGGTGTCCTCCGGGAGGGCGTCGGCCGCGGTGTCGCGGACGGGTGGGGTGTCGGGGGTGGCCGCGGGCGCCGTGGGCACGCGGCGGGCGCCGCGGGCCGGCGCGGGCTCGGGCCGCTCCACGACCTGGGTGGCCGGCGCGTCCGCGTGCAGCTCGCGGACCATCTGGTCGAACTCGGACTTCGGCACCGCGCGATCCGGGGTCTCCGGGGCCGTCAAGCGCGTCCGCGGCGCGGTGCGCCGCTCGACGTTCACATCGGCCTGCCCGTCGGCGAAGGGCGGGACCATGCCCCCGTTGGCCAGGGCGATGGCGTCATGACGGCGGCGGAACACGGGCTCGCGCTCCTTCCACTGCGTCAGGACCGGCGAGGAGATGAAGATGGACGAGTAGGCGCCCGAGACCGTGCCGACCAGCAGCGCGAAGGCGAAGTCCTGCAGCGTCTCGCCGCCGAAGAAGTACAGCGCGATGATCGGCAGCGACGCACAGGTCACCGTCGAGATCGAGCGGACGAAGACCTCGTTCATCGACCGGTTGGAGATCTGGCCGAAGGTGGCCCGCGGCATGCGTGGCATGTTCTCCCGCAAGCGGTCGTTGACGATCACCGTGTCGTAGAGCGAGAAGCCCAGGACGGTCAGCAGTGCCGCGACCGTGGCACTCGTCACCTCCCGGCCGGTGAAGGCGTAGAGCCCCGCGACGATCATGAGGTCGTGCATGAGGGAGATCGCCGTGGTGACGGCGTACTTCCACTCGAACCGCAGGGCGATGTAGACCGCGATCAGCAGGAGGGAGACCACCACCGCGATCGCCGCGCTGCGGGCCACGGACTGCCCGAACGTCGGGCCGACGGACTGCACCTGGGGTTGCCCCACGAAGTCCCCGAACTTCGCCTGCAGCGCACCCCGGACCTTGTCGAGGTCGGGCGGGGTGAGCTGCCCCGTGGAGATCTGCACGACGTTCTTGCCGAGCTCGGAGCCCGTGACGCGCTGGACGTCCGCGCTCTCCGCCCCCTGCTGGGCGAGGACGTCGCGCACCTGGTCCTCGGACACGGGCTGGGAGAACGCCGCCTGGATCCGCGTCCCCGACTCGAAGTCGATGCCGAAGGTGATGCCCTTCGTGGAGATGGCGAGCGCGCCCGCGAGGAGGATGATCCCCGAGAGCGTGAACATCGCCTTCGTCGCGCCGTTGAAGTCGAAGCGGCGCTTCTTGCCGTGGGTGCGGGCTCCGACCAGGCTCGGGTTCTTCAGCGCGTTGGCCCCCGTGACGCCGAGCAGCGCCTGGGTCGCCAGGACCGCGGAGAAGAGCGTGACGATGACGCCCAGGCCGAGGGTGAGCGCGAACCCGCGGACCCCGGCCGTGGAGAGGATGAAGAGGATGAAGGCCGTCAGCAGCGTGACGACGTTCGCGTCGATGATCGTCGAGAGCCCCTTGCGGTAGCCCAGCCCGATCGCGGAGGCGATGGACCGCCCCGCGGTGACCTCCTCCTTCACCCGTTCGAAGATGACGATGTTCGCGTCCGCGCAGACGCCGATCGTCAGCACGAGGCCGGCGAGGCCGGGCAGCGTGAGCGTGACCGGGATGAGCTTGATCAGGGCGAAGAGGTACACGCCGTAGATCACGAGGGCGCCGACGGCCAGGACCCCGAGGACCCGGTAGAAGACGAGGAGGAAGAGGGCGACGATGACGAAGCCGACCCCGGCCGCGAGCAGGCCCTGGTCCAGCGCCTCCTGGCCGAGCGTCGCGGAGACCTGCGACTGCGAGATCCCCTCGAGCTTCAGGGGCAGCGCGCCGTACTTGAGCTGGTTGGCCAGCGCCTGGGCCGACTTCGTCGTGAAGCCGCCCGAGATCTCCGAGCCCGCCCCGCCGTCGATGCCGTCCGGGTTGCGGCTGAAGTCGATGTAGGGGACCGAGACGAGCTGGTCGTCGAGGACGATCGCGAAGTGCTGGTTGCGCGTCTGGGGGTCCGAGACGGCCTGGCCGTCCGCGGTGACGACGAAGGACTGGCCGCGCTGGGCGATCTCGCGCGTCGTCTTCTGCCACTTGTCCGCACCCCGGTCGGTGAACTCGAAGGTGACGTTCGGGCCGCCGCTGCCGCCCGGGGAGTTGTCGAAGTTCTGCTCCGGGTTCTTGATGTCCGTGCCCGTCAGCGCGACGTCGTCGCGCAGGACGTACCAGGAGTCGACCGTGTTGGTCTCGGCGTTCGGGTTGATGTTCTCGGCCTGGACGATCGTCACGCCCTTGGCGACCTTGATGACGCGGGCCTTGGCCGGCGCGTCCTTCGCGGACTCCGACTCGCGCAGGAGCTTCTCGGCCTCCTCGGGGCTCGCGGCCTCCTGCGGACCGGCGATGACGGCGCGCTTCGCGTCGTCGACCAGGAAGTACTTGTCCCCGGAGGAGACGTTCGCCGCGTCCGTGCCCGGGCAGCGGCGTGCGCGGGCGAGCGCGTCGTACTTCTTCAGGCCGCCCTGGCGCCCTGCGCTCGGACCGCCCGTGACGGAGAAGTCCGTCGGCGCGGGCTTGCAGTCCTTGGCGAGGACGTTCTTCTCCCAGTCGTAGAACTGCAGCGTGGCGGTCGTCCCGACGACGCGGGCGGCCTCCTCGGCGTTCGTGACGTTCGGGAGGGAGACGACGATCTGGTCCTTGCCCGACTGCTGGATCTCGGGCTCGGCGACGCCGAGGGCATCGACGCGCTGGCGCATGATGTCGATGGCACGGGTGATGGAGTCGCCCGTGACCTGCGTCTGGTTCGTCGGCTTGGCCTGGTAGACGAGCTCGACGCCGCCCTTCAGGTCGAGCCCGAGCCGGGTGGGCTTCGTGGCGAGCACGACCGCGGCGGCGGCCAGGAGCGCGCCGACGAGGACGAGGATCAGGACATTGCGACGGCGATCGGTCATGGGGTCCTCAGGAGGCCGGCGTGAGGACGATCAGCAGGCCGCCGTCGTCGTCGTAGGCCGGGAAGAGATCGGCTTTGGCCTTCGCGGGCAGGTCGCCCTCCGCGTTGACCTGGACGTCCTTGCCGAGCTGGCGGACGCCCCACTCCAGGGCGGTGGAGACCGGGTCGGGCTCCTCGGCGAACCGCAGGCCGAGCACCTCGCTGGCCGCGCGGCCGATGACCCGCTGGTCGTCGAGCCCGGTCAGCTCGAAGGAGCCGCGGCCGCAGGCGATGACCTTCCCCTGCTTGTCGCACGCGAAGAACGCGGCGTTGGGCGCCGGGTAGTAGTCGTCCAGCAGCTCGAACAGGAAGCCGAAGCCGCACTTCTGGCACCCCTTCGGGGTGGTGCGGAAGCCGGCGTTGCGCTCGAGCTGGGTCGTGCGGTTGCCGCAGTTGGGGCAGATGAAGAGATGGGCCATCGGGCTCGGACAGGGTAGAGGACGAGCACCGCAGACCCGCCCGCACGTCAGAAGAGCGCGGGATCCCGCGGTGGCTCGAGCCCGAGGTGCGCCCAGGCGCGCGGGGTGGCGACCCGGCCGCGCGGGGTCCGCTTGAGCAGCCCGCAGACCAGGAGGTAGGGCTCGTAGACGTCCTCGAGCGTGTCCGTCTCCTCCCCCACCGTCACCGCGAGGGTGCTCAGCCCGACGGGGCCGCCGCCGAACTTCTCGCAGACGGCGGAGAGGATCTCGCGGTCCAGGCGATCAAGGCCCAGGTGGTCGACTTGGAGCAGGTCGAGCGCCTCCCCGGCCACGGCCTCCGTGACGACCCCGCCCGCCCGGACCTCGGCGTAGTCCCGGACGCGCTTGAGCAGGCGGTTGGCGACGCGCGGCGTCCCGCGGGAGCGCGCGGCGATCGCCTCCGCGCCCGCGCCGGCGAGCTCCACCCCGAGGATCGTGGCGCTGCGGCGCACGATCGTCGCGAGGTCCCGCGGGCCGTAGGGCTCCAGGCGGTGCTGGATGCCGAAGCGGTCGCGCAACGGCGTCGTCAGCCGGCCCGCGCGCGTCGTCGCGCCGACGAGCGTGAAGGGCGGGAGGTCGAGGGTCATGACGCGCGCCCCGGCGCCGACCCCGACCGTGATGGGCAGCTGGCGGTCCTCCATCGCGGGGTAGAACGTCTCCTCCAGCGCCCGGGAGAGCCGGTGGATCTCGTCCACGAAGAAGATGGAGCGCGGCTCGAGCGCGGTGAGGAACGCGGCGACGTCGCCCTTGCGCTCCAGGGCCGGCGCGGCGGTCTGCACGAAGGGCACGCCGAGCTCCCCCGCGAGGATCTGCGCCAAGGACGTCTTGCCCAGGCCGGGTGGGCCCGCGAGCAGGACGTGGTCGAGGGCCTCCCCGCGCGCGGCGGCGGCCTCGAGGGAGACCTGGAGCTGGTCCACGACGACGTCCTGGCCCACGAACTCGCCGAGGGTCCGCGGGCGGAGGGTCACCTCGGCCGCCTCGTCCTCCACGGTGGCCGACGGGGTCTGGATGCGCTCATCGCCGTCCGGGTCGGGGGTGCGGATCACCGGCGCGAGGCCTTCAGGGCGGCCGCGATGAGCGCCTCGGGGGTGTCGCCCGTGGCGCCCCGCAGGAGCTCCTCGACCTCCGCGGGCTGGTAGCCCAGCTCCTCGAGCCCCTCACGGGCCAGGGAGCGCGGGTCGTCCGCCCGGAGCGGGTCGCTCCCGTCGGCGGGGGCCGCGGAGGGCGCGCCGACCTTGTCCCGGAGCTCGACGATGATGCGCTCCGCGGTCCGCTTGCCCACCCCGGGCGCGGCCTGGAAGCGCTTCGCGTCCCCCGCGGCCAGGGCGCTGACGAGCTCCCGCGGCGGCCCCCCGCTGAGGATGGCCTGCGCGACCTTCGGCCCCACGGACTGCACCCCGAGCAGCAGGAGGAAGAGGTCGCGCTCCTCTTCCGTGGCGAAGCCGTAGAGCGTCAGCGCGTCCTCGCGCACGACGAGGTGCGCGTGGAGGGAGACGGGCTCCCCGGCCGCGGGGACGTGGCGGAGGGTCTCGGCCGAGACGTTCAGGCGGTAGCCCACCCCGGACGCGGTCTCGACGACGACGTGGTCCGGCCGCCGGACGGCGACCTCGCCCGCGACGAGCGCGATCACCGCGCGCCCACCCGGCCGGCCAGGGCGGTCCCGCGCGAGGCGCGCACCTTCGCCCCCGCCAGGGGCGCGTGGTTCGCGTGGCAGATCGCGACGGCGAGGGCGTCCGCGGCGTGGTCGGGCCGCGGGAGCTCCGTGAGCCCGAGGAGGCTCTGGACCATGCGCTGGACCTGGCCCTTGTCCGCCCGGCCCGAGCCGCAGACCGCGCCCTTGACCTGCTGCGGGGTGTAGTCGTGGCAGCCGAGCCCCCGCTGGCCCGCCGCGAGCAGGACCACCCCGCGGGCCTGGCCGACCGCGAGCGCGGACTGGACGTTCTGGCCGAAGTAGAGGGCCTCGAGCGCGACGGCGTCGGGCTCGTGGCGCAGGATGAGGTCCGCGATCGCCCCGTGGATGGCCGAGAGGCGCCGCTCCGGGCTCGTCCCGGAGCGGGTCGTGATGCAGCCCCCGTCGAGCGCGACGAGCCGGCCCGAGCGCCGCTGGACGACGCCGTAGCCCGTGTTGGCCAGGCCGGGGTCGATGCCGAGGACGATCACCACGGGCTCCATTCTGCGCTCCGGGTCGGATGCCTTCCCGGCGTGGCGGCCGCGCGGTGGCGCCGGGACCGCGCCGCCGGGCCGACTACGCTCCGGCCCGATGCCGGACGAGCCAGCACCCGACCTGCTCGACGGCCTCGCGGGCCGCGCCCGTGAGGAGCGCGCGGAGCTCCTGGCCTGGCTGCGGGCGGAGCAGGGCATCGGCGAGGACGAGCTGCGCCGTGCGACGGAGAACGGGACGGTGGTGCTCCTGGCCGCCAGCCGGGCGCTGGGCACGGGCGAGCAGTACTCCGCCCGCGAGGTCGTCGAGGAGTCGGGCCTGCCCCTGGACCTCTGGCTCGCGCTCGGCCGGGCCAGCGGCCTCCCCCAGCCCGTCGACCAGGACGCGATCCACTACGGCGAGATGGACCTGGAGGTCGCGCGGACCACGAAGCGCTTCATGGACGCGGGGCTCGGCCCGGACCAGCTCGTGAACACGACCCGGGTGCTCAGCCGCGGGCTCGCGCAGACCGCGGAGCTCATGCGACAGACCGTCATGGAGATGGCGATCGCCCCGGGGGTCTCGGAGACGCAGCTCGCGCAGGCCTACGCCGGCGGTGGCCCACGGCCTCATCCCCCTGGCGGGCCCGCTCGTGGAGCAGATGCTCCGCATCCACCTGAACCACGCCGTGCGCGAGGAGGTCGTCACCGCGGACGAGCGCGAGGCGGGCGCGCTGCCCGGCGCGCGGGAGGTCGCCGTGGCCTTCGCGGACCTCGTCGGCTTCACCCGCCTGGGCGAGGAGCTCCCGCCCGACGAGCTCGAGCGGGTCGCGGAGCGGCTCGGGAAGCTCGCCTCCCAGGTCGTCGAGGCGCCCGTGCGCTTCGTCAAGAGCATCGGGGACGCCGTGCTGCTCGTCTCGCCGGACCCCGCGGCCATCGTCACGGCCTCCCACGCGCTCCTGGCCGCCGCGGAGGCGGAGGGCGAGGACTTCCCGCAGCTGCGGGTCGGCGTCGCCACGGGGCCCGCGGTCGCCCGGGCGGGCGACTGGTTCGGGCGGCCCGTGAACCTCGCGAGCCGGATCACGGGGGTCGCCCGCGCGGGCTCCGTCGTGGCCGACCACGCGACCCGCAAGGCGCTCGGGGACGCCGGCGGCTTCGACTGGTCCTTCGTCGGCGAGCGCAAGCTCAAGGGCGTCCACGCCCCCGTGAAGCTCCACCGCGTCCGGCCCCCGCAGGGCTAGACGGGCGCCGGGTCGGCGGCCGCGGGCACCGACCCGGCCGCGGCGGATCGTCCGCACCCCGGGCACGAGGAGCAGGCAGGCCGCCACGGGCAGCCCGATGGCCGTCTCGAGCAGGAGCGTCTCGTGGAGACCGATCACCTCGGCGACCGGCCCCGCGAGGGTCAGGCCGATGGGCATGAGGCCGATGGAGACGAGGTGGTCGACGGAGGAGACGCGGGAGATCGCGTGCTCCGGGATCTGCTCCTGCAGGGTCGTCTCCCAGAGGCCGAAGCCCGCGGAGACCGCGACGCCCGTCAGCGCCTCGAGCCCGGCGATCGCGCCGACGGGCAGCCCCGAGCCGATGATGAGCGCCTGGCTCGAGGCCACGGTGAACCCCAGCGCGGACCAGAGCAGCGGCCGGGCGGGCTTGCAGCGCAGGATGAGCAGGTCCCCCGCGATGGAGCCGATCCCGAAGGCCGCGGTGATGACGGCCCAGGCCCCGACCCCGCCGAGCTCCTCCTCGGCCAGCACGGGCCCGAGGACGAAGATCGAGGGCAGGACGACCACGGAGTAGACGAAGAGGACGACGAGGAAGCCGCGGACCCACGCCCGCTGCCGGATCTCGGCGAAGCCCTCCCGGAGCTCGTCGAGGAACGCCGGCGCCGCCGCCGCGGCCCGCTCGACCACCTCGGGCCGCAGGCGGGAGAGCGCGACGGCGCTGGCCGCGAAGGTCGCCGCGTCGATCGCGATCGCCCCGCCCGGGCCGAGCGTCGCGACCAGGACCCCCGCGACCGCCGGGCCGCTCACCATCCCGAAGGAGAGGACGAGCGCGCGCATCGCGTTGGCCTCCTGCAGGCGGTCCGGGGGCGACGAGCGCGGGCATGAGCCCCGTGAGCGCCGGGAGGAAGAACGCGTCGGCCGTCCCGAACACGATGCCGAGCGCCGCGAGGTGCCAGACCTCCGCCGCCCCGCTCAGCAGGAGGACCGCCGCGAGCGCCCTGCGAGAGGCAGCGCACGGCGTCCGAGGCGAGCATGACCCGGTGGCGGGGAAGCCGGTCGGCCCACACGCCACCGAGCAGCGCGAAGACCGCGAAGGGGATCGTCGTGGCGCCGATGACGAGGCCGACCTCCCCGGCGCCGCCACCGATGGACAGCACCGCGAAGGGCAGCGCGACGAACGTGATCCGGTCGCCGAGCATGGAGAGCGCCTGGCCGCTGAACAGCAGGCGGAACTGCGGCTCCTCGCGGAGGACCGCCGGCAGGAGCCGGCGCATGGCGCTAGCCCGTGGCGACGCGGTCCATCACGTCGGCGGGCGCGTCGAAGTTCGCGTGCACGTCGCCGACGTCGTCGCTCTCCTCGAGCGTGTCGATGAGGCGCATGAGCTTGCGCAGCCCCTCCTCGTCGAGCTCGACCCGGGTCTTCGGGCGCCACACGAGCTCGGCGGACCCGAGCTCGATGCCCGCCTCCTCGAGCGCCTTGCGGACCGCCTGGAGGTCCGTGGGCGCGGTGATGACCTCGAGGGAGCCCTCCTCGACCTCGATGTCCTCCGCCCCGGCCTCGATGGCGACGAGCAGGTCGTCCTCGGAGTAGCGCTCCGCGTCGACGACGATGACCCCGGTCTTGTCGAAGAGGTAGGCCACGGAGCCCGGCTCACCCAGGGCGCCGCCGGCCTTCGTGAGGGCCGCGCGGACCTCCGCGCCCGTGCGGTTGCGGTTGTCCGTCAGGCCCTCGATGAGGAGCGCCACGCCGCCCGGGCCGTAGCCCTCGTACATGACCTCCTGGAAGTCGGCCTCGTTCGCGCCGGCTCCCGTGCCCTTGTCGATCGCCCGCTGGATGTTGTCCTTGGGCATGGAGGCGTCCTTCGCCTTCTGCACCGCGAGCTCGAGCGCCGGGTTGCCGACGATGTTCCCGCCGCCGGCCTTCGCGGCGACCGTGATGTGCCGCGAGAGCTTCGTGAACATCGCCCCGCGCCGCGAGTCGGTGATCGCCTTCTTGTGCTTGATCGACGCCCACTTGGAATGCCCGGACATGGCCCGGATGCTACCGCCGGTGCGTCAGCCGAGCGGGCGCGCGCGGACCGCGACGTGCGGGATGCCCTTGAAGCGCGTGACGAAGCGCTCGCGCCCGCCCGCGGTGCGCAGCGCGCGCCACTGGGAGCGCAGGGGCGGGAGCGGGTGGCCCTCCCCGAGCGGCAGGAAGAAGAGCCCGCTCGTCTCCTCGAGGTGGTAGCCCGCGCTGGCCACCATGCGGAAGAGGCCCGCGGCGTTGGGCTGCCACCACCAGGGCTCGTCGAGGCCCTCGAGGCGGGCGGTCGGCGTGCGGGGGCGCAGGATGGAGGAGAAGAGCTCGACGGACTCCACGACGACGAGCTCGCCCCCGCAGACCCGCCGGATCGCGGCCAGCGCGCGGACGGGGTCGCGGAGGTGGAGCAGCAGGGCGCCGAGGAAGACGACGTCGAACGTCCCGTGGACCTCGGGGTCGAGGTCGTAGACGGAGCACGGCACGCGCTCCACGGACGAGCCGAGCGCCTCCTTGGCCAGGCCGAACGCGGCGGCCTGCGACTTGAAGGAGCCCATGAACGCCACACGGGCCTCGCCGGCCGCGTCGAACTCCGTGTTGGGCGGCCAGTCCCACTCGTGCGGGTCGTCGATGTCGATGGCGGTGACCGACGCCGCGCCCCGGCGCTCCATCTCGAAGGCCCAGAAGCCGTCCCAGGTCCCGACGTCGAGGCAGCGCTTGCCCCGCAGGTCGGCCGGCAGGGGCGCGTGCGCGACGAGCGGCCGGGTGTCGAAGTGGCCGCGGGTGACGACCCCGGGGGCGAGCTCGAGCGTGTGGTACCAGTTGAGGTCGGCGGCGCGGGCGGCGAGGTCGGGAGGCGGCGAGGTCGTCGGCATCGGGGGTCCTTCGTCCTTCGGGGTGCGGAGGACCATCATGCCCGGCCGGCGCGGCGGCCGAGGCGCGCCCGCAGCCCCTGGGGTGCCGGCCCGGGGTCCCGGTGGCCGTGCTCGGCGATGGGCGTGCCGAGCCAGGCGAGCTGCGCCTCGAGGTCGGGGAAGATGCGCTCCTCGGCCGTGAAGGCGCCCTCCCACCACAGGGTCGAGACCCGCTCGGCGGGGGTCAGCCCCGCGTGGAAGGCCGGGGAGAACGTCCAGGGGTTCGGCGCGGGCATGTTCAGCGCGTGGAGCTTGAAGGCGAACTCCATGCGCGCCGCGGCCTCGTCCACGTCGATGAGCCAGTGGTGGTGGCTCCAGCCGACCCAGGCGCCGTTGACGCCCCATGACTGCTCCTCGAGCCGCGACGGGCACCTCGACGTAGCCCGCGCGGCCGATCCGGCTGAGCTCGGAGGCGACCCACACGGGATCGCGGATGTCCTCGAGCGTGTGGGAGCAGACCACGAGGTCGAAGGCGTCGTCGGGGAAGGGGAACGGCTCCCGGGCGCAGATGTCGTGCTGCACCCAGGTCTCCGCGGAGAACCGCTCGTCCTCGGGCGCGCCGAGGGTGCCGTAGAGGCCGCGGGTCTCGTAGGGCAGGAGGTCGAGCACCGCGTCGGCGCGCGCCAGGGGGCTCGCCCAGCCCCCGACGTCGAGGACCCGCACGTCGCTCCCGAGCGCCTCGATGCGGGCCACGCTCTCCTTCAGCACGGGCGGATCATGCCAAGGGCGGGCGTCAGGCCCCGAGCTCGGCGTAGAGCGCGCGGTGGGCCGCGACCATCGCCCGGGTGCCGAACCGCTCGGCCCGCGCGCGGCAGGCGGCGGCGGTCGCCGGGTCCTGCGCCCGGTCGAGCGCGCGCTCGAGCGCGGCGGCGAGCGACGCGGCGTCCCCGTCGGCCCAGTGCTCCCCCACCCCGTCGGTCAGCGCGCGGGTCGGCCCGACCACCGTGGTCCCGCAGGCCAGGGCCTCGGCCAGGACGAGCCCGAACGCCTCGCCGAAGCTCGGCAGCGCGTGCGACCCAGGCCTCGCGGTTGGCGGCGACGAGCGCGCCCGGGGCGTCGAGGTCGCGCCACGTGACCCCCGCCGCCGCGCCGAGCGCCGGCGGGGCCGCGGCCGCCGCGGCGGTCGAGCACGAGCCGCAGGCCGGGGTGGCGCGGGCGGAGGAGCGCGACGGCCTCGGCGAGCAGCCCGACGCGCTTGCGCGGCTCCCCGGGATCCGCCGCGCAGAGGATCGTGGGCGCGGCGGCGCGGGCGGCCGGGTCCGGGGTGAAGCGCTCGAGGTCGACCCCCGGCGGGATGGGCCGCGCCGTGACGCCGAGCCAGTGCTCGAAGGCCTCGGCGGCCTCCTCCGAGAGCGCGACGACCGCATCCGATTCGTGGCAGGCGCGGACCACGAGCTCCTTGCGCAGCCGGCGGTTCGCGAGCCCCTGGCGGTGCGGGACGCCCATGAACGCGTAGACCACGGGGCGGCCCGTCCGCCGGCCCCAGCTCGTCGCCGCGAGGGCGTCGGGGGCGAAGAACGCGTGGGCGAGGTCCGGGGCGAAGCGGCCCAGGGCGAGGCGGGTCAGCGGCACGTGGGTGAGGTGCTGCTCGTACATGCGGCGCTCGAGCCGGGCGCCGCCCGGCGGCCGGGGCACGCGCTGGACCTCGACGCCGTCCTCCACCGCGAGGCCGCCGCGGCCCGGGTGGCTCGTGATGATCCGCGGGTGGTCCCCCGCGGCCCGCAGCCCTTCGGCCAGGTCGCGCGCGACGCGCTCCGTGCCCCGGCGCACCTCGGGCCAGAAGACGGGGCTGAGGAGCGCGACCCTCACAGGACGAGGCAGCGGTGGCGGAGCGAGCCGCGGGCGAGCGCCGTGACCTCCCCCACGTCGACCAGGGCGGCCGACGGGGAGCTCCGCGACCGCGCGCAGCCGCCCGCGCGGTCCGGGCCCGTAGGAGGGCGCGGCCTCGCGGGCCCAGGGCAGCAGGAGCAGGAGCGCCGCGGGCCGGCCGCGGGCGGCGAGCGCGAGGCCGAGGAGCGCCGGGCCGAGCAGCGCGTGGCGCGGCTTCCAGAAGAGGCGCAGGGGGAAGTGCCGGCGCAGCTCGCGGGTGGCGGCGCACGAGCCGCGGGATGTCCCGCCAGCGCTGGGTGGCGCGGACGCGCGTGACCAGGCCGGGGACCTCGACGCAGTGGTAGGTGAGCACCTCCGGCGCGCCCACCTGGGGCCACCCGGCGGCGCGCACGCGCAGCGCGAGGTCCGTGTCCTCCGTCGTGCGCAGCTCCTCGTCCATCCCGCCGACGGCCTCGAGCGCGGCCCGCGGGTAGAGGACGTTGCAGGTCTGCGCCCAGGTCACGGGCGGGTCGACCTCGATGGAGCGCCAGCCCGGCGCGCGCAGGAGGCCGAGCTCGTCGGGATCCGGGCGGGTGGCGCCCTGGACGATCGCCTCCGGGTGGCGCTGCACCGCGGCGAGCGCGTGGGTGAGCCAGTCCCCGGGCGGCCGGCAGTCGTCGTCCGTGAAGAGCACGTGGGGCGCCCGGCCGGCGCGCCACGCCGCGTTGCGCTGCGCCGCCGCGGTCGCGGTGCCCGGCGCCAGGCGCAGGCTGCGCAGCGTCCCCTCGCGCGCGAGCGGGTGCTCGGCCAGCAGCCGCGCGGTCTCGCCCCCGGCGTCGTCGCAGCAGACCACGACCTCCCAGGCCGACCGCTCGAGGTCCTGCTCCGCCAGCGCGTTGAGCAGCCAGCGCAGCCGCAGCGGGCGCTCGTGGGAGGCGACCGCGACGGTCAGCGCGGGCCCGGCCACTCAGGCCCCCAAGGCGGCGGCGTGCGCGCGGTGCCAGGCGACGGTCCGCTCCAGGCCCTCACGCAGCCCGACCCGCGGCCTCCACCCCGTGAGCTCCCGGAGCTTCGTCGAGTCGACCCACTGGCGGTCGGTCTCCCCCGGCGGTACGCCCGTCCCGCGGTAGTCCGGCGTCAGCGCGACCCCCGCGACGTCGATCAGCAGCTCGACGACCTCGCGGACGGCGTGCGGCGCACCCCCCGAGACGTTGAAGGCCTCCCCCGCGGCGCCGCGGTCGCTCACCGCGTCCGCGATGGCCAGGTAGGCCGCGGCGGCGTCCGTGGCGAAGAGGAAGTCCCGCTCGGGGGAGCCGTCGGAGCGGATGACGGGCGTGCGGCCGGCCGCGACGCTGGCCACGAGCTCGGGCACGAGGCGCGAGGGCTCCATGTCCCCCGGCCCGTAGACGTTCGACATGCGCGCCGTGGCGACCGGCACGCCGTAGGTGCGCCAGTAGGAGCGGGTGATGAGGTCGACGCAGGCCTTGGAGACGTCGTAGGGGAAGAAGGCCTCCATGTCGGACTCCTCCGTGTACGGCGGGGTCGTCTGCGGCCCGTAGACCTTGTCGCTGGCCGCGACCACCACCCGGGCCGTGCCGGCCAGGCGACAGGCCTCCAGGAGGTTCCAGGTGCCGCGGACGTTCGTCTCGAACGTGGCCAGCGGGGAGTCCTTCGCCACGCCGACGATGGACTGGGCGGCGAGGTGGAAGACCGTGTCGTGGCCCGCGACGAGCTCCTGCAGCTCCCCGGGGTCGGCGAGGCCGCCGTGGAGCACGGTGCAGCGCTCCTCCAGGCCCGCGAGCACGAGGGCGGTCGTGCGGCCCGGGGTGCGCTGGAGGACCGTGACGGCGACGCCACGGTCGAGCAGCGCCTCGACGAGCCAGCGGCCGACCACGCCGCCGGCGCCCGTGACGAAGGCGCGCTCCATGGGCGTGCTGGGCGCTCCCGGGGGCATGCGGGCGCGGAGGCTACTCGGCGGCGCTGACGCGGACGGGCTCGGCGGGGACCGCGGAGGCGGGCGGGCCCGTGGGGACCGCGGGCGCGGGCCGGCGCCCGAGCGTCGGGGCGGCGGCCCGTCAGGGCGGGCTGCTCGACCAGCCACCACAGGAGCGCCGCCAGGCCGACGCTCACCACGAGGACCTCCGCGACCACGAGCGCGAGCGCGCTTCCCGGGGCCAGGCCGTCCGGGAGGTGCTCCAGCGCCTCGCGGCCCACGCCGACGTGCACGAGGTAGATCCCGTAGCTCCAGCGTCCGAGCGCCTGCATGGGGCGGGACGCCAGGCCGAGCGGCGCGGTGCCCGTGGCCCACTGCCAGACCAGCGCGGCCCCGACCAGGCCGCCGCCGACCCCCGCGGAGGCCAGCTCCGTGCCCGAGCCGCGCGTCGCGGAGGCCCGGGCTCGCGGCCAGGAGGACGAAGCACCCGGCACCGAGCGCGGCGAGGGCCGCCGCGACGCCGCGGCCGCGGCTCCCGCGCAGCCGTGGGCGGGCGGTCGGCTCGAGCGCCGCGAGCAGCAGCCCCGGGGCGAAGGCCCAGACGAAGGTCCCGAGGTGCCGCGCCCCCGCGGCGTCGGCCTCCTCCGCGGGCCCGCGGCGCCAGAGCAAGGAGAGCAGGCTGACGGCGAGCAGCGCGGCGAGCAGGAGCATGAGGCGCCCCCGCGGCGTGGCGGGCGGGCGCAGCCGCGCGGCGCCCAGGCCGAGCACCGGGAGCGCGAGGTAGAACATCGCCTCGACGTCGAGCGTCCAGCCCTGCTGGAGCACGTAGCCGTGCTCGGGCCCGAGCCACACCTGGCCGAAGGCCAGCAGCACCAGGACGTCGCGGGTGCTCGACCCGGCGGTCCCCTGGAGCAGCACCACGGCGAGCACGACGACGACGAAGCCGGGGACGATGCGCCGTGCGCGCCGCCCGAGGTACCGCAGCGGCGCCGGGTAGCCGCCGCCGCGCAGCCAGGCGCGGACCCACGGCCCGCCGACGAGGTAGCCCGAGAGCACGAAGAAGACGTAGACGCCGAGGTAGCCGCGGCCCAGCGCGTCGCCGAGCGCGCCCGGGTCCCACTGCTCGCCGCGCCCCGCGGTGAGCAGCGCGACGCCCACGAAGCAGTGGAAGAGCAGCACGGCGAGCGCGGCGAGCGCCCGGAGCCCGTCCCCGGCCGCGAAGTGCTGCTCGTTCCCCGTCGCCCCGGCCATGCGTCGGGCGAGCGTAGGCGACCCGCGCGCCGGCCGCAGCGCCCGCCCTACGCTGGCCCGATGGCCGACGACGTCTCCGTCATGTGGTTCCGGCGGGACCTCCGGGTGCGCGACCACCCGGCGCTCCACGCCGCCGCGCAGCACGCGCGCTGCGTCCCGGTCTTCGTCTTCGACGAGCGGCTGCTGACCACGGGCCGCTTCCCCAGCGCGATCCGCACGCAGTTCATGCTCGGCTGCCTCGAGGAGCTCGACGGCGCGCTGCGCGGCCGCGGCGGGAAGCTGGTCTACCGACACGGCCGCCCCGAGGACGTCCTCCCGGAGCTCTGCCGGGAGCTCGGGGCGCGCGACCTCTACTTCACGGAGGACGTCTCGCCCTGGGCGCGGGAGCGCGACGACCGCGTGGTCGCGGCGCTGGACGACGGGGTGACCGCCCACGCGCTCCCGGGCGCCTGCGTCCTCGACGCGCCGAGCGAGCTGCGCACGAAGCAGGGCAAGCCCTACACGGTCTTCTCCCCCTTCGAGCGCTCCTGGCGCCAGGTGCCCCGGCGCGACGTGCTGCCGATGCCGCGGACCGTCGACACCCCGCGCAACGTGAAGGCCGGGAAGCTCCCGACCCTCGAGGAGCTCGGGCTGCCCGAGCCGCCGTCGCGCGGGAGCTTCGACCCCGGCGAGGAGGCCGCGCGCCGCGCGTTCAAGGGCTTCCTCAAGACGGGGATCGACCAGTACGCCGTCACCCGCGAGGCCCCCAAGGGCGGCTCCTCGCGCCTCTCGCCCTACCTGCGCTGGGGCTGCCTCTCGGCGCTCGAGCTCGACACCGCGGTGGCCGAGCTCGACGGGGACGGCCCGCACGACTACCGCGCGGAGATCGCCTGGCGCGACTTCTACTCCGCGGTGCTCCTGCACTTCCCCTTCGTGACCCGCCAGGAGTTCGTCGAGCGCATGCGCGAGCTCGAGTGGGCGGACCCCGGCGACCACCTCGACGCCTGGGTCGAGGGCCGCACGGGCTACCCCCTCGTCGACGCGGGGATGCGGCAGCTCGCCCACGAGGGCTGGATGCAGAACCGGGTGCGGATGGTCGTCGGCTCCTTCCTGACGAAGGACCTCCACCTGGACTGGCGCGAGGGCGAGCGCGTCTTCATGGAGCGCCTGCTCGACGGCGACATGGCCGCGAACAACGGGGGCTGGCAGTGGATCGCCTCGACGGGCACGGACCCCAAGCCCTACTTCCAGCGGCTCTTCAACCCGACGACCCAGCAGGAGAAGTTCGACCCGGACGGCGAGTACGTGCGCAAGTGGTGCCCCGAGCTCGCCGAGCGTGCCGACGAAGAAGCTCGCCAAGCCGTGGACCATGAGCCCGGAGGAGCAGGAGGCCGCGGGTTGCGTCATCGGGGAGGACTACCCCGCCCCGATCGTCGACCACGCCGAGGAGCGCAAGCGCGCGGTCGAGCGCTACCGGGCCGTAGCGAGCTGAGGCCCGTAGGCTGGCCGGCGTGCGCCTCTACGTCTGCTACGGCTTCATGAAGCACGTCCGCACCACGGGGCGCCCCGGCGGGCACCCGTGCGGGAACGCGCTCGCCGCGCTGGAGGCCGCCGGCCAGGCTCCGGAGGTCGTCCCGGTGCACGGCCTCGGCGTGCCGCTCCTGAACCGCACGGCCGGGCGGGCGGAGGTCGAGCGGCTCACGGGCCAGCGCGTCGTGCCGGTCCTCGTCCTCGACGACGGGCAGGCGATCCAGGACTCGAAGGCGATCATCGCCTGGGCCGAGCAGCACCCCGCGGCCGCCTGAGCCGCCCCCGGGGGAAGCTGAACGTCGGTTCAGCGCCACCCCCTGGCGCTGAACCGACGTTCAGGACCCGCGGGGCGCCGCCGCCACCTGCTCCGCGCGGGCGACGACGGCGCGGACCCACGCCTGCTCCGTGAAGCGCGCGGCGGTCGCGCGGCCGCCCGCGACCAGGCGGGCGCGGAGCTCCGGGTCGCCCGCGAGGCGCTCGAGCGCGGCCCGGAGCGCGGCGGGGTCCCCCGGAGGGACGAGCAGCGCGTTCTCCTCGTGGCGCAGGTACTCCGCGCGCCCCGCCCGTCGCGGTCGCGACCACGGGGCGCCCGACGGCCATCGCCTCGAGGGGGACGAGCCCCCAGGGCTCCTCCCAGGTCACGGGGAAGACGAGCGCGTCGGCGGCCGCGAGCGCGGCCGCGGGCTCCACGGCGCCCGGGAAGGCGACGGCCCGCCCCGCGGCGCGCCCCCGCAGCGCCGCGAGCTCCGCGGGCGCTCCGGGCCCCGCGACCGTCAGCCGCATGCCGTCCGGGAGCGCGTCGATCGCGTCCGCGACGCCCTTGCGCGCCTCCACCCGGCCGAGGACGAGGAGCTCCCCGCGCCACGGCGGGGGCGCGCTGGCCGGGAAGGCCGCAGGGTCGACGCCCGGGTGCTCGACGGAGCTGCGCGCGGCCGGGATGCCGTGGCGCGACGAGGCCGTCGCGGAGCCAGGCGGAGTTGCAGGACCACCAGGCGACGCGGGCCGGGTCGTAGCGCGGACCCGGGAGCAGGCGCCCCCAGCGCGCGGTCCACGGGTCGACCCGCGGGCCGTAGACGGGCCACGGGTCGTGGGCGACCGCGAGCTGCGGCACCCGGGTCCGGGCGACGAGGGAGAGGCCCATGCCGCCCAGGCCGAACCAGACCACGAGGTCCGCGCCCGCCGCGTGGCGGTCGAAGGTCCGGCCGTTGGCCCGCTCGAGCCGCAGGGTCGCGAACGGCCCGGACCGCGTGAAGTCCCCGTCGGCCCAGTGCCAGCGCAGCTCCCGCACCGCCTCGTCGGCCTCCCGTGACCCCGGGCTCCCGGTGGTCCGTGGTCAGCACCGCGACGTCGTGGCCGGCCGCGCGGAGGCCCGCGACGGCCGCCTGCCAGACGCGCTCGTACCCGCCCGTGCCGTGCGGCGGGTGGCGGTTGCCGACGGTGAGGATCCGCACGAGGGCGCGGACCCTACCGCCGGGGGTGGGCGCAGGAGCACTGGGTAGGGTCCGGCGCAATGCCTGCTTCAGCCGGGATCTTCAAGGCCTACGACGTCCGTGGCCTCTACGGCGACGACATCGACGGGGACGCGGCCGAGCAGATCGGGCGGGCCTTCGCCCGGGTCATCGCGGACCTGGCGGGCAAGCCGACGGCCGAGGTGACGGTCGGCCTCGGGCGCGACATGCGCCTCACGGCGCCCGAGCTCGCGGGCCGCTACCGCGACGGCATCGTCTCCGAGGGCGCGTCGGTCGTGGACGCGGGGCAGTGCGGCACCGAGATGCTCTACTTCCTCGTCGGCTCGCGGGGGCTCGACGGCGGGCTGATGTGCACCGCCTCGCACAACCCGAAGGCCTACACGGGGGCGAAGCTCGTCAAGCAGGGCGCGATCGCCCTGAGCGGCGACGAGGGGATCGGGGACATCCGCGACCTCGTCCTGGGCGGGGAGCTCGGCGAGGCGCCGGGCGGCGGGAGCGTCACCCACGCGGACCTCTACGAGGAGTTCCAGGCCTCCGCGCTCGGCTTCATCGACCCGAGCACCGTCAAGCCGCTGAAGGTCGTCGTGGACGGGGGCAACGGCATGGCCGGCCCGATGGTCGGCCCGCTGCTCACGCAGCTCGGGCTCGACCTCGTCGAGACCTACTGGACCCCGGACGGCGACTTCCCGGGCCACGAGCCGAACCCCCTGCTGCCCGAGAACCGCCAGTTCATCATCGACAAGGTCCTCGAGGAGGGCGCGGACCTCGGGATCGCCTGGGACGGCGACGCGGACCGCTGCTTCTTCATCGACGACCAGGGCGCGTTCGTCGACGGCGACTTCCTCACGGCGATCCTCGCCGAGCACCTCCTGGAGAAGGACCCCGGCTCGACGATCCTCTACGACTGCCGCGCCTCCCGGGCGGTCGCCGACGTCGTGACCGCCGCGGGCGGCAAGGCGGAGATCAACCGGGTCGGGCACGCGTTCTTCAAGACGCGGATGCAGCGCGAGGGCTCGCTCTTCGGCGGGGAGGTCTCGGGCCACTACTACTTCCGCGACTTCTACTGCGCGGACTCCGGCACGCTCCCGGCGCTGCTGATGCTCGAGAAGCTCTCCGTGGAGGGCAAGAAGCTCAGCGACATCGTCGCGAGCTACCGCGCGAAGTACTTCATCTCGGGGGAGATCAACTCGACCGTGGACGACGCGCCCGCGAAGCTCGCGCAGCTCGAGGAGACCTACGGGTCCCTCCCGGGCGCGACGGTCACGCACGTCGACGGCGTCTCGGTCGACTTCGACGACTGGCACTTCAACGTGCGCTCCTCGAACACGGAGCCGCTCCTGCGCCTCTGCCTCGAGTCCCTGGTCTCCGAGCAGGACATGGAGGCCAAGCGCGACGAGGTGCTCGGCCTCATCCGGGGCTGATGGCCCGCCGGACGGCGGTGCTCTTCGCCGCGGCGAGCGTCGCCTGGGGCGTGCCGTACCTCCTGGCCAAGCTCGCGCTCGCGGACCTCTCCGCGATCGCGCTGGTCTGGCTGCGCGCGGTCCTCGGCGCCGCGGTGCTCCTCCCGCTCGCGGCACGCCGTGGGCTCCTGGCACCCCTGCGCGGGCGGCTGCGGCAGGTCACCTGGCTCGCGCTGCTCGACCTGGCGGCGCCGACGCTCCTGGTGACCCTCGGGGTCGACGCGCTCCCGAGCTCCCTGGCCGGGACGCTCATGGCGGCCGTGCCGATCCTCGTCGCGCTGCTGGCCCTGCGCTACGACCCGGGCGAGCGGGTGACCGGCCTGCGCCTCGTCGGGCTGGTCGTCGGGATCGTCGGGGTCGCGCTGCTGCTCGGCCTCGAGGTGACGGGAAGCACGCGGGCCGCGGTCGGCGGGCTGCTCGTGCTCGCCGCGGCGACGACCTACGCCGGCGGGACCCTCTACTACAAGCGCCACTTCTCCTCCGAGCCGCCGCTCGGGGTGCTCGCGGCGGCGCTCGCGGCCTGCGTCGTGCTCACGACGATCCCGGCGGCGTTCAGCGCGCCGTCCGAGGTGCCGTCCGCGGAGGTCCTCGCCTACGTCGCGGTGCTCGGCCTGGGGTGCACGGCCGGCGGCTACCTCGCGTTCTACGCGCTCATCGCCCGCATCGGCTCGGGCCGCGCGGCGGTCATCACCTACGTCGCGCCGGCGCTGGCGGTCGTCTGCGGCGTGGCCTTCCTGGGCGAGCCGCTGACCGCCGGGGTCGTGGCCGGGCTGCTCCTGGTCCTCGCGGGCTCCTGGCTGGCGACGGGCGGGCGGCCGCCGGGCGCGCGGCAGGCCGCCGTAGAGTGGCGCGGATGGCCAGCGCGGACGTGACGCCCGAGGACTCCCCGGCACTCGCGGCCGCGGCCGGCGCCGGGGTGCACCGCGTCCCGGTCCCGACGCCGTTCCTCGTCGGCAAGGTCAACACGTACCTCGTCGAGGACGACCCGCTCACGCTCGTCGACGCGGGGCCGAACTCCGCCACCTCGCTGACGGAGCTCGAGCACGGGCTCCAGGCGCTCGGGCACGACGTCGCGGACCTGCAGCGCATCGTCATCACCCACCAGCACATCGACCACATCGGGCTCGTCGGGACGCTCGTGGAGCGCTCGGGCGCCGAGGTCTGCGCGCTCGACGCCCTCGGCCCGTGGCTCGAGGACTACGAGGGCAACACGGCGCTCGACGACCGCTTCGCCGACGCGGTCATGCAGCGCCACGGGATCCCGCACGACCTGCGGCTCGGGCTGCGCTCGGTCAGCGTCGCGTTCCGGGGCTACGGCGCCTCCGCGCGGGTCGACACGCTGCTCGTGCCGGGCGAGGAGCTCGCGTTCCGCGACCGCAGCTGGCGCATCCACCACCGCCCGGGGCACTCCCCGTCGGACACGGTCTTCGAGGACGCGGAGCGGCGGATGCTCGTCGCGGGGGACCACCTCATCGGCCACATCTCCTCCAACCCGCTGATCTCCCGGCCGCTCGCGGGCGGGGACCCGGACGACCGGCCGCGCGCGCTCGTGGAGTACCTCGCCTCCATGCGGGCGACGCAGGCGATGGACGTCGACCTCGTGCTCCCCGGCCACGGCGACCCCGTGACGGACCCGCCGGGGCTCGTCGACGACCGGGTCCGCGGGCACGAGCGCCGGGCGGGCAAGATCGCGAAGCTGCTCGCCGACGGGCCGGTGACCGCCTACGAGATCGCGCTCGCGCATGTGGGGCAACGTCGCGGTGACCCAGGCCTACCTCACGCTGAGCGAGGTGCTCGGGCACGTCGACCTCCTGCTCGAGCGCGGCGAGGCCGTCGAGGAGCGCGACGCCGACGGCGTCACCCGCTTCTCCCCGCGGGCTGACGCGCCGTGGCGGGCCCCGTCGTCCTCGACGCGCGGGCCGCGGCGCGGCCCGAGCTCGGCGGCGTGGAGCGCTGGGCGCGGGAGCTGCGCGACCGGCTGCCCGGCGCTGCGGCCCGGCGGCTACGTCGTCGCGCAGCCGAGCGCGCGCTTCTCGCACCGGCTCGGCCACGCGTGGGAGCAGGGTGCCCTCCCGCTGCGGGCCCGGGACGCGTCGTGGCTCCTGTGCCCCGCGAACCTCGCGCCGCTCGCCCACCCGCGGGTCGCGGTCGTCCTGCACGACGCGGCGCCGCTGCGTGAGCCCGGCTGGTACTCCCCGGCCTACGCGCGGGTGCAGGCCGCGCTGCTGCCGCGGATCGCGCGGCGGGCGAAGCTCGTCGTCACCGTCGAGCGCGTTCTCCGCGGGGGAGCTGCGGGAGCTGCTCGGGGTCGAGGCGGCCGTCGTGCCCGGCGGGGTCGACCACGCGCGCTTCCACCCCGGGGTCGGCGGCGGCGGACCGGCCGCCCTACGTCCTGACGGTCGCGTCCCGGACCACCCGCAAGAACCTCGGGGCGCTGGAGGAGGCCGCGCGGCGGCTGCGCGCGCGGGGCATCGACCTCCTGGCGGTCGGCGGGGACCGGCCGCAGTTCGCCGCGGGAACCGCCCCGGGCGGCGTGCGGGAGCTCGGCCACGTCCCCGACGACGAGCTCCCGGGCCTCTACGCGGGCGCGGCGGCGTTCGTCCTGCCCTCGCGCTACGAGGGCTTCGGCCTGCCCGTGCTGGAGGCGATGGCCTGCGGCACCCCCGTCGTGGCCGCCGACGCCACGGCGCTGCCGGAGACCTGCGGCGGCGCGGCGCTGCTCGCGGACCCGCACTCGCCGCGGTCCTTCGCGGACGCGCTCGACGCGGCGCTCGCTGATCCGGAGCCGCTCGTCGCCCGCGGCCTGAGCGCGCCGCGCAGTTCTCCTGGGACCGCACCGCGCGCGAGCTCGACGCGCTCCTGCACCGTGCGTGAAAGGTGCCAGGCACCTTTCACGCACGCAGGCGGTCGAGGAGGCGGCCCGCGCCCTCGCGCGCCGGCGTGAGCGCCTTCGCGCGCAGGTGCTTCGCCTGCTCACGGGCCTCCTTGAGGCGGAGCTCGGTCGGCGACGGGGCGAACTTCGCGCGCACGCGGTCCGCGAGGGCGTCGAGGTCCGGGCCGAGCTCGAACTTCTCCCGGGCCGGCAGCTCGCCCTCCCAGAAGACGCCGAAGAGGACGTCGTCGAGGTCCATGGTCCGGTGCCAGCGCGGCAGGACCCGGATGCGCCAGTCCGAGTGGACCATGTGGCTCTTGTGCCAGAAGACGCAGGCTCGGGCCGGCCGGTCCGCTCGTCGTCGCGATCGCAGAACCAGCGGTGGTGCTCGTGGCCGAGGAACGGCCCGGTCCCCTCGACGTTGTAGACGAGCTCGGCCTCGACCGTCGGGACCTCCACGTAGCCCGCCTTCGCCACGCGGGAGAGCTCGCGGCAGACGCCGATCGGGTCCCGGATGTCCTCGAGGGTCGTGACGCAGACCGCGAAGTCGAAGGTGTCGTCCGCGAACGGCCACGGGTCCCGGTCGCAGACGTCGACGAGGTGCCAGGTCTCCTCCGTGAAGCGCTCCGGGCCCGGGGCCGAAGGAGCCCAGGACGCCGCGCGTCGCGTAGGGGCGGATGTCGAGCACGTGGTCCGCGCGGTGCAGGGGCGCGCCCCAGGCGCCGACGTCGAGGACGAGCGCGTCGTCGGGCAGGGCGTTGATGCGGGCCAGGGCGGCGGGGAGCACCCGCGGCAGCGTAGTCAGGCGGCTGCGGCGGGCGCCGGGCGGCGGAGGTAGCCGAGCGCCTCGGCGAGCAGCGCGCGCTCGGCGAGCAGCGTGCCCGCCAGCACCACGAGGGCGAAGAGCACGAGCTCCGCCGCGGCCTCGAGGCGCGCTCGCCCGCCCGTCGGCGACGGCGCGCACGAGCAGCACCGCCGCGGCGCCCGGGACGACGGGCGTCACCGCCCGCACGGCGTGCGGCAGCAGCCGGAAGCCCGCGAAGAGCCGCCGCAGGTAGTACGTCCGGCAGGCCAGCTGCACCGCGACCATCCCCGCCATCCCGAGCGCGAAGCCCTCGAGGCCGCCGAAGACCAGCGCGGGCAGCGTCAGGCCGACGAAGGCCACGACGCTCCACGCGCTCGTCACCGCGATGGGCCGCGTGTCGGCCCGCGCGCGGAAGTACGCCGTCCAGTTGAAGCCGAGGTGGTTCGCGGCCACGATCAGGCCGAACGCCTGGAGCAGCGGCACGGCGTCGCGCCACTTCTCCCCGATCCCGAAGCGGACGAGGTCGTCCGCGAAGAGCGCCAGGCCCACCCCGAACGGCATGGCCCACATCAGCGCGAGCCGGTTGGACTTCACGAAGGACTCGAAGAGGACGTCCGTGCGGTCCGCGACCCGGCAGATCGCCGGGTAGAGCGTCCCCGTGACGATGACGTCGACCCGGTCGGCGAACTGCACGACCGTCGAGGCCAGCGCGATGACCCCGGCGCCCGCGATCCCGAGCGTGGCGGAGCTCGCGACGATGGAGCCCTGCGCGACCACGAGGCCGGAGAGCGACGCGCCGAGGAGCGGCAGCGAGAAGCGCAGGTACTCCCGCAGCACGGTGCCCTCGAGGTTCCAGCGCAGCTTGTACGGCGAGGTGAGCACCGCGATGAGCGACGTCGTGCACGTGCCCGCCAGGAGGCCCGACCGACGAGCGCCCAGTAGCCCGCGCCGGCGACCGCCAGGCCGACGGCGACGACGAAGCCGACGATCGGGTCGGCCGCGCCGATGAGCGCTGCTTGAGGTAGTCCATCCGCCGGTACCAGATCCACAGGGGCGCCTGGAGGGCGAGCGCGGGCACCGAGATGAGGCCGACGTAGCCGACGGCGACGAGCTCCCAGCGGTCGTAGGCCCAGGCCACGAGCGGGATCGCGACCGCGATGAGCGAGGGTCACCGCCCCCGTCATGACCACCTCGATGGTGAACGCGCGCTGGAAGGCGACCTCCTGGTCGAGCTCGGCCTGCTGGAGGTACTTGTCGCTGACCCCGACCTCCTTGAGGAAGACGAGCGTGCCGAACGAGGTCACGAGGATCGCCCAGATGCCGTAGTCGTCCGTGCTCAGGAAGCGTGCGAGGACGAAGCCGCGGACCAGGCCGAGCGCGGTCAGCGCGATGAGGAAGGCGCCGTTGACGAGCGTCCCGCGCGCGGCGCGGCGCCGGCGGTCGGGCTGCAGCGGCGCCATCGCCTCCGCGGCGGCGCCGGCCGGCTCGATGGGCTCGGGCGGCCCGGTGAGGTCGATGGCGTCGGCGCCCCTCACGGCGCTCCCAGCCCCGCGAAGAACGCGCGGGCGAGCGTCGCCTTCCAGTGCGCCCGCGCGGCCGCGTGCACCCGCGGGCCGAGCACGGGCAGCCAGGCCGGGACCCGGTCGACCAGCCGCGCGCCGCCGCGGCGCGGCGCGTCTCGCACGCCGCGCCAGCCCGCCAGCGCGTCGTGGAACCAGGGCGTGACGTCCGGGTGCTTCGCGACCATCGCCCGCTCGGCGCGGCGCGGCGGCGGCCATGCGGCGCTCCCAGGCCGCGAGGTCGTCGGGTGCAGGTGCTGCGCGCCGATCGCCGGGTGGTAGAGCAGCCGCAGGCCGTGGTCGGCCATGCGGCGGCCGAGCTCGAGGTCCTCGTAGCCGAACTGGAAGGCCTCGTCGAAGCCGCCGACCCGCTCGAGCAGCGCCCGCTTGAACGAGACGTTCGAGGTGTAGAGCCGGCCCCAGCCCGCGTCGCCCGGCGCGCCATCTGCTCGTAGTCGAACTGCACGCCGTCCTCGAGGAAGCGCATGAACGCGGTCACGCGGAGCTCCTCGGCCCAGCGGACGTTCCCGAGCACCCCGTCGGCCTCGGCCGGGTGGGCGGCGTGGGCGGCGAGGTGGGCCGTCGACGAGGCCGGGGTCGGCGAGGATGTCGTCGCCCAGGAAGAGGACGAGCGGCGCCCGCGCGGCGCGCCAGCCCGCGTTGCGCGCGGCCGCGACGCCGGGCGCGGGACGGTGCAGCACCCGCGCGGGGAAGGGCCGCCGGTCCGCGGCGACCGCGTCGCGCGACCGCCGCGGGGTCGTCCTCCTGCGCGTCGTCGACGACGAGGAGCTCCAGGCGGTCGTCGGCCTGGCCCTCGAGGTGGTCCACCGTCCGGCGCAGCGCCTCCGCGCGCCGGTAGGTCGGGACGACGACGGAGAGCTCAGGCGCGGCGGAAGACGTAGGCACGGTCCTCGAAGTCGGCCAGGCCGCGCCAGCGGCCGTTGCGCTCCTCCCAGGCCGGGACGAAGCCGAGCCGGGCGAGCGTCGCCTTCAGGTCGCCGTCCGTGATCCCCCACTGCCACACGTCGTGGACGTCGCGCCACGGCTTGCCGCGCTGCGGGTTGACCTCGTCGAGCCGGTCGTAGAGCCCCTCGAGGTTCTCCTGCGGCGGGACGGCGGCGCGGTAGCGCTCCTCCCCCAGCTCGAGCAGCCGGACGGTGCCCAGGCTCTGGTCCCACATGGGGTTGACGATCGCGAAGGCCTGCGTGTGCGGCGCGTAGCGGGCGAGGATCGCGTCCCAGTCCGGCGCGACCTGGTGCAGCAGGACGTCGAAGAGCAGCACGACGCCGACGTCGCCGACGTCCCCGGGCGTGCGCTCCAGCCCGAAGTCCTGCTCGAGCAGGGTCGAGGCGCCCGGCGCGAGCGCTCGCGGACGGCGGGGGTGATGTCGTCGTCGACGAGCACCGCGGGGCGCGCGTCGTGCTTCTCGACCGCGTAGAAGCTGTAGCCCGCGTCGACGGCCCAGACCCCGCCGAGGTCCGCGACGCTCGTGACCTCCGGCAGCGCGAACGCGGCGTCGATCGCCCGGAGCTTCAGCGGGACGAGCGGCGGGCGCTCGGGCTGCGGCGCCAGCCGACGCTTGCAGCGCGTCGAGGACGCTCACGCCGGCACCGGCCGGGAGTGCAGGAACGCCTGCGGGTCGCCCTTGCGCGTGGCGCCGAGCAGGCGGCGGCCCTCCCGGTGGGAGAGCACGGCGCGCGAGGGCCTCACGACGGGCTGGCCCTCCCCGCGCGGCAGCCGGATCGGGCGTGGCGGGCCCGAGCGGCGCGAGGCCCGCGGCGCGCACCATCCGCTCGTAGGCGGCGATGTTCGGCAGCCACCACCAGGGGCGGCCCTCCCCGTCGAAGCGGGCGAGCGAGATGCGGGGGAAGACCCGCGTGAGCGCCGGGTCGATCGCGTCCATCGTGATGACGGTGCCACCGGGCTCGCAGACCGCGCGCAGGCGCTCCAGTGCGCGGATCGGGTCGCGGAGGTGGAGCAGGAGGCTGCCCATGAAGACGACGTCGAAGCGGCCGTGGACCTCCGGGTCGAGGTCGTAGACGGAGGTCTCGAGGTAGGTCGCCTCGGACCCGAAGGCCTCCGAGGCGATCTCGAACCCGCGGCCGCCCTGCTTGCGGTCCTCGAGCAGCTCCACGAGGGCGTCGCCGCTCGTGACGGGCCAGTCCCAGGCGCGCGGGTCGACGATGTCGATCGCGAGCACCTCGGCGGCGCCACGACGCTCCATCTCGAAGGCCCAGAAGCCGTCGAAGGTCCCGACGTCGAGGCAGCGGAGGCCGTCGAGGCGGGCGGGCAGGACCTTGCCGGCGACCCCGCGCAGGTCGAACCAGCCGGGGGTGACGACGCCGGGCGCGAGCTCGAGCGTGTGGTACCAGTGCTCCCGCGCGCCGACCCGCTCGCGGATCGTCTCCGTCGTCATCAGTCGGTCAGCCTACCCGAGCCGTGCCCCGCCTCCGATCCGCCATCGACCCCGACGCCGAGGCCGCCGAGCTGCGCTCCTACCTCGGCGCGGCGTACGACCACGAGCGCCTCGTGCACTACGAGGCGCAGCTCGAGGACGAGCTCCGGGAGATCGGCGACGAGCAGGCGCTCTACCGCCGCTCGCAGGCCTACCTCTACAACCTCACCGCCTTCGCGATGACGGGGACGAAGGACCCCTACCGCGCCTGGATCGACGAGCGGTTCCCCAGCCGGCGGCCGGCTCCTCGACGTGGGCTGCGGCATCGGCTCGGACGGCTTGGCGCTGATGGCCGGCGGCCACGAGCGTGACGTTCGCGGACTTCGCCAACCCGAGCGTCGCGTACCTCCGCGCGCGGCTGGCCTCCCGAGGCGCCGACGCGCGCATCGTCGACCTCGACCGGGAGGAGCTGCCGCCCGGCCACGACCTCGCCTACGCGTTCGACGTCCTCGAGCACGTGGAGGAGCCCCTCGCGCTCCTGGCGGCGATGGAGCGCAGCGCCGCCCTCGTGCTCGTGAACCTCCTGGAGCCCGAACCGGGCGAGACCGCCCTGCACCACGAGCTGCCGGTCGCCGCGCTCCTCGACCACGCGACCGCGCGGGGGCTCGTGCGGTACCGGCGCTTCCACGGCGGGCGCTCGCACCTCGTGCTGTACCGGGGCGCCTCGGGCGCTGCGGGCGGCCCGCTCGCGGCGCTGCGCTCGCGGGCGGTGCGGGCGTTGGGGGCGCGGCGGAGGTAGCGGGCGTGGAAGTGCGGGTGGGGGCTGCGGTTCCACGCCCGCTGTTCGCGGGCTCGACAGCGGGCGTGGGCGTGCGCGCTGCCGGCGCGGGCGCGCTGCGCGAGGCGCTGGCGTTCGGCGGTCGCTCGTGAACTGCCGCTGGTGAGGGGGAAGGAGCGGGCGCGCGCGGTGCCCGAGCGCCGCCGGGGAGCCGGCGCCGGCGGCGGGACGCGGGCTCCGTGGCGAGTTCTGGGCCCCATGGCCCCATTGCACGCCACGCTGCGGCCGAAAGGAGCGCGAGCGCCCGTGCTCACCCCCTGACCAGCGGCAGTTCACCGCCCCGACGCACCGCGAACGCCTCGCGCAGCGCGATGAGCGCCCGCGGCGCGAACCCGCACTTCCACGCCGAATCCAGCCCCGCCCGACAGCCGGCGTCGAACCGCAGCCCCCACCCGCACTCCCACGCCCGCTGTCCCTCAGGCGACGCCGCTTCCCCAGAGGTCCGCGCGGCCCAGGGGCCAGGTGAGCCGGTGCTTCGCGAGGCGGTGCTGCAGCGCCCGCGCCGGGACCTCGGGGACGATCGCGTCGTGGACGAGCTCGCCGTAGCGCACGTCGACGTCGCGGAAGCCCGCGGCGCGGAGCGCCCGGCGGAGCGTCCCGCGGGTCTGCTCGTTGACGTGCATCCGGCGCTCGAGCTCCCCGCGGGGGTCGGCGGGCCAGGAGCGCGCGGCGGCCCGGGCGCGAGAGGCGCTGCAGCCGGTAGGTCACGTCGTAGACGAGGCGGTTCGGGAACGTGTGGACGACGATCCGGCCGCCCGGCCGGAGCAGCCGCCGCGCCTCGCCGAGGGAGCCCGCGAGCTCCGCCGGCGTCAGGTGCTCGACGACGTCCAGCAGCGTCACGAGGTCCGCGGTGGCGTCCGGGAGGGGGATCGCGCGGGCGTCCGCGAGCAGGACCTCGGCGGCGACGCCCTGGGCCTCGAGCGTCCGGTGGGCGAGCGCGACCGCCGCCTCCGCGTACTCGACCCCGACGGCCCGGGCCGCGCCGGACTGGACCGCGAGTGCGAGGAGCTCCCCGCGGCCCGTCCCGATGTCCACGAGGACCTCGCCCGGGCGGAGCCCCGCGCGCCGCAGCGCGTAGGCGTAGGTGCCGTGGATGGGGGCGCCCGGGTCGGCGGCCCACTCCGCGTTGCCCATGCAGGCCTCGAGGTAGTACGCCTCGTCGTAGGCCGAGGCGGGCACGGCGGGGTCCGGAAGGGGCTGCGCCATCGCGGCGGACTCTACGGTCCGGGCATGGAGCTCCTGCCCCTCGGAACGCCGCACGGCGAGGCCCGCGTGCACCTCCACGCGGCGCCGGCCGCCCGCGGTGCGCTGCTCCTCGGCCACGGCGCGGGCGGGCCCGTCACCGCGAAGGACCTCGTCGCCGTCACGCGAGGCTGCGCTCGCCGCGCGACGTGACGGTGGCGCTCGTCGAGCAGCCCTACCGCGTCGCGGGCCGGCGGGCGCCCGCGCCGGCCCACCAGCTCGACGGGGCCTGGGAGGCGGTCGCGGAGCAGCTGGCGGAGGGTCCGCTCGAGGGCCTCCCGCTCGTGACGGGCGGCCGCTCGAGCGGCGCGCGGGTCGCCTGCCGGACCGCGCAGGCGGTCGGAGCCGTCGGCGTCCTCTGCCTCGCGTTCCCGCTCCGCCCCGTTCCCCGCCCGGGCAAGGAGCCCAAGGACCGCACGCCGGAGCTCGAGGCGGTCGCGGTGCCGGTGCTCGTCGTCCAGGGCGAGCGCGACCCGTTCGGGATGCCCACGACCGGCGGCTCCCGCGAGGTCGTCGCGCTGAAGGGAACCCACGCGCTGACCAGCGACCTCCCCGGCCTGGCCGCCGCGGTCGGCGCGTGGCTCCCGCGCGTGCTCGCCTAGGCTGCCCCGCGATGACCCGCGAGGAGGCGCTCGAGCGCGCGAAGGCCACGAGCTTCTACCACGTGCTCGAGCTCACGCCGGAGTACACGACCCCGGGCTGGTTCGACATGCGCCCCTACGTCGACCGGTACGGGATCCCCGCGGACCTCACGGGCAAGCGCGTGCTCGACGTCGGCACCTGGGACGGCTTCTGGGCCTTCGAGCTCGAGCGCCGCGGCGCGGAGGTCGTCGCGCTCGACCTCGACTCGGAGCGCGACCTGGACTGGCCGCCCCGCCACCGCCCGGCCGAGTACGACGTCGGCGGACCGCGGGGGCAGGGCTTCCACCTGGCCAAGCAGCTCCGCGACTCGAAGGTCGAACGGGTCGTCCAGTCCATCTACCACGCGACCCCGGAGGAGCACGGCCGGTTCGACCTCGTCTTCTGCGGCTCGGTCCTCCTCCACCTGCGCGACCAGTTCCTCGCCCTGGAGCGCATCCGGAACCTGACCGCCCCGGGCGGGCTGTTCATCTCGGCCGAGGAGCACGACCGGATGGCCGACCTGATCCCCTTCCCCGTCAGCCGCTTCCGGGCCGAGCGCATCTCCGCGGTCGTCTACTACCTCCCGGCGAAGAAGACCTGGAAGAAGCTCATGTGGACCGCGGGCTTCGACCGGGTGGAGCAGCACGGCACCTTCACCCTGGTCGTCGGCGAGGGCGAGCAGCAGTTCAAGGTGCCGCACGTCGTGCACCACTGCCGGCCCTGAGCCCGTGCCCGCCCCGGTCGCGATCGCCGTCGTCTCCTGGAACACCGCGGAGCTGCTCGACGCCTGCCTGCAGAGCCTGCGGCCGCTGCACGAGGCGGGCCGGGCGGAGGTCTGGGTCGTCGACAACGCCTCGAGCGACCACTCCGTCGCGCTCGTCCGCGACCGCCACGCGTGGGCGCACCTCGAGGCATCGGCGAGAACCTCGGCTTCGGCCCGGCCGTGAACCTCGTGGCGGCGCGGACCGCCACGCCGTTCCTCGCGGCGGCCAACGCGGACGTCGCGCTCGAGCCCGGCGCGCTCGGCGCGCTGCTCACCGCCGCCGCGCACCACCCCGAGGCGGGCTCCTTCGCGCCGCGCCTCCTGCGCCCGGACGGCTCCACGCAGCACTCCGTGCACCCCTTCCCCACGGTCCGTACCGGACTGCTGCTCTCGAGCGGGCTCGCCCGCCGCGGGCGCACGGCGCGGCGCCTGCCGCTCGAGGGCCACTGGGATCCCGACGTGGAGCGGACGGTCGACTGGGCGCACGGCGCGTTCCTGCTCGTCCGCCGCAAGGCGTGGGACGCCGTCGGGGGCTTCGACCCGGCGCAGTGGCTCTACGCGGAGGACCTCGACCTCGCGTGGCGCCTGCGCCGGCGCGGGTGGACGACCCGCTACGTCCCGGGCGCCCGCGTGCGGCACGCGGTCTCGGCCGCGACGGGGGAGCGCTGGAGCGCGGAGGAGCGCGCGGTGCGCACGCAGCGCTCCGCCTACGCCTGGGCGCTCGAGCGCCGCGGCCCCGTCCGCGCGCGCGCCACGGCGCTCGCGCACCTCGCGGGCCCCGCCGCGCGGGCGGCGCTCCTGCGGCCCGCCGCTCGCGTCGCGCCGGGCCGCTACGCGGAGCGGGCCGCCCGGCAGCGGGCGTGGGCCGCGATGCACCGCACGGGCCTCGAGCCCCGGGCGGCGCTCCAGGAGCACCGGCGGCGGCGCGCGTGACGCGGATCGCGGTCCTCGTCGACCAGTTCCCCGAGGTCTCCGAGACCTTCATCCCGGCGGAGCTCCACGCCCTGCGGCGCGCCGGGGCGCGGGTGCGCGTCGAGGCCACGGGCCCGGCGCCCCACCCCGACCCGGAGCCGGCCCGCGGCCTCGTCGTGCGCTTCGGGAGCGACGACCGGCGCCGGGAGCGCTGGGCCGCGCTGCTCTGGCTCTGGTGGCGATCGCCGCGGGGCTGCGTCGCGGACCTCCGCTCGCGCTCGCGGTGGCGCCGCGAGGAGTGGCCCAGGCGCCTGCGCGAGCTCGCGCCCGTCGCACGGCGGGTCGTGGCCGCGGGGGACGAGCACGTCCACGCGCACTTCGGCGCCGGCGCGGCGCTCGACGCGGTGCGCCTCGGGGCGCTCCTCGGCCTCCCGGTCAGCGTCACCTTCCACGGCTACGACATCTTCCGCGACCCCCGGAACCTCGCGGAGAAGCTCCGGCGCGCGAGCTTCGCCACCAGCGGCTCGGACTTCACGGTGCGCGCGCTGCGGGCCGCGGCACCGGGGGCGGCGGTGCACCGGGTGGTCATGGGGGTCGACGCGGGGCTCTGGCGGCGCACGACGCCCGTCCCGGAGCGCGGGCCGGTCGTGGCCGTCGGGCGGCTCGTGGAGAAGAAGGGCATCGCGCACCTCCTGCGCGCGGCGGCGCTGCTGCCGGAGGCGGAGGTGCTCGTGGTCGGCGACGGGCCGTTGCGGGCGGAGCTCGAGGCGCTCCGGGTCGCGCTCGGCCTCGGGGAGCGCGTGCAGCTGCTCGGGGCGCGCCCCTCCGCGGAGGTCCGGGAGCTGCTCGAGCGGGCGGCGGTCGTCGCCGTGCCCTCCGTCGTCGCGGCGGACGGCGACGCGGACTCCATGCCGGTCGTCGCGAAGGAGGCGCTCGCGCTCGAGGTCCCCGTGGTGGGCTCGGACGTGGCGGGCCTGCCCGAGGTCGTCCGGCCGCCGTGGGGCACCACGGTCCCCGCGGGGAACGCCGAGGCGCTCGCCGCGGCGCTCGGCGCCGTGCTGGCGCCGCTCGCCCGCCGAGCGCGCCGGCGATGGGCGCCGCCGGGCGGGCCTGGGTGGCGGAGCACTGCTCCGTGGACACGGAGGCCGCGCGCCTGCTCGCGCTCGTCGCCGCCGCCCGCCCCTGAGCGTCGCTCCGGAAAGCCGCAAGGAGCGGCCTTCCCTCGCCCCCGGGCCGCCGGGCCCGTCGGTACCGTGTGCCGCTGCATGGCGAGCTCGTCACATGCGGCGGTGACGCCCAAGGGCATCCGGGACGGGGATCCCGCAGCCCTCGCGGCGCTCGTCGAGCGCCGGGGCAACGCCGTGCTCGCCTACTGCGAGGCCATCCTGCCGCCCGCACTCGGGGAGCGCGCCGCGGCCGAGGCCTTCGCGCGCTTCCGGGCCGCGGTCGCCGCGGCCGACGACCCCCGCGGGCTGAACCCCGACGCCCTCCTGCTCGGCGCGACCCGCCACGCCGCCGCGGCGATGACCCCCACCCCGGCCCCGCCGCCCCAGCCGCGCGGGCTGCGCGGCCGCCTGGCGCGGGCTCCCGCACCCGACGTGTGCGCGCAGATCCCGGACCTCCTGGTCGCGCGGGCCGAGGGGGTGCTCGGCCCGGAGGACCAGGAGCGCCTCACCCGCCACCTCGAGCGCCACGCGCCGTGTCGCGCGCTGGCCGCGGCCGCGGAGCGGGCCGAGCAGGCCTACGCCGCCCCGCCCGAGCGGACCGTCCCGATCAGCGCCCTGACGGAGATCCTCCTGGCCCTGACCGCGGCGGCGCCGATCACCGCCGACACGGACTACGACCTGGACTTCTCCGACGTCGTCCTCGAGGAGGAGCCGACGGCGGCGGAGGAGGTCTCGGCGGCCGTTCCGGAGCCGGAGCCCGTCCGCCGAGCCGGAGCCGGTCCGCCCGAGCCGGCGCCCGTCCCGGAGCCGGCGCCCGTCCCCGAGCCCGAGCCCGTCCCGTCCGAGCCGGAGCCCGTCCCGAGCCCGAGCCCGTCCCCGAGCCGGAGCCCGTCCCCGAGCCGGAGCCCGTCGCCGCGCGCCGGAGCCCGTCCCCGAGCCCGAACGCGTCGCCGTGGTCCGCCCCGCTCCCCGAACCGCACCCGGCCGCGGAGGAGGAGCCCGAGCAGGCGACGGCGGTCCTCCCCGTCGTGGAGCCCGTCGCGGCGGCGGGGGCGCTCGCCGCGACGGGTGCCGGCGGCATCGCCCTCCCCCGGGCCCAACGCCGCCACCTGCACCTCCCGGGCACGGGCGGCGGCGGGGACCACGGGCTCGTCTACCGCTACGTCCTCCCGGGGGCGTCCGTCGCCGCCGCGCTGCTCGGGGCCCTCGGGATCGCGGGCTTCTTCGCCGACGAGGACATCCCGCAGGCCCAGGGCACGGGCACGGAGGTCGCCGCGCCGCCCTCGGGGGCGCCGCCCGTCGTGCCCACGAGCGCGGAGGAGGCGCGGGCGAAGGTGCTGGCGGCCGCACGCCGCGCGGCGCGGGACAAGCGCGCCGCCGACCGGGCGGCCGCGGAGCGCCGGCGACGCGCCCGCGAGGCCGGCGCCGCGCCCGCCCCGGGCACGACGGGCGACGTGACCCCTCCCCCCTCCGCGACGACCTCCGCGACGCAGACGCCCACCCCGGCGCCGGCGCCCGCGCGGTCCGCCACCACCCCGAAGCGGACGACCACCACGCCCCGCAAGGCCGAGAAGACCGCGCCGGCGGGCAGCTCCTCGGGCCTCCCCGACGAGGAGACGGACCCGGCGCCGTCCGACCCCGGCGTCTTCGAGCCGACCACCCCCTGAGCGGCCTGCAGGACATCGTCGACGCGCTCGCGGCCCAGGCCGGCCGGGCGATCGACGTGGAGGACCGGCGCTACCGGCTCGTCGCCCACTCCGCCCACGACGGCCCCGTCGACGCGGTCCGGCGCGACACGATCCTCCGCCGTGCCGCGACCCCGGAGGTCGTGGAGCGCCTCGAGCGCCTCGGCATCCCGGGGCTGCGCGAGCCCCTGCGCCTCCCGCCGGCGCCCGAGCTCGGCATGGGCGCCCGCGTCTGCTTCCCCGTGCGCGACGGGGACGTCCTGCTGGGCTGGGTCTGGCTGCTCGACGAGCCGCCCGTCGCCCCCGAGGAGGTCGAGCGCCTCGCCGCCGCGCTGGCGCCCGTCGCGCCCGCGCTCGCCGCCCTGCGCGACGAGGAGGACCTGCGCCGCGGCCGCGAGCAGGCAGGCGCTGCAGGCAGCGCTGGCCGGCGATCCCGCGCTCGCCGCGGCACTGCTCCCCCCGGGTCCGGTCCTGGTCGCCGTGGCCGCCGGCGGAACGGACCTCACCGCGCTGCGCCGTCACGCCGGCGCGGGCCGGGTGCTCACCGGCGCGGCGGGGGAGCACGCGGTCGCGCTCCTCGCCGGCGCCGCGCCCGCGACGGCCCCGACCCCGCTCGGCACGAGCGTCGCCTCCGACCTCGCCGGGGTCCCGACCGCCCACCGGGAGGCCGTCCTCGCGCTCCGGGTCGCCCGCGCCGTCCCGGCGCTCGGGCCCGTCGCGGCCTTCGAGCGCCTCGGCCCCCACGGGCTGCTCGCGCCGCTCGCGTTCCCACCCGCCGACGGTGCGCCCGCCCGGCTGCCCGCCGCGCTGCGCGCTCTCGAGACCGCCCCGGACGGCGCGGAGCTCCTCGGCACCCTGCGCACGGTCCTCGACGCGGGGGAGGACGTGGCCGGGGCCGCCGCGGCGCTGCACGTCCACCGCTCGACCCTGCACCGGCGACTGCGCCGCATCGAGCAGCTCACGGGCGCGGACCTCGCGGACGGCCGGACCCGCCTCGAGCTCCACGCGGGCCTCGTCCTGCGCGAGCTCCGCGGCGGCTGAGCCGGTCGGGGTTCCGGGTCGCCCTGACCCGGAACCCCGACCAGCGCGACGCGTGTCGCGCGGCGCTTCCCGCGGCCGCACCGCCGGTCGCGCCACGGCGCCCGCCGGCGGGCGTACCGTTGCGCCATGGACGCCCCGCCGCCCCCGCCCGACGCCGAGGTCCTCGCCATCGGCCGCGCCCTGGCCAAGGCCATGCCCTCGGCCCTGCGCCGCCCGCTGGCCGCCCTCGACGACAAGGCGATGGACCTCGCCTCGAGCGACGCGCAGCTCAAGGCCGCGCTCTTCCGCTTCGTCGACGTCGTGCCCGCCTGCCGGAACGTCGACGACCTCGCGCCGCCACCTCGCGGGCTTCCTCTCCGAGGTCGACGAGAAGCCCGTCGCGCTCGAGCAGGCCATGCGCCTGAGCGGCACGAAGGCCGGGCGCGCCGCGCTCGGGACCGCCGCCGCCCGCGGCGTGAAGCACATGGCCCACCGCTTCATCGTCGGCGAGAGCCCCGAGAAGGCCGCGAAGGTCCTCGCCGGCCTGTGGCAGGACGGCGTCGCGACCTCCGTCGACCTCCTCGGGGAGGCGACGGTCACCGCCGCCGAGGCCGACGCCTACGCCGCCCGCTGCTCCGAGGCGCTCACGACCATGACGCGCACCGCGGCCCGCTGGCCGGCGCGTCCGGCGATCGAGCGCGACTCGGCCGGGGAGCTCCCCCGCGCGAACCTCTCCGTGAAGGTCTCCGCGCTCACGCCGCTCCTGCGCCCGGACGCCCCCGAGGTCGGCAAGCGCGACGCCGCGCCGCGCCTGCGCGGGCTGCTGCGCCAGGCCAAGGAGCAGGGCGCGCACCTGCACATCGACATGGAGAGCTACGACTCCCGCGAGGCGATCACGGAGCTCGTCCTCGAGGTGCTCTCCGAGCCCGAGTTCGCCGACGGCCCCAGCGCCGGCGTCGTCCTGCAGGCCTACCTGCGCGACTCCCCGGAGGTCGCCGAGCGGCTCGTCGCCTTCGCCCGCGACGTCCCGCGGGCCCATCCGCTCGTCGTGCGCCTGGTGAAGGGCGCCTACTGGGACCACGAGGTCGTCGACGCGAAGCAGAACGGCTGGAGCCCGCCCGTCTTCGAGGTCAAGGCGGACTCGGACGTGAACTTCGAGCAGCTCACCCGCGTCCTGCTGGCCAACCGCGACACGGGCGCGGGCATCCGGACCGCGATCGCGAGCCACAACCTCCGCTCCGTCGCCCACGCCGTCGCGTTCAACCGCGCCCTCGGCCACCCGGACGAGGACGTGGAGCTCCAGGTGCTCCGCGGCCTCGGCGACCCGCTGCAGACCGCGCTCGCGTCGAGCGGTCTGCGGGTGCGCACGTACTGCCCCGTCGGCGACCTCGTGGCCGGCATGGCCTACCTCGTCCGCCGCCTGCTCGAGAACACGAGCAACGACTCCTTCCTCCACGACCAGGGCTCGGGCGTGCCGCTCGAGCGCCTGCTCGCCGCCCCCGGGGTGCCCGCATGAGCCTCGGCCCGTTCGTCAACGAGCCCGTCCTGGAGCTGCGCCGCGCGCCGAACCGGGAGCTGCTCACGGCCGCGCTGGCCCGCGTCGACGCCCGGCTGCCCGTCCGCGTGCCCGTGCTGATCGGGGAGGAGCGCCGCGAGGGCGACGCGCCGCTCTCCCACGACCCGGGGAACCCCGAGCGCGTCGTCGCCGTGGGCGCGACCGCCACCCCCGCCGACGTCCCGGCCGCCGTCGAGGCCGCGACCCGCGGCTTCCACGCCTGGTCGCGCGTGCCGGCCCTCGAGCGCGCGCAGGCCCTCGTCAACGCGGCGGCGTGGCTGCGCGAGCGCCGCCACGAGGCCGCCGCGCTCGCCGTCCGCGAGGCGGCCAAGCCCTGGGCCGAGGCCGACGCGGACATCTGCGAGGCCATCGACTTCCTCGAGTACTACGCCCGGGCGGCCGTCGCGCTCGACCGGGGCGGCTCGCTGCTGGTCGTGCCGGGCGAGCGCAACGAGATGCACTACCGCGCCCGCGGCGTGGTCGCGGTCATCTCCCCGTGGAACTTCCCGCTGGCGATCCCGCTCGGGATGGTCGCCGCGGGCCTGGCGACGGGCAACGCCGTCGTGCTCAAGCCGGCCGAGCAGGCGCCGGGCTGCGCGGCGATGGTCGTCGAGGCGCTGCGGGCCGGCGGCGTCCCCGCCGACGCGCATCGCGCTGCTGCCGGGCGAGGGCGACGTGGGCGCCGCGCTCGTCCGCCACCCCGGCGTGCACACCATCGCCTTCACGGGCTCGGGCCCCGTCGGCCTGGACATCCTCCGCGCCGCGGCCGAGACGCCGCCGGGCCAGCGCCACCTCAAGCGCGTCGTCGAGCGAGATGGGCGGCAAGAACTGCGTCGTCGTCGACGCGGACGCCGACCTCGACGACGCGGTCCCCGGCATCGTCAAGAGCGCCTTCGCCTACGCGGGCCAGAAGTGCTCCGCGGCGTCCCGCGTCCTCGTCCACGAGGCGATCGCCGACACGCTGACGGAGCGCCTCGCGGGCGCCGTCGCGACCCTGCAGGTCGGGCAGGCCGACACGTTCGGCATCGACGTCCCGCCGGTCATCGAGGCCGACGCCCAGGCGCGCGTGCGCCGCTACGCGGCGGAGGCCGGCGCCGCGGGCACCGTCGTGGCCGTCCGGGACGAGGGCGTCGCCGACCGGGGCTGGTTCTGCGCCCCGACGGTCATCGGCGGCCTGCCCGCCGACGCGCCCGTGCTGCGCGAGGAGGTCTTCGGCCCGCTGCTGACCGTCGAGGCCGTCCGCGACGTCGACGACGCCTGCGACCGCATCGACGAGCTGCCCTTCGCGCTCACCCAGGGTCTCTACGCCCGCAACCCCCACACGGTCGACCACGTCGTGCGGCGCTCCCCCGTCGGCAACCTCTACGTGAACCGGACGATCACGGGCGCGATGGTGGGCCGCCAGCCCTTCGGCGGCAACCGCCTGAGCGGGACGGGCACGAAGGCGGGCGGGCCGGACTACCTCCTGCACTTCGTCGAGCCGCACGTGCTGACGGAGAACACGGTGCGGCACGGACTGGTCATCTGAGCGCCATGATGCGGCCATGCGCCGCGTCACCCTCCTGGCCCTGCTGCCGCCTGCTCACCCTCGGCGCGCCCGCCGCGGCCCACGCGGGCGGGCTCTACGTCGCGCTCGGCGACTCCTACACGGCCGGACCGCTCATCCCGAACCAGGTGGGCACGCCGATCGACTGCGCCCGGTCGGACCACAACTACCCCTCGCTGGTCGCGGCGGCCCTCGGCCTGACCCTGCGGGACGTGAGCTGCTCGAGCGCGAAGACGAAGCACATGGCCGAGCCGCAGGGCCCGCTGCCCCTCGGGGGCACGAACCCGCCGCAGTTCGACGGCGTCACCGCCGACGCGGCGCTCGTGACGGTGGGGATCGGCGGCAACGACGCCGGCCTGGTCGGCGTGGGCGAGAAGTGCGGGCAGCTCGGGCTCACCGCCCCGACGGGGCACGCCTGCCGGGACTTCTACACCGCGGGCGGGCGCGACCGCGTGGCGGAGAAGATCGCCGAGGCCGCGCCGAAGGTCGCCGCGGTCCTCCAGGGCATCCGCGTCCGCGCGCCGGGCGCCCGCGTCGCGATCGTCGGCTACCCGGCGGTGGCACCGAACGACGGCACGGGCTGCTACCCCGCGGTCCCCCTGAGCCCGGACGACCTCGCCTACGTCAACGAGCTGCTGGTGAAGATCAACGCGATGATCGCCGCGCAGGCGGCGGCCAACGGCGCGGAGTACGTCGACACGTACGGGGGCTCCGTCGGCCACCACGTCTGCACGCTGCCGCCGACGCGCTGGTTCGAGGGGATCGCCCCGACCCAACCCGCCTACCCGCTGCACCCCAACGGCCAGGGCGAGGCCTCCATGGCCCGCTCGCTCGCCGCGGTGCTCGCCCGTCCCCGCCCCGCCGCGCCCGCACCCGCGATCAGCAGGCTCGTGCTCGTGCGGGCGGCGAGGCGCACGGGTCCGCCGGCCCGGTTCCGGTTCCGGCTCGACCGGCCCGCGAGCGTCGTGGCCCTCCTCCAGCGCCGGACGGGACCCAAGCGCTACGGGCGCGCCAAGCGCTTCACGATCGCGCCACCCGCCGCGGGCAGCTACGCCGTGCGGCTCTCGCGCAAGGCGCTCGGGCGCCGGCCCGGCGCCTACAAGCTGACGCTCACCCCCGTCGCGGCCGGGGTCACGGGAGCGCCCGTGGCGCTGCGCTTCCGGATGCGCTGAGCCCGCGGTGGCGCGCGGGACCGCGATGCGGCAGGGTGGGCCCATGCGACACGGACGTCGTCTCCTGCTCGTGGCCACCGGCCTGCTCGCGCTGCCGGCCGGCGCGTCCGCCGCGCCCTCCTACGTCGCGCTCGGGGACTCCTACACCGCCGGGTCGCTCATCCCGAACCAGGTGGGCGAGCCCCGGGACTGCGCCCGCTCGGACCACAACTACCCCACGCTGGCCGCGCAGGAGCTCGGCTTCGAGCTGCGGGACGCGAGCTGCTCCGGCGCCCAGCTGCGCCACCTCACCGCGCCGCAGGACGGGCTCTACGCGGGCGGGACCAACCCGCCGCAGTTCGGCGCGCTGCGCCCGGACACCGCGCTGGTCACCCTCGGCCTGAGCGCGAACGACACGGGCATCGTCGGGGTCCCCGGCGAGTGCTTCCGCCAGGGGACGACCTCCCCGACCGGGACGGCGTGCCGCGACAGCCACCGCGGGCCGGACGGCGACGTCGTGCAGGCCCGGATCCGCGCGACGGCACCCCAGGTGGCCGCCGCGCTGCGGGCCATCGCCGAGCGGGCGCCGCAGGCCCGCGTCGTCGTCGTCGGCTACCCCGCCCTGGTCCCGACGAACGGCACGAACTGCTACCCCGCCGTGCCGCTGAGCCCGGACGACCTGGCCTACGTCAACGAGGGGATCGTCGCGAACAACGCGATGCTCGCCGAGCAGGCGACCCGAGCCGGCGTCGAGTTCGCGGGCACCCACGCAGATTCCGTCGGCCACGACATCTGCACCCCGTCGTCCATCCGCTGGTTCGAGAGCTTCATCCCGGACGACGTGGCCTACCCCATCCACCCCAACGCGCGCGGCGAGGCCTCCATGGCCCGCTCGCTGGTGGCGGTGCTGCGCCGGCCGCGGCTCGGGGGCGACGGCCTCGTGCTCCTGCCCTCGGCCTCCGGCCTGCGCCAGCTCGGCGTCGCGCGACGCGTCGGCCCGCCCGCGCGCTTCGCGGTCACCCTCGACCGCCCCGGGAGCGTCCGGATCGCCGTGCAGCGCCGCCTCGCTCCCGGCAGCTACGGCCCGGCGCGGGCGACGACCCGCGCGCTCGGCGCGGGCACGACGCGCTTCGCCCTGCGGCGCGCGCAGCTCGGGCGCCGGCCCGGCGCCTACCGGCTCACCCTCACGCCGATCGACGGCGCCCGGATGGGCACGCCGGTCGCCGTGCGCTTCCGGCTGCGCTGAACCGCGGCCTCAGCGGCTCGCGCGGAAGGCGCGGACGTCCTCCACGAAGCGCGCGTGGAGCCGGTCGTCCGTCCCGAGCTCGGGGTGGAAGCTCAGGACCAGGAGGTTCCCCTGGCGCGCGGCGACCGCGTGGCCGTCGACCTCCGCGAGGACCTCGACGCCCGGGCCGTGCTCCGCGATCCAGGGGGCGCGGATGAAGACGGCGTGGACCGGGCCGCCCTCGAGGTGCTCGAAGGGGAGGTCGGCCTCGAAGGAGCGGACCTGGCGGCCGAACGCGTTGCGGCGCGCCTCGATGTCCATGAGGCCGAGGTGCTCCCTGTCGAGCAGGATCAGCCCGGCGCAGGTGCCGAGCACGGGCGCGCCCGAGCGTGCGAGCTCCCGGAGGGGCGCCGCGAGCCCCTCGTGCTCCACGGCCAGGCTCATCGTCGTCGACTCCCCGCCGGGCACGACGAGGCCGTCGAGCTCCGCGAGGTCCGCGACGACGCGCACCTCCCGCGTCCGCACGCCGAGCCCCTCGAGGACCCGGATGTGCGCCGCGAAGCCGCCCTGCAGGGCGAGGACGCCGACGAGCGGCGCCTCGCTGCCGGCGCTCACCAGCCGCGCGTGGCCAGGACCTGCTCGGGCTGCAGCTTGCGCGCCTCGAGCGAGCTCATGGCCGAGCCCATGCCGGCGCAGGCCGCCATGACGCGCGCCGGGTCCTGGAAGTTCCGGGTGGCCTCGACGACCTTCGCGGCCATCGTGGCGGGGTCCGAGCTCTTGAAGATGCCCGAGCCGACGAAGACGGTCTCCGCACCGAGCTGCATCATGAGCGCGGCGTCGGCCGGGGTCGCGATGCCGCCGGCGGAGAAGAGCGGGACGGGGAGCTTGCCCTCCGCGGCGACCTGGCGGACGAGCGCGAGCGGCGCCTGGAGCTCCTTCGCGAACGTCGCGACCTCCGCGTCGTCCATGAGCGTCAGGCGGCGGATGTCCCCGCGGATGGAGCGCATGTGGCGGACGGCCTCGACGACGTCGCCCGTGCCGGCCTCGCCCTTCGAGCGGATCATGGCCGCGCCCTCGCCGATGCGCCGCAGCGCCTCGCCGAGGTTCGTCGCGCCGCAGACGAACGGGACCTTGAACGCCCACTTGTCGATGTGGTGGGCCTCGTCGGCCGGGCGTGAGGACCTCGGACTCGTCGATGAAGTCGACTTCGAGCGCCTCGAGGACCTGCGCCTCGACGAAGTGCCCGATGCGCGCCTTGGCCATCACCGGGATGGAGACCTCGGCCTGGATCCCCTTGATCATCTCGGGGTCGCTCATGCGGGCCACGCCGCCGTCGCGGCGGATGTCCGAGGGGACGCGCTCGAGCGCCATGACGGCGACCGCACCGGCGTCCTCGGCGATCCGGGCCTGCTCCGGGTCGACCACGTCCATGATCACCCCGCCCTTGAGCATCTCGGCCAGGCCGGCCATGACGGTGAACGTGGCTTCGTCGCGCATGCCCGTCAGCGTACGGCTCCTCAGCAGGCCACTTGCCAACAAGTGGCCCAGCCAGGGGTCAGACCCCTTGCGCGCCTACGCGATCGCGGGGTCGCAAGCTCCCCCGCGCGTTTCGACTGACGACGTCACTTCAGGCGGAAGGCCTTGATGCGGTCCTGGTACTGCGCCGCGTCGCGGGCGTAGACGCCGTAGGCGAGGGCCTGGATCATCGAGAGCAGCGCCGTGTGCGAGCGGACGTAGGCCGGCGAGTTCGAGGAGTAGTAGAGGCGGATCGAGGCGAGCTTCGCGACCTCGGAGAGCGTCGCGTCGGTGATCGCGACCGTCTTGGCCTTGCGGTGGCGCGCGAGCTTCATCGCGCGGACGACGAGCGGGTGCGGGCGGCCCGCGGAGAGCCCGATGACCAGGGTCTGGTCGTCGATGCGGCCCAGGCGGGAGAGCGCCTCCTGCGACGGGCTGGCGACGATCTCCGCGCGGAGGTCGAGCAGCATGAGCAGGTGGCGCAGGTAGGAGGCGAAGAAGGCCATCTGGTCCGTGCCGGCGATGAGGACCTTGTCGGCCGAGGCGATCGCCTCGATCGTGGCCTCGATGTCCGAGCGCGACGCCTTGCGCGCCGTCTCCTCCACGTTGAGGTGGTCCGCCGCGATCGCGGTCTCGAACTCGTTCTGGTCCAGGGAGAAGAGCGGCTCGACGATCGCGGCCGCCTGCCCGCCCCCGCCGCCCGTGCGCTCGTGCCGGCGCCGGTACTCCTCGCGGGCGGAGCCCTGGAGCTCCGGGAAGCCCTCGAAGCCGAGCGCCTGCGAGAAGCGCACGACCGTCGAGCTCGAGGTGTTCGCGCGCCGCGCGAGCTCCTCCGCCGTCTGGAAGGCGACCTCGTCGAGGTGGTCGACGATGTACTGCGCCACGTCCTTCTGCGAGCGGGAGAACTCGTCGAAGCGCGCCTGGATGTAGGCGCTCAGGGTCTGGTGACCGTGCGCCTCGTGGGGCGGCGGCGCGGCGGCAAGGGCGGTGGCGGGAGTCCTCTTCATGGGCACGCGGGTCTTTCGACGCCGCGCCGCGGTGTTCCTCCCACGGGTTCTCCCCGTACCCCGTCCGACGTGCTCTCGCCGCTGGCCCTCGCCCTCTCCACGCCGTTCGCACGGGCCGACGCCGCGAACCTGGCGCTGCAGGACGAGCTCAACGCCGGCTGCCCTGGCTCTGGTGGCCCGTCGGGCTCCCGGACCCCGCGGCGCCGATGCCCGGGGGCGCCCACGCGCTCTACGTCGTGCACGCGGCCGTCCTCGCGCGGGTGGCCGGGATGCGCTGCGGCCGCCCGTGGGCGGCCGCGACCCTGCTCAGCTGGGCGCTGTTCACCGGCGCGTGGGACCGCCGGGCGCTGCAGCGCTAGGCCGAGCGGTCCTCCCGGCCGATGTCGTTGATGCGCTCCTCGTCGGCGTCGCCGTACAGGCCCGCGTCGTCGTCGGGGGTCCGCTCCTCCTCCATGGTGCTCTCCGCGTCGTTGAGGATCTTCGTCGTCCCGTGCTCGTCCCCGTGGGAGGCGTGCTCGATGAGCTGCTCCTCGGCCTGCTCGAAGCCCTCGGACTCGCCGCCCCCGGCCTCGTAGACGGCCTGCATGGCCGGGTCGTTCGGGTCGTCGAACTTCATGAACTCGCGCATGTCCTCGACACTACCCGCGATGCCCGGGACCAGACACCAGGGGGACTGGGACCTGGCGGCCCGGGGCTACGCGCGCCAGGAGCACCTCGAGCTGCGGGCGTTCGCGCGGGCGCTCGACCTCTTGGCCCCCCGCCCGCACGAGCTGCTCGTCGACACGGGGACCGGGACCGGCCTGCTGCTGCGCGAGCTCGCGCGGCGCCCGGAGCGCCCCGTCCGCGCGCTCGGCTTCGACGCCTCGGCGGGGATGCTCGACCGGGTCGGCCCCCTGCCCGCGGGCTGGCGGGTCGCGCAGGCCGACGCCACGGCGCTGCCGCTCCCGGACGGCGCCGCCGACGTCGGCACGGCGGCCTACCTCCTCCACGTGCTCGACCCCGGGACCCGCGCCGCCGCCGTCGCCGAGCTCCGGCGCGTCGTCAAGCCGGGCGGGCGCGTCGTCGTCCTGACCCCGTGGAGCCACCGGGCCCCCGTCCGCGCCGCGCTCGCGGTCCCGGCCCGGCTCGCGCCGGGCTCCCTCATCGGCTTGACGCCGCTCGACCCGCGCCCCGAGCTCGTCGCCGCGGGCTTCCGCCTCGTCCGCGCCGCCCGCCTGCACCGGGGCTACCCCACGCTCGTCGTCCTGGCGCGCTGACGGCCTCGCGGCGACCATGCGTCCAGCGCACGCGCCCGGGGTCGCCGCGCGGGGGCCCGGGGTCGATGGCCCCGTGATGTCCCCCGTGCTGCGCGCGCTCCTCCTCCTCGCCGCCGTCGCGCTCGTGGCCCTGGTCGTCCGGTCCGCTCCCGGCCCGGAGGCCCGCGCCGCGGGGACGGCCGGGCCCACCGCCGCGTCACGGGCTCGGACCTTCACCTTCGACGGGGTCGCCCCGGGCGACCAGCTGGCCGTCCTGGACGCCGTGGCCCGCGCGCGACCGGAGGCGCGGCGCCTCGTGGCGGCGGTCGCGGGCCTCGTCCGCGTCCGCGTGGGCACCGCCGGTCCCGGAGCCGCGGGGACCACGAGCTCGCGCCCCGGCGGGTACGACGTCGTCCTCGACCTGGGCGGGGTCAGCGCCGCGCTCGGCCCACGGGGCATCGATCGCCTGGTCCTCCACGAGCTCGGGCACGTCGTCGACTTCGCCCTGGTCCCCGACGCGCTGGAGGCCCGCCTCGACGCGGAGGTCCCCGCGGGCTACGGCTGCGCGGGCGGGGTCGGCGGGAGCTGCGCGGCCCGCCCCGAGCGCTTCGCGGAGACCTGGGCCAAGTGGGCGATGGACGACATCGGCGTGGCGCTCGAGATCGGCTACGAGGTGCCGCCGCCCTCCGTCGCGCTCGACACCTGGGGCGCCCCGCTCGCGGCGCTGGCGCGCCCGTAGCCCGCGGCCCGCGGCAGCTCGACCACGAAGACGGCCCCGCCGCCCGGCGCGTCCTGCGCCGAGACCTCCCCGCCGTGCGCCTGCGCGATCCCGGCGACGATCGCCAGCCCGAGCCCCGCGCCTGCCCGGCCCTTCTGGCGGCCCGGCCCCTCCGAGCGCCAGAAGCGGTCGAAGAGCCGCGCGGGATCACCCGGCGGCAGCCCCGGCCCGTGGTCGCGCACCTCGAGGCGCACGCGCGCGCCGTGCGGGAGCGCCCGGACCTCCACGGGGGTCCCGTCCGGCGTGTGGACGAGCGCGTTGCGCACGAGGTTCGCGAGCACCTGGCGCAGCTGGTCGGGATCCCCGACGACGAGCGCCCCCTCCTCGACCTCGGCACGAACCACCCGCCGTGGCGCGGTGGCCCGCGCGTCCGCCGCCGCGTCCTCGGCGAGCGCCGCGACGTCGACCTCCACCCGGACGGGGTCGCGCACCTCGTCAAGGCGCGCGAGCACGAGGAGGTCCTCGACGAGCACGCCCATCCGCGCCGCCTCGTCCTCGATGCGCTGCATCGCGCCGGCGCGGGCCTCCGCGTCCTGCAGTGCGCCCATGCGGTCGAGCTCCGCGTAGCCCCGGATGGAGGCCAAGGGCGTCCGGAGCTCGTGGGAGGCGTCCGAGAGGAACTGGCGCAGGCGCCCCTCGCTGGCCTCGCGCTCGGTGAACGCCTGCTCGATCCGCCCGAGCATCCCGTTGAGCGCGACCCCGAGCCGCCCGACCTCCGTGCGCGGGTCGTCGTCCTCCACGCGGCGGGCGAGGTCGCCACCCGCGATCGCGCCCGCGGTCTCCCCCATGCGCTGCAGGGGCCGCAGCCCGCGCCCGACGAGCCACCAGGCCAGCGCGCCGAGGAGCACGAGCACCGCGGCGATGACCAGGCCGAGGGCCAGCAGGAGCGAGCTCAGCGCGTCGTCGACGGCCCCGAGCGGGACCGCGGCGACGAGCACCCCGCCGCTGCGGGCGGGCAGCACCCGCAGGCGGAACCGCTGGTCGGCACCGTCGGCCGCACCCACGGTCACCACCTGCCCCGCGGTCAGCCCCGCGGGGATGCTCGGCATGGCCAGGCCGTCCTGGCCGTAGGAGAGCGTCACCGTGGCCAGGACCTTCCCGGCGGGATCGCGGAGCTGTCCGTAGGTGCCCGGCGGCAGGTCGGCCTGGCGCGGGTCCGGCCGCCCGTCGGGCATCCGGGGCGGCCGGCCGAAGCGCCCGTCGCGGTCCCCGTCGATGCCCGCCTCCTCCTCGAGGCGGTTGTTCAATGCGGGCTCGGCGGCCTGCGTCTGGTCGTCGACCCGCTGGAGCTGGAAGGAGCGCTGGGTCGTGTAGGTGACGGCGCCGACGACGAGCAGCCCGCCCGCGGCGAGCAGGACGAGGATGAGGACGAGGCGCGCGCGCAGCGTCATGGGCGGGGCGCCCGCAGCGCGTACCCGACCCCCCGGGCGGTGTGGATGAGGCTCGGGCCGTGCGCGTCGAGCTTCTTGCGCAGGTAGGAGATGTAGGTCTCGAGCACCCGGGCGTCGCCGCCGAAGTCGTACTCCCAGACGTGGTCGAGGATCTGCGCACGGGTGAGCACCCGGCGCGGGTTGCGCAGGAGGTAGCGCAGGAGCCGGTACTCCGTGGCCGTCAGCTCCACCAGGTGGCCCGCGCGGGTCACCTCGCGGGTGTCCTCGTCGAGCTCGAGGTCCTCGAAGACCAGGCGGCTCGACTCCTCCTGGTGCTGGCCCGTGCGCCGCAGGATCGTCCGGATCCGGGCGACGAGCTCCTCGAGGCTGAAGGGCTTCGTGACGTAGTCGTCCCCGCCCGTGGTCAGGCCGCGGAGCTTGTCCTCCGTCGCGTCCCGGGCGGTGAGGAAGATGATCGGCAGCGTCCCGCGCTGCGCGCCGAGCCGCTCGGCGACGTCGAAGCCCGTCGTGTCCGGGAGCATGACGTCGAGGACCATGAGCTGGGGCCTGAAGGCCTCGACCTGCGCCATGGCCTCCGCCCCCGTGCCGGCCGAGGCGACCTCGAAGCCCTGGTAGCGCAGCGCCATGGAGACGACGTCGACGATGTTCGGCTCGTCGTCGACGACGAGGATGCGGTGGGCCGGGGCTGCGGTGCTCATGGCCGGCAGTCTGACCCCCGTTCCTGTGGGCTTGCTGAGCGCTTCCTGGGCGGACGCCCCGTGGCCTTACCGACGTAGAAGTTTCTACCTCGGTAACATGCGGCTCGCATGGTCTCCGAGACCCCACGCTCGCGCCTCCCCCGCGCCGAGCGCGAGCTCCAAGTCCTCGACGTCGCGACCGCCCTCTTCGCCGAGCGCGGCTTCCGCGACGTGACGATGGACGCCGTCGCCGCAGCCGTCGGCGTCACGAAGCCCCTGCTCTACAACTACTTCGGCAACAAGGAGCAGCTCTACCTCGCCTGCGTCGCGCGGACGGGCGAGGAGCTCGCCGGGGCCATCGGGGCCGCCGTGAGCGCCGCGCCGACCCCGGGCGACGCGCTCAAGGCGGCGCTGCGGACCTTCTTCGCCTTCGTGGAGCGCGACGAGCGCGCCTGGCGCGTCCTCTACGACGCGACGCTCCCGGCGACGGGCCCGATCGCCGAGGCCATGGACGGCTACCGCGCCCGCATCGCCGCGCCCGTGGCCGCCGCCTTCGCCGCCCTGGAGGGCGCGACGCCCGACAGCCCGCAGGCCGCCGCGCTGGCCCACGGCCAGCTCGCCGCGGCCGAGGCCATGAGCCGCTGGTGGCTGCGCACGGGCGCGCTCCCGGCCACGGAGCTCGCCGAGCTGCTCATCGACACCCTCGAACCCGGCCTCGCGCAGCGTGCGCAGGCCCTCCAGAACGAAGGATCCCCATGACCCAGGAGCTCCGGAAGGCCGTCGTCGTCGGCGGCAACCGCATCCCGTTCGCCCGCTCGAACTCCGCCTACGCGAACGCCTCGAACCAGGACATGCTCGGCGCGGCCCTCGACGGGCTCGTCAGCCGCCACGGCCTGGAGGGCGAGCGCCTCGGCGAGGTCGTCGCGGGCGCCGTGCTCAAGCACTCCCGCGACCGCGACCTCACCCGGGAGACCGTCCTGGGCAGCCGCCTGGCGCCCGAGACGCCCGCCTACGACCTGCAGCAGGCCTGCGGCACGGGCCTGGAAGCGGCGATCCTCGTCGCGAACAAGATCGCCCTCGGGCAGATCGACGCGGGGGTCGCGGGCGGCGCGGACACGACCTCCGACGCGCCCATCGCGCTGAACGACGACCTGCGCCGCGTGCTGCTCGAGGCCAACCGCGCGAAGAGCGCCGCGGGCCGTGCGAAGGCGCTCGCGTCCATCCGCCCGGGCCAGCTCCTGCCGGACTTCCCGCGCAACGCGGAGCCGCGCACGGGCCTCTCCATGGGCGAGCACCAGGCCATCACCGCCAAGCGCTGGGGCATCACCCGCCAGGCGCAGGACGAGCTGACCGCCGCCTCGCACCAGCACCTCGCGGCGGCCTACGACCGCGGCTTCCACATGGACTTGGTCTCTCCTTTCCTCGGCTTGGAGCGCGACCAGAACCTGCGCCCGGACTCCACCGTGGAGAAGCTCGCCAAGCTCGGGCCGGTCTTCGGCGGCGAGGACGGGACGATGACCGCGGGCAACTCGACCCCGCTCTCCGACGGCGCCTCGACCGTGCTGCTCGCGAGTGAGGCGTGGGCGAGGGAGCGCGGCCTGCCGGTGCTCGCGGCGCTCACCTACGCCGAGACCGCCGCGGTCGACTACGTCGGCGGCGACGAGGGCCTGCTCATGGCCCCGGCCTACGCCATGCCGCGCATGCTCGCCAAGGCCGGCATCGGCCTCGAGGACTTCGACCTCTACGAGATCCACGAGGCCTTCGCCTCGCAGGTGCTCTCGACCCTCGCCGCCTGGGAGGACCCGGTGTTCTGCCGCGAGAAGCTCGGCCTCGAGAAGGCGCTGGGCGTGGTCCCGCGGGAGAAGCTCAACGTGAACGGCGGCTCGCTCGGCGCGGGCCACCCCTTCGCCGCCACGGGCGGCCGCATCGTCGCCTCCCTGGCCAAGGCCCTGCACGAGCGCGGCGGCGGCCGCGGCGTCATCTCCATCTGCGCGGCGGGCGGCCAGGGCGTCGTCGCGATCCTCGAGTCGGAGGGCTAGCCCCATGACGGACCTCTACACCCAGATCGTCAACAACCCCGTCGGGAAGCTCATCGCCTCCAACGTCGGGCTCCCCCAGCCCATCCCGCTCGAGCGGTTCTCCCCCGGCGACCCCGTCGTCGACGGGCAGGTGCTGCTGGGCGGCGCGCCCGGCGGTCGCCTGGTCGGCGCGGTCGCGGAGGTGCTCGCGCTGGCCGAGGTCGCGACGAGCACGAGCCTGCGCACGGACCTCCGAGAGGCCGCGGCCGCCGCGGACCTCGACGCGGCGGTCTTCAACCCCGAGGCACCGAGCGACCAGCGCTTCAAGGGCCTCGTCTTCGACGCGACGGGGATCACGAGCACCGCGGAACTCGCCGAGCTCCACGCGTTCTTCCACCCGACGATCCGGCGCGTGCAGGCCAGCGGGCGCCTCGTCGTCCTGGGCTCGCTCGTCGAGGAGGCCGGGACGCCGAAGGAGGCCGCGGCGCAGCGCGCGCTCGAGGGCTTCGTGCGCTCCGCGGGCAAGGAGCTGCGCGGGGGCGCCACGGCGCACCTCGTCCGGGTCGCGAAGGGCGCGGAGGGCCAGCTGGCCTCGACGCTGCGCTTCGTCCTCTCCCCCAAGTCCGCCTACGTCGACGCCCAGACCATCCGGGTGACGAAGGGCGCCGCGCCCGTGTCGATCGACTGGGAGCAGCCCCTCGCAGGCCGCGTCGCGCTCGTGACGGGCGCCTCGCGCGGCATCGGCGCGGCGATCGCCGAGGTGCTCGCCCGGGACGGCGCGCACGTCGTCGGCCTCGACGTCCCCGCGCTCGGCGACGACCTCCGGGACCGCATGGAGGAGATCGGCGGCTCGGCCCTCGAGCTCGACATCACCGCGGACGACGCCCCGGAGCAGCTGGTCAGGCACCTCGACGGGGAGCACACGGGCGTGGACGTCGTCGTCCACAACGCGGGCATCACCCGCGACAAGACGCTGGGCCGCATGAGCGAGGACCAGTGGGGCCTCGTGCTCGACATCAACCTCTCCGCGCAGGAGCGGATGAACGACGCGCTCCTGGCGGCCGGGACGATCCGCAAGGGCGGCCGGATCGTCTCCGTCTCCTCCATGAACGGCATCGCGGGCGCGGCGGGCCAGACGAACTACGCGACCTCGAAGGCCGGCGTCATCGGGATGGTCGAGGCCATGGCGCCCGTCGTGGCCGAGCAGGGCCTGACGATCAACGCCGTGGCCCCGGGCTTCATCGAGACGGCGATGACCGCGGCGATGCCCATCGGGCCGCGCGAGGCGGGCCGGCGGATGAACTCCGTCTCGCAGGGCGGCCTGCCCGTGGACGTCGCGGAGGCGATCGCGTTCTTCGCCAGCCCGGCCTCCACGGGCCTGAACGGCAACGTGCTGCGCGTCTGCGGCCAGAGCCTCCTGGGCGCCTGATGGCCGCCACCACCTCGGGGCCGCGTTCGGATCAGAGCCCGCTGAGCGGGCCTGCATCCGAACGCCTCGCCCAGGCCCCCGGCACCCTCGGCAGCTACGGCCGCGCGGTGCTCCCGCTCGTCCCCGGCGCCTCGCGGCTCCCGTTCGTCGCGGGCCGGGGCTCCGCCACCCCCGAGCGCGAGCTCGTGCTCGAGGGCGTCCAGGTCGACACGGCGCACCTCGCCCGCTACGCCCGCGTCTGCGGCTTCCGCCTCGGCGGCACGCTGCCGCCGACCTACCCGCACGTGCTCGCCTTCGGCCTGCACATGGACCTCATGACCCGCGGGGACTTCCCCTTCGCGGCGATCGGCCTGGTCCACGTGGAGAACGCGATCACCCAGCACGTCCCGATCCCCCTGGGCGAGACGCTCGAGCTGCGGGCGCGCACGACCCAGCCCGAGCCGCACCCCAAGGGCCGGACGTTCGCGTTCGTCACGGAGGCGCGGGTCGACGGCGACGCTGCTCTGGGAGGAGCGCTCGACGATGCTGCGGCGGGGCCCGGACGGCTCCGACGTGCGCAAGGGGCCCGCGGGCCGCAAGGCCGCGGAGCTCCCCGCCCGCGCGCGAGTGGACGCTCCCGAGCGACCTCGGGCGCCGGTACGCCGCGGTCTCGGGCGACCGGAACCCCATCCACCTCACGGGCCTGACCGCGAAGCTCTTCGGCTTCCCGGACGCGATCGCCCACGGCATGTGGACCGCGGCGCGCTGCCTGGCGGCGCTCGAGGGCCGCCTGCCGGGCGCGTTCCGCACGGAGGTCGCCTTCCGCCAGCCCGTCCGCCTGCCGGGCCGCGTGACGTTCGCGAGCCAGGTCCAGGGCCGCACGACGACCTTCGCCGTGCGCCACGAGGAGCGCGGCACCCCCCACCTCGACGGCACCGTCACCCCCCTGAAGCGAGGAACCTGAATGTCGATCGCAGAGCAGTCCATGGGCCTCGGCCTCCGCGCGCTGCGCGGGGTCGCCGGGCTGGAGATCATCGACAAGGTGGGCCTCCGCGGCCCGTCGGAGAAGCTCCTGTTCACCGCCACGAAGCAGGGCTTCCGCTCCGCGGGCGCGGCGAGCCGGACCTTCACCGCGGTCCAGAAGCTCGGCCAGGCCGAGCGCCAGCGGCCGCGGAGCTCCAGCGGGCTCTTCGACCTCGCGCCCGACGAGGAGCAGGAGATGCTCGTCGAGGCCGTCACCGCGCTGGCGAGCGAGAAGCTCCGGCCCGCGGCGGTCGACGCCGACGCAGCGAAGGCCGCGCCCGCGGAGCTCCTGGCCGCCGCGAACGAGATGGGGGTCGCGACGCTCGGGATCCCCGAGGCGCTCGGCGGCTTCATGGAGGAGCGCTCCGCCGTGACCTCCGTCCTGGTCGCCGAGGGCCTGGCCCACGGGGACCTCGGCCTCGCCGTCGCCGCGCTCGCCCCCGGCTCCGTCGCCACGGCGATCGGCCTGTGGGGCTCGGCGGAGCAGCAGGCCACGTACCTCCCGGCCTTCACGGGCGAGGAGGTCGCGGCCGCCGCGCTCGCGATCCTCGAGCCCCAGCCGCTCTTCGACCCGTTCGCGCTGCGGAGCACCGCACGGGAGACCGCCGACGGCTTCGTCCTCGACGCGGTCAAGGCGCTCGTGCCCCGCGGCGCGGAGGCGGAGCTCTTCGTCGTCGCGGCCGAGCTCGAGGGCCGCGGCCCCGCGCTCTTCCTCGTCGAGTCGAGCGCCCCCGGGGTGACCGTCGAGGCCGAGCCCGCGATGGGCGTCCGCGCCGCGGCGACCGCCACCGTCCGCTTCGACCAGGTCGCGCTCGCGCAGGCCGCGCTGCTCGGCGACGCGATCCCCGCCGTCTACGCGGAGTGCATCGACCGCGCGCGCATCGCCTGGTGCGCGGTCAGCGTCGGCTGCGCGCAGGCCGTCCTGGACTACGTCATCCCCTACGTCAACGAGCGCGTCCAGTTCGGCGAGCCGATCTCGAATCGCCAGGCCGTCGCCTTCATGGTCGCGGACATCGGCATCGAGCTCGAGGGCATGCGCCTGACGACCCTCAGGGCGGCCAGCCGGGCCGACCAGGGCAAGTCCTTCACCCGCGAGGCCGCGCTCGCGCGGGTCCTCTGCACCACGAAGGGCATGAAGATCGGCTCCGACGGCGTCCAGCTGCTCGGCGGCCACGGCTACGTGAAGGAGCACCCGGTCGAGCGCTGGTACCGGGACCTGCGAGCGGCGGGCGTCTTCGAGGGCGCCCTCCTGGTCTGACGAGGAGAAGAACGATGATCAACCTGGAAGTCCCCAAGAAGCTCGCAGCCCCTCGTCGGCCAGGCCCACCAGGTCGCCGAGGAGGTCCTGCGCCCCATCTCACGCAAGTACGACACGCAGGAGCACGCACGGCCGAAGGAGCTCGACATGCTCGCGGCGCTCATCGACGGCCTCAACGCGGGTGACGCGAGCGGCGGCGCCGGCGCGGCCGGGGTGCGGCGCTCCGCGGCGGAGGCCACGAACGGCGCCAAGCCGCAGAACCGCAACGGCTCGAACCTCTCCACGGTCCTCTCCGTCATGGAGATGTGCTGGGGCGACGTCGGCCTGCTGCTCTCCATCCCGCGGCAGGGCCTGGGCAACTCCGCGATCGCCTCCGTCGCGGACGACGAGCAGCTCAAGCGCTACGAGGGCCGCTGGGCGGCGATGGCGATCACGGAGCCCGAGACGGGCTCGGACTCCGCCTCCATCCGGACCACGGCGCGCAAGGAGGGCGACGAGTACGTCCTCAACGGCGAGAAGATCTACGTCACCGCCGGGGAGCGCGCGGACCTCGTCGTCGTCTGGGCGACGCTCGACCGCGACGCGGGCCGCGCGGCGATCAAGTCGTTCGTCGTCGAGCGCTCGAACCCGGGCATGACCCTCGACCGGCTCGAGCACAAGCTCGGCATCCGCGCCTCGGACACCGCCGCGTTCCGCCTCGAGGAGTGCCGCGTCTCGAAGGACGACCTCCTCGGCTCCCCCGAGATCAACACGGGCGCGGGCTTCGGCGGCGTCATGCAGACCTTCGACAACACGCGGCCGCTCGTGGCCGGGATGGCGGTCGGGGTCACCCGCGCCTGCCTCGAGCTCACCCACGACAAGCTCGTGGAGGCCGGCGTCGACATGGACCGCTCCAAGCCGCTCATGGCCCAGTCCGCCGCCCTCGCGCAGTTCCTGCGCATGGAGGCCGACTACGAGGCGGCGCGGCTGCTGACGATGTCCGCGGCGTGGATGGCGGACAACTCCAAGCCGAACTCGCTCCAGGCCTCCATGGCCAAGGCGAAGGCCGGCCGCACGGGCGTCGACGTCGCCCTGGGCTGCATCGAGCTCCTCGGCGCCGTGGGCTACGGCGAGACGGAGCTGCTCGAGAAGTGGGCGCGGGACGTGAAGATCCTCGACCTCTTCGAGGGCACGCAGCAGATCCAGCTGCTCATCGTCGCGCGGCAGCTGCTCGGGAAGACGTCGGCCGAGCTGAAGTAGGGCTCAGAGGCGCTCGTCGGTGGCCGGGTCCGCCCGGCCACCGAACCACTGCTCGAGGACCTGCCGGAACAGCGGCTCGTCGGGCTCCGCGCGGGCGAAGAGCGTCATGGAGGAGCGGAGCTTCAGCGCGTCGATGCCGCCGAGGACCGCCTCGGCGCTCGTCGCGCCGTGCGCCATGAGCGCCTGGGTCGCCTCGCGCAGCCGCGGGCCGAGGGCGGGGTGCGCGAGGTACGCCCGCGCCTCCTCGAGGTCCGCGATCGCGTAGCGCTGCGCCGTGGTGCTCCGGCCCAGCCCCGCGACCTGCGGGAAGACGAACCACATCCAGTGGCTCGTCTTGCGGCCCGCGCGGAGCTCACGCAGCGCCTGGTCGTAGGTGCCCCCGCGGTCCTGGGCGTCGACGAAGCGCTGCAGGTCGTCCATGACCCGCAGGGTGCCCGCTACTCCGCCGGCTTCACCAGCGCGACGAGCGTCAGCAGCATGATCTTGAGGTCCAGGCCGAGCGACCAGTGCTCGATGTAGGAGTTGTCGAGCTCGATGCGGTCGGCCAAGGACGTCCCGCCCCGGAGGCCGTTGGCCTGGGCGAGGCCCGTGATGCCGGCCCGGACGCGGTGGCGCTCGGCGTAGCGGTCGAGGTCGCCGACGTAGCGCTCCACGAGCTCGGGCCGCTCGGGCCGCGGGCCCACGAGGCTCATCTCCCCCCGCAGCACGTTCAGGAACTGCGGCAGCTCGTCGAGGGAGGTGCGGCGCAGGACGCGCCCGATGCGCGTGCGGCGGTCGACGCCCTCCACCCCGCCGGCGCCCTTCCCGTCCTCGGGCACCCAGTCCGCGTCGGGCGCGCCGCTCATCGTGCGGAACTTCAAGAGCTCGAAGGGCTCGTCGTCGCGGCCCACCCGGCGCTGGCGGAAGAGGATCGGCCCCGGACCGCTGAGCCGCACGAGGAGCGCGAGGAGCAGCATGAGGGGGCTCAGGAGCGTCAGGGCGACCGCGGCGCCGACCCGGTCGATCGCGTGCTTGACGGTGAACGAGAGGCCCTCGGTCCGCGTGAGGCGCAGGCCGACGAGCGGCAGGCCGCCGATCGTCTCGTAGACGCCGCGGTCGTTCATGGCGTCGAAGAGGCGCGGCACGACCGTGAGCTCCAGGCCGAGCCGCTGCGCCCGGTGGGCGAGCGCGACGCTCTGGCGGTCCCCGGCGGCCGCGTAGGCGAGCACGACGTGGCGGATGCCGTGGCGCTCGACGACCTCCTCGAACGCGTCGGGCCCCCCGAGCAGGTCGAGGACGAGCGGGGTGACGTCGAAGGGCATCTCGACGTCGAGGAAGCCGACGGGGCGCAGGCCGTAGGCGGGCTCGGCCATCAGGCGCCGCGCGATGCGGTTCGCGACGATCCCCGAGCCGACGATGAGCGTCGGCCGGGCGAGGCCCGCGTGGACGCGGGCCATCCGCTGCAGCCCCGTCAGGCCGATGCGCGCCCCGCCGTCGACCAGCAGGCCCGTGGCGATCAGGCCGACGAGCGCCGCGGCGGGCACGGTGGACGTCAGGTAGACGCAGACGAGGCCCGCCGCCAGGCCCGCGGAGCCCACGGCACGGACGAGCGGCACGACGCCGTCCAGGATGCGGACGCGCAGCCGGCGGCGGTGGAGCCCCGCGAGCGCGAGGAAGAGGATGCCCAGCGGGGCGAAGAGCAGGAGGGGCCAGCGCTCCGCCCAGCCCTGCGGGCCGGCGCCGGCGACCCAGGCGACGCTCGCGCCGCCGAGCGCGAGGAGGTCGAGGGCGAGGCGCAGCGCGAGCCAGCCCGGGCCGTCGAGCAGCGCCGCGACCGGGCGCGGCAGCGCGGCGGCACCCGGGCGCGCCACGACCTCCCGCTCGACGACGCGGTCGACGAGGAAGCTGTCGTGGGCCATGGTGCTCATGGGGTGCCTGTCGGCTCCTGGACGACAGGTCGGGATCTGGGGTCCAGCCCCGTCGAACGAACGTCTGCGGGTGTGGCGCGACCGGAGTGGACGGCGTCCGTGGTTCGGCACCGCACGTTGCAGTCCGTCCCGGAGGCAGGGAGCGGGGGATCGCCCGCGAAGCCCCGTGGCGTGAGGCGCTCCTTCGCCATCCCCGTGCTGCTCGCGCTCGCCCTCGGCTCTGCCGTGCCGGAGGCCCACGCCGTCGGCAGCTCGCGCGTCGCCGCGCTCCAGGTCGCCCTCCGCGCCGCCGGCACCTACGCCGGGCCGGTCGACGGGGTCGCGGGCCCCGGGACGCGCCGCGGGACCCTCGCGCTGCAGCGGCGGCGCGGCCTGACCCCGGACGGGGTCGCCGGGCCGGCGACCCGGCGCGCCCTGCGCCACGTGGGCCCGCGCTGGGGCACCGCCGCGCTGCAGTTCGCCCTCCAGGTGCACGGCTTCCCCTCCGGCCCCGTCGACGGCAGCCCCGGCCCGCGGACCGCCGCCGCGACGCGCCGCTTCCAGACCTACGCGGGCCTGACCCCGGACGGGGTGGCCGGCCCGGCGACCCAGGCGGCCCTGCGGCAGCCCGTCCCCCGCTCGCCCCTGCGCTTCGCCTCCCCGGCGGGCGGCCTGGTCGGCAGCGGCTTCGGCCCGCGCGGCAACGGCTTCCACCCCGGCATGGACTACCCGCTGCCCTTCGGGGCGACGGTCCGGGCCGCGGGCCGCGGCTGCGTCGTCTGGGCCGGCTTCCAGCCCGGGGGCTACGGGAACCTCGTCGTCGTCCGCCACCGGGCGGGGATGACGACCCTCTACGCCCACCTCCAGCGCATCGACGTCGGGGTCGGTCGGTGCCTCACGGCGGGGGTCCCGGTCGGGACCGTCGGCTCCACGGGCTTCTCCACCGGGCCCCACCTCCACTTCGAGATGCGCCTGCGCGGCGCGGCGCTCGACCCGCGGACGGGCCTCTAGCCGGCGCTGCTGTCGGAGGGATGGGCGAGACTCGGGGCACGATGCGACAGCTCACCGGACTCGACTCCGCCTTCCTCAACCTCGAGACGTCGACGCAGTTCGGCCATGTCGCCGGCCTCTCGGTCTTCTCGCGCCCCGACCGCGAGGACTACGAGCCGTACGTCGCGTGGAAGGCGCAGATCGCGGAGCGCCTGCACCTGCTCGAGCCGCTGCGCCGTCGCCTCGTGGAGGTGCCGCTCGGCCTCGACCACCCGTTCTGGATCGAGGATCCGGACTTCGACCTCGACTTCCACGTGCGCCACACCGCGGTCCCGCCGCCGGGGACGACCGGGCAGCTCGCCGCCGTCGTCGGGCGGATCGTCGGGCGGCCCCTGGACCGCACCCGGCCGCTCTGGCTCTCCTACGTCATCGAGGGCCTGGCCGACGACCAGTTCGCCGTCCTGACGGTCTTCCACCACGCGACCGTCGACGGGGCCTCCGGGGTCGAGCTCATGACCATCATGTTCGACCAGGAGGCCGACGCCCCGTCGCACGAGGTGCCCGCGACGGACTGGGTGGGTGAGCCCAAGCCGGGGGACCTCCAGCTGCTGGCGCGCACCGCGCTGAACCTCCCGCGCAAGCCGGCCCGCGCGGTGATGCTCGCCGCCCGGACGGCCTCGGAGGTCGGCCGCGCGACGCGGAACCCCGTGCTCGCCGCCGCGGCCGACCAGGTGGTCAAGGGCCTGCGCGGGCCCCTCGGCGCGATGCTGAACCTGGGTCGCGAGCGCGAGCCGGACGGGACGACGTCCTTGCCGAGCCTGCGCCCGCCGCGCACGCCGTTCAACGCGCCCATCACCCCGCACCGGCGCCTGGCGCTCGGCTCGGCCTCGCTCGACGACGTCCGGGCGATCAAGTCGGCCTTCGGCGTCACCGTCAACGACGTGGTCATGGCCGTCTGCGCGGCGGGGCTGCGGGCGTGGCTGCAGGAGCACGAGGCCCTGCCCGAGGAGCCGCTGGTCGGCCTCATCCCGATCTCGGTCCGCACGGGCGAGGAGGCCCACCGGTGGACCAACCGCGTCTCGATGCTCGTCGCCGCCCTGCCGACCGACGAGGCCGACCCGGTCGCGCGCGTCCGTGCCGTCCACGAGGCCATGCGGACGAGCAAGGACCTCTTCCAGGCCCTGCCCGCCGAGCGGCTCACGGACTTCGCCGAGTTCCCGCCCCCGGCGGTCTTCGCCCGGGCGATGCGCGTGAGCTCACGACTGCACCTCGGCTCGCGGCTCTCCCCCGGCAACGTCGTGGTCTCGAACGTCCCCGGCTCACGCGCACCGCTCTTCGCGGCGGGCGCGCGCCTCGAGCACTACTACCCGATCTCCGTGCTCATCGAGGGGCAGGGGCTGAACATCACCGTGCAGAGCTACCTGGACCGCCTCGACTTCGGGCTGATCTGCTGCCCGGAGCTCGTCCCCGACGTCGAGCTGATGCTCGACGCGATCCTCGCGGACATCGACGCGCTCGCCGCGGCGGCGGCGGCGCGGTAGTCCTGGATCGACCCGGCGGCCTCGATCGCTCAGGCGCTCGGCGGGCGCCGGCTCGCGGTGAGGACACGGCGCAGGCGCGTCGCCTCCTCGGCGGCGGGGAAGGCCAGGAAGCCCGCCGGGTAGTCCGGGCGCTCGGGACGGCAGCGGACGACGATCGCCCGCGGGCCCTCCGCGTCGCGCGCCGCCGCCTCCTCCACGTCCTCGACGGTGCGGCACGTCGCGACGTCGGCGTAGCCCGCCGCGTCCAGCAGCGCCGCCCAGTCCTTCGGCGCAGGCGTGGGCTGGGCGCCCGAGACGGCGTAGACGCCGTTGTCGACCACGACGTGCACGAGGTTCGCCGGCGCGGCGACGGCGATGGTCGGCGCGACCGCGAGCTGCATGAGCAGCGACCCGTCCCCGTCGAGGACCCAGACGCGGCGGTCCGGAGCGCCGAGCGCGAGGCCCAGGCCGATCGAGGCCGCGGCGCCCATGGTCCCGAGCAGGCGGAAGTGCTGCGGCCGCGGGTCGGCCCAGAAGGCGATCGCGCTCATGGTCAGGACGGCGAGGTCGCCCTCGGCGGCCCGGCGCAGCGGCGGGACGGCCTCGTCGACGGTCATCGACCGGTCGGTCACGTGGTCGGCGCCCCCAGCAGGACGGCGGTCGATCGTGCCTCGTCGAAGGCGCTGCGCAGCTCCGCCTCGATCGTGCTCGCGTCCTCGGGCCCCTCGACGAGGTGCCACGGGACCTCGAGCGCGTCGAGCACCGGCGTGCACAGGCGCACCGCCGAGCCCGGGTGCTCCTCGAGCCGCAGGGTGACGTCGCGGCCGTAGACGCCCGCGAGGACGACGATGGGCACCCGCAGGTCGTGGACCATGCCGCGCAGGGCGTTCACCCCGGCGAAGAGCCCGAGCTGCTGGACGAGCGCGAGCGGCCGGTGGCCGGCCAGCCACAGCCCGGTGCAGACGCCGAAGACGTCGTCCTCCGCCGCGCAGCGGACCACGGGGAGGTCCTCGCGGGCGTCGAGCACCTCGAGGACGGTGCGCTGGTGCGTGTCGGGCACGAGGACGACGTGCGTGACCCCGGCGGCGTGGAGGGCGTCGACGACGCGGTCGGCCGGAACCCCAAGGGCCGCCTCAGGGGTCACGGGGCCCCTCGGCCAGTGCCTGCGCCAGGGCGGCGACGATGTGGTCCGCGCCCGCGGCGTCGAGGCACAGCGGCGGCTTGACCTTCAGGACGTTCGCGGCGTCCCCCGTCGGCTGGACGATCACCCCGAGCTCGCGCATGCGCTCGCAGATCGCCGCGGCCAGCTCGGGAGCAGGCTCCTTCGTGACCCGGTCGCGGACGACGTCGACCCCGAGGTAGAGCCCGCGCCCGTGGACGGCGCCGATGGCGTCGTGCTCCTCCCCGAGGCGCTCGAGCCCCGCCTTCAGCCCTCCCCCGACCTCGACCGCGTTGGCCTGCAGTCCCTCCTCCTCGAGGGCGTCGAGCACCGCGAGACCGACGCGGCAGGAGACGGGCCCACCGCCCGTGGAGGAGAAGAAGGGCGCCGTCCGGTCGAACGCCTCGGCCACCTCGCGCGTGCAGATGACCGCGCCGACCGGGTGGCCGTTGCCCGTCGCCTTCGCGACGCAGACGATGTCGGGGACGACCCCCTCGTGCTCGAAGGCCCAGAAGCTCTCCCCCGTGCGCCCGTAGCCCACCTGCACCTCGTCGGCGATGCAGAGCGCCCCGGCCGCCCGGGCGTGCGCGTAGGCCGCGGGCAGGTAGCCCGAGGCCACCGCGATCCCGCCCTGGTTGCCGAGCAGCGGCTCGGCGACGAAGGCCGCCGCGCCGCCGCGCGCCGCCGCGGCCACCAGCGCCTCGCGCACCCCTTCCGCGTAGGCGGGCCCGTCGTCGCCGAAGCGGCCGCGGTACGGGTCGGGCTGCTCGGCGATGTGGACGTGCGCGGGCAGCTCGTCGCGCCAGTTCGGCCGGTCGACGGCGTTCGTGCAGAGCTCGTCCGTGGCGACGTCCAGCCGTGGTAGGCGCCTTCGAGCGAGACGAGGTCGTGCCGGCCCGTCGCCGCGCGGGCCAGGCGCAGGGCGAGGTCGACCGCCTCGCTGCCCGAGTTGACCAGGAACACCGTGTCGAGCGGGTCCGGCAGGAGCGCGGCGAGGCGCTCGGCGTACTCCGTCATGACGCCGTAGAGGAAGCGGGAGTTCGTGTTCAGCAGCCGGAAGCCCCGCGCTGCGGCGGCCGCGACGCCGGGGTGCGAGTGCCCGAGCACCGCGACGTTGTTGATCGCGTCGACGTAGGCGCGGCCCTCCGCGTCGTAGAGGAGGTGCTTCCACCCGCGGACGACCTCGGGCGGCTCCCGGTAGTAGAGCCGCTGCGGCGCGCCGAGCACCGCCTCCCGCCGCGCGCGCTGACGCGGATCCCCCGGGGGCTCGGGAGCCGGCGCGGAGGCGCCGACGAGCGGTGCGGGGTCCGGGCACACCGCGAGCCAGGCCTCACGGTCGCGGGCGCGGCCGAGCCCCGGGAGGCCGGGGACCGCACCGCACTGGACGTGCACGTGCGGGGGCAGGAGCCCAGGGGGCGACGCGGCGACCCTCCCCACCTCTTGGCCCGCCGTCACGCGGTCGCCTGCCGCGACACCCGGGTCGATGCCCGCGAGGCGGACGTGCAGGACCGTGTCGCCCAAGGGGCAGGCGAGCTCCACCTCGCCCGCGGATGCGTGCGTGACCTCCCCGCCGAGCGGGGCGCGCACGGGCGTCCCCGCCGGGACGAGGAGGTCCATGCCGAGGTGGAGCGTCGCCGGGACCGCGAAGCCGGGAGCGCCGGGCTGCGGGCGGACCTCGCCCCAGCGGCCGAGGGCGACCTCGTCCTCCCCCACCGCGACGGCGTCGGCGAGCGCGTCGGCCGAGCGCCACTCGCCGAACGCGAAGCGCTCCGTGCCGACGGAGAGGTCGATCGGGACGGGCGTCGCGCCGGCCAGGTCGACGACGGGGACGCACGCCGCGTCGCGGAGCCCCGCCGCCGGCGCGGCGCCCTCGGGGCTCGCCGGCAGGCCGCCCGCCGCGCGGATCGCCGCGACGGCCACCGCGTCGGGAACCCGCTCGACGGCCTCGAGGACCGCCCAGTCCGCCCCGAGCGCCCGTGCGATGTGCGCGTTCTCCGGCGAGAGGCGCGCCTGCCGCGTGCTGTGGATCGCGCACACCGCCGAGCGGGCGAGCACGAGGGGCCAGAGCGCGTCGAGCTCCGCCGCCTCCAGGGGCACCTCGGCCTGGTGGCCGGCGAGCACCTCGAGGACGACGCCGAGCGGGTCGCCCGGGTCGTGGCCGATCAGCGCGACCGCCGTGTGCGCCGGCTCGCAGACCCGCCACGTGCGCACGACGTCCCCGAAGTCGAGGAGCCCCACGGGCAGGGCGGGCCGGCGCCCCGCGGTGACCGTGTTGAGGTCCGTCACGTCGCAGTGGATGGGCTGGACGCGGCAGACGGCGCGCCACGTCCTCCGGGAGCGCCGCGACGGGCCAGCACCGCCGCGAGCCGGGCGCGCGTCTCCTCGGGCTCGTCGCGCGCCAGGGCCTCGACGACCTCCGTGGCGCGGCGGGAGTCCCACTGCAGCACGCGGTCGAGCTCGGGGTGCTCGAAGTCCGCGAGCCCGCGGGTGGTCCGGGCGGCCAGCCCACCCAATGCGCGCCAGCCCTCCGCGCCGAGGCGCCCGACCTCCCACAGCGGGAGCCCGTCGACCCAGGTGAGCAGGCGCACGAGGTGCCCCTGGTCGGTCACGATGTCCGAGCCGTCCAGGGCCGGCCGGGGCTCGGGGACCGCGACGCCGACCCCCCTCGCGGCGAGGTGGCGCATCGCGGCGTCCTGCAGCTCGAGCTCCGCGCGCGACCAGAGGGGGCTGGCGACCTTGAGGACGGAGGAGGTGCCGTCGTCGGCGACCACCCGGAAGTTCTGGTCCTGCGTGCTGCCGATGGGCTCGGCCCGCACCTCCAGGCCCCAGTGCGCGCGCACGACGGCTTCCGCCTGCGCGGCCGTCAGCTGCGGGTTGGGGAGCTCGAAGCCCCGCGCGGCGGCGCCGGCCTCAGCCACCCTTGACCTCCTGGATGGTGTTCCCGCCGTCGACCACGAGCGCGTGGCCCGTGACGTAGGAGCTCTCGGGCGCCGCGAGGAACGCGATCGCGGCGGCGACCTCGTCGGGGGTCCCGGCACGGCCCACGGGCGTGTGGGTCCCGGCCGCCCCTTCGGCCTGCGTGGCGCTCGGGGTGGCGATCCACCCGGGCGCCACGGCGTTCACCGTGACCCCCGTGCCGCCGGCCTCGAGGGCGAGCGCCCGCATCAGCCCGTCCATCCCCGCCTTCGCCGCGCTGTAGGCGGCGTCGCCGGGAACGGAGACGAGCGGGCCCGTCACGGAGGAGACGAAGACCACCCGGCCCGTGCCGCGGGCGAGGAGGCCGGGAAGCGCGGCACGCGTGACGTTCACCGCCGTGGTGAGCGTCCGGTCCATGAGCCGCCCCCACTCCTCCGGCCCGAGGTCCACGAAGTGCCCGGGGACGTCGGCCTCGCCCGTCTGGGTCATGCCGGCGTTGTTCACCAGCACGTCGATGCGGCCGAAGCGCTCCACCACCGCCGCGACGAGGCGCCCGGCGGCGGCCGGATCGGTGAGGTCCGCCGTTCCCGACCACACCTCGCCGCCCGCCTCCTCGAGCTCTCGGGCGCGGTCGTGGATGCGCTCGCTCGTGGCCGTGACCGCGACGGCGGCGCCCTGGCGCACCAGCGCACGGGCGGTGGCGAAGCCGATCCCGCCCGGGCTCCCGGCACCCGTGACCAGGGCGACGTGCCCGGCGAGGGAGAACATGGGGCGCCCCGCGCTCACGACGCCCCGCGGGCGGGATCGAGCAGCGCGCCGTAGAGCTCCGGGCGGCGGTCGGCGAAGACGTCGTTGCGCTCCGAGATCGCCTTGGCCCGCGCGCCGCGCAAGTCGCAGTCGGCGACGAGCACGACCGCCTCGGGCTCCGCGGGCGGGCCGGCGACGGGGAAGCCCTCGGGGTCGACGATGACCGAGCCGCCGACCCAGTCGACCCCGCGCTCGTGGCCGACGCGGTCGCACACGGCCATCCAGACGTGGTTGACGCTCGCGGTCGCCTGCGCGCGGACGACCTCCGCGGTGCGCTCACCGGCAGGTCGCGGGGAGCGCGGCCAGTTCGACGGCGCGCAGATCAGGTCGGCGCCCGCGAGCGCCGGGAGGCGCATCCACTCCGGGACCTCGAGGTCGTAGCAGACCACCACCCCGATCCTCCCGTGCGCGGTCTCGACGACGGGCGGCGCCGCGTCGCCCGGGGTGAAGACGAGCTTCTCCGTGTCCCAGAGGTGCGCCTTGCGGTAGACCGCGCGGACCCCCGTCGGATCCACGAGGGCCGCGCTGTTGTAGAGGGTGGTCCCGTCCTCCCCGAGCTCGGCGAACCCGCCGACCAGCACGAGGTCGAGCTCCCGGGCCAGGGCCGCCCAGGCGGTCACCGTGGGGCCGTCGGGCGCTTCGGCGAGGCCGCGGGCCTCCTCGGCGCTGTCGAAGACGTAGCCGCTCACGACGAGCTCGGGAACCACGACGACCCGGGCACCGCGGGCGGCGGCGTCGCGGACCGCCTGCTCGACCGCGGCGCGATTGGCCTCGGGGTCGCCCATCACGGGGGCCAGCTGGCAGCAGGCGACCCGCGTCGTCGCCGCCGTCCCCTCCGTCCCCGCGCCGCCGTGCGCGGCCGGCTGCGTCATGACCGCACGCCGCGTCCGCGGTGGACGACGCGCCCGGCGACGACCGTGAGCGCCACCTCCACCCCGAGGAGCGCGTCCGCGTCGGTCTCGACCGGATCCGCCGTCAGGCCCGTCAGATCCGCCCGCCGCCCCACGGCGATCCGGCCCGCGACGTCCCCCTCGCCGACGACCGTCGCCGGGCCGGAGGTGTAGCCCGCGGAGGGTCGCGAGCGCGTCGAGCCGCTGCCCGGGCTCGAGCGTCGCCGACTCGGGTGCCCCCGGGGCCCGCCGCAGGCGCGCCCAGGCCATCCCGAGCCGCGGGTCGAAGGAGGCCACGGGCCAGTCCGAGCCGAGCGCCATGGGCGCGCCCGCCGCGAGGAGGTCCTGGGTGCGGAACGCGCGCCGGGTCCGCTCGGGCCCGAGCCGCTGCGCCCACGCGTCGCTGCCGTCGGCCGCCCGCCACTGCATGTGCAGGGGCTGCATCGACACGGCCACCCCCTCCGCGGCGACCCGCCGCACGAGCGCATCGGGGATCGTCTCGAGGTGCTCGATGCGGTGCACGCCGCGGCGTGCCGGCCCGGCCGCAGCGTAGGCGTCGAGCGCCGCCCGGACCGCCCGGTCGCCGATCGCGTGGGTCGCGCACTGGAAGCCCGCGTGGGTGAAGCGCTGCACTTCGGCCGCGTAGCGGTCGGGCTCGGGCCAGTAGGCCCGGGTGCCGTCCCCCTCCGTGTCCGGCTCCTCGAGCCACGCGGTGCCGGTCTCGACGACGCCGTCGATGAAGAACTTCGCGACCCCGCCGCGCCACAGCTCCCCGCCCTCGCCGGCCAGGCCCGCGTAGTGCTCGAGGACCTCGGGGCCGAGGGACGGCTTGACCCAGAGCGGCACCACGAGGCGCAGGGTGAGGCGGCCGGAGGCCTCGAGCTCGCGCAGCAGCGCGTAGGCCTCCGGCGAGCCGTCCATCGCGTGGGCGGCGGTCAGGCCGGCGGCGTTGAGCTCCCCGAGCAGGGCGGCGACCCGGTCGAGGCGGTCGGCGCGGGTCATGCCGGGGAGGGCGTCGGCGACGCGGAAGAACGCGGGGAACTCCCGCAGCTCCCCCGTGGGCCGGCCGTCGCGCACGACGACCTCGGAGGCCTCGCCGAACTCCTCGGGCCCCGTGATCCCGACCAGCGCGAGGACGGACGGGGTCGCCAGGTAGGTGTGGAGGTCGAACATGATCACGAACGCCGGCCCGTCCGCCAGCTCCTCGAGCACGCGGCCGTCCATGCGCTCCCCCGCGAAGAGCGCGTAGTCGACGCTCCAGGCGCGCACGACGGCCCCGGGCCCCACCCGGTCGCGCTCGCGCCGGAGCAGCGCGCGCAGCTCCTCCACCTCGACGATGCCGGACGCGTCGGCCCCCACGGCGAGGTCGGCCGACCAGAGTGGGTGGAGGTGGGCGTCGACGAGGCCCGGGACGAGGCTCAGGCCCGTGCCGTCGAGCACCTCCGTCCTGCCGTCGCAGGCCTCCCGGACCTCCGCGTCGTCCCCCACGGCGACGATCACGCCGTCCCGCACCGCGACCGCCGTCGCCCACGGCCGGGCGGGGTCGAGCGTCCGGATGCGTGCGCCGAGGACGGCGAGGTCGGCGGAGGCGCGGGGCGCGCTCGCGCCCGGGGAGGCGGGCTGGGTGCTCATGGCTCCGTGGCGGGGGTCGGGGTGGTCGACGCGCGGACGACGAGCCGGGTGGGCAGCACCTCGAGGCGGCCGGGCGCGGCCCTGCCGGCCAGCACGTCGACCAGGAGCGCCGCGGCCCGGGCGCCCGCGAGGCCGGGCTGGAGGTCGATGGAGGTCACGGGGACCTCCGCGGACGCCATCGCCCCGCCCTCGACGCAGGAGGCGACGAGCATGTCCTCCGGCACGAGGAGCCCGTGGCGGCCGAGGACCTGCAGCACCTGGGTCGCGCCGCCGTCCGGGGCGCAGACGATCGCGTCGGGCCGGCGCGGCGAGGCCAGCAGCGCCTCCGTCGCCCGCTCGGCGTAGGCCGGCCCCGAGCCCCCCGTGACCTGCTGCTCGACGGGCGCGACCCCGCGCTGCGCGCACCAGGTCCGGTACGCGTCGTCGAGCGCGACGCCCCAGGCCGTCTCGGGCCCGGGGGTGATGAGCGCGGGGCGCTCCGCGCCGCGGGCGGCGAGGTGGTCGAGGAGCTCCCGCAGCGCGGCCCCGTGGTCGCTCTCGACGACCCCCGCGTGCTCGCGCCCGGCGGTGAGGTCGCGCTCGCAGGTGACGATGGGCAGGCGCCGCGCGACGAGGCTCGCCACCCCGGGGTCGTCCCGGAGCGGGTCCGCGATGAGGAGGCCGTCGACGTCCACGTCCACGAGCCGTTCCGGCGGCAGGCCGGGCGGGAGCAGGACGAGGCCGATGTCGTGGCCGATGGCCGCGCCCGCCGCGCCCATCGCGAGCTCCATGTAGTAGCCCGTGGCCGAGAACCCCCCCGGGATGCCGGCCAGGAACGGGCAGTAGAGCCCGATGTGCCCCGTGCTCCCGGCCCGCAGGCGGCGGGCGGTGGCGTTGGGGCGGTAGCCGAGGAGCGTCGCCGCGCGGCCCACACGCCGCCGGGTCTCCTCGGGCAGCCGGCCCCGGTCGTTGAGCGCGTCCGAGACCGTGGTGGTGGACACGCCGGCGTGCCGGGCGACATCCCGGATCGTGACGCGGGTCGAGCGCACGGGGCAAGCGTTGCAGAAACGTTCCTGCGTTGGTAGGACTGCCGGACCACGACGAGGGGGAGCACCGCATGGCCACGCAGGAACGAGTGCCGGAGACCACGGTGACCCGCACGGAGATCGAGCAGCGCTCGATCGACTGGGTCCCCAACGAGGAGCGGGGAGGCAGCCTGCGGAGCCTCGGCGCCCTGTGGTTCGTGTCGAACATCAACCTGACCGCGATGGCGACCGGCGTCGCCGCGCTCTCCATCGGCGCCTCGCTGTTCTGGACGGTCGTCGCGACGGTGATCGGCAGCCTCTTCGGCACGTTCTTCATGGCGTTCCACTCCGCCCAGGGCCCGCAGCTCGGGCTCCCCCAGCTCGTGCAGTCCCGGCCCCAGTTCGGCTACGTCGGCGCGGCGGTCTCCATCTGGATCTTCGCCCTGGCGAACTACATCGCCTACAACACCTCGGACGCGATCCTCTCCGGAGCCGCGATGAACCAGCTCATCGGGATCTCCCCGACGCTCGGGTTCTTCATCGCCGCCACCCTGGCGGCCGTGCTGGCGATCTACGGCTACCACTGGATCCACCGCATCAACCGGGTGCTCGCCTGGCCGCTCGTCGTCCTCATGGTGATCCTCACCGTGGCCGCGTTCGCGAACCCGGCCCTCGAGTCGGGCGCCTTCGAGCCCGGCCCGATCAAGCTCGCCTCGACGATGACGGTCTTCGTCATCGTCGCGGGCTTCCAGCTCGGGTGGGCGCCGTACGTCTCGGACTACTCGCGGTACCTGCCCTCGAGCGTGAGCGTCCGCGGGACGTTCTGGTGGACGTACCTCCCGAGCGCGATCAGCGGCCTCTGGGTCTTCGTGCTCGGCGCGGTCATGTCCGCCTCGGCCCCGAAGGCCGACACCCCGGTCGACGCGTTCCGTGCCGCGGGCAACAGCCTCTTCGACGGCTTCGGGGACATCGCGATCCTCGGCCTGCTCGTCGGGCTCATCGCGGTCATGGCCATCAACGCCTACGGCGGCAGCCTGGCGATGCTCTCCATCGCCGACTCGATCAAGCCGCTCCAGCCGACCCGTGCGAAGCGCATCGCGACGATCGTCGCCATGGGCCTCATCGTCTTCGTGATCGCGACGGCGGTCGGGGAGGAGCGCTTCAACACCTTCTACGGGAACGTCCTGGTGTTCCTCGCCTACGGCTTCACCCCGTGGACGGCGATCAACCTCGTCGACTTCTTCTTCATCCGCCGCGGGGTCTACGTCATCAAGGACATCTTCAACCCCGAGGGCGGCCTCTACGGGCGCTGGGGCTGGCGCGGGCTGACGGCCTACGTCGTGACCATCCTCGTCATGATCCCGTTCTTCGTGACGACGCCCTACGAGGGCTTCGCCGCGAAGGCCCTCGGTGACGTGGACTACTCCCTCTTCGTCGGCCTGCCGCTGGCCGCGATCCTCTACTACGTCCTCTGTCGCGGCCTGGACCTCCGCCACGAGGTCGAGCTCGCGCGCGACGAGGGCATCCTGGACCTCCACGGCGTGCGCTCGGAGCTGCCGACCGAGGTGGGCCGGGGCTGAGGAGGCCCCGTGACCCACCACCGCCCCGCCGACTCGTCGAAGACCCCGCGGTTCACCGGGGTCCGGACGTTCATGCGCCTGCCCCACGTGGAGGACCTCGACGGGGCGGACGTCGCGATCATCGGCGTCCCGACGGACAGCGCGGTCTCCTTCCGCTCGGGCGCCCGGTTCGGGCCCGAGGCCATCCGGAGCGCCTCCGTCCTGCTGCGGCCGTACAACCCGCGGCTCGAGGTGGACGTGGTCGAGCGGCTCTCCATGGTCGACTTCGGCGACGCGCCGACCGTGCCGGGCTACCACCTCGAGACCCTCGAGCGGATCGAGGCGTTCCTGCGGCCCGTGCACGAGGCCGGGGTGGTGCCGCTCTGCCTGGGCGGCGACCACTCGATGGTGCTCGCGGAGCTCCGGGCCGCGGCCGCGGTCCACGGCCCGCTCGCGCTCGTCCACCTCGACGCGCACGCGGACGTCTGGGACGCCTACTACGGCATGGAGCACTTCCACGGCACGGTCTTCAAGCGCGCCGTCGAGGAGGGGCTCGTCGACCCGGCGCACTCCGTGCAGGCCGGGATGCGCGGGACGCTCTACGGGGCCGCCGACGTGTCCGCGCCGCGGGAGCTGGGCTTCGACACGCTCTACATGCACGAGCTCGAGGAGCTGGGCCCCGCGGCCTACGGCGACCGGGTCCGCGCCCGCGTCGGCGATCGGCCGGCGTTCCTCTCCTTCGACATCGACTTCGTCGACCCGGCGTTCGCGCCCGGCACGGGCACGCCCGAGGTCGGCGGCCCCTCGAGCGGGGCAGCGATGGCCTACCTGCGCGCGCTCACCGGGATCGACTTCCGCGGCCTGGACTGCGTGGAGGTCGCGCCGGCCTACGACTTGTCGCACGGGACGGCGTGGGTGGCGGCGAGCGCCTGCCACGAGATGCTCTCGCTGCTCGCGCTCCGCGCGGGCGACGCGCCGCCGGGCTGAGCTCAGCGCAGCGCGAGCAGCTCGCGCACCTGGTCCGGCGTCGCGAGCTCACGCCCGGCGGTCCGGGCCAGCGTCGCGACGCGCGCGACGAGCTCGGCGTTGGACGTCGCGAGGCGCTCGGCGGAGAAGCGGATCGTGTCCTCGAGGCCGACCCGCACGTGCCCGCCCATCGCGATCGCGTGCAGCGCCATCGGCACGGACCAGCGCCCGATCCCCGTGACGCTCCACGGCGTCCCGGGCGGCAGCCCGCCGACGAGGTGCACGAGGGTGCGGGCGTGCGCCGGCGCGCCGCCCGGGACCCCGAGGACGAACTGGCACCAGAGCGGGTCCTCGAGCAGCCCCTCGTCGTGGAAGCGCAGGCACGTCGCGAGCATCCCCTCGTCGAAGACCTCGACCTCCGGCCGCGTGCCGGCCTCCTGCATCGCGAGGGCGAGGCGCCGCAGGAAGGCCGGGGAGTTCTCGAAGACCCCGTCGCCGAAGTTCATGGAGCCCGCGTCGAAGGACGCGATCGCGGGCCGGAGCGCCTGCAGGGCCTCGAGGCGCTGGTCCTCCGTCGGCGTCCCGCCCGGGGCGGTCGTGAGGTTCACGACGACGTCGCAGTCCCCGAGGTGCTCGAGCACCTCGGTGTAGCGGCCCGCCTCGTGGGTCGGCCGTCCGGCCTCGTCGAAGACGTGCACGTGGGCGATGGCGGCTCCCGCGGCCCGGGCGCCGCGGATCGCGTCCGCGATCTCGGCGGGGGTGATCGGGAGGTGCGGCGTCGCCTCGCGGCCGTGCTCCCCGCCGCAGACCGCGGCGCTGATGATGAGCGGCGCGGGCGCCGGGCTCACGGGGTCGGCACCCGCGGCGGCGCGAGGATGCCCCGCAGCACCCGGAGCGCGCGCTCGCGGTGGGCGTCGAGCTCGGCCACGAGCGCGTCGGCGTCACCCGCCCGCACCGCGTCGAGGATGCGCTCGTGCGCGGCCGACGCGGCGTCGCGCTCCTCCGGGGCGTTGTAGTAGAGGGCGCGGTAGGCCTCCGTCGAGTCCCAGAGCACGCGGATGATGCGCATGGCGTGCGCGCTGGCCCGGCGCCTCGAGGAGGCCGAAGTGGAAGCGGCGGTTGGCCTCGAGCTCGGCCGCGACGTCCCCGGCCCGGGCGGCGGCGACGCAGTCTGCGGCGGCCGCGGCGATGCGCTCGAGGGCGTCCTCGTCGAGGGTCGGGAGCGCCGCGCGTGCCGCGCGCTCCTCGAGCAGCTGCCGCAGCGCGTAGATCTCCTCGAGGTCCTCCACGTGCAGCTCGGTGACGAAGTAGCCGCGGCGCGGCAGGTAGGTGACCTGCCCCTCCTGCTCGAGGGTGCGCAGCGCCTCGCGCACGGGCGCGACGCTCACCCCGAGGCGCTCCGCGAGCTCCTCCTGCAGGACCTGCTGCCCCGGGCGCAGCTCGCCCGCGACGATCGCGCGCCGCAGCGCGGCGAGCGCGTGCTGCGACGTGGTCGCCGGGCCGGGGACGGCGGCCGGCGCGCACGCTAGCGGAAGGCGGGGATGCCGGTGAGCGCGCTGGCCGACGACGAGCGCGTGCACGTCGGCGGTGCCCTCGTAGGTCACGACGGACTCGAGGTTGTTCATGTGGCGGATGACGGGGTACTCGAGCGTGACGCCGTTGGCGCCGAGGACCTGGCGGGCGGTGCGGGCGACGTCGAGCGCCGCGTTGACGTTGCCGAGCTTGCCCATGCTCACGTGCTCGGGCAGCAGCCGGCCCTCGTCCTTCATCCGGCCGAGGTGCAGCGCCAGCAGCGTCGCGCGGTTGACCTCGAGCGCCATGACCGCGAGCTTGTGCTGCTGGATCTGGGTCGCGGCGATCGGCTTGCCGAACGACGAGGCGCTCCTTCGCGTACTCCAGCGCGGACTCGAGGCAGGCGCGCGCGGCGCCCGCGGCGCCCCAGACGATGCCGTAGCGCGCCTCGTTCAGGCAGGAGAGCGGGCCGCGGAGCGAGGTGGCCTCGGGCAGCAGCGCCGACGGCCGGGCAGCCGCACGTCGTCGAGCAGGAGCTCCGAGGTGACCGACGCGCGCAGGGAGAGCTTCTTGTGGATGTCCTGGGTCGTGAAGCCCTTCGTGCCCGCGGGGACGAGGAAGCCGCGGATGCCCTCGTCGGTCGCGGCCCAGACGACGGCGACGTCGGCGACCGAGCCGTTCGTGATCCACATCTTCTGGCCGTGGAGGATCCAGTCCGTCGCCGTCGCGGCGGGCACGGGTGCGCATCGCGCCGGGGTCCGAGCCGGCGTCGGGCTCGGTCAGCCCGAAGCAGCCGATCGCCTCGCCCGCGGCCATCCGCGGCAGCCACTCCTGCTTCTGCTCCTCCGAGCCCCAGCGGTGGATCGCGTACATCGCCAGCGAGCCCTGGACGGAGACGAGGCTGCGGACGCCGCTGTCCCCCGCCTCGAGCTCCATGCACGCCAGGCCGTAGGCCGTGGCGCTCGCCCCGGCGCAGCCGTAGCCCTCGAGGTGCATGCCGAGCAGCCCGAGCTTGCCGAGCTCCGGGGCCAGCTCGAGCGGGCTGGTGCCCTGCCTCGAACCAGTCGCCCGACGTGCGGGAGGACCCGGTCGCGGACGAAGGCCCGGACCGTGTCGCGGATCTCGCGCTCCTCGTCGGAGAGGAGGTGGTCGATGCCGAGGAAGTCCTCAGGGCGGACGGCGGGGGGCGGCGACAGCGTGGACATGGGGCTCCTCGGGTGGGGCAGGCGGAAAGCTTCGAAGATCTAGGATCCATTGAAGCATGGACAGCGCACTCGGCGGCCTGAAGATCCTCGACTTCTCCCGCGTGCTCGCGGGGCCGTTCGCGACGATGGTCCTCGCGGACCTCGGCGCCACCGTGACGAAGGTCGAGCGCCCCGGCACCGGCGACGACACGCGCGCCTGGGGCCCGCCGTTCGACGACGCGGGCGAGGCGACGTACTTCGACTCCGTCAACCGCAACAAGGCGAGCGTCGCGCTCGACCTGGACGACCCCGGCGACCTGGCCCGCGCCCGCGCGCTGGCGCTCGAGGCCGACGTCCTCGTCGAGAACTTCCGCCCCGGCCTGATGGACGGCTTCGGGCTGGGCTACGACGCGCTCGCCGCGGCCAACCCCGGGCTCGTCTACTGCTCCATCACGGGCTTCGGGCGCGGCGGCGGGCGCCGCGCTGCCCGGGCTACGACCTGCTCATCCAGGCCCTGGGCGGGCTCATGAGCATCACGGGCGCCCCGGAGGGCGAGCCGCAGAAGGTCGGCGTCGCGCTCGTCGACGTCCTCGCCGGGCTCTTCGCCTCCGTCGGGATCCTCGCCGCGCTCCGCCACCGGACCGCGACGGGCGCCGGGCAGCGGGTCGAGGTCGACCTGCTCTCCTCCCTGCTCGCGGCGCTCGTCAACCAGGGGACGGCGTTCACCGCGGGCGGCGTGACCCCCGGGCGCATGGGCAACGCAGCACCCGAGCATCGCGCCGTACGAGCTCCTCCCCTGCGCGGACGGCGACCTCGTCCTCGCCGTGGGCAACGACCGCCAGTTCGCCGCGCTGTGCGCCGTGCTCGGGCTCCCGGAGCTCGCGACGGACCCGCGCTTCGCGACGAACACCGCGCGGGTCGCCCACCGCGCGGAGCTCCGCGCGCAGCTCGACGACGCGGCTCGGGGCACGCGCGGCCGCGGACTGGGCCCGCGAGCTCACCGCAGCACGCGTTCCCGCCGGCGTCGTCAACGACATCGCGGGCGCGTTCGCCCTGGCGACGCGCGCTCGGGCTCGAGCCCGTCGTCGCGCTCCCGCGGCCCGACGGGTCGACCGTGCCGCTGACCCGGAACCCCATCACGCTCTCGGCCACGCCGGCGACGTACCGCACGGCACCGCCGCGCCTGCCGGAGCAGGACGCGGCGGGTGCACCCCCGGCCTAGGAGCGGAGGTCACCTGCGCGAGCGCCCCGCCCTCCGGGCGAGGCGCTCGCACCTCGGATCAGTCGTCCTGGCTCTCGCCGTCGCCGTCGCCCTTGTCGTCGCCTTCGTCGTCGGCCTTCTGGCTCGTGACGGCGAAGTCCTTGGAGACCTGGACCTCGATGAGCTTGCCGGCCTTGTCGACCTTCACCTCGTAGAACGCCGGGGCGTCCTCGTCGGTGCGCTCGACGGAGACGACCTTGCCGCCGACCTTCGCGGCCGCGGCGGATCCGGCCTTCTCGGCGGCGGGGGTCGTCAGCGCCTGGTCTGCACCGTCGTCCTTCCCCTCGCCGCCCTTGTCGCCGCCGTTGTTCGCGGCGCCGGCGATGGCCGAGCCGCCGAGTGCGAGGGCGGCGAGCGCCGCGATGCCCATGAGGACCTTCTTGAGGGAGTTCATGAGGAGCATGCTGGGCCGTGCAGATGATCTGGGGATGAGCCACCCGGGAGCTGGCGCGTCGGCACTCTCACGTGGGGCTCACGTCCTTCGGGGACACTGCGCGCATGCGCGTGCTGGTGGCCGAGGACGACCGGAAGCTCGCCGGTCTCGTCGCGCGTGGGCTGCGGGAGGCGGGGATGGTCGTCGACGTCGTGCACCGCGGTGACGACGCGCTGAGCACGGCGACCACGACCGGGTACGACGCGCTCGTCCTGGACGTCGGCCTGCCCGGTCTCGACGGCTTCGAGGTCTGCGTCGGCCTCCGACGAGCCGGCGTCGCGAGCGCGGTCTTGATGCTCACGGCGCGCGACGGGGTCGAGGACCGCGTCCGCGGCCTCGACGGTGGAGCCGACGACTACGTGCCCAAACCGGTGTCGCTGGCCGAGCTGGCCGCCCGCCTCCGCGCACTCGCGCGTCGCGGGCTGGAGACGCGGGCGACGCAGCTGACGGCGGGGGACCTGCGTCTCGACCCGGCCGCGCGCCGCGTCTGGCGCGCCGGCGACGAGCTCGAGCTCTCCACGCTCGAGCTCGCGCTGCTCGAGGCCTTCATGCGGCACGCCGGGCAGACGCTCGACCGCGGGCAGCTGCTCGAGCAGGCCTGGCCGAGCCCCGAGGCGGTCGCCTCGAACGTCGTCGACGTCTACGTGCGCTACCTCCGCGAGAAGGTCGACCGCCCCTACGGCCTGACGTCGATCGAGACCGTGCGCGGCCTCGGGTACCGCCTGCGCGAGGACGGCGGCCGGCCGGCGGATTCCTCGTGAGCGCCGTCCCGCTGCGCTGGCGGCTGACCGCGACCTTCACCGCGTCGGCCGCCGTCGTGCTGCTCGTCCTCGGGCTCTTCCTGCACCACGAGCTCCGCGCGCAGCTCGACGACACCCTCCGCGCGGGCCTCCGGCAGCGGGCGCAGGACCTCGTGCCGATCGCCCGCTCGCGCAGGGCCGACGTCGGAGGCGCCGAGCTCGTCGAGCCCGGGGACGACGTCGTCCAGGTGCTCGCCGCGGACGGCGCCGTCGTGGCGGGTGCGCAGGGCTTCGACCGGCGCCCGCTGCTCTCGGCGGCGGACCGCACCCGGGCCGCCCGCGGCCCGCTGCTCCTCCCGGCCCGCCCCATCGGCGACGAGCGGGAGCCGGCGACGCTCCTCGCGGCGCCGGCCGGTGCCCGGATCGTGGTCGTCGGCGCGTCGCTGGAGGATCGCGACGACGCCCTGCACAAGCTGGACCGCCTGCTCGCCCTGGGCCTGCCGGCCGCGCTGCTCCTCGCGGCGCTGGCGGGCTTCAAGGTGACCGGGCGCGCACTCGGTCCGATCGACCGCATCCGTGCACGCGCGGAGGCGATCGGCACCGACGACCTCGGTCAGCGCCTTCCGGAGCCACCGGCCGAGGACGAGGTGCGGCGCCTGGCGCGGACGCTCAACGCGATGCTGGAGCGGCTCCAGGCCGGCTTGCTCCGGGAGCGGTCGTTCGTCGCGGACGCGAGCCACGAGCTGCGCACACCCCTGGCCTCCCTCACCGCGGAGCTCGAGCTGGCGCAGCATCCGGGGAGGAGCCCCGCAGAGCTGCGGGATGCGATCACGTCCGCCGCGGAGGAGACCCAGCGCCTGAGCCGTCTCGCGGAGGACCTCCTGACCGTCGCCCGGTCCGACGCGGGCCACCTGCCCCTCCACCTCGAGCCGGTGGAGGTCGAAGCGCTGGCTTCGCGCGTGGTCGCGCGGGCTGCCGGGCGGGGCGACGTGGGGGTCACGATCGACGCCGGGCTGCGAGTGCGAGCCGATCCGCTCCGCCTCGAGCAGGCCCTCGGCAACCTCTTGGACAACGCCCTGCGGCACGGCGCGCCGCCCGTCACCCTCACGGCCGTCGCCCACGAGCTGGACGTGCGCTTCGAGGTCCGTGACGAGGGCCCGGGGGTGCCGGAGGAGTTCGTCGGACGGGCGTTCGACCGGTTCGCGCGGGGCGACGACGCTCGGGAGGGGCCCGGCACGGGTCTGGGCCTCTCCATCGTGGCGACGATCGCCGAGGCCCACGGCGGACGGGCCGGCCTCGAGGTCGGTGGGCCCGGCTCGACGACGTCGTGGCTCCAGGTCCCGCGGGACGGGCCTCCCGAGTCCTGACGTCGTCTCGGCGGGGCCCCACCCCTCGAGCCTCGGCGTGGCGGAGCTGTGCCTAGGACGTCGGGCCCAGGTCCGCGGCCACCACGTCGGGTGGGGTCTGGTCGCGCTTCGTGATGCTCAGGAAGACGACGAGCGCGAGGATCAGCGCGAGGAAGACGATGCTCGTGACGGTGGTCCCGAGGCCCAGCCCGCCGTCGCCGGTGGCCTGGGACATCCCGTCGCCGATGGAGGCGCCCAGCGGGCGGGTGAGCACGTAGGCCATCCAGAACGCCAGGACGGACTGCAGCCCGAGCTTGAAGTGCGCGAGCGCGATCAGCGCGATGATGCCGCCCCAGAGCGCGACGGACGGCCAGTAGCCGACGCCCGCACGCTCCGCGACGAGGTCGCCGACGGCGGTGCCCAGGGCGAAGGTGAAGAGGATCGCCAGCCAGTAGAAGCCCTCGCGCCGGGACGTGACGATGGAGTGCATGGACAGCGTGCGCTCGACGGCGAACCACGTGGCGAACACGAGGGCCAGGCAGATCGAGAACCCGATCGTGCTCGTCACGAGGGAGACCTCGTAGCGGTCGGTGAGGTTGTCGGTGATGAGCGTGCCGAAGACGCTGATGACGACCACGACCGACCAGTAGAGGGCGGGGACGTACCGGCGCGACTGGAACTGCACGCTCAGGAGGAGGGCCAGCAGCGCGCCCGTGACGTAGGTGGTGTTCGAGAGGCCGAACCCGAGCGTGTCGTTGACGTAGTCCGCCGCGGTCTCGCCCACCGTCGTGCAGAGGATCTTGATGACCCAGAAGAAGACGGTGACTTCCGGGACCTTGTTCAGCATCTCGCGTCCGAAGGTCGACGCGGGGCGCGGGAGGGCGGATGTGGTGCTCATGCCGACCAGGATGCGCCGGGTCACCTGAAGCCAGCCTGACTGCAGGCGTGCCCCGCGGCGCGCGGCCCGCACCGTTCAGGTGGGGGTCAGGGACGTGCGCTTCCTTGTCGGCATGGCACTCGCCTCGCTGACCTCGACGCTCCAGGACCTCGTCGCCCACCACGGCGCGCTCGCCGTCTTCCTCGTCATGGCCGTCGACGCGGTGCTCCCCGTCGGCGGCGAGCTCACGATGCTGCTCGCCGGCGCGCTCGCCGCGGGGGCACTGGGCGTGGCCGGGCGCCATGGCCTGCCCGAGTACCTCGCGCTCTCGCTCGCCGGGACGACGGGGTACCTCGCCGGCGCCGTCGCCGGCTGGGCCCTCGGGCGCTCGGGCGGCCGGGAGCTCGTCGAGCGCCGCGGACGCCTGCTGCACCTCGGCCCCGAGCGCTTCGCCGCCGCGGAGCGCTGGTTCGCGCGTCATGGCGGCAAGGCGGTCCTGCTCGGCCGCCTCACGCCGCTCGTGCGGTCGTTCATCTCCATCCCGGCCGGCGTCCTCGAGTACCCGTTGGGGCCCTACGTCGCGCTCACCGCCGTCGGCTCGGCGATCTGGTGCTTCGCCTTCGCCGGCGCCGGCTGGGCGCTCGGGGACAACTACGACGCGGTGCACCACGCGTTCCGCTTCGCCGACGTGGCGGCGGTCCTCGCGGTCCTCCTCGTCGCCGGCCTGGCCGCCCGGTCGGCGGTGGCCCGGAGGCGCACCCCGGCCCCCGCCCTGCCCCGCGATGGGGCCGGCGCATGATCGAGGTGGAGCAGGTCACGAAGCGCTACGGCGAGAAGGTCGCGGTCGACGACCTGAGCTTCGTCGTGCGGCCGGGGGTCGTGACCGGCTTCCTGGGTCCGAACGGCGCGGGCAAGTCGACGACGATGCGCATGGTCGTCGGGCTCGACGAGCCGACCGGCGGGACCGTGCGGGTGAACGGCCGCCGCTACCGCGACTTCGAGGCGCCGATGCACGAGGTCGGGGCGATGCTCGAGGCGCGTGCGATCCACACGGGCCGCTCCGCGCGCAACCACCTCCTCGCGATGGCGCAGACCCACGGGATCGGCGCCGCGCGGGTCGACGAGGTCGTCGAGCTCGTCGGGCTCTCGGCCGTCGCACGCAAGCGGGCCGGCGGGTTCTCCCTCGGCATGGGGCAGCGCCTCGGGATCGCGGCCGCCCTGCTCGGGGATCCGCGGATCGTGATCCTCGACGAGCCCGCGAACGGCCTGGACCCGGAGGGGATCCGGTGGATCCGGACCCTCCTGCAGCAGCTGGCCGCCGACGGCCGGACGGTCTTCCTCTCCTCGCACCTCATGAGCGAGATGGCGGTGACCGCCGAGCGGCTCATCATCATCGGCCGGGGGCGCCTCATCGCCGACACGACCGTCGAGGAGGTCGTCGCGCAGGCCTCCGCCGACGCCGCCGTCCTCGTGCGCACCCCGCAGGCGCCGGCGCTGCGTGCGGCGCTCGTGCGTCCAGGCGTCACCGTCACGAGCACGGCTCCGGACCTCCTCGAGGTCCGTGGCCTCCCCTCCGGGCGCATCGGCGAGCTCGCCGCTGCCGAGCGGTTCGTGCTCCACGAGCTCACGCCGCAGCGTGCCTCCCTGGAGGAGGCCTACATGCGCCTGACCGGCGACGCCGTCGAGTACCGCAGCCCCGAGGGCGGGCGGTCGTCCAACGAGGCCCTGGAGGTCGCAGCATGAGCACGGTCGTCGTCCCGTCCTCCCCGGCGTTCCGCGGCCGCGTCACGCAGGCCCGGCTGGCCCGCTCGGAGTGGACGAAGCTCTGGTCCCTCCGCTCGACGCGCTGGTCCCTGGCCACGGCCGTCTTCGCGATGGTCGTGCTGGCGATCGGGATCGCCGCCGTGCAGATGAGCCGCTGGACGCAGCTCAGCGTCCACGACCGCACGACCTACGACGCGATCGACGGTGCGGTGGGCGGCTACCACCTCGCCCAGCTCGCGATCGGCGTGCTCGGGGTCCTCGTGATCTCCGGCGAGTACTCCACGGGGATGATCCACGCGAGCCTCATGGCGGCCCCGCGCAGGCTCCCCGTGCTCTGGGCGAAGCTCGCGGTCTTCTGCTCGGTGACGTTCGTCCTGATGCTCGTCTCGAGCTTCGTCGCGTTCTTCGCGGTGCAGGCCATCGTCGCCGGCCACCACGTGGACCGCACGCTGGGCGATCCGCACGCGCTCCGCGCCATCTTCGGCACGGCGCTCTTCCTCACGGTGCTGGGGGCGCTCGGTGTCGGGCTGGGGACGCTCTTGCGCAGCACCGCGGGCGGGATCGCCGCGTTCGTCGGCCTCCTCTTCGTCCTGCCCGGCATCACCGCGCTGCTGCCGGCGAGCGTCGGGGACAGCGTCGCCCCGTACCTCCCGGTGAACGCCGCCTTCACCGTCGCCACGAGCACGTTCGAGGATCCGCACCACCTCTCCACCTGGGGCGGCTTCGCGGTGTTCTGCGGCTACACCGCGCTCATCGTCGCCGCGGGGGCGCTGCGGCTCGCGCGCAGCGACGCCTGAGCCACCATCGGAATGCAGCGCCAGCTGCTGTTGCAGAAGCGCTACGCAGAGCTAGCATTCCGCAACATGAAGACCTTGTACCTCCGGAACGTCCCGGATGAAGTGACCGACCGGCTCGAGCGACTCGCAGCACGAGAGGGACTGTCCGTCTCGGCGCTCGCGCTGCGCGAGCTCGCAGAGGCGTCCAAGCGCGCCGACAATGCGGCGCTGCTCAGCGGCCTGGGTGACATCGGAGTCACTGCCGAGGAGGTCGTGCGCGACATCGACGCCGGCCGTCCGGCCGCGTGATGGTCGCTGACGCGTCCGTCGGCGTTCTCGCGCTGCTCAACGACGGGCCGGCACGCGCCCTGATCTCGCAAGAACCGATTGCCGTGCCCCATCTCATCGACGTCGAAGTCCTCCACGTTCTGCGCCGACGCGTCCTGCACGACCAGCTCGAGGCGGGCTCCGCGAGCAACGCCCTTCGCAGCTGGGCGCAGCTCGGGCTTCGGCGCTTTGCGACGGTCGGCCTGATCGACCGCATCTGGGCCTTGCGCGAGGACCTCACTGCGTCCGACGCCAGCTACGTCGCGCTCGCCGAGAGCCTCGACTGCCCACTCGCCACCGCCGATGCCCGGTTGGCGAATGCCCCCGGTCCGACGTGCACGATCACCATCATCCGCCGCTGAGCGACCCCCACCCGAACGTCTGCCGGGACGCGCCCGCCTGTCACCTGCTGAGCGGGGCGAGCCGTCCTCGAGGGTGCTCTCTTCTCATGCGCCGGCCTGGATTCGAACCAGGGTCTGACAGGTTATGAGCCCGCTGCTCTACCGCTGAGCTACCGGCGCGCGAGCGCGGAGGCTACCCGCGGGGGTCCTCAGGTGACGGCGGCGATCGCCCGCTGGAGCTCGCCGGGGGAGAACGGGCCCTCGAAGCGCGTCCGGACGACGCCCTTGCGGTCGATGACGAAGGTCCAGGGCTCCGTGACGAGGTGCCAGGCCGTGAGCTGCGGGCGGATCCCGCGCTCCGGGCGGTTGTCGCGGTAGACCTCCTGGTGGACGAAGGCGACCCGGTCGCCGACGGCGGCCTTGGCCTGCAGGACGACGTCGACCACGGGGCCGCAGACCCGGCTCTGGCAGAGCTTGCGGGGTCGCGAACGTGAGGACCAGGGGCTTCTTGCCGAGGACGTCGCGGACGTCGGCCTCGTGGAGCTCGGGCGCCGGCGGGTCGCGGGTGTCGATGCTGGCGACGTCGCCGCCGACGGAGGCGACGGTCGGGGTGTCGATGGGGATCGCGCGGTCGCCGACGCCCGGCGGCGTCGGGCCCTTCGTCCCCACGACCAGCGAGGCGGGCGAGGTCCGCATCATCCGGCCGTCGAGGCGCACGAACGCGGTCACGGCGACCGTGCCGCGGCGCTTGAAGGGGACGTCGGCGACGTAGACGGACTTCGCCGAGTCGGGGTCCTGGGCCGTGGTGCGGGAGGCGAAGCTCGGCTTCACGGTCAACGGCTCGGAGCGGGCGCCGTAGGGCCCACGGACGCCCGTCCCGTCCTGCTTGGAGACGTAGAGGGCGACCTGGGCGCCGCTGAGCTCCGTCTTCGCGGTGTCGTAGATCGCGAAGCCGACCCGCGCCGTCCCCGGCTCGAGCAGGGACACGGCCGGCGTCAGGACGGGCCCCTCGGGGACGTCGCCCTGGAGGTCCTCGAGCGTCTCCCCCGGACCGGGGTCCGGGAAGTCCTGGGCCGCCGCGGGCGCCGGGGCGGGCGGGGCCGTCTGGGGCGCCGCGTCGCTGCTGCCGCAGCCCACGAGGACGACCGCCGAGAGGACGAGGAGCACGGGGCGGGGTCGCATCGAGCGCGGGATCCTAGGCCGTCGGGGCCGCCGCGCGAGCCGGTCGCTCTGGTTGGATGCCACCCACACGAACCCCGTCGGAGGAGCAGAGCATGTCCCAGCGCGCAGCACTCGTCACCGGAGCATCCAGCGGCATCGGCCTGGCCATCGCGGAGGTGCTCGGCGAGGAGGGCTTCGACCTCACGGTCGCCGCGCGCCGCCCGGACAAGCTCGAGGCCGCCGCCGAGGGCCTGCGCGCGAAGGGCTACGCGGTCAAGAGCATCGCCGGCAACCTCGGCGACGAGGACACGATCAAGGACGTGGTCGCGCAGCACCGCGACGCCTACGGCCGCCTCGACGTCCTCGTGAACAACGCGGGGATCGGGATGGGCGAGCTCGTCGGCGACCTGACCACGAAGAAGGTCGACATCCAGCTCAACACGAACCTCCGCGCGATCTTCCTCTTCTACCGGGAGGCCACGGAGCTCCTGAAGGCCGCGGGGGCGGAGCACCGCAACGCGCTCGTGGTCAACACCTCCTCCATCTCCGGGAAGTCCGGTGAGGCCTGGCTGAGCGTCTACTCCGCCACGAAGCACGGCGTGGTCGGCTTCACCCAGGCCATGAACAAGGAGCTCGCGGGGGACGGCATCAAGAGCACGGCGCTCTGCCCCGGCTTCGTCGACACCCCGATGACGGACTTCGTCAAGGAGCACGTCCCCGCCGAGACGATGATCACCCCGCAGGACATCGCGGAGTCCGTGCGCTACCTGCTCAAGACCTCCCCGGGCTGCGTCGTCCCGGAGATCCAGTTCCTGCAGCCCGGCGGCGGGGCCATCCCCAACGCCGCGGGGTAGCTAGACGAGCTCGCGCTCCCGCTCGACGCGCTCCAGGGCGCGCTCGGCGTCCTGGCGCTCGCGGCGCTCCTTGAGGAAGCCCCAGCCGCCCGTCGTCGCGGCCTCGCGGCCGCGGCGTTCGCGGGTCGCGGCCTGGTGCTCGGCGATGGCGCCGCGGAGGTCGACGGCGTCGCCCTTCGCCGTCACGCCGTAGCGGTCGCGCTCGACGGCGAGGGAGGCCATGAGGTGGCGCTCGAGGACGGCGAGCTCGCGGGTGGTCGCGCGGCGGGCGCGCTTGACGCCGGTGAAGGCATCCCACGCGCGGGCGAAGGAGACGAAGCTCGTGCGGCCGCCGCAGCGGTGGGCCGCGAGCATGGGGCACACGCCGCCGTCGCGGTCGGAGTAGGCGCCCACGATGATCTCGTTCGAGCGGATGCCGTCGAGCATCGCCTCACGGGTGTGGGTCGGCAGGCAGTCGATGACCCGGCGGAGGTCCTCGATGGTGGAGCGGTTCCGTGGCATGAGCTGTCGGCCGGGGGGATCCCGGCGCCTCCTGCGGGGCAGGGTACCCGGAGGGCACGCGCACACCAAGCCAGTTCCTCTTTCTGAGAGGGTCCTTGCATGAAGCTCGGTGTGCACCTCGGCTACTGGGGCCTCGGCCTCACCTCGCAGGACCAGCTCGACGTGGTCCAGGAGGCGGAGAAGCTCGGCTACGACTCCGTCTGGACCGCGGAGGCCTACGGCTCCGACGCGGCGACGATCCTCGGCTGGCTGGCCGGGCAGACCTCGACGATCCGCCTCGGCTCGGCGATCTTCCAGATGCCCGGGCGCTCCGCGGGGATGACGGCGATGACCGCCGCGACCCTCGACCAGCTCTCGGGCGGGCGCTTCATCCTCGGCATCGGCTCGAGCGGGCCGCAGGTCAGCGAGGGCTGGCACGGCGTCCGCTTCGCCAAGCAGCTGCAGCGCACGCGCGAGTACGTCGCGGTGCTGCGCATGGCGCTGGCCCGCGAGCGCGTCGAGTTCCACGGCGAGACGCTCGAGCTCCCGCTCCCGGACGGCCCGGGCAAGGCGCTGAAGCTCACGATCGCCCCCGTGCAGGAGAAGCTCCCGATCTTCATCGCCGCGATCGGGCCGAAGAACACGCAGCTCGCGGCGGAGATCGCCGACGGGGTCATCCCGACGCTCTTCTCCCCCGAGCACGTCGGGGTCATCCGCGACGAGATCCAGACGGGGGTCGACCGCGCGGAGGGCAAGAGCATCGACGACGTGGAGATCGCCCCGCAGGTGCAGGTCTACGTCTCCGACGACCGGGAGAAGGCACGCGACCTCATGCGCCCGTTCCTCGGCCTCTACATCGGTGGCATGGGCTCCCGCGACAAGAACTTCTACAACCAGCTCGTCCAGCGCTACGGCTACGAGGCCGCGGCCAAGGAGGTCCAGGACCTCTACCTCGACGGGAAGAAGGACGAGGCCGCCGCGGCGATCCCCGACGACCTCATCGACGCGATCGCGCTCTGCGGGCCGAAGGAGCACGTGCGCGAGCGCATCGCGGCCTACCGCGACGCGGGCGTCGGGACGCTCGGGGTCACCCCCGTCGCCTTCACGCGGGACGAGCGCCTCGAGCAGCTGCGGCTGGTCGCCGAGCTCGCGGCTTGAGGGTCCTCCTCGGCGCGTTCGGGGATCCGGGGCACGCGTTCCCGGCGATCGCGCTGGCCACCGCGCTGCACGAGCGCGGCCACGACGTCTGCGTGCAGACCTGGGAGCGCTGGCGCGAGCACGTCGAGGCGGGTGGCATGCGCTTCGCCGCGGCCCCGGAGTACCACGTCTTCCCCACCCGCGAGCGGCCGCTCAAGCCCTACGAGGCGGTCCTCCGCGCGGCGACGGACACCCGCCCGCTCGTCCGCGACTTCGCCCCCGACGTCGTCGTCGCGGACATCCTCACGCTCGCGCCCGCCCTGGCGGCGGAGCTCGAGGGGGTGCGCTGGGCGACGCTCGTCCCCCACGTCGACCCGCGGCCGGCGCCGGGCTTCCCGCTCTACTCCGTCGGCGCCCGGCTCCCGCGCGGGCCGCTCGGCCGCGCGTTCTGGGGGCGCCTGGACCCGCTCATGGCCAAGGGGCTCGAGTACGGCCGCTCCGAGCTGAACGAGACGCGCTCGCGGCTCGGGCTCCCGCCCCTCGACCACCCGCACGGCGGGATCTCGCGGGAGCTCGTGCTCGTCGCGACCTTCCCCCAGCTCGAGTACCCCCGGCCCGGCGGGCCGCCGGCCGGGACCCACGCGGTGGGGCCCCTGCAGTGGGAGCCGCCGACGGACGAGGTCCCGCTGCCCGAGGGGGACGCACCGCTCGTGCTCGTCGCGCCCTCCACCTCGCAGGACCCGGACCACCGCCTCCTGCGCTCCTGCCTGGCCGGGCTCGCCGACGCGCCCGTGCGCGTGCTGGCCGCGACGAACCGGCGCCGCCTCATCCCCGCGGCCGCCGTGCCGGCCAACACGCGGCTCGTCGACTGGGTGAGCTACTCGCGGACGATGCCGCACTGCGACGCGGTCGTCTGCCACGCGGGCCACGGCACGGTCATGCGGGCGCTGACCAGCGGCTGCGTCGTGGTGGCCGCGCCCGCGGCGGGCGACATGAACGAGAACGCCGCCCGCATCGCGTGGGCGGGGGTCGGCGTCCGGATCCCGCGGCGGCTCGTCGGCCCGGGCGCGGTGCGCCTGGCGGTCGAGCGCGCGCTCGGCGAGCCGCAGCTCACGGCGCGCGCCCGCGAGCTCGCCGCCTGGGCCCAGGAGCACCCGGCGGGCCCGCGCGCCGCGGAGCTCCTGGAGGCCTTCGTGGCCGCGGGCCGGGTGCGCGCTACGGCTTGAGCACCCCGCCGGCCTGGGCGGTCCCGACGTTCAGCGCGGCGTCGCGCACGACGGCGTAGCCCCGGACCTCCACCCGCTTGGCCCGGCGCAGGATCCGCAGCGTCGCGGCCTTGACCGGCAGCTTGAGGGTCGCCTTGCGCCCCCCGAGCACGATGAAGGTCCGCGCGGCGACCTTCAGCTCGCGCCGCAGCTGCTTGACCTTGCTGCGGGGCGCGGCGACGGTGAAGACCGTGACGACCACCTGGCAGCCGACCTCCGTCGCCGGGCAGCTGAAGGAGGAGGTCAGGGTCCGGCGGTCGCGCAGGGTGAAGCGGGCGAGCCGGCCCTTCGGCGCGACGGTGTCCTTCGGCGTCTGCGACGCGGCGGTCGTCGTGGTCGCCGGCGGCGCCCCGCCCGCAGGCGGGGCGGCGGTACCCCCACCGGTGCCCGTCCCTGCGGGGGCCTGCGGCGCCGGCTGGGCGGCGGCGTCGTCGTCGTTCGTGATGGTGCCCGTGGCCGTCCCGCGCCCGACGGGCGCGCCGACGGGGGCGGCGAGGCGGACCTCGAAGCGCTCGTCGGGCTCGGCCACCGCGTCGCCCGCGACCGCGACGCGGACCTCCTTCGTCGTCTCCCCGGCCGCGAAGGCGATCCTCCCGCTCGAGGCCGCGTAGTCCCCGGGGGCGACCGCGGTGCCGTCGGCGGTCGCGTAGTCGACGGTGATCGCCCGGGTCGCGCGCGTCGAGAGCGACACCGTGAAGGTCAGGGGCGTCGTGCTGCCGGCCGCCCCCTCTGCGGCGGTGGCGTCCGCGACGGAGAGCTGCGCGACGTCGTCGTCGGTGATGGTCGCGACCGCGCTGCCCTTGCCCGCCGCGATCGTGGCGTTCACGGGCGCCTTGAGGGTGGCGGTGAAGGTCTCGGGGCCGCCCTCGTCGAGCGCGTCGCCGACCACCTGGGCGACGAGGGTGCCGGTCGTCTGCCCCGCGGGGATCGTCACCGTGCCCGAGGCGAGCGCGACGTCCTCGGCGGTCGCGGTCCCCGCCGTGAGGTCGTAGCCGACGGAGACGGCGCGGCCCGAGGGCGCCGAGAGCGTGACGGGCAGGGCGAGCCGCGTCGGCGTGGAGCCCGTGCCCTCCGCCACGGAGGCGGCCGCGAGCGCGAGGCTCGGGGTCGGGTCGTCGTCCGTGATCGTCGTGGTCGCCGTGGCCGGCATCCCCACCGTGTTGCCCTGGCTGACGGACTCGATGGTCGCCGTGAGCGGCTCGTCGGCTTCGTCGAGCATGTCCCCCACGACCGCCGCGGTCGCCTTGGCGCTGGTCGCGAGCATCCCGAGGGTCACGGTCACCTTGCAGTCGGTCGCGGTGACGTCGCCCGGGCAGCTCGCGGCGTCCCCGGTCCCGCCGCCGAAGCGCACGACCGCGGTGGCCTCGTCGAGGTTGACCCCCATGGGTCGGCTGACGGTGAAGGACACGTTCCCCGACTCGGGCACGCTCATGGCGTCCGCCGTGATCGTCAGCGCGGCGGCCTGCGCCGCCGGGACCGCCGCGAGGCTCCCGAGCACCGCCACCACACCCACGAGGACCTTCCGCATCACGTCTCCCCCTGCTTGCTTGGACGCGCACCGTACAACGGCGGGAGCCGCCCTGCGGCGGCTCGGGTCCAGCTCCGGGGGTGGGATTCGAACCCACAACCCTTCGATTAACAGTCGAATGCTCTGCCGTTGAGCTACCCCGGATCGGGCGACGGCCGGCTGGGCGCGTCGGCGGCAAGCGTAGCTGAACCTCCGGCGCCCCGACGGACGCGTGCCCGCCGCTCAGCCGAGCTCGGCCTCCATCGCCTGCTCGACCAGCCGGTTGAGTCGCTCCTGCACCGCCGAGCGCTCCTGCGCGAGCGAGGCGATGTCGCCGCCCGTGCCCGACGCCCGGAGGTCCGCGATGCGCCGGTCCAGCCGGGCCTTGCGGAGCTTGAGCGCCTCGGCCTCGAGGATGGCCTTCGAGCGCAGGTGGGTCGCGCGGTTGACCACTTCGGCCATGAACGCCGCGAGCTCCGGATCGTCGTCGAGGCCGCGGGCCGGGGCCGTGAGGTGCCCTTGCAGGTGCGTGAGCGCCCGGCGGTTCAGCGGGGTGGAGAGCGCCTGCTCCTCCCCCAGCGCGGCCAGGAACGCGGCGCCGTCGGCCGGCGTCCCGACGCAGGCCGCGAGGAACTGGCGCTCCTGGAGGTCGAGCGGGTCCGGGGCGCCCGCGCGCGGCCGCGGGGCGGCGGGGTTCGGCTCGCTGGGCGGTCGGGGCGGGCCCGGCGGCTGCCACCGCCGCCCCTCGCGCTTCTGCCCGACGCCGACGCCCGTCGGCCGGCCCGCCCCGCCCGCGCTGCCGCCGTTCCCGCTGCCGGGCGGCGGGGTCCGGCGGGGGCCGGCAAGCCAGCCGCTGACCATGGAGGGCGCGAGCTGCGTGGCGTCCGCGACCTTGCGCAGGAGCTCCTCGCGCAGGGCGCTGGCCGGGAGCTCGGCGAAGACGGGCCGCAGGGCGTCGATGACCCGGTCCTTCGCCTCCGCGTCCGCGAGGTCCTCGCGGGCGAGCTCCCGCTCCACCCGGAACGTCACGAAGGGGACGCTCGCGTCCACGAGCTCCCGGATGCCGTCGGGCCCGCGCTCCGCGACGACGTCCGCCGGATCCTGCCCCTGCGGCAGCGGGACCACCCGCAGCTCCAGCTTGCGCCCCGCCGCGACCTTCGCGACCCGGAGCATGGCCTCCTGCCCCGCGCTGTCCGCGTCGAGGGCGAGGGCCACCCGCGGCGCGAGGCGGGCCAGCTCGCCGACCTGGGTCTCCGTGAGCGCGGTCCCCATGGAGCCGACGACGTGGTGCAGCCCCGCCTGGTGCAGCGCGATGACGTCCGTGTAGCCCTCGCAGAGCACGACCGTGCCGGCCTTCGTCGAGGCGGCCCGGGCGAGGTGCGCGCCGTAGACGTTGCGCCCCTTGGAGAACGTCTCGCCTTCGCTCGAGTTCAGGTACTTCGGCTTCTGGTCCGGCCCGAGGGCGCGTGCGCCGAAGCCCATGATGCGCCCGCGTCGGTCGGCCAGCGGGAACATGATGCGCCGGCGGAAGCGGTCGATGAGCGGCCCGCTCTGGGAGCGCTGGGCCAGGCCCGCCGCGTCGCACTCGCGGTTGGAGAAGCCCGCCTGCCGCGACGCCTTCAGCACGACGTCGAAGCGCGAGGGCGAGTAGCCGACCCGGAACGCCCGCAGCGCCTCGGGCTGCAGGCCACGGTCGGCGAGGTACTCCCGCGCGGGCGCGGCTTCCGCGGACTCCCAGAGGTAGCGCTCGTAGAAGCTCGCGGTCCGGTCCAGGAGCTCGTGCAGCCGCTCGGCGCGCCGCCGCCGCTCGGCGGCCTGCGGATCCTCCTCCTGCGGCTCGAGCAGGATGCCGTAGCGGTCCGCGAGGTGCTCGAGCGCCCCGAGGAAGTCCAGGCCCTCCTTCTCCTGGACGTACTTGAAGACGTCCCCGCCGACCCCGCAGCCGAAGCAGTGGTAGAGCTTCTGCTGCAGGTCGATCCCGAAGCTCGGCGTGCGCTCGTCGTGGAAGGGGCAGCGGCCCTCCATGCGCCCGGCGCCGGCCCGCCGCAGCTCCGTGTGGGCGCCGACGAGGTCCGCGAAGTCGACCGCGTCGCGGACCTGCTCGCGCTGCTCGTCGGAGTACTTCGGCATGCCTAGAGCGCCAGGATCTCGGAGTCGACGCGGCCGCCCTCGGCGAGCTGCTCGAACGCGCGCGTGCAGTAGCGGTCGGTCATCCCGGCGAGGTAGTCCGTCACCCGCCGGGCGAGGTCGGCACCGGGCGCGCCGCCGCCGTCGGGCACCTCGCCGGTCCGGATCCAGTGGTCGAAGAGGGTCCGCACCACGAGCTCGACCTTCTCGTGCTCGCGCCGGGCGACGTCCCCGAGGTAGACGTGCTCGAACATGAAGGAGCGCAGCTCGTCCATCGCCGGGCCCGCCACGGGCCCCTGGACGATGTCGCCGGCCTCCGCGGCGTGCTCCACGAGGTCGTGGACGAGGCGGTCGATGCGCACGGAGCCCGTCGCGCCGAGCACCGCGATGGGCCCGGCGGGCAGGTCCTCCTCGTCGAGCACCCCGGCGCGGATCGCGTCGTCGATGTCGTGGTTGATGTAGGCGACCCGGTCCACGAGCCGCACGATGCGCCCCTCGAGCGTCCGCGGCGTCGGCGAGCGGCCCGAGTGGCAGAGGATCCCGTCGCGGACGTCCGCCGTGAGGTTCAGGCCGGTCCCGTCGCGCTCCAAGTGGTCCACGACGCGCAAGGAGTGCTCGAAGTGGCGGAAGCCGCGGCCGCAGTGCTCCTGCAGGCAGGCGTCGAGGACCCCCTCGCCGATGTGCCCGAAGGGCGGGTGGCCCAGGTCGTGCCCGAGGCCGATCGCCTCCGTGAGGTCCTCGTTGAGGCGCAGCGCCCGCGCGACGGTTCGCGAGATCTGGGTGACCTCGAGCGTGTGGGTCAGGCGCGTGCGGTAGTGGTCGCCCTCGGGCGCCACGAAGACCTGGGTCTTGTGCTTCAGCCGCCGGAACGCCTTCGCGTGGACGATGCGGTCCCGGTCGCGCTGCAGGGGTGAGCGCAGGCCGCAGTCCTCCTCGGGCCGCCTGCGCTCCCCGCCGTCCGAGCGGGCCGCGAGCGGCGAGAGGTGCTCGGCCTCCCAGGCCACCCGGGCGGCCGCGAGCGAGCGCGCGACGGGGCCGGGGTGGGCGTGGGGATCCATGCCCCCGATTCTCGCAGCCGGGGCGGCGCCCGGCCCGGGCCGGCTACGGGCTGCCCGCCACTCCTCGCCGCACGTGGAGGACGTGGCCCACGCCGGCGAAGCCCGCACGGGCGTACACGCGCGCCGCCCCGTCGTCCCCCGGGGTGAGGTAGGCCGTGTGCGCGCCCGCCGCGAGCGCGCGGCGGGTGAGCTCGGCCGTCAGGGCCGCCGCGAGCCCACGGCGCCGGTGTGCCTCGGCGACCGCGATCCCCGCCACCTCCGTGAACCCGAGCCCCGCGGGCGGCGTCGCGACGCCGCCGCCGACGACGCTCCCCCCAGGCCCGAGGATCGCCAGGGCGACGCCGCCCGCCGCCTCGAGCGCGGCGGAGCGCGCGAGCTGCGCGGGGTCGACCTCGGGCGCCGCCCCGTAGGCGACGTTCTGCGCCGCGAGCATCCCGCGCCGGAGCGCCTCGTCCGCGGGCGGGACGAGCGGCGGTGAGCGCCTGGACCTCCGCGGGGGTCGGGTCGGCGTCGTCGTCCGGGATCGCGTAGCTCAGGAACGGGCTGGCCGAGCGCTCGTCCACCGTGACGAGGAACGGACCGACCTGCGTCGCGGTGCGACCGCGCGACGCTGCAACGCGCAGGTACTGCTGGAGGGACCGGAGCACCGGAGGTGCCTTTCGGGCAGGAGTGGGAGCCCCGCTACCGTCGCAAGATGCGCGCCCTCATCGCCACCGCCACCCCGCCGCACGTCGAGCTCGGGGAGGCGCCGGAGCCCGAGCCCACCGCGGGCGAGGCCCTCGTCGCCGTCCGCGCCTTCTCCCTGAACCGCGGGGAGACCAAGCGCCTGGAGACCATGGAGCCCGGCACGGTGAACGGCTGGGACCTCGCGGGCGTGGTCGAGCGCGCGGCCGCGGACGGCTCGGGGCCCGCGGAGGGCACGCGGGTCGTCGGCCTGGTCAACCCGGGCGCCTGGGCCGAGCGCGTCGCGGTGCCGACGGACGTCCTCGCGCCGCTCCCGGACGCCGTGAGCTTCGCCCAGGCCGCGACGCTCCCCGTGGCGGGCATGACCGCGCTGCTCGCCCTGCAGCTCGGCGGCACGCCCGCGGGCCGTCGCGTCCTCGTGACGGGCGCGACGGGCGGCGTCGGCCGCTTCGCGATCCAGCTCGCCGCGCTCTCGCAGGCCCACGTCACGGCGCTCGTGCGCGACACCTCGGCCACGGAGGCGCTCGCGGCGCTCGGGGCCCACGAGGTCGTCACGGAGCTCGGGGGCCTCGCGGACTTCGACGTCGTCGTCGAGGGCGTCGGCGGCAGGGTCCTCGGCGACGCGATCCGCCACGTCGCCCCGGACGGCACCGTCGTCTCCTTCGCCTCCACGACCCAGGACGAGACGAGCTTCCCGACCCGCGAGCTCTTCGGTCGCGCGCCCGGCGCCTGCGTCCGCGGGCTGCTCGTCTTCCCCGAGCTGCGGCGCAGCGCAGGCCGCGGGACCCGGCTGCTGACGACCCTCGCGGACCTCGTCGCGGCCGGGAAGCTCGACTGCTCCATCGAGCGGGAGGCGAGCTGGCAGGACGCGGGCGCCCAGGTCACGCGCGCTCATCGACCGCACCGTCTCCGGCAAGGTCGTCCTGCACGTGGACTAGGACCAGGCGGCCCGCAGGCGCCCCGCGCCGTGGTGGTCGACGGTCTCCCCGATCGCCCGCTCCACCTGCTTGAGGATCCGCGGCGCGACGCCGGGCTGCGCCTGGGCCAGCGGGGTGCCGAGCGCCGTGGTCATGAACGCGTGGGCGGCGGCGTCCATGGGGAACGCTCCCGCCTCGCAGCCCGAGCAGACCACGCCGCCGTCCGCGCCCGAGAACGCGACGAGGTGGTCGGGCTCCCCGCAGGCCGCGCAGGCCGCGAGCTGCGGCGCGAGGCCCGCCGCGAGCAGGAGCTTCAGGCGGAACGCGAGCTGGTTGGCGTGGGTCGCGTGGAGCGCGGGATCGCGGTCGATGAGCCCGAGCTCGTTGGCCAGGAGCTGGAAGATCGCCGGGTTCGGCTCCGGGGTGTCGAAGAGCCGGCCGACCGCGTCGCAGGCCCGCGCCGCCGCCTCGAGCGCCGCGCCGTCGACCCGCAGGCGCGCGTGGGGCTCGACGGTCTCGACGCTCGTGACCGTGAGCAGGTCCGAGCGCCCCTCGTGGAGCACGAGGCGGAGGTGGAAGAAGGGCTCGAGGCGCCCACCGAAGCGCGACTTCGTGCGCCGCACGCCCTTCGCGATCGCGCTCACCCGGCCGCGCATGGGCGTGTAGAGGTGCAGGATGCGGTCCGCCTCCCCGTAGCGCAGCGAGCGCAGCACGATGCCCTCCGTCTTGACGGGTCCCGCCACTACCTGCCTGCCGCTATCTTTTGTGAAGTCATGGCTTCCGTCACGCTCTACACCACCGACCGCTGCCCCTACTGCATCCAGGCCAAGAAGCTCCTGGACAAGCGCGGTGTCGCCTACGAGGAGATCAACCTCGCACGTGACCCGGACGGCCGGTCCGAGCTCGTCGCCAAGACGGGGATGATGACCTTCCCGCAGGTCCTGGTCGGCGAGGAGCTCATCGGGGGCTACACGGAGACCGCGGAGGCCGACAAGTCCGGCCGCCTGCAGGAGCTCCTGGCAGCGTAGCCCGCCCCCGGGGTCGTCCCGGGGGTCCTAGGGGTCATTCCCGATGGTGGCGCGGGCCCGGCCCGCGCAGGATGCTGTCCATGACCTCGACCCCGCCCGACCCCACCCCTCCCCCGGCTCCCCGTCGCTTCCTGCGCTCGGCGGACGACCGGGTCCTCGGCGGCGTCGCCGGCGGCCTCGGGGCCGCGTTCGGCGTCGACGCCATCATCTTCCGCATCGCCCTCGGAGCGCTCGTCTTCGCCGGCGGGATCGGCCTGCTCGTCTACGGCGCGGCGCTGCTCCTCGTCGCCGCGGACGACGGCACGGGCAGCCCCGCGCCGCGCGAGGGCACCTGGCGCCGGGCGAGCGTCGTCGGCGGCGGGCTCCTGCTCGTCGGCGCCGCCGTCGCGATCCTCGGCGGCGGCGGCCTGTGGGACGGCGGCACCCTGTTCCTCCTCGCCCTCCTGGTGGCGGTGGGCTACGCCGCGCTGAGGGCGCGAGGGGAGCGCTCGCCCCTCGGGGAGCGGCGCGACGCCCGCGGGCTCGCCAAGCGCCTCGCGCTCCTCGCGGTCGTCGGCACGCTGGTCTGCGTCGGTGGCGGGCTCACCTTCTTCGGCGCCGCCTGGGCGACCGCGGCGGGCGGCGGCGTCGCCGTCGCGGGCGTGGTCCTGGCCCTCGGCGCCGTGCTCGTGGTCGCCGCGGCCCGGGGTGAGCGCCGCGCGCGCTGGCTTGCCGTCCCCGCGATCGTCATCGCCTTCCCCGCGGCGGTCGTCTCGGCCGCGGACGTCTCCCTCGACGGTGGCGTCGGGGAGCGCTCGTACCGCCCGACGGGCACGGACGTGCTCCCGGCGGGCTACCGCCTCGGCGCCGGCGAGCTCGTCGTCGACCTCCGCGGGCTGGACTGGAGCGGCGGGCGCCGCGCGGCGCTCGGGGTCGACGTGGGCGTCGGCCACGCGGTCGTCTACGTCCCCGAGGACGTCTGCGTCTCGGCCACGAACGCGCTCGGCGCGGGCTACGCGGACGTGCTCGGCGTCGACGCGGGCGGCGTGGACGTCGAGCACGACGTGCGCCGCAGCCCCGCCGCGGGCGTGCCGGAGCTCGCGCTGCGGACGACGGTCGGGATGGGCGCCGTCGAGGTCCGCCACCGGGGAGTGGCGGGCCGCCCGGGGCCCCGGGGCAGCCGGTTCTCCGAGGACGACGAGGACGGTGCCTCCGCGGCGACCCGTGCCCAGGCCCGCCGGATCGCCGACCGCGCGTGCGCGGGGACGCGCTGATGCGCCGCCTCGACGTCCCCGCCCTGGTCGCGGGCCTCGTGGTCCTCGCGCTCGGCGCGGCGCTCCTCCTGGATCGCCTCGACGTCCTCGAGCTCGGCTTCGGGGAGCTCGCCCCCGTCTTCCTCGCGGCGTGCGGGGCCATCCTCCTGGCCACCGGACTGGACGAGCAGGGCCGCGAAGGGGCATCGTCGGGGCCGTGAGCTCCGTCCCGGCCACCCGCCCGGCACTGCACCGAGACCCCGCCACCGGGGTCGCGGGCGGTGTCTGCGCAGGCCTCGGGCAACGGCTCGGGATCGACCCCCTGATCCTCCGGGTGGCCGTCGTGGCCGGCGCGGCGGCCGGCGGCGTCGGGGCCGTGGCCTACCTCCTGGCCTGGGTCCTCCTGCCCGTCGCCGACGGCGGGCCGCGGATCCGCCGCCCGGGCGCGACCCGCGCGAGCGTGCAGGTCGGCCTCGGGGTCGCCCTCCTGCTCGCCGCGTTCCTGCTGACCCTGCGCCAGCTCGGCCTCTGGGCCGGCGACCAGGTCGTCGGCCCGCTCGTGCTCGCCGCGGGCGGCGTCGCGCTCGTCTGGCGCCAGTCCACCCAGCGGCCGGCCGCGGTCGCCCCGCTGCCCGGGACCCCGCGCGCGGCGGAGACCCTGTCGGCCGCGGTCCCGGCGGCCACCGCGGAGGAGCGCCAGGCCGAACGGGTCGCGGGCGTCTACCGCGGGGGCTTCGGCATCGCGCTCATCCTCGGCGCCGGCCTGCTCGTCCTGCAGACGACGGGCGCGCTCTCCGGCGCCCGCGACGTCGTGCTCTCCGCCGTCGTGATCGTCACGGCGGTCACGCTCATCCTCGCCCCGTTCCTCCTGCGCCTCGGCCGGACCCTCGCCGCCGAGCGCGCCGCGCGCATCCGCTCCCAGGAGCGCGCGGAGGTCGCCGCGCACCTCCACGACTCCGTCCTGCAGACGCTCGCACTCGTGCAGAAGCAGGCCGACGACCCGCGCGCCGTCGCAACCCTCGCGCGGCGGCAGGAGCGGGAGCTGCGCACCTGGCTCGACGGGGACCGGCTCGCGGATGGGCGCTTCGCGGGCGCTCTGCAGGAGGCGGCGGCGGAGGTCGAGGAGCGCTTCGGGGTCCCCGTGGACGTCGTCGCGGTCGGCGACGCCGTGCTCGACGAGGACCTCCGCGCGACGGTCGCGGCCGCCCGCGAGGCCATGGTCAACGCCGCGCAGCACGGGTCGGGCGCCGGCGGCAAGGGGCCCGTCGCCGTGTACGCCGAGGTGTCCCCCGAGGCGGTCGGCGTCTTCGTCCGCGACCGCGGGCCGGGGTACGACCCGGCGGGCGTTCCGGCGGACCGCCGCGGGGTCCGCGAGTCGATCGTCGGGCGCATGGAGCGCCACGGCGGCCGCGCGACGATCCACGCCGCGCCCGGCGCGGGCGTCGAGGTCGAGCTCCGGCTGGAGCGCCGGCCGTGAGCGCCCCGACCGTCGTGGTGGTCGACGACCACGCGCTCTTCCGCGCCGGGGTCCGCGCGGAGCTCGAGGGCGTCCTGCCCGTGCTCGGGGACGCCGCGGACGTCCCGACCGCGGTCCGCTGCGTCATGGAGCTCAAGCCCGACGTCGTCCTGCTCGACGTCCACATGCCCGGCGGGGGCGGCGTCGAGGTCATCCGCCAGGTCGCCGAGAGCCGCCCGGGCCAGCGCTTCCTCGCCCTGAGCGTCTCCGACGCGGCCGAGGACGTCATCGCCGTCGTCCGCGCGGGCGCCCGGGGCTACGTGACGAAGTCCATCTCGGCCACGGAGCTCGCCGACGCGGTCCGCCGCGTCCACGACGGCGACGCGGTCTTCTCCCCCCGCTTGGCCGGCTTCGTCCTCGACGCGTTCGCGGGCCAGATCGCCCCGGAGCAGGTCGATCCCGAGCTCGACCTGCTCACCCCCCGCGAGCGCGAGGTCCTCCAGCACCTCGCCCGGGGCTACCTCTACAAGGAGATCGCGCTGCGGCTGCACATCTCCGTCAAGACCGTCGAGGCCCACGTGAGCGCCGTGCTGCGCAAGCTCCAGCTCTCCAGCCGCCACGAGCTCTCGCGCTGGGCGGTGGAGCGCCGGCTCATCGACTGAGGCGCGGGCGGGGGCGGGGCTGGCAGCGCTCGCAGACGTAGGTCCCCCGGCCGCCGACGACGAGCTTGCGGATGGTGGTGCCACAGGCGTGGCAGGGCTGCCCGCGGCGGGTGTGGACGAGGAACTCGTGCTGGAAGCCGCCCGCGACCCCGTCGGGATGGCGGAAGTCGTCGATGGTCGCCCCGCCGGCGTCCAGACCCGCCTCGAGCGCCTGGGTCACGCCCTCCGCCAGGCGGGCGTACTGCCCGGGCTTGAGCGCGCCGGCGGGCCGCAGGGGATGGACGCCCGCGCGATGCAGGGCCTCGTCGGCGTAGATGTTCCCCACCCCGACGACGTGGCGCTGGTCGAGCAGGAACGCCTTGATCGGCCCGCGCCGCCCCCGGGCGAGGTCCCGCAGCACCGGCCCGGTGAGCGCGCCGCCGAGCGGCTCGATCCCGAGGCGGGGGGCGAAGAACGCCTGGAGCGCCTCCGGGCCGAGCGCGAGCTCGCCCGTGCCGAAGCGGCGCGGGTCGCAGAACGCGAGCTCGTGCGCGTCGTCGAGGCCGAACGTCACGCGCCGGTAGGGCTGGTCGGGCGCGGCGTCGTAGAGCAGCGTGCCGGTCATCCGCAGGTGCATGAGCAGGAAGACGTCGCCCTCGAGCGCGGTGACGAAGTACTTCCCCCGGCGGTCGAGGCGCTCGATGCGGCGGCCCTCGCACGCGTCCGCGAGCTCCTCGGGCGCGAGCGGGAGGCACCAGCGCGGGTCGTGCACGACGAGCGCCTCGAGCCGCCGGCCCTCGAGCCGGGGCGCCAGGTGGCGGCGGATCGTCTCGACTTCGGGCAGCTCGGGCATGCCCCTCGAGGCTAGGCCCGGGGCCTGCGGAGCTTCATGGAGCGCACGAGCGGACGGAAGACCTGCGCGTCGACGCGCTTGAAGTCCGCCGCGGGGGCGAGCGCGTCGACGACGACTTCCGCTCCGAACGCGTAGACGTGCGTCGAGCGCACGGTCCGGGGCTGGCCGCCGACGAGCTCCGTGCCCCGCAGGACGACCCCCGGCCTGCCGTCGACCCGCACGCGGCCGCGCTTGAGCTCCGCGAAGGCCGGGTCGCGCTGCTTCGCGGCGCCCGCGAGCGCGTCGAGGGCGGCGTCGAGCTCCTTCGGGGTCTGCGGCAGCGGCACGCCCGGCCGGTCGTAGCGCAGGACGGTGACCGAGGCGCGCCCCGTGGACATCGTGGCCACCAAGGGCGTCGTCCCGGGCGTCAGGCGCCACCCCGCGGGCGCCTCGAAGCCGAGCCCGGCCGCGTCGAAGCGCTGGGTGTTCGAGCCGAGGGGCGGGCCCGGGGTCGCGACGTCGGGCGGCGGGGTGCGCTCGTTCCCGCAGCCCGTCAGGAGGGCGGCGGCGACGGCGGTCGCGGTGGCGAGGGGACGGGCGGCGCGCACGGCCCGGGAAGGCTAGCCCGTGCCCTGCGTCGCCCGGGGGTGCGCGCGGAAGTAGACGTCCTTGAGCCGCTCGGCGCTCAGGTGGGTGTAGATCTGGGTCGTGGCGATGTCCGCGTGGCCGAGCATCTCCTGCAGGGAGCGCAGGTCGCAGCCCCCGGCGAGCAGGTGGGTCGCGAACGTGTGGCGCAGGGTGTGCGGGCTCATCTTCCCCTCCAGCCCGACCACCTTGGCGTGGCGCTGGACGACCTTGTAGAGCCCCTGCCGGGTCAGGCGGCCGCCCCGCCGGTTGACGAAGAGGTGGCGCTCGTCCCGGAGCTGCACGAGCACGGGGCGCCCGCGCTGCAGGTAGGCGCGGGTCGCGGCGACCGCCTCGCGGCCCACGGGGACCAGGCGCTCCTTCGACCCCTTGCCCCGGGCGCGCAGGACGCCCGCGACGAGGTCCACGTCGGCGACCTCGAGGTCGATCGCCTCGCTCGCCCGCAGGCCGCAGGCGTACATGAGCTCGAGCATCGCCCGGTCCCGCAGCGCGGCGGGGTCCTCGCCGCCCGGGGCGCGCAGGAGCATCGCGATCTCGTCGCGGGAGAGGACCTGCGGGAGCTTCTGCGACTTGCGGGGGGAGCGGAGGTCCGCCGTCGGGTCGTGCGTGATGACGTCGTCGCGGCGCAGGTGGCGGTAGAAGGAGCGCAGGCAGGCCGCCTTGCGCTGCAGCGTCGCGGGCGCGGCCGGCGCCTTCGCTCCCGAGCCGGCGGCGAGCTCGTCCATCCAGCCCGTGAGCTCGTCGTGGCCCGCCTCGAGCACGCCGACGCCGATGCGGTCGAGGTAGGCGCCGAACTGCTGGAGGTCCGAGCGGTAGGCCTCGAGCGTGTTGCGTGAGAGCCCGCGCTCGAACTCGAGGTAGGCGAGGAAGTCGAGGACGAGCCCCGACATGGACTGCTGCTGCGCGGGGACGACGGCCATGGGGGGTCCTTCCCGCCGGGCCGCCCCGCCCCTGCCGGTGCAACGGGCCTGTCAGCCGTCCGGCCGTCAGCCAGCGAGGCGCTGCTGGAGCAGCAGCAGCCCGATGATCGTCTTCGCGTCACGCGACGCGGCGATCGCTCCCGCGAGGTCGGCCAGGGGCCAGCGGACGACCTCGATGCGCTCGTCCTCCCCCGAGTCGGCCTCGCCGTCGGTCAGGTCCGTGGCCAGGAAGACGTGGACCTCCTCGTCGAAGGAGCCGACGGAGGAGAAGTAGGAGTGCAGGTGCTCGACGGAGCCCGCGACCTTCCCGACCTCCTCCGTGAGCTCGCGCGCGGCGGTCTCGGCCGGCGGCTCGCCCTCCTTGTCGAGCAGGCCCGCGGGCAGCTCGAGCGAGTCCGGGTCCCCCACGGCCTGCCGGGGCTGGCGCACGAGCAGCACCGCCTCGCCGTCGTGGGCGACGATGGCCACGGCCCCCGGGTGGCGGACGACCTCCCGCTCGACCTCCGTGCCGTCCTCGTCGTAGCGGAACGTGTCGACGTCGACGGAGATGATGTGGCCGTCGAAGACCCGGCGCCCGCCCGTCCGGGTGAACGCGCGAGGGTTCGGGCTCACCCGACCACCACGGGGGCGAGCCGCCGCCACTGCTCCCGCGGCAGGGCGTCCCCGTCGTGCAGGACCTGCAGGCAGACGTGGTCCGCCCCGGCCGCCCGGTGCTCTTCGACCCGTTCGCGGATCGCCTCCTCGTCGCCCCAGGCGACGAGGTCGTCGACGAGCCGGTCCGAGCCGCCCGCGCCGAGGTCCGCGTCGCCGTAGCCGAGCTCGCGCCAGTGGGCGACGTAGTTCGGGAGGCCGAGGTACATCTCCAGGTGCCCGCGGGCGATGCGTCGGGCCGTGTCCGGGTCGGCTTCCAGGACCACGCCGAGCTCGGGCGCGAGCAGCGGACCCACCCCGAGCTGCTCCCGGGCGCGGACGGTGTGGGCGACGGGCCCGAGGTAAGGATGCGCGCCCGCGGCGCGCTCGCCGGCCAGCGCCGTCATCTTCGGCTTGAGCGCGGCGAGGATGCGCCGCTCGGGCGGGACGGCCGGCTCCGCGGCATCGAGCGCGTCGAGCGTCTCGCGCATCTTCGTCAGCGGCTTGCGGTACCGGCCCGCGTCGGCCTGGTCGACGATCGCCGCGTGCGAGACGCCCAGGCCGAGCAGGAAGCGGCCCTCGTGGTCCGCGTTCAGCCGGGCGGACATCTCGGCCAGCGCTGCGGGCTCGTAGGCCCAGACGCTCAGGATGCCCGTGGCCACGACGAGCCGTCGGCTCGCGCCGAGCAGCCGGTCGAGCGGCTCGTGGGCGGGCTCCCCGAAGAAGGCGGGCAGCCAGACGGCGCCGTAGCCGAGCTCGTCGAGCTCGGCGATCGCCTCGGCGGCCTCCGTGGGGTCGGCGGCGCGGAGGGCTCCGGTCCAGATGCCGGCGGGGGTCAGGTCCATGGGGCTCCGAGCACGTCGAGGAGGGTGAGGGTCACGTCGAGCATGCCCTCGAGGGCCGCGACCGTCACGCGCTCCGTGGCCTCGTGGTTGTGCTCCGTCCCGTTCGCGAGGTTCGTGCAGGGGAAGCCCGCCGACTCGAAGGCGTTGCCGTCGGTCCCCCCGCCCGTGACGATGCGCTCGGGCTCGTAGCCGCACCGGCGCAGCGCCTCCTCCGCGGCCAGGACCTGCGGCGCGTCGGCGGCGTGGCGGTAGCCCTCGAACAGGCGCTCCACGGTCAGGTCGACGTCGCAGGAGCACACGGGCTCGTTCGCGGCGTCGTGGATCGCGTCGACGACCCGCGCGACGACCGCCTCCGCCTTCGCCGGGTCCAGGGAGCGCACCTCGGCGAGGAAGCTGCAGTGCTCCGCGACGATGTTCGTGCCCCTCGTGCCGCCGGTGATGCCGCCGACGTTCGCGGTCGTCTCCGGGTCGATGCGCCCGTGCGGCATCGCGGCGATGGCCTGGGCGGCGGCGAGGATCGCGCTGCGGCCCGCCTCGGGCCGGATGCCCGCGTGGGCCGGGCGACCGTGGAGGTGCGCCTCGAGGCGGTAGTACGTCGGCGAGGCGACGACGATCCCCCCGATGGGGCTCGCGTGGTCGAAGACGTAGCCGAAGCGGCTGCGGAGCTTGCCGACGTCGAACGCCTTCGCGCCCGCGAGCGCGTTCTCCTCGCTCGTGGTGAAGAGCAGCTCGATGCCGACGGGCGGGGTGGTGCCCGCGTACCGCCGCGCGACCTCCAGCAGCCCCGCGACCGCGGCCTTGTTGTCCGCGCCCAGGATCGTGTCCCCCGCCGAGACCCACGCGTCGTCCTCGAGCACGGGCTCGACCACGCCCTCGTGGGGCACGGTGTCCAGGTGCGCGCACAGCAGGACGGACCGCTCGTCGGGGCCCGCGATGCGGGCGAGGAGGTTGCCCGCCTGCGCGCCGGAGCGCCGGGCGGAGTCGTCCTCCTCCACCGCGAGCCCGAGCCCGCGCAGCTCCGCCGCGACGTGGTCGGTGACCGCCCGCTCTTCCCCGAAGGGCGAGCGGATCGCGCAGAGCTCCGCGAACGTCGCGTTCAGGCGCTCGTTCACGCCGGCGTGGCGTGCGACGGCAGCTCCGCCTCGACCCCCATGGCCGCGCCGACGAACGCGCGGAACAGCGGCGCGGGCTGCTCCGGGCGGGACTTGAACTCCGGGTGGAACTGCGAGGCGACGTAGAACGGGTGGTCCCGCAGCTCGATGATCTCGACCAGCCGGCCGTCGGGTGACGTGCCCGACACGACCAGCCCGGCCGCCTCGAGGCGCTTGCGCAGGGAGATCGAGACCTCGTAGCGGTGGCGGTGGCGCTCGTAGATGACGGCCTCGCCGTAGAGCTCCCGCGCCCGGGTGTCCGCGTGCAGGCGCACGGGGTCCGCGCCGAGGCGCATCGTGCCCCCGAGGTCCGAGACCTCCTTCTGCTCCGGCAGCAGGTCGATGACGGGGTACTCCGTCTCGATGTCGAACTCCGTCGAGTTCGCCCCGGGCATGTCGGCGACGTGGCGGGCGAACTCCGCGACCGCGATCTGCATGCCGAGGCAGACGCCCAGGTAGGGCGTCCCGCTCTCCCGCGCGTACCGCGCGGCGTGGATCTTGCCCTCGATCCCGCGGCCACCGAAGCCGCCCGGGACGAAGATGCCGTCCGCATCGCCGAGGCGCTCGCGGGCGACCTCGAGGGAGCTCGAGCTCCTCCGAGTCGACCCAGTCGATCTCGACCTTCCCGCCGTGGACCGCCCCGGAGGCGCCGAGCGCCTCCGTGCAGGACTTGTAGGCGTCCTCGAGCTTCACGTACTTCCCGACCAGCGCGATCTTCACGGGGGTCGTCGCCGCGGCCGCGTTGGCGACGACCTGCGCCCACTCGGTCATCTCGGCCTCCTGCGGCGCGTCGAGCCCGAGCTCGCCGAGGATGAAGTCGTCCACGCCCTGCTCGTGGTACCAGAGCGGCACCTCGTAGATGTCCGATGACGTCCTTGGCCGAGACGACGGCCTCGACCGGCAGCGAGGCGAACAGCGCGATCTTCTTGCGGATGTCGACCGAGAGCTCGCCCTCGGAGCGGCACATGAGCATGTCGGGCTGGATGCCGATGCGGCGCAGCTCGTTGACGGAGTGCTGCGTCGGCTTCGTCTTGAGCTCGCCCGCGTGCCCGATGTAGGGCACGAGCGTCAGGTGGATGAAGAGGCAGTTGCGCCGCCCCACGTCCACGGGGAACTGCCGGATGGACTCGAGGAACGGCAGCGACTCGATGTCGCCCACCGTGCCGCCGATCTCCGTGATGACCACGTCGACGTCCGAGGTCTCCCCGATGAGCTTGATGCGGTGCTTGATCTCGTCCGTGATGTGCGGGACGACCTGCACCGTGCCGCCGAGGTAGTCCCCGCGGCGCTCCTTGCGGATGACGGAGTTGTAGATCCCGCCGGCGGTGACGTTCGACGCGCGCGAGGTGTTCGTGTTCGTGAAGCGCTCGTAGTGCCCGAGGTCGAGGTCCGTCTCCGCGCCGTCCTCCGTCACGAAGACCTCCCCGTGCTGGTAGGGGGACATCGTGCCGGGGTCGACGTTGATGTACGGGTCGAACTTCTGGAGGCCCGACCGTGAGGCCGCGCGAGACCAGGAGGCGGCCGATCGAGGCGGCGGCGATGCCCTTGCCGAGCGACGAGACGACGCCCCCGGTCACGAAGATGTAGCGCGTCTGTGGCACGTGGGAAAGGTAGCGCCGGGCACGGACGGGATGGCCCTCCGGCGCCTTCATCTTCCCGCTAGGTCCGGGTGTCAGAGTCTGGGCATGACCCAGCGAATCGAGAAGTCCGACGCGGAGTGGCGGCAGGAGCTCTCCCCCACCGCCTACGAGGTCCTGCGCAAGGGCGCGACGGAGCGCCCGTTCACCAACGACCACATGGAGACCGTCGACGGGGTCTACCGCTGCGGCGGCTGCAAGACCCCCCTGTTCTCCTCCGACACGAAGTTCGAGTCCGGCTCGGGCTGGCCCTCGTTCACGGAGGCGATCGACTCGGGCGCGGTCGAGCTCAAGTCCGACCGCTCGCTCTTCATGAAGCGCACGGAGGTGCTCTGCGCGACCTGCGGCGGCCACCTCGGCCACGTCTTCGACGACGGCCCCCGCGACCGCGGCGGCCAGCGCTACTGCATCAACGCCGCGGCGCTGGACGGCGGGGTGACGTAGGGCGGGCGCGGCGCGGCGCGGGCGGCGGGCGGCGGGGGCTCTCCCGGCGGGGTTGACGTCGGCGCCGCCCGGGGGCAGCCTGCGGCGCTGCGGCTGACGGGTGCCCGCAGCCCGGCGCGCCAGGCCGTCAGCCCGACCCGTCGAGCTGCTCCTCGTCGAGGGAGAGGTGCGGCGCGCCCGGCTCGTGGGCGATGTCCTCGGGACGTGCGGGGTCGTCGGGCGTCGGCGGCGCGCCCGCGGAGTCGTCGAAGCCGGGGCCGGCGAGCGCGGCCTCGAGGTCCGGGTCGTCGTGCGGCGTGTCGGGTTCGGGGGTCTCGGTCATGCCGTCGGCCTACCCACGACCTCGGGCCTGCCGCACACGGAAGGGCCGTGACGGACGGGGTTGGTCGATCGAAGGGTCGCTCCGAAGCCCTTCGATCGACCACGGCGCCCTGCGCAGCTGCGGCGAACACCAGCGTTCGAGGTCCTTGTGGACGTGGGCGCTCGCGACCCATCGACCTGCCACTGCTGCGCAGAACGCGTGCCCTGAGCAGCGCTGCGCCGCACCAGTGCCCCGCCGGCCCGCCCGAGGGTCGGCGGGGCTCGTCGTCGCCCACCGCCGTCCCCACCGAAGCCGCGCCGTACTGCCGAGGCGAAGCCGCAGGCACCGCGCGCCGTGCCGAGGCGAAGCCGCGAGCACCGCGCCGCCGCCCCCGCCGCCGCCGCCCGCCGCGCCGCCGGGCGGCGAGCCGCGACCTCAGGCCGCCTTGAGCAGCTCCTTCGCGTGGCGGCGGGCGGCGACGTCGTCCTCGCCCGCGCCGAGCATGCGCACGAGCTCCCCGACGACCTCGGCCTTCGCGAGGGTGCGGACGGTGGTGACGGCGGGCTCGACCGTCACGTCCTTCGCGATGGAGAAGTGGCGCGCCGCGAGCGAGGCGATCTGCGGCAGGTGGGTGATGCAGAGCAGCTGGCGCCCCGCGGCGAGGTCGCGCAGCTGCTCGCCGACGGCCCGTGCGGTCTGGCCGCCGATGCCCGCGTCGATCTCGTCGAAGACGAGGGTCGCGCCCGAGCCGTCGTTCGCCACCCCGAGGAGCGCGAGCATGACCCGGGAGAGCTCGCCACCCGAGGCGATCTCCTTCAGCGGGCCGGCGGGGACGCCGGGGTTCGAGGCGATGCGGAACTCGACGACGTCGGCGCCGGTCGGCCCCGGGCCGTCGGGCCGCGGCTCCACGGCGATCTCGAAGACCGCCGCTTCCATGGCGAGCCCGGCGAGCCGCTCGCGGACGGCGGCGGCCAGCACCGGCGCGGCCGCCAGACGGGCCTCCCGCAGGCCGTGGGCCTGCGCGTCGAGCTCCCCCCGTGCCGCCTCGAGCGACGCCGTGCGCCTCCTCGAGCGCGACCTCGGCCCCGTCGAGCTCGTCCCGCCGCTCCCGGCAAGCCTCAGCGTGGGCGAGGACGAGCGCGAGCGTTCCCCCGTGCTTGCGCTTGAGGCGGTCCCACGCCCCGAGGCGCTCCTCGATCGCGTCGAGCTCGCCCGGCTCGGACTCGAGCCCCTCGGCGTAGCCCCGGAGCTCCGCGGCGAGGTCCGAGGCCTCGATCGCCATGGCGGTCCAGCGCTCCGTGAGCGCGTCGAGGGCGGGGTCGACGCCGCCCACGCGCGTCGAGCTCCCCGCCGCCCGCGGCCAGCAGCGCCCCCACGCCCATGCCGTCCTCCGGGGAGAGCGCCTCCGCCCCGCCCCAGCGCCGCGCCCCGCAGCGCCTCGACGTGCCGCAGCCGGTCGCGCCGCGCGGTCAGGGACGCCTCCTCGGCCTCCGACGGCTCGGCCTCCTCGATCTCCGCGAGCTCGAACTGCGAGCAGGTCGATCTCCCGGTCCCGGGCGCCCGCGCGCTCCCGGAGCTCCTGCAGCGACGCCTCGAGCCGCGCACCCGCGCGAGCTGCAGGCCGTAGGCCGCCCGGGCCTCGAGGTGCGCGGGCCCGCAGGCGCCGTCGAGCAGCTCGAGCTGCGCGGAGGCGAGGGTCAGCCGGCGGTGCTCGTGCTGGCCGTAGAAGGCGATGAGGGCCGCGGCGACGTCCCGCAGCTCGTCCGCCGCCGCAGCTGCGCCCGGCCAGGTAGGCCCGGGAGCGCCCTGCGGCGCTCACCCGGCGCGCGAGGACGAGCTCGTCCGCGTCCGTGGGCACGCGGTCCCCGAGCGCGTCGCGCAGCTCGTGGGGCAGCTCGAAGACCCCTTCGACGTAGGCCTCGTCCGCACCCGGGCGCACCAGTCCCTGCCGCGCCTTGCCGCCCAGCAGGAGGTCGAGGGCGCTGGCCAGGACCGTCTTGCCCGCTCCGGTCTCGCCCGTGATGACGTTCAGGCCGGGCTGCAGCCGCAGCTCGGCCCGCTCGATGAGCAGGAGGTTCTCGACGCGCAGCTCGTGGAGCACGCACGCGATGATGCTCGCCGGGTCGGACGGAACGAGGCGAACGTGCGTTCTGCTGCGCAGTTCCGGGTCAGTCCGGTGACGATCTGCGCGCGCCCGGGAGCCCTTGGGCGCCGTCGACCGCCCAGTCCGCCCCGGTGACCCACGACGCCGCGGGCGACACCAGGAAGGCCACGACCCGCGCGACCTCCTCGGGGGTCCCGAGCCGCCCGAGCGGCAGCTCCTCGCGCACGAACCGCTCGAAGCGGGCCGGATCGTCGTCACGCATGCCCGCCCAGCCACCGCCCTCGAAGAGGATGGAGCCCGGGGACACGGCGTTGACCCGGATGCCGGAGGGCGCGAGGTCGAGCGCGAGCTGCGCCGCCGCGTGCGAGACGGCCGCCTTCGCCATCCCGTACTCGAGCGGGGAGCCCGGCTTGCGCCCCGAGATGGAGGAGATGAGCACCGCCGAGCCCCCCGGGCCCAGGTGCGGGACGGCCGCGGAGACGAGCCGCAGCGCGCTCCCCGCGTTCAGCCCGTACGTGTCCCCCGAGGAACCACCGACGTTGGCGACCACGCCGTCGAGCCCGCCGAACCGCGCCGCACAGGCCTCGACCCAGGCCTCGAGCTCCCCCGGGGCGGCGACGTCGACCGCGGAACCGACCGCGTCCGGCGCGCCCGCCGCGCGCAGCGCGTCGACCGCCGCCGGGATCGACGGAGCGGGCGCAGATCCCGACCCGGGCGCCCTCCGCGGCACAGGCCAGCGCGATCGCCCGCCCGATCCCGCGCGTCGCGCCCGTCACGAGCACGGCGCGCCCCGCCAGCCCGAGGTCCATCAGCGCGCGAGGCGGCCGAACTTCTCGGCGATGCGGCGGTAGAAGGAGGAGCCCGGGATCTGCGCGAGGTCCGCCGCCTCGCGCACGAACCGCGAGGTGAAGACGTCCCCCGGCGCGAGCTCGCCGACGGGGCGCCCGTCGACGGAGATGTCCACGGGGTCGCGCCCGCGGTTGAAGACCTGCAGCTCGTCGTCCGGCGCGACCACGAGCGCCCGCGCCGTGAGGGAGTGCGGCGCGATGAAGGAGACCACGTACCCCTCGACGCCCCAGGCCAGCACGGGCCCGCCGTTGGCGAGGTTGTAGCCCGTCGAGCCGGCCGGGGTGGCGACCACGAGGCCGTCGCAGCGCACGGAGCCGACCTCCTGCCCGCCGACCCCGTAGCCGATCGTCGCGACCCGCTCCCCCACCTTGCGGTTGATGGAGACGTCGTTGATCGCCGCCTGCTGCCCCTGGGGCAGCTCGAGCGCGATCGCGGGGAGCGTGAGGACCTCGAAGTCACCCGAGAGCGCCCGGTCGAACCCCGTCCCGTCCTCCTCCGGGTCCACCGTCGCCAGGAAGCCGACCTCGCCGAAGTTCATCGCGAACACCGGGACGCTCGTCCCCGCGTAGCGCCGCAGCCCCCGCAGGATCGTCCCGTCCCCGCCGAGGACGATGCAGAGGTCCACGTCGTCGGAGACCTCCGCGTCGCAGAGCACGCAGCCGTCCGCCGTGACGAGGCCGTGCTTCGCCGTCTCCTCCGGGTCGAAGCGGAGCTCCGCGCCCACCCGCTCGGCCACGGCCTTGAGCTGGACGACCGCCTCCGCGGTCTGCTCGGGCCGCTGGTGGGTCAGGACGGTGACCCTGCGGACCTTCGCCGGCGCGCTCATGCCCCGGGCTCTACCCGTTCGGCGGCCCCGGCCACGCCCGCGGGGTCGAGCGCGCCGGCCCGCCCTGCCTCGCACAGCCACAGGAAGCTCTCCCGGTTGCCCTTCGGGCCGGGCAGGCCGGAGGAGGCGAAGCCCAGCACGCCGGCGCCCGCGGCCACCGCGGCGCCCGCCACGCCCAGCAGCGCCTCGCGCCGCAGCGCGGGCTCGCGGACCACCCCGCCCTTCCCGAGCCGCTCGCGCCCCACCTCGAACTGCGGCTTGACCATGAGCAGCGCGTCGAAGCGCTCCGCGCAGACCGCGAGCACCGCGGGCAGGACCTTCGTGAGCGAGATGAACGAGACGTCCGCGACGACGAGGTCCGGCCGGTAGGGCAGCTGCCCCGCCTCGAGCGCCCGGGCGTTCGCCCGCTCGACGACCGTCACCTGCTCGTGGGTGCGCAGGGACCAGTGGAGCTCCCCGTAGGCGACGTCGAGCGCGACCACGTGCGCGGCGCCGCGCTGCAGCAGGCAGTCCGTGAAGCCGCCGGTGCTCGCGCCGACGTCGAGCGCGCGGCGGCCCGCGACGTCGAGCCCGAACCCGTCGAGGGCGTTGGCGAGCTTCGTCCCGCCCCGCGAGACGAAGGGCGGCGGCGCGTCGACGCTCAGCTCCGTGTCGTCGGCGACGAGCTGCCCGGGCTTGGGCGCACGCGGTCCCTCCGCGCCCCCGAGGCGCACGGCGCCGGCCATCACGGCGGCGGCCGCCCGCGTGCGCGAGTCGAAGAGCCCGCGCTGGTGCGAGCAGGGCGTCGAGGCGGACCTTGGCCACGGGGCAGACGCTAGCCCACACCGCGCAAGCGCCCTGAGTGGTTGCGCGCGCAACCGGTGTGACGACGCTCACGGAACGCGCCGGGAGCCTCGGGCACACTCGTGGAGCGATGACCGTCGTAGCCCTCATCCCCCTCCCGATCCACGCCGCCCTGCGCATGCTGACCGGCCTGGCGACCATGCTGGCGCCGTTCGTCGTCGGCTTCCAGGCGCCCGCCATGGTCATGTCCGTGCTCGTCGGCGCGGTCGTCACGGGCGTCGCGCTCTCCGCCGTCGTGGACGAGCGCGGGCGCCTCGCCATGCCGATCTCGGCGCTCCACACGCTCGACTACGGCCTGGCGCTCGGCCTCCTGGCTGTCGGCGCCGTCGTCCTCGTGGCCGGAGACGCCGCAGCCGGGTTCGTCCTCGGCACCATCGCCCTCGTGCAGCTCGTCGGGAACCTGCTCACGAGCTACAGCCTCCGCGGCTGAACCCACCTTCCCCCATAGATCAGCAGCACCACATAGCAGGACTCTCCTCCCCAGGAACGGCCCGCCTCGTGCGGGCCGTTCCGCCTTCCGGGCCCGGTCAGGCGCGGGCGGGCAGCCCCGCGAGGTGCTCGCGCAGGAGCGCGTTGGCCCGGTCGGGGTCCTCGAGCAGCACGGAGTGCCCCACCCCGGCGACCACCTCGAGGCGCGCGTCGGGCACCAGGCGTGCGATCTCCTCCGACTTGGGCAGCGGGTAGGCGTGGTCCTCCTCCCCGGCCAGGACGAGCACGGGGACCGTCGTCCCGGGGAGCTCGTCGAGCACCGCCTCGCGGTGGACGACCTGCCAGGCGGCGTCCGCGATCTCCGGCCCGAGGCGCCCGAGGCGCTCCCGTGAGGCAGCGGTGAGCTCCGCCCGCTCGGCCATCGTCCGGTCCCCGAGCATGATGTGGGTCACGACGTCGAGGACGGGCGCGACGCCGTGCTCGCCGATCGCGGCGACGAGCGGGTCGAACTCCGCCTTGGAGCCCTCGACGTCCCCGCTGGAGCCCGCCACGACGGCCGAGGCGACGAGGTCCGGGCGGCGCGCGGCGAGCCGGAGGGCGATGAAGCCGCCCATGGAGTTGCCCACGTACGTGCAGGGCGCGAGGCCCAGGGCCTCGATGAGCGCCGCCGCGTCCTCCGTGAGCGTGTCCATGTCGAGCTCCTCGCGGGGAGCCGCGGCGCTGCGGCCCTGCCCGCGGTGGTCGTAGGTCACCACCCGGTGGTCGCGCGAGAGCTCCTGGACCTGCGCGGCGAACATGTCGGCGTCGAAGAAGAGCGAGTGGCCGAAGAGCACCGCCGGCGCGTCCGCCGGACCCTCCTCGCTGTAGTGGAGCGTCGTGCCGTTGACCTCGATGGTGGGCATGGGGCCAGCCTCCTCCCGCGGCCCCGGCCGGGTCAAGTCAGGCCAGGCGCCCGCGCGCCCAGGTGCCCATGGCGCGGATGAGCTCCGTCGCGCGATCCACGACGCCGCCCCAGCGCAGGAACCCGTGGACCATGTCCTCGAAGCGCAGGAGCTCGACCTCCACCCCGGCGGCGCGCAGGGCTTCCGCGTAGGCCAGGCCGTCCTCCCGCAGGACGTCGTGGACGGCGACGGCGACGAGCGCGGGCGGCAGGCCGGCGAGCTCCCCGCGGAGGGGCGAGACGTCCGGGTCGGTGCCGTCCGCGCCCTGGAGGTAGGCGGCGAAGCACCGCTCCATGGACTCCGGGGTCAGGCCGCCGACGTCGGCGCCCGCCCCTTCCGCGTAGCTCGCGGTGGCCATCGCGGCATCCGTGGCGGGGTAGACGAGCAGGAGGCCCGCGACGCGGTCGCGGTGGTGGGCGACGCGCGACCGCGGCGAGGTTCCCGCCCGCGGAGTCCCCGCCGACGATGACCCGGGCGCGGTCGTAGCCCAGCTGCTCCGCCCCGTGGCCGAGCGCCCACTCGACCGCGGCCAGCGCGTCGTCGCGCGCGGCGGGGAAGGGGTGCTCCGGGCGCCAGGCGGTAGTCGACGGAGACGACGACCTGCCCCGAGGCGTTGGCCAGCGAACGGCAGACGTGCTCGAAGCCCTCGATGTCCCCCATGACCCAGCCGCCGCCGTGGAACCAGACGATCGCCCCGAGCGGGCTGCAGGTCGACGCGCGGGACGTAGGCGCGGGCGCAGACCCCGCCGGCGACGACGTCCTCCACCCGGCCGACGTCCTCACGGGCGCCGCCGAGGTCGAGCGCCGCCTGCAGGTAGCTGGCCCGCAGCGCGCTGAGGCCCGCGGGCCCCTCCGTGGCGGGGTCGGCCTCCTGCTCGGCCAGCAGCGCCGTGACCTGCGGGTGGATCGGCGGGCGGCGCGCTCACGCCGCCGAGACTACGGGCCCGCGGGCCCCGTGCGGGTCAGGCGCCCGCCAACGAACCGGCGCCGACCGCGGCGGCGATGCGCTCCGCGATCGCCTTGCCGGTGTAGCCGACCTCCTCGTGCAGGAGGTTCGGCGCGCCGTGGGTGACGTAGCGGTCGGGGAGCCCGACGCGCATGATGCGCGCGCAGTCCGGCCCGTCGAGCCCGACGGCGTTCAGCCCCTCCCACACCGCGGAGCCGAAGCCGCCCTGCAGGACGCCCTCCTCGACGGTGACGAGCAGGTCGTGCTCCGTCGCGAGCTTCGCGACGAGGTCGATGTCGAGCGGCTTGACGAAGCGCGCGTCGGCCACCGTCACCGAGAGGTCGTGCTCCGCGAGGAGCGCCGCCGCCTCGTTCGCCTTCGCGACCCCCGTGCCGTAGCCCAGGATCGCGACCCGGCCGTCGCCCTCGCGCAGGAGCTCGCCCTTGCCGATCTCGATCGGCCCGGACGTCCTCGGGCGCGGGGAGCGCGACCCCGAGCCCCTCCCCGCGCGGGTAGCGCAGCGCGCTCGGCCCGTCGAAGGACAGCGCGGTGCGCAGCATGTGCCGCAGCATCGCCTCGTCGCGCGGGGCCATGGCGACCATGTTCGGCAGCGAGCGCAGGTAGGCGATGTCGAAGACGCCGTGGTGGGTCGGGCCGTCGTCGCCGACGAGGCCGGCGCGGTCCATCGCGAAGACGACGTTGAGCTCCTGCAGGCAGACGTCGTGGACGATCTGGTCGTACGCGCGCTGCAGGAAGGTCGAGTAGATCGCGGCGACGGGCTTGCGGCCCTCGAGCGCGAGGCCCGAGGCGAAGAGGATCGCCTGCTGCTCGGCGATGCCGACGTCGAAGTAGTGCTTGGGCTCGGCGACCTGCAGGAGGTTCAGGCCCGTGCCGGAGTTCATCGCGGCGGTGATGCCGACGACCCGGCGGTCCCGGCGGACCTCCTCGATCATCGCCTCGCCGAAGACCGCGGTGTACTGCGGCGGCTTGGGCGGCGCGCCGCCCTCCTTGACCGCCTTGACCACCGCGGGCATGCCGTTCGCGATGGAGCCGGGCTTCGCCGCGTGCCACTTCTCCATGCCCTCCAGGCCGCCGTCCTCGGCCGGGGCGAACCCCTTGCCCTTGACGGTGGAGATGTGGACGACGACGGGGCGCTGCGCCTTGAAGGCCGCGCGCAGCGCGCCGCGGAGCGCGTGGACGTCGTGGCCGTCGATGACCCCCGTGTAGGCCCAGTCGAGCTCCTCCCAGAAGAGCCCGGGCGCCCAGAAGGCCTTGAGGGACTCCTTGAGCTGCGGGCCGAGCCGCTCGGCCAGCGCGCCGAGGCCGCCCGGGAGGTCCGCGAGGCGCTCCTCCATGCCCTCCCGCGCGTGCCAGAGCTTCGGGTGCAGCCGCATCCGCGAGAACGTGCGGGTGAGCGCGCCGACGTTCGGCGAGATGCACATGCCGTTGTCGTTGAGCACGACGACGATCGGGGTCCCGGCGCCGCCGGCCTGGTGGATGGCCTCGAACGCGACGCCGCCCGTCATGGCGCCGTCGCCGATGACCGCGACGACCTTGCCCGCGTCGAGGTTCCCCTTCAGCCGCATGCCCTCCTTGATCCCGACGGCGTAGCCGATGGAGGTCGAGGCGTGGCCCGCGCCCATGATGTCGTGCTCGGACTCCTCGATGGAGCAGAACGGGGTCAGCCCGCCGTACTTGCGGATCGTGGGGAGCTGGTCGCGGCGGCCCGTGAGGACCTTGTGGGGGTAGGCCTGGTGGCCGACGTCCCAGAGGACCTTGTCCCGCGGGGAGTCCATGAGCGAGTGGAGCGCGACGGCGAGCTCCGTGGTGCCGAGGTTCGCGCCGAAGTGGCCGCCGATCTCCCCCACGGTGTCGATGATGTGCTCCCGGACCTCCTGGGCGACGCGCGTGAGCTCCTCGTCGGAGAGCGCGTGGAGGTCCTGCGGGCGGTCGATGCGATCGAGGATGCGGGTCATGGGGCTGGGCCTTGAGGCTAGTTCGTCCGGGTGTAGATGAAGTGCGTGATCTGCTCGAGCTCGGATGCACCCTGCGGCGCCGCCTCCGCGAGGGCCTCCCGGGCGTTGGCGACCGACTCGGCCGCGAGCGCCCGCGCCCCGTCCAGGCCGAACTCCGAGACGTAGGTCCGCTTGCCGTGGCGCTCGTCGGAGCCCTGGGGCTTGCCGAGGGTGTCCTCGCTCTCGGTCACGTCGAGGATGTCGTCGACGATCTGGAAGAGCACGCCCAGCTCGCTGGCGTAGCGTCGGTAGGGGTCGGTGGCTGTCTCATCGTGGCCGGCTAGGAGGAGTACGCACTCGACGGACGCGCCGATGAGCCGGCCCGTCTTGAGGGCGTGCAGGCGGCGCAGGCCCTCCGCCCCGTCCGGCGCCGCCTCGTGGACGTCGAGGTACTGGCCGCCGACCATCCCGTTGACCCCCGTGGCGGCCGCGAGCTCGCAGACGGCGCGCAGGACGTCCCGTGGCTCGCCGCCCTGCTGCTTGAGGACGAGCTTGAACGCCTCGGCGTAGAGGCCGTCGCCCGCGAGGATCGCGACGTCCTCCCCGTAGGCCACGTGGCAGGTCGGGCGCCCGCGGCGCAGGTCGTCGTCGTCCATCGCCGGGAGGTCGTCGTGGATGAGCGAGTACGTGTGGATGAGCTCCACCGCGGCCGCGAAGGGCAGGAAGTCCGCCTCGTCGCGCCGGATCGCCCGGGCCGTGGCCAGCGCCAGGACGGGCCGGATGCGCTTCCCGCCGGCCAGGAGCGAGTAGCGCATGGCCTCCTCGAGGCCGGAGGTGACCGCGTCGTCGGAGAAGCGCAGCTCCTCGAGGTAGGCGTCGACCGTCAGCCGCAGCTCGTCGGGGTAGGGCATCAGACGAGCTGGTCCTGGATGGGTCCGTCGGCCTCCGAGGCGGCCGCGCGCGCGAGCCGCTCGAGCTCCGCGGAGGCGTGTGCGGCGCTCTGGGCGCACTGCTCGACGAGCTCGGCGGCCTGCTCGGGCGCGAGCTCCCCGGCCCGCAGCGCGGCGGCCGCGTCCTCCAGGCGGCCGACGAGCCGTTCGAGGGTCTCCGCGTCGCTCACGGCGTGGCCGTCCGGTCGCGCAGGACGGCCGCCAGGATGCCGTTGACGAAGCCCGGGGTGTCCGCGCCGCAGAACTCCTTCGCGAGCTCGACGGCCTCGGAGATCGCGCCCTCGGGCGGGATCGGCGTGTCGCCCGGGGCGGCGTCGGGGTGGAGCATCTCGAGCAGCGCGACCCGCATGATCGCCTTGTCCAGCGGGGCGATGCGGTCGACGGTCCAGCCCTTCGCGTGGCGCTCGATGAGCGCGTCGAGCTCCTCGGCGTAGTCCGCGACCGCGTAGGCCAGCGCCCGGGTGAAGGAGGAGGCCGAGCGCTCGAAGAGCACGTCGAGCTCCCGGCCGGTCAGGTCGTGCTGGTAGAGCGCGAAGACCGCGGCCTGCCGTTGGTCCGTGCGGCGCGACAAGGGGTGCCGCTAGACCCGCGACATGTACTCGCCGGTCTCCGTCTGCACCTTCACGCGGTCCCCGATGTTCACGAAGAGCGGCACCTTGATCTCCGCGCCGGTCTCGACCGTCGCGGGCTTGTCGCCGCCACCCGAGGCCGTGTCGCCGCGCACGCCGGGCTCCGTGTGGGTGATCTCGAGCTCGACGGAGGACGGGAGCTGGATGTCCGCGGGCTCTTCGTCGATGAAGAGCAGGTCGACGTTCGTGTTCGGCACGGTCCAGCGCAGCTTGTCCGCGAGGGCCTTCTGCGGGATCGCGGACTGCTCGTAGGTCTCGGAGTCCATGAAGTGCGCGTCCTCCCCGTCCGTGTAGAGGAACGTCATCTTCTTCGCCTCCGTGCGGACGGAGCGGAACTTCTCGCCGGCCCGGAAGGTCTTGTCGATGACGTTGCCGTCCGTCGTGCGGCGGAGCTTCGTGCGGACGAAGGCCGGGCCCTTGCCGGGCTTGACGTGCTGGAACTCCACCACCTTGAAGATCGTCCCGTCGACCTCGATGTGGTTGCCGTTCTTCAGTTGGTTCGTCGAAATTATGGGAACCACATGCCTTCGGACGCAGGAACTAGGAGGCCAGCAGTCTAGGACCGACGGCGTCGAGGCCGGCGGCCGGACGGGCTGGGACCGCCGAGGTCAGGCAGCGACTTCGACGGCGCCGGCCTCAGAACGAGGGACCGGGACCGGCAGCCCGTCGGCACGAAGGCCGTCGAGGTGGAAGGCGATCGCGCTCTGGATCTGCGCTTCGGCTTCGTCTCGGGTGTCGCCGCCGACGAAGACCGGCAGGTCGGCAGCGTGCGCGCTCCAGTCGCCGGACTCGGGGTCCTGCTCGTAGATGACGGTCCACCTCATCGAAGATCCTCCAGGCCGGTCGCGCGACGGATGCTGGCCAGCGTACCGGCCGCCACCGTCTTGCTGTCCTTGCCGGCGACCGTCACGCGGCGGCCGTCCGGGTGCTGCCAGGTCTCGTGCGAGCCGGCCTGTCGGACCCTGACCCAGCCCGCTGCCAGCAGCTGCCCACGGACCTGCTTGAACGTCCTCGCCACCGTTTGACCCTACGCCGCCGAGCGGACGCCCCAGGCTCGATGTGGTTCAGCGACGAACCCGAGTTGGTTCGTGCTTGTCAGCGGGGACCACAGCCTTCGGACGCGTGAGCAGGAGCGCCGACCAGTCTAGGCCCGACGGCGGCGACCGCGGCCGGCGGACGGACGCGGCTCGCGGAGGCAGGCCCTCCGAGCGCAGGGCGGTGCTCAGCCGCGCTCGTCCTCGGCCGCCGTGAGCGCCCGCCGCATCGCCGCGAGCAGCGCGGTCGCCTGTGCGCGGGTCGGCCGGTCGGCGCCGGCGTCCCCGAGCGCGCGGAGCACCGCCGCGGTCAGGCGGTCGCCGAAGACCTGGCACTCCTCCAGGCCGGCGGCGGTGCGCGCGACGACGAACATGTCCTTCGTCGCCGTGACGGCGTCCCGTGGCCGGCCCTCGGTGGCCGCGCGCGCCACCCGGCCCAGCCAGACCAGCAGCGCCGGCCGGGCGTGCGCCTGCGCGAACCACCCGCCGCCGGCGTCCTCGTAGGCGAGGCGCGTGACCTGGTCGAGCAGCTCGTCGCCCCGGGCGCGCAGCACCTCGGCGAGCTGCGGCAGCGGGACGTCCGGCAGCCGGGGACCACGCAGGCGGGTGGGGCCCGCCGAGGCACGGCTGAGCCGCCGCAGCTCGGCCCGGGCGATGCGGCGGTGGCCGCCCGGGGTGCGCGTGGCTTCGAGCCGGCCCTCGTCGATCCAGCGGTGCACCGTGCTCACGGAGACGCCGAGCGCGCGGGCTGCGGCCCCCGGCCCGACCGCACCGCCGCCCTCGCCGTCGCCACCGCTCGGACCGCACGACCCGGCGTGACCGCCGGCCACGGGGAGCGCGAAGGCGTGGAACCCCGCCGGGCCGCCGCCGTGGGAGGTCCTGCGGGGAACGAGGATCGCCTCGAAGTCCACGGAGCTCCCGTCGGGCTGCAGGGCCCGCAGCCGCAGCTCGCTCCGCGCCCCGTGCACCACGCGCTCCCGCGCCGCCTCGGCCCGCCGGCGGTCCTCGGGATCCAGCGCGCCCGTCCAGCACCCCGCGGCCACGACGTCCTCGCCCGGGAGGCCACGCAGGCGCATCCACGCCGCGTTGGCGCGGACGCACGCGCCGTCGACGTCGAACGTGGCGACCGCGAAGGGGGCGACGTCGGCCGCGTCACGCGACGTGGCCACGCCTCACTCCCCCGCCCGCGGTCCTTCCGGGACCCAGGGCTCGGGCCGCGCGATGAAGTAGCCCTGGGCGAAGTCGACGCCGAGGTCGGCGAGCAGGTCGATGGTCGCCGCCTCCTCCACGCCCTCGGCGACGGTCTTGAGGTCGAACGCCTTGGCCAGGGCCACCACGGCCTCGACGACGTGGCGGCTCGCCCGGCTCGTCACCAGGTCCTGGACGAACTCGATGTCGATCTTCAGGTAGTCGACCGGGAGGTGCTTGAGGTAGGTGAAGGTGCCGTACCCCGTGCCGAAGTCGTCGAGCGCGAGCCGGCTGCCGAGCCGGTGGACGCGCTCCACGAAGCGCAGGGCGGCCGCTTCGTCCTCGACGAGCGCGGTCTCGGTGATCTCCACCACCACGAGCCCCGGATCGGCGCCCGACGCCGCGAGGGCCTGCTCGAAGTGCTCGAGGATCCCCGGGTCGCCGACGGACTTGGCCGAGATGTTGATCTCGACCCGGTTGCCCGTCGCGGCCAGGGCCGCCGCCTGCTCGATGACCCAGCGGTCGATGTCCCCGATGAGCCCGTACTTCTCGGCCACGGGCAGGAAGACCCCGGGCCCGAGCACCGTGCCGTCGGGCTCGCGCAGGCGCAGCAGCAGCTCGCGCTGCACGACGGCACCCGTCCGGACGTCGACGATGGGCTGCGCGTAGAGCACGAAGAGGTCCTCGGCGAGGGCCTCCTGGATGCGGCCGATCCAGGTGAGCTTCTCCACCTCGCGCCGCAGGCCGTCCTCGCGGGCCTGGCGCTCGGAGATGTCCTCGAAGACGACGACGCAGCCCTCGACCTCGTCGACCGTCTGGAACGGCGTCGCGGTGTACGCGACGGGGAACGTCGACCCGTCGCGACGGACGAAGCGCGCGTCCTCGACCCGGGTCGCGACGCCGACGCCGTGGCTGACGCCGGGCGCGCGCGGCCCCTCGACGATCGTCCCGGCGGCGGCGCCCGGGCTGTGGAACGGGCGCCCGGCCAGGTGCCCGGGGGGCCAGCCGAGCGCGGCTTCGGCGGCGGGGTTGGCGTAGGTGACGAGGCCCGCGACGTCGATGGTGAGCAGGCCCTGCCCCATGCTCTCGGCGACGGCGTGCAGGTAGTCGCGCGCCTCGCGGAGCGCACGCTCGCCCTCGAGGCGCTCCGTGACGTCCCGCGAGACGCTGATGAAGCCCTTGGGCGTGCCGTCGGCGTCGCGCAGGTGGCGGCTGTGGTTCTCGGCCGGGAACGTCGAGCCGTCGCGGCGCCGGAGGACCAGCTCGCCGTTCCAGCTCCGGACGGCGTCGATGGCCGCGCGGGTGCGCTCGGGCGGCCCGTCCGTGGCCGGGACGATCAGGTCCCCGACCGTGCGCCCGCGCGCCTGCTCCCGCGTCCACCCGTAGAGCCGCTCCGCGGCGGCGTTCCAGTGGGTCACCGTGCGGTCGAGGTCCGTCGCGATCACCGCGACGTCCACCTCGTCGAGGAGCTCGGCGTGGAAGCGGACCTCGTCGTCGGCCTCGCGCTGGTCGCTGACGTCGATGTGCTTGACCACGACGCGCGCCGCCCCCGGCCCCTCGTAGCGCGCGGCGCGCAGCATGAACCACCGCCGGGCACGGCCGACCATGCACGGGTAGTCCATCGTGAACGTCACGCGCTCGCCCGCGGCCACGTCGCGCAACCCGGCGGCAGCCCGTCGGGCGTGCTCGTCACCCGAGGCCGCGTCGCACACCGCGAGGTAGTTGAGGCCCACGCCCTCCGGCCCGCCGTTCTCCTCCGCGAAGCGCTCCCAGGCGCGGTTGGTCATCAGGATCGTCCCCTCGCGGTCGAGGATCGCGAGGTGCGCCGACAGCGCATCGATCGTGGCCTGGAGGACGTGGTGGTCGGCGTGGAAGGCGCCTCCGCCCCCCGGGACGTCGGCCGCGACGTGCGTCGGCAGCGCTCGCGCAACGCCGGCCGCCGACCCGTCGCGGTGCCGGAGGGCCAGCAGGAGGCCGGCGACCGTCCCGTCCGCGGAGCGCTGCGGGAGGTAGTCCACCGCCAACGCCCGGGCCCGCCCTCCGCTGTCCACGTCCACCGGGACGTCGCGCATCGCCCGGCCCGTGGCCAGGACCATGGCACCCACGCTCTGCGCGTGCCCGTTGTGCCGGTGCTCGACGAGGCGCCGGCAGAGCGCCGGGCCGCCGGGCTCGTCGGGCCCCAAGAGCTCCTTGGCCGCCGGGTTGGCTCGGACCACCTCGCCCGTCGGCCCGCACAGCACGATCGGATCCGTGAGCACGTCGATGACCGCGTCGGCCGACGGGATCCACCCTGGACCCGACGACGGCTCCCCTTCGACCGCGGACGCTCCTCGAAGCACGAGGCCCTTCCCCCTTGAGTAGACGCTGCAGGACCCGGCCGACCGTGGCCGAGGCAATGTCCACCTGCTTCCTCAAGTGGGTCCTCACGGGGATGCGCCCCGGCGTTCGGGCCTCCGGTGCTTCCGGATGTCCCAGGAGGAGGATTACCCCGTCAACGCGCCATCACGTGTCGGATGTCAGGATCCTGACATCGTCCGCGAGCAGGCCGTGGCTGTCGACGAGCGCCGCCGCGAGGTCGGCGACCTTCACCCCCGTGCGCTGGGAGCGCTCGCGCAGCCGCTCGAAGGCGGCGTCCGCGTCGATGTCGTGCCGGCCCATGAGGATGCCCTTGGCCTGCTCGATGACGGCGCGCCGCCCCAGCGCGCCGCGCAACGCGGCGAAGTCGCGGTAGCGCTCGAGCGTGACCTCGATCGCCGTCCGGAGCTCCTGCGGGTCGGCCTCGACGATGGAGGCGAAGACACCGATCCTGGCCGCCTCGCGCACGAACGCGGGCTCGTCCCCGGGGAGGATCGCGATGACCGGGCAAGATGCCTCGCGCACGATGCGCCGGATCAGGCCGATCGCGTGATCCGACGAGGCCCCGACGACCACCAGCGCGATGTCCGGGCGCAGGCGCGCCGTCGCCTCTCCCACGGCGTCGACCTCGACCTCCTCCGCGACGACGTCGTGACCCAGCGCTCGCGCCGCCTCGGCGGCGTCGCTGACGTTCTCGCAGTGCTGGTCGGCCACGAGCACCCGCAGGGGCGTGACGTCCTCCCCCGCGGCTTCGGGCTCGAGGACGCGGGTCGAGTGGGCGTCAGCCATGCACGGCGGCGTACCCCGGCGGCGTCGCGCCCAAGCCGCCCGCCTCACGCTCCAGCGCCTCGACGACGTCGCGGTCGAACTGCCGCCCCGCGTGGGCCCGCAGCTCCTCGAGCGCCTCCTCGACCGACCGCCTCGCCGCGTACGGGCGATCGGACGTCATGGCGTGGAAGGCGTCGCAGGCGCACACGATCCGCGAGCCGAGCGGGATGGCCTCCCCGGCCAGGCCGTCGGGGTAGCCCCGGCCGTCCCAGCGCTCGTGGCTGGAGCGCACGATGGTCGCGATGGACCCGAGCGCCGGCGCCGCCGCGAGGATGCGCTCGCCGAGCACCGTGTGCTGCTTCATGATCGCCCACTCCGCCTCGTCGAGCGGCCCGGGCTTGCCCAGGATCGTGTCCGGGATGGCGACCTTGCCGATGTCGTGCATCTGCGCCGCGATGGACACCTCGTCGAGGGCCGTGCCCCGGAGGCCGAGGGCCTCGCCGACGCGCCGGGAGAGCACGGCGACCTCGCGGACGTGGGCGTCGAGGTCCGGCTCGCGCTCGCGCAGGACGCGCATCAGGACGTCGTGGACCTGCTGGCGCGCCGCGCCGGAGCGGCCGTGCTTGGTCGCGTAGAGGCGCTGGTCGCTGACGACCATGGCCCGCTCCGCGCTGCCGGCGCAGGTGCTCAGCTGGACCGCGCCGTACGAGCTGCCGATGGAGAAGCCGTCGCCCCGCTCCTGGAGGGCGAGCGCGGCGGCGGCGACGACGTCCTCGTCGTCGCACAGGAGGCAGAACTCGTCACCGCCCAGGCGGTAGGCCGTGCTCGTGTGCTCGGAGGCCACGGTCGCCAGGTTGTCCGCGAGGCGTGCGAGGAGGCTGTCGCCGGCCGGGTGCCCGAAGGCGTCGTTGTAGGCCTTGAAGCCGTCGAGGTCGAAGACGGCGAGCACCCGCGGGTGGCCGGCGGCCATCGCCGCGCGGAGGTCCGCGGTCAGCTGCCGGCGGTTGGGCAGGCCCGTGAGCTCGTCGACGCAGGCCATGCGGGTCAGGTCGGCCTGGAGCGCCTGCCCCGCGCGCAGCGACGCGCGCAGCTCGATCTCCGCGATCAGGCCCGCCGCCAGGTCCTCGAGCAGCTCGAGCTCGTCGGGTGTCCAGTCACGCCGCTCGCTGTCGATGACGCAGAAGGCCCCGAGGGTGTGGCCGTCCGACGTCGTGACGGGCTGGCCGGCGTAGGCGATCACGTCGAGGTCCTCGACCGCGCCGTTGTCGCGGACGAGGGGATGCTCACGGGCGTCGGAGACGACGAGCGGGGCCTGGCTCGTGACGACGTGCTGGCAGAACGAGTGCGACAGGGGGGTCTCGCGCAGGGCCGCCACGGCCGGCGGGAGGCCGGCGTGGCTCTTGAAGAACTGCCGCTCCCCCGTGACGAGCGAGAGCAGCGCCATGCGCGCGCCGAGGAGCCCACGGGCGAGACGGGTCCACCGGTCGAGCGCGGCGTCGACGTCGACGGAGAGCAGGCCGGAGGCCGCCAGCGCGGCGAGCCGCCCCTCGTCGTCGAGGTAGGTCGCGCGGGACATCGAGGAGGAGCTCATGCGCCGCTCATCGGCGTCCGCGACGCGCGGGTGGACCCCGTGGGAGGTTCGTCGCCCGCCATGGGAGGTTCGCCGCGGACCGCGGCATCGGGACGGCGTGGCCCGGGGTGCGCGACACTCGTCGGCGTCTCGGTCCGCGGGCCCGTGCGCGTCTACGCCTCGGAGGCCTCGTCGGGGCCGCGGGCCTCCCGGATCAGGCGCAGGTGCGGTAGCGGCGCACTTGCGTCACGCGCTTGCCGCTCGCGCGCCCCGTCACCCGGACGACGACCCGCTGCCGGGGCTTGCCGCGCAGGTCGATGGTCGCCCGGCGCCGGGCGCCCGTGCCGCGGACCTTGATCCGCTTGCCCGCGACGGTCACCCGCAGCCCGTCCAGCGGCGGCACGGTGATCGTGAAGCGCCGGCGCGAGACGCAGGTCCGCGTGGGCTTGGCCGCGAGCGCGGCGGCGGCCGGGGTGCCGCAGGTCGCGGTGACGTAGCAGCGCAGCGCGGGCTCCTCCGTGAACTCCTTCGGCTGGTAGGTCTCGAAGCTCTGGACCGCCGCCGCGGCGTCGGCCGCGACCGTCGCCGTGTTGACGCCCTGGTGGTACGTCCGCGAGCAGGTCGTGACCGGGTCGACGCGCATGGGGACGGCGGGGCCCGGGTGCTCGAGCGCGTCGAGGGCGAGCGCGAAGGCGACGGCGTCGACCGTCCCGACCGCGAGGTGCTCGTACGCCGCGTTGGGGCAGACCTCCTGGGTCGCCTCGTTCTCGATGGAGCCTGCGCCCGTGCGGAGCGACGAGGAGCCCGTGTCGTCCATGTTGGGCTGCACGGTCTCGTCCGTGCGGGTGTAGACGTTCGTGTAGGAGATGCCCGCCCAGGTCTCCGCCCCCGAGTTGACGGCGCGGATGAACTTCGCCTGGTCGTCCTGCTGCCAGCCGGCCGCCGAGCACGGGCTCGAGGTGCTGCACGAGCCGCGGTCGGAGCCGTGGTTCGAGGGGGCGAAGCCGATCATGTCGTCGACCATGTCGCGGGTGTCGGGCCAGAAGCGCAGGGCGAAGCGCGGGGACATGCCGCCCTGGGAGTGGCCGATGATCGCGATGCGCCGGCCCGCCCGGCGGTGCATGGTCCGGATGGCGCCGACGAGCAGCTCGCCCGAGCGCTGGATGTCCTGGGTCGCGTGCTCGGGCACGTCGAGCGCGCACCACGGGATGCCGAGCTGGTCGAGGCCCGGCTCGTAGGTCCAGCTCCAGTTGTCCTTCGCGGTCGCGCCCGTGCCCTGGACGAGCAGGACGGGGGCGCGCGTCGCCCCGTCGACCCCGGCCGAGCAGGTCAGGATGCTGTCCACGTCGCGCTGGGAGACCGAGAGCGCCGGCCCTGGCGTCGACGGGTCGGCGAACTCCGCGGCGCCCGCGGGGGCCGCGGGCACGAGGACGGCGGCGGCGAGCACCAGGCGAAGGACCGGGGAGCGGAGCATCGCGCCAGCGTAGACGTCGGCCGGCCGGGGGCCGTCCCGGACCACCCGGCGAAGCTCAAGGACGCGCGCGGCCGTCCGACCACGGGAGGCGTGAGCCCAGTCGCGACGCAGGAACCGGCCCAGAGCGGGATGGACGCGGTCATCGCCCAGCTGCACGAGCGGCTGCGCTCGCTCGACGAGCACTGCCTGACGAACCTCGAGCAGGGCCTCGTCGCCATGCGCGACGGCGACTTCACGGTCCCCGCACGGCTCGTCACCGAGCCCCTCCTGGAGGAGATCGACGACCCGCAGGTCCGCGCCCTGGCCGACCTCTTCAACGCCATGCTCGGGCGCGCGCAGAACGCGCTGGGCGCCTACGAGGAGCTCCGCACGGACCTCGCGGCGGCGCTCGGCGACCGGTCCTGCCTGCCCGAGCTCGAGCAGCGCCTGGCCGCGCTGGACCGCCACTGCCTCAGCGGCCTGGACCACGGCTTGCAGCGGATGGCCGAGGGCGACTTGACCTTCGAGGCCAAGCCCGTGACCCGCCCGCTCGTCGCGGCGCCCGGGGACGACCTCGGCTCCGTCGGCAAGCTCTTCAACGAGATGCTCGCGAAGTCCCGGACCGCCCTGCGCTCCTACGACACGATCCGCGAGGACCTCCGCTGCACGCTCGGGGACCGCTCCTGCCTCGACGCGCTGCGCGACCGCCTGCAGAGCCTGCACCGCCACTGCCTCCGCGACCTCGAGGAGGGCCTCGAGGCGCTGGCGGAGGGGACCGCCCTGACCCGCCAGGTCGCGCCCGTCACCACGCCGCTGGAGGCGGAGGGCGACCTCGGCGACCTCGGCACGATGTTCAACCGCGCACTGCGGCGCGCCCAGGCCTCGACCCTGCACTTCGAGCGGATCCGCCGCCGCACGGGTCCGGCGGTCCACGAGTACGCCGACTGACCGCATGTCCCTCCCCCCCGGCCACTACGACGAGACGCTCGTCGACCTGCTCCAGCAGGGCGACCGCCGCGCCGCGCTGCAGCACACGATCAGCCTCATGGACGGCGGCATGCCGCTCTCGGAGCTCGTCCTCGACGTCCTGGCGCCGGCCCAGGCCGAGATCGGCCGACGCTGGGCCACGGGCCGGCTCGGGGTGACCGACGAAGCGCTCGCCACCGAGGTGGCCGACACCCTGCTGACCATCGCCGCGGCCCGCACCACGCCGGGCGACGCGCAGGGCCGGCTCATCCTCTGCCTCGCCGAGCGCGAGCACCACAACCTCCCGGCGCGGATGATCGCCGAGCTCCTGCGCGCCGAGGGCTTCAAGGTCACGTTCCTCGGCGCGCCGCAGGCCACGGGCGGGCTCCCGCCCTTCTTCGGCAAGCTCGACGCGGACGCCCTGCTGGTCTCCTGCTCCTTGGCGATGAACCTCCCCGGGGTCGTGCCGCTCGCCCGCTCCGCCCACGAGATGGGCCTGCCCGTCATCGTCGGCGGCGGCGCGTTCGCCGGCCGCGCCAGCCGCGCCGAGGCCGTCGGTGCCGACGCGTTCGCCCCCACGGTCCCCGCCGTGCGCGACCTGCTGCCGGGCCTCGAGGGCTTCACCCCGCGGCAGCCGTCGAGCGCCTACGACATCCGCCAGATGCTCGCGGGGGTGCGCCTGCCGCTCTCCGTGGAGATCGCGGAGCGCATGGACACGCTGCACGCCCACGCCCTCCCGCGGTCCATGCGCGCGCCGCGGCAGCTGCGCGAGGACGTCCGGACCTTCCTGCTCTTCCTCGAGGCCGCCGTGGTCTGCGGCGAGGACGTCCTGACGGACTACATGGCGTGGTTCGCCGCCCGCGTCGTCGAGGGGCGCAGCCTGGCGCCCGCCGCGCTGGCGCTCGTGAAGGTCGTGCAGCGCCGGCTGACCCTCGACGTCTCCGCGACCGCCGCGCCCCTCCTGGCGGCCCGGACGATGCTCGAGGACGGGCAGGGGGACGCCGCCGCGAGCCCCGCGCTCGCAGGCGCCAGGGACTGACCCCGCCCGCGCGGCCGCGGCCGCGGCGCACCTAGACTCGGCGCCATGGACGCCTCCGTGCAGCTCGTCGACGCGCCCACGCCGGCCCGGGAGCGCCCGCACGACGTGCGGGTCGCGATCGTCGGCGCCGGCTTCGGCGGCCTGGGCGCGGCGATCCGGCTGCGCGCGGAGGGCATCACGGACGTCCTCGTGCTCGAGCGCGCGGAGCAGCTCGGCGGCACGTGGCGGGAGAACACCTACCCCGGCGCGGCCTGCGACGTCCCGAGCCAGCTCTACTCCTTCTCCTTCGCCCCCAACCCCGAGTGGAGCCGCTTCTACGCGCCCCAGGGGGAGATCCTCGAGTACCTGCGCCGGACGGCGCGCGAGACGGGCGTCGAGGAGTGCATCCGCTTCGGCGCGGACCTCGAGTCCGCCCGCTGGGACGAGGAGGCGCAGCGCTGGCGCATCGAGACGGCGGGGGGCCCGGTGACCGCGCAGGCGCTGATCGCCGCGGCCGGCCCGCTCTCCGAGCCCGCCCGCCCGGACATCCAGGGCCTCGACGACTTCGCCGGGACCACCTTCCACTCCGCGCAGTGGGACCACGGGCACGACCTGGCGGGCAAGCGGGTCGCCGTGATCGGGACGGGGGCCTCCGCCGCCCAGTTCGTCCCCCACGTCCGGCGCGCCGCGGCCCACACGGACGTCTACCAGCGCACCCCGGGCTGGATCATGCCCCGGCTGGACCGGAAGACCAGCCCGCGGACCAAGGCGCTCTTCCGCCGCGTCCCGGCGCTGCAGAAGCTCGTGCGCAAGGGCATCTACTACACGGCGGAGCTCCTCGTCGTCGGGCTCGTGCACGACAAGCGCGCGCTCTCCCCGTTCGAGGCGATCGCGCGGCTCAAGCTGCGCCGCGCGGTCAAGGACCCCGAGCTGCGCAAGAAGCTCACGCCGGGCTACCGCATCGGCTGCAAGCGCATCATCTTCTCCGACGACTACCTCCCCGCCCTGGCGTCGCCGGACGTCGACCTGGTCACGGAGGCGATCGTCCGGGTCGAGCCCGAGGGCATCCGGACCGCGGACGGGACGCTCCGCCCCGTGGACACGATCATCCTCGGCACGGGCTTCAAGACCTGGGACGCGCCCGCCGCCCAGCGCATCGTCGGGCCCGACGGGCGCTCCCTGGCGGAGGCGTGGGGCCCCGCGGGCCCGCAGGCCTACGTCGGCACGGTCATCGCGGGCTTCCCGAACCTCTTCTTCCTCATCGGGCCGAACACGGGCCTCGGGAACAACTCCATGATCAACATCATCGAGACGCAGGTGGAGTGGGTCCTCCGCGCGCTGAAGGGCATGGAGGCCGCCGGGGTCGGCGTCATCGACGTGCGGCCGGGAGTGCAGGAGACCTACAACGACCAGCTGCAGGAGCGCATGGCCGGCACGGTGTGGACGAGCGGCGGCTGCCAGTCCTGGTACCTGACCCAGGACGGCACGAACCGGACGCTGTGGCCCGACTTCTCCGATGCGTTCAGGCGCCGGCTGCGGCGCTTCGACCTGCAGGACTTCGAGACACGACCAGCTCGTCGATGAGCTCGAGCTTCTCGATGACCGGCTCGGGGAGCACGAAGGGGTAGAGGTCCCCCGCGCCCATGGAGCGGTTCAGGGCGTTCAGGGCGTAGGTCAGCGGGATCCAGTCGTCGAGGAGCTCGCGGATGCTGCGCCGGCGCTCGACGGGGACGAAGTCCAGCGGGGCGGCGTCGGCGGCGACGCGCCGCGGGGGTGACGGGCCGGCGACCCGGACGCCGTAGGAGACGGCGGTCTGCGCCGTGTCGCGGATGTGGAGGTAGTGGGCGAAGGTCTCTGCCCAGTCCTCGTAGGGGTGCATCGTCGCGTAGGCCGAGACGTGGCGCTCGGGCCAGTCCGCCGGGGCGCCCTCGGCGTAGTGGCGGTCCATGGCCGCGGAGTAGTCCTCGCGGTCGTCGCCGAAGAGCCCGCGGGCACGCTCGACCTCCGGGCTGCCCTCCGGGGCGAGGATCGGGAAGTAGAAGTGGCCGACCTCGTGGCGGAAGTGGCCGAGCAGCGTGCGGTAGGGCTCGCCCATCTGCACCCGCATCTGCTCGCGGTGCGCGGGGTCGGACTCCGCGAGGTCCAGGGTGATGAGGCCGTCCGCGTGGCCCGTGGTCACCGGACCCTGGTGGCTCGAGAGCAGGTCGAAGGCGAGCCCGCCCTCCGGGTCCTCCTGGCGGCTCGGGATCGGCAGGCCGAGCTCCCCGAGCTCGAAGAGCAGCCGGCGCTTGGCGGCCTCGGCCGCCTTGAACTCCTCCAGGCCGTCCGCGTCGGAGTCCGCGGGGCGGGTCAGCGTCAGCCCGCAGGAGAAGCAGAGCTCCCCGTCCTGCTCCACGAACGCGTTGCAGCCCGCCACCTCGGCGTTCGCGCAGCGCGGCGGACCCTGGAACTCGTCCAGGAGCGTGACGAGCTCCCGGTCGGCCCAGCGGAAGCCGAGGCCGGCCCCGCAGTGGAGGCAGCCGGTGTTCTCGAAGAAGACGAGCTGGTCGCAGCGCGCGCAGGCGAAGGTCCGCATGAGCGGACGAGGCTAGCCCTCGGCCGGCGCGGCCCCCGGTGCGACGACGAGCTCCTTCGTCAGGCCCGTGAGGACCTCGTGGCCCTCCGGGGTGACCACGACGAGGTCCTCGATGCGCACGCCGACCTGCCCGGGCACGTAGATGCCCGGCTCGACGGTCACGACGTGGCCCGGAGCGAGCGCCGTCTCCCCCTGGCGGCTGAGTCGTGGCCCCTCGTGGACCTCCAGGCCCAGGCCGTGCCCCAGGCCGTGGCCGAAGTGCTCCCCGTGGCCCGCGGCGGCGATGACGTCGCGGGCGACCGCGTCGACCTCCTTGCCCAGGGGTCCCGGCGCGACCGCGGCGAGGCTCGCGAGCTGGGCCTCGAGGACCGTCGCGTAGACCTCCTCGTCCCGCGGGTCGACGCCCTCGGAGGTGGCGAAGGTGCGGGTGCAGTCCGAGGCGTAGCCCCCGAGCATGCAGCCCCAGTCGACGACGCAGAGCGTGCCCTCGGGGATGACGACGTCCCGCGGCTCCGCGTGGGGCAGCGCGCCGTGGGCACCCGCGGCGACGATGGGCGGGAACGAGGAGCCCTCCGCGCCCATCCGCCGCATCGTCATCTCGATGTCCAGCGCGACCGCCTTCTCCGTGCGGCCCGCGAGGCCGCGGGTCAGGACCTCCTCGAGCGCGGCGTCCGCGAGGCGCTGCGCGGCCCGGATCCGCTCGAGCTCCGCCGCGTCCTTCACGAGCCGCAGCGCCTCGACCATCCCGCCGGCCGGGACGAGCTCGACGCCCTCGGGGACCAGCTCGGCGAGCTTCGCGTGCTGCTTGACGCTCATGGTCGCGTCGTCGAAGCCGAGCCGGAACGCCCCGTCGGGCAGCCCGCCCGCGACCTGCTCGAGGCCGTCCTGGGCGATCTCGCGGGTCCAGGCGGGGTCGAGCTGCTCCTCGACCTGGGTGAGGTAGCGGAAGTCCGTCACGAAGCGCCGCAGGCCGCCCTCGCCCACCACCGCCATGCCGGCCGAGCCCGTGAAGCCGGTCACCCAGCGCAGGTTCGTCGGGTCGGTCACCAGGACCGCGTCGAGCTGGGCCTCGTGGACCGCCTCGACGAGCTTCTCGTCACGTTCGGGCATCGAGTGCCTCCTTCATCGTGGTCAGCGCTTCGTGGTAGCCGTCCGCGCCCTTCCCGCTCACCGTGGCGATGCAGAGGTCCGAGATCACCGACACCTGCCGCCACGCCTCGCGCCGCGCGACGTCCGAGAGGTGGACCTCGACCGCGGGCAGCCCCGCGATCTCCAGCGCGTCACGCACCGCCCAGGCGTAGTGGGTCCAGGCGCCGGGGTTGATGAGGATCCCGTCCGCGAGCCCCTCCAGCTTGTGGAGGTGCTCGACGAGCTCCCCCTCGAAGTTCGTCTGGAAGAAGCGCGTCGTGAGCCCCATGCCGGCCGCCCACTCCTGGATGCGGAACTCCAGCGCGTCGAAGGTCAGGCCGCCGTAGTGGCCCGGATCGCGACGCCCGAGCTGGTCGAGGTTCACCCCGTGGACGATCTCGATGCGGTTGCGGACGCTCACGGCCCGAGAGGTTCGCAGGATCGGCCCGACCGGGCCGCCGGAGGCCTCAAGGTCACCCCTCCCGGGCCGATCACCGGGACATCGAGCCGCTCGTCCTCACCCCCCATGCGCGGCCGCCCGACCCGTCGCCCGCGGCCGACGACTACCGCGACGCGGTCCTGCGGGCCATGCCGGACGGGCTCTGCGTGCTGGACTGCGACGGCCGCGTCACGCAGGTCAACGACGCGGCGCTCCTCCTGCTGGGCTTCGAGCGCGACGACCTCGTGGGCGCGGCCCTCCACGACCTCGTCCACCCCGTCGACCCCCACGGCCGGCTGCGCACGGCCGATCGCTCCCCCCTGCTGCGGGCGCTGGCCGACGGGACGGAGCTCCAGTCCGACGACGAGCTCTTCCTGCGTGGCGACGGCTCCCACCTCCGCGTCTCCTTCTGCTCCGCGCCCTACCTCACGGCGGACGGCCGCAAGGGCGCGGTGGTCGTCTTCAACGACGGCGGGCCCCTGCGCGACCGTGCGCTCGGCACGGCGGAGCGCCGGGCCGCGGAGGAGTGCGTCCGCGGCATCCGCCAGGCGCTCGACCTCGGTCGGGTGGTCCTCTACGCCCAGCCCATCGTCAGCGTCGCCACCGGCGCGACGATCCAGCACGAGCTGCTGGTCCGCATCGTCGACCCGGACGGCGAGGTCGTCCTCCCGGCCGCCTTCCTCCCCGTCGCCGAGCGCCACGGGCTCATCCGCGCGATCGACCGCCGGGTCATCGCCCTCGCCTTCGCCCACGCCGCGGAGGGCCACCCCGTCCACGTGAACATCTCCGCGGACTCCATCGGGGACCCCGAGCTGCTGCACGTCGTGCGCGAGCACCTCGTGCGGACGGGGATCGACCCCGGGCTGATCGTGCTCGAGCTGACCGAGACGGCGCTCATCGAGAACGAGCAGGCGGCGGTCGCCTTCGCCGAGGCGGTCGTCGGCATGGGCTGCGCGGTCGCCCTGGACGACTTCGGCACGGGCTACAGCGGCTTCCGCTACCTCAAGCACCTCCCCGTGCAGGTCCTGAAGATCGACCGCGAGTTCGTGCGCGACCTCGACGGCATGGAGGCGGCGACGAGCATGGAAGTGGTCAAGGCCATCGTCTCCCTCGCCCGCGCCATGGGCAAGACGACGATCGCGGAGGGGGTCGAGACCCGGGCGGTGCTCGAGGCCGTGCGCTCGCTCGGCGTCGACTGCGCCCAGGGGTGGCTCTTCGGGCGCCCCGCGCCGGCGCTCGAGGTGCTGCCGCGGCGCTCGGGCTGGCACGCGGCCGAGCCCTCGCGGGCCAGCGCCTGAGCCAGGGGCGTGCGCCGCGAGCCGACCACGCGGCCGTGGCCGGAGGCGGTGCTCCCCGTCGCCGCCGCGGTGGCGCTCGTGCTCGTCCTCGGCACGCTCGGGACGCTCTCCATCGCCTTCACGGACTACGAGGTGGAGGCCGAGCCCGCGGCGACCGCGCTCGCGGGCGGCCACCTCGGCCGCTTCGCGGAGCTCGCGCCCGCCTACGGCGGCTCCCTGGTCCTCCGCGCACCGCTGGCCTGGGCCGCGGCCCTCGCGGGCCAGGGGAGCGGGCTCGGCCTCTACCGCGCGCTCGCGCTCCCGGCGCTCGCCGCGCTCGTGCTCCTCGCGGTCGGCGCCTGGCGGGTGCTGGCCCCCGTGACCCCCCGCGGCGCCTGGCTGGCGCTCCTGCTCGTGGCGGGCAACCCCTTCGCCCTGCGCGCGCTCGAGGTCGGCCACCCCGAGGAGGTGGTGGGCGCCGTCCTCTGCGTGGGCGCGGTGCTCGCCGCGCGGGAGGACCGCTGGCTCGCGGCGGGGCTCCTGCTCGGCTGCGCCGGGGCGAACAAGCCCTGGGCGGTGCTCGCGGCGCTTCCCGTGCTGCTCACCCTCGAGCACCACCGCGGGCGCTGCGCGCTCGTGACGGGCGCCGTCTGCGCCGGGGTCATGGCCCCCCTGCTGCTCGCGGGCTCGGCCACCCGCACCATCGGGGAGGCGGCGACCGCCCAGACCGTCATCTTCCAGCCCTGGCAGCTCTTCTGGTTCTCCGGGGAGCACGCGGGCCCGGTCGTCGGGCTCATGGGCGAGAAGGTCGGCTTCCGCACCGCGTCGGGCTGGGCGCAGGTCGTCAGCCACCCGCTCGTCGTGCTCGCCGGCTTCGCCATCGCGCTGGCGTGGTGGCGCCGGCGCAGCGCGGACACGGCCCTCGCGCTGCTCGCCCTCGTGCTGCTCACCCGCTGCGTGCTCGACACGTGGAACACGGACTACTACGCCCTGCCCCTCCTCTTCGCGCTGCTGGCCCACGAGGCGGTCGCGCGGCGACGGGCGCCCGTCGCGACCCTCGTGCTCGTGCTCGCGCTCTGGGTCTGCTTCGCGCTCGTGCGCACCCCGGACGCCCAGGCCGCGGCCTACCTCCTGGTCGCCGGGGCCGCCTGGGCCGGCCTGGCGCTCGCGGCCTTCGCGCCGGCGCGGGCGGCGGCGCTCACGGCCCAGGCCCGTGCCCGCGCGGCGCGGGCGCTGCCGACGCTGCTGCCTCAGCCCACGAGCTGACGGATCGCCCCGAGCAGCTCGGGCGCGCCGACGGCCTGCCCGTGCCGGACGTCGCCCGGCGCCTCGACGAGGACGAAGGGGACCTCCTCCCCCACGCGCTTCTTGTCCTTGCGGGTCGCCGCGGCGACCTCCGCGGGGTCGATGCCCGCGATGCTGGTCGGCAGGCCCTGCGCGGCCAGGAGCGCGGCGACGTCCTCGCGCAGGGCGGGCTTGCCCGAGAGCTCGAGCGCGGCGAGCAGCCCGAGGCCGACGGCCTCCCCGTGGCGCAGGCGCGCGTAGCCCGTCGTCGTCTCGATCGCGTGGCCGACCGTGTGGCCGAGGTTCAGGACCTGGCGCAGGCCGCCGTCGCGCTCGTCGGCGGCGACCACGCGGAGCTTCGTCCGGGCGCAGGCGAGGATCGTGGCGTCGTCGACCTCCCCGCCCGCGGCGACGTGGTCCCACAGCGCGCCCCCGGCGATCAGCGCGGTCTTCAGGACCTCCGCGTAGCCCGCGGCGTGCTCCTCGGGCGGGAGGGTCGCGAGCGTCGTCGGGTCGACGACGACCCCCGCGGGCTGGTGGTAGGCCCCGACGTAGTTCTTCGCCTCGGGCAGGTCGACGCCCGTCTTGCCGCCGTAGGCCGAGTCGACCTGGGCCACCAGCGTCGTCGGGACCTGCACGACGGGGATGCCGCGCTGGAAGGTCGCGGCGCAGAAGCCCGCGAGATCCCCCACGACGCCGCCGCCGAGCGCGACGACGTGGTCCGCACGGGTGGCGCCCTGGGCGACGAGCGCGCGCCACACGCCCTCGGCCGTCGCGAGGGTCTTGGCCTGCTCCCCCGGCGGGATCTCCACGACCCCCGCGAGCTCGGGCACGCGGCCGGCGTAGAGCGGGGAGACGGTCTCGTCCGAGACGCAGAGGCGGCGGCCCGTCGCGGGCCACGGCGCGCCGCCCAGGGCGCCGCGGCCGACGAGGACGGGGTAGGCGCCCGAGGCGCTCTGCGCCCAGACCAGCCGCACGCCCTCCGGGGCGTCGGCCAGGGCCACGAGGTGGGGCAGCGCGCGCTCCAGGCGCGCGCGGGGACCCTCGGGCAGGAAGGCGTCGGCCAGGCGCTCGTAGACCGCCAGGCGCTGCTCGTAGAGCGCGTGGAAGGCGGCACGGTCGCGGGCCAGGGGCCGGCCGCGGCCGCTCGCCCGGGCCCAGGCCGTCTGCGCCGAGACCTCGCAGAGGACGACCGTGTGGCGGCGCAGGGCCTCCTGCACCCCGGGGGCCATCACCGCGCCGCCGCCGAGGGAGACGACCCCGCCGTCGGCGCCGTCGAGCAGCTCGCGGACGACCTGCTCCTCCCGGGCGCGGAACGCGGCCTCCCCGTGCTCCTCGAAGACCGCCTCGATGGAGGTGCCGAAGCCCGCCTCGAGGATCCGGTCGGAGTCCGCGGCCTCCCCGGCACCCAGGAGCGCCGCGGCCTCCTTGGCCAGGGTGGACTTGCCGGCCCCCATGAAGCCGACGAAGACGAGCGAGGGGCGGCGGCTCACGCCGCGGCCGCGGGCCAGCCGATGCGCTCGCGGTAGGCCCCCACGGCGGCGCGCACGTCGTCGATGTGGTCCCCGCCGAACTTCCGGCGGTAGGCGTCGGCCAGGACGAAGGCGACCATCGCCTCGCCGACGACCCCCGCGGCCGGCACGACGCAGGAGTCCGTGCGCTCGCGCAGCGCCTGGGAGGGCTCCATCGTCGAGAGGTCCACGGACTGCAGGGGCTTCGTCAGGGTCGGGATCGGCTTGACCGCCGCCCGGACGACGAGGGGCTGGCCCGTGCTCATGCCGCCCTCGATCCCCCCGGAGTGGTTCGTGTGGCGGGTGAGCTGCTGCTCCTCGAAGAAGATCTCGTCGTGGCTCCGGGAGCCCGGGGTGGCCGCCAGGGTGAACCCGTCGCCGAACTCCACGCCCTTGTGGGCCTGGATGGAGCACACGGCGGCGGCGAGCTTCCCGTCGAGCTTCTCCTCCCAGGAGACGTGGGAGCCGAGGCCCGGGACGAGGCCGAAGACGTGGACCTCCCAGACGCCGCCGATGGACTCGTTCGCCTTCCGCTGGACGTTGATGTGCTGGACCATCGCCCGGGCGACCTCGGGGTCGAGGCAGCGCACGGGGCTGGCGTCGACGTCGGCGAAGTCCTCGAGGGCCAGGGGCTCCTCCCGTGGGGCCGTCGCGACCTCCCCGATCCGCGTCACGTGGGAGACGACGTGGACGCCGAGCGCGCCGAGGAAGGCGCGGGCGACGGCGCCGCCCGCGACGCGCGCCGCGGTCTCGCGGGCCGAGGCGCGCTCGAGGATGTCGCGGACGTCGGGCAGCCCGTACTTCTGGGTGCCGACGAGGTCCGCGTGGCCCGGGCGCGGGAGGTGGACCTCGGGGACCGTCGCCTCGACGGGCCACGGGTTCATCCGCTCCTCCCAGTTCGAGTAGTCCTTGTTCGCGACCTGGAGGGCGATCGGGCCGCCGAGCGTGCGCCCGTGGCGGACGCCCGAGGTGACGTACGCGCGGTCCTTCTCGATCTTCATGCGCCCGCCGCGGCCGTGCCCGAGCTGCCGCCGGGCCATGTCCGCGTCGATCGCGTCCCGGTCGAGGTGCAGCCCCGCGGGGAGCCCCTCGACCAGGCAGGTGAGCCCGGGTCCGTGGGACTCCCCGGCGGTGATGAGCCTCAAAGCCATTGGGGTGATCCTAGGCGCCGCGGGCCCGTGGACGGGGCGCGGCGCCCGGCCGCTCGCGGTGGGTCAGCGCTCGTCGATGCGCAGCAGGTCGAGCTGGTAGCGCGCGACCCGGCCGCCCTCGGAGGTCACGACGAAGCGCTCCGTGTCCCCCGGCTCGAGCTCGACGGACTCGCAGCTCTCCGGGGAGGGCTTGCACCTGCCCTCCCCCGTCGCCGTGACCCCCTCGGAGAGCAGGACCTCGACCTTCCCCTGGGGGTTGACGCCGAGGTCGACGAAGCGGGGGTCCTCCGTGGAGGGCAGCGGGGTGAGGCGCGGCAGCCGGCGGACGGCGCGCTTGGAGCCCTCGGCGCCGAAGCGGACGACGGCGACGTAGGCGTCGCGGGGGTCGCCGGCCGGCTTGGGCTGCGGCTGCGGACCGGGTGGCGGACCGCTCACCGCGGGGGTCGGCGCGCTGCTCGAGCCGGTGTCCTGTCGCGTGGGCGCCGGGCTCGTGGACCCGGACGTGGCGGTGCCCGTCGGCCCGGTCGGCCCCGTCGGGCCCACCCGGGGCTGGCGGAAGGGGTCGCGGAGCAGGCCGAGGCGGTCGAAGCGGCCCGGGCCGGAGGTGTCGAGGGCGACCTGGGCCAGCAGGCCGGTGGTGCCCGTGGCGCCGACGGGCGGCGCGACGGCGACGGGTGCCGCCGCCCCTCCGCCGAGGAGGACGGGGACGGCCACGAGCGCGAGGACGAGCGCGAGGGCCACGGGCCACAGGCGCTTCTCCACGAGGTCGGTCCACAGGGTCTTCAGGAAGCTCACGGTGCGGCCTCGGCGGTCGGGGTGGAGGCGGGGAGGGCCGCGGTGGCCGGGGCCGGGGTCGCGGGGACGCCCGCGGCCTGGTCCGCGGGCAGGAGGTAGGCCGTCGCGTGCACGGAGGCGTCCATCCGCGGGAGCCCCTTGGGGCTCGGGGTCAGGGAGAAGCCGTCCACGGTCAGCAGGCGGCCGCGCACGTCGATGCGCTTGCCGGCGACCCGGGTGAAGTCGTCCAGGCGGCCCAGGAACTCCTGGAGCTGGAAGAAGCGGCCGGAGAAGGAGAAGTCGAAGGGCATGGTCGGGAAGCCCGCGGCGCCGACGGTCGCGCCCGGCGGCAGCGTGCTCGCCGCGGCCTGGGTGGCCGGCGCGGGAGCCGCGCTGGGCGCGTCGGCCGCGGGGGCGGCTCCGGCGGGGGCGGCCCCGCCCGCCGAGGCCGCGGCCGCGGCCTGCGTGGGCGCGGCCGGAGCGGCGGCGCCCGCGGCCGCCGAGAGCTCGATGGAGCGGAAGTCGACCCGGGAGCGCTTGGCCGCGCCCTCGAGCTGCACGACGAGCGAGGGGACGTCGTCGTCCGCCGGCACGGCCTTGCCCAGGCGCGAGACCTCCGCGTAGTCGTCCTCGTAGGCGGCGCGCGCGGAGGCGCCCGAGGCCACGGAGGCCTGCGCCGCGGTCAGCCGCGCCTGGGTGGCGACGACCCGCTCCTCGGCGGCCGCGAGGTCCTTGCGCGCCGGGGAGAGCAGCAGGAACCAGGACGCCGCGAGGACGACGAGCGACACGAAGGCGAGCAGGACCGTGCGGTCGCGGGCGGTCACGGGGTCACCCCGGTCGTCGCGACGGTGGGACCCGTGGCCCCCGTGGCCCCGGTGGTCCCCGTGGGGACCAGCGCGGTGCCGCTCGGGGTCGCCGCGGGGCGGGTGGTGGTCGGCACGCCACCCGTGGCCTGGTCGAAGAAGACGACGAGGGCGAAGGCCGGGGAGCGTGCCGGGTCACGGCCCGTGCAGGTGCCCGTGCCGGCGCTGGCCTTCGTCGAGGACTGCAGCGCGACGCGGGAGACGCCGTCGACCAGGCGCATCCGGGTGAGCATGCGGGCCACGGAGTCCTGGTCGCCGGTGCAGCCGCTGAGCTCGATGGCGGGGGCGGGCAGCGCGGCGCGCAGGCTGCCCGTGCTGCCGCCGGCGCTGCTCTTGAGCGACACGCCCGGCGCGACGGTCCCCTGCAGGCCCGTGAGCGAGACGTTCGAGGGGATGACCCGCGCGAGCTCCTTCAGGGCGTGGGCCCAGTCGAAGCGGCTGGCCGCCAGGGAGGTCACGGTCTGCGACCGCGCGGCGCGCAGCCCGGCGAACTGGGTGTAGGAGGCCAGCGAGGTCGCCTGCGCCTCGGCGGCCACGGCCTGCGCCTCGAGGCTCGCGGCCCGGCCGCGCTGCTCCGTCGCGGAGCGCTTGCTCATGGCGGTGAGCCCCGTGATGAGCACGATGGCGGCCAGCAGGCCGAGCAGGACGTGGACGGCGCCGCCCGATCGGCCCGCGGCACCGCCGGCGCCGCGCCGCTCCTCGGCGGGGATGAGGTTGACGGCACGCATCAGGGAGCCTCCTCCACGGCCAGGCCGGCGGCGGTGCTGAAGCGCTCGGCTCCGAGGGCCTCGGGCGCACCCGCGACCCGGCCGACGGTCACCGGGAGGCCGAGGTCGTGGGCGAGGCGGTCGGCGAAGCCGGGGATCTCGGCGGCCGCGCCGGCCAGGACGCAGCGGGAGGCCCCGCCGCCCTGGGTGTCCTGGGCGAGGTGGTAGTCGACGGTGTTGCGGACCTCCCCGGCGATGCGGCGCACGCCGTCGAGCAGGACGGCACGCGCCTCCTCCACGACGAGCTCGTCGCCCTCGACGAGGGCGAGGTCCCGGTCCAGCCCGACGTGGGTCAGCCAGCCCCGCGCGTGCTCGAGCGTGAGGGTGCGGCGCTCCCCGAGCTCGACCGCGAGGGCCTCGATGCCGCCGCCGACGACGCGGGTGAAGGTGCAGGTGGTGCCGCGGGCGACCGCGAGGTTCGTCAGGCCGCCGATGCCGAGGTAGAGGACCGTCTCGTCCTCGCGCGCGCCGCTCGAGCCGGCCAGGGCGCGGACCATGCCGAACGCGGCGAGGTCCAGGCCCTCGACCCGGAGCCCGGCCCCGCGCACGGCGGTCAGCACGCGCTCGACCATGTCGCGGCGCGCCGCGACGAGGACGACGCGCTGGCGCGGGCCCTCCGGGGTGTCGACGACGTCGAGCGCCTGGAAGTCCAGGACCGCCGCGTCGAGCGGCATGGGCAGCTCGTCCTGGGCCTTGAAGCGGACGGCCGCCTCGAGCTGCTTGGGGTCCGCGATGGGCGGGAGGGCCATGACGCGCACGACGATCTTCGGGTTCGCGATGCCGACCCGGACGCGCTTGGGGAGGTCCTTGTTCTCGGCCCAGAGGGTGCGCAGCACCACGGCGAGCGCCTCGGGGTCCGTGACCTCGCCGTCGCGCACCACCCCGGTCTCCAGGGGTGCGAGCGCGGCCGTCTTGACGGTCAGGCCACCGTGGGTGGTCACGCTCGCGGCGTGGACGGCGCTGGGCTCGATCTCGAGCCCGGCGAAGGGTTGGGTGCGCTTGGCCATGGGGTGGGGACCGGCTCCTGGGGATCCTGCGTCGGGGCCTTGGCCTCACGATCGGCCGCGGCCGCCCACTCCTGAAGCGCCGGGGGCCCGGGGCGACCATCCGTCCAGGCGCGCGCGGCGCGCCGGGATCTAGAAGGTCTCGAGGTACGCGTCGACGAGCGCGTCGCCGGCGAAGAGCGCCACGACGGAGCCCAGGGCGAGGAAGGGCCCGAACGGGACCTGGACCTTGCGGCCCTGCTCCCGGCCCACCCGGGAGATGATCACGACGCCCACCAGGACGCCCGTGACGAGCGCGATGAGGACCGCGGGCCCGACGGCCCGGCCGAGGTAGAGGCCCATGACCGTCGCGAGCTTCACGTCACCGAGCCCCATCCCCCGCGGGTAGGCCAGCGCCGCCAGGAGGAAGAACCCGCCGGCGGCGGCGCCCGCGATGAGCTGCTCGGCCACGAAGCCCGGGTCGAGCGCGAGGCCGATGACCGGCGCCAGGAGGGCGGCCGGGTAGGTCAGCTTGTTCAGGATGAGCCGGTGCTCGAGGTCGATGGGGACCACGGCGACCATGAGCGTCACGAGGACGATGCCGAGCACGACCTGCGCCGCGTCGTCCCAGCGCGCCGCCACCACCGCCACCCAGAGCGCCGCGGTCACGGCCTCCAGCAGCGGGTAGCGCCAGGCGATCGGGGCGTGGCAGTCGCGGCAGCGCCCGCGGAGCAGCAGCCAGGAGAGGACGGGGACGTTGTCGCGCGGCCGGACGGCGTGGCCGCAGCCCGGGCAGCGCGACGGCGGGTGGCTCAGGCTCTCCCCGCGCGGCAGGCGGTGGACGACGACGTTGAGGAACGAGCCGACGGCCAGGCCCGTCACGGCCGCGAGCACGAGGACGGCGAGCACGGCGGGACCCTAGCCGGGGCGGCGGCGGGTGCCCGTCACGGCTTGAGCTCGCGCCAGGAGTTCTGCACGATGCCGGCGCTGCCGTAGGAGGCGACCGCGCGGAAGGCGTTGAGGTTGAAGTCGATGTTCACCCCGGAGGAGCCGACCTCCAGCGCGCCGGTCCCGTCGATGACGACGCCCCCGTGGATCTGCGAGTTCCCCTGGGTGGAGACCACGGTGCCGAGGCCGTTCGTGTTCGCCCCGTACACGACGCCGAAGTACTCGGCGGTGCCGCCGAAGCCGAGGGTCGCGTGGTCGAGGACGACGACGCCCGGAGCGGTCAGCGAGTTGAAGACGGAGTTCGAGGTGTAGGAGCACCCGATCGCGTTCTCGATGTAGACGACGGGCGCCGTGAGCTGTGCCTCCGAGGGGCAGCTCGTGAAGTACGTCCCGTCCGCGACGGCCCGCCCCTTCAGGCGCGCCCGCGCCGCGGGGGTCATCCCGTCGCCGCCCGTGTAGCCCGACGTCGGCGTGGTGCCGCTGATCTGGGTGGCCAGCAGCTCGAGGAGCTTCTCCTCCGTGTTCGTCTTGCCCTGCAGCGGGTGCCCGAGGCACGTGCCGCCGTCGGCGACCTTGCAGCGGACGGCGACCTGCCCGCCGTTGCCGCGCAGGAGCTCCTTGTTGCCGTTGTTGGAGATGTCCATGGCGCCCGCGATGACGGCGACGTGCGGGAGGTCCTCCTCCTGGGACTCGACCCGCACGAGGGCCACCAGGACGCGGGAGCGCCCCATGGCCACGGCCTTCGCCCGGATCCAGACCTGGCCGTCGCCGTTGCGGTCGTAGCCCGGCTGGCCGGCGCTCGTCGTGTCCGAGTAGAAGTTCGCGGCGCTCGTGGCCCCGTTGTCGCGGACCTCCGTCTGCCACGTGGCGCCGTTGAGGTCCGTGCCCGTGGTGGCCAGGAGGGACGTGTCGTCCGGGCACTTGGGCGGTCCGCTGTTCTTGCTGCACGGCGGGTAGGGGGCCGTCGCCCGGCCCAGCCCGGGCCAGCCCGCGCCGAGCAGGGGGTCGGAGTTGAGCAGGAACGTCTGCGCGTTCAGGGCGGACTCCGCGAGGTTGAAGGCCCCGTCGGTGACCCGCTGCGCGCGCGACTGCGTCGTCTGGGTGTCCACCGTGGAGGCCACGGCGAGTCCGAGGGCCAGCATCACCGTCATGAGGACGATCGCGCTCATCAGCGCGATGCCCTCCTCCCCCCTGCGCCGCGGCTTCATGCCGTCACCGTCTGGGTCGGGCTGGCCGCGGTGAGCCCCGCGGGATCGGAGACCTTGAGCTGGAGCACGTGGGAGCTGCCGGCGGCCAGCCCCGTGTAGGTGAAGGTGATGCCCTTGCCGACGAGCGTCGCGCCGTCGTACCACTCGTAGGTCAAGCTGTCCCCCTCGGGATCGGCGGAAGCGGAGCCGTTCAAGACGAAGCCACCCGTGGTCTTGGTCGCGACGAAGGAGGCGGTCGGCCGGCGGTTCTGGTTGCGCAGGAAGACCCCCGTGGAGAGCTTCGTGGCCGGGGGCTGTCGGACGAGGTCCGTGTCGACGAGCAGGTCGACGTGGATGGACGAGATGTCGTTGAGCGTCGCGGAGTCGTAGACGAAGACCGGCGTGGTGGTCCCGTTGACGATGTTCTTCGCGCCGACCGTGGTCCGGGTCCAGCCCGCGGCGGGGCAGCTGGCCGTGGACGGCATCGTGGGCCGGGCGGCGCTCGTCCACGTCTGGGTCTGCTCCTGCAGCTGGCCGGCGGCGTCGAGGCAGAACCGCACGCGCTTGGTGTTCGTCGCGTTGGCACCGGTGTTCGGGCCCTCGGGGTCGACGGTCTCGAAGACGAGGTCCGTGGCGGTCGCCTTGTCGACGGCATCGGGCTGCGACGGCGTGGGGCTCGAGAGGTTGCGCAGGTCCCGCGCCAGGCGGTCGCTGGTCCGGCGGGCCTGGTCCTCGGCGTCCGTCCGGCGTGAGGCGTCCCCCGCCGTGCGGTTGAAGCCCTCGAAGAGGGTGAGGGTGGCGCCGAAGACGATGACCAGCAGCACCATCGCCACGAGCAGCGCCATGAGCGACACCTCGCCGCGCTCGCCCCGGTTCATCGCCGCACCGGGCCCGTGGCGCTCGACTGCCCGAGCTGGGCGTTGACGGCGGTGACCCAGTAGTCGTGGACCTGCCCGCCGGGTCGCGGTGTCCGTGAAGGTCGGGGTCGCGCCCGTGTTGACGTAGACGCGGTCGAGCCTGTCGGCGTAGTTCCTGCCGTCGCGGTAGACCACGTAGTGGTCCGGGGCGGTTCCGGCGGGTGCGGTCCAGGTCAGCACGGTGCCGCCGCCCGACGTCGTCGCCTGGAGGTTCGTGGGCGGGCCGGGAGGGTTCGGCGCGGGGTCCAGCAGTGGCACCGACGTCGAGCGGTCGCCCTGCCGGAGCGCCCCGGCGGGGTCGCGATCGAAGCCGACCACGGAGTAGTCCAGGGTGCGCTTCGGGTCCGGCGAAGGGGCGCCCGTGTCCAGGCAGGTGGTCCGGATGGCCAGGGCGCACGCCGTGGTCCACGCGCCGCCGTCGACCCTGCGGTCCACCCGGAAGCCCTCCGAGTCGCGTTCGCGGGCGGCGTTCCACTCGACCTCCACCCCGGCGTCCGTGCGACCGGCCTCCACCCGGATGGGGGCGAAGGCCTGGCGGCGGTTGACCGTCACGGTGGCCGCCCGCGTCTGCCCGTACTGGCCGTACTGGCTGAACGCCTTGGCCGAGAGCTGGTAGAGCCCGTCGAGCGCCTCGCCCGTCGCAGGCTGGGCACCCGGGGTCAGGTCCACCGGCCCGAGGGGCCACGAGCCCGTCCAGCTGTTCGCACCCGCGGCGCTCAGGGGGTTGAGGGAGGTCCCGTCGACGTAGAGGCCGACCGTCGTGGGCGAGCCGGTGGTCTGGGCACCGACCGTCAGGGTCGAGCGCGTGTCGATCACCGCGTCGGTCGCGGGTGTGATCGTCGTGACGCCGGGGGCGGCGGCGATCCCCGGGTTGTTCATCTGCGTCGTCTGCAGGTTCGTCTTGCCCGGGGACCAGGAGATCAGGGAGACGATGCGCTTGTAGTCGGCGGGGTTCGTGTCCGGGCACGCGGTGGCGCAGCCCGTGCTGGTCGGGGAGGTCAGGCCCTCCAGCGTCCCGTCCTGGTTGGCGTCCGCGGGAGTCGGGGTCCCGTTGCTGCAGAACACGCCGGCGTCGTGGGCGCCCATGCCGTCGCGGGGGTCGTCGACGGTGCAGACGCCGAGGGCGACGGTGTAGGTGGTGTCCCGGCGCCGGATCGTCCAGCCCGCGGTGGAGACGGAGGAGTCGCCGAGGGCCGGCCGTTCCCGGACCGCCGTGGCGATCCCGTTCGGGGTCAGCCGGTCGTAGCCCACGGAGCGGGCGGCTTCGACGAGCTCGCGCTGCAGCGCGGTGGCCTGCTCCCGTGCCCGGGTCGTGACGGTCACGGAGCTCGCCTTGACCAGGACGCTGAGGGTCGCGGACATGCCCACCAGCAGGACGACGCAGGCGACCATCGTCTCCACGATGGTGAAGCCGTGCTCCCGTCTGGGGTCGTCGAGCGGCGCGTGCATTGCCTGCTCCGGATCGGCGCGTCCAGGGGGCGGCGCGAGCCGATCGGACGGATGATCGAGCCCCCACGACGACGAGGCGGGCCCGGATGGGCCCGCCTCGGTGCTGCATGCTGCTGTGGACTGCGGTGCTACCAGCTGAGCGAGGTGGGGCAGCCGCCCTTGGTGCTCGTGGCCGTGCAGGAGCGGCTCACGCCGGAGGTCGACTTCGTGATCGTGAACGTGTTGCCGGAGACCGAGTTCGCGGTGAGCGTGTAGGCGTCCGCGGAGGTCACGGTGGCGCTGCCGCCGGTGCCCAGCGCCGTGGTCACCGAGGTGTCGGTGGCGCAGCTCGAGGGCGTGGCGGCGTCGGTCAGGCAGGACTCGATCTGCGAGACGGCGTTGCGGACGTTGGACTTGGCCGAGGAGTCCTTGGCCTTGTCCTTCTGGCCGAGGAAGGTCGGCAGGGCGATCGCGGCGAGGATGCCGATGATCAGGATGACGACGAGGAGCTCGATGAGCGTGAAGCCCTTCTCGTCGTCGTTGGCGCCACGAAGGCGGTTGAGCATGCGCTGGAGCATCGAGTGGTCCTCCTCAGGAGCACGGAACCATGGATGGGTGGGTGATGGCTGCCAGCTCCACGGAAGTCGGGTCCGCGGGGACTCATGCTGTGCTGTGCACCCCGGTGGCGGCTGGGCTGCCTCGATGTCGAGGTCCCTGGCTTTGCGTCCCACCCTCACGAGTGGTTTGCCCTTTGCACCTTGGCGCTGGCGGCTTGCCTCCCTCTCATCGGAGGCGACCCCGCCGGTCCTTAGGGTCTGGACCCCAGATGGCCCGATCCTGGACGGACGTCCGAGCTCAGGCGCCCGGAGCGGGCCCCTGGGCCCCGCTGCGCCAGTGCTCCTGGGCGTCGAGGCCGGGGATGCGCGTGCCCGTCCCGTCGCACCACGGGCACGGCACGGTGCTCTCGGTCCCCCCGAGCTTCGAGGTCACCTGGCCCGTCCCGCGGCAGGGCGGGCAGCTCACGGGCGGGGTGGGATCGGGCTCGGCGTCGGTCACGAGCGGTCGAGGCTAGCCGCGCGGGCCCCGTCGGGGGCGCCGCTAGCGTCGGGACCGTGGCCGACGGCCGGTACGCACCCTCCCCCACCGGGACGCTCCACCTGGGCAACCTGCGCACGGCGCTGCTGGCCTGGCTCTTCGCGCGCGCGGCGGGTTCCCGCTTCCTCGTCCGGGTCGAGGACGTCGACACGGGCCGCTCGCGGGAGCGCTTCGTCGCCGAGCAGCTCGCCGACCTCGCGGCCCTCGGCCTCGACTGGGACGGCCCCGTCGTGCGGCAGTCCGAGCGGGGGGAGCGCTACCAGGCGGCGCTCGACGCGCTCGACGCGCAGGGCCTCGTCTACCCGTGCTGGTGCACGCGGGCGGAGATCCGCGAGGCGGCCGCCGCGCCGCACGGCCCGCTGCCCGAGGGCGCCTACCCCGGCACCTGCCGGGAGCTGACGGCCGCGCAGCGCGCCGACCGGGAGCGCTCGGGGCGGCCGGCGGCGCTCCGGGTGCGCACGGGCGGGCCGACGGTGACCGTCGAGGACGAGCTGCGCGGCCCCGTGCGCGCCTGGGTCGACGACCTCGTCCTCAAGCGCACGGACGGGGACTGGGCCTACAACCTGGCGGTGGTCGTGGACGACCACGAGCAGGGGGTCGGGCAGGTCGTCCGCGGCGCGGACCTGCTCGAGACGACGCCCCGCCAGGTGTGGCTGCACGGGGCGCTCGGGTACGGCGCGCCGCCGGCCTACGCCCACGTGCCGCTCCTCCTCGGGCCCGACGGCAAGCGGCTGGCCAAGCGCCACGGGGCGGTGACGCTCGCGGACCGCGCCGCCGCCGGGCAGGACGCCGCCGCGGTGCGGGCGGAGCTCGCGGCCTCCGTCGGCCTGCAGGCGCCCGGGGAGCGCTCGACCCCCGCGGAGCTCGTCGCGCGCTTCGACCCGGCGGTGCTCGCGGAGCGGCCCTCCGGCTAGGGTCGGCTGCGCATGGCCATCGACACCGCCGCCATCGCCGCGCGCGCCCGCGAGACCGGCCGGCTCGGCATCGACACCGAGTTCGTCGGGGAGGGCCGCTACCGGCCCCTGCTCTGCCTCGTGCAGGTCGTCGTCCTCGACGACGCCGGGGAGTCCGAGGTCACGGTCCTCGACCCGCTCGTGGGCGACGGCTTCGACCACGAGCCGCTCGCGGAGGTCCTCGCCGACCCGGAGGTCGAGATCGTCCTGCACGCGGGCCGCCAGGACGTCGCGCTGCTGCGCCGGGTCTGGCAGACGGAGCTCGTGAGGATCTTCGACACGCAGGTCGCCGCGGGCTTCGCCGGCCTGCGCGCGCAGCTCGGCTACGAGCCGCTGCTGAACGAGATCCTCGGCGTGCGGCTGCGGAAGTCCGCGAGCTTCACGAAGTGGGACGCGCGGCCCCTGAGCCCCGAGCAGGTCGAGTACGCGCGGGAGGACGTGCTGCACATCCTCCAGCTCTCCACGAAGCTCCAGGAGCGCCTCGACGCCATGGGTCGCCTGCAGTGGGCGGCCGAGGAGTGCAGGTTCCTCGAGGACATCCGCGACGACCGCGACCCCGACGTGCTCTTCGAGAAGCTCCCGCGGGTCGGAGGGCTCGAGCCCGCGGTGCGTGCCGTCGCGCGGGAGCTCGTCGTCTGGCGCGAGGAGGCCGCGCGGCAGGCCGACCGGCCGGTCTCCAGCGTCCTGCAGGACGCGACGCTCGTCGAGATCGCCAAGCGGCGCCCGAAGTCCGCGGAGCGCCTCACGCAGATCCGCGGGTTGCACGAGGGGACGCTGCGGCGTCGCGGCGCGGAGATCATCGCGGCCGTCGAGCGTGGCCGTGAGCAGCCCCCGATCCCCAGCGGCTACGAGCGCCCGGCGCAGCCCGCGCCGGAGGACGCGCCGCTGATCGCCCTGGCGGAGGCGCTCGTGCGCACCCGGGCGCTCGAGAACGACCTCGCCTACGAGCTCATGGCCGCCCGCGCGGACCTGCAGCGCATCGTCCTCGCGGTGCGCGACGGGACGGAGCTGCCCGAGGTCCGCACGCTGCAGGGCTGGCGGCGCGAGCTCATCGGCGACGAGCTCCTCGCGCTCCTCGGCGGGGACCTCGCGCTCGCGATGGGCCCCGATCGCAAGATCGAGGTCCTCGCGCGCGACGAGGCCTGACGGCTACTTCGGCGGCGCGAAGAGCTGGAGCGCGTTGCCGTCCGGGTCGCGGAAGGCGGCGATGCGGCCCCAGGGGTGCTCCGAGATGCCCCCCGTGAACTCGACGCCCTTGGCCCCGAGGTCCTCGACGGCCTGCTCGAGCTCCGTGTCGGGGGAGAAGACGACGACCGCGCCGCCGTCGCCGGCCGGGTCCTCGCGGGCGTTGAGCCCGATGGTCAGCTCGTTCGCGGTGAGCTCGGCCCACTCGTCCTCCTGCTGCTTGACCTCGAGGCCGAGCGTGTCGGCGTAGAAGCCGACGGCACGCTGCATGTCGGTGACGGGGAGCCAGACGGTGGCGACGCCCTTGAGCTGGGTGGTCATGCGGATCCTCTCGGTGGGTCGACGTTCTCCCCAGGCCCTGCCCATCACAGGAGCGTCCCGATCATCCGGCCGACCGCCGCGGCGCCCAGGCCGAGCGCGAGCGGGCCGAGCAGGAGGCGCGTGGAGCGCCGCTCGACGGCCTGGGCCATCCAGGTGGAGAAGGTCGTCAGCGCGCCCAGGAAGCCGCCGCCGGCCAGGAGCAGCACGTCGCCCCGGACGCCCGCGCCGGCGAGGAGGCCGAGGGCGAGCGCGCCGAGGAGGTTCACCCCGAGCGTGCCGCGGACCGCGTCGCGGGCCCGCTCCGTGAGGACGACGCGGGTCACGGCGCCGCACCCGCCGAGGAGCGCCACGCCGAGCCAGGTCAGCGCGCTCACGCCGCGAGCCTGCGGCCGAGGCCGATCGCGGTGACGCCGAGGCCGAGGGAGAGCGCGGCGTAGGCGAGCGCGAGCGCGGTGTCGCCGTCGCGGAAGAGCTCGACGAGCTCGACCTGGAGCGTGGAGAACGTCGTCAGCCCGCCGCAGAGGCCCGGGGCGAGCAGGCCACGCGCCCGCGTTCCGGGCGCCGTGCGGACGAGGGCGGCGCCGAGGAGGAGGCAGCCGGCGACGTTCGCGACGAGCGTGGCCCACGGGAGCGTCCCGGGTGCCCAGCCGTCCGCGAGGGCGGTGCGCGCCAGCGCGCCCGCGGCGCCGCCCGCGAACACGGCCGCGAGCTCCCCGGCGCGGGATGGGTGACCCCCACGGATCCGCATGGGATCCCTGACGGTCACCGATCGCCACCCGCGGCCGCCACGGGCCGCGTCACGAGCTGCGACATGACGATCTGGGAGCGCGTGCGCACGACGGAGCCGTCGCGCTGGAAGTCCATGATCAGCCGCTCGAGGTCCGCGTTGTCGACGGTCCGCACCCGCGCGATGCAGTCCGCCTCGCCCGTGACGCTCCAGGCCTCGACGACCTCGGGGTGGGAGCGCAGCGACGCGCCGACGCGATCGAGGGTCGTGCCCGGGGCGTAGAAGAGCTCCACGAGGGCCTCGGTCCCCCATCCGAGCGCGACGGGGTCGACGATCGCGGTGAAGCCGCGGAGCGCGCCGCGCGCGAGCAGCCGGTCGATGCGCCGCTTCACGGACGGGGCACTGAGCGAGACCTTCCCCGCCACCTCGTCGTAGGTGCGGCGACCGTCCTCGACGAGGAGCGACAGGATCTGACGGTCGACGGGGTCCATGCGTTGCAATCTTGCACGAAGTCGACGCGGATCGGCATCGGCAGCCGCCGGAGCGGCAGTTACGCTTCTCCCCATGCCCGCCCCCCAGCCCGTCCGGGTCGCCTTCGACGAGTCCCACTCGCAGGCGTGGACCATCCGCCGCGACGTCGCCCGCGCCATGCAGCCCGCCCGCCCCGGCGACGTCTCCTACGCCGACGCCGCGGACCTCCTGCGCCGCGAGGACTTCGCCGTGGCGCCGCACACGGACGGCCCGCTGGACGCCGCGGCGCTCGCGGGGGTCGACGTCCTCGTCCTCGCGCACCCCTCCGAGCCCGAGTGGGAGCGCGTCGTCCCGGGCGGCGGCGCGCCGCGCCTCTCCCCCGCCGAGCTCGACGCCGTCGAGGCGTGGGTCCGCGCGGGCGGCGGCCTCGTGCTCCTCGGGGAGTCCGAGCAGCCCAAGTACGGGAACAACCTCGACGAGCTCGCCCGCCGCTTCGGCATCGGCATCGCGAACGACACCGTCGCGGACTACGAGCAGCACCACTCCTCCCCGCACTGGGTCCTCGCGGACCTGCCCGCGGAGCGCTCGGGGGTCGACCTCCTCGCCCGCGTCGAGCAGGTCTGCTTCTACCGCGCGGGGCGGCTCGAGCCGGGCCCGGACGCCCGTGTCCTCGCGAGGAGCTCCCGCACCGCCACGACGCCCGGCGCCCCGCTGCTCGCGGTCACGCAGGCCGGCGCGGGCCGGGTCGTCGTCGCGGCGGACTCCGACCTCTTCTCGGACGACTGCCTCGGCGACTTCGGCCACGCGGACCTCTGGCAGAACCTCGTCTTCTGGGCCGCGCAGCACGCGTTCGCCGCCGAGCTGCAGGAGTCCCCGAGCGCCGCGCTGGCCGACCCGCACTGGGCGACGCTGAAGGCCGAGACCGACGCGCTGCGCCTCAAGCAGCAGCCCGACGGCGCCGTGGACCTCGACGCGCACCCCGCCGCCGAGATCTCCGCGCACGTCGAGGCCATGGCCGCGGCGGTCACGGGCCTCGCGCCGCACTTCGCCCACCAGGCGGAGTACCTCGAGGCCGTCGTCGCCGACCTGCGCGCCTGGGCCGACGGCGGCTTCGCCAAGCCCGACTTCACCCGCGCGCTCGACGCGTTCCGGCCCGACCGCGACCGCACGGACGGCATCGAGCACCTCGTGCTCTTCCCCATGTACAAGCAGAACGGCTCGCGGGACAAGGTCTTCGAGGCGCTCATCGTGCGCGTCCCGTGGCCGCAGTGGCTCGCGGAGCTCGAGGCGAGCCCGTACGACAACGCGAAGTTCGTCCCGGTCACGCTCGTGGACCACACCGCTGGGCTACGACTCGGAGTGCGCGGTGCTCTTCCCGGAGACCGTCAGCGTCGCCGGCGCCCCGGCGAACCACTTCGGCGGGATCTTCTGCGACCGGGAGGCCGAGCGCTTCCGCCGCACGGTCTCCGCCGCCGCCGAGACCCTGCGGGTGAACCTCCCGCCCGACGCCGCCGCGCTCCTGGTCAGCGAGCAGCTCTCCCGCGACGCCTACGAGCTGTGGGACCTCGTGCACGACCGCACGCACTCCCACGGCGACCTGCCGTTCGACCCGTTCATGATCCGCCAGCGCGCGCCCTACTGGATGTACTCGCTCGAGGAGCTCCGCTGCGACCTCACCGCGTTCTCCGAGGCCGCGCGCCTCGAGCGCGAGGGCTTCGGCCCCGTGGCCCGCCACGCGCAGTACGCGATCCTCTTCGACCGCCTCTTCCGCTTCCCGGTGACGGGCGAGCGGGTGCGCAACTACGACGGCCTCGGCGGCCAGCTGCTCTTCGCCTACCTGCACCGCACGGGCCGCGTGCACTGGACGGACAACCGCCTGACGATCGACTGGAACGCCGTCGCGGACGGGGTCATCGAGCTGCGCGGCCTCGTCGAGGAGCTCTACAAGGCGGGCATCGACCGCACGAAGGTCGCCCACTGGGGCGCCGCGCACGACCTCGTCGCGAGCTACGTCGCGCCCGCGGCCGGCTCGCGCTGGGCCCGCGAGGTCCGGGCGTTCCCCGACGCGGAGGACCCGCGGCCGTTCATCGACGAGGTGCTCCCGGACGAGTTCCCCCTGTCGATCTTCTACTCGTCGCTGCGCACGAAGATGGCCCCGGTCATCGAGCGCCGCGAGCCGGCGATCGCATGAGCCTCAAGGGTCGCGTGTACGCGATCTCGGGCGCGGGCGGGGCGCTCGGCCCGCACGTCGCCCGGGCGCTGCTGCGCGCGGAGGCGGACATCGCGATCGCCGACGCGCGGCAGGAGGCGCTCGAGCCGCTGCTCGCCGAGCTCCCGAGCGCGCGCGTCCGCGCGGACGCCGTGGACCTCCTCGACCCCGCGGAGTCCGTGCGCTGGGCGGAGAACGTCCACCGCCGCTTCGGGCGCGTCGACGGCCTGCTGCACCTCGTGGGCGGCTGGAAGGGCGGCACGCCGCTGGCCGAGGCGCCCGACGAGGACTGGACGGTCATGCACGATCTCGCGGTCCGCACGACCCAGCACACGACCCGCGGCGTTCCGGCAGCACCTCGCCGACGCGGGCGCCTCGGGGCGCTTCCTGCTCGTCTCCTCGCTGCAGGCCCAGAAGCCGGGCGGCAAGAACGCGGCCTACGCGGCGGCCAAGGCCGCGGCGGAGACCTGGACGCTCGCGCTCGCGGACGACCTCAAGGGCACGGGCGCGACCGCGAACGTCGTCGTCATCAACGCCCTCGTCACGCCCGAGCAGCGCGCGGCGGAGCCCGGAAAGGCGTTCAAGACGTTCCAGGGCGTGGAGGACGTCGCGGCGACGCTCGTGTTCCTCTGCTCGGACCACGCGCGCAGCATGAGCGGCCAGCGCGTCGTGCTCGCCGGCGCGCACTGACGCGGTCGTAGGCTGGGTCGCATGAAGGGCTTCGCCTCCGACAACTACTCCGGCGCCCACCCCGAGGTCCTCGCGGCCATGGTCGCCGCGAACGACGCGCACGCGGTCGCCTACGGGGCCGACCCGTGGACCGCGCGGGCGCAGGAGCTCCTCCGGAGCCACTTCGGGGAGCACGCGCACTCCTACCTCGTGTGGAACGGGACGGGCGCCAACGTCACGATCCTGCGGGCGATGTGCCGGCCCTGGCACGCGGTCGTCTGCGCGGAGAGCGCGCACATCAACGTCGACGAGGGCGGCGCGCCGGAGTACCTCGTGGGCGGCAAGCTCCTCGACCTCCCGACCCCGGACGGGAAGCTCACCCCCGAGCTCGTCGCCTCGAAGGTCACGCGGGTCGGCGACGAGCACGCCGTCCAGGCGCGGGTCATCTCCATCACGCAGAGCACGGAGCTCGGGACGCTCTACACCGCGGAGGAGATCCGCGCGCTCGCCGAGTTCGCCCACGGGAACGGCATGTACCTCCACGTCGACGGCGCGCGGCTGGCCAACGCCGCGGCGGCGCTCGACCTCCCGCTGCGCGCGTTCACCACGGACGTCGGCGTCGACGCCGTCTCCTTCGGCGGCACGAAGAACGGCATGGTCAGCGGGGAGGCCGTCGTGCTGCTCGCGCCCGAGCTCGCCGACGGCTTCCAGTGGATCCGCAAGCAGTCCATGCAGCTCGCCTCCAAGGGCCGCTTCCTCGCGGCGCAGTTCGTCGCCCTGCTCGAGGGCGACCTCTGGCTGCGCGAGCGCCCAGCACGCGAACGCCATGGGCGCGCGGCTGGCCGAGGCCGTGGCCGCCGTCCCCGGCGTGCACCCTCACGCAGCGCAACCAGGCCAACGTCGTCTTCGCGCTCCTCGATCCCGCGGTGACCGCGAAGCTCCAGGAGGAGTGGCCCTTCTACGTCTGGGACGAGGCGACGGGCGAGGTCCGCTGGATGTGCTCCTGGGACACCACCCCCGAGGAGGTCGACGCCTTCGCCGCCGCCGTGGCCGGCGCGGTGGGCGTCCCGGCCTGATGGGGGGCGCGGAGCTCCGCGCGCTGTGCCTCGGCCTCGTCGGGGCGGTCGAGGAGTTCCCCTTCTCCGAGGGGGTCTCGGTCTTCAAGGTGGGCGGGAAGATCTTCGCGCTGTCGGCGCTCGACGAGGCCCCGCTGGAGGTCTCGCTGAAGTGCGAGCCGGAGCTCGCCGCCCAGCTGCGCGCGGACTACGACGCGATCGTCCCGGGCTACCACCTGAACAAGAAGCACTGGCTCACGATCACCCTCGGCGCGGACGCGGAGGACGGCCTCGTCGCCGGGCTGATCGAGGACTCCTACGCGCTTGGTCGCGCCGAAGCGCAAGGGCTAGCACCCTCCGGCGCTTCGGCAACCGCTGCACGTGCAGCCGGCCCGCGTCCGCGCACACCTCGAGCGCCGCTGGCATCGCGGAGGAACGCGAGAGGGCCGATCCGGGTTCCCAGTCCCCGCATCGGCCCCATCGCGGAGCTCCGCGTCGGCCCGCCGCGCGCGAGGGGGCCGTTCCGGGTCTCGGAGCCCCGCATCGGCCCTCTCGCGTCGCCCCGCCGGGACCGGCGCCGACGCCGGGGGTGCGAGATCAGTCCGCCGGCCAGGCGTTCGTGATCGCCAGGGAGTTCGCCTCCTGGCGGGTGTCCAGGCGCGTGTGCCAGACGACGACGGGGACGTCGCTGGTGATCATCGCCGCGTAGTCCGTGGCCAGCGGGACGGGCTCGGGCTCCTCGAGGTCGTTGAAGCGGACGTGCTCCGTGCGGCGCGCGCCGACGGTGACCGGGTAGGGCCCGGCGGGCTCGCGGTCGGAGAAGAAGACGGTGATCTCGAGGTGGGCGTCCTCGTCCCCCGCGTTCAGGATGCTCGCGGTCTCGTGCGAGAGCATCTCGGGCTCCGGCCCGGTCGAGCGGTCGGGGATGAAGCCGTCGGCGATGAGCCAGGTGGTGCGTCCGGGTGCGGGCATGGGGCACTTCTACCCACGCGGCCCCGGGTCCACCGGATCGCACGCGCGACCGGCTAGGTTCGAGCGATGGACGACCAGCAGATCGCGGACGAGATCGAGGCCCTCGAGGCCGAGGAGCGCACGGTGCGCGCGGAGGAGGGCCGGGCCGGCGACGCGGGCCGCCAGGACGTCGTGGCCCGGGACGCGGAGCGCCTCGAGCAGATCCGCCTGCGGCTGCACCAGCTCGAGGACCTCAAGCGCCAGCGCCAGGCCAAGCGCAACGCGGGCCAGGATCCCGACGAGGCCGAGCTCCGCCCCGCGGACCAGATCGAGGGCTACCTGGGCTGAGGCGCCGCGCGCGGCCGTGTCACCCTGTGGGCGTGGCCGCGCAGCACGACATCGAGGCGCGGGAGGACGTCGAGCGGCTCGTCCGCGCCTTCTACGGGCGGGCCCTCACCGACCCGCAGATCGGCTTCATCTTCACGGACGTCGCCGGCCTCGACCTCGAGGCGCACGTCCCGGTCATCACCTCCTTCTGGGAGACGATCCTGCTCGGGGCGCAGAGCTACGGCGGGGGTGCGTTCGCCGTGCACGCGAGCCTCAACCGCCTCGTGGAGCTGCGTTCGGGGCACTTCGAGCGCTGGCTCGTCCTCTGGCGCGCGACGGTCGACGAGCTCTTCGCCGGCCCGACCGCGGAGGAGGCCAAGCGCCACGCCGAGCGCGTCGCGCGGGCGTTCCACCAGCGCCTGCAGGGGCTGACGCCCACCGTGCCGCTCGACGGGGTCCCGACCCTCTCGATCACCCGGCACGGCCCGGCCGCCTGACGCCCGGGCCCCGGGACGTCCGCCCGCGCGGCCGAGCGGCCAGGCGGGCGCCGCGCCAAGGTGCGCCCCCACGCCGCCGGACGCGCCACATGGCGGTGCAGCGAGACGGGCCTGGGGACTGCATCGCTCCGTGCGCCGCCTCCTCGTCCCCCTCGTCCTCCTCCTCGCCCTGGCGGTTCCCGCCGGCGCCCAGGCGCGTCGGGTGACCCTGACCCTCCAGAGCCCGGCGTACACCGTCGCGCCCTACGAGGTCCGCTCCGCGACGACCCGCGTGCCGGCCCCGGCGATCGACGGATCGATCGTCGAGATGCACGCGAGCCTCGTGGACGCGCACGGCCGCATGGTCCCGATGCAGTCCGTGATGCTCCACCACGTCGTCTTCATGGACGACGGGACGTTCCGTGCGCCCCGGCGCGACCCCGCCGGCTACTGCCCCGGCGACGGGGAGCGCTTCTTCGGCACCGGTGAGGAGCACCAGGCGCTCTCGCTGCCCGAGGGCTACGGCTACCCCGTCAGCGCGATGGACACCTGGCGCATCGGGTGGATGCTCATGAACCACCAGGCGCGCCCGGACGCCGCGGCGATCCGCTATCGCGTCACGATCGACACCGATCCGGCCCTCAAGCCGGTCACCCCGATGTGGGCGGGCGTGGTCAAGTGCTCCTTCGACCCGATGTTCGACGTGCCGGGCGGTCAGCCCGCGGGAACGCCGTACGTCCGCACGAGCACCCTGCGCATGCCCTTCGACGGGCGGATCGTGGCGTCGGGCGCCCACGTCCACGGTGGCGCGCTCGGCATCGACCTCTCCGAGCCCGCGTGCGGCGACCGCCTCCTGGTCCGCTCGGTCCCGCGCTACGGCGTGCCGTCGGATCCCGTCTACCACGTGCTACCCGTGCTCCACGAGCCCGGTCCCATCCAGATGAGCCGGACCCTGTCGCAGGAGGGGATCCCCGTGCGCGCAGGAACGCCCCTGCGCCTGCAGGCCCGGTACGACGGCGCGGCGCCGCACACGCGGGTCATGGGGATCATGCACCTCTACGTGGCCCGGGACCCTGCGCCGGCCCCGGGCGCGTGCCCGCCGCTACCCACGGACGAGCGCACGATCGCCCCGGCGCTGCCCGGGCGCACGACCCCGCCCGCCGTCGAGGTCCCGCTCACCGGCCTCGACGCCGACGGGCGCGCCCGTCGCATCTCCGCGCCGCCCGGCACGCTCGAACGGCGCTCGGGTGACGTCGACCTCACGGTGAAGGACTTCAAGCTCGGCCCGGGCAACCTGTCAGTCCCTGCCGGCGCCAAGGTGAGCTGGCGCTTCGCCGACCCCGTCCGCCACGACGTGACGGTCGCCGACGGCCCGCGCGGCTTCGCCTCGCCCGTGATCCTGCACGGCCGCTGGTCCGTGCGCCTGGACCACCCGGGCACCTACCGGCTCTTCTGCTCCCTGCATCCGGTGACGATGCAGCAGCGGGTCGTGGTCCGACGGGCGCCGACGCCGCGTCGCCCTACTTGATCTGGTCGTAGACCTTGAAGAGCGGCATGTACATGGAGATGACGATGAAGCCGACGATCGAGCCGACGAGGATGATCATCAGCGGCTCCAGGATGGAGGTGAGCTGCTTGACCGCCGCCTCGACCTGGTCCTCGTAGAAGTCCGCGATCTTCGCGAGCATGGAGTCGAGCGCGCCCGTCTCCTCGCCGACGCCGATCATGGAGCAGACCATGCCGGGGAAGACCGGGGCGTCCTTGAGCGGCGCGGCGATGGTGCCGCCGGCCTTCACGTTGGCGATGACGTCCGCCATCGCCTTCTCGACGACGTGGTTGCCCGCGGTCTTGCCCGTGATCTCGAGCGCCTGGAGGATCGGGACGCCCGCGGAGGTCAGCGCGCTGAGGGTGCGCGACCAGCGCGCGAGCGCGATCTTCTGGACGATGTCGCCGATCTTGAACGGGATCCGCAGGCGGAAGGTGTCCCACTGCGCGCGGCCGCGAGGCGTCCGCTTGTAGCGGCGGAAGCCCGTCGTGCCGCCGACGACCAGCGCGATGCCCGCCCACCAGTAGCCCGTGACGAGGTGGCTGAGCATCACGGTGAACCTCGTGATGGGCGGCAGCTCGCCGCCCAGGTCGGCGAAGACCGCGACGAAGATCGGGACGATGAAGGCGACGAGCGCGATGAGCACCGTGAAGGCGAAGCCCATGACCACGAGCGGGTAGGTCATGGCGCTCTTGACCTGGCGGCGCAGGGAGTCGGCCTTCTCGAGCTGGTCGGCGACGCGCAGCAGCGCCGCGTCCAGGACCCCGCCCGTCTCCCCCGCGCGGGTCATGGCGACGAACAGCGGGTCGAAGAGCTTCGGGTGCCGCTCGAGCGCGTCGGAGAGCGGGAGCCCCGCTTCGACGTCCTTGCGGACCTTCACGAGCGTCTCGCGCAGCGGCTTGCTCTCCGTCTGCGCCTCCAGGACGTAGAGCGCGCGGAGGATGGTCATCCCCGAGGAGACCATCGTCGACATCTGCCGGGTCATGACGGTCAGCTCGGCCGGCTTGACCCGCTCGAAGAACGAGAGGTTGATCTCGCGGGAGCTGTGCTTGTCCGCGATGTCCAGGACGATGAGGTTGCGCGACTTGAGCTGGTCGGCGACCACCTGCTTGCTCTCGGCCTCGACCTCCCCCGAGGCCTGCGCCCCGGTGAAGTCCATCGCCTTGAAGACGAAGGTGCTCACGCGGCCATCCCGAACCCGCCGAGGCCCATGAGGCGGCGCAGCTCGTCGGGCGTCGACGAGCGTGGCCTCCGCGACGCGCTGGGTGATCTGCCCCCCGCGCACGAGCGAGGCCAGCGCCGCGTCCATCGTCTGCATGCCGGACGCGGAGCCCGTCTGCATCGCGGAGAGGATCTGGTGCGTCTTGCCCTCCCGGATGAGGTTGCGCACCGCGGGGGTCGGGATCATCGTCTCGCAGGCGACGGTCCGGCCGGCGCCGTCCGCCGTCGGGATGAGCGTCTGCGTGATGACGCCCTGCAGCGCGATGGAGAGCTGCACGCGGATCTGGGCCTGCTGGTAGGCCGGGAAGACGTCGATGATGCGGTCGACGGTCGAGGGCGCGCTCTGGGTGTGGAGCGTCCCGAAGACGAGGTGGCCGGTCTCGGCTGCCGTCAGCGCCGTCGAGATCGTCTCGAGGTCGCGCATCTCGCCGACGAGGATGACGTCCGGGTCCTGGCGCAGCGCGGCCTTCAGCGCGAGGGCGAAGGTCGTCGCGTCCGAGCCGAGCTCCCGCTGGTTGACCATGCACTTCTTGTGGCTGTGCAGGAACTCGATCGGGTCCTCGATCGTGAGGATGTGCTCCTCGCGGGTCTCGTTGATCTCGTTGATCATCGAGGCCAGCGAGGTGCTCTTCCCCGAGCCCGTGGGCCCCGTGACCAGGACCAGGCCGCGGGGCTTCTGGCAGAGGTCGTGCGTGATGGGCGGGAGACCGAGGTCGTCGATCGGGACGATCGTCGAGGGGATGAGGCGGAACGCCGCGCTCAGCGAGGAGCGCTGGAAGTACGCGTTGACGCGGAAGCGCGCGTGACCCGGGACGGAGTAGGCGAAGTCGAGCTGGTTGTCGGTCTCGAGCCGCTGGCGCTGGTCGTTCGTCAGGATGGAGTAGACGATCTCGCGCGTGTCCGTCGGCATGAGCCGCGGGTAGTCGTCCATGGGGACCAGGCGCCCCCGGACGCGGATCATCGGGTGCTGGCCCGCGGTGACGTGGAGGTCCGAGGCGCGCCGCTGCAGCACGTCCATCAGGAGGTCAGCGAAGTCGAGCCGCATGCCCCGTCCATCGACCGGCTGCCAGGGGGCCTTGAGGCGGCGGCCCCGGTCCTGGCCACCACCGGACGGTCCGCGCCGCGCCCCCGCCCGTACCCGGTGGCGTGAGCTCAGCCGCAGGCCCCGTGGTGGGCGTCGTCGCCGCCCTCAAGCTCGCCGTCGTGCTGGCGATCCTCGGCGTGCAGGGCAGCGTCGTGCTCGCCGCCTCGGTCCTGCTGGGGCTGACGATCGCCGTCGCGGGCGCGGTCCGCGCGCGCTAGTAGGACGCCGCGTCGCCCGTGCCGGTGATGCGGGCGATCTCCGTCAGCGACGTGCGGCCCAGGCGGATCTTCTCGAGGCCGTCGTCGCGCAGGCGCCGCATGCCGGCCCGCACGGCGACGTCGACGATCTCGTCGGCCGAGGCCCGGCGGATCGTCAGCTTGCGGATCTCCTCCGTGACGGTCATGACCTCGTAGATCCCGATGCGGCCCTTGTAGCCCGAGCCGCCGCAGCGCTGGCAGCCCACGGGCTCGAAGGCCTCGACGTCCCCGTCGACGCTGAAGCCGTTCTCCCGCAGGACGGCCGCCGGGATCGTCCACGGGCGCTTGCAGTTCGCGCAGAGCGTGCGGGCGAGGCGCTGGGCGACGACGCAGTCGATCGCGCTGGCCACCAGGAAGGGCTCGATGCCCATCTCCGTCAGGCGGGTGATGGCCGTCGGCGCGTCGTTCGTGTGCAGGGTGGAGAGCACGAGGTGGCCGGTCAGCGCGGCCTCGATGGCGATCTGCGCGGCCTCCTTGTCGCGGATCTCGCCGACCATGATGATGTCCGGGTCCGCGCGCATCATGGAGCGCAGGCCGGTCGCGAAGGTCAGGTTCGCCCGGGGGTTGACCTGCACCTGGGTGATGCCTTCGAGCTGGTACTCGACCGGGTCCTCGATCGTGATGATGTTCTTGTCCGGCGTGTTGAGCTCGCCGAGCGCCGCGTAGAGCGACGTGGACTTGCCCGAGCCGGTCGGCCCCGTGACGAGCACCGCGCCGTAGGCCTGCTTGAACGCGCGGCGGAAGCGGTTGCGCTCCGCCTCGAGGTAGCCGAGCTTCTCGAGCTCCATGACCACCGCGGACTTGTCCAGGATGCGCATGACCGCGCCCTCGCCGTGGACGGAGGGCAGCGTGACGACGCGCAGGTCGATGTGGCGGTCGTCGATCGTCAGGCCGACACGGCCGTCCTGCGGGATCCGCTTCTCGGCGATGTCCAGGTCGGACATGATCTTCACGCGGGAGATCACGCCGTTGACCATGCGCCGCGGGACCGTGGCGGTCTCCGCGAGCACGCCGTCGACCCGGAAGCGCACGCGCAGCTGCGTGCCGTCGGGCGCCAGGTGGATGTCCGAGGCGCCCTGCTCCACCGCCTGGGCGATGATCTGGTTGACGAGCTTGATGACCGGCGCCTCTTCGGCCGAGTCGCGCAGGTCGACGACCTCCGTCGGCCCCTCGAGCTCCGCGGACTCGATCGAGGCGCTGGCGACGACGTCGTCCAGGCGCGTCAGGCGGGAGATCAGGCCGCTGATGTCCTCGCGCGAGGCGACCGCCGGGCGGACCTCGTAGCCCGTCATCAGCGCGATGTCGTCGACGGCCAGGACGTTCGCCGGGTCGGCCATCGCCACCAGGAGCCCCCGCTCGCCGACGTAGCCGACGGGCACGGCCTCGTAGCGGCGGGCCGCACCCGAGGTGATGAGGTTCGCGGCGCCCATGTCGACGTGGAAGACCGAGAGGTCGAGGTGGTCGAGGCCGAAGCGCTCCGCGGTCGCCCGTGAGAGCGCCGTCGGGGTGAGCAGCCCGCTCTCCAGCAGGACCGCCTCCGGCGTCGTGTCGTTGACGTGCGCGGCCTCGATCGCCAGCTCCACCCGCTGGCGCTCGACGAGCCCGAGGTCGACCAGGACGTCCGTCAGCGACCGGGAGCCGCCGCGGTGGCGGGGGCGCGTGACCCCGCTGTCGGCGGGGTCCTCCAGCGCGAGGCCCGAGGGCGGGAGGGTCGGGATGTCGGCCATGTCAGGGGGGTGGTGGGGTGCTGCGGGGCTCCCGCGCCGCGTCGCGCATGACGTCGACGGGGGCGCGGAGACCCGTCCAGCTCTCGAGGCTCAGGGCACCCTGGTGGACCAGGACCTCCAGCCCGTCGACGGTCGTGCTCCCGCGCTCCTTGGCGGCGCGGACGAGCGCGGTGTCTCCGGTGCTGGTGTAGACGAGGTCGACCACGATGGGGAAGCTTCCGAGGTCATCGGCTCCCAGCGGGAGGTGCTTGAACGTGGCGCCCTGGTCGTCGAGGCCGGCGGCGGTGCAGTTCACGAGCAGGTCGGCCGGCCGCGCGGCCTCCACCGCGGACCCGCCGAGCTCGGCGACGAGCGCGCGCGCCCGCTCCGGGCTGCGGTTCCAGACCTCCACCTCCGCGCCCGCCTCGTGCAGCGCGTGGACCGCGGCCCGCGCGCTGCCGCCCGCGCCGAGCACCAGGGCGCGTGCGCCCGCGACGTCGCGCCCGAGCGCGGCCAGGAGGCCCGGCGCGTCCGTGTTGTCGGCCAGGACGGCGCCGTCGGGCGCGAAGGTCAGCGTGTTCGCGGCGCCGATGGCCCGCGCACGGGGCGTCGGGTCCGTCGCGAGCGCGAGCGCCGCCTCCTTGTGCGGGATCGTGACGTTCGCCCCCCGGAAGCCGGCGCCCGGCAGCCCTTCGACGATGTCCGCGAGGAGCTCGGGGGGCGCGGGGAGCAGCTGGTAGGTCCAGTCCGCCAGCCCGAGGTGCGCCAGCGCGGCGCGGTGCATGCGCGGGGAGCGGCTGTGGGCGACGGGCCAGCCGAGGACGCCGAGGCGGGGCACTACGTCAGCACTGCGCGGGGTCCTTGCCGCCCAGCTCCTCGCGCTTGGCGTTGTAGGCCGCGACGAAGCGCGCGAACTCCGTGTCGCTCGCGGTGAAGGAGTGCGCGCCGTTGCCGCAGGGCTTGACGACGTAGTAGAGGACGTCGCTCTTGGCCGGCTTGGCCGCGGCCTTGATCGAGGCCAGGCCGGGGTTGCCGATCGGCCCGATCGGGAGGCCCTGGCGGTAGCGCGTGTCGTACGGCGTCGCGCTGTCGAGCTCGGACTGCTTCAGCGGCGAGGAGAAGTTCCGTACGCCGTACCGCGTCGTCGCGTCGATCTGCAGCGGCATGTCGCGCTTCAGGCGGTTGTAGATGACGGCGGAGATGAGCGCCCGGTCCTTCGGCACCTGCGCCTCGCGCTCGATCATCGACGCGATGGTCAGGACGTCGAACTTCGAGAGCTCCTTCCGGCGGGCGTAGGCGAGGTCCACCGTCGCGAACTGCCGCTTGAAGGTCCGCAGCTGCTGGGTGACCAGGCCGCGCGCGGTCGAGCCCGGCTTGACCTCGTAGGTCGCGGGGAAGAGGAAGCCCTCGAGCGTCGCGGCCTTCGGCGCGCCGTAGTCCCGGGGGTCGAGGACGTCCGAGCGCTTCGCGGCCGCCGTGTAGGAGCCGCGCAGGCCGGCGCCCTCGACCGTCGCCGCGAGCTCGCGGCTCGAGGGGCCCTCGGGCAGGACGACCCTCGTGGTCTTCGGCGCGGGCGGCGGGGCCTTCTCGAGCTCCGTGAGGGCGGCGGCGTAGCTCATGCCCTCGCGCAGCGTGACCTTGCCCGAGCGCAGGTTGCCGCCGTCGAGGCGCGCGCGCAGGCCGAAGAAGAAGCTCGAGGAGACGACGCCCTGCGTCGGCCAGCAGGTCGCCGATCTGCTCCGCGCTGGAGCCGGCCGGGATCGTGACCGCGACCCGACCGTCCCCCTCGCCCTTGCCGGGCTCGTAGAGGCGGAAGAGGAAGAAGCCGCACGAGGGCGACGAGCGCGAGCACCGCGAGCGGGAGCACCCGGCGGATGCCGCGGCGGCGCTTCGGGCGCCCGCGGGGCGGGGCGCCGAAGCGCGGCGGGCCCTGCGGCACCGGCGGCGCTCGCCATGGCCGAGCCCTTGACGCGCTTGACGCCCGCGGGCGCGTCGGGGCGGCCCTGGACGACGACGGCGGGCTGGTCGTCCGTGAGCTCGTCTGCGGGCGCGCCGTAGGGCTGCGGGGGGAGGACGAAGGCCTCCGTGGGCGGGAGGGGCGCGGGCTCGTAGGCGGGCTCGGGCTCGTAGGCGGGCTCCGGCTCGTAGGCGGGCTCCGGCTCGTAGGCGGGCTCCGGCTCGTAGGCGGGCTCGGGCTCGTGGGCGGGCTCCGGCTCGTAGGCGGGCTCGGGCTCATGGGCGGGCTCCGGCGCCGGCGGAACGCTGAACGTCGGTTCAGCGCCAGGGGGTGGCGGTGAACCGACGTTCAGCTCCTCCGGGGGGGCGGGAGGCTCGGGGAGCAGCTGCGGCTCGGGCGTCGCGCCCGCCGCCGTGGCGGGTGCGGTGCGGCCGGGAAGCGGCGGGAGCGGGCGCGGCTCGCGGCCCTCGCGGGCGGCGCGGCGGGCCTCGCGGTCGGCCCGCGCGCGCTCACGCTCGTCCACGGAGCGGTGGCGCGACTCCTCCCCCTCGCCGTCGCGGCTCCCGCCGAAGAGCGGGCTCATCCGCCGACCTCGTGGCCGTGGCGGGCGAGGTAGTCCTCGAGCAGCACGGCGGCCGCGCGGGAGTCCTCCGAGGTGTCCGAGGAGCCCGAGCGCGCGGCGATCGCGGTCGTGAAGCGCTCGTCGTAGAGCGCGACGGGCACCCGGCCGCCGAGCCCCTCCTCGAGGCGCGTGGCGAAGTCGCGGCACTCCTGGGTCTGCGCGGTCTCGCGCCCCGAGAGGCCGACGGGCAGGCCGACCACGACCCGCTTGACGCCGCGCTCGCGCACGAGGCCGAGCACGCGGTTGAAGCCCTTGCGGGTCCCGGGACGGAGCACCGGCTCGATCGGGGTGGCCAGGGTGCCGGTCGGGTCGCTGACCGCGCAGCCGCAGCGGGCAGAGCCGTAGTCGAGCGCCAAGATGCGCACGAGCCTAGCCGACGAGCGCCGACTCGATCGCCGCCCGGCCGGCCGCGATCGCGTCGTCGAGCTTGGCCACGTCGCGGCCGCCGGCCGAGGCCAGGGTGTCGCGCCCGCCGCCCCCGCCGCCCGCGACGGAGGCCGCCGCCTTGACCACCGCGCCCGCCTTCACGCCGCGCGCCACGAGCGCCGGCGAGACCGCGGCGACGAGGCCGACCTTCCCCTCGAACGACGAGCCGACGATCACCGCGGCGTGCTCCCCGTGCGCGCCCTTCAGGCGGTCCGCGACGTCCGGGAGGTCCTTCGGTGAGACGTCCGCGAAGGCCTGGGAGACGACCGTCGCCCCGTCGACCTGCGTGACCGTCGCCTCGCCCGCGGCCGCCGCGGCCGCGCCACCGCCGCCGTCCTTCCGGGCCTTCTTGAGGTCCTCCTGGAGCTTCGCGATCGCCTCGGGCACGCCCTCGGGCTGCGTCCGCAGCGCGGTCGCGGCGTCGCGCAGGACCGCGTCCTCCGTGCGCAGCAGCTCCAGAGCGACCGGCCCGGTCACGGCTTCGATGCGCCGCACGTTCGAGGCGCTCGAGCCCTCGCTGGTGATCTTGAAGACGCCGATCTCCGCCGTCGAGCGCACGTGGGTGCCGCCGCAGAGCTCGCGCGAGAAGTCCCCGTCCCCCACCTCGACCATCCGCACGACGTCGCCGTACTTCTCGCCGAAGAGCGCCATCGCCCCGAGGGCCTTGGCCTCGTCGAGGGTCGTGGAGATCGCGCGGACCGGCTGGTTGGCGACGATCCACTCGTTCACCTCGCGCTCGAGCTGCGAGCGCTGGTCCTCCGTGAGCTTCGAGGTGTGGGTGAAGTCGAAGCGCAGCTTGTCCGGCCCGACGTAGGAGCCCGCCTGGCGCACGTGCTCCCCGAGCGCGCGCCGCAGCGCCGCCTGGAGCAGGTGGGTCGCCGTGTGGTTGCAGGCCGTCGCGTGGCGGGCGGCGCGGTCCACCCGCGCGACGACGCGCGCGCCGTCCTCCAGCGCCCCGGGCGCGGCGTCGACCACGAGCGCCTGGTCCTCGCCCGCGCGGAGCACGTCGAGCACCCGCAGGCCCTCGCTGCCGTGCCCGCCCTCGGGGAAGAGCTCGCCCGCGTCGGCGACCTGGCCGCCGCCCTGCGCGTAGAACGGCGAGGCGTCGAGCTTGACGACGAGCTTCCCGTCGCTCTCCGCGGTGTGCGCCACCGTGTGCTCGACGAGGTGCTCGTAGCCCGTGAACTGCGACGGCGCGCCGATGCCGCGCACGAGCTCGAGGGTCCCGGAGCCCTTCGTGCTCTTCGCGCCGCCCGCGGAGCGCTCGCGCTGCTCGCCCATGAGCAGCTCGAAGCCCGCCTCGCTGACGGTCACGCCGTGCTCCGCGGCGATCTCGAGCGTCATCTCGATCGGGAAGCCGTACGTGTCGTGGAGCTGGAAGGCCGCGGCCTCGTCGAGCGTGCCGGCCGCGAGGTGCTCCTCGACGAGCTTCAGGCCCGACTCGAGCGTGCGCGCCGAAGCCCTCCTCCTCGGCCCGGACCCACTTGAGGACGTTCTCGCGCTCCGTGTGCAGCTCGGGGTAGCCCGTGCCCATCTGCTCGATGACCACGTCGACGAACTTCGGCAGGAACGCGCCCTCGAAGCCGAGCCGCTTGCCGTGCTGGATCGCGCGGCGCATGACCCGGCGCAGGATGTAGCCCCGGTCCTCGTTCGAGGGGACGACGCCGTCGGCGATGAGGAACGTCATCGCGCGCGAGTGGTCGGCGAGGATCGCGAGGGAGCGGTGCTCGGGCTCGGGAACCGTCGCGAGCTCGCGGCCGAGCTCCATGAGCGGCACGAACTGGTCCGTCTCGAAGATGGTGTCGACGCCCTGGAGGATCGTCGCCATGCGGTTCAGGCCCATGCCCGTGTCGATGTTCCTCTGCGGCAGCGGGGTGAGCGTGCGCTCCTCGCCGTCCATCCGCTGGTCGAGCTGCATGAAGACGAGGTTCCAGAACTCGAGGAAGCGCTCGTTCTCGCCGCCCGGGCAGGTCCTCCGCGGTGCCGAACTGCAGGCCGCGGTCGAGGTAGAGCTCCGAGCAGGGGCCGCACGGGCCGTTCGGGCCCGACCACCAGAAGTTCTCCGACGCCGGGCAGGGGACGATCCGCTCGCGCGGCACCCCGACGGCGAGCCAGGCCTCGATCGCCTCCTCGTCCGGGCCCAGGCCGAGCTCCTCGTCCCCCTCGAAGACCGTGACCCAGATGTCCTCGTCCTTGAAGCCGAAGCCCTTGCGGGAGAGCTCCCAGGCGAACTCGATCGCCCCGGCCTTGAAGTAGTCGCCGAGCGAGAAGTTCCCGAGCATCTCGAAGAACGTGAGGTGCCGCGCGGTGTCGCCGACGTTCTCGATGTCCGTCGTGCGGAAGCACTTCTGCGACGAGGTCATGCGGTGCGACGGCGGCTCCTCCTGCCCGGCGAAGTACGCCTTGAGCGGGTGCATGCCGGCGGTGGTGAGCAGGACGGACGGGTCGAACGACGCGGGCACGAGCGAGCCGGAGGCCAGGCGCTCGTGGCCCCGCTCCTCCATGAAGGAGAGGAAGGTGTCGCGGATCTCGTCGGTCGTCACCGGGTGATCGTGGCAAACCCGACCACGACGTCGCCCTCCAGCAGGCAGGCCAGCTGCCCCGGAGCCACCCCTGCGACGGCCTCCTCGAGCTCGGCGTGCGTGAAAGGTGCCTGGCACCTTTCACGCACGCGCGCCGGGATCGCCCGGCCGTGGGAGCGCAGGCGGACCGCGTCCACGGAGGCCGCGGGGCGGTGCAGGACGACGTCGCGGAGCGGGACGGTCGTCGTCGCCAGCGCCGAGCGGGGGCCGACCGTCACGACGTTCGTCTCGACGTCCGTGGCCAGGACGTAGACGGGCTCCCCCGTGCCGCCGACGCCGAGCCCGCGGCGCTGGCCGACGGTGTAGGCGTGCGCGCCGCGGTGGCGCCCGAGGCGCGTGCCCGCGCGGTCCACGACATCGCCCGGGCGCTCGCGCTGGGCGCCGTGGCGGGCGAGGAAGCGCTCCTTGCCCGTCCCCGCGAGGAAGCAGAGGTCCTGCGAGTCGGGCTTCTGCGCGACGGCGATCCCCGCGGCCTCGGCGCGCTCGCGCACCTCGGGCTTCGTGAGCTCCCCGAGCGGGAAGCGCAGCCGGCGCGTCGTGGCCGGGTCCAGGCGGGCGAGCATGTAGCTCTGGTCCTTCGCCGGATCGACGGCCTGCCGGATGAGCCCGTCGGGCGTCGTCCGCGCGTAGTGCCCCGTCGCCAGCGCCTCCGCCCCGAGCCGCCCGGCGAACTCGAGCATCGCGTCGAGGCGCACGTGGCCGTTGCACCGCACGCAGGGGTTCGGCGTGAGCCCGGCGGCGTGGTCGGCGAGCCAGGGGTCCACGACGCCCGCGCGGAACTCCGCCCGGAGGTCGAGGGTGAAGTGCGGGAGGCCGAGGTCGTGCGCGACCCGGCGCGCCACGCGCACGGCGCTCGCGCTGCAGCACGAGCGCTCCCCGTCGTTCTCGGGGTCGCGCCAGAGCTCGAGGGTCACCGCGACCGCGTCGGGCCCGCAGAGCAGCCCCGCCACCGCGGAGTCGACCCCGCCGCTCATCGCCACGAGCGTCCGTCCTGGCGCGCCATCGAGCTGCGCGTGGGCGCGCGCGGCCTGCCCGAGCGCCTGGTGCATGGCGTCCGCCGCCAGGTCGGCGGCGTGGAGCTTGCCCGCCGAGAGCCCGCCGAGTGCGGCGCTGACCTCCGGCGTCCCGATCCGCGCGGCGTCGAGCACGCCGGCGCCCGCGACCAGCTCGACCACGGCGCTGCCGGCCGCGATGCTCGCCCCGCAGCCGCTCGCGGTGAAGCCCGCGTCGACGACCCGCCCGCCCTCCACGCTGAGCGCGATCGTGATGAGGTCGCCGCAGAGCGCCCCGCCCGCGACCCCGTGGAACGCGCCGGCCGGCTCGTGGCCCCGCGCGCGGGGGAAGGTCAGGTGGTCGGCGAAGCGCTCGTCCGGCACGGCTCCCCGAGTGTAGGTCCGCCCGTATCCTGCGCCCCGTGAGCACCGCCGAGCCCCCCGCCGCGCCGCAGGACGGCCGCCCCGCCTGGGTGCGCATCGGGCTCGGTGCCGCGGTGATCGCCGCCGTCGTGCTCCTCTTCGTCCTCCTGCGCGGCGGCGACGACGACCCGGCGGTGCCCGTCGCCGCGACGGGCGCGACCACCGCCGCGAAGCCCAAGCCCGTCGCCGCGACCCCCGCGACCCTCGGCGCTTTGGCCGAGGAGCTCGACCGCCCCGTCTACTGGGTCGGGCCCCGGCCCGGCGTCACCTACGAGCTGACGCGGACCCAGGACGGCTCGGTCTACGTCCGCTACCTCGACCGGGGCGCGGCGCTCGGGGACGGGCGCCCGGACTTCGTGACGGTCGGGACCTACCCCCAGGACGATCCGCTCGCCACCGTGGAGGACGCCGCCCGGCGTGACGGCGCGCGGTCCGTCGAGCTCCCGGGCGGCGCGAAGGCGGTCTCGAACAAGGCGCGGGCGAGCTCCTGGTACGTCGCGTTCCCGCGGGGCCGCGAGCTCGTGGAGGTCTACGCGCCGTCGCCGGCCCGCGCCCGCGAGCTCGTCACGGGGCAGCGCGTCGTGCCCGCGAAGGGCTGAGCTCCTCGTGCTGGTCGCCTGGCTGGTCCTCCCCGTCCTGCTCGTGCTCGTCTGCGCGGGCTGCGGCCTGGCGGTGGCGCGCGCGACGGGCGTGGCGCTCCCCCGGCCACTGGTGCTGCCGGTCGGCTTCGCGCTCGTCATCGTCGTCGCGAGCGCGGCGACCGCGTCGAACGCCACCGCGGAGGCCGCCACCCCGGCGGTCCTGGGCCTGGCGGTCCTCGGCTTCCTCGTGGCCCGCGACCGCTCCGCGTGGATCCCCGAGCCCTGGTCCGCCGCGGCGGCGGTCGGCGTCTACCTCGTCTTCGGCGCGCCGGTCCTGGCCTCGGGCCACGCGGTCTGGACGGGGTACATCCAGCTCGACGACATCGCCACCTGGCTCGCGCTGACGGACCTCGCGATGGAGCGCGGGCGCGACTTCGCCGGCCTGCCGCCGTCCTCCTTCGAGGCGACGGTCCGCAGCTACCTCCCGCAGGGCTACCCCATCGGCGCGTTCCTCCCGCTCGGGGTCGGCGGGGAGCTCACGCTCGGGAAGGACATCGCCCGCTTGTTCGCGCCGACGATGGCCTTCACCGCGGGCCTCCTCGCGCTCACGCTGAACGTCCTCGTCGCCCCCGTGCTCGGGCGGCCGCGGGTGCGCGCCGCCGTCGCCTTCGTCGCCGCGCAGCCCGCGCTGCTCTGGGCCTACGTCGAGTGGGGCGCGATGAAGGAGGTCGTCGCCGCGCTCCTGGTCGCGCTCGACCGCCGTGCTGGCCCCGACGCTCCGCGACGGCCCGCGCCGCGCGCTCCCCCTCGCGCTGGCGATCTCCGCGCTCGTCGCCGCGCTCAGCCTCGGCGGCGGCGTGTGGGTCGCGCCCGTCGTGGTCGTGGCGCTCGCGGCGAGCCGACCGCCCCTGCGCGCGCTCGTGCGCTCCGTGCCCGCGCTCGTCGTCCTCTTCGTCGTCACCGCGATCCCCTCGCTGATCCTCGCGCGGGACTTCCTCACCCCGCAGCTCAAGGAGGGCAGCGTCCTCACGGCGGCGACGGAGCTCGGGAACCTCCGGGAGCCGCTGTCGGCGCAGCACCTCTTCGGGCATCTGGCCCGCGGGCGACTTCCGCGTGACCCCCGACCAGCAGGGCCTGACCCAGGCGCTGCTCGTGGTGCTCGCCCTCGCGGCCGCGGGGGGCTTCGCCCTGGCGCTGCAGCGGCGGGCCGGCGGGCTGGTCGGCTACGCGGCCGGCGGCCTGGCCGGCTGCGCGCTGCTCGTCTCGCGGGGGTCACCGTGGGTCGACGGGAAGTCCATGGCCACGGCCGCCCCGATCATCCTGCTGCTCGGGCTCACCGCGCTGGCCTGGGTCGCGTTCGAGCGGGCGCCCACCCGGGCGGCGCCCCTCGCGGTCGCGGGCTTCGCCGCGCTGGCCGCCGGGGTCCTCTGGAGCAACGCGCTGGGCTACGGGACGAGCTACCTCGCCCCCGCGGGGCAGGTCGACGAGCTCGAGGCCGCCGGGCAGCGCCTGGAGGGCCAGGGCCCCACGCTCATGACGGAGTACGAGCCCTACGGCGCGCGGCACTTCCTGCGCCGGGCGGAGGGCGAGGGCGCCTCGGAGCTGCGCAACCGGCTCATCCCCCTGCGCAACGGGCAGCAGCTCGCGAAGTCGGCGTCCGCGGACATCACGGCCTTCGACCCGACGGCGCTGCGGGAGTACCGCAGCCTCGTGCTGCGGACGAGTCCGCTCACGAGCCGCCCGCCCTCGGGCTACGAGCGCCTCCGCGCCGGCGCGAGCTACGACATCTGGCAACGCGGCCCCGTCCGCCCCGCGGCCCCCGTCGCCGACCTCCCGCTCGGCAGCCCCGCGGACCCCGGCGCGGTCCCGCGGTGCGACGACGTCCGTGCGCTGGCCGCCCAGGTCGCCCCCGCCGGGCGGCTCGTGGCGGTGGAGCGCGCGACGCCCGTCGTGGTCTCCCTCGGCGAAGCCGAGCTCGGGGGTGGCGTGCAGGCCAGCCCGGCCGATGCCCGCGTCGTCGTCCCGCAGGGCGAGGGCGGCCTGCGCGCCGACGTCACGATCCCGCGCGACGGGACCTACGCCGTGTGGCTCGGCGGCTCGACCCGCGGGCGCACCACGATCCGGGTCGACGGCCGCGAGACGGGGAGCGTGCGGGGGCGCCTGAACAACCAGGAGGGGACGATGCGCTTCGGGCAGGTGCGGCTCGCGGAGGGCCCGCACCGCATCGAGCTCGCCTACACGGACGGCGGGCTCGCGCCGGGCCAGCGCGGGCAGGAGGCGCTCGGCCTGCCGCTCGGGCCGCTCGTGCTCGCGCCGCGCGAGCCCGCGCTCACGCCGTTCTCCGTCCCGGCGGCGCAGGCCTCACGGCTCTGCGGGCGCCACCTGGACTGGATCGAGGCCCACGCGGGCTAGCGCCGACGGGGTGCGAAGCCGCGGCCGCCGACGTCGGAGACGAGCTGGTCGATGCCCCGGGTGTCCGTGTAGCCGACGAGCCGGCGGGCGCGGTTGCCCTCGCCGATGACGAGCACCGTCGGGGCCTGGGTGATCTCCACCCCCCGCGAGATGGCCTCGTAGGACGCGACGCGGGAGATGGGCGCCGCGCGGACGACCACGCGGCCGTCGTGGCGGTCGACCGCCGCGACCGCGCGGCGGACCGCGCGGTCGTCCGTGCCCCCCGGGGCGAAGAAGAGGACCACGGCGACCCTGCCGCGGGCGACGTCGCGCAGGACCACGGCGGAGGGGTCGGCCGGCGTGGCGGCGGGCTTCGGCGCGGCGGCCGGCTTCGGCGCGGCGGCCGGCTTCGGCGCGGCGGCCGGCTTCGGCGCGGCGGCCGGCTTCGGTGCGGCGGCGGGCTTCGGTGCGGCGGCGGGCTTCCGCGCCCTCGGGGGACTTCGGCGTCGCGGCCGGCTCCGGCGTCCGCGCGGACCTCGACTTCGCGGCCGGCTTGGGCGCGGGTGCGGGGCGCGCGGCGCGCGGGCGGGCGGGTGCGGCGGAGGGGTCGGCGGCCGCGTCGGCCGCTGCGTCCCCGGTGGCAGCACGGTCCTGCGAGGCGGCCGCGGCGCCCCGGGCGCCCTCGACCGCGCGGGTCAGCCCGGCCTGGCCCGGGAGCGCGGCCGCGGTGGCCGGCGCCGCCGGCGGGACGGGCTCCGCCACGGCTTCCCCGGAGGGCTTGAGGACGGTGAACCAGGCCAGGGCGAAGACCAGCAGTGCACCGAGGGCGATCTGGTAGGGCCGCGAGAGCTGGGACATCTCCCACTCCTTCGGCCCGCCCCCACGGGGCCTTGAGCCGCCCGGCGGCTACTCGACCAACGACTTCACGCCGAGCTCACGCAGCTGGGGCGCGTCGACCGGCGCGGGCGCGCCCGTGAGCGGATCGCCACCCGACGCGGTCTTCGGGAACGCGATGACGTCCCGGATGGAGTCGCGCCCCGCGAGGATCGCGACGATCCGGTCGATGCCCATCGCGATGCCGCCGTGCGGCGGGGCCCCGTACTTCAGCGCGTCGAGGAGGAAGCCGAAGCGGGCCTCCGCCTCCTCCGCGTCCAACCCGAGCACGTCGAAGACCTGCTGCTGGACCTCGGGGGTGTGGATGCGGATGGAGCCGCCGCCGATCTCCGTGCCGTCGAGCACGAGGTCGTAGGCGCGCGAGCGCAGGGCGGCCGGGTCGTCGAAGGAGCCGGTCGGCGCCGTGAACGGGTGGTGGATGGCGGTCAGCCCGCCGCCCTCGACGGGCTCGAACATGGGCCAGTCGACGATCCAGAGGACGTCGTGCTCCCCCTCGGGGACGAGCCCGAAGCGGTCCGCGAGCTCCAGCCGCAGGGAGCCCAGGACGTTCGCCGCCACCGCGGCGGTGTCGCTCGAGAAGAAGAGGAGGTCGCCGGGCGAGGCCTCGAGCGCCTGCGAGGCGGCCGCGAGCTGCTCGGGGGAGAAGAACTTCGCGATGGGCGAGCGCCAGGAGCCGTCCTCCTCGACGAAGGCGTAGGCGAGCGCCTTGCCCCCCGCGCGCTTGGCGACGTCCTGGAGCCCGTCGAGGTCCTTCCGGGACATCTCGCGGGCGCCCGCGTTGATCCCGCGCACGACCCCGCCCGCGTCCAGGACGCCCTGGAAGACCTTGAAGTCCGAGCCCGCCAGCGCCGCGCTCAGCTCCACGATCTCGAGGCCGAACCGCGTGTCGGGCTTGTCCGAGCCGAAGCGCAGCAGCGCCTCGTCGTAGCCCATGCGCCGCCACGGCGGCGGGGGCGCGGAGAAGTCACCCACGGCGAAGACCGTCGCCATGACGTCCTCCATGACGTCGATGACGTCCTCCTCGTCCACGAAGCTCATCTCGAGGTCGAGCTGGGTGAACTCGGGCTGGCGGAAGCCCCGCAGGTCCTCGTCGCGGAAGCAGCGCGCGATCTGGAAGTAGCGCTCGTAGCCCCCCATCATCAGGAGCTGCTTGAAGAGCTGCGGCGACTGCGGCAGCGCGTACCAGGAGCCGAGCTGCAGGCGGCTCGGGACGAGGAAGTCCCGGGCGCCCTCGGGGGTCGAGCGGGTCAGGATCGGCGTCTCGACCTCGAGGAAGTCGCGCTCGTCGAGCACGTCGCGCATGGCCTTCACGATCCGGTGGCGCAGGACCATCGTCTCCTGCATGACCTCGCGCCGCAGGTCGAGCGCGCGGTGCTTGAGGCGGAGCGTCTCGTCGAGGCCCTCGACGTCCTCGTCGATCGGGAACGGCGGGGTCTCGGACTCCGCGAGGACCTCCATCGCGGTGACCGCGACCTCGACCGCGCCCGTGGCCATGTTCGGGTTGACGTTGCCCTCCTCGCGGGCGACGACGTCCCCCGACGCGCTCACGACGTGCTCGGAGCGCAAGCGCTCGGCCGCCGCGAAGGCCGGCCCGCTCGTGTCGGGGTGGAAGACGAGCTGCACGAGGCCGGAGCGGTCGCGCAGGTCGATGAAGATCAGCCCGCCGTGGTCCCGGCGCCGGTGCACCCAGCCCGACACGCGCGCGGGGGTGCCCGCGCGCTTCTCGTCGAGGTGCCCGCACCAGGAGTCGCGGTACTGGTTCGGGCGGGCGGGCTTCTTCACAGGTGGCGTCCTTTGAGGATGTGGGCGACGGCGGCGCTCGCGCCCGGCACGGCTTCGGTTTCCCCGTTCACGACGTCCTCGAGCACGATCGAGCCGTCGTCCTCCACGAGGGCGACGTGGGCGGCGCGCAGGCGGGAGGCCTGCTTGCGCTGGCCCTTGCGGGAGCGGCCGGCGAGCTCGAGCTGCACGTTCAAGCCGGCGCGGCGGGCCTCGGCGGCGAGCGCGAAGGCGGGCACGCCGGTGCCCGCGACGTAGAGGTCGCAGACCGCGTGGGGCTCGGGGCGCTGCTCCGCGGAGAGCAGGATGCGCTCGACCCCGGCGGCCCAGCCGCAGGCGGGGGTGCGCGGGCCGCCGAGCTGCTCCATGAGCCCGTCGTAGCGGCCCCCGCCGCCCACGGCCGACTGGGCGCCGAGCACGTCGGAGGTGAACTCGAAGAGCGTCCGGGAGTAGTAGTCCAGGCCGCGCACGAGCGTCGGGTCCAGGACGTAGGTGATGCCCGCGGCGTCGAGGCGGGCGCGGACCTCCTCGAAGTGCGCGAGGTCCTCCGGGGCGAGCGCGTCCATGAGCACGCGGGGCGCCCGCCATGACCTCGCGGGTGCCCGGGTGATCGGCGTCGAAGGCGCGCAGGGGGTTCAGGTCGATGCGGGCGACGACCTCGGGGCTCAACCGGTCCTCGTGGGCACGCAGGTAGGCCGTGAGCTCCTCGCGGTAGCTCGCGCGGGTCTCCGGGGTGCCCAGGGAGCCGAGTCGCAGCTGGACCCCGCCGACCCCGAGCTCCGTGAGGATCGTCCACAGCAGGCCGATGCACTCCGCGTCGACGGCGGGGTCGTCGGCGCCGATGGCCTCCGCGCCGACCTGCCAGAACTGGCGGTAGCGGCCGGCCTGGGCGCGCTCGTAGCGGAAGAACGGCGAGAGGTACCAGAGCTTCACGGGCTGCGGCGCCGTGTGCATGCCGTGCTCGAGGTAGGCGCGGCAGATCGGCGCGGTGCCCTCGGGACGCAGGGTCAGGGAGCGGTCCCCGGCGTCCTGGAACGTGTACATCTCCTTCTGGACGATGTCCGTCGACGCGCCGACGCCCCGGGAGAAGAGCTCCGTGGCCTCGAAGACGGGGGTCTCGATCCGCTCGTAGCCCGCGCCTTCCAGGACCCGTCGGGCGACGGCCTCGAGGCCGCGACGGGCGACGGCGGCGGCGGGCAGCACGTCGTAGGTGCCCCGGGGGGCCTGCAGCTTCGGGGCCACTAGGCGTAGGACTGCAGGAACGGGTTCGTCGCCCGCTCCCGGCCGAGCGTCGTCGTTCCCATGTGGCCCGGCAGGACCGTCGTCTCGTCGGGGTAGGCCGCCAGGAGCTCGCCGATGGAGGCCATGAGCACCTCGTGGCTGCCGCCGGGCAGGTCCGTGCGGCCGACGGAGCTCTCGAAGAGGACGTCCCCGGAGGCCAGCACCCCGTGGTCGGCGAACGCGTAGGTCACGTGGCCGGGCGAGTGGCCCGGGGTGAAGCGCACGTCGACCTCCAGGCCGGCGAGGCTCAGGTGCTCCCCGCCCTTGACCGTGTGCTCGGCCTCCCAGCTCTCGTACGGACCGAAGCCGGCGTACGGGACGTAGGCCATGATGTCCGCCAGGACGTGGCGCTCGAGCTCGGGCACGTAGACCTCCGCGCCCGTCGCCTTGGCCACGGGTGCGACGGCGCCGACGTGGTCGAAGTGCGTGTGGGTCAGCAGGATCGCCGGCACGCGGACGCCCATCTCCTCCAGGGCGGCGAGGATGCGCGGCGCCTCCTCCCCCGGGTCGACGACCACGGCCTCCTTCGCGTCCGCGTCCGCGCGCAGGATGAAGCAGTTCTCCTGCACGGGACCGACCGTGAGCATCGCGACGTCCATCAGGCGCGCCCCTTCTTGGCCATCATCCGCTTGTGGACGAAGGAGTCCGTGGCGTAGCTCAGCGGGATGTAGACGACGAAGGTGAAGGCGGCCAGCAGGACGGACTGGGTGAGCTCCCGGCCGAAGAGCAGCGTCACGGCGACCGCGAAGACGACGGCGGCGATCGCGGCCTTCTTCACGGCGCCGCTCCAGGTCGGCGGCTGCTCGAGGCGCGCTTGCCGCATCTGGGCCTTCGACGCGGTGCGCTGCTCGGCGGCCGTGGGCTTGCGCCCCGTGCGGCCGCGGGCCTCGACCATGCCGGCCGCGTTGCCGCGGTGCTTGGTCGAGCGGCGCTTCTTCTTCGTCTGGGCCATGGCTGCCTGGGACTCTAGAGCTGCCGCGGTGCCCCGGGCGGCCCGGCCAGCGCCTCCTCGAGCGTGCGGCGGTTCCGGGTCGGCAGGTCGGCCGGGTAGCCCGCGAACGCCGCGGCGGGCGGCAGCCCGACGACCTCGGCCGCGGCGACCTCCCGCAGGCGCCCCACGGCCGCGACGAGCTCGGCGAGCGGCAGCGCCAGGTGGTCCTCGACGTTGCAGGAGACCTGCGCGACGCCCCCGCGCGCGGGGAGCGCGAGGCCGATGGCCCGCAGCCCCGGGAGGCCGTCCGGGCCGCCCTCGCGCAAGCGGGCGGCGACCTCCCGGGCGTCCTCGACCGCCGGCGGGGGCGGCGAGCTCGAGGTTGAAGGCGACGAGCGGCGGCCGGGCGGCCACGAGCACCGCGCCGGCGCACGGGTCGATCACCCCGGGGCCGAAGTCGGGGACGAGCTCCCCCGCGGCGACCCGCGCGGCCAGGGCGCGCACGCCGCCCCGGCGCAGCTCCGCCCGGGTGCGACCGCCGGCCAGCGCCCCGTAGAGGAGCACGGGCAGTCCCCGGTCCCCGATCTCCGCCGCCGTGGCCAGCGCCTCGGCCAGCGCGGCGGGGCGCTGCGCGGCGTCGAGGTGGACCACGGGCGCGACGTCGAGCGCGCCGACGTGCGGGTGGGCGCCGGGGTGCGCCCGCAGGTCGATGCGCTCGGCGGCGGCGGCCGCGCCCCGGCCGAGCGCGCGGCTCAGCCGGCCCGGCTCCCCGGCGAGGGTGAAGACCGTGCGCCCGTGGTCCGGGTCCGAGTGCACGTCGAGGAGCCGCGCGTCGCCGTCGAGGACGAAGGCGGAGCCGATCGCGTCGAGGACCGCGGGGTCGGCGCCCTCGGAGACGTTCGGGACCGCCAGGAGCACGCGCGCCACGCTACCCGCGGTCCGCGCGGACCCGGCGCGCGAGCACGGCCCCGGCCGCGAGGCCCACGACCGCCGTCACGGCGAGCCCGACGCCGCCGATGACGCCGATCGTCGTCCCGCCGCCGCCCAGCCCGTCGCCCACCGCCGTGTAGGAGAAGGCGCGCGGCGCGGCGCCGACCAGCGTCCCGAGTGCGACGGTCACGACCCGCAGGCCGAGCAGGCCGTAGAGGTAGGAGCAGGGCGTGTCCGGGATCCCGGGCACGAGGCGTTGGACGATCACGGCGCCGACGCCGTAGCGCCGCACGAGCGCCTCGACCTGCTTGACCCGCGGCTGCTCGAGCTCCTCCATCCCGGCGCGACCCGCGCGCCGGGCGGCCAGCAGCGCCAGGACGCTCGTCAGGACCGCGGACGCGAGCGTCACGGCGAAGCCCGTGAGCGTGCCGAAGAGCAGGCCGCTCGCGCCGGCGAGCACCGGCCCGGGGACGAACGCGGTCGCCAGCAGCGCCGCCACGAGGACGAAGCCGAGGGGCGCCGCGATCCCGAGGGGCTCCAGCGCGTCCCGAAGGCCGTCCTCGCTGACCGGCGAGAGGGCCAGCACCCCGAGCGAGAGCAGGAGCAGCACTCCGAGGAACAGGCCGAGGCGGGCCTTGGGGCTGCGCACGACGCGCACGGTAGAGCGGTCGGGGCGGGTCAGCCCGGGAGCAGCGCCTCGGCGCGGGCGCGGTGCGCGGCGTCGCGGCCGGCAAGGTCCCGGCGCACCGCCTCGGGCGGTCGAACCCAAGGGATCTGGAGCGACGGGGAACGCTGTTCACCGCCCGTCCCGAAACAGGACTAGTTTCCAGACGAACAGTGGGGTAGGTTCCTGGCGCGTTCGGCGACCGCAGCCGCGCAGCCACGACCAAGGAGCTCCCAAGTTGCCCTCTTCCACGCGACTGCGTCGCCTGCTGGTGCCGCTCGCACCGGCCCTCGCCGCGCTGGCGATCCCCGCCGCGGCCCAGGCCACGCCGATCATCACCTCGCCCTCCTCGGGCCAGACCTTCACCTCCGACTCCGTGGTCGTCCGCTTCTCCGACGACGAGGGCTTCGCCGGACCGTTCGTCTGCGCCTTCGACGGCGCGCCCTACGAGGACTGCGCCTCGGGCGACGAGTACATCAACTTCGACAACGGCGACCACTACCTCTTCGTGGCGCGCAAGAACAACCAGGAGAGCCGCGCGTCCGTCGACTTCAAGGTCGCCATCGCATCGTCCGCGCCGAGCGACACCACGCCGCCGGAGACGACGATCACGGAGGGTCCCGCCGAGGGCTCGCTGACGAACGTCCCGTCGCAGAAGTTCACGTTCACCTCGAACGAGGCCAACTCGACCTTCGCCTGCGCGAGGGACGGCAGCACGACGTTCGTGGCCTGCACCCCGGGGCAGGTGTTCACCTTCACCGGTCAGGGGGCGCACTCCCTCGCGGTGGCCGCGAAGGACGCCGCGGGCAACAAGGACGCCACCCCGGCGAAGCGGTCGTTCACCCTCGACACGGTCGCCCCGCCCATCACGGTGACCTACCGCGACCTCGACAGCTACAACGCGGTGACGGATTGGACGCTGCAGTCCGAGCCCGGCGCCCGCTTCGAGTGCAGCATCGACAACGGGCCGTTCAAGCCGTGCACGTCGCCCGTGCGGACGTCCTCGGCGCCCGGCAACCACGGCTTCGATGCGCGCGCGGTCGACACGGCAGGCAACGTCGGGAGCTCCTCGGGCTACTCGTTCACCACGACGGCCCCTCCGCCCCCGCCGCCCCCGGCCCCGCCGGCGCTCCCGGCCAAGCCCCAGGTGACGTTCGGCTCGATCGTGTCCTCCCTCGCGAAGGCACGCTCCAAGGGCATCTCCGTGTCGCTCAGCACGAACGGCGCCACGACGGTCGACGCCCAGGGGTTCATCGCGGGCAGCGCCGCCAAGAAGCTCGGCCTCGGCAGCCGGAAGCTGCTGATCGCCACCGGCTCCGGGTCGGCGAACGGCGCCGGCAAGGTCGTCCTGAAGCTCACGAGCAAGGCGAAGTCGAAGCTCAAGAAGGGCAAGCGGGTCGTCGTCACCGTCGTCCTCGACGTGACGAACGCCGGCGGCACCACGACCGTCACGAAGTCCGTGACGCTCAAGTAGGACGCGCCGCACCGCCGGTCGCGCCGTGCCCCGCACGCGCGACCGGCGGCCGCCGCCGTCCCGCACGCCGCTCGAGCGACGTGCGACAATGGCGGCGCGTGGCTGGGTAGCTCAGCTGGTTAGAGCGCACGACTCATAATCGTGAGGTCGGGGGTTCGAGTCCCCCCCAGCTACTCCGCTTCTCCGTGCACGCAGCCGACTCGGCCGGAGACCCGGGAAGCGTTGCACCGGGAAGCGACCACAGGGCCGCGTTGACGGCCCTCGGCGCGATCACTCGGTGTGTGCCCCAATGCTCCTATGGCAGGGCTTTGAGCACACACCGGACAGCGAACGTGCGCTTGGGATCCGGCGTGTCCGAGTCCTCCCCCAGCTCCCCGTCCGTCCCGTCGAGGATCCACTCCTCGAGCGCGGCGACAGGCCACGGCCGAACCCCTAGGGCCGCCCTGCTCCCGACCGCTTCGCGGCAAGCTGCGGCGCGGTCACGCGGGGGTGTAGGTGAGGTGCAGGACGCCGTTGTCGAACGCCTGCTGCTCCTTCAGCGCGAGCGGGGTGCGCTCGCTGTCGTCGGGGAAGAGCCGGGCGCCCGACCCGAGCACGAGCGGGTAGACGAGCAGGTGCAGCTCGTCGACCAGCCCGTCGGCGAGGAGCGCGCGGACGAGGGTGCCGCTGCCGCTGACGTAGACGTCCCCCTCCTGCTGCTCCTTGAGCTCCCGGACCTTCGCCGGGACGTACCGGCCGATCACCTCCGCGTTCTGCCAGTCCGTCGCCTCCTCGAGGGTCGAGGAGACGACGTGCTTGGGCGTGTCGTTGAAGAACGGGGCGCCCGGGTCGTCCTCCTCCGTGCGCCCGGACCACGCCGGGGCGAACAGCTCGTAGGTCCGGCGGCCGAGCAGGATCGCGGTGCTCCCACGGGTCAGGTCCCCGATCGCCTTGCCCATCTCGTCGGTGAAGCCGTACTCCGCCGTCCAGCTCGGCGTCTCGAAGACGCCGTCGAGGCTGACGAACTCGTGCACGAGGATCCTGCCCATGGTGGTGCTCCTTCGGTGGGGGTGGTGGTCAAGGGATGGCGGCGGGACGACCCGGGCGTGGCACGACGCCGAAGCGCACCGCGACGTGGTCCGTCGCCCAGGGGGTCGCCTTGTAGGGCCGCACGACCTCGCGGTGCGGGCCGGGCGCGTAGGCGAAGCGACGCAGCTCCTCGGCCGTGCGCCAGCGGGAGAAGGACGCGAAGCGCAACGGGGACTCGAAGAGCCCCATCCCGTGGAGGAAGCCGGGACTGCGCCGTGCGACGGCCGCGACCCCGACGTTCTCCCCGAAGAAGCGCGCGACGTGGCGGCCGACGAGCCTGCCGCCCACGAAGGCGACGACCTCCTCGTCCTCGCCGTCGGCGGCTCCCGGGGTCCAGGCGATGCCGCGCCAGCTTCCGCGAACCTGTCGCGGGACGAGCACGACGGCCGGCGGGACCTCGCGGCGGCCGAGGTGCAGGGGCGCGACGGCGGCGACGGCGCTCCACGCACAGAGCACGCCGTAGCGCCACGGGGTCGGCCAGGTCAGCGTCGCCGTGGCCACGGGTTGGGCGTGCAGCAGCCCCTCCACCTCCTGCTCCGGGAGCGTGCTCCGCGCCAGGCGCCCGGCCCGCAGCGGGTCCGTGCGGAGGAGGTGCAGCGATGCGGCCCCGGCGTGCACGCGCGCAGCCTACGGGCCCGGGCGGCGCGCGTCCGAGGGAGCCCGGCGCCTGCGCTCGGGCACCTGCCCGCGCTAGCGTCGCCGGACGCGCCGCGGGGAAGACCCCCACGGACGGCAACCCAGGGAGGCAGCGCACGTGGTCGGAGTCGAGGGCATCGCGGACTGGATCGGGCGGGAGGTCGTGGACCGCGACGGAGAGAAGGTCGGCAAGCTCGCGGACGTCTACTACGACACCGCGGACGACGAGCCCACCTTCGTCGCGGTCAAGAGCGGCGCCTTCGGGCGCTCGGTCTCCGTCGCGCCGCTGCAGGGGGCGACGCTCGCCCGGGACTACGTGCGCCTCGACGCGCCGAAGGAGCTCGTGAAGGACGCGCCCTCGGAGGACTCGGGCGGCCGCCTGACCGGCATCGACGCCCTGCGCGTGCTGCAGCACTTCGGCCTGCCGGCCGAGCCCGACCTCGAGGGGGAGGAGCGCGTCTGCTTCCAGACGACGGGGGCCGCCGAGGAGACGGAGCGCAAGCGGGCCGAGCTCGCGGCCGAGCAGGCGCGCGACGCCGCCGCGGGCGGCGCGGCAGGCTCGAGCGCGCTCCCCGCGCAAGATGACCCCGCACCGGAGCCCGACCGCGACCTCGCACCCGAGCCCGACCTCGCATCGTCGTCCGTCGTCCCGGCCGCGCCCGACGACGACGACCCGCTCGCCCGGCTGGCCGAGCTCGAGCGTCGCGTCTCCGCCCTCGAGGCGAGGCTCGGCTAGAGCCGCAGGCTCGCCCCGAGCAGCGTCGCGACCTGCCCGGGATCGTCCGGGTCGGAGCAGAGCAGGAGGTCGACCGTGCCGTCCCCACGCGGGGCGGCCAGGATGCCCTCGACCTTCCAGGGCCGGGCCAGCGGATGGAGCTGCCGGACCCCGCCGTCCGCGCCGAGCACCGCGACCGCGGCCGCCACGCACGGCCCGTCGTCGTAGGTGCTCGTGCCGCCCTCCGCGACCGCGGAGGCCAGCAGCCGGCCGTCGGGCAGCGCGCAGAGGTCCGTCAGGCCCAGGGGCGTGCCGTCCTCCGCGGCGCCGAGGCCGGTGACCGCGCGGATGTCGAGCAGCACGGCCGGCGGGACGGGCACCCCGGCGCGGACCGCGTCGAGGACCCGTCCGAGGTCGCAGGTGACGAGCGCGTCGGCGCCGTTGGCGCCGTTGCCGCGTTGGGCGAGGACGAGGTGCTCCCCGCTGACGCACGCGCCCTCGAGGTTCAGGTCGGGCAGCTCGGCGGCCAGTGCAGCGTGCAGCGGCCCGAGCTCCACCCGGCGGGCGGGCACGTCCAGCGCGGGCGCGGGCCAGTGCACCCCGGTGTGCCGGGCGGCGGTGGAGCCCGAGCCCAACGCGAGCAGCCCGCCGCCCGGAAGGGCGACGAGCGCCTCGAGGTCGGGCTTGGCCGCCTTGCGCGCCGCGGGCTCGGTCGGCAAGGCGACGCCCCGGAGGCCGGGCAGCAGCCGGCCCGCGCCCGGACCGCCCGCGCGGGGGAAGGCGCCGAGCGCGTCCCCGTCGTCGGCGACGACGTAGAGGTGCGCCCCCGCGGCGACCAGGCCACTGGCGGCGCTCAGCGGCTCGAGGGTGCGCAGGACGCGCGGGGAGAGCATGGTGCCACGCTACGCCTCGCACCCGGGCCCCCGGGGTAGGAGCCCCGCATGGCCGTCTCCCCCGCCCCGACCGACGCCGCGGCGCTCCTGGCCGCGACCCGGGCCTTCGTCCAGGACGTCGTCCTGCCGAACGTCGCGGCCTGGGATCGCGACGACGAGCTCCCGCCCGAGGCCGCGGACGCGCTCACGCGCCTTGAACCTGACGGGCGCGCTGGTCCCCACGGCGCACGGCGGACCGGGCCGCACCGTCGCCGAGCTCGTCCCGGTCTGGCGGGCGCTCTCCCAGGGCTGGATCTCCCTCACGGGCGCGGTCAACCCCTCGGGCCTGGCCACGACGCTGCTCCTGCGCCACGGGTCGAAGGAGCAGCAGGAGCGCTGGCTGCCCGCGCTCGGCTCGGGGGCGATCCACGCCTCGTTCTCGATCACGGAGCCGCAGGCGGGCTCGGACCTCGGCCGCCTCGAGACGCGCGCGAAGGTCGTCCCGGGCTACGGGCTCGAGCTCGACGGGACGAAGAAGTGGGTCGCGGGCGGGGTGACCTCGGACGTCGTCTTCATGATGGTCCTCGTCGACGGGGCGGAGAAGCCGAGCTGCGTCGTCCTGCCCACCGCGGGGCGCGGGTCGCAGAGCTGGCGGGTCGAGGAGATCGACAAGGTCGGCTACCGCGGGGTGGAGTCGGCCGCCTACCGCTTCGACCACCACCACGAGCCGGGCGCGGAGGTCCTCGGCGGGCCCGACGGCCTGGGAAAGGGCGCACGGCAGATGCTCGACGCCCTGGACGTGGGCCGGGTGAACGTCGCCTGCCGGGCGGTCGGGATCCTCGACCGCTGCCTCGCGATCGCCGTCATGGAGTCCGTGGGCCGCGAGATCGGCGACGGGGTGCTCGGGGACCACACCCACGCGCAGCTCCGGGTGGGCGAGCTGCGCGCGCGGGCGCTCGCGGCCGCGGCCCTGACGGAGAAGGCCGCCGCGGCCGTCGACGCGCGCGACCCGGCCGCCCGCGACCTCGCGACGGCAGCGAAGGTCACGGCCTCCGACGGGGCCGTGTGGGCGGTCGAGCAGGCCGCGCGCCTGGCCGCGAGCCGCTCCTACGGCGCCGACGACGAGCTCGCGCGCCTGCGCCGCGACGCGCCGCAGACGCAGATCGGCGAGGGCGCGAACGACGCGCTGCTCATGGCGCTCGCCCGCGCACCGCTGGCCGAGGCGACGCCCGACGCACCCTGAGCGCGCCAAAGGGGTCTGACCCCTTTGGCGCACGGTGAGCGGCGGTGCGCCAGCTCGAAGGCGAGCGCCATCATGGGGCGCCGTGCGCTGGCCCGTCCTCATCGCGCTGACGGTCCTCGGCGCGCTGGCCGGGGACGCGGTCGGCCTGCCCTCGGCGTCGCTGTTCTCCGGGATGCTCGCCGGCATCGCCGTGGCGCTGCTGTGGCCCGGCGGCGAGGACCGCGGCGGGGTGCCGCCGGGCCTGCGGACCGCGTGCGAGGCGCTCGTCGGCGTCGTCCTCGGGACCTACGTGCAGCTCTCGACCCTCGAGGAGATCGGGCGCGAGCTCGTCCCGATCCTGGGGGTGACCCTCGCGACGCTCGGGCTCTCCGTCGCCTCGGGCCTCGCGCTGGCGCGCCTCACGGAGCTCGACCGGGCGACCGCGGCGTTCGGGACGATCGCGGGCGGGGCGACGGGGATCATCGTCATGGCCCGCGACCTCGGCGCGGACCAGCGGCTCGTCGCCGTCCTGCAGTACCTGCGGGTCGTCGTGGTGGTGCTCCTCACCCCCGTGCTGACCGCGCTGGCGTTCGGGAACGACGGCGCGGCGGGGAGCGGCGGGGGCATCGCGGTGCAGGAGGCGGGCCTGCAGGGGGTCGCCTTCGCGGCCGTCTGCGGCAGCGCCGGCCTCGTCCTGGCGCGCCGGGTGCCGATCCCGGCGCCGACGCTCCTGCTGCCCCTCCTCGTCGCCGCGGCGCTCACCGTGGCCGGCGCGCCGGGCGTCGCGGCGGTGCCCGACGTCCTGCAGCAGGTCGCCTTCGGGGTCATCGGCCTGGAAGTCGGGCTGCGCTTCACCCCGGAGAGCCTGCGCCGTGCAGGCCGCGTGCTCGTCCCGGCCCTCGCGCTCATCGCGGCGCTGCTCGTCGGCTCGTTCGGCCTCGCGCTCGCGCTGGCGCCGCTCGCCGGGGTGAGCACGCTCAGCGCCTACCTCGCCACGACCCCCGGCGGCCTCTACGCCGTCCTGGCCGTCGCGGTCGGCTCGGGCGCGGACACGACCTTCGTCCTGGCCGTCCAGGTCCTGCGGCTCCTGGTGATGCTCGTCGCCGCGCCCGCGCTCGCCAAGCGCCTGGCGCCGCGGACCTGAGCGCTCAGGGCGCCAGCCGCTCGACCACCCAGGCGCCGGCGTCGGCGCGGAAGCGCAGGCGGTCGTGCAGGCGGTTCGGGCGGCCCTGCCAGAACTCGACGGCGTCCGGGACGACCCGGAGGCCGCCCCACCCCGCGGGCCGCGGCACGGGCGTGCCCTCGGCGAACTGCGCGGTGACCTCCGCCTCCCGCGCCTCGAGCTCCGCCCGCGAGGCGACCACCGTCGACTGCGGCGAGGCGTGCGCGCCGAGCTGGGAGCCGCGCGGCCGCGAGGCGAAGTACGCGTCGGCCTCCGCGTCCGCGACGGGCTCGACCCTGCCCGTCACCCCGACCTGGCGCTGCAGGTCGATCCACGGGAACGTCAGCGCCGCCCGGCCGCCCTCGCCGCGCCTGGCGCGCCTTGCGCGAGCCGAGGTTCGTGTAGAGGACGAAGCCGCGCTCGTCGACGGCCTTGAGCAGGACGGTCCGCGAGCTCGGCGCGCCGTCGGCGCCCGCGGTCGCGAGGACCATCGCGTTCGGCTCCGTCACCCCCGCGGCCTCCGCCTCGCCGAGCCAGCGCTCGAACTGGGCGAGCCAGGTCGGGGCGAGGTCCGCCTCGTCGAGCCCGCCCTGCTCGTAGGAGCGGCGCATGTCCGCCAGGCGCGTCACGCGGAGCGCCTCAGGCAGGTGACGGCGAGCCAGCGGCCGGGTGATGGGGTGCGGGCGAGCGGGAAGGCGAGGTCGCCCGTGACCGCCCAGAGCTCCGCGGGCCGCTCCGAGACCGCCCACCCCGGCGGCCAGCCCGAGACGTCCGCGTCGCGCAGCGCGTCGAGCAGCAGCGCCGCCGGCTCCGCCCCGCCCGGCGTCCGCACGGGCATGCGCTGGCGGAAGCGCAGCAGGCAGTGCGCGGAGGGCACGAGCTCGCGCGCCTCGGGGTGCTCCGTGTGGGCGACGCCGACGACCATCACCCGTCAGTCAAGCACCCCCGGAGGGTTCACCGACCCCGAGCCGGGAACCCTTGGGACCATGACCACCAAGTCCCTCCCGGCCGGCGCCAGCCTCCTGCTCCTCGGGCTCCTGGTCGCCCTCGCCGGCTCCTTCACCGACAACCTCCTCGGCGGCGGCGCGGCCGTCACGGCGCTGCAGGTCGTCCTCTGGGTCGCCGGCGGGGTGCTCATGCTCGCCGGCGCCGCCTCGACCACGATGCTGCGGGTCGCGCACCGCGACCGGGTCGAGCCCCAGCGCGTCGCGCGCCGCGACCGCGGCGGCCTGCGCCCGACGGTCCGCTAGCCCGCCGTGGCGAGCTCCTCGGCCAGCCCGAGGAGCTCCTCCGCACGGCTGGTCATCCGGCGCAGCCCGTAGGCCTCGAGCGTCGTGCGCCGGAGCTCCGTCGGCGCCGGCCTCGCGAAGGCGCGCCATGAGCGCCGCGACCTCCTCGAGCGGCACCTCGTCGAGCGTCCGCGGCCCGAGCGCGCGCACCCGCACCGCGGGCGTGCCGGCCAAGCGCAGGACCTCCTCGCCGCCGTGCGACTCGTCGACGACGAGCGTCCCGGCCTGCCGCAGGCGGTAGGCCGCGGAGCTCAGGGGCGCCCGGACGATGGAGGTGAGCTTCTTGCCGCCCGACGCCTTGTTGAGCAGCCCGTAGGCGCGCGAGGCGTACACCGGACCCTCGTCACGCACGATCTCCTGCAGCGCCGCGCTGATCGCCTCCCGGCCCGCGGTCCGGGGGTCGGGCGTCGGCCGCGGCTCCCAGCCGCCGTAGGGCGTGAGCGCCACGCCGACGCCGGTCGTGACCACGGGCTCCGCGGCGAGCCAGTCCGCCAAGGGCCAGTCGCTCACACGGCCCATGGGCGCCGCGGGGTCCGGGAGCTCCACGACGTCGGCGTTCGCCCACGCCCTGACCGTCTCGCGCTGCGCCGCGCCGCCCGGCCCGGCCACGACGACCGCGGGCACGACCAGCCCGCGGGCGCGGGCCACCTCGATCGTCAGGAGCGCGTGGTTCGCCAGGTCCGCGCCGCCTGGCGCGAGGACCAGGACGGTCGCGCCGCGCTCGAGCGCCCCCTCGGCCACGAGCCCCTCGCCCGGCTCGCCCTCGGCCAGCAGCCCCGGCGCGGAGCGGACCCGCGTCCCCTCGGGTGCGGCGCGCTCGAGCGCGCGGACGAGGTCGCGCGCGTCCAGTCCCGCGGAGGTGGCCACGACGAGCAGCTCGGGCATCGGGCGGAGCCTAGGCTGTGCCCCCGTGCGAGGCATCATCGACTTCTACCGCCGCAACCCCGTCGTCCTCGCGATCGCGGTCGTCGTCGGGCTGGCGGTCTCGCTCCTGGCCGCCTCGGGCGAGTCGGACTCCGTCGTGACGGAGGTCGTCGCCGTCGGCGTCGTCGGCCTCCTGCTCGGGCTCTTCATCGCCTGGCGCCGCAAGCGCGACGCCTAGAGCCGCGGCGGCGCGAAGGCCTGGAGCCCGTCCGCGCCCCGGACGTAGACGCGGCCGTCGGCCGGGTCGACCGCGACCGCGTCGGGCTGGCGGAGCGTCGGCAGGCGGCGCAGCTCGTGCGGGCGCCCGTGCGCGGGGAGCTCGGCGACCTCGTTCGTCGCCGTGAGCGTCACCCACAGCCGGCCCTTGCGGGCGTCGAGGGCGATGCCGTAGGGGCGGCCGGGCAGGAAGACCCGGCGCACGAGCTCCAGCCCGTCCACCACCCGGAAGACCAGGAGGGCCTCGCCCGCGGTGTCGACCACCCACAGCCAGCGGCCCCGCGAGAGCGCGTTGGAGGGCCCGACCCCCGCGGGCTCCCGCGCGAGCAGGCGGCCCGCGCCGTCGCGGAGCTCGACCGTGCGCGCGCGCCGGTCGACGACGACCTGCCGGCCCCCGTCGGCCGCCGCGCGGACGCCGCCGACGTCGACCGGGTCGAGCCCGGCGGGCCAGCGCGCGTCGGCGCTCACGCGCCCCAGCGCCGCCTCGTCGGGGACGGGCGCCGTGGCCGGCCCCGCGGGCGGCGGGAGCTCCGCGACCCCCGCGGAGCCGCAGGCGCCGAGGCCGAGCGCCGCGGCCAGCCCGAGGAGCGCGGCCCACCGGCGGGGGCGTGAGGAGGGGTCACCGCCCGGGGGCATCGCGTCAGGATGGCAGCGTGCCCCCGGCCGCCGCGCGCCTCCTCCTGCCCGTCGCGGGCCTCACGGTCGCCGGGACGATCCTCACCGGGACCTGGATCCGGCAGACCCGCGGGGGCCTCGGGACGGCGACGCCGCCCTTCGTCATGAGCTGGCTGCCCGACGCGGAGCTCCCGTGGGCGGTGCTCGCGGCGCTCCTCGCCCTCGCCGCGGCCTGGGCCGCGCCGCGCCTCGCGGCTCCCGGGCTGCGCGCCCGCACGCCCGTGTGGCTCGGCGCGGTCACGCTGCTGGCCCTGCTCCCCGGCCTCGCCCTGGGCGCCGCGCGCAACGGCCCGCTGGGCTGGCGCGAGATCTTCGTGCTCGGGCCGGGCGGCTCCTTCGAGGCCAAGAACGAGTACCTCGCCGGGCTGCCGGCGCTGCAGTACGGACCGCGCTTCTTCCTCGACCGCTTCGCCGAGCTCGTCCCGAGCCTGCCGGTGAACGTCGCGGGCCACCCGCCGGCGCTCATGCTCGTGATCGACGCGCTCGGCATCACGACGGCGGGCGAGCTCGCGACGCTCTGCATCGCCGCCGCGGTCCTCACCCCCGCGCTGACCTACGCCCTGGCCCGCGCGCTCGAGCTGCCCGTGCCGCGCGCGCGGGTCGCGGCCGTCCTCGCCGCGCTGAGCCCCATGCTCCTGCTCGTCGGGATCACCTCGGCGGACGCCGTGTTCATGGCCGTCGGTGCGGGCGCCGCGATCCTGCTCGTCGCACGCCACCCCGCACTCCGGGTGGCGGGGTGCGCGGCCCTGGCGGTGGCGGCGCTCTTCTCCTGGGCGCTCCTGGCGATCGGCGCCTGGGCCGCGGTGGTCGTCCTGGTGCGCGAGGGCTGGCGGCGGGCGCTCGTCCTGGCGGCGGGCTGCGGCCTGGCCCTCGTCCTGCTGCTGGGCGGCCTGGCGCTCACCGTGGGCTACGACCCGCTCACCGCCCTGCGGGAGACGGAGGCCTACTACCGCAACTCCGTGGCGTCGCGGCGGCCCTACGCCTTCTGGCTCTTCGGCTCCCCCGTCGCGTTCGCGACGATGCTCGGGCTGCCGACGGCGGCGGGCGCCCTGCTGGCGGCCCAGCGCCGGGCCCCGCCGGCCGTCGCGCTGGCGGTCGTCATCGGGATCGCGACCGTCGCGGGCTTCACGAAGGCCGAGACGGAGCGGATCTGGCTGCCCTTCGTCCCCCTCGCCTGCGTGGCCGCCGCGGAGGCGCTCGGCCCCGCCCGTCTCAGGCTCGCCGCGCCGTTCCTGGCGCTGCAGGCGCTCGGGGTCGTCCTGCTCTTCCAGACGATCTGGTGAGGGCCCGAACCTTAGTCCCGGGCGCCGGAGTGGACGAACGGTCGATATCGGCGCCCACTTGTGCTGCCGACGCTTGCACCATGGATGCCCCCCTCGTCAGCTGCTCCGGATGCGAGCGCACCTGGCGCAGCCCCACGATGGCGGAGGGCCTGCGGACGGTCGGCGTCTGCCCGCGCTGCAGCGGCGCGCTGGTGTTCTCCGACGCGGCCCCCGCCGCCGAGGCGGCCCCGACGATGGGCGACTCGGCGACCGCCGCCCCCCACCTCGTCCTCGGCCTGCCCCGGCGCTAGGCGCCACCCGCCGCGCGCGGCTCGTGCCGCGGGCAGCGCAGGACGGGCAGCGGCGGGTACTTCGGCCACTCCGGATCGCGGAGGCCGACCTCGCACATGGAGAACGTCGAGCCCCGCCCCGAGCGGATGATCCGCTGGTGCGCGCAGGAGGCGCACAGACCTGTCGGCGTGGTGGCCACGGGCACATGATCGCGCCCCGGGGCAGGGTGGTGTCAGCCTGAGGGGGTGAGCAACTCCCTTCCCGAGGCCCCGGCCGCGTCCGACGCGCCCCTCGAGCCCGCCCCCGACGCCCCCGAGACCCCCGCCGCCGAGGCCGCCCCCGCCCCCGAGGCCCCGTCCTTCGCGGAGCTCGGCCTGCGTCCCGAGCTGGCCGCCGCCCTCGTCGCCCTGGGCTACGAGGAGCCGACCCCCATCCAGCGCGAGGCGATCCCGCCCGTCCTGGCCGGGCGCGACCTCCTGGGCCAGGCCGCCACGGGCACGGGCAAGACCGCCGCCTTCGCCCTGCCGATCCTCCACCGCCTCGGCGAGGGGCAGGCCGGCCGCGGCGGCGACCCCATGGCCCTCGTCCTGGTCCCGACGCGCGAGCTCGCCATGCAGGTCTCCGAGGCCGTGCACAAGTACGGGCGGGAGCTCGGCGCCCGCGTCCTGCCGGTCTACGGCGGCCAGCCCGTCCACCGCCAGCTCACGGCCATCAAGCGCGGGGTCGACGTCGTCGTGGCCACCCCGGGCCGCGCCCTGGACCTCATCGGCCGCAACGTCCTCAAGCTCGGCCACCTCTCCATGACGGTCCTCGACGAGGCCGACGAGATGCTCGACATGGGCTTCGCCGACGACATCGAGTCGATCCTCGAGGGAACCCCGGACGGCGTGCAGACCGTCCTGTTCTCCGCGACGATGCCGCCGCGCCTGGACAAGATGACCCGCCGCTACCTCGGCGACCCGGTCCGCATCGAGATCCAGCGGCCCCAGGCGGCCGCGGGCGACGCCCCGCTCGTCCGCCAGACGGCCTACGTCGTCCAGCGCGCCCACAAGGCGGCGGCGCTCGGCCGGGTCCTCGACGTCGAGAGCCCCACCGCGGCGATCGTCTTCTGCCGCACCCGGGCGGAGGTCGACCAGCTCTCGGACACGCTCAACGGCCGGGGCTACCGCGCGGAGGCGCTCCACGGCGGCCTGACCCAGGAGCAGCGCGACAAGGTCATGGGCCGCCTGCGTGCCGGCACCTCCGAGCTCCTCGTGGCCACGGACGTCGCCGCGCGCGGGCTGGACATCGACCAGCTCACCCACGTCGTCAACTACGACGTCCCGGCCGCCCCCGAGGCCTACGTCCACCGCATCGGCCGCGTGGGCCGCGCGGGCCGGGAAGGGGTGGCGATCACCCTCGCCGAGCCGCGCGAGCACCGCCAGCTCAAGACGATCGAGCGCGTCACGAAGCAGAAGATCGCGATGGAGAAGGTCCCGACGGTCGCCGACCTCCAGGCGCGCCGCCTCGAGTCGACCCGGGCCGCGCTGCACGAGAGCCTGCTCGAGGACGAGCTCGACCGCTTCCGGGTGGTGGTGGAGACGCTCACGGACGAGTTCGACCTCATGGAGGTCGCGCTGGCCGCGGTGAAGCTCGCGCACGAGTCCCGCAGCGGCGCGGACGCGGAGGGCGAGGAGGACATCCCGGAGGTCGCCGTCCGCCCGGACTGGAAGACGAAGGACAAGTCCGGGCCGTACAAGAAGGGCGGGCCGGCCCCCGGCGCCAAGCGCGGGCCGCAGGGGCCGGTCACGAAGCTCTTCATCGGGGCGGGCCGTGGCCGCCGGCATCCGTCCGCAGGACCTCGTCGGGGCGATCACGGGGGAGTCGCGCCTGGGCGGCAAGGACATCGGCGCGATCCAGATCGCGGACAAGTTCTCCCTCGTCGAGGTGCCCGCGGACGCGGCCGACGAGGTCATCGCCGCCCTGCGGGGCAGCACCATCAAGGGCAAGAAGACCCCCGTGCGCCGGGAGAAGTTCTCGAGCTGAGCGCTCGTCCGTCCGGCCAGACCGGCCCGGGCGCGCTCAGGAGGGCCCGTCCGCGCGCCGAGGACCCCCGGGCATGGACACCACGACGGTCGTCATCGCGGAGGACCAGGCGCGGGATCGCGCCCGGCTCGTCCGCGCCTTCGGGCTCGACCCGCGCATCACGGTCATCGGCGCCGTGGCCGACGGCCATGCGGCGATCGCGCTGACCCGCGCCTTCGTCCCGGACGTCCTGGTCACGGACCTCGTGCTGGCCGGGGCGGACGGCCTCGCCGTCGCCGCCGCGCTCCGCGCGAGCCACCCCTCCCTGCCGGTCGTCGTCACCTCGGCGGCGGCCGCCCGCCCGCGCGAGCTCGCGCGCATCGGGATCCACGTCGCGGCGGTCGTGGACAAGGAGCGCCCCCTGGCCGAGCTCCTCGACCTCGTGGTCGAGCTGGGCCGCCCGGCCGTCGCCGTCGCGGCCTGACCCCGGCTTCGCGGAGCCCCTAGCCGATCCGCTCGTCGATGCGGACGTGGACCGTGTCGCCGGCCTCCTTGCCGATCTCCTGCCGCAGCGCCGCGCGGACCGGCAGCCGGTGGGTGCCGTCGCCCTGCGCCATGAGCGCCCCGTCGAACGGCACCCCGTCGATGGACCCGCGGACCTTCACGAGCCCCCGGGTCCCGAACGTGGCGGCGACGTCGTCGAGGACGACGCACGTCCACGCGCCCTTCGCCTCGCCCTTGTGCAGCTGCGCGTCGAACGCCTTGAGCATGGGAGCAAGCGTGCCACGGGACTCGTTGCTTCGGCAACTAGACTGGTGGGTCGATGGGAACCTTCCGGCGACTGCTCGGCTTCCTCGCGCCGCACCGCGCCGGCGTGTGGTGGTCCCTCGTGCTCGCCATCGCGGCGATGCTCATGACGGTCGCCATCCCGTTCCTGGTCGGCAAGGGCATCGACGCGGTCGACGGCCGCCGGCGGGACGACCTCCTCCTGCTCGGGCTGGCCATCGCGGGAGCGGGCATCCTGCGGCTCCTGCTGACCTTCGCGCGGCGCATGATCGCCGGGCGGGTCTCGCTCGGGGTGGAGTACGACCTGCGGGAGCGGATGTACGGCCACCTCCTCTCCCTGGAGCTCGGCTTCTTCGACCGCCAGCAGACGGGCCAGCTCATGTCGCGGGCGACCGTCGACCTGCAGGCCGTGCGCTTCTTCCTGGGCTACGGCCTGGTCTTCATCGTCCAGTCGGCGCTGACGCTGGTCCTCGCCGCGACCGCGATGTTCCTCGTCGACCCGGGCCTGGCCGCGATCTCCCTGCTCCCGGTGCCCTTCGTGATCGCGATCGCCACCCGGTACGGCAAGCGCTCGCGGCCCGCGATCCAGGAGGTCCAGCAGCGGCTGGCCGAGCTGACCGCCGACGTGGAGGAGTCCATCGGCGGCGTCCGCGTCGTGAAGGCCTTCGCGGCGGAGGGGCGCCAGAGCACGCGCATCCGCACGAGCGCCGAGCGCGTCTTCACCCAGTCGATGGTCTCCACGCGGCTGCAGGCGTTCTACAACCCGTTCATCGGCTTCCTGCCGCAGCTCGGCCTCGCCGCGATCCTCTTCTTCGGCGGCCGGCGGGTCATCGAGGGCTCCCTGACCATCGGCGACTTCACGGCCTTCTACGCCTACCTGCTCATGCTCCTGGCCCCCATGCGGACGCTCGGCGTGATGCTCGGGATGAGCCAGCGCGCGACGGCCTCGGGCGCCCGCATCTTCCAGATCCTCGACCGCCGCCCGGCGATCGTCGGCCCGCCCGGCGCGCCCGGCCTGCCCGAGGGCAGCGGCCACGTGGAGCTCCGCGGGGTCGGCCTGCACTACGAGGGCTCCCCCGTCCCGGCGCTCGAGGGCGTCGACCTCGACGTGCCCGCGGGGACGACGGTCGCGCTCGTGGGCGCGACGGGCTCGGGCAAGACGACGCTCGTGCAGCTCCTGCCGCGCCTCTACGACCCGACGTCGGGCGTGGTGCTCATCGACGGTGCGGACGTCCGCACGCTCGATCCCGACGCGCTGCGCCACGGCATCGCCGTCGTCACGGACGACCCGTTCCTCTTCTCGGCGACCATCGCGGAGAACATCGCCTACGGGCGGCCCGGGGCCGGCCGGGAGGAGATCGAGCTGGCGGCGGAGCGCGCGCAGGCCGCCTCGTTCATCGCCCGGCTGCCCGACGGCTACGACACGCGGGTCGGGGAGCGCGGGCTGACGCTCAGCGGCGGCCAGCGCCAGCGCATCGCGATCGCCCGCGCGTTCCTGGCGGACCCGCGGATCCTCGTGCTCGACGACGCGACCTCCTCCGTGGACGCCACGACGGAGGGCGCGATCAAGGACGCGCTGCGCGAGGTCATGCGCGGGCGCACGACCCTCGTGATCGCCCACCGCCTCTCGACGATCGCGCTGGCCGACGAGATCGTCGTGCTCGAGCAGGGCCGGGTGGCCGCCCACGGGACCCACGACGAGCTGCTGGAGACGAACGACCTCTACCGGGAGATCGTCGAGAAGGGCCTGCCCGACTCCGTCTTCCTCACCCGCAAGCCGCGCGAGCCGGAGACCGCGGGCCTGTGAGCGAGCGCAAGCGCATGACCGCGGACGAGCTGCGCCGGCGCTTGCGCGGCACGAGCGGGCGTGGCCGCAAGGTCAAGGGGCTCGGGCTGCTGCTGGCGCCCTACAAGGGGCGCGTCGCGCTCATGTTCGTCGCGCTCGTCATCGGGACGGGGGCGGCGCTCGCCCCGGCGCCCCTGGCCAAGAAGGCGATCGACGACGGCATCCGCGCCGGGAACGAGGGGACGCTCGACTGGGTCGTCCTCGCGTTCGTCGCCTCCGCCCTGCTCGTCTGGGCCGGCACCTACGTCCAGACCTACCTCACGGGCTGGGTCGGGCAGCGCGCGCTGCAGGACCTGCGGGTGGAGATCTTCGGCCACCTGCAGCGCCAGCCCGTCGCCTTCTACGAGCGCCGCCCGGCGGGCGTCCTGATCTCGCGGATGACGAACGACGTCGAGGCGCTGAACTCCCTGGTCACCGACTCCGTGACGACGCTCTTCACCGCGGGGCTGACCCTCATCGGCTCCATCGTCATCCTGCTGCTGCTCGACGCCCAGCTCGCCGGCCTGGTCTTCCTCATCTTCCCCGTGCTCTTCGTGGGCTCGATCGTCTTCCGGATCGCCAGCGCGGACGCCTACAAGCTCACCCGCGAGACCATCGGCTCGATCACGGCCTACCTCCAGGAGTCCCTCTCGGGGATCCGGGTCGTGAAGAGCTTCGCCCAGGAGCCGCGCCACGGCGCGCGCTTCGCGGCGCTCAACCGCCTGAACTACGACGCGAACCTCACGACGGTCAAGCTCAACGCCTCGTACTTCCCGGCGGTGGAGTTCGTCTCCGCCCTCGGCACGGTCCTCGTGATCCTCTACGGGGGCTACCAGGCCATCGACTCGGGCAACGCGGTGCAGATCGGCACGCTGACCGCGTTCATCGTCGCGCTCAACGGCTTCTTCGACCCCATCGGCCAGCTCTCGCAGGTCTACACGACCTACCAGTCCGGCATGGCGGCCCTGGACAAGATCTTCGAGCTCCTCGACGAGGAGCCCACGCTCGAGGACCGCCCGGGCGCCCAGGACCTCCCCCGCCCGCTGCGCGGCGAGCTGCGCTTCGAGGGCGTCTCCTTCGCCTACCGGACCGAGGACGGGATGAAGGACGCGCTGAGCGACATCGAGCTCGTCGTGCCGCCGGGGCAGACCGTCGCGCTCGTCGGCGCGACGGGCGCGGGCAAGTCGACGTTCGCGAAGCTCGTCGCCCGCTTCTACGACCCGACGAGCGGCAGGATCCTCGTCGACGGGCTCGACCTGCGCGACGCCCGGATCCGCTCCTTGCGCCGCCAGCTGGGCATCGTGCCCCAGGAGGCGTTCCTGTTCAGCGGCACCGTCGCGGACAACATCGCCTTCGGCCGCGAGGACGCGACCCGCGAGCAGGTGGAGCGCGCGGCGGAGACCGTCGGCGCCACGGACTTCATCGCCCGCCTCGAGCACGGCCTGGACACGGAGGTCGGGGAGCGCGGCGTGCAGCTCTCCGCGGGCCAGCGCCAGCTCGTGGCCTTCGCCCGCGCGCTCGTCGCCGATCCGCGCATGCTCATCCTCGACGAGGCGACCGCGAACGTCGACCTCCACACGGAGGGGAAGATCGAGGTCGCGCTGCGCCGGCTGCTGCAGGGCCGCACGGCGATCGTCATCGCCCACCGCCTCTCCACCATCCGCCAGGCCGGGCGCATCGTCGTGCTCGACCAGGGGCGGATCGTCGAGCAGGGCACCCACGAGGAGCTCCTGGCCGCCGAGGGCGCCTACTGGCGCCTGTACCGGGACTGGGCGGAGCAGGCCGCGGCCTGAGCGGGCGCCGGGCGCCGCAGGGCCCCGGAACGACGAACGGCCCCCGCAGGGACCGTCGTGCAGCAGGCTCCGGGACAGGGACTCGAACCCCAAATTCCAGATCCAGAGACTGGCGTGTTGCCAATTACACCATCCCGGAGCGCCGTGGCCGCAGACCTTCGCGACCGCCGGGCAGGATAGCGCGGACCGCCCTGCGGGCGCCGTCCGGCACCCGGCGCTCAGCCGTGCGGGCCGCCGCCGTTCCCGTTCCCGTTCCCGTTGCCGCCGGCGTTCGAGCCGTTGCCGTTGCCCCCGTTGCCGCCGCCGCCGTTCGCGCTGGCGCTGCTGCCGCCGTTCGCGTTCGCGCTCCCGCCGCCGCCGGCGCTGCTCGAGGACTCCGCGGGAGGCGCGGCGCTCGCGGCCGGCGGCGCCGCGGGTGCGGGGCTCGCGGCCGCGGGCGGACGCCCGCCGTGGGTCGCGGTGCTGCCCCCGCCGCCGCCCGAGGGCGTGCTGCTCGCGTTCGCGCCGGGACGGCTGGCCACGGGGCGCGCGCCGTTGCCCTTGCCCCCGGCCGAGGAGGAGGAGACCGAGCCGCTCGAGCCCGATCCCGCGTTGGGCCGGGACCCGCTGGGCCGGGCGGTCGCGGCGGCGACCTGCTCGCGCTCGGGGCTCGGCCCGGGCGCCGCGGGCGCGCTCGGGGCGCTCACGGGCTGCAGCGGCGCCGGGGCCGCGGGGCCCTGCGCCGGCGCTGCGGGGGCGCCCGGAGCGGTGGGCGTGCCGGGGGTGGCCGGTGCCCTTGACGGGCGCTGGGGCCGGGTGGGGGTGCGGCTTCCCCCGCCGAGGGCGGGAGCGGGTGCCGGGGCGGGGCCCGCGCCGAGCGGACCGCGAGCACCCGCGGGCGGTGCCTGGGCGAGGAGCCCGGCGGCGGCGGTCCCGGAGCCCACGGCGGGGGCCGTGAGCGCCGCGGCGGCCCCGCCGAGCGGGCGGGAGCCGTCCCGGCGGGTGGTGAGCGGGAGGAGCGGGTTGACCCCGGGGCCGTTCGGGGACTGGGCGAGGACGTCGACGGGAGCCCGGGGGGTGCCGTCCCACTCGGGCCAGAGGTCGATGGAGCCGACGCCGTCGCCGACCAGGCCCGCCCCCGCGAAGAGGGTGCCGACCGCCGCGAGCGCCGCCGCGGCACCGGCTGCGCCGGCGGCCCTGCTCCTCGAGTTCGTGGGGTCCGCCATCGCTGCACCTCCTGCGCGCCATCCGGGCGCGACTGCCTTCCCGGGCCGGGGCTCCAGCTTACGCCTCGCCGCCGGGGAGGGCGAGGACGGAGGGGGTTCGGACGACGTTCAGGCCCGATTCATCCCGGGGCCTCAGCTCCGGGCGGCGAACTGCGCGGTGATCGCGTCCTCGAGGCCCGGGTCGAGGACGAGGAGGACCTCGTCGCCCGCCTCGATGACCGTGTCGGCCTTGGGCACGAAGCCCGTGCCGCCCCGGAGGACGGAGATGATCAGCGACCCCTCCGGGAGCGGCACCTCCTGGACCATCTTCCCGGCGGCGGGCGCGTCCTGGACGACCTCGACCTCGATGATCTCGAGCTGCTCGTCGCGCAGGTCGAGCAGGTGGACCAGGCCGTAGGACGGGACCTCGTGCTCGATGAGGCGCAGGATGAGGTCCGTCGCGCTGACGGAGGGCTGCACGCCGAGCAGCTCGAACCACTGCCGGTTCCGCGGGTTGTTGACCCGGGCGATGATGCGCTCGCAGAGGTACTTCTGCTTCGCCATCTGGCAGATGAGCATGTTGTCCTCGTCGTCGCCCGTGACGGCGATGACGAGGTCCGCGCGCTGGATGCCGGCCCGCTCGAGGACCCAGAGCTCCGTCGCGTCGCCGTACTGCACGGCGTGCTCGAGCTCCTGCTCGATCGTCAGGTAGCGCGAGCGGCGGTTCTCGAGCAGCGTGACCTCGTTGCCCTTGCCGATGAGCTCGCGCGCGAGGTTCCAGCCGACCTTCCCGCCCCCGGCGATGATGACGTACATCAGGCGCCCCGGTCCGCGGGCACGACCGCCGGCCCGAGGGCCTCCTTGAACATCTCGATGGCGACCTTCGTCGGCGAGATGGTCTCCAGGCCCTGCTCCGCGTACCAGGTGGCGCGGGCCGGGTCCATGACCCGGGTGATGACCCGCGGCACGTCGAACTTCTTCTGGGCGATCTGCGCGATGACGAGGTTCGTGTTGTCCCCGTTCGTCGACGCGATGAAGAGGTCCGCGTCGGCGATCCCCGCCTCGAGGAGCGCCTCGATCTCGATCGCGGTCCCGACGGTGAAGCGGCCCCCCGCGTCCTCCCACGACGTGGGCTGCCCGGCGTCCAGGCGCTCGTGGGAGAGCGGGTCCTCGTCCAGGACGGAGACCTCGTGGCCGGCGGCCAGCGCGGAGCGGGCGACCGCGGAGCCGACGCGCCCGGCCCCGGCGATGACGACGAACACCTAGTCCTGCCCTCCGGCGACGTGCATCCGGGGCAGACTACCGGCCGTTCGGCGCAGGCGGCCGGGCGCCGATGCCGGCCGGTCCGTCCCCGGCGACGAGCGGCGCCGCCTGCGCCGAGACCGCCGGGTCCCGGGCCGCGGGCGCGGTGAGGATGACCTGGCAGGTCGCCTTGCCGAGCACGTACTTCGTCACCGCCCCCACGAAGGTCTCGTTCGCGCCCGAGCGCCCCCCGAGGAGCGCGCCGCCGCGGATGCGGGTCGGCTCCTCCGCGCTCATGACGATCGCCTCGACCCCGCGGCGCTGCGCCTCGTCGACGATCGCCCGCCCCGTGTTCCGTGCCCGGACCGTCGCGGTCGCGACCTCCACGCCCTCGTACTCCTCCCCGACCGCCTTGGCCCGCGCGAGCGCCGTGCGCGCGCGCTTGAGCTGGCCGTCGGGCAGCCGCGCGTCGATGGGCAGGGACATGGGGACCTCGAAGACCCAGAGGGCCTCGATGAGGGCGCCGCGCTCGTCGTCGAAGTCGTCGTGCTCGTCCCCGGCCAGGCGGCCGGCGGTCTGGACGATGTCGTCGTCGTAGCCGTTGCCGAAGATCGGGACGAGGATCGAGCCGAACTCCCCGAGGTCCTCGAGCTCGTCGCGGTCGCGGCGCAGGGCGGACTCCCGCACGGTGACGCGCTTGGTCAGCGACTTGTCCTGGGTCGTGCGGTAGACGACGTAGAAGACGACCCCCACGAGCATCCAGGCCATCCCGACGTACCGCGCGCCGCCGTGGAAGACCAGGACGGAGACGAAGGCGATCCCCGCGAGCACCGCGCCGAGCACCGCCGGCAGCGGCAGCGACCCACCGCGGAACGGCACGGAGAGCGGCATGGCGTAGGGCCGGTGGCGCTCGGGCTCGACGTAGCGCAGCTTGATGACGCTGAGGTGGGCGAGCAGCAGGCCGATGAGCGCGCCGAAGGCGTAGATCCCGACGAGGAAGTCGAGGTCCTCCGGGATCACGAGCGCGCTCGCGAGGACCGCCGCGACGATGATGAAGACGAAGGGGGTGCCCCGCGTCGGGTGCAGGCGCCCGAGCCCGCTGGGGATCTGGCGGTTCAGCGACAAGGAGTAGGCCAGGCGGGAGAGGCCGAGCATCGCCGAGGCGGCCGCCTCGACGAGGGTCAGGGTCGCCGCCAGCGCGAAGGCGTAGGTGAGCCCGTCGGCCAGCCAGGCCTGCTCGAAGGCCCCCGTGATCGCGAGGACCGGCGCCTCGACGTCGTCGCTGGGCAGCGGCGCCGCGCGCCCGAACGCCGGGACCGCCGTCAGCGCGACCAGCGCGATCCCGACGTAGACCGTCGCGACGCTCGCGGTCGCCGCGGTCACGAGCTGCTTGAGCCCCCGGCGGCCGACCCCGACCTCCCCCGCCAGGCCCGACGCGGACTCCAGGCCGATGATCACGACCGTCGCGCAGCCCAGCGCGAAGACGACGTCGTCCCAGGTCGGCGCCTGCCCGAGGTCGATCGGCGCGGTCAGGAGGTCCCAGGAGAAGAACGTCGCCAGGCCCAGGACCACGAGGCCGACCTGCAGGACCAGGTCGCACACCACGAGGACCGCGAGGCGCTTGATGCGGTTGGAGGCGAAGCCCCGGACGGACCCGACGGCAACCAGGGCGATGATCGCGACGGACACCCCGCGCTCGACGTTCCCGTCCCCCACGGGCTCGTAGAACGCGGCGAGGTAGTTCGTCGCGGAGAGCGCGCAGACCGCGATCAGGATGATGTAGTCCAGGAGGATCGCCCAGCCCGCGACGAAGCTCCAGAGCTCGTTGAACGCGTAGCGGGCGAAGACCGTCGAGCCCCCGCGGTCCTGGTGCAGCGAGGCGCCCTCGACGTAGGTCATCGCGGCCAGGGCGAAGAGGAGCGCCGCGATGAGGAAGATGAGCGGCGTGAGGCCGAGCGCGTGGTCGGCCACGACCCCGAGCGAGAAGTACAGGCCGGCGGCGAGCGCCGCGTAGACGACCGCGAAGAGGACGGGGGACCCGAGCGTCCGCGAGCCGATCCGGTCCGTGATGCGCGAGCCCGGCACGCTCAGCGCCTGCGGCCCAGCAGGTAGAGCCGGCCGCAGCCCGCCACGACGAAGAGGACGCCCAGCACGAGCCCGACGGAGATCGGGCTGCCGCCCGCCGCGACCGTCCGCACGACGATCGCGACGCCGATGACGACCATCGCCGCCGAGAGGACCTGGGTGCTGCGCCGCTGCAGCCCGGCCGGGTCGGCCACCTCAGCGCACCGCCACGGGCGGCTCGGGCGCCACCGCGACGCCGTTCGGGTCGTGCTGGACGATGACGCGGCACGGGCGCTCGGCCAGGACGGTCTCGACGGTCTTGCCGAACACGGAGCCGCCCGTGCGGGGCGGCAGGGCCATGACGATGACCTTCGCGGACATCTCGACGGCCTCGTTGACGATGAGCCGGCCCGCCTGCCCCGCGCGGACCTTCACGTAGTGGCCGGTCACCCGGCGGCCGCCCTGGAGCTTCGCCTGCTCGATGACCTCCTGGGCGGCGAGCTCCTGCTCGGGCAGGTCGGCGTCCAGGGGCGAGGAGGTCGGCACGACGATCGGGACGATGACGTGGATGCCCTTCCGGCGGCGGGCCGCGACCTTCGCGGCGGTCGCCATCGCCCCCGGGCTGAAGGAGGTCGCGTCGAGGGCGAGGAGGACGGACTCGTACTCCGCCTCGTGCTCCACGACGGGCTTGGGGACGGCGATCTTCGTCGTCGTCGTGAGGTCGAGGCCCTGGTTGCGGCGGTAGACGGGGTAGATGAGCAGCCCGAGCGCCAGCCAGGTGAAGCCCGCGACGGCCACGTCGAGGTAGATGACGGTGACCGTGAGGAACGCGATGCCCGTCCCGATCGCGCCGAGGATCGCGAAGACCGGGAGGTCGTGCCCCCGGACCGTGAGGTTGCCCGGCCCGCGGTAGCTGCGCTCGAAGTCCGGCTGGCGGATCCGCAGCGCGATGACCGAGATGTGCGCGACCGTGAAGGAGAGCATCGCGCCGAAGGCGTAGAGGTTGCCGAGGAAGGCGGCCTGGCCGGGCAGCATCGCGATGCAGGCGACGCCGCCGAAGATGAGGATCCCGACCCACGGCGTCCCGTACTTGGGGTGCAGCTGACGCAGGCGGTCGGGCACCTGGCGGTACAGGCCCATGGAGTAGACCAGCCGCGAGACGCCGATGATCCCGGCGTTCGTGGCGATGAAGAGGATCGTCGCGGCGAGCAGGCCGACGTAGACCTCCGCCGGGCCCTGGAGCACCCCGAGGTCCATGTTGCGCACGACGCCGAGCACCGGATCGCCGGCGAAGCCGCCCTGCTCCTCCCCCAGCCCGAGCTTCGTCGTGTACTCCCCCGTCACGGGGTCCTGCGTGACGGGCAGCGCGCTCAGCGCGACGATGGGCAGCAGGGCGTAGATCGCGAAGACGGCGATGACGACGCGGTTGATCGCCGCGGGGATCGTCTTGCGCTCGTCCTTGGCCTCCTCGGCCATGTTCGAGATGGTCTCGATGCCCGTGTAGGCGATCATCCCGACGGGGATCGCGACGAGGAAGTCCTTCCAGGTCGGCGCCACCCCGAGGCTCACGTTGTCGATGAGCGTGTTCGACGTCGAGGACGAGGTAGAGGCCGACCGCCACGAGCAGCAGCTGCGTGGCGAAGTCCACGACGGCCAGCACGATGTTCACCCCGGCCGACTCCTCCACCCCGCGCACGTTCACGAGGGAGAGCAGCACGACGACGCCGATGCCGAGGAAGATGTCCCCGGGCGAGTGCTTCAGGGCGTCGAAGCCGATGACGCTGCCGAGGTAGTGCGGCACGAAGAACGCCGAGATGGCGATCGTGATCGTGTAGTTGAGCATCTGCGCCCAGGCCGCGAAGAAGCTCGCGAACTCGTTGAACGCGCGGCGGGCGAAGGAGCTCGAGCCGCCCGCCTCGGGGTACATGGACGTGGCCTCGGCGTACGTCGCCGCGGTGAGGTAGAAGATGAAGCCCGTGATGATGAAGACGACGGGCGTCAGGCCGAGCGCGTAGCTCGCCACGAGCCCGAGGGCGTAGTAGATCGACGACCCGACGTTGCCGTAGGCCGTCGAGAAGAGGGCGTTGACGCCCAGGACGCGCTGGAGTCCGTGGAGGCGGCGTTCGGCCATGGGGCGTCGCGCAGTGTACGCGCCGCCGGGGCGGCCCCCGTCGGGTGGTGCTCAGGCCCGCAGGGCCGCGCGGATCCCCGCCGCGACCTCCTCCGCGGCCGCCGCGTCGGAGTAGCTCGTGCGGGGCCAGAAGAAGCCGCGCAGGCCGTCCTTGCGCACCCGGGGGACGACGTGGACGTGGAGGTGCGGGACGGACTGGGAGACGACGTTGTTCATCGCGACGAAGGTCCCCTGGGCGCCCCGGGCCTCCCGGACCGCGCGGCAGACGCGCTGCGCGGTGGCGAAGAGCGGCTCGACGAGGTGCGCCGGGAGGTCCGGCAGCGTCTCGTGGTGCTCCCGCGGGACGAGCAGCACGTGGCCGTGGAAGAGCGGCCGCACGTCGAGGAACCCGACGCAGTGCTCCTCCTCGAGCACGAGCGCCGCGGGCTCCGTGCCCGCGACGATCGCGCAGAAGAGGCAGGGCTTGGCGGGCATGGGGTCGACGGTAGTGCGGGGGCGCGCGGCAGGACGGCGCGTTCCGCTCGGGCGGGGCGGCGAGGCCTGCGTGGCAGAACTCCGCTCCCAGGAAGAGCGGAACGAGCGCCCGAGTCGCTCCGGCGCTGCGGGCGGGGCGGGGCGTCAGCGATGCACTGTTGCGCAGGAACGATCCTGTTCGGACCATGTGACGCACCAGTGGCGACGAGGCGGGCGGGGCCGGAGCCTCCTGGCTGGAATCGGGCGCATGGGGACCGATTCCACCCCGATGTCGACCGGGCACGGTGCCGCGCCGGCCGAACCTGCAGGATCGCGCAGGGTCGCCCGGGCGCCCGGCCCGCTGAGCGAGCCCAACGACGAGCGCTGCCCCCGGGCTAGGAGCCCGGGGTCCAGATGCGCGGCGGCGGCGGGGTCGCCGGGGCCTGCGGTGGCGTGGCGAGCGGGCTCTCCGCGGCCGCCCCCGCCGGCGGCTGGCCGCCCAGGCGCACGTAGGCCATCTGGAGCTGGGCGAGCGCGTCGCGGAGCTGCTTGGCGTCCGGGCCGAGCGCCTCCTCGACGAAGGGCATCAGGCGGCGGACGCCCTCGACGGCCATCGCGACCTGGTCGAGGTCGCGCTCGTCCTCCGTGCCCGGGGCCAGGCCGGCCTTGCGGCCGCCGAGGTTCAGGAGCGAGACGATCGTCTGGATGACCACGTCCTCCACCCGGAGCTGCTTGAGCTCGGCCTCGTAGGCCTCACGGAGCTCCTCCTCCGTCGGCGGGGGTCCCTCGGGCTGTCCACTGAAGTCGGTCAAGGTGCTGCTCCTTCGTCTCTCGAGTACGTCGAGTGGGTCTCCTGGACGGCCGCCGCGTACACCTCGGCCGCCTCCGCGCCCGCGTCGAGCATGCGGCGCTGGCGCTGCGCGCCGTTGAGCTCGGGGAACGCGGGCTCGGCCAGCCCGTGGGCCGCGCGGGCGGGCGCGGACCAGGCCAGCAGGCGGTCGACGGCGGCCGCGGCGGGGTACTCCTCGGCCCGCTCGAGGTCCACGAGCTTCCCGTCGAGGCCGAAGCGGATGGCGCGCCAGAAGTTCTCCTCGACCAGCCGGCGCGCGGGCGCGGGGTCCGGGAGGCCGGCGTCGATGTCGTGCGCGGCCTGCAGGACGCAGGCCGTGACGAGCTGCGCGAGCGCGTCGGACTCCTGCGCCGTCGTCTGCACGTCGCAGATGCGCACCTCGACGGTCCCGAAGGAGAAGTGCGGCCGCACGGACCACCAGACCTGGGTGTACTCCACGATGGAGTTCGTCGCCTGGAGGAAGCGGATGTAGTCCGCGTAGGCCTGCCAGGAGCCGTAGGCGTCCGGGATCCCGCAGCGCGGGAAGCTCTTCGTGAACGACTGGGAGCGCGCGGAGTGCAGCCCCGCGTCGCGCGCGTCGAGGAACGGGGAGTTCGCGCTGACCGCCAGCAGCAGCGGCAGGACGGGCCGCAGGCGGTCGCAGACCTGCACGGCACGGTCCGCGCCCTGGATCCCCACGTGGACGTGGAGGGAGAACGTGTTGTTGCGCCGCGCGACGTACTGCAGGCCGTCGACGACCCGGCGGTAGTGCTCCGTGTCGATGTTCGGCTGCTCGCGGTAGTCCGCCCACGGGTGGGTGCCCGTGGCGCCGAGCGCGGCGCCGCGCGCGTCGGCCAGCGCGAAGAGCGCCCGGCGCGCCTCGACCTGCTGGGCCAGCGCGTCGGCGAGGGTCGCCCCGCGGCCCGAGACGATCTCGATCTCGCTCGAGATGAGCTCGCCCGCGATCGCCGCGGCGAGCACGGGGTCGGCCTGCCCCGCGTCGTGCAGCTCCTCGTAGCGCGGGGCGAGGTCCAGCGAGCCCGGGTCGAGGATCGCGAACTCCTCCTCGATGCCGACCGTCGCGTCCTCGGAGGCCTCGAAGGCGGCCTCGGCCTCGTCCAGGGGGCGGATCACGTCAGGTAGAAGTAGAGCGCGTAGAGGAGGTCGACCGCGGGGCTGGAGGTGTGCACGGTGACCTCCGGCGGCACGTCGAGCAGCGCCTCGGAGTAGTTGAAGATGATCTTCACCCCGACGGCCACGAGGTCGTCGGCCAGCCCCTGCGCCGCCGCGGTCGGGACCGCGAGGACCCCGACGACGACGTCCTCCTCGTCCACGACGCCGCGCAGCTCGTCGAGGTGGCGCACGGTCTGCGCGCCGACCGCCATGCCGACCTTCTGGGGGTCCGTGTCGAAGATCGCGACGACCCGGAAGCCGTGGTCGGCGAAGATGTCCGAGCCCGCGATCGCGCGGCCCAGGTGGCCCGCGCCGAACAGCGCGATGTTGTGCTGGCCCGCCGTCCGCAGGATCTTGCGGATCTGCGAGACGAGCGACTCGACGTTGTAGCCGACCCCCCGCTTGCCGAACTTCCCGAAGCCGCTCAGGTCGCGCCGGATCTGCGTCGAGTTGACGTGGGTGTAGTCCGAGAGCTCCTGGGAGGAGATCGTCTCCTTGCCCATCTTCTTGGCCTGCGTGAGCACCTGCAGGTAGCGCGACAGGCGGGCCGCGACGCCGAGCGAGAGCCGCTCGGGCGTGCCCTCGGCGTCGGAGGGCGGGACCATGGGCGGGTTGAGCGGATCGAGCGTCATCGGACCGGCTGGGAACCCTACTCAGGGCCGCGCCGCGACCAACCGCCGGCGCAGGTCGTCCGCGTCGACGAAGAAGTCGTAGAGCTCCTCCCCGTCCAGGCAGACCACGGGGATGCGCTCGAGGTAGGCCTTGAACGTCGCGTCGTCGGCCTCGATGTCGCGCTCCTCGAGCACGAACGGGTGGGTCGCGCGGACCTGCTCGAGCACCGCGCGGGCGTCGTCGCAGAGGTGGCAGCCCGGGCGGCCGAAGAGCGTCACGGTGCTCACAGGTCCCGCCGGCCCGTGGGGTAGGCGTCGAGCGCCTCGTAGCTCCCGGGCGCCAGCGGCGTGACGTGCCGGGCGGCCGCGCCGATCATCGCCGCGTTGTCCGTGCACAGCGCGCGCGGGGGCACGTGCAGGCGCTCCGCGACGCCCGCCAGCCGCCGGCGCAGCGCCCCGTTGGCGGCCACGCCGCCGCCGATGGAGACCTGCGTCGCGCCCGTCTCGCCCACCGCGCGCTCCACCCGCCGCCCGAGCGCCTCGACCAAGGCGTGCTGGTAGCTCGCGGCGAGGTCCGCCCGGCGGCGCTCCGCCTCGGCCTCCCCCAGGTCGCGCACCTTGTAGAGCAAGGAGGTCTTCAGGCCGCTGAAGGAGAAGTCGAGCCCGGCCAGCTGGTCGGAGACCGGGAACGCGAAGGCCGCGGGGTCGCCGCCCTCGGCGAGGCGCTCGAGGTGCGGGCCGCCGGGGTAGGGCAGCCCGAGCAGCCGGGCGCCCTTGTCGAACGCCTCCCCCGCCGCGTCGTCGAGCGTGCGGCCGAGCACCCGGAACGAGGCGTGGTCGGGCACGTGGGCCAGGAACGTGTGGCCGCCGCTGGCCACGAGGCAGAGGAAGGGCGGCTCGAGGCCCGGCGCGCCCTCCGCAGAGGGGAGGAAGCTCGCGGCGACGTGCCCCTGCAGGTGGTCGACCGGCGCGAGCGGCAGGCCGCGGGCGCTCGCGATCCCCTTCGCGGTCGCCACGCCGACGAGCAGCGCGCCCACGAGCCCCGGCCCCTGGGTGACCGCCACGAGCGAGAGGTCGTCGAGCGTCGCGCCCGCCCGGCGCAGCGCGTCGTCGACCACGACGTTCACGAGCTGGAGGTGGTGGCGGCCCGCGACCTCGGGCACCACGCCGCCGAACTGGTCGTGGACCTCTTGGGAGGAGATGACGTTCGAGCGCACCTCGCCCCCCGGCGTGAGGACGGCGGCGCAGGTGTCGTCGCAGCTCGTCTCGAGCGCGAGGATCACGACGGCGAGGGCATGACGGGCCCCGCGTTCGGGACGTCCTCGAGGCTCCCCTCGAGCGTCATGGGCGTGCGCCACATGATCAGGGCGTCCTCCTGGTTGTCCTGGTAGTACCGGCGCCGCACCCCCGCGGAGAGGAACCCGAAGCGCTCGTAGAGGAGGATGGCCGGGGCGTTGGAGACGCGGACCTCGAGCGTGTACTGGGCCGCCGGGTCCGCGATCCGGGCGATGAGCGCGTCGAGCAGCTGCGGTGGCGATCCCGCGGCGGCGCTCCGCCGGGTCGACGGAGACGTTCATGACGTGCCAGACCGTGTCGTAGCGCGAGCAGATGAGGTAGCCGCAGAGGTGGGGCTCCCCCTCCCCCGGGTCCTGGCGCCAGGCCGCGAGGCAGATGCCGCTCGGCTTGGAGAGCTCCAGGACGAACATCGCCAGGGACCACGGGGTCGGGAACGCGCGGCGCTCCACGGCGATGACCTGCGGCAGGTCCGCGTAGACGAGGCGGCGGATCTCGGCGGGCTGGCTCATCGCAGGTGCTTGGGGATCGCGTCGGGCGCCCGGACGTACTCGGGCTCGAGGGTGTCGCGGCCCGTCGGGGCCGCCTCGAGCGCGAGCTCGCAGAGCCGCGCCCCGTCCACGTGGTGCAGCGCGGAGTCGTCGGGCGGGACCTGGGCCCCCGCGGCCTCGAGCTGCGCCCGGAAGCGTACCGAGCCGTCCCCGACGGAGACCCACGGACCGGCGTCCGGCTCGAGGAGCGCCGCGAGGGCCTCCGGCGCGAGCGCGCGGGCCCCGGGACCGAGCGGCGCGCCCCCGCGCCAGGCCGCGACGTAGGCCTCCCCGCGCCGCGCGTCGAGGCAGGCGAGCACCGCGCCCGGGGTGGGCGTTCGGACTTGCGCCCGCTCAGCGGGCTCGGATCCGAACGCCCCCGCCGGGGCGGCCGCGGCGGCGCGGGCGAGGGCCTCGAGCGTCGAGACGGCGACGAGCTCCTGCCCTCCGGCCTGCACGAGCGCGCGGGCCGTGGCGACGCCGATGCGCAGGCCCGTGAACGTCCCGGGGCCCGTGCCGACGCCGATGCGGTCCACGTCGCCCCAGCCCAGGCCCTCCTCGGCGAGCAGGCCCGTCGCCAGGCCGAGCAGCTGCCCCGCGTGCCCCGGGCGCTCCCCGGGCTCGGGCCGGTGGTGGGCGGTCCGGGCGGGCTCCCCCGCGGCCTGCAGCCCGACGACCGTGTCCCCCGTGGCGGTGTCGAACGCGAGGACCCTCACGTGACGACGACCCGGCGCTCGTCGGCGCCCGCGTGCTCCAGCGCCACGCGGGCGGCCACCCGGCCGAGCGCGTCCAGGACGGGGTAGGCGACCTGCGGCCACTCGACGAAGGCGATGCGCCCCGGCCCGACGTAGTCGTCCAGGAGCGCGGGGTCCTCGTCGTCGAGGCCCGCCGAGGCGGTGGAGGTCGAGGTGGCTCGCGGGCGGCGTGGCCTCGTCGTAGCGGTGGCCGAGGGTGAAGGTCGGGCTCGTGACGGGCCGGGTCACGCCGAGGGCGCGCAGCGCGCCCCGGACGAAGGTCGTCTTCCCCGTGCCCATCTCCCCCGTGAGCAGGACGACGTCGCCCGGGCGCAGGCCGCGGGCCAGCCGGGCGCCGAGCGCCTCGGTCTCGGCGGCCGAGCGGGAGGTCGCGGGCGCCTCAGGGGCGGGCATCGGCGGTGCGCAGGCGCAGGCCGATGCCGAGGAGCAGCAGCGCGGCCCCGAGCACGAGGACCGTGCCCGTGTCCGCGCCCGTGCGGGGGAGCTCGGACGCGGTGCCCGTGCCCGTCGCCGCGGGGGCCTCGGTGCCCGTTCCCGCCGTGGCGCCGGCGGAGCCGCTCCCGGTGCCCGCGGCGGCGGAGCCGGAGGAGCCCGAGCCCGAGCCGGAGGACCCGGAGCCCGACGAGCCGGAGCCCGAGGAGCTCGAGGTCCCGGCGCCGGACCGCGGCTTCGGGCTCAGCGAGGGCGTGCTCGACGTCCCGCCCGACTGCGCGAGCGGATCGACGTACTGCTCGTCCCCGGCACTCTGGGCGTGCGCGGGGGCGGCGGCACCCAGGGCGACGGCGGCCGAGGTGAGCAGGATGGCGAGGCGGCGGGGAACGGTCACGGGCCGGGCCATCGTACGGGTCCGGGAGGCGGCAACCCGTCCCGGCCCTGCGCTACCGTCGCCGCCGATGCACGTCCTGCTGCTCACGGACCGGGACTGGACGCACCCGCAGGGCGGCGGCACGGGCACGAACCTCTACGGCCAGGTCTCGCGCTGGCTGGCCTGGGGGCACCGCGTGACGGTCGTCGCCGGGGCCTACCCGGGCTGCGAGGCGGTCTCCCGCCCCGCCGAGGGCCTCGAGATCCACCGCATGGGCTCGCGGCTGACGGTCTTCGCCCGGGCCGCGGCGGCGACCCGGCGGGGGGTCGGGCGCGGACGCCGACGTCGTCCTCGAGGTCGTCAACGGCATCGCGTTCTTCACCCCCCTGTGGTGGTGGCTGAAGGCGCCGGCCGTCGCGCTCGTCCACCACGTCCACCAGGACCACTACGTCACGGAGCTCGGCCTGAAGGGCCGGGTCGCGGCCCTCGTGCTCGAGCGCCTGCCCCTGGCGGTGCTCTACCGCTTCCGGCCCATCCTCACGATCTCGCACGCCGCCCGGCAGGACATGGTCGCGCTCGGGGTCCCGGACGCGCACGTGCACGTCGCCTACCTCGGGACGGAGCCCAGCACCGTGCCGCCCGTCCCCGAGGACGAGGCCCCGAACCTCCTCTACCTCGGCCGCCTCAAGGCCTACAAGCGGATCGAGGACCTCCTCGGGGTCCTCGAGGCGGTCCCGGGCTCGCACCTCCACGTGGCCGGGGACGGGGACCACCGGCCCGCGCTCGAGACGGAGGTCGCGCGCCGTGCGCTCACGGAGCGCGTGACCCTCCACGGCTTCGTCTCCGAGGAGGAGAAGGCCCACCTCTACGACCGCGCCTGGGTCTCCCTGACCGCCTCGTCGGCCGAGGGCTGGTGCCTGACGGTCATGGAGGCCGCGGACCGCGGCACCCCGAGCGCCGCCCTGCGGGTCGGCGGGCTTCCCGAGTCCATCCTCGACGGGCAGACGGGCATCCTCACGGACACCCCCGAGGAGCTCGCGACGGAGGTGCGCGCGCTCGTCGCCGACCCCGGCCGCCGGCGCGCGCTCGGCGAGGCCGCCCGCAAGCGGGCCGCCGGGTTCACCTGGGACCACACGGCCCGCGCGAACCTCGGGGTCCTCGAGCAGGCCGTCGCGACGGGCCGCCGGCCGCTCAAGGCCGCCCTGGCGGGCTCGGACACGGGCAAGGCGGCCGGCCTGGCGGGCGCGTCCCTGCTGAACAACGCGATCCAGCTCGCGTTCACCGTCGCGATCACCCGGCTGCTCGGCAAGGCGGACTACTCCGCGCTCGCGGCGCTCGTCTCCGCCTTCCTGGTCCTGCTCGTCGGCGGGCAGGCCGTGCAGGCCGCCGCCGCCCGGGAGGTCGCGCTCGGGCGCCTCGGGGACCACCGGGCGCTGCTCGGCACGGTCGGGCGCTGGACCCGCACGCTCCTCGTGGCCACCCTCGGCGCCGCCGCCCTCGGCGTGGTCCTGCGGGAGCCCCTCGCTGCGCTCATGGGCGTGGAGGAGCACGCGTGGGCCGCCGCGGCGGTCCTGCCCACGGGCACGCTGTGGATGCTGCTCTCGCTCCAGCGCGGGGTGCTGCAGGGGCTGCAGGCCTTCGCGCCCGTCGGCGTGAGCATCGTCGGGGAGGCCGTCGGGCGCCTGGTCATCGGCGTCGCGCTGGCCCTCGCCGCGGGCGGCGTCACGGGCGTCTTCCTGGCCACGCCGCTCTGCTTCCTGGCCACGTCCGTCGGCCTCGTGGTCGTGCTCTCGCGGCGCCTGGGCGCGGCGCCGGCCGTCGCGGGCGCCTCCCCGGGCGCCGGGCGCACGCTGCGCGGGCTGCTCTCGGACGGCTGGGTGCCGATCGTGTCGCTCGGGCTGCTCGCCCTGCTGCAGAACGTGGACGTCATCGTGGCCCGCCACGAGCTCGGCGAGGACCGCGCCGGCTCCTACGCGGTGGCGGCGGTCGCGGCGAAGGTCGTCGTCTGGGTGGCGATCGGCGTCGGCCTGCAGCTCCTCCCCCAGGCGACCGCGCGCGCCGCCGCGGGCGAGGACCCGCGGCCCGTCCTGTTCCGCGCGCTCGCCGTCCTGGCCGCGGTCGCGGCGCCCTCGCTGCTGCTCTTCGCGGTCATGCCGGAGTTCATCCTGCGCACCGCCTTCGGCCCGGAGACCGTCGACGCGGCCCCGGCGCTCCTGCTGCTCGGGCTGGCGATGACGCTGCTCGCGGTCGCCTACCTCACCGTCCAGTACATGCTCGCCCTCGGCGTCGTGCGCTTCCTCTGGGTGCTCGGGGCGGTCGCGGTGATCGAGATCCCCTTGCTCTTCTCGGGCGACTCCATCACGGGCTTCGCCTCCCTCGTGCTCGGGGCGCAGCTCGTCGTGGCCTCGGCCGTCCTGGCCCTCGGGCTGCGCGCCCGGCCCCGCGCGCCCGGCCTGGTGCCCGCGTGAGCTTCCACGACGCCTGGAACCGCGCGGAGCCCATCGAGGGCTGGCTGACCGAGGGCCAGGCCCGCCGGCTCTACCTCGCGGCGCTCACGGTCCCCGAGGGCGGCCAGGTCGTCGAGATCGGCTCCTTCCGCGGCCGCTCGGCCAGCGTCCTGGCCACGGCGGCCGAGCGCGTGGTCTGCATCGACCCGCACCTCGGCTCGGACCGCGGGCCCCAGGAGATCGCCGCCGACCCGGAGCTCGGCGCCTCGGACTACTCCGCCTTCCACGCGGGGCTCGCCCGCGCCGGGGTCGCCGAGCGCGTGGAGCACGTGCGCGCGCTGAGCGCCGACGCGCTCCCCGCGGTCCCCGGCCCCGCCCACGTCCTCTTCGTCGACGGCGCCCACCGCTACGGCCCCGCGCTGGACGACCTGCGCCGCTGGGGCGCGAAGGTCCCCCCGGGCGGCCGGATGCTCGTCCACGACTCGTTCTCCTCCGTCGGCGTGACGCTCGCGCTGCTGCGGGCGATCACGTTCTCGGGGCACTGGCGCTACCTCGGGCGGGAGCGCTCCCTCGCGGAGTGGGAGCGCCGCCGCGCGCCCGCCTCTCCCGCCGAGCGGGCGCGGGGCGTGGCCGCGCAGCTCGGCTCCCTGCCCTGGTTCGCGCGGAACGTCGTCGTGAAGGCGCTCATCCTGGCCGGGCGGCCGGGCTGGGCCCGGGCCCTGGGCCATCGCGACGGCCCCTGGCCGTACTGAGGGTTCGCCAGAGCGCGAGGCCGAGCAGGGAGACGGCCCCCACGGCGACCCAGTGGGCGCCGAGGTGGTCCGTGGCGTACGTCGTCGAGTAGCCGCCGCGGTCGTCGCCCGGGAAGAGGACGTAGAGCAGCGGGACGACCCCGAGCAAGAGCACGCCCGCGCCGAGCGTGAGCGCCTTGGGGCCGACGCCGCGCCAGAGGACGAGGGCGACGAGCGGGCCGAGCACGACGCCGGCGCGGAGCGCGAAGACGAAGCCGAGGACGAGGGAGGCGGCGGCCCCGATCGCGAGCGCGCGGGGCAGCGCGACGCGGGCGGGCGGACCCGCGGCGGGCAGCGGCGCGGGCGCACCTTGGCGAGTACTCGGCGGCCGAGCCCCAGAAGGCGCCACGGCGCGCCGCCGGCGCGCGTCGAGGACGAGGAACGCGAGGAGCGCGAGCGCCCCGAGGAGCGAGAGGAGGTACGCGGGGCGCAGCACGCGGTTCGGCGCCCAGGCGAAGTCGAGGTCCCGGCAGCCCGGCGCCGCGACGGGCCAGGCGTTCGCGTAGCCCTGCATGGGGCGCGAGGGGCCGAGGTCGCGGCCGTCGCAGGTCGCGCGCCAGCCCGTGGAGTGCGTCTCGCCCAGGACGACCCAGGCGGGGCCGGTCGCGGTGACGGAGGCGTCGCGCCGCTCCCCGTTGCCCGGCACGCCCGGGGTCGCCGTCCCGGTCGGGAGCGCGACGGCGATCGCGTCCGCCTCCGGCGCCGCGGCGTCGAGGCGCAGGTGGTCGACGCTCAGCGGCGCCCGCTCCCCCACGACGTCCACGCGACCGGCGGGGAGCGTCGCGTCGCGGCAGCCCTCGAGGCGCACGGCGCCGCCGGCGTCGAGGGCGGCGCGGTCGACGCTGCCCCGCAGGCCGACGCGGGTGGAGCCCACGCGGACCGCGGCACTCCCGCAGGGCAGCGCGACCCGGCCGCTCCGCGGGACTTCGAGCCGCGGGAGCCCGGCCGCGCGGAGCTCCCCCACCCCGACCGCGCGGCGCTGCCGCAGCCGCGGCGGGGTGCCGGGCGGGAACGCGGCCCGGAGGACGTCGAGGCGGAACGTGCGCCCGCGGACCGGCGCCGGGAGGACGACGCGCCCGTCCGCGCCCACGGCGAGCGGTGCCTCGCGGCGCCCGTCGACGGTCAGCGCGACGCGGGTCGGCCGGCGCACCCGCACGGCGGCGGGGGCGAGCGTGAGCTCGCGGAGGGTCGTCGGTCCGGGCGTCGTCCAGGCCAGCCAGGCCGCCCGGCCCGGGATCCACTGGCCGACCCAGCCGCGCGCGGCCGTGCCGTCGAAGGCCCCCGAGGCGCGGTACCGGGGCAGGCCGGCGAAGCGGCTCGAGCTCTCGGCCCGCAGGGCCCCGCGCGTCCCGGCGAGGCGGTCGAAGGCGCTGTCAGGGGTGCGCGGGTCGGGCCGGCCCCAGGCGTCGAGCGCCCACGTCCGGGCCGCGGGCGGCGCGATCCGCCGGACGAGGCGCCGCTCCGGGTCCTGCGCGTCCCGGAGCAGGCCCGCGCCGCGCTGGCCCGTCTGGCGCCCCTGCACGAAGGGCGCGTCGGCGGTGACGCGGGAGAAGAGGTAGGTCAGCGGCGTCCGGGCGAGGTCCGCGCCGGCCAGCGCGCGCTCGGCCACGACCGGCGGGCGCAGCGCCTCGCGCACCCGCAGGCCGGGGATCGAGACCTCGCGCAGCCCGCCCGCGCCCGCCGAGCGCGTTCGCGAGCCCCGCACGATCCCGAGGGCGATCCGCACCTCCCGCACGCCGCGCAGCCCGACCCGCAGCCGGTTGACGCCGTGGCGCAGGCGGAAGCCCCGGCCGTTGACGACGACGCTGAGCACCTCCGCCCGCGGGTCGTCGTACGGCGTGACGAGGAGCTCGGGGACGTCCCGCGGGCGGCGCAGGCGCAGGGTGAGGACGTGGCGGTCGGGGGTCAGGAAGCGGTCGGCGAGCCAGGCCGTTCCGGGATCGCCGTCCACCGCGGCGTAGGGCCGGTTCTCGGGGAACTGCGTGACCTGCGGGGAGGCGGGCGCGCTCACGGCCTCGAGGTCGCCCTCCAGGAGCGAGACCGTCTGCTGCGCCCGGGTCCCGCGGGCCCGTCGTGGGCGCGAAGGGGTCGAGCATCGTGCCGTCCTGGGAGACGTCCTGGTCCGCCCGGAGCACGGGCCCGCGGTTGCCGCGCAGGCGCGAGGCGACGAACGCCTGGCGGCGGTTGCCGTCCGCGATCACCACGCGGCCGCCCGCCTCCGCGGCGCGGCGGAGCTCCGCCCGGGAGAGGTCGGGCGCGTAGGCGACGGGCCGCGCGGGGTCCAGCGCGCCGAAGGCCGCCAGGCCCGTGAGGCCCGCCGCGCCGCCGTCGACGACCGCGAGCGGGCCGCGGGGCAGGACGCGCACGAGGCCGCCCGTGGGGGTCGTCGCGCGGGAGAGCGCGGGGAGCTCCGCGTCGGCCTCGAGGCGGCCGACGGTGGCGGGGACCCGCTCGCGGTCGGGCCGATCGGCGCGAAGCGCAGGCCCTGGCCCCGCAGCACCCGCGCGGCCTCCCCCGCCCCGAGCTCGCCCGAGCGGGTGCGGTCGCCGTCCGCGGCGAGGAGGACGTCGCGGACCCCCATGAGGTCCAGGAGCGGCGGGAGCTGGCCGGGGACGGCGCGCTCCTGGGAGACGAGGTCGTCGACCGCCCACTGGAGCTCGACGGAGCGGAGGTCCGCGTAGGGGACGATGGAGCGCGTGGCCACGGGGTGGTCCGTGAGCGCCGGGAGGATCGCGTCGATCGTCTCCCCCCAGTCGTAGGCCGCGAAGAGCTGGCCCGGGACGACGAGCGCCCGCGAGCCGGGTCCGGAGCGCTCGACCTCGCGGGCCGCGGCGTGCCAGCGCGCGGGGACGTCGAGGGCGAGCTGCGGCTCCGGCGCCCGGCCCGAGCTCAGGGGCCAGGCCGCGACCACGGCAAGCGCCGCGAGGGCCGACGCGCCCCCGGCGCGCCAGAGCACCCCGCGCTCCCGGCCGGCCGCCCAGCGCCACCCCGCCGCGGCGCCCATCCCGGCCAGCAGCGCGACGGAGAGCGCGAGCAGCGGCCCCGCCTTGTACGTCGTGCGCAGCACCTGCACCGGCGCGAGGTGGTTGTAGGTGAACGTCAGGCCCTTGCGGAACGGCGTGCCCTCGGGGAAGCCCGCGGCCATGACGAGCAGCGTCACGAGCGCGAGGCCGAGGAAGAACGGCGCGTAGCGGGCTCGGCGGACCCAGGTGAACGCGGTGAGCGCGAGCGCGGGCACCACCAGCGAGGCGACGACGACCCCGAGCTGGAAGAGCAGCGCCGGCCCGTGGGAGGCGAAGGGCCGCAGCGTCCCGCCGTACCCCACCCCGATGTAGCTCGTCCAGAAGCCCGCGAGGCGCAGGGACTCCGTGAGCGACGTGACGCCCCAGATCGTCCCGGGCTGCTCCGTGTAGGGCAGGAAGTTCAGGCCGTACCTCGAGTGGACGAGCGTCGGCACGACCCACCACGCCTGCAGCACGGCGTTCAGGAGCGACCATCCGCCCGAGCCACGGCCGCAGCGCCCCGCGCGGCACGCCGCCGAATGCGATCTCGTAGAGGACGAAGAGTGCGGGGCCCAGCAGGACCCAGGCCGTGACCGCCGCGTTCACCCCGCCGCCCGTGCTGGCCAGCACGAGCGCGAACGCCGCGGGCCAGCGCCAGCTCCGCGGCTCCCGCAGGCCGCGATGGATCGCGAGGAGCATCCAGGGCAGCGCCGCGTACGCGAGCAGCGCGATGCTCGTCCGGTTCGCGTACACGGCGACGTAGGGGTTCAGGACGAAGAGGACCGGCGCGACGACGTGGACCGCCGAGCGCTCCCGGCTCACGAGCGCGTCCGCGAGCTTCACCACCCCGACCGCCGCGACGGCGAAGAGCGTCCCGAGCCACAGCCGGTGGACGAGCCAGGGCGCGAGGCCGAGCGCGTCGCCCGCGGCGAACCACGGCGCCATGGGCCAGAGGTAGCCGCCGTACTGCCCGGCCCAGACGTGGCCGAGGTCCCCCGTCGGCGTCCACGCGCTCGCGACGTCGTGGAGGAAGCGCGCCGGGTCGACGTAGAGGTGCAGCTTCGTGTCCGCGATCAGCTCGCCCGGGCGCTGCGCGAGCGCCAGGACGTAGGCCGCGAGGGCCAGCAGCACCGGCAGGCCGGGGCGCCGCGCCGGTGAGGGGCGGTGGGGCAAGCAGCGCAGGGTACGCTCGCGCGGCCGTGCGCCCCGCCCTCCTGCTCGTCGCCCGCGCGCTGCTCGTCGGCGGCCCGACCGCCCTGGCCTTCGCCTCGGGCGGCTACTTCGACGGCCCGCGGCTCGTCGCCCTCGGGGTCGCCGCCGTCGCGCTGGCCCTCGTCGCGCTCGCGGAGCCCGCGCCGCTGCCGCGCACCGCGCCGGCGCAGGTGGCCGTGGGAGCGCTCGTGCTCCTGGCGGGCTGGGTCGCGCTCAGCGCCACGTGGGCGCCGCTCGGGGACGTCGCGGGGGACGACACGGAGCGCGTCGGGCTCTACGCCGTCGCCCTGACCGCGGCGGCGGCCGCCTGGCGTTCACGCCCCGCGGCCGCGCTCGTGGAGCCCGCGGCGGCGCTGGGGATCCTCGTGGTGGTCGGCTTCGGCCTGGCCGGCCGGCTGCTGCCCGGGGTCGTGGCGCTCACGGAGACCGCCGCCGCGGGCGGGCGCCTCGCCCAGCCCCTGACCTACTGGAACGCCATGGGCGCGCTCGCGGCGCTCGGCGCCGTGCTCTGCGCCCGCCTGGCCGGCGCGCCGGACCGCCCCGGGGCCTGGCGCGTCGCCGCCGCCGCCGGCGCCGTCCCGCTCCTGCTCGGCGTCTACCTCAGCTACTCCCGCGGCGCGCTCCTCGCGCTCGTCGCGGGGCTCCTCGTCCTGCTCGTCCTCGCGCCGACCTGGAGCCAGCTGCGCGCGATCGCGATCACGCTCGAGGCCGGGGCGCTCGGGATCGCGGCCTCCGAGCTCGCACCGGGGGTCCGCGCGCTGGCCGGGAGCCACCGCACCCGCGACGGCGCGCTCGTCCTCCTGGTCCTCCTCGGCGCCATGGCCGGTGCCGCGGCGCTGACGGCCTGGGCGGTGCGGGTGGAGCGGGAGCGCCGGACCCGCCTCGGCCCGCTCGGCCTCCCGCGCTGGTCCGGGGCGGCGGCGCTCGCCCTCGTCCTGGCGCTCGTGGTGGTCCCCGTCGTGGCCGCCGGGCGCGGCGGCGGTGCGGGCCCGGAGTTCGGCGCCGCGGGCTCCCGCTTCGGCTCCGTGGGCTCGAACCGGTACGCCTACTGGGAGGTCGCGCTGCGCTCCTGGGCCGACCACCCGCTCCGGGGCGTCGGGACGGGCGGCTTCGGCGTCGAGTGGCTGCGCGAGCGGCCGTTCGCCGAGGGCGCCCGCGACGCCCACTCGCTCCCGATCGAGACGCTCGCCGAGCTCGGGCTGGTCGGGGCGCTCCTGCTCGCGGCGCTCGCGGCCGGGGTCGTGCTCTGCGCCCGCCGGGTGCAGGCCGCGGACCCGGCGCTCGCCGCCGGGCCGGCCGCGGCGCTGACGGCCTGGGCCGTGCACGCGTCGCTCGACTGGGACTGGGAGATGCCCGCGCTCAGCCTGGTGGCGCTGGGCCTGGCCGGAGTCCTCGTGGCCCGAAGCGATCGAGCAGCGCCAGCACCCCCACGGCCGCCAGGAGCACGATCCCCGGCTCGAAGAGGTGGCGCAGGCGCGGGACGCCGTACCCCGTGATCGCGCTGAGGACCACGACGCCCGCCGGGACGAGCAGGACGAGCAGGGTCCCCGGGGCGAGCGTTCGCCGGCGCAGCAGCACGACGCCGAGCCGCGCCCAGCACGAGGAAGCCGAAGTAGACGACCACCCCGGCCTTCTCCACCCGCCGCTCGCGACCCTCGGCGAACATGACCTGGCGCCGGGGCTGCCAGAAGTCCCAGACGCGCAGGACGCGCACCGGCACGACCCGCGGCCAGTCCTTCCAGTGCGAGGTGGCGTAGTCGATCGCCTCGCGCCGCCAGATCTTCGCCTGGGCCGCCTCGTCGAGCTCCTTGCGGGGCGAGATGCAGGCGAGGTTCCAGCCCCCGAGGTCGACTCCCGAGTAGGTCGCGGGGCAGTTCGCCCCCGCGAGGACCGTGGCGTCGTTCGTCGAGATCGGGACGAACGTGCCCAGCTGCACGGCGTTGCGGATCGTCCACGGCGCGAGGACGAGCAGGCAGGCGGCCAGCGCGCCGAGCGCCGCGGGACGGCTGCGCGCGCGCCAGGCCAGCGGGAAGGCGAGGAAGGGCAGGAGCAGGAGCGCCTCGGCGCGGGTGAGCGCCGCGAGCGCGATGGCCGCCCCGAGCGCCGCGCCGCGCCACGCGCCGGGGCGCTCCGCCAGCCGCAGCCCGGCCAGCAGCGCGAGCAGGACGAGCGGGCCGAAGAGCGTCTCGCTCATCAGCGCGCCGTCCACGGCGACCAGCAGGGGGTAGCCCGCGCCGAGCGCCGCGGCGGTCAGGCCGAGCCGCGGGCCGCCGATCCGCCGGCCGACGAGCCCGAGCAGCACGAGCGTGGCCGCGCCGAGCGGCACGCCGAGGAACCGGTGGGCGAGCTCCGAGTCCCCGCCGAGCAGGGAGACGCCGGCGAGCACCAGGGGGTAGAGCGGCGGGTGCCCGGCGCTCGGGCAGCTCCTTGCCGCTCTCCAGGAGCCGGTAGGGCTCGAGGAACCCGCGGCCGTCCGCGATCAGGCCCGCCTGCCAGTGGTAGAAGTGCCAGTCGCCGAAGCCCGTGACGTCCCGGCCGAGGGTCAGGAGGTAGAGGACGCGGAGCCCGACGCCCGCGGCGGTGATGAGCGCCAGGCGGCGGCCGAACGACATGCGTCCGCCACACTACGGGGGCATGCCCGCCCGCCGGTTCCCCCTCGTCGACGCCCTGCGGGCGCTCGCCGCCCTGGCGGTCCTGGGCACCCACACGGCGTTCTTCGCGGGGGCCTACGCCGACGGGACCGCGCTCGGCCCGTACCTCCAGCGCCTCGAGGCGGGCGTGACGCTCTTCTTCGTCATCTCGGGGTTCCTGCTCTACCGGCCGTTCGTCGCCGCGCGGATCTCGGGGCGCCGCGCGCCGGACGGGGGCGCCTACGCGTGGCGGCGGCTCACCCGGATCGTCCCGGCCTACTGGGTCGCGCTCGCGGTGACGCTCCTGCTCGTGGCCAGCGCGGGCGGCCTGGGCTGGCGCACCACGGCGCTCTTCGGCTTCGGGCAGACCTACTCCGACGCGACCCTCGGGCACGGGCTCGTGCAGGCCTGGTCGCTCTGCGTCGAGCTCGCGTTCTACGCGTTCCTGCCGCTCTGGGCGGCCGGCCTGCGCCGCCTGGGCGGCGGCCTGCGGACGGAGTGGCTGGCCCTCGCGGCGCTGGCGGGTGCCGCGATCGCCTGGAAGCTCGTGGTGGTCAGCACGACGGGCTCGCCGCAGCAGGTGGTCATCGGGCCCTGGCTGCTCTCGCTCCCGACGTTCCTCGACCAGTTCGCGGTCGGGATGGCCCTCGCGGTGGCGTCGGTCCAGCTCGGGGAGCGCGCCGCGCCCGCGTGGCTCGGCGGCCGGGCGGCGCTCGCCTCGTGGGTCCTCGCGGGGGTCGCCTTCTGGGCCGCCTCGACGCAGATCGGGATCTCGAAGGAGCTCTTCGGGGCCTGGACCCCCGCGGAGTACCTCGCGCGCCACGGCCTCTACCTCGCGATCGCGGGCCTCGTCTGCTGGCCGGCCGTCCTCGGGGAGGGCGGCCGCGTCCGCGCGCTGCTCGCGCACCCCGTGCTCGCCTGGATCGGGGTCGTCTCCTACGGCGTCTTCCTCTGGAACACGACGGTCCTGGACCAGCTCGCCCAGGCGGGCTACGAGCCCTTCCTCGGCCTGCACCCCTACGTGGCCTGGCCGCTGGCGGAGGTCCCGCTGACCCTCGCCCTGGCCGCGGCGAGCTGGTACGGGATCGAGCGGCCCGCCATGCGGCTGGGCCGGGGGCGTCGCGCCGCCGCGCGCGTCAGCCCGGCGCGGGCCGCGGCGGGCTGAGCCGCGCCGCCCGGTCACGGGCCTGCGCCGCACCGAGCGTGTTGCCCCGCGCCTGCTCGACGGCCGCCGTGGCGCGCCAGCCCCGCTGGTCCTCGGGGTCGCGCTCCGTGGCGGCGCGCGCGAGGCGGCCCGCGGCCGCCGTGGCGCCGCCGCGCAGCAGGCCCGTGGCGGCGGCCGCGAGCGGCGCTCCGCCCGTGCACCCGGCCGCGACCCGGCGGGCGACCGCGTCCGGGTCGAGGGCCCGGCCCGCGGGCGTCCGGAGGCCCACGGCGAACGCGTCGCGCTGTGCGTGGCGGCAGTCCGCGTCCTCCCGGGCGCGGGTCACGGCGACCCCGAGCGCGAGGGCGGCGAGGAGCAGGAGGGCGGCACGGGCCACCCGCCCATGCTCCTACACTCGCCGCGTGCCTGCGGCCCTGCGCATCGAGGGCCTGGTCAAGCGCTACGGCGCGCACACGGCGCTCCACGGCGTCTCGCTGGAGGTGGCCGAGGGCGAGCTCGTCGGCCTGCTGGGGCCCAACGGCGCCGGGAAGAGCACGCTGACGAAGATCGCCTGCGGGCTCGTGCGGCCCACCGCGGGCTCCGCGGAGGTCGCCGGGCACCGCGCCGGGAGCACGGCGGCGCGCGCGGCCCAGGGCTACCTCGCCGAGCTCTTCCGCTTCCCGGGCTGGGCGAGCGCGGACGAGGTCATGGTCCTGCACCAGAAGCTCGCGGGCTCGGCGGGCGGCGCCGCGGAGCGCGCGGACCTCCTCGACCTCGTCGGCCTCGCGGACGCCCGGGAGCGCCGGGTCGAGGAGATGAGCAAGGGCATGCAGCAGCGGCTCGGGATCGCCCAGGCGCTCGTCGGCACGCCGCGGCTCCTGCTGCTCGACGAGCCGACCTCCGCGCTGGACCCCGCGGGCCGCCGGACCGTGCGCGACCTGCTCGTCGAGGTCCAGCGGCGCGGCGTCGCGGTGCTGCTCAACACCCACCTGCTCTCGGAGGTCGAGCTCGTCTGCGACCGCGTCGTGATCATCGACCACGGCGACGTCGTGACCGCGGGCCGGCCCGACGAGCTCGTGCGCCCGCGCGGCGTGGAGGTCGAGACGGCCGCCGGCACGCGGGTCGTCGCCGGCGCGGGCCGCGAGGACGCACCGCGGATCGTCGCCGAGCTCGTCGCCGCGGGCGAGCAGGTCTACGGCGTGCGGGTGCTCTCCTCGACGCTCGAGGACGTCTACCTCGACGCCGTCGGCGGCGCCGAGACCGCGAGGACCGGCGGGTGAGGCCGCTGCTCGAGGGCGCCCGTGTCGTCGCCGCCCACGCGCTGCGCGAGTCGCTGCGGCGCCGCGTCTTCCTCGTCGTCGTCGGCCTCACGCTCGCCTTCGGCGCGCTCTACGCCTGGGGCGTGAACGAGCTCTTCTCGGACATCGACGACTTCGGCGGCAACCAGTTCCTGGACGCCGAGACGCTCGCGGGCGCGACCATCCTCGGCCTGGCGATGTTCGGGACGCTCTTCCTCGGGGTCGTCCTCGCGGTCTTCCTCACGCTGAACGCCGTGCGCGGCGACGCGGAGCGCGGGCTGCTGCAGCCCGTCGTCGTGCGGCCGCTCGGTCGCGGCGCGTACCTCCTCGGGCGGTGGGCGGCCGCCGCGGCGGTGAGCGGGACCTACGTCGTCGTGGTCTTCCTCGGCGGGGTGCTGCTCACGAAGCTCGTCGGGGGCTACGCGCCGGACTCGATCGTCGTCCCCGCGTTGGAGCTCGCGGGCGCGGTCGCCCTCGTCTCGGCGCTCGCGCTGCTCGGCTCGATCGCGCTCGGCACGACCGCGAACGGCATCGGGATCCTCATGGTCTTCGGCGCGGGGCTGCTCGCGGGGCTGCTCGGCTCGATCGGCGACGCGCTGAACTCGGGGACGCTCTCGACCGTCGCGGACGTCGCGTCCTGGGTGCTGCCCTTCGAGGGGCTCTACCGCGACGCGCTCTTCCAGCTCGTCGCCGACGCGGCGTCGCGCGGCGGGGTGACCGGCGCGCTCGTGCAGCTCGGGCCGCTCGGCGGCTCCCACGACAACCCCGCGCTCTTCCCGCTCTACTGCGTGGGGTACGCCGCGCTCGTCGGCGGGTTGGCGCTCCTCGCCTTCCGGCGCCGCGACCTCTAGCGCGGCACGAGCACCGTGTAGGGGCCCGCGGCGAACGCGCGACGGTACGTGCGCCGCCACGAAGCGGTCGAAGCGCTGCGAGCCCCGCTCGCGCCCCGCGCCGTTGTCCTCGCGCTGGCGTCGCCTCGGGCGCGCTCCAGCGGACGACGGTCGCGCGGCTGCGCTCCAGGTCGCGGACGAGCTCCCGCTGCACCGCGTCGGTCGTGACGACCCCGGGCTGGATGACGTCGTAGCGCGTCGGGTTCGGGAGGTCGAGGATCACGAGGAGCAGCGGATCGCCGACCCGGACGCGGTCCAGCCGCGGCGGCGCGACGAAGACGGGGCGCCCGAGCGCGCGGACCCGCGGGACGAGCTCGCGGAGGGCCGCGGCGTCGGCGGTCGTGGTCCGCACCCCGTCCCCCACGCCGCCCGGGACCGCGGCGAGCGGCCCGGGGTGCAGGAGCCGCCCGGCCTGCCGCTCGACGCCGTGCAGGGCGACGAGCCCGAGCAGCCCCGCGAGCACCGCGCGTCGCGGTCCGCCCGTGCGCGCCGCGGCCACCGCGAGCGCCGGCGCCAGGACCGCCGCGAGCGGCACGAGGTGGAACTCGTCCGTGCGGGCCAGCAGGTAGGCGACGCCGCCGAGGACGAGCGGGCAGCAGCGCGAGCGGCCGCGCGCGCCCGAGCACCGCCCAGGCCACCGCGGCGACGACGAGCAGCGCCGGGAAGAGCACCTCGAACGCCTTGTTCGGGTCGCTCGGCGGGTCGAGGGGGAACGGCAGCCGCTGGAGGTCCTGGATGCGCGTGAAGCCGAGGACGTCGTCCGCGAACTCCCCCGGCGCCGCCAGGACGAACGGCGCGTAGAGGACGCCGGTCGTCACCGCCGCCACGAGCGCGACCCTGGGCGTGCGGAGCAGCACGAGCGCCCCGAGCGCCGCCGCGACCCCGAGCTCCGGCCGCAGCCAGGCCGCCACGCCCGCGGCGACCCCGGCCGCCACACCGGCCCCCACCACGTCGAGTCGTCGCTTCGTCCCGCCCGGCGGGATCAACCGACGACTCGACGGCGCCCGAGGCGCGGCTGCGTCGGCGCGGCGGGGGTCGGCGGCTCGTCGAGTCGTCGCTTCGTCCCGCCCGGCGGGATCAACCGACGACTCGACGCGAGGAGGAGCGCCGCGAGCGCCGGGACGAGCGCGGGGACCGTCGGGCCCGGGGTGAGCGGCCAGGCCACGGCGCTCCCCGCCGCGACGCCGGCCGCGCGGCGCCCACCACCCCGCGGCGCCGTGGCGGCGCGCGAGCGCCGTGCAGAGCACCGCCACCGCGCCGCCGGCGAGCGCGCGCACGATCCGCCACACGAGCAGGGACGGGCCGAAGAGCTTCACGAGGAGCGCGAGCAGCACGGGCTCCCCCGGCCCGTAGTTCCACCAGAAGTCGCGGTAGGGCAGCTGCCCGTCGGCCATCCGGCCCGCGGCCTGGAGCACGAGCCCCTCGTCGTGCGGCCCGATGCCGTCGCGGAGCCCGATGCACGCCAGCCCGACGGCCACCGCGAAGAGGGCGGCGTGCGCTCCGATGGTCCTCATGGCACCAGCGGAGCGCACGCCGCTCACGCCGCGCCCCGCGGGTGCCCGCCCGCGGCGGGGCCCCGCCAAGGCCGCGGAGGGCACCGCAGCCGCGATCGGGACGCGCGCGGCGCGGCGGCGCGCGCGGCGCGAGGGCCACTGCGCCGCGCCCGCGCGCAGGCCGTCGCGGACGCCCGCGCAGGTGCGCGGGGAGCACGCCGTCGCGGGCGGCCGCGACGAGCCACGACGCCTGGCGGTAGGCGACCAGGGGCCACCAGCGCACGGGGAACCACCGCGCGACGAGCAGCATCGTGTTGCGCGCGACCCAGTAGCGCACGGGCGCCGGGAGCCCCGCCGCGGAGCCGCCGCCCGCGTGGACCGCGACGGCCCCGGGCGCCCAGGCGCAGCTCCAGCCCGCGCTGCGCAGCGCAAGCGCGAGGTCCACGTCCTCGAGGTAGTTCCGGTAGTCCGCGTGGAAGCCGCCCGCCTCGCGCAGCGCGCTGCGCCGGTAGAGCGCCGCTCCCGCGCACGCGCCCCAGACCTCCCCCGGCTCGTCCCAGCGGCCGTCGTCCGGGCGCAGGCGCCCGCGCTGCTCGCAGACCCCGTCGCGGCGCAGGACGTCCCCCGCGTCGTCGAGCACCCCCGGGTCCGCGCGCCGGACCATCTTCGTCGCGACCGCCCCGACGGCCGGCGCGCTCCCGAGGCCCGCGAGCGCCGCCGCGAGCCAGCCCGGCCGCAGCTCCACGTCGGCGTTGACGAGCGCGATCGCGTCCGCGTCCCCCGCCGCGACGACCCCGGCCTGGGCGCTCACCGCGAAGCCGTGCGGCGCGCCGCGCCCCGTCGCGACGACCCGCACCTCCGGGTGCTCCGCGGCGAGCCAGGCGGCGGTCCCGTCCGTCGGAGCCGTCGTCGACCACGAGGACCTCCGCGAAGCCCTGGCCCTCGAGCGCGGCGAGGCAGGCCGGCAGCCAGCCCCGGCCGTCGTGGACCGGGACGACCGCCGCGACCCTCACGCGGCCAGGCGCCGCGGGCGGCGCCGGCGCGCCGCGGGCGGCGCGGGCGCGCCGATGCCCTCCGCGGCGTCCTCGACCGCGCGCGCGAGCTGGGTCCGCAGGCCCGCCCGGAAGTGCTCCGCGTCGAAGCGGCGGGCGTTGGCCACGCAGGCCGCCGGATCGACCGCCAGGGTGTCGGCGGCCCGGACGACCGCGGCGAGCGCGACGGGGTCGGCGCCGTCGTAGAACCAGCCCGTGCGGCCCTCCACGACGGTCTCGAGCACCCCGCCCGCGCGCTGCGCGATGACGGGGCGGCCCGCGGCCTGGGCCTCGACGGCCGCGATGCCGAACTCCTCCGTCGCCGTGACCACGAGCGCCCGCGCCGAGGCCAGGAGCCGCTCCACCTCACCGTCGGGGACGTCGCCGGCGAAGGTGATGGTCGGCCCGGCGAGGCCCTTGAGCCGCGCCGCGTCGGGGCCCTTGCCGACGACGACGAGCGGCAGCCCGAGCCGCGAGAAGGCCTCCACCGCGACGTCGAGCCGCTTGTGGCGCATGAGCGCGGAGAGCAGGACGTAGTGGTCGCCGACGGGCCCCGGGGTGAAGCGGCGCGTCTCGACGGGCGGGTGGACGACGACGGACTCCCGCCCGAGGTAGCGGTGCACCCGGCGCCGGGTGATCTCGGAGTTCGCGACGTAGCGGTCCACCCGGCGGGCGGCGAGCGTGTCCCACGCCCGCCAGCGCGAGAGCAGCGCGCTCAGGGTCGGGCGCAGCGGCAGCGGGCAGGCCGCGAGGGTCTCGGCCCGGGCGTTCCAGGCGTAGCGGAAGGGGTTGTGGCAGTAGGAGACGTGGACCGCGCGCTCGTCGGGGAGCACGCCGTGCGCCCAGGCGCTCGAGCTCGAGAGCACGAGGTCGTAGCCCGTGAGGTCCAGGCGCTCCATCGCCGCGGGGTAGAGCGGCAGGAGCGGGCGGAAGGTGCGGGCGGTCGGCCGCAGGCGCTGCAGCCCGGTCGTGCGGACGTCCCGGTCGGCGAAGACGCCCTGGGTCCCCCGCTCGTCGTAGACCGCCGTGTAGACGTCCGCGGCCGGGAACATCGCGCAGATCTCGGAGAAGACCCGCTCCGCGCCGCGGCGGTCCAGGAGGAAGTCGTGGACCAGCGCGATCCGTCCGTGGAGTGCCTCGGCCATCCGCGGCAGGAGTCTACGGAGGCCGAGCGACTACGGTCCCGCCGATGGTCTTCGCGATCGACGGGCGCGGCCTGGCGGGGGCGCGGCGCGGGGTCGCCCGCTACGCCTCCGCCCTGCTGGCCGCGCTGCGCGACGGGTTCCCCGGGGACGAGTACCGCCTCCTCGAGCCCGGGGCCCCGGGAACCTCGCGCGCGACCGCCCTCCGGATGGCCGCGCAGGGACGTCCGCACCTCGAGGCGCTCGTCGGTGGCGCGGACGCCGTCTGGGCCCCGGCGCCGCGCCCCCTCGCGGTCGGTCGGCGCACGGGCCTGGTGCTCACGGTCCACGACCGCTCCTGGGAGGAGCGCCCCGCCGACTTCACCCCCTACGAGCGCCTCTGGCACCGCGCGGCGCGGCCGCGCGCGCTGGCGCGCCGCGCGGACCGCGTCCTCTTCGACAGCGCGGCGGTCCGCGACGACGTCCTGGCGGCCTGGGGGCTGGACCCGACGCGCGCGCGCCTGGCGCCGCCGGGGGTCGCCGCCCCGCCCCCGGGGCCGCCGCCCGCGCTGCCCGCGGGCGTGACGGAGCCCTTCCTGCTCTGGGTGGGCGCGCTCGAGCCGCGCAAGGCGCCCGAGGTCCTGGCCGCGGCGTTCACCCGGGCGCGCGCCGCGGGCCTGCGGGCGGAGCTCGTGGTCGTCGGCGCCGGCCGGGCCGCGGGCACGCTGGACGGCCCCGGCGTGCGGCACCTGGGCGCCGTGGACGACGCCGCGCTCCACGCGCTCCTGCCCCGCGCGCTCGCGCTCGTCGCGCCCTCGCGCGGTGAGGGCTACGGCCTCGGCCCGCTCGAGGCGCTCGCGCACGGGACCCCGGCCGTCGTGAGCGACCTCCCCGTGTTCGCCGAGACGCTCGGCGGCGCGGCGCTGCGCGTGCCCGTCGGTGACGCGGACGCCCTCGCCGCCGCGCTCCTGCGCCTCGAGCAGGAGCCCGGGCTGCGGGCGCGGCTCGCGGCCGCCGCGCCGCCCCGGCCCGACCTGGGAGGCGGCCGCCGCCGTCCTGCACGCGGCGCTCCACGAGGCGGCCGCGGCGCGGTGAGCCTCACGCGTCGTCACGGTCCTGCACCGCTCCGCCCCGGAGCTCGCGCGGCTCCTGCCGTCCCTGGACCGCCACCTGCCGGGCCACCAGCTCGTCGCGGTCGACACGGGCGCCGACGACGGGGGCGCGGAGCTCGTCCGCGCCCACGGCGGCGAGGTCCTCCCCCTGCCGGAGAACCCGGGCTTCGGCGCCGCGAACAACCTCGGCCTCACGCGGGCGGAGCACCCGCGCACGGCGCTGCTGAACCCGGACGTCGTCCTCCACGACCCGGGCCTGTCCCGCCTGGGGACCGCCGCGCTCGAGCTCGACGCGCTGCACGTCCCCGCGCTCTGCGACCCCGACGGGACACCCCAGCGCTCGGCGCACCCCGTGCCGGGCGGCCCGGAGGCGCTGCTGCCCGCCGTGCTCCCCTGGCTGCCCCCGCGCCTGCGCCGGCGCGCGGAGCCCTGGCGGCCCGACGGGAGCCGGCCGCGCGCGGTGGGCTGGGCCATCGCGGCGGCGCTCGTGGCCCGGACGGCGACCCTCCGTGCCCTCGGGCCCTTCGACCCCGGGGCCTTCCTCCACTACGAGGACCTCGACCTCTGCCTCCGCGCGCGCCGGGCGGGCATCCCGACCGTCCTGCACCCCGGCGTCGTGCTCGAGCATGCCGGCGGGCACAGCACGGGCCGGGACCCCGGGCGGCTGCGGGCGGAGGCCCGACGGCGCCGCGAGGTGGTCCGCGCGCAGCTCGGGCCGCGGGCGCTCGGGCTCGACGACGCCGCGCAGGCGCTCACCTTCCTCACCCGGGGCGCCCGGCCCGGCGACGCCCGCGCCCGCGCGCAGCTGCGCGCGCTCCTGGCCGCCCGGGGCTAGAAGAGCCCGAGCTGGCCCGGCCCGACGGGGAGCGCCGGCTCGGGCTCCTCCTCGGCCACGGGAGCCGGGGCGAGCTCGGGCCGGCCGCGGGCCAGCAGCTCCGGCAGGCGCCCGAGGTCGGCCGTCAGCTGGGCGCCGAGCGCCTCCCCGTAGAGCGCCGCGCCCGGGGCGAAGGTCGGCAGGAGCCAGACGGGGACCTCGCCGAGCAGCAGGGGCTCCTCCCGCCCCCGGCGCGCCCGGATGGGATCCGGCGCGCCGCGCAGGAGCTTCGTGACGAAGCCGCCGAGCGCGACGACGACGACGGGGCGCACGGCCTCGACCTGGGCCACGAGGTGCCCGGAGCAGCTCGCGACCTCCGCCGGGGTCGGATCACGGGCGCCGGGTGGCAGGCACTTGACCAGGCCGGTGGTCCAGACCTCCTCGAGGGCGAGGCCCGCCCCGGCCAGCGCGCGGTCGACGAGGAGCGCGCGCCCGACCGACCAGCGGGGCGTCGCGCTCGTCCTCCCCCGGGCCCGGGGCCTCGACGACCAGGAGGACGTCGGCGTCGGGGCGCCCCGCGCCCACGACGACCCGGGAGCGGGTGGCGACGAGCGCCGGGCAGCGGGTGCAGCCGCGGGCCGCCGCGTTCGCCGCCTCGAGGGCCGTGGCGGGTTCGTTCCCCACGTCGCCAGGGTAACTCCGCCCCCCGGACCGAGTACCTTCCGTGACGGGTCGTCACCTTCGGGGACGAACCCGGCAGGACCCCGCACCGCAGCACCCATCGCATCGCGCCGGCATCCCCAGGGAGCTGGACCGACATGACCCCCACCACGCCCTCCGTGCCCGGCCGCATCGCGGTCATCGGCCCCGGCCGCCTCGGCTCCGCGCTCGCCGCTGCGCTGCGCCCGCACGCCGACGTCCGCCTGGGTGGCCGCGGGGACACGGGCGCCGGCGCCGACCTCGTCCTGCTCTGCGTCCCGGACGCGGAGATCGCCGCCGCCGCCGCGGCACTCACCCCGGGTCCGCTCGTCGGCCACTGCTCGGGCGCGACGGGCCTCGGGGTGCTCGCCCCGCACGAGGCCCTCGGCCTGCACCCCCTCATGACCGTCACCGCCGCGGGCGCCGCGTTCGCCGGTGCGGGCGCCGGGATCGCCGGGAGCACCCCGCGCGCGCTGGCCACGGCGCAGGCCCTGGCCGACGCCCTCGGGCTGCGCGCGATCGCGCTCGCGGAGGCCGACCGGCCCGCCTACCACGCGGCCGCCAGCGTCGCCTCGAACTTCCTCGTCACGCTCGAGGCCTGGGCCGAGGAGCTCTTCCCGGGCGACCGCGCGCTCCTGGCCCCGCTCGTCCGCGCCGCGGTGGAGAACTGGGCCGCCGACGGCCCCCAGCGCGCGCTCACGGGCCCCATCGCCCGCGGCGACACCGCCACCGTGGCCCGCCAGCGCGAAGCCGTCGCCGCGGCGACCCCGGCCCGCCTGCCCCTCTGGGACGCGCTGGCCGCCGCGACCTCCGACCTGGCCGTGACTGAAAGGTGCCAGGCACCTCTCAGACACGGGGTGACCGCATGAGGACCCTGCGCACCGTCGCCCAGGTCCGCACGGCGCTGCGGCCCGCGCGCCGGGCGGAGCGCTCCATCGGCCTCGTGCCGACGATGGGCGCGCTGCACGCGGGGCACCTCGCGCTGATCGAGCGGGCGCGCGAGGAGTGCGACGAGGTCGTCGTCTCCCTCTTCGTCAACCCCACGCAGTTCGGCGACCCCGCCGACCTCGAGGCCTACCCCCGCGACGAGGAGCGCGACGCCGTCCTGGCCGCCGAGGCCGGCGCGGACCTCCTCTTCGCCCCCACGCCCGCCGAGCTCTACCCCGACGGCTTCGCCACCCACGTCGCCCTCGACGGACCGCTCGTCGAGACGCTCGAGGGCGCCCACCGGGGGCCCGGAGCACTTCCGCGGCGTGGCGACCGTCGTGACGAAGCTCCTGAACGTCGTCGGCCCCGACGTCGCCTTCTTCGGGCAGAAGGACGCACAGCAGGTCGTCGTCATCCGGCGGGTGGTCGCGGACCTGAACCTCCCCGTCCGCATCGACACCGTCCCGACCGTGCGTGACCCGGACGGCCTGGCGCTCTCGAGCCGCAACGTGCGCCTGGGCGGCGACGACCGCCGCCGCGCGCTCGCCCTCAGCGCGGCGCTGCAGGCCGTCGAGGCCGCCCACGCGGCCGGCGAGGCCGACGCCGGCGCCCTGCGCGCCGCGGGCCTGCGGGCCATGACCCCCTTCGCCGTCGAGCCCGAGTACCTCGCGCTCGCCGACCCGGAGAGCCTCGCCCCCGTCGAGACCGTCGAGGGCAGCGTCCTCGTCGCGGTCGCCGCGACGGTCGGCGGGGTGCGCCTCATCGACAACCAGCTCATCGGAACCCCCACCGGAAGGCGTCAGCGACCGTGAACCGCACCATGCTCAAGTCGAAGGTCCACCGTGCCACGGTGACCGACTCGGACCTCCACTACGTGGGCTCCATCACCATCGACCCGGACCTCCTGGAGGCCGCGGACATCCTCGAGCACGAGCAGGTCGCCGTCGTCGACGTCGACAACGGCCAGCGCTTCGAGACCTACACGATCGCCGGCCAGCGCGGCTCGGGCGAGATGAAGGTCAACGGCGCCGCCGCGCGCCTCGTGCACCGCGGCGACACGATCATCGTCATCTCCTACGCGCAGTACACGCAGGCGGAGATGGAGTCCTACGAGCCCCGCGTCGTCCACGTGGAGGCCGGCACGAACCGCATCATCACCGTCGACGACGCCGTCGCGACGCTCCTCACCCAGGCGGAGGCCACCTCATGAGCACCATGCCGTCGAACCTGCGCGCGCCGTCCGACGCGTCGCGCCTGCCCGTCACCCTGCCCATGCTGGCCGAGAAGCAGCGCCTCGGCGAGCCCCTGGTCATGGTCACGGCCTACGACTACCCGAGCGCCCGCGCGGCCGAGGCGGCCGGGGTCGACCTCGTCCTGGTCGGCGACTCGGGCGCCATGACCGTCCTGGGCTACCCGAGCACGGTCGCGGTCACCACGGAGGAGCTCCTGATGCTCGCCCGGGCGGTCCGGCGCGGCCTGCGCACCCCGTTCCTGGTCGGCGACCTGCCCTTCGGCTCCTACGAGGTCTCCGACCAGCAGGCCGTCGAGACCGCCTTCCGCTTCGTGAAGGAGGCGGGCTGCGACGCGGTCAAGCTCGAGGGCGGCGGCGCGGTGAGCGTCGCCCGCGCCCGGGCGATCGTCGCGGCGGGCATCCCCGTCATGGGCCACGTGGGCCTGACCCCGCAGACGAGCACGGCGCTCGGCGGCTACAAGGCACAGGGCCGGAACGCGGGAAGCGCCGTCGCGATCGCCGCGGGCGCGCTCGCCCTGCAGGAGGCGGGCTGCTTCTCCGTCGTCTTCGAGGCGATCCCGAGCGCCGTCGCGGAGCTCGTCGTGCAGCGCATGGAGATCCCGGTCATCGGGATCGGCGCGGGCCCGGCGACGGACGGCCAGGTGCTCGTCTTCCACGACCTGCTCGGCATCCGGGAAGGCCGTGGCGCGCGCTTCGTGCAGCGCTACGCGGAGCTCCAGCCCGAGATGGACGCGGGCGTCGCCGCCTACGCGGCCGACGTGCGCTCGGGCGCCTACCCGGGCCCGGAGCACGGCTACTCCATCGACGCGGCGGAGCTCGCCGCCTTCAAGGCCGCCTTCGAGCAGGTCTAGCGGGCGGGCGGGTCGTCCGGCGGCGGGGTCTCCGACAGGATCCGGACGACCTGCGCGGCGATGGCGCTGGCGGCCGCGTCGAGGTCGGGCTTCTCGGCGCGGCTCTTGGCCTGGACGGCGGTGAGCTGCGTGCGCGCGGCGAGCGTGCGGTGCGCCGCGGCGACCTCCCCGTCGAGCTGGCGGCCGATCTCGCGGACCCGCTCGACGACCTCCTTGAGCCCCGTGGTGAGCGCCTTGCCCTCCCCGAGCGCCGCGTCGGCCTCGTCGCGGGCCGCGGAGAGGAGCGCGGTGGCCTGGTCGCGCGTCGAGCGCAGCTGCTCCCGGGCCTCGACGCGCGCCGCGGCCAGCTCGGCCTCCGCGCGCTGCTTGAGGTCGGCGACGTGCGCCTCGGCGTCGGCGACGAGCTCCTTCGCGAGGGCCGCGCCCTTCGCGCGCTCGGCCTCCACGGCCGCCTCGACCTCCGCCGCGCGCGTGGCCAGCAGCTCGTCGACCTGACGGCCGGACTCGTCGCGCAGCTTCCGGGCCTCGGCCTTGATCGCCTCGGCCTGCTCCTCGGCCTGCGCGCGCAGGCGGACCGCGTCCTGCTCGGCCTTCGCGCGGGCCTGGCCGGCGTTCTCGCGTTCACGGGCCACCTGCTGCTCCGCCTTGGCCATCGCCGCGGCCGAGGCCTCCTTGGCCGCGCGCACCTCCGCCTCCGCCTGCTCGCGCGCCGCGGCGACCTCCGCCTCGGCGGTCCGGCGCGCCTCGGCGATCGCCGCCTCGGCCTGCTCGCGCGCCCGGACGGCCGCGGCCTCGGCCTCCGTGCGTGACGTGGAGGTCTGCTCCGCGACCTCGGCGAGCGCCGCCTGCCGCTGCTCCTCGATCTCGTCGGCGAGCCCCGCGCGCTCCGCCTCGAGCGCCTGCCGGGCCTCGGCCAGCTCGGCCTCGAGGGCGCGTCGGGCCTCGGCCAGCTCGGTCGCCGTCTGCTGCCGGACGCTCGCCGCGTCGGCCTGCGCGCGCTGGGTCATCGCGGCGCGCTCCGTCTCGAGCTGGGCGAGGAGCTGCTCGCGCTCCGTGGCCAGCTCGGCTTCGAGCGACTTGCGCTCGGCGGCCGAGGCCTCGCGCACCTTCGCGATCTCCGCCTGGGCGCCCGCGTGGGCCTCGACGGACTTCGCGTCGGCCTCCTCCTGCAGCTGCGCGCGAACCCGGCGGGCCTCGACCTGGGCCTCGGTCCGCAGGCGCTCGAGGTCCGCCTTCAGCCCCGCGACCTCCGCGTCCGCGTCGGCGGCACGCTCGTCGAGGGCCACGCGGGCCGCCATGACCTGGGTCCGGGCGGCCTCCGCGTCCTCCCGCGCGGCCGCGAGCTGCTCCCGGGCCGCCTCGGCCTCACCGCGGGCCGCGCCGGCGGACTGGCTCGCCGCGGCGGCCTCGGCCCGGAGCGCGTCGGTCTGCGTGTGCAGGGCGTCGACCTCGCTCCGCGCGGCTGCCGCCTCCGCACGGGCGCTCTCGGCCTCGGCGCGGGCGGCGGCGACCTCCGCGCGCGCCGCCTCCGTGCCGCTCTCGGCGGCGTCCGCCGCGGTGCGGGCGGCCGCGGCCTCGGCCCGGGCGGTGCCCGTCTCGACGCGCGCGGCTTCCGCCTCGGCCTGCGCGGCCCGGGCGCTCTCGAGCGCGGCACCCGCGGCTTCCCGCAGCTGGGCCAGCGCGGCCGCGTCCGTGGAGGACGGGCGCGGCTCGGCGGCCGGCGCGGTGCCCCCGTTGCGCGGGAGGTTCGTGAAGGCCTCGTGGCGGACCGTGAGCTCCCAGCCCTGGGAGCCGTCGGCGAGGGTGACCTGCCGCTCGCCCACCACCTCGACCCTCCCGAAGCGGACGGTGAGGTTCGCGAGGAGGCCCGAGCGGTCGGGGCCGGTGACGGTGACGGTGGCCGGGGACGCGGGCATGCGCACGGCGCAACGTACCGCCAAGCGCCCGATCGGGGTCGGCCGTGAGAGCGTTCGACCAGCTGCAACGTCCCGTGCCGGGACACGTAAGCAGGGGAATTCCGCGTGGTCGGCGCCCCGGATGGGGCAGGGTCCGCCCCATGACGCCCTCTCCCCGCCTGCTCGCGACCGTCGCGGCCGTCGCCCTCGCGGCCCCCGCGACCGCCTCCGCCGGTGTGCCCCACACCGTCGCGCCCGGCGAGACCCTCTGGTCCCTCGCCGCCTCGCAGAACATGACCACCCGCGCCTTCGCCGCCGCCAACGGCCTGCCCGAGACCGCGAACGTCGTGCTCGGCTCGACGATCCTCCTGCCCACGGTCGCCGAGGCCAGCGGCGCGCTGGCGACGGCCCCGAGCCCGCCGACGGCGCCCGGCGCGAGCGGTGCGGCCCCCGCCGCCGCCGCCTCCTCCGCCGCCCCGCCCGCGCTCGGGGGCTACACCGTGCGCCCCGGCGACACCCTCTCGGGGCTGGCCGCCTCCAGCCGCGTCCCGCTCGCCCAGTTCGCGCAGATGAACGGCCTGGACCCGAGCCGCCCGCTCCTGGTCGGCACCGTCGTGAAGCTCCCGACGGGCGCCCCGGCGCCCGCGCGTGCCGCCACGCCGGCGCCCGCCACCCGCGTCGTCCCGGCCGCCGGCCCCGCCGCGGCGCCCGGGCACGTGACGGCGTCCGAGATCGCGGACGTCGCCTCCTCCCAGGGCGTGCCGGGCTCCCTGGCCGCCGCCATCGCCTGGCAGGAGTCCGGCTTCAACAACGCCATGGTCTCCTCCGCGAACGCCCGCGGCGTGATGCAGGTCATGCCCGGCACGTGGGACTGGGTGCAGTCGAACCTCTCCTCGACGAAGCTCGACCCCTCCTCCCCCCGCGACAACGTCCACGCGGGCGTGCTCTACCTCGGCTCGCTGCTCAAGCAGGCGGGCGGCGACCCCGCGACGGCCGCGGCGGGCTACTACCAGGGCCCCGCGTCGGTCGCCCGGATCGGGATGCTGCCCGAGACGCGCAGGTACGTGAACAACGTCCTGGCGCTGCGCAGCCGCTTCGGCGGCTGAGCGAACGGGGTTCCGGCGGGCGCTTGGCGTACCCTCCGCCGCAATGGGGCGCCTCGCGCAGTTGTTCGTACCGAAGGACCGCGAGGTCTTCGACCTCTTCGAGCAGGCGGCGGACACCGCGCTGCGGGCGGCGGAGCTCCTGGACCGGATGCTCGCCGCCCACCCCGACCAGCCCGAGCTCGCGGAGCAGATCCGCGAGCTCGAGCACGAGGGCGACCGGATCACCCACGCGCTGATCAACAAGATCAACGCGACGTTCGTCACCCCCATCGACCGCGAGGACATCCTCGACCTGGCCTCGGCCCTCGACGACGTCACGGACCTCGTCGAGGAGGTCGCCGACCTCTTCGTCCTCTACCGGATCGAGGCGCCCATGGTCCAGGCGCAGGAGCTCGCGCACGTCCTCGCGCTCTCCTGCGCCCAGCTGGCGCAGGCCATGCCGCAGCTGCGCACGTTCGGGGGCATCTCCGAGCACGTCGTCGAGGTCAACCGCCTGGAGAACGAGGGCGACCGCATCTCGCGCGAGGCCGTCGCCTCCCTCTTCGACGCGGGCATCGACCCCATGGTGGTCATCCGCTGGAAGGACGTCTTCGAGCGCCTGGAGGACGGCATCGACGCCACGGAGCGCACGGTGAACGTCCTCGAGGGCATCCGGATCAAGAACACCTGAGCCCATGGGCGGCGACCTCCTGCTCTACATCGTCATCGCGACGGCGCTGGCGTTCGACTTCACCAACGGCTTCCACGACACCGCGAACGTCGTCGCGACCGCCATCTCGACGCGGGCGATCGGCCCGCGGGCGGCGATCGCGTTCGCGGCCGTCCTGAACTTCGTCGGGGCGTTCATCTCCCTGGAGGTCGCCGCGACGGTCGCCGGGGACATCGTCGTCCCGGGCGCGGTGACGGAGAGCATCGTCTTCGCGGGGCTGGTCGGGGCGATCGCCTGGAACCTGGCGACCTGGTACTTCGGCCTGCCCTCGAGCTCCTCCCACGCGCTGATCGGCGGGCTCGTCGGGGCCGCACTGGCCGCCAAGGGCTCCGACGTGATCCTCGGCGAGGGGCTCGTGGGCAGGGTCATGGTGCCGGCCGTCATCGCCCCGATCCTCGCGTTCGGCGTCGCCGGGCTCGCGATCCTCGTCGCCTACCGCATCGTCGGGCGCGCGGCCCCGGGGCCCGTCAACCGCGGGTTCAAGCTCGGGCAGCTGGCCACGGGCGGCGTCCTCGCCCTCGCCCACGGGACGAACGACGCGCAGAAGACGATGGGCATCATCACCCTCGCGCTCATCGCGAACGGGAACCTCCCGGCGGAGGGCTTCGACGTGCCGTTCTGGGTCGTCGCCTCCGCGGCCAGCGCGATCGCGCTCGGGACCTACTCGGGCGGCTGGCGCATCATCAAGACGATGGGCACCCGGATCATCAAGATGGACCCGGCGCAGGGCTTCGCGGCCCAGAGCGCGGGCGCCGCGGTCATCCTCGCGGCCTCCCAGGCCGGCTACCCCCTCTCCACGACCCACACGATCTCGGGCTCGGTCATGGGCGCGGGCGCCGCGAAGCGCCTGAGCGCCGTCCGCTGGGGCGTGGCCGGGAACATCGTGCTCGCCTGGGTGCTGACCCTCCCGGCGGCCGCCGCGGGCGGGGCGCTCGTCTACGGCCTGTGCAGCATCCCGGGCGACGAGACCGTCGGCCCGTTCGCGGTCGCGCTCGCCATGCTGCTCGCGACGCTCGTCTTCGTCACGGGCCGTCTGCGCCGCGGCTCCACGCTCACGGCGGCGCAGGCATGAGCGCGACGATCGTCGACGTCGGGGCCCTCTGGCAGACGATCTGGACCGCCGCCCTGGCGGGCCTGCTCGTGACGGTCTCCTGCTCGACCGCCGTGCTGGGTGCCGCCCGGGCGCAGGAGCACCGCGGGACCGGCGGCGCCGGGCGCTGGGCGGCCCTGGGACTGGCCGGCGCCGTCGTCATGGTCCTCGTCGTCGTCTACGGCCTCCTGCTCGTCGTCGACAAGTGAGCGCCCGGGCACGGGAGCGCCGGTGACCCCCGCGGTCGCCCCGCCGCCCGACGTCTCCCTGCGGCCGAGGCTGCGCGGCGTCTCGCACCAGTGGGCGTTCGGCGTCTTCCTCGTGGCGGGGATCGCGCTCGTGGTCGCCGCCGCCGGGCGCGGGACCGAGGCGGCGGTCGCCTGCGGGATCTACGCGCTGTCCATCGCGGGGCTCCTGGGCACGAGCGCGACGTACCACCGCGTCGCCTGGCGGACCGCGGCGGCGCGGGCGCGGATGCGCCGCCTGGACCACGCGATGATCTTCCTGCTCATCGGCGGGACCTACACCCCCGTGGCGCTGCTCGCCCTCGAGCCGCCGCTCGGGACCGTCGTCCTGCTCGTCGTCTGGGTGGGCGCCGCGGTCGGCATCGCGATCAACCTCGTGTGGATCGGCGCGCCGCGCTGGCTCATCGCCGGGATCTACGTCGCGCTCGGGCTGGGTGCTCGTCCTGGCGATGCGCTCGCTGACCGAGCGGGTCGGGGGCTGGGCGCTGGCGCTCTTCGTGCTCGGCGGCGTGCTCTACACGGGCGGCGCGGTCGTCTACGCGCGGCGCAGTCCCGATCCGGTGCCCGGCGTGTTCGGGTACCACGAGGTCTTCCACGCCTGCGTCCTGCTCGCGCTCGCGGCCCACTTCGCCGCGATCGCGTTCGAGGTGCTCCCCGAGGCCTGACCCCTCAGGCGTAGGTGATCGTCCGCAGGACCTTCGCCGGGGCGCCCGCGGCGATGGAGAACGGCGGGAGGTCCGTGGTCACGACGGAGTTCGCGCCGATGACGCAGCGCTCGCCGATCGTCACCCCGCTCGTGACCACGACGTTCGCGCCGCACCAGACGTTGTCCCCGATGCGCGTCGGGCCCTTCGTCGAGAAGCCCTGCCAGGGCACGGGCCGCTCCGGGTCGTCGAAGCGGTGGTTGCCGTCCGTGACGAAGCAGCCGTTCGCGAACATGCAGTGCTGCCCGATCTCCACGAGCTCGACCGCCGCGACCTGCACCCCGAGGTTCAGGAACGACCCGCCCCCGATCCGGATGCGCGCCTCGCCCGGGCAGGTGAGCCACACCCCGGGCTCGAGGAGGACCTGCGGCCCGAGCTCGAGCCGGCCCTCGCGGAGCGCCTCCAGGACGTTGCCGTGCACGGGCCAGCGGCAGAAGGCCTCGCGCTCGGCGAACTCGCGGTAGATCCGCAGCCGGTTGTGCGGCAGGCCGTTCTGCTCGTACCAGCGGTACTTCTGCCACCACTGGCGGGCCTTCGCGCGATCCATGCGCAGGAAGGGTGCCAGGCTCGCGCGCGGCACGGCTGCGTGGGGCTCGCGTCTCCGAGGGAGGCGCGATCCCACGCAGCCGGCGCGCGGTTCTCCGGCCCGGAACAGGGATTGCGGACCGGGTCTTGTCGCTCCCACCCCGAGAGCGAGCAAGCCTTGTGCGACACGACCATCATCGGGCTTCGGCCCGTGCCGCCCCATCCGACGTGCGTCCAAGCCCCACCGCACTTCTGGGGAGTCCTGCCCGCGAGCCTCGAGGCTCTCGCGGGCGGGCCTCAGGCGCGGTCGAAGCCGCGGAGGTCGGCCAGCAGGCCGACGAGGTGGTCGTCCTCGACCGCGGCGAACGCCCGGGGCCCGAGCGCGAGCACCTCGGGTGCGGCGGCGTCGGCGAAGAGGACGCCGCAGAGCCTGCGCGCGGCGTCCCAGCGGACCTCCGCCCCGCCCGCCAGCGCCGTCCCCGGCCCGCTCGCGGGCGCCGTGGGGACGTCGAGGCGGTGCGGCGTCGCGCGTGCCGGGAGCTCCCAGGCGATCGCGCCCTTCTGCCAGAAGCGCCGCTCCTCGAGGACCGTGACGCCGACCAGGCGCCCGTCCTGCCCGAGGTCCAGCAGCACGGGCCCGGCGACCAGCCCGCCCCCGGGCGGCGCGTCCTTCCAGGCCTTCGAGGTGAACCGCAGCGCCGTGCCGTCGAAGCGGGGGATGAGGTCCGCCGCGGGCTCGCGCGCGAGCCGAACCGCGAGCAGCCCTCCCCCGCCCTCCGGCGTCAAGCCGCGGCCTTGACCTTCTTGGGCTTGGCCGCCGCGCCGTTCGTGGCCTTGCCGCTCGACCCGTTGGCGCCGTTCGCGCCCGCGCCACCCCGGGCGCCCGCGCCGCCGTTGCCGCCCGCGCCCCCGCGCCGCGTCGGCGCGGCCTTCGGCGTCACGAGCTCGGCCAGGAACGCGCCCGTGTAGGAGCCCTCCACCGCCGCGACCTCCTCCGGGGTGCCGGCGGCGACGACCATGCCGCCCTCCTCGCCGCCCTCGGGCCCCATGTCGATGACGCGGTCGGCCGTCTTGATCACGTCGAGGTTGTGCTCGATCACCACGATGGAGTTGCCCGTGTCGACGAGGCGGTGCAGCACCTCGAGCAGCTTCTGGACGTCCGCGAAGTGCAGGCCCGTCGTCGGCTCGTCGAGGATGTAGAGCGTCCGCCCCGTGGCGATCTTCGAGAGCTCCGTCGCGAGCTTCACCCGCTGGGCCTCGCCGCCCGAGAGCGTCGTGGCGGGCTGCCCGAGCCGGATGTAGCCCAGCCCGACGTCGTTGAGCGTCTCGAGCCGGCGCCGGATCTTCGGGATGTTCTCGAAGAAGCCCACGGCCTCCTCGACGGGCATGTCGAGCACGTCGGCGATCGACTTGCCCTTGAAGCGGATGTCGAGCGTCTCGCGGTTGTACCGCTTGCCGTGGCACTGCTCGCACGGGACGTAGACGTCCGGCAGGAAGTGCATCTCGATCTTGATCTGGCCGTCGCCCCGGCAGACCTCGCAGCGCCCGCCCTTCACGTTGAAGGAGAACCGCCCCGCCTTGTACCCGCGGACCCGCGACTCCTGCGTCTTCGTGAAGAGGTCGCGGATGACGTCGAAGAGCCCCGTGTACGTCGCGGGGTTCGAGCGCGGCGTGCGGCCGATGGGCGACTGGTCGACCTGGATGATCTTGTCGAGCTGGTCGAGCCCGAGCACCGCCGTGTGCGAGCCCGGCCGCTGCCGGGCGCGGTGCAGCTTGTTCGCGACGGCCTTGTAGAGGACCTCGTTGACCAGGGTCGACTTGCCCGAGCCGGACACCCCGGTCACGCAGGTGAGCGTCCCGAGCGGGACCTTCACGTCGACCCCGCGCAGGTTGTTCTGCTTCGCGCCGCGGATCTCGAGGTGCCCCGAGGGCTTGCGCCGCTTGGCCGGGACCTCCACGACGTCCGTCCCCGCCAGGAACCGGCCCGTGGCCGACTTCTTGACCTTCGCGACCTGCTTCGCGGTGCCCGCGGCGACGACGTGCCCGCCGTGCTCGCCGGCGCCCGGACCCATGTCGATGATGTGGTCCGCGGCCTGCATCGTCTGCTCGTCGTGCTCGACGACCAGGACCGTGTTGCCGAGGTCCCGCAGCCGCTCGAGGGTCCCGATGAGCTTCGTGTTGTCGCGCTGGTGCAGCCCGATCGAGGGCTCGTCGAGCACGTAGAGCACCCCGACGAGCGCCGAGCCGATCTGCGTCGCCAGCCGGATCCGCTGCGCCTCGCCGCCCGAGAGCGTCGCGGCCGCCCGGTCCATGGAGAGGTAGCCGATGCCGACGTTCTCGAGGAAGTGCAGCCGCTCCTCGATCTCGCGGAAGATGAGCCGGGCGATGTGCCGGTCGGTCTCCGAGAGCTCGACCTCGTCGAGCCAGGTCAGCGCCCGGTGCACGGAGAGGGAGCAGAACTCGTGGATCGCCGTGCCCGCCACGAGGACCGCCCGCGACTCGGGGCGCAGTCGCGAGCCCTTGCAGAGCGGGCAGGGCCGCACGGACATGAACTCCTCGATCTTCTCCCGCGTGGACTCGGAGTCCGTCTCGCGGTAGCGCCGCTCGAGGTTCGTGACGATCCCCTCGAACCGGGCCGCGTAGGCGCGCTCGCGGCCGAAGCGGTTCTTGTACGAGATCCCGACGCGCCCGCCGTCGAGCCCGTGCATGAAGAGGTCCTGGTGCTCCGGGGGCAGCTCGTTCCAGGGCTGGTCGAGGTCGACCCCGTAGGCGTCCGCGATGCCCTGGGTGATCTGCTCGTAGTACTGCGAGGCCGAGCCGGCCCAGGGGGCGATCGCCCCCTCCCCGAGCGAGAGGTGCGGGTCCGGCACGATGAGGTCGGGGTCGATCTCCATCTGCGAGCCGAGGCCCGTGCAGCGCTCGCAGGCGCCGTGCGGCGAGTTGAAGGAGAAGATCCGCGGCTCGAGCTCGGGCATGGACGTCCCGCACTTGAGGCAGGCGAACTTCTCCGAGAACTGCAGGACCCGGCCCTTCTCGGCCGAGCCGGCGGGCGGGACGACCTCCACGTCGAGGACGCCGTCGGCCAGCGCGACCGCGACCTCGACGGACTCCGCGAGGCGCTTGCGGACGTCCCCGCGCATGACGAGGCGGTCCACGACGATGGAGATGTCGTGCTTGAACTTCTTGTCGAGCTCGATCGGGTCCTCGAGGAGCTTGAGCTCCCCGTCGACCTTCGCCCGGGCGAAGCCCTCGGAGCGCGCGTGCTCGAGGAGGTCGCGGAACTCGCCCTTGCGCCCGCGCACCACGGGGGCCAGCAGCATGAAGCGCGTCCCCTCGGGCAGCTCCATGACCTGGTCGATGATCTGCTCCGCGGACTGCCCCGCGATGGGCGCCCCGCACTTGTGGCAGTGCGGCGTCCCGATCCGCGACCAGAGCAGGCGCAGGTAGTCGTAGATCTCCGTGACCGTGCCGACCGTCGAGCGCGGGTTCTTCGACGTCGTCTTCTGGTCGATGGAGATCGCGGGCGACAGCCCCTCGATCGAGTCGACGTCGGGCTTGTCCATCTGCCCGAGGAACTGCCGCGCGTAGGCGCTCAGCGACTCGACGTAGCGGCGCTGGCCCTCGGCGTAGATCGTGTCGAACGCGAGGGAGCTCTTGCCCGAGCCCGAGAGGCCCGTGATGACCGTCAGCGCGTCCCGCGGGATCGTCACGGAGACGTCCTTCAGGTTGTGCTCGCGAGCACCCGAGACGACGATGTCGGTCGAACGAGTCATAAGCTCGGGACAGCGTAGCTGGGCGAACGGACGTTCCCATGGCCCCGATCCCGCAACGTGCGGGTACCGTCGTCGGGTGCCCCTGAAGCCCGTCGTCGCCCTCGCTGTCACCGCGGCGCTCACCCTCGCCGCCTGCGGGGACGACGCGCCGGAGGAGCCCATGCAGCGCAGCGCCGCGCCGGCGCCGCAGCTCGACCCGCCCCAGGCGGCCGAGCCCAAGCCCGGCCCGGCGCTCGGGGGCAAGCCGAAGGGCATCGTCGTCCGGGTGGGTGCCCGGCCCGAGGGCGTCGCGGTGGACGCCGGGAGCCACACGGCCGCGGTCGCGGTCACCGACCCCCCGCGCCTCGTGCTCCTCGACACCCGCACGGGCGAGAAGCGCCGTGAGGTCCGGCTCCCGAGCGGCGCGCGCCACGTCGCGCTCGCGAAGCCGGGTGGCCCGTTCCTCGTCCCCTGCGAGGAGGCCGACATCCTCGTGGAGGTCCCGCTCGAGGGCGACGCGCGCGAGACGAAGGTCGGCGACAACCCCCACGACGCGACGATGCTCGGCTCCCGGATCTACACCGCGGACGAGTTCAGCTCGACGATGACCGTCGTCCGGGACGGTGCGGTCGTGGGGACGGTCCCCGTCGACGCGCAGCCCGGCGGCATCGCGCACACGGGCGGCAAGCTCTACGTCAACGCGGTGCGGGCCTACACCGTCGAGGCCTACGCGCCCGGGGACGAGCCGCAGGGCGAGGGCGCGCAGAGCTCGGGCCTCGGCCCCTCCCACGTCGTGACCGGGCCCGAGGGCCGCATCGCCATCGGGGACACCCGCGGCAAGGCCCTCGTGGTCTACGACACCCGGCCGCGCCTCCGCTTCAAGGCCCGGGTGCCGCTCACCGGCACGCCCGTCGGCCTGGCCTGGGACGGCAAGGGGACGATGTGGGTGACCCTCAGCGAGCGCAACGAGGTGGTCCCGGTGGACCTCCTCGCCACGCGGGCCCGGGTGGGCGCCCCCGTCGCGAGCCCACGCACACCGCTCTCGGTGGGCGTGGACACGGCGACGGGCCGCCTCGCGATCGCGGGCGCCGGCGACGGCACCCTGCAGCTCGTCGACCCCTGAGAGTCTGTCGAGGAACAGCCGGGTGGTCGGAGCGGGCCGCATCGCCCGTGCCGGGCGCCGACCGATGACGCCGTCGATCCTGGTTGGATCGACAAGTCGTCGGGTGGTGCCCGGTGCGCGCGAGGTGGTTCGCTCCGGCCGCGCGGGTTCCTCGACAGACTCTCGCCGGGGCTACCCCTCGACGGTGGCGTAGACCTCGTCGAGGAGCCCGGCACGGTCCGCGAGGTCGAAGTTGTCCGCCAGGTACTGGTCGGTCTCCTCGCGCGACTGGCCGTTGAGGGCCATGTTCAGCGCGATGAGCCGCGCGCCCTCGACGTCGCCTCCCCCGCTCGACGCGGGCGCCGGCGGCTCGGGCGCGGCGGCCGTGGCGGCCGGGGCCACCGCGACGGGCTCGGGCTCGGGCTCGGCGACGACGGGCTCGGACCGTGCGGGCTCCGGGGCGGGCTCCGGCTCCGGCTCGGGCTCGCTGCGGGCCGGCGCGGGCGTCGGTGCCGGGGCGGCCGCGGCCTGCCGCGGCGGTGCCGGGGCCTGCGCCCCGGCGGCGCCGTAGAGGTCGCCGAGGTTGCCCTGCAGCAGCGAGAGGTCCGCCGTCAGGCGGTTCGTGCCGGTGCGCAGGCTGTCGACGAGCGCCTGGAGCTCGCCCTCCATCGCGTCGACGCGCTGCAGCATCGTCGAGCTGGCCTCGGAGACGTTCCCGACGTGGTCCTGGGAGCGCGCGATGGCCTCGTCGCGGACGCGGCGGGCCTCCGTGTCGGCGTCGGCCCGGATGCGCGCGGCCTCCTCCTGCGCCCCGCGCTGGATGTCGGCGGCGGAGCTCTCCGCGGCCTCGACGATCATGCGCACCTGCTCCGACGCGGCGAGGGCGAGCGACTGGGTGCCCGCGGCCGGGGCCGGGGCCGCCTGCGCGGTCGAGCCCGACCGGCGGACCCGGTCCAGCTCGTCCTGCAGCTGCTCCACCTCGCTCGCGAGGGCCTCGAGGTGCTCGTCGACCGCCTCGGGCTCGTAGCCCCGGCGGCTGATGGGGAAGTCCTTCTTCTCGATGGCCTGACGGTCGAGAGCCAGAGCGCTCACTCCTCTTGTGACACGGGGAACCGCCCGTTGCCGGGCGCAGAGCGCGTCACCCTAGCGAAAGGCCGTGCGCCTCGCGCGTGACGAGCCCGTCCCGTTCGAGGCCCTCGAGCGCCGCCGCGAGCCGCTCCTCCGGGATGTCCGAGGGCAGCGCCGACCCGGCCGCGAGCGCCGCGACCACCCGCCCACGGACCCAGCGGTTCGTCTCCTCGAAGCGCGGTCGCCCCTCCCCCGTGGGAGCCCGCGGGGGAACCTCGACGCCGCCGGCGGAGGCGCAGTGCAGCGCGAGCGGGCAGCGCTCGCAGGCGGCGCTGCGCGCCCGGCACGTCGTCGCCCCGAGCTCCATCATCGCCTGGTTCCAGGCCGGCGCCGCGTCGGCGGGCAGGAGCTCGGCGGGCGTCCCCGCACCCAGCCGCGCCGCGACCCGCGCGACGTTCACGTCGACCGCCGCGACCGCCTCCCCGAACGCGAAGGACGCGACCGCCGCGGCCGTGTAGGGCCCGACGCCGGGGAGCGCGCGGAGCCCGGCCGCGTCCTCGGGCCAGCCCTGCTGGGCGACGACCCGGCACGCCTCGTGGAGCCGGAGCGCGCGGCGGTTGTACCCCAGGCCGACCCAGGCCGCGAGGACCTCGCCGCGGGTCGCCGCGGCGAGGTCGGCCGCCGTGGGCCAGCGCTCGAGCCAGGCCTCGTAGCGGGGAACGACCCGGGCCACCTGCGTCTGCTGGAGCATGACCTCCGAGACCAGGATCGCGTAGGGGTCGGCCGTGCGCCGCCACGGCAGGTCGCGCGCCCCGGCCGCGTACCAGGCCAGGAGCGCGCCCCGGAGCGCCTCCATCACACGGGTTCGATCGTCACGCCCGTCGTGCTCTGCATGTTCCGCAGCTCCTTCTGGAGGTCGCGGATCTCGTCGCGCAGGCGGGCGGCGTACTCGAACTTCAGCTCGTCGGCGGCCTGGAGCATCTCCTCCTCGAGCTCGATGATCGTCTTCTCGAGCTCGGGGGTCCCCATCCCCTCCGTCTTGGTCTTCTTGCGGTCCGAGCGCCGGCGGCCCTTCGGGGTCTTGCCCTCGGCCTGGAGGAACTCCGCGATGTCCGAGATGCCCTTGACGATGGAGGCGGCGGTGATGCCGTGCTCCTCGTTGTAGGCGAGCTGGATCGCACGGCGGCGATCCGTCTCGGAGAGCGCGACCCGCATCGCCTCCGTCTCCTTGTCCGCGTACATGACCACGCGGGAGTCGATGTTGCGCGCGGCGCGGCCGATGGTCTGGATGAGGGAGGTCTCCCCGCGCAGGAAGCCCTCCTTGTCCGCGTCGAGGATCGCCACGAGCCCGACCTCCGGGATGTCCAGGCCCTCGCGCAGGAGGTTCACGCCCACGAGGACGTCGTACTCCCCCAGCCGCAGGTCGCGGACGATCTGGATCCGCTCGAGCGTGTCGATCTCCGAGTGGAGGTAGCGGACCTTGAAGCCCATCTCGAGCAGGTAGTCCGTCAGGTCCTCGCTCATCTTCTTCGTGAGCGTCGTGACCAGGACGCGCTGCCCCTTCTCCACCACCCCACGGCACTCGTTCATGAGGTCGTCGATCTGGTTGCGGGTCGGCCGCACGTCCACGGGCGGGTCGACGATGCCCGTCGGGCGCACGATCTGCTCCACGATGCGACTTGGAGTGCGCGCGCTCGTACTTGCCGGGAGTCGCGGAGACGAACACGATCCTGGGGGTGATCTCGAGGAACTCGTCGAACTTCTGCGGGCGGTTGTCCATGGCGCTCGGCAGCCGGAAGCCGTAGTCGACGAGGGTCTGCTTGCGGGAGCGGTCCCCCTCGAACATGCCGCCGATCTGCGGGACGGTCTGGTGGCTCTCGTCCAGGAAGCAGACGAAGTCGTCCGGGAAGTAGTCGATGAGGCAGTAGGGCCGCGCGCCGGGCGGCCGGCCGTCGAGGATGCGCGAGTAGTTCTCGATGCCGTTGCAGAAGCCCATCTCCTTGAGCATCTCCATGTCGTACTGGGTGCGCTGGCGCAGCCGGTGGCTCTCCAGGAGCTTCCCCGAGCCCTCGAGCTCCGCGCAGCGCGCGTTGAGCTCGCGACCGATCTCGGCCACCGCCGCCTCCACGGTGCCCTCGCGCACGTTGTAGTGCGAGGCGGGCCAGATCGCGATGTGCTCGAGGTCGTCCTGGATGAGCTCGCCCGTGAGCGGGTCGAACTCCTGGAGGCGCTCGATCTCGTCCCCGAAGAGGGTCGCCCGGTAGGCCGTCGAGTCCGAGTAGGCCGGGAAGATCTCGAGCGACTCGCCGCGCACCCGGAAGTTCCCGCGCCCGAGCGCGACGTCGTTGCGCGTGTACTGGATCGAGACGAGCTTGCGGAGCAGGCCGTCGCGGTCGATCGTGTCGCCCCGGACGAGGTTCTGCAGGTTGTCGTCGTAGGTCTCGGGGGAGCCGAGGCCGAAGATCGCCGACACGGACGCGACGATGATCACGTCCTTGCGGGCGAACAGCGCGGCCGTCGCGGCGTGGCGCAGCCGGTCGACCTCCTGGTTGATCGCCGAGTCCTTCTCGATGTAGAGGTCCTTGCTCGGGACGTAGGCCTCGGGCTGGTAGTAGTCGTAGTAGGAGACGAAGTACTCCACGGCGTTCTCGGGGAAGAACGTGCGGAACTCGTTGCAGAGCTGTGCGGCGAGCGTCTTGTTGTGCGCGAGGACCAGCGCGGGGCGCTGGAGCTCGGCGATGGTCGCCGCCATCGTCATCGTCTTGCCCGTGCCCGTGGCGCCCAGGAGCGTCGTGTAGCGGTTGCCGGCGCGCACGGACGCGGAGATCTCCTCGATGGCCTTGGGCTGGTCGGCCGCGGGCGTGAAGATCGGGTCCAGGCGGAACTCGGGCATGCGGAGCAGGGTAGAAGCGGTCCCGGTCAGGACCTGTCCGCCGTTCGCTCCGGCGCCCGCGCCCGCCCAACGGGCGCGTTGCCGTTTGGAAACGCCGCAGGCGGAGAGAAGGCAGGACCATGGCGACCGCCCCTCCCCGGCAGTCGGGCCCCATGGCCCGCAAGACCCAAGCGCAGCTGCAGGCCGAGGCGGGTGGCGAGGACGGGCTCTCGCGCGCCGTCGGCACCCTGAGCCTCACGGCGCTCGGGCTCGGCGCCATCGTCGGCACGGGCATCTTCGTGATCATCGGCGAGGCCATCGGGAAGTCCGGGCCGGCGATCGTCCTCTCCTTCGTCCTGGCCGGCCTGACCTGCGTCTTCTCCGCGCTGAGCTACGCGGAGATGGCCAGCACGATGCCGGTGAGCGGCTCGGCCTACTCCTACTCCTACGCCACGCTCGGCGAGCTCGTCGCCTGGATCATCGGCTGGGACCTGCTCATCGAGTACGGGCTCTCCGTCGCCGCGGTGGCCGTCGGCTGGGGGCAGTACCTCTCCGACCTGCTCGACTCCGTCCTCGGCGTCACCCTGCCCGAGGCGATCTCCGCCCCGCCCGGCGACGGCGGCACCGTGAACGTCACGGCCGCCTTCCTGGTGCTCGCGGTCACCGCCGTCCTGGTGGTCGGGGTGAAGGAGTCCGCGCGCTTCAACACGACGATGGTCTTCCTGAAGGTCGGGATCCTCCTGCTCTTCATCGTCCTGGGCGTCGCGTCGTTCACGGGCTCGCACTTCGACGACTTCGCCCCGAAGGGCGTCTCGGGGATCACGAGCGGCGCCTCGCTCATCTTCTTCGCCTACATCGGCTTCGACGCGGTCTCGACCGCCGGCGGGGAGGCGAAGGACCCGGGCCGGGACCTCCCCATCGCGATCATCGGCTCGCTGGTCGTGGCGACGATCCTCTACATCCTCGTCGCGCTCGCGGCCATCGGCCTGGTCCCGGCGAAGGACCTCGCGGGGGTCGACGCCCCGCTGACCACCGCGCTGCGCGAGGGCTCCGGCGTCGGTGCCTGGGCCGGCGACCTGCTCTCGCTCGGCGCGCTCATCGCGATCACCTCCGTCGTGCTGACGGTCCTCTACGGGCAGTCGCGGATCTTCTACTCCATGTCGCGCGACGGCCTCGTGCCCCGCTCGTGGTCGAAGCTCTCCGCCCGCCGCACCCCCGTGCGCATCAACGTCGGCTTCGGGCTGGTGGTGGCGGCGCTCGCCGCGTTCCTCCCGCTCTCCGAGCTCGCGAAGCTCGTGAACATCGGGACGCTCTTCGCGTTCATCGTCGTGAACCTCGGCGTCATCTACCTCCGGCGCAGCCAGCCCGAGCTCGAGCGGCCGTTCCGGGTCCCCTTCGTCCCCGTGGTGCCGCTCATCGGCACCGCCCTGTGCCTCTACCTCATCTCGACGCTCGAGCTGACGACCGTCATCCGCTTCCTGGCCTGGCTCGCCGCCGGCCTCGCGGTGTACTTCCTCTACGGCCGCAAGCACTCCCGCGTCCAGCTCGGCGAGATCGACGAGGGCATGGGGCCGGCGGGCCTGCCCGCGCGCGCCGCGGTGCCGCGCGGCCGGCCAGGACGACGCTAGAGGCCGAGCTCGCCCGCGTACTCCGCGCGGTACTGCCGCTCGGCGTCCCGCACGCGCTGGACGTACTCCCGCGTCTCGGGGAACGGGATGCGGGAGATCCGGAAGCGCTCCCCGCGGTCCTTGGCCTCCGTGACCCAGCGACGGACGTTGCCCTCCCCGCCGTTGTAGGCCGCGAGCGCGAGCGCCTCGTCGCCGCCGAAGCGGTTGAGGAGGTAGCGCAGGTAGTAGGCGCCGTAGGAGATGTTCACCTGCGGGCTGGCGAGGTCCTCCGTCTCGAAGAGCACCCCGCCCGACTTGCGCGCGATGTCCGCCGCGGTCTGCGGCGTGATCTGCATGAGGCCGAGCGCCCCGGCGCCGCTGACCTGCCCGTCGCGGAAGCGCGACTCCGTGTAGATGACCCCGGCGATCAGCGCGGGGTCGAGCGCCTTGTCGGCGGCCTGCTGGCGGATGATGTCCTCGTGGCGCAGGGGGAGCGTGATCTCCCGCACGGCGGTGTCGAAGACGCCCGACTGGACGACGAGCAGCGTGACGCCGAGGACGCCGGCGAGCAGGAGGGCGGCGAAGCGTGCGCGCCGGCGGCGGACGGCGCGACGACGCTGGGCGGCCGCGGCGCGGGGCACCCGCCGGGTCGCGGCGGGCGGGCGCGCCGCGGCGACCGGCCGGGCGGCCGGCGCGGACGGGGCTCGCGGGGTGCGAGACGCGGCTGCGCTGCGGGAGGGCATGCGGGTCAGAGTGAAGCAAGGACGTCGGCCAGAGCCCGTTCGAGCTCCTCCACCGTCCCGCCGTTCTGGACCACGTACGACGCCCGGTCCGCCTTCTCCTGCTGGGTGAGCTGCCGCTTGGCGCGCTCGTCGACGGCCTCGTGCCCGCGGGCCGCCGCGCGCTCCGCGCGGACGTCCTCGGGCGCCACGACCGCGATCGTCGCGTCGTAGATCCCGTCCATGCCGGCCTCGAAGAGCAAGGGCGTCTCGACCACCGCGGCGCGGGGCGGCGGGTCGGCGGCCTCGGCCCCGGCCCGGAAGTCGAGGACGGCCTGGGCCACGAGGGGCCAGATGAGCCCCTCGAGCCACTGGCGCTCCTCGTCGGAGGCGAACGCGCGCTTGGCGACCTCCCCGCGGTCGACGGTCCCGTCGGGCGCCACTCCGGGCCCCCAGCGCTCCACGACCGCAGAACGGACGGCGTCGCCCAGGTAGAGCTCGTGGACCGCGGCGTCCGTGGAGAGGGTCGCCGCGCCGAGCCGCCCGAGGGCGGCCAGCGCGGTGGACTTGCCCGAGCCCAGTCCCCCGGTCAGGCCGACGAAGGGGACGGGCACGGGCTGCTTCGGGCTACTCGGCGTCGGAGGCGAGGTCGGCCTCGGCGGCCGCCTCGGGCTCGCCGGCGGCCTGCGGCGCGGAGGCCGTCTCGACCTCCGCGTCGGCCGGGGCCTCGGGCTCCTCGGCCTCGGGCTCCGCCGGCGCGGCGGCCTCCGGCTCCTCGGCCGCGGCCTCGGTCGGCGCGGCGGCCTCGGGCTCGTCGGCACCGCTCGCCGCGGCGTCGACGGCGTCCACGTCACCCGCACCGGCCTCGGCCGGCGAGAGCTCGACGCCCTCGCCGAACGTGGCCTCGGTCAGCTCCTCGGCGCCCGTGAGGGTGCCGGGGTCGATGTAGTCGCCCGACGGGACGTCGTCCAGGTTGCCCAGGTCCTCGGCGGAGAGGTCGCGGATCGGGAGCACCTGGCCCTCGACGCGCTTCACGGACAGCGAGAGACGGCGGCGCTCCGAGTCGATCTCGAGGATCTTCACGCGGACCGGGTCACCGGGCGAGACGACCTCGCGCGGGTTCTCCACGTGGTGGTTGGCCAGCTCGGAGATGTGCACGAGGCCCTCGACGCCGTCGAGGATCTCGACGAACGCGCCGAAGGTGACGACCTTCGTGACGTTGCCCTCGAGCTCGTCGCCCACCCGGTAGGTGTCGACGACCCGCTGCCACGGGTCCTCCTGGGTCTGCTTGAGGCCCAGGGAGATGCGCTGCCGGTCGCGGTCGATGTCGAGGACCTTCACCGCGACGGTGTCGCCGATGTTGAGGATCTCGGACGGGTGGTTCACGTGCGACCACGACAGCTCGGAGATGTGGATGAGGCCGTCGATGCCGTTGAGGTCCACGAACGCGCCGAAGTCGACGATGTTCGAGATCTGGCCCTCGACGACGAGGCCGGGCTGCAGGCGGTCCAGGATCTCCTGGCGCTGCTCCTTGCGCTCCTCCTCCAGCACCGCGCGGCGCGAGAGGACGACGTTGTTGCGGGAGCGGTTGAGCTCGATGACCTTGCACTCGATCTTCGTGCTCATGTACTGGTCGAGGTCCGGCACCCGGCGGATGTCGACGAGCGAGGCGGGCAGGAAGCCGCGCACCCCGAGGTCGATGATGAGGCCGCCCTTGACGACCTCGATGACGGTGCCCTCGACGGGCTCGCCGCTCTCCGCGGCGGCCTCGATGCGGCGCCATGCCTTCTCGAAGCGCGCACGCTTCTTCGACATGATCAGGCGGCCGTCCTGGTCCTCCTTCGTGAGGACCAGCGCGTCGACCTCCTCGCCGAGCTCGACTTCCTCGGAGGGGTCGATGTTCTTGCGGATCGAGAGCTCGTTGGAGGGGATGACCCCCTCGCTCTTGTAGCCGATGTCGACGAGGACCTCGTCCTTGTCGATGCGCACGACGATGCCCGAGACGACTTCGCCCTCCTCGAAGAGGGTGAAGGTGGCGTCGTAGTTCGGGACGATCTGCCCGTCGATCTCGAGCAGCAGGCCGTCAGAACCCTCGACGACCTTGGCTTCTGGAGTAGTTGAGATGGTGGTCATTGGTCCGGGGATGCTAGCGCGAAGGACTTGACCGATGCGGGGTGCCTGTGCTTCCTAGACTGCGGTCCCATGCCGGTTCGAGCGACCAAGCGGGGCGACGAGCGCACCCCGCTCCAGGGGGACTGGGACGTCCTGATCTGCGGGGCGTCCTTCGCGGGGCTGACCATCGCGCGCGAGCTGCAGGGCAGCGGTGCCCGGGTGCTCATGATCGACCGCTACGAGATCGGGGAGCGCCAGACCTCCGCGTGCGCGGCCCCGAAGGAGTGGCTCGAGGCGCTCGGCCTCGACGCGGCGATCAAGCAGTCCTTCGAGGACCTCGTGATGCACCGCCCCGGCAAGAAGTACACGTGGCGCCTGCCCTTCACGTTCTCCACCTTCGACTACCGGCACCTCTGCCGCCTCCTGCGGGAGCAGGGGGACGAGACGACCTTCGAGACCGCGAAGGTCGACGGCCGGACCGGGAACGTCGTGCACACGGACCGCGGGGACCTCCACGCGCCGCTCATCGTCGACGCGCTGGGCTGGCGCCGGACGCTCTCCAACGCCCCCGAGGCGATCCAGCCGCCCGAGGCGCGCCTCTCGCGCGGCCTCGAGGTCCACCCGCCCGCCAACGGCGAGGAGCTCGAGCTCTGGCTCGACCCGAAGTACGTCCCGTCGGGCTACGGCTGGGCCTTCCCGGCCGACGACGAGGTCCGCATCGGGCTGGGCTCCTTCGACCCCAAGAAGCACGTGAAGCAGGAGACCGTCCAGCTCACGCGCGACCTCGGCCTCGAGCCCAACGAGTACCAGGGCAACTGGATCCCCCACGAGCTGCGCGCCGCGACGGAGGACGGCGTCTTCTTCGTCGGCGACTCCGCGGGCCACTGCCTCCCGCTCTCCGCGGAGGGCATCCGCACCGCCTTCTACTTCGGCCTGGCCGCGGGCCGGGAGATCCGCCTCGTCCTCGAGGGGCGCCAGAGCCGCGAGCAGGCCCTGCGAGCGCTACGACGCGTTCTCGGAGGAGACCCGCTGGAAGTTCCGCTGGATGCTGCGCACCCAGCGCCTCGTGGGCCGCTTCAACTCCTCGAAGCTCCTCGACCGGGTCCTCGACGTCATGAGCTCCCCCACGCTGATCAAGTGGAGCTTCACGCACTACTTCCGCATCGCGGATCCGGCCTACGCGCTCGAGGCTCCGCGGCGGGAGCGGACGCGCATGCCCGAGCGCGAGGCGGCGGCCGCCTGATCTGCACCCGGGCTCCGGGACGACGCGCCCCGGCCTGAGCGAGTTGGAATGCGCCAACACGCTGTGGCAGGATCGCGGCCGTGCGCAACGTCCTCGTGGAGCGCGAAGCAGAACTCGACGTCATCGCGACCCTCGCGGGCCGGCTCGCCGACGGTCGTGGTGGGGTCCTGGTCATCGAGGGGCGTTCGGGGATCGGGAAGACGTCCGTGCTCGCGGCGCTGCGCGAGGCGACGCAGGCCGTCGGGGCGCGGGTCCTCAGCGCCCGCTGCGACGAGCTCGAGCGCGGCTACGCCTACGGCGTCATGCGCCAGCTGCTCGAGCCCGTCGTCGCCGAGCGCCACGGAGAGCTGGCCGGCGCGGCCGCCCTGGCCACCGCCTCGCTCGGCCTGGGACCGGCCGCGAGCGCCCCGTTCCCCGGGGCGGCGGTGGGAGGCGACGCCGGCTTCGCCGCCATGCACGCGCTGCACGAGCTCGTGGCGGGGCTCTCCGCCGACGCGCCGGTCGTCCTCACCATCGACGACGCGCAGTGGGCCGACCGCGAGTCCGCGCGGATGATCTCCTTCCTGGCCAACCGCGTCGAGGACCAGGGTGTGCTCATCGCGCTGACGCTGCGGCATGGCCTCAGGGACGGTGAGCGTCGCGGGCCGGCGCGACTCGGCGCCCGCCCCGAGACGCGGGTGCTCGAGCTGCACCCGCTCAGTGCCGACGGCTCGGCCACCGTCCTCGGGACGCTGCTCGGAGCCGTCCCCCACCCGGACTTCGCCGCGGCGGTCCACGTGTCCGTGGCGGGGAACCCCCTGCTGCTGGAGCAGCTCGCGCTCCACCTCCGGCGCGAGGACGTCGACCCGACCGCCGCGGCCGCCGCGGTCCTCGCGGACGTGGATGCGACGAGCGTGGCCCGCAGCGTGCTCGTGCGGCTCGCGACGCTCGGCGACGACGAGCGCGCCGTGGCCCGGGCCGTCGCGGTCCTCGGGGACGCCGTCCGCGTCCCGGCCGTCGCGGCGGTCGCGCGGGTCCCGCCCGAGTCCGTGGTCCAGGCGCTCGTCAGGCTGCAGCGCGCGGAGGTGCTCGACCCGGACGGCACGGCCTACGCCCACGCGATCGTGCGCGAGGCGGTCCTGGGCGACATGACCGCGGCCGAGCGCGGGGAGGCCCACGGCCTGGCGGCGCAGGCGCTGCTGGAGGTCGGGGTGGACCACGAGCAGGCCGGACTGCACTTCCTGCAAGCGCCGGGCACCGGACGCCAAGACGTCGTGGCCGCACTGCGGACCGCGGCGGCCGCGGCGCAGGCGCGCGGGAGCGCAGCAGCCGGCGCTCCGCTTCCTGCTCCGCGCCCTCGAGGAGCCGGTCCTCCCCACGGAACGCCCGACGGTCCTCGCGGAGGCCGGGCAGGTGGCCCTGCTCGCCGGGGACGACCTCGCCGCGTCGCTGCTCCGTGAGGCCGCGGACGTCGTCGACCCGGCCGAGCGCGCCGGGACGCTGACCCACCTCGCGCACGCGCAGCTCATGCTGGGTGACCTCGGCGGCGCGGTCGCCGCGTTCGAAGCCGCGACCGCCGCAGGCGTCGACACGGAGGAGCGCCTGCGCGGCGAAGCCGGCCTGACCTCCGTGCTCATCAACGTCGCCGCGCGCGGCCCCGAGGCCGTCCGCCGGCTCGCGGCCCACGCCGGGCTGCCCGGCGCCACACCCGGCGAGCGGATGGTGCTCGCGGTCTGCGCGCTGGCCGGGGCCCGCGCCGCGGCGCCGGCGGACCAGACGGTGCAGCTGGCGCGCCGCGCGCTCGGAGGGGGGTGCCTGCTCGACGAGCAGGGCGCACATGCGCTCATCGTCCACGAGCTGGCCTGGGCGCTGCTGTTCGCCGATGCCTTCGAGGACGCCGATCGCATGCTCACGACCGTCATCGAGGGCGCGCGCCGCAACGGCGGCGTCCCGGGCTTCGCGCTCGCGAGCTTCGGGCGCGGCTGGCTCCGGCTCCGTCAAGGGGACCTCCGCGCGGCCCAGGCCGACGCGGAGAGCTCCCTGGCCGCGGGCCAGCTGTACCGCTTCCGGGCGATACGGCCGCTGTCGACCGGCGTCCTGGTCGACGCCCTCGTCGACCAGGGCGAGACGGGGGCGGCCGCCGGCGCGCTCACGGCGTCCGAGCTGGACGGCACCATCCCGGACGACGCGCTCTTCCACCTCGCGCTCCACGCGCGCGGGCGCCTCAAGCTCGCCGGCGGTGACCGCGACGGCGGGCTCGCCGACGTGCTGGACGCCGGCCGCCGCGAGGTCGCCATCGGCGGGACGACCCCGTCCAGCATCCCGTGGCGCTTCACCGCCGTCGCCGCGCTCGCGGGACGCGATCGCCCGCGCGCGGCCGAGCTCGCAGCCGAGGAGCTCGCGCTCGCCCGGCAGATCGGGACCCCGCGCGCCCTCGGCGTCGCCCTGCACGCAAGCGGCCTCGCGGCGTCGGGAGCCCGGGCGCTCGAGCTGCTCCACGAGGCCGTCGAGGCGTTGGCCCCCGGCGAGGGACTCCTCGACCGCGCGAGGGCGCGAGCGTCGCTGGGCGCCGCGCTGCGACGCGCGCAACGACGCACGGAGGCGCGCGAGCACCTGCGCGCGGCGCTGGACGACGCGGATCGCTGCGGGGCACGCCCGCTCGCCGCCCGCGTGCGCCAGGAGCTCGCGGCCGCCGACGGTCGGCCGCGACGCGCGCGGGTGACGGGCCCCGAGGCGCTCACGCCGACGGAGCTGCGGGTCGTCCGGATGGCCGCGGCCGGCCAGGCGAACCCCGAGATCGCCCAGGACCTCTTCGTCACGCGCAAGACCGTCGAGTACCACCTGTCCAACGCGTACCGCAAGCTCGACGTCCACACGCGCGCCGAGCTCGAGTCCGCGCTGGCCGCGCCCTCCTGAAACCCCTCGGGCCTAATGCTGGGGAGGCTCCCTGGGGCGCTTTGCGCTCGGAAGGAGAAGGATCGAGCGCTGTGCCGGTCTCGTCGACGCCCACCCCGGAACGCGCCGCCTGGAGCCGGCGGTCGATCGTCGGGCACCCGGCCCCCGAGGCCAGCGGCGTCGGCTCGCTGACCCCGCGCGAGCTCGAGGTGCTCGGTCTCATCGCCGACGGCGTGTCGAACGTCGGGGTCGCCCGCGAGCTCTACCTGAGCATCCGCACCGTCGAGTGCTACGTCGCCCGCATCTTCGACAAGCTCGGGCTCAAGCAGCACGAGGACGAGCATCGTCGCGTCCACGCGGCGCTCATCTTCCATCGCGAGGCGGTGGCGCCGGTGGCGGTCCGGCCCGAGCACGCGCGAGCCGTCGCCGCCGTGTGATGGCGCATCGCGGTGGCGCGAGACGGACCTTGCGGCTCCTCGTCGCGGCCGCGGCGCTGCTCCTCCCGGCCGCGCCGGCCGCGGCCTACGTCGTCCAGGAGAAGGGCGGGCCGCAGTCGGCGACCAACGGCATCACGCTCGGACCCGACGGCAGCTTCTGGGTGGCGGAGGAGTTCTCGGGCTCCGTCGTGCGGCTCTCGCCTTCCGGCGTAGTGCTGGGGCGCTACGTCGTCGGCGACCGGCCGTCCACGGTGGTCACGGGGCCCGGCGGCCGGGTCTGGGTGGCCGTCACGGGCGCCTCGAAGCTCGTGTGGTTCGACGCGACGGCGGCTGCTCCCACCCCCCACGACGTCGCCACGCCCCCGGGCTGCCCTCCCGTCGCGCTCGTTGCAGGTGGGGACGGGCGCATGTACTTCTCCCTGCCGTCCGACGGCGCCTGCAACGGCGGGGCGAGCCGGCTGGGCAGCGTCGCGGACACGGGTGTGGGGCCCTCGACGGCGGCTGCGGCCGGCGGAGGGACGGTCTACGACCTCGCCGTGGCCCAGGGCAAGCTCTTCGCCCCGGACTTCGACGGCGGGGTGATCCGCAGGATCGGGCTCGGTCCAGCGCTCGGGGTGGAGTCCGTGATCACCCTGCCCACCGCGGGTGCCGGGCCCGACGGCGTGACGGCGGACGCCGCCGGCGTGGTCTGGGTGACGGAGTGGAACACCGGGAAGCTCGCTCGCTTCCCCGCCGGGCAGGACGGCGGCAGCGCCCAGGAGCTCAGCCCGGCGGGGCTGGTCAACCCGTTCGGGATCGTCGCCGGGGCCGACGGCCGCATCTACGTGACCGGGAAGGGGAGCGCCAACGTCGTCCGGGTCGCCGGTGACGGCAGCGCCGCCGCCTACGCCGTCCCCGACAGCGAGCCCTTCCGGATCGTCAACGGGACCGACGGGGACCTCTGGTTCACGGACCAGAAGAAGACGCGCATCCTGCGCCTGGTCAACGCCGCGCCGCGCAGCAGCACGGGCTCCGCGAGGCCGACCGCTCCCACCACGGCCGCCGCGCAGGCCGCCGTCGATCCGCGCGGGAACCCCACGCGGGTCGCCTTCGACTACGGACCGACCACGGCCTACGGGGCGAGCACGCCGCCCGTCGAGATCCCGGCGGGCGCCGAGCCGTCCCCCGTCACCGGCGTCCTGTCGGGCCTGACCCCGAACACGACCTACCACGTGCGCGTGCGGGCGCTCAACGACGAGGGGTCGTCCACGGGCGGCGACGTCGTCTTCACCACGCCGCCCGGGCTGGTCGACGCCGACGCGGACGGCGCCTCCCCGCCCAGTGACTGCAACGACGCCGACCCCGCGATCCGGCCCGGAGCGCCCGACGCGCCCGGCGATCGCATCGACCAGGACTGCTCGGGCGCCGATTCTCGGTACCCCGAGCTGACGGCCACGACGAACTTCGCGACGGTCAGCACCGCGACGACGGTCGTCCGGATCATCGAGGTGTCGCGGCTGCGTGGGGGTGAGACCATCACGGTCCGCTGCCGGGGCCGACGCTGCCCGTTCGCCACACGGACCTACAAGGACGTCAAGCGGGGCAAGCGCACCCTCGGTCGCGCGCTGCTCAAGGGTCGCGCCCTGAAGCCCGGGACGACGATCACCGTGCGGGTCACGGCGCCGCGGACCATCGGGACGCTGACGGTCCTCACGGTGCGCAAGGGCACCCGGCCCAGGGTCACGCGGAGCTGCCTGGCCCCCGGTGCGTCGCGCGGGTCGCCGTGCCGGTAGAGCGCGGGCCTGCGTCGACCGGCGGCCGTCCGTGCCAGCACGGCACCTGGTGGACGTCGGTGGGAGCGCGACGTACGGTCGGATGATGCGCGACCGTCAGCACGAGGGTCCCGAGGCTGCGGCCCTGACGCCGACGCCCGCGCGCCCCCACCGTGCCCCGGCGTCGCCCGGCAACGCCGCGCTCGCGCGCGCAGCCGAGGCCGTCGCGAGCGCGATCGGCCCGGGCGGGGTCGTCGACCGGGACGTCGCCTCGGCGATCGACGCGCGACGGGGCGCGGGCATCGCGCTGGACCAGGCGACCCGCGAGCGCGTGGCTCCGATCGTGGGCGATCCGCTCGCCGATGTGCGAGTCCACCACGACACGCAGGCAGACCACCTCTCGCGCGCAGTCGAGGCGCGCGCCTTCACCACCGGCACGGACGTCTTCTTCCGCGCCGGCGAGCACCGCCCGGGCACCGCCGACGGGGACCGTCTGCTCACGCACGAGCTCACGCACGTGGCCCAGCAGCGCGGGGCACCCACCTCGGGCCCGATGGTCGTGACCGCTCCGGGCGACGCGGTCGAGACCGAGGCCGAAGCGATCAGCGCCGGCCCGTGAGCGTGGCGGCGTCGCCATGCTCCTGAGCCTGGAGGAGCACCAGCTCGCGGCCGCCACCCGGCCTCCGCGCCGCGCCCCACATGCGAACTCGCCCCTGGCGCGGCTCGAGGCCCTGCAGCGCCACGCCGGGAACGCCGCGACGGCCCGGGCGCTGCGGGCGCGGGTCGGTCGCCCGACCCTCGCCCGCGACGCCGCGGGCGGCACGCCATGGGTCGTCAACCCCCTGGCGACCGCGGCACCGGCGCCGAAGGTCCAGGACCTGATGGCCCGGGAGATACGACTGCTCGAGACGGCGGTCGTCCCGCCGTTGCTCGCCCGTCTCGCCGAACCCCTGCGGACCGCCACGAGCGCATCCCTGGCCGAGATCGCGTACCTGGCACGGCAGGAGCTCGAGCGACAGCTGAACGCCTCGAACCCGCAGGGGCAGCCGCCGCTGACGGTCATGAACACCGTCGAGGGGATCCAACGGGCCGTCATGACGGCCGCCCGCCAGCAGAACATCATGGTTCCGGGCCACCGGGCCCCCGGCGACGCCGCCGGAATGGCTGAGGAGGCCAAGGCGCTCGCCGGCCTGTCCGGCTTCAAGCTCCCCGACCTGGCGATCGAGGGCTCGGCAGCAGGCTTCAAGTTCCGCTTCGACGGCGAGCTCTCCGCCACCGGGAAGGTCGCCGGCGTCGAGACGGAGCTCAAGGCCGGCCCCGACGGCGTCGAGGGGAAGGCCGGCCCGGTGACGGCAGCCGTGGGCAAGGACGGAAGCGGGAAGTTCGGGCTCAAGCTCGAGTCCGGTCCTGTGACCCTCAAGGGCGACATCATGGCCAAGGCCGGCACGCGGACGACGTGGTCCGCTGAGCTCGAGGTCAAGCTCGGCGGCGGCGCCGCTCCGGTGCCCGACCCTGCCGCGCTGGCGAAGATGATCGAGACCGCCGGACACGACGTCGCGGCCGCGGCCGAGTACGTCGGTGCGGTCGCGACCCGCCGCGCCGACATCGACAAGGCCGAGGTGGAGCGCCGGCTGCTTCCGGCCAAGGAGAGCATCGGCAAGGTCGCCGGCACGATGGCGAAGCAGGGGCCGCGACCCCCCACGGGCCCGGGAGCGACGCTCGGCGCGACGGTGAAGTCCGAGGGCGGCGGCGTCAGCGCTGCCGTGACGCTCACCATCACGTGGTGAGGCGCGTCCGTGGCAGCACGGCACTCGATGGACGCGGCGGAGCGCGCTGCGTACGGTCGGGCCATGAGCCAGCGGGACGCTCAGCGGGCCGACGTGATCGACGTCTCCGAGCTGCACGCGAAGATCGCCGACGCCGTCCGCTCGGTCGCCGCGGTCGACCCTGCGCCGACCGACCCCTTCCGCGGCCTGTACCTCCGCGACGAGGAAGCGGTCGCGCTGGCCGGGGGGACACCTACCGCGGACATCGGCGTACGGCTGGACGTCGTTGCCCGTGCGCTCGGGCTGGACGGGGTCGCTCGTGCCGTCCTGCTCGCGATTGCCCTGCCCGAGCTCGACGCCCGTCACCTGCGCCTCTACGGCTACCTCCACGACGACCTGCAACGCCGCCTGCCCAGCGCACGCTTGCTCGGACGGTTGCTCGATCACGCCGCGGACGCCCCGCGCGTCTGGCAGGCGCTCGCGCCGAGCGCGCCGCTACGGCGTTGTGGCGCGGTCCTCGAGACCACCGACCAGCAGCACTGGCCGATGCTCGATCGCGGGCTGCGGCTCAGCGAGCCGGTCGCCGCGACGCTCCTCGGCCTCGAGCATCCGACGGCGGCGATCGGGGCCCACGACATCGCTCCCGACCGCCGTGTGACCGAACGGGTCCGCACCGCGTTGCAGCACGCTGCCGTCGTGCTCGCTCGCGGGACCGACGCGGGCGCGGTGATCGCCGCCGCGGCCGGCGCCGACCTCGTGGTGATCCAAGCGCGGCACCTCGACGAGGAGGAGGTGCGCGCGGGGCAGACCGCGGCGGCCTGTCTCCGGGGCGCACCGCTCGCCGTCCAGTGCGGCGAGCGCGCCGACGAGCAGACCTGCCGTCTCGTGGCAGAGCACCTCACCGGGCTGCCGGTCGCGGTCGTCCTGCTCGCGGACGCGCCGCTTCCGCGCGGCCACGAGACGCTCGCCACCGTCGAGGTCGACGTCGAGGCGCCGGGGCACCAGGAGCGCGAGGCGTTCTGGCGCGCGGCCGGCGCAGGCGACGAGGCCGCCGAGCTCGCACTCGCCTTCCGGCTCTCGCGATCCCAGCTGCAGCGCGCTGCCCGCACGATGCCCCCCGGCGAGCGGGCGAACTGGCGGGACGCCGCGCGCCGCGTCTCGCGCTCCGGGCTTGCAGAGCTTGCGACACCCGTCTCGACCGAGTTGCGGCTGGAGGAGCTCGTGCTCGCCGACCGGCCCCGCCGGCTCCTGGCACAGGTCGCCCTGAACCTCCGCCACCGCGAACGGGTCCTCGAGGACTGGGGCATGCGGCGGGTGACGGCAGCGGCTGGGATGAAGCTCCTGTTCGCCGGCGAGTCGGGAACGGGCAAGACGCTCGCGGCGGCGGCGCTGGCGCGAGAGCTCGGGCTCGACGCCTTCCGCATCGATCTCGCGACCGTGGTCTCGAAGTACATCGGGGAGACCGAGAAGAACCTCGAACGCGTCTTCACGGCGGCCGGCGGCTCGAACGCCGTCCTGTTCTTCGACGAGGCCGACGCCATCTTCGGCAAGCGCTCTGAGGTCTCGAGCTCGCACGATCGCTACGCGAACCTCGAGGTGGCCTACCTGCTGCAACGGATGGAGCAGCACGACGGCGCGGTCATCCTCGCCACGAACCTACGGCGGAACATCGACGAGGCGTTCCTGCGACGCCTCGACATCGTCGTCGACTTCCCGATGCCAGAGCCCGCGGAGCGGGCTGCGCTGTGGCGCCTGCACCTGCCCGATGCGGTCCCGCTGGCCGACGACGTCGACCTCGAGACCCTCGCCCGCGCGTTCAAGCTCTCCGGCGGGAACATCCGCAACTGCGCGCTTGCCGCGTGCGTGCAGGCGGTGGCCGACGACTCGCCGGTCCGCGCGCGCCACCTCGAGGATGCCGTCGGCGACGAGTACTCGAAGCTCGGGCGCCTCATCCCGCCGGGGGCGCCGCTTCGTGACTCCCGAGGCGTCGCCGCCTGATGCTCGAGAAGATCGACGAGATCCTGCGCACCACCCTGACCGAACGCCTGGCCGGCGACGGCTACCCCGACGTCGAGGTGGCCTTCGAGGCCCCGTCCAACGACTGGTCGGGGCGCGTCAACGGCCCGACCGTCAACGCGTTCCTCTACGACGTCCGCGAGAGCACGCGGGAGCGCCCCCAGGACTTCCGCGTGCGTCAGGTCGACGGTCGCACCGTCGAGGCACCGCCGCCGCTGCTGGTCGAGGCGTCCTACGCGATCACCGCCTGGGCCCAGGCCGCAGAGGACGAGCACCGCCTGCTCGGCGGCGTCCTCGGCGCCCTGCACGCGGCGCGCCGCATTCCCCTGGTCGAGCCGGTCGGCGGCCTCGACGCCCTGGACCTCCGCGTCGGCCGTCCCGCCGAGGGCCGCGCGGAGTTCTGGAACGCGGTGGGCGGTCGCTACCGGCCCTCGATCGACGTGGTGATCACCCTCCCGATCGAGTCGTCGCGGTCGAGCCAGCGCGGACTCCCTGTTCGCAAGCGCGTGGTGCGCATGGCCGATGTCGAAGTGCCGGGACGGGTGCGCGACGAGGTCTCGCGCAACGGCTGATCCCGCAGATCAGGCGAAGGGGTCCAGCGGTGAGAACGGGATCTCGAGCTTGACGTCCGAGAGCTTGAAGCGATCGACCTCCTCGAGGTAGCGATACGCGCCGAGCGTGTGGATGTTCGTCCCCACGTCGGGCCCGGGCGCGATGCCGTAGCGGACTTTGGCGCGCTCGGCCAACCAGCTGTGGCCCGAGCGAATCGAGTCCTTGTCAACGGTCTCACCAGCGCGGACGGCGACGAAGTACTCGGAGCTGCTTCCGACGAGCACCTTGCTGATGGGCCACTCGCTCAGGGGCCGCTCGGCGAAGGCCGGTGTCTTCTTGAGCGTCTTGAGGACGTCGCGATCCATCCCCTCGACAACCGACGAGGCGACCTTCGGGTTCTCACCCGGGCCGTTCGAGAGCGTGATCTTCAGCACGCCCGTGAGGTTCGCGTGCAGATGGCGGTCCTTCCCGCCACCCGCGATCTCGCCCCACTGCCCCGCCGAGGAGAGGTACTGGATGGCCAGCGCGTTCTCACGCGTCGCACGCACCGCCTCGAGCAGCTGCCGCGCGGCGAGCACACCCTCCGCCGGAGGACTCGCATCGAGGGCGGGCGCGACCCTGTCGGTGAGAGCGTCCTGGGCGAGGCGCTTGCCGTCACGGAGCATCTCGCGCTGCGCCTGGATGAACTTCTGGACGACCGAATCGGTTGACGTGATCTTCGCGTACCCGGCTTTCACCCCGGTCTTGAACTGATCCCCCACGAACTTGTCGACGGCCCCGGCGATAGCCGTCGCCTTGAGCTCAGCGGCCGGACGGACGGCCAGCACCGTGAGGCCGGGGAAGTCCTTGTAGGTGGATTCGCGCTCGGCCAGCATCTTGGCGTACACGCCTGCGCCCAGCGTCCCGATCCGCGTAGTCACCCCAGCCGAGAGCCGACCGAACGCGAAACTCAGCGCCTGCTCCACCGCAGTTTGGATGAGCAGATCCGTCAGGGGCGGCGCGTCCTCTTTGAGCAGGTCCTTCTCGATGCGGTCGATCGCCCGGCTCTGCTCTTCGAACAGCTCTTGGTAGGCGTTGTTGATCCCCATCGTCCGCCAGACGAGATGGTGCGCCGTCGGTGCGGGCTCGGCTGCGGCAGGCGCAGGCGCCGCAGCCGTCTCAGGAGGCTTGCGTGCCACGACGGCGGACCCGGCCTGCAGATGCCGCGCGACGGCGTGGTTGCCCGCGGTGCGCTGCAGTGCGGCGATGCGCCCCGGTGCCTCGGGCGACCTCGTCGCGGGCGTGACCGTGGACGCCGGCGCCGGCGTCGGGGTGGCCCGCTCGGACGCCGGCAACATGCGATCTGGCGCGGTCACGTGCGCCGATCGTTCCGGCGGCAACGGACTCGCGACATCCGTGCGACCACGACACTTGGCCGCCCGGCGACGACCAGCCTGCCGGTCGACCGGCCTCCCGGCGTCGCCGCGGCCCTCACGACGTCGCCGGACACGTCTGCGCCGCGCTCCCGCCCACCGGCACGCAGAGCCTGCTCTGCGTGATGCTCGGGCCCTTGACCACGGTGAGCCGCAGGACCTTCCCGAGCCGGTTGGCCCGCGACACGCGGATCTCCACGACCGCCCCGACGCGCAGGTAGCGCTTCTTCAGCAGGCGGGCGAGGTCCGTCGACTTGCCGGCGGCGCTCGTGGTCCGCTTGACCGAGAGGGGGCAGCCCCGCCCGCGGCAGCGCAGCTCGATGCGATCGCCCGCCTGCAGCGCGGTGAGCTTGATCCCGAGGAACCGCATGCCCGCCGAGCGCTTGCGGGGGAGGATCTTCAGCGCGATGAGGGCCTCGGTCTGGAAGTAGCCCGGGCCGTCCTTGCAGTCCTCGTCGACGGGGTTGGAGAAGACCTCGCCCGCGCCGGGGTGGACGGCCGGGTCGTCCGGGGCGCAGTCGGCCTCGTTCAGGGTGCCGTCGCCGTCGCGGTCGGGTGCGACCTCGCAGCCCGTCGTGTCGTCGCCGGGATCCGCGAGGACGACGTCGTTGCCGGGGCCGCAGTCGACGGAGTCGTACTTCCCGTCGCGGGAGTCGATGGTGTCGTCGCCCTCCTCGCCTTCCAGGCGGTCCTCCAGCGGGCTTCCCTTGATCATGTCGTTGCCCGCGCCGCCGTGCAGGCGCGTGCCGACCGGGCCGGCGACGATCCGGTCGTTGCCCGCGCCGCCCGTCACGTCCTCCACGTCGCTGCCGACGCTGTCGCCCTCACCCGCCTCGCCGTCGTCGGGGCGATCGTCGAGCGTGATCGTCACGGGCGCGCTGCGGTCGACGTAGCTCACGCTGTCCGCGCCGACTCCCCCGCTGTAGGTGTCACGACCGGGGCCGGCACGCAGGACGTCGTCACCGGGGCCGCCGACGACCGTGTCGTCGCCCGGGCCGTCGGCGAAGCCGTCGGCGCCCGGGCCGCCGTCGAGCAGGTCGTTCCCGGCGCGGCCGTCGAGGCCGTCGTCCCCGTCGTCGCCGAACAGGCGGTCGGCTCCGGGCGTGCCCGGGCAGCCCGTCCGAGCCGCCGCCGCCGTGGGCCTCCAGGGGGGTCGACGCCGCCAGACCGTCGGTGAACAGGAAGTCGTCCAGGCCGAGCAGGCGGACGACGAAGGCCGCGGCGGGGTCGCAGTCGACCCGCGTCGGTTCGGTCTGGGCGCACGTGGACGAGCTGACGGGGCCCTCCCCGCTCACGGCGATCCTGCCGGCCTCCTCCGCGAAGGTCACCTTCTCCCCCACGGAGGCGGTGCCCTGGAAGGTGATCGCGCCCGCGTCGCGGGTGACCGTGCCGGCGTGGGCCTGCGTCGGGACGGTCACGGCGATGGCGACGAGACCTGCCGCGAGCAAGCGCATCGGTGCAACGTAGGCCGCCCCCCGGCGCGGCGGCATCCGTGCCACCACGTCACTTGGCCGCCCGGCGGTCACGCCTGGGCGACCGTCCGGCCGGCGAGGGTGTCGTACGCGTCCGGGCACAGCTCGATGAGGTCGAAGCCGTTCCCGAAGGGGTCGGCGCAGCTGGCCAGACGCCACAGGCCCGGGTGGTCGTCCTCGCGCTCGACGCTCGCGCCGGCCGCCGTCGCCCGGGCGACGGCGGCGTCGAGCTCGTCCACGGCGAAGTCGAGGTGCACGGGGGTCCAGTGGCGGCCGAAGTCCCGATGCAGGGTGGCGGTGCCCGCGGTGAACCGCGGCGGACGGTTGCCCAGGAGGTGGATGGGCAGCCGCGCACCGGCGAGCTCCACCCACGCGGACGTCAGCCGGCGACGGATCGTCAGCCCGAGGGCGGCGGTGTAGAAGGACGCACCGCGTTCGACGTCCTCGACCTCGACGTAGGCGTGGACCTCGAGCACCGCCCGAGCCTGGCGAGCGCCCGTCGCCGGCTCATCCGTGCCACCACGGCACTTCGCGGCGCGCCCGGGAAGTGCCGTGCCAGCCCCGATGGCACCGGGGTGGGTGCGGCGCAGAATCGCGGCGCGTCACCGCCCCACCATCCGCGTCGTCGAACCCGAGAGGCCCGCGTGCCCACCTACCTGACCCCTGGCGTCTACGTCGAGGAGCTCCCGTCGCAGTCCAAGCCCATCGAGGGCGTCGGCACCTCCGTGGCGGCGTTCGTCGGGCTGGCGCCCGCGGGCCCGACGGACACCCCCGTCCGCATCGCCAACTGGGGGCAGTTCGCGCGGATGTTCGGCAGCGCGGCCGATCCCGAGGCCGGCCCGTTCATGGACGGCGCCTACCTCGCGCACGCGGTGTTCGGGTACTTCCAGAACGGCGGGGGGCTGTGCTGGGTCGTCCGGGTGGGCGGCTCGGCGGAGCCGCAGGCGCTGCAGGCGGCGCTCCCCGCCGCGGAGGGGGACGGCGAGCCGCTGCGCGTCGTGGCGGCCAACGGGGCGACGGGGCTGACGGTCGAGCTCAGCGAGGACAAGCCGGACGCGCCCGCGGACGGCGACGCGAAGGGCGAGTCCACGTACACGATCGTCGTCACCGGCGGTGACGAACGCGAGGAGTTCACGGGACTGACCGCCAAGAAGGGGCGCACCTCCATCGCGACGCAGGTCAACGCGAAGTCGAAGCTCATCAAGGTCGAGGAGGTCGGCTCGCTCCCGGAGGGGGCGCGCGCACCGCGGCCCGGCACCTACAAGCTCGCGGCGCCGGCGACGGCGGCATCCGAGCTCTCCAGCCCGACCTTCGCGGGCGACGAGGCCAAGCGCACCGGCATCGGCAGCCTGGTGGCGATCGACGAGATCACGATGGTCGCCTGCCCCGACCTCGCGGCGATGGCCGGGAGCGACGAGGCCGGGTTCCGCGACGTGCAGGGCAAGATGCTCGCGCACTGCGAGACGGCCGCCGACCGCCTCGCGATCCTCGACCCCCCGCCGGGCCTGCTGCCCTCCGAGATCCTCGAGTGGCGCCAGGAGACCGCGGGCTACGACTCGAAGCAGGCGACGCTCTACTGGCCGTGGCTGGAGGTCATGGACCCGCTGACGGGCACCCCGATCCACGTGCCGCCGTGCGGCCACGTCGCGGGGGCCTGGGCGCGGACGGACGCGACGCGCGGCGTCCACAAGGCACCCGCCAACGAGACGCTGCTCGGCGTCAACGGCCTCGCCTTCCAGATCACCCAGGCCGAGCAGGGCGCGCTCAACCAGGCCGGGATCAACTGCATCCGGGCGTTCTCGGGCCGCGGCATCCGCATCTGGGGCGCGCGCACGCTGTCCAGCGATCCGGAGTGGCGCTACCTCAACGTGCGCCGGCTCTTCAACTACGTCGCCGAGTCGATCATGGAGGGGACGCAGTGGGCGGTCTTCGAGCCCAACGACGAGCGGCTGTGGACGCAGATGCGCATCGCCGTGTCGAACTTCCTGACCCGCACGTGGTCGGAGGGCGCGCTCTTCGGCGCCACCCCGGAGCAGTCCTTCTACGTCAAGTGCGACGAGGAGACCAACCCGCCCGAGATCGTCGAGGCGGGCCAGGTGATCTGCGAGATCGGCATCGCACCGGTCAAGCCCGCCGAGTTCGTCGTGTTCCGGATCAGCCAGTACAGCGCCGGCGCCGAGATCGCCGCCTAGCCCATCACCCGAGAGGAACGTGACAGACCATGAGCGGCCACCCTTCCAGCTACTTCCGCCTCAAGCTCGGGGGCAAGGAGACCGTCGGCGAGTTCCGCGAGTGCGCGGGGCTCGACTCGGAGACCACGGTGATCGAGCAGATGACCACCGACGCCAACGGGCGCCCGGTCATCTCGAAGGTCGCCGGGGCGACCAAGTGGTCGAACATCACGCTCAAGCGTGGGATCGACACGAAGGTCGACCTCTGGAAGTGGCGTGACGTCGTCGTCAAGCAGGGCGCCGAGAAGGCGATCGTCGACGGGACGATCGAGCTCGTGGACTACGAGGGCAAGGGCATCGCGACGTTCTCGTTCAAGAAGGGCTGGCCCATCAAGTACTCCGGGGCGACCCTGAACGCGAACGGCAACGAGGTCGCCGTCGAGGAGCTGCAGATCTGCCACGAAGGCCTCGAGCGGGTGTGATCGCCACGCCTGCGGTGCGCCCCACGGAGTTCGACTTCACCCTCCCCTACGGCCTCCCGGGCGAGGACGGCGAGGTCCAGCGGACGGGGCGCATGCGCCTCGCGACCGCCCGCGACGAGATCGAGCCGCTGCGCGACCCCGCCGTGCGGCGCAACGAGGCCTACCTCGCGGTGCTGCTGCTCTCGCGCACGGTCCTGCGGATCGGGACGGTGGAGGACGTGACCCCCGCGGTCGTCGAACGGCTCTACGCCGCGGACTTCGACCACCTGCAGCGCCTGTACGAGCGGCTCAACACGGAGTCGGAGATCGTGGGGCACGTGCGCTGCCCCGACTGCGGGGAGCCCTTCGAGATCGACCTCCGGGCGTTGGAGGACGAGCGCCTGGGGGGATGACCCGGCCGTCTCCGCAGATGTGCGCCACGGAGATGGCCCGCCTCGGGCGCGCGACGGGCTGGGGGCTGGAGGAGCTCATCGACCTCTCCCACGCCGACCGTCGCTGGCTGCTCGCCCACGCCGGGGGTGACGACGATGCTTGAGCGCACGACCATCGCCCGGGCGTCGTCCGTCGCCGCGGCCAAGCGGGCGCGCCGTGCGCGCCTCGTGGCCGGCCAGCGGCTGGCCCGGAGCATCCAGGGGCGCGTCACGCGCCTCGGCCCCGCCGCGGCCGCGGCCGCACCGGCGGAGTCCCCGGGGCTCGCGCTGGTGCCCGCCCCCGCGGCCGGGGCGTCGCCCGGCGGGCGCAGCGCGTGGGCGGAGCAGTACCTCTTCGGGGACGGCCCCGTCCCCGGCACGGCCCTGCCCGACGGGGCCTCGCCGCCCGTGAGCGGGCTGCCCTCGTTCCTGGAGCCCGAGCCCGCACGGGTCACCCCGTTGGCCGAGCGGCGGGTCGCGAGGTCCCGGCTGCTCGAGGGACAGGCCGCCCGGTCCGCGCCGGATGCTGCACCGCGTGAGGAGGCGGCCCGGTCCGCGAGCGGCGACCCGGACGTGGGCGGCGCGCCGCGGGTCGACGCGCCGGACGCGGGCCCGGCGCCCCGGGGAAGCGGTCCCGCCCGCGCCCGCGGAGGGCGCCGGCAGCCCGCCCCCCGCGCCGTCCGCGGACGACACCGCCCCGGCGCTGACGGGTCCCCCGCCCCCCGCGCCCGAGCCGCGGGCGGCGATGCGGACGAGCCCCGTCCCTCCCCGCGCCACCCCGACCGTGACGGCGGACCCCACGACGGCCTCGGCTCCCCCTGCGCCCGCGCCCGCCCGGGCCCCGACGCTCGCCCGGAGCCCCGCACCCCGTCCGGCGCCGGAGCCCGGGCCTCCCGCGCCGACGCCCGGGAGCGCGTCGCCCGACCCGGCGACCGCGGCGCCGCCGTCCCCCACGGTCGCGGCACGGACCCCCCCGCCCGCGGCCGAGCCGGGCGCGCCGGCGACCCCGGCCGTGGCCGATCCCCCCACGGGGCGCGTCGCGACCTGGGCGCAGCCGCCGGCGAGCGGTCGGCCGCAGCGCGTCGTCGCCCGCCGTCCGGCGCCGCAGCCGACGGAACCGCCGGCGCAGCAGCCGGTCGTCCCGGAGGCGGTGCCGCGCAGCGCGGAACCCGAGCCGGCGCCCCCCGCGACCGCGCCCCGCACGGCCCCCTCGGGTGGGGCGTCGGACCTCCGCGTCGAGACCATCCCCGAACCGCCCCGCACCGGGTCTGCGGTCCCGCTCGCCCGCGCACCGTCCACGCGGGCTCCCGAGCTCCCCGGCGATCCGGGAGCGCCCCTCACGCCGACCGCACCCGGGCGCCCCGTCCCGAGGCGCGCGCCCGTCCGGATCGAGCCCGTCCACCCGGAGCCGGCGCGAGCCGACCGGGCGCCCGTCACCTGGACGCCGCTCGAAGCGCCCCTCCGGCCCGTCGCCGACGGCCCCGACCCGGTCCCGGTGAGCGCCGGGCCCCCTCCGACCCGTCCCCGGCCCCCGCACCTCCGGCCGGTCTCCTGCGTCGGCTCGTCGCCCGGACACGGTCGCGGGGGACGGTCCCAGACGCCGTCCCCCCCGCCCCGGAGTCCGGGGACGAGCCGCGCGCGGCCGCCGCCGCCGCGCCCGTGACCACCACGATCGCGGCCCGGCCCCCGGCGCCCCTCGCCCCGGCGCAGGCGCGCGCCCTCCCCGCGCGTCCGTCGGCCACGGGGGACGCGCCCCCCATCGCGCGACGCCCCCCGGCGGCGACGACCACGCCGGCGTCGACCCGGCCGGCGCCGGAGCGGTCGGCCGCCCAGGGTCGGGGCCCCGCGGCGCCCGGCGTCCTCGCCCGGGCCGCGCTTCCCGTGCGCGCGGGCGGGCCCACCCGGGTCCGCTGGGACACCCCGCCGGCGCCCCCTGCCCGCACACCCTCGACGCTCCCGGCGCCCCCGAGCCCGGTGTCCAGCCCCATCGCCCGGCGCTCCGTCGCCCGCCTGGCCGCGGCCGCCGAGCGCCACGGCGGCCAGGTCACCACGGCGGCCGACGGGATGTCCATCGTCTTCGCCGCCCCGGCCCGATCGGTCGCCCGGGCACCCGAGGCCCCGGGCGATCCGACGCCCGCACCGGCACCGGCACCGGCGCCCGCTCCGGCGCCCGCCCAGCCCGCCGCGGCGGTCCCCGCCGCCCCGAAGCTCGACCTCGACGCGATCTACGAGGAGGTGGCGAGCCGCCTGCGCCGCGAGCTCGTCGTGGACCGCGAGCGCGGCGGCGACCCCCTGGGAGACCTCGCATGAGCACCCCGCCCCTCGGGACGGCGACCGCCCCGAGCCACTTCCGCGTCCAGACGGAGGGCCGGACCGTCGGCTGGTTCAGCGAGGCCTCCGGCCTCTCGGCCGAGTACGAGGTCGTCGAGCACCAGGAGGGCGGCGCCCCGGTCCCCACGAAGCTCCGCGGCCGCCTCAAGTACCCGAACCTCGTCCTCAAGCGCGGCGTGGTCGCCGACGACGCCCTCCTGGCCTGGTTCACCACCGTCCAGGGCGTCGGCGCGCGCCCCTCCGTGAGCCTCGAGATGCTCGACCCCACCGGCAAGCCGACGCGCCGCTGGACCTTCCGCGAGGCCGTCCCGGTCAAGTGGACGGGCCCGACGCTCGCCGCGGGCGGGAGCACCGCCGCCACCGAGACGCTCGAGATCGCCCACCACGGCCTGGCCCCGGGGAGCTCGGCGGCATGAGCGCGGCCCCCTCCTTCCAGAAGGCCGAGCTGCGCATCGAGCTCGACCCCACGCCGCTGGCCTTCCGCCTGAACCCGAAGGACTTCACGCTGGCCAAGGCCAACGGCTGGCAGGCCAAGGCCGCGCCCGGTGTCGGGCTGCCCCCCGTGACCTTCGGCGGCGGCCAGCCCATGGAGCTCTCCTTCGAGATGCTGCTCGACGACGACGAGGGCACCCGGCCCGTCGACCGGGACCTCGACCGGCTCTTCAAGGCGATGGCCGTCGACGAGCGCACGGTCAAGAAGGGCAAGAAGAACTCCGGGCGCCCGCCCTACGTCACCTTCGCCTGGGGCGCGAACCCCCCGTTCACCGGCGCGATCCAGTCCCTGAGCGTCGCCGTCAAGCGCTTCACCGCCGAGGGCCGCCCCGCGCACGCCGTCGCGCAGCTCAAGCTCATGCAGGTCGAGCCGCAGGACACGCGGCGCGACAGCACGCCCGCGAAGGGCCAGAACCCGACCACGCGGGCCATCGGCGCCCTCGGCACGCACGTCGTCCGCACGGGCGACTCCCTGCAGAGCATCGCGTGGGAGGCCTACGGCGACCCGACGCGCTGGCGCGGCCTCGCGCGGGCCAACGGCATCGACGACCCGACGCGCCTGCGGGCCGGCGCGGTCCTGGCGATCCCCGGGGACGCGGCATGACCGCCGTCGGGGTCGACGTGAAGCTCGACGGCACCTCGCTCGACCCCGGGCTGGTCCGCCAGCTCCAGGAGGTCCGGGTGGACGACCACCTGCTCCTGCCGGACACGGCCGTCGTCCGGCTCGCCGACCCGAAGCTCGAGCACGTCGACGACCCGCGCTTCGTGCTCGGGGCGAAGCTCGAGATCGCCCTCGGCTCGCGCACGGGAGCCGCGCAGCAGCCCGTGTTCAGCGGGCAGGTCGTCGCCTTCGAGCCCGAGTTCGGCCCGGCCGGCGGCGTGCTCGTCCTCCGGGCCTACGACCAGTCGCACGTGCTGCACCGCGAGCGGCGCTCCACGACGCACCAGAACGTCTGCGCGGACGACGTCGCCCGGAAGGTCGCCGCCGGGGTCGGCCTGCAGACGGGGGACGTCGACGCGGCGGGCGCCCCGATGGACTTCGTCCAGCAGAGCAACGAGACCGACTGGGAGCTCCTCTGGCGCCTGGCGGCACCCATCGGCTTCGAGGTGGTCGTCGCGGACGGCAAGCTCCACTTCCGCCGGGGCACCGCGCCGCCCGAGCGGACGCTGCGCTGGGGCGAGGGGCTGCGCAGCTTCCGCCCGCGGGTGACGGGGGTCCACCAGAGCGAGAAGGTCACCGTGCGCGCGTGGGATCCGGGCGCGAAGCGCACGATCGAGGCCTCCGCGGTCCCCACGCCCGCCGCGAAGGTCGGGGTCGACCACGCCGCGGCGGCCCACGCCCTGGGCGGCGGCGTGGTCACCGTCGCCGACCGGCCCCTGGAGAACGACGCGGAGGCCCAGGCGCTCGCCGAGAGCGTCGCGGGCCGGCTCGGCTCCGCCTTCGCCGAGGCCGAGGGGATCTGCGAGGGCGACCCGACGCTGCGCGCCGGCACCCGGGTCACCGTCGAGAAGGTCGGGACCCGCTTCGGCGGCGCCTTCACCCTCACGACGACCACCCACGTCTTCCGCGGCGACAAGGGCTACGACACCCGCTGGTCGAGCACGGGCCAGATCGACCGGACGATCCTGGCGCTCGCGGGCGGCCGGCCCGGCGCGGGCCGCGTGGACGAGCCAGCTCGTGATCGGCGTGGTGACGAACAACGACGACCCCGAGAGCCAGGGGCGGGTCCGGGTCTCCTACCCCGCGCTGGGCGACGGCGTCGAGGGCTGGTGGGCGCGCGTGCTGGTCCTGGGCGCCGGACGGGACCGCGGCGTCGCGATGAGCCCGGTCCCCGGGGACGAGGTCCTCCTCGGCTTCGAGCACGGCGACCCCCGCCGCCCCGTCGTGCTCGGCGGCCTGTTCAACGGCACGGACCTCCCCGGGGAGCTCATCAGCGCCGACGGCTCCCTGGCCGTCCGGAGCCCGCACGACGCGAAGGTGCGGGCGGGGCAGCTCCTCGAGCTCAAGAGCGACGCGAAGGCCGGGCTCGAGGCCGGGAGCGCGCTGACGGTGCGCGGCGGCAGCACCGTCGAGGTGGACGCGTCGGGGCAGCTGACCCTCAAGGGCGCCACGGTGACCATCGAGAGCTCGGGCCCGCTGAAGCTCTCCGCGCCGACGGTGATGGTCGGATGAGCGGCGTCCTCGGCACGGGCCTCGCGTTCCCCGTCGGGGTCGACCACCGCGGCGGCCTCGCGCTCAGCCCCGGCCTGACCGACGTGGAGCAGGCGATCCAGATCGTGCTCGGGACCGCCCCGGGCGAGCGGCCCATGCGCCCCGAGTTCGGCTGCGCGATCCACGACTGCGTCTTCGAGGCGGTGGACGCGGCGACCCTCAGCCGCCTGGAGGTCGCGATCCGCGAGGCGCTGCTGCGCTGGGAGCCGCGCATCGACGTGCTGGGCGTGGGCTTCGACGCGGAGCGCATCGCCGAGGGCGTGCTCCTGGTCGAGGTGGGCTACCTCGTGCGCGACGTCAACGCGGAGCGCAACCTCGTCCACCCCTTCTACCTCGTGCCCGCCGACGAGCAGGAGGGCGTGGGATGAGCCTCCCGGAGGTCGTCCTCGACGACCGGCGCTTCCAGGACCTCGTCGACGAGGCGCGCATGCGCATCGCGCAGTCCTGCCCCGAGTGGACCGAGCACAACGTCTCCGATCCCGGCATCACGCTGATCGAGCTCTTCGCGTGGATGACCGAGATGCTCGTCTACCGCATCAACCGGGTGCCCGAGAAGCTGCACGTCGCCTTCCTCGACCTGCTCGGCCTGCGGCTCGACCCGCCCGCCGCCGCCTCGACGAGCCTGCGCTTCCTGCTCGCCGCTCCCGCCGCCCGCGCGCACGTCCTGGCCGCGGGCACGGAGGTCGGGACCCTGCGCACCGCGGGCGAGCAGTCCATCGTCTTCCGCACCCGGGAGGACGTGACGGTCCCGGCGCTGCGCCCGGTCGCCTACGCGCTGGAGCGCGGGGGGCGGACCGCCCAGGCCGGCGTCGACTCGGGCACGGCGCGGCCCACGGGCACGGACCGCCTCGCCTTCGGCAGCCCCCCGCAGGTCGGTGACGCGCTCCTGCTCGGCTTCGACGAGCCGCTCGACGGGCTCGTGGTCCGCGTGGACGTCGAGGGCTCCGCGGCGCGGGGCGCCGGGGTCGATCCCGAGGACCCGCCCCTGGCCTGGGAGGCGTCCGGGGCCGGCGGCGCCTGGCTGGCCTGCGAGGTGCTCCGGGACACGACGGGCGGGTTCAACTACGGCGACGGCTCCATCGAGCTGCAGCTGCCCACGGGGCTCGGGGAGCTCGGGGTGGGCGGCCAGCGCGCCCGCTGGCTGCGCTGCCGCCTGGACGACCGCGCGCGCTCGGGCCGCGACGGCGCGTCCTACTCCCACGCCCCCGAGCTCCACGCCGTCACGGCCTGGGCCGTCGGGGCGCTGGCCGACGCCACCCACGCGGGGCTCGAGCGCGGGGAGGCGCTGGGGCACAGCGACGGCACGCCGGGCCAGCGGTTCGAGCTGCAGCGGGCCCCCGTGCTCGCGCCCGAGCCGACGGAGACGCTCGAGGTCCGCGAGCCGGGCTCGAGCACCTGGCGCTCCTGGACGCCCGTCGAGAGCTTCGCCTCCAGCGGGCCCCAGGACCGCCACTACCTGCTCGGGCTGTCGGAGGGCGTGGTCGAGCTCGGCCCCGCCATCCGCCAGAGCGACGGGGGCTGGCGGCGCTACGGGGCCACGCCGCCCAAGGGCGCCGAGCTGCGCATGGCCGCCTACCGCCACGGGGGCGGGAGCGCCGGCAACGTCTCGACCGGGACCCTCACCGTCCTGAAGTCCGCCGTCCCGGGCGTCGCGACCGTCACGAACCCCCATCCGGCGGCGGGCGGCGTCGACCCGGAGGGTCTGGACGTCGCGCGCTCCCGCGCCGCGCTCGAGCTCCGCAGCCGCTACCGGGCCGTGACGGTCGAGGACCACGAGTTCCTGGCGGTCGAGGCCTCCCCGCGCGTCGCCCGCGCGCGGTGCGTCGCGCTGCCCGGCGAGCCCGTCCGCGTCCACCTCGTCCCCCGCCTGGAGCCCGCGGACCGCTACCTCGAGCTCGACGAGCTGCTCTGCGACACGGAGCTCCTCGACGAGGTCGCGGCCTACCTCGAGCAGCGGCGGATCGTCGGGACGACCATCGACCTGCTGCCGGCGGGCTACCGCGGGTTCACCGCCGTCGTGGAGCTCGAGGCCTCCCCCGTCAGCGACCTCGAGCGGGTCCAGCACGACGTCGCCCACGCGCTGGAGACGTTCCTCAACCCGCTCGTGGGCGGGGACGTCCGCGGGCCCGGCGGCGGCTGGGGGTTCGGGCGGCCGCTGAACCAGGGGGAGCTCTACGGCGTCATCCACGCGGTCGAGGGCGTCGACGTCGTGCGGGTGCTCCGCGTCTACGAGACGGACCTCGTGACGGGGGAGCAGCACGCGAAGCCCATCCCCTCCCACGTCCCGCTCGCCGCCCACGAGGTCGTCGTCTCCGCCCGGCACGTCGTCCGCGCCGTCCACCCCGATCCGCGATGAGCGACGCCTTCGTCACCTTCGCGGGCGGCGGCTTCGGCACGGTCGTCGTCGAGGCCTCCGCGGGCGACTCCGACGTGCCCGCGCCCGCGACCCAGCGGCGGCTGCTGCGCGACGGCCTGCCGGCGATCCACCGCGAGGACGCGTTCCTCTCCCGCTTCCTCGAGGGTCTCGAGGGGATGCTCGACCCGATCGTGGCGGTGCTCGACTCCCTGCCCGCGCACTTCCAGCCCGACCACGCGCCGCGCGACGTCCTCACGCTGCTGACCGCGTGGCTCGGGCTCGAGCACGACGAGTCCCGCCGGGGCGAGGAGCGGCGCGAGCTCGTGCGCCACGCGGCCGAGCTCGGCCGGGCGCGCGGCACCGCGGACGGCCTCGCGCTCGCGCTCCGGCTCGCGTTCCCGGACCTCCCGCTGCGGGTGCAGGACGACGGCTGCGTCCGCACGGCGCGGGATCCCGCCGAGCTCGGGCCCGCGCCGCCCTTCCAGGTCGTCGTCTACTGCGACGAGCCGATCGCGCCCGACCGGCAGGCCGCGGTGGCGCGCCTCATCGAGCGCGTCAAGCCCGTGGGCACGGGCTACCGGCTCCGTGTCCGGGCGGCACGCGGAGGTGCGGCGTGAGCGGGGTGCGGACGTGCCGCAGCTGCGGGGCGGTCAACGAGGCCGGGCGGGACTTCTGCGCCTGCGGGGAGTACCTGCGCTGGGAGCCGACGACGGTCCTCGACGCGGTCGCGGCGCCCCCCGCCGCCGGGAACCCCGCGCCGCCCGCCGCCCCGCCGCCCTCGCCCGCCGGCGCGGCTGCGCGGACCACCCCGACGGCCCCGCCGCCCACGACGCCGCACGTCCCGGCCCCGGCGGCGCCGGCTCCCGCGCTGCCCACCGCCTCCCTGGGCCTGCGCCTGCCGGACTCCGAGGAGCCCCCCGGGGGGCCCGTCGTGCTGGTGACCGCGCCGGGCGCGCCCGCCACCGTCCTGGTGACGGTCCGCAACGAGAGCTCCGTCGTCGACAACTACGACCTCGAGGTGCGGGGACTGCCCGAGGGGTGGGCGGTGTTCCGCCCGGCCGCGGTCTACCTCGTGCCCTACGGCAGCTCGGGCGCCTACGAGCAGGAGGTCGCCCTCCAGCTCCAGCCGCCGCGCAGTCCCGAGGCCGAGGCCCGCCCCTGGCCCTTCGAGGTCGTCGCGCGCTCCCGCGCCACGGGCGCCACGGCGGCGGCCGCGCCGGCGTCGCTCGAGGTGCTCCCCTACGCCGACGCGGCCTTGACCGTCGAGCCCGGCCGCCGGGCCGGCCGGCGCGGGGGGAGCTTCGTCGCGACGGTCCGCAACGCGGGCAACGCCGCCAGCCCCGTGGAGCTCGCCGCCGCCGACCAGGAGGCCAGCTGCCGCTCGGAGTTCGCCGAGCCGCACCTCGAGGTCCCCGTCGGCGCGGGGGTCGAGGCGCCGTTCCGCGTCGTCCCGCCCAAGCAGATCTGGCTCGGGCGCTCCGTCGACCACCTCGTCGAGGTGACCGCGACGGTCCCGCACGCCGGTCGGGAGGCGGTGGCGCCCGCGCCCGTCACCGTCACGTTCCGCCAGCGCCCCTGGCTGCCCTGGTGGCTGGCCGTCGCGGCGCCCCTGCTGCTCTTCGCCGTCGTCCTGCTGCTGCTCCTGCGGCCGCACAACGCAACGGTCCCGGACCTCCGTGGCAAGCCCGCGGGGCTCGCGGCCCAGAAGCTCGTCGACGACGCCGGCCTCGCGCTCGCGCCGCAGCTCGGGAAGGTCCAGCGCGCCGACGTGAAGCCCGGCACGGTCGTCGACCAGTCGCCCGCCGCCGGCAAGGAGGTCAAGGAGGGCACGCTGGTGACCCTGCAGGTGGCCATCGGCTCGGGGCAGGTGGCGGTGCCGCCGCTCGTCGGGCTGAAGGTCGCCGCGGTGGACGCGCTGCTGCGCGAGCAGGGGCTCACCCTGGGGGCGGTGCAGCCCTCGGCGGACCCGGAGGGCATCGTGGCCCAGCAGCTCCCGGCCGCGGGGCAGGCCGTCGCGTCCGGCACCCCCGTGAACCTCACGCTCGCGACGAAGGACGACGCGGCGGGCGCGGGCGCGACGGGCGCGAGCGGTGCCGCAGCGGCGGCGGCCGGCGCGGCCGCCGCCGGCGGTGCCGCGGCCGCGGGCGGCGCGGCGGCGGGCGGCGCGGCGAAGGTCCCGAAGCTCGCCGGGGGGACGGAGGCCCAGGCGGTGGCGGCGATCAGCGCGGTCGGGCTCGTGCCCGCCGTCGAGCGGCGGCTCTCCTCCGAGCCCGCAGGGACCGTCCTGGGCTCCGCCCCGCCCACGGGCAAGGCGGTCCCGGCCGGCGGCTCCGTGACCCTCACGGTCTCCGCGGGCTTCCCGAAGCTCGCCTACGACGACGGGAAGGACGTGCTCGTCACCGGGGCCAAGGGGCCCGAGCCCCTCGCGCGGACGGGGCAGCTCGAGGAGCAGCCCGCCTGGCTGCCGGACGGCAGCGCCGTCGTCTACCGCAACGACGGCCCGCTCTGGCTGGCCGGGGCGCGCGCGGCCCGGCTGACCGCGGGTGACGGGGACTACCGCGATCCCGCCGTCGCCCGCGGGCCGGCGGGCGACGTGCTCGCCACCATCCGCCTCCAGAAGGGCGACGGGGACCTCTGCTTCGCGGCGATCGGCGCCGGGACCGTCACCCCCGCGTGCATCGCCGACCCCAAGTGGCGCCTCGGGCGCTTCGTCCGAGTGGGCGCCCGACGGCCGCCGCATCCTGACCTTCGCGGTCAAGGCCGACGACAAGCGCGCCGCCGCCCTCTACGTCCTGCAGTCGAAGGTGCCCTTCTCGACGAAGCCCGGGGACTGGGACAAGGGTCGCCCCGTCACGGACCTCTCGCGGCCGGGCCGGGCCGTCGTCGGCGCCGACCTCTCCCCCGACGGCCGCACGCTCGCGGTCGCCACGAACCTCCTCGGGGACGACGGGTCCTTCCGCCTCGCGATCACGTCCGCCGACGACCTGCGCCTCGACCGCGCCAAGGCGCTGCCCGTGCCGGCGTGCGAGGTGGCCTGGCGCCCCGACGGCAAGGAGCTCGCGGTCCGCCAGGGGGACTGCCTCGGCTCGCGGGTGGGCGCGCTCGTCCGGGTCGACCCCGCGAAGCCCGCGGCGCTGACCCTCGTCGCCGACGTGGCCGGGCACCCGGCCTGGCAGCCCCTCGCGGGGGTCGGGCGGTGACCTGCCGCCGCTGTCGTCGGCAGGTGGGCCGGGCCGCGGCGTTCTGCGGCGGCTGCGGCCTGCCCCAGCACGGGTCCGCGGACCCCTTCGACCTCGTGCTCGCCGACGGGAGCCGGGTGGAGGTCGCCACGCCGCTCACCGTGGGCCGCGGCGCCGAGTGCGACGTGCGCGTCGACGACCCCTCGGTCTCGCGGACCCACCTGCGCCTGGATCCGCGGGCGGACGGGCTGCACCTGCTCGACGCGGGCTCGAGCTACGGCACGCTGCTCGACGGCCGGCCCCTGACGGGCGACGTCCGCGCGCCGGACCACGCCCGGCTGGAGGTGGGCGACGTGACCCTGCGGCTCGAGCGGCGGCGCCCCGAGCACGAGGCGGGGCGCACGATGATCGTCCCCGTCGGCGCGTCCGTGGCGCTCGGGGCCGTCGGGGCGACCCTCCAGCGCTCCGAGCCCGGGGCCGGCGGGCGCCGTCCGCGGCTGCGCTCGGGCTGGGCGCTCAAGCGCCTCGACGCCACGGGGGAGGAGCGGCGCTGGGTCCTGCGCGACCTGCGCCAGGACGCCTTCGTGCGGCTCGACGACGACGCGGCCGCCCTCGTGCCGCTGCTCGACGGGCAGCACGAGCTCGCGGAGCTCGTCGCGGTCGCCCAGGAGCGCAGCGGCGCGCGCGGGGCGACGCGGCTGGCCTGGCTGCTCACGGACCTCGCGCGCCGGGGGCTGCTCGAGGGGCACGACGCGGCGGGGGAGCAGGAGGGCAAGCGCAGCCTGTTCCGGCGGATCCTGGGGCCGCGGCGCGTCACGTGGAAGGGGCTGGACCCCGTCGTCCAGCGGCTGTACCGCAGCGTGGGCTGGCCGGCCTTCACCGGACCGGGGCGCCTCGTGCTCGCGGCGCTCGCGCTCGCGGGCCTCGGGTCGTTCGTCGCGCTCGTCGTCGGGCGCTACGGCACGCCGTTCATCGTGGCCGACCGGGTCGGGCTCGGCGCGGCGGTCTTCATCGTCGGCCGGGTCCTGCTCGCGCTGGCCCACGAGCTCGCCCACGGCCTCGCCCTCGCCTCGCACGGGCGGTCGCTCCGCGTGGCGGGCCTCGTCTTCTACGGCGCGGTGCCGTTCGCCTACGTCGACACGTCCGAGGGGTGGTTCGAGGGGCGCCGGGCCCGGATCGAGATCGGCCTGGCGGGCCCGGCATCGGACGCCGTGCTCGGCGGGGTGCTCGCGATCGCCTGCCTCGTCAGCCCGGCGGGCAACGTCCGGGACATCCTCTTCCAGCTCGCGCTGGGCGGCTACATCGCGCTGCTGCTCAACCTCAACCCCGTCCTGGACCGGGACGGCTACCAGGTGCTCTCCGACGTCCTCCACGAGCCCGGGCTCCGGGCGAAGGCGCGGACCCAGCTCGCGCGCAGGGTCAGCGGCGAGGAGGTCCCCTCCCGGGGTGGCCTGCTCGTGTTCGGCGCCCTGGGTGCCGGGTGGACCATCGCGCTGGCCGCGGGGCTGGCCGGGGTCACGGCCCTCGCGTGGGACGCCGTCACGGCGCGGGTGCCGGGGTGGGTGGTCCTCACGATGCTCGGGACGGTCGGGGTCCTCTCCGTGCTCCCGGCGCTCCTGACGCTCGGCCCGCCGCTGCTCACGCGGGCGCGCCGACCGCCCGCGCTGGAGGGCAACCGTGTCGTCCGATGAGGAGACGGCGGCGGCCACCCGGCTCATCGAGCGCCTGCTGACCGACCACGAGGCACGCGAGGCCTTCCGCGGCGCGCCGGCGACGGTCCTGCGCGAGGCGGGGCTCGAGCGCCTCGCCGGGGAGCTCGCGGACGGCGTGCCGTCGGAGACCCTGCACCTGCGCGAGTCGCGCTCGAGCCTCTCGGGGGCGCTGGCCGCGGCGGCGGTGGAGGGCATCGGCCTCATCGGCTTCTCCCAGCACGTCGTGCCGCTCCTGCGGGGCCCCGCGGCCGACGCGGCGCGCGGCGCCGTCGGGAACCTCACGGGCCGCATGCCCTCCGTCCCGCGCGAGCAGCTCGCCCGCCAGGCGCTGAGCGGCCGCCCGCAGGACCTCCCGCGCGACCTCGGGCGCCAGGCCTCGGGAGGCGCCCGGAGCGCCGTGGCCGGCGGGCGCGGGAGCTTGCGGGGCGCGGCCCAGGACGCCCTCGCCGGCCGGCCCCCGGGAGGCACGGACGCCGCCGCGCCGCCGGGCGGGGCGGCCGCCGCGGCACCCCAGGGCACGCCGCCTCCCGCCGCGGCGCCACCCTCACCGGCCGCTGCCGCGGCGCCCGGCGGGGCGCCGCCGGCCCTCGCCCGGGCGGCCTCCGCACCCTCGGCCCCGCCGTCGCCGCCCGGTGCGCCGGCCGTGCCCGCTCCGGCCACGGCTCCGCCACCGCCTGACGCCGCCCTTCCTGCCGCCCTGGCACCGCCGAGCTCCGCGTCCGCACCCCTCGCCCCCGCGCCGCCGGGCTCGCCCTCCGCCCCCGTCGCCCCGGCGCCGTCGGGCTCGCCGATCGTCCCTGCCCCGCCCGGATCACCCCCCGCCCCCCTCGCCCCGGCACCGGCGGCGGCGCCCGGGATCCCGGCCACGCCCGGAGGGCTCCCGGCGGCGCCCGCGCCCCCCTCCGGCGGCGTGCTCCCCGCGGCCGCCGCGGGCGTCGGGGCGCCCCCCGGCGGCGCCCTGCCGGCGATCCCGGGCGTGACGCTCGTCGAGGCGCCCGGCGCGGCCCCGGCCGACCCGACGGTCCTCCGCGCCGCGGACCCCACCCTGCGGCTGCTCGCCCGGGAGCACACCGTCGCCGCGACGGTCCGGCCCGACGGGGCGGTCGAGGTGACGCTCGTCGACGGGGCCCCGGTCGGGCCGGGCAACCTGGGCGCCCGGGACGTCGTGGGCGACCTCGCCGCGCTGGACCCGGCGACCCGCCCCGTCGCCGTCTCCTCCCCGTGGGGGATCTCCGCCGCCCCCGGCTTCAGCGGGACCTCCCCCGCCTCGATCGTCGTCGCACCCGCACCCCCGCCGGCGGATCTGGTCGCGCCCCCGTCGACGCTCGACTCCGCCCCCACGCCCGCCGCGGGACCGGCGGCCGCCCCCGATGCCGCCCCCGCGCCCGCCGCACCCGGCGCGGGCGACGCCGCGGCCTCGGGCGCCGTCCCGACGAAGGTGGGGGCCTTCGCCGTCGACTTCGGCTCGCGCAAGGCCCACGCCGCGGTGCAGGAGGCCATGAAGTACCTCGGCACGGACTACAAGTGGGGCGGCGCGAGCCCGACCACGGGCTTCGACTGCTCGGGCCTGCTGCAGTGGGCCTACGCGCAGCAGGGGATCAAGATCCCCCGGGTCACCTACGACCAGGTGAAGGCCGGCGTCAGCGTGCCCCGCGGGTCGTTGCGCGAGGGCGACCTCATCCTCTTCGCCCACGGCGGCGACATCCACCACGTCGGCGTCTACCTCGGCGACGGGAAGTTCCTCCACGCGCCCAAGACGGGAGACGTCGTGAAGGTCTCGAGCCTCGACGAGCCCTACTTCAAGGGCGGCTACTACGAGGCCAGGCGGGTCACCCCGCTCGATCCGCCGGGCGCCGGCCCGACCCCGGCGACGGCGGGCGGCCCCGCACCCGCCGCCGCCGGCGGCGCGGCCCAGGCCCCCGCCGCCGCATCCGCCCCGGGCGAGGCGACGCCCGGCCCGGACGCCGGGGCACCCGCCGCGCCCGCCCCGGCTGCTCCGGCACCTGCGGACGCCGTGCCCGCCGCGCCCGCCGCGACCCCGGCCGCGGCCGAACCCCCGGCGCCCCCGGCCGCCGCGGCCGCTCCCGTACCCGAGCCCCTCGAGCCGGGCACGGCGACCTTCGAGGCGCTCAAGCGCCAGGAGGCGTCCTACCTCCGGGCGACCGCGCAGTTCGAGGCCGTCGGGGCGTCGAGCCCCGTCGCGTCCCCGGGGGTCGCGGCCGTGGCGGCCCCCGCGGACGCGGCGGGTGCGCCGCCGGATGCTGCAGCGGTGGCGGCCGGCACCGCTCCCGCCGGCCCGGGGGCCTCGCCCGCCGCCGGCGCCGCGCTGGACGCTGCGCTCCCGGGAACCCCTCGCGGCTACCCCGGCGACGCCGCGCCGAAGGCGGCGATCGCACGCTGGATGGGCGAGGAGGCCCGGCGGCACGGCCTGCCGCGGGAGCTCCCGGTCATGGCGTCGCTCGTCGAGTCCGGCCTGAGCAACCTGCCGGGAGGCGACGCCGACTCCGCCGGCTTCTTCCAGATGCGCGTGGGCATCTGGGACAAGGGGGTCTACCGCGGCTACACCCGCCGGCCCGAGCTGCAGGTCCGGTGGTTCATCGACCAGGCCCTGGCCTACAAGGCGCGCCAGGGGGCCGGCTTCGGCAAGGACCCCGCGGGCTGGGGTGACTGGATCGCGAACGTCGAGCGGCCCGCGGCGCAGTACCGCTTCCGGTACCAGCTCCGCCTCGCGGAGGCCCGCAGGCTCCTCGGCTCCTGAGCGCGTCCGGTCGGCGCTCAGCCCGGGACCTCGACCGTCGGCGTCGGCTCGGGGGAGGGCGACGGGCTCGGCGTGGGCGCGGGACGCGGCGCGGGCGTCGGGCTGGGTGTCGGCGAGGGCCGCGACGGGGCGGGTGCCGAGGGGCTCGGCGCCGGCGTCGCCGCCGAGCCGCCCCCGCCGGCGGCCGGCCCGGAGGAGCCGGAGCCCGACGAGCGCTTGCGCGCGGCACGGGCCAGGCGGGGCACGGCCGGGGTGGTCGAGGGAGCGCGCGGCGCGGCGACCTTCGCGGCCGTCGTCTCCCCCAGCGTCCGGACGGCGGGCGCGGCCGCCGGTGCGGCGCGCGGGGGCGGGCTCCCGCCGGACATCGCGGCGGCGGCACCGAACCCCAGCGCCGCCGCCACCACCGCGACCAGCGTGACCCCCACGTTGCGGTCCATCACGTCCTCCCGTAGCCCAGGTCGGAGAGCCCCGCCACCGCGCGGGCCAGTGCCGTGCGGGCGCCCCGCAGCCGCGTGCGGGCGCGGGCGTACGCCCCTCCGTCGCCGCGCCCCGCGGCACGGCCGAGGGCGCGTGCGCCGTCGCGGGCGTCGCGCAGGGCGGCGACGATGTCGCGCTGCGCCCCGGCGTCCCACCGCGGGACCTCCCGCGCCCCCCGCGCGTCGACGGCGGCGCCGTAGGCCCGGGCGAGCGCGGCCGCGCTCGAGGCCTGCCCCTTCCGGGTGCGCGCCCCGGCGAGCCGCCGGGCCGGGCCGCCCGCCGCGGTCCCGAGCTTCGCGAGGTCGCTGCCGAGCGCCGTGGCGAAGGCCGCCGACGGCCCCGCGGGCTGCGCCGTGCCCTCCGCGGGGACGAGCGTGGCGATCGCCGCCTCGCACCGCCGCGCGAAGGCGGCCGTCCCGACGCAGGCCGCGGTCAGCACGCCGCTGCGCAGGGGGACGAGGACGACGGGTCCCCCGAGCTCGGGCACCCCCCGGTAGCGCAGCGCCGGCACCCCCGCCACGGCGACGCGGTCGCTTCGCGGCGACGTCAGCTCGTCGGGCGCGAGCGCGGGGCCCGAGGCGCGCCGCAGGCCGACCACGAGCCGCCCGCCCGTGCCGGCCGCCGCCGCGGCGTCCTCGAGGCCCCCGCCCGGCAGCGCCGTGTCCCCCGTGCGCTGCAGGCCGGCCGGCAGCACGACCCGGGCCGGGCCGAGGCGCACGGCGGCGGCCCGGACCGGCTCGGGCGTCGCCGCGGGGGCGGACGGGTCCCCGCCGCCCGAGGTGAGGGCCCCGAGGCCGGCCCCCAGCGCGGCGGCCGCCAGCACCGCCGCGACCTCGACGGGCCTTCGACGGTCGCGCGCCGGCCGCGGGGCCGTCGGCGGATCGGGCTTCGGCGCCCGGACCGCCGGCGGCACCGCCCGCGGAGCCATCGTCGCGCCGTCGACCACGGGCGCGGGAGGCGGCGCCGGGACCTCGGCGGGTCGCGCGGGCTCCGGCGGGGCCTCGACGTCGCGGACGGAGCGGATGTCCTCCGCCGCCGCGCCCCCGACCGTGACGAACGCCGCCTCCTCCGACGGCAGGGTCGCGGGAGCAGGCGGCGGCACGGGCGCCGGTGGCGGCGCGACGGGCAGCTCGGCCTCCGGCTCGGGCTCCTCCGGCTGCACCTCCGGCGGCGGGGACGCCGGCTCGTCCCGAGCGGGGGGCCGGAGCGCCCGGTGCGGGTCGACGGTCACGAACCCGTCGCCCCCCGCGAGCTCCGGCTCCGGGGCGCTCGCGGGCTCCGGCGCGGGGGTCACGGCGGGCTCCGGGGTCGGAGCCGGCTCGGGCTCGGGCTCGGGCGCCGCCACGGGCTCCGGGGTCGTGATCGGCTCCGCCACCGGCGCCGCCCGCGGCGCAGCCACCGGCGGCTCGGCGGGGACGGCCCGGGCGTTCGGGGGGCCGGTCGGCGAGCCCTCCCACACGAAGCTCTGGAACGCGTCGTCCGCGGCGGCCGGCTCGTGGAACGGCGCCGGGGTGAGCGGCCGGCCGACCTCCGGCTCGGTCGCGCCGGCGGCCCGCACCCCGATCCGGGCCTCGCGGCGCCAGCGCGGCCCGAAGACGTCGAGCAGGACGTCCTCGAGCTCGTCCCAGGCGTCGGCCGCCGTCGCCGGGCGGTCCGCCGGGTCCTTCTCGAGCAGCCGCGCGACCCACGCCTCGAGGCGCTCGTCCACGTTCGGGTTCAGCGCCCGCACCGGGGGCGGCGCCTCCCGGACGTGCTTGAGCAGCACGGCCATGGGCGAGACGGGGTCGGAGAACGGGACGTCCCCCGTGAGCATCTCGAAGGCCATCACCCCGAGGGAGTAGAGGTCCGTCTGCGGCCCGACCTCCGACGCGGTCGCCTGCTCGGGCGCCATGTAGGCCGGGGTCCCGACCGTCGTGCCCGTCGCGGTCATGTACGCGCCCTCGGCGACGTCGCCCTTGGCCTTCGCGATCCCGAAGTCCGCGATCTTCACCCGCCCGTCCCCCGTGACCATCATGTTCTCGGGCTTGAGGTCGCGGTGGACGATCGCGTGGCTCTCCGCGTGCGTCAGCCCCGCCAGCGCGCCCTCGAGCACGCCCACCGCCTGCACCTGGGTCAGCTCGCGGACCTGCGGCCGCAGGGAGCCGCGCTCCAGGAGCTCCATCGCGATGTAGGGCACCCCGTCGCACTCGAAGTAGTCGTGCACCGTGACGAGGTTCGGGTGGCTCAGCGAGCCCGCGAGCCGCGACTCGCGCAGGAAGCGCTCCGCGAACGCCGGATCGCTGGCGTGGAAGGAGCTGAGCTCCTTCAGCGCCACGCGCCGGTCGAGGTCGAGCTGGTGGGCGAGGTAGACGACCGCCGCGCCGCCGCGGCCCAGCTCGCGCAGGATCTCGTAGCGCCCGACGACACGGGTGGCGCCGGTGCTCACGCGAGCAACCGCGTCTGCCCGGGGCTCACGACCAGCAGCGGCGCGGGGGGCACGCCGTCCGTCAGCCCCATCTGGGGCGCGGTGCTCACGGGTCGTCCCGCGACGACCACCTTGCCCGGGGTCACCGACGCCGCCGACACGACCGCCGTGCAGGGCTTCGTCACGAGCGTCGGCGGCTGGAGGCACCCGAGGATCGGCGAACCGACGAGGTCGCCCTCGCAGAGCGCCGGCGCGCCGTCGACCAGCAGCACGGACTGGCTCGGGGTGAGGGTGACCCGGCCCGCGTGCGCGCAGGTGATCGTCGCGTTCGCCGTCAGGACTGGAGGCACCCCGTCCGCCCTCAGCAGACCTTCACGGACGCCTTGATCGACCGCGTGGGTGATCTGCCCCGGGTCACCCGGAGCGTCGCCCGCGCCCGCAGGCGGTAGGTCGTTCCGGGCTTGGCCCCCTTGACCCGGATGACCGCCGCGAAGGGCGCCCGACGGTCGAAGAGGACGCTCTTGCCCTGCGCGTAGAAGCGCGTGGAGGCGACCTTGACCACGACGTTGCCCTTGCGGCGCGAGCGCTTGAACGCGAGCCGGACGCTGAAGCTCGCCCCGGGCTGCACGCACCGGCCGGGGAAGGAGAAGGAGATCTTGCCGCCGGCGAAGGTGTTGGACACCGTCTTGGTCGCCGGGGGCGGCGGCGCGGGCTGGTTGACCACGACGCTCCGGGAGACCTCCGTGGCGTTGCCCTCGTTGTCGCGGAAGGCGAGCGTGAGGGTCTGCGGGCCGGCCTGGGTGAAGGTGAAGGTCGCGGTCGGCCCCATCTGCTGCGGCAGTCCCGGGACCGTCCAGCGGATGGAGGTCGGGTCGATGCCCGAGCCCCCGGCCTCGTCGGCGAGCTGCGCCGTGAACGTCGCGGCCTGCCCCACGTCCACCGCCGACGGCCCGCCGATCGCGCCCGTCGGCGGGGTGCGGTCCGGGCTGGTGTTCGCGTTCTCCGAGAGGGCGAGGACGCCACCCACGCCGCCCACGGCGGCCTTCGCCGCGGAGGCCAGGGCGGCAGCCCGCCACTCCTGGGTGACCAGGGGTCCACCCGCGTCGACGTAGAAGAACGTGCGGCCGTCGAGGGAGTTCATGATCTGCCCGGAGGCCCCGGCCACGAGCACCGTGCCGCCGTTGAACGCGAGGTCGTAGCTGCCTGCGCGCACCCGGCGGTCCGGGTTGCCGATGAGCCAGCTGGCGGTGCTCGCCCATGCCGTGTCGGTCCGGGAGGTGTAGGAGCTGTTGCCGTCCTCGCCGCTGGCCAGGCCCCACTGGCGGTTCGGGTTGGCGGGGTCCCCGACGATGCGGTGCGCCTTCTCGTAGCCGTTGATGCCGCTGTCCTTCTTCTGCCCGCTCTGGAGGTCGTTGTTCGAGAAGTAGAGCTCGCCGAAGTTCGTCGTCTGCACGTAGCCCGTCGGCGTCAGGGCGCCCGGGACGAAGAACGCGCCGGTCACGGGTCCGCCCGCGTCGATCCGGCAGGTGTCCCTGGAGGCGCGGTTCGCGTTGGCCCAGGTGGCTCCGCCGTCGGCCGACCGGGCGATCTGGTCCTGCGCGCCGAAGGCGTAGACGACCAGGTCCGACGCGAAGGCGACCTTCTGGAGGTCGCCGAAGGGCGCGTCGGTCGCGCACGACGGGGCGTTCGACACCGGCAGCGTGACCTGGGTCCAGTTCGCCCCCGCGTCGCCCGAGCGGAACAGCGCCCCGCCGTTGCCGACCGCCACGCCGTTGCTCCCGCGCAGCTCGATGTCGTTGAGCACCACCCCGGGGGCGTTGAGCCGCTGCACGAAGCCGGCGCCCTCCTTGCGGAAGACCTTCCCGTTCGTCGTGGTGAACCACAGCCGGTCGTCGGCCTGGTACTCGACCGCCGAGATGTCGTCCGTGGTGCCGGAGGGGACCTGGGTCCACACGGGCGCCGCGCCGGCCGGTGGCGCCCAGACCGCGAGCGCCGCGAGCACCGGGCCCGCGGGCAGGAGGCGGAGGACAGCGCGGCGGAGGGCCATTGCCGCAAGCTACCCCCCGTCCCCGGCGGGCGGGATCCGTGCCAGCACGTCACTGCGGCGTCCCCGGTCGGTTCAGAACCCGCGGCGCTCGCGCCCGTGGACGAGCCGCGGGTCGCGCGAGCCGTGCTCGTGGCCCACCCGCCACGCGTGGACGAGCCAGAGCACGGCGAGCACGCCCATGACCACCATGAGGCCGACGGCTTCCGCGGTGATCGCCCCGAGGGCGAAGAAGAACGCGAAGCAGGCGATGAGGCCGATCGCCAGAACCCAGAATGCCTCTCGGATCGTGTTCATGTGCCGATTGTCGCTTGGCGCGCAAGCAGCGTCAATCCCCACTTCTGGGGCTACTCGCGCACGATGAGCCAGACCCCGACGGCGAGCAGGACGCACCCCGACGACCTGCAGGACGGAGATGGGGTCCTGCTTGACCCCGAGCCAGCCGAACTGGTCCACGAGCAGGGAGATCGTCAGCTGCGCGGCGATCGTCGCCGCGACCACCGGCCCCGCCCCGAGCTGCCCGACCGTCGTCAGGACCGTCGTGACGTAGACCGCGCCGAGGACCCCGCCGGTCAGGTACCACCACGGGACGCTCGTCGCGCCCCCGACCTGCCCGACCTCGCCACGGACGACGACGAGGGCGAGCAGCACGACGAGGCCGAGGAAGAACGAGACGCTGGCCGCCGGCAAGGAGCCGATCTCGCGCCCGAAGCGCCCGTTGATCGGCGCCTGGAGCGCGATGAGGCCACCGGCGGCGGCGGTGGCGAGGAGAGCTGTCGTGCGGTCCATGGCTACTTCGCGTCCATCCAGGTCTTGCCCACGCCCACGTCGACGGCGAGGGGCGGGAGGTGCGGCCAGGGTGCGGTCATCTCGCGCTCGGCCAGCGCGCGGACCTGGTCCATCTCGGCTTCGGGCCCCTCGAAGAGGAGCTCGTCGTGGATCGTGAGGATGAGCCGCGTCGCGAGGCCCTCGCGCTCGAGGGCCTGGTGGGCGCGGATCATCGCGAGCTTCATGACGTCGGCCGCCGTGCCCTGGATGACCGTGTTGACCGCGAGGCGCTCCCCGAGCATCCGCACGTTCCAGTTGCGCGCCTTGAGCTCCGGGATCTGCCGGCGGCGGCCGTAGAGCGTCGTGACGTGCCCGGCCTCCGTGGCCTCCTCGATCGTCCGCGTCATGAACGCGTGGACCCGGTCGAAGCGCGCGAGGTAGGCGTCGATGAACGCCTTCGCCTCCTCCCGCGGGATGTTCAGGCGGTCCGCCAGGCCGTAGTCGCTCAGGCCGTAGACGATGCCGTAGTTGATCATCTTGGCCTTCGAGCGATCCATCGGCGTGAGCTCCTCGGGCGCCCGGCCGAAGACCTGCGAGGCCGTCGCGGTGTGCACGTCCTCCCCCTTGAGGAAGATCTCCTTCAGGACGGGCTCGTCGGCGACGTGCGCGAGCACCCGCAGCTCGACCTGGGAGTAGTCCGCGCGAGAGCAGGACGTTCCCCGGCGCGGCCTCGAAGCAGCCCCGGATCTCCCGGCCGAGCTCCGTGCGGACCGGGACGTTCTGCATGTTCGGGTCCGTCGAGGCCAGGCGCCCGGTCTGCGCCGCGGCCTGCATGAACGTCGTGTGGATGCGGTCCTCGCGGTCCGTGAGCTGCGGGAGCACGTCGAGGTAGGTCTTCGAGAGCTGGTTGAGCTCGCGCCAGCGCTCGATCTTCGGCACGACGGGGTGCTCGTCGCGGATCGCCTGCAGCACGCGCGCGTCCGTCGAGAAGCCCGTCTTGCCCTTGCGCTTGCGGGTCAGGCCGAGCTTCTCGAAGAGCACGTGCCCGAGCTGCTGCGGCGAGCCGAGGACGAACTCCTCCCCCGCGAGCTCCCAGACCTCGCGCTCGAGCGTGGCGATCTCCTCGTCGACCTTGCGCTTGATGACGTCGAAGCGGCCCTTCTCCAGCCGCACGCCCGCCTGCTCCATCTTGCGCAGGACGTCGACGAGCGGCAGCTCGATCTCGGCCATGACGGGCTCGAGGCCGCGGTCCTCGATCTCCCCCCGCTGCCAGTCGGCGAGCGCCGCGGTCAGGAGCGCGTCGGCGGCCGTCGGGTCCTCGACCGCGGTGCGCGAAGCCGCGCTCCTCGACGAGCTCGCGGAACGGGTAGCCGCGGCGCGCGGGCTCGAGGAGGTAGGCGCCGAGCAGCGTGTCGTGGACCAGGAGCGGCGGGACCTCCCCGAGCCGCTTGGCGTCGTGGGCGATGACGGGCCGGTCGGCGAGCGCGGCGACGAGGTCCTCGGGGCGCGCGCAGTCCCCGGCGAGCAGGAGGTCGCCCGCGGCCGCGGCCCAGCGCCAGGTCGGCTCGGCGGCGAAGAGCTCCCCCTCGGCGACCTCGGGCGGGCGGATCGCGACGGAGACCTCCACGCCCGCGGGCAGGGCGCCGGTCAGGGAGGCCAGGGGCGCCTCGCGCACCTTCGCCTGCAGCGTCGTCTCCGCGACGGGCTCGGGCGCGGGCGCCGCGTCCTCCCCGAGCGCCTCCTCGAGGCGCCGCAGCGGGTCGCGCAGCTCGAAGTGGCGGAAGACCTCGCGGAGCTTCGAGCGGTCGGGGGCGCGGGTGAGCTCCGCGGTCGGGTCGATCCCCGGGACCGGGATGTCGCGCTGGATCGTCGCGAGCTGCTTCGAGACCCGCGCGTTGTCCGCGTGCGCCGCCAGGTTCTCCTTGCGCTTGGCGCCCGAGATCTGGTCGATGCTCCCCAGCACGCGTCTCGAGGTCCCCGAACTTCTGCAGGAGGTCCGCCGCGGTCTTGTCCCCGATCCCCGGGACGCCGGGGATGTTGTCCGAGGTGTCGCCCTTGAGGCCGTAGAAGTCCGGGATGAGCTCCGGGGCGATCCCGTACCGGTCGATGACGGCCTGGCGGTCGTAGAGCTTCGTGTCCGTGATCCCCCGCGCGGTCGCCATGACCTTCACGAGGCCGTCGTGCCCGATGAGCTGGAAGGCGTCGCGGTCGCCCGTGACGATCGTGCTCGGCACCCCGACCTCCCGCGCGCGCTCGGCGATGGAGGCGATGACGTCGTCGGCCTCGTAGCCCTCGACGGAGACGTTCGGGTAGCCGAAGGCCTCGCAGAGGTCGACGATGTGCGGCCACTGCTGCTTGAGCAGGTCGGGCCGGCTCGTCCGCTGCGCCTTGTACTCGGGGTAGACCTCCTTGCGCCCCGAGTGGCCCTTGTCCCAGACGCAGATCGTGGGCTGCGAGCCGTGCTCGGTCAGGAGCTTCACGAGCATGGAGGCGAAGCCGAAGATGGCGTTCGTCGGGAAGCCCGTGGAGGTCGCGATGGACTCCGGGAGCGCGAAGAACGCGCGGTAGGCCAGGGAGTTGCCGTCGATGAGGTAGAGCTCGGCGGGCTTCTTCTCGGCCATGGGCCTGACGGTACTCAGGCGGCCGTCAGGACGAGGGGCTGCTCCCCGTCGACGACCACCGTGTGCTCCACGTGGGCCGAGAGCGAGCCGTCGGCGGTCGCGATGGTCCAGCCGTCGTCCCGGGTCTCGAGCTCCGGCCCGCCCAGGCCGACCATGGGCTCGATCGCGAGCACGAGCCCGCGCGGCAGCTTGCGGCGCAGGTGGGGCCAGTCGACGTTCGGGACGGTGGGCGGCTCGTGCAGCTTGCGGCCGATCCCGTGGCCGAGCAGGTCGGGGAAGACCGTCGACGCCGTGCCGGTCGGCCGTGCGCTCCGTCGTCGCCCCGATGCTCCGCAGGCGGGCGTCGCGCCGGGTCGCCTCGAGCGCCGCGACCAGGCAGGCGTCCGCGGCGCGCAGCAGGCGCGCGGCCTCCGGGCTCGGGGTCCCGACGGGGACGGTGATCGCCGCGTCGGCCAGGAAGCCGTCGAGCTCCGGGGTGACGTCGAGCGTCACGAGGTCCCCCTCGCGCAGCACGCGCCCGCCCGGGACGCCGTGGACGACCTCCTCGTTGACCGAGATGCAGGTCGCGCCCGGGGAAGTCGTAGGTCTCCTGGGGGCCGGAGCGCGCGCCGTGGCGGCGGAAGACCGCGGCCGCGACCTCGTCGAGCTCCCCCGTGGTGACCCCGGGCCGGACCGCGGCGCGCATCGCCCGGAGCGTCTCGGCCACGAGCGCGCCGACGCGGCGCATGGCCTCGAGCTCCTCGGGCGTCTCGATCGACACGGGCTAGGCGGCCACGGCGGCGTCGAAGCCCGGGGTGACGCCCGTGAGCTCCTCGCTCAGCGTCCAGAGCCGCGCGGCGTCCTGCGCGTTCGTCGCGGCCGACGAGGCCCCGACGAGCTGCGGGCTGCCGCGCATCTCCCCCACGCCGTCCGGGCCGACGTAGGAGGCGCCCGGGAGGTCCTGGGTCGCGGCGAAGAGCGTGGGCAGCGCGCCGGCCTCGGCGGACTGCGCCACGACCCGGTTGAGCACCGCCATGACGAGGTCCTGCGCCTTGTGGGAGGTGCCCGTCTGGAGGTTCGTCGCCGCGTAGCCGGGGTGGGCGGCCATGGAGAGCAGGTCCGAGCCGGCGTTGTCGGCGCGGCGCTGGAGCTCGAAGCAGAACAGGAGGTTCGCGAGCTTCGCCTGGCCGTAGGCGCGCCAGGCGCTGTAGCCCTGCTCCCACTGGAGGTCGTCCCAGCGCATCTTGCCCATCCGGTGCGCGCCGCTGGAGACGGTCACGACGCGCGGCGCGGGCGCGGCGAGGAGCGCGGGGAGCAGCAGGCCCGTGAGCGCGAAGTGCCCGAGGTGGTTCGTGCCGAGCTGGCTCTCGAAGCCCTGCGCCGTGCGCTGCAGCGGCGGCGCCATGATCCCCGCGTTGTTCACGAGGAGGTCGAGCGGGCCGTCCCAGCCCTCCGCGAAGGCGCGGACGGAGTCGAGGTCGGCCAGGTCGAGCGCGCGGACCTCCACCTCGCCGGGGATCCGGCGCGCGGCCTCCTCGCCCTTCTGCGCGTTGCGCACCGCGAGCACGACGCGGGCCCCGTGCTGGGCCAGCTCGCGCGCCGCGTGGAAGCCGATCCCGGAGTTGGCGCCCGTGACCACCACGCGCCGGCCGGCCTGGTCGGGGATCTGCCGGGCTGTCCATCCGCTCATGGACCCACCGTACCCGGGCGGCAGCCCGGCCCCTTGTAGCCTCCGCCGCGCGATGAGCACCCCCTCTGCCCAGTACTCCCTGACGATCCGCGTGGAGATCGAGCACAAGCCGGGCATGCTCGGGCAGGTCGCGTCCGCGATCGGCAAGGCGGGCGGGGTCATCGGGACCGTCGACCTCGTGGAGGCCAGCGACGACAAGCTCCTGCGCGACATCACGGTCGACGCCGCGGGCCAGGACCAGTGGGACGCCATCACGGACGCGATCGGCGCGGTGGACGGCGTGCGGGTCGTCGACACGACCGACCGCACGTTCCTCATGCACGTCGGCGGGAAGATCGAGCAGCACAACAAGCACCCGCTGCGCACCCGCGACGACCTCTCCATGGCCTACACGCCCGGGGTCGCGCGCGTCTGCACCGCGATCCACGAGGACCCGGCGAAGGCCTTCCAGTACACGATCAAGCGCAACACGGTGGCCGTCGTCTCCGACGGGACCGCCGTGCTCGGCCTGGGCGACATCGGCCCCGAGGCGGCGATGCCCGTCATGGAGGGCAAGTGCATGCTCTTCAAGGAGTTCGCGGGGGTCGACGCGTTCCCCATCTGCCTCGCGACGAAGGACGTCGACGAGATCGTGCGGACCGTCAAGCTCATGGCGCCGACCTTCGGCGGGATCAACCTCGAGGACATCTCCGCCCCGCGCTGCTTCGAGATCGAGGACCGGCTGAAGGCCGAGCTCGACATCCCGGTCTTCCACGACGACCAGCACGGCACCGCGGTCGTCGTGCTGGCGGCGCTCATGAACGCCTGCAAGCTCACGGGCCGCGAGCTCTCCTCCTTGCGCGTGCTCGTCACGGGCCTCGGCGCCGCGGGCGTCGCGGTCTCGAAGATCCTCATGGAGGCCGGGGTCTCGCACGTCGTCGGCGCGGACTCCCGCGGCCTGCTCTCCACGGAGCGCGCGGACTACCTCGACGGCTCCATGAACGGCTCCAAGCGCTGGTACGCGGAGAGCACGAACCCCGAGAAGCTCACGGGCACCCCCGCGGACGCGCTCCCGGGCATGGACCTCTTCATCGGCCTGTCGGGCGCGCGGATCTTCCCCGCCTCGGCCCTGGCGCAGATGGCCGACGACGCGATGGTCTTCGCCATGGCCAACCCGAACCCGGAGGTCTCCCCCGAGGAGGCCGCCCCGTACGCGCGGATCATCGCGACGGGCCGCTCGGACTACCCGAACCAGATCAACAACGTCCTCGCGTTCCCCGGCATCTTCCGCGGCGCGCTCGACGTGCGCGCGAAGCAGATCACGGAGGACATGAAGGTCACCGCCGCGCAGGCGATCGCCGACATCGTCACGGACGGGGAGCTGCGCGAGGACTACATCATCCCGAGCGCCTTCAACCGCGACGTGGCGCCCGCGGTCGCCGCGGCGGTCGCGGCCTCGGCCCGCCGGGACGGGACCGCGCAGGCCGAGTCGGGCGCGATCGGCTTCGCGGCGCTCGACGCGGCGCAGTTCGCCAGCTGAGCGCGGAACTTCCGGCGCTCCGGGGTCGTTGCAGGTGCATGCCCGCGCGTGCCCTGCTCCCGCTCGCCCTCGTCCTGCTCGCCGCCGCACCGGCCCCGGCGGGCGCCGACGAGCTGCTCACCCCCGCGCCCCGCGGGGTGAACCTCGCCGCGGGCGCGGGCTGGGCGGCGTGGGCCGAGCCGCAGGAGGACACGGGCTGGCAGCTCGTCGTCCGCGCGCCGGACGGCAGGGTCTCGCGGCCGGCGGTCGGCGGCTTCGCCGGGCCGCCGGAGGTCGGCGTCGGCTCCGGCCGCGGACGGCCGGCGCCGGCGTTGGCGGTCTACTCGCGCCCGTACCGCGGGCAGCAGGACCTCTACGCGCTCGACCTCGCCTCGGGGCGCGAGCACCGCATCACCGGCGTCTCCTCGCGCGGCGCGGACGAGACGCTGCCGAGCATCTCGGGCGGGCACCTCGCGTTCGTGCGTCCCAACGGCCCGCGGCCTGGGGTCTGGACCTGGAACGGGCGGGCCGCCGCGCGCCGCGTCTCCCCCACGGTCGCGATCCAGACGGCGCTGAACGTCAGCCGGGTGGCCTACGCGACGCCGACGCGGGTCGTCGTCCGCAAGCAGTCCGCGCCCGGCGGCGTGAGCGTCCTGGCCGCCGCGTCACGTCCGCGCAGCCTCGTGCTCTCGCTCTACCGCGCCTCGTGGCTCGAAGAGCGACGGCGTCGTCGCCCAGTCGGCGCGGGTCAGCGTCGCCGCCGGGACCACCACGGTGCGCCGCTCGACGCGCCCCCTCCCGCCGGCGACGCAGTCCATCGCCATCGAGAACCGGGACGTCAGCCTGCGCCTCGGCCCGGACGGCCTGCAGCGGATCGCGCCGCGGCTCCAGTTCGCCCCGGGCTGATCCCCGCGCGCCGTGTGGCGCGTAGCCCCTCACATGAACGTCACGATCACCGGCGCGACCGGACTCATCGGCACGAAGCTCGTCCAGGCCCTGCAGGAGCGTGGGGACGGGGTCACGGTCCTCTCGCGGAACCCCGAGAAGGCCCAGGCCTCGCTGCCCGGCGTCGAGGCCGTGGCCTGGGATCCGAGCGCGGGCCCCGCCCCCGCCGCTGCACTGGCGGGCCGCGACGCGGTGGTCCACCTCGCCGGCGAGCCCGTCGCCCAGCGGTGGAACAAGAAGGTGAAGGCCGCGATCCACGACTCGCGGGAGACCGGCACGCGCAACCTCGTCGCCGGCATCGCCGCCGCCGAGCCCAAGCCCGCCGTCCTGGTCTCCTCCTCCGCGGTCGGCCTCTACGGCAAGCACGGCGACGAGCGCGTCCCGGAGTCCTCCCCCGCCGGCAGCGACTTCCTCGCGGAGGTCTGCGTCGCCTGGGAGCGCGAGGCCGACGCCGCCGCCGCGCACGGCCTGCGCGTGGTCAAGATCCGCACGGGCGTCGTGCTCGACGCCACGGGCGGCGCGCTGAAGACGATGCTCCCGCCCTTCAAGGCCGGCGTCGGCGGCCCGGTCGCCGGCGGCAAGCAGTACATGCCGTGGATCCACGTCGACGACATCGTCGGCCTCTACCTCAAGGCGCTCGACGACACGAGCTGGAGCGGCGCCTACAACGGCGCGGCCCCCGAGCCCGTCACGAACAAGGAGTTCTCGAAGGCGCTGGGCAAGGCCCTGCACCGCCCGAGCTTCTCCCCCGTCCCCGCCCTCGCCATCAAGGCGCTCTACGGCCAGATGGCCGAGATCGTCACGGAGGGCCAGCGCGCCGTCCCCGAGCGCCCCCTCGCCGAGGGCTACACCTACCGCCACCCCGAGCTCCTCCCGGCGCTCGAGGACGCGCTGGGCTAGGGGCTGGTCGGACTTCCGGGTCAGGGCTGACCCGGAAGTCCGACCAAGACGGCGGTCCAGGAGCGCCGCGACGACCTCCGGGGTGCCGACGAGCATGCGCCAGGTGATGCGCTTGAGGTCGATCCCGACGAGGTCCGCGGCGATGACGCGCTCCCGGTCGGACTCGAACGCATCCCGGGAGCCGTGGTGCGCCCAGGAGTCGAGCTCGAGCGCGAAGCCGGGCCACAGCGCGTCCGCCCGGAACGGCCCGAGCGGCGTGTCGACCAGGACGTTCGGCGCGTAGGGCGGCCAGCCGCCGGCCCGGACGAAGCGGTGGAGCCGCCGCTCGAGCTCCTCGCGCAGGTCCGGCCCGCTCGGCTCGAGCAGCCCGGCGACGCGTCGGACACCCAGCGCGTGGCGGCCGAGCTGCGCCGCCAGCTCGGCGCCGGGCGGACCAGGCCCCGGACCTGCGCGCGGTGCATGACCGTCGCCAGCTCCTTGTCGGTGAGCGCGCGGCGCGGCGTCGACGAGCATGCGCTCGACGGTGGTGCACGGGACCCCGCGGACCTCTGTCACCTCGCCGCGGAGCAGCTTGCGCGGCGAGTGCACGCGGATGCCAGGCGCGCGGCCCGCCGGCGCGCCCGGCGACCAGGACGTCGACCGCTACCGGCCCCGGGCCGTCGAGCAGGCCGAGGTGGTAGACGAGCGACCGGCCGCACAGGAGCGGCGCGAGGCCCGCAGGCGAGGACGGCGGCCATCCGCCGGGCGTCAGCGGTCGCGGCCCGGGTGCCCGACGGCGTAGACGCCCCGGTGCTCCCGGTGGAGGCGACCGGCGGCGACGCGCCGCTTGAGCTGCGTCGGCGTGACCCCGAGACGCCCGAGCTGCCAGGTCGCCACGCGCCCGTGCTGCCGGGCCGCGAGCTGCGCGAGCACGACGTCGGCTGGTCGGACTTCACGGGTCACCGGGGCCTCGGAACTCCGACCAGCCTGCTGTCGCGAGCGCATGCCCGCCAGCCTGCGCGCCGCCCCTGCCGCGGAACAACGCCGTTCCGCGGCAGACCTGCGCCGAAACTGCGGAGCGCTAGCTGACCCGCGGCTTCTCCGGGAAGTCGAGCCCGCCGACGCCGTTGCGGCGCGAGGGCTCGGGCACGACGCCCGAGTCGTTGCCGACCCCGGGCCGCGGGGCGATCTCGAGGCCCGGGCGCTCCTCCTCGGGGATCGTGCCGCCGCCGTCGGGCCGGTCGCCCGTGCCGACGCCGTTGCGGTCGTCGATCCCGGCGCCCGCGGCGCTCCGGGCGCTGTCGCGCTCGTCCCGGATCGCCTGGCGCTCGGCCGGCGTCGGGTGCGGGACGTCCGCCGCGGCGTAGGACTGGTCCTCGTCGAGCGTCTCCTCCTGCAGGAGCGTCCGGGTGAGCGACTCGAGCTTGCCGCGGTGCTCCGTCAGCAGGATCGTCACGTCGTGGTGCGCCTCGTCGACGATCCGGCGCACCTCCTGGTCGATGAGCTGCTGCGTCGCCTGCGAGGAGCCCTCGGAGCCCGGGAGCAGCATGCCGTTGGCCTGCGAGGCCTCGACGGCGATCGGCCCGATCGCCTCGCTCATCCCCCAGCGCGTGACCATGCCGCGCGCGATGCCCGTGAGCTGCTGGATGTCCGACTCGGCGCCCGTGGTGATGTTCCCGTAGACGACCTCCTCGGCCACCCGGCCGCCGAGCGCCACGAGGATCTTCGAGCGCAGGTAGGCCTGGTCGTAGTTGAAGCGGTCGGACTCCGGGGCGCTCAGCGTCACGCCGAGGGCCATGCCGCGCGGGATGATCGAGACCTTGCGGACCGGGTCGGCGCCCGTGGGTGAGCATCCCGACGAGCGCGTGGCCGGCCTCGTGGTAGGCCGTGCGCTCGCGCTCCTCCTCGCTCATGACGACCTTGCGCTCCGCGCCGAGCACGACCCGCTCGAGCGCGTCCCCGAGGTCCTGCCGGTTCACGCGCTTGTGGCCGCGGCGGGCGGCCAGGAGCGCCGCCTCGTTGATGAGGTTCGCGAGGTCCGCGCCGACCATGCCGGGCGTGGAGGAGGCGATGCCGGAGAGGTCGACCTCGCCCTCGAGCGGCACGGAGCGCGTGTGGACCCGGAGGATCGCCTCGCGGCCGACCTTGTCCGGCGGCTGCACCGTCACGCGGCGGTCGAAGCGGCCCGGGCGCAGCAGCGCGGAGTCGAGGACCTCCGGGCGGTTCGTCGCCGCCGAGGACGATGACGCCGATGGAGGGGTCGAAGCCGTCCATCTCCGTGAGGATCTGGTTCAGCGTCTGCTCGCGCTCGTCGTGCCCGCCCATGGCGTTGCCGCCACCGCGGGAGCGCCCGATGGCGTCGAGCTCGTCGATGAAGATGATCGCGGGCGCGGCCTTCTTGGCGGTCTCGAAGAGGTCACGAACGCGGGAGGCGCCGACGCCGACGATCATCTCGATGAACTCCGCGGCGCTGGCGGTGAAGAACGCCGCGTCGGCCTCGCCGGCCATGGCGCGCGCGAGGAGCGTCTTGCCCGTGCCGGGAGGGCCGCTGAGCAGGACGCCCTTGGGGATCCGGGCCCCGAGCGACTTGTACTTGTCCGGGTTCTTGAGGAAGTCGACGATCTCCTTGAGCTCGTCCTCCGCCTCGTCGATGCCCGCGACGTCGTCGAACGTCGTGCGCATCTGGTTCTGGTCCTGGTCGACCCGCTTGGCCTTGGACTTGCCGAACCCGCCCATGCCGCCGGCGCCGGCGCCCGCCGCCGCCTTGCGGATGAAGTAGACGAAGACGCCGATGATGAGCAGCGTCGGCAGGAGGGAGATCAGGAAGCTCGCCAGCAGGGAGCGGCCCTCGATGGGCGACGTCGCGTTGATCTCGACGTTGTTGGACTGCAGCAGCGCGGAGAGCTGGTCCGCGTTGGCGAAGGTCGGGACCTCCGTGATGAACTTCGTGTTCGGCTTGGCCTCGCCCGGCGGGTCGAACTCGCGCTTGAACTCGCCCGAGATCGTCTCGCCCTTCGAGGCGATCTCCTTCACGTTCCCGCCGCGCACCTGCTCGATGAACGTCGGGTTGTAGGAGATGCGCGAGGGCCGGTCGCCGCCCGGCAGGAGCGTCGAGAGCCAGAAGTTCAGGCCGACGACCACGACGACCGCGATGAGGATGGGGCGCCAGCGCATGCCGCCCATGGGCCCCTTGGGGGCGTCGGGCTTCCCGCGGCCGTCCGCGGCCGGGTCGACGCGCCAGGGCGTGCGGGTGGGCTCCTTCTTGCGCTCCGGGCTCTTGCTGCGCCCGTCATCCGCGGCGAGCCGCGCCTCCTCGGAGGGTGAGGGGCGCTGGTCGTCGGATCCCCGACGAGGGTCTTCGGCCATGACCACAGGGTACCCGGGGACCTGAACCGGGCTTCAAGCCAACGCGCCGGGACTCAGCCCGGGAAGTCCCTGGTCCCGCGGCGGACGAGCCGCCCCCCGCGCACGCCGAGCTCGGAGTACGCCGTGCTCGTCGTGTCCCCCGTCGGCCGGATGCGGTAGGCACCCAGCGGCCCACCGCCCGGCGCCGGACCGAACAGCGCCTTGGCGACGGCCGCACGGTCGTTCCCGCGGTCGCCCGCCCGCGCGATCGCCCCGAGCGTCAGCCGCATGGCCTCGAAGCCGTAGAGCGCGCCCGTCCGCGCCGGGGTCCCGAACGCCTCGCGGTAGCGGCGCACGAAGGCCCGCACGGCCGCGCCCGGCTCGAGCACGCCGGGCGGCGCGGTGAGCGTCATGCGGGCCTGGGTGCCGGGCGCGAGCGCCGACGCGAGGGCCGGGGAGGCGAGGTCGTCGCCCCCGAAGAGCTCGAGCCCCGGGTCGGCGGCGTGGAGCGCGTCGAGCAGCGGCGGCACCCAGGGCGCCAGCGAGCCCGCCCAGACGACGCAGTCCGCCCGGCGCTCGGCGACGTCCCGCGCCGCGCCGCGGGGGTCGTCGTCCGCCCGCAGCACGTCGCGGCCGACGACCTCCAGGCCGGCGCCCTCCGCCGCCTCCTGCACGGCGGTCGCCAGCCCGCGGCCCGCCACGTCGCGGTCCTCGAGCAGCTGCACCCGGCGGCACCCGCGATCGCGCAGCGCCGCCAGGAGCGCCCGGGCCTGGACCTCGTCGTTCGGCACGGGCCGCGCGAAGCTCCGCACCCCCGCGGGGTAGTACTTGTCCGGCTCGCCCTTGTCCGCCCCCGCCGTCGTCGTCAGGCCGGAGTACGTGCTCGTCGGGCTCACCTGCGGGACGCCCGGCCGCGTTGAGGATCGGCAGGGAGATCGCCGTGGCGCCCGAGGCGCCGTCCCCGAGGTAGGCGATCGCCGTGCGGTCGCGCGCGGCGTCGCGGGCGTTGTCGGCGGCCTGCTCCGGATCCCAGCGCCCCGCCTTCGGGGTCGAGTCGTCGAGCAGGACCAGCTTCACGACCAGGTCGCCGACCTTGCCCCCCGCGTCGCGCAGCGCCAGGCGGGCGCCGTTCGCGACGGCCTCGGCGTCGGGGCCGCCCGGGCCCTGCAGGGGGAGGCTCGCGTAGACCGTGAGGGTCGTCGAGCCGGTGTCGGACGCCTTCTCGTCGGCGCGTGAGCAGGCACCGAGCCCGCCGGCGACCAGCGCGGCGGTCGCGAGGGCGGCGAGGCGGCGGGGCACGGCGAGCGCGGCGCGCCCGACCGGGTCAGCCGTTGCGGTTGCCGGGCAGGGTCGGGCCGACCATCCGGGCCGCGATGCCGAGCAGGACGATCACGATCGTGATCATGAAGGAGTCGAAGCCCTTCGTCCCGAGCGCCCAGAGGACGATCCAGATGACGAGGCCGGCGGTGGTGGCTGCGACGAGACCCATGAGGCGCCGCAGTCTACAAGCCGACCCGGGCGGCCGCCCTCAGGCGTCGAGCCCCGCGGCGAGGCCCGCGACGAGCTGGCGCACCTCCGCTGCGGGGTCGTCCGCGTGCTCCGCGGCGGCGCGCACGAGGCGCGAGCCGACGATCACGCCGTCCGCCCCCGCGTCGGCCGCGGCCCGCGCCTGCTCGGGCGTCGAGATGCCGAAGCCGAGCGCCACGGGGACGTCCGTGTGGGCCTTCGTCCGCGCGACGGTCGCGGCGAAGGTCTCCTCGACCGCGACGCGCTCCCCCGTCGTGCCGACCACCGTGACCGTGTAGACGAAGCCGCGGGCGCGGGCGCCGATGCGGCCGAGGCGCTCGTCGGGCGAGGTGGGAGCGACGAGCGGCACGAGCGCGATGCCCGCCGCGTCGCAGGCCTCGAGCACGAGCGGCGCCTCCTCCATCGGGAGGTCCGGGACGATGAGCCCGCTGGCGCCCGCGTCGCGCAGCGCGGCGGCGAACGTCTCGACCCCGCGCGCGTAGACGACGTTCGCGTAGAGCATGACGACCACCGGCATGCGCTCCGCGAGCGACTCGCAGACCCCGAGGACGCCGTCGAGCGTCGCACCAGCGCGCAGCGCGCGGGTCCCCGCCGCCTGGACGACGGGGCCGTCGGCGAGCGGGTCGGAGTAGGGGACGCCGAGCTCGACGAGGTCCGCCCCGCCGTCCGCGTAGGCGTGGCCGATGGCCTTCGAGCGCTCCAGGTCCGGGAAGCCGCCCATGAGGTAGGGCATGAGCGCCGCGCGGCGCCCGGGCTTGCCGAACGCGGCGGCGATGCGCTCCGCCCCCTCGACGACGGGCGCGCTCACAGCTCCTCCGCGCCGAGCTTCTCGAGCACCTGTGCGAGGTCCTTGTCGCCGCGGCCGCTGAGGCACAGGAGGTCGAGCGCGGAGTCCGAGGGCTCCTCGAGGACGTGGTGGAACGCGTGGGCGGTCTCGAGCGCCGGGATGATCCCCTCGAGGCGGGTGACCGAGGGAGAACGCCCGGAGCGCGTCCGCGTCGGAGACCGCGACGTAGGTCGCGCGCGCCCGAGTCGCGCAGCCACGCGTGCTCCGGCCCGGCGCCGGGGTAGTCCAGGCCGGCGGAGATGGAGTGGGCCTCGACGATCTGCCCGTCGGCGTCCTGCATGATCGCGCTCATCGAGCCGTGCAGGATCCCCGCGCGGTTGCCCGCGGTCAGCGGCGCGCCGTGGCGGCCCGTGGCGATCCCCTCGCCCGCGGCCTCGACGCCGATGAGCGCCACGTCGGCGTCCTCCTGGAAGGCCGCGAAGATCCCCATGGCGTTCGAGCCGCCGCCGACGCAGGCCACGACGCGGTCGGGCAGGCGCCCCTCGCGCTCGAGCAGCTGCGCGCGCGCCTCGTCGCCGATGACCCGCTGGAGGTCGCGCACGAGCGCGGGGTAGGGCGCCGGGCCGACGACGGAGCCGATGATGTAGTGGGTGTCCCCCACGTTCGTGACCCAGTCGCGGATCGCCTCGCTCGTCGCGTCCTTCAGCGTCCCGCTCCCGGCCTCGACCGGGGAGACGCGCGCGCCGAGGAGCTCCATGCGCTGCACGTTGGGCATCTGGCGCTTCGTGTCCTCGACGCCCATGTAGACGATGCACTCGAGGCCCAGAGCGCGCAGGCGGTGGCCGTCGCGACGCCGTGCTGGCCCGCGCCGGTCTCCGCGATGATCCGCGTCTTGCCCATGCGCTTGGCCAGCAGCGCCTGCCCGAGCGCGTTGTTGATCTTGTGCGAGCCCGTGTGGTTGAGGTCCTCGCGCTTGAGGTAGATCGGGCGGCCCGCGTGCTCCGAGAGCCGGCGCGCGCGGTAGAGCGGCGAGGGCCGGCCCGGCGAAGTCGCGGAGGAGCTCCGCGAGCTCCTGCGCCCAGACGGGGTCGGCGAGCGCCTCGGCCCAGGCGACCTCGAGCTCGGCCAGGGCGGGCATGAGCGTCTCGGGGACGTACTGGCCCCCGTAGGGCCCGAAGCGGTGGCGTGATCGTGCTCATGACGCGATGGCCTCCTCGTCGGCGGTGGCGGTGGCCCGGACGGCGGCGATGAACGCCTCGACCTTCTCGGGGTCCTTCACGCCCGGCGCGGACTCGACGCCGCTGGAGACGTCGACGGCCCAGGGGCTCGTCTGCGCGATGCCCTCGGCGACGTTCTCCGGCGGTCAGCCCGCCCGCGAGGATCAGCGGGACCTCGGAGAGGCGCTGGCGCGCGAGGGACCAGTCGAACGTCTCCCCCGTGCCGCCCGGCGTGCCGTCGGAGTAGGCGTCGAGCAGGTGGGCGTCGACGTTGCGGAAGGCGTCCATCGCCTGGACGTCCGCGCGGGCGCGGACCCGGGCGGCCTTGATGACCTTCACGCTCGCGCGGCGGCCGACGACGTCCGCGAAGGACGGGCCCTCGTCGCCGTGGAGCTGCACCCAGCTCAGGCCGATGGCCTCCGACGGTCGCGACGACCTCGTCGGCGTGGCGTTGACGAAGAGCCCGACGAGCTCCGTGCGGCGCCGCAGCGGCCCCGCGATCCGCGGCCGCCGTCTCGATGGAGACCGCCCGCGGGGAGCCCGGCCAGAAGACGAGGCCGATCGCCCAGGCCCCGGCCTCGACGGCGTGCTCGCCGGCCTCCGGGGTCGTGATGCCACAGATCTTGATGCGGGGAGCGCGGGACACGCCCCGCATCGTAGAGCGGACCCGGTCAGCCCGCCGGTGACGCGCCGGTCGGCTGCGCGGTCAGCTCGACCTCCACCGTGCGCGGCTCCTTCCCCCGCAGGAGCTCCACCGTGACCCTGCTGCCGGGCTGCTTGCGCTGCACGGCCGCGGCGACGTCCTCCGAGGTCCGGATCTCCTGCCCGTCGACGCGCTGGATGACGTCGCCGCCGAGCTCGATCGCCGATGCCGTCCGCGAGCTGCGCGGTCAGCGAGCCCGCGTGGATGCCCGCCTTCTCGGCCGGGCTGCCCTGCTGGACGCTCTGCACGAGCACGCCCCGGTCCGCGGGGAGGTTCGCGCGCCGCGACGGAGCCGTCGATGGTCAGCGCCGTGATGCCGAGGTAGGCGCGCTGGACCTCCCCGTCGCGCTTGAGCGCCGGGAGCACCTGCTTGGCGGTGTCGATCGGGACGGCGAAGCCGATGCCGACGTTCCCCCCGCCGCTCGAGCCCGTCTCGATCTGCGAGTTGATCCCGATCGACCTTCCCCGTCGCGTCGATGAGCGGACCGCCCGAGTTGCCCGGGTTGATCGCCGCGTCGGTCTGGATGACGTTCGAGATCTTGAAGTCGTTCGGGGCGGTGATCTGGCGCTGCAGCGCGGAGACCACCCCCGTCGTGAGCGTCCGGTCGAGGCCGAACGGGTTGCCGATCGCGATGACGGGGTCGCCGACCTGCACGTCCTTCGCCGAGCCGAGCTCGAGCGGCTGGAGCGCCAGGCCGTCCGGGTCGACCTTCAGCAGCGCGAGGTCCGAGGAGGTGTCGCGGCCGACGACCCGGGCGTCGACGGTCTTCTTGTCCGCGAGCTGGACCGTGACCTTCACCGCGCCGTCGATGACGTGGGCGTTCGTGAGGATGTCGCCCGAGCGGTCGATGACGAAGCCCGAGCCCGTCGCGGTCCCCCGCTGGGGCGCGGGGGTGCCGAAGTCGAACGGGGAGGCGCTCTCCTGGCCTCTGGACGACGTCGGCCTTGATGAAGACCACCCCGGGCGAGTCGCGCTTGTAGAGGTCGCGCGCGGTGAGCGCGCCGCCCTGGCGGACGTCCTGGCGGCCCATCGCCCATCGGCGCCTGCTGGACGACGGTGGTCGTCGTGGAGGTCGCGCCGAGGTCCAGCGCGGCGACGGCGCCGGCGACGACCCCACCTCCCAGGACGGCGGAGACGAGCGCGAGCGGAACGGTTCTCGGAGTCTGCATCGGGCCCCGAAGGGTGCGGGATGCAGGTGAAGCGCGCCTCGGGCGAACCTCAACGCGCAGCTAAGGGCTGGCTGCTCAGAACTCGTCCGGCGTGGTGTCCCGTGAGGTCGCGGAGCGCCTCCTCGGGCTCGGGCGCGCGCATGAGGCTCTCCCCGATGAGCACCGCGTCGACCCCGACCCGCTCGAGCTCCTCGAGCTGCTCCCGGGTGCGGAAGCCCGACTCCGAGACGACCGTCTTGCCCGCCGGGACGTCCGTCAGCAGGCGGTAGGTGCGCTCCACGTCGACGGAGAAGTCCGTGAGGTCGCGGTTGTTGATGCCGATGACGTCCGCGTCGAGCTCCTCGAGCGCGCGCGCGAGCTCCTCCTCGTCGTGGACCTCCACGAGGACGTCGAGGTCGAGGTCGAGCGCCTCGCGGAACATGGAGGTCGAGCTCGTCCTCGTCGAGCGCGGCGACGATCAGCAGGATCGCGTCCGCGCCCCAGGCCGCGGACTCGTAGACCTGGTAGGGGTCGACGATGAAGTCCTTGCGCAGGATGGGCAGCCGGCAGGCGTCCTGCGCCTCGCGCAGGTCGTCGAGCGAGCCGCCGAAGTGCGGGCCCTCCGTGAGGATGGAGAGCGCCGCGGCGCCCGCCGCGCTCGTAGGCGAGCACGACCTCCTCGACCGTCGCGCCCGAGCGGATCTCCCCGACCGACGGGGAGCGCCGCTTGTGCTCGGCGATGACCGAGATGCCCGGGCGGGTGAGCGCCTCGGAGAACGGACGGTCGTCGCCGCGCGCGGCGATGTGGCGCTCGAGCTCGGCGAGCGAGACCTCCTTGCGCCGCCGCCGGACCTCCTTGCGGCTGGACTCGACGATGCGCTCGAGGACGTTCATGCCGCGAGCTCCCGCGAGAGCGCGGCGTAGCGCTCCGTCGTCTCCGCGGCGCGGCCGGAGTCGAGCGCGTCCTGCGCGGCGGCGACGCCCGCGGCGAGGTCGTCGGCGCGGCCGGCGGCGTAGATCGCCGCGCCGGCGTTGAGCACGGCGATGTCGCGGTGCGGCCCGGGCTCGCCCTCGAGGACGCCGCGCGTGACGCGCGCGTTCTCCGCGGGGCTGCCGCCGCGGAGCGCGTCGGGGTCGGCGGCGGGCAGGCCGGCGTCGGCGGCGGTCACCGTGTAGCGCCGGACGTCCGTGCCGTTGACCTCGACCACCTGGGTCGCGGCCGACGTGCTCATCTCGTCGAGACCATCCTCGCCCGACACTACCAGCGCCCGGTCGCAGCCAAGGCGCGCGAGCGCCTGCGCCATGACCTCGAGCATGCCCGGGTCCGAGACGCCGATGAGCTGCCGCCGCGCGCCGGCCGGGTTCGTCAGCGGCCCGAGGAAGTTGAAGATCGTCCGCACCGCGAGCTCGCGGCGCACGGGGATGACCCAGCGGGTCGCCGCGTGGTGCGCGGGGGCGAACATGAAGCCGAAGCCCGTCGCGTCGACGCAGCGCGCGACGCCGTCGGGCGCGAGGTCGATCCGGGCGCCGAGCGCCTCGAGGACGTCGGCCGAGCCGCTCGAGCTCGTCGCGGAGCGGTTGCCGTGCTTGGCCACCGCGCAGCCCGCGCCCGCGGCGATGAGCGCCGCGGTCGTCGAGACGTTGAACGTCGGGCGCCCGCCGCCGGTCCCCGCGGTGTCGACGAGGTCGTCGCGCTCGCAGGGCACGGGGGTCGCGAGCGCCCGCATCGTGCCCGCGAGGCCCGCGAGCTCCTCCGCGGTCTCGCCCTTCGTGCGCAGCGCGATCAGGAAGGCGGCGATCTGGGCCTGCGACGCGTTGCCGGCCATGATCTCGGCCAGCACGGCGCCCGCCTGCTCCTGGGAGAGGTCCGAGCGGGAGGCGAGCGAGTCGATCGCCTGGGTCAGGACCTCGAGCGGCACTTCGGCCGCGATCCTAGCGGGCCCGGGTCAGGACCCCTTCATCGTCGAGCCGAACGGCCCGAAGCGCTTCCAGGCCGAGTCCTTCTTCGCCGGGGCGAAGAGGAAGATCAGCACGCCGATCGGGTAGAGGATCAGCCCGGCCGCCAGGCCCGACTTCTCCGTGTAGCCCTTGCGCTCGGAGAGGTAGGAGGCCACGATCGCGCAGGCCAGCCAGCCCATCAGCAGGTAGAGCGACTTGGCCCCCAGGAGCGCGAGGGGCAGGACGAGGGTGGCGATCATGTTCCGAGGTAGGCCTTCTGGACGTCGGGGTTCTCGCGCAGCGACGCCGACGTGTCGGCCAGCGCGACGGTTCCGGTCTCCAGCACGTACGCGCGGTGCGACACGCCGAGGCCGTAGTTGGCGTTCTGCTCGACCAGCAGGATCGTCATGCCCTGCTTGTTGATCTCCTCGATCGTCTCGTAGATGCGGTCCACGAGGATCGGGGCGATGCCCATGGAGGGCTCGTCGAGGAGCAGGAGGCTCGGCTTGGCCATGAGCGCCCGGCCGATCGCGAGCATCTGCTGCTCGCCGCCGGACATCGTGCCCGCCTTCTGCTTCTCGCGCTCCTTCAGCCGCGGGAAGAGGTCGAAGACGCGGTCCATGTCCTCGGCGATCCCGGGCTTGTCGTTGCGCAGGTAGGCGCCGAGGTCGAGGTTCTCGCGGACCGTCATGCGCTGGAAGCACTTGCGGCCCTCGGGGGACTGCGCGATGCCCGAGCGAGACGATCTCCTGGGCGGGCGTGCCCGAGATCTCCTCGCCCTTGAACTTGATCGAGCCCGCGCGCGGCGGGGTCAGCCCCGAGATGGAGCGCAGCGTCGTGGACTTCCCGGCGCCGTTGGAGCCGATGAGCGTGACGATCTCGCCCTCCTCCACGGTCAGCGAGATGCTCTTGAGCGCCTGGATGTTCCCGTAGTAGGTCTGGATGTCGTCGACTTCGAGGAGCGCCATGCGCCTAGCCCTGCTTTCCGAGGTAGGCCTCGACGACCGCGGGGTTCGCGCGGACCGTGACGGGATCGCCCTCGGCGATCTTCGTCCCGTGGTCGAGGACGGTGACGTACTCCGAGACGCCCATGACGACCTTCATGTCGTGCTCGATGAGCAGGATGGAGAGGTCGCGCTCGTCGCGCAGCTTGCGCATGAGCTCCGTGAGCCGGTCGGACTCGTTCGGGTTCATGCCGGCCGTGGGCTCGTCGAGCAGGAGGAGCTTCGGCTCGGAGGCCAGCGCGCGGGCGATCTCCACCCGGCGCTGGTCGCCGTAGGAGAGGTTGATCGCGAGCTGGTCGAACGACTTCTCCGGCATCCCGACGAAGTCGAGGATCTCCCGCCCGACCTCGCGGACGCGGACCTCTTCCTTGCGCACGCCGGGCGTGCGGAAGATGGAGCCGAAGACCCCCGCGCTTCATGCGGGCGTGCTGCCCGACCATGACGTTCTCCAGCGCGGTCATCGTGCCGAAGAGGCGGATGTTCTGGAAGGTCCGGGCGACCCCCATCCGCGTGATGATGTCCGGGCGGGTGCCCGTCACGTCCTTCCCCAGGAAGGAGATGCGGCCCACCGTCGGCTTGTAGAGCCCGGTGAGCATGTTGAAGAACGTCGTCTTGCCCGCGCCGTTGGGCCCGATGACCGAGACGATGGAGTTCGTCGGGATCGTGAAGGAGACGTCGGAGACGGCGGTGAGCCCGCCGAAGACCTTCGACACCCCCTGCACGGTCATGAGCGCCGAGCGCGAGCCGATGTCCCCGCGCTCCTTGCCGAGCGCGACGCTTCCGCCGGTGTCCGTCATGCCTTCACCTCGAACGTGCTCTCGCCGGTCCCGACCCCTTCGGTCAGCTCGATCTGCCGTCGTCGTTCGGGCAGCAGCCCCTCGGGCCGCAGCACCATGACGATCAGCAGCAGGAAGCCGAAGATCCCGAAGCCGAGGTCCGTGAGCTCGAAGTCGAGCCCGAGCTTCCCGGGGACGGTCCGCAGGACGTCCGGGATGAGGTACTGGTTGATGAACGACAGCAGCAGGGAGCCGAAGACGACGCCCCAGATCGAGCCGAGGCCGCCCAGGATGATCATGGCCAGCACGAAGATCGAGAACGAGAACTCGAACTGCTGGGCGTTGACCGTGTTGAGGTAGGACGCCTGGAAGGCGCCGGACACGCCGCCGATCGCCGCGCCGACGCCGTAGGCGTAGAGCTTCGTGCGCACGAGCGGCACCCCCATGGAGGCCGCCGCGACCTCGTCCTCGCGGATGGCGATCCAGGCCCGGCCGAGCCGGGAGTCGCGCAGCCGGATGACGACGAAGAGCACGATGAACGTCAGCGCGAGCGCGAGCCAGTACCAGGGCCGCAGGTCGAGCTGGGTGAACTGGTCGAGGAACGGGAGCTGCACCTGGTCGACCGGGGTGATGCCCTGGCGGCCGGCGGTGAGCTTCGAGTTCTCGCCGAACGGGAGCTTGATCGCGTCGCCGTTGACCGCGAAGACGCGGATGATCTCGCCGAACGCGAGCGTCACGATCGCGATGTAGTCCCCGCGCAGGCGCAGGGTCGGCAGGCCGATGAGGATGCCGCCGATGATGCAGAGCACCATCGAGACCACCAGCACGATCAGGAAGTTCGCGTGGATGCCGGGGAGGTTCGTGACGAAGCCCGAGACCCCGATGTGCACGTTGGCGTCGACGAAGAAGCCCGAGGCCAGCCAGCCCACGGCGTAGGCGCCGATCGCGAAGAACGCGACGTAGCCCAGGTCGAGCAGGCCCGCGAAGCCGACCACGACGTTCAGGCCCAGGGCCATGATCACGTAGGCCAGCGCGATGATCGTGTCGCTGAGGATGCCCGAGATGGGGTCCAGCAGCAGCGGGAAGATGATGGCGAAGATCGCCAGCACGGCGAAGAGCGCCTTGCTCGCGGCGGGCGGGATGCCGCCGTCCAGCGAGTAGCGCTTCGGGGTCGGCGTGCTCTGTGCAGGACTCGCGATGGCCATCAGCCCGCCTCCCTCGTCTCTTCTCCGATGAGCCCCTGGGGGCGGAACACCATGATCAGGATCAGGTAGGCGAAGACGATCGCCGGGGTCCACTCGGACCCGATCCGGTTGTCCGAGATCTGCTGGATGATCCCGATGATCAGGCCGCCGAGGACGGCGCCCTTGAGGTTGCCGATGCCGCCCATGACCGCGGCGGTGAAGGCGATCAGGCCGGCCTGGAAGCCCTGGAAGAACCAGATCGTCGTCTGGTACAGCGCGTAGATGAGGCCGGCCGCGCCGGCGAGCATGCCGCCGATCAGGAACGTCGCGGAGATCGTCGTGTCGACGTTGATGCCCTGCAGGCGCGCCGCGTCGGGGTCCTGCGCGGTGGCGCGCATCGCCTTGCCGAGGCGGCTCTTGGTGATGAAGGTCACCATCGCGAGCACCAGCGGGATCGTCACCGCGATCGCGAGGATGTCCGCGCGCTGGATGCGGACCCCGAAGATCGTCGTGACCGTGTCCTGCGCGCGGAGGAGGTCCGGCACGCCGGCGGGCGAGCCGCCGAGCCAGAGCAGGCCGACGTTCTGCAGGATGAAGGAGAAGCCGACCGCGGTGATGAGCGGCGCGAGCTTCGGCGCGCTGCGCAGGGGTCGGTAGGCGACGCGCTCGATCATGACGTTCAGCGAGCCGCAGACGAGCATCGCGATGATCAGCGTGACCAGCAGGCCGAGCACGAGGCCGAGCGGCCCGGTCGCGAGCGTCAGCCCGAGCGTCCCCCAGAGGCCGAAGGAGACGAACGAGCCGAGCATGAAGATGTCGCCGTGGGCGAAGTTGATCAGCTCGATGATCCCGTAGACCAGCGTGTAGCCCACGGCGATCAGGGCCCAGATCGAGCCGTTGGAGAGGCCCTGGAAGACGTTGGTCGCCAGGCGCGACAGGTCGCCCTCTTCCGACAGGTCCTTGATGCCGTAGAAGACGGGCAGCGCGAGGAGCACGGCGAAGAGGCCGTACTTCGACAGGAGCTCGGAGAAGATGTTGCGGGTGCGCGCGGGCGCAGCCGCGGGGAGCGGCGGTGCTTCAGTCGTGGCCACGACGGGTCCCTAGCGGTCGGTGGGCGGGATGGGGTGGGCGGCACCGCGCGACGGGGACGTTCCTGCTGTCCCCGTCGCGCTGCATGCCGGACGTGCGGCTCGGAGCGGTTAGCTCGCGGCCTTGATCGTCGAGTCGTACGTCGGGTTGCCGTCGGGGCCGACCTTGTACAGGCCGTAGTCGGTCAGCGTCGTGTCGCCGTTCTCGTCGATCGAGTAGGTGCCGAGGACCGACTCGCGGTCCTTGGTCTTGAACAGCTGCGCGAGGAAGCCCTCACGCGTGGTGCCGGCCTGGCCGGCCGCCTTGATGGTGTCGAGCGCGAGCTGCATCGCCTCGTAGCCGTAGATGGCGTACGGGTCGGGCTTGTCGTTGCCGTACTCCTTGGAGAAGGCGTCGATGAACTGCTTGCCGCCCGGGTAGGACGCGAGGTCGAGCGTCGCGACCGTGCAGGCGAAGTTCTTGCCCACGCTGGCCGGGATGCCCTTCTTGCTCGGGTTCGTGAACCCGGACTCGCAGACGCCGTCGCCGCCGTAGAGCTTCGCGGAGCCGCCCAGGGCCTGCGGAGACGTCCTTGTAGACCTGGATGGCACCGTTGGCCGTGACGCCGGCGAAGATGAAGCAGTCGGCGCCGGCGCCCTTGATCTTCGAAGCGACACCGCGGAAGTTCGCGGCGTCCTTCTGGATCCCCTCGTTGGCCGTGATGGTGACGCCCTGCTCCTTGGCCTTGATCTCGATCAGGCGCGCGAGGCCGAGGCCGTAGGTGTCCTTGTCGTTGGCGATGCCGATCTTCGTGCAGCCGTCGTTCTTGGCCTGCGTCACGAGGGCCGCGGCCTGGATCGTGTCGCGGGGGACGATGCGGGTGTAGGTCTTCTTGCCCGTCGGCTGGTACTTGGCGGGCTCACCCTTCTCCGAGCCGGGCTCGTCCGTGGTGAGGCCGACGTACGTGTTGGCCGGGGAGATCTGCGCGATGCCGACCTGGTTGAGGATCGGGATCGAGAGCGCGGACGCACCCGAGTTGAACTCGCCGATGTAGGCGACGGCCTTCTTGTCCTGCGCGACCTTGCGGGCGTTGGACGCGACCTGGTTGGGATCCCAGTTGCCGGCCTGGGCGGTGGAGTCGTCGAGCGACGTGTACTTGACCGACACGCCACCGGCCTTGTTGCCGGCCTGCTTGATCGCCAGCTTGATGCCGTCGACCATCGCGTTGGTCTGGTCCTTCGAGGCGCCCTGGAGCGGGAGGCTCGAGTAGACGTTGACCGAGCCGGACGCCTCGCCGGACGAGCCGGAGCTCGAGGCCGGAGCCGACGAGGTGCTGCTGCTGTCGTCGCTGCCACAGGCGGCGAGACCGGCGGCCAGCGCCGGAACTGCGAAGGCGAGGGCCGCCTTCGAACGAATGTACAAGTTGCAATCCCTCCTCAAGGATCGAGTAAGGCCGCGATGCTAACCCAGCACCCGGACGCGTGCGCAGGACGAACCGGCGAACATGCGTCCACGGCCTTCGACCGAGTGGCGTGCGGCTCAGGCCAGGAAGTTGGCCAGCAGGCGCTTCCCGCCGTCGGTGAGCACCGATTCGGGGTGGAACTGCACCCCTTCGGCGGGCAGATCGGCGTGCCGCATGCCCATCAGGACACCGCCGCCGCGGCTCGTCGGGACGAGGCAGGAGGGCAGGTCGGCCTCCGCGACCACGAGCGAGTGGTAGCGCCCGACGGTCAGCGGGCTGGGCAGCCCGGCGTAGATCCCCTCGCCCGTCGTGGGTGATCTCCGTCGTCTTGCCGTGCACGGGCTCGTGGCGCACGACGCGAGCCGCCGAAGGCCCGGGCGAGCGACTGGTGGCCCAGGCAGACCCCGAGCGTCGGGATCCCGGCCTCGGGCACCCGGCGCATCGTCTCGACGGAGATGCCGGCCTCGTCGGGCGTGCAGGGCCCGGGCGAGACGACGACGCGGTCCGGCGCTCGGCGAGAGATCGCCTCGACCGTCGCCTGGTCGTTGCGGACGACCTCGAGCTCGGCGCCGAGCTCCCCCAGGTACTGGACGAGGTTGTAGGTGAAGGAGTCGTAGTTGTCGACGACGAGGACGCGCGGTCATGGCCACTCCGGCTGGCGGGCGGCCAGCGCGATCGCGCCCTTCACGGCGCGGGCCTTGTTCTCGGACTCCTCGAACTCGTTGGCCGGGATCGCGTCGGCCACGGTCCCGCCGCCGGCCTGGATGTGCGCGACGCCGTCCTGGATGACGACGGTGCGGATGTGGATGCAGGTGTCCAGGTCGCCCGTGTAGGAGAGGTAGCCGATCGCGCCGCCGTAGCCCCCGCGCTTGACGGGCTCGAGCTCGTCGATGATCTCCATGGCCCGGACCTTCGGGGCGCCGCTCAGCGTGCCGGCCGGCAGGACGGAGCGCAGCGCGTCCATCGGGCCGATGCCCTCGCTCAGCGTGCCCGAGACGTTCGAGACGATGTGCATGACGTGCGAGTACTGCTCCACGGCCATGAACGAGTCGACCTGCACGGAGCCGAAGTCGCTCACCCGGCCGAGGTCGTTGCGGCCGAGGTCGACGAGCATCACGTGCTCCGAGCGCTCCTTCTCGTCCCCGAGCAGCTCCGCGGCCAGCGCCTCGTCCTCCGCGGGGGTCGGCGCCGCGGCGGCGCGTCCCCGCGATGGGCCGGGTCGAGACCCGGCGGCCGGTGACGGTCAGCAGCGGCTCGGGGCTCGCCCCGGCGACCTGGAAGTCGAGGAAGTCCAGGAAGTACATGTACGGCGACGGGTTGACCACCCGCAGGCCGCGGTAGATCGAGAACGGGTCGATGCCGTCGATCGCGCCCGACCAGCGCTGGGAGGGCACGACCTGGAAGGTGTCCCCGGCGTGGCAGTACTCCACGATGCGCTCGACCATGCCCTCGAACTGCCTCGCGCGGCATGTTCGCCTCCCACTCGGGCGCGGCGCGCTCCGGGCGGGCGACGTCCGGGAGCGGCACGGGGCCCGCGAGCAGCCGCCGGACCTCCGCGATCGTCTCGACGCGCCTCGGCGTAGGAGGCCTCGACGTCCTCGTGGGTCTCCACGTGGGCGATGACGCGACAGCGTGTGCTTCAGGTGGTCGAAGACGACCAGGACGTCCGAGAGCATCAGCGCCATGTCCGGCAGCCCGAGGACGTCCGGGTTCGGCGCGCCGAGGGTCGTCTCGACCGTCCGGACGAGGTCGTAGCCGAAGTAGCCGACGGCGCCGCCCGCGAAGGGCGGGAGGTCCGGGAGCTGCGCCTGGGAGACGCGGGCGACCGCGTCGGCGGCGATCGCGTAGGGGTCGCCCGGCGTCCCCGAGGCTCCAGCGGATGACCTCGCGCGGGCGCACGCCGATGAACGACCAGCGCCCGACCCGCTGGCCCTGCTCGGCGGACTCGAGCAGGAACGCGGGGCTCCCCGGCTCCCCGGCGCGGAGCTTGAGGAACGCGGCGACCGGGGTCTCGCAGTCGTCGATGAAGGAGTGGCGCAGCGGGACGAGGTTGTGCTCCTCCCCCAGCCGCCGGACCTCCTCGAGCGACGGCTCGACCGCGAAGGCCGGGCTAGCGGCGGCGGGCACGGAGCACGTCCTGCGGGCCGGCGAGGGTGTGGCCGCGGCCCTGGAGCAGCGCCATGAGGTGGAAGAGGACGTCGGCGGCCTCCTCGTCGACGCGCTCGTCGCGACTCCTCGCGGACGGCGCGGACGACCTCCTCGGCCTCCTCCTGGACCTTCTCCCCCGCGAGCGTCGGGTCGTCGAGCAGCTGCACGACGTAGGAGCCCTCGGGGCGCTCCGCCGCGCGCTGCGCGAGCGTGCGCTGCAGGTCGGGCAGCACCTCGTGGGGCTGGAGCTCCATGTCGCCCGTGAAGAAGCAGGTGCGCTCGCCCGTGTGGCAGGCGGGGCCCGCGGGCTCGACGAGCGCCAGGAGCGCGTCGCCGTCGCAGTCCACGCGCAGGGCCTTGACGGCCTGGGTGTTCCCGCTCGTCGCGCCCTTGTGCCACAGCTCGTCGCGGGAGCGCGACCAGAGGTGCAGCTCGCCCGTCTCGCGCGTCTTGGCGACGGCCTCCGCGTTGGCGTAGGCCAGCGTGAGGACCTCGCCCGAGGCCCAGTCCTGGATCACGACGGGGACGAACCCCTGCTCGTCGTAGGCGATCTGCATCGCCGGACAGCTTAGGTGCCCGGCTGCGCCGCGACCCGCGGGTGCGCCCCCTCGAGGTACCACCCGAAGACGAGGTTCACCAGGGGCTGGAAGCCGAAGAGCCGGATGGCGGCGGCCAGCAGGCGCGGCGGGACCTTCGGCACGACGCGCTGGAAGCGCAGCAGGCGCCCGTAGAAGCGTGCGGAGGCGGCGGAGTGCGCGTGGTAGGCGGCGAGCGCCTGCTCGCGGTCCTTGCGGCCGTCGAGCACCTCGCCGAGCTCGCGGCCCACGGCGATCCCGAACGCGAACGCGGTGCGGATGCCCTCGCCCGAGACGGGCAGGCAGTGGCCCGCGGAGTCCCCCGCGAAGAAGACGCCGCCCTCCGTCGCGGGGCGCAGCTTGTGGGGGAACCAGTTGCCCTGGTAGCGGACGGGCTCGACCTCGAGGCGGCTCGCGATCTCCTTCGTCCCCTCCTTCACGTGCTGGCGCGGGTCGTAGGAGCCCACGCCGACGCGCTGCTCCCCGCCCGCGGGCACCCGCCAGGCGTAGCCCTCCTTGACGAGGGAGCGGTCGATCCAGCAGTCGAGCGCGTCGAGGTGCGGGGACTCCGGGACGTGCGGGTGGACCTCCAGGCCGCGGGAGAGCGGCGCCTCGGGCGGCTGGTAGTGCGGGTCGGAGAGCACCCGGCGCCAGCCCAGCGCGTCGACGACCAGGGGCGCGGTGACGTCCCCGCGGTCCGTGCGGACCGTGATCTCGTCGCCGCTCGTCGCGACCCGCCCCTCGACCTTCGCGGTCTCGAAGCGCGCGTCGCCGCACTGCGCCCAGAGCTCGTGGCAGAGCTCGCGGTAGTCGAAGGCCGACCAGCTCCAGGGCAGGCGGTACTTCGCGCCGCCCCGCGGGGTCGTGAAGCTCATGCAGGGCAGCTCGGAGCGGATGGCGCTCGTGACGCCCATCGCCTCGAGCCACGGGGTCGGCGCGGCGCAGGCGCTCGTCGCGCGCTCCCCGATCTCGTAGCGGTCGAGGACGAGGACCTCCGGGCGGCGCTCGAGCGGGAGCCGCGCGAGCTCCCGCGCGACGGCCAGGCCGGCGAAGGACGCGCCGCAGATGAGCACGTCGACGCGGCCGCCGATCGGCGTGCGCTCCTCGCCGCGCTTCGTGGCCCGGACGGGGCTCACCGGGCGCGGACCGGGATGAGGCTCCCGCCGGCCGCGGCGACGATCTGCCACGGCGGAAGCGCCGCGCGGGGCCGGAGCACGTCGAACTCGAGGTGCTCCACCCGGTCGAGGACCCGCTCGTAGACCGCGCGGGCGAGGCGCATGCCGCCGCGGACCGCGCCGGGCATCTCGTCGTGCAGGCCCGCGGTGTGGGCGAAGAGCTCGCGGGCCCGGCCGACCTGCCGCGCGACGGCGCCGCGCGCGTCGTCCTCCCAGCCCGGGAGGTACTGGCGGTCCATCGCGAGGTCCTCGCGGACGTCGCGGATGAAGTTCGTGAGCTGGAAGGCGACCCCGAGCGCCGCGAAGCGCTCCGCCTCGGCCGGGGCGCCGAGGATCGGGGCCATGATCCGGCCGACGGTCGCCGCCGAGCCGTTCATGTACCGGTCGAGCTCCGCCTCGTCGCCGATGCGGACCGGGCCGCAGTCGACCCGCATGGAGTCCATGTAGACGGAGAGCTGCGCGAGCGGCAGGTCGTGGCGCCGGCCCGCGTCGACGAGCGCCGCGAGCACCGGGTGGTCCGTCCCGCCCGCGGCCAGGCCGCGTTCGAGCTCGGCCTGCCAGGCGTCGAGCGCCGCGCGCTTGCCCGCGGGGTCCTTCGGCCCGACGTCCCCGTCGACGATCTCGTCCGCGCCGCGCACGAAGCCGTAGAGCGCGTGCACGGGCGGCCGCGCCTCGGCGGGCAGCCGACGCGTCGCGCAGTAGAAGGTCGGGTCGTGCCGCCGCTGCATGCGCCGGCACCGCTCGTAGGACCTCCTGACCTGCGTGGGGCTGATCGCGCTCTCCTCCATCACCAGTAGCTTGCCCATTGATCGTGTCAGGAGTCACCACCACCGCCAACTCGCTGCTGCAGCGCGAGCTCATCTTCGTCACGGGCAAGGGCGGCGTGGGCAAGACGACCGTAGCCGCCGGCCTCGGCATGGCCCTCGCGGCCGCCGGACGGCGCACGATCGTCTGCGAAGTCGGGGCCCAGCGGCGCCTGCCGGCCCTCTTCGGCCGCGCCGAGGGCGCCCCGGACCCCCGCGCGCACGCGGAGGAGATCGCCCTCGACGACGACCTCTGGGCCACCTCCATCGACCCGAACTCGGCGCTCCGGGAGTGGCTCGCGACCCAGCTGCCCTCCAAGTCCCTCGTCGAGCTCCTCTCCCGCTCGAACCTCTTCCAGTACTTCACCGCCGCCGCACCTGGCGCGCGGGAGCTCGTGACGGTCACGAAGGTCTGGGAGCTCGCGCAGACCAAGCGCTGGGAGAAGCGCGCGCAGCCCTACGACGTCGTGGTCGTCGACCTCCCCGCCTCCGGCCACGGCGTCGGCCTCCTGCGCACCGCCCGCACCTTCGCCGACGTCGCCCGGGTCGGCCCGATCGCCTCCCAGGCCGGCAAGGTCCGCGACACGGTCGAGGACGCCTCGCGCTCCGCGGTCGTCGCGGTCGCCCTGCCGGGCGAGCTGCCGGTCACGGAGACCCTCGAGCTCGAGGACAAGGTGCTGCGCGAGCTGCGCCGTCCGATCGACGCGATCGTCGTCAACGCGCTCCTGCCCGCTGCGGTGGCGCGCGAAGGACCTCGCGGCGCTCGAGGTCGGGGGCGACGCCGTCCCCGCCCAGGCCCGCCGCGCCGCCCGCTCGGAGACCGCGCGCACCGCCGCGCAGCAGGACCAGCTCGGGCGCCTCGAGGAGGAGGCGACGGCGCCCGTGGTGACGCTCCCGTTCGTCCCGGCGGCGACGCTGGGGCGCGAGCAGGTCGCGGCGCTGGGGCGGGAGCTGGCCGAGAAGCTGTAGCGGCGTCTCTACTCGATGCCGAGGCGGTCGAGCGCCCGCTCGTCCCCGCGCCAGCCCTTGCGCACCCGCACCGAGAGGTCGAGGTGGACCTGCGTGTCGAGCTCGCGCTGGAGCTCCTTGCGGGCGGCGGTCCCGATCTGCTTGATCATCTTGCCCTGCGAGCCGATGAGGATGCCCTTCTGGGACTCCGCCTCGACCCAGACCATGCCGTGGACGCGGGTGAGGTCGTCGCGGACCTCGGTGATCTCGTCGACGACCACCTCGACGGAGTGCGGGACCTCCTGGAAGGTCCGGCGCAGCACCTGCTCGCGGATGAGCTCGGCCAGGAGCTGCTCGTCCGTCTGGTCCGAGGGGTCCTCGGGCGGGAAGAAGAACGGGCTCTCGGGGACGAGCGAGCCGAGGTGCGCGCGCAGCTCGGTGACCCCCTCCCCCTTGCGGGCGCTCACGGGGAAGATCTCGTCGGCGATGCCGAGCTCGGCCGCGGCCTGCAGCACCGTGATGAGCCGCGTCTTGTCGAGGCGGTCGATCTTGTTGACGGCGATGACCACCGGGACCGGCGCGCTCGCGAGCAGGGAGGCGATCCAGCGGTCGCCGGGGCCGACGCCCTCCTCGCCGTTGAGGACCATGAGCGCGGCGTCGGCGTCCTTGAGCTCGCGCTCGACGCGGCGCTGCATGCGCTCCGTCAGCGCGTCGCGCGGGCGCTGGACGCCCGGGAGGTCGACGAGCACGAGCTGCACCGCGTCGCCCGTCGCCACGCCGCGGATCGCGCGGCGGGTCGTCTGCGGCTTGTCGGAGACGATCGCGACCTTCCGGCCGACCATCGCGTTGACGAGCGTCGACTTGCCGACGTTCGGGCGGCCGGCCAGCGCGACGAAGCCCGCGTGCGGGGTTCCCGGGGCTGGGCTGCCGGGCTCGGGTTGGGGCTCGGGCAGGCTCACCAGGAGAGGATCTCCGCCTGGAGCGCCAGCATCTCGCCGTCGTCGGTCTCGTGGTCCATGCCCGTCAAGTGGAGCACACCGTGGACCACGGCCTCCCGCAGGTCCGTCGTCCAGGCCGGGCAGATGACGACGTCGCCGAGCTCGCGCGGCCCCATGGGCTCGTCGTCCTCGTCGATCGGGAACGAGAGGACGTCCGTCGGCCCCTGCTTGCCGCGGTGCTCGAGGTTGAGCTCCGCGATGCGCTCCTCGTCGACGAAGGAGATCGCGACGTGGCCGTCCTCGATGTCCGCGCTGGCCAGCGCGATGCCGACCAGCCGCTCGATCTCGATCTCCGACGGCGCGTCCTCCGCCGTCCCGATGACCTCGACCTCGAGCACGCCCGGCTAGGCCCGGCGCCCGGCGGCGGGCCGCCCGGCCGGCGCGGGGCGCAGCTCGGGGGCGGAGCGCTCCGCGTGCTCCCCGTAGGCCTCGACGATCCGCTGGACGAGGCGGTGGCGGACGACGTCGTCGCCGCCGAAGCGCACGAAGTCGATGCCCTCGACGTCCTTGAGGATGTCGTTGACCACGACGAGGCCGGACTGCTGCTCGCGCGGGAGGTCGACCTGGGTGATGTCGCCCGTGATGACCATGCGCGAGTTGAAGCCCAGGCGCGTGAGGAACATCTTCATCTGCTCGGGCGTCGTGTTCTGCGCCTCGTCGAGGATGACGAAGGAGTCGTTCAGCGTGTTGTGCGTGACCAGGTGGTCCTTCGTCACGTAGAGCGAGTCCTGCGCTCCGACCTGGATGCAGACCGTCTCGGCCTCGCCCGCGGGCTCGATGCTCTCGACGAAGCGCATCGGCCGCCCGCCGCCATGCCGGTCATAGATCGCCGCCTTCCGTGCGAGGCGGAACGGCTCGAGGCCCTCGGGCAGCCGGATCTCGACGACGTACGAGTCGGTGCGGTGGTGCACGTCACGCCCACGTACCCTGCCCGGCGCTCGGCCGTCTGCGGGGCGCGTTCGCCACGTCGCGACCCCGCCGAGCGAGCGGACGAGCTCGACCACGTCGTCCCGCAAGCGCGACGAGTTCGTGCCGAACTGCACGCGGCAGCTGCGACCCGCCTGCGTCACGGGACCGCCGTCGGCGTCGAGGAGCCCTTGGAGGACGGCGAGCCGCACGTCGACCGCGTTCCACTTGTACGACTCGGGGACGAACTTCGTCGCTGAACGTGTTCCGGCGAGCCCAAGCTCGCGAAGGGCCACGGTGACCGGGTTGGCGACGATGACCCCGCCTCGGTGGCCGTCGCGGTGCCGCAGCACGTAGTCGACCTCGCTCTTCCGCTTCAGCTCGATGCCCGGCAGCGCGGTCTCGAGCGCCTGCGCCAGTTCGGGGTCCGCCGTCGCGAAGCTCGGGGTGGTGCTCAAGGTGATGCAGCCGTCCCCGAGGAGCAGGCCGAGCGCGTAGGCGTCCATCGGGACGTCCTGCGCCTCGCGCTCGACGGGCGCCGCCACCGGCAGCTCGAACCGGTGCTGGTGGTGTGCTCGCAGGCGACCGACCATCTCGTCCGTCCGCAGGGTCCGCCGCGTCCCGCGACGCCGGTCGTCGGGTGTCCGCACGGTCCAGAGGTGCTCCGCGCAGCAGCGGGTGCTGGCCCCGTCCTGGGCTCGAACCTCGAACACGGGGCGGGAGCCCTGCGGGAACACGCCGAGCACGGGCGTTGGGCGCCCGTCGGACCCCGTCACGAGGTCACCCACCCGCAGAGCGCCGATCGGCTGCCACCCGGTCGGCGTGAGGACGGGCTCGTCGACGGGCTGGGCACGACCCCTCATGAACGCCAGCGGCGCGACCTCGACGATCGCCCTTCTCCATCATCTCCGTGACCTTCTCGGCCCCGAACATGGACTGCATGGCGTCGAAGAGCGGCCGCAGGTACGGGTCGATCTTCGCCATGAGGTCGCCGGGCAGGAAGCCCAGGCGCTCGCCGGCCTCGACGGCGGGGCGGGTCAGGATGATGCGGCTGACCTCCTTGCGCGAGAGCGCCGCGGCGGCCATCGCGACCGCCAGGAAGGTCTTGCCCGTGCCGGCCGGCCCGATGCCGAAGGTCACCGTGGACTGCTTGATGGCGTCCGTGTAGCGCTTCTGGTTGACCGTCTTGGGCGCCACGCGCGTGTTGCGGAAGCGCCAGATGACGTCGTCGAGCACGTCCGTGGCCGGGACCGCGCCGTCGATCGCGGAGGTGACGGACTGCATCGTCCCCTCCTCGAGCTCGTGGCCGCCCTCGACGAGCTGCACGAGCTCCTTGACGACGACCTGCGCCGCGCCCACGTCCTCCGCGTCGCCGTCGAGCGTGACGACGTTCCCGCGGAGGTAGAGGTCGCACGGCACCTGGGCTTCCAGGGTCCGCAGCATCTGGTCGTTCGCCCCGCTCAACGCGGCCGCGACCACGTTGGACACCTCGATCTGCCTTCTCACGCGCTCAGGAGCTCCCTTGCCATGGTTTGGACCCGCTTGCCGTCCGCCCGTCCGTCGACCTCGGGCATCGCGGTCTTCATCACCATGCCCATGTCCTTCGGGCTGGTCGCACCGCTCGCGCTGACGGCGCGCGCCACGATGGCGCGCAGCTCGTCGTCGTCGAGCTCGGCAGGCAGGTAGGCGGCGATGATCGCGGCCTCGGACTCCTCGGCCGCCGCGAGCTCGGCGCGGTCGCCGTCGCGGAAGGCCTTGGCCGCCTCGACGCGCCGCTTGCGCTCGCGGCGCAGCACGGCGAGCTCGTCCGCGTCACCGTCCTTCGCGGCCTTCTGCAGCTCGCTGAGCACGAGCCGGAGCGCCGCGACCCGTTCCCGCTCCCCCGCCTTCATGGCGGTGGTCACGTCGGACTTCACCCGGTCGGCAAGCGTCACTGCTGCGCAGTCTAGAACCGCGTCGGACAGATCCGGCGCGTTCGGTGATCGGGCGTGCCACCATCGCCCGGATGCGCCGCCTGCTGCTCCTCGCGACGAGCCTGATCGCCCTCCTGGCGCCGAGCGCGGCGACGGCCCGGACGACGACGCTCGGCAACTGGAACCTCGACGACCAGGAGGCCGTCGCCGACTCCGGCACGCTGCCCCGCCTCGACGACGGCCACTTCCACGGGGAGCGCGCGGTCGCGGGCGGGCAGGCACGCGCCGCCTTCGCGGCGCTCGCGGAGCGCCTCGGCCGGCTCGCCGGTCGGCGGGATCCCGCAGGGACGGCTGTCCGTCTTCGCCTTCGACCGGGCGCTCGTCGCCCAGGTCGGCCTCGCGGACGTCGCCGACGACGTCCAGCGCGAGGCCGGCCGAGCCGGGCTGCGGCCGCCGCCGCAGTTCGGCGACGAGGTCGTCGTGCGCCTGCTCGGCCTGCGCCACGACCACCCCTACGGCCTCGACCAGCTCGAGCTCTACCCGTGGGAGGCGATCACCCGTGCGGAGGCCGCCTACTCGCTCGCCCGCGCCGAGACGCTCACGACGGGCGTCGGTGTGGACGTCGTGCGCACGACGCTCGCCCGCTTCGCGCTCCCGACCTACACCGCCAAGCAGCTGCGCCCGCTGCGCATCGCGGTGTCGAAGGTCGGCATGCCGTACATCTGGGGCGGCGAGACCGACCGGCGCTCCTCCTACTTCGGCGGGCAGGTCCACGGCGGCTACGACTGCTCGGGCTTCGCCTGGCGCGTCTTCAAGCTCGCGGGGCTCCCCGAGGGACCGCAGGTGCGCGGGCGCACCGCGGCGGGCCAGGCCGGCGAGATCCGCAGGTCCGCGCGGATCCGCGCGAAGGACGTCCGCCCCGGCCGACCTCGTCTTCTTCGGCCCCGGCCGCTTCTGGCAGAAGGCGACCGAGCCGCGGATCGTCCACATGGGGATCGCGTTGTCGAAGGACTTCATGGTCCACTCGAGCGGGAGCTACGGCGGCGTGTCGGTCGCGCCGCTCTTCACGCCGGCGCGCGCCGCCGAGTTCAGCTGGGCGCGGCGGCTGCGGTAGCCCTAGCGGGTCGCCCGCTCCGGCGCTGGCTGCAGGTGACGCGACCGAGCGGGACGAGGGCGCCGTCCGGCGCCGGTGCGCGCGGCGCGGCGCGCGTCCGTGAGGAGCATGAGGGCGAGCAGGCCCGGCGGCCTCCGGGTGGTCGGGCAGCCGCTCGCGCAGCGCACGGGTCAGGCGGATGGCCTCGCGGCTGAGCTCCGCGCGCTGCAGGTCGGGCCCCGAGGTCGGCGAGGTAGCCCTCGTTGAAGAGGAGGTAGAGCACCTGCAGCACGACCCGGAGCCGCTCCTCGCGCTCCTCTTCGGGCGGGAGCACGAAGCGTGCGCCCGTCTCGCGGATGCGCTGCTTCGCGCGGGCGATGCGCTGGCGGCCGTCGCCTCGGGGACGAGGAAGGCCGCGGGCGATCTCGGCCGTGGTCAGACCGCCGACGGCGCGCAGGGTGAGCGCGAGCTGCGAGGGCGGCGGTGAGCTCGGGATGGCAGCACAGGAAGAGCAGCGTGAGCGTGTCGTCGTGCTCCTCGGGCGTCGTCGGCGGCGTGAGGAGCGCTCGGTCCGGCGCTCGGCCGCGACGCGCTGCCTCACGCCTGCGCCGTGCCGCGTCCGCACGGAGCTCGTCGACCAGGCGCCGCGAGGCGACCGTGATCAACCAGCCGCGCGGGTGCTCGGGCACGCCGTCGCGGCCCCACTGCGCCGCAGCGGCCACGAGCGCCTCCTGCACGGCGTCCTCGCAGGCGGCGAAGCGGCCGTAGCGCCGCACGAGCGTGCCGAGGACCCGGGGCGCCGAGCGTGCGCAAGAGGTCCTCGACGCGCGTCGGTGCGCTCACGCGTCGCCGGCGCCGTGCTCCATGAGCGGCCAGATCTCGACGCCGCCGCCGAACGCGATGCCCGGGGTAGCTGCGGACGACCTCGACGGCGCGATCCTCGTCGGCGACGTCGAGGAGGGAGAAGGAGCCGACGTGCTCCTTGACCTCCAGGTACGGGCCGTCCGTCACCACGGGCGCACCGTCGACGTGGCGCACGGAGTGCGCGGGGCCGCCCATCCCCTCGGCGCTCAGGAGCTCCCCGGAGCGCGGGCTGGAGGTGACGCGAGAGGAAGGCGACCTGGTCGAGCCTTGGGCTGCGGGTCCCCGTAGATGTCGAAGTGGCCGTAGGGGTAGCGGACGAGCTCCCCGCGCGGCGCGCGCTCCGCGACCGCGGCAGCCGGTCCGGGCGGCGTGATCTGGTCGTTCTCGCAGACGCTGACCAGGAGCGGCATGCGCAGCTCGGCCGCGTGGCGGCAGGGGCGGTAGAAGGTCAGCGCGAGCATGATCCGCGCCGCGACCTTGTTCTCCCAGCGCGAGCCGTGCGGGGCGATGGCCTCGAAGCCCGGGACGGCCTGGGGCTGCGTCATGACGGCGTAGCCCCCGGGCTGCGCCACCGCCGGCATGTAGTACGGCGGCCGACCCAGGAGCGACCCGACGAGGTCGTAGGCCCCTTCGAGCGCGCCGCGCAGGATGTTCTTCGGCGGGACGATCTTCAGCACGGGGATGGAGTCGACGTACGGCGCCTGGGCGACGACCGCTGCGATCCGGGGATCGCCGGCGGCGACGGTGAGCACGTGGCCGCCGGAGAAGCTCGACCCCCAGAGGGCGATGCGATCGGCATCGATCCCCGGGAGACCGCGCACGTGGGCGACGGCGGCGCGGTAGTCGGCCTGCTGGCGCCCGATGTCCAGGAGCTGGCGGGGCTCGCCGGTCGAGGAGCCGAAGTGGCGGTAGTCGAAGACGAGCACCGCGAAGCCGGCGTCGGCGAAGGCCGTCGCGTAGGCCGGCAGGCCGTCGTCCCGCGTGGCCGAGAAGCCGTGCGCCATGACGACGCACGGGGAGGGCGATCGCCGGGTCGAGTCCGCCTTCCGGCTTGTACAGGTAGGCGGCGCACCGCTCCCCGTCGGAGGTGAACGTCACGTCGGTCCGGGTCGCCATGGCCGGACCATAACGGGGCGCGCGGGCGGTGTCTTGAGATCAGGCGCGATCGGGCACGTACCCCGTCCATGGAGCTCACCGACAAGGTCGTCCTCGTCACCGGCGCATCCCGCGGCATCGGCCGCGCGACCGCCGAGGCGCTCATCGCCAAGGGCGCGAAGGTCGCCGTCGCGGCGACCTCCGACGAGCGCCTCGGCGACCTCGGCGCGGCGTCGACGCACGCCTTCGACCTCTCCGACCCCGCCAACGCGCTCGCCCTCGCCGAGGAGGTCGAGCAGCAGCACGGCCGCGTCGACGTGCTCGTCAACAACGCGGGCACCCGGGTCGACCAGCTCGTCACCCACGTCGACCTCGAGGAGCTCGACCGCTCCTTCCAGGTCAACGCGCTCTCCCCGTACGTCCTGGCCGGCCGGCTGGCTGCCGGGATGGCCGAGCGCGGCGAGGGCGTCGTGGTGAACCTCGTCGCGCCCGCGGTCTCCCCCGGGCGACGCGGCATGGGGCCCTACGCGAGCTCGAAGGCCGCGCTCGAGTCGCTGACGAACACGCTGCGCCAGGAGGTCGGCGGCAAGGGCGTCGCGGTCTTCGGCTTCGACCCGGGCTGGGTCCACACGGACCTCGCGCCCGACGGCAAGGAGGAGCCCGGCCCGGTGGCCGAGCGCCTCGTCGCGCACATCGAGGCGGGCAAGGGGAGCAAGACGCCGCTGAGCTGAGGCGGCCTAGTCACCCCTGCGCTGTGCCTACGGTCTTTCCCGCGCGACAGGGACTCCGCAACGGCGTCGTCCCGCGACATCGAGTCGCGGGACGACGCTTGCGTGTCAGAAGTCCGTCGGCGGCTCCGTCGACGTCGTCGACTTGGGACCGTTGCGTCCGTCGGTGGCGAAGTAGCTGACGCAGTCGCCTTGGTTGGCGAACACGCCGTAGGCGCGCCAGCCGTCCTTCTTGCAGGTCTCGCCGCCACCGACCGTGATGGTGTAGATGCCGTAGTTGTCGGTGGTGCTCGAGTCCAACTGACGGAAGCCGACCGGCACGCCATTGCCGGTCACGAGGTACGTGTAGCTGTGGCCTGGAGCGATCGAGGTCGGCGTGCCGCCGACCGGGTCGAGATGCGCCCAGCCGGTGCCTGTGTTCATCTGGAAGTTCGTGTAGTGCCGCGGGAACGGCGGCGAGAAATCCTCGCAACGGAACTTCAGGATTGATCCGAACAACATCTCGGCGTCCGCATGGACCTTGCCGTTGGGCACGCCGGGCGACGGTGTTGCAGGCTGCGGTTCCACGGGCCCGCACGCGTACAACCCGGCTGGGGTCGCGGTCCACAGACTCGCGGCGTAGGCGCTGACAGTCCCGCTCACCGTGATGGCGTACACAGCACCAGCCTTCAGCGGAGACGTCGTGAGGACCGGTCCGGCGGCGCCGTCGTTCGGTGATTCGTAGAAGTTCAAGGACAGCTGCTCTGGGTGCCGGGGCGGCTCAAGCCAGTCCTACGCCGAGGCTCGTCGACGCTGCGACCGCAACCGCAAGACCGAGAGTGAATCTACACATGGTGGCCCTTCTGTCGTTCGTTTCCTCGGCCTGACCGAGAGCCGCTGGCAGGCGGTTCGGTGAACCTATCGGCTTGTCATTTGCCTGACAACCTAGGTTTAGTTTCTCTCATGCCGTCCGACTACTGGGCGCTACTCGACGGGCAGCAAGCGCTTCGACACGCAGGTCACGAAGTACTGCGTCCG